>NZ_LXRG01000001.1 GCF_001651035.1 Halomonas sp. ALS9
CCCCCCACCCCCCCTCCCCCCCCCCCCCCCCCCCCCCCCCCCCCCCCCCCCCCCCCCCCCCCCCCCCCCCCCCCCCCCCCCCCCCCCCCCCCCCCCCCCCCACCCCCCCCCCCCCCCCCCCCACCCCCCCCACCCCCCCCCCCCCCCCCCCCCCCCCCCCCCCCCCCCCCCCCCCCCCCCCCCCCCCCCCCCCCCCCCCCCCCCCCCCCCCCCCCCCCCCCCCCCCCCCCCCCCCCCCCCCCCCCCCCCCCCCCCCCCCCCCCCCCCCCCCCCCCCCCCCCCCCCCCCCCCCCCCCCCCCCCCCCCCCCCCCCCCCCCCCCCCCCCCCCCCCCCCCCCCCCCCCCCCCCCCCCCCCCCCCCCCCCCCCCCCCCCCCCCCCCCCCCCCCCCCCCCCCCCCCCCCCCCCCCCCCCCCCCCCCCCCCCCCCCCCCCCCCCCCCCCCCCC
>NZ_LXRG01000002.1 GCF_001651035.1 Halomonas sp. ALS9
TCCCCCTGCTGCCCATCGTGGTCGCGGACCCGGAGCCCGACGACGAACTCCTCGAGCGTTTCATCGACTTCGTCAACTCCAACGCCTACGGCCTGCGCAACTCCCTGTGGGCCACGGACTCCCGGGTCGTGGACCGCTTCCTGGCGCGGGTGAGCAACGGAGGTCTGCTCAAGGTCAACGACTCCCACATCGGCTTCCTGCCCTGCCTGCCCACCCATGGCGGAACGGGACTGACCGGCGGCGTCTTCGGCGAGGCCAACTACCCGATCCTTCGAACCTCCCACGTCCAGGGCGTGAGCATCTCCACCGGCTCCCGTCCGCGTGACGCGGTCTTCGGAGCGTGGCGGACCCTGCGCG
>NZ_LXRG01000003.1 GCF_001651035.1 Halomonas sp. ALS9
GGAGCCTTATACAAAACGCCCCGCTCATCTCGTCCCAGCAATCTCCTCAACGACAGCCCGCGCTTGTGCGGCCAGCACCGCGTAGTCAAAAAGCGCACAGCGCGGATCAGGACTGGGAAGCTTTTTAGGCCTCAGGCTATATTTGGCTTTCACTCGCTCAACGGCAGTGATGTGCAAGAAAAACCGTCAAAACCTAACGTGCGGGTGCGAGATCACCTGCGCGAGTCT
>NZ_LXRG01000004.1 GCF_001651035.1 Halomonas sp. ALS9
CATCGCTCAAGCGAAGCTCAGCCATCTTATCAACTTCACGGCGCAGCTCAGCGCCGAATCCATCAGGAAAGGCGTGCTTGCCACGATTGATAAAGGCGTAGCGCGCATGGGCATAGGGAAAACGTTTAATCACGGCGTTTTGCATCGTGATTTTATAGAAGTCATTATCCAGCAGCGATGTCAGCATGAGATCCAATCGTTAGAGTGAACCGAAGCTGCCGGTAGCGTAAACTAAAATGCACCTAGTGTGGCTCAGTGACAAGATTATCAGGTGACGGGGTTCTCATACAGGTTAGGAAGGGTCTTATGCGTATTACACAAACACATATCGCTATCATCATCTCTGGAGTGGAAGAGTTAATTGATGCTGATGTGAACGTTCGTGTCTTTGGTTCGCTGCTGGATGCTCACCAGTTATGCG
>NZ_LXRG01000005.1 GCF_001651035.1 Halomonas sp. ALS9
GCGTCCTCGGCCGGGTCGAAGTGCCCGTAGCGGCGGACGAGCGCGCCGAGGACCTGCGGCGCGTTGCGGCGCAGCGGGTCCTCGATGCCGTCGTCGGTCGTACGGTCCGCCTTCAGTGGTCGCTCCTGGTCGAATCAGTCGATCCCGCCGCCGATGGTCCGGATGAGCACCGGGTACTCGGGCGCCCCGGCCGGCTGCGGACAGCGTGCCACGCGGGCGGCGATCTCGGTCACCCGCTCCAGGCTCTCGCATTCGAGGATCCAGAACCCGGCCAGCAGCTCCTTCGTCTCGCTGTACGGGCCGTCCGACACCACCGGCCGCCCCTCGGCGTCGACGCTGACGGCCCGCCCCTGCGCGGGCTCCGTGAGCCCGTACGCGGTCACCAGCTCACCCGACTCGGCGAGGTCGTCGTTGATGCCGCCCATGTAGGCGAACATCTCCTGCATGGCCTTCTCGTCCCAGGCCGGACTGTCCGCCGACCCCTTGCCGGCCTGCGCGTCGTAGTCCGCCTGGCTGCCCTGGACCATCACCAGATACTTCATGACCGTTGCCTCCTGGTAGCGAGCTCTTCGTTTCCTTGGTTCTCCGCTGACACAGGGGACGTCGGGGCCGGGGCGGGGTTCTCGACACGACGCGCGGATTCTTTTCGGGATGCACCCGCTGGAGGGGGCGGAACAGCACGTTCAGTAAAGTGCGGCAACGTTGCGCCTGCCTGCCGACCTGCCGACCTGCCGACCTGCCGACCTGCCGACCTGCCGACCTGCCGCCCTGCCCACCACCTCCATAGAACGAGGTCCTCCGCCCGTGTCTGCCGCCCCCCC
>NZ_LXRG01000006.1 GCF_001651035.1 Halomonas sp. ALS9
CCGCCGTCCCGCCCGGCACCACCGAGAACTTCCTGCGCCCCCTGCTCGAAGAGGGCTCCGGGCTCACCGCCGGACGCGACTTCCACCTCGCCTGCTCCCCCAGCCGGCTCGACCCCGGCAACCGCACCCACACCTACGCCTCCACCCCCAAGGTCATCGGCGGCCTCACCTCCGCCTGCACGGAGTCGGCCGCCGCCTTCTACGGTCGGCTCACCGACAAGGTCGTACGGGCCCGGGGGCCGCGCGAGGCGGAGATGACGAAGGTGCTGGAGACCAACTTCCGGCACGTCAACATCGCGCTGGTCAACGAGATGGCGGTGGCCTGCCACGACCTGGGCGTCGACCTGTGGGACGTAATCCGGTGCGCCGAGACCAAGCCCTTCGGCTTCCAGCCCTTCCGCCCCGGGCCCGGCGTCGGGGGCCACGGCGTCCCGGTGGACCCGGGCTGCCTCCCGTACAGCAGCCGCACGCCCGGCAACCCGCTGCGGATGGTCTCGCTGGCGCAGGAGATCAACCACCGGATGCCCAGCT
>NZ_LXRG01000007.1 GCF_001651035.1 Halomonas sp. ALS9
ATCAAACCCAGCCCCTGAATGCCCACGCCGAGACGCGCTGCGTTCATCATGGTGAACATGCACGCCAGCCCTTTATTGGGCGGCCCCACCAAATAACCGGTTGCGCCATCGAAGTTCATCACCCAGGTGGCATTACCGTGAATACCCAACTTTTGCTCAAGAGATCCACAGGTGACGCCCTTGCGCTCTCCCACCTCACCCTGGGCATCGGGTAAGAATTTAGGCACTACAAACAGCCAT
>NZ_LXRG01000008.1 GCF_001651035.1 Halomonas sp. ALS9
CGTCATCAGCGGTCTGGTCCTGTTTTCAAAAAAATTACTCTTTCTTAGTACATTTCTTTGACATGTATTTGCAAATCTTTTCATTTCTCTCCTGTTGACCGCGTTCTTACACCGTAAACCCAGGGCAATTCCGCCCAGTTAACAGGAGAATCCAAACACGAACCTCGATACCACCAAGCACGGTTTTGATCTCCACTTCATCCC
>NZ_LXRG01000009.1 GCF_001651035.1 Halomonas sp. ALS9
GCGAGGCAGGCGCCGAGGCCGAGCGAGGTCATGGTGTTCAGCCAGTTCAGTCCGCGCAGCTGGTAGTCGCGCAGGGTCGCGGTCAGCGCCTCGGGCTGCCCGACCGTCTGCTGAGCCGCCGACTCCGGATCGGCCAGCCGCTTGCGCAACCTCTCCAGCCAGCCCGTCGCGGCCACCTCCACACGGCGCCCGTCCACCTCGGTGGAGCCGGTCAGCGCCGCGCCCAGCGCGTCGATGGGGGTGACCTTGCGGTCCTGGGTCTCCCGGGCCCGCCGCGCCTCCTCCGGGTCGATGAGGACCCACTGGTCGCGCAGCCGCACGATCGGTCTGCTGGACTCCGCGAGCCGGTCCAGGTCCGCGCGGCTCAGCTGCCGGTCGCCCAGCGCGAACCGCCAGTCGAACGCGAGCAGGGCG
>NZ_LXRG01000010.1 GCF_001651035.1 Halomonas sp. ALS9
GCGGCGGCCAGTGTCTCGTCGACGACCTGTCCGTGCAGCCGCACCTCGGCCCCGTACTCCTGGGTCGCGGCGACCTTGGGGAGCGGCGCCCCGACGGGCATGAAGACGGTGGAGCGTACGCCGAGGAGGGAGGAGGCGAGCGCGACGCCCTGGGCGTGGTTCCCGGCGCTGGCGGCGACCACCCCGGCCGCCCGCCCCACCGGGGAGAGCCCGGAGATCCCCACGTAGGCGCCGCGCAGTTTGAAGGAGCCGGTGCGCTGGAGGTTCTCGCACTTGAGGTGGACGGGGGCGCCGACCAGCTCGCTCAGATGACGGCTGCCCTCCAGGGCGGTCACCCG
>NZ_LXRG01000011.1 GCF_001651035.1 Halomonas sp. ALS9
GTTGGAGGAGTGTCCAACTTTGGGGTGCAGTTCAAAAGCGGGGCTTTTTGCGAGTTACGTTTACATTAGCAGTTACACTTATTCTGTTATTTACCAGTCGGTGCTATCGCCTTCATCCCGGGTCAAATCTTCGGGGCGGATATTGTCACTGCGGTGCTTCCTTTCCCCAATATCAGAAGAGCTGCTTGATGGCGAAAAATCTAAACTATCGCTTTCATCGCGGTTCAATTGATGAGCAGAAGCATTATCTGCATTCGACGTTGTATGCGACGTAGGTTTATCGATCACATTCTGACCAGCGGAACGATCTTTGTTCAATTCAATTGATGAGTTCGCCATTGCCAGCGGGCTCGCGATTAGACCAAAAGCGATAGCTACGATAGCGCCTTTTTTGCCCATTTCTTTCAATAACATGACGTTCTCCTCATTATTTCTGTATACCGTTCAATGGTAATAAGAACGGCTATTGCTTTCTTAATTAAGCATACCATATGCCAAAAACCATTATTAAATAACAAATACAATAAAATCAAATTCTTATAGATAAAATATTGTGCGCCAAAAAACTGGCACAGGTTTATTTTGTCCAAAAAAATTGTGCAATAATTACACATGAGCGATTATATCTATACAAAAAGTGGCCAAGGACATCCATACGAGCAGACTGAGGCAACGCGATAAAGAAAAGGATTCAATAACGCCATTCCAAAACAGTCGGTGAAAACCGTACTTGAAAACCGTACTTGAAACGAAGAAGAGGATAGCGAAGAGAGCGCTGAGCACCCAAAAAATCAGACCCCGCATCAGCAGGGTCTAAGGACACAGTACGTTGACAATGACTAGCGCCAGCTTCCTCTCCTTTTGCGGGATTCCAACCTTGGAATTTAACCCTGACCAGCGCTCTGATTGTCGTGTGATTCATTCCATGAATCGATGCGCATCCCTATCGATGTGACACGCTTTTGCGTTTTTAGCTCACACCCTAATCGTAATGTATTTCTTCAGAATTGCAAATTTTTGTTACCAAACGTTTCCATCACCTTCATCGTGCGTTAAGTCTTTTGCGGTGTATTCTGCCTGAGCACTAGTGCGATGAGACTCTGCCTTAATGACATTAGGGCGATCGCCTTCGTCGTACATCAAATCAGATGGGCTAAAATCCGCTTGGCCGGATGTGTGATGAGACTGCGCCTGGATGGGCTCGTCATCAACCGTGAAGTCTTGATTAGCATCGATGGAGATATGGGCAAAAGCTAGCGGGCTTGCCAGCAAACCAAATGAAAGACCTACCACGGCTGCTTTTTTAACAAATGCGTTAAACATACTATTTACTCCTGGTGACTGTTTGAGACCGCTGAAGTGAAGTGAGAGGGGCACTGTGGCAAGAATCTCACTGCGTTTAGCTTCATTACCCCGATACTGCACACGCTGTGCCAATATCACCAATAAAATAATAAATTCATTAAAATCAAATATTTAATATAGATATATTGTGCGCAATAATACGTCACTAAAAACAAAAGCACGCTAATTACGTGTGCAGTAATGACACATGCGCAAAATAGTCTGTGCCTTTATGACACACTCCGCAAAGCAATCAAGGCACTACCCAGGCACAATTGCGAATGGGTCGCGCTATGGCGAAATTGAAAGGAAAATGAAAAAAGCACTAGAAGGGAGTGGCAGCAAAGGCGAGCGAGGAGCAAAAAAAGCAGACGACAAAAAATTAGGCCTCGCAATGCGAGGCCCGATATCAGAATTGATGATAGGTAATGACTAACGCTAGCTTCCACTCCTTGTGCGGGACTCCAACCTTGGAATTTACCCTGACTAACGTTTTGATTTCCTAATGATTCGTCCTTGAATCCGAAAGGCATCCTTGCCTGTATAACATCCTGTTAATCGCTTTTTCATCCTATGAAAAAGCATTCAGTGATATCTAAAAAACATCAATAATTAGCTACCGCTATTTTCTTCAACAAGTTCATCTGCATCATACTCAGCGTCATCTGAGTGACTGCTTGATTGAGGTTCCATGTCGCTGACACCATCGCCTTCGTCATGGGTTAAATCATTAGTCATATCTGTATCGCTACCGTTTGAGCTACCGGTTCCTTGGGGATCCATTGGCTGCTCGTCAGCTGTGATACCTTGGTTGTCATCAATCGCGGTGTTTTCATCTGTTTGTGCAAAGGCTAATGGGCTTGCCATCAGGCCAAAAGAAACACCTAAAATGCCAGCTTTCTTGAGAAAATCCTTGGACATCATATTCCACCTCTGATCGCTGTTTGTTACCGCTGGGTTAAGAAAGAAAGGCTAACAAGTAGCCAGCAATTCCTGCGGTCATCTTTCTTAACTAGTATGCTGCAGCAGTCATGCCAAAAAACCGAAATGTGAAATTTAAATCATATAAATCAATATTTTATTTAAAATTAAACATTGCATAACGGCCAATTATGAGCCATTACCCACGCTTTTTCCTGTGTAAAAATGGCACATGAGTAAGTTTCACCAGCCTTACATGTCAATATTGAACACTTCTACAAATATTGTGCAGGGCGCCTTGCTGGATTAAACCAACCGCGAGGGGGGGAAGGTACAGCGGAACAGTGCGCCTTTGCCGGGAAGGGACTCTATATGTAGTTGCGCATCGTGGCGTAACAGCACGTGCTTAACGATCGCCAAGCCTAAACCTGTGCCACCGGTCGCCGTGCTGCGCCCTTTATCTACACGATAAAAGCGTTCGGTTAAGCGGGGAATATGCACGGGATCAATCCCTTCGCCATTGTCTTCAACATCTATATAGCCACCGCCATTGGCGCTAGCTTTCCAGCGTAGTGTGATTTGGCTGCCTGCAGGCGTGTAACGAACCGCATTAAAGGCAAGATTAGAAACAGCACTACGAATTTCCTGTTCGCTACCTAACAACCGCGCATCACTCTCAAGCGCCACGGTGATGGTATGCCGCTGATGCGAGAGAGCAAGCGCGTCCTCGCAAACGCTGTTCAGTAAAGGCCCAAGTAGCAGCGGGTGATGATCTTTACCGCCCTGATCAATCTCTAGGCGCGAGAGCAGCAATAAATCATTGACCAAATTCTGCATCCGCTGGGTCTGTTCCTGCATTTGCTGAATACTACGACCTAAACGCGGCGGCAGCTGATCGGCAATGTCGCTGTAGGTTTCCAGATAGCCTGAAAGAACGGTCAGAGGGGTACGTAGCTCGTGGGAGACGTTGGCAACAAAGTCGCGCCGCATCTGTTCAAGGCGATGCAAACGGGTAATATCCCTGGCCATGACTAAGCGCTCGTCGTCACCGTACAGGGTAATTTGATACTGCAGTATTCGCCGTTCATCAATCGGTGAGGTTAGCGTTAACGGCTCACTGTAATTACGCGCATTAAAGTAACTGATAAAGCTTGGTTCGCGAAGCAGGTTGGTAATGTGCTGACCACGGTCATGGGCGGTTTGCAGCCCCAGCATGGCGGTGGCGGCGCTGTTCCACCACTCCAGGTCACCGTGACGGTCAAGCATGACCACGCTGTCGCGCATCGCTTCAGACGACTCTTGAATACGCGCCAAGGTAGCGCGCAGGCGGCTTTGGGTAATTCGCTGACTTTTTTGATAGCGGTATAAACGATCAAATAGCTCGCCCCACATTCCGCGGGCAGCAGGAGGCTCATCGTGAGGGTGAAGAGTGAGCCACTTATAGAGCTCGCGCAGCTGTCGTAAATGGTAAAACAGACATACCGCAAGCCCTGCCGAAAGTCCTAGCCCAGCCGAGCCCAATAGCCAACCTAAGCAAGTACCCAGCGTGGCCAGCCACGCTATTCGCCACAGCTCACGACTCCATAAACGCACATTTACACCCGTGCAGAGAAACGGTAACCGGTACCCCGAACCGTTTGAATCAGGTTTTGATGCACGTCGCCCAGCGCTTTCCGCAAGCGGCGAATATGCACATCGACCGTGCGTTCTTCGACGTAGACGTTGCCGCCCCACACTTGGTCAAGCAGTTGGCTGCGCGTGTAAGCGCGCTCTTGATGGGTCATAAAAAACTGCAGCAAACGGTACTCGGTAGGCCCCATTTCCAGCGCTTTACCGTGAGCGCTTACCCGATGGCTTACCGGATCAAGTAGCAGGCCGTTAATCTCTATCGGGTCTTCAACGCCACGCGGCGTGGCACGACGCAGCACCGCTTTTAGCCGTGCCACCAATTCCCGGGGCGAAAAAGGCTTGGTGATATAGTCATCGGCACCGGCTTCAAGCCCTTGAATCTTATTATCCTCTTCGCCTTTGGCGGTGAGCATAATAATGGGAATCTCAGCGGTAGTTTCTTCACGCTTTAAGCGTCTAGCCAGCTCAATCCCGCTAGTGCCGGGCATCATCCAGTCCAGTAGCAGTAGGTCGGGTTGGTGGTCGACCACCATGGCATGAGCATCCTGGGCGTTATCCGCTTCGAGCACGCGATAGTCAGCCATTTCCAGCGCTACCGCGATCATCTCGCGAATCGACGCTTCATCATCGACAATCAGAACGGTCTTGGCGGTCATACCAGAGCCTCACGGTGTTCAAAGAATAGCTCAAAGAGAACTAGTGCAAAGCAAGCTAGCTCAAAGAAAAACAGCTCAAAGAAAAACAGCTCAATGACGATAACACCATGACTTGATGACAATTATATGACATTCAAAAAAATTAGCCCGCCGCAGGCCACCAACTTAGCGCGATACCGGCAAAAATCAGTAGCCCCGACCAGTGATTATTGAGAAACGCCTGAAAGCAGGCATCTCGCTCCTGATAGCGAATTAAGCGTTGCTGATGCAGGAAAGTCGCCGCCATTGCCGCAAGCCCTAACCAGAAGAATCCACCTAAACCGACCCGCCAACCTACCCATGCCAACAACCCCAACGTGGCTAGCTGGAGTAGGCCGATAATCAAACGATCGGCATTTCCAAACAGCACCGCCGTCGATTTAATGCCAATTTTTAAATCATCGTCGCGATCGACCATGGCGTACTGGGTATCGTAGGCGACTGTCCACAGCACGTTGGCGCAGAATAGTAGCCATGCTTCCAGTGGCACGTAGCCAAGCACCCCACCAAAGGCCATCGGAATCGCCCAGGAAAACGCCGCCCCCAGCACTACCTGAGGAAAATGGGTATAGCGCTTCATAAACGGATAAATAATTGCCAGCAGCACCCCGCCTAGCGAGAGCAGCACCGTAAACCAGTTGGTCAGTAATACCAGAATAAACGCCGCGGCCACCAGGGCGATAAACAGCAACTGGGCTTCGGTTTCGCTGATCCGGCCCGTAGCTAATGGACGGTTTTTGGTACGTTTTACATGGCCGTCAAAGTGACGATCAGCATAATCGTTGACCACGCAGCCCGCGGCACGCATCACGTAAACACCTGCCACAAAAATCAGCAGCACATTTCGCCCGGGTACACCTTCCGCAGCGACCCAAAGAGCCCACAGCGTCGGCCACATCAACAGCCATGTGCCTATCGGCCGATTCAAACGCATCAGCTGTAAGAAATCTGCCACGCGAGCCCACCCCTTCGGCCGCAACAATGAACGATCCATGCTTACCTCACCAAGAATAAGATGCAGGCGCTAGCCTAGCGCGAAGGCAGGCCAAGATCATCAGCCATCGCACCCAAAAAATACTCTTGAACTAATAACGACAGACCGCCGTGCTGACAGCCGTGATAAAACACAGAGCGACGGCCCCAGGTAGCATCTCCCTGAATACCGCTCACGCTAGCAAAAGTGGGCGCTTGCCTCGTCGCTTCTAATGGCCCGCGGATTACGCCTGGCTGACGAAATAACCAACTGCCTAGGGAGCGTTCGCCCAGACGCTCCAAGCGCTGACCCTTTAGCTGCGTGAGCGGGGCGACCGAGCGTGCCACCACCCAAGGGGTCTCATCCAAGCACAGCGCCACTTCGCGCAGCCAGGCGTATCGCTTAGCACCAATGCCCAGCGCCTTAGCCTCATCCTGCCGCGGCCAACCGACCCCCTGGCGTAGCAGCCGTACGCGAAACGGCTTGTCTCCACCCGCAGCGATTAGGCGGGCGGTCAACGAGTCGGTGGAGGCAACCCACTGCCACCAGGTAGGGCTCATCGCTGGGCGTGCCGCATCAATGGGGCGCCAGCGCGAAAATAGCGGAATTTGCCGAAAAGCAGCAGGCGTCACCGAGTTCTCCAGGGCAATAAACGAGGCGGCTAGTGTAACATGGGGTACTAACAGGCTTTTGTTTCAGCGACCTCTTTAACGACTCTGTCTTAACAACTTTGTTTTAACGACTCTGTTTTAACAACCACATTTCAACAGCTATGTCTTAACAACTATGTCTTAACTACTATGTTGGTATCTGCATGCCCGCCACCCAAACACATAAAACGTCTACACACGCTGCACTGGTAATTATTGGCACCGGGATGGCAGGGGTTGGCCTTGCTCGTGCCTTGCGTCGCCTGGGCGACCAACGCTCAATCACGCTGGTCAGCGCCGACAGCGGCGATGACTACAGCAAGCCATTGCTTTCCACCGGCTTCGCCAAGGGCCTGAAGCCCAATCAATTAGCCCAGCGCAGCGCAGCGGAACTTGGCGATGAGCTCAACGCCAAGATGTTTATCCACACCCAGGTAAGCGCACTGGATGTGGATAACCAATTCGTGCTCCTCAAAGAAGGTCAGAGGATTGGCTATGACACGCTGGTATTAGCCACCGGCGCTGCGCCACGGGTGCCCTTCAACATTGCCTCCAGCGTGGCCCCTAGCTGTTTTACTATCAATGACCTAGACGACTACCGCCGCTTTCATACCGCGCTGGGTCATGGCCCTGCACGGGTAGCAATTGTTGGCGCGGGGCTGGTTGGCTGTGAATTTGCCAACGACCTTTACGCTGGCGGTCATCAAGTCAGCATTGTCGCCCCCGAGAGATCCCTGCTTCCTCGCTTGCTGCCACCGCCCCTAGGGAACGCTCTGGGCGATGCCTTTAGCGAAGCGGGTATCCATCTTCACCTTGACCGCTCACTTCATTCCATAGCGCTCAGCAGCGATGAAAACACGGTTCTGCAATTAGATAACGGCGACACCGTCGGCGCGGATCTCGTGTTGATGGCCACCGGCCTCGCGCCCCGCACAATGCTTGCCGAAGCCGCTGGTTTAAACGTGTTACCTAGCGGCATAGTGGTTGATCGTCAGTTGCAGACTTCGCATCCCAATATCTATGCCCTGGGGGATACAGCCTGCGTAGATGGCGTTAATGCCATGTACGTTCAGCCTCTGCAAGCCAGTGCTAAGGCACTGGCGGCAACCCTTTCGGGCACCCCCACGCCGGTTAGCTTTGGCGCTTGGCCGGTGGTGGTTAAAACACCGCTGCTGCCAGTGGTTGCCTACCCGCCTGCGACCACACCTGAGCGCTGGCAAATTGAAGGTGAAGGCGGTGATATCAGTGCCTTGGCGGAAAATAAAGACGGACGTTTGATTGGTTTTGCGTTGACAGGCGGCTGCGTGAGAAGGAAAGTGGAGCTTTCCAGAGCAGCGCCTGCGCTGCTAGGCTGATTTTCGCCGCGTTCACGACTAGGCTAGAGAAGCTAACCTAATCGGCTACGCACCCAACAACATTCATTTGTTTGATGTTTGATTTCTATTCAAAAGGGGAGATTCCTTATGCGCAAACCTGAACTCGCTGCAGCCATCGCTGAAAGTGCCGACCTGTCCAAAGATAAAGCAGGCCAAGTGCTGAACGTCATTCTGGATGAAATCACCAACAGTTGTGCCAAGGGCGAAGATGTCGCGCTGATTGGTTTTGGCACCTTCACCGTACGTGAGCGCGCAGCGCGTACCGGCAAAAACCCGCAGACCGGCGCCCCGCTGCAAATTCCAGCCAGCAAAAACGTCGCCTTTAAGCCAGGCAAAGGCCTTAAGGACGCCGTTTCCTAATGAAGCTCAAGCTGACGCTGTGGCTGCTGGGCGTACTGCTCAAACGCGCCCTGCGCCGCAAGCCGCGCTTTCGTGAGCAGTTAGAACGTATGCGCGGCCTGGACTGGGGAATTGCCACGGAAGATCTAAGCATTGCCCGTCACTATCGGATGACGCCGAAAAGTGTCAGTACTGCTAAAGGGCTGCCGGTCGACTTGGATCTTGAGCTGCGCTTCCGTGATCAGGATACCGCCTTGAAAGTGCTCAAAAAGCCGACCCAGCAGGCCTTTCTCGACGGCATGATGAACGGTAGCGTGCGCTTGGTGGGGGACTCCGCCGATATGAATAAGCTGCAAAAACTACTCAAGTATTTGTAGCGCCTTACTATCGATGGACATACCTCATCAGCGCTTAGTGTACTTCCGCGTTACCCTGGAGTCTGGCTCAGTGCGCCGCGCAGCGGCGCGCTTGGACATTGCTCCCTCGGCAGTTAGCAGGCAAATTGCGCTGCTGGAAGAAGCCTTGGGAGCCTCTCTGATGGAGCGTCAGCGCGATGGCATTTCGCCTACCCCGGTAGGTGAAATGCTGCTTGAGTACTGCGAACGGCGCGGTGCCCTCGATGAAGGTTTTATTGCCTCGCTTGAATCCTACCAACGCCTGGAAACTGGCAGAATATCGCTCACCGTAGGCGAAGGGTTTGTCAGCGATTTAGTGGCTTCCCCGCTGCACGAATTTACCCAACTTTATGCGGGTATCCAGCTCGATATTCATATCGCCGGTACCTCGGGCATTATTGAAGCCGTGGTTGATGACCACAGCCATATCGGCTTAATGTTCCACGAAAGAACCCATCCTCAACTGCGTTTTTGGGCATCTAGCCCCCAGCCATTAATGGCCATCCTGTCACCGCAACACCCCTTGGCCAACCAGCCTGCGCCGCTCTCTCTGGAGCAACTTAGCGCTGAACCCATGGCTATGTGGGATGCTAGCCACGGAGTGCGTCAGATGGTCGATCAAGCCTTTCAACAGGCGCGGATCGCCCCACGTCTGGCCATGAACACTAACTCCATGGTGGTACTGGCACAGTACGTACGCAGCGGTATGGGGATCACGCTGCTACCCGCCTTTGCCGTTGCGCATGATTTAGAGGTCGGTACGCTTGTGGCGCGGCCGGTCGATAATCCGCTCTTTCAGCGCTCCCATGCCCACATGGTCACCCGCGTGGGCCGCCAGCAGCCCAAGGCCTGCATACTATTGCTACGCCATTTGCAGCGCTGGATGCAGGCCTTCCGAGAGCCCAGTCCGGTAAGCGATCAACCAACACCGCTACCGTAACCAAACGCGACGCTGGCTTCTGGCGCGGTTTCCACCCATACGCTTTGCGGCACCGTGTATTCACGTAGGCCATCCAGGCCGCTGGAACGGCCAAAGCCGCTCTCGCCAAAGCCTCCAAACGGCGACATCACGCTAATCGCTTTATAGCTATTAATCCACACGGTACCCGCCCGCAGCTGCCCGGCAACACGGTGGGCTCGCGCTACATCCTGGCTCCACACCGCACCCGCCAGGCCAAACCGCGTCTCATTGGCAAGTTGAACGGCCTGGTTTTCATCGTCAAAGGCCATGGCTACCAGCACCGGGCCAAAGACTTCTTGCTGGGCGATCTCCATATCCGGTGTGACATCGACCAGCACGGTAGGGGCGATAAAGTAGCCCTGGGCTTCATCTGGCAGCCCTGCCGGGCGCTTGCCACCCGTCAATAGCCGCGCACCCACAGCGACGGCGGCGTCGATCATTCGTGTCACCTGCTCAAACTGACGGCGATTCTGCAGTGGGCCCATACGGGTCGCTTCATCGCTGGGCAGGCCCACCGCAATTTGTTCTGCTGCCCGCGCCAAACGGGTGGTGACCTGCTCAAACACCGAGCGCTCAATCAATAAGCGCGACCCTGCCACACAGCTCTGGCCTGCGGCGGCAAAAATGGCGGCTTGGGCACTCGCAACGGCCTCATCCAACTTGGCATCGGCAAACACAATATTGGCGGACTTGCCCCCCAGCTCTAACACGCTGGGCACCAATCGACGCGCCCCCGCCTCGGCAATCAGGCGGCCACTTTGAGGCGAGCCGACAAATACCAGCTTGCTGATGATCGGGTGATCGGTGAGCGCCGCGCCCGTCGTTTTGCCCAGGCCGTTAACGATATTGATAAGCCCCTTCGGCAACCCGCCACTTTCAAGTAGCTTGGCAATCACCACCGATGAGAACGGCGTAAGCTCGGAGGGCTTCAATACCACCCCATTGCCCGCTGCTATCGCTGGCGCCAACTGCCAGGCGCAGGTGAACATCGGTGCGTTCCAGGGGGTAATCTGCCCCACCACGCCATAAGGCACGTGGCGCACATAGTTAAGATGCGAGGTGGGTACCGGTATCACTTCGCCATGCTGCTTATCGCACCAGCCTGCATAGTATTCGAACATCTCGCGCACTTTGCCGACTTCGGCCCGGCAGTCACGAATTGGCTTACCGGCAACGACACTTTCCAACTGCGCCAGCGACTCTTCATGGCCCTCCAGGCCGCGAAGTGCCGCATTCATGCGCCGCCCGCGCGCGCTGGCGGTCAGCGCCATCCACTCTTGCTGCCCACGCACAGCCGCTCGGGTGGCGCGTTCAATCAGCGCCGCGCTGGCGTCGCGATAGCTTACCAACGTTTCGCCAGTGGCCGGATTCGTTAAGGTGATTGACTCACCCTCTCCCGCGACTAAGTCACCATCAATCCAGTTACTCAGCGGCGTGGCCGCCGCTAGCCCGAAACCTTCAAGCAGTTCTGCAAGATGCTCACTGGCGTGTTGGCTAAGTACGTTCATTGGTTGCCCTCCGCTTGGCTAGCACGCGCTAAAATCGGCGTGGTGATATGGTTAAAGTCGTCGCTATCGGCGGGGTTATCGGCATTCGCGTGCCAGGCATCGACAACCGCTTGCAACAGCGGCAGCGGAACACTCAGTTGCTCAGCGGCATCCCGCGCCAGGCGCAGGTCTTTACGCATCAACCCGGTGGTAAAGCCCGAATCAAAGCGTTCGCTCAGCACCCACTCGGGGAAGTTCACCTCGCTAACCGCACTGCGCCCAGAGCCACTATTGAGGCCCGCCAAACAGGCGGCGGGGTCAACGCCTGCCTGGGCCGCCATGGCTACCGCTTCGGCAGTGGTCAGCAAGTGCGCTGCACATAGGTAGTTATTGGCCAGCTTGACCACATGGCCGCTGCCGGGGCCGCCTACATGGGTGCGCTTGGCCGACATCGCTTCCAGCATCGGCAACACTCGCTCAACAGTGGCGACATCACCGCCCAACAGCATGCCAAGCTTGCCGCTGGCAGCCCCTTTCGGGCCCCCGCTGACCGGCGCGTCCAGCCACAGAAGGCCCGCAGCGGTTACTTTTTCGGCCAGTTCACGGCTGACGGCGGGGTCACTGGTGGAGGTATCAACAATCACGCTGCCTTTCGGCGCCAGCGTGAGCAAGCCTGGGGATTGCTCGATCACTTCGCGCACATGGGCAGAAGTCGGCAGCGACAGCAGGTAAACATCGCTTGCGGGTAGCGCATCGGGCGCCACAACGGTTAGCCCTTGCGCTGCAAGACGTGATCGCGCTGGTTCAAATACATCGCTGCCAGTTACCGCAAACCCTGCGGCTTGAAGGGTGAGGGCCATATTCCCGCCCATCTGCCCGAGGCCAATGACCACGATCGATAATGCTGTTGTTGAAGACATCGTAAGTGCTCCTTAAACGTCCTACTAAGTATGAAGACGCCATATTCGGGGTAGACGCTCCCCTACCCAGTGGGCATCAGAGAGCGAATAACGCTTATCGTTGAGACAAAGGTGGCGATTTAGACGAGCAGTGCCCTTACCAGCTCCACCCAGTAGCGTGCGCCCAGCGGCAATAGTGCATCGTTGAAGTCATAGCGCGGATTATGTAGCGAAGCGGACTCCTCGCCATTGCCCATCCAGATATAGGCACCTGGGCGTTCGGCAAGCAGGAACGAGAAATCCTCAGAGGCCATGCTGGGCGGTGGGTTACGAATCACGTGCTCGCTACCCAGCAAGCTCTCCAGTACCGTGGCGCAGTGCTGGGCATGCTCCGGGGTATTGATAGTGGCGGGGTAGCAGCGCTGGTAATCCAGCTCAACGGTTAGGCCGTGGAACTCAGCTAGGCTAGCAATCGCCTGTTTAAAGCGCTCTTCCAGATGCTCTTTATGCGCCATATCAAAACAGCGCAGCGTACCCCGCAGCGCCACCTGCTCGGGGATCACATTGAAGGTGTCCCCCGCGTTAATACTGGTAATACTCAGCACTGCTGATTTATCTGGCGGCGTTTCGCGGCTCACCAGCCCTTGCAGCTGGCTGATCAATTGGCAGCTCGCCAATACCGTATCAGTCCCTAAGTGGGGCATCGCCGCGTGGCAGCCTTTGCCGGTCAGCGTTAGGCTAAAGATGTCGAAAGCGGCCATCACGTCAGTATCGTGCACCGCGGCGACTCCGACGGGCAGGCCTGGCCAGTTGTGCAGCCCGTACACGGCGTCCATGGGGAAGCGCTCGAACAGGCCCTCTTCGACCATGACCCTTCCGCCACCGGCATTCTCTTCGGCGGGCTGAAAGATAAACACCACCCGGCCTTTGAAATCCGGCTGCTGCTTTAACGCCCAGGCGGCGCCCAACAGCATGGTGGTGTGACCATCGTGGCCGCAGGCGTGCATCTTGCCGGGGGTTTGCGAGGCGTAGGCAAGCTGGGTCTCTTCGCGAATATCCAGGGCGTCGATATCGGCCCGCAGACCGATGGTTTTGCCTTCACCCAAGCGACCATCCAGGGTCGCCACCACGCCGGTACCCGCAATCCCCGTCGTCACCTCGAAGCCCCACTCATTGAGCAGCGCGGCAATACGCGCACTGGTGCGGTGCTCCTCAAACGCGGTTTCCGGGTGTTGGTGAAAATCGCGTCGCCAGGCGGTAAGTTCGGCGCTATCCGGTAAATTAATGGGGGTAGTCATCGGCCTATCCTTACAGCATTACGTGAGCGACAACGGCGGAGCCGATAAAGGTACCGGTGAAGACCAGCAGAGCCACAATCACCAGCTTCCAGCCGGTTTGCTTGAACATGGCAAACTCGCGCCCGGTAAGCGCTAGCCCTGCATAGGCCAACACGGGGGTTACTACGGCCAGGAAATCCACCTCGGCTAATCGCGCAATGATCCAGCCGTTGCCAGGAAAAAACGGCAGCGTTGCGATAATGCTGATCAATGACACCCAGGCCACGCTGGGTAAATAAAAGGGGCAAAAGCGCCCGATCACCAAGCCAATGATGACCATCACATACAAAATCAGCATGCCGGGCAGCGCATCTAACAGCGGCGAACCGTTGACGATATTGCTAAACCATGCAGCGATACACACCGCTGCCAGCACCAACGCGGTTTTGCCTAGCTGATTTTCCGGGCGTAGCTCTTTAAGCGCTTCGGCATCAAACTGATCGACCGTGCTCTCATGAGTTTTCATGGCTAACCTCCTGACGTGAGCCTTTTAAGCGCTTGTACATCCACTCGGTGACCGGTAGCGCGATAAATAGCGAGATATACAGGCCGGTGGCGTAGGTAAGCAGGTTGCTAGCCCCAGCGAAGGCGAGCAGTTCATCTTTGGAAGCCGGTACCGCTTCGGCTAAGGCTGCCGAACACGCCGCCACCATGCTGCCACTGCCTACTCCGCAGGCCATGGCCAAGGCACGAATATCAAGAATATCCAGCGAGGCGATGTAGCCCGCCATTAAGGCAAAGTAGAGCGTACCGAACATGGTGCCCACGACGTAAACGCCCATAATGCCGATACCTTCAGGGCTTCTGAGTCCATAACGGTCTGAAATAATGGCAATATTGGGTTCACGGGCGATAGAGTAGGTAGCGCCAATCGCTTCCCGGCCCATTTTGAGCACTAATACCGCAAAGGGCAGCGCTATCAGCATGGTGCCGAGATTACCCAGTTCCTGGAGTATCAGCGCTGGGCCTGCGGCGATAATCTGCTCGATCGCTGGGCCAATGGTGGAGCCAAACTTGGCAATAAACGGCAATATAGCGATCAGAATGATCGGCCCTGCGGCATTGCTGACCGGTTTGGGAATAACCTTGCCCATGGCCGAAAAAAGGTGGGGATTAAACAAAACGCCAATCACAAAGGCGTAGAGCAGCGGTAGTAACAGCAGTGTTCCGGGCCCGAGGGGGATGCGTACAATGCCGATCCACTCGGCAAACATTGACGTCGCAATCACCAAGAGGTGAAGACGCCAGTCCAGCAGCAGTTTGAGATCCATAGGAGTGTCCCTGTTTTTTTTAGAGTCACTCCGAGTATCGAAAGGTTGGTGTTTCAATCATAGGGTTTTAGTGCGCTATTTTTTAGAACACTAAGCGCTGTGGGTTAAACGTTGATCGCTGAGGTAGCGACATCCAACGCCCACACCTTTATACTAAAGTCTAACAATCACCCATAAGAGCCTCTATGCCCATTACTTTGCCGCTACGGCGCCTTTGGACGCTGGATAAATTCGCCTACAGCCTGCGCGTTTTTATAGCGTTCAGCGGAGCGCTGCTGTTCAGCGGCGTGATGAGCGATGTAGCGCTAGTGATTCCGCTTTTCCTGGGCATTATCGCCTGCGCGCTGTCTGAAACCGACGACAGCTGGCAAGGCCGCTTGCAAGCCCTGCTGGTAACGCTGGTGTGTTTTACCTCGGCATCATTTATTGTCCAGTGGCTGTTTCCCTGGCCGTGGCTGTTTGTAGTCGGGCTGGGCCTTTCGACCTTTAGCCTGATTATGCTCGGCGCCATCGGCCAGCGTTACGCCACCATTGCCTCTGGCACGCTGATACTATCGATCTACTCGATGATCAATATCGAGCAGCACGGCGGGGTCGATGAAGACGTGGCGGCACGCCAACTGCTGCTGTTGGCGGGTGCGGTGTGGTACGGGTTAATTTCGGTAGTGTGGTGTGCGCTGTTCTCCCGCCAGCCGGTCAAGCAGAGCATGGCGCGGGTGTACAAAGCGCTGGGCGAGTTTTTGATACTCAAATCAGCGCTGTTTGAACCGGTACGCGGTGTGGATGTAGAAGCCCGCCGGGTGGCCCTGGCGCGCCAGAACGGCAAAGTCGTCGATGCGCTCAACCAAGCTAAAGAGATGATTTTCAGACGCTTAGAGGGCCAGCGCGGCGACCAAAAACTCAACCGCTACCTGCGTATCTACTTTATCGCCCAGGATATTCACGAACGCGCCAGCTCCACCCACTACCCCTACAGTGCGCTCAGCAAAGCATTCTTCCACCACGATGTGCTGTTTCGCTGTCAGCGGCTGCTGGATCAGCAGGGGCGCTCTTGCCGCCAGTTGGCCAAATCGCTGCTACTCAATAGGCCGTTTGATCACCAGCAGAGTGAAGAGGCGCTGGCTGACTTACACGCTTCCATTGAGAACTTGCGCGACCGGGGCAAGCCCGAATGGCGACCGCTGCTATACCCTCTAAGCGCCCTAGCTGACAACTTGGCCACGCTGGAAAACCAGCTCGCCAGCGCCCACAATCCTGGCGTCAGCGATGAGCGGCGCGACAGTTCGCTATTTGATCGCTCACCGTCGAGCTTGCTGGAAGCGTGGAAGCGAGTGCGTTTGAACTTTACCCTTGGCTCGCCCACCTTTCGTCACGCGGTGCGGCTCTCCATCGCGCTAATGACCGGCTACGGGATCATGCAGTGGATCGACCCGGCGCAGGGCTTTTGGATTCTGCTTACCACGCTGTTTGTCTGTCGGCCCAACTTTGCTACCACGCGACGATTTTTGTCACAGCGGATTATCGGCACGGTATTAGGCCTGGTAGTGGGCTGGGCGTCTATCAGTCTCTTTCCGCATCCGCTTGTGCAAAGTATCATCGCCGTGGCCGCTGGGGTTTCGTTTTTCGCTAACCGTGAAAAACACTACGTGATCGCCACGGCGTCCATCACCCTGCTTGTGCTGTGCAGCTTCAATCAGGTGGGCGACGGCTATAACCTAATCCTGCCACGCCTGCTTGATACCCTGCTTGGCTCGCTGATTGCGGGGTTAGCAGTGTTCTTTATTCTCCCCGATTGGCAGGGCCGCAGGCTTTATCGTGAGGCTGCCAACGCGCTAAACAACCATCGCCGCTACCTGGAGGAGATCATCCACCAGTACGAGGCGGGCAAACAGGATGACCTGGCCTATCGCCTAGCGCGGCGCAATGCCCATAACGCCGACGCCGCACTCTCCACCCTGCTCACTAATATGCTCCACGAACCAGGGCATTACCGTAAACAGGATGCAGACAACGGCCTGCGCTTTTTGGTGCTCTCCAACACCCTGCTTAGCCACCTCTCTGCGCTGGGCGCCCATCGCCACCAGTTGGCAGACGATGAAGACGACGCCACACTGGTGCCGGTAGCAAAACGCATTGGTGAGCTGTTGGGCCAGATTGCGGAACGATTACGCCAGCGCCAGCCGGTTGAGGCACTAACGGATCAAGCCGCCGAACTGTTAAGCCAGTTAGAAGGGCAGAGTGCCGCAGCAGACGAACAAGCGGTTACCCTCTACCGCCCTATCCAAAGCCAGCTGCGCCTTATTACCGAGCAACTGGCCCCGCTGGGCGAGGCGGCGAATAGGTTGGTGGGAAGTGAAGATCACACGCCAAGCAGCGCCACTGCTAACGCCTAAACCTGCCCATAACGCCCTGCCGCTTCCCCCAGCCAACGGCGCACCAGCACGGAGGTGATGTCGGGGTTGCCTTGCAGTGTTTGGGCCATGGCCGTTACTCGCTCTAGCAGGTCGGCATCGCGCTCCAGATCGGCGATTTTCATCTGTGCCAGGCCGGTTTGGCGGGTGCCGAGGACTTCACCGGGGCCGCGGATTTCCAGATCTTTTTCGGCGATGCGGAAGCCATCGGTGGTTTCGCGCATGACGGCTAAGCGCTGGCGGGAGCTTTTCG
Organism: Halomonas sp. ALS9; assembly: GCF_001651035.1. GTDB lineage: Bacteria > Pseudomonadota > Gammaproteobacteria > Pseudomonadales > Halomonadaceae > Vreelandella. Next base: position 16,942 of record NZ_LXRG01000011.1, read on the forward strand.
ACAGCGGTGGATGGTAGAGCAGTACACAGAAGCTTTCCGTGCTGCCTCGGCCTACCCGGCCACGTAGCTGGTGCAACTGGGAAAGCCCCAGGCGCTCCGGGTTTTCGATAATCATCAGGCTGGCGTTGGGTACATCCACGCCCACTTCGATCACTGTAGTCGCGACCAGTAGATCCAGCTCTCCTTCTTTAAAGGCGGTCATTACTTCGGCTTTCTCGCTGGATTTCATGCGCCCATGAACCAAGCCCACCGCCAGCTCAGGTAAGGCGACGGTGAGCTCGTCGCGGGTGACCTCAGCGGCCTGACACTGCAGCACCTCGGACTCATCGATCAGCGTGCACACCCAGTAGGCCTGGCGGCCTTCGCTGCAGGCTAGTCGAATACGCTCAACCACTTCAGGGCGGCGCTCGTCGGGCACTACCACGGTTTTCACCGGCGTACGGCCGGGGGGCAGCTCGTCGATTACTGAAACATCCAGATCCGCGTAGGCGCTCATGGCCAGGGTGCGGGGAATAGGCGTGGCGGTCATGATCAGTTGGTGCGGCGTCAGCCCACCCGCTTCGCCCTTCTCGCGCAGCGCCAGACGCTGATGCACGCCAAAGCGGTGCTGCTCGTCGATGATCGCCAGCCCTAAACACTGGAAGTGCACGTCGTCCTGAAACAGCGCGTGGGTGCCCACAACCATGCGCGCGCGGCCGTCGGCAATCGCCGCCTTGGCATCCAGCCGTGCTTTGCCTTTAAGCTTGCCCGCCAGCCACGCCACTTCGATGCCCAGCGGCTCAAACCAGGCTTTAAACGAGCGGAAGTGCTGCTCGGCGAGGATTTCCGTCGGCGCCATGATCGCCGCCTGGCAATTACCCGCCAGGGCGCTTAGCGCGGCCATGGCCGCCACTACAGTCTTGCCCGAGCCGACATCGCCTTGAATTAGTCGCAGCATCGGCGCTGGGCGGCTTAAATCGTGGCCGATCTCTTCCAGCACGCGGCGCTGGGCGCCGGTTAAGGCAAACGGCAGTTGGGCCAAAAAGCGCGCCTGCAGGCTGCGCCCGGAGGGTAGCGTCGGCGCGCCATCCGCCTGAATACGCAGCCGCACTTCGCGCAAGCTTAATTGGTGGGCTAGCAGCTCTTCCAGCGCCAGCCTGCGCGTGGCCGGGTGCTGACCGAAAGTTAACTGCTCGATATTCACATCGGGCGGTGGCTGGTGTAGCAAATGCAGGCTGGCATGGAGCCCTGGTAGCTGAAAGCGCTGGAGAAGCGTATCGGGGATCACGTCCGGCAAGGCTTCGGGGGCGTCATCCAGCAGCCCAAGCGCCTGTTGCGCCAATGCACGCAGCCGCGGCTGATTAAGACCTTCGGTGGTGGGGTAAATGGGCGTGAAATACTCGTCTACCGGGGTTTCACTGCCACTCAAACGATATTCGGGGTGATAGATTTCCAACCCGGTGGCCCCGGCCCGCGCTTCGCCAAAAGCCCTCACCGTAGCGCCGGGGCGCATCTGCTGTTGCTGGGCGGGGGAGAAGTGAAAAAACCGCAGGCTTAAAATACCGCTGGCATCGCGCAGGCGCACCAGCAGGCTGCGGCGGCGCCCTTTGACCACGTCGCAGGCGGTCACTTCGCCCTCTATCACCGCCTCTTGGCCTGCCCGTAGCAGGCCAATCGGTGTCAGCCGCGTGCGATCCTGGTAGCGCAACGGCAGATGAAACAGCAGATCGCTGACCCGCTCGATCCCCAACCGGCCAAGTTTTAGCGCCAGCGCTTCGCCCACGCCCTTCAGCGCGGTTATCGGCGCGGAGAGGTCGCTCATGGGGCGCTTTTCACGGCTTTGGCAGGTTGACGGCAATGGCTGATCGCCTGAATCAGCGCCTCAATGGCTTTGGGCCGGGGAAAGCTCGCCCGCCAAGCAATCGCCACGGTGCGCGAGGGCGCTGGATCAACAAACGGTCGACTAACCAGCATGGCATTTTCATACTGGTCGGTGCCCAGCGCCGACTGCGGCAGCACTGTGATGCCTAACCGGGAAGCCACCATGTGGCGTATGGTTTCCAGCGACCCGCCTTCGGCGATCAGCGTATTGTTGGGGCTGTTGAGCTTTTGGGTAATCGCCGGGCAGGCTTCCAAAATCTGATCGCGGAAACAGTGGCCTTCGCCAAGCAGTAGCAGGCGCTCTTCGAGTAAGTCCTCTTTATTGATCGCCTCCCGCTCGACCCAGGGGTGATTGGCGGGGATGAGCACTTCAAAGGCTTCATCGTAAATCGGCTTGGTCACCACATCAGTTTCAGTAAACGGAAGGGCGACAATAATCACATCCAGCTCACCGCTTCTCAGCTTGGCGCGCAGGGTACCGGTCATACCCTCTTCAATATACAGCGGCATTTGCGGTGCCGCGTTAGCCAGGGCTGGCACTAGATGGGGAAACAGGTAGGGCCCAATGGTATAAATCGCCCCAATGCGCAGCGGGTTGGCCAACTGATCTTTACCCGCGCTGGCGAGCTCAAAAATAAGGCTGCTCTGCTCCAGCACACGCTGGGCCTGGGCAACGATTTTTTCACCCAGCGGGGTCACCTGCACAGTGGACTTGGAGCGCTCAAATAGCGGTGTTTCGAGCTCTTCTTCCAGCTTTTTCACCGCCACCGAGAGCGTAGGCTGCGAAACGTGGCAGCGTTCTGCCGCGCGGCCAAAGTGACGCTCCTGGGCAAGGGTTACGATGTAGCGAAGTTCTGTTAAAGTCATAGCGGTGCCAGTGGCATCCTCTCGTAGCAGCGTGTGACTAACATAGTGACAGTCAGCGGGATGGAAAAGGACAAGCAAGCTCTGCCGTCGGTCTTCTCATCCGACAATCGCATATTTGGTAGAGACTTTGCATCTAATAGGGAATATTAATCAAGAGGAGTAAGCACGGTGAAGCTAACCGTACTGATTATCGGCTGTGGCGATATTGGGATCAACCTTGGGCGCGAACTGCTTGAGGAAGGACACCAGGTGATTGGCTTACGTCGCAACGTGGAAGCCCTAAAAGGCACCGGTATTAAACCGCTAGCGTTAGACTTGGATAGCCTTGAAGAGGCCGATGCCAAAAGCCTGCCCCAGGCTGACTATGTGGTGTATACCGTCAGTGCTGACCGTTTCGAAGAGAGTGCCTATCAAAGTGCTTATCCTGACGGCTTAAAGCGCGTGTTGAGCGTGATGGAGCAGCACAAAACGCCGCCGCGTCGGGTATTTTTTGTCTCATCAACCAGCGTACACGGCCAGCAGGAAGGCGAAGTGGTCAACGAAGAGACCCCGCCCGATTCGACCAGCTTCTCTGGCACGCTAATGTGCGAAGCCGAACAGGCGCTGATCAATCATGCGCTACCCGGCACAGTGGTGCGCTTTTCCGGCATTTACGGCCCAGGCCGCGACCGGCTGATTCATCAGGTGGCTGAAGGCCGTGTGGCCGCAATCACGCCTGTGGTGTACTCCAACCGTATTCACCGCGACGATTGTACCGGCATTCTTGCCCACCTGATTCGCTACCAAGAAAGTGGTGAGACGCTGGCAGATATTTACCTAGGCAGCGACTGCGAACCGGTCACCATGCATAACGTCATGATGTGGCTGGCCGAGCAGCTAAACGTAGAGGCCACCGAGACCATGCAGTCGCCTTTACGTCGGCGAACCAGCAAACGCTGCGATAACCAGCGCCTATTAAGCACTGGCTATCAGTTCCGCTTCCCTAGCTACCGCGAAGGTTATGCACAGGTACTTAAAGAGGGCGGCTTTCTAGAGGTTAATAAGGTTTAAGCAACACCTGTTTAATCACCGATGATCATGACCGCGTCTGCTTCCACCTGGCTGCCTTTGGGCAGCGCTTTCACGCCAACGGCGGCCCGGGCGGGGAAAGGAGCGGTGAAGAACTCTTCCATGACTTGGTTAACAATCGCAAAGTTATCCAAGTCCACCAGATAGAGATTCAATTTTACAATATCGCTGAGCGAGCCCGCGGCTTCTTCACATACCGCTTGCAGGTTGGTGAACACCTGGCGCGCCTGGGCTTCAAAATCCTCGGACACAATCGCCATGGTCGCGGGATCCAGCGGGATCTGGCCGGAAAGATACACCGTGTTACCCGCTTTAATGGCCTGGGAGTATGGGCCAATAGCCGCAGGGGCCTTGCTAGTGTTGATAACAGCTTTATTGCTCATACGTTGTTTCGCTCCTGTAATGGGTAATAGCTAATTATTTGATACTAAAAAATAGCGATCGCTGCCGATTTTAATCAGCCTATTGTTATATCCGGTGTTAGTTAGCGAGTCGGGTAATTCTGCCAACGTTGGGAAGATTACGAATACGTTTGATAATCCGCGCCAGATGCACGCGGCCTTTCACCGACAGGGTTAGATTGACGGTGGAAAGGTGGGCATCACGCTCTTCAATGCCAATCCGCTCAATGTTGGCATCCGCATCGGTGACCAGCCCGGCAAGCTCTGCGACCAGCCCACGACGGCTCTCAATTTCAATACGTAGCGCAACCGGGAAGTCTTCATCAATAGTGTCTGACCACTCCAACGCGAACAGCTTATCCGGATCATTTTTATCGGCGAAGTTCTTATCAATCACGTTTTTACATTCGGCGCGATGCACCACCAAGCCTTTGCCAGTGGAAAGATGACCGACCACTGGATCGCCCGGCAGCGGATGGCAGCAGCGTGCAAAGTTAATCACCATGCCTTCGCTGCCGTTGATCATCACGGCTTTGCTGACTTCAACGCCTGCAGGATGCTCATAGGTATCATCACCGTGGGCTGCATCCACTAGCCGCCGCGCCACCACATGGGTCATGCGGTTACCTAACCCTAACGACTCCAATAGCGACTCTTCGGACGTCACATCCAGCTCTTTGAAGGCTCGCTTGAGGACACTCTCATCCAGCTCTTCCAGGCTGGTATCGAAAGGCGCCAGCGCTTTATTGAGTAATCGCCGGCCCAGCATTATTGCTTCTGTGTGCTGCTGATATTTAAGCGCGTGGCGAATAGCCGAACGCGCCTTTGCCGTGGTGACAAAATTTAGCCAGGCAAGATTGGGCTTGGCACCGGGGGCGGTGATAATTTCCAGCGTCTGACCGCTCTCTAAGCGCGTCGAAAGCGGAGCCAAATGGCGATCAATACGGCAGGCGATGCAGTTATTGCCGATATCGGTGTGCACGGTGTAGGCGAAGTCGATCACGGTAGCGCCCTGGGGCAACTCCATAATGTCACCTTTAGGCGTGAACACGTAGATATCGTCGGGGAAGAGATCGTTTTTAACGTGTTCGATAAATTCTAACGAGTCGCCGGCGTGACGCTGCATTTCGAGCAGACCTTTTACCCATGCACGGGCGCGGGCATGGCTGCCTTCGGCAATCGGGTGCGAGGTCTGGCCCGCCTTATAAAGCCAGTGGGCGGCAATGCCGTTATTGGCCATCGCTTCCATTTCGCGGGTGCGTATCTGCACTTCTATCGGCATACCGCGGGAGCCAAATAGAGTGGTGTGCAGGCTCTGGTAGCCGTTGGCTTTGGGAATCGCAATATAGTCTTTAAAGCGCCCAGGCACTGGCTTATAGAGGTTGTGCACCACGCCTAGAATACGGTAGCAGCTGGCCACATCTTCGGTAATGATGCGAAAACCAAACACATCCATAATTTCGGCAAAGGGCTTACGCTGGTCGCGCATCTTTTTATAGATCGACAGCAGATGCTTTTGGCGTCCAACCACCGTGCCGTTAAGCGCGTCGTCATCCAGGCTTTTTTGCAGCGATGACTGTATTTCGCGCATAGCGCTGCGCCGGTGTCCACGCGCACTGGCAACGGCGCGTTTGATACGCTCCGCGCGCATGGGGTGAATCGCTTGAAAGGAGAGATCCTCAAGCTCAATACGAATCGTATTGATACCCAGACGCCCGGCAATGCGTGCGTAAATTTCCAGGGTTTCGCGGGCGATGCGGCGCTTCTTATCAGGGCGCAAAGCGCCAAGAGTGCGCATATTATGCAGCCGGTCGGCCAGCTTAACGATGATGACGCGAATATCCCGCGACATCGCCAGCACCATCTTCTGAAAGTTTTCCGCTTGGGCGACGGCTTTGTCTTCAAAGGTGATCTGGGTAAGCTTGGAGACTCCGTCTACCAGTTCGGCTACCGGTTTACCAAACTGTGCTTCCAGGGCTTTTTTGGAAACGCCGGTGTCTTCAATCACGTCGTGCAGCATGGCGGCCATCAAGCTTTGATGATCCATGTGCATATTGGCAAGAATATTCGCCACCGCGAGCGGATGGGTAACGTAAGGCTCACCGGAACGCCGCCGCTGGCCATCATGGGCCTGCTCAGCGTAGTAAAAGGCGCGTTTGACCTGCTGGATTTCATCCGAGGGTAAATAGCCGCCGAGTCGATCGGCCAGGTCATCAATGGTGAACATCTACCGCGCCTCTATCGGTGTCGTTGAAAACGTTAGTCGTCGATATGAGTAGGCGCCATAGCCGGGCGCGGACGAACAGCGGCTTCAACGGGCTCGTCGAGTACAGTGTGATCGACCAGGCCTGCGGCAATTTCACGCAGCGCCATCACCGTGGGTTTATCGTTTTCCCAAGGTAGCAGGGCATCGCGAGAGCCACGCGCTAGCTGGCGAGCACGCTGGGTGGAAATCATTACCAGCTTGAAACGGTTTTCAACATTTTCAAGACAATCTTCAACGGTTACGCGAGCCATGGGAGCCTTCCTGTTATGACGGAACCGGGCCGACGCCGTTATAGAGTTGAAAAACGGCGTCGACCCAGCGAAAAAAGATGTAGAACCAGATAGATTACTCGACCGTAGGCGCCTGTGACAAGAGTGCAGCCAACAGCGGCGCGTGGCGCTCGCTCATTACCGGTCGACTCAAACGGCGACTGATCACCAATGACTGTAACTCCTGCAGCGCCGTGGTGAAGTCATCGTTAACAACAAGGTAATCATATTCGTGGTAATGGGACATCTCACTAACGGCATCGCGCATGCGACGAGCAATCACTGCATGCTCATCGGTGCCGCGGCTAGCAAGGCGTCGCTCGAGCTCGTTGCGCGAGGGCGGTAGAATAAAAATCGATACCGCGTTCGGCATTTGCTCGCGCACCTGGTTAGCGCCCTGCCAGTCGATTTCCAGAATCACGTCCTGTCCTGCCGCCAGCAATACCTCTACCGCCTGGCGCGAGGTGCCGTAGTAATTATCGAATACTTTGGCATACTCAAAGAACTCACCGCGCGCGATCATCGCTTCAAATTCTGCCACATCGGTGAAATGATAGTTCACACCATCCACCTCACCCTCACGTTTGGCACGCGTAGTGTGCGACACCGACACTTGAATCCCATCCAGGCTTTCGATTAGCTCACGCACCAAGCTAGTCTTACCAGCACCTGACGGGGCGGAAACGATAAACAGCGTACCTTGGGACATGAAGTACTTTCCCTTCAGTTAGCGAAAAATAAGTAGCGGATAAAGTAGCAAAACAACTAGCGCGACTGCAGCAGAGCAGCGAGGCTGCGCAGTATCGCACACCCAGCGCGACGACTGTAGCGTTGGTGGTGACATACAGGGAGGTAGGCATGCGCAGTACGCTATTAATTTTAGGTCTCATTGCACTGGGCGTGGCGCTGCAAAAAGGCCTGATAGACATTCCCCGCCACTGGGCGCCTTGGGCACCGCTGCATATTGATGACCCCATCACGCTGGTCACGCAGCTTAAGCTAAGCCGCTTGGCGGATGACCGCCCAGGCTGCTTAGCCGCGCTAGACACTGTTCCCGAAAGCGAATTACGCTACACGCCGCTAGCCGATTACAGCCCTACAGCGAGCTGCCCGCTTTCCAATGTCGTGCGCATGCAGTCAAGCGGCGTCGCGTTCAATCAGAGCTTTGTGGCCTCCTGCCCCATGGCACTGGCCTGGGTCATGTATGAGCGGCATGCGTTACAGCCTGCCGCCGAGGAGATTATGGGCAGCCGGGTGAGCCAGGTTAACCATGTGGGTAGCTTTGCCTGCCGCAACGTGTATGGCCGCGAAACCGGCAGGCGCAGCGAACACGCCACCGCCGAAGCGCTGGATGTAGTGGGTTTTCAGTTTGACAACGGCCAGCGCATCACATTGATCAATCACTGGGATGATGAAGGTGATGTGGGGGAGTTTCTACGCGCCGCACGGGATGGCGCCTGCAATACCTTTGGCAACGTGCTAGGGCCTGACTACAACGCCGCGCATGCCGATCACTTTCATATGGGCATGCGCGGGTTTCGGCTATGTCGCTAGTGGATCAGCCACTACTTACTGCCACTACTTACTCGAGGTTGATATCATCTTCGTCCGTGGCGGCACCGGTAGCAGCACCAACGCCACCACCGATAACAGCACCTTGGACGACGCTACCACCCGTTACGGCTGCGGCACCCGCGCCAACGGCGGCACCGATACCGGCGCCACTAGTGGCGCGCTCTCCGGTGGAGGTTCCGCAGCCTGCCAAGCCAATGGTTAACGCCATTACCGCGCCAAGGGTCACAATACGCGTCGAATTCAATACCTGAATGTGCATGGTCATCTCCTTATGGGTTCCTGCTCTTACACATTAGAAAGGATTCAACGTTTTAGCCATATTAATTATCACTGTTCGATAACTATGTAACTGGTCAATAACTAGGCAACGTCAGGCAAAGCTATGCACGCTGGGCCACGACGTCATAGGTGCGCTTCTCCAGCCAGCGCCCAGCGGCAAAAATCACCAAGCCGCAGAGCGCCAAAAAAGCGCCTACTAGACCCGTGCTTGACCAGCTAAAGCCTGCACTAATTGCCAATCCCGCCAACCATGCGCCTAACGCATTAGCACCGTTAAAGGCCGCGTGGTTGAGGGAGGCTGCCATGGTTTGGGCATCTTCGGCCACATCCATCAAGCGGGTTTGCAGCGAAGGCGCCAAGGCCATGCTGGTGCCGACGAGGCCAACGAACAGCAGCCCCGTCCAGACATTATTAGCGGCAAAGTAAAACAGCCCCTGGATCACCCCACACCAGAGCAAAATAGCCGGTATGGCGCGCATCAGGTTTTTATCTGCCATACGCCCGCCGATTAAATTGCCAGCAATCGAGCCCAGCCCGAAAATCACCAACACCAATGGCCCCAGCGCTTCGCTCATACCCGCTTGCTGGGTCAATGTCGGCATCACATAGCTAAAAATGGCGAACATACCGCCGCAGCCGATGCAGGCAAGCGCCAAGGTGACCAACACCCGCTGTTTAAGCAGCGCTGAAAGCTCACGCACAGGGCTTGCGAGGGTATCGACGGGCTGAACCGGCACGTAAAGCCGAATCAACAGGGCGGTAAGCAGCGCAATGCCGCCGACACCCGCAAAGGCGATCTGCCAGCCCAGCAGGTTACCCGCCCAGGTACCCAGCGGCGCACCGATCAAAATCGCCACGGTTAAACCCATCATCACCCGGGAGATAGCCCGCGCCCGTTGATCTATCGGCACTGCGCCCGCTGCTACCAGCGCGGCGATGCCAAAATAAGCACCGTGGGGCAAGCCAGCCAGAAAACGCAGGCCGACGAATGACCAGAACCCTGGCGCCATGGCACTGGCGATATTGCCTACTGCAAACACCAGCATCAAAATAATCAATAGCATTCGTCTTGGTGCTCGCGCGGCCAGCGCCGAAATTAGCGGCGCGCCGACCACCACACCTAGGGCGTAGCTGCTAATCGCATAGCCCACTTGAGGCACTGTCACCGCTAAATCACCCGCCACGCGGTTCATCAAACCCATAATGACAAACTCGCTGGTGCCGATCCCAAAGCCACCCAGCGCCAACACAAATTCAGCCAAGCGCGGATTGCGCGCCAGCCCTTGAGACGACGCCTGATCTTGAGATAACGATGTTGTCGAATCCTGCATGCTTATCTCCTTGGGATACCGCCCGGTTGGTATCACGATGGCGCAAATGATCGCAGGATTAGACGAAAGTAGAAATACACTGCGTTTAAAAAAGTTAGCGAGCGAATAAGATAATTGAGAAAATAATTGAGAAAATAATTGAGAAAATAATTGAGAAAGTAGCTGAGAAAGTAGCTGAGAAAGTAGCTGAGAAAGTAGTCGAGAAAAAAGACGCCAAGGTTTCACGCTTTCACCCTCATTTTGCTAGTGTGAAGCTTTAACTTCGACGCGTGAGGCAATAATGACGCCCGAAACAATCGAGCAAGCCATGCAAGCCCTCGCTGAATGTGACCGGGATATCGCTCGCGCCTATCCCTTGGTAGGAGCACCGGCCCCACGCCAGCGCGACCAGGGTTTTGCGACGTTTTTCAGTACCATCGTTAGCCAGCAGCTTTCCACCGAAGCCGCACGTGCGATTATGGCGCGCGTCAATACGCTGCTGCCTGAACTGCATGCTAAAGCGGTTATGGAGGTAGAGGGCCAAGCGCTGCGCGATGCCGGACTCTCCTGGCGCAAGATCGAATACGCCAAGGGCCTGGCAGAAGCGGAGCTGGCAGGCACCTTCAGCGCCGATGGGCTTGAACAGCTAAGCGATGACGAGGCGATTGCCGCGATTACGGAGCTACGCGGCTTTGGCCGCTGGAGCGCCGAGATCTATCTGATGTTCTCGCTCAACCGCTCAGATATTTTTCCCGCCGATGACCTCGCCCTGCGAGTGGCACTAGGCCGCCTGAAAGGGATGGATGACAAACCCACGCCGAAGCAAGCCCGCCAGCTAGTCGAACACTGGACGCCCTGGCGCAGCGTGGGGTCGCTGTTTCTGTGGCACTACTACCGCGGCGAGCCGTTATAGCGACTCTATTTACCCAATCCCCCTGTCTTTAAATAATCTTAGCCGTCGAGCCCGCCAAATTTGCCGCTCTGATAATCATCAACCGCCTGAACAATCTCTTCGCGGGTGTTCATCACAAAGGGGCCATGGGAGTAGACAGGTTCGTCTATCACTTCCCCGTGGCCAAACAGCAGACGTGCATCGCTGCTGGCTTCGATGTCGAGGCGCTCGCCATCGCGGTCTATCTCGATCAGATGGTGAGGCTGAACGGGTTCGCCGCCTACCTCAACGTTTCCCTCCACCACGTAGAGAAACACCTGCCGCCCAGGTAATACGGGTAACTGTTCGTGCGCCCCCGCAGGCAGCCGTAGGGTCGACATAAAGACACCGGTTAAGGTCTCTTCTATAGGGCCAACGCTTTCCTGCCACTGCCCAGCAATCAGATTGAGTTCACCGCCGCCCGGCAGGGCAATCGCAGGAATTGATGCCTGCTGCAGTCCCACATAGCGCGGTTCGCTCATCTTCAAACGCGCCGGTAGATTGACCCACAGCTGAAGAATCTCCAGCGCGCCGCCGTCGCGTAAAAACTCGGGTGGCGAAATTTCCGCATGCACAATGCCGCTGCCCGCAGTCATCCACTGCACGCCCCCTTTGTGGATGACGCTTTGATGACTGGCGCTGTCCGCGTGGGCAAGCGAGCCTTCCAGAATAAACGTCACCGTTTCAAAGCCGCGATGCGGATGCGGGCCAAACGGCAGCCCACGGTTATTGGCGGGGTACGTTTGCGGGCCGTGGTGGTTCAAAAACAGAAACGGATCAAGCTGATCCAAACTAGGCCCCGGCAGTGGCCGCCGGGTGACCAAATCACCAATATCATCGCGCTGGGCGGGGTGCTGGGCGATGACGCGGCGCACGGATTGGGTAGTGTCTGATGACATAACGTACTCCTTATCAATACCGTACAGCGTAAAACCTGCAGCGGTGGATGAGGAGCGAATAATTTGCCCCGTTTCATTGCAGGAAATTGTTACGTACCGCCGCTATTTCCTGTTTAGAATTCCGTCACCACCGTCACCCCCGCTCCTTCAAACTTATCCATGTTCATCAGCGCATCAATCGACTGCTCAAGAGTGATCCGCTTGCCGATCAGCTGCTCAGGCGCCAGCTTTCCAGAGTGAATCATCGCCAGCATGGCGCCATAACGATGCGCCTGCATGCCATGGCTACCCAGAATTTCCAGCTCGTTGGCAATCACCTTACTCATGGGTATGGCAGGCGTGCTGTTCTCGGCCAGCATCAGCCCCACCTGAATATGCTTGCCCCGTTTACGCAGGTTGCTGATGGAGTTAAAGCAGGTCGTCGGGTGCCCTAGCGCATCCAGCGATACGTGGGCGCCTCCCCGAGTTATGTCCGTCACCGCTTCAACCACATTGGCCACCTTGGCGGCATTCACGGTGGCCGTAGCGCCCAGCTGCCGGGCCAGCGTAAGCGCCTCTTCCGAAATATCGATGGCGACAACGTTAGCGCCGATAGCGTTGGCAATCATTACGGCGGATAGGCCCACACCCCCGCAGCCATGAACGGCCACCCATTGCCCAGCCGATGTTTGCCCCTGGTCGACCACCGCCCGAAACGAAGTGACAAACCGACACCCCAGACTCGCTGCCGTGGCAAAATCGAGCGTCTCCGGCAGCGCGACCAAATTCACATCAGCGTAGTGAATACCCACATACTCGGCAAAGGAGCCCCAGTGGGTAAAACCGGGCTGGAACTGGCTATCGCACACCTGATGATTGCCAGAGTGGCACTCTGAGCAAGTGCCGCATCCACCCACGAACGGCACCGTGACGCGGTCACCAATGCGCCACTGCTTTACGTCCTTACCAACGGCTTCCACAACGCCTGCCAACTCATGGCCCGGCACATGAGGGAGCTGGATATCGGTATCGTGCCCTACCCAGCCATGCCAATCGCTGCGACAAACGCCATTCGCCATCACTTTGACCACCACGCCGTGGGGTTCAGGTGTTGGGTCAGGCAACTGCTGAATACTCGGCGGGGCAGAAAACTGCTCAAAAACAACGGCCTTCATCAAGGTCTCCTAAACTGTATCGCTGTTTTTCGTTTATAACTGCTCAGGGCATAAGAAGCGAATTAGTTGCCGCTAACGTTTAACCGCCCTACTACTTGAAACGGATCAACTGTGGGTCGCACCACAATCATTTCTCCCGAACCCACACCGCTACCCACCAATGCGGTGATATTTACCTGATGAGTGATCAGCAGCAAATTGCCCGACCCCTGCCACGCGGCGATCTGCTCCTGGGCGGTTTGAGTGATTTGCGTCTGATCACCACGCCCGCGAAAGAAGGAGTCTAACCACGGCGCTGGCGCTACCTCACCGACATCCATTAGCTCGGCGGTGTCCATCGCCCGGCACCAGCTAGATGAATACACCGCTGCAATGGGGATAGCCCGCTCACGCAGCACACGACCAGTGGCTTGTGCCTGGGCGCGCCCCTGAGCCGAGAGATTGCGCTGAGTCTCGCACTGCGAAAGCTCAAAACCCGGCGGGTCGCCAATACCAGGGGCCAGGGAGTGGCGCATTAAGATCACCAAGCCGCCCTCTTTTAACGCTTGCCAGGTGGCTTCATTTGCCTGGGCGGTGATGGGGAGCATAACCAGCGCACCGAGCAGTAGGGTTAAGGTGAGGTGGCGTAAGGTGGGCATGGAGAGGTGTCCTTAAATCGGCAAAATTTGATATTGTTAAACCTAAGCCAGCCGCCATTCCGCTATGACGCCAGAGGGTAAGCCTATGACGGAGCAGAACCCAACCGCTTTTAGTCGCCTTGTTAGCGCGATTACCCAACAGATAGAGCAAGCCCGCGGGCAGGTTCGCCAAGCCGTGAATACGGCCATGGTACAAAGCTACTGGGAAATAGGCCGTTTAATTGTCGAACACGAACAACAAGGCAATCGTCGTGCAGAGTATGGTAAGCAGCAGCTACAGCAGCTCTCGCAACAGCTGACTGAGCAGCTGGGAAAGGGCTTCGATGTCACCAACTTGCGCAATATGCGCCAGTTTTACCAGAGCTTTCCAATTCGCGACGCAGTGCGTCTCGAATTGAGCTGGACGCACTATCGCACCCTCCTGCGAGTGGAGAATCCCCAAGCTCGCGACTGGTATTTGCAAGAAGCTATCAACCAAAGCTGGAGCGCCAGAGCTCTAGAACGCCAAATAAGCACCCTCTACTACGAGCGCCTGCTGACCAGCCAGGATAATTCCCTGGTTGAGCAGGAAGCAAAAGACAACACCCAACCGCTGGCTGAAACCGCCAAAGACTACCTGCGTGACCCTTACATTCTGGATTTTCTTAATCTGCAGGATAAAACCTACCAGGAAAGCCAGCTAGAGCAGGCGATTATCAGCAACCTACAGCAGTTTTTACTGGAGCTAGGCAAAGGCTTTGCCTTTGTGGAGCGCCAACAACGCATCCGTTTTGATGACGAGGATTTCTACATCGACCTCGTATTCTACAACTTCAAACTGAAGTGCTTTTTGCTGGTGGATCTAAAGCTCGGCAAACTCAGGCATCAGGATATTGGTCAAATGGATACCTACGTGCGCCTATACGATGAACAGCGCAAAGGCAGCGACGATAACCCAACCATTGGCTTGGTGCTGTGCAGCGAAAAAAGCGAAGCCGTAGTGAAGTATTCGGTGCTGGCCGAGCAAAAACAGCTGTTTGCGGCAAAATACTTACCGTACTTGCCCTCTGAGGATGAACTGAAACGTGAGTTAGAGCGCGAGCGGACTCAGGCAATTGAACAGCTTCAGCAGCAAGCACTGGGCGCTGAGTGACCGAGCCACAACCCAAAAGTAGACTTAGCTAAGCACACCCTATTTCATTAGTATGGGTGGTAATAAAGCATTCGCGACAAAGCCACCTCACCAGTTTCGCACCCACCACAAAGAAGCCATGGATGGCCTGAAACTAGCGCGCGAATTGGCCATCTGGTTCCACCGCTCGTTTGGCAAGGCAGGTTCCGGAGCTGGAACTGGAGTTTCGCCGTATTTGTGATGGTGACAATAAATATCAGCGTGACTTACCGTTTAGTATCCGTATGGCAGCAAAAGCGAGTAACTCAGCAGGTTTACAGTTAGCAGATTTAGTAGCGCGGCCCATCGGACGACATGTCCTTAATCCAGAGCAGCCGAATCAGGCATTCGATGTATTGAGAAGTAAATTTTACTGCGAAGGCGGACGACAGGCGGTAGGGGATGGCTACGATCAATGGGGACTGAAGCACTTTCCTTGATATTTTGTATCGTCCAAACAGCGAAAAACCCCGATGAAACTCACCGAGGTTTAGACGCCGACCGGGCACTCCCAGTCCACATGCTGGACATTTTGGATACTCTATACACTAAAGTCAATTTTTACCGTCATTACTCAATATTCGGAATTTCATTCTGTGCACGTTCGATTAGCTCTATAACGACAGAGTTGAGCCATAGAGTACAATCACCTTTCTCTATTTTTTAAACGGCAGCACCTCTGCCCGCCTCGCCCGGCCAGCCGTGGCGCTATTACGTTTGAGCTTAAGAGGCACCACGTTATCCCCAGCATCAGGTTGAACACTTAGATAACCTGAGCGTAAATTACACAACATCTCAATCGTCTCTGGCGGTAAGCCGATCTGGTGAACTAATTCAGTACGCTCAAAAATGCCGTTATCTACCAGAAGGTGAGCACCGCGCATCATCAGCTTGGGTTGCTCGAAAGCCAAGGCATCATCGCCTGGCTCGCCTTTCGTCCATTTACGTGCCGAACGCCCTTTCCATAGCCTTAGTTCTAACTGTTCCGTCAGCAATGACAAATCACGGCAGCGCACAATCATTGATGCCACTGAGACTTTCCAGCGCGTCTTAAGCGAAAGCAGGTTATCCAGCGTTGGCCATACCACCTCTTGGGCAAAGCTTTCTGGTGGCATTAGGAATGCGATGGCAAAGCGGTGCGCTTGCCCTTCTAACAGGTCATATAGCTCTTTTTTTGCGTATTGCGCCGCCGGTATTTTGGAGTGCAGCACTACGTGCCCTAGCTCATGCGCGGCATCAAAGCGGTTACGTATTGCATTCGCTTTGTCTTCAGCGAGCAACACGTAGGGGCGGCCATCCAAAACGGAGACATGGGAAACACCGTCCATTTTGACGTGCCCCAGGGTAGCGCGAGTGCAGATAATCCCCGAATTTTCCATTACTTGAATCACGTTTGGGATTGGGGCAGAACCCAACTTCCAAGCCTCTCGGCACTCTCTGGCGATGTCTTCTATTTCTTCATCACTAATCAATCGGCAGTCGTCTGCATCCAGCATCGGCACATTGACTTCTGGCCACTCCATCGCATCTTGGAAGAACTCAGATATCTCTTGGAGCCACGCCAAATAGAGCTGTGATCTCTCACGCGCCTGCTTGTGAGCAGAGGCTTGAGAACGGAAAAAATAAGGTCGCTGGCTTTCCTGAACAACGGGAGGGCCAGGCTTCAAAAACCACATGCGCGAAACGTGAAACACGTGGCAAAGGCGATCAAATGACTCGACCTCAGGTAGCTGGGTGCCTTTTTCCCAGGCCGAAACCGTACTAGAAGAGCGTCCTATTTGCTCTCCCAGTTCCGCGAGGGTCAAATTTTGAGCCATGCGCAGTTGGTTCAACCGCTGGCCTTGAAAGCCATCCACCCCTGTTCTCATGTCACTCGTTTCCACCTTCGCTTTGATCTCGCTTCTCTGCGCGACGCATCCTATCACGCAGGGTCGGATAGGCAATATCTACTACCTCGTCACCTGCTTCGCTGTAGTACTGCCACAATTGACCTACATCCATATACAAATGAAACCCTGCCCGAGGATCACTGTAGGGAACTGCTATCGTCACGCCGATTGGGCTACTGTGATCACTTGTATGTGGCAGCAATAAAGCATGGAGAGCGTCTTGGCTAGATCCTAAAGGTGATGCAGAAGCACTAAAAAGATCAGGATGTTGTTTCTCCAGCCTTTCATTTTCCCTACTAAGATCGCGCCGGAATTTAGCATCTCGAATAGGGGGTGTCCTACCCATCGTAATAACGCTAGTAGTAATTTGCATGGTACCGGCACGAATAAGTGCGTAATAGCCGCCCGCAGGCTTAGTCGCTTGGTTACTCGCTTCGAATTTTTCATCTTTTGGCAGGCTCAGCAATGCTTCCTGCACGGTGAAATGATGGGACTGCGGCCCTGGCCCAGCCAACGGCACATGCTTATAAGTCTCTTTGAGGTGGCTATCGCTCTTCTGAAAAGCCGCCTCTATGCTTTCGAGCATTTGTTGTAAGCGATGGCTAGGTAGTTCCTGGCAAATAAAGCGGCACAGCTCTTCTTTGTTCAGCTCTTCTCCATTAAGTTCTGCTTAGTTCAAGAGCGACTCCTGGGCAGGATGGAGATCCGGTAAAGCGGATTATAGACCCATATTTTCCTGCTATCCACGCAGCCCTATATTTTCGGCAGAGCCGGAACCGAAAAATCTTCGGTTGTTACAAAAGTAAGTTGCGCTATTCCGCCGTAAGGCACCTAGGCAACTGAATAAATTGAAACTATAATTTCAAAATTTACGTATTAATGAAGGTATAGCTTTATGCCATCTCGTTCAGCGGTTGTGTTCCCTAAGGATCTCAAGGTGTTAAAAACGCTGGGCGAGAACATCTTGCTAGCCATGAAGCGCCGTAAAATCACTCAAACCCAGCTATCAGAGCGCACAGGGCTTTCTATGCCGACGCTGCGCAATATTCTGCGTGGTGAGCCCAGCGTCTCAATGGGCCATTACCTAGTGGTGTTATCGTCACTTGGCCTTGCTAGCGATTTAGCGAAGGTAGCATTAGATGATGAGTTTGGACGTAAACTGCAAGATATCGAGCTACTAAAAACGTCTCACAAGGCCTCTATTAAGTCGAAAAACGCTAGCTCTGTGGTTTATCGCCCTTCCACTGAAGGCAGGCGTTGATCATGAGTAAATCAATATGGGTCTATGCTGATTGGCTTGCTACGCAGCCACCTGAGCTAGTTGGAAGGCTAGAAGTCGACCTTGTTCGGGGCAGCGAAGTCTAACGCTTCGCCTACGCAAAGACATGGCTCGACTCTCCGCTTGCGGTGCAGATTGACCCTGAGTTGCAGCTGTTTGCGGGGGATCAGTTCAATAATGACGCGCGCAACTTCCGTGTGTTTCTTGATTCCTGCCCAGATAGATGGGGTCGCCTGCTCATGCAGCGGCGTGAAGCGGTTGTGGCTAGGCAAGAGGGTAGGCGTTTAGTAAAACTCAACGAATCCGACTATCTCTTGGGTGTACACGATACGTTTCGAATGGGTGGGCTGCGTTTTAAGTTGCAAGAAGACGGCCCTTTTCTCGATGACAACCAGCAGTTAGCTGCTCCGCCATTATCCAGCCTGAGAGAATTGGAGTTTGCGGTTAGCCAGATAGAGCTACAGCCTGATTTGGATAGCCCCGACTATCTAAAGTGGTTGTATATGCTGATTTCACCCGGCTCATCGTTAGGTGGGGCGAGACCAAAAGCCTGTGTCATGGACGGTGATGACCGTTGGCTAGCTAAATTTCCTAGCCGGTATGACGATTACGATATAGCCGCATGGGAATACTTGCTTTATCGCATGGCAGTGGATGCGGGCGTTGAAATGGCGCCTTGCCGACTTCAGCGGTTCAATAGTTCCCACCACACCTTTCTAACCCAACGCTTTGACCGTGTTGGTAGCTTACGTCGGCACTTTAGTTCAGCGATGACTCAGCTGGGTTATTACGATGGCGATGCAGGCGCGAGCTATCTTGAGCTCGCCCAGTTTCTTATCGAGCAAGGCGCCAATACTGAGCAGGATCTGCACCAACTTTGGCGCAGAATGGTATTCAATATACTTGTCTCAAATGCTGATGATCATCTGCGCAACCATGGTTTCTTGTTGGCAGAAAATAAGAGCGGCTGGCGACTGTCGCCCGCCTACGATATCAATATCTCGCTGGGGGCTGCAGGGCTGCATTTAAATATTGATGAGCACTCCAATGCGCTGGATTTAGCGTTAGCGCTGGAAGTTTCACCCTATTTTCAGCTCTCACCAAGAGAGGCACGGCTAATTCTTGATCAGCTCCAAAAAGTAACACGCCGTTGGCATCACTATGCCAATGAAATAGGTATCCATCGGCAAGAGCAGCAGCTAATTGCATCCGCGATTATTTAAATCTATATATGCAAAAAAATAGCATATTTAGAAAATATAGTTTCATTTTCTATCACTCTATATTCTGAATCTGCTCCCTCATCTGTTCGATCAACACTTTTAACTCCACCGCGCAACGGGTCGTCTCAGCCACCACGGATTTTGATGAGAGCGTGTTGGCTTCGCGATTGAGTTCCTGCATTAGGAAATCCAGTCGGCGGCCTTTGGGGCCTTTTTGGGCCAGCTGGTGGCTCACTTCTTCGATATGCGCGGTAAGGCGATCCAGCTCTTCATCTACGTCAGCTTTTTGCGCAACGAGCACCAGCTCAGCTTCCAGGCGTTGCGGGTCGAGTTCGGTTTTGGCGACCTCAAGGCGTTCCAACAGTTGGGCGCGCTGACGCTCTAAAATCTGCGGCAGCAGGCTGCGCACGGTGGCCACTTGTTCGCTTACTGCTGTCAGGCGAGTGGTGATCATCTCGGCGAGCTTGTCGCCTTCACGGGCGCGGGCGTCAATCAGTTCATTCAGCGCTTGGTCAAACAGCATTTTGGCGGCGGCTTTGATGGCATCTTGATCCAGGTGCTGGGTTTCCATTACGCCGGGCTGATTGAGAAGCGCAAGCGTGGTGGGCGGCACAGCGCTGGGCACCTGCTGCTGGATGGCTCTTAGCGCATCCGCAATGGCGGCTAGGCGAACGCTATTCACGGCAGGGGCCAAGGCGGTGTCGGCGCTCTCAAAGCGCACGCTGCATTCAACTTTTCCACGAGCCAAGCGGGTGCGCAGCGCTTCGCGCAAGATCGGCTCTAAGTCACGCAAGCTTTCATGAAGGCGAAAATGCGGCTCTAAATAGCGCTGGTTCACCGAGCGGATTTCCACCTGCAGAGTGCCGAAACTGGCGGCCTGCTCGGTGCGGGCAAAGGCGGTCATGCTGTGTACGCGGCTGGAAGCGGCCATGATTTATCCTAATAAAGTAAATAGCAGTTCATATAGCATTGCGTCCAGTCTACCCGATAGGCCAATCAGCGCACGCCCAGACGTGTACAATGGAGGGCTTTTCCTAGTTACGTGTTTATTGAGAGGTACTATTTGTGAGCAGTGCTAAGCGTCCTGATGTTGTGCGTCCCAGCGGTCGCGAGGCCGACCAGTTGCGTGATATTCGCATAACCCGCGATTACACCCGCCATGCGGAAGGCTCGGTACTGGTGGAGTTTGGCGATACCAAGGTGCTGTGTAATGCCAGCGTAGAAGCCACGGTACCGCGTTGGCTGCGTGGCAAAAATCAGGGCTGGGTAACCGCTGAGTACGGCATGCTGCCCCGGGCGACGCACTCGCGTAGCAACCGCGAAGCGACCCAGGGCAAACAGGGTGGCCGCACGCTAGAAATTCAGCGTTTGATTGGCCGCAGCCTGCGCGCCGCAGTTAATTTGAAGAAGCTGGGCGAGTTCACTATTACCGTGGATTGCGATGTGATCCAGGCCGATGGCGGTACCCGCACCGCGGCAATCACCGGTGGCTGCGTGGCGTTGATGGATGCCATCCGCTATTTACAGCGCGAAAAGAAAATCAAAAGCGATCCTTTTAAGCAGCTGGTCAGCGCCATTTCTGTAGGCATTTATAAAGGCGTGCCGGTGCTGGATCTGGACTACCCGGAAGACAGCAAAGCCGATACCGATCTAAACGTGGTAATGACCGAAAGCGGCGAGCTGATCGAAGTACAGGGTACCGCCGAGGCAGGTGCGTTTACCCGCGCCGAGTTGAACGCGATGCTTGATCTGGCCGAAAAAGCCGGTGATGAGCTGCGCGAGAAGCAGCGCGAAGCGCTGGGAATTCGAGGCTAAACGCGAGCGAGCACCGCAACGCAACAAGCCGACCCAAGGGTCGGCTTGTTGCTTATTACCACTGCTGACAGACTGCGACGCGGGAAAAGTGCGTTGTCTAACGCTTAAAGCGCTAGGTCGTACTCAATGATTAGCGGCGCGAATTCGGAGAAAGTCGCATCGTAATCAATCCACGCGTCGACCACGTGGCGGCGGAAGTTGGGGCCGACTAATTGATAGTCGATCCGCCAGCCTTCCTGCCGCTCACGAGGCACGTCTTGGTCAAGCTTTGGCCACCAGGTATATTCACCTGCATCGCGATTAATTTCGCGGAAGGTGTCAATAAAGCCGGTGGGGCCAAGCACCTGATCCATCCAGGCGCGCTCTTCCGGGCGGAAGCCCGAAGTGAGCTGGTTGTCGGACCAGTTAGCCAAATCAACGGTTTTATGGGCAATATGCCAAGTTCCGCAGAGGATGTATTCGCGGCGTTTGCGCGACATCTTCGTCAGGTACTCTTGATACTGCTCCATAAACGCCTGTTTGGCTTTTTGGTCACTTCCATCAGGCATCAGGAAGGAGACGATACTGAAGCGTTCATAATCCGCCTGCAGAAAACGTCCTTCATGATCACACTGAGGAAACCCTAGGCCATACATAATCGCCTTGGGGATTTTGCGGCAATAGAGTGCCACACCGGAGAAACCATCCTCTTCGGCATCCAGGAAATAGCCTTCATAGCCTTCCGGATAGAGAATGTGATCACCCAGTTCAAAACTTTTTGCCTTGATGTTCTGCACGCAGACCACGTCGACATCCTGCTGAGCCAGCCAGTCCAGGAAGCCACGATCGACGGCATCACGAATACCATTGACATTGATGCTGGCAATTTTCATAAATCGTCCCTTTTGCGTCGCTGCTGTATGATACCCGACGTTTAGACGTTTGGGTAAAGGCAGCAGCTAAAACTTGCCATTTACCCTACTTTTATTGTTGCTTTCGTGCCGATTTAAACCTAAGGAGCCTCTGATTAATGTAATGAGCGCAGGCCAGACAAGGCAAAAATCAACGAAAAAGCGGAGTTTACGGGGTGTAAATGAGCATTTTGAGGCGATTTTTAACGCCGTATGGCCAAGCGTAATAGTTAATCAGAGGCTTCCTACCGCCTAGTGAGGAATACCGTGGCCACCACTCTACAACCCTACCAGCGCGATTTCATTGCCTTTGCCATTGAGCAAGGCGTGCTTAAGTTTGGCGAGTTTACCCTGAAATCTGGTCGCGTTAGCCCCTACTTTTTCAACGCCGGGCTGTTTCAAACCGGGCGAGCGCTGGCCAAGCTTGGGCGCTTTTACGCCCAGGCGATTGTCGATAGCGATTTAAACGCCGATGTACTGTTTGGCCCAGCGTATAAGGGCATTCCCCTGGCCGCAGTCACGGCGGCGGCTTTGGCCGACCATCATGACCGGGATATGCCTTACTCCTTCAATCGCAAAGAGGCCAAGACTCACGGCGAAGGCGGCAACATCGTCGGTGCACCACTCGCGGGCGATATTTTGATCATTGATGATGTGATTACCGCAGGCACCGCGATTCGCGAAGTGATGACGTTAATTGAGCAGAACGGTGCCCGCGCCGCGGGCGTAATTATCGCCCTAGATCGCCAGGAGCGCGGTCAGGGCGAGCAGAGCGCCATTCAGGAAGTGCAGGCCCAGTACGGTATGCCGGTGGTCAGTATCGTCACCTTAGAGCAAGTGCTCACTTACCTTGAAGAGCATGCCGGTAGCGAAATGCTTGCCTATGCCGAAGCGATCAGGGCGTATCGTGATCGCTACGGCATTGCTAACTGATTAGACCGAACCTGCGCCAGCGAAACCTTGCTGGCGCCACGCCTCGTAACTCACAATAGCCACGGCGTTGGAGAGGTTCAGACTACGGTTATTGGGCTGCATGGGCAGGCGCAGTTTGTGCTCGGCAGGGAGCGCTTCATGCACCTGGGGTGAAAGCCCGGCAGTTTCCGAACCGAACAGCAGCACATCGCCGGGGGCAAAGTCGGCATCGCTGTAGCTGCGCGTACCCTTGGTGGTGATCGCCCAGATGCGCCGCCCCTGCATCGCCGCTTGAAAGGCGCTAAAATTGGCGTGGCGAGTGACGTTATCAAGATCACGATAATCCAGCCCGGCGCGGCGCAGCTTTTTCTCTTCCAGGTCAAAGCCCAGCGGCTCAATCAGGTGTAACCGGCAGCCATTATTGGCCACCAAGCGCATAATATTGCCCGTATTGGGCGCCATGCGCGGTTCAAAAAGCGCTACTTCAAACATCGCCACCTGCCTATTGTTCGCCCATTATGCTTTTACTAAGCGCCGCCGATTGTAATCGAAATCGCCTAGCAACTCTCGCAGAGGATCACTGACGCCATGACGCCTGCAACGCCAAAAAGCATTCTTAGCCGTATTAAAGGGCTAAACCCGCGCCAGCAGGAAGCGGTGCGTTATATCGATGGCCCCTGCCTGGTGCTGGCGGGCGCAGGCTCCGGCAAAACCAGCGTAATCACCACCAAAATTGCCTATTTAGTTCAAGAATGTGGGATGAGCGCGCGTAAGATCGCTGCGGTGACCTTCACCAATAAAGCCGCCCGGGAGATGAAAGAGCGAGTGGGCCAGATGCTACATGGCAAGGAGGGTCACGGGTTAACGGTCTCTACCTTCCATACCCTGGGGCTGAATATTATCCGCGGTGAGCTTAAAACCCTGGGCTATAAGCCAGGCTTTTCACTGTTCGACCCGGAAGACGCCAAAGCGCTGCTGCGCGATTTGATGAACAAAGACGCCCAGGTGGATGCCGAGCAGATCAACGCTGTGCAGAGCAAAATTTCCACCTGGAAGAATGACTTAGTATTGCCCAGCGACGCGCTCTCGTTTGCCGCCGATGACGATGAGCACTTTGCCGCCCGGGTGTATGAAGCCTATGTACGCCACTTAAAAGCCTACAATGCGGTGGATTTTGATGATCTGATTCTGCTCCCGGTGGTACTGCTACAGCGCGACCCTGAAGCGCTGGAGCGCTGGCGGCGCAAAATTCACTATATGCTGGTGGATGAGTACCAAGACACCAACGTCTCCCAGTACCTGCTGGTGAAACTGCTCATGGCAGAGCGCTCCACCTTTACCGTGGTAGGCGACGATGACCAATCGATTTATTCCTGGCGCGGCGCCCGGCCTGAAAACCTGATTACCCTGGGTGAAGATTTCCCGCGCCTGAAAGTGATCAAACTGGAGCAGAACTACCGCTCGACCGGTACGATTTTGCGCGCGGCAAATACGCTCATCGCCAATAACCCTCATATTTATGACAAAACGCTTTGGTCTGATATGGGCGACGGCGCGCCGATTCGGGTAATTGTGAATCGCCATGAAGAGGCGGAGTCCGAGCGGGTTGCCAGCGAAATGCTTACCCGGCGCATCAAGGAAAAAGCCGAGTGGCGCGACTTTGCGGTGCTGTATCGCGGTAACTTCCAGGCCCGTTTGTTGGAGCTTAAGCTGCAGCACTACCAGATTCCTTACAAGCTCTCCGGCGGCACGTCATTTTTCTCGCGCAACGAGATTAAAGACGCCATGGCCTACCTGCGCCTGTTGATTAACCCCGCTGACGATAACGCTTTTTTACGTATTGTGAACGTGCCGCGCCGTGAAGTGGGCCCTGGAACGGTAGAGAAACTCGCCAACTACGCTACAGAGCGCTCCATTTCGCTGTTCGCTGCCTGCCATGAGCTTGGGTTAGAGCAGGTATTGCCGACACGAGCTACGGAGCGCTTAAGCCGCTTTACCCATTTCATCGATGGTGTGCGTAAGCGTATGGATCAAGGTGATGCGATTGCCGCCATTCGCGACATGCTGCGGGATATGGATTACGAGGCCTGGCTATACCAAAACGCCAGCGCGCCCACCGTTGCTGAACGACGTATGGCCAATGTGTGGATTCTCATTGATCAGTTGGAAAAATCGCTTAACCGCGAACCGGAAGAGGATACTGACTCCACCGATACGGAAACCGATGGTGTGGAAGCAGCGATTTCACGCTTGGTGCTGCGCGATATTCTGGAGCAGCAGGCGGAAGAGGATGACTCCGATCGCGTTCAACTGCTCACTATGCACGCCTCAAAAGGCCTCGAGTTCCCCCACGTTTATTTAATGGGGCTTGAGGAAGATTTGCTACCCCACCGCAACGCCATTGAGGTTGGCACCGTAGAAGAGGAGAGGCGCTTGGCCTATGTGGGCATCACCCGGGCACGGCGCACGCTAACCTTGACGCTTGCGCGCCAGCGTAAAGCCTACGGTGAACTGATGGACTGCCAACCGAGCCGCTTTTTAGACGAGCTGCCTGGGGAGGATTTAGAGTGGGAAGGTCGTGCAGATAAAGAGGATCCCGAGAAAAAACAGGCCCGTGGCAAAGACGCCATTGCGGGGCTGCGTTCGCTGCTTGGATAATAACAAGGAAAAACAATCCACAGGGCGACGAAAAAACACCCTGTGGATAAGATAGATACGCTACTTAAGTGGCATGCTTACCAGCGATTACTCAACTTCAGCCACCATGTAATCGACAATCGCCATCACTTCTTCATCAGACAGATTTGGGTTACCGCCTTTGGCTGGCATTGCACCAATGCCGTTGATGGCGCTGGCGTAGAGCTCATCAGCACCTTTTTCTAAACGCGCTGCCCAAGCTTCAGAATCGCCCAGCATAGGCGAACCCGCTACACCGGATGCGTGGCACGCTACACAGCCAGAGCTTGCGTACAGCGCTTCACCGTCTAAGCCGCTACCACCGCTCGCTTCTTCTGATGCTGCCGCGTCTTCTTCACTCGCCGCGTCGTCGCTGGCTACCGCTGTTTCTTCAGTTGCTGTTTCTTCAGTTACTGCTTCATCTTCCGCAGCGGCGGTTTCTTCCACTGCACCTTCGTCAGCAGCCGCTTCTTCGCCACCGCCTAATTCAGGTACTTCCATGACCGGCTCAACCATGTAGGCAGTGGCTGCTTCCATCTCTTCATCAGAAAGGTTGGGATTGCCACCACGAGCGGGCATTGCGCCAATACCGTTAATCGAGTGCTCTAGCAACGTGGCAAAGCCTTGCTCAGTACGCTCGGCCCAGGCCGCTTCATCGCCACGGATAGGGGCACCCGCAGCACCGGATTCGTGGCAGGCGCTACACACATTGCCGTAAATGCCCTCTCCGTCGATATCACCGCCGCTGCTAGCGGCTGCCGCCGGTGCCGCCGCGGTGCCACAGTCTTGGCCTTGTAAACAGAGTTGCCCTACCGGCGCCAAACGCTCGGCAATCGCATCACGTGCGGCATCATCTTGGGCATAAACACTGGATGTGCCCGCCATGAAGCCGAGGGCCGCCAGCCCGCTCATGATCAGCTTAGCTTTCACTCTCACCACCTCTTGAGTATTGTCATCAAACGTTTGTTCTCAACCTCTGTCTTAACCGTTGCCTCAAACCCTATGCGCGGCAGCGCTAAAATCCACGATGCATCGCCGAGACGCCAAGACACGCTTATAGAACCAGTATAACGGCAACGCAAAGCACAAGAAAATGCTACTAAGCGCGCTTACGTGATCCATAGGTACTATCTACGCCTTATTTTGGCGCTTCGTCCTTCTCACCACCACCTTTCCACGCTAATAAACGTTGCTGTGCATAGCGCACAAAACCGGCCTGCTGGTAGAGCCGCTTAGCCGGTAAGTTAACCTCATCAACGCCCAGCACCATTTCCTGAACGCCGGCCTGTTGGGCAAGCTCCAGGGCTTTATTTAACAGCGAACGACCCAAGCCTCTGCCGCGCCAATCCGGTGTAAGTCCCATTAACATTAGCTCCCAGCGGCCAAGCGCCGGGCGCGGCGCAAGCAGTAACACGCCTACAACGGCACCTTGATAACCAACGGCGTACCAGTGCTGAGGCGCTTGGGGAACCTGCTGATAAAACCCAGCTAACAACTCTTTAACCGAGAGTACGTCGCGCAGAGGACGGCTATCCAGCGAATCCTGCCCTACTGCGGCCAATAGGCTCAGCTGATCCGCTTGAGAAAGCCCGCCAAATGGCTGCAGTGACAGCGGCACCGCTTCATTCATCGCTAAGCGGCGGTCACTGCTACCGGTTAAATACGCCAAGCAGACTAACCGCTGCATAGCGTGTTTAAGCAACAACCCTTCCGTGTCGGCGTCTTCGCAAGAAAGCTCCAGGTGACACAGGCGAATATTCTGCGTTTTCACCCACTGACGAGCCCTATCTAACAACAAATCGGCGGCCTCTCCCCCTGCTCTCGACACACCAGCTTTCGGTAACTCTGTCTTTGGTAACCCTGTCTTTGGTAACCCCGTCTTTGGCAGCCACAGCTGCGCCATGTTCATGGGCAGGCGTTGCACCCAGATAGCAGCCGTTAGCTGGCCCGCCTCAAGCGTTACCCATAGCCCTTCCCACTCGGCATCTGGCTGATTGTACATTGCCTTTACTGCAGCGCTCAGAGCGGCTTGAAGCTTAGGGTTATGGGCGGCAGCAAGCTGCAGCAGCGCCTCGCGTCGCTTATCGGGTGGGCAAGGCATTACCTTTGGGGTGCTTGAAGGATGCTGAGACGTCATGGCTGATCAATCAAATGTAGAGCTCCGAAGGAGTAATAAAGCGTGCTACGTTATTAGCCTACAATTTATAGCCTTATCCTGACTTCCTAAGCCTTTATACGCCACCCTTATCAGGGCTTATTTCATGTTTTCATGATGGCGATTATCTTGAAGAAATCGTCTTGAAGAAATCGTTTTGAAGGAATTGTTTTGAAGGAATCGTTCTGAAGGAGTAATCAACCCGCCATGCGTATATTGTTGGTAGAAGACGACCCAAGTTTAGCCTCGGGCATTCGCTTGGCGTTAAAGCCCGAGCACTTCACGGTGGATCACCTTAGCGATGGTATTACCGCTCTGGCTGCATTAAAGGAAGGCGAACCCTTTGACGTAGTCATTCTCGACCTGGGGCTGCCACGCATGGATGGCATGCAGGTACTCGAAGCCGTTCGGCGGCAAGGCAATCGCGTGCCTATTTTGGTGTTAACCGCCCGGGATGCTGTTGACGAACGCATCGCGGGGTTAGATGCGGGTGCCGATGATTATTTAACCAAGCCGTTTGAAGTCGCTGAATTAAAAGCCCGCCTCCGTGCCTTGTTGCGGCGTAGTAGTGATCAAGTCAACAGTGCCTTGGAGTGCAGAGGAATCCGCCTTGACCCTTTGACCATGCAGGTGAGTTATCAGGGGAAACTTGTGGCATTATCACGCCGCGAGCTCACCCTACTGCAAGAGTTTATGAGCCACCCTGGGCGAGTATTCACCCGCGATACGCTAACGCGCTTGGTTTATGGCTGGGATGAAGACGTAGAAAGCAATGCCATTGAAGTCCATGTGCACCACCTCCGGCGCAAATTTTTTCCTAACCTGATTCGCACGCTGCGCGGCATTGGTTACGTAATGGATAAAGCGGATAAGGATCAGCACCCATGACCTCTATTCGCCAACGCACACTTGGGCTAGCGCTGCTGGTGTTTGGCATTAGCATGCTGGTGATTGGCTTTATCAGTTATCGCTACGCTGCCCATGAAATTGAAGCGTTGTACGATGCCAGTCTTGAGCAAGACGCGCGTTTATTAGCAGGCCTACTGCAAGCCCCACTGCCGGATGAGACACGCGGCGCGCTGCTCAGTAGTCTAGAAAATGCCCTTGGGGGTACGGCGAGGTCTGATCGCCGCTTTGCGGGATACCGTGCGGATAGTCAGTTGGGCTTCCAACTCTGGGAAGAGGGCCACCTCCTGCTACGCTCGGCCAATGCCCCCGAACCACCTCTGGAGAGTCTCCCCTCAGGCTTCATTAGTCGCTCTATTGATGAGGTCGAATGGCGCATTTATGTACTTGAAGTCACCCATTCCACTCAGCGAATTGTCGTTAGCGAGCGTGAGGACGTTCGCGGCGATATCATAAGAGCGGTTGCACTACGCACATTGATGCCCGACCTCATTGGCCTGCCACTACTGACCGCTCTGCTGTGGTGGTCTATCGGTTGGGGATTAGCACCGCTATCACGCATGGCTGAGCAAATTCGCAGCCGTGATCCGCATAATTTGCAGCCCTTAACGCTTAGCCCCCTGCCTCATGAGTTAGACACTATCGCCGGAGCGCTTAATCGGCTGTTAAAGCGAATCCGCATAATGCGTGTGCGCGAAAAGCGCTTTATTGCCGATGCCGCCCATGAGCTACGCACGCCCTTAGCGGTTCTTGATCTACACGCTCAGAACGCCTTGACTGCCGATAACCTCGAAGATCGCCAAGAGGCACTCAACCACCTGCGCGGAGGCGTTGCACGAGCCACGCGTTTGGTCACCCAGCTATTAACGCTGGCTCGCCTGGAGCCTGAAGAGGAGTCCCTGCCCGAGTACCGTACTAGCCACTTGCTTAGTGAAGTGCGAGAAACCTTGGCCAAACTTTCGCCCCTGGCCGCTGAACGCGAGCAGCAGCTGTTGCTAAACGCGGATGAACAGGCGGATTGGTTAATGCTAGAAGAACCGGGCGCCATTGAAACTCTAGTACAGAATTTGGTCGGTAATGCCATCCAACACTCGCCTAATCAAAGTGAAATCAGCATCACACTAGCGATGACATCACAAGGCTTCCAGTTAATGGTGGATGACCAGGGCCCAGGCATACCGATCAATGAACGCAAAAAAGTGGTTGAGCGTTTTCAGCGTGCTGGCCCCAGCGCAGGATCAGGGTTAGGACTTTCCATTGTTGAGCGACTGGTCACGCGTCACGGCGGATCCCTACAACTTGATGACGCTCCTCGCGGGGGATTGCGCATACGTATTTCTCTGCAGCGCCCGAAAGAGGAATAACACTTTCTTTGTGTACTAAGCGGCGTTTTATGACTCTCTTAAGATTGCGATAAGAATTGCGTGCAACTGTGGAGATGCATGGTGAGCCAGATACCAACGGCTCGCCCTTTTCTCCACATGGAGGTTCCCCTGATGAACCAAGTCACCTTTTCACATAAACCCTTAATTCAACTGAGCTCAGCGCCACTACTCGCCATGCCAGCAGCGCGTCGGCTACTGCCTACCAGCCCTGCCATGACCGTGCTGACCGATTTTTCCCAAGTAGCGCCTCAATCGGTTGATGCCGATACCCCTATCGATGAGGCTCATCATAAGATGCGTTATAGCGGTGTAAGACTGCTATTCGTCATGGATCACCAAGCGCACTGTGTCGGCATTATTACCTCCAAAGAGATGATTGGCACCCGGCGTATTAATTTAGCCATGCAGCAGCGCAATCTCTCGCGTGAAGATATAACGGCGGAAATGATTATGACCCCGTGGCACAAGCTCAGCGCCATGCCCGTCGCCCAGCTGGCCTCGCTGACAATTGAGGACTTGGTGATGTCGATGGAAGCGTTCACCGAGCAACACCTGTTAATCACCGAGCAAAATGATCACCATGAACTTAGAATTCGCGGCATTATTTCGGCCAGCGATATACAGAGTGCAGTGGATAAAGAGATTAACCCAGTGCCCAGAGCGAAGAGCTTCGCGGAGATTTGCCAGGTCATTACCGGCCACGACCTATAACACTTCATCGCTGACCGTTTTAAGTTAATCGCCTTTAACTGCCGGATGCATAAAGCAAAACGCCCTTCACCGATTCCTCGGTGAAGGGCGTTTTAGGTTTTAACGCACCTAACGCTGTCTAGAATAAACCGGCGTTAATCCAAAGATGCGTCGCAATGCTGGCAGCATAGCCCAATAAAATGGCCGGCACCCAGCGCAGGTGAACGGCAAAGGTATAGATGCCGCGTGCCTGGCCCATAAGGGCGACACCCGCAGCGGAGCCCATGGAAAGCAAACTACCCCCGACACCGGCGGTAAGGGTAATCAACAGCCAGTTCCCCTCGCTCATATCCGGGGCCATAGAAAGCACCGCAAACATCACCGGGATGTTATCGACGACGGCCGAGATAAGCCCCAGTACCACGTTCGCCCACACCGGGTTCCAACTGCCGTAGAGCGTTTCGGAAAGCAGGCTGAGATAGCCCATAAAGCCAAGGCCACCTACGCACATGACTACCCCATAGAAGAACAGCAGTGTGTCCCACTCGGAGCGCGCGATACGGCTAAAAATATCAAAGGGAACGACGCTGCCAAGCTGCTCCAGCTTCTTCCAGTCACCCCGGCGGGAGTAGCGCTCGCGCTTGCGTTCAAGCGAACGTGGCAGGCTGCGGCGCAGGTAGTAGCCAAAGAACTGCAACAGGCCCAAACCAAACATCATGCCCATGGCAGGCGGTAAATAGAGAACTGAGTGACACAGTACCGAGATGGCCACGGTGATTAAAAACAGCACGATAATGCGCCGCGCGCCACGCTTGAGCCAGACGTTTTCCTTAAGCGAGGCAGGCTGACGGTTAACAATAAAGAAGTTCATGATGACCGCAGGCACCATGAAATTAACTATCGCGGGAAGCAGCAGCGCAAAGAAGCCTTCGAACGGTACTTGTCCTGCCTGCCACACCATCAGTGTGGTGATATCGCCAAACGGACTGAAGGCACCACCCGCGTTAGAGGCGACCACCACGTTCACGCAGCAAAGGCCGATAAACTTATTGTCACCTTCGGCCACTTTGAGTACCACAGCACACATCAGCATGGCGGTGGTCATATTGTTGGCGATCGCCGAAATACCGAAGGCCATCACACCGGTAATCCAGAATAGCGTGCGGTAGCTGAAACCTTTACGCACCAGCCAGGAACGCAGCGCATCAAATACCCGACGCTCCTCCATGGCGTTGATATAGGTCATCGCGACCAGCAAAAACAGCAGTAGTTCGGCGTACTCAAGCAGTGTTTCACGGAAGGCGGTTTCCGCCTCTTCCGGCATCCCCGCTTGTACATAAACCCAAGCCACTAGCCCCCAGATAAGCCCCGCAGCGACCAGTACCGGCTTAGACTTACGCATATGCAGTAGCTCTTCACTCATCACCAACGCGTAGGCGAGCACGAAGATCACGACAGAAGAGATACCGGCAAGCGAAAGAGTAAGATCAAGGGGCCCGGCGGCGGCATAAGAGAGGGAAGGAAAAACAAACAGACAGCAGGCGAGCAACAGCCAAGCGACCCGGCTGGCATATTGCCGGGTTACGAGGACGTTTGGTGGTTTCATAGCAATGTTATCCAATCAGAAGGGAGGGAAGACCGCCACGATCATAAGCACCCTAACCACATGCTGCAACGCAACGGTTGCGCATAAGATGCGACTTATCGCCGCATCTTGTAAAGCATTTTTATGGGTTTAACTAAAACGAAAGTCTGACGCCTCAATCACTCCACCGTGACACTTTTGGCTAGGTTGCGAGGTTGGTCGACATCGGTGCCTTTTAAGACCGCCACATGGTAACTCAACAGCTGTAACGGCAGGGTATACAGCAGCGGCGCCAGCGCTTCGTGGATGTGGGGCAGGGTCAGTACACGAATATCTTCCTGGGCGTCGATCCCCACACTCTCATCGGCAAACACAAACAGCTGGCCGCCGCGGGCGCGGACTTCCTGAAGGTTGGATTTAAGCTTTTCCAGCAGGTCATCGTTGGGGGCGACCGAAATCACTGGCATTTCGCTGTCCACCAGCGCCAGCGGGCCATGCTTTAACTCCCCGGCGGGGTAAGCCTCGGCATGGATATAGGAGATCTCTTTGAGCTTAAGTGCGCCTTCCAGGGCAATCGGGTAGTGGGCACCGCGCCCCAGAAACAGCGCGTGATGTTTTTCAGCAAACGCCTGGGAAAGCGCTTCAATTTGGCTATCCAGCGCCAGCACCTGCTGGCACACCTCGGGCAGCGAGCGCAGCGCAGCGATAATATCCGGGTATTCAGCCTGATCTTTGGCTTTACTCACCGAAAGCGTTAGCAGCATTAGCGCTACCAGCTGGGTGGTAAAGGCTTTGGTCGAGGCGACACCAATTTCAGGGCCTGCGCGGGTCATAAGGGTAATATCCGACTCACGCACCAGCGAACTACCCGGCACGTTACAGATCGCCAGCGAGCCTACATAGTTGAGGGTTTTAGCGAAGCGAAGCGCGGCCAGTGTATCGGCGGTCTCGCCGGATTGGGAGAGGCTGATAAACAGCGTACCTTCAGGCACCACCGGATGGCGGTAGCGATATTCAGAAGCAACCTCGACCTGCACCGGTACGCCTGCGTAACGCTCTAGCCAGTATCGCGCCACTAGCCCTGCATGATAGCTGGTGCCGCAGGCAATAATATGCACATGGCGAGTACGCTGGAAAAGCGCCTGGGCATCCGGGCCAAAACTTTCGACCAACACGCTTTGGGCGCTCAGCCGACCCTCTAATGCTGCCTCGATAACCGTTGGCTGCTCAAAGATTTCCTTAAGCATATAGTGACGGTATTCGCCCTTACTAGCCGCGCCATCGCCGTGCTCAAAGGTATGAATAGGACGCTTTACGTCGTTACCGTCGCGATCCACAATGCGAATGGTGCCCTGCTCGCGAAGCTCAACCAAATCGCCCTCTTCAAGGTAAATAAAGCGATCGGTCACCGGCAGTAGCGCCAGCGGGTCAGAAGCTAAAAAGGCTTCGTTAATACCTACACCGACTACCAGCGGGCTGCCTTGGCGAGCACCGACCACCACACCCGGCTCCTTGGCGCTCATCACACCCAACGCGTAAGCACCGCCTAAACCGTTTACGATCTGTTGGGTAGCAGCAAACAGGCTGAATCCATCTTTCAGCTTCTCAGCGAGTAAGTGAGCAATCACTTCAGTATCGGTTTCGGAGCTGAACGAGTAACCGTTACGCTGCAGGCTATCTTTTATGTGTTCGTAGTTCTCAATAATACCGTTATGAACAACGGCAATCTGATCACTGCTATGATGCGGATGGGCATTGGCCTCAGAGGGTTTACCGTGAGTGGCCCAGCGAGTGTGGGCAATCCCCGACAAACCCGGTAGTGCCGAGGCCTCCAGCTGTGCAGCCAGCGCCGCGACTTTACCAAGCGCCCGGTGGCGAGTTAATACGCCGTCACTGAACACTGTCATACCGGCCGAATCGTAGCCGCGATACTCCAGGCGCCTCAGTCCTTCTAATAAAATTTCTTGGACGTTGCGCTGGGCAACGGCGGCCACAATGCCACACATAGCTACTCTCCTAGGTTATTAACCAGAGCCCTTACAAAAGTTCTACCAATCCGCAGAACGGTAAATCAACCGCCTGCGAATATAAATACGGCTTTTTAATGATGCTTAGGGCTATTTTAAGGACTCTTTTAAGAGCTCTTTTAAAAACTCTTTTAGAACTGCTTTAGAGCGATTTTAAAAACTTACTTTAAGCGCTTGCTATCAGCACTATGGCTCTTCGTGCTTGCAAGGGCGCAACCAGTCAATTTTTTCTAGCTGGCGACTACGGGTGACTGCCAGGGCGTAATCGGTGACATCTTTGGCAATCGTGGAACCTGCCCCGACAGTGGCGCCTTTGCCTATGGTGACAGGCGCCACCAGCGCAGAATTCGAGCCAATAAAGGCATTATCACCAATCTCAGTATGGTGCTTATTAGCCCCGTCGTAGTTACAGGTAATGGTGCCTGCTCCCACATTCACATCCCGTCCTAAGCGTGCATCCCCAACGTAGCTTAGGTGATTAATCTTGCTGCCCTCACCCACATCGGCGTTTTTGGTTTCGACAAAATTGCCCACTTTGGCTTTTACCGCTAG
Organism: Halomonas sp. ALS9; assembly: GCF_001651035.1. Lineage (GTDB taxonomy): Bacteria > Pseudomonadota > Gammaproteobacteria > Pseudomonadales > Halomonadaceae > Vreelandella. The sequence goes on from NZ_LXRG01000011.1 coordinate 51,593, forward strand.
CCGCGTGCCGGGGCGTAACCGGGCAAAGGGGCCAATCTGGTTGAGGCCCGCAGCCACGGTGCGTTCTATCACGCTATGGGTATCTACCACGCTCTGGGCACCAATAGTGCTGTTTTTAATCACGCAGTAAGGGCCAACCCGCACGCCTTCGCCTAGCTCAACGTCGCCTTCAAACACGCAGCCCACATCAATAAACACATCGTGGCCGCAGGTCAGGCGCCCACGCACATCGAGACGTTCAGGGTCAGCAAGGGCCACCCCCTGCGCCATTAACTTATCGGCCAATTGGCGCTGATAAAAACGCTCCAAGCGAGCCATTTGTGCCCGGTTGTTGACGCCTTCCACTTCAACGGTGGTGGCCGGTTGGACAGTGCAAACTTTGATGCCCTCATCTGCAGCCATGGCGATCACATCGGTCAAGTAGTACTCGCCCTGCGCGTTCTCAGCGGAAAGTTGCGGTAACCAGCGTTTTAGCTGGGCGCTGGTCATGGCCATAATGCCGGTATTGCATTCGGTGATAGCAAGCTGGGCACTGCTGGCATCTTTTTGCTCAACAATCGCCACGGCATCGCCCGCCTCATTGCGCTCGATCCGCCCATAGCCAGTGGGGTCAGCTAGCGTTACCGTTAATAGCCCCATGTGCTGCTCATCCACATAGGCTAATAGTTCGCTCAGCGATTCCCGCTGCAGCAAGGGAACGTCACCGTAAAGGACTAACACCTTGCCGCTCCCCAACTGCTCAAGCGCTTGAGCCACCGCGTGCCCAGTGCCCTTCTGCTCGGCCTGGACGGCAAACTGCACGGCATTGTCTGTCAGCGCTTCGCGCAGCTGGTCAGCGCCATGACCAATCACCACATGGGTTCTGTCAGGCTGCAACCCAGAAGCTGTATCCAGCACATGCTGCACCATAGGCTTGCCTGCCAAGGGGTGAAGCACCTTAGGAATTTGCGAATGCATCCGTGTGCCTTTACCCGCGGCGAGAATGACAATATCCAGTTCTTGCATGTTATTCACCTGTTACCGGTTGGATGGCGGGCACTGCCTCGGGGGCTGGTGATGGAGAGATTGAAAATGATTCAATGCCCAATTCATTGACCAGTGTTTCACCGAAATAGTTAACAAATTCAGGGCTTGCAATGCTGCGCCACTGCTCACCGTCGCGCACCAACAGGAGTACCTTGAGATTGTTCTCGAGGGCCATCTGTATAGCGTCCGGTTCGCCCACCACCAGTAGCGCTGTCGCCCAGGCATCCGCCCAAGCATTGGATGGATGGAACACCGACACTGAGGCAAGCTGGTGGGTGACTGGCCGCCCCGAACGTGGATCAATGGTGTGAGAGAAGCGCTGGCCGTCGACTTCAAAATAGTTGCGGTAATCGCCGGAGGTAGCCACCGACATACTCTCTAGCGGAATGATATGCTGGGCTCGCTGCTCACCATCCTCGGGTACCTCAATGCCAATTCGCCACGGTGTCTGTTCCTCTTCATCACGCACTCCACGAGCAATTAGGTCACCGCCTAAATTCACCAAGTAGTGCTCTATGCCCTGCTGATTAAGGTAAGCGGCCACCCTATCAGTGGCATGGCCTTTCGCGACGCCAGACAGGTCGACAAACACATCGCGGATACGTCGTGCCTGCATATTTTGCGTATCGACCTCCACCGCATCAAAGCCTACCTCAGCAAGCTGCTCGGCCAGAACATCATCGGCGGGCACCTCTTCAGGCCTTGCACCAGGGCCAAAACTCCATAAATTAACCAGGTCGCCCACGGTAATATCAAAGGCACCGTGACTGGCTTCAGCCACTGACTGGCTGATCGCCAACACTTCAATAAGTTCATTGGAGAGCGGCTGCCACTCCCCTAACGGGGCTTCATTAAACGCGATCAGCTCTGAATCATCCCGGTAGGTGGACATCGCCTGATCAACGCTCTCCAGTTCTGCTTTAAAACCCGCTTCCAGCTCAAGGGACTCGCCTTGTGTAAGCGGATCCATAATGGTCACCTGATAGAAGGTGCCAAAAATATTACCCTCAAAGCGTACCGGAGGTTCCAGCGGACGATCACTCTCTGAGCAGCCAGCCATGGCTATCACTAAGCCTAGTAAAACGCCCATCACGGACAATCCACGTCGCCACCTTGTACTGCGTTCAACAGCCAGACTCTGTTCGCCACCCAGTTTCTGTTTCATTTTTTTCATCATTGCCTTACCTAAACTTAAAGCCCTAAAAGTGAAGTGCTTAAAAATGAAAGAACCACAGCAACCAGGCGCCGAACAGCACGCGGTAAATCACAAAGGGCTGCATTCCCAATTTTTTTATAATCACCAGAAAGTAGTGGATACACAAATACGCGCTTACCCCTGAAAGCAGAGTACCCACTAGCATCGCGGCCCAGTCGACCGACTGCGACGCATTAACAAGGCCTATGGCTTCCAGTCCACCGGCTAACACAATCACTGGAATCGATAGCAAGAAAGAGAAGCGCGCAGCCCCTTCTCGACTCATCCCGACCATGAGCGCCGCCGTAATGGTAATCCCCGAGCGCGACGTGCCGGGAATCAGCGCCAATGCTTGAGCACCACCAATAATCAGCACATCCTTTAATCGCAGTTGGTATTCGCTACGCGTTCCCCGTTTGCGCCAGTCGGCGTAGCCCAACAATAAACCGAAACCAATTAAGCTAACGCCGATAATCAATGTAGAACGCATATAGCCAGAAATAACATCGTGCAGCAGCAAGCCAACAACCCCCACGGGGATGGTCGCCAGCGTTACCCAAAAGGCGAGCCGCGCATCATCGTTGATGCCCTTCCCACCGATGGCAGCCAGGCTGCTGGTGATCATTTGCCAAATTTCGTGCCTGAAATAGAGGATAACTGCGGAGAGGCTGCCTAAATGCAGTGCCACATCAAAGGCTAAGCCTTGATCTTGCCAATCTGTCAGAACGGGCACCAAAATCAGATGGGCAGAGCTCGAAACGGGTAAAAATTCTGAAACTCCCTGAACAATCGCTAACACCACCACCTGGAGCCAATCCATAAAAACATCCTGTGTAATAGAAACAATTTGATGGTTTGCAATGGCGCTTAAGGATACACATCCGCTTATTCGTTGTCCGCCACTGCTTTTACTGACACGCTTTTACTGACACACTTTTACTGACGCTATCCGCCACTGACTCTCAAAAAGCCGTTTCACAGTTTGAACGCAGTGGAGGCTATAGAGGATATAAGGAGTGCGCTACAATAGGCGACTATTGAATGCGTGCGTCCCTGCAAGGTAGCCATGACTCAGACCATCGAAACGCCAGTGGTTCACGACCAAGCGCGACTTAGCCAGGAAGCTAAGCGTGTCACCTACATAGGTGCGTGGTTGGATGGCCTGTTGAGCATCGTCAAAGTCACGATCGGCTTTATGGTCGGCTCAGCGGCATTAATCGCCGATGGCATTCACTCCCTGTCTGATTTAGTCACCGACGGCTTTGTACTGGCGGCCATTCACTATGGGCGTCAAGAACCCGATAAAGACCACCACTACGGCCACGGCCGAATCGAAACGCTGACCACGCTGCTACTCGGTAGCGTGCTGATTTTCGTGGCTGGCGCGATTGCCTGGTCGAGCCTGGATCGCCTGTTTAGCGGGGCCGACGTTAACGCTCCTGGCGCGGTGGCGATCGTTATTACCGTGATTGCACTGTTTAGCAAAGAGTGGATTTTTCGCTACACCATGCGGGTCGCCAAGCGGGTAAAGTCTAAATTACTCGAAGCCAACGCCTGGCACTCGCGCAGCGATGCGCTATCCACCGCCGTGGTTCTAGTGGCATTGGTGGGCGCCCAGTTTGGTTTGGGTTGGCTGGACGCCGTGGCCGCCATCATCGTGGGCTTATTGGTCGGCAAGGTTGGTTTGGACTTGCTGTGGGAGTCGGCGCGGGAGCTGGTGGATACTGCGCTACCGGTGGATGTACAAAATCAGATGCACGACGTTGCCTGCAGCGTGCCGGGTGTGGATAGCGTGCACGACCTGCGCACCCGCCAGTCGGCGGGCTGGGTGATGGTCGATCTGCACGTGGTGGTGGGGCCAAAAATTACCGTCTCGGAAGCCCACGAAATCGGCAACGAAGTGAGCCGTCGCCTACGCCATGAATTCCCCGCGCTGACCGATGTGATCTTCCACGTTGACCCCGAAGACGACGCCGGTGCGGGCGACCCCAGCCGCCTTCCCGGCCTACCGCTGCGCCCTGAAGTGGAGGCCGCCCTGGATGCGCGCTGGTATAAGCACCCGGTGTGGCGCACGCTAAACGAGCTTCAGTTGCACTACCTGGACGATAAGGTATCAGTATCGCTGATCATCGATGACGCGGTGCATCAACCGCCCCAGTGCCTCGCCAGCCAGCTAAAAGCGCTGGCTAGCGATATTGAGTGGCTCGGTCATGTAGAAGTGCTGTTTATTACCCGCGCCGCCAGCAGTTCGATGCGCTAGGTTCGATAAACTAGGTTTAACCGCTAGCTTACAATCTAAAGTTATTACAATCTAAAGTTATTACAATCTAAAGTTATTATAATCCGGACAGCATGAGTGTGGCGATACTGAAGTAAATCACTACCCCAGAAGCATCAATCAGCGTGGTCACCAACGGTGCCGACGCGGTTGCCGGGTCAACCTTAAAGCGTTCCAGCACAAACGGCAGACACATCCCCAGCAGGCTGCCGAACAGCACAATAACCACCATGCTAAAGGCGACCACCATGGCCAGCGCCTCGCCACCGCGCATGATGCCAATCGGCGTTACCGCGATGGCCATGGTAATACCTAGTGATCCGGCGACGAGTAGCTCGCGGCCCAGTAGCTTGCCCCAATCTTTGACGCCTACATCACCGGTTGCCATACCGCGCACCATTAGCGTGGCGGCCTGGGCCCCAGCATTACCGCCACTACCGATCAACAGCGGTAAAAAGAACACCAGGGCCACCTGGGCAGCAATGGTCTCTTCAAAGTAGGCAATCCCGGCGCCTGAAAACAGGTTGGCGAAGACCAGCAGAACCAGCCAAAACACCCGCTTACGGTAGAGGCTCCAGAGTTTCACACGGCTAACGCCGTCTTCTAGCTGGCCAATCGACATCCCTTTATGGAAATCCTCGGTGGCCTCGGATTCGGCTACGTCCATGGCATCATCGTGGGTCACAATACCCACCATACGGTCATCTGCATCGATCACCGGCAGGGCTAAAAGGTCGTACTTCGCCACTATACGCGCGACATCCTCCTGAGCTTTATCGACCCCGGTGCTGATAACATCTTTGATCATAATGTCATCGACAATGGCACCAGGGCGCGCCACCATCAGTTGGCGCAGCGACATGGTGCCGATCAGTTGCCCATCGCTATCCAGGATATACAGTTGGTAGACCGTTTCCGCATCCGGGGCGGTTTGACGCACCCGCATCATTGCTTGCGACACCGTCATGCCACTGGCTATGGAGACATAGTCAGAGGTCATGATGGCGCCTGCGGTGCCCTCTTCGTAGCTTGCTAACCGCTTGAGAGCTTCACGCTCGCGGTGGGCCATGCGCCTCAATAGCGCCTCTCGGCGGTCTTCACTGAGCAGATTAAACAGGTCGGCACGTTCGTCCGAACTCATCTCTTCCAACAGCTTCAGTACCTGGCTGTCATCCAGTTGTCCGACCACCTCAAGCTGGCTCTCACCGGGCAAATAGCCCAACACGTTAGCAGCACGTTCGGCAGACAGGATATCCAACAGCAAGAGCGCCGCAGGCAGCTCTTCGTCATCTTCAATCATCTCTTCGAGCACTTCACCGATATCCGCTGAGCGGGTTTCGGCCAAACGCAAAGAGAGCACCGATTTACTCGGCACTTCCTTGGCCAGCTCGTCGAGCAGTTCGGCTTTTAATTCTTGCAGGCTTTCATCATTCAGTGCCATGGCTCTCCCCTTCACGCTTACATACGTCGTGCTGCCGACTTAATTCCATATACGGCTTAATTCCACCTACTTACTAGCATACTGCCAAACAAAAAAACGCCCCTTAAACCCTAATACGGGTTTAAGGGGCGTTGGACACACGCCAAACGCGTGGGTATTAGCCTTTACCCGCCTTCTTACGCAGCTGCTGAATCGTTCGCAGCTGTGCAACGGCTTCGGCAAGTTCAGCGGCAGCGCGAGTATAATCGAGCTCCGATGACTTCTCATTAAAGGCTTTCAGCGCCTGCTGACGCGCTTCTTCTGCAGCGGCTTCGTTGAGGTCACTGGCACGCGATGCAGCGTCGGCGAGTATCGTCACCACATCCGGCTGGACTTCCATGAAACCGCCCGAGACAAAGAAGTTCTCTTCCTTGCCATCATCAAAAATCACGCGAACCGGACCCGGCTGAAGCTCGGTCAGCAGCGGAGCGTGACCGGGTAGAATACCCAGGTCACCCATCATCCCGGAAGCAACCACCTGCTCAACAGTACCTGAGAAAATGGATGCTTCAGCGCTGACGATATTGCAAGTAAAGCTATTCGCCATAGCGAATCCCCCTAATGGACGGGATTACTTCTTCATCTGGTTGGCTTTCTCGACGGCTTCGTCGATGGAGCCGACCATGTAGAAGGCCTGTTCCGGCATATCGTCGTATTCGCCAGCTAGAATGCCCTGGAAGCCACTGATGGTGTCTTTCAGTGAGACATACTTGCCTGGTGAACCGGTAAATACTTCGGCCACGAAGAACGGCTGCGACAAGAAGCGCTGGATTTTACGCGCCCGGGAAACGGCCAGCTTGTCTTCGTCAGACAGCTCATCCATACCCAGGATAGCGATAATATCCTTAAGCTCTTTGTAGCGCTGAAGAACGTTCTGCACACCGCGAGCGGTGGCGTAGTGCTCTTCACCGACGACCAGCGGATCTAGCTGACGCGAGGTGGAATCCAGCGGATCGATCGCAGGATAAATACCCAGTTCGGCGATAGAACGCGCCAGTACCACGGTCGCATCAAGGTGCGAGAAGGTGGTTGCCGGCGACGGATCGGTCAAGTCATCCGCAGGGACGTAAACGGCCTGTACGGAAGTGATTGAACCGGTTTTCGTCGAGGTAATACGCTCCTGTAGAACGCCCATCTCTTCAGCCAGCGTCGGCTGATAACCTACCGCAGACGGCATACGACCCAACAGCGCAGATACCTCAGTACCGGCCAGGGTGTAGCGGTAAATGTTATCAACGAACAACAGAACGTCGCGGCCTTCATCACGGAATTTCTCTGCGATGGTCAGGCCAGTCAATGCAACGCGCAAACGGTTACCCGGGGGCTCGTTCATCTGACCGTAAACCAGCGATACCTTATCGATAACGTTGGATTCAGTCATTTCGTGATAGAAGTCGTTACCCTCACGCGTACGCTCACCCACACCAGCGAATACAGAGTAGCCGCTGTGCTCGGTGGCGATGTTGCGGATAAGCTCCATCATGTTAACGGTTTTACCGACACCGGCGCCGCCGAACAGGCCGACTTTACCACCCTTGGCAAACGGGCAGACCAAGTCGATAACCTTAATGCCGGTTTCAAGCAGTTCGTTAGACGCCGCTTGGTCGGCATAGCCCGGTGCTTTGCGGTGGATCGGCATACGCTCTTGCTCGCCGATCGGCCCCGCTTCATCAATCGGCTCGCCGAGTACGTTCATAATACGGCCTAGCGTTTCCTTACCTACCGGTACGGAAATCGCGGCACCTGTGCTGGTCGTGTCCATGCCACGTTTCAAGCCCTCAGTGGAGCCCATGGCGATGGTGCGCACCACGCCGTCGCCCAGCTGCTGCTGGACTTCGAGGATGGTCTCAACATCGGAGACCTTCAGCGCGTCGTAGACCTTGGGCACAGAGTCCCGCGGAAACTCTACGTCAATCACCGCGCCGATGATTTGTACGATACGTCCGCTCATCTTGGTTCCTCTCTAAAACCTGCAAATGAAACCTGTCTGCCGGGAACCGCTTAAAAGAGGCAGTTCCCTAGGCGTTATACGGCAGCAGCGCCGCCGACGATCTCAGAAATTTCCTGGGTGATGGCGGCCTGACGGGCCTTGTTGTAGACCATCTCCAGATCGTCGATTAGGCCGCCTGCGTTGTCAGTGGCACTTTTCATAGCGATCATTCGGGCAGCTTGTTCACAAGCGCCGTTTTCCACTACCGCCTGATACACCTGTGATTCGATGAAACGAACCAACAGGCTATCAAGCAACGCCTTGGCATCCGGTTCATACAGGTAGTCCCAGCTTCCGGGACGGGCGTTTTCGTCGTCTTGCTCAGCGTCTGCGCCCATATCAGGCGACAGTGGAAGAAGCTGACGAACCACTGGCTTTTGCGTCATGGTGTTCACAAACTCGTTGTGCACCACGTAGAGCCGGTCGAGACGTCCTTCATCGTACGCTTCAAGCATGACCTTAATACTGCCAATCAACCCCTCAACGGTCGGGGCTTCCCCTAAACCACTCTTCGCCGCCACCAAATTGCCACCGTAGTTACGGAAAAAGGTGCTGGCCTTGGCGCCCAGAGCGCAAAAATCCTGCTCTGCACCCTGCTTTTTCCACTCACTGGCCTGTTTAAGTAAGGCTTTGAAGAGGTTATGGTTCAAGCCACCGCACAAACCACGGTCCGTGGAGACCACGATGTAGCCAACACGCTTAACCTCGCTACGCTCGACCATATAGTCGTGCTTATACTCGGGGTTGGCGTCGGCAATGTGGCCGACCACATTACGGATCTGCTTAGCGTAAGGCTGACTAGCTCTCATCAGATCTTGCGCTTTACGCATTTTAGATGCAGCCACCATTTCCATGGCGCTGGTGATCTTCTGCGTATTTTTAATGCTCCCGATCTGGGTGCGTATCTCTTTTGCAGCTGCCATAGCGATCTACCCTTCGTTCGTGGCTCTCAGAAAGCATGCAAACCCGCCCGCAGGCGGGCCAGACATTACCAGCTCTGAGTCGCCTTGAACTTCTCGAGACCCGACTTCAAGCTGTCTTGAATCTCACCGTTGTAGTCGCCGCTCTGGTTGATCTTGTCGAGCAGATCACCGTGTTCAGACCTCATGTAGTCGTGCAACGCACGCTCAAAGTCCAACACTTTGTCTACTTCAACATCATCCAGGTAGCCTTCGTTGGCGGCATACAGCGACAGCGCCATTTCCGCGATCGACATCGGCGAGTACTGGTTCTGTTTCATCAGCTCGGTGACACGCTGACCGTGCTCAAGCTGCTTACGCGTCGCTTCGTCAAGATCAGACGCAAACTGCGAGAACGCCGCCAGTTCACGGTACTGGGCCAGCGCCAGACGGACACTACCACCAAGCTTTTTGATGATTTTGGTCTGCGCCGAACCACCCACACGAGAAACCGATAGACCGGCGTTAATTGCCGGACGAATACCGGAGTTAAACAGGTTGGTTTCCAGGAAGATCTGACCGTCAGTGATAGAAATCACGTTGGTCGGAACGAACGCAGAAACGTCGCCACCCTGGGTTTCGATGATCGGCAGTGCGGTTAAAGAACCCGTTTTGCCTTTCACTTCGCCGTTGGTGAACTTCTCAACGTAGTCGACGTTAACCCGTGCAGCACGCTCAAGTAGACGCGAGTGGAGATAGAACACGTCACCAGGATAGGCTTCACGGCCTGGCGGACGGCGTAGCAGTAGCGATACCTGGCGGTAGGCGACGGCCTGCTTGGAGAGATCGTCATATACGATTAGCGCGTTCTCGCCGCGGTCGCGGAAGTATTCGCCCATGGTACAGCCAGAGTAGGCAGCCAGGAACTGCATCGGCGCCGGATCGGCAGCGCCAGCGGCGACGACGATAGTGTGCTCCATGGCGCCGTGCTCTTCGAGCTTGCGCACCACGTTGGCAATGGTCGACTGCTTCTGACCAATGGCAACGTAGACACAGGTCACGCCTTTGCCTTTTTGGTTGATGATCGCATCAATAGCAATGGCGGACTTACCAATCTGACGGTCACCGATGATCAGCTCACGCTGACCACGGCCGATCGGCACCATGGCATCGATCGACTTCAGACCGGTTTGGATTGGCTCATCAACGGATTGACGGGTAATAACGCCCGGCGCCACTTTTTCAACGGCGTCGGTCATTTTAGCGTTAATCTCGCCTTTACCATCGATGGGGTTGCCCAGCGCATCGACCACGCGACCAATCAGCTCAGGGCCTACCGGCACTTCGAGAATACGACCGGTACATTTGGCGGTCATGCCCTCTTCAAGCTGCAGGTAGTCACCCAGCACTACGGCACCTACGGAGTCACGCTCCAGGTTAAGCACCATGCCAAAAATGCTGTTGGGAAATTCAATCATTTCACCAAACATCGCGTCTTCGAGGCCGTGAATTTTCACGATACCGTCGGAAACAGTGACGATGGTGCCCTGATTACGGGCTTCGGATGCGACGTCAAGCTTCTCAATTCGCTGCTTGATGATGTCGCTGATCTCGGAAGGATTCAGTTGCTGCATGCCATGTCCCTCAGACTCAAGCGGTTAGCGCTTCGGAAAGGCGGTTCAATCGACCACGTACTGACCCGTCAATGACGGTGTCACCAGCACGCAGGATGACACCGCCGATAAGCGACTTGTCCACCTGAGTAGTAATGGAGATTTCGCGATTCAGACGTTTCTTGAGCGCGTTCGCTAGCTTGGTCTTCTGCTTACTATCTAATTTGTAAGCAGAGGTGACGTTCACTTCAACACGCTGCTCGTGTTCGGCACGTAGGTGCTCAAACTGCACAGCGATTGATGAAAGTGACATCAAACGACCTTGGTCTGCCAAAACATCTAAAAAACGCTGTAAAGCATCGTCTTTCTCGCCGGGTGTCATATCGGCCAACAGCGATACTTTTTGCGCGTTCTCAAGTTTTGGACTGCCCAGCAAACGACGAACATCGCTGTCAGCGACCGCTAAGCTTAAAAAGCCCAGCGCCTGTGACCAGCTATCAAGCGCCTCATGATCACGCGCGTATTCAAACGCTGCCTTAGCGTAAGGACGAGCGACGGTCAGTAATTCCGCCATAATTCACCTCCTTACAGTTCAGCAGCAAGCTCATCAAGTAACTTGCGATGGGCTTGTTCGTCGACCGAAGCTTCAAGAACACGCTCGGCACCCATAACAGCGAGATAAGAGACCTGGGCGCGAAGCTCGTCTTTTGCACGGTTCACTTCTTGCTCGATCTCTGAACGTGCGCTGGCTACTAGGCGTTCGCCTTCGGCACGGGCTTGCTCGCGGGCTTCTTCAATCATCTGGGCAGAGCGCTTGTTGGCCTGCTCAAGAATTTGCGAAGCTTGCTCCTTGCTTTCACGCAGCGTCTGTTCTGCCCGCTCTTGAGCAAGCTCAAGATCGCGGTTAGCACGGCTGGCTGCATCCAAGCCATCAGCAATTTTCTTTTGACGCTCATGAAGCGCGTTGCTGATCGGAGGCCACACATACTTTATGCAAAACCAGACAAAGATCGCGAAGGCGATCGTCTGCCCGATTAGCGTCATGTTGATATTCACAGGAATGTACCTCTGACAAGTTCGTGGCGACCGGAGTGAAACAAAACCGAGCGCTTAGCGCTCGGCTTAGCTGTCATTAACCGGCAACAACGAAAATCAGGTACATCGCAATACCAACACCGATCATCGGAACGGCGTCGAGCAGACCGGCCATGATGAAGGTTTTGGTTTGCAGTTGGTCACCCAGTTCAGGCTGACGAGCAGTTGACTCAAGCAGTTTGCCGCCCAACAGAGCGAAGCCAATGCCGGTAGCCAGTGCGCCCAGACCGATGATGATGGCAGCTGAAAGATAAACCATTTCCATGATGAAGCTCCTGAGTTTAAGTTTTGGTTAAGGGTTGAGGGTTAATGAAAACGTTATTGCTAGGTTAATGGTGTTCGTGTGCAGCGCTCAGATAGACAACCGACAGCGTTGTAAAAATGAAGGCCTGCAGAGTGACCACCAAGATGTGGAAGATGGCCCACGGCACATCCAATAGCCAGATAGCCCAGAACGGCAGCAGGGCGATCAGAATAAAGATCACTTCACCGGCAAACATGTTGCCGAAAAGACGTAGGCCGAGACCTAGCGGCTTTACGAGCAAGCCAATGATTTCGAGTACTAGGTTGAAAGGAATCAGCGCCCAGTGATTGAACGGCGTCAACGATAGCTCTCTGGCGAAACCGCCTGCACCTTTTACCTTAACGCTGTAATAAATAATCAGACCAAACACACCCAGTGCCATGCCCAGCGTGGCATTGGGGTCAGTCGTTGGGACAATCTTCATGTAGTCGACGCCAAGCTTGGCGAACAGCACAGGGAAGTAGTCCACCGGGATGATTTTCAGCGTGTTCATCAGCAGAATCCACACAAACAGCGTCAATGCTAATGGCGCAATCATCGGGTTTTTGCCATGGAAAGTAGCGCGAGTAAGGTTCTCAATAAACTCAACGACCATCTCTACCGCATTTTGTAACCCGCCGGGTACTCCGGTAGTCGCCATTTTACCGGCTTTGCGGAAAACCCAGATAAATAGCAACCCCATGGCAATAGACCAGCCCATGGTGTCTAAGTGAATGGCCCAAAAGCCCATTTCACGGGCCTCTTCAGCAGAGTGTGCCAGCGACCAGCCATTTTCGGGGTGGTTGCCAAAGGTCAGGTTCTGCAAGTGGTGCTGGATATAGTAAGTCGAAGAGACTTCGTTTCCTGCGGCCATGGACATGTCACCTCAATTAGTTGTGCGATCTCTAGGCATAAGCCAAGGCGTGAGCCAATGCGTTAGAACAACCGCGACGTAAGCATAAAAAAATAAAGCGGGGTTTGAGGGGGGCGCTGCTACAAACACTGCAACGAACAGTGCCACCGTCAAACCAAACTTGCCTGCTTCGGCACGAAATAAGTGCATAGCTCCTCGTGTTCGGCGCTTAGCGTGAAAAAACCCCATTCGCTGAATAAAAAAGGCGTGCGGCAATAAGGCTACCAACGCTCCTTTAAAAACCGATGACATGCCTTCAACGTCTGCGGCTAGGTAGGCTGCAAACATCCCTACCAGCGTAATTATCAGCTGTGCGGCCGTCAGTCGAATGATATAGGTTTTTCGCCGCTGGGTTTCGTATCGCTGCATATCTCTTGGGAAAAATACCCAGCCTCACTGATGAAAACCCATTACTCGAAAAGCTAATACTTCGACAAGCTAATATCTCTACAAACCAGGCAACCTGCACAAATCTTGCGCGATTATAGGGAAGCGCTATCACACCTTCAACCGAACTCGCACCGATTTTGCCCGTTAAAGGGCCTAATTGCGACCAAAGAGGGAAAACATGACTGCTTCTTACGCGATATTGAATAGCCTGCTATTTAATATGGTTTAAGATACCGTCCAACTCTTCAAGGCTGGTATAACGTATCGTTAATTTACCTTTGCCTTTTTGACCATGGTCAATGGAGACAGGCGCACCGAGCAGTTCGCCGAGATGGGTTTCAAGCTTAGCGACATCGGGCTGCTTGCTCTGCCGGCTAGGCGTTTTGATTGGCGTTTGGCTGGTTTGGACTTTTTTTACCAGTGCTTCAGTGGCGCGAACGGTCATATCATTATTGACGACTTCATGAGCGACTTGGCGCTGTTGACTGCTGTTCAGCGTCAGCAACGCCCGGGCGTGGCCCATATCCAGGTCACCCCGTTCAAGCAGGGTTTGTACTTCAGGATCTAGCGCCAGCAGGCGCAACAGATTAGCGACCTGGGTACGCGATTTACCTACCGCGTCAGCTATCTGCTGCTGGGTAAGCTCAAACTCTTCGCCCAGCCGTTTGAGCGCCATGGCTTCTTCGATGGCGTTGAGGTTTTCGCGCTGAATATTTTCGATTAGCGCCAGTGCCAAGGCGACTTCATCGCTAACTTCACGGATCACTGCAGGGATAACGTCAAGCTCGGCAAGTTGGGCTGCCCGCCAGCGACGTTCACCGGCAATAATTTCGTAGCGGTCGACGCCGATGGGACGCACGACAATGGGCTGCATCACGCCCTGGGCACGAATGGAATCCGCCAGTTCTTCTAGCGCTTCGGGCTGAATATCCCGGCGCGGCTGATACTTACCGCGAGTTAATTGCCCTAACGGCAGGCGTTCAAGGCGATCTTCCGTCACTTCGTCGGCAGCGGCACGCGCAGCGTCATTAAGCTCCAAAGGGGCGCCACTACCGGCAAGTTCTAAGCTGTCACGGCGACGGGCACCGGCACCAATCAGGGCATCCAGGCCACGTCCCAGCGCGGGTTTACGCGTCATTCGCTTTTCCTCATTTTATAGCGCCAGGCGACGAATTATCTCTTTGGCCAATACACGATAGGCCTGACTACCCCGGGAAAACCGAGCATATTGCGTAACGGGTAACCCGTGGCTCGGCGCTTCAGCAACTTTTACGTTGCGCGGAATGGTGGTTTTCAACAGCATATCGCCAAAATAGTCACGCAACTGCTTATCCACTTCCCGGGTTAGGCTGGTGCGCTTGTCGTACATGGTGCGCAGAATACCGGCAATCGCCAGATCAGGGTTCACATTTTGCTTAATTTGTTCAACCGTATCGAGCAGTGCCGATAACCCCTCAAGCGCGTAAAATTCACACTGAAGAGGGATCAGCACGCTATCGGAAGCTGTTAGCGCATTGACGGTCAACATATTCAAAGAGGGTGGGCAGTCGATCAATACTACGTCGTAGTTGTCTGAAACCGTTGCAAGCGCGGTGGTTAGGCAGCTCTCGCTTTTATCGCGACCTAAAAGCTCGACTTCGGCGGCGGTGAGATCGCCGTTACCCGGCAGAACGTCATACTTGACTGCCAGTTTTTTAACAATTGTCTCAGCGGCTGTTGCTTCGCCCAATAGAACATCAAGCACGCTTTTATCTAGCTCATATTTGTCGATGCCACTGCCCATGCTGGCATGGCCTTGGGGGTCAAGATCCACCAGCAGTACGCGACGGTCAAGCGCAGCGAGACTGGCCGCCAGGTTAACGGCCGAGGTGGTCTTGCCCACGCCGCCTTTTTGGTTGGTCAGGGCAATGATCTGGCTCACGTACTCAACTCCTTCTGGGGGTCAGAATCAACATTTAGCTTTCAACATTCAGCTTTCGATATTTAAGATCAGCAGCTGTCGCTGAGCCGCTTCAAAAGGGACTTCCAGCAGGTGACGCTCATGCAGACACACGGCGGATGGAAGATCGCGCAGTTCATCATCTGCCCCCGGGCCTTTCATGGCTAACCACTGGCCGTCGGCACTGGGTAGCTGGCGGGTCAAGGTGACAAAATCAACCAAGCTGGCAAACGCCCGGGAAATCACCTGATCGAAAGCGGGGGCCTCAAACTGTTCCACCCTCGCCTGTACTGGGGTGACGTTTTCAAGCCCTAGCTCCATGACCGCCTGGCGCTGAAAGCGCACCTTTTTGCCATTACTATCCAGCAGTGTCACATCAAGCTGGGGGGCTAGTATCGCTAATACGATGCCAGGAAGCCCAGGCCCCGCGCCTACATCCAGTAGCCGCGGCCCCTGCACATAGGGCAACACAGCGGCGCTATCCAGCACGTGGCGTGACACCATGTCATCCACATCGCGCACCGCTGTGAGGTTATAAGCCCGGTTCCACTTGTGCAACAGTGCCAATAAGCCTAGCAGCTGTTCGCGTTGATGTTCGTCAACGGCGATGCCTAACTGGCTAAGCCCTTGATCTAGCCGTGGTGCAACGCTTGCAGGCAGCGTTTTCAACAGGGGGTTCAGCGAACTCATCCGTTAACGACCTCTGCCGCTGCTACCAAGCGGCGCTTTTTCAGGTGCACCAACAAAATAGAGATAGCCGCCGGAGTGACGCCGGAAATACGTGCCGCATGGGCAAGGGTTTCCGGCCGCGCTTCGGCCAGCTTTTGGCGAATCTCGTTAGACAAGCCTTCCACTTTTAAATAGTCCAACTCTGCAGGCAGCGGTGTGGCTTCGTGGCGTTTGAGCTTATCGATCTCATGTTGCTGGCGATCGATATAGCCTTGATATTTAGCTTGGATCTGCACTTGCTCGGCGACGGCAGGGTCGGTCACGAGAGTGCCTTCAATATCGGGCAGATTGGCTAAATCGCTGTAGGTCAGTTCAGGGCGTTTAAGCAGATCACTCAAGCAATATTCCCGCGACAGTGGAGCGCCGGTTTTTTCCGCTACTTTTTCAGCAGCAGGGCTGCCGGGTTGAACCCAAAGAGTACTTAGCCGTGCGGTTTCCTGCTCAATGGCTTCGCGTTTTTGACTAAACGCAGCCCAGCGGGTGTCGTTAACCAGACCCAGCTTACGGCCGGTTTCAGTCAAACGCAGATCAGCATTGTCTTCCCGTAGTAGCAAGCGGTACTCCGCACGGGAAGTAAACATGCGGTAAGGCTCTTTGGTACCCATGGTAATCAGGTCGTCGACCAGTACACCGAGATAGGCTTCATCGCGACGGGGATACCAGGCGTCCATCTCTTGCGCACGGCGAGCGGCATTTAAGCCTGCCAGCAATCCTTGGGCACCGGCCTCTTCGTAGCCGGTGGTGCCGTTGATTTGACCCGCAAAGAACAGGTTGTGGATAAATTTAGTTTCCAGCGAGTGTTTTAAGTCTCGTGGATCAAAAAAGTCGTACTCAATGGCATAGCCAGGCCGGGTGATATGGGCGTTTTCCAAGCCTTTGATGGAGCGCACCACCTGAATTTGCACGTCAAACGGTAGCGAGGTCGAAATACCGTTGGGATACAGTTCGTGGGTATCTAAACCTTCGGGTTCGATAAACACCTGATGGCTGGATTTATCGGCAAAGCGATGAACCTTATCTTCGATTGACGGGCAATAGCGCGGCCCAATCCCTTCGATCACGCCAGAGTACATCGGCGAGCGGTCGAGGTTCGCCAGAATCAGGTCGTGAGTCTGCTGATTAGTGTGAGCAATGTGGCAGCTTACCTGCTGCGGGTGCATTTCCCGTGATCCCAAGTAGGACATCACTGGCGTCGGGCTATCGCCGGCTTGCTCTTCCAGCTGAGAAAAATCCACCGTTTTAGCATCAATCCGCGGTGGTGTGCCGGTTTTCAGACGATCAACGCGAAACGGCAGTGCGCGTAGTCGTTCGGCCAGCGCATTGGAAGGCGGATCACCGGCGCGACCACCTTTGCTTTGATCCAGACCAATATGAATCACGCCACCCAAAAACGTGCCAGTACACAGCACGACGCTTTCGGCATGAAAACGAATGCCGGTTTCCGTGACGACTCCGCGTACGGTGTCGTTATCCACAATCAGATCGCCAGCGGCCTGTTGAAAAATCGTCAAGTTGGGCTGGTTTTCCAGCATTCCGCGGATAGCGGATTTATAGCGGATACGGTCAGCCTGGGCACGGGTGGCCCGAACCGCAGGCCCTTTGCTGGCATTGAGCACACGAAACTGGATGCCACCTAAATCCGTGGCAAGCCCCATGGCGCCGCCCAACGCATCAATTTCCTTGACCAAATGGCTTTTGCCAATGCCACCAATCGCGGGATTACACGACATTTGGCCCAGGGTTTCGATGTTGTGGGTGAGCAGCAGGGTCTGACAGCCCATGCGAGCAGAGGCCAATGCGGCTTCAGTTCCCGCATGGCCACCGCCGATGACAATCACGTCAAAGCGGTCGGGGTAATTCAAGAGACACCTCGTCTTGTGCTCATCGGCACGGATGATGTGACCAGCGCAGTCGGTTTAAGACGCGGTCACCTTAGATCAATGAGGCGGCAAGTATAAACCCCCTGTGGGTAACCGTCAGGTTTTTCCACACCCACAATTTCTAAACAGCCTCTATTAATAACAACATAAATATAAAATAAGAGAAGTTCTGTAAATGTTGTAACTACTAGTGTGGACAATTTCTGTGTATAAGCGACTTATATTCAATAATTTCAGTTGTTTATACTGTTGACTTCTACATGTTTGAAAGCGGGAGTGCCTGGGCAGAAAGGGTGTTAAGCCTGTGGATGAAATTGCGCTTTATCCACAGACACAACCAGACACGGCTTATCCACCGTCCAGTACCTGGGTTGTTACCGCACCTGTGAACAACCTCTGTTGGGTGTGGAGCTACTGCTAAGAGACTCCCATGATAGGCCTTACGAGCATAAAACCGATCAATGTAAAAAAAGGTTATCCACAGGCAAAAAAATGGCCTGTCGTGTCGACAGGCCGGTAAAAAGCGCAATTCAGCGCGGATAAGCGGTCAATTTAAAGCCTTAAAGGGTGTTCAATTTAATGTTTAAGCACGCGCGCAAGGAAGGATTGGGTGCGTTCGTGTTGCGGAGAATCGAACAGTTTCTCAGGGTGGCCCTCTTCAGTAATCTCGCCTTTATGGATAAAAATAACCCGGTCGGCGACCTCGCGGGCAAAGCCCATTTCATGGGTGACAATCACCATGGTCATGCCCTCTTTGGCCAGCTCGCGCATAGCATCCAGCACTTCACCGATCATTTCCGGGTCAAGCGCCGATGTGGGCTCGTCAAACAGCATCAGGCGCGGTTCCATCGCCAAAGCGCGGGCTAGCGCCACACGTTGCTGCTGGCCGCCTGAGAGCTGGCTGGGGTACTTATCGGCCTGGTCGGCGATACCCACTCGATCAAGCAAGCGTTTGGCATTGCTGACCGCATCGTCACGGCTTAAACCACGTACTTTCATTGGCGCCAGGGTGACGTTATCGATGACGCTGAGGTGGGGAAAGAGATTGAACTGCTGAAAAACCATGCCGACTTCGGTGCGAATGGTTTGCAGCGCTTTGGTGCTCTTGCCATGAGGCAGTAGCTCGTTGCTATCGACCACTAGACTGCCGGACTGGAACTCTTCCAAGCCGTTAATACAGCGAATTAGCGTCGATTTGCCTGAGCCACTGGCACCGATAATCACGACTACCTCACCAGGCACAATGGTAAGATCAATATCGTTGAGTACGTGCAGGCTGCCAAAGTGTTTATTGAGCTTCTGCATACGCACAATGGGGTGCGTTGTGCTGTTCATCGTATTGCTCATTGCGCGTGTCCTTATTGTCCGGCCAGACCTCTGCGCTCAAGTTGGCGCAGGATGATGGAGAGCGTCCAGGTGATCGCCAGATACATCAGGGCGACCATGAAGTAGACCTCAAGGGCCGTAAAGGTGGTGGCGATATAGATTTGCCCCTGGCGTACCAGCTCACCGACGCCAATCACTGAGAACAGTGAGGTGTCTTTGATGCTGATAATGCCCTGGTTACCGAGAGGTGGAATCATGCGCCGAAACGCCTGGGGCCAGATAACGTAGCGAAACGCCTGGGAGCGGGAGAGCCCCAGGGAGAGCGAAGCTTCGCCTTGGCCGCGTTCAATTGACTGTACGCCGCCGCGGACGATTTCTGAGATGTAGGCACCGGAGTTGACCGCAATGGCGGCAATACCGGCGACCAGAGCGTTAATAGGGCTACCTAGCAGCTGTGGCAAACCGTAAAAGATAAACAGCACTTGCACCAGGATAGGCGTGCCACGGAATACCTCGACGTAAACGATGGCCGGCCAGCGTAGCCAGCGCAGGCGGCTAATGCGTAACAGGCCAAAGAATATGCCAATAAAGAAACCAATGGCCAAACCGCCAAATGAGATAAGTAACGTCCAGGGAATACCCGGCAAGAGGTAAGGGATAGACCCAAACGCTGCCGACCAATCAAACTGAAAATTGACGTCCACGCGTAGACTCCTGAAACAGAAAACAGCTGACTAAAAGCAGATAAGAAACGCAGCAGGGCCGGGGGTTGTGGCCACCCGGCCCTGTAACGGCGTTACGCTATTATTGAGTGTTTACACTCATTCTTCGCTGGGCGCTTCACCAAACCACTTGGTGTAGATCTCATCGTAAGTGCCATCTTCACGCATAGCAGCCAGTGCTTCGTTGGTGGGTTCTACCCACTCACTGCCCTTGTGGAACACGATGCCGTACTGTTGGCCTTCATATAGAGGGCCGACGACCTTGGTACGGCCTTCGCCACGGGTCTGCGAGAAGTAGGAGACGTTAGGAGCGTCGTAGAGCACTGCGTCGACGTTGCGGCCTAGCAGCGCCATGTACATGTCAGCAGTACCTGGGAAGGGAGTAATGTCCGCATCTTCGCCGAGTTCTTGCTGCAGGTAGTCGTAGCTTGTGGAACCAATTTTGGTCCCGACGGCGAGGTCTTGAAGGTCTTCGAGTGTTTCGACGCTGTCATTATCGGCGCGCACAATAATGCGCAGACCTGAATCGTAGTAGGGGTCGGAGAAATCGACGACTTGTGCACGTTCTTCGGTAATGGTCGTACCGGCTATAGCGATCTCTTGGCTACCGGTTTGCACGGCAGGAATGATGCCGGAGAACTCCATGGTCGTAAGGTTGACTTCAAAGCCTGCGCGTTCGGCAACTTCGTTGATGATATCCATATCGAAGCCGACCATTTCGCCGGTTTCTTGATCCATCATTTCAAACGGCACAAAGCTTGGGTCAGTGGCCACGTTCACCGATGGCGTTTGGGCCATGGCGGCAGTGGCGCTGCCCAATCCCAGTGCGAGAGCCAGTGTGGTTTTGGTAAGGCTGAGAGGTAGTGCTACTTTCATAAGTTTCCCCGTGCTTTGTTTGGCTGTTGGCGGGTTACCAAGCGGGTTTCACCGTTTGATACTCTTTATAAACCGCTATTTAAGCCGTTGTTGACCTATTAACCTTGGCGAGAAACCGCCAGGGCGTCAAGTCACGGGGAGCGCTGTGAGCCAACGCTGTTTAGACCATAAAGGAGGCGCCGCAGCCGCAGGTGGTAGTGGCGTTGGGGTTTTGCACGCGAAAACGCGCGCCCGCCAGACCCTCTTCGTAGTCGACGGTGGAGCCTACCAAATATTGGTAAGAGAGCGGGTCAACCACTAAGGCAGCGTTGCCAAACTCAATCACAGTGTCATCGTCGGCGACGTTTTCGGCAAAGTCGAAACCGTACTGAAAACCCGAACAGCCGCCACCGGTCACGTAGACCCGTAGTTTAAGGGATGGATTATTTTCTTCTGCAATCAGCGCATTAATACGTTTACGTGCGCTATCAGAGAGCAGTAATGGGGTAGGAACAAAGGCTTCTGCACCGCTCATGGGTACCTCCCGCGAGCTTTAAGAACGAATAAATCGGCATTGGGGGGTGATTATGGGTAATTCCCAGCAAATTGGTCAACTATTGCTGGGAATTAGTTTGGTGAATCTTAGCTTGCAGCTCTTAGCTGGCGAGGGCAGGTTTCCGCGAGGGCGCTGTGAACCCGTCCATGGGCGCTACTTTCGACATCTGACCGCCATGGATGGCGGAAATGCCGGAATTGTCGGGAACATTATTCCGGCCCTGGAAAAAGACCTTCGCTTCAACCTGCCCTCGCATCACGTTAACTGCCTTGGTCAAGAACCCCTTTGAGGTACACTCTGGATGCTGGTTTTGGTGAGGTGTTTAGGGCATTAATGCAGGGGCGGTGAGGCCAGTGTTCTCTTCAAAGCCAAACATCAAGTTGAGGTTCTGAATCGCCTGGCCCGAGGCGCCTTTGACCAGGTTATCGATCACCGACAGCACCACGACTGTGTTGCCATTGTTAGGCCGGTGAACCGCTAAACGGCAGGTATTGATGCCTTTGACACTGCGCGTTTCAGGATGGCTTCCCGCAGGCATTACATCGACAAACGGCTCGTCGGCATAGCGCTGCTCAAACAGTGCCTGCAGATCGCCGGGTTCAGCGGTTAGCTGGCCGTAGAGCGTGGCGTGGATACCGCGAATCATCGGCGTTAAGTGGGGCACAAAGGTTAAACCCACCTTAGATTGCTGGATGTCCCTGAGTCCTTGGCTAATTTCCGGTAGATGGCGGTGGCCGCCTGCGCCGTAGGCTTTCATCGACTCGCTGGCTTCGGCGAGCAGTGAACCCACTTTAGCGCCGCGCCCAGCCCCAGTAACGCCGGATTTACAGTCGGCGATCAGTTGGCTTGTGTCGATTAAGCCTGCTTCCAATAGCGGCAAATAACCGAGCTGAACGGCGGTGGGGTAGCAGCCGGGAACAGCAATCAAGCGTGCGGTTTTGATTTTTTCGCGGTGCATTTCCGGCAGCCCGTAAACCGCCTCTTGCAATAGTTCCGGGGCGCCGTGGGCCTGGTCGTACCAGCGGCTCCACTCGTCGGCATCACGCAGCCGGAAGTCGGCCGACAGGTCAATCACCCGAGTGCCGTTTTCGAGTAGCTCCCCCGCCAGGGCGTGGGCAACGCCGTGGGGGGTGGCGAAAAATACCGCATCCATGGCGCCCAGCTGTTTGGCATCCGGCTCGCTAAACGCCAGGGTGTCGTAATGGCCGCGTAGGTTGGGGTACATATCGCACACTTTGACGCCCGTTTCCGAGCGCGAGGTAATCATGGCGACGTTGACGTGGGGGTGCTGGGCGAGTAGCCGCAGTAATTCAACGCCGGTGTAACCGGTACCGCCAACAATGCCGACCTTAATCACAAATCACTCCTTGCGGGTTACGCAGAACGGTTTTCATATTAGCTTCAATTATTACAGACTCAGTTATTACAGCCTAAGCGGATTGCTGCGCGCTGTCGAAGCTTAGCAGTCTATGATACACAAGGGAGTGGAAACACAAGAACTGATAACCAGGAAGGTCGCTGTGGCGCGTTTTTCCCGATCGGACTTTACCTTAGAGAGTTTTCGTCGCCAGTTGGCTAACGTCGACGCCTTGCCGCAACTCTGTTTGCTGGGGCTTATCTCGGGGATTATTACCGGTGCTGTGATGGTGGCGTTTCGGCTGCTACTGGAAGCGGGCGCTGCACTCTATATGACCGATGGCGACCCCGAGGCGTTTGAGAGCATGGCGCCCTGGCTGCGCGCGCTGCTACCCATGCTAGCGGTTACATTAGTGGGTGTGCTGCTATATAAGCAAAAACCGGCAGCGCGCAAGCTGGGGGTTGGTCATGTCATTGAGCGGCTGACCTACCATCAAGGCCGTTTTCCATTACGTAACTGGCTAAATCAGTGGTGGGTGGGGGTTCTCGTAGTGCTAGGTGGTCTCTCCGCGGGTCGTGAAGGTCCGGCGATTCACTTGGGAGCAGCAGCGTCTAGCGGTCTCGGCCAGCAGATGCGGTTACCCAATAATAGCCTGAGAGTGCTCGTGGCGTGCGGTACCGCAGCGGGTATTTCCGCCTCCTTTAATACGCCGATTGCGGGGGTGATCTTCGCCATGGAAGTGGTGATGATGGAGTACACCTTGATGAGCTTTATGCCGGTCATCTTGGCCTCGACAATGGGGGCGCTGGTGGCGCAGTTAGCCTACGGTAATGAACCCGCCTTCCGCATTCCTGAGATAGCGCTTGGCTCGCTTGTTAACTTACCCTGGATTGTGATCACGGGGCTGGTAATTGGCTTACTCGCTGGTCTGTTTATCCATATTTCACGCAGTCAGCGGATTATCCAGTGGCCGCTTTGGCTTCGACTTGCATTAGTGGGGGTGGCAACGGGCGTGGTGGCCTGGTGGTTCCCCCAGATTCAAGGCATCGGCTATGACAGCGTGGCGGCGGCACTCAATAATCAGTTGGAAATTAAGGTGCTGCTGGCGCTGATGATCGCCAAATTGCTGATTACCGCACTAACCGTTGCTGGGGGTGTCCCCATCGGTATTATTGGCCCGGTGCTGGTAGTGGGGGCTGCCACGGGCGCGCTGTTTGGTTTGCTGGGGGGGTGGCTGTGGCCAGCGAAAGCCGCTGACCCAGGTATTTACGCGATGCTAGGCATGGCCGCGATGATGGGGGCGGTGCTGCAAGCGCCCCTGGCCGCGCTCATGGCGCTTTTGGAGTTAACCCACACGCCGAGTATCATGCTGCCTGGCATGTTGGCGGTGGTGGTGGCGTGCTTAACCTCGCGTCAATTGACTGGCTGTGAAGGGTTTTTTATCAGCACGGTGCGCTACGGACTGCACCCGCTTCAGCAGCCGTTAATGCAGGCACTCTCGCGGGTTTCGGTGCCAGCGGTGATGGAGCGCCAGTTGGTGCGCACCGAGCGAATGATCACCCCTGAAAAGGCCCGGCAGCTACTCGAAACTAACCCTGTATGGCTGGTGATTGAGCGTTCGAGCGAACAAAAACCGGTGCTGGCGCTCAAAGCTGCTGAGTTGGCGCGCTGGCTGCTTGAACACGATGAGGCGCTAGCGGGGCAAGAACCGCCTGTGGATGAGCTGATTGACCTACTGGAAATTCCAGGGCAGCGTTTGGAGTTGGCGCCGATTGGCTTACAGGCGACGCTTTCCGAAGCGTTTCTAAAACTTCAGGATGATGCCTTAGGAGCGCTCTACGTTGTTCACGGTTATCGTCCAAAGCAGCGGCGTATTTCAGGTATCATCACCCGTGGCGCCATCGAGCGTTATTATCACTACACTGATCCACGCGGTGCCGATTCCCGTGGCACTGATACGTAGGGGTATAATTTTCGAGTGTCTGATTTAAAAACGATTATGCTCAAGACCTAGATTTTCCTGACCTAGATTTTTAAGACTTAGATTTTCAAAAACTAGCTTTTCCAGACCGAGACGCACGCGAGAAGGATTCATCGCTTTAAGGAGCAACAATGTACCTATGGGTGAAGGCTATTCACTTAATGGCAGTAGTGACGTGGTTCGCTGCGCTGTTCTATTTACCAAGGCTTTATGTCTATCACGCTACCGCGCGGGATAACGGCGATAAACAAGCTATTAGCTATTTCAAAACCATGGAACGCAAACTCTACCGTGGCATCATGACGCCATCGATGATCGCGGTACTGATTTTCGGTGGTTGGATGCTTTACCTGGTGCCCGAATGGTTTAGCCAGGGCTGGATGCACGCCAAGTTGGCGCTAGTGGTGTTGCTAATCGCCTATCATCACGTCTGT
This sequence comes from Halomonas sp. ALS9, assembly GCF_001651035.1. Lineage (GTDB taxonomy): Bacteria > Pseudomonadota > Gammaproteobacteria > Pseudomonadales > Halomonadaceae > Vreelandella. The sequence continues at coordinate 76,534 of NZ_LXRG01000011.1, forward strand.
TTGATCTATTTGAAGCAGTTTGCCCAGGATCGTTGTACCAAAGGTCACGTGTTTTTCCGCTGGTTTAACGAAGCGCCAGTGATTGCGCTGGTGGTGATTATACTGCTCGCCGTTGTGAAGCCCTTTTGATGCGCCAACCGCTTCCTCCCGTTGTATTGGTACTCGCTGGACACGACCCGACGGGTGGCGCAGGGTTAATCGCTGACAGCGAATCTATTGCTGCCTGCGGCGGCTGGGCAGTCACGATTCCCACCGCGCTGACAGTACAAAATTGCCATAATGTGACGCGCGTGATCCCTGCTGATCCTACTGCGATGCGCCAAATGGCCGAGGCGATTAGTGAAATGCAGGTAGCAGCAATTAAGGTTGGTTTACTCGCTGACGAAGAGACCCTGCGCGCCGCGGAGCAAATTATTCGCCGTTTCCCTGGCATTCCCGTGGTAGCGGATCCGGTTTTTAAGGCCGGTGGCGGAACTGAGTTATCCACACCTGCTTTGCGACAACTGTTTATTGATCGCCTGCTGCCGCTTGTGGATATCTTAACTCCCAATCGCGCTGAGCTGGCACAACTCACCCCTGATATCATCACGCCTTTCGATGATACCGCTCGCGCGGTGGTACTGATGTCACAGGGGTGCCAAGCCATTCTGGTAACGGCGACGGATGAGCCGCTGCCCGGCAACGATCAGCAGGTAGTGCATACCTTGCACTCGCCGGATACCACGCGTCAGTGGCAGTGGCCACGTTTGCCCGAACTGTTCCATGGCTCTGGCTGCACACTGGCATCTGCCATTGCAGCTCGCCTTGCTGTGGGTGAGCGCTTACCAACTGCTTGTGAGCAGGGGCAGCACTTTACTTGGCAAAGTCTATCTCAAGGCTTTCAACCGCCCAGTGGGCAGTGTTTGCCGCAGCGTTTATCACGGCCTGTCCGTTTTTAATCCTATCTTCTGTACGCCATTGACCGAGAGGATGCCATGACTACATCAGCTGAACTGTTTGATCTTGCCAGTCGCCATATACCGGGCGGGGTCAACTCACCTGTCCGAGCGTTTAAAGGCTTACACCGTCCGCCGGTCTTTATGGAACGCGCACAAGGTGCCTTTCTGTTTGACGTGGAAGGCAATCGCTATGTGGATTATGTCGGTTCCTGGGGGCCCATGATCACTGGGCATGCCGATCAGGACGTACTGGCAGCCGTTCGGGCGCGATTGGATAACGGCCTATCCTTTGGTACCCCTACCGCCGTCGAAACCACCATGGCGGATTTGATCTGCGAGATGATCCCTTCCATGGATATGGTGCGCATGACCAGTTCCGGCACCGAAGCCACCATGTCGGCGATTCGCCTGGCTCGAGGCACCACCGGCCGGGATAAAATCGTTAAGTTTGAAGGTAACTACCACGGCCACTCCGATTCGCTGCTGGTAAAAGCAGGCTCGGGTGCACTCACCCATGGCGAACCCAGCTCCCCGGGGGTACCCGCTTCGCTGGCGGAACACACCATAACCCTGTCGTTTAACGATCCCGAAGGGGTTGAGGCGTGCTTTAGCGAAATTGGCGATCAAATTGCCTGCATCATCGTTGAGCCTGTTGCAGGCAATATGAACTGTATTCCGCCGCAGCCAGGCTTTTTGGAAACCCTGCGTCGGGTATGTAACGAACACGGCAGCGTGCTGATTTTTGATGAAGTGATGACCGGTTTTCGTGTGGCGTTAGGCGGTGCCCAGGCTCACTACGGCATAGTTCCTGATCTAACCTGCCTGGGAAAAATTGTCGGTGGTGGTATGCCAGTAGGCGCCTTCGGCGGCAAGCGCGAGATAATGCAAAATATTTCACCGCTTGGGCCAGTTTACCAAGCGGGCACGTTGTCGGGTAATCCCTTGGCGATGGCGGCAGGCGTTGCGCTATTGACCAAACTACAGGTTCCAGGCTTTCACGATGCGCTCACTCAGCGGGTTAACACCCTGTGTACGGGTCTTCAGGAGCGAGCCAATGCGGCACGGGTACCAATGATGACGCAGTCGGCGGGCGGTATGTTTGGGCTCTTCTTCACTTCGCAAAGCCGTGTGGATAACTTTGCCCAAGCCACCGCCTGCAACCCTGACGCCTTCCGGCGCTTTTTTGGCGCGATGCTTGATCACGGCGTTTACTTGGCGCCTTCCGCCTACGAGGCAGGCTTTATGTCCAGCGCCCATACCCCGGAAGATATTCAGTTCACCCTGGATGCTGCAGAAAAAGCCTTTGCCGTTATGTAACTGCAAGTAACTAAAAGCCCGCTATACTACAAGAGCCGCTCACCTTGAGCGGCTCTTATGTTAGAGAGCTACACTCATGACACGATCAACGGCTTGGCGATACATGATCTGCGCAGCGGGGCTGCTAACCTGCTTCCCGCTGGCTGCACAGTCGCCTCAGGAGCAGGATATGACCCAGATCCACATCACTATGAGCGGTTCGCCGGGCGCCGAGTTTTCCGCCCACTGGCGGATTACCCACGAAGGTGAAACCACCGAGCACGTTGAAGAGAGCGGGACAGTACCTGCTGAGTACACTTTTACCGGTACAGAGCTGGAAGGCACGGTAAAACTGTTAAGTGATGATGAACGGCTAGAGGTGGATATTCAAAAAGGCAGTAACCGGTCGCGTTCATCGACTCAGGGGGCGGGAGGTACATTGACGCTGATGATTCGTTAATGTCTAGCTTCCATTTAAGCGATAAAAAAACCGCCCCGTAGGGCGGTTACTTATATTAAGAGGTGCTTACCACTGTGTGGAAATAGCGGAGTTGTTGTTCCCCACTTGAGAATGAGTGGCTGCTGCTGCTGCACCGTAAGTATGGTTTTGACGGATAGTTGATACGTTGTTACGGCCACTTTGAAATACATCTGCCATATGTCCATCGCCACCTTGGTAAATGTAGGAAGCACTTAGATCCGCTGCAATCTGAATGACTTTTGCTTCATTATTATTGCCATTTTGATGAACAAAGCTCCAAGTTTCATCGGTGTTATATGCCTGATAGACGTCGGATGAGTTATTATCGCCGAACTGCTCAACGATAGAATCGCTCAGGCTAGTGTTCCAAAACTGAGCAACGGTAGACTCGTTGCCATGTCCATTTTGGTGAACATAAGAATCATTACGCTCCCCACCTTGCTGTATTACCTTCGATTTGTTGGCATCGCCTATTTGCTTAACGATAGACTCATGCTCATTGCCGCTTTGGAATACATAGGAAGTATTGTCATTTCCTTTTTGAGTTACACGAGAATATTGTGCATCTCCATACTGATCAGTTTCAGCATTATTATTATTACCTTGCTGAGTAATTAATGAAGTACGCATATCGGCTCGATTAAATCCGTTCATCCCTGAGCGAATGTTTTCTTGGCTATTAAAAGTTGGATTCGATCCTGCGTTAGCACTGTTGTTGATAGTAGAATCTTGGTAGTCGCGAGCTTGAGCTGAGAAGCTAAGAGCAAGAGCGATGGCGGCAGCGATAGTAGTGATTTGAGTTTTCATGGTGTTTCCCCTTTTTTGGATCTACTTGCTTTGGTATTAACTGAGAAGCTGGATGCGACTCAGTAGGTATCGATAGCGACCGGTCGTGCATTGCCCGAGTAGTTTTGTTGTTCGACGCTAATGCTGCGTTGGCCACTGCCCGATTGTGAAATTGATATATCTCCGCTAATACCTAATTGGTGGATATCAGCTCTAAAAGAAGAATTGTTACCCTGTTGTGAAATATTGGCAGCGTTATCATTACCTACCTGCCAAATTACGCCAACATTGTTTCCATTGCTCTGTGTAATATTTGCTTGATTATTATTGCCACGTTGATTGATATGCGAAAAATTAGCGAATTGATAACGTGAAGAACGTGATTGGGTTACATTAGCTTGATTGTTATAACCTTGTTGTTGAATAATACTAACGTTTCCCTGTAATACCGAGTTATCGACTTGTGCTGCATATTGAGCAACTCGTGAACCTTCTTCTAAATTTGTTGAAAAGGAACCGTTAGCTTCGGCTGTCGTTGTTGCTATCATCATAAAAACGACTGCCACAATAGAATAGTGCCAGTTTTTATTTTCTTTACACTTTGTAATTTTGTAGCCGGATGAAGTTTGCATCTCTTGTCCCTTTGAAACTAATTGTATCTTTTTGTTTCATTGGTTGAGTTTGGACTAATTAGAAATATTTTCTATCGTATTTTTTCTTAATAATTAGTTTATATATTTAATGATTAATGCTTCATAGCTGATTATTTTTTTGATTTCTTATTAACTATATTTTTAATACTATTATTTATTATGAATAAAAAAGCTGCTCATTGAGCAGCTTTAATTAATGTTGCTAATACTTTTAATTTTTTTATAAAAGTAAATTTAAAGCATTGGTATCGAGGCGTTAAGGTATTCGCTTAAAATAGTATCTTGAATGTTTGCATCTGGTGCCAGATTCCACAGTTGGTTTTCAATACCTCTTGCAATGAGGTGAATTACAGAAGATTCAATCGCTGACATGACCGCTAACTGAACCGGTTCATTCGTGGTAAGTCCTACTTCAGCCTCTAGTAAGCGACGGAAGTCGATGAAACGATAGACTCCTGCTCGCATCTCTTTAGAGTAAATTGTTTTTGTAGTGGTTACGTTAGCTAATACTTCCCCGGTAGATATCTCAACCGCACGTAAATTGACGGTTACCTGATCAACCTGGTACTGACCTGAGGCGCCAATACCGAAATATTCAGCGCCAGCTCCCCCTGTGCGAACGTTGGATTCATAAGCGATTATGCCGCCTTCCAACATCACTGAGGCTGCACGAAGTGACGGCAGTGTATCGGGCTGGCCGAAGCGTTCGAACTCAGCGCGGATAATGCGTCTCTCGGTAAGCAGGTTTTGTAAACCCACACGCTCAAGGGGTATAAACCAGCCAGAATCTGCCAGTGCACCGGTCAGCATTGCTGCGGCACCTTGAGTGACAGCGGTCGAGAACGTGCTGGCGGGCGCCGGGCGATATTGGCCAGTTTGATCGCGGAAGTCATAAACTGAAACAAAAATGCGTCCAGCCGGTGGCGGTAAAGAGACGAGGTCTTGATAAGTTGCGCCCCTTGGAGTGAGCGTTGGTTGCGCACCTTCTAAGTTTTCAGACGTCGCGACCATTCCTGCACAGCCAGAGAGTATACTGGCTAGCATTATTGATATAATAATTTTCATGATGTTCCCCTGACAAAACAGGTTGTGTTTGCTTTTTTAAATTTCTTCTTTAACTAACTTTTAAGGGTTAAATAGGCCACCCACGCTGATCTCTGTAACGTCACCGGTTATCTTATCAACAACGCGTACGACTAGCTGGCCACTATTATCACTAACAACGACCCCGAACTCATCACTATCGAAACTTCCCTCACTAACCTCACCGCGACTAACGTCTGAAATCAGCTGGGAAATAAGCCTGCTCTCCAAGTTTTGTAATAAGCGTTCAGTTGAAGAAAGACTTTGAAAACTACGTGTATTAGGATCTTTATTTGTATCTTGAGCCTGCGCTTTGCCTAGTAAATAGCTACCCACAAAGGGATCGCCGCCGAAAGAAGGATTAAGGGGCTTGTAAATTAAATCCCCAGCTTGAGCTGTTGCGCAGAGCACCCAGGCCAACCCAATTACGACTAAGCCTTTTTTTATAGCTTTTTTCATTAGAATAACTCCTCTTTCCCCAAGTCTTTATCGGAAGACACCGCTGCGGATAGTTGTTGTTCAATCAGGGCTCTTTCGACGGTTTGCACGGCTTCCCCGGCGGCACGATCTGCTTCATTGATCTTTGGGGAAAGCTGCGTACGGAAATACATACGGTTTCCTTCCATCACCCATACTTGGCTTCCCCATCGTGCATCAGGGCGCTCATTAATGGTGATAGTGGCATTGCCGATAATCAGGTTATCCATTGCTCGCTGACTAAAGGCGCGATAGAAAGTTTTACCGGCCATGGTGATCGTGCGATCAACCATGACGCCGGTTAGCTCGCTTCCCCCGTTAGCGTTGCCGCGCATTTCAGGACCATCAGGGCTAGAAAGCTGATTAATAGCGTTAATTGCTTCTTGTTCGTTGGCAGGCAATGCATCTGCAGCGTCGGCCGGCTCATTGGCCAACGCTGAAGACGATATGATCCATACAGCCACGATGAAAAAGCCGATGGTTAAGCGGTTAATTGATGACATGACAGCGACCCTTGCGCTTTAACGTTACCGGTGGCGTTGCAGGCTGCGTGCGGTTTCAATATTGGGCAGAATTGGCCCCAGGTTCTGATGAATCCAATTAAGCGCCTGAATACGGTTGTGAACGTTAATTTTGCGAAAAATATTGTAAAGGTGAGACTTAACGGTGTGCTCACTAACAAATAGCTTTTCGGCAATTTGTTGATTAGAAGAGCCTGCGCTGAGTAGAGAAATAATCTCCATCTCCCGGTTTGTTAGTCCACAGGCGGGACGGAAAGCATTACTTTGGTATTTGCGATAAAACAGGATTAAACGCGCCATTAAATCTCTTGACATCCATAGCTCTCCTTCGAGCAGCGAGTGGATACCTTTACAAATCACCTCAAGGCTTTCATTGCGATAAAACACGCCTTTTAACTGAGCGCACGAGAGCGCTTCAAGGGCGTGATCCATATCGTGAATGTTGAAGGCGGCTAAGGGCGTTTTAGTTAGCGCATCGGGTAACTTATCTTGCCACTCTGGTAGTGCATCAATGCCAATATGATCGCTGTCAATGAGAATTAGCAAGTTGCCTGAGGCGGAAACAGGCAACGCTGCATGGGGAGGATGGATACTTATTTGGCAGCCGGTGTGCTTATTCAAGTACTCAGCAAACAGCTGTACTTGGGGACTTTTTTCGGTAACCACATACACCGTACCGATAGACTTTTCCTGCGACATTGGGTGGCCCTCGTGGAAAGAAAGAGTGAGCAGGTGACCATTGAAGTGTTGACCATAAGATACGTTTCGTAAAGTTTTGTTATTAAATATTTGGTAAAAATATTTTCACTGCCGTTTATTTCTCTGTTTTTATTTTTTTATTTCTATATTTAACAAATGCTTATTGTTTGTTAAGCAATAAATTAATTATCAGAGCGCGAGATACGTTATGTAACATTTTGATGGCTTTTGATACCACCAGTGAGCGCGTAAACTGAAGCTCTACTGTTTGGAGTGCGTATCATGGCCGCCGTCAATACCCTTGTTCTTGCCAGTGGCAATGCAGGAAAACTAAGAGAATTCAACCAATTACTTTCGCCTTTAGGGTTCGATGTGCGTCCTCAGGCAGATTTTGGTGTCACTGATGTTGAAGAGACGGGGCTAACCTTCGTCGAAAATGCGCTATTGAAAGCGCGTGAAGCGAGTCTTGTCAGTGGATTACCGGCATTAGCTGACGATTCCGGACTTGAAGTGGACGCGCTGAATGGGGCGCCCGGTATCTATTCCGCTCGGTATGGTGGTGAGCCCAAAAGCGATGAGAAAAACAATCAGACGTTGTTAGCCGCACTAAGCGACTGTGCTGAGGGGCAACGTAGTGGCCGTTACTGGTGTGTGCTGGTCTATTTGCGCCACCCGAAAGATCCGGTACCGGTCATTGTGCAACGCAGTTGGGAAGGCGAGATTCTGGCTCATCCCAGAGGAGAGGGAGGATTTGGCTATGATCCGCTGTTCTGGTTACCTGATCAGGGTATGAGCGTGGCTGAGCTACCCAGCGAAAGTAAAAATCGCCTTAGCCATCGTGGTCGTGCGCTGCAAGGCTTGGTGGAGTTATTGAAGGTGGCGCATGGCTGATACGCTGCCGCCGCTCTCTCTCTACATCCACACACCTTGGTGTGTCCGTAAATGCCCGTACTGTGATTTTAATTCTCATGAGCCAGGGACGCACGGTTTCACGCCCCGGGACTTACCTGAAGCCGCTTATCTTGAGGCTCTGTTACAAGACCTGGACGGAGACCTTGCCTTAGCAGCCGGGCGAAAAATTCAGACCATTTTTATCGGTGGGGGCACTCCTAGCCTGCTGTCTCCCGCGTTTTATGATCGCTTACTGGAAGCGATTGAAGCCCGTTTACCCTTTGCGACGGATATAGAAATTACCTTAGAGGCGAATCCAGGTACCACTGAGCAAGAGCGTTTCATTGGTTACCGTGCTGCCGGCATTAACCGGCTCTCGCTGGGGATTCAAAGTTTTCAGCCCCATCAACTGCATGCATTGGGGCGAATTCATAGCGGTGACGAAGCGATCACTGCGGTCGCACAGGCAAGACGGGCGGGCTTTACCAACATTAATATTGATCTTATGCACGGTTTGCCCGACCAAACGCCTCAATTGGCGATGGATGATATTGCCCAAGCGCTGGCATTGACGCCTGAACATCTCTCTTGGTACCAGTTGACTCTTGAGCCTAATACCGCTTTCCACTCCCAGCCTCCGGTGTTGCCAGAGGAAGAAGCGCTTTGGGATATTCAAGACAATGGACATCAGCTCTTAGAGCAGGCGGGTTTTAGACGCTACGAGATTTCTGCTTACGCTAGGGTTGACCATCAGAGTCGCCATAACCTTAACTACTGGCAATTTGGTGATTACCTTGGAATTGGCGCTGGTGCCCACGGCAAGCTTAGCCATATTGACGAAAACGGGCAATGGCGCATCGAGCGGCGCTGGAAAACCCGGCAGCCGGACGCTTATTTAAAGCGAGCGGGTGATTTGCGTGGTTTTATAGCCGGTAAGCAGCTTATAAAAGCGGATGAGTTACCTTTGGAGTTTGCCATGAATGCGCTACGGCTTACTGATGGCGTGGCGCTTGAGACATGGAGCGCTTATACCGGGCTCCCCACTGCTATGTTACTGACGCGTTTACAAACTGCCGAGAAAAAAGGACTTTTGATGCAAATGCCTGAAAAACTCCGTGCATCACCTCAAGGTCTATTATTCTTGAATGAGTTGCTGGCATCAATCTGTGACGATAGCGCTTTGGTGAGAGACCAGCGATGAATAAAAAGATGTCCCGAACACAAACAAGGAGTGAGCAATGCGTATTTCTCGACTACTGACACCGCTAGCGGCCGCTATTCTACTGGCTGGTTGTGCCACATCGGATCCTTACGGTGGCCAAACGCAGCGCTCTAGCACCGCGATGGGGACAGGGATTGGTGCCGCCGTTGGCGCCGCTGCTGGTGCCCTTTCTGGCGATGGCAGCACCAGCCGCCGCGATCGGGCGTTAATTGGCGCAGCCGTCGGTGCGGCGGCGGGCGCTGGTATTGGTGTCTACATGGATCGCCAAGAGCAGCAGCTGCGTGAAAACTTGCAAGGCTCGCGCATTGAAATTGATCGCCGTGGCGATGATATCGTGCTGAATATGCCTAGTGGCGTGACCTTTGGTTTTGACTCTGCAGATCTTACCAGTGAAGCTCGTAGCTCTCTTAACGAAGTCGCTAATGTACTCACCCAGTACCAAGACACCCGCGTCAATATTGCAGGCCACACCGATAGCACCGGTGACGCGAGCTACAACCAGCGCCTGTCTGAGCGTCGCGCCCAAGCCGTGGGTAGTTACTTAAGCCAGAACGGTGTTTCTTCCATGCGTCTTAACACCTCGGGTTATGGCGCGACTCAGCCAATTGCCAGTAATGACAACGAACAGGGTCGCGCTCAGAACCGTCGGGTAGAAATTACCCTAACACCCACCGGCGATGGCCAACGTTAATCCGCTAGTGAGTTAATCTGGCTATTGTCGCCCCAAGCCCGCTATGCTCACATAGCGGGCTTTTTTCATTCACTTGCCGATGAGCCTCCATGCTGTCTTATCAACATGCCTACCATGCCGGTAATTTCGCGGATGTACATAAACATCTAACGCTTTATGCGGTGATTGATTATTTATTACGTAAAGAATCAGCTATTACATATGTCGATACTCACGCGGGTCGAGGGCTCTATCCTCTCAACGCCCAAGAGACCCAGCGCTTGCAAGAGTATCGCGAGGGTATATGGCCAGTGTGGCAAGCCCGCGAAGGGTTTAGCGATGAGCTACTAAGCACGTGGCAAGTCGCGCTAGCAAATGCTCAGCCCATGGCAGAGGCGCTGACTCACTATCCAGGCTCTCCTTGGTGGCTGAGCCATTCGTTGCGTGAGCAGGATCATCTGCGATTGTTTGAACTACATCCTGGCGAGCATGAGCAGCTCAGCGGCCAAGGGTTATCGCCACACGCACAGCGCGTGTTCGGCGATGGACTAGCTGGATTAACGGCCATGCTGCCGGTCAAATCGCCACGGCTATGTGTTCTGATTGACCCCAGCTATGAGCGTAAAACCGAGTACCAGGAAGTCGCCGAGACAGTGGCCTATGCGCTAGATAAAGCGCACCATGGAGTGGTATTGATTTGGTATCCGCTGCTGCCAGCAGGCCATCATCACACCCTATTGACGAGTCTCAAAGAGAGCGGAATACGCAAAGTATGGCGCAGCGAGCTGCTGCTGCGCGAACCTGGAGAGCAGGCTCACGGCATGTTCGGTAGTGGTATGCTGGTAATTAATCCGCCTTGGGGATTGGACAAACGCCTGTCAGCCGCGATGTCGCAAATTACCCCGCTGCTAGGAACTAACTGCCACTATCAGGCGGACTGGTGGGTGGGTGAGTAGTCGTTGTAAGGAAGTCGCTCTATTTGCCGATACAAAAACTGCCGAAAATTTCGCCGAGTAAGTCATCGGCGCTGAATTCGCCGGTGATCTCGCCTAAGGCCTGTTGGGCATCGCGCAAATCCTCCGCCAGCAGTTCGCCTGCGCCATAGCCATCAAGCTGTGCACGGCCGGTATCAAGGGCTGCCATGGCGCGATCTAGCGCGTCCAGATGCCGTCGGCGGGCGGAAAAGCGACCCTCAGTGGTGGCGGCAAAGCCCATCACATCCTTCAGATGAGCCTTTAAGTTATCCACACCCGTACCGGTTTTTGCCGAGAGCCTGACGATAGGCGTGGTTGTGGATAAATCAATACCCGCCGGTTCGGCACTGGTATCTATTTTATTACGCACCAGAGTTAAACGCGCCTGGTCAGGCAAGCGAGCAACGAACTCTGGCCAGATGGCCATAGGGTCAGTCGATTCGGTGGTGCTGGCATCAACCAGTAGCAGCACCCGGTCGGCTTTCTCTATCTCGGCCCAGGCACGTGCGACACCAATCTTTTCCACCGCATCGGGCGTATCGCGCAATCCAGCGGTGTCGATGATATGTAGCGGCATACCGTCGATATGGATGTGCTCACGGAGTACGTCTCGGGTCGTCCCCGCGATATCCGTTACAATGGCGGTATCTTGTTCGGTCAGCGCATTTAGCAGGCTCGACTTACCCGCATTGGGTCGCCCGGCGATGACGACGCTCATCCCTTCGCGCAGCAGTGCTCCTTGGCCTGCCGCTTGGCGTACGTCACTCAGCGCCTGCTGGACGCTGCTTAAATGCTGGGCAACATGGCCGTCGGCTAGAAAGTCGATCTCCTCTTCGGGGAAATCGATAGCCGCTTCCACGTAGACGCGTAGCTCTATAAGCCGAGTGACCAAGGCAGATATGCGCTTTGAGAACTCGCCCTGTAGCGAGCGCACAGCGTTTTCTGCCGCCGAACGAGAAGTGGCATCGATGAGATCTGCAATAGCTTCTGCCTGGGCCAGGTCGAGCTTATCGTTCAAAAACGCCCGCTCAGAAAACTCCCCCGGCCGCGCCAGGCGGGCACCCAAGGCCACACAGCGCTCCAACAGCATATCCATGATAATCGGGCCACCGTGCCCCTGGAATTCCAGGACGTCCTCACCGGTAAATGAGTGAGGGCCATTAAAGAACAGCGCGATACCTTCATCGATGCTGCCCTCAGCGCCTTGGAAGGGGCCGTAGTGAGCGAATCGTGGAGTAGGGCAATGTCCAACCATGGCTTCAGCGATCTCGCGGCAGGCGGGGCCTGAAACGCGGATAATACCCACGCCACCGCGCCCAGGGGGGGTCGCCAGCGCCGCAATGGTGTCAGGTGTATAGAGGCGTTCGGCCATGGTGAATCTCTTTTTAAATTGGCAGGTAACGAAACTGATCGACCTAGTGTGAATTTTTCGGCCTTAAAACGCCAGACCCCCGCTCGAGGCGGGGGTCTGAAGGCACTAATTAAAACGGCGGGCTATTTTGTTTTCATACCCTTGCCGATACTTGGGTCATTTTCGATTTTGCGCGTAATGTAATATTGCTGCGCCACCGAAATGATGTTGTTGACCACCCAGTAGATAACCAGACCGGCCGGGAACCACAGGAAGAAGAAGGTAAAGATGATAGGTAACATCTTCATAATCTTCGCCTGCATCGGGTCTGGCGGAGTCGGGTTTAACATCTGCTGAACGAACATCGAAATGCCCATCAGAATTGGCAGAATGAAGTACGGATCCTTCACCGACAAATCCTGAATCCAGAAGATAAACGGAGCGTGGCGTAGTTCAACCGACTCCAGCAACATCCAGTAGAGCGCGATGAAAACGGGCATTTGGATCACAATGGGAAGACAGCCCCCCAGCGGATTAATTTTCTCCTTCTGGTAGAACTTCATCATCTCTTGCGACATTTTTTGCCGGTCGTCGCCATACATCTCTTTCAGGCGCTGCATTTCCGGACCAAGTTTACGCATCCGACCCATGGACTTGTACGCTTTGGCGGAAAGCGGGAAAAGCACCGTCTTAACCAGTACGGTTAACAGAACAATCGACCAACCCCAGTTGCCGACGATTTCGTGGATATGATCCAGTAGCCAGAACAGCGGGTTAGCAATAAACCATAGCCAGCCGTAATCAACGGTTAAGCGCAGATTGGGAGCAACCTGCTCTAGGTAATCTTGAACCTTTGGCCCCATATAAAGGGTAGCGCCCAGTGTCGCTTCACTATCGGCGGCAACGGTGCTGGTAGGGCCCGCAAAGGCAACGACGTTACGGTCACTGGAGTCTGTGGTGACGTAGTAAAGATTCTGTTGATCCTGCTGGGGCGCCCACGCCGACACAAAGTAGTGTTGAATAATCGCTATCCAGCCACCCTGGGCTTCACGGTTTTCAAAGTTACGGCTTTGAATATCGTCAAAGTCGATCTTCTCGTAGCGTGCATCCGGCGTTGAATAAGCGGCGCCCAAATAGGAGTTCATACCCATAGAGACACCGCTAGACGGGTCAGGGCTATTATCGCGGGCCAACTGGCCAATAAAGCGCGCACTAACGGGTGCATCGGTATTATTGGCAAGGTAGTAATTGACGTTGACCGCGTAGCTGCCACGTTCAAAGGTAAGCCGTTTAATGACCTCAACGCCGTTAACGTCGGCGGTTAGATTAACGCTTAGCTCGTCATCGTTATCACCTAAACGATACTCAGAGTTTTCAGGCGTGAACGCGATACGGCTCGCTTGTCCATCAAGTTGGAGACCTGATCGAGCCACGTAGCTACGGCTGCTGTTATCGGATAACAGGACATAGTTACGGTCTGAATCAAGGGATAGTTTGTGCTGCGGTAACGCGGCATAAACTATATCGCCACCATGTGGATCAATACGCACATCGAGGACATCGGTGGTCACGGCAATGAAATCGCGGCTTGATGTCTCGCTTTCGGTATCAGGGATACCTTCACCTACCGCGCTTTGCTGCTGCGTAGATGTGCTGGGAACCGCTAAGCCACCTTCTCCATCTTCAACATTGCTGGGAGGCGGCGCATTGCTGCGTTGAGTTGTTTCAGGCACTGAATCATAATTCGGCTGCCCGTAATCCTGATTCCACTGGACGACTAGCAAATACGCCAGTACGGCTAGTGGAATCAGTAATAAAAGTCGTTTTACGTCCATGAGGGTTCTGCCCGCTGGGTGGTGAACATGCTAATGGCGCAGTGTTATTTACTCGACTCTTGACACACGAAAGCCTGCCAGTTGGCAGGCCGAGGTCGAGCGGCGAGGGGTGCACCAAAGGTCACGTGTCACGCTTAGGCGTTGGTACTGCGATCATCGCCTGTGCGTCACGCTGAAGTCGCTTCCACATGCCGTGTAACTGGCGATGCAAGGTTTCGTTATCGATATCCTGAACACCACGTCGTGCAAGCACCACTATATCCACAGAGGGGAGGTGATCTTGACGAAGGCGAACGGATTCTCTAACCAGACGCTTGAAACGGTTGCGATCTACGGCGCGTTTAACATTCTTTTTGCTGACCACCAGTCCAAGGCGGGGATGTCCCCGAGTACTCAAGCGGACTAACGCCATCATACCTTTGCCATGTACTTTCAGGTCGGCTTGCTCAAACACGTGACTAAAATCCCCAGCATTTAGTAACCGTAATTGCCGGGGAAAGCCTTGCTGCGGCACACGCAATCTGAGATCAGGCGCTCAGACGCTTGCGGCCCTTGGCACGGCGACGTGCGAGGACGGCGCGACCGTTTTTGGTTGCCATACGAGCACGGAAGCCATGCGCGCGCTTGCGCTTGAGAACGCTAGGTTGAAAAGTGCGTTTCATAACTCGTTATTCCCACGTGGTTTAGGACGGAAAGTGAATTCCAAAAAGCCCGGTCCAGTGAGGAACTAGCCGGGGAGATTCAATTCAAGACCGGAAATTGTAGAGACTTCCTCTGCTGGGTGCAATTTTTCCTTGCATAAAAGCGTTATCACGCCTCAGCCAGCGTGCTTGATGCGGTGAGAGTAGCCATTAATAATGTCACTATTATTACTAATAGGTAGTTCTAAACCTGTTGTTATTAATAGTGGGGATACTATTTGTGGATAAGCGTTTATTATTCTTATCTTTCAATAACCTATAATAATAAAAAATCTGTGTGTAAGTCCCGTATAAGCAGTCCACAAGGTGTTGGCTAGATGTGACTAACCATTGCATAAGGCGCATTTTTAACGGTTGTCCCCACCGATCCACAAGGTTTTCCCATAGGCTCATTGCAAGTTGTCCACAGGTCAATATTGAAGGCTAAACCCGTGTGGATAACCGAGGCTTTGGGCGCTACAATGGTCGGCCGTTTTCAACCGATGGTGAGATGAGTGTCACTGACGCTTTGGCAACAGTGCCTGGACAACCTGCAGGATGAGCTGAATTCACAACAGTTCAATACCTGGATACGCCCGCTGCAGGCAGAAGAAGGAGAGTCCAACGAGCTGCGCTTATTGGCGCCGAATCGCTTTGTGCGCGATTGGGTGAGCGATAAGTATGCCAAGCGGATTAGTGAGCTGATGCGTGAACTCGCACCGGCCAAACCGCCAAAAGTAAGCCTGACGGTAGGTAGTCGCCGCTTGGCAACTCAGGCCCCTCAGCATCGTGATTTAGGTAACCCTGTATCCGCTTCACCGTCTCGACCGGCGTCACCTGCTGTACACACGCCGCCACGCGGCGATATTGCCGATGAGCGTGAAATTGATAGGCTGCGTGATGAAGCACCGAGCCGGCGAAATAATGAGCGTCAGGTACAGGTAGAGGGCAGCCTGAAACATGGCAGCGGCCTTAATCCTAATTTTACTTTTGATACGTTCGTAGAAGGTAAATCGAACCAATTAGCTCGCGCGGCCTCCCGCCAGGTGTCTGAAAATCCTGGTGGCGCTTATAACCCCTTGTTTTTATACGGCGGCGTAGGTTTGGGTAAAACCCACTTAATGCATGCTGTGGGGAACGCATTGGCAACCCGGCGTGAAAATGCCCGAGTTGTATACCTACACTCAGAGCGGTTTGTGGCCGATATGGTCAAGGCGCTTCAGCTTAATGCGATTAATGATTTTAAACGCTTTTACCGCAGTGTTGATGCGTTACTTATTGATGATATTCAGTTTTTTGCTGGAAAAGAGCGCTCGCAAGAAGAATTTTTTCATACCTTCAACGCACTTTTGGAAGGTGGGCAGCAAATGATCCTCACTTCTGATCGCTATCCTAAAGAGATCAGTGGTGTAGAGGAGCGCCTAAAATCACGCTTTGGTTGGGGGCTCACGGTAGCGATTGAACCACCGGAGCTTGAAACCCGCGTGGCTATCTTGATGAAAAAGGCTGACCAAGCTAAGGTCGATTTGCCTCATGATGCGGCTTTCTTTATTGCGCAAAAAATCCGCTCCAACGTGCGCGAATTGGAAGGGGCGTTGAAAAAAGTCATCGCTGATTCTCACTTCATGGGTAAAACGATTACTCAGGACTTTATACGAGAGTCTCTGAAAGATCTTCTAGCGCTTCAAGACAAACAGGTAGGGGTAGATAATATTCAGCGTACAGTTGCTGAATATTACAAGATTAAGGTGGCGGATCTGCTTTCTAAACGGCGTTCACGTTCAGTGGCCCGCCCTCGTCAGGTGGCGATGGCGCTTGCTAAGGAGCTAACCAATCACAGCTTGCCTGAGATTGGCGATGCCTTTGGCGGCCGTGACCACACAACGGTGTTGCACGCTTGCCGGAAAGTGAAATCATTGCAGGAAGAGAGCGCGGATATTCGTGAGGATTACAAGAATCTATTGCGCCTGTTAACCAGTTAATCATCCCATGGGTCGGGCCTGTCATACGCAGGTCTTTCAGGATATAGAACCGGAGTATTGATGAAATTTTCGATTTCCCGAGAGGCGCTGCTACGTCCGCTGACTCTGGTCGCTGGTGTCGTTGAGCGTCGCCAAACGTTGCCAGTGCTCTCTAATGTGCTGATTCAAGTAGAGGGTGACCAAGTGTCGCTCACTGGCACTGACTTAGAAGTCGAGCTCGTTGGTCGTACCGTGGCCAGTCAAGTCGACCAGGCGGGTTCCGCGACAGTGCCTGCACGTAAGCTGATGGATATTTGTAAATCATTACCCGATCAGTCTGACATTCAACTAGCCGTTGAAGAGGGCCGCGCGGTACTTCGTAGTGGTCGTTCACGATTTACTCTGTCGACTCTCCCTGTTGCTGAATTTCCCAATATCGAAGATGCAGACGGTAGCCAGGAGATTAGCGTACCCCGCGGTACGCTAAAGCATTTGATTGAAGCCACCTCGTTTGCGATGGCGCAGCAGGATGTTCGTTATTACCTCAATGGTATGCTGCTGGAAATTCAAAGCAACCTGTTGCGCACAGTAGCAACGGATGGCCACCGCTTGGCGATGTGTTCACGCCCAATTGAGGTCACCGTCAGCCAAGCTCAAAAGCTGATTGTGCCGCGTAAGGGTATTTTAGAGCTGTCGCGCCTGTTGGACGATAGTGATGAGCCTGTCAGCCTAACGCTCGGCTCCAGCCATGTGCGCGCCCATACAGGGGATTTTACCTTCACCTCTAAGTTAATCGACGGTAAATTTCCCGACTATGAGCGTGTTGTGCCCCGCAATGGCGATAAAGTATTGCTTGCTGAGCGCGCAGCACTGCGCCAAGTGCTTTCACGTACTGCCATCCTCTCCAACGAAAAGTACCGCGGTGTGCGCCTCTATCTTGAGGAGAACAACCTTAAAGTGATGGCTAACAACCCCGAGCAAGAAGAAGCCGAGGAAAATATCGCCGTTGAGTACAACGGGGGGGCAATGGAGGTCGGTTTTAACGTAGGCTACTTGGTGGATGTTCTGACAGTGCTTAATGAAGAACGTGTGCAGATTACCCTAGCCGACCCTAATAGTAGTGCACTGCTTGAAGAGCCAGGCAGTGGTGATGCACTCTATGTCGTTATGCCAATGCGCCTGTAAACGTTTATGCCTGCGGGATAGCAAATATATAAACAGCTAGGTTAAGCGGCGCTTCTGGTAGCAGAAGCGCCGCAACACGTTTGGAATACTCCCTTTTCGAGGATTTTTTTAAGTGGTGATAATTGGATGAGCTTGACACTGCTTAATTTCCACGCTTTACGCAATCTTCAGCCTGTTGAGATGATCCCTTCTTCCCGCATCAATGTGATTAGCGGTGCTAATGGCAGTGGAAAAACCAGTCTGTTGGAAGGCGTACATATTCTAGGCATGGGGCGCTCTTTCCGAACGCGCCAACTTAAGAACGCGATTCAGACGGATGAGCCCCATATGACGCTTTACGGGCGTTTAAGCGGTGAGCCTGAGGTTACCCTGGGTGTGCGCCGGTTACGTGCTCAGCGGGAGCTGGAGCTTCGTTTAAAGGGTGATAAAAATGCTCGTCTGGCGGAGTTAGTAGAGGCGATGCCGCTACAGTTAATTAATCCAGATGCTTTCCGATTGCTCGAAGGATCTCCAGCTGGTCGCCGTGAGTTTCTCGACTGGGGGGTGTTTCACGTGAAACATGACTTTTTAGTCATCTGGAAACGCTCCCGACGTGCGTTGAAACATCGGAATGCACTGCTCAGGCGTGGTAGAATACAACCTCAAGAAATGGCGGTGTGGGAGCAGGAGCTCGCCACTTGGGGCGAACAGATAGATACATTGCGTCGCGCTTGGTTTAGTGACTTTCTGCCCGTGTTTGAAGAGACGCTTAAAGTGTTACTGCCTTTACCGGGTTTGTCGCTGAATTACGCCAGAGGCTGGGATAAAGAGCGATCGCTTGCGTCGGTGTTACATGATAACCGGCTAACGGATCAACAGATGGGTTTCACTCAGCAAGGCCCACAGCGCGCTGATTTACGTATTAGGATAAACAAGCAGCCTGCGGTAGAAGTACTTTCCAGAGGCCAGCAAAAGTTAGTGGTGAGTGCTTTAAAGCTCGCCCAAGGCCGGTTTCTGGAAAGAACAGCACAGCGGCACTGTATTTACCTTATCGATGATTTGCCGGCGGAGCTTGACGAGCATAATCGTCACCAGTTTTGTGGTTTACTCGAAGATATGCAGTGCCAAGCATTTATTACCAGTGTCGAACCTTCCGCGTTGAGGAGTACTTGGCGGACTGAGACTTCGGTTAAGATGTTTCACGTGAAACATACCGAACAGGGTCTCAGCCATCTAGAGCCAACTAACTAGAGCTGATTAGTTAAAATGACATCAGCTCTAGCCGGTTAAATTAGCGCAGGAAGGATAGACGATACGGGATGAGACAGACTTCACGACGGAGTGGTCAATGAGCGAGCAGGCTTACGATTCATCAAGCATTAAGGTGCTCAAGGGACTGGACGCGGTGCGTAAGCGACCAGGTATGTATATTGGTGACACCGACGACGGTACTGGGCTGCACCACATGGTCTTCGAATTGGTGGATAACTCCATCGACGAGGCATTGGCGGGGCATTGCAGCGAAATTCGCGTTGTCATCCACCCAGATGAGTCAGTCACCGTGAGCGATAACGGCCGTGGCGTACCCACCGAGCTTCATGAAGGGGAGGGGGTTTCCGCTGCTGAAGTTATCATGACGGTTCTGCACGCAGGCGGTAAATTCGACGATAACTCCTACAAAGTTTCCGGTGGCTTGCATGGTGTAGGTGTTTCTGTTGTCAATGCGCTTTCCGCTGAACTGCGCTTAACGATTTGGCGCCAGGGTGAAGTGTTTGAACAAATGTATCGCCACGGTGTTCCCCAGGCACCACTGGGTGTTGTGGGCAAAACCGAAAAAAGCGGTACTCGCGTTCACTTCCGTCCTTCTCCGGAAACCTTTGGCAATATTGAATTCCATTTTGATATCTTAGCCAAGCGGCTGCGAGAACTCTCCTTTTTGAATTCTGGCGTGGCCATTCGATTGCTGGATGAACGCAGCGGAAAAGAGGAGCTGTTCCACTATGAAGGCGGTTTGCGCGCCTTTGTTGACCACCTGAATACTAATAAGAGTGTGATTAACCCAGTATTCCACTTTAACGCTGTGCGTGACGATGGCGTTGAAGTAGAGGTGGCTATGCAGTGGAGCGAAGCCTTCACTGAAAATATTTTTTGTTACACCAATAATATTCCGCAGCGAGATGGTGGCGCTCACTTGGCTGGTTTTCGTGCCGGGCTGACCCGCACGCTCAATAATTATATTGAAGCTGAAAACCTGCTCAAAAAAGCCAAGGTCAATACGACGGGCGATGATGCCCGCGAAGGCCTGACGGCGATTATTTCGGTCAAAGTGCCGGATCCTAAGTTTTCGTCTCAAACCAAGGACAAGCTGGTCTCCAGTGAAGTGAAAACCGCGGTTGAGCAGGAAATGAGCCGCTTGTTTTCCGAATATCTTGTTGAAAAGCCAAACGAAGCTAAAGCAATCGTTAATAAGATGTTGGATGCTGCGCGTGCCCGTGAGGCCGCTCGTAAAGCGCGCGATATGACTCGCCGCAAAGGCGCGCTGGATATTGCCGGTCTGCCCGGCAAGCTCGCGGACTGTCAGGAAAAAGACCCAAGCCGATCTGAATTATACCTGGTGGAGGGTGACTCGGCGGGTGGTAGTGCCAAACAGGGACGCGACCGCCGCACCCAGGCCATTTTGCCGCTCAAAGGTAAAATCCTGAACGTCGAAAAAGCGCGCTTCGATAAGATGCTCTCCTCTGCAGAGGTGGGCACGCTAATCACAGCCTTAGGCTGCGGTATTGGTCGTGAAGAGTTTAACCCTGATAAATTGCGTTATCACTCGGTTATTATCATGACCGATGCGGATGTCGACGGCTCGCATATTCGTACGTTGCTGCTGACGTTCTTCTTCCGTCAAATGCCGGAACTGATTGAGCGTGGCCATATCTTCATCGCTCAGCCGCCGTTGTATAAAATCAAACGCGGTAAGCAGGAGCTCTATCTGAAAGACGAGCAGGCGATGGTCGATTACTTAACCACGACTGCTCTAGATGGTGCGGGTCTACACGTGAATGCTAATGCACCGGGTATTTCTGGCTCACAGCTCGAAACGTTGGTGAATCAGTACCGCAACGTGATGAAGCGGATTGATCGTCTGTCGCGGGTTTATCCCAATGAAGTACTTAAACAAATCATTCATGCCTCTGCGCTCAAAGGCGAGGAGAGCTTGAAAGATCGCATTACCATGGAGAACTGGATAGCTGAGCTGCAGAAGATTATGGACGATATGGTGGCTTATGAAGGCGGGCCGCGCTATCACTTCCATCTTCAAGAAGATACTGAGCGTGGTCTGTTCTTACCTACTGTGTCGCTGGTTGCTCACGGTGTGACGACGGAGTACACGTGGGGACTCGACTTCTTTGAAAGTGCCGACTATCGGGGCATTGCCGAGCTGGGTGAAACCCTGGATGGTTTCCTGGAGGAGGGCGCCTTTATTGCCCGTGGCGAGCGTCAGAAGCCTGTATCGCACTTCTCGGAAGTGCTTGCATGGCTAATGCAAGAAGGCCAACGAGGGCTGTCCGTGCAGCGCTATAAAGGTCTGGGGGAAATGAACCCGGATCAGCTTTGGGACACCACCATGGATCCCGATAGCCGCCGTATGCTACGAGTGACTATTGAAGATGCCGTGGGTGCCGATATGATGTTCAACACCTTGATGGGTGACGACGTTGAACCCCGCCGTGAGTTTATTGAAACCAATGCGCTGGTGGCGAATTTAGACGTGTAGGTTGATGGTCTTCGTTAACATGTTTCACGTGAAACATGTTAACGAGCCATGCCTCAAGATGATTTAGTGTCACTTATAAAAGCGTCGCTGTGGATGGATTCCATAGCGACGCTTTTTCAATGCTAGATAAATAGTATGAAGAGTGGTTGTGGCAGAGAATTTTTCTCAGCCGACCATTCTCGAACAAAGTAGAGCGATCTGAGACTCTGTTTAATACCGCTTAGCCTCCCATTTCGCTTATCAATTCACTTCTCAATTAGCTATTCAATTAGCCAGTCAACAAAGTGTGCGAGATCATCGAAGATCTTGGTCTTCTCAAGACCCACGCCTTTTTGTTGCGTTTTTGCCCCTTTTCCGGTTCTAACCAGAACAGTATTGCATCCCATTACTTCGCCTGCCTCTAGATCTCGTAGGCTATCACCGACCATCCAACTCCCCGCTAAACCCTCTAGCATCAGAATCTGTTTGATCTGTCGCAGCATACCCGGTAATGGTTTACGGCATTGGCACCCATCATTTGGCCCATGGGGGCAGTAAGCGATATGTTCAATATGCCCGCCTTCCGCTTCTACCAATGCTATTAAGTGTTCATGCATGGCATGGAGCGTTGCTTCATCATAATAGCCACGCGCAATACCCGATTGATTCGTTGCGACGGCAATGGAGTATCCTGCGCGTGTGAGTCGGGCAATCGCCGTAATTGAGGAAGGGTAGGGCACCCACTCATCGAGGGATTTGATGTAATCATCGGAGTCATGGTTGATGACACCGTCTCGATCAAGAATGATAAGTTTCTCGGCACTAAGCATAGAGTTCCTATTGTTACGGTTGTTGGCGATGCATACTGCCCCTTAGTTTTACGACTATCTTATACCCGATCTAGCAAAAAGATGTTTCACGTGAAACATATGCTCCTAGCAACACGTGCTCCGCTCCCAAACAAAAAAGCCCAACCGTTTAGGGCTGGGCTTGGGTTACAAACAATTATTCGACGATTACTGAGGGAGCAGTGATATATCGGCGACTTCTAAAAACAGCGCTTGAAGGCTTGCAAGAAGCGCCAAACGATTACGCTGAATAGCCGGGTCGTCTGCCATCACCATCACTTGGTCAAAAAAGGCATCCACGGGATCGCGGAGTGTTGCAAGTACGTCGAGTGCCTGCTGATAGTCACCTGCAGCAAATAGCGGTGCCACCTTCGTCTGGCAATCTGTTACAGCATCAAAAAGAGCCCGTTCGGCATCTTCCTGCAGCAAGCCTTGGTCGACAGGTGTGCTGCTGTCATGCGCCTGCTTGCTTAGAATATTTGAAACGCGCTTGTTAGCCGCTGCCAGCGCTGCGGCTTCGTCACGCTGTGCAAAGGCTTTCACTGCGCGCAGGCGGCGGGCGAAGTCGAGCGGGTTAGTCACCGGGCGTGCTCGCACGGCAAGGTACATTTCAGCGCTGATGCCTTCATCCTGGCCCCAGGCGCGGAAACGATCAAGCATATAGGTCAGCACATCCTCAACCAGCCCATCGGCATTAGGTAGGCCCTTATGCTGTTCTGCGGCAACTGTGAGCAGCTCACGCAGGTCCAGATTCAATTCGCCCTTAACCAAGATGTTAAGCACACCAATCGAGGCTCGACGAAGAGCAAAAGGATCTTTTGCGCCGGTAGGGCGCTGGCCAATCCCGAAAATTCCGACCAGCGTATCCAGGCGATCAGCCAGGGCCAATGCCTTGCCTGTGGCGCTCTGGGGAATAGCATCGGTAGCAAAGCGCGGCAGGTACTGCTCTTCAAGCGCTTGGGCAACTTCTGCTGGTTCGCCATCCTGCTCTGCGTAGTAGCGTCCCATAATGCCCTGTAGCTCAGGGAATTCGAGCACCATCTCCGTTACAAGGTCACATTTGGCAAGCGCTACGGCGCGCTGGGCATGGGCCACATCGCCGTTGATCTGCTCAGCAATAAAGGTCGCAATCACCGTGCTACGGCGTGCTTTATCAGCCAGGGTGCCCAATTGCTGTTGGAACACAACGCTTTCTAACTGAGGAATTCGCGAAGCCAATGTGCGCTTGCGGTCGGTGTCGTAGAAAAACGCTGCATCGGCCAAGCGTGGACGAATGACTTTTTCATTCCCGGCAATGACTTGGTCAGGGTCAGCGCTGTCGATATTGGCGATGGTGATAAACAGCGGTTTCAGCTTGCCTGCGTCGTCCAGCAGGTGAAAATATTTCTGGTTAGCCTTCATTGAGGAGATCAAACACTCGGCGGGCACTTCCAGAAAGCGCTCATCAAAGCTACCGGTCAGGGCGACCGGCCATTCAACCAAGCCGCTCACTTCTACCAGAAGGGCCTCGTCGATGACTGCATTGGCCTCCTGGACTTCAGCCTCTGCTAAGACCTGTTCACGGATGCGTTCGCGCCGTTGCTCCCGATCCACCAATACATAGGCATTTTCAAGGGCAGCCACATACTCGTCGGCGTGGGCCAGCTGGATAGCATCAGGGGCGTGGAATCGGTGACCGTAGGTGGTGCAGGTGGCCTCTAAACCAAGGGCCTCAGCGGCTACTACATCGCTACCGTAAAGTGCCACCAACCAGTGAACCGGACGTGAAAACTCAACCCGGGAAGCGCCCCAGCGCATGTTTTTGGGCACAGGGAGGGTGCTGATAGATTTGCGGATGATCTCGGGCAGCAATGCTTGAATAGACTCCCCTTGCTGCTGTTCACGAAAACCTAGCCAGGTGCCTTTATCGGTTTCTAAATGAATTAGCTCGTCGACGCTCACCCCGCAGGAGCGGGCAAAGCCTTCCGCCGCTTTAGTGGCCACACCTTCTTTAAAGGCGGCTGCGAGCGCTGGCCCCCGGCGTTCAACATCCCGGTCGGGCTGTTTGTCGGCAAGCTCGCTGACTTGCACTGCTAACCGTCGTGGGGTTGCAAAAGCACTAACGCTGGCGAAGGGCACGTCGGCGTCTCGCAGGCCTTTTTCGATGCCTGCTGCGAACGCATCGGAAAGCGCATCGAGGGCCGTGGGTGGCAGCTCTTCAGCACCCAGTTCTAGTAAAAGCGTATTAACAGCCATTAGTCGTCTCCCTGATCGGCGAGTAGCTCTTGTAACAGTTCTCGGCGAAGCGTTTCTGGCGCCATGGGGAATCCTTCGGCCTTACGCGAATCAAAGTAAGCAGTCGCCACATCTCGCGCCATGGTGCGAACGCGTAAAATAAAACGCTGACGCTCGGTGACCGAAATAGCGTGGCGGGCGTCTAACAAGTTGAAGGTGTGGGAAGCCTTCAGAACTTGCTCGTAGGCTGGCAGCGGCAGGCTGGCGGCAAGCAGTTTGCCGCACTCTTGTTCCTGATGGTCAAAGTTAGCAAACAGCTGGTCGACATCGGCGTGCTCAAAATTGTAGGCGGACTGTTCGCGCTCGTTTTGCAGGTAAACATCGCCGTAAGTCACTTTGCTACCGTCGGGGGCAATGGCCCAAACGAGGTCATAAACGCTGTCGACGTCCTGCAGGTACATGGCAATACGCTCAAGCCCATAGGTCAGTTCGCCGGTGACTGGGTAGCATTCGATGCCACCTGCCTGCTGGAAGTAGGTAAACTGGGTGACTTCCATGCCGTTTAACCAGATTTCCCAGCCCAGGCCCCAAGCGCCTAGGGTAGGGGATTCCCAGTTATCTTCGACAAAGCGGACATCGTGAACCAGCGGATCAAGACCAAGACGCTTGAGCGAGCCCAGATAGAGATCCTGTAGGTTGCTCGGCGACGGCTTCATCACTACCTGGAACTGATAGTAGTGCTGAAGGCGGTTAGGGTTTTCGCCATAGCGGCCGTCAGTAGGACGGCGGGAAGGCTGTACATAGGCAGCATTCCAGGTTTCGGGGCCAATCGCCCGCAGGAAAGTAGCGGGGTGGA
The DNA here is from genome assembly GCF_001651035.1 of Halomonas sp. ALS9. GTDB lineage: Bacteria > Pseudomonadota > Gammaproteobacteria > Pseudomonadales > Halomonadaceae > Vreelandella. The sequence continues at coordinate 101,882 of NZ_LXRG01000011.1, forward strand.
AAGTGCCCGCGCCGACTTCCATATCGAGCGGCTGAAGGATGACACAGCCCTGTTCTGCCCAGTACTGCTGCAGAGCAAGGATCAAGCCTTGAAAGGTCGACACATCGGGTGTCGATTGGTTTGTCGAGACACTCATCGCGGAAAGCACCGTTGGCCATGAATTCATAAGGCGTCAAGTATACAATCCTAGGCAGATGGGTTATAGGCAAGTATGCCAACAAGCCGCTTTAGGTAAGGAGAACAGTATGATTGTGGTAACAGGCGGTGCCGGTTTTATCGGCGCCAACTTAGTTAAAGCACTAAACGCCCGTGGACGAAACGATGTGATGGTGGTCGACGATTTACGCGATGGCACCAAGTTCGTCAATTTGGCTGACTGCACGCTGGCGGACTATCTCGACAAGGACGATTTCCTCGTTAGAGTAAAAGCTGCCCTGGCAGGCGAGAGCGTTGACCTACCCAAGATAGACGCGATTTTCCACGAGGGCGCCTGTTCGGATACCACCGAGTGGGATGGCCACTACATGATGGAAAATAACTTTGAGTACTCCAAAGTGCTGCTTAATTACTGCGAGCAGGAGGGTATTCCTTTCTTTTATGCCTCGTCAGCCGCCACCTATGGCGGCAGCGAGGTGTTTAAAGAGGTGCCCGAGTGTGAAAAACCGCTTAACGTATACGGCTACTCAAAACTGCTGTTTGATCAACACGTACGCGCACGGTGGAGTGAGTTAACCACGCAGGTGGTGGGGTTTCGCTACTTTAATGTCTATGGTCCGCGCGAACAGCACAAGGGCAAGATGGCTAGCGTGGCCTATCACAATCATCTGCAAATTCGTAACGGCGAAACGCTCAAGCTGTTTGGCGCCTACGACGGCTTTGAAGCCGGTATGCAGAGCCGCGACTTTGTGTATGTCGGTGATGTGGTCGATGTGAACCTATGGTTTTTGGATCATCCCGATCAATCCGGTATTTTTAACTTGGGCACTGGCCGGGCGGAACCCTTTAAAGCGATTGGTGAGGCCGTTATCGACTTTTACGGTAAAGGTGAAATTGACTACATTGCCTTCCCTGAAGAATTGAAAGGGCGCTATCAGAGCTATACCCGTGCTGACATTAGCAACCTGCGTGAGAGTGGCTGCGATGTGGAGTTTAAAACCGTGGCTCAAGGGGTGAAGGCCTACTTGGGGTGGTTAAATGGCTAACTCAGCACAGCGTTTGCTGGTGATTGGCCCTTCCTGGGTGGGTGATATGGTCATGGCGCAAAGCCTGTTTATGACCTTAAAAGCCCGCCAGCCAGACGCGACGATTGGCGTGGTTGCGCCAAAGTGGTCACAGCCTATTTTAGAGCGCATGCCTGAAGTAGATGAAGTGCTGCCGTTAGCAGTGGGCCACGGCGAATTTGGCCTGGCCAGTCGCCGGGAGCTCGCCAACCGTCTACGCGGCCGTTTTGACCGCGCTATTGTTTTACCCCGTTCTTGGAAGGCTGCACTAGTGCCCTTTATGGCGCGTATTCCTGAACGCATAGGCTTTTTAGGCGAACACCGCTACGGGCTTCTTAAGGAGCGTCGCAAACTTGATAAGCAGGTGCTGGATCAAACGGTAAAGCGCTTCGTTTCGCTAGGCCTACCCCTGGAAGAAGCTGCTAGCGGTGACTTTGCGCTGCCCAAACCGAGACTACAGATTGACCGCGATAATTTAGTCAATCTACGGCTAACACACTCGCTGTCATCGCGCACGGCAATTGGCTTGATGCCGGGTGCTGAGTACGGCCCTGCCAAACAGTGGCCGGTTAGTTACTTTCACAGCTTAGCCAAACGGCTGGTGGAAGAGGGTTTTGAAGTACGCGTACTTGGTGGGGCAAAGGATCATCCGGCGGGAGAGGAGATCACTCTGGGACTTTCCCATGCCCATAACCTGTGCGGTAAAACCCAACTGGCAGATGCGGTCGATCTGCTTGCGGATTGTCGTCAGGTTGTCACCAATGACTCGGGATTAATGCATGTGGCCGCCGCGGTAGGCGTTCGCATCCATGCGCTATACGGCTCTTCATCGCCCGCTTACACGCCGCCGTTGACCGATAATGCCGTCATCCACTACCTAGCGCTCTCCTGCTCTCCCTGCTTTCAGCGTACCTGTCCGTTGAAGCATACCAACTGTCTAAATCAGCTCAGCGTTGACCAGGTCTATCAACAAATTCACGCATCTCATCACTGGGAAGGCGTGATTGCTAATGAATGAGGTCAACTTCATCCGCTACATCAGCGGGCGTCTCAACGGTTTGTTCTTGAGAGGAGGGGGAAGACTCAACGGGCTCACGCCGCTGAGGGGAGATACCCTCCCAAAGGCGGTGCTGAAGCGCCGTCTCTTCACGCAAGCGCTCATTCAGCACTTCGATGCCATGCGCCTCTACTAGCGTTCGGTTATTGCTGAAAAGTGACGTACCCAATCCGGCGCGGTCACGTTCCAAACGAAAGCCCAGCGCATCTAGCAGTGTGGGAAAAACATCTAGCATGGTAGCGTCGCGACGAATACGCTGGGGCTCAATCCCGTTACCCAGCATAATCAGTGTGTTGTCACGGTCTAAGGCGGTCAGTTGATCCCACACTGAAACCCGCATTGTTAGATGATCGCTAAGGATGACCACCAACGTATTGTCGAGGAGGCCCTCGGTCTCTAAACGCTCAATCAAATCTCGGGCAAGCCATGCTGCACACTCCACCGAGTAGAGAATATCCTGTCCATCAAATTCGCCCTGCTTTTCGATGCATGACTGAGAGGGGTAGCCATTGGGCGCATGGCCTGCCAAGTTCAGGCTAACCACGCCCCAGGGGCCGCTATCTTGGCTAGCTAAGCGCCTGATTTCATCAGCAGTGATGTCGTACAGCGTGTCGTCGTACAGCCCCCAACTATTCACATACTCAGGATCCTCTAGCAGGGGCTCTAACTCTTCTCGTCCTTTTACGGTATCGAATTGGTGACCACGGTAGAACAGGCCTTTACCCGCGAACTGCGTGCTGGCACCACCTAAAAAGCTTAGCTGGTAGCCCTGTGCAGCAAGGATGTCGCCCAGGCAGTCGACGCCAGGAACGACCTTGGATAAGGGGTCAAACTGACTGTCGTGAAGGAGGCCTGCGGGCATTAATGGCACCCCGCACTGGCTGGCGATCATGCCGGCCATCGTCCAGCCCGTGTTATCCATTTGGCGTATGCCTTCAAAGACAGCACCTTTTTCACCCAATGCAGTGAGATCGGCGTAGACATCGCCAAATAGCTCGTTGGCGTAGGTGCGCTCAATGCTTTCCAAATACAGGACGAGTAAGTTAGGGGCATCCCTTAGCTCCTCCGTGGGGGGCGGCTTGTAGCGGCGGTCTAGCCAAGCACCGTCATCGGTAACTATTGACGCGCTGCGTTGGCCTAGGCCATAAAGCAACGGGTTACTCGCTAGCAACAAAATAGCAAAAAAGCGCTCAGCTAACCGCCAGCGCTGATCGTGGCGTGTTAGCCATGTCACGGCAGCCAGTATGCCGATCATTATCAGCGTATACAGCACCGCGATGACCATTTTTCCTGCGCCACCATGCTCGGCCATGCCTGCCTGGAGGTGAAAAAACACCGCCCCTAGATCGACAATGCCAAAGCTATCCGCAAGGTAAACGTAAATGCCCCATAGGCTTAGTGGTAACAGCGACCAAGGCCACATTTTTCGATAACGAGCGTTGGCAGGCCGACCCCAGCGTAGCTTAAGCCCCACGCCAATCCATGCAGCGGCGACAAAAAATAGCGTCCACCAGGGCAATCGGGTCATTACCGTGACGGTATAACCCAGGCAGAGGCCGATGAGTGTCAATGCAATGGTGGCCAACCTAGCGGTACCCAATGCAGTCAAAGAGCGAAAACGTATAATGATATTTACCTAATATAAATAGTTAAAAAGAACCACTAAGAAAAAAGATCGCTTTGATGATAGCGGCTACCAAGGGAGAAGTTGATAGGTGCGCTCGAAATATTTCTGCATAACCAGAAGACCAATCAAGCGCTCGCGATCGGTATGCATAAATTGCACAAAGTAACGGTTCGCATTAGCAATAATTTTTTTGGCCGCAGCGGGATTGTCTCGGTAAAAGATGACTTTCTCCTCAAGATCTGAGTAATCATCCTTGAGCTGCACATAGTGATAGTCGGGTAACAACGTGCCTTCCATAAACCATGTTTCAAAGCGCGGACGTCGCATAAAACAGAGTGAATTTGAGGCCATTATCCACTTAAGATTTGTGGCCACATCTTTGCCTTCTATACTGAGCACGAATTTATATTTCAGTTGCTCTGGCACCGACATAAAATGGCGATGCCAGGGTTGTCCGTGGGCATTTTTGTGCGTATCGCCCACGTTGCATAGCGGGTGATCATAAAAGTCTCGAATGAATTGACGCCGATGCTCTTGATGACAAAAACCTCGCCATACCACAAGGTCGAGCTTGTCATCATAGCGGTGAGAATCCTTCACCGTGTAGTAGTGACGAACACGGTTTAATTTAAGTAAAATTGAGTTTTGGTTGTAATCATTAATCGGCCGGCTTTTCACTAAGGTAGGCACGTCGGGCACAGTGGTTACATCACCAAAACGGTGGCAGAAGCGCTGGTCAGGCGGGAAATAGCGCAACACGCTGAGTAAATCCAAGTAATAAGTGCCACTTTTCTCGCGTTTGAAATTAGCTAAACTGACTGCCTGCTCGGGCAGTTCAACGTCTTCCTCTAACTGATTACAGTAATTGACTCTGAACAGTATTTGCCGCTGCTCGTCTTCAGGCAGTGCCTTGAATGAGCGCAGCAAGTTGATTCTTTGTCGGTGCAGAAGAGCACTGGGAAGCAGACGATGAACCGCATGTTGTGCATAAAAGCCTAGCTTATGGAGATTTTTATGCGCTTTCGCAGATGCAGCAAGCATAACTATTAACTCAATATTGTTTGGTAGAGATGCCAATACGATGCAGCCATTGACTGAGGACTATAATGATCTAAACGCTCTGTTGCGCCTTTAACCAACCGCTGCCGTAGGGGGACTTCCTGCCTTAATCGCAGAATGCCGTTAGCCAGCGCATCGGCATCGCCGGACGGGATCAATAACCCCGTCTGTTCATGCTTGACGATATCCGGTATACCGCCCACAGCGGTGGCGATGACGGGGACGCCGAGCTGCATGACATCCAGCACGACGGAGCCCAAGCCTTCATTACGCGAGGGAAAAGCAAACACGTCCAGGCCCGCCAGATAATCGGCAATATTGTTTTTAAACCCCAACCAGGAGACATTGCTAAGCGATGACGACTCATTTTTTAATGCCTCTGCGTCTTTGCCATCGCCCAACAAAATAAACTGTATATCCGGCGCTTGTTGCTCGAGCTTCCGCGCAGCCTGCAGTAGCACTCGCTGTCCTTTGTGACGATCAACCACGGCGCCGGCGTGGCCGACTAAAAATTTATTGGCAAAACCGTCGCGAAAACGCTGGGTCGCATCAGATGAGGGCGCCAAACGAGCATAGGCGCTGGGTACTAAGGTAACGTCGCCCCACTGGTTGTCTTCCAAAAGACGCTTTATAACCTGGGAAAGGGCTACCCTGGCGGATGCATGCGAGTAACTTTGCTGGTTAAACCACTTACGTTTGACGGGCGAATCGACACGGCGAGTAATTAAGTAGGGCGTACCTGTTAAACGGTAGTGTAAGTAGGCCCAATGAACGCCTTTGGCATCGTGAGCATGTACCAAATGAGTCTTGCCGAAATGAAAATGTCCCGCTAACTGATGATTGGCTGACTGAAAATTGAGTTGCGCAACGCCTTGCAGGTGTTGGCGCATGGGGGAGTCGCTACGGCAAACCAGCGTCTGTGTAATCTCGTTTGATGACCGCTCTGCTAACGTCTTAATTAATAACTCAGTTTGGCGCTCACCGCCGCGAAAACCACGCGCCAAATTGACATGAGTAATATGCATCAATCACCAAACCTTATTAAAGTCTTCCGCTTCAAGCACTCTTGGATCACGCTGATATTCGAGTAGTTTGGCATACTTTAAGTAGCTATTGAGCCCTGCGCTGATCGCCACCGTCATGCCATCTACCCCGCCCATAAAACCCCGCTGGAATATATATTTACGTATAAAGGCATTCAGTCCATGTGCAAACGGTGAAAAGGCGTTGGCCCGCTTGCCTTTTTGAAACATGATTTTGGCCGAACGGCCGCTGAAATTGCGTCCTGGTTTGGCAAACAGCTGACCAAGATTATCAAAAGAGTGGTGGATCATATCTGCGTTGAGTCGCTTGGGATTGGCGGCGATGACTCTGGCGTGCTGCTTAACGTCGGCAAAGCGAGCATGGCGATGGTTGTAGAGGCGAATACAATAATCTGGATACCAGCCACAGACCCGAATCCAGCGTGAGCCAATCATATTGCGACGGCGAAAGGCAAAAGCGTCATGTTCAGTTTCAGCAAGGTCGAGCTGTCTAATCGCTTCGACCATCTCTGGCGTTAGGCGTTCATCGGCGTCTAAGCTGAGCACCCAGTCATATGCCACATGCGCTAGCGCGATATTTTTTTGAATGCCGTCGCCTAAATAGGTTTGTTGAACCACCTTGGCGCCTAACTCACGCGCGATATCCGTGGTTCGATCCTGGCTGCCAGAATCCACCACGACGATGTCATCACATACTTGCCGAGCAGACGCAATACAGTCCGCAATATTGGCTTCTTCGTTAAAGGTAATAATATTAGCCGATATCATCAAACAGGCATCTCTTGCAAAAAGGCGGAAGTAATGTGTGCTGGAGAGAAGCGCTCCAGCCAACGTTCATCAATAGCGTAGCCGTCAGCATCAAGAATGGCATCGACACGGGCTGCTAATGCCTCCGGCGTCATCTCGCAAAGGTAAGCTTCCAGCTCATCGGCCATGATATCACGCACCCCGCCTGGGCAATCGACCGAGACAATAGGGGTTTGGCAGGCCAGTGCTTCTAGCAGTACGATGCCAAGACCTTCGTGGGCGGAACTCAGTATGAATAGGCGCGCATGATGCATCCAAGGGTAAGGGTTTAATTGGCGGCCCGCAAAAGTAACGTTCTCCGCAATATTGAGTTCAATGGCTAGTGCCTCCAACTCTTTGCGCAGAGGCCCCTCGCCAACAATGACCAGGGGAAGGTTTGTCTGCATCTTGGCATACGCCCGCAGCAGGAGGTGATGATTCTTCTGCGGTACCAAGCGAGCTACGTTAAGTAAATAGGGCGAATTGGGCCGCTCGGGGAAGTCTTCAAGCATTGTTTTTCGGATGGCCGCTAAAGGGCATGGATTGGTGATGGTTCTTAGCGATAATGGCTGTACCTCTAGTGTCTGCATGGCCGTCGCAATCTGTTGTTCGACGCCGTGAGATACAGTAATTAGATGTTTATTATGAAACAGACAGCGTGCCTTTAATCGCTCTAACCAGTGAGCATGGCCTGAGGTAGGTTTGACGATATTTTCTAGTACATAACAGGCGCGAGGATCCTGGAAAGACCATACCGTTTCAAAAGTACCAATGCCGCGGAAAATAATCCGGTCAAAATGCCCGTGTTGTCGCTCAAGGCGACGTACTTCGCGACGAAAAAGTTTTCCGCCCCACCAGCCGGACAATAAAAAATAGCTTTTCCGAAACGCGCTATTGAGCAGACGAGCTGTCACCTCAATAATACCGCCCACACCCGATCTCCACATGGCACGAGATAGGGCGAAGTGATGAACCTTTACGCGCTCATTGTACGGCGCCAACTGGGGTGGCCGTGGCTTAAAGTACATCAAATGGCTTTCATGGCCCTGCTCGGCAAAGGCATCGGCAAGGTTCACTGCTACCCGTTCCATGCCACCAATTTTTAACGTACGCACGACAATCAATACTTTCATGTAGGCGAGTCCTTTGGGTGTAAGGGAAGTTGTAGCACCGGCTTGCACTGCAACTGCTGACGCCGCCGCTGAGTCTTAAACCACGCCAGCATTTGCTTGAATCGCTGTTGCAGGGGCGGGGGGGGAACGCTAACGGACGGCTGCCAAGGGGTTAATGAAAGATAATGCTGATATAAATAGGTAAGTGGGTGGCGGCTGTCGGCATGCCATGGTTTTCGTGCGCCTATAAAATGGACGATCGCGGGTTCACGAATTGCGTGTTCAAGTTCCTTTTGCCAATTGGCATAGTGAGCTACTTTTTTTTCCACTGCAGGATAAGCGTATGGCTGCATATTCCAGCGCATGGGTAGTCGATACCAGTCTTGGAAAATAAGATTTAAAGCGTCCTGGTCGGGGTAATTTAAGGCGTAATCGTGCTGCTTTAAGATTCGATCTACTTGGTCTAGCACATTGCGTGCTTTCCATCCTTCAAGATCCACCACAAGAACGCCGGAATTAAAATAGTGCTGAAAGCCCAGACCCATTCGGCTCTGTTCGGTTCCCTGTAGATTAGCCACACTGGCTATGGGAGCGCCCTCCATGTCGAATGACAATACGTTGACGATATCATCTAGCACCACCAGGTCGCAGTCTAAATAAATAACTTTCTGGCAGCTTGATGGCAACCAATTATGCATGCCTAGGCGTAACATGGCAGCGGGGCCAAAACGACCCAATGCTGATTCAGGCCAGCTGCTGCTTTCCGCCTCAATGACCGTTAGCGATGCAGGCAGTGTCGTAAACCAGTTGTGCAGCCGTTGATGAGTATGGGTAGATAACTGGTAGCCTAATAAATAGAAATGCAGTGCTTCAGGTGTCTGGCTGTGGCAAATAGTGGATGCCATGACGGCTGCTGCCTTGTCGACATACCCTTCATCGGCGCACAGGACAATAGTAATCATGGGAGATCCTTTTCGATATGAGTAATGGCTTTTGAGCGGTTAGCCCGCAATTCGGGTTTCCATATATGAGTGAGGCAGCCCGCCATAACAACATTAAAAAGAAAGACGCCTGTCCAAAATATCAAATAGGACTCAAAAAGATTAATAACACTCCAAAAGCATAAAAAAGCATAGAAAAATAGCAGAACATCACCTGGCATATCGCCACGCTTCCACGCAAGCCAGGCACTTTTTGTAAACCATATTAATAAATAGAAGTAAGCGACTAGACCCAGTAATCCATACTGTAACGTGATTTCAAGATAGAGGTTATGTAAGTGACCAAAGTTTAAAGCTTGATAATGTGCATGATTATATTGGATGTTGTTAAATAAATAATCAACGCCCTGATCACCCCAGCCAAGTAAGGGGCGCTGTGCAATCATATCGATCGCGGCACGCCAGCTATACAGGCGCTCTCCTACACTAGAGCGTACTTCGCTAGTCGATAGGGGGACAGAGCTCCAGTCACCTCTCAGTAGTGCCTGAATGGTATCCAACTCTGCAGTGGCTCTTTCAATGACTAAAGAACTGTTGCTAATGATAAGAATAGCCAGACACGTTGATAGAAAAAAAATTAACAGTAGCTGTTTGTTTGAAAAACGTTTTCGGTGCTCGATAAACAATAATAAAAATACCGTTAGCATAGCTGCAGCCACACCGAGCCAGGTAGCGCGAGTTTGCGAAATGATAACGCCGGCCAAGATGATAAGGAAAGCCACTACCCAGAGGATTAGTTTGCCATAGTGCTGTAGAGGGGCTCTTAATAGCCTAGGAATGAAAATTAGTAACCCAAGCAACACAGTGCCGAAAAACATTGCTGAATGCTGAACGTTACGAATGTCAAAGCCAATGCGTTCGCCGTGAAAGCCTCGCTGAAAATCAGCAAGGCCATCGCCAGCAATCCATGGCGACAATATGACGGCTGCGCTGGCAATACTCCAGAAAATCAGCGTGTTTCGTGTACTGCCCGCAAGCCACCACGCAAAAATAATAAATACAAATAGTCGGGCAATGTGATCCAGCTTAGGGTAATCACCTGCTAGGTGTGAAAGTGTCAGCGTTAAATAAAACCAGTGACACACAGCCAAGAGTAAAGCCCACCACAGCATATGAAACACTGGGTGCTTCCATATAGGTGTGGCATAAATCTTAATACTAATTAGGCCAGAGAGAGATAATAGTAATTTGTTGAAGTCGCTAAAATCGCCAAAGTGCGGCTTTGAAAAAACGTAGAATAACGTAGCTAATACACCTATCGCTATTAAAGGTAGGGGCGTTTTTCCTAAATAATGTGTTTCCCATAAGCTCGAAGGGATCTTTCTTTGCATATACTCAATTTCTCAGTTGTGTGCTGCATCTATAACAAATGAATGTTCGTTGGAGGTGACAAGTATTTCAAAAAAGCTATCTTGAGTAAGTGGCATGATACGTTTAGCCAAAGTAACCTTGTCGAATGCTGCCCATTACGCCTGAGCTATGCGGAGCAGCAGAAAATTTCCCAAGCGAGCGTCCTAAGCGAGCTAAATTATTTTTCTGCCATTTTCCCGGTTCACGAAGGCGGCAGCGATCCAGGTCAATCAACCAAGGCGCACCACGGGGATCGATCAAAATATTGCGCGCGTTCAGATCAACGTGGTCTAGCCCAGCTTGATGAAAGCGTCGGATCATAACGCCGACCCGCTGCAACAGTGCTTCATTGGCTAGATCGTCAATTAGTAGCTCGGCCAATGCTTTGGCGCCGCCAATGCGTACAGTGATCAACGCGGCTTCATAAGTAAGCCCATAGCGGGTAACACAGCTTGCTACGGGCCGGGGCACCGGCAGCCCTTGTTCAAATAGCGCAGCGGTCAAGCGCAGCTCACGAAATGCTCGGGTTCGCTCAGCGCCAGTCCATAAGTAGCGCTTTTCACTAAGTTTGGCCGCCATGCCGCCGCGACGATAGGGCCTTAGCACCCACTGCTCGGTCGGCGTTGCCTGCAAAAACAGGCTGCTGCCCCGGCCAGGCGCTTCGCCCACAATTAATCTGCGTTCACGCCAGTAATCGCTAGTGAATAGGTCAGGATCAATTTGGTGTGTTCCCGGCGCGTCACATAAACTGTCTACATCATGTAAAATCAGCCAATTTTTCTGCCGGAGTGCCGCTAAGCGCATGAAGCCCTCTCTGCCTGTTCAGCCTAACCATATTGCCATTTTGCGCCTCTCCGCCTTAGGAGACGTGTGCAATCTCGTGCCCACAGTGCGGGCGTTGCAGCGCCAGTGGCCCGATGCGCGCATTACCTGGATTATCGGTAAGGGGGAGCACAGTCTACTGGCGGGGCTTTCCGGGGTCGAGTTCGTTGTTTACGACAAGTCGACAGGTATTGCTGGTATGCGCGCGTTATGGCGGCAGCTTGCCGACACGCGTTTCGATGTGCTGCTGCATATGCAGCAGGCTATTCGTGCCAGTGTGCTGTCACTAGGGTTAAAGGCTAAGGTGCGCGTGGGTTATGACAAAGCACGCGCTAAAGATGCTCAGCACTGGTTCACCCAGCATCAACTCGCGCCGCACCCCAATGCCCATGTGCTGGAGTCCTTTATGGACTTTGCCCGAGTGCTTGGGGTAGAGGATGATCACTTGACGTGGGACTTGCCGGTGCCTGACACGGCTCGTAACGAAGCACGGGTTATCAGCGGTGACGCCCCGTATCTGGTCATTAATCCATGCAGCAACGTACGCCTGCGTAATTTTCGCAACTGGTCGGTAGAGGGCTACGCGAGCGTGATTGAGCACGCCTGGGTACAGCACGGCCTTAAAAGCGTGTTGACTGGCGGTGGCAGTGCCTTGGAGCGGGAAATTGGCGATCAAATTGAAGCGCTTTGCCAGCCGGGGAGCGTGATTAACGCCATTGGCGGCACCTCGCTAAAAGGGGTTTTAGCGCTGATCGATCAAGCCCAAGCGGTGATAGCGCCGGATACCGGCCCTATCCATATGGCCAATGCGATGGGAACGCCCGCTCTGGGGCTTTATGCGTCCACCAATCCCCAGCGTGCCGCGCCCTATTTGTGGCGTGATTTTGCGGTTAACGCATACCCCGAAGCGGTGCGTACCTATCTGCATAAGTCGGTAGACGAGGTGAGTTGGGGCCAGCGGGTGCGTCACCCCAGTGCCATGATGCTGATTAAAGCAGACGACGTTATCGCCAAACTGGACACTCTGCTGGCGCATACTGTCTCCGCCGCCAGCGCAGGGAGCAACGATGAAAATTGATTTAACCGCCTTAGAGCATGCCCGAGTGCTAGTGGTCGGCGATGTGATGCTAGATCGCTACTGGCATGGCGGTACCTCGCGTATTTCCCCCGAAGCGCCGGTGCCGGTGGTGCGGGTGGAAGATGTCGAAGATCGCCCAGGTGGGGCGGCCAACGTGGCATTGAACATTACTTCCTTGGGCGGCCATGCAGTACTGGCGGGCGTGATTGGAGACGACGACAATGCGCAAATTCTACAAGCCAGTTTGAATGCCTCAGGTGTAAGTACTTACTTTCAGCGTAGCACTGAGATACCCACGATCACTAAGCTGCGTGTAATGAGCCGTAACCAACAGCTGCTACGTCTGGATTTCGAGCAGCGATTGGACAGTGTCGATACCAGCCAGCTAGTGAGGCATGTAGAACAGGCGCTAGCCGGCTGCGACGTCGTGATTCTTTCCGACTATGGCAAAGGCACCTTGAATCAGGTGGAAAACCTGATTGCCAACGCAAGGGCTCAGGGCAAGCGGGTGCTGATCGATCCGAAAGGCCAGGATTTCAGCAAGTACCGTGGGGCAAGTTTAATCACCCCCAATCTCACCGAGTTTGAAGCGGTGGTAGGCCACTGTGCGACAGATGCCGAGCTATCGAGTCGTGGTGAAGCACTGCGCGCTGAGCTTGAGCTAGAAGCGCTACTGATTACCCGCAGCGAAAAGGGCATGACGCTGATCCGCGAAGGCCACGTGCCGCTGCATTTACCTACCCGCGCTCAGGAAGTCTTCGATGTCACAGGGGCGGGGGATACCGTTATTGGTTTGATGGGGCTTGCGCTGGCAGCGGGCCACGCCTTTCCCGAAGCGATGATGCTGGCTAACTTGGGGGCCGGATTGGTAGTCGCCAAACCGGGTACGGCGACGCTCTCAATCGCTGAGCTCTATACCGCGCTACACGGCGATAAACTGGCCGAGTTCGGTGTCATTGAGCCAGACCTGTTGACAGAGGCTGTAAGGGCGGCCCAGTTGCGGGGTGAGCGAGTGGTCATGACTAACGGCTGCTTCGATATCCTGCACGCAGGCCATGTCGCTTATCTGGAGCAGGCCAAACGCTTGGGAGACCGTTTAATCGTCGCGGTTAACGACGATGCCTCCATTGGTCGCCTAAAAGGGCCAAAGCGTCCGATTAACCCCTTACATCGGCGTATGCAGGTATTGGCAGGATTAGGCGCCGTCGATTGGGTCGTGCCGTTTAGCGACGATACTCCCCAGACGCTAATCGAAGCGGTATTGCCGGATATTTTAGTCAAAGGCGGCGACTATCGGCCAGAAGATATCGCCGGGGGGGCGGCGGTGATTGCCAATGGTGGCGAGGTGAAAGTGCTGGGCTTTGAGGACGGTGTGTCTACCTCGGCGATGATTAGCTCCATTATTGATCGCGAGCGCTAAGAAACCTCTGATGACTTCACCTACTTGGCCTCGGCTTGCCTACTCAGCGGCGCTGTATGCACTCTCACCGCTTATTGGCTGGCGCATCTGGCGTGAGCAAGTGCCCACTTACTCACGCTTTCAGCGGCTGGGGTTACGCCTTGAGACGCTTCCTCCCGCGCCGCGTATTTGGCTGCACTGCGCCTCGGTGGGTGAAGTGCGCGCAGCACGGCCGCTGATTGAGCAGCTATTAGCGCGCTATCCAACCCATAGCCTTCTGCTCACCACCATGACCGCCACCGGTGCCCAGCAGTCCCAAGCGCTGATGTGCGAGCAGCCGCTAGCCGATCAAGCCAGGCTGGCCCATCGTTTCTTGCCGTTGGACTTTCCTGGTGCGGCTAAACGCTTTGTGCGCCGAGTTAAACCCGAGCTTGCCCTTCTGTTTGAAACTGAGCTGTGGCCTAACCTGATCCACGCCTGTCGCCAGCAAAGGGTACCCGTGGCGGTGGTCAATGGGCGCTTATCACCCCGAGCCTTTAAGCGCTACCAACGGCTGCACCCATTAATTGCCAGCACGCTCGCCGAGATTAGCTGGCTAGCGGCAAAATCACCGGCAGACGCCAAACGCTTTAATGCCCTAGGCTGCAGTTCGGCTATCACTCACATAGTCGGCTCGTTAAAATTTGAACTAGTCAGTCAAGTAAAAGCGATAAAAGAGGGTGAGCACTTACTTCGAGGATGGGGCGAGCGTCCAGTGTGGGTAGCGGGCTCCACGCGAGAAGGCGAAGAAGCGCTACTGCTCAAGGCTCATAAGCAACTGCTGCAGGGCTATCCTGATGCGTTGCTCGTGCTGGTACCCCGTCACCCACAGCGTTTTGATGAAGTGGCTAAGCTTTGCCAAGCAGAGGGTTGGACGTTAAGTCGCCGCAGCCAGCAGCAACTCGTCGCAAAGCAAACCCAGGTTTACCTGGGGGATACGCTGGGTGAACTGGCGATGCTTTACACAGCGGGCAGTGTGGCCTTTGTCGGGGGCAGTCTAGTGCCGCTGGGCGGGCACAACGTGCTTGAACCAGCGGCTTTGGGCCGCCCGGTGCTTAGTGGTGCTTCGATTGAAAATTTTGCCGATGTGGCTGAACCGCTGCAAGCAGCAGGGGCGCTCACCTTGGTCGACACTCCTGACGGCTTGGCAGAGGCGGTGGCGGGCTACTTTGCTGCCCCTGAGCTTGCCCAGCAGGCCGGGCTTGCAGGGCTTGCAGCGATTGAGGCACACAAAGGCGCTCTGGCCCGTACCCTGGTTGGGCTGGAGGCGCTGCTGCCCCAGTAACGCAGCAGCGCTATTTAAGCACCTTAGTTAAGTGCGATCCTTTCTACGCCATCTTCTTTGCCTAGCAGCAGCACATCCGCGCCGCGGGTAGCAAACAGCCCATTGGTCACCACGCCGACGATAGCGTTAATGCGCGCTTCCATGGCCACCGGATCTGCGATCATAAATTCATAGCAGTCGATAATTTGGTTGCCATTGTCGGTGACTACTCCCTGGCGATAGACCGGCTCGGCGCCAAGCGCGACAAGCTCGCGGGCGACATAGGAGCGTGCCATAGGGATGACTTCTACCGGTAGCGGAAAATTACCTAACTGAGGCACGTATTTCGAGCCATCGGCGATGCAGATAAAGCGTTTGGCGCAGGCAGCCACGATTTTCTCGCGGGTAAGCGCAGCGCCACCGCCTTTAATCATATGTAGGTGAGCATTCACTTCGTCTGCGCCGTCTATGTAAAAGGGAACTGTGCCAACGCTATTAAGCTCAAATACCTCAATGCCCAGTTTTTCAAGACGCTCGGCACTCGCCTGAGAACTCGCTACCGCGCCTTTAAAGCGGTCACGCAACGGCCCTAGGCGATCGATAAACAGGTTCGCCGTGGAGCCGGTGCCAATCCCTAAGATGGTATCCTTTTCCAGCTGAGCTTTAATTTCTTCAATTGCTGCGTCCGCTACGGCGGCCTTCAGTTCATCCTGGTTCATAATCAGCCTAGTGGGTCAAAGTGTGGTTAGTTACAAGAGAGCTAGTTGCAAGAGAGTTAGTCAGAGAAGTGCTCGTGGCGCTAGTATAGCGGTCTAAACGCCGCCTGCCGATGGCAACCCGGCTAGACGCCGCTAGGCGAAATCTGCTACCAATAAACGCTTTGTCCGTTCACGTTCTTCCCTTGGGATACCCGCATGCTAGAAGCAACCGTCAAAAAGATCCTCCAAGCCCGCGTTTATGAAGCCGCTTGTGAGACCCCGATTTCGCCTGCCCCCTTTTTGTCGCGTCGTTTCAACAACCAGATTTTGATTAAGCGCGAAGATTTGCAGCCGGTGTTTTCGTTTAAGATCCGCGGTGCTTACAACAAAATGGCGCAATTAACGGAAGAGCAGAAAGCCAACGGTGTAATAGCAGCCTCCGCTGGCAACCATGCCCAAGGGCTGGCGATGGCCGCTAAACTAATGGGCGTAAAAGCCGTCATTGTGATGCCGCGCATCACGCCGGATATCAAAGTCCAGGCGGTGCGCGCCCGGGGCGCCAAGGTCATCCTCAAAGGGGACGCCTTCGCTGCTGCTGCCGAGCATGCGCAGGAACTGATTAAAGAACACGGCTACACCTATATTCCACCGTTTGACGATATCGATGTGGTGGCCGGTCAAGGCACTATCGGCGTGGAAATTCTGCGCCAACACGCCGGGCGCTTAGACGCCATCTTCGTGCCGGTCGGCGGCGGGGGATTAATCGCTGGTGTTGCCGCGTACGTTAAATATCTGCGCCCGGATATCAAAGTCATTGGCGTCGAAGCCGAAGACAGCGCCTGCCTTAAAGCCGCTTTAGAGGCGGGGGAGCGCGTGGTGCTCGATCAAGTAGGCGTATTTGCCGAGGGCGTCGCGGTCGCGCAAATCGGCGAAGTGCCGTTTTCGCTGGTCAAAGACCTGATCGATGGCGTTATTACCGTTAACACCGATGAAATGTGCGCCGCGGTGAAAGATATTTTTGAAGATACGCGCGCGGTGGCGGAAACCTCCGGCGCGCTATCGCTGGCGGGGCTAAAAAAATATATCCAGCAGACCGGTGCCGAAGGCGAAACGCTGATATGCATCAATTCCGGGGCCAATACCAACTTTGATCGTTTGCAGCACATCGCCGAGCGCACGGAGTTAGGCGAGCAGCGCGAAGCGATCCTGGCGGTGACCATTGCCGAGAAGCCCGGCAGCTTTAAAAAGTTTTGCCGCACGCTAGGCAAGCGCATGGTGACCGAGTTCAGCTATCGCTATGCCGATAGCAATGAAGCGCATATTTATGTGGGCGTCCAGGTGAAGCCCGGTGGCGAAGACCGCCAGGCAGTCATCGACAAGCTGCGTGAAGGCGGCTACCAAGTGGAAGATCTCACCGATAACGAGTTGGCGAAGCTGCATATTCGCCACTTGAGCGGTGGTCGCCCCAGCGAACGCTTTGAAGAGGAAGTTTATCGCTTCGAGTTTCCCGAGCGCCCCGGCGCGTTGATGAACTTTTTGACCCAGCTGCCCCACGACTGGAATATCTCGCTGTTTCATTATCGCAACCATGGTGCGGCCTATGGTCGGGTCTTGGTGGGGATGCAAGTGCCTAACGGTGATCGCATCCATGTGGCTGAGTACTTAGACGCCATCGGCTACCGCTATTGGCGCGAAAGCGATAACCCAGCCTATCGACTGTTTATGGCTTAATCATGCATTACTGTATGTAAGTGCTTGCTTACCTTAAGCGTCAGAGCTGCTAGCGCCGTAACGTAACTTAATCCTTAGAAATGAGGCTAAAAAATGTCGTTAAAGCAGTTGTCACCGATGGCCCTATAGCCCTATAGTCGTGAGTGAAATTAAGCAAATTCGCCATACTCCAGAAAACAACAAAAAGAAAACAGCAAAGAGCGGCGGGTTTGGCACATTCGGCAACGGCAAAGGTGTTGGAGAAGCGGCATGCGGCGGAAGAAGCCTGATATGGTAATGGCGTTGATGGTTGTGTTTGCATTAGGGGTGCTGGCTACCGGCTATGCACAGGCGCTGTCGGGAAGCTAATCCCTTTAAGCTAATCCCTATAGACTTGCACCTACAACGACAGCAACAACGCTGTTAACCTGCAAGGCGACAGATATCAGACGAGAGGGGCTAATCCTTTATTGGGTCGGCCCTTTTTTTATGGGAAGAGGAGACGGCGGCTTATTGGCGACGTACGCAGCCTTGGTCACTAACCACCGCCTGTAAGGGTACATCCCATGGCTCTACAGGCAGCGAAGCCACCTGCTGGCAAGCATGGGCGACACCAATCAAGGTAGGCGCCGGGCCGGGGCGATGCATGAATGCCAAACTGCGGTCATAAAAACCGCCCCCCATGCCCATGCGGTTAGCATTAGCATCAAACCCGACTAGCGGCACAATTAACGTATCTAATGCCCAGGCGGATATGCGGTTGCGTCGCTCAGCGCCAAAACGTAAGTCGGGCTCCCAAATGCCAAAGCGGTTTTGCACCATTGGGGTGTCAGGGCGATAGGCGACAAACCATAGGCGATTAGCGCTAAACGGGCGTAAAACCGGTAGATAAATAGCCACATTACGCTGGCGCAGCCAGGGAAGTAGCGGGGTAGGATCAATTTCGCCGTTAACAGGCAGGTAGAGGCTTAAGCGCCGAGCACGGCGGATTTCAGGCAGGGTTTTCAATTGCTGGCATAAGCGCTGGGCTGCAAGGCGCTGCTCATGCTGAGAAAGGGCTCGGCGTTGATGACGTAAAAAACGGCGTAATGCACGCTTATCGACATCGCGATGGAGGCTTTCCATGCAGATGGTCTCTCATACCCTATAGGTTGGGTGTTCTCCAGAGTGCCGCTGTCATTCTGGCCCTGAACCTACTGGTTCAGGTGGGTGGCCGCAGCCAGACCGTCAGGCTTTCCGACGCACGGACATGCACACGGGCCTGGCTAGCATTTGGCCCCCTGGGTATTACGCATAGGCTCGAGGGACTATAACGACTGGCGTACACCCCAGAGAACTCCGCCATCCTAACAGAGCGACGGCTAATGCCAAAGTGCTGGGTTAAACGTTCGCATAGCTTTCAGGTAACGCGCTAGGGCTGGCGTGTTTTGGCCAACGCCCTTTCAAGACGATCATTTAGCCGGTTCAGATTCTCTTCACCGGCTCGGTGCTCATCCATGGCTTCAAGCAGCTCGTGGGTAATATTGAGCGCTGCCATAATGGCCACTCGTTCGCTGCCAAGAACGCTGCTTTGGGCATTGATACCCTGCATGGCACGGTCTAAATAACGTGCTGCGCGGTCGAGTTTGGCTTCTTCGCCTGTGTCGCAGGCAATGATATAGCCGCGCCCTAACAGGGTTATTTCTTTGGTTGGCCGCTTGGCGTTGCTCATCAAAGACTCCAGCACGGGCCAGCAAGGGGCCCAATGCGTTAACATCACAGCATAGGAAGATAGGTCTCGCTCACTATAAGAGAGGCGCTTATGCGCGGTCAACGCGCAGAGACATCCTTTACTAATATCCGAGATACCCTACACACCCAGTGAATACGAGGTTATTAACGACTATGTCATTGATCGATGAGCGTCAGGATTTCTCTGACGTGGCGGATGTTTTTCTCCTCCATGGCAGCATGCAGTCGCCGGCTTTTTTGGATGGCCGTTTATGTGCCTTGCTGGCGCTACGCGATGTGAGTGCCGAGGCTTGGTTGGACGAAGTCTGCCAGAGTTTAGGCGTTGAGCAGCCCCGCGATCAGGCAAGTGCCGAGCGGCTGCTAGGCTGGCGGAGGCAAACCGTAGAGGCGCTTAGCGCCAGTGACCTGGACTATACGCCGCTGTTGCCCGATGAGTTGTTCTCCTTGGGAGAACAAGCGCAGGGCCTTAAAGAGTGGACGCTGGGTTTTAGCGAAGTGATTGATGAAGTGGCCGACAACGAGCTGCGTGAGCGCTGGTCACAAGCACTGCGTGAAGCGATTGAAGACTTGGAAGCGCTGGGCCGGATAGATACTGATATCGACGACAGCCCCGAAAACGAGAACGACCTGTTTGCGCTGACCGAGCATGCCCGTATGGCCGCTATGCTGCTGTATACCGAGCAGCACCCAGGGATGCCGCAAGTTGAGCAAACCGACGCGCCCGTTCATTAATTGCCTCTGTCTGAATCTTTATGCTAGGAGCCTCTATGCGGCCCGAAATGTTACCTCGCCCCCCTGCGATCAGCGTGGCCGAGTATCGCCAGCGCCGTGACGCCTTAATGGCCCAGCTGCCGGATAACGCTGCGGTGGTACTTCCCGGCGCCGGGCTAATGACCCGTTCACGGGACAGCGAATTTGCCTTTCGCCAAAACAGCGATTTTTACTACCTGACCGGCATACGCGAACCGGGTGCGCTACTGGTACTGCTTCCAGGGCGCGCTGAGGGTGAAAGCTTGGTGTTCTGTCAGGATCGTGACCCCACCATGGAAGCATGGACAGGACGACGTTTGGGCGCCGCGGGTGTCATGGCAGAGCATGGTATTGAACAGGCATTCGAAAACGCCGACCGCGACGAGCAGTTACTCACGCTGTTGGCGGGGCGCGAACTACTCTACTTGCCATTGGATAACCCCGAAGCAGTGGGCGTGGCTGAAGACGCTTTAAGTGATGCCCAGGCAGGGATGAGACGCGGGCGGCCACCGCTAAAAGGTTGGCTGGATATCAGCCCGTTGATTCACGCTATGCGGTTGATCAAAAGCGATGCTGAAATTGCTCTGCTCAAGCATGCGGCGCTGATATCTGCCCAAGCACACCGGCGCGCTATGCAGGTCGCTCGCCCAGGCCTGAGTGAATTTCAGCTCCAGGCCGAATTAGAGCATGAGTTTGTCTGGCAAGGGGCCAGTGGGCCCGCCTACAGCACGATCGTGGGTAGCGGTGCCAACGCCTGCGTACTGCACTATATTGAAAACAGCGCACCGCTATGCGAAGACGGCCTGGTGCTGATCGATGCGGGCGCCGAATTTGAGCTGTATGCCGGTGATATCACCCGCACATTTCCCGTCGCTGGGCGGTTCAGTGACGCCCAGCGGGCGCTCTACCAAGTGGTGCTCAATGCACAAGAGCGTGCCGTTAGCGCTATTCAGCCTGGGGCGACACTGGCGGATATCCATCAAGGCGTGGTGCGTGACTTAACCACTGGGCTAATTAATCTTGGTCTGCTCGAAGGCGAGGTTCAGGCGCGGATTGATGACGAGAGCTATCGGCGCTTTTACCTGCACTCGACGTCACACTGGTTGGGATTGGACGTCCACGATGTCGGCACTTATAAGCTAGATGAGCAAACGCCTCGACCCCTGGTGGCAGGCATGGTGCTTACTGTAGAGCCGGGCCTATATATTCCTAGTGATGACGATATTCCTGACGCCTATCAGGGCATTGGGATTCGTATTGAAGACAATGTGGTCGTCACTCACGGAGGTCATGCAGTACTGACCGCCGATGTGCCCAAGCAGATGGCTGAAATTGAAGCGCTAATGGCTAAAAAGTAACCAGTCATAAATGTTTTCAATAGCCTTTATGTAAATTACGTTACGAAATTATTATTGCCTCTATGAAGCGGCGTCGTGGTCGGGAGAAGCCAATGCAGCAGTCTAATCAGGCGGTGAAGGGAGCGCTGACCCATGACATCGTGATTGTGGGCGGTGGGCTGGTAGGCGCCAGCTTAGGTTGCGCCCTGGCGCCACTGATTGAGCGCTACGGCTGGCGCGTGGCGATCATTGAATCGGCGCCTATGGCCGTTCAGCCGCAGGAAAATGCCTGGCAGCCGAGTTTTGATGCCCGGGCCAGTGCCATTGCAGAAGGCTCGGCACAGCGTTTTCTACAGCTAGGTGTGTGGGAAGCGATGCGCGATGAGGCCACGCCGATTAAACGTATTCATATTAGCGAGCGTGGGCGTTTAGGCGCGACGCGGCTGAGTGCTGACGAACTGGGCGTCGCGGCGCTGGGACATGTCATCCCCAATGCGTGGATGGGGCGTGTGCTTCATCAACGGCTTGCTCAACTACCGCTGGAGTGGCACTGCCCGGCAAAAGTCGAACAGCTCACGCCTGTGGCCGGAGGGCATCACCTGCAGCTTTCGGATGGTAGCCAGCTAACCGCAGGGCTAACGGTATTGGCGGACGGTGGGCGCTCGGGGCTCAAAGAGCAGCTAGGCATAGGCAGTCGCCGTGAGTCTTACCAGCAGACAGCGCTTATTGCGCATGTCGGTGTCAGCCAGCCCCATGAAGGCATCGCTTATGAGCGCTTTACCTCGCAAGGGCCAATGGCGCTATTGCCCCTGCCGGGCCAGGCTATGGAGCTGATCTGGACGCATCCCAGCGGCAGCGAGAAAGCACGCATGGCGTTAACCGAGCGTGAATTCCTGCTGCAACTTCAGCATGCGTTTGGCGATCGGGTGGGGCGTTTTACTCGGGTAGGCGCTCGCCATACTTATCCGCTTTCACTGGTCACCGCTGAAGAACCGGTGCGACCAGGGCTGGCGGTATTAGGTAACGCTGCCCACGCGTTGCATCCAGTCGCGGGGCAAGGGTTTAATTTAGCCCTGCGCGGGGTAATGGATCTGGTCGAAGCGCTGGAGCAAGGCGAACAGGCTAATCGTCCGCTGGGCGATATGATCACGCTGCAAGCCTTTGAGAAACAACGCTCCCGAGATCGTGCCAACGTGATTCGCTTTAGCGATGGTCTAGTGCGACTGTTCGGGCTCTCCTTCCCGCTGCTGCCCCACGCCCGCGCGGCAGGCTTAATTGGCTTGAATCTGATTGGGCCGTTACGCCGAGGGCTGGCCCGTCGCGCTATGGGCTTAGAGCGTTAAGTTTATTAATCCTAGGCCACGAAAAGGGAATGCTATGCATACGGACTCATCGATTGCGAAACCGCCGGTGGAAAGCTTTGAAGTAATCATTGTGGGTGGTGGCATCGTCGGTACCGCACTCTGTGCGCTGCTGGCCCAGGCGGGGATGCAGGTGGCGCTGGTTGAGGCAACGCCTGCACCGCTACACATTGAACAGGCCGCTACAAAGCTGCCAGCTCCCCGAGTCAGTGCGTTAACGCCGGTCTCCCAGCGCTTGCTCACCCATTTGGGGGCTTGGCACGGCATGCAGAATACCCGGGTAACGGCCTACCAGGGCATGCAGGTATGGGATGCCGAAGGCAGTGGTGAAATTGCCTTTTCCGCCGACGAAGCGGGGGTAGCCGTACTGGGCCATATTGTTGAGAACGCGGTCACGCTGGCCGCGCTCAATAGTCAGGTAATTGATCACCCCAATGTCACCCCATTTTTTGGTGCTCGCCTACAGGCGCTGCAGCGTGCCAGTGGCAATACATCAAAGCATGTATCAAGTGGCGATTGGCTAGTACTTGCTGATGGTCGCCAACTATATGCACCGTTAATCGTTGCCGCCGATGGCGCTCAGTCAACACTGCGCGAAATGGCCGGTATTGAGGTGGTCAGCGACGATATGCAGCAGGAGGCTGTGGTGACCACCGTTAAGTGCGCCAAGCCCCATGGTGGTGCGGCGCGGCAAGCGTTTATTGACGGCCGGCCGCTGGCATTTCTGCCTTTAACCGTGGAAGGTAATGATCATTACTGCTCCATCGTATGGTCGACCACCCCTGAGCACGCCGCTGAACTGAGTGAGTTGTCTCGCGAAGCGCTTGGAGAGGCACTGGGGAAAGCGTTTGGTCACCGCCTAGGCGAGGTATCGGTCTGCGATAAAGCCCATCGTTTTCCGTTGGTGCAGCGCCATGCCCGCCACTATGTACAGCCGCATTTCGCACTGGTAGGGGACGCTGCCCATAGTATTCATCCGCTGGCGGGCCAAGGCGTTAATTTAGGACTTATGGATGCGGCAGTGTTGGCTGAAGAGGTGGTGCATGCCTGGCAGCGCGGTGCACCCTGGGGAGAACTAAGCACTTTGAGGCGCTATGAGCGTCGTAGGCGCTTTGATAACAGCGCCATGCTGGGCTTAATGAAGGGGTTCAAAGTGCTGTTTGGCAGTCACGATCCGGCATTGACGTTGGCGCGGAATTTAGGAATGAGTGGTATGAACCAGTTGGTTCCATTGAAGCGGATAGTGATGCGGCAGGCGACCGGGGAGCGCGGCCGCCTGCCGCTCAGTTGTCGATAAACAAGGTTGTCGTTAAGTCAGGTTGCCATTAAACCAAGCGGCCGTTAACGCCGCCGACGGTCGACTACATTGAGTGCTTTAAGTAGATTAAGCGCCTCGCTGAGTTGGTAATCATTGAGCAGTCGCTCAGCCATTTCCTGGCGATCCCGAGGCGCCTGCTGAGCGCTTAGGTGCCCCTCAAGGTCGGCTTCGCGAATTTCGCGGCGGCTCTCGGCGACTTCCAAGCGACCACGTACGACGTCCACGTCGGGCTCAATACCCTGGGCCTGAATAGAGCGTCCGTTGGGGGTGTAGTAGAGCGCGGTGGTGAGCTTGAGCCCTTCGCCATTGCCTAGCGGCATAATCTGTTGCACTGATCCCTTGCCAAAACTGTCGGTGCCCATAATCACGCCGCGGCGTTGATCCTGCAGCGCACCGGCGACAATTTCTGCGGCTGAGGCACTGCCGCCATTGATCAGTACCACCAACGGTACATCGCGAGCAGGTGTGGTCGTGGAGGCGGAGAACGACATTTCTGTATCCGAGAGGCGCCCTTCGGTATACACAATCAAGCCTTCATCCAGGAACAGATCGGCAATGCCGACGGCGGCTTGTAGGACACCGCCGGGGTTGTTACGTAAATCGAGTATTAACCCTTCTAGAGGCTGCTCACGCGCCATGCGCTCAAGCGCTTCGCGGGCCTGTTCTGGGGTGCGCGATTGGAACTGGCTGATGCGCAGGTAGCCGTAACCGGGCTCGAGCAGCTCGTGCTTAACGCTTTCACTACGAATCACTTCGCGGGTCAGGTTGAACTCCCGCGGCGAATCCTCGCCTGAACGCAGTATGCTGATACGCAGTTCGGTGTCCGGCTCACCGCGCATTAGGGTCACCGCTTCTTGTAGCGACATGCTATCAGTGGGGGTGCCGTCGATGGCGACGATAACATCGCGAGAAAGCAGCCCTGCGCGGGAAGCAGGGGTGTCATCAATAGGCGTAATCACCATGAGCTGACCATTTTCAGTGCCTACCTCGATACCGATACCGCCAAATTCTCCCTGAGTCGACTCGCGTAGGCTTTGGTACTCCTCCTCATCCAAATAGGCGGAGTGTGGATCCAGCTCACTCAGCATACCGCGCATAGCGTTACGTAGCAGCGTACTGTCATCGACCTCCTCGACGTAGGCACGCTTAATGCGTTCAAACACCTCGGCGAAGGTCTGAATATCTTCCAGGGGTAGCTGGTCGTAGGGTGGCTCACCCGCCGCACTGCTACCGGCTGGTTGAGCAAGCAGCGTTAGCGGGGCCGACAATAAGGCAATCGGCAGCAGGGTAGCCAAGAAGCGCTTGGCGGGGGTTGATACCCCGGTAACAGATAGCGTCATGCAGACTCCGCAAGGCGTTAGGTGACACTACAGCGTGCCACCTCGTAGTTGAAAATAGATAGTTAAAAATAGATAGCTAGAAATAGATAGTTAAAAATGGGTAGTTAAACGTGTGTATTTGAAAACATGTTGTAGAACATTAAGGCATCAATCGTCATGCAGCTTATCCCGTCAGCGGCGCGCAATCCAACGCTGCGGATTAATGGGTTCACCGCCACGGCGAACTTCGAAGTAGAGCGCTGCGCGGGTTTGACCACCACTATCGCCAACACGACCAATCTCATCGCCGCGGCTGACTTGCTGGCCAGGCCTGACGCTGAACTGCTGCAGGTGGGCGTGTAGCGTCATAATCTGGTCGCCGTGGTCGATAATTAGCAAATTACCAAACCCTCGCATCCAGTCGGCGAATACCACGCGACCGGTGTGTACCGCGGTGACTGGCGTGCCTGCGCTGGCCTGAATCACTATACCGTTGTAATGCACACCGTCACGATGATGGAAATTACTACTGATTGAACCCTGTACCGGCCAAGGTAAGTCGCCTTGAGTACTGACAATATGCGTAGTGGGTGTGGGTTCGGCAAGTCTTGCCATCTCCGCTTGGATGTTGCGCAGTACACGTTCGGCCTCTTCACGGCTCTGATTGAGGTCGGCCAACCGCTCCTCCTCACTGCCGTAGCGGTCATCCAGGTTGGAAACCACGCCGCGTCGTTCAGTGGTACGTTGAGCTAGCAGCGCGCTTTGTTCTTCCAGCTCATCGGCTAATGTATCAAGGCGCGTTTGGCGCTCGCTCAGCTCCTTCTGGGTATCAGCCAGTGCGGTGTCCAAGCGCGCTATATCGCTTAAGCGGCGATTACGTGCTTCGGTCAGCCGATTCATATAGGCCTGCATACGATCAAGCTCGGCAGGATCGCCTTGGTTAAGCAGTAGTTTGAGCTGCGGCGTAGGGCCAAGTCGGTAAAGTGCTGAGAGCTGTTGGCCCAGCGCTGCGTACTGATTGGCTCGTTCGCCCTCTAGGCGGTCACGGTGCTGGCGCAGTTGGGTCGTTTCATCATTCAACTGGCGACGTTCAGCTTGCAGCGTATCCAGGCGCTGATGTGTTTCGGCAAGCTTGGTTTCGACTTCCTTTAGCTCACGTTGGGCGCTATCGCGTGCTTCACCAGTGGCGCTGAGGCGTTGGGCAACAGACTCAATCTCCTGACCAATCGAATCCAATTGCTGGCGCGCTGCGCCTTCATCTTGCTGAGTAAAGCCTGCTGGCGCATAACTGAACGCCAGCACGAGTGTCAGGGCTAAAGATGGCCGCATGGGCACTATTTATAATGAATCAGTGGTTGACCGGTCATTGCCTCAGGCTGTTCCTGATCCATCATGGTCAGCAGCGTAGGCGCCAAGTCGCATAATTTGCCTTCATCAAGCGTGGCAGCGCGTTCGCCGACATAGATGAGTGGCACTACAAAGGTGGTGTGGGCCGTTTGCGGTGCGCCTGTTTCGGGATGAACCATCTGCTCGGCATTACCGTGGTCGGCGGTAATTAAGCAGGCGCCGCCAGCACGCTCGATGGCTTCAACGACTCGACCCACGCAGGTATCGACGGTCTCAATGGCTTTTACCGCAGCGTTGAAGTCACCGGTGTGGCCGACCATATCACCGTTGGCGTAGTTGCAAACGATCAGATCAAAGCTGCCGCCATCAATAGCGTCGACAAGCTTGTCGGTGATCTCAAATGCGCTCATCTCGGGCTTTTCGTCGTAGGTGCGCACATCGCGTGGAGAGGGCACCAAGATGCGCTCCTCGTCGTCATATTCGGCTTCATTGCCGCCTGAAAAGAAGAAGGTGACGTGGGGGTACTTTTCGGTTTCGGCGATACGCAACTGTTTCAAGCCGCGCTTAGCCACCACTTCGCCCAAGGTGTCATTTAGATCCGATGGCGGGAAGGCGGCAGGCGCAGCAATGTCAGCGGCGTACTGGGTCATCATTACCAGCCCTTTATCTGCAAGCTTGGGGCATGCTCGCCGATCAAAGCCTTTGAAATCCGGCTCAGTAAAAGCGCGGGTTAACTCACGGGCGCGGTCAGAGCGGAAGTTAAGGAAAATAGCCGCATCGCCATCGTCCAAGGTAATCGGCTTGTCATTGAGGGGTATGCTACTGGCGGCAACGAATTCGTCGGTTTCGCCACGCTGATAGGCATCGCGAAGTGCCGTTTCGGCACTGGAGGCGTAGTACTCCGCGTGGCCATCGGTGAGTAGCCGGTAGGCTTGCTCAACGCGCTCCCAGCGGTTGTCGCGATCCATGGCGTAGAAGCGACCAATAATCGAGGCAACAAAGCCATTATCAGCACCTACCAGCTCAGCCAGGCGAGCGTTGGCGCGCTCTATCGAGGCCAAGGCGCTCTGCGGCGGCATATCGCGGCCATCCAGAAAAGCATGAATAAAAATGCGTTGGGCACCGCGGCGGGCGGCCAGTTCGGCCATGGCAATAAAATGCTCTTCATGGCTGTGCACGCCGCCGGGGGAGAGCAGGCCAATTAAGTGTACCGGGCGACCGTTGGCGACGGCTTCATCAATCGGCTGGGTAAGGTTGGCATTAACATCCAGGTCACCGTCTTCAATCGCTTTGCTAATACGCGTGAAATCCTGATAAACGATACGACCGGCACCAATATTCATATGCCCGACTTCAGAGTTACCCATCTGGCCGTCGGGGAGCCCCACGTTAAGGCCATCGGTGTGAACGAAGGCATGAGGACGGCTTTCCCAAAGTTTATCCATCGTCGGCGTGTGGGCAGCGGCCACTGCATTATGGGCGCTATCGGGGTTGTGGCCGTAGCCGTCGAGAATAATCAGCGCCACTGGGCGCGGGGTGCGAGAAGTATCCATATAAACCTCGTTAAGATTGGCAAGCCGGGCGAGTCGATAATTCGGGGTCGCGACAGGCGCACGCTTGGGGCATCATAACGCAGGCTACGGTCAGGCGTCATGATCTAGGCCTGCGCGGGAAGCTATCTGACGTGTATACTTGTCGCGTTTTAACGGTGGCAACGCCGCTTTTTTCCGTATTTACCAAGAGATTGTGTTCGCGATGATCGATCAGGTGTTCGAATTCGTACAGAACCACCCCCTACTGGTTGGGGCATTTTTGCTGGTGCTAGTCGCGTGGATTATTTATGAAACGCGCAGCGCCTCTACTAATGCACTGACCGCCACAGAGGCCACTCAGCTTATCAACCGCGAAGACGCGGTGGTGCTGGATATCCGTGAAAACAAAGACTTCAAAGCCGGGCATATCGCGGGGGCGCGCAACATTCCGCAAAGCAACCTCGATAGCCGCATGACCGAACTGGATAAAGTGAAAGCCCAGCCGATCATCGTGGTATGCAAGCACGGCCAGAGTTCGGGTGCTGCCCAGGCCAAGCTCGCCAAAGCAGGCTTTGAGCGAGCTTACAAGTTGAAGGGCGGTATGGCGCAGTGGCAAGGTGACGGCCTTCCGGTGGTTAAAAAGTAACCAACGATAGCTTTATTTAATCAACAATCAGGAGTTTTCTCATGGCGGAAGATAACAATTCCCCGCAGGCGGGTGCCGCGGCAGACGAAAAACCGCAGCTTAAATTTTCGCTGCAGCGCATTTATGTGAAAGATATTTCGTTTGAAGCGCCCAACTCACCTTCGGTGTTCAAGCAGGCGTTCAAACCTAAGGTGAACCTGGATCTGAATACCACCAGCACTAAAATTGCTGATGACCAGTATGAAGTGGTGGTTAAGGTGACTGCCCAGGTGAACGATAATGAAACCGGTACCACCTCTTTCCTGGCTGAAGTTGAGCAGGCGGGTCTGTTCCGTATCGCGGGTATTGAAGGGGCGCAGCTGGATCAAACCCTGGGCGCTTTTTGCCCCAACCTGCTATTCCCTTACGCCCGTGAGTGCGTGGACAACTTGGTCAACCGTGGTGGTTTCCCACCGCTGATGCTGGCGCCGGTAAACTTCGAAGCCATGTATGCCCAGCGTAAACAGCGCGAAGCCAAGCAAGCAGAAGAAAACACTCACTAAGCTATGTCGTCAGAAACGCAAGCCGCTGATTGGTACGCCCAGCATGGCAAAATGCCGCGTCTCTATGTGCCTGCTACTTTCGTGGCAGGCTGTGACGTCGCATTGCCTGACGGCCCCGCGCGCCACATCACTCGCGTGCTGCGCATGGTTGAAGGCGCGCCGCTGGTGCTGTTTGACGGTAACGGCCAGGAAGCGGGCGTCCGCTTGGTGGAGGTAAGCCGCAAGCAGACGCTGGCGAGGGTCGAGGCGATATGGCCGGGTAGCGGTGAGTCGCCGCTATCTGTTCACTTGGGTCAAGCCATCTCCAAAGGCGACCGAATGGATTACGCTATTCAGAAAGCCGTCGAGCTGGGCGTTGCGGCGATTACCCCGCTGTATACCGAGCGGGGTGATGTGCGTTTGAAAGGCGACCGTGAAGATAAAAAGCTAGCCCACTGGCAGGCGGTTGCTGCCAGTGCCTGCGAGCAGAGCGGCCGTGCGGTAGTGCCTCAAGTGCACTCACCGATGCCGTTATCAGCATGGCTTGAAGAGCGCCAGGAGCCGCTGCGCTTGATGCTGCATCTAGCGACCGGCAATGCGTTTGATCGCCAAGATCGACCGGCGTCGGTGGCGCTGCTCATTGGCCCAGAAGGCGGCTTGAGCGATAGTGATATTGCCGCTGCCCAAAGCGCTGACTTTACGCCGCTGACACTCGGCCCTCGGGTGCTGCGTACCGAGACGGCACCTGTGGTGGCACTGTCACTGCTGCAGCACTACTTTGGAGATTTGTAAGTATTTGCGTAAGTGCTTGCGTAAGTACTTACTCCTGATAAGAGCCTTTTATTAATTACGGCAGCCAATTTTTTCACTCCCGTCCTACCATACTTTGCCTGATCTCTCTTAGGCACCATAATGTTTATCTATTTTTCTTGAAGGACGACACCCATGGTGCGTGAGTCTCACTCCTCCCCGCGATCCGCTAGCGATGCGACAGCCCAGTTGGGTGAAGTGGCGTACCTGACGGTCACAGCGGTTAATAATATCGGCGCGTTTTTGCAATGGGGGCAGCCGAAAGATGTGTTGTTGCCGTTTAGCGAGCAGCATTTTCGTCCTGATGCTGGAAAGCGTGTATTGGTGATGCTGTATAGCGATGACCAGGGGCGGCCGGTGGCGTCGATGAAGCTGGATCGCTTTTTGACCGATGACGCCTGGGCGTTAGAAAAAGGCGACGAAGTTGCCGTGGTGGTGGCAGATCGCACGGATCTAGGCATGAAGGTGGTGGTCAATCACCGCTACTGGGGGCTTATTTACCAGGATGACGTTACCCAACCATTGCGCCGAGGCCAATCCGTTAAGGGCTATGTTAAGCAGCGCCGTGAAGATGGCCGTTTAAACATATCGCTGCTACCGCCCGGCGCCGCTCGCTTAGATGTGGTGGGCGACAAGATCATGCAAGCCCTGCGTGAAAGCGGTGGCTATCTCGCTCTGGGCGATAAAAGTCCTGCTCACGAAGTTAAAGCTCGCTTAGGGGTGAGTAAAAGTGCCTATAAACAAGCCATTGGGCGGCTTTATAAGCAACAGTTGATCACCTTAGAACCTGATGCTATCCGCTTAGTGCCCGGCGCGCTTAGCGAGTAGTTAGCGAGTAGTTAGCGGGGGCAGTTGGAGCCGGGCGAGCAGTGCGGCATACTGAGCATCAATTGTTCATGTTTGGATAGTGCCCCCGATGAGCCAATCAAATCTGCACCTTGGCGTTGTGATGGATCCCATCAGCGACATCGCTTACAAGAAAGACACCACCATGGCCATGCTATGGGCTGCCCAGGAGCGTGGTTATACCCTGCACTATATGGAGCAGGAAGACCTTTTTTTGAACGCGGGGCAAGCCTACGCGCGTATGCGGCCGCTAAAAGTGCATCGTGATCCAAATCACTGGTACGACCTAGGCGAACCTTCCGCGCGTCCGCTAGTAGAGCTGGATGTGGTGCTGATGCGCAAAGACCCGCCTGTCGATGCTGAGTTTACTAACGCAGTGCACTTGCTGGGCTTTGCTGAGCGGGAAGGCGTACTGATCGTTAATCCGACGGCAGCGCTTTTGCAGTGTAATGAAAAGCTGTTTGCCCAGCAGTTTCCCCAGTGCTGCGCGCCTACGATCGTCGCTAGTCGTGATGATGTGTTGCGCGCCTTCCATGCGGAACACGGCGATGTGATCTTTAAGCCGCTGGATGGTATGGGGGGCACCGGTATTTTTCATATTGGCCCAGAGGGTCGCAATATTGGCGCGGTGATTGAGCAGCTTTCGCTGCGTGGCCAGCGACAAATCATGGCGCAGCGTTACCTGCCGGAGATTAAAGATGGCGACACGCGCATTCTGCTAGTGGATGGTGAGCCCGTTCCCTTTGGACTGGCGCGGATACCCTCGGCGGGCGAGACCCGGGGCAACTTAGCTGCTGGTGGGAAGGGCGTTAGCCGTGAGCTCACCGAGCGCGATCACTGGCTTATTCAGCAAGTGCAGCCAATGATTCGTGAGAAAGGCCTAATGTTCGTGGGTCTGGATGTAATCGGTGACTATATTACGGAAATCAATGTCACCAGTCCCACCTGCGTACGTGAAATTGATGATCAGCGGGGCACCAATATTGCCGGTTTACTGCTCGATGCCATCGAGCGCCGCTTAGCCTAAGCACGGCTTCATTCTTATAATTACACTCATTACGCTATGCCTGCTGGGATGCCAGCAGGCAGTGGGAGACGCATGCAAAGTTTGAAACATCACTTTCTAATGGCCATGCCGCATTTAGAAGACCCTAATTTTGCCGGTAGCCTTATCTATCTTTGCGATCATGATAACAACGGCTGCATGGGGGTAATTACTAATCGACCGTTAGAAATAACCCTCGAAGCGCTATTTGATCAACTGGAGCTGGGCGGCGAAGCAAGTCCGCACCGCAATGCGCCGGTTTATTACGGCGGGCCGATGCATAAAGACCGTGGCTTCATTCTGCATATGGGCGATAGCCAGGAGTGGGACTCCAGTATCCAGGTGGAGGATGGCATGGCGCTGACGACTTCGCTGGATATTCTCCAGGCTTTTGCTGCTGGCGAAGGGCCTGAGCACTTTTTGGTCTGCCTGGGTTGCGCGGGATGGGAAGTGGGGCAGCTAGAAGAAGAGCTTAAAGAGAACAGTTGGCTAACGGTAGAAGCCCAGAGCAGCGTGCTCTTCAATACCCCGCCTATCGAGCGGTTAACCGCGGCGGCAGGATTACTCGGTATCGACCTTAACCTAATGACCCGAGATGCGGGGCACGCTTAATGGCCGAAGCGGGACAGCGTTTAATCCTGGCCTTTGATTACGGCACCCGGCGTATCGGTGTGGCAGTGGGCAACGAGCTGCTTCACAGCGCTCGGGAGCTGACTCCCTTGACGGCACGTGATGGAATTCCCGACTGGAATGTCGTGTCACGGCTTCTCAGCGAGTGGCAACCGGATATGTTAGTGGTGGGGCTGCCACTGAATATGGATGGCAGCGAATCAGAGATGAGCACTCGCGCTCGCAAGTTTGGTAATCGTCTGCATGGCCGTTTTGGCAAGCCATGTGCAATGGTCGATGAGCGCGGCACCACTCGGGAGGCGAAAATGATCGCTCGCGAGGCGGGCCATAAAGGTAACTATCGTCAGGATAGTGTCGATGGCATTGCGGCGATTCTTATTCTTGAAGGCTGGTTTGCCCACCAGGAAGGCTTACCTGGCGGGCGTCTGTCTCTTTAGCCCTTATCCTGCATCTCTAAGCCCTCTAACTTTAAACCTTCTCTTCTAGCCTTAACGATCCAAGGTGCCAGTTTGACTGGGTACATACCAGCGAACAGGGCGTAGATCTTGCTCGATTAGTTTATCGACGTTGAGCAGCGTTGCAAAAATCGCCATTCGCATGGGAATCCCGTTATCGGTTTGGCGGAAGATCGCCAAGCGCGGGTCGCCGTTCAGGTCGACGTTTAAATCATTCGCACCGGGGCGGCTATCCCTGGGCAGTGGGTGCATCACAATCGTGCTTTGACTGCAGCGGTGATCGAGAAAATCACGATTGACCATAAAGTCATCAGAGAGTCCCTGAAAGCTCTCATTCATCTCGTCGGTAAAACGTTCCTTCTGAATGCGCGTGGTGTACACCACATCTAAATCTGCAAAATCACTCGCCAGTGAGTCGCGCTGCTCAATGCGATGCCCGCGAGATGTGACTAAGTCAATCAGCTTGGAGGGCATTTCAAGCCCCGGGGGAGATACCAGGGTAATACGCAGCGGGTCATAGAGTGACAGGAGCTTAATCAGTGAATGGACAGTACGGCCGTACTTCAAGTCACCGGTAAGCAAGATATGTGCACCGGCCAACGATTTACCCAGGCGGTGAAATTCTTTATCAATCGTATAAAGGTCAAGTAGTGCTTGGCTGGGGTGCTCACCTGGGCCGTCGCCCCCATTGATCACGGGTACATTGGTTGCTGCTGCAAACTCAGCCACTGATCCCTGGTCGGGGTGGCGCATTACAATCGCGTCGCAGTAACCGCTCATTACACGGCTGGTATCGTACAGCGACTCCCCCTTCGCCATAGACGAGAAGGTAAAGCCGGTGGTGTCACATACGCTGCCACCCAAGCGGCAGAAAGCGGCATTGAAACTCACCCGTGTCCGGGTACTGGCCTCAAAAAACAAATTGCCGAGTACTGCTCCTTCTAAAACGCGAGTAACCTGGCGACGCTGGGCAATGGGTTCCATGCGTGCAGCGACACGCAGTAAATGGTCTACACTTTCACGGCTTAATGAGTCGACAGTTAGCAGATGGTGGCTCATGACAGACCTCGGCAAGGTGATGGATGAGCCTAGTGTAACCGCCAAAGAGGGCGGCACCGAAAGGGTTTAATCCACTAAGGGCGACTAATCTGTAATTTTTCTACAAAACCACTTGCCAACCCGGCGCTGAATCCGTAAAGTACGCATCCGCTGCCGGGGACGCCAAGCGTTACCAGCGGTGCATAAGGTGTAAAAGCCTTGGTTTGTCAAGAGGTTAGAGCAGGCTGTATCGCTCGCTTCAGTCGCTAAAAACAGTGATTGACAAACACCAGGAAATGCGTAGAATACGCCTTCCTCGCTGAGGCAAGCCAGTTCAACGGTTTGTAAGGTGGCTCAAGCAGTCATCGCAGCGAAACAGCTCTTTAACAATTTGATCAGGTAATTCATGTGGGCGCTTGCTGACGTTGGTGACAAATCACCAAATATCAAGGCAAGCGACTCAAGCAATAAAGGTCTTTAAAGACACGTTCTTTGAAACCTGTTTTGAATGAATTCGTTTGAACCTTGAGCCAAGTTTGATTCGCTTTTGCTGCCTTAGGCTAGTCCTAAGATAGCGAGTAAGGATCACAATGATTTTAAACTGAAGAGTTTGATCATGGCTCAGATTGAACGCTGGCGGCAGGCCTAACACATGCAAGTCGAGCGGTAACAGATCTAGCTTGCTAGATGCTGACGAGCGGCGGACGGGTGAGTAATGCATAGGAATCTGCCCGGTAGTGGGGGATAACCTGGGGAAACCCAGGCTAATACCGCATACGTCCTACGGGAGAAAGGGGGCTTCGGCTCCCGCTATTGGATGAGCCTATGTCGGATTAGCTAGTTGGTGAGGTAAAGGCTCACCAAGGCAACGATCTGTAGCTGGTCTGAGAGGATGA
>NZ_LXRG01000012.1 GCF_001651035.1 Halomonas sp. ALS9
ACACATTTATTCACGGCAACCACTACCTTAATGACTTTCAACGGAGGGTATTCATGCAAATCAATTTTCTGCTGTTTCCAGCGCTGACTCAACTTGACCTGACGGGTCCCTATGAAGTGCTTTTTCGTATACCTGTCCTCAACATAGATTTTGTCTCTACTTCTATGGAGCCGGTAGTGTCGGAACGTGGTTTAAAAATGCTTCACCCGGTAACGTTTGAAAACGCACAACCC
>NZ_LXRG01000013.1 GCF_001651035.1 Halomonas sp. ALS9
CGAACGCCACAGTAAAAATAACGGCACTCATT
Organism: Halomonas sp. ALS9; assembly: GCF_001651035.1. GTDB lineage: Bacteria > Pseudomonadota > Gammaproteobacteria > Pseudomonadales > Halomonadaceae > Vreelandella. Next base: position 33 of record NZ_LXRG01000013.1, read on the forward strand.
ATGCTCACGTAACGTGTTTTATTTGTTCCCTAGGAAATCTTATGTCTTTAGTGTTGCCCCAAGGTCAGCTTGACCAATTTTTCCTGCTTTCGCAGGATCTGTTCTGCTGTATTTACTTTGAAGGCACGCTGCTGCAAGTCAATGCAGCCTTCGAGACACTGCTAGGGTATTCATCCGACAAATTACTCGGGCGTGCCTGTGGCGTTG
>NZ_LXRG01000014.1 GCF_001651035.1 Halomonas sp. ALS9
CACGGGGGCGGCGCAGGGTCGGATGCCAGGACCCGTGCGCAGATCGAGGCGGACATCATCAGCAGGCGCGAGCAGCTCGCTGTGGTGCTCGACGAGATCGGGGTGCGGGTACACCCGAAGACGATCATCGGCGACGCGAAGGCCAAGGCGGCCCAGACCGTGGACCGCACGGCCGGCCGCGCGTTCGTCATGGTGAATCGCTCGGTGTCACAGGTGAAGGCGCAGTTCGTCGCGGTGGACGGCTCGCCGCGGCTGGAGCGGGTGATTCCCGCCGCGCTGCTGGTGGTGGGTGTGGTGGGGCTGCTCACCGTCTCGAGGCGCCGCCGCGG
>NZ_LXRG01000015.1 GCF_001651035.1 Halomonas sp. ALS9
GGGTGGGTGGTGATTGAAACCCCTAGATCACAAAGACTGCGGGGCGTGTCCGATCTTCACCCTTGCGCTCTCCCTCACGTCAAGGGAATACCCACCCTTCGGCATCGGAAAGCCGCCGGTTGTATCGTCGAAGCGTTCAACACCCGTCAGGGCTGGCTCCAATTGGTTCGGATACGCAGGAACGGCAGGACACATGACCGTGCAGCAGGACTCGCCGGGCGACGGTGACACACAGGACCTGGAGGTCTGGATCGACCAGGACCTCTGTACGGGCGACGGCATCTGCGTGCAGTACGCGCCGGAGGTCTTCGAGCTGGACATCGACGGCCTGGCGTACGTGA
>NZ_LXRG01000016.1 GCF_001651035.1 Halomonas sp. ALS9
TATGCCTGCGTCGAACGGAGTGTGAAGCCCGCATCTTCCGGCACCGCGGACCGTCGCGGTTTTGAACCGCCCCCCGGGGGCAACCGGCCGCCATGGAAACCAACGGCCCCACCGAAGAAGCGACGGTCACCCAGGGGGACGAGCACCATGTCCTTCTCAGCGCGGACACCAACGGCGACGGAAAACCTGACGTGTGGATGACGGACACGACCGGTGACGGCGTCGCGGATCTCTACCAGTTCGACACCACCGGCGACGGGAAGATCGACGTGACGGTGGTCGAAGGAGGGGAGGAGCCCGGAACCGACCGGCTCGTGGTCGACGGTGACGGCGGTCACCCCCAGCAGGCCTGAGCTCCCGGGGAACATCAAGCCTGACCTCCGAGGAA
>NZ_LXRG01000017.1 GCF_001651035.1 Halomonas sp. ALS9
CCGCTTCCCGCGCCGGATCTCCTTCGCCGACTACTCCTCCGAGGAACTGGTCACCATCGTGCGGGCCCAGGCCGCGAACATGGGGTACGAGTGCGGGCCCGGTACCGGCCCGCTGCTCAAGGAGTACTTCGACGCGCTGCCCCGGGACCGCTCCTTCGGCAATGCCCGCCTGGCCCGCCAGGTGGTCGAATCGATGGTCACCCGCCAGGCGGGCAGGCTCAGTTCACTGGCCGCGCCCACCTTGGACGACCTGCGGATCCTCCTCCCGTCGGACGTCACGGCCGTGGTCCCGAAGGCGGTGCCCCGGTGAGGCCGCCCGTCCGGCGGACCGTCCGCCTGCTGTACGGGGCCTCTCTCACCGCCGCGCTGGTGGTGCCCTCGGCTGTGCCCGCCCAGGCCGAGCCCCTCTCCCGTACCCCGGCGGCCCTCCCGGCCGCCGACGGGGC
>NZ_LXRG01000018.1 GCF_001651035.1 Halomonas sp. ALS9
TCCTGCGTCCAAAGCAGGCGCGATACCAGACTGCGCGACTTCCCTAATTTCATCACCTTAGACACTACCTTGCTGCCCGTCTCAAGCGATGCATATATTACTATTTTTAATTTTAAAGTCAACCATTAAAGTGATTGTTAGTGAAGGCGCTTTGCCTGGATGCCCCAGCGTGCGAAAATTACTGCCGTTAAACGCTGCGGCGTGAGCGCTT
>NZ_LXRG01000019.1 GCF_001651035.1 Halomonas sp. ALS9
CGGTCAGTCCACTCAAATTCGTGCAACTTCGTGTCGCACGGTCGCCCTCCCAGTGGCCAGGAACGGCACGGTCCTCGACTTCGGCAGGCCGTTCGCTGATCAGCGCTCCGGGCGTCACATGCGCCCAGGTCTTACGGCGCGAACGAGCGCGCGGAGCACGCAGTGCGCGGCCCGTGCGAAGGCACAAGATCAGCTCTCGCTTCAGCGCCCCGCGGCCCTGAATGTAGAGAGCCTGGTAGATCGCCTCGTGGCTGATGCGCATGGACTCATCATCCGGGAAATCAACCTTGATCCGGTTCGCGATCTGTTCCGGACTCCACGCCTGCACCCACGCGCGATCCTTGC
>NZ_LXRG01000020.1 GCF_001651035.1 Halomonas sp. ALS9
TCGCGGCGCTGCTGCTCGGTGCGAACGATGAGGAGCGGTCCGGCGCCGTGGCTGCCCTGCGGCTCGTGGGGGCGCGTGTCAGTGGGCGTCTCGATCTGTCAGGGGCGGAGATCTCCCACACCTTGTCCTTGGAGGGCTGCCGGCTGGACGAGCCGGTGCGGCTGTACGGCGCTACGACGCGGACGATCGTGATCGCGGACAGCTGGGTTCCGGGCGTCGACGCCGAGCTCGCGCGCATCGGGGGTGAGCTGGATCTGCGGCGGTCGACTGTCGCGGGCGGCGCTCTCAACCCGGTGGCCTCGTCCTGGAGGGCAGTGTCTTCGGCGAGCGCCTTGTGACCCGGGGCGGGCTGCGGGTGCCCAGCGCGCAGTTGCTCAACGGTATGTTCCTGCCCGGCGCACGGCTGGAGAACCCCGGTGGCGTCGCCCTGGCCGGGGGCGCCGTGGTCGCTTCGGCCGTGGACTGCTCGCAGGGGTTCACGGCGCAGGGGGAGGTGCGGCTGCCAAGGACCCGAATAGGTGGGCTGCTGACCTTCGAGGGTGCGCATCTGGACGGGGGCGGTACTGGTACTGCCCTGGACTGTGTGTCGATGTCCGTGGGGGAATTCGACCACCGGTTCGCGGCCCCGC
>NZ_LXRG01000021.1 GCF_001651035.1 Halomonas sp. ALS9
GTGAGCGTTCTCGCGTAGGGTAAAACGCCACTCAAGGCCATCGTCGGATACCTCCCAGGCACTGGCTAGACCAGGAGCAAGTTTGCCCTGGTTGTCGGTGGTTACCAGATTTTCCGCCACCCGCATACGGCTAAACACATACCCTGATGTGGATGTGTCAGCGCTTTTAATTTCCCATGGCGCAGCAATATCCAGGCTGCGATCCGCCGCCCAGGTATTAAACGACGCCAGAATGGCCAGACACGCAGCAGAAGAACGTTTCATAAGATACTCCTTATTAATCATTAAGTTTATCTTATA
>NZ_LXRG01000022.1 GCF_001651035.1 Halomonas sp. ALS9
CTCACACCTCACACCTCACACATATATTCCATTTTGATCTTTAAATGGTTCTAAAAATAACTTTTTAGAATATAAGATTGGCTTCACAATACCCTCATGCTTATTTGTTAAGGATGTGTTGGTTATGTCGCTGGATGCTTGGATAGCGGTAGGGGTGGTGCTCACCATCTTCCCGTTGATGGCCTTTTCACGCCTGGGGCCGGATATTATTTTGTTGGGCGCGGTTATTGTGCTAATGACGCTGGGGGTGATTGACCCCCAGCAGGCGCTGGGGGGCTTCTCTAATAGCGGCCTGTTTACCGTGGCGTTTATGTATGTACTGGTCGCCAGTATTCGCGAAACCGGCGGCATCGACCTGATCATTCGCTATGTGCTCAAACGGCCCAAAAGCGAGCGGGGCGCGCTGGTTCGACTGCTGCTGCCGGTAGCCTCGCTTAGTGGCTTTGTCAATAATACCCCCGTCGTTGCTACCTATATCCCCGCGGTCATGAGCTGGAGCCGTCGGCTGCGCTTGTCTCCCCAGCGGCTGCTGATGCCGCTTAGTTTCGCTTCTATCCTGGGTGGCACCATCACGCTATTTGGTACCAGCACCAACTTGGTGGTGCATGGGTTGCTGCTGGAGCGCTACCCAGAGCTTGGCATGGGGCTGTTGGATTTGGCTTGGGTGGGTGTTCCTGTAGCCGTAGCAGGACTTGCCTATCTCATTTTGTTAGGGCCACGTCTGTTGCCCGCTCGGGAGGGGCTGGCCAATGCGTTCGCCAACCCGCGAGAGTTTACCATTGAAATGGAAGTCGACCCGGCAGGTGTGCTGGTGGATCGCAGCGTCGAAGAGGCAGGACTACGCCACCTACAAGAGCTGTTTCTGGTCGAGATTGAGCGCGAGGGTAACGTGGTCAGCGTGGTGGGGCCTGGCGAACAACTCAAAGGTGGTGACCGGCTGGTATTTGCAGGCACCTCTGATGCGGCGGTGGAGCTGCAGCAAATCCGCGGTTTGATCCCCTCCCGGGATGGCACTTCCAGTTTGGAGAAGGAGTTTAAAGAGCGTCGCTTGGTTGAGGCGGTGGTGTCTAACCAGTGCCAGTTTATTGGCCAGCGAATTCGCGATGGCCACTTTAGAACCTTGTATGGAGCCGCCGTGCTGGCGATCTGCCGTGGCGGTGAACGGGTTAAGGGCAATCTGGGGCAGGTGCGGCTGCAGCCCGCCGATGTGCTGCTGCTGGAAGCGCGGCCCCCGTTTATTGAGCGTCACCGCCAGTCACGGGACTTTTTGCTGATCAGTGAACTCAATGGCGCGGCGCGGCCGATCCATGAAAAAGCGCCGCTCGCCTGGGGCCTGCTGTTAGGTGCCGTGCTACTCGCCGCTTTCGGTGTGTTGAGCATGCTTAACGCGGCCATGCTGGGTGCCGCATTGGCGTTGATGACCGGCTGTTGTTCGGTGGGCGCTGCCAAGCGCGGCTTGGATACCCAGGTACTGCTCACCATTGCCGCCTCCTTTGGGGTGGGGGCGGCGTTGCAGAGTTCCGGTGCTGCCGGGGCGATCGGTGGCGGAGTATTGACTCTGGTGGCGGGTAATCCACTGTTGCTGTTAATCGGCACTTACTGCGTGGTGGCGCTGCTTACCGAGCTGGTCACCAATAACGCTGCGGCGGTGATTATTTTCCCGGTGGTGATGAGCGCCGCGGAAAGCTTGGGCGTTAGCCCAATGCCCTATGTGGTGGCCGTCATGTTTGCCGCCTCGGCGAGCTTTTTAACCCCCATCGGCTATCAAACCAATTTGATGGTGTATGGCCCTGGGGGTTACCGGGTGAGCGATTTTCTACGCCTGGGCAGTGGATTAAATATACTGACAGGTGCCATAGCGCTGGTGTTAATTCCCCTGGTATGGCCTTTTTAAGTGGGCTGTGACTATTTTAGGCGCTCTCCCGCTCGCTGTTAACGCAGGTTTGCGCTAGGGTGGCCCTTTTTGCATAAGGAATACGACGTTATGACTGCTCCTGGCGAACTGATTATTGAGCCGAAAGATGGTCAACCCGCCGATGCCTGTGTGTTCATTATTCACGGCTTAGGCGCGGATGGGCACGATTTTGAACCGCTGGTGCCAGCACTGGCGCTGCCAAAAGATTCCCACGTGCGCTTTATCATGCCCCATGCGCCACGCCTGCCGGTGACGATTAATGGCGGCATGGTGATGCCCGCCTGGTACGATATTCTCGCCATGGACTTGGGGCGTCGGGTTGATGAGGTTCAGCTCAAGAAATCCGCTGAGCGCATCCAAGCGCTGATTCAAGAGCAGATTGACCAGGGGATCGATAGCCAGCGCATTATTGTCGCGGGCTTTTCGCAGGGTGGCGCGGTTGCCTACCACGCCGCGTTGACTTTTCCCGCGCCGCTGGGTGGCTTGTTAGCCATGTCGACCTACTTCGCGACCGCCGACAATATCGACCTTGCAGAAGCTAACCGCCAGATTCCTGTGGAAGTTCAGCACGGTAACTTTGACCCCATTGTGCCTGAAAGCCTGGGACGTAGCGGCGCCGAGCGCTTAAAAGAGATGGGCTACGCGGTCAACTATCGCCAATACCCTATGGCCCATGCGCTCTGCCCCCAGCAGGTCAATGATATCGGCAAATGGTTGAGTTCTCGCCTAAACTAAGCGCCTATTCCTATTCGTGACCGATGCAAGGATGTAGCGAAAACGAATGATAGCTTTCTTTGATGCGATGAAACCTCTTGATGCAATGGAAATACTGCTGGCGCTGTGCCTGACGGCGTCGGCACTAGTGTGCCTGTTTGATCGCCACTTGCTGCGTGCCTGCTGCTTTTTTGTCGCCTTTGCGGCTTCAATGACGCTGGCTTGGTGGTGGCTAGAGGCTCCCTGGCTCGCCGCTGTCGAATTGGTGTTGGGCGTTGCGCTAACCGGGGCCTGTTTTTTTTATGCCCTGGGCCACGTTTTACCCGGCGTTTCATCCCCTCTCGAGCGGGATAGATTTAGCGAGCCCTGGCCGCGGGTGGCGATGCGCGTGTTCTTGGCGCTGGCCTGGTTTGTCATGGTCGGTGCCGCCATTCGCTATGTTATCGCTGACATGGCGTATTCACCTTCACAGCATCCGCTGCTGCTTGCGGGCGTGGTGATTGCCGCCAGCGCTCTGGGGGCGTTTGCATTACATCGCCATTTGCTGCGCCGGTTGCTAGCGTTCAATATTCTCGGCTCGGGGGTATTTATGCTGCTGGCCGGTGTGGCGGGCACCTCGGCGTCTGCCCAGGCGTTAATTAGCGTCGGGCTGCTAGTCGCCTGGCTGGGAAGCATGCTGGGTGCGCTGCTGATTAGACAGCTTTTGCATCTGGAAGGGGTCGAAGCCTTAGGGCGCGACGGTAAGCGCAAGGAGAGCGCTACATGATTTGGCGCTTTGGCCTTTTCGATAGCACCTTTGAACCTCTTGCTAGCACCCATTGGGCGCTGTTAGCTGCGCTTGGCTTGCCGCTGCTGCTAGGTCTCTTAGCTGCACTATTTCCTCCTAAACGAGCCTTTCCCGTTGCGCTGGCGAGCCTGCCAATATTGGCGTCCGGGTGGATGTTGCTATCTGCTTATGACCAGGCGGGTCTGCTCCGTTGGCAGTGGGAAATAGCCGGTGTTCACTTATCGCTCCGCTTAAACGGGCTGAGCGTGCTGCTGCTGTTAATGACCCAGGTGATCGGCGTTGCTGCGGCGCTTTATACACCTGGCTATCTGCGCTTAAGCGAAGCCGGGCCATTGGCACGCTGGCTGTGGCCGCTGATGGGCGTTGTGCTGAGTGCGCTGTCGTTAATTTGGCTGGCCACCGATCTGCTGACCCTTTACCTAGCACTGGAACTGATGGGCTTGGCGGCGGTGGGTATGCTGCTGTTATCGGGAAAGGTGCCCGCGCTAGTGGCGGGAATGCGCTATTTGCTGTTGGCGCTGGTAGGCTCGCTCACCTATCTACTCGGGGTCGCGCTGATTTTAGGCCACTGGGGTCGATTGGATCTGCAGGGCTTGGCTGATGTTATAGAGCCTGGCCCGGTGGCATGGTTCGCCGCCGCCCTGATCGGCACTGGTCTGGCCTTAAAAGCGGCAATGTTTCCGCTGCATGCCTGGCTGACCCCGGTGCATGAGAGTGCCTGGACACCCGTGAGCGCGTTGCATGCCGCGCTGGTGATCAAAGCGTCGCTGTTTATACTGCTGCAGCTGTGGAGCATTCTACTCCCTGAAACCTTCTACGCCCCGCGTGTTATCGCCTGGTTAGGCCTACTGGCGATTGTATGGGGCGGATTGCTGGCATGGCGTACTGATTCGCTTAAAACCCTGGTTGCTTCGTCCACCGTGGCCCAGTTGGGCTACCTGATGGTGGCTTTTCCACTGCTGCTGGGGCCAAATATCGAACCGCTGCCCCGGGCGTTAGCTTGGGAAGGGTTCTGGCTGCAGCTAATGGGCCACGCCTTTGCCAAAGCCGCCATGTTTATGGCAGCAGGCAACCTAATACTGGCCACCGGTGAGAGCACGCTCAAAGGCTTGGCGGGTACCAGCCGCCGTTTGCCGCTGTCACTGCTGGTGTTTGGCATCGCCTCTATCACGCTAATGGGCCTTCCGCCCAGTGCTGGCTTTACGGCCAAATGGATGCTGCTGCAAGCGATGATCATCACCCAGCAGTGGTGGGCGGTGGCGGCGTTATTAACCGGCACGCTATTAACCGCGGCCTATATATTCCGCCTGTTTCGTTACTCGTTTGACGAAACAGCTCCTCGCCATCGTTACCAACCTCTGGCGCCCGGTATGGATCTGATCGCACTAACGCTGGCCCTGATTGCGTTCGCCCTAGGACTATTGGCGCATTTTCCGCTGGAATTGATGCATGGAGGTAGCCCATGAACGCCGCCTGGTTACCGCTGACCGCTTTGGCGACCTCGCTCCTGGTGGTGGTGATTATTTTTGCGCTGCCGGAAGACGCCAGACGACTACGCACCACGATCAACCTCGCGGCGGCAGTGGTTAAGATTATTTTGGTTATGCTGATGGTCAGGCGAGTAGCCGCAGGTCATGAGGATATTTTTAGCTTTCAGGTAGTCGGGGGTGTTGATTTCGTACTGCGCAGCGATGCGCTAGGGGTGATGTTCGCCGGGTTATCGTCACTGCTGTGGCTATGCACCACGGTTTATGCCATCGGCTATCTGGAAGGTTCTGCCAACAGGAAGCGCTTTTTTGGCTTTTTCAGCCTGTGCGTTGCGAGCACCATCGGCATTGCCCTCGCCGATAACCTGTTTACCTTTCTGATTTTCTACGAAATGTTGACGCTCTCCACCTACCCACTGGTGGTTCACAAGGGGACGCAGCAAGCCCTCAATGCGGGACGTGTCTATTTACGCTATACGCTAAGCGCCGGTGTGGTGCTGCTACTGGGGGCGGTGCTGTTGTATAGCCTGACCGGGGATCAATCGTTCTCTTCAGAAGAAGGCTTGGGCGACTATGTGAACGATCACCGCGGCCTGCTAACGCTGATATTTGCCCTCTTGGTAGGCGGGTTGGCGGTAAAAGCGGCCATGGTGCCGCTGCACGGCTGGCTACCCAGAGCGATGGTGGCCCCCGCACCGGTGAGTGCGCTGCTGCACGCGGTCGCGGTGGTGAAGGCGGGCGCATTTGGCATTTTGCGGGTGGTTTACGACCTGTTTGGCATTGAGCTGAGCGTGGAGCTGGGCGTTATCACCGCCTTAGCGGTAGCGGCCTCTATTACGATTATCTATGGCTCGTTAAGGGCGATTGCTCAAGAGGAGCTCAAACCACGCCTAGCGTTCTCCACCGTCAGCCAGGTCTCCTACGTCATACTCGGTATAGGCTTATTCGGCCCGTTTGGCACCGTTGGTGCTTTAGCCCACTTGCTGCATCAGGGCCTAATGAAGGTCACGCTGTTCTTCTGTGCAGGTAACTATGCCGAAGAGCTGGGGATTCATCGCATCGATGAAATGGACGGCGCCGGTAAGCGCATGCCGTTGACCAGCATTGCATTTACTATCGGCGCGTTAGGCATGATTGGCCTTCCCCCGGTGGCGGGTTTTATTACCAAGTGGTATCTCGGGGTTGGCGCGATTCAGGCTGAGATGTACTGGGTCGTCGCTGTGCTAGTGGCGAGCAGCACACTCAATGCCATGTACTTTTTACCCATTGTGCACCGCTTATGGTTCCGTTCAGGGCCCTCCCATGGCAAAGGGAGTTGGCCCAAAGAGCAGCGTCTAGGCCGTTTTGAAACCCATGGCTGGCTGCTTTTGCCCATGGTGTTTACCGCCATGGCCAGCCTGGGCGCTGGGCTATTTGCCGGGCTTCCCTTTAGCCCCTTGGATTGGGCGGCTCGGGTAGCCATCGGGGAGTACCTGCCATGATGACGCTGCTGCTCGCCCTGACGCTACTTTGGCCACTGGTCGTCGTCGGCTGGACGCTATGTAACGCCTATCGCATTTCCGCTGCCCGGCGTGGCTACTTTTCGGTGCTATGGCTAAGCGCTAGTTGGCCAGCGCTGCTGTTAGCCTACGGCGGCGAAGCGCAGTGGACGATGGATGCCTGGATGCTGGGCGGTGAATGGCCGCTAAACTCGCTAAGCCGCCCGTGGCTTGCGTTTACCGCGCTGCTCTGGAGCCTGGCGGCGTTTCATGCCAGGGGCTATTTTGCAGCGGAGCAGGCGAAGGCTCAGGACGGTGATCAAGACGCCGAGCGGCGCCTGTTGCGCTTGGCGCTGTTGTGGCCGCTGACGCTGCTCGGCAACGTGCTGCTGATTATTGCCCAGGATATCGCCAGCTTTTATCTAGGCTTTGCGCTGATGACCTTCGCCGCCTACGCCCTCGTAGTGCATAGCGGTTCACAGGAAGCACGGCTGGGGGCAAAGGCCTATTTGATATTAGCCGTGGTGGGAGAAGGGCTTATTCTTGGTGGCTTTCTCTGGGCGGCCGGGGAAGCCGATACGCTTACGCTACAAGGGGTACGCGAAGGTATTTTAGTCGCTGAGCAAGGCGCATGGATGGCCACTTTGCTGTGCTTGGGTTTTGGTGTGAAAGCAGGCGTTATCGGCCTGCACGTATGGCTACCACTGGCCCACCCGGTGGCACCGGCGCCCGCCAGTGCGGTACTGAGTGGGGCGATGATTAAGGCAGGGCTATTGGGCTGGATCAGTGTGCTGCCGCTGGGTGATGAACAGGTGTCATCATCGCTAGCCCAGTTTGGCAACCTGATGCTGATGGCGGGGCTTGCGGCTGCCTTTGGCGCCGCGCTGTATGGGGTTTTTCAGCGCCATCCCAAAGCCGTGTTGGCCTACTCCAGTATCAGCCAGATGGGCATGATGACCGCGCTGGTGGCCATGGGCTTAGTCGCCCCAGAGGTATGGCCGCTGCTATGGCCAGGCTTGGTGCTGTTTGCTGCCCATCACGCGCTGGCCAAAGGCGCATTGTTTATGGGTACTAGTATCAGCGAGCACCTACCCCGCTGGCCGCTGCCGTTGATATGGGCATTGCTAGCGCTTCCGGGAATATCATTGGCAGGTACCATTGGCGCAGGCCTGGTCAGCAAGTGGGGCGTGAAGAGTCCGCTCTATGAAATGCACCATGAGTCCTTGATCAAACTGCTCAGTTGGGCTGCAGTTGGCACTGCGGCACTGGTGAGTGTTGCCTTATGGCGTCAGTGGCAGCAGCGCCATCAAGGGGGCAGTAACCGCGAGCAGTGGAGTGCCTGGTTAGTCGCCATCGCTGCAGCGCTGTTAACGCCGCTTTGGCTTCCCCTTCCTGCAGGAAGCATCGAGATACCGCTGCTGAAAGAGTGGCTCGGAATCATGTGGCCCTTGCCGGTAGGGGTTGTGTTCGCCGCGATGGGCTGGCTACTAACGCGGCCGCTGAAGGGTAAATCGCTCCCCGCAGGCGACCTATGGTGGCTTTACGCGGGTATTGTAGTCGCTGTGCTGGTGCCATTACGCTGGTTCGGGCACTGCTGCGCCCAGATGAAAGCGACGAGCGTGGCAACCGCACAACAAACCGAAGAAACGTTGATGGGGCATTTAACGCGGCTGTTATCGGCCGAGTCCTGGTTGCGTCACCATGCCAGTGGCTTGATGATGGTGCTTGCCGTATTGCTTGCGGCGCTACTGATGTGGGAAGGCCAGCGATGAGACGACTGTTTGCAATGTGCTTGTCAGGAGCCTGCTATGAGTAAGCTCTCGCGCGGTCGCCGCGCGCAGGTACCCGCTGATATCCCGCAACGTGGCTGGCAGGATATTGCCTGGCGGGTAGTGCGCGCCGCGCGCCGTAACCGCCTTACTATGCTGGCCGCCGGTGTGGCTTTCTACGCCTTATTGGCGTTGTTTCCTACCATTGCAGCGGTCATTTCTCTTTGGGGGTTGCTGTTTGATCCTTATGAAGCTGGCCAGCAGTTGTACGAAATTAGCCGCTTTATGCCACCGGATGCTGCCGAGTTAATCGATAAGCAGGCCCAACAGGTCGTTGAGAGTGCGGAGTCAGGTAACTTTCTAGGTGCTCTCGCCGGGTTGCTGATTGCCATGTTTATCGCTTCCAAAGGGGTGGCGGTATTGGTGATTGGCCTTAATGTAGTCTACGGCGAAAGCGAAAAGCGCAGCCTGTTACATCGCAGTACGGTATTGGTATCGCTGACCTTTGGCTTGATTTTTATGACCCTGGTCTCGCTGGCTTTTATTGCTATCGTGCCGGTGGTCGTCAACGCCCTGGCGATTGACCAACCGCTGAATCGAATACTGCAGTGGCTGCGCTGGCCTGCACTATTGTTGATGATGAGTATGCTGATTGCGCTGCTCTACCGCTACGCGCCCTATCGACGTTCAGCCCAGTGGAGCTGGTTAAGCTATGGCACGCTGTTGGCAACGGTGATGTGGCTGTTAGGTTCCGGCGGGCTTTCGCTCTATGTGCGCTACTTCTCTACCTTTAGTGAGCTGTACGGCTCATTGGGAGCGGTGGTGGCGCTAATGTTATGGTTCTGGCTCTCCGCCTTTGTGGTGCTGTTTGGTGCGGAAGTTAACTGTGAGATGGAGCGCCAAACCTTCACCGACACCACCATTGGCGAGGCGCGCCCGTTGGGTGAGCGGGAGGCGTTTGCCGCGGATACCATTGGCGCCCCTCAGCCATTGAAGGGCTCAACCGGTAACACTGAGACTGAATAACCCCCACCCTTTGTTAGCGGTGGGAGGTGGTGGGTTTTAACAAGCAGGTTTAAAGAAGAGGGCTTAAAGAAGTTAAAGCAGTTCTTCCGCCGCCAGTGCCAAGCGCGAGCGCTCAACGCTTTTCAAGGTGATATGCCCAGCGTGGGGCCAATCACGGAAACGCTCCACCACCGCGGCCATGCCGCAGGTGTTGGCAGTGAGATAGGGCGTATCAATTTGCCCGACATTGCCCAGGCAGACAATTTTGGTATTGCGTCCCGCCCGTGTTACCAGCGACTTAAGCTGTTTAGGGGTAAAGTTTTGTGCTTCATCAATAATCAAAAAGGTGTCGTTTAAGGTGCGCCCGCGCATAAAACTTGGCGAGCGGATTTGTACCCGCGAGCCAATTAACTGACGGGTGGCGCCGTTATCCCAGCTGGATTCTCCCTCCTCGTTGCGCAGCAGGTTATCCATATTGTCGTGGAAGGCACCCATCCACGGTGACATTTTTTCCTCCTCGGTGCCGGGTAAAAAGCCAATGTCTTCGCCCATGGGAATCGGCGCGCGGGTAAACACAATGCGCTCGAACAGCTTGGCATCCAGGGTTTGCTGAAAGGCCGCGGCCAGGGTCATAAAGGTCTTGCCGGTACCGGCATTACCGGCAATGGTCACTAGGTCAATATCGGGATCCATGAGTAGGTTGAGGGTGAAATTTTGCCGGCTGTCGTGGGCGTGAACCCCCCAAACGCCCGCGTGGTGGCGGTAGTTAGTGAGTAGCTGAAGGCGTGCTGAAGAGGGGCCCAGTTCGCGAATGATCGCTTCGAACTCAGCGCCGTTTTCGCTATCCGAGACCAGCATGCCCACGTGCCAGTTGCGGGGCATAGTGCCGGTAAGCTGATAGAAAGTATGGTGATCCAGGCGCTCCACAGTGACATCGACATTCAACGCTTCCCACAGTGAGGCGCCATTTTGCCCTGCAGAGGCGTAGACCTGAGCGCCTTCTATCATGGCGTCGCTGTCGGAGAAGGCACGGTCGTTGAGGTAATCCTCAACAGGCACTTTTAACGCGGCGGCTTTAACGCGTAGGTTGATATCTTTGGTGATCAGGATGACCGAGGCGTCGGGACGTTCTTCGCGTAGGCGGCAGGTTTCCGCCAGTATGCGGTTATCGGGGCTATCGTCGAGGGCGTCAAAGAGTTTTAAATCGTTGTAGCATAAAAAGTGCAGGCGTCCTGTGTCGCCGCTGAGCCGGGGAATCGGAATACCACGTTGGATCTCATCAAAGGTGACTTGGCTGGTAAGGTCAGAGAGCGTACGGCTGATTTGGCGAGCCGTGCGGGCAATTTCACGTACGCCATTTTTGTGCTTATCAAGTTCCTCCAGGACGGTCATGGGGATAACGACATCGTGCTCATCGAAGTGGTAGAGCGCGGTGGGGTCATGGATGAGGACATTGGTGTCCAACACATACAGCCGAGTGGCTTTCTTATCGAGTCGTACCATCGTTGGAATCACTCCTTGGTTGACGGCAACTTCGACACTGGCAGGTGCGTATTACGCCCAGATGACACTTACCAGTGTTCCTCACGTGGCGTGTCCTGGCGTCTCCTTATTTAGCTGTTTTTAATAGCGTGGAAGGCTTTGGCGTTTTTTGCCACAAAAAAGATTTCAACGATATGTCAGTAAGTTCGCATTGGCTTAATTCAGGGTGGCTAAAAAATGCGTCACTTTATTCAATAGCGCGGTGGCGACCACACCACAGTTATCGCTTTCAACATAGCGGTAGTAATGGCTATCCAACGCCAAATCGTGATTAAGCGTGCACAGCGTACCTGCCTCCAGGGCGCCTTTAATTAGTGGGTAAGGCAGCAGCGCCCAGCCGGTCGCGTTGATGACAGCGTCGCGAATGACTTCAAACATGGTCAGCCCAAGGTAATTGCCTGAAAACAGCGCCTCGCTAATCAGTTTGTCATCCTGCACGTGGGTTAAACACACTTGAGTGTACTGGGCCAGGTCGTCGCGGTTAACGCTGGGCAGTCGGCTAAGCGGGTGATGGGGCGCTGCCACCAAGCGCATGCTCACCGGGGCAAGATTGGCCGCCTTGGCGTCGATGCCTTCGGCGGTATACAGGCCAAAGGCAATATCCACCGTCTGGCGCTGCACAAACTGAGTATGTTCCTGGGGTGGCACCAAGTAGACCGAAATCGCGGTTAGCGGAAATTGCTGCTTTAAATCGTGCATCACCTGGCGCCAAAACGCTTCGGGCAAGGCGTCATCGCGGGCAATACCGAGCTGGCTTTCCACCCCCTGTAAGTGCTGATGGCAGTGTTTTTTGATTCGACTAGCGCTGGTTAGCAAGCGGTAGCAGTCGGGAAGCACGCTATCGCCTACGGCGGTTAGCGTTAGGCTGTTGCCCGAACGCTCGAATAGCGCCACGCCCAGGCTGTCTTCCAGCGCGTTGACGGCGGCGCTCAACGTGCTGCGTTTAAGGCCGGTATGCCTCGCTGCAGCGGCAAAGGAGCCGTGCTCGGTGACATCAATAAAAGCCTGTACCTGTTCAGCGCGCATCGTTACCTCGGTTAGCCCTTTGAGCGCCAGTAAAATTGGCGCTGAGCGATTCGTGATTGTTATCACTCCTGACTATTATGGCCCACAATTCGACTAATGTGATGGAGTTATCCGCGTGACCCCCTTTGTTGCCGAGCGCCGTGCGCTAAGATTTTCAGCTATTTCCGCTAGCCTGTTTGCGTTTACCGGGCTGGCGCTGGGGCTGACCAGCGGTTCCATAACGATTCTTTTTGACAGTGGCTACTCGCTGTTAAGCTTGATACTGGCATCGTTATCGTTATTTGCGCTTCAGCAGGCGCGTAAACCTGCGGATGATCACTACCCCTTTGGGCGACTGACGGTAGAGCCACTTGCCGTGCTGCTCAAAGGCGTAGTGATCGCGATGGTCTGTGTCGTCTCGCTGGTCTCAGCCCTGTGGAGCCTGCTCGACGGTGGGCGCTTGGTCACGCTGGATTTGGCACTGATGTTTGGCGTGGTCAATGTGACGGGCTGCCTATTAACTTGGTGGTGGCTGGCGCGCTACGCCCGGGTGGCGCGCTCCTCGCTACTGGCTGCAGAACTGCGCCAGTGGCAAATGGATACCTGGCTGAGTGCCGCCGTCATGTTGGGCTTTGCGCTTACCTGGGCGCTAACCCAGTCACCATGGGCCAGCTACGCGCGCTTCGCTGACCCGGTCATGGTGCTGATCATTGCAGGCTACTTTCTCCCGATGCCGATTCGCATGGTGAAGGGGGCATTACGTGAGCTGATGTTTGGCGGCTCTTGCAGCAGCGTGCGACAAGAGGTGGTGGAGGATGTCGCCGACTTTGATGTCACCGCCGACGATGTGCGCCTGGCCCAGGTGGGCAGCTTCCTGATGGTGGATATCCAGCTAGACAAGCAGCAGTTCGACGACGCCCAGGAGATTGTGGACAGCGT
Organism: Halomonas sp. ALS9; assembly: GCF_001651035.1. Classification (GTDB taxonomy): domain Bacteria; phylum Pseudomonadota; class Gammaproteobacteria; order Pseudomonadales; family Halomonadaceae; genus Vreelandella. The sequence goes on from NZ_LXRG01000022.1 coordinate 12,642, forward strand.
CGAGCAACGATGTAAGCGGCTAAATCTACGCCCGATTACCAGCCTTACCCTGGTTGCTGGCTAAGGCATGTGAAAAAGCATTGACGTCCGATTAAAGGCAGTGCTATTAAGCGCTACCGACAATGGGTGTCGGCTTAATAGTGCTACGTTGAGGGTTGTAAAAACATGCCATTGCGCCGCTGTTTACCCGTACTGCTGCTGACCGCACTGGTCGCTGGCTGTGCTAGTTCTACCATTGCGCCAAGTTACACCACCAACAATCCGGACGTTATGCGGATTGGCGGCGAGCGCCCGGCCAACCGCGATGCGAGCGTTGAAAGCGCCGGCTCTTTCTGCCTGGAAACCGCCGAACGCTGGAACGAGCACGGTCGCACGCCAGATGGTCAAACGTTATGGGCAAAAGATACCCTGCGTAAAGTGGTGCCTTGCAAGCAGTAACGATTAGTAAGTCAACACAACAGCGCCAGCTTATTGAAGCTGGCGCTGTTTCTTATATGTCTCTTTTCGCTGGCAAGTTTAGCTGGCAAGGGGCTATCCAATAGAATGATTACTCCTCTTTCTTCTGCGGATTGCCTTTGCGTTTTGTGCCCGCCATCTCCTCTAGCTCGTTTTCACTCATCGAGTCATACATCTCTTTAGAGGCGCCTACCAGTTCGCTGGGCTTGGTTTCGCCGCGTTTAGCGGAAAGGGCTGCCCCAGCAGCTTTCTGCTGAGCTTTTGAAGTGGCTTTCATTTTGAGACTCCTGTCAGTTGACTTCCTTAACTCGGTCACGTTATTAAGCCTAGCAGCGGGTAGTGGTATTTTCCTACTGGTTGACGCTTTTAACTTAAGAGAGAGAAATGACACCGGCGATTAATAGTGCAAAACATGCAGGCATTGCCTTTCAAATCCATGAGTACCATCACGATACCACCGCGCACTCCTATGGGTTGGAGGCGGCTGAAAAACTAGGCGTCGCGGTTAAGCAAGTATTTAAAACACTGGTGGTAAAGCTGGATGGTAAGCAGCTGGCAGTGGGCATTGTGCCCGTCACAGGGCAGCTAAACCTAAAGCAGATTGCCAAAGCCGCTGGGGCCAAAAAAGCGGCCATGGCAGAGCCGTCGGAAGTTGAGCGCACGACGGGCTACGTACTGGGGGGCGTTAGCCCGCTGGGGCAGAAAAAACGCTTAGCCACCTTTATTGACCACTCCGCCGAACATTTTGCCAGCATTTATGTCAGTGCAGGGCGCCGCGGGCTTGAGATTGAGCTTTCCCCAAAGGACTTAGCTACGTTGATTCAGGCTACATTTGTACCGCTGGCAGCGTGATGTCGATGTGATGGCGGCGCAGCCCGAGGCACTTTCTGGTATGGTGCTTCACATTATAGGTTTGCGGGGCAATACGGCCCCTTCAGGAATTTTCTGTGTCCGACACTTCTTTTGCATCTCTGGCGCTTCCAACGGCGCTACTTACGAATCTAGACACCCTTGGCTACCACGAAATGTCGCCGGTGCAGGCGGAAAGCCTGCCGCCCATGCTGGCCGGGCGCGACGTGCTGGCCCAGGCGAAAACCGGCTCAGGCAAAACCGCGGCGTTTGGTTTAGCGTTGCTAGCTAAGCTGAAAGTGGAGAGCTTCGCGGTGCAGGGCCTGGTGCTGTGCCCCACCCGAGAACTCGCTGATCAAGTCGCCGAAGAGCTGCGCCGTTTGGCCCGCGGTATGGCCAATGTGAAAATACTCACCCTCTGCGGCGGTGCGCCTTTTGGCCCGCAGCTCGGCTCTTTAGAGCACGGGGCACATATTGTGGTCGGCACCCCAGGGCGTATCGACGAGCATTTGCGCAAAGGCTCGCTCGCTCTGGGTTCTCTCACCATGCTGGTGCTGGATGAAGCGGATCGCATGTTGGATATGGGTTTCCAGGCAACCATTGATGACATCATTGCCGACACCCCAGCTGACCGCCAAACGCTGCTGTTTAGCGCAACGTTTCCGGATGAGCAGTCGTCAGGCGGCCTAACCGAGATGACCCGCGGGGTAGTGCGTAATCCGGTGACGGTCAAAATCGCTGAAGTGCACGATGCCAGCACCATTCGTCAGCACTTTTATAGCGTCGCCAATGAAGAAGCGCGATTCGATGCGCTGCGCCAGCTGCTGCTGACCTATCGACCTGCCACCAGCGTGGTGTTCTGCAATACCAAACGCGAAACCCAAGCAGTCGCCGAGCAGCTGACAGACGCCGGGTTTAGCGCCGTGGCGCTGAATGGCGATCTTGAGCAGAAAGACCGCGACCGCATACTGATTCTGTTCGCCAATCAGAGTGTATCTATTTTGGTGGCCACCGATGTGGCCGCCCGCGGCTTGGATATCGCCGAGCTGGATGCCGTGTTTAACTACCAAATTGCCCGCGAGCTTGATGTTCATGTGCACCGGGTAGGGCGCACCGGGCGTGCCGGGGCCAGCGGCATAGCCTGTACGCTCGTCACCCCTAAAGAGAGCTATCGTTTGGAGCGGCTGGAAGGGTTGCTGGAGCAGGCGATTAAAACGGAACCCATGCCTAAACCCCAGCACTCGGGGCCGTTTGAGCCGCCGATGGCCACACTGCAATTAGCCGGTGGCAAGAAAGATAAGCTACGCCCGGGGGATATTCTGGGAGCGCTGACCAGTGAAGGTGGGCTACGCGGCGATCAAGTGGGTAAAATCAAAGTACTCGCCCGCAGTGCCTATGTGGCCGTTGAGCGCAATGTGATCCAGCAAGCTCAGGCCAAACTTGAGCGTGATAAATTAAAAGGGCGTGCTTTCCGTGTTCGCCGTATCCGTTATTGAACGCGTACCAAAGAGGAGCCGACGCAGCTAACCATGAAAATTCCTAAACGATTACAGCCCCTTGTCGATGATGGCATGATCGACGAGGTGTTGGTGCAGTTAATGAGTGGTAAAGAGGCGCAGGTCTACGTGGTGCGCTGCGGTGAAGAAGTACGCTGCGCCAAGGTGTTCAAAGAGGCTAAGCAGCGCAGCTTCAAACAGGCCGTTCAGTACCAAGAAGGGCGTAAAGAGCGCAATAGCCGCCGTTCAAGGGCGATGGCCAAAAAAACCCGTTACGGCCAGAAAGAGCAGGAGCAGGCGTGGTTGAATGCCGAAGTCGACGCCCTCTATCGCCTTGCCTCGGCGGGTGTGCGGGTGCCCGAGCCCCACGGTTTTGTCGACGGTGTACTGTTGATGGAGATGATCAGCGACGCCGAGGGCAATGTGGCGCCGCGTCTGGACGAAGTAACGCTTAACCCAGAGCAGGCCGAGACCTACTTCGCCAAGGTCATTCAGGACGTGGTTAAAATGCTCTGCGCGGGTTTGATTCACGGTGATTTGTCGGAATTCAACGTGCTGGTCGATGCCTCCGGCCCGGTGATTATCGATCTGCCCCAGGCCGTCGACGCCGCCGGTAATAACAGCGCGGCCGCGATGCTGTATCGTGATGTGGATAACATGCGCAATTACTTCGGCCAGTTCGCGCCGGAGATTCTGAATACCGAGTATGGCAGAGAGATGTGGGCGCTTTATGAGTCGGGCGAACTGCACCCGGATAGCAAGCTCTCCGGCCACTTCGATGCTGACACCCACATTGCCAACGTCGATGAGCTGATGGAAGTGATCGACGACGCCAAAGAGGAAGAGGCCGATCGCTTGGCGCGCATGCGCGATGATGACGACGATGGCGAGATCCCGCAGCCTTACTAATCCAGTAGCTCATTGGCCTGGTTGACGATGTTCTCGACGGTAAAGCCGAAGTGCTTGAACAGATCCCCCGCCGGTGCGGATTCGCCGTAGGTGGTCATGCCGATCACGCGGCCGTCCAGACCCACATACTTGTACCAGTAGTCGGCGTGGGCGGCTTCAATGGCGATACGCTTGGTCACCGCTTTGGGCAGTACGCTTTCGCGGTACTCCGCGTCCTGACCGTTAAAGCGATAGGCCGATGGCATCGAGACCACGCGCACGGCTTTACCCTGCTGTTCAAGCTCCGCGGCGGCGTCCATGGCCAGTGCCACTTCTGAGCCAGTAGCAATCAGAATCAACTCGGGGGTGCCCTCGCTGTCTTTAAGTACGTACGCGCCGTTTTGAATCGCCGCCAGCTGCGCCTTAGTGCGCTGCTGATGGGGCAGGTTCTGGCGTGAAAGTACCAGTGCCGTGGGGCCAGAGTGGCGTTTGATCGCCGCATCCCAAGAAGCCGCTGTTTCCACCGCATCACAGGGGCGCCAGGTGTTCAAGTTAGGCGTGGTGCGCAGGCTGGTCAGTTGCTCAATCGGCTGGTGAGTCGGGCCATCTTCCCCCAAGCCAATGGAGTCGTGGGTAAATACGTAAATCACCTGCTGGCCCATCAACGACGCCATGCGAATCGAGTTACGCATGTACTCCATAAAGATCAGGAAGGTCGCGCCGTAAGGTACCAGACCGCCGTGGAGGGCGATGCCGTTCATGACCGCGCCCATGCCGAACTCACGTACGCCGTAGTGCAGATAATTACCGCTGGCATCTTCCGGGGTGATTGCCTGGGCGCCTTTCCAAAAGGTCAGGTTAGACGGCGCCAGGTCGGCGCTGCCGCCTAGCAGCTCTGGCATTTTCGGGCCAATGGCATTTAACACTTCAAAGGAGGCTTTGCGTGAAGCAATGGTCTCGCCGCGCTCTTGGGCCTGCTCAATCAAGGCCTCAGTAGGCAGTTCCGTCGGCAGTTGGCGCTTCATGCGGCGGGTGAATTCCCGCGCTTCCGTGGGGAAGGCTTCAGCATAGTGGGCAAAGCGTGCCTCCCACTCTTGCTGACGGGTTTTGCCTGCAGAACGCGCATCCCAGGCCGAGTAGATCGGCTCGGGGATATGGAAAGGTGCGTGGGGCCAGTCGAGCTGGGTACGCGCCAGGGCCACTTCGTCATCACCTAAAGGGGCGCCATGGGCGTCCTCTTTACCCTGCTTGTTGGGCGCACCAAAGCCAATAATGGTCTTGCAGATGATCAGGCTCGGCTTATCGCCGTGGCTCTTGGCCAGTTCAATGGCGGCTTTCACCTCTTCAGGCTTGTGACCATCCACATTGGGCACCACGTGCCAGCCGTAAGCGTCAAAACGCTTGGCGGTATCGTCGGTAAACCAGCCTTCCACTTCGCCATCGATAGAGATGCCGTTATCGTCATACAGGGCAATCAACTTACCCAGCTGCTGGGTACCGGCTAGCGAGGCCGCTTCGTGGGAGATGCCCTCCATCAAGCAGCCATCACCCAGGAAGCACCAAGTGTGGTGATCGACGATAGTATGGCCCGGGCGGTTAAACTGCGCCGCCAGGGTTTTTTCAGCAATGGCAAAGCCCACGGCGTTGGCAAAGCCCTGGCCCAGCGGGCCGGTGGTGGTCTCAATACCCGGGGCATAGCCAAATTCCGGGTGGCCCGCGGTGGGCGAGTGCAGCTGACGGAAATTCTGCAGCTGTTCCAGGCTTAGCTCGTAGCCACTCAGGTGCAGCAGCGAGTAAAGCAGCATGGAGCCGTGGCCATTGGAGAGCACAAAGCGGTCACGATCGGCCCACATGGGGTCTTCGGGGTTGTGCTTGAGGTAGTCATTCCATAGCACCTCGGCGATATCAGCCATTCCCATGGGGGCGCCAGGGTGGCCGGATTTGGCCTTCTGAACGGCATCCATGGAGAGGGCGCGAATGGCATTGGCTAGCTCAAATCGGTTATTCATATCAGTGGTACCTTGGTTGTTGTATTGAGTAGCGTGTCGTTAGGCACGAGCAGCCAGGCGTTGAGTGATCAGCGACTCTAATGTTTGTTGGTCGCTGGCGAAGCGGCGGATCCCGTCAGCTAACATCTCGTTGGCCATGGCATCTTGATTGTGCTGCCAACGAAACGCCGCTTCTGATAGCGGTGTGGATGCTTTATGAGTGACGGATTGTGGTTGGATGCTGGGGGTGACCTCTCCCTCCAGGCTATCAAGCTGCTCTAACAGGGCGGGAGAGATGGTCAGACGATGGCAGCCCGCCAGCGCCAAGACTTGATCGGTGGTACGAAAGCTCGCCCCCATAACCACAGTGTCGTAACGACTAGCGGCAGCCTTCTCGCAAATCCCTTTTACAAATAGCACGCCAGGATCGACTTCTGGGGTGAACTGCTTGCCTGTTGTCTTTTGGTACCAATCGCTAACGCGGCCAACGAAGGGTGAGATCAGATACACCCCCGCATCAAAGCAGGCCTGTGCCTGAGCATCGCTGAACAAGAGCGTTAAATTGCAGTTGATGCCTTCACGCTCTAGTTGCTCAGCCGCACGGATCCCTTCCCAAGTTGACGCGAGCTTAATCAAAACGCGGTTGCGGTTAATGCCCTGTTTTTCGTAGCGCTCAATCAGTTCGTAGGCCTTGCGGATGCTGGCTTGGGTATCAAAAGAGAGGTGTGCGGACACTTCTGTCGATATGCGTCCAGGAATCACGTTGGCAATTTGCTCGCCGATGGCAACCGACAGCTGGTCAACTATCCGGCTACTCTCCTTGGGGCGTGATTCAGCAAGCACTCTATCGATCATCTCTTGATAGCGAAGGAGCTCGAAGGCTTTGAGAATCAACGAGGGGTTGGTGGTAGCGTCCTGTGGTTGATAGCGCGTTATGGCATCCAAGTCGCCCGTGTCGGCCACGACCAGTGAGTGTTCGCGTAATCCCGTTAGAAGTGACATCACTCATCCTCGTTAATAATGTGCATTAAGTGATCAGATGATTAATCATTTTCATCAGTTTAGTCAAACAAGAGAACTGCTTGGATAGGTTTTAAGCCCTTAATGCAAAAATATAAGGCGCTGTGGTCATTGGTTTTTTTTCGTATATTTATATTAAAATCAATGTTTTATTAAATTTTTTTGCTTTTTTCTTCTTTTTCCCCTATCAAAAAACAGTTTGATCTTATGATCGATGTCTTTACATATGCTCGGTTGGTGATAGATTGAATAGGGTCCGACTGGCAGCTGTGTAGCGGTATTCCTCGTTGTCAGTCGTCCATGTTTCTATTTTCTGGAAAGGGAGAGCATGAATGTCTAATGCGACGCCTCCTCTCAGAGTCGCTATTGGCGGTGATGAAGCCGCTTACGACTTGAAAGAGATTCTCATTGGTTATATCCGAGAGTTAGGCTACGAAGTTGAAGATTTCGGCACTTTTAATGCCCAGCCGGTGCTGTACCCGGACATTGCCTTTGAGGTGGCTACGGCTATTAAGGAGGGGCGCTTCGATCGTGCTGTACTGGTTTGTGGTACGGGAATCGGAGTGGCTATTTCTGCCAATAAAGTGCCCGGGATCCGCGCTGCGCAGGCCCACGATACGTACTCAGCGGCAAAGGCGCGCACCAGTAATAATGCCCAAATTGTCGCGCTGGGGGCCCGAGTGATTGGGCCAGAGTTGGCGAAATCAATAGTGGCCACCTTTTTGGGTAGTAACTTTGCGGGTGGTAATTCCGAATTAAAAATAGCAAAAATTGACGAATATGAGTCCCGACTGAATACTCAGTAATCGTGGTATCGCTTATATTCGTCGACGCTGATTAATAACAACAGCATGCAAACTGTGATCACGCAGTTAGGCCTCACTCCAGAGGATATAATAATGACACGCCTATTTAATGACCCTAGTGATTTTCCAGAAGAAGCCCGTTTAGGCTTAGTAGCCGCGCATCGCGATAAGTTGATGGCTGTGCCAGGAGGTGTTGTGCGCAGTACGCGCAGCCAGCCAGGCACTGTTGCGGTCGTGATTGGCGGCGGGAGCGGCCATTACCCCACCTTTGCGGGACTGGTTGGGCAGGGCTTGGCCCATGGGGCGGTCATGGGGAATCTGTTTTGTTCGCCCTCTGCGCAACAAGTCTACTCCGTCGCCAAAGCCGCTAACAACGGTGGTGGCGTGCTGCTCTCTTTTGGTAATTATGCCGGGGATGTTCTGCACTTTGGCGAGGCGCGCGAGCGTTTGATCGCGGACGGTATTGCTTGTGAAATCGTGTTGGTCACTGATGATGTCGCCAGTGCGCCCTTGGCGGAGATTGATAAGCGCCGGGGCATCGCCGGTGATTTAACCGTTTTCAAAGCTGCTGCCGCTGCCGCAGAGAATGGCTTATCACTGGAAGAAGTCGTTCAAGTGGCGAAAGAAGCCAATCGCTGCACGCGCTCTTTTGGGGTGGCGTTCGAAGGATGTACGTTACCGGGCGCAGCCGATTCGCTCTTTCATGTGCCCGAAGGCAGGATGGCCATAGGGTTGGGGATTCACGGTGAACCGGGCATTAGCGAGACGGATATCCCTTCCGCAGATGGCTTGGCAGAGATCCTCGTTACCCGATTATTGGAAGAAGTGCCAGAAGGTATCAATCTTAAAGGGGCTCGGGTGGCGCCGATACTCAATGGTTTGGGTACCGTTAAGTATGAAGAGCTGTTCGTTATTTATCGCAAGGTTGACGAATTGCTGCAGGAGGCTGGGGTTACCATCATAGAGCCGGATGTGGGCGAGCTGGTGACCAGTCTTGATATGGCCGGGGTTTCACTGACGCTATTCTGGCTTGATAAACACATGGAGCCGTTGTGGATCGCTGCGGCGGATGCGCCGGGCTATCGAAAAGGCAGTGTGACGCCAGCACAGGCGCTGGATCCGGCCGAAGTCGAGGTGGTAACTCAAGATGAGATTCCCGAGGCTAGCGATGCCTCGCGGCAATTAGCGCTCGGCGTTGTCGAGGCGCTCGAAGTACTGGCAAATACAGTCAATGCAAACTGCGAGATGCTGGGCCAGATTGATGCGGTGGCTGGCGATGGTGATCACGGCATTGGCATGCAGCGGGGCAGCAAGGCTGCTCTTGAGGCGGCCAAAGAGGCTTGCGATAGAAGTGCGGGCGCGGAGACCGTGCTGCAGTGGGCTGGGCAGCGCTGGTCAGATAAAGCGGGCGGCACCTCTGGCGCTATCTGGCGGGTTATCTTAAAAGCGATGGGGGAATCACTTGGCAATCAGAAGCCGCTTTCAGGGCAGCGACTTGCTGCTGGTGTAGTCAACGCCCGCCAGCAAGTGATGGCATTCGGGAAGGCTGAATTGGGTGATAAAACGCTTGTCGATGTGCTGGTGCCTTTTGCTGATGCCCTATCTTTGCAGGCTGAGAAAGGCCAGGGAGCTGTGGCTTGCTGGGAGTCGGCCGCACCCATAGCGAGTGAGGCGGCTGAGGCTACCAGGCAGTTAATTCCCCGAGTGGGCCGCGCACGCCCATTGGCTGAGAAAAGCGTGGGTACACCCGATGCTGGGTCGGTTTCATTGGCACTGATTGTTCAGGCGCTGATTCCTGTGTTGAAAAAGTGTCAAGCAAGCTGACATGATACATGCCCTTCAACAACTCCTGGATGCCGAGGATGAATGGTCAAGACGCTGCAGATATAGACTTAATGACAGAGATTTCAACGCTCTACTATGTGCAGGGGGAGACGCAGGAAGCGATTGCTAATAGGCTCGGGCATTCGCGTGTGCGCATAGGGCGGCTGCTCAAGCGTGCCCAGGCAGAAGGGATAGTGGATGTTCGCGTGCGCCTGCATCCCGCCGTTAGTATCGAGATTGAGCAGGAGCTCAAACGGCGCTTTGGCCTGAAGCGAGCATTGATTGCTTTGGATAATGCCGACCCCGATGTGCAGCGCTCGTCGGTCGCGAGTCTAGTGGCCGACCATCTGTCGCGTAGTTTGACCGATGGCCAGATCGTGGCCGTTGGCATGGGGCGTAACGTCGCCGCAGTGGCGGATAATGTTTTTCTCTCCGAGTCGTTAAAGGTTTCATTTGTGTGCGCCATTGGCGGCTCGCTGCGCGCAGGCGAACATATGAATCCCGATCATATTTGTCGACGTTTGGCGAGTCGGTTTGGCGGTGATAGTGAGACGCTTTATGCCCCCGCGCTGGTACAGAACGGCGAGCTTAGGGATGCGCTGTATGAAAATTCCACCGTGCGCCAGACGCTGGATCGTGCTCGACGCGCAGATACCGCTTTGATTGGTGTCGGTGACGTGAGTGAGGACAGTAATATGGTGCGTATGGGGTGGTTTTCCGCCCAGGAGATTGCTGAAGCGCGGCTTTCTGGGACAGTGGGCGATATGATGGGCTACGACTTTATCGATATCCATGGGCAGCCTTCTGCGTCGCAGATGCAGGGGCGAGTGGTCGGGCTCAATATCCAGGATCTCACCCGTATTCCAGACGTTATCGCTATCGCCAGTGAGAATACTAAAGCGGTCGGTATACTGGGTGCGCTGCGTACCGGGGTCATCGATACGCTGGCCACTAGCGTCACAAATGCCCACACCATTCTGCGTCTTGATGAGGCGACTCAAGGAGAGGCGCGTGCTTAATTTGTATCCAAGCTTCGCTGCCTTTTAAGGACCCTTGGGCGCATTGCGCCCAATCGCTCCCAGCCGCCCCCTGCCATGCTCCTTGAGGTGTGCGCGCCTTTTGGCATGCCTGGCTTGCCCCCTCCTCTTGCTACGATGCCAGTAACGACTGTCTGGAAAATGTACATTTGAACGATGTAAGAACATATAGCATGGCTTAAAGAATCATTGCTACATGGCTTAAATAACAAATAGTTTCCATTTTTTAAATTTAAATATAAAAATCAATGAATTGAATTATTGGCCTAAAGTATAAGATCAGAAAATTCCATTATGGATTGACTGGGCTACGCTTAAGGCAGTTAATTCATATGTACACAATAAGATCTTTTGTAATGCGAGCATCGCTAGCTAGGCACTACAAGACACATTAGGAGTGAATAATGCATAACGCCGATAACAACAATCAAGCCGAACTGCCATTGACCATGCAAGCCGTCGTTGCCTACGCGCCTGGTGATTATCGCCTTGAAGAGGTGGACGTGCCTAAGGCGGGAGAAGGTGAAGTTCTGATTAAGGTCGAAGCATGCGGAATCTGCGCAGGCGATCTCAAAGCCTATGAAGGCGCCCCTAGTTTCTGGGGAGATGAAACCCAGCCTGCTTATATCAAAGCACCGATGATTCCAGGTCATGAGTTTATTGGTCACGTGATGGCCTTAGGGGAAGGCGTTAAAAACCTGGAGATCGGTGACCGCGTTATCTCTGAGCAAATTGTGCCTTGTTGGGAGTGTCGCTTCTGTAAACGTGGGCAGTACTGGATGTGCGAAAAGCACGATGTCTACGGGTTTCAGCATAACGTGAATGGCGGGATGGCCGAATATATGGTCTTTCCCAAAGAAGCCATTAATCACAAGTTGCCCGACGAGATTCCGATGGAAAAAGCGGTTCTTATTGAACCCTATGCCTGTTCATTGCATGCCGTTAAACGTGCACAGATTGAACTGGGGGATGTGGTTGTACTCTCCGGTGCGGGAACCTTAGGGCTAGGGATGATAGGCGCGATCAAAAAGTCCGGCCCTGCCAAGCTGGTCGTGCTGGATCTCAATAACAAGCGCTTAGAACTTGCCAAACAGTTTGGTGCCGACATTGTCCTGAACCCTGCGGAAGTCGATGTTGTTGACTACGTGAAAAGTATAACGGAAGGCTATGGCTGCGATATCTATATTGAGGCCACCGGCGCCGTTAAGTCGGTAGAGCAAGGCCTTTATATGATTCGTAAACTGGGCCGTTTTGTCGAGTTCAGCGTATTCAAAGAGCCTGTTACGGTTGATTGGAGCATTATTAGCGATCGTAAAGAGCTCGATATCCTGGGGGCGCATCTAGGCCCTTATTGCTACCCACTTGTTATCGAAGGCATCGGTAATGGTGATTTTCCAACGGACAATGTAGTGACTCACAAGCTGCCATTGGCAGAATTCCATCAAGGGCTAGATTTAATGCGTAATGACCCTGACGCGTTAAAGGTTGTGTTAATACCTGGTTCGTAGGGAATAGCCGAAGCTTTTTATTTATAACTACAATGATAACCGGAGTGATTATGTCGGCGACATTAAATTCGGTGCTCGGTGATAAGCGTATAAAAGTCTATGTAGCAGCGGCTTGTGGTTTAGTGCTAGTTGCACTCATGGCGTTTGATACCAAAGTCATTAGCCTTACTGAACTTGAGAGTGAGGTAGGGTTTTCACCCCAGCAATTTGCTCAGGACACATTTCCCGAGATCCAGGCATATGTCGAGAATAACGCCGTAGAGGCAGCGGTATTAGCGCCAGAAGTGCTTCAAGATGCCGGCGCGGCAGGTGAGAAATACGGTGTCGCTGCTGGCATTGGTCATATCGTGCCAGTCTCTTTCTCAGGTGTTGTTGTAGAAGGGCGAGGGGGTGTTTACACCCTAGATGTTGCCGATGTGCCTTCAGATATCGTTATTCGCCTGCAAACGGGTCCAGCCATTAATGGCACTACGCTAAGAGATACAACCGGCAGTATCCAATTTGGTGACTTCACCAATCAGATCGAATACCAAGACGTTGGCGCAGCACTTAATGACGAAATGAAGCGTCAAGTGCTTGCCGATATTTCCGGACAGGATTTAGCCGGGAAAACGCTAGAAGTCGTCGGCTCCTTCACCATGATAAATCCCAAAAACTGGCTAATTACTCCCGTGAGTATGGCGATCATTGAGTGAGGGGCGACTATGAGTATCGATAGATCAACAGGGGAAGTGGCGCCGGTGATTCTTTCTGCCCGCAATATCGAAAAACGTTTCGGTGCCGTGCAAGCCCTTAAAGAGGTGAACTTCGATATATATCGAGGTCAAGTGACAACACTCTTTGGTGAAAATGGAGCGGGTAAATCCACGCTGATGAAAATCCTGTCTGGCGTCATTACCCAGACGGCTGGCGAGATTGTGTTGGAAGGCGAGAATGTTAGCTTTTCTTCACCGTCGGATGCCGAAGCGATGGGGATTACCATTATTCATCAGGAGTTGAGCTTGGCCCCTAACCTGAACGTGCGCGACAACATTTTTATGGGCCGTGAACTGACTAAAGGGAGGGGCAGCGTCGATTATAAAGAGGAAGCGCGTCAGGCGGAATTATTAATGGAGGAGCTTGGCGAACCGATCCATCCTCTCACCCTAGTCGAAGATCTACGTGTGGGGCAGCAGCAAATCGTTGAAATCGCTAGAGCGTTGTCCAAGAACTCACGCATTTTGATTATGGATGAACCGACCTCCGCATTGAGTGCCACGGAGGTCGAGACGCTATTCAGTGTCGTCGAGGATCTCAAAAACAAGGGTGTGTCGATCGTTTATATTTCTCACCATTTGGAGGAGGCGCTACAGATTACCGATCATGCCGTTGTTCTACGTGATGGCGTTATGACGGCTTATGCCCCGCGTTGCGACATCGATCTGCAGTGGATTGTTAGGCACATGGTGGGGGAGAGCTTCGATCTAGGTTCACCGCCAACAGGGTATGAGCAGGGCGCCACCGCGCTCTCTATTCAGAACCTTTATGTAAGCGACGATAAAGTGGCAGGTCGTTATGTGGTTGAGAACCTTTCGCTGGATGTGCGCGCAGGTGAGATTGTTTGCATTTATGGGCTGATGGGGGCTGGCAGAACTGAGTTATTGGAGTGTGTGGCAGGGCGAACCCGGCAATCCAAGGGAGATATCCTGCTCAATTCAACTGGTGTATCGCATTACAACATTGCCAAGCGAATCGAGAGAGGGTTGGTGTTAGTCCCTGAGGATCGCCAGCGCGATGGATTGGTGCCCACCCTGTCAGTCGGTAGAAATCTGTCGCTGGCCAGTATCCAGGCGTTTACCCGCAAGGGGCTTACTTCATCCCGCCTGGAGGCAGAAATGATTAGTTCAGCTATTGGCAATGTGCATATCAAAACAGACGGTGGCGAGGCTAGCATTGGTTCATTGTCTGGCGGTAACCAGCAGAAGGTGGTGATCGGTAAAATGTTGGCGACTAATCCCGACGTCATCATGCTCGATGAGCCGAGCCGTGGCATTGATGTGGGTGCCAAGGCCGAAGTGTTCAAGTTGTTAAGCCAAGGGGCTCGGCGGGGGTTAGCAGTTGTCTTTACCACGTCTGAAGTAAGCGAGTGCTTAAGTATTCCGCACAGAGTGGTGGTGATGAGCAAGGGGCGGATTTCTGCTGAATTCAAACCGGGTGTTACGAAAGATGAAATTATGGCTGCTTCGGGCGAATCAGTTGCTGCGTGATTATTCAATTGGATAGGTAATGACCATGTCTTATCAAAAAATGTCTCATCATAACAATAACGCGTTACAGGTTGATAAAGACAGTATCGATATCGTCAAGGTTTTGCTGGAAGGTCGGGCTTTCTTCGCATTAATCGGGATCATTATTGTCTTTTCCATACTCTCGCCTGTTTATTTCTCCACGGGTAATTTTTTAACCATGTCTTCGCATGTGGCTGTTTTTGGCTTGCTAGGCATCGGTATGCTGTTTGTTATTCTGACCGGCGGCATAGATCTGTCGGTTGGCTCTACGCTAGCACTTTGCGGGGTGTTCGCGGGTATGCTGCTAGAAGGGATAGAAATTGAGGCACTTGATTTAGCCTTTTTCCCTTCAGTGTGGGTTGTCGTGGTACTTACCTGCTTACTAGGCGGGCTAGTGGGAGCTATCAATGGTGTATTAGTTGCCTACTTCAAAGTGCCTGCTTTTGTGGCCACGCTTGGAATGCTGTATGTCGCCCGCGGAGCCGCTTTGCTACTCACAGATGGTTTAACTTTTAATAGCTTAAGTGGCGATCCTGCGCTAGGTAACACCGGGTTTGAATGGCTTGGGTTTAATAAGCTATTGGGTATTCCGGTAGGGGTTTTAATTCTCTTTTGTGTCGCTATTGTTTGCATGCTGGCTCTTGGCCGCACGCCCTTTGGCCGGTGGATTTACTCTACGGGTGGCAATGCGCGCGCAGCAGAGCTGTCCGGGGTGCCGGTCAATAGAGTTAAGCTCTCTGTCTATATCATTTCCGGCGTGTGCGCTGCCATGGCGGGGATCGTGCTGGCCTCACAGTTGACATCGGCGGGGCCTACAGCAGGCACTACGTATGAGCTGACAGCGATTGCTGCAGTCGTTATTGGTGGCGCCTCGCTTATGGGAGGACGTGGCACTATTCGCAATACTTTATTGGGTGCATTTGTGATTGGTTTTCTCGCCGATGGTCTTGTCATCATCGGTGTGTCTGCCTACTGGCAGATGGTATTCACGGGCAGTGTTATCGTCTTCGCTGTCATGTTAAATAATGTCCAATACAGTGCTAAAAAAAAGTCCTCGAAAAAAGCCGATAAAAAAACCACTGAAATTAAGCGCGAAGATTCTAGAGCAAAAGCTACTTAACGTAGCATTGCTTAGAAGTGTGACCTGATAAGGTCTATTGAACCAAGAGATAACAATCATAACTATGAGGTAATAATCATGCTTCCAAAAAGTAAAAAAATGCTTTTTACAGCACTCGCCAGTGTCTCGATGCTCTTTAGTGGCTCTATAGTGGCTCAGGATAAGGGGCTTATCTCAATTATTGTCAATGATATGTCAAATCCCTATTGGCAAACGGAAGGAAAAATTGCTGAACGCACAGCAAAAGAGTTGGGCTATGAAGCAAATGTCAGTTCCCATGTGGGGGATACCAACACGGAAAGCAATCAGGTCGATACGGCGATTACCAATGGGGCTAAAGCGATCATTCTGGATCCTGCTAATGTGGACGGCTCCATTGGTGCCGTGAGACGTGCCGTAGAGGCAGATATTCCTGTATTCATTATTAACGCCGAAATTAACCAGCAAGGGTTGGCTAAGGTGCAGCTGGTTTCCAATAATGCGCAAGGTGCCGCGTTAGGGGCCCAGGAGTGGGCGACGCAGCTGGGTGGAGAAGGTTCTTATATAGAATTAGAGGGGCCGCCATCTGATAACAATGCCGCGACAAGATCCAATGGCTACGAGACAGTGCTGAGCCAGTATCCCGACCTTAATCTGGTGGCATCAGATATCGCCAATTGGAGCCGGACTGAAGGGCGCAATAAGATGCAGAGCATGCTCCGTTCTCATCCTGATATTCGAGGCGTCATAAGCGGTAATGATGAAATGGCCTTAGGCGCTATTGTTGCTCTAAAGCAGGAGGGGCGGTTAGACGATGTGCTGGTCGGTGGGTTTGACGGTTCACCCGATGCCGTTGATGCGGTTCGCTCGGGGGAATTGGCTTATACCGTTCTGCAGCCGGTGGCCGTTTTTGCAGAAGATGCTGTAAAAATCGCTGATCATTACATCAATACTGGAGAAACGGGGCTGGATAGTGAAAAGCAGCTTTATGACTGTATCCTTATCACCCCAGATAATGTAGATAACTATACTTCTCCCTTTGTTTTGGAAGAATAGGTTTTTGAAGAGTAAGTATTAGAAGGGTGAGTGTTAGATAATCTTTCTTAGAGACCAGCCAGCTTTATAGTTGGCTGGTTTTTTGAATAAGAGGGCGTGTCAATGATATTTAACTTTGGTTCCATCAATATTGATCATACTTACCGCGTTCCCTATTTTGTTCGCCCTGGCGAAACGCTGGAAAGCAATCAATACAGTGTCGGCTTGGGTGGGAAGGGAGTTAATCAATCGCTGGCGATAGCGCGTGCCAAAGGATCGGTGAGCCACTGGGGACGAGTGTCATCGATAGATGCCTGGGTGGCCCGCGAGCTTGAGGCTGCGGGTGTTGGTGTGAAAGATGTTGAATTGACCACAGGGCCTAGTGGGCATGCGGTTATTCAAATTGATTCACTGGGTGAAAACGCTATTCTTTTATTCGCTGGCGCCAATCATGGTTTTACGCAGGAGAGGATTGCGGCACTGATTGCGCAAACCGCGCCTGGCGACACAATACTTCTTCAGAACGAATGTAATGGGCTTGATCAGCTTATTCCACTGGCAGTGAGTCATGGCTGCAAGGTGATATTTAACCCTGCGCCAATGACCTCGAAGGTAGCATCACTACCCCTCGACCAATGTGACCTGCTTTTTTTTAACCGGACAGAGGCCGCCGCTTTATTAGATATGCCAGTAGAGTCGAGTGCTGCAGATTTGCTAAGGCGTTGTAAAGAAGCCCTTGGCGATGTCGAAGTAGTGCTTACCCTAGGTAGCGAGGGCGCTTGGTATCAGCGTAGCAGCGAAACCCTTTTCCAAGAGGCGTTAAAAGTAAAGGCCATTGATACAACGGCCGCAGGCGATACCTTTGTGGGTTACTTCCTTGCCGCTAGGCAAGCTGGCCTAACGCCCTCACAGAGCTTGCAACGGGCGACAGCTGCAGCTGCCCTAGCGGTTCAAAAACACGGTGCTGCCAATAGCATTCCAATGGCTGAGGAGGTTGATAGGTTTATGTGTCACCAATAGCAAGAGCTGTAAAGCTGGTTTTTTGTAGCTTGTATGATGCATTGATGGCTACCGCTCCCAATGGCTGACATCGCATGGTCAGCATCTGACGGAGTCCGTGTTGTTCGTATGTGGATATATGCCTTTCCCTTTCATTTAAGCCCCCTCCTTTCAAATAGCAGTGATTGACCGCCCAGTTTGGCCTTTCTCCTCGTTCGCTGCCTCACATCCTGACCAGTCTGCATTATTCCCTAGGTCTACGCCGTTATCGCTGCATGGTGGATAGGTACGCTATTTATTCTGAAAAATCTTAAATTGGTCAACCATTGTGTCTTTTGAAGAACTTTTAGTACCAGATTTGCCTGAATATAGATTCTTGAAATGTTATTTATTGATCTTTGATTCGTGTGCCTTGTGTTTTATAAGTATTTGTAATTTATCGATTATTTATTAATTTTTGTGTGTTCTTAGATTTGTACATATGCCGTTTTGAAGCCGATCATTTTTCCTTTAGACTAAAGTCACGTTTATAAAATAGAAAATTATCTCTATCTTCAAATGGTCAACCATTTGGAGGTGACTGAAATGTGTCAAACAGCTACCGCAGCGAAGGCTAGTGATATCGAGGCACTTCGGCAGCGGGCTTACAAAATTCGTCGCCACGCCCTGCGGATGGGCGAAGTGCAAGGGCAGGGCTACGTTGGTCAGGCCTTAGGGGTTGCCGATGTTCTAGCAGTTGCTTACTTCCGAGCGCTAAAACTGGATCCCAAAAATCCTGAATGGGAAGAACGGGATCGTTTTCTGCTGTCCATTGGGCACTACGCCATCGCTCTCTATGCTGCCCTAATTGAGGCGGGTGTCATCGCCGAAGAAGAGATCGAAGACTACGGTAGCGATGACAGCATCCTGCCTATGTCGGGTATGGCAGATTACACCCCGGGTATGGAGATCACCGGTGGTTCTTTGGGTCACGGTTTGGGTATCGGCGTAGGTATGGCGCTGGGCCTCAAGCGCAAAGAGAGTGCTTCACGTATTTTCAACCTGCTTTCGGATGGCGAGCTAAATGAAGGCTCGACCTGGGAAGCCGCAGCCTCGGCGGCACATTGGAAGCTGGATAACCTGATTGCCATCGTCGATGTTAACGATCAGCAAGCTGACGATAAATCCTCCACTGTACTCAACTATGAACCGATCGCTGATAAGTGGGTTGCGTTTGGGTGGGAAACCTACCGTGTCGATGGCAATGACCTCGACGCGCTAGTCGAAGCCTTCGACAGTGCGCTAGCCAGTGACTCTAACAAGCCCCGAGTGATTATCTGCGACACCCTGATGGGGCGCGGTGTGCCTTTCCTCGAGGAACGTGACAAAAACCACTTTATTCGTGTTGATGAGAATGAGTGGAGTGTGGCGCTCAAACAGCTCGATGAAGTTTACGGTGTCCAGTAAGGAGGAGATGAAATGAGCGCCAAGAAGAAGCTAAAGACCTCGGCAATGATTGCGTCCATCGCCGGCGAAGACCAGCCCACAACCGCCGCGCCCTTCGGCCATGCGTTGGTAGAGGCTGCTGCGAAAAACCCCAAAATTTTGGGTATGACGGCAGATTTGGGCAAATATACCGATCTACACATCTTCGCCCAGGCCTACCCGGAGCGCTACTACCAGATGGGCATGGCTGAGCAGTTGCTGATGATGGCCAGCGCAGGGATGGCCCGTGAAGGCTTTATCCCTTTCGTGACGACCTATAGCGTCTTCGCCTCACGTCGCGCTTACGACTTTATCTGCCTGGCGATTGCTGAAGAGAAGCTGAACGTCAAGATAGTCTGCGCGCTTCCTGGGTTAACCACAGGCTATGGGCCGAGCCACCAAGCGACTGAAGATATTGCAATTTTCCGTGGCATGCCGAACCTGACCATCATCGACCCCTGTGATGCGGTTGATATTGAGCAGTCAGTTCAGGCGATGGTCGATTTTGATGGTCCGGTCTACCTACGCCTACTGCGTGGCAAGGTGCCTCGCGTTCTGGATCGTTTCGAAGGCTATAAATTCGAGATCGGCAAAGCCAAGCGTTTGCTGGATGGAGAGGATGCTCTGATCATCTCCTCTGGACTTATGACCATGCGCGCGATTGAGGCTGCCGATGAGCTAAGAGATAAAGGCACCAACGTGGCGGTTTTACACTGCGCCACAATTAAGCCGCTCGATACCGATACCATTCTGAAGGAGGTTCGTCGCTATGCTGAACGTCCCGTCTTCGTGGCCGAAAACCACTCAATCATTGGTGGTCTGGGCGAAAGCATCGCATCGCTGCTGATGAAAGAGGGTGTGTCCGTCAAATTTAATCAGATCGGCCTTCCCGATGAGTTTCTGGATGCCGGTGCTTTACCTACCCTGCATGATCGTTACGGTATTTCAACCAAGGAGGTGATCAAAACGCTAAAGCAGCACGTTGCCTGAAAGTACTAAGTAGATCATCACGCTAAGACTCCAGCTACGTTAAGTAGCCGCTATTTCTAACAACAAATATTTTAATAGAGAGAAACGTCATGAAAAAAACAGTCCTTGCTTCTGTCATTGCCAGTGCCTTTTTCATTAGTGGTAATGCCGCCGCTCAGCAAACCCTGCAACTCGCCCACAATGCGGCGGAAGGTAACCCCAAGTGGGATGCTTCCGAGCTCTTCGCAGAGCTCGTCGAAGAAGGAACCAATGGGGAATTAATAGTAGATGTGGGTGGTAATGCGCAGTATGGCGACGATATGGAAGCTATCACCCAGATGAGAATGGGAACCTTGGCTTTTAGCACCAATAGTCAGGGCTCGACATCCAGCGTTGTGCCGCAGTTCTCGGTTCTGGGGCTACCGTTTCTGTTTAACTCTCTCCCCAGTGCATGGAAGGTCATGGACGGCGAAGTCGGTGATGAGCTGAAAAGGCTTTCAGAAGAAAAGGGACTTGTTCTTTTGGCGCTGTGGGATAACGGCATTCGTCACGTTAGCAACAATGTTCGCCCTATCGAGACCCCTGCTGACCTGGAAGGTCTTAAGATTCGAACCCCTCCCGATGAGATGACGGTTGATATTTTTGAGGCGCTAAGCGCAAACCCTACTCCAATGAACTTCTCTGAGCTTTATATCGCCCTTGAGCAGGGAGTCGTTGATGGTCAGGAAAATCCATTAATGAATATTTACTCATCCAAGCTTCACGAGGTGCAGGACTATATTTCCTTAACCGGCCACAAGTATGAGTCAACCCCTCTGCTTATGAGCAAGATGGTCTGGGATACGCTTTCTCCCGAATATCAAGAAGTAATTCAGCAAGCGGCCATTGAGGCGGGCGAATTTAATCGCCAAGCATCACTTGAAGCCGACGATGAGCTGAGAAGCAAAATGGAAGAGGCAGGTGTCGCTTTTAACGAAGTGAATCCTGAGCCTTTCATTGAAGCCACTTCATCCGTTTATGACCAGTGGGCAGAAGAGTACCCCGAACTGGTCGATATGGTCGTCAATGCGGCTCAGCGCGAGTCGCAATAACGGAAGGGGCTTTTCATGTCGCTCTCAATGGAGAGCCGCGGCGGTGAAGTGGGCGGGCCCACTTCACTGTTAGCGAGCTCAAAACGTTTGATTTATCACACCTTCAAATGGGTATCCATCGTCGCCGTTGTGACTATCTTTGTGTCGCTATTGCTGGGTGTGGTGGTTCGGTACCTGTTTTCTACCAATTTGGGCTGGGTGTCGGAAGTGCCTAACCTGGTTTTCCCCTGGTTAACGATGTGCGCCATCGTCGCTGCGGCGGCAAGGAACGAGCACATTGGCGTCGAGCTGGTAGTCGAAAAGCTGCCAAGACTACCCAAGAAGGTAGTGGTGTTGGCCGTTAACCTAATAGCAATGATCGCTTTTAGCTTTATGGCAGTCCACGGGTTGGATGTCGTCGAAATTGCAGGCTCCCAGCGATTGCCGATCACCCGGATTGGAATGTCTTGGGCTTATTGGTCAGTCGTCGTTGGTTTTATGGGGTTAGCTGTTATTTCGTTCATCAACATCGCAATGGTTCTCAGCGGAGGAGATCTGAATCAATCCTCTGAACCTCAAGTCTCGCACGGGGAGGAAGGGATATGACGGCCCAGATGCTCATTGGCTTTGTCTTGTTGCTATTAATGGCGATGCCGGTTGGTTACTCGCTGGTTATAAGCGGTTGGGCGGCGCTATCCGTTTTTGGCCCTATGCCATCCAGCATGGCGGTCATGAAGATATTTCAGCCGACACAAAGTTTTCCTTTGCTGGCGATACCCTTCTTCATTCTTTCTGGTGGGCTGATGATGTCCGGCAAGCTAGGACAGAAGCTAGTGGGTTTAGCCTCCATGTTGGTGGGTAAATATCACGGCGGGCTTGGTCAGGTTACCGTGGTGGGTTCAACGGTCTTCGGTGGGGTCTCAGGGTCTTCGGTAGCGGAGGCGTCCGCACTTGGTTCTATGCTTATCCCTTGGCAAAAGAGAGAGGGCTACCCTGGCGCTTTCGGCGCTGCCGTTACCTCAGCCTCCTCTGTGATTGCTGGCCTGATGCCGCCTTCTATCCCACTTATCCTGTTTGCTACTGTCTCGAACACTTCCATAGCCTCACTGTTCATTGCCGCAGTGATACCGGCACTGATGCTCGCGGGTGGCATGATGCTGGCTTGCAATATCATTGGCAGACGTCGTGGGTTCCCCCGTCTTACGCTCAAATATACGGGCGCTGAAATAAGAAACACGCTGTTCACCGCGCTACCCGCGTTGCTGATGCCGGTATTTATCGTCGTGCTGCTGCGTGCGGGGATTGCCACACCCACAGAGGTGAGCGTCATCGCCGTTGCCTATGCCCTGGTAGTCAGTAGTGTTATCTACCGTGATCTGACGGCTGATCGTGTCATGAGTGCACTGGTAAACACAGTGATCACCACAGGCATTGTGATGTTAATTATCGCGGCGGCAAACATCATTGCTTACATTCTGACGTCTGGCGGTGTCCCGCAGGCCGTCGCTCAATGGGCTGTCGAGTATCTAAAACACCCTATCTTGATCATTTTGGCGATCAACTTGCTGATGCTATTTATCGGTATGTTCCTCGATTTGCCCGCTGCCATCCTACTGTTGGGGCCAACGCTGGTTTCTATCGCCAACGCGATTGGGCTAGATCTGGTGCAACTTGGCATCATCATGTGCGTGAACCTCAGCATTGGCCTGTTCACGCCCCCCATCGGCACCACTCTGTTTGTCTCTTCTGCCATTGCCCGTGAACGTATTGGCGCCGTGGTAAAGGAGTTGGGGCCTTTCTATTTGGTGGCCATTGTCGTGCTGTTGCTGGTGTCCTACGTGCCAGCTCTGATTATTTACTGAGGTGGTTATGCAAGCTATCGCATTTGCAGGGCTGGGCGCCATGGGGTGGCCTATGGCAACCCGGCTGAAAGAAGGTGGTTTCCAGGTGCTGGGTATGGATGCCGTTGAGTCAACGGAAACGGCTTTCAACGACCAGGTGATGTCATCAGAGCAAAAACAGCGCGGGCTGACCCGTTGCGAAGCACTTTTTATCATGGTGGTAAATGCTGATCAGGTGCGTTCTGTGCTGTTTGGTATCAACGGTATCGAGTCGCTTAGGCAAGGTGCTTGTGTTGTCCAAATGTCGACCATTGCCCCGAACCATGCGGCGGCTATCTCACAAGAAGTCGCGGCGATTAGGCCAGACCTGCACTTCATTGATGCTCCGGTGTCAGGCGGAGTGGTGGGTGCCGAGACGGGTGAACTCACGATTATGGCAGCCGGTACCCAAGATGCTTTGTCGAAATGCCGTCAAGCGTTTGAAATATTGAGCAAAGTTGTCTTTGAAGCCGGGGAACGGCCGGGGCAGGGCGCGGCGATGAAAGCGGTTAATCAACTGCTATGTGGCGTGCACATTGCCGCTGCTGCGGAAGCGCTGTCGCTGGCAGAGAAGAGCGGTATTGATGCCTCAACAATGCTGTCGCTGTTACAGGGTTCGGCAGCGTCAAGCTGGATGCTGAAAGATCGTGGCCCCAGGATGATTGCTGAGCCAAACGATATTACCAGTGTGATCGATATTTTCTGCAAAGATATGGGCATCGTCTGTGATTCAGCCAAGGCCTCCAAGGCATTTACGCCACTGGCAGAAACCGCGCGTCAGCTTTTTATAGCCAGTGCTGAGCGTGGGGAGGGCAAGTTAGATGACAGCCAGCTGATTCGTACCTACCGAATGCTCAACGGAACGGCCTAAGGAGACACAATGCCGAGTTTTATATCTGTCAGCACGGCGGCTTACGACGGCTACGGATTTGATGTGATTCTGCCATCGCTAGCGCGGTGTGGTGTAAAAAATGTGGAATTTGCCTTTATCGATGGCTATGTAGAAGCCTTTACCGACAGCGACTTTACTGAAGCTTTCGCCAGCGAGCTGAAAAGTGAAATGCAGCGCCATGGCCAGCAGTGCCGCTATTTTTCCGGCCATATTGATTTGGGCATTGAAAACGCCGCTGCTAGGCTTGAAGCACGCTGTCGTTTTGCTGCGTCTTTAGGGGCCACCTGTGTAATTACTAACGCCGCTACGCGTGATCGCGCAGGTGCTTTCTTTGCACAGGCTGATGCCCTGGCTGCGATTGCTCACCACTACGGTGTGCGCATTCTGCTTGAGAATCCCGGCAATGGCGTTCCTAACTTACTCGACCACGCCGGTGACGCAACGGGCTTGCTTAAACAGCTGGACGCCCAGGGCTTCGGTATTAATTACGATATCGGCAACCTGTTAGCCCACTGCCCAGCTCGAGATCCGCTTGAAGATGCACGTACAGCAATGAATTTTGCCGACCATTTCCATCTTAAACCCTGCGTGCGCCGTGAAGGCGGCATCGATTTCGTTCCATTGGGAGCAGGGGATGTGAATTACACTGCGCTGGCGTCGCAGCTTCTTCGCCAAAATAAGCCGTTTTCACTCGAGCTTCCATTTCGCCTTCATCGTGATGCCAATGCTCAACCTTGGCGCGATGAACAACCACTGCCACTTGATGTAATCGAGTCGCACATTTCCCGCTCGCTTATGGAGCTGGAGTTACTTCAAAAACAATCTACTACAAATCAATAAAAGGAAAACGTTATGCTACTTAAAGACAAGGTATGTATCGTTACAGGCGCTGCAGGTGAGAAAGGCATTGGCTTGAGAACCGCTAAGCTCTTCTATGAGCATGGGGCTTCGGTCGTTATTTCTGATATCAATCAGCAGGCCTGCGATAAGGTGAGCAGCGAGTTTGACCCAGAGCGCTCGCTAGTAGTGGTTGGAAACGTAGCGAATCGTGATGATTGCTTCAATTTAGCGAAGGCGATCATGGATAAATTCGGCCGCATTGATGTGCTCATCAATAACGCTGGTATTACTCAGCCGGTGAAGTTCGAAGAGATCTTGCCCGAAGACTATGATCGCATTCTGGACGTTAACCTCCGGGGCATGCTGTATATGTCGCAGGCTGTTGTGCCACATATGAAAGCGGCGAAGTCAGGCTCAATTATTAATACCTCTTCGGTTTCTGCGCAGCGGGGTGGCGGTATCTTTGGGGGGCCGCACTACAGTGCCGCTAAGGCAGGCATGTTAGGGCTGGGTAAGGCCATGGCGCGCGAGCTAGGTGCTTTTGGTATTCGCATTAACTCCGTCACGCCGGGATTAATCGCTACCGATATTACCGCTGGCAAGCTGGATGATCAGATGAAAGCCAAGATTTTAGAGGGCATCCCGCTGGCACGAATGGGCACTCCTGAAGATGTAGCCAAGGCCTTCCTGTTCTTGGCCAGCGACCTTTCCAGCTACATTACAGGGGCCACCCTGGATGTTAACGGCGGTATGCACATTCATTGATTATGCTAAGCTGCCCCTATGCTTACGATACGGTATAGGGGTGGCGCTTGGATGATGTTATGAGTCAGATCGATCCGAATCTTTTGGATAGACTTAAGGAGTTTGTGTCGGTCTCCGAGCTGTCTAAAGATGGCCGGTTAAAGCTACCGGCAGAAAGAGCGTTGTGTGAGCATTTTGATATGCATCGTTCGTCGGTTAGGAACGTCCTTTCTTTATTGCAAAGTCTTGGCTTCATCGAACGCAAGCAGGGGAGTGGTACTTTTCTTAAGATGCCCGAGCCGGTTTTTATCCAGCTCTATTTTGAGCTAGCGCTAAAGCTCAATTACGTCTCCGTCGATCATCTTGAGACGGCTAGGGAGATGTTTGAAAAAGAGATCGTGCAGGCCGCAGCGGTTAATCATCAGGCTCATGAGCTGAAAAGGCTAGAGTTACTTTGCGAAAAAATCGTGACGTCATCTGATGTTCTTGAGGGCATTCAGGCGGATTATGAATTCCATGAGCTGCTGGCCATTATGGCCAAAAACCCTGCCATATTGATTATTTTTCAAGGGCTATCATCGGTACTTAAAAAAGTACTTCACCAGCGCAGGATTTTGGCAAGGCAATCAAAAGAAGCACAAAAGAAAACTAACGAGACACATATAGCAATTGTCGCTGCCATTAAAACTCGTGACCGGGAGCTTGCGCGTCAAGCAATGCACGATCACTTTGAGACGTGGAATCAGCAGACGATGCGTAGCTTCCCAAAAGCAGAGGGTTTAGGCGTGTTTGCCGAGTAGATGCTGCTCCTCGGCAATAATCCTAAACGGCATTTAGGCTGTAAAAAACCTCTAGATTGACTAGGTTAGCGAGCAGAGATTCAGACTGCTCGCTACCTAAGCATATTCAGAGGGTTGGCAGTGGCCTATTTTAGCCCTTGAATCCTTTTATGGTTTTCCAGGGTCATGACCAACGCTTCTGCGGCTTCCTTGCCTTTGGCGCGGAAATGATCATGGAAAAACGCGTGG
The DNA here is from genome assembly GCF_001651035.1 of Halomonas sp. ALS9. Lineage (GTDB taxonomy): Bacteria > Pseudomonadota > Gammaproteobacteria > Pseudomonadales > Halomonadaceae > Vreelandella. Next base: position 38,801 of record NZ_LXRG01000022.1, read on the forward strand.
TGCGTGCTGTGTTCATGAAAATGATGAGGCGTCAGCACAACTGAAAGGATGGGGATTTCGGTGTCCAGTTGCGCTTGCATCATGCCTTCAATGACCGCTTGGGCAACGAATTCGTGCCGATAGATGCCGCCATCAATGACAAAGCCGGCCCCCACAATGGCGCTGTAACGGCCAGTTTTAGCGAGCAGTTTAGCCTGAAGCGGGATTTCGTAAGCTCCCGCGACTTGGAATATCTCTACTTGATCAGCAGAAAAGCCATGCTCGCTGGCAAGCTGAGCAATAAATGCCTCTCTGGCTTGGGTGACTATATCGTGATGCCAAGATGCTTCGATAAAGGCAACGCGCACTGATGAGGAGTGTTGGGTCTGATTCATGGTCATCCTATGGGGGGATTGTTTACCAGAACCAGGGCATGAGGCATCCAATAGCACAGCACCCGTATGCGTTGGAACGCTACGGGCAATATCACTAGGAAACCTTCTCTTTTATCCGGACTATTACCGTCGGCTCCGGGATCTCACCGAATCTGCTGTCCTCAACCGTCAAGCTTTAGCCATTGGTTGAGCGCTCGTGGGCTTGGCCGCATCGACTGCGGTATCACCACCGGTGGGGACTTGCACCCCGCCCTGAGAAAGTTCGCCATTAATGGCGAAGGCTATTATACGCTGGCTGGATAGTAGATGCAGACGTCGAAACAACTATTTTTGATCAGGAGCCATCGCTTGAAAAGACGCGACGTCAACCCTGAAAGACGACTAATAGTGATAAACTGGCCATGACGCTTAGCAGGATAAGTATCCTGGCGCTTAGCCAAAGGTTGATCATGGGGGGCAGTTTGAAGGGCTACCGTTTCAGTGCAGAGAGTTTAATGTCACTTGCGATTTCGCTGGGTCTAGGTGCCGTGGGCGGCACGTTGTTTCAACTGACCGGTTTGCCCCTTGCCTGGATGCTGGGCCCGCTGATTGCTAACCTGCTGGCTTCTTCACAAGGTGTTAAGGTGTCAGTGCCTGAGCCGCTGCGTAATATGTTTTTAGCGGTCATGGGTATGGTGCTGGGTAGCCAAGTGACGCCGCAGTTGGCGCACAGGGTAGTGGATTGGCCGATATCGGCGGCGCTGTTGCTACTGGGAGTGGCCGCTTCCACCGCCGTGGCCGCTGCCTGGTATCGTCGCTGCGGGTTTGACCCAGTCAGCGCCTGGTTCGGTGCCTCGCCTGGCGCGATGACGGCGATGATCCTGCTGGGTGAAAAGTGCGGTGGCGACCCGCAGCGTATTGCAGTGGCGCAGTCGCTGCGGATCATTTTAGTGATTCTTTTTTTACCGCCGCTATTTTGGGCCTACGAGGGTGGCGGTGAAGGCATTGATCCTGTTCATAGCGGTTTGGAACATGGCTGGATGCTGTTGCTGATTCCGCTGTTATTGCCGCTTGGCCGCTGGCTACGAATTCCCAGCCCCGCACTGCTGGCACCGCTGCTAGTCGCTGCTCTATTATCCGGTGTTGATATTGCTAGCCTTGCTCTACCGGAGTGGGGCATGAACCTTATGTTGTGGGTGCTGGGCAGTGCCATTGGTTCGCGTTTTCAGGGCATGACGCGACAGCTTTTTGGGCGCTATTTATGGCAGTCTGGCGTGGCGACACTGTTAGCGTTGCTGGTACTGGCGTTATTTGCCGAGCTGATTCACCAACTGCTCGGGGTAGGGCGCGATGTAGCGCTGCTGGCGCTGGCACCAGGTGGCATTGGCGAGATGGCAATTTTGGCTGTGGCGTTAAACATCGACCCGGTATTTGTCGCTTTTCATCACCTACTGCGTATGGTGACGCTGATGATTATTGCACCGTTCTGGGCGCGTTGGCTGCTGCGTCATTCGCATTCTTCATGACCTTTTAACGACATCTACACCCTCACACACAACAAATTAAAGACCGTCAATACCAACGCCAGTAACGTAAAGGAACCCTCATGCTATCGCGTGTTTTACAGCCGTTATTTCGTTACTTCGAAACGCGGGTTAATCCCTACCCGGAAGGCGAGGTAAAAACGCCGCCTAAGGGCTTAATGCCGTTTATTGTCCACTTTTCCCGTCCTATGTTGCCGCTATTGCTGCTCATGACGCTGTTCACCGCGTTGGTGTCGGCGGCGGAAGTGGTCTTCTTTAGCTACATGGGCCAGCTAGTGGATTGGCTGGGCAACGTTGAGCGGGCAGGCTTTTGGGCTGAAAATGGACTGTGGCTAACAGGCCTGGGGCTATTGCTGCTGATCGGCTTGCCGCTGTTAGTGCTGATGCAGTCGCTGGTTACCCATCAGAGTATTTTCGGTAACTACCCGATGATTGGCCGCTGGTTATCCCACCGCCATATGCTGAGCCAGAGCCTGGCGTTTTATCAGGATGAGTTTGCCGGGCGGGTGTCGCAAAAAGTGATGCAAACGGCGCTGGCGATTCGTGAAACCGTCACCAAGGTGATGGATCTGCTGGTTTACGCCATTGTTTATTTCACCGGCGCGGCTTATCTGTTGGGCCGGGCGGATCTATTGCTGCTTATCCCGCTGGGGCTGTGGTTAGTAGGTTATCTGGGGATTATGCGCTACTTCGTGCCGCGCCTGCGGGATGTCTCCATGGCCCAGGCGGACGCCCGCGCGCAAATGACCGGACGCGTGGTGGACAGCTACAGTAATATTCAAACCATTAAGCTGTTTGCTGATACCGAGCGAGAACAAGGCTACGCCAAAGATGCCATGGAAGGCTTTATGGTGACTGTTCACCGCCAGATGCGGTTAGTGACCATTATGAGCGTAGGGTTGACGCTGTTAAATACCTTGCTCCTAGTGGGCACGGCGGCGATGGCCATCAGCGCCTGGTATACCGAGGCGATCTCTCTGGGCGTGCTGACGATTGCCATTGCACTGGTCATGCGTATTCGCTTTATGTCTGATTGGATCTTATGGGAAGTCGCCGGGCTGTTTGAGAATATTGGTACCGTTCAAGATGGTATGAATACCATCGCCCAGACGCCAACGATCAACGATGCGCCCAATGCAAAAGCGCTTCAGGTTCCCAATGGCGAAATTGTGTTTGATGCGCTTCGCTTTCAATACGAGCAGGCGAAAGGCGAGAGTAAAAACGTCTTTGATGGGCTAAGCCTGGCCATTAAGCCCGGCGAGAAGATCGGCTTGATTGGCCGTTCGGGGGCGGGTAAATCCACCCTGGCCAATCTGCTGCTGCGCTTTTATGACCTGCAAGGCGGGCAGATTTTGATTGATGGGCAGAATATTGCCGAGGTAACCCAGACCTCCCTGCGCCACCAAATTGGCATGGTCACCCAGGATACCTCGCTGCTGCACCGCTCGCTACGCGACAACATCCGTTACGGCAGCCCTCATGCCAGTGACGAGGACGTTTGGAACGCGGTGTGCCGCGCCCATGCGGATACCTTTATTAATGACTTGGTCGATCCGAAGGGGCGTCGTGGGTTGGATGCCCATGTAGGCGAGCGCGGCGTTAAGCTGTCAGGCGGCCAGCGCCAGCGGATCGCCATTGCACGGGTGTTGCTTAAAAATGCGCCGATTCTGGTTTTGGATGAGGCGACCTCGGCGCTTGACTCTGAGGTCGAAGCGGCTATTCAAGAGCAGCTGGATACGCTGATGGAGGGCAAAACGGTCATCGCTATTGCCCACCGTCTTTCGACCATTGCTATGCTCGACCGGCTGATAGTAGTGGATGAGGGGCGCATGGTGGAAAGCGGCACGCATCAGGAGTTGCTTGCACATAACGGCATTTATGCCAGCCTATGGCAGCGACAGTCGGGGGGATTTTTAGGTCACGACCTTGATCTTGAAGATAACGCCCTCATCTCATAATAGACCAGTCGTTTTTAACGACACACGTTTAATAGGAGATAGTAATGCAAGCTATTCAGCTGCGAGAGCCCGGCGGTTTAGACAAGCTAGAGGTCGTTGAACTAGCGGCCCCAGGCGAGCCTGGCCCTGGCGAAATTAAAGTACGCCTGCATGCCAGTTCCTTGAATTTTCATGACTACGCCGTGGTCGCTGGGATGATTCCCACCGACGATGGACGTATTCCCATGTCTGACGGCGCGGGCGTTGTCGAAGCCGTCGGCGAAGGTGTTAGCGAATTCGCGGTAGGAGACCACGTGGTTTCGACCTTCTTCCCGCATTGGTTGGAAGGCCCAGCCAGAGTGGGTGATTTTCGCACTACGCCGGGCGACGGCGTGGATGGCTACGCTCGTGAGCAGGTTATACGCCCGGTCGAGTGGTTTACCCATCAGCCCAAGGGCTACAGCCATGCGGAATCCGCTACCTTAACCACCGCTGGCTTAACCGCTTGGCGGGCGCTGGTCGTCGATGGTGGCATTAAAGCAGGCGACAGCGTACTGGTGTTGGGCACCGGTGGAGTATCGATTTTTGCCCTGCAGTTCGCCCGCCTAATGGGCGCGCGGGTAATCGCGACTTCATCGTCGAACGAAAAGCTGGCGCGGCTGCGCGAGATGGGCGCCGAGCACACCATCAACTACAAAGAGACGCCTGATTGGGGTAAGCGGGTAAAAGAGCTGACCAACGGCGAAGGCGTTGATCATATCGTCGAAGTGGGTGGCCCTGGTACGTTGCCACAATCCTTTGATGCAATAAAAATCGGTGGCCATATCGCCTTGATTGGTATCCTCACGGGCCGCGAAGGCGAATTGCCGACGGCCAAGCTAATGGCCAAACAGGCGAACTTGAAGGGCTTGATTGTGGGCAGCCGTCGCCATCAGATCGAGATGATCCGTGCGCTGGAAACCTTCGACATGCATCCGATTATTGATCGCGAATTCCCGCTCGCCGACATCGCTGACGCTTTCCGCCATCAGGAGTCTGGCCAGCACTTCGGCAAAATTTGCCTGACCATGTAAGCTTGTCGTGCAATCAGCAGCCTGACGTTAAGCGGCCATTCGGGTAGAATGGCCGCTTTTCTGTCTAGTCATTAATTAACGCAAGAACTAACACAAGGTACCTATGCAGCGTTTAGCCCATTTAGTGCATGAATCATTAGCCCAGCTGCTTGAAGTCGAGCAGCTACGGGTCTTAAAGCGTGAGGCGGCCCGAGCTATTGTCACCCGTGACGATAAAATCTTGCTGCTCTACACCGAGCGCTACGATGATTTTAGCTTTCCTGGTGGCGGCATTGATCCGGGCGAAAGTCCTGAGGCGGGCTTGCACCGTGAACTGCATGAGGAGACAGGCGCTAACCAAATCGAAATCGTTTCCCACTTCGGCTATGTGACCGAATATGCGCCTACCTTCAAAAAAGACTGGGATGTAATGTATCAAACCTCGCACTGGTTTAACTGTGAAATCGGCCAGACGCTTGGCGATACGCGTTTTGAGGATTATGAAATCGCTAACGGTATGTCCGCTGCTTGGGTGAGTCTTGAAGATGCGCTAGCCCACAACCGTGGTGTGATTCAGCGTCGCCCTAGCAAGATGGGTATCTCTATTCACCGTGAAACCCTGGTGCTTGAGCGTGTGGCTAAGGCACTGGTGGAAAGCCCGCAAGTGCCTGCATAGAGGTGGCGTCAGCCGTAGTGAAGAAAGAGGGGGAAAGCCAGTTTTGACGACTAATCTGGCAAGCGGCTGTAGACCACACCTTTTATTTCCAGCTCCAATATTTCATCATAGGGAACCGTAACGCCTTCAACGTCACCCGGCGTGCGATGGCTGTTTTTAATCTCGGTTTCAGGTATCACCTTTACGCCAACCAGCCCTACGTGCTGGATTCTTGCGCTAAAGCGATTGCCCTCATGCTCGATCAGTAACCGCTCACCGGCAATGCACTTCTCAAGCTTGGCGTGCAGCTCTTCTTCGCTAACGTGGACAACACTCATCGCTTTCTCCTTTAGCTTTTGCCATTGCTTGACCATAAAATGCTTGGCAATAAAAAAATAGTCCGTTAAGTGCCCTAATGACCGTCTATAAAGACTGTCTATAAAAACTGCCTATAAAGACTTTATTCTAGACCATAAGTTCGTATTTGAGGTTAGTAACAGTGAGCGCCGTGCTAAAGTGATCGCCTAACGCCAGTCATAAGGACAAGAGTCATGGGGGAGTCATCATCATCGGCCGACACGCCGTTGTGGGCGGTCGTTGAGCTAGATCACTTTCGCACCCCTGAGCAGACCCAGGCGAGCCAGTGGCGACGCTCGTTACGTTCGGCTTCGACGTGGCTGGTAGGCAAAAACAGCGCTGAACAACAGGTAAAGGAAGAAAATGAACTGCGTGCGTTACCTGAGGTTAAGCTAGCACATATAGTGCCGCCCATTGATTGGGCACCCGCAGCAAAGGCTTTGGCGCAGCAGCTAAACGGTCTGGAAGCGCCGGTTGCATTTTTTATTACCCCGCCGCACTGCGGCCATGTCTCAGTGGTTCGTCAGTGGGCGGAGCTGCAACATTTTACCTGTCTGCCGCCACCCACGCTTAGCGAGCTTACCGAAGGCGGTGCTCAGTGGGTTGAGCGCTTTGCAAATCAGCGAGAATGGGCTGTTACCGCGCTAGAGCGTTATTTTTTACGCCACACCCAGGGTATTCAGGGCGTTCGTGAGTTTCTTGAGCGCGCCTTAAGTGGCCGCTTGGGGCAGGGTGTGATTGGCTGCAATAGCTGGACGTATGCCTACCTACAAGAAGTGATCGGTATCGAAGGGGCACCGGTGTTTACTCTTCAATCCATGGAGGGCGAACAGCTGTCGCACTACTTTGCCAAGATTGCGGCCTATGAGGGGCAGTCTCCGTTGGTCTACAGCACGCGAACCGGCAAGCCGGTATTGGCTGAATCAGCAACCCAGTCTAACGATAAAGCCCCTAACAACGATAAAACCCCTAACAAAGAGCTACAGCGCTTAGCCGCTCACTGTCGTGGTCATATCGGCCTTGCTTGGCACTACTGGCGGGAGCGACTGCGCGAGCCAACATCAGACGATGAAGAGGCGCTGTGGCTGGTAGATGCCCTCGCCGAGGCGGAACTTTCCACTGATACCGGAGATATCGCCACGCTGGTACTGCATGCGCTCTTGATTCATGGCGGGTTGGATGACCACTCGCTCGGGCAGGTGTTGCCATTTTCGCACCATGAAGCACTCAATGCCCGGTTAGCGTTGCAGCGCAAAGGGATTGTTTCAAGCAACGATGGTCGTTGGCAGATCACACCCTTGAGCTACGCGAGCGTTCGCCAGCTATTAGAATCGCGCAATTATCTGGTTGATCCCCTTTAAGTCGCCGCGCTAAAAGCGACAGGCCTGCGGAGAGCACCATCCATGGACGAACAACAAAAGTACGCACGACTGTTTAACGATATTGATAGCCAAACGCTGATTACCCTAGGGATGGTGCTGTTATCGACCATTGTGCTGATTATTGTCAGTCAACGAGGTCTCAACTGGTTGGCCACACGGTTACATGGGCAAGTGCGTTTCCGCATTTTTGCACTCGTGCCGTTGACGCGTTTATTGATTTTGATTACCGCGCTGGCCATCATCGTACCGATTGTTATCGAGCCGTCGCTACGCAATATGGTCACGCTGCTGGGAGCGCTTGGCTTAGCCATTGGTTTTGCCATGAAGGACTACGTAAGCAGCTTGATTGCGGGAGTCGTTTCGGCGATTGAGTTGCCTTATCGTCCTGGGGACTGGGTGAATATTGAAGGCACTTACGGCGAGGTTAAGCACGTCGGTTTGCGCACGGTAGACATTCAGACACCCGACGATGATTTAGTCGCCGTGCCACACTTAAAGTTGTGGGATCACGCCGTTTACAACGCCAATAATGGTGGTACCAGCCTGCAGTGCGTGGCGAGTTTTTACCTTCACCCCGAGCACGAAGCAGGCTGGGTACGTAAAGCGCTGCGCGATGTGGCGCTGACCAGCGCCTATCTGAAGTTCGATAAGCCGGTCATTGTGGTGGCCGAAGAGAAACCCTGGGGCACTCACTACCGCATCCGTGCCTACCCGGTGGATCCTCGCCAGCAGTTTCTGTTTATTACCGACCTAACCGTACGTGGTAAAACAGTACTGAATGCTGCGGGCGTTCAGTCAGCGATGTTGCCACCGGATGCCGCCCTGGATGCGCGCAACGCGGCAGAATCTTCTTACTAACGGGTGTTAAGCATCGGTAGACTCAGGTAGCTCACCGCTGTGGTAGACATTTTGTACGTCGTCCAGCTCGTTGAGCATGCCAAGAAATTTTTCAAACATGGCCACGTCGTCGCCTTCCACCGGGGTGGTGGTTTGCGGCAGGAATTGAATCTCGTCAGCTTCAAAGTCAATGTCACCGAAGGCATCCAGCAGCGCCTGTTTGGCTTTGGCGTAGTCGGTATGCGGTGCAAAAACGGTGATCCGCTCACCCTCTTGCTCAATGTCAGTGACATCCACATCGGCTTCCATTAATGCTTCGAGCACGGCGTCTTCATCGCTTCCGGCGAAGGAGAAGATGGCACAGTGGTCAAACATATGGCTGACGCTACCGGGGGTGCCGATTTTGCTCTTGGTTTTGGTGAAGCAGCCGCGAACATCGCCAAAGGTGCGGTTGGGGTTGTCGGTAAGGCAGTCGACAATCACCATTACATTGCCAGGGCCGAAGCCTTCGTAACGGGCGGCGGAAAAATCTTCGCCACCGGCGCCGCTGGCTTTGTCGAGCGCTTTATCAATAACGTGAGAAGGCACCTGATCTTTTTTGGCCCGCTCCATTAAACCGCGCAGCGCCAAGTTGCCATTGGGATCGGTGCCACCAGCTTTAGCGCAAACGTAAATCTCGCGTCCATACTTGCTGTAGACCTTGGTCTTTGCATCGGCCGTTTTGGCCATGGATTCCTTACGGTTCTGAAAAGCCCTACCCATGTTGCCGTCCTATGTTTTCTATACGCCCCGCGCAGTGGGCGGCGGGGCGGTTGTTTTAAAAAAGACAAAAAGTGCAAAGAAAAAAGTGAGAGCGCAAATTTTACCCAACAGCGTACCATGCTAACAGCGTTATTTAAGACGCTTACCGAAGTGTTGCTTGGCTTGGCGTATACTGGCCGCAACCCCCCATACTGTGATATCGACCCTTCAAGGAGGAACAGGCATGCCGTTGACACTTTGGCTATCACTCGCCGCGGTTTGTGCCATGGGGGCTATGTCGCCGGGGCCGAGTTTGGCACTGGTGCTGCGCCATACGTTGGGCGGCGGGCGTTTCACTGGGGTGACCGCTGCTATCTTCCATGCCTTTGGTGTGGGCTTTTATGCGTTACTCACTGTTTGGGGATTAGGTGCAGTAATTGCCGGCTTTCCGCTGCTGTTCCAAATGATTACCTGGTGCGGCGCGGCGTATTTGGCATGGCTAGGGGTGAAAGCACTGCGCGCTGGCAAAGCGGGTGCCTTAGAGCCTGATGCGATTGTGACTAGCCGGGGCCAGGCCGCCAAAGAGGGCGTACTGGTGGCGTTAGGTAACCCGAAGCTGATTCTATTTTTTGTCGCACTGCTGAGTCAGTTTGTGACCCCGGAAATGAGCGATCTGGCTAAAGCGATCATTGTGTTAACGGCGATGTTGATTGACGGAGGGTGGTACGTGCTGGTCGCAGTGGTGCTTTCTCATTCACACATTCTGCCCTGGCTGCAGCAGCGTGCCCACTGGATTAACCGTATCACCGGCGTATTATTAATCGCACTGGCGCTAAGAGTCGTCGCTGGGCCGCTGGTGTAAAAAGCATAGCCGTGGCATGGTGATACCCATGCCGTTTGTGGTTTTGTGGGGCTGATTGATGCAAATTTACGACCAAGATTGCTTTACCCACCAAGGGCTGCCGTTCAATCTGCGCGTGCTGCGCGGTCAAGTGTTGCTGGTGGTGAATGTCGCCAGCCAGTGTGGTTTTACCCCGCAGTTAAGCGAGTTAGAATCGCTCTATCAGCGCTACCGGGATCGTGGCTTCACTGTGCTCGGTTTCCCGTGCAACCAATTTGGCCGCCAGTCACCGGAAAGTGCCCAAGCGTTTTGTCAATTTGGCGAGCAGCAATTTGGCGTCAGTTTTCCGTTACTGGAGAAGGTTAATGTCAATGGCCGTGATGCCCACCCTCTGTTTGTACTGCTCAAGCGTGAAGCACCTGGCGTGCTGGGCACACAACTAATCAAATGGAATTTTACCAAGTTTCTGGTGGGCCGTGACGGCAAGGTGATTGCCCGTTTTGGGCCGCGGGATCACGGGCGCCCACTTCGTCTGGCATTGGAAGAAGCGTTAGACCAGAGCTACCCCTAACGCTATCTAAATCTGCTCGCCCCGGGCAACGGCCACGCGGCTAATGAGCGTGTTTAAGCGGTGACGCACCATCATGGTGGTTAGGCCTGAAAACAACGCCCAGCTTTTGCGCCGCCAACCTTTCAACCGCAGGTTGTGGCTTACCAACTGTTTCATCAACTTATAGTCATCAAATTGCCGCCACTCGCTGGCGATCGAGAGCTGGTGGCGGGACATCACCGGGGCCATTTCCAAGCGAAACATCCACTCAAGCTCGTTAAGGGTCATATCATAGCGCTCTATGACCTCGACCATACGCGCGTAATCGCGTTCGCTGGGTTCACGATCCAGCCACAGCGGGGCTAGCACCAGCCATAAATCGCCGCGTTCATCTACTAGCTGCTGTGCATTCATGATTGCCTCATGGTAAGTCGTTGCTGACACAAGTGCTGATACAAGTACTGACACAAATACTGGGGCAGCTATCGTGACGCGAAAGTGTTTCTAGCTCAAGGGCGGACTACCGCTTAAGCATGGACAATAGCTCAAGGGCGGACAGGGCGCCGGTAGACCGCTAGAATACCCCCACTGAATCATGACATTGCTCATGAAATTGCTCTTGAAATTGCTACGGCAAACGCTATTGCAAAAACTAACGCTGTGGCAAAACTATGGCATAACGATGTTGCTAGTTATGATGTCAAAAAAGCAAAATCAATCCGATAACGAGGTTCGATGTGATTATTAAACCCAAAGTGCGCGGCTTTATTTGTACTACCACTCATCCCATCGGCTGCGAGCAGAATGTTCGCGAACAGATTGAAGCGACCCGTGCTCGTAGCTTGGATAAGCAGGCGGGCCCGAAAAAAGTGCTCGTCATTGGGGCTTCAAGTGGCTATGGGTTGGCCGCACGTATTACCGCAGCGTTTGGCTATGGCGCCGACACGCTTGGCGTGTTCTTTGAAAAGCCCGCCACCGATAAAAAACCGGGCACCGCAGGTTGGTACAACAGCGCTGCTTTCGATAAGTTTGCCAAGCAGGAAGGCCTGTATAGCAATTCGATTAACGGCGATGCGTTCTCCCATGAAGCGCGGGAAAAAGCCATCGAATTGATCAAGCAAGACATGGGTGAGATTGATCTGGTGGTTTACTCGCTGGCGTCCCCTGTGCGCAAGCTGCCGGATAGCGGCGAACTGAAGCGCTCAAGCCTTAAGCCGATTGGCGAGACCTACCGCGCCACCGCTATCGACACCAATAAAGACGCGATTATCGAAGCGGAAGTAGAGCCAGCTACCCAGCAAGAGATCGACGACACCATCACCGTGATGGGTGGCGAAGATTGGGAGCTGTGGATGGAAGCCCTTGACCAGGCGGGTGTGCTGGCCAAGGGCGCGCGCAGCGTAGCGTTTAGCTATATCGGCACTGAAATCACCTGGCCGATTTACTGGCACGGTGCGCTGGGTAAAGCCAAAGAAGACCTGGATCGCGCCGCAGCGGCTATCGATGCCAAATTGAAACAGAGCGGTGGCGGTGCCAATGTGGCAGTGCTCAAGTCGGTTGTCACCCAGGCTAGCGCGGCCATTCCAGTTATGCCGCTGTATATCGCCATGGTCTATCGCATCATGAAAGAGCAGGGTCTGCACGAAGGCACTATCGATCAGTTGAACCGTCTATTTGGCGAGCAGCTCTACTCGGCCGAAGGCCTTCGCGGTGAGTTCTCCACCGACGACGTTGGACGTCTGCGTCTGGATGACTGGGAATTGCGCGATGACGTACAGCAAGCTTGCCAGGACCTTTGGCCGGAAGTGACGACGGAAAACTTATTCGAAATTACCGACTATGCTGGGTATAAGCACGAATTTTTGAAACTGTTTGGTTTCGAGCGTGACGATGTTGATTACGACGCCGACGTCAATCCAGAGGTTAAGTTTGATGTCGTGAATCTGTAAGCCATTCACTGGGGCGGGGGAGCGCCGCCCAATTCGACCGGAACGCGGGAGGTGTTTATGGATACTAGGGAAAGCAAAACCCCGGAAGAAGAGAAGCAGCACATTATCAATGAGCGGATACCAGAGGATTATGAAACCTCCAAACCGCATCTACAGCCTGAAGCCAAGAAGCGACCAGACGGGTTATACAAGCTGCTACCGTTGGTGGTGATCATTCTCGGCGTAATTGTGGTTAGCATCATCGTGCTAGGCATTATTAATCGGGGAAATTAGTGCTTAACTAGGCTTTAAATTGCCGGGCTTTGGCCCGGCAATTTGCATTCATGCGTCACGTTTTTGCTGCAGTGGTCATAACGCTGCCATCCTCTACGCAATTGGGTAAGATGGTCGCTTCCCTAGGCCGATGGCGGTTTTTCATGCGGTTTTTTATACAATTTTTTATACAAGCCAGTCAGTTATCATGCTGCCCAACCCGTTAACCTCCCACACAGGTATCACCCGTCGGCGGGTGGCTTTTCTGTTGTTGCCGGGGTTTTCGTTATTGACCCACTCCAGCGCGCTAGAACCGCTGCAAATGGCCAACCAACTAAGTGGGCAAATGCTTTACCAAACCTTCACGCTAAGCCTCAATGACGAGCCAGTGCGGAGTGGCGCCCAGCTTTCGCTCATAGCGCAGCATGAGCTAACTACTGCTCTAGGCCCACTAGACCTGCTGTTTTTATGTGCACCGACACCATTGCCCTATACGCTGCCCGCCAAGCTCAATGAGTGGCTGCGGGGGCACCAGGGCCATGGTGTAGCGCTAGGGGGCTTGGCAGGGGGCACCGAGGTATTGGCGCGCTGTGGTTTGCTAGAAGGTTATCGGGCGACGCTGCCCTGGCAGCGTTTTGAGGCCTTTTCCCAGGCTTATCCGCAGGTGACGCTTTCTCAACAGCTGTTTGAAATTGACCGCGATAGACTCACCTGCGCGGGCGGTACTGCCGCCATGGACTTAATGCTGACGCTGATTGGTCAGCATCACGGTGCGCGCTTAGCGGAACAGGTGTCGGAACAGTTTGCCTGCGACCGCATTCGCTTGGCAGATGAGCGCCAACACGTGCCGCTGCGTAGCCGCTTGGGCCACGCGCCGCAGAGCTTGGTGGATGCCGTGACGCTGATGGAAGCCAATATTGAGGAGCCGCTCTCGACCCTGGAACTGGCCGAGCACTTGGGGATCTCCCGGCGTCAGTTGGAGCGACTATTTAAGAAGTATCTGCAGGCGGTGCCCAGCCGCTACTATCTCGATTTGCGCCTGCAGGAAGCCCGCAAACAGCTGCGCGAAAGTGACCGGCCAGTCGGCGATATTGCCTTTGCCACGGGATTTTCCTCTGGCGCCCACTTCTCTACCGCCTACCGTCACCATTTCGGCATGACACCGCGGGAAGAGCGCCTGGGTTAAGCGCCGCTATTCATAACTTACCGTCCCATTACTGAAAGCGGTTACCCTTATTACCCCTTTATACTGTTTTCATTCTATTCCTCCATTGGAGCTAGCGTGCCATGAGCCATACCCCAAGCCGTCAAGATTACGACCACTACATGACGCCCAACTACTCACCGCAGCAGGTCATTCCCGTGCGTGGTGAAGGTAGCCGCTTGTGGGATCAGCAGGGGCGAGAATATATCGACTTCGCCGGGGGGATCGCGGTTAACTCCCTTGGCCATTGTCATCCGGTGCTGGTTAACGCGCTTAAAGAGCAGGGCGAAAAGCTGTGGCACCTCTCCAACGTATTCACCAACGAGCCAGCGCTTGCCCTCGCCAAAACGCTGGTCGAGCGTACCTTCGCCGATAAAGTGTTCTTGTGCTCCTCCGGCGGTGAAGCCAACGAAGCTGCGCTGAAGCTGGCGCGCCGCTGGGCGGTGGATAACCACGGCGAACACAAAGATAAAATCATCTCGTTCTACCAATCCTTCCACGGGCGTACCTTCTTCACCGTTAGCGTCGGCGGCCAACCCAAGTACTCCCAGGGCTTTGGCCCGGTGCCCGGTGGCATCCTGCATGCTGACTACAACGATCTGGAAAGCGTCCGCAAGCTGGTCGGCGACGATACCTGCGCGATTATGGTGGAACCCATGCAGGGCGAGGGCGGCATCGTGCCCGGCACGCAGGCGTTCCTCCAGGGGCTGCGCGACCTGTGCGATGAACACAACGCGCTGCTGATTTTTGACGAAGTGCAAACCGGCGTTGGCCGCAGCGGCGAGCTCTACGCCTATAAAAATTACGGCATTACGCCGGATATTCTCACCAGCGCGAAATCCCTGGGCGGCGGTTTCCCCATTGGCGCCATGCTGGCAATCGACTCGGTGGCTAAATCATTAGTTGTCGGTACCCACGGCTCTACCTATGGCGGTAACGCGCTGGCGTCTGCCGTTGCTCTGGCTGCGGTAGAGTTTATCGATACCCCCGAAGTGCTCCAGGGCGTTAAGCATCGCCACGATCTGTTCCGTGAGCATCTGGAAACCATCAACCGCAAGTACGGCGTGTTCAAAGAGATTCGTGGTATGGGCCTGCTGATGGGCGCCCAGATGTCGGATGCCTATGAGGGCCGTGCCAAAGATATCCTGCCGCTGGCGATTGAAGAGGGCCTGATGGCGCTGATCGCAGGGCCGAACGTACTGCGCATGGCGCCTTCCCTAGTTATTCCAGAGGCAGATATCGCCGAGGGCATGGCCCGCTTGGAGCGCGCGATTGAGCGGTTAGTTGCGACCGCATGAGTGAACAACAGGCTGCGTCACTCGTGTTAACGGAAGGGGAGGCGTCGAGAATGCTGGTAGTTCGACCCGTTAAAGCGTCGGATCTCATGGCGCTGGAGCAGTTGGCGGAACACGCGGTGCCGAGGCTGACCAACTTACCCGCCAACCGTGAGCGGCTTCAGGAGCGCATTGCGCGCTCTCAAGACGCCTTTAACGGTGACGTTGAGTTTCCAGAAGACGAGCACTATACCTTTGTCCTGGCGGACGATACGTGCGAGGAAGTACTAGGCACGGCGACTATCCGTGCCCAGGCGGGCGCCAACGAGGCCTATTATACCTACCGTCAGGAAACGCTGATTCACGCTTCCCA
Source organism: Halomonas sp. ALS9 (assembly GCF_001651035.1). GTDB lineage: Bacteria > Pseudomonadota > Gammaproteobacteria > Pseudomonadales > Halomonadaceae > Vreelandella. The sequence goes on from NZ_LXRG01000022.1 coordinate 54,102, forward strand.
GCAGCTCAACGTGCGCCGCGAAGTGCAGACGCTGGCGCTCTCCCATGAAGTGTCGGACGCCACGCTGCTGTGCGCCTTCTCGCTTAATCCCCGCTATAAAGGCACCAGCGCGGAGAGCCTGCTACGCCGAGCGCGGTTAATGTTTATCGCCCAGTATCCAGAACGGTTTTCGCGCATTCTGGCGGTGGCCTTCCCCGGCTATCTGGATACGCGCAGCGAATCGCCTTTCTGGGAAAGCGTAGGACGGCACTTTTTCGCCCGCAGTTTCCAGGATATGAATCACATTGCCGGAGTGCGCTCGAAGAGCTTTATCGCCGAAGTCATGCCCCAGTTTCCGCTCTATTTGCCGTTGCTAACGCCCCAGGCGCGGGCGGCGATAGGTCGTGAGCACCCCGCTCACGAAGAGGCGCTGGAAGAGATGCTGGCGGAGGGCTTTGTGCGTTCGCGGCATGTGGATATTTTCGACGCGGGGCCGATTGTCAAAGCCGAGCGCGAGCGGTTAGAAACCTTCCGCAGTGCCGCCTGGCACCCTGTTCGCATACGCCCGGAGCACACCTTGCCTGATGCTGAACCGGCGCTGGTTGCCAATCAAAAACTGGGTGAGTTCCGTTGCATCGTCGCGCGCTACGCGCTCTCGCCCACCGGTCAGTTGATGCTATCTCCTGAGCACGCCGAGCGGTTGGGCGTCACGGAAGGGCGGGCGGTACTTGCCGCGCCGCTGACGTTACCCACCGCGGTAGATGCACTCGATGAAGGAGAGATGTAATGCGCATTCGACCCATTGCCCGTGATGATTTGGATGGGCTTCAGGCGCTTGCGCAGCAGGCGGGCGTTGGCTTTACCTCGCTGCCGGATAACCGCGAGTTTCTAGCCGGTAAGATTGAGTCTGCCGCCAGCGCCTTTGAAGAGCGCACCCCGGTGGATGACCGGCTCTACTTCTTTGTGCTGGAAGACGAAGCAAGCGGCGAACTCGCTGGCTGCTGCGCCATTGAGGGGCAGGTGGGCCGGGAAGTGCCGTTCTACAACTATCGGCTGGGCACCTTGGCACACTCTTCGGTGCAACTGGATCTACACCGCACCATCGATACGCTGTTTTTAAGCTCTGACCACACCGGTGACGCCGAAGTGTGCTCGCTGTTTCTGCGCCCGGAATACCGCGGCGAAGCCAACAAACACTTGCGCAATGGCGCGCTGCTTTCCAAAGCTCGCTGGCTGTTTATCGCCCAGTTCCGCGACCGTTTCCCCGATAAAGTGCTGGCGGAAATGCGCGGTGTGTTTGACGAAAACAACACCAGCCCTTTCTGGGAGAGCCTGGGTAAACACTTCTTCCCCATGGATTTCAGCGAAGCGGATCGATTAACCGGTCTAGGGCAGAAAAGCTTTATCGGCGAGCTGATGCCCAAGTTTCCCATTTACACCACCTTTATGGCCGAAGAGGCGCGGGCCTGTATTGGTCAGGTGCATCGCCATACCCGCCCGGCGCTGGAAATGCTTAAAAAAGAGGGACTGCGCTGGGAAGGCTATATCGACATTTTCGATGGTGGCCCGACGGTCGAAGCTTATATTGACGACGTGCGCGCCATCCGTAACTCACGGCTCTGCCAGGTGGAAATATCCAATAGCGCAGCGGAAGAGAGCGTTAGCCGCTGGCTGGCCGCCACCACCCACATGCTGAACTTCACAGCCAGCTGGGTAGGTCGTGCGCCTACCGATGACAACACCATCGTGCTTAGCGAACAAGAAGCGCAGCGTTTAGGCGTTTCCACCGGCGATACCTTACGGTTACTCGAAACCTAAGGAGCCTCTGATTAATGTGATGAGCGCAGGCCAGACAAGGCAAAAATCAACGAAAAAGCGGAGTTTACGGGGGGGAAATGAGCATTTTGAGGCGATTTTTAACGCAGTATGGCCAAGCGCAATAGTTAATCAGAGGTTTCCTAGGCGACGTTTACAGGAGAATTTTTTATGCACGCCCAACAGCAGCAACTCATCAATGGCGCCTGGGTCGCGGGCGACGCAGAGCCGTTGAGCAAGGTTGACCCCGTTTCCGGTCAGCCGCTATGGCAAGCCGCGACCGCCAGCGCTGAGCAAGTCGCCGCAGCGGTAAAAGCCGCCCGCGGTGCCTTTCCCAACTGGGCGCGTACCCCCTTTGCCGAGCGTCAGGCGCTGGTCGAACGGTTTGCCGAGGTGCTCAAAAACCGTAGTGAAGCGTTAGCCGTGGCAATCGCCTCTGAAACCGGTAAACCACTCTGGGAAGCGCGCACCGAAGCGGGTGCCATGGTGGGTAAGGTGGCGCTGTCGGTTAAGGCGTATAACGAGCGCACCGGTGAGCGGGAAAAAGCCGTTGGCAGTGCAAAAGCGGTGCTGCGCCATCGCCCCCACGGCGTGATGGCGGTGTTTGGCCCTTATAACTTCCCTGGTCATCTGCCCAACGGGCATATGGTGCCTGCGCTATTGGCGGGTAACTGTGTGGTCTTCAAGCCCAGCGACCAAACCCCGCTGACGGCAGATTTAACCCTGCAGTGCTGGCTGGAAGCCGGTCTGCCCGCAGGCGTTATCAACCTGGTGCAGGGCGGTGTGCCGGTGGGCCAAGCGCTGGCAGGTAATCCCGATATTGATGGCCTGCTGTTTACCGGCAGCGCCAAAGTGGGCGGTATGCTGCACCAGCAGTTTGCTGGCCAACTGGATAAGATTCTAGCGCTGGAGCTGGGCGGCAATAACCCCCTGGTGGTGAAAGATGTCGACGACGAGCGGGCAGCGGTTCTGGCGATTCTGCAGTCGGCATTTCTCTCCGGCGGCCAGCGCTGCACCTGCGCGCGGCGTTTGATGGTGCCTGAAGGCGCCGTCGGTGATCGCTTGATCGATGCGCTTTCAGAGGCAATCGCTAAGCTGCACGTGGCGGGTCAGTTTGAGGAAAATCCTGCGCCGTTTTATGGTGGCTTGGTCAGCGTGGCGGCGGCGGATGGCTTGCTTCAGGCCCAGGATGAATTGGAGTCCATGGGCGGCACGGTAATCAACCGCATGCTGCGCCTGCAGGAGAACACCAGTCTGTTAAGCCCTGCGCTAATCGACGTGACGGGATTGGATGTGCCCGACGAGGAGCACTTTGGCCCGCTGCTGAAAATCCACCGCTATAGCGATTGGAATGAAGCGCTCGCGCTTGCCAACAACACCCGCTACGGGCTTTCCGCCGGATTGATTGGCGGTGATCAAGCCGATTGGGACGACTTCTTGCTGCGCATTCGTGCCGGTATCGTCAACTGGAACCGCCAAACCACCGGTGCCTCCGGCGATGCGCCTTTCGGCGGCGTGGGTGACAGCGGCAATCACCGCCCCAGCGCGTTTTACGCGGCGGACTACTGCGCCTATCCGGTCGCTTCCATGGAAGCCGACAGCCTGGAGATGCCCGAGACCCTGCCGCCGGGAGTCAGTCTATGAGCGCCCTCGACGTCCGGGAAGTCAATTTTGACGGCCTAGTCGGCCCAACCCATAACTACTCGGGGTTGGCGGTAGGTAACGTCGCTTCCATGAGCCACGGCGGGTTAGTGTCCAACCCCAAAGAGGGCGCGCTGCAAGGGCTTTTAAAGATGAAGTCGCTGATGGACGCAGGCTATGCCCAGGGCGTTTTGCCTCCCCAGCAGCGGCCAGATATTGGCGCACTGCGCGATTTGGGCTTTAGCGGCAGCAATAGCGAAGTGCTGGCCCGTGCCGCCAAAGAGGCCCCTCAGCTACTGCGGGCGGTCTGCTCGGCGTCCAGTATGTGGACAGCGAATGCGGGCACGATCACACCAAGCCTGGATGCATCTGATCGACGGGTACACTTCACGCCAGCAAATCTACAGTCCAGCTTTCACCGCTATTTAGAGCCGCAAACGACTGGCCGGGTGCTGCAGGCAATTTTCCACGACGAGCAGCACTTCGCCCACCATCCGGTGCTGCCTGCAACGCCCGCCTTTTCCGATGAAGGTGCGGCCAATCACACCCGTCTATGCGGTGAGCACGGGGAACCCGGCGTTCATCTGTTTGTGTATGGCCGCCAGGCGTTTGGTGACGTGCGTAGCGGCGAGCGCGAACCCAAGCACTATCCGGCTAGGCAAACCCTGGAAGCCAGCCAGGCGGTGGCTCGCCAGCATGGGTTAACCGAGGCGCAAACGGTGTTTGCCCAGCAGCATCCGGACGCCATCGATGCAGGCGTATTCCATAACGATGTGATTGCCGTGGGCAACGGCCCCGTCCTGCTCTACCACGAAATGGCCTTTCTGGACGAAGAGGGCACCCTGGATGAGCTGCGCGCTAAAATGGCCACGCCGCTGATTCCCGTGCGCGTACCTTTGGAAGCGGTAAGCATGGAGGATGCGGTAGCCTCGTATCTGTTTAACTCGCAGCTACTCTCCAACCCGGATGGCACCATGACTCTAGTGGTGCCCGGCGAATGCCAGGAGCGAGAAACAGTATGGCGCACCATTCAAGACCATTTGCTGGCGGGTAATAACCCGATTAGCGAAGTGATCGTTAAAGACGTCAAGCAGAGCATGCGCAACGGCGGCGGCCCCGCCTGCCTGCGACTGCGCGTGGTTCTTTCCGAGGCAGAGCGAGCAGCGCTAACTGGCCGCGTGCTGCTCACCGATGGGCTTTACGATGATCTCACCGTCTGGGTAAATCGCCACTATCGCGACCGGCTGGCTGTGGACGACCTCAAAGACCCGCAGCTCGCGCAGGAGTCACTAGCCGCGTTGGATGAGCTAACCCAGTTGCTAACGATTGGGGCTGTTTATCCGTTTCAGTTAGGGTAAATGCGTGTAATTAATAGTTTTTGTTGTTAATTTTATTTAGAGCTTGTGCGTTGAATATATGATGTTTTATAATCTATAAAATTTTTATTTATAATATTTCAAGGAGACTTATGAGAATAATATCTATATTCAATAATAAAGGGGGTGTTGGAAAATCGACTTTGACTTATCATTTAGGCGCAGCTCTTTCTGAGCAAGGAAAACGTGTACTCTTAGTGGATCTTGATCCACAGTCGAATTTAACATTGTATGGGTTGACTGAACATCAGCTTGAAAAAATTTGGAATGGAGAAGATGAATTTATTGCAGATTATAGAGCTGCAAAAAACAAAATGTCATCAAAAGAGTTTGAGGAGTTTCATAAAAAGAACCACTCTATCCATTACTTATTGAAGCCTATCGAAGATGGAGAGTCTGATGAGACAGTGCTTTGTGAACCAATAAAATTAAAAGATAATTATGATTTGATACCTGGTCGATTAACCCTCCATTTGTTTGAAAATAAACTTTCAAAACAATGGAGCGATGCTTTTTTAGGTGATCCGCAGGCAGTTAGAATAGTCACTGCGATTAGAAAAATATGTGAAGACTATGCTGTTGAATTTAATTACGATGTGGTTTTAATTGACACTTCACCTAGTTTAGGTGCTTTAAATAAAATAATTATTTCAAACTCTGATACCTTTTTGATACCATGTGCACCAGATATGTTTTCTGACTATGGTATTCGCAATATAGGTAATGCTTTAAAAGTTTGGCAAAAAGAATTTAATACGATGCATTCTTTGTTGTCTGACAGTAAAAGAGAATACTTCCCCAAAGAGTTTGTTAGGTTGCTTGGCTATACAGTATATAACGCAAAAAAGAGAACAGATGCTCCAAACGAGCTAAATGTTGCGCTTGCTCATTATAACTATGCAAAAAAGTTACCTTCAACAATTAATAAATATATACCACAAACATGCCTAATTAATGATGCAGTAAATTTTTATGATAGCTCAATAGGTGAGAATTCCGTAATTCACGGTCATGGCACTCTCCCAACTATGGCTCAGAAATATAAGAAACCTATGTGGGAAGTTCCCGATGTCCCTGATTTAGGGGAGGAAAAGAATACTATTCGAGGAAACGCTGGTCTTTATCGTGCAACCCAGGTTGGATACCTTCGTCTTGCTCAAGCTGTATCGGAAAGATTGGAGCTATTATAAAATGAGCGATGAAAATATCAATGAAATAACTTCTATCATAAGGAATGATTTGCATCTTTATGAGTTGTTACACGATAAATTTGTTTCTTATTTGAATAGAGATCCTATTTTAAAGAGGCTTGTACACAGCCACAAGTCGAGGTTTAAAGATTTCGGACACCTTGAAGAAAAAATAAAGAGAAAAAATGCCGAGGATTTGGCGCTTGATGAGAGTGAGAGAAAGGGGCAAATTACTTCTGAGAATGTTAAGTCGAGAATTACAGATATATGTGGAATTAGAATACTTCATATATATATTGGTCAGTTTGAAGAGATACATAAGGCACTTATGAGTTATGTGCGTTCTGGAGAGTTGTCGCTTTTTGAAGAGCCAAAAGCGTATACTTGGGATCCTGAGTATTCACGTTATTTTGAAGGTCTAGGAGTTAGATCGAAACTGAAGGAGAGTTTTTATACTAGTGTTCACTATGTTTTTAAACCAAGAGAAGATAGTGATATTACATGTGAAGTGCAAGTGAGAACTCTATTTGAAGAAGTTTGGGGTGAGATTGATCATGACTTTAATTATCCTGAAAATTCAAAGAGCAGAATTATTCAGGAGCAACTAAAAGTTCTTGCTAGAGTTGTTGGCGCGGGTACAAGATTGTCAGATTCAATATATGGTATTTATAGAAATGAGGAAGCTGATAAAAAAGATGTTTAGCGAAATTATGTTCTTGATTTTTTATTCTCTCTGAAAAGCTGGTTTTGATTTAACGTTAAAGGGTAGTGTTGTATATTTTAATTTTTTGCATTATGTTGCTAGGTTTTTTTTACATATTGTTGATGATTCTTTGGATGAGTTTAGTAAGTGAAAAATCATGACCTAATTATCAATGCTCAGTGATCTAGTGCTAATTGGAGCGGGTACCTGTTTTTCCCGCGTTACGTTGTCCCTACAAAATTCACAAGTGCCGATCTTAACTTAAGTCATGTAATTCGGCATTAATTCATTATAAGACATAGGGTTATTTGATTGTATCCTCAATCAAAATTCACTCAGCACTCGCAACCTCAGACCTGCGCGCGGCTGGCTTATGCAAAGTACATACAGCGTATCGGCCGTGAACCAGCACCGATGCATGCTGACTTTGCGAGCCAAATCGATAAAGGCTACATCGACGTTGCCACCCTTGATTTACAGTTTGCGGGCTACGTGGTGTTCTATCCAGATGGCGATTATATGCATCTCGAAAACGTCGCCGTGCTGCCGATTTATAGTGGCAACGGTATTGGTAAGCAATTGATTGAACACGTTGAGCGTGCAGCCAAAGAGGCCGGGAACAAGGCCGTAGAACTCTATACAAATGAAGCCATGACGGAAAATATCGCCATGTATGCGAAGCTTGGATATATCGAAATTGGCAGCAGGTGCGAAGCAGGGTTTAATCGAATTTACTTCCGAAAGCAGCTATGAATTGATGACTGATACGAAGAGATCGCTCTAACAGGCTGGCAGGATGTAATTGACGAGTAATACTGGGGATCGAGATATGACGCCTATTATTAAGCCTACTAACGATAAGGCGTTTGCGGAAAACATAATTCTTCGGAATATGTCAGCCTATTACAAACAGCTGGATATGCGCTGGGATACTGACCTATTTGATAAACAGTGGCGTGAGTTAGACAGCTACGAGCTGGTCATAAACGCGTCACGAGTGGGGCTGCTGTGCGTAAATCACGATGAAAGCGCTTACTATATTCGGGAACTACAAATTGATCAAAAATGGCAGCGCAATGGCTTCGGTACAGCGGCAATTCGATACACGGAAGAAATTGCTCAACAAGCGGGCATTCACTTGCTTCGGCTACGTGTATTTTATATAAACCCGGCGGTAGCGCTTTACGAACGTATGGGATTTCGTACCCGTAAAACGGAAGATAATACTCCGCGCGCTCAATAACTAAGT
>NZ_LXRG01000023.1 GCF_001651035.1 Halomonas sp. ALS9
GTAGGGTTAAGAGTTGAATAGTGTGCCTTACCCTTTGAATTGCTGTTTCTGCCCACAGGAAGTGACCATGGCAAAACCTCGTCAGCGCTCGATTAAAAGCCGCGCCTCTCTCGCCGGCCACCCGCTTCATCCCGTGATGATTCACTTTCCCGTCGCAGCCCTGATGGCGCTGGTGGCAAGCGAGATCGGTTACCTGCTGAGTGGGCATCCCTTCTGGTT
>NZ_LXRG01000024.1 GCF_001651035.1 Halomonas sp. ALS9
GAACCGACCGTCTCCGCCATGATGGCGAAAATGCCGATCGGCACGTATTGAAGAATGGCTCGTAAGACGAGCAATGTTGCTTCGTTTAAAGCGTTCACGGTTTTCATCAAATGATTGCCGAGCTCGCTAAATTCCGCAGAGCTTCTCATATAAGAAAGCGCGATGCCGAATGCGAATGCAGTGAAGATGATGCCGAGCAAATTCATCTCACTAAATGCCGCGATGATATTCGACGGGACAATGTTCAAGAGAACACTGGTGAAGCCGGGGTTTTCCGGTACGTCGAAAGTTTACGATCCGTCGAGCTGCATGCCGGATCCC
>NZ_LXRG01000025.1 GCF_001651035.1 Halomonas sp. ALS9
AGGACTGCGACGGGCGGTTGGTCACGCGGTCGTAAAAACGTGCCCCGATGGCAATAATCAAGGCGGCGTGGTGCATGGCCATGTTGGATTCATAGGAGCCGTGCATACCCAGCCAACCCAAACACTGGCGGTCACTTTGCGGATACGCGCCGATGCCCATCAGCGTGGTGGTAATCGGGTAACCCAGCTGTTTGACCAGATCGGTCAAACCTTCGCTGGCTTTACCCCTGACCACGCCG
>NZ_LXRG01000026.1 GCF_001651035.1 Halomonas sp. ALS9
GTGGGCGAGTTAGCACGAAATGTATAAGGATGTAGCAGGCCGTGACCGCGCACTACAACGTATCGAACATTACGATGAAGCACATTGGGGGTTCCAAAGGAGTGATCCATGACGGGCTCCGGCGGCAAAAGTTTTGCAAGCTCATCTGCCGCAAATTGACAATCATCACAATGGCACACAGTGCAATAAATTGGCGCTCCCACAAGCTCAACGGCAACTTGGCCACATGAACACTCGACTCAAAATGTATCAATCGGCATTGGATTATCTCCAT
>NZ_LXRG01000027.1 GCF_001651035.1 Halomonas sp. ALS9
GCACCCGCGTCGAGGTCGTCCGCGAGGACGGACGCACGGCCGTCTTCTCGATCGACGCCATCGAGGTGTACGACAACAAGGACTTCCCCGACCAGCGCGTCTACGGCGACTCGCCGCACGCCTCGCTGCGGCTGATCACCTGCGGCGGCGGGTTCTCCAAGGAGACCGGCTACCAGGGCAATGTGGTGGCCTACGCCCATCTCACCGATGTGCGGTGAGCCCGAGATACGTTCCTACGCGGTCCACTGGTCGTAGCCCAGCTTCGCCACCAGCGAGAACACCACCGTCAGCAGTACCGCCCGGACGAACCCGCTCCCCCGGCTCAGCGCCGCCCGGGCCCCCGCCAGCCCGCCCGCCAGGTTGAACAGCGCCATCACGGCGGCCAGCTGCCACAGGACCGTGCCCTGGTAAGCGAACATCGCCAGCGCCCCCGCGTTCGTGCACACGTTGACGATCTCGGCGGTGGCCGACGCGGTCACCAAATCCAGGTGGAGTACG
>NZ_LXRG01000028.1 GCF_001651035.1 Halomonas sp. ALS9
CGGGTCGGGCCCCTGACCTGGTCCTGGCGCCATCAGAGCACCCAGAAGCGCAGCCCCGGGCCGCACGCCGGACCCGCCGCCGTGCCGACATGGAACAGGCCGTTACCGTCGGGTTCCCGGTCCTGGTACTCGGTGCCGGCGGCCAGCGCGAGGCAGCAGCCGAGGAGGTCCACGCGCAGGCCGACGGCCGGATCGCGGCGGAGGAACACCAGTGGGTGTGCCAACCCCTCATCGTCGTAGCGGGCGGCGGCAACGGCGCCCAGCCCCTCGGGCACCGGGTACATCTCCTCTGCGGATATCCAGCACGACGCCCTTCAGGTGGAGGGTGGCGTGCTCCAGAAGCTCCGTGAGGACCGCCCAGTTCCCTTGCCCGTGGAGATGACGGACATCGGCCGTCACGTCCGGCGGGTCTTCCAGCACCTGCGAAGCCGACCCGCTCCGTACTCCCCGCCTCC
>NZ_LXRG01000029.1 GCF_001651035.1 Halomonas sp. ALS9
AGTGCAGCACAGCTTTTCAGGCACTTCCTGCGGGTTATCAGCATTGGTTAGTAAAATTCCGTGCGCCAACCGAGCATCGCGACACCGGCGCCATCGAATACGCCTACTCGGTATTGGCAGAGCGTGCTGGGGTGAAAATGGCCGCGAGCAAGCTGATTGAGATCAATTCCTCAGCGGAAACCGAGCGACCCTTTTCTGCCCAGCGTTTTGATCGTAACGG
>NZ_LXRG01000030.1 GCF_001651035.1 Halomonas sp. ALS9
CATGCGCGCGGCGATGCTCACCCAGCCGTGGACGCACCGCCTGGCCTCCGGATTCCCGTACGACGAGGTGACCGTCTACGGCAAGACCGGCACGTTCGGCTCGATGCGCCACGAGGCGGGGGTGGTGGAACTGGGGGACGGCAGCGTCTACACGGCCGTGGTCTTCACCCAGGCCGCCCGCGCCGACCGGAAGCTCCCGCGAGCGGACGCCGTGATCGGCGCGGTGGCCAGGGCCGCGGTGGAGGATCTCCGCGCGGGCCAGGGTGTCTGACCGGCCGCTGGGGGTGGCGGGCCGCATCCTGGGCGCAGGACATCCGCACGATGGAGGAGGCACCTGTGGCCCTGACCCGTGGCGAGCGTGAACAGTTCCTGGCCGAACCGCATATCGCCGCGCTGGCCGTGGACGCGGCGGAGGAGGGGCGCGCCCCGATCACCGTGCCCATCTGGTACCAGTACGCACCCGGCGGCGACATCTGGATCATGACGGGGCGCGACTCCCGCAAGGGCCGGCTGATCGCCGGGGCGGGCCGGTTCTCCCTGATGGCCGACCGGGTAGAACCGACCGTCCGCTATGTGTCCGTCGAGGG
>NZ_LXRG01000031.1 GCF_001651035.1 Halomonas sp. ALS9
ACGCCCCTGTCGGCTCACGCTGACAGGGGCGTTTTATTTACTATCTTTAGCCTATGTTACCAGCGGCTTTACCAACCGAGGGCGGATTTCACAAACGGAATCGTCAATTTACGCTTGGCTGATAGCGATGCTGTGTCCAGTGTTTCCACGGCGCGGCAAAGCTCACCTAACTCGCGAGGACCACGGTGCAAAATATAGCGCCCAACGTCATCAGGCAATTGCATACCTCTCACGCTGGCGCGCCTCTTTCGCGCTGCCAAACGATCGTCATCATCCTCTCAGGGATGAACATGA
>NZ_LXRG01000032.1 GCF_001651035.1 Halomonas sp. ALS9
GTTGGAGGAGTGTCCAACTTTTGGGGTGCAGTTCAGTAACAGCGGGGGTTTCGGTTATTGCCTTAGGGTTGCTACGCAAAGCTGGCTGACTAATCCAGCACCGTCACCTCACCAGCGATAGCTCACTTTGGCACTGATTTCACGGCCTGGATTGTAGTAGTCAGCGGTACTGGAACCGACCACATGCTGCTCGTCGAGTAAGTTGCTAACATTGACGGCCAGATCGGCGTCTTGGGTTAATTGGTAGCTGAAGGCCGCGTCAAACAGCGTTGCTGCACTGCTCTTGGACGTATTGGCGACATCAAAGTAGTAAGAGCCAACGTAGCGGGCGCCGAGACCAACACTCATATCCTGGCTTGGCAAGGTATAGTAGCCCCACAGCGAAGCCGTATGTTTGGGTGCAGCAGTAAACTCATTGCCCTCTCTGGCGGCGTTGCTGTCGCGCACCACTTCTGACTCCATATAAGAGTAACCACCGGCCAAGCTGAAGCTATCGGTCAACTCAGCCTTCGCTTCCAGATCAAGGCCCCGCACCCGGGATTCACCCACGGTTTCCCGTTCGATAACGCCATTGTCCTGCACAACCGCGATAGTGACGTCATCCCGAGTCAGGTCATAGATAGCCGCCGAGAACAGCGCATTGGTACCAAAGGGGGCGTATTTCGCACCAATTTCGTACTGTTCGCCCCGTTCTGGCTCAACGCCAATCGTAGGCGGTGCGACCGACTCTACCATGCTGATATAGGTCGAAATTTCGTCGGTAACGCGATAGGTCAATGCACCGCGGAGGGAGTTCTCAGAGAAGTCATCGGAATCGGTGACGCCGGCCATGTTGGTGCTGGATACGTCCATCGAGTCGTTGCGCACGCCCGCGGTCACAATGAATCGATCATAGAAGGACAAATTCTGGGTCAGGAAGACCGACTCGGTGGTGAAGTCCTGCTCGTTGCTGCTATAGACGTTGAGGCTACTCGGCGCACCGCTATAGACGGGATTTGCGATATCAATTGAGGTCGCATCCCCGTAAAACGAACTGTCTTCGGTGGAAGCATCTCGATACTCGACACCCACGAGCGTGCTGCTATCAACCCAGTCAAAACGGGCGTCGTACTGCAGGATCGCGTTGCCGATCAGCTCCTGGGCTTCGTTGTCGGTGCCAAAGTAATCGCGATCCACCACGCTGCCTACTCGCGCTGCAGAGTCAGTGATATAGACGTAGCCGAAGTCGTCGGTCAGATCGCTGTAACGCAGGTTACCGCGCAACGTCAGGCCGTTATTGAAATCATGGGTAAGCTGCCCGGTGAGGCTGGTGCGCTCAACGTCGTGATAGTTGAAACCAGGCTCACCAAAGAAGTCGCTGCGATCATACTCCCGGTCGAGTGGGTAACCACCGCTATTGGGGGTATCGTCACGCTTCAGATAGTCGAAAATAACACTCGCTGAGGTGTACTCAGTTGGCTCCCAGGCTAGACCGCCCATCAAGAAGCCATTGTTGTCTTTGGAGTGATCGTATTCGCGATCGCTGTCACGGATAGTACCGGTGAACCGGTAGGCCACTGTCTCATCAGCGTTCAGCGTGTCACCCACATCAACACCGGCCTCTTTTGCGTCGAATGAACCGTAGGAGAGATAGCCCTCTCCAAAACGCTCAAACCTTGGTCGTTTGCTCACAAAGTTGACTGCGCCACCCGGATCCGCCGGGCCAAACAGAGTGGAGTTGGCGCCTCGCAACACCTCAACGCGCTCATAGGCGTAGGGCTCCTCACGGACACCGCGCATTGAGCCTAGCGTCAGCCCGTCACGGTAGGTGGTGGCCTCGAAACCGCGGATTTTGAAATAGTCGTTCCGGTCATCGGTGCCGTAATAATCGGTGAGAATCCCTGGGGTATATTGCAGCACTTCCTCGGTGGTGGAGGCGTTGCGCTGCTCAATCTCTTTCTCTGTGATCACCGACACGGAAGCAGGTGTATCGAGGATACTGGTGGCGACCTTGCCGCCCACCCACAGTTCTTGGGCAACTACCGAGTTAGCATCATCATCAGCGTAGGCCTGGGCGTTGACGATAATGGGGGCGAGGCGATATCCCTCATTGTCGTCACTGCCGTCGCCGGTTTCCTGTGCGTTCCCGAGCATGGGAACAGTCACCAGCGTCGTGCCGCACAGAATGGCGGTAGTGGTCTGCTGCCACCGTACCCGACTTGCGTTGCGCCGGACTGTGCTATTGCTATCAGTCATGTTGAAGATCCCTAGAAATGAATAAACCCAACCTGCCCGCCTTGTGATTTTCTTTTGAAAGGCCGGGAGAGTATCCGAAGCTAGCATCCCCGAGTCAAGAGTGATAATGTCAATCACAATCATTTAGTTAAACTTTTGGCAAGAATTGCAGTACACCATGCGCCATCCAGCCTACTCGTCATATATCCAGACACTGCATGCTTACTTAGCGGTGAGGATTGCTCGTTATCAACGTCTTTAGCTTTTGGAGAACGCTATGGCACTGTTCCATAGAAGTCTGGGCGTTTGTGTAGCGCTTATCGCTGCCTGCAGCCTCAGCGCGGCACCGGTCGGCGCGCAACAATATCCCCTTGAGATCGAGCACGCCCTGGGCATTACCGTGCTGCCCAAAAAGCCCGAACGGATCGCCACCGTGGCCTGGGCCAATCACGAAGTGCCGCTGGCGCTAGGCGTGGTGCCGGTGGGCTTTGCCGCCGCCAACTTTGGCGACGACAATGGCAACGGGCTACTGCCCTGGGTGGAAGCCCGGCTTGAAGAGCTTGGTGCTGCGCCTCCTGCCCTATTCGATGAAGGCGACGGAATCGATTTTGAGGCCGTGGCAGAACGTCAGCCCGACGTGATTCTTGCTGCCTATTCAGGGATTAGCCAGTCTGACTATGACACCTTGAGCCAGATTGCCCCGGTGGTCGCCTACACCGAAGGCCCTTGGGCAACCGGCTGGCGCGATATGATTCGAATTAACAGTGAAGGCATGGGCATGGCCGCAGAGGGCCAGGCGCTTATTGAACGACTTGAAGCGAAGATTGCAGACACCGCTGCAAACCACTCTGACCTTGCGGGTAAGACGGCTATGTTCGTCACCCACCTTGATCCCACCAACCTGGGGCGCATTTCGTTCTATACCGACAACGACGCACGGGTGCGGTTTTTCCATGACCTGGGGCTGACCTCACCCGAGGTAGTAAAACAGAACTCTACGCCCGGTAAATTTGCCGGCGAGATAAGTTCTGAACTGATCGATGAACTCGATGATGTGGATATTCTCGTCACCTACGGTGGCCAGCCGCTAATTGATCAGCTTTCAGCCCACCCGCTCACCTCCCGCCTGCCGGTGGTAGAAAACGGCGCCGTTGTTCTGCTCGGCAACAGCCCGTTGGGCACGGCGGCCAACCCTACCCCCATGTCGATTTCTTGGTTGCTGGACGATTATGCAGACCTGCTCTCCGAAGCCGCACGTAAGTCAGAGTAATAGCGTCACCGAGAATGAACTTAGCATCAGCAAGCTACGTAAAACATTGGCTCCTCGCTTTGCAGGCGGCTTACTACTGTTGGTTTTGCTTACCCTTGCGTTAATGCTTTCTGTCGCGTTCGGCACCCGCGAAGTAGGCTGGCCGGAAATAGCCGCCGCGCTAAGCGGCCAGGTTGAAACCATTGGGGATGCCGCCGTGGCTAGCCGCCTACCACGCACCCTGCTTGCCATTCTCGCCGGGGCCGCGCTCGGCATTTCCGGCGGCGTCATGCAGGGCCTGACCCGCAATCCCCTCGCTGATCCCGGTCTTTTAGGCGTCAACGCTGGGGCGGCGCTGGCGGTGGTGATTGGCATTGCCTGGTTCGGCATCGAAGAGACGACCCACTACATCTGGGCAGCGCTTTTTGGGGCCGGGTTTACCGCCGTCGCGGTTTACGCAATTGCCAACCTAGCTCGGGGCGGGGCCACTCCACTGAGGCTGGCGCTTGCAGGTGCTGCCACCACCGCAGCGCTAAGCTCGCTTGTCACCGCCGTGATCCTCCCACGCGGTGATATCGCCGGGCTGGTGCAATCCTGGCTAGTGGGCGGTGTAGGCGGCGCCACCTATGACCAAATCCTGCCCGTACTACCCTTTCTGCTTGCCGGGTTTGTTATCACGCTATTGGCGGCGCGTAAGCTCAACCTGCTAGCGCTAGGTGACGATACCGCTGCCGGGCTGGGTGAAAAGGTGGCTTTGGCCAGAGCTATGTCGGCGCTGGGGGCGGTACTGCTATGCGGGCCGATCACTGCAGTGTGCGGCCCGAT
This sequence comes from Halomonas sp. ALS9, assembly GCF_001651035.1. Lineage (GTDB taxonomy): Bacteria > Pseudomonadota > Gammaproteobacteria > Pseudomonadales > Halomonadaceae > Vreelandella. The sequence continues at coordinate 4,289 of NZ_LXRG01000032.1, forward strand.
TGGTTTCGTGGGGCTGGTGGTACCGCATGCCTGCCGCCTGCTGGTAGGTGGCGACTATCGCTGGCTGCTGCCCTTCTCCGCCCTGGGCGGCGCGGCACTGCTGACGTTTTCAGACGTTGCAGGGCGGCTGGTGGCCCATCCATCCGAGCTGGACGTGGGCATCGTGACAGCTTTTATCGGCGCGCCGGTGTTTATCTGGATTGTGCGCAACCGCAAAGTAGGTTCGCTATGAACCCGCCGCCCCTCAACGCGATCAGCCACTTTGGCCAAATACGCAGGGCGAATGCAAAGCGCCGCTTTCGTATGCTCACAGTACTAACCGCCTGCCTGCTCGCGGGCGTGACGTTAACCCTGATGCTGGGGCAGTCCTTTACGCCACTTTCCACAGTGCTACGGATACTTGGCGGCGCAGATGTACCGGGCGCTAGTTTTACTGTGCGTGAACTTCGCCTACCACGGGCAGTGGTTTCGGTGCTAGTGGGCGCATGCTTTGGTCTGGGCGGCATCGCCTTTCAAACCATGCTGCGCAACCCGCTGGCAAGCCCAGATATCATTGGCATTAGCACTGGCGCCAGCTCCGGCGCGGTATTTGCCATTGTGGTGCTCTCGCTAAGCGGCCCGGCGGTTTCAGTGGTGGCCATCGGCTCAGGGCTGGGCGTCGCCCTGCTGATCTACGCGCTCTCCTGGCGCCAGGGGGTAACTGGCGGGCGGCTGATTCTGATCGGCATCGGCATGGCCGCAATGCTGCAAAGCGTTACCGCCTACCTACTAATGCGCGCGCCCAGCTGGACGCTGCAAGAAGCTCTGCGCTGGATAACGGGTAGCGTCAACGGCGTTCAGTTAGGTCAGGCGCTGCCGCTGTTAGTCGCCCTCCTGCTATTCGGTGGGCTGCTGTTAAGCCGCCAGCGCGATCTTGAGACCCTGCGTATGGGCGACGATCTTGCCGCGGGGCTTGGTGTTCGCTTGGCCGTTACGCGAATCATCGTGGTGATCTCTGCAGTGGCCCTGGTGGCATTTGCGACGGCGGTTTCAGGCCCGGTGGCGTTCGTAGCGTTTCTTTCCGGCCCCATTGCCGCACGGCTGATGGGGCGTAACGGCTCGCTACTCATTCCCTCGGCGCTGGTGGGCGCCCTGCTCGTTCTACTGGGCGATTATGCGGGCCAGTTTTTGTTACCCGCCCGCTACCCGGTAGGCATCGTGACCGGCGTGCTGGGAGCACCCTATCTGATTTATCTGATTATTCGCGAAAATAAAAGCAGAGGCTCCCTATGAACGCTTCCTCGCTTCTCGCCCAAGGCCTGGTGGCAAGCTACGGGGATCGAACAGTCCTCAATGACGTTAACCTGACAGTCTCAGCGGGACATACCACCGCCATCGTTGGCGCCAACGCCTGTGGAAAATCGACACTGCTACGCGTGCTTTCGAGGCTGCTCGCGCCGGAGCAAGGAGAGGTGTTGCTGGACGGCAACGCCATTCACCGACTCAACACCCGACGCCTGGCGCAACAATTGGGTTTTCTTCCCCAATCGCCCATCGCGCCGGAAGGTATTAGCGTGCTTGAACTGGTTAGCCGCGGCCGTCACCCTCATCAAGGGTTGTTTAAACGCTGGAGCACCGCCGACGAAGCAGCCGTCGCCGAAGCACTGACCGCCACGCATATGACGGAACTGGCCGAGTGCGCGGTAGAAGAACTCTCCGGCGGGCAGCGCCAGCGCGCCTGGATCGCCATGGCCCTTACCCAGCAAACCAATGTGCTGCTGCTTGATGAGCCCACCACTTTTCTGGATATCAACCATCAGATTGAGGTGCTCGATCTTCTCACCGACCTCAACCGGCAGCGCGGAACCACGATAGTAATGGTGCTTCACGAACTCAACCTGGCCGCCCGCTACGCCGACCAACTGGTCGCCATGGCCAACGGCAAGGTTTACGCGGTAGGCCCGCCGGAAAACATTCTGACCGAACAGATGGTGCGCGACGTATTTGGCCTGGAAAGCCGCGTCATCAAAGACCCCGTCACCGGCAAGCCGATGATGATACCGCTAGGGCGGCATGGAGGGCCTAACTCAGCGAGCCCCGACAGCGGCACGTCCTTTGATGATTGAGCGGGCAAGCATCAGGTACGCCACCGAACCGCAGGCAGCCATGGCCAGGATAACCGCTCCTAGCGTATGCGGCAGCAAGGCAGACAGTGCACTCAAAACCCCGGCGATACCGAACTGGGCAGCGCCCAGAAGTGCTGCGGCAGTTCCACTGCTGGTGGGAAAGAACTCTAAAAAGCAGGCCTGTATATTCGGCGAGATCGCCCCTATCGAGCCGATGGTCAGCATCATGGCAAGCAGGAAAGCGTACAGCGGCCACTCCATGAAGGCAGCCATCACCAACAAGACGATGCCCACTGCCTGACAGCCCGTCGCCAACTGCAGGATGCGCAGCGACGACAACCTGGAAAGCAGGATTCGATTGAGAATATTGAAGATCAGCATCGCGACGATGTTTGCAGCAAACAGCAGCGAAAAGCTAGAAGGCGACTGACCGAAGTGCCCCTGATAGATAAAGGAGGCGTAGGTGATGAACATCATCAGGGTAGAAAAAGAAGCGGCCTGCCAAACGATGAACGGCAGGGCTGGCTTTGTCGACAGCACCAGTTTGTAACGCGCCAGCAGGCTCATCTGAGGGCTTTTCGTTCGCGACACCTTGCCCGTGCCGGTAAAGAGCACCCGCACCAGCAATGGCACCAGCAGCAGCGCGTATGCCGCCAAGGCAAAGAAAATAGTGTGCCAGGAACCCAGCAACAGAATCGCGCTACCTACGCTCGGCGCAATGCCTGGCGCCAACACCATGATAAAGCCCATCATTGAGAACAGTTTCGCAGCGTCGCGGCCCGCCACCCGGTCGCGCACTAATGCCGGTACTGATACCAGCGTCAAACCGGCACCAATGGCCTGAATTGCCCGCCCACCGAGTAGGGAGTTCAGGGAATCCGACATTCCAATGGCAATGCTTGAGAACGCAAAAATCACCAGCCCGCTCATCAGAACCCGCTGCCGTCCGTAGCGATCTGAAAGCGCACCGCCAATTAACTGACCCAACGCCAGCGCAAAGACATACACCGACACACTCAACGATACCGACTGCTGAGAAATCCCCAGCGATTCGCCGATGACCGGAAAGGCCGGTAGGTACGTATCCATGGAAAACGGGCCCAGCATCATGGTCAATGCCAAGCTTAGCACCACAATAAACGGCGTTTTAGATTGGGTCATAGAAGCTCGCGGTAACAGGACATAATGATGGACAACATCATTGATATGATAACGACGATACTCGCTGATTGAGTGGCGCTCTTAATCAACGTTTTTCAGTTACTCTCCGGCAACGTGATAGCACCTTTAAGATAAGGCGCCACGCGGCCTTTGATAATCACGCGCTCGCCTTCCAAGATGCAGCTAAGCGTGCCTTTGCGGGCACCGCCCTGGCGTGCGGTTAACGTTTGCTTGCCTAAACGTCTAGCCCAATACGGCGCAAGCGAGGTATGGGCCGAACCTGTAACGGGGTCTTCTTCCACGCCCACCTTAGGGCCAAACCAACGGGAAACGAAGTCCACATCATAGCCTTTAGCGGTGACTACCACACCCCGCCCCGGCAGCTGTTTAAGCTGCTGCATATCCGGCGCTAACGATTCGATCAACGACACATCATTGATCACCACCACGATATCGTCAGAGATTAGCATCTCCTCAATTTCAATGCCGCCGAGCGCTGCCGCTACCTCAGCGCGTATTGCCAAGGGTTCAAGCGTTTTAGCGGGGAAATCCATCGCCAGTTCGTCATCCTTACGCTTTACTAATAGCGGCCCGCTGCGGGTCTGAAATTGCAGTATTTCTGAGCTATCGCCTAATACATTAAAAATTACCCATGCTGCCGCCAACGTGGCATGACCACATAAATCCACTTCCACCGCAGGGGTAAACCAGCGCAGGTGGTAGCCTGTTTCAGTCGGCACAAAAAAGGCCGTTTCGGACAGGTTGTTCTCCGTGGCAATGGCCTGTAACAGCGCATCATCCAGCCACACTTCCAGCGGGCAAACTGCTGCAGGATTGCCTTCAAAGGGCTTAGAGGCAAATGCATCTACTTGGTAAAGATCAATGTTCATCACAGATAGCCTTTCTAACGTCAGAGGTCACTTCGGGCGCGGCGTTCAACACATCAACTGCCACAATTAACTTTCCTTCAGCAGTATAAAATGCTCAATCAACCGTATCATTAGCGTTTTCTGATCAGGCAAGCTTTCAGCCACTAACAACGCTAGCGCCACCAGGGTATTGTCGTTGATCAGTTGCTCGACGGGCCGGGCCAGCAAGGCCGCATTGCGGCGCAGGTACCATAGAAATAGAAACGAACCACAGCGCTTATTTCCATCGGCCAGTGGATGGTTTTTGATTACGAAGTAAAGCAAGTGCGCCGCACGGGTGGCCACGTTGGGGTAAAACAGCTCGTCGCCAAAGCCTTGCTCGATGGTGGCTAAAGCCGACGTCAAACCGTCGCCTCGCACCTGCCCAAACAGTTCGGTTGCCTCACCTTTGGCGATTAAGGTTTGCTTTAACTCACCAATAGCCTTCAAGGCTTCTTCCAACTCTAGCGAGTGCATACCGGGCTGCTTAATGTTTAGCTCAGCTAATTGCTGCTCATCGTAGCCTTGCAGCAAGCTCCAGGAACGAGCGTAATCGCTAATCACACGCGCTACGGCCTCGCCTTCTGTTGAAACCAAGCCTTGATTGGTCAAGGTACGGCTGAGCAAATTCACCGCCTGCTCAAACTCTATGCCACGCTCGGTTAAGCGCCGCTGGTTCAAGGTATAGCCGTGAACCAAGTGGTCTTTTAACACCTGAGTGGCCCACTTGCGGAATTGGGTGGCACGCTTGGAGCTAACTCGATAACCAACGGAAATAATAGCATCGAGGTTGTAGTGTTTGATGCGGCGTCGAACCTGGCGCTTGCCCTCTTGGCGAACTACTAAGAAATCCTTAGCAGTTGCCTGCTCGCTCAGCTCTTCATCTTTAAAAATATTCTGCAAGTGCATAAGAACGTTTTCGGATGTTGTCGCGAACAAGCTCCCCATCTGCGCTTGGCTCAACCAAGCGGTCTCCTGCTCCAGCGTCACCTCTAGGTGTGCTTGCCCATCTTCACTGGTAAATATCTGTATTTGCTGGTCATTCATAAGTGTTGCCTCCAGATTTACATCAAGCCTTATGCATCCCTAAAGCAAGCATCACTTAATGCAGCAACATGCACCTTCACCTACCAGAGCAAATACTCAAGCGCGCTTATCATTAGAGATTAAGTAAACCTTAGCACAAAAACTGTTTATTTATACAGATAAGACTTAATACCCCATCCCATTACACATGGGCCCCTTGAAGAGGACGTGGCTCTTAGTTCTGGGACATCTTGGACTCAACGCATAAATAGGAAAGCACCATCTCGACCGCATGGGCACGCCGCTCAAGAAGCCAGCCCGGATCAGCCAGATCCTGCTCGAAGATGATGGATAGCGTATCGCGTTGATTGATGTGGGTGATGGATAGCGACAAAATCGAAATGTAGAGCTGGGTGGGATCCACTGCCGGGCGGAACATCCCTGCCGCCTCACCCCGCTCGAGAGTGTCCCGGATCATGCCTACGAGCGGCGTCGTTTGCTGGACGACCTTGCTCGATTTACGCAGCATGCGCCCACCGAGCAGGTTTTCATTGCGTACCAGGCTGGTGAACTCGGGATGCTCGGCCATGTGATCAAACGTAAATTCCACCAACGCGCGCATACCCGCAACAGGCTCAAGATTGCCTAGGTTGAGTTCCTGTTCCTTGGCGCGCAACTCCTCATAAACCCGTTCGAGAACAGCCAGATAAAGACCTTCCTTGTCATTGAAGTAGTGATAAGCCATGCGCACATTACAATCGGCTGCACGCACGATACGCTCCATGCGAGCGCCATCGTAGCCGCGTTCGCAAAACTCTTGAGTCGCCGCTTGAAACAAGCGCTCGCGTGTTTCATGCGCATTACGGCGGTTTTTGCTCCCGGTACGGGCATTTTTTTTCACATCAAGCGCTTCGCTTTTCATCATGTACACATCCTTGTTCCTTTCGGTGCTATAGCCCTAATGCAATACCATCGCTGCGGGGGTCATGGGCCGCGTAAAAGCCTTTCGCCGGATCGATAACGACCGCGCCGGGGTGGCCTGCCAGGGCACTCTGTGCGGGTAGCGGGCTCACCTGATGGCCACGCCGGGTTAACTCAGTAAACACGGCCTTTCCCGCATCTTGCTCCAGCTTTAACGTGTCACGACCATCGGAAAAGGTACGCCCCAGTAGAAAGCGCGGTGCTTTCAGCGCACTGAGTGGATCCATGCCATAGTCTATCAAGCGGGTCAGCACGGCAGCGAGGGTTTGCGGTTGTCCATCAGCGCCTTGCGTACCGTAAAGTAAACGCGGCTTACCATCGACACGATACATACCCGGATTCAGGGTATGAAAAGGTCGCTTTCCGGGGGCAAGCGCATTCGGATGAGCAGGATCAAGGCTGAACGCCGCACCGCGGTTATGCCACAAAATCCCCGTATCACCGACGTTGACGCCGCTGCCCCAGTCGTAATAAATCGTCTGCAGCATCGAAACGGCATTACCGAAACGATCAGCCGCCGCCAGATAAACCGTATCACCATGCTGGTAAGTAAAGGGCCAATCCAGGGCGTTCCCCGCGTCTATCTTGGCCGCCTCCGCGTCGAGATGCGCTGGAGACAGCAACCTGCCAAAAGGTATTGATGCAAAGTCGGGGTCGGCCAGGTAGGTATTGCGATCCAGAAAAGCGCGTTTTACCGCTTCGACCAATAGGTGGTAATAGTCAGCGCTGCCCTCCTCGATGTTGGAGAGATCGAAACGCGCCAGAATGCCCATGATTTCCAGCGTGGTCATCCCCTGGGTGGGCGGCCGATGGGCCAGCAGCTCGCCACCCCGGTAGGGCACCGACAGCGGCGTTTCTATTCGTGCTCGGGTAGCCGCCAAATCAGTGGCCGTGAGTGGAGACCCTGCCGCTGCCAGCCCGGCGGCAATTTTCGCCCCTAACTGCCCTTCATAGAAATCCCGGTAGCTGCGGGTCGCAATGGACTGCAGTGAAGCAGCCAGCTGTGGCTGGCACAGTTTTTCGCCCTCATGAAGCATCTTCCCGCCTGGCATGAAGAGCTCTCGCACGCCCGGCATCATTGTTATTTCATCGCGACGAAAATCAAGCCAGAAGCGCTGCGATGGCGTCACCGGGAAGCCCTCTCGCGCTAGCTGTATCGCAGGCTCCAACAGCGCTGCCCAGCCCATTTGGCCGCCACAGCTCTGACGGGAAATCTCATGCGCCTGCCCCCAGGTATCGACCGTGGCAGCCGTGGTTAACATGGAACCAGGCCCCCGCGCGGGCAATTGGCCAGACACTTCCAACTTGGCCTGTGGCGCCTGGCCAATGCCTGACAGGGTTTGCACACCCCCCTTTGCATCCGCAATGATCATGAAGGCATCTCCGCCAAGGCCGGTGAAATGCGGATAGGTCACCGACAGGCAGGCCCCCATGGTGATCGCCGCTTCAACCGCGTTGCCCCCTTGACGAAGTACCTTAAGACCCGCTTCTGTTGCCAGCGTATGGGGACTGGTCACCACCCCTTCATGGGAATGCGCCAACGCTGATGACGTTATGCTAATAGCCATTGCTACCCTCCTTATTTGGGCTGTTTAGCCGCCATACACCATATTGGGTAACCACATACTGATCGCAGGAATATAGGTCAGCAGTATCAAGGCAAACAGAGCAATGCCAATAAAGGGCAAGGCACCACGTACCGCCTGGACGTAATCGACGCCGCTGATAGTGCCTGCCACAAATAAGTTGAGACCAAACGGCGGCGTGAACATGCCAATCGCCCCGTTCACGGTCAGCACTGCTCCCAGATGGACAGGGTCAATACCAACGCGCAGGCCCACCGTGTAAAACAGGGGAGCAAGAATCACCATAATGGAGGAAGCATCAAGGAACATGCCGGCAATCAGTACCGTCACATTGATCAGCAGGAAGATATGGTACGGATTTTCGGATAACGACAGGATAGCGTTGGCCAACATCGCCGCTAACCCATTACTGGAAAGAAACCACGCCAGCACCGAGGCAGCAGCGAGAATAATCATTACCTGAGCCGTTGTGGTCGCCGCCTCAATCATGCTTTGGAATAACTCTGCAAAGCTCTTCTCACGATAAATCAGGGCTGAGACCAACAAGGCATATATCACTGATACCGCAGCGGCTTCAGTGGGCGTAAAGATACCCAGGTAAATCCCGCCCAAAACGACGAGAGGAACCCCTAACCCCCACGAAGCATCTTTGAATCCCAGCAACACTTCGCCCCAACTTGGCGGCTTCATGGGGGTGACACCGTCTTTCTTGGCGCGGTACCAACAGTAAGGCAACAAACAGGCGGCGTATAATAAACCGGCTCCCACTCCCGCCATAAACAGCGCACCCACTGATACCCCAGTGACAGCCGCGTAGACGATCATTACGACCGAAGGCGGAATGATGATGCCCAGTGAACCGGCAGACACCAGCACGCCAATCGAAAATTGACCGGAATACCCCTCCTTGCGCATGGCCGGATAGAGCAATGAGCCCACCGACACCACCGTGGCCGGGCTCGATCCGGAAATAGCACCAAAAAACATACTTGCTGATACCGCCGTCATGCCCATGCCACCGGTAAAACGCCCCACCAACAAGTTAGCCAAGCGGATGATCCGCTGCGATAGCCCACCCGCACTCATCAAACTACCGGTGAGAATAAAAAAGGGAATCGCCATCAATGGAAACTTATCCAACCCGGCAAACAAGCGCTCTGCCACGATGGCCAAAGGAATATGGCTAAAACTCCCCATCGCCACCGTGACGGAACCCGCCAATGCAATAAAGATGGGCGTTCCCACTAACATCAACACAGCTAATAGAACCAGAAATGTAATAACCATGCTTTTATCCAACTTGATCAAGGTGGGCAGAGGCTTGCTCTCGACCCAGCAACGTCCGGAAGAAATGCTGGGTAAATCGAATGCCCATTAAGAGAGCGCCCACTGGAATGGCCAACTGAACGATCCACATGGGCGCTTGCAGAGCAGAGCTCACCTGACCAAACCGATGGGTTTGCTCCGTTAACTGGAAACCGTAAAACACCAGGAAGAGGCAAAAAGCGATAGAAACCGCATGAACGAGCAACGCTATCCATTTCGCCAACAGTGGAGGGCTAAACCTGTGCAGAATATCGATGCCAATATGGATCCCTTGCCGCGCAGCAACACTAGCGCCAAGCAGCACCATCCATACAATTTGGTAACGAACCAACTCCTCCGCCCATGAAAAGCCATCGTTGAACACATAGCGTGCAATGACGTTGGCGAAAAGAATGAAAGAGGCAGATAAAATCAGCAGGCCAATCAAAACCTCCTCGGCACGCGATATTAAGCGATCAAGTTTGCGCATAGCGGACTCCACCAGCGATAAAAACAAGGGAGAAAAAAGGGCCAAAGGGATAACCGATCAGCCCTTTAATGGGTGACGCGCGACTATTGGATATCAGCGATAGCTTGTTCAAACTCCGCCATTAGCTCTGTGCCAATGTCACTGGCAAACGCCTCGTGTACCGGCGCCGTTGCTTCTCTGAAAGCGCTCAGTCGGGCATCATCCAATGTGCTGACGTTAGTGCCACTGGCTTCGATAGTGGCAATGTAATCTGCCTCACGGCGGGCGGTTTCTTCACGCTGGAATGCGGTGGTTTCACGGGCAACCTCCGTCAATAGCGCTTGGTTTTCAGGGCTTAGGCTATCGAACCAACGCTGGCTAAACAGGAATGCATAGGCCAGATAAGCGTGGTTGCTGATGATCACATCGGACTGCACTTCATAAAATTTCATTTGTGTAATCGATACCAGCGGATTTTCCTGGCAGTCGACAATGCGTTGTTGCAGCGCGTTGTAGGTTTCGCCGAAGGCAATCGGCACTGGGTTAGCGCCCATCGCCTTAAACTGCTCCATGATGATAGGGCTTTGCATCACGCGTACCTTTTGGCCCGCGAAATCCTCCGGGCCATTAACGGGTTGGTCACAGGTAAATTGCTTAAAACCACTTTCCCAGAACGTCACCCCCTTCAGTCCCACCTGCTCTACCGTTGCCAATAGATCATCACCGGCCTGCCCGTCGAGAACGGTGTGGGCGACCTCGGGAGAAGGGAACAAGAAAGGCAGGTCGACGATCTGCATAGCCGGAACAAAGCCCGATAGCTTGGCGGTCGGAATAATGGCGGCTTCCACAGCCCCCATCTGCAACTGCTGGGTGACTTCGACATCATCACCGAGGGTGTTGTTGGGGAAAATTTCGACTGAAATCTCACCGCCGCTTCGCTCCGCCACAATGTCCCTGAAGCGCTCAGCCGCCAGGTGTTGTGCACTATCTTCAGGCAAATCATGGTGAAACTTGATATTAATATCGGCGCTTGCCATACCAGTATGTGCCAAAGCGCCCAACGCGAAACTACACGCGAGAGCCTTCAACTTCATGTTCTTAAATTGCTTTTTCATGGTGTGATCCTTGCCATTGCGCCCACTAAGAAAGTGCTTCTTCATGGAGCGAATTAAGTAACTGTTTACTTACTTAATTCACTAAGCAATTATCGTGCCATGTCAAAAAATCAGTGATTCTGCCGCTTACAGAGCGTCTCTAGGCATCAATTCGCACCAAATGTGTGCCAAAAGACTCAATATGGTGCGAATTGATCTAGTGCCATTACAGCGACGGACAGCGATTGGTAAGAACGTGCAGGCATACCCAGGGACTCTTCGTCGCTCAATCACCCGTATTCAATCGCTGACCTCGCCTCTTCTTAGCAGCGATCACGGCCAATATCGCGACGCAGATGCCAACTGCAACGCTAACAAGCGCAAAATGAGGAAGGTTGCTCAGTCGTGCAAAAAGCGCCTCTATCGTCTGCCCGAAAACGTAACCCAGCGTGACCCATACCGTCGCCCAGACCAACGCCGAAACGGCATTGAGCAAGATGAATCGCGGCCAAGGAAAGTCGGTCGTGCCGATGGTGACCGCGCTGGCAATGCGCAGGCCATAGATGAATCGAAATGAGAACACGAAAACGTTCGGGTGAGCGTTGAACGTCGTCAGTACATGCCCTCCCGCTACGCTACTATGGATCGAACGGACGTAAGCGCTGTTGCGCCACCAATGACCAAGCAGGAAGAACACTTGATCCGCGAGGAAGGAGCCCAAAGCGAGAGAACCTACAGCGGACCAAAAGCCGACCAGATGCTGATGCGCGATGATACCGCCAAGCATCGCGATGGCTTCGCCCTCCAGGCTTGCACCCAAGAACAGGCCGAAGCTTCCATAATCTGCCACGAGATGTTCAAACGTCATCGGCGTTCATCCATAAAGTTGCGCTCTGCCATAAAGCAGCTCAGAGTGTGGGCGCTACAGTGACCGCGACCTGCCACTCATTTACTGGTCAGCACTAACCAACGTCAACGCTTATATAAGTAGTTCGACGTGGGTTTCGCCATCACTCTGCCCTGTTGACCGCGGTCGAGCACAGCCAGCTTTCAGACAGAGCTGTGTGACTCTCCGGGCCTGTTGATTCGCTACCGGCAGGCATTTAGATGCCTGAGGCTCCCTTCGCTGTTCGCACCTACTCGACATGCGCCTCTTTAGAAGGAACGAGGTGCAGCACCCCCACCACCACCGAACCCACCACAAAGCCAATCACCGCAGAGCACAGCGTATTGAAGCTCCAACCCAGTATGCCGCCCAAGGCACCGGTCGCCTCGCTAATGCCATGTTCAATATGGTGTACCCAATCATAGGGCGCGTTGTACCAACCCGTCCCATCGGCACCCAGATTGGCCATCAGGATATGCCCACCCACCCAAAGCATGGCGATGGTGCCCACGACCGAGATGGTCGCTAGTACCTTGGGCATGGCCGTCACCAGGCCACGGCCCAGTGCCTGTATTGCCGAGTTATCTCGCTGGGCAAGCGTCAGGCCGATATCGTCCATTTTGACCAACAGCGCTACCACGCCATACACCAAAATTGTGATAACCAACGCCACCACCACCAGGCTCGCCAACTGTGACCAGAATCCTTGATGGGAGACCGTGGCAAGTGCGATCACCATGATTTCGGCAGACAGAATCAGGTCAGTTCGAACGGCGCCACTCACGATCTTTTTCTCGGCTTCCGGCCCCTTCTCTACCGCTGGCTTTTCGTCATCATGCCCGCCGGAGAGCTTATGCCAGACCTTCTCTGCGCCCTCAAAGGCCAGATAGGTACCGCCCACCATTAATATGATCGGCAAGAGAGAAGGCAAAAAGTGATTCAGCAGCAGCGCCACCGGCAGGATAAAAATCAGCTTGTTGCGGATCGACCCCAGCGCGATCTTTTTCACAATCGCCAGTTCACGCTCCGCTGTTACCCCCTGCAAATATTGCGGCGTCACCGCCGTATCATCGACCACCACCCCGGCCGCCTTCGCCGTCGCCCGCCCAGCGGCGGCACTGATATCATCCAGTGATGCTGCGGACAACTTCGCCAATGCGGCAATGTCATCCAGTAATCCTATCAAGCCGCCTATGGCCATGGTTGCTTCCTCCGTGAATAACAGGTGCAGATAGTAGAGCACAAAGAGGCTGGGTAAGAGCACCAATAAGAGTAGTTATCGGGCACGATAGCCCAGCAATGCTGCTTCGATATTGGCAACTATCGATATGCTCTAGAAGCATTGTGATGGTAGGTAAGACTCCAACCGATAAAGTGCAGGTAAGTTTATGAATACGTCTTTTCATCTCAACCTCGACCACGAGCATTTAAAGTGCCCTATGGGTTCTTTAAGGTTTATAAATGATTTATCAGCTTGGCACATTACCAAAGCTCGCTCATAATGAGCAGTTAAAAGCTCACAGAGATCCTTAAGGGTCTTAAAGTACTCAAAAAATGGTGCGGCAATGAAACGGGCACGCAGCTACTCTCGCGTCACAAAACAGGCGCTCTCGATCCTCGGCAAGCTGATCAAGGCTGGCCGTTTGGAGCGCAAACTTACGGCTACCGAACTGTCGGAACGCGCAGGCATCACCCGAAGAACCCTCCGCAATATCGAAAATGGCGAAGCCGGTTCTGAGATCGGCACCGTCTTCGAGGTTGCCGCACTCGTCGGCGTCCGTTTGTTCGATGTTGACAAACGGACACTCGCGATGAACAACGCCCATCTAGAAGAAAAACTAACGCTGCTACCTAAGAGCGTCCGCCATAGTAAGCAGGAGGTCGATGATGATTTCTAAGCTTACTGACCACAAAGAGGCCTATGTCTGGATTTGGCTGCCTGGAGAAACGCACCCCGTCGTGGCCGGCCGCATCACACAGAACGGGAACAACTATGGCTTCAACTATGGCTTCAACTATGGCGCCAGCTATTTGGAGCGTGATGCCGCGATACCCATCTATGACTCAGAGCTTCCGCTCCGCCGCGGCCTGATCGAACCGGCCGCTGGCTTGGCAATGGCCAGTTGCCTTCGTGATGGCTCGCCAGATGCTTGGGGCCGCAGGGTTATCATCAACCGTCTGATGGGTGCCAAGGCAACCGAGACCGAAACCAGCGATATTAACGAACTCACCTACTTGCTTGAGTCGGGATCGGATCGAATCGGTGCACTCGATTTTCAGCATTCCGCCACGGAATACGTTCCCCGCCTCAAGGCAGAAGCGTCCTATGAGGAATTGCTGGAAGCGGCCGAACGGATCGAGCAAGGCGCCCCACTGACACCCGCGCTCGATCAGGCGTTGAACCACGGCACATCGATCGGCGGCGCCCGCCCCAAAGCCCTGATCGATAACGGCAAGCACAAAACAATCGCCAAGTTCTCTTCAAGCACGGACATTTACAGCGTCGTGAAGGCGGAATTTATCGCCATGAAGCTCGCGGCTTTGTGTAACCTCAATGTTGCCCCTGTCTCGATGATCTCGGCGGCTGGCAAAGACGTGCTGCTCATAGAACGCTTTGACCGCCTCAAATCAGAGGCCGGCTGGCAGCGCAGAGCAATGGTGTCGACTCTGACGATGCTTGGCCTTGACGAAATGATGGCGCGCTATGCGTCTTATGAAGATCTTGCCGAGATCATCCGTCACCGCTTCACCAAGCCAAAGGAAACGCTGAAAGAGCTGTACGGACGGATCGTTTTTAATATCCTATGCGGCAATACGGACGACCATGCTCGCAACCATGCCGCATTCTGGGACGGCGAGATGCTTACCTTGACCCCTGCCTATGATATCTGCCCACAAGGGAGAACCGGCAACGAGGCGACACAGGCAATGCTGATCAAGGGTGAAAACCGTATGAGTACGCTGCATAGCTGTCTCATGGCCGCGCCTGATTTCTTGCTCAATGAAAAAGAAGCCAAGAGCATCATCGATAACCAACTCGCAACGATTGCCAGTGAATGGAAGGAGCTCTGCGAGGAAGCCAAGCTAACCGAGACCGACCGGAAGCTCTTTGTCGGTCGGCAGTTTTTGAACAGCTATTGCATTGAAGGCCTGGGGGCCGAACATAGCGCGCTACGTGAAGGCTTTGAGTCTGCGCGGGCACAGTTGCTCTGTTAAAAAAGTTGCTCGGTTAAAAAGGCAACCAGTTGCGCTGTTCCGAAATACAGATGAGCCGATTGCCTATCTATTCAAATCATATTATGAGCCGATTAAGATTTTTATTCGGCTCATAGGCCAGTGAGGTGGATTCTTAGAATAGAGAGGGCAGTCACTTAGACTGCCCTTTCGTTTCATGCGTGAAGCGGGAATACGGAAATGAAATCAGTGTCAGCGCTTACCTTCAATGCGTAGCGTCGCCACTTCATCTAGCGCCAAGCCTGCCGCTTCAACGATGGCCAGAGCATCGAAGATGGCGAAACTCCAGCAACCCAGATTCAATGCCCAACAACCTGGGTTTCTCCATTTCGGCGGCCCGGTTTGAAAGCATGTGAACTAGCCGCGCAAGCGATGATAAAGGCGGCGCCAAGCAAGACCACCAGAGCCCAGGGGAAAGCACCGACACCCCATGAATTAAGAAGCATACCGCCAGCTACTCCACCGCCAGCAATCGCAGCGTTCCATGTCACCACATTCATGGAAAGCGCCACATCGGCGCCACTTCCAGCAGTATCGGCCAACGCGGTTTGCAGCAGTGTGGCAGCACCGCCGAAGGTGACGCCCCAAACCGCAACGCCGGTGTAGACGACAACAGGATTTTGAGTATTCAAACCAAAGATGAAGGCGGTTATCGCGAAGGCGGCAAGGCTTGCGAGTACCGTGACCCGCAAATGTCTGTCCACGAGTTTTCCCGCAATCCAGATACCGACAAGCGACGCTGCACCAAAGGTTAATAGCACCAGATCAATCCGTTCGCCGAGTCCCGCCGCCCCCACAAACGGCGCAATATAGGTGTAGAGAATATTGTGGGCCAACATCCACGTTAAGACCACGGCAAGCACTGGCCGCACGCCAGGGGTGGTAAAGACTTTTCGCAATGGCATACCCTCGCTGGCGGACTGTCCGGGATAGTCTGGAACCTTGGCAATGACCCATACAATCAACATAAGCGTCAAAGCGGACATGACCCAGAAAGCGGTACGCCAGCCTGCGACCGACCCCATGTAAGTTCCAAGAGGCACCCCTAGCGATAACGCAATGGGGATTCCGACCATCGCTACGGCCATTGCACGCCCTTGTTGATGCGGAGCAACCATACGTCTCGCATAACCAGCGAGAAGACTCCAAGCCAACCCGGCGGCAACACCCGCAAAGAAGCGGGCAACTAACGTTAGGCCATAGGTACTGGATAGCGCCGTGACCGAGTTAAAAACGAAGAACCCGATAATGGTGAGTAGCAAGACGTTACGTCGCCGCCAACCACGCGTAGCAATCGTCAACGGAATCGCCGCTAACAACGACCCCAGCGCATACGCCGTCACCATTTGACCTGCCAACGCTTGGCTGATCCCGAGACCTTCACTGATTTGAGGTAACAAGCCCGCAGGCAGCGTTTCTGTCACGATGCAAATAAAGCCCGTCATGGCCAAGGCCAACAGTGCGGACATGGGAAGCTTATCGGTCGCAGCCGATTCCGCCTGAATAGATGAGTAGTCCACAAAAAATACCCTTTCGAAGATAAAGTTTAGCGCTGGGCAGCAGGCACCCAGAGCATTGCGCGAAACATATGTATCGATCGGTATAAATATGCGACGCCAGACAGATTATTGTCAATAAGTTTTGTATCGAGTAGTATATAAGTCACATGTATTTAGTGACGTAATGGAGTAATAAATGGCACAGATGGGGCGTCCCAGAGCGTTTGATCGGCAGCAAGCCATCGAGCAAGCGATGCACCTTTTCTGGGAACAGGGTTATGAGACAACGTCGCTAAGCCAGCTCAAAACTCAGATCGGCGGCGGCATCTCTGCACCAAGCTTTTATGCGGCTTTCGGATCCAAGGAAGCCTTGTTCAAAGAGGCTGTTCAATGCTACCTGGAGAGCTATGCCCGCGTGACAGACGCCCTATGGGACGATGAAATAGCTCCCAGAGAAGCGGTCGAACTTACGCTACGTCGTTCGACGAAAATGCAGTGCGAATCGGGACACCCAAAAGGCTGCATGGTGGCCTTAGGAACCATGAGTGCGCCAAAACATGAGCATGCGCATGTCACAAAGCCGTTGGCCGTTTCACGTGCGCGTACTCATGCCGGGTTTGTACGATGCGTTGAGCGTGGCATTGCTATGGGCGAGCTCGCCGAGAAAGCCGATGCTCAGGCCATGGGGACGGCATTCAGTAGTTTTCTGCTGGGTGTGTCGATATCAGCGAGAGACGGCGTCAAGATATCGGTCTTCAATGCATCTATTACCGAGCTCATGAAATTGTGGGACGCCGCAAGCAATGAGCGGTAGGGATTTTCTCAAATAAAACGTCTCCCGCCCTTTAGCAATTCCCCAAGACACCCAGCCGCTATTCGATCATCGCCGCCATTCGGCGATGATACTGAGAATGGTGAGAAGTAGCTGATTGATTCACGACGCAGGAACGCGCGTCACTCCCGCAACAGATCAATAAAGGCCCGCAGGCTGGGCGGTACATGCCGGTTGTTAGGATAGTAAAGATATAGGCCGGGTATATGGGAGCACCAATCCTCAAGCACCGTCACTAGCCTCCCCTCGCGAATGAACGCGTGAGCATAGGGTTCCGGCACATAGGCAATACCCAACCCATCCGCTGCCGCCTCTACCATTAACTGGCTGCTATCCATTGTCATAACGCCGGGTACGTCAACCGACACATCCTGACCATGCTGGTGGAATTCCCAGCGGTAACGTTTCCCGCTGGGCAAGCGCTGCTTTATGCATTGATGCATGGCGAGTTGGTCAGGTGTTTCGGGGATCGGTTTACCATTTAAATAATCAGGAGAGGCAACGGCGAGGAAGCGCATTTCATCCCCGACGGGAATAGCGATCATATCTTTGGGGACGGCTTCTCTTAGCCTCACCCCCGCATCGAAACCCTGCTCAACAATATCGACCAACCGCCCCTCCGCCACCAGATCAAGCTCAACGCCGTCGTAAAGCGTTAGAAATCGCGGCACAACACGCTGCAGCAACAGGCGAATTGCCCCTTCGCTACCGTTAATGCGTAATCTGCCGGTTATCTTGCCTTCCAGTCTCGAGGCCTCTTCCAGAATGCTATCCAGCTCGCCCAGTAGCGGCCCCAAACGCTGAAGTAACCGCTCACCACTTTCGGTCAACGAGACACTGCGCGTGGTGCGGTGTAAAAGACGCGTGCCGAGTCGGCGCTCAAGGGTTCGCAGAGTATGGCTCAGCGACGAACGGCTGACGCCCATCAAGTCCGCCGCACGGCGAAAGCTGCGATGTTCGGCCACCGCTTTAAAGGCATTAAGATCAGTTAACGTTGGTTTGCTCATTGGTGAATAGCTTTCACTACTTCATCTCAATTGTTGAGTATTCAGTTAACAGTATTACTGGCCTAACGTATCTCCTGCAACGCCCAATCAACCCACAGGAGATAAAGCATGGCTAACACCTGGCTAATTACAGGCACCTCTACCGGCCTTGGCCGCCTGCTCACCGAACGCCTGCTAGAACGCGGCGACCGCGTGGTGGCTACGCTACGCCGTCACGGTGCGCTGGATGACCTGCTGGCCCAGCACGGAGAGCGCCTTTACGTGGTGAACTTCGACGTGACCGATACGCAGGCAATGAGACAGGGCGTAGCGCACGCCTTTGCCGCTTTCGGCCGCATCGATGTGGTAGTCAGCAACGCAGGCTACGGCGTGTTCGGCGCCGCCGAAGAAGCCACAGACGAACAGATTGAACGACAGATCGCGACCAATCTCACCGGTTCGATTCAATTGATTCGGGCGGCGCTACCCCACCTGCGCGAGCAAGGTGGTGGGCGTATCGTGCAGGTGTCGTCGGAGGGCGGCCAGATCGCCTACCCCTGCTTTAGCCTTTACCACGCCAGCAAATGGGGTATCGAGGGGTTTGTCGAGTCGGTCGCTCAGGAAGTAGCGCCCTGGGGTATCGATTTCATTATTGCCGAACCCGGCCCCACTGCCACCCAGTTTGCGGATGCACTGGATCGCACACAGCCGATGCCCCTATATGAAGAGACGCCAGCGGGCGAGCTTCGTCGTGGATTAGCCTCTGGCGCTTTCACTATCAAAGGCGATGCGGCAAAAACCGTTAACCTCATCATCGAAACAGCTGATATGCCCACTCCCCCGCTGCGCCTGGCATTAGGCAGCACGGCCTACCACTCCATTCATAATGCGCTCATGCAGCGGATGAGCGAACTTGAGGCAAACAAGCAGTTAACACTGGCGGCCGATAGCGACGCGTTCATCGAATAACCTGTCCAAGCCCAAAAGATACCAATGAGCCGATTACGGCGCCCTTTCGGCTCAGATGATGAGCTGAATAAGATTCGTATTCGGCTCACATAGGGGGCGTTCGGTTGAGTATATGAATCTTGCGGAGATAAGCGATGAGTCAACTAGCGGGTGGATCAGCGACTGAGAGCGCAGTATTAATACTATTAAAATAAAGACTCTCAATGTAATTACTTAGGCCAAAGCCGCGTCAACACTTGCTCTAAATGAAGCCTATCTGCCCGGCGCTTATCCTCAGAACGCCGAGCCAAATTCTGCAACTTGCGTTTAACACCCGGCAGGTTGCGAGCCTGAGACAGCCCAATCAGATCAAAGTCCGGCTGCTCATCTTCAACGGAAAGCAGAAACTCTCGCGAAGGCTCGTCCATCCACCCACCAAGACGTACCAATAGCCGTTCCCGAATCGAGGGAGGCCGTACTAGAACAGGTTAATCGCCGTTCCGCCCTTCAATGCAAAACGTGGCTCCAGTGACAGTATCGGGAGAATATCTACCAGCAGTTGTACACGATCGGTGTAGCGTTTATCCCAAGTGCTCATCCAAGTCCCTCGGTAGCGTGATCTGATAAGTCGGGTGTAAACGACCACCGGGCATCAGAACGCGTTTACCGCTGCCGAGATCCACCCCATCTAGCGATATTCGTTTGAACCATGCATGCTGGTACCGATCCGCCAAGGCAAGAAATAATCGCTTCGCTTTGATGCTATTGCAGTGGCGTAACAACCCCGTCACGCGCCTTGGGCTCAGTGTTGCCAAACTCTGCATAAGCGTATCGGCTTCGTAGGCCAGCACCGCGCTGGCGGGGCCATCGCAAAGTTCCAGTATCGCGCGCTCTGGTGTAGAACAAACGATGGTTCCCGCCCCAGAAAGCACCTCTTGCCGCTTAAGGCCCTGCTCAAGTAGCTGATCCTTCTGCGTATCCGCAGTGAAATCCGGCAACGGGCAGTCAAAGGGAGGCTTGCCGCAGAACTCAAATCGATCAGGCATAGCCAACTGGCTAAGCCAACCAGACGGTCGAGTAGACCCGTAAAGCGTTATCGTGGCAGCTTCGCCGAGCCGCAGGTAGTGTTCATACCCTTGCATTGCCAACGCGAAGCGCCCGCCAACATATAACGCCAAGCTCTCCCGCTCTTGTAGGCTTCGCACTACGCCCTGCCACTGCAGCCGCCCGCCCTTTCTCAGATAGACACCACGCGCCGGAGACACCAGCCAACCGCTGGCGACATAGCGCGCCACAAGGCTTCTCGAATAGCCATGCGCCTGCAGCCAGCGGCTGGAGACTAAATCAGAGTCTCCCAGGCTGGCTAGCAAGTGGTTTAATTTTGATGTTTTTTGTTCACTTATAGTGAACATAATACGGCTTTCAAAAACCTTGTCCAGTGAATTCAAGGTTTACCAAAAAGCTTTTATGATCACTATGGGTGAGCCTATTGGCTATATCCTGAACTCGCCCCCAAGAGTTGCTTACCCAAGGGATTAAGAGGCTGCCGTTTAGGCCAAAAGGCAATCAGGTTCCGGCCACACCAGCTTGTTTGAAGCGCGCATTAATGATTCACGTCAAACAGCTGTTCACTACTGAATATGAACCATTGCATCAAGTTCTTTCATGGCATGGGAAATGTCTGCCATCATCAGCGCCCAAAAACAGAAAGGGCAGCCACTCGGACTGCCCTTTCATTCTATGTGCGAATCGGGAATACGGGAGTAAAAGCAGATCAGCGCTTACCTTCAATGCGCAGCTTAGCCACTTCATCCAGCGTCAGGCCTGTCGCTTCAGCAATCTGCTCGTCACTAAGCACCTTCAGCTTGAGCAGATTACGGGCTGTTTTCTCAACACCCAGCTTCTCGCCTTTCTCAATACCTAGCTTTTCGCCTTCTTGAATGCCCACTTGACGCTCTTGCTGTGCCCAATTTTCCAAATTTTCTGCCAACATGTCTTTATCCTCCACCAAACTGTTGAGCTGATTGAGGTCGACCTCAGCCCCGAGCCGCTGCAAGTGGCGTTTAAGCCAGCGGGTAATAATCTTGTCGATACGTTCTTTATCGGGATCGGCCTGAATAATCGCCACAATCCGATCAACGGCTTGCTGCAGCCCCTGGCGGTTTGTGGAGGCCTTCTCAATACTGAACACCCCGCTTAGCGGCGACTGTACCAAGCCTAACTGTTCATCAGTATAGCGCCCTTCATCGACCAAATAATAACGCATCCGTGGCTGGTAGACCTGTAGGAGACCCGGCGGTTCCGGGGTGATCATGTCATAGAGGTCTAACGATGCCGTCCAACGCTCCGAGCCGTTATACAGCACCACCGGAAACACCGGCGGCAAGCCCTGGCTGGGCGTGATGACCTTCTGCTTGAATAACTCACTGTAGAAGCAAGCGGCGTAGTGCAACAGCCGAACCGGCATGGTGCGGTCAACCGAAGACTGAAACTCCAACAAGATGTACAGGTACACCTCTTGAGTTACACCCTGCCAATTGATGTTGACTGACCACACCACGTCCTCAATTTTTTCTTCGAACAGCGGCGTAATGTAGTTGCCTCTATGGCTTTTCAAGGTAGAAAAATCCATTAACTGGGCAATCTCAGCAGGCGCAAAGCCTTCGATAAGTTGCTGAACAAACTCAGGATAGCTGAATAGCTCTTTGTATCCGGTATCGTGATGGTTATTGACCATGGAGACCTCTGCCAATCGTTACGAGACAGATTACCATGCTCATCTTCCCGTAATACATCTACAAGATATGATTAAGAGTCCGTTACGCTTTGCACTCACTTAGTAATTGCTGACCAACCGGATTAAGCGCCTGTCGTTTAGGCCAAAAGGCAATCAAGTTCCGGTCACGTCGAGGAGATAACGGCAGCGTCACCACGTTAGCCGTTGGCTTATTGCTTAACGCCAAGGTAGGCACCAAGCTCACACCGACATCGCCAGCGACCATCTGCAATAGCGTTCGCGTATCGCGTACCCAGAAATCCACCTGGAAGGTATCGACCTCTTCCAACGAGTGGGCAAATATCTGCTGGATAAGCGCTTCACAACCGCCTGACGACATAATAAGCGGGTGCTCAGCCAGTTCCGCCACCGTCACGCTGGCTTGTTTGCTGAGGGGATGGCTTGCGGGCAATACAGCAACAATCTCATCCTTCTTTAATAGCTGCCAATCAAAGTGCTCACGCCAGTAAGTGAGATTCAGCTGGGAGACATCGGTTGTGATCCCCATATTGACCACGCCGCTTTCCACCCACTCCTTTATCTCTTCCTCCATGCCTTCCAGAACCAGGCTGATGGCATCCGGGTAGCGGTTCGCAAAGCTCGCAAGCAGAGGCGATAACCAGCCAGATAAAGCACTAGGAATAACGCCTATCTTCAGCGCTTCATCCGCCTCGTTATGAAACTGCCCTACCTGCTGGCTTAATACCTGTAGCTCACCTACCACCTTTCTGGCGCTAGTAAGTACTAACTCTCCCAGCAGAGTGGGCACCAGCCCTTCTGGGCTTTTTATGATCAGCGGGCCACCTGCCAGCTGCTCCAGTGCCTGCATGGAATGACTCACCCCCGACTGGCTAACGCCAAGGCGCTCCGCCGCGCGGGTATAAGACTGCGCTTCCGCCACGGCAAGCAGCGCGCGAAGTTGGGCAATAGAGATATCCGCCCCTCTGATCATCACAACTCCTCATGGCGACCATGACCTAATCGAGTTTCTAGCCGCAGGTTAGCGGCTTCTATGCTGGCCCCTCTCTTATCATCAAGACCAGGAGCCCGCATGTCTATCGCCCTTGCCCTAAGCGCCATGGTGCTGCTCGGCAGTACACACTTTATCAATGGCGTGCTCGCCCGTTTTTACCCGCCGCTCAATATTACGTGTTACACCCACCTGGGCGGCGCGCTTGTCGGTTTTGCAGGCGCTCTGCTCTTTTCTCACTGGGAGCCAACCGTATGGATATGGGGCGCGCTGACGGGCATCGGCTCCGCTCTTGGGGCCTGGCTACTTTATCAAGGGTTAGCGCGAGCGCCCTTCGCCATCGTGGTGCC
Source organism: Halomonas sp. ALS9 (assembly GCF_001651035.1). Taxonomy (GTDB): domain Bacteria; phylum Pseudomonadota; class Gammaproteobacteria; order Pseudomonadales; family Halomonadaceae; genus Vreelandella. The sequence goes on from NZ_LXRG01000032.1 coordinate 27,405, forward strand.
TGCAAGTGCACCACACTAGTCCACGTGACACCATAAAGCGCACTACGTCTCGGCGTGCAGGGGCGCTCACCACTTTTTTCTCAGCGCCTCGCGAGTGACCTCCATCTCCAGTAGCGACTCAGCGAGCAGCTTTTTCAAGCGTCCATTTTCGGCTTCGAGCTCTTTGGGTCGCTTGGCATCGGGCACGCTCATGCCGCCAAACTTGCTGCGCCATAGATAATAACTAGCTTCTGAGAAACCGTGCCGACGGCATAGCTCCTTGATGGGCAGCCCCGCTTCTGCTTCGCCCAGGAAGCCAATGATCTGTTCTTCACTGAAACGCTTCTTCATGTCCAATCTCCTTACGCATAGGATCGGACTCTAAAGTGTAGCGCTACTCAAGAAGGGGGTGACGTCGAGTTTCACGAGCTGCTGCGGCAACATTTATGCGATCAGCGAGTGCTAACGCATCTTGACGGTAGGCATCGGAGTAACGGGTATAGGATTTTTCTTCATCGATATCGTTGATCTTACCATGGCCACCTCATCGTAGCGTATTACATTCTAGAGGTGTCCACTATTAATGGGCGGGATCAGAAATGTTTAGGCACAAAAACACGCCACCTCAAGTGAGTAGAACTAAAACATTAGCAAACATTTTTTCTCACCTCATACACTTCACTGAGAAGAAGGCAATGCAAGCAGTGCAAAACCAAATCCAATTAACACAATTCCTGTCGTCCTTTCCATCCACTCTAAAGCTTTTGGCTTAGCCAATATCTTTTTTGCCTTCCGAGCCAGCCCAGAATACATATGCAGCGTAGCAATTGATATGCATATAAAAATCCCAGTCAACACAGTAAACTGAGGAAACACAGGCTGATCAAAATTTATAAACTGTGGGAATAATGCTCCAAAAAAAAGTATAGGCTTAGGGTTAATTATAGCCAGCAGAAAAGCCTCCCGAAAATATTCCCAATATGACCTCTCTAGATTCTCTTCATATTCTGAGAAAGCCTTACCAGCCTTACTTTTTCCTCTATTCTGCAATAAATACCGTCCCCCTAGATAGATCAAATAGATTGCTCCGGCCACCTTTGTTACAGAAAACAACATAGATGAACTTGCCAAAATGGCGCTCAGTCCCATTATAGATGCGGAGGAAAGAATCAGTAGAGCTAGTGCATTTCCCAATATACCAAACGATGCGCACACATAGTTGCTAGTTATACCATTCTTTATTGCCAGAACAATTGCAGGCCCCGGACTGGCTATAGACATGGCTGAAACAACTGAAAATGCAGCTATTACACTACCATCCATCTTCATCTCCAAATAGAAAACAACCTCGTTACATATAATGAATTATTGATGGACTGGTTACATTCCAACAATTTCTCTTTTTACCTCAAGCAAACAGCTCTCTAGGTGATCTGTATTCGAGTTCAAAGGAGGCATGACCTTTATGACGCGAGGATCTCCTCCACATGCCTCAACAAGAATTTTTTTCCTGAATAGGAAATTTCGCACGGCGTCTGACGATTCCCTATCGGCCATATGAACTCCGCATATCATACCTCTCCCCGTCACTGCAAGCCCTTCGGAACGTAAACAATCAGAAAAATCACTCATAACATTTTCATTATTATTCTTTATTTCTTTAAATTCTTTTGATGAAAAGAGATCCAGCATAAAGCATGCTGACTTAACTGCTAGTGTGTTCCCACGGAAGGTTCCACTGTTCTCTCCAGGATCCAAAACATCTAGTTCTTTTTTTACCAAAACAAGAGACATTGGTATGCCAAACCCTGAAAGGCTTTTAGCCAAACAAATAACATCTGGATATTTATCTGATAAATTGGAAAAACTAAAGAACCCTCCTGCTCTACCGCAACCTACTTGTATATCGTCGACGATTGAGACCACTCCCAACTCTTCACACATTCCAATAACATCGTTATACCATGACGAAGAACAACAGTTCATACCTCCTTCGGCCTGTATCGTTTCTAACACAAGAGCAGCCGGGATAGAATACCCGCCACTGCAGTCATTAATAATCTTATTATAAATATTTATATATTTTTCATTCGCAACATCATCATAATACCCCTCATATGGAAGGCGCATTACTGATTGCAAGTCAACGTAGGAGCCATTTCTTTTGTATCTATTCCCAGTAATAGATAAAGAGTTATAGCTTAGCCCATGAAAGGAGTTAGTAAAACATGCAACCTCCCTTCTACCAGTATATTTTCTTGCATATTTAATTGCTGCCTCTATTGCCAGAGTTCCCGAAGGAGGAGAGAAATAGTACCTATACTTCCCTCTGATCTCTCGAGGTAGGATATAAGATTCGAACTTTTCAATGAATTCTAATTTTGCTTGTGTATAAAAATCCAACGAATGGACAGCACCATTATCATTGATATACTCCATTATTCGACTTTTCATAAAATCATTATTATGCCCAAAGTTTGACACTCCCGCAGACGAGAACATATCAAAATACTTACACCCATTTGAATCAATAAAATACTCATCTTTAGCGTGGGCCACGGTTATATTGAACTGCGAACCATATGAGTTAACTAACGACTCCATATCTACATCCCCCCCTATTTCTGTACAAGCCTATTATACAAGTCTCCAATGGCAGAACGCTGTCGAGAGCCACTATAAAATAATCCATAGCTATAGTTGGATGAATACGTACCATCAACTTCACTTAGGCTTCTATCTGCAATTTTGCTATATTTCCAATGCAGTCTCGGATATTTGTGATGGAGAAGGTGATACGAATCTGTTAGCGGACTAACTAACATTCGAACAAAATAACCTGCCACAGGAGCATATAGAGTTCTCTGAGTTACTACAGAATCGTGAACAGATTTGCTATTCCCTGCATCGTAATCAATAAACCATCTATGCTCGGCCAGCAAAGACCACCATGAAAACAGTGGGTATATAAACACCAAAGAAATAGTATAAATAAAAACCCCTCCCACTCCACCTAAATAATATACAAGAGAGACAACAAGAATGTTAACAATAAGTCTTTCGGCGGCCTGTATTTTTCCTCCACCAAAGAATGCGCTCCACATTATAGAAGCTGTTTCAATTATCCCCTTAAAGGAAAAAGAGTGAAATACAATATGTAAGAATTTTCTCATTGATATTCCATGTGAAAGGCCCACACTTCTCAACCGCGGAACATTAGGGTCACTATCTGTATTTGCATTAGGGTGGTGCTCCACACAGTGACTTATGAACCTTCTATTCGAGTCAGACTTAAAAATCAAATAATTCCCTAACACATCTGCCATTTTATATTGTATGTATTTATTTCTTCCGAAGCCCATATGAATAGCAGTATGGCCAATTTCTTGCAATGCCCGAAACCGTCCTCCTACAAAAATAGCGACAACGGCTCCTACAACGTAATAATCAAAATTATTATATAAAGTTATTAGAATTAGTATTTCAGACCAAACAGCTAAAAAGGATGCTAACTCAAACCAATAGTCACTATCTCTCACACAATTGGGGCGTTTTCTAGCCTGTATCATCTCGTATACTAGTTTATGGTCTCGATATCTAAGAGATTCAGATATTCGACAAATTAGCCAAATCGCGACTAAGTATTTCATGCGGTCACCTCATCATCCAGCGTCTTCAAAAGGCGATTAACTCCTTTCATATTTCTGCTCATTGAGTCTGAACTTTTGGAAAAGCTTACAGACAAGTCATGCTTGCTAAAAACACTCTCATACATACCAAAGTCGTGCTTCAAAAAACTATCCTTTGCTGCCATTATTGATTCTTTTAGGAACACACGCTCATCATCACTTCCGTATCTTATGAGGTCTCTAACTGCTTCAATAAATATCAAAGAGTGCACAGCTTCATCTTTATTATGCTTGTCAACAAGAGTTCTATTGCAGACCCTAATTTCTAATGACCTTGAGAGAACTTCAAGAAAAGCGTTTATACTCACCTCTGCAACAGCAGCATAAGCTACCGTCACAATATTTCGTTTCCATTCCTCTGTTTCTCCTGATAACTTTTCCTTCATTTCTCGAACAGTAACTGAAGGTATGCTGTCAATTTCTTTATTATATCTTTCTTTAGCTTCATTCACAGCTAAAGTGTGACAATAAGTATGGAACTTTTCATCTACTGACGTTTGCAGAAGGCCCTCTTTTACTTCTTTCCTGATATACGGAAAATCACATAATATACTAATAGCGGGTACCGCAATCTGTTCTTCAGCCTGGATTGTCCTCCAGTTATAGTGGATCCAAAGCCCAGTAGCTATAGAGCGCTTTTCTCTTTCATACCCCTCATTATCATCTACTTCAAACTCAGGAAGTGAGGACAAAGGATAATCGTATAAACAAGGATCTTCCTCAAAACATGGAAACCAGCTGCGTACGGAGGCATTGTTTGCCCAATTATCCGTTACTTTATCAAGCTTACTCACAATGAGTACTCCTTAATTATGGAGAGAAATTCATCAACAGAAACAGGATTTCTGGGAGAAGGAGGGAAGACATTTGCTTTACATAAGCCGATTAATTTAGTAATACAGTCTTCAATCAGAAGATTATTGTATTTATCTTTAACGTCTGAGCGGTCTATTGTCGCTGTAGGGGGAAAGAAAATAGATTCCTTCTCTGCCTTTACAACAGCGTCCCATATATTCAGGGACTGCCCCCCTAAAAAGGCCCTTCCAGAAAATATTGAGTACGGTACTACATTTTTTTTAACTGCAATCTCTGTCAACACACTATTTGCTATCTCTGTCAGCCTTTCAAGAATTACAAACCTTGCTCCAAGATTGGCTGCCACATCTAAAACATTTTCTAGTTCTTTTATTTCCTCAACAGACCCCCCGTATACTCTATTATCGTTTTTCTGCGGGGTATATCCTATATGGACGGCCCAATATTTTGGAGATATATCAATTTCCTTCAAAGGCCATAAATCGGATATCGTTTCCGCCTCTATCTTTATGATATCAGCGCCATTTTTCAAATATTCATTTACGATCTTCAATAGCTCACTACTACTTATACCATCAGGTATGTCGGCCATTAGAAGTGGAGGAGAGACGTTTTCTATTTCATTACTATCAATTGCAACTCTGACTTCCTTTATCAAGGATGGCAAAATATTAATCGCTTCATTAGTCAATTCTTTATTCAATCTTGTGGATGGCAGACCCATGTGTGTCATAAAATATGAGTCCCCTACCATTACTGACTCTATATTTTCTATAGAATTTTTTCTCAATGACGAAGCGAGTGAGATGTACTCATAGTCATAGTACAAATTAATTTTCATCCCTGGGTTATTAGGAAACTTCTTTCTTTTCTCCAAAATTTCATTTACCCTATCATTCATAAAACATATCCTTTTAAGTCATTAGGCCAATTAAATTTCTATAACAAGAAGCCAACCTATCTGGGCTTTCAGATGTAAAACAAAGCCTTGCAAAATCATTGTAACCACTGCCAAAAAGTTCGCCACTCACCATACCTATACCATGTTCAAGCAACACGCTTTTATCAATATCTTTTGGTATTTTGATAAATGCAAAGAACCCTCCTTCTGGTAGAACACAAATTTCATTAAGACACTCTCTTGTTATCATTAGATTTTCATAAAAAAGCTTTCTCCTAGCATTAATTAATTCATTATTCCTGAGGTAGTGATACACTATCGATTGAGAAAAGCTATTTGGTGCATAATTCGTTCCTCGATATTGCTCTTCTATTTTTTCCGCCCTATATTCTGATGACTGAACAAACCCGATTCTAGCACCAGGGATTCCCATCAATTTACTGAATGTAAAAACATTGTATATATTGTCATCTTGTAATTCATATGGGATTTTAGGTATTTCTTTACACAAATGGTGCTCTATCGAAAATGAATAATATGCATGATCTACCACTAGGGGAATTTTATAAAACCGACATACTTCATTCAATTCAGATAAAAAACTTAATGAGAAACAATTCCCCACTGGATTGGCTGGGTTCGCTACATATACTAGCCCTGACTTATCGCTCAAACTGATTCTTATCGATTCCAATATCTCCTTCTCTGATATCAAGTTCCCACTTTGATCTAGAGAAGAATGCTCCTTAATGACTCCTTTAGCGGAAGAAACAACGCAAGGAAGGTATAGCCAATAAGGGGATATTACATGTACATTCCGTCTCTCTGAGCAGATGCTACTTTGCAACACCAAACTCAAACCATTAGTTCCACCATTACAGATAGATATTTCATTAAACCTAATTTCTTTGCCAAGAAAGGCTTCAGAAATTTTCTTTCTTAGACTTAGCTGCCCTCCTTTATCAGAGTGAATCTCAGGCTCAATTAAAATCTCGTCTATATCCGAGATTACCTCTCTGAGCTTGGGATTTACATATAACTTTCCCTGATGAACAGAATAACTATCACTTGATCTTGATAGAGCTTCCCTTAAATCAGAAAAAACATCCATAACATAATCCTTTCTTCGATTTATTTTTTAATGCTAGTAGATTGTTGTTTTTTTAAAAGCTAAAAAACTACTCGGCTTGTATTCTAAATTCAACCAATAACTGCAGCGACTGCAGTTTTAGGGCTCGGAGTTCGTCAACGTAGTTTTTGCGTAGACCCTTCATTATTAATTCGAAGTCTTCCCCATAGAGGTATAATACTCTGATCATGCATCTTGCTTAACAAGGTGAGCGACTTCATGGAGCATTCATGAAACTACTATAATAATATAAAACGATTCGTATCGTTTCATTAAATCTTAGTATTCAAATTGATGTAAATCAATACAAATTTTAAAAAAATTATAAGTTAAACTATCTGCATGAATTTATTTAATTTTTCGGATGAGATGGCTTGGTCATGTATTCAATAAAATCGAGAGTTGACGTGTAACAGCCGCCATCAGGTACGAGGTTTTGGTACAATGACGAGCAGGGGCGCATGCTGTTCGGTAAATTAATTCTCACTCAGCCCAATGGAATGCTGATGGATGAGCCGACCAACCACCTGGATATGGAATCTATCGAGGCGTTGAACCTGGCCCTGGAGAATTACCCCGGTACGTTGCTGTTTGTGAGCCACGACCGCGAGTACGTCTCGTCAATTAGCCACGCGTATTATTGATATGCAGCCGGAAGGCATTTTCGATGTCAGCGGCAGCTATGATGACTATTTACGCAGCCAGGGCGTCGTGTAAATGGCTAGAGCCACTTTGCGATAATCCCCTGCAATGCTGGGGATTACTCAGTTCTCAGTGTTGGTTTTCTTAACCCTCGGGCGACCGCAATTTTTCTTACGCCCGGGCCTTCAGGTAGGGGCTCAGTACCTCTTCCACGAGCTTATCGATAAAGGATTCATCTATTTCGCTGAATGACACAGTCAAATGATAATAAACGGCACCGTATATGAGATCCAAGGTGAGTTCTGGATCGATTTCTGGCAGGAGCTCACCTCGTGCGATAGCCCCTTCGATAGCCTCACGCCCCATACGGCGCCTGGGCATAATCCAGCGCTCCACGAAAGCTTCACGCAGGTCTGGGTCAGCCTGTGCAGCCCCCAGCAACTCCCGAAGTAACTGCCCACGCGGACCTTTTAACGCTACCACCAATGCCCCGGCGCTGTGGCAAAAATTTTCGTCGATGGGCAGTCGAACGTCATAAGCGATCGTCGGCCCTACTTCCTCGAAAAACGCATCCATAACAATTGCAGCAGCATTCGGCCAGCGCCGATATATGGTTGATTTGGCCACCCCAGACACAGTAGAAATACGCTCGACGGTAGCATGCTGAATACCACCTTCGAATGCTAGATCTAGTGCTGCTCGCATGACCTTGGGAGCAGCCGAAGTGCTCCGTGGCCGACCTGGCCGTGGAGAAGAAACAGAAACCATGGATGGCACCCTTGCCGAAACCTACTCAATAGGATTAGGATAAATACCAATACGGATCGGTTCGTATCAGTAAGTGCTTCTAAGTTTTTAATTATAACATGACGCGCGTTGCAGCAGCCATTACACGCTTTAACTTGGCGAACAACGTTAATCGTTACCCCAGAGACCGCTTACCATGCAGTGCTACGATGTCGTTATCATTGGAGCTGGCCCCGCAGGCTTAGCTGCCGCGCAGAGGCTTTCTTACCAAGGGCGCCGAATCATTCTTATTGATCAAGGCAACGAAATCGCCGAGCGAATAAGAGCAGTAGAAAAGGAGTTAACGCAAGGCCATGGAGGGGCTGGGCTATATTCGGATGGAAAGTTTTCATTTTTCCCTGCCGCGAGTCATCTATGGCGTTTACCCAAGCGTGAAGCGTTACATGATGCTTATGCCTGGACATGTAAGCTGCTCAACAATCATGGCCTGGACACTCCATCCTTCCCGGCAGTTACCAATACGTATTCTTCAGATGTCGGTGACTGGGTACTCAAGAGTTACCCTTCAGACTACCTTTCACTACAAGCGCGTATGGAACTGGTGTTTGGCTTAGTCAGCAGCTTAGATGCTGATATTGCCTCCCAGACGCGTATGACGAACTGCCGCTATGATGAGTCAACAAAACGGCATCATCTAGAGCTGAAAAATACACAGAGGTGTTACGAAATCACTGCCAAAACGCTGATTTGGGCGACTGGTCGTTTTGGCGCGCTTGATATCAAAGAAGACATTAAGAAAACCTTTCGCCGACTAGAGGTAGGATTTCGTATCGAACAACCCAGCGAACTTGCATTCTTTCAGTCCCTTTCCAACCTGGATCCTAAGCTAACATTACGTGTTGCTTCTGACCCCACCGAGTGGAGGACTTTCTGCGCTTGTCGCAACGGCAGAACCGTTCTCACTCAGACTCAAGGATTGTGGACGGTATCCGGACATTCCGATGGCCCGCCCTCGCAGCGTTCTAATGTCGGCTTCAACACTCGCATCTTTGACGAAACCTTAGCAAAACGAACCATTGATACAATTAAAGCAGCACTGCGTGAGCAGGGCACTTATTTCGAGATTCCGCTTATGGCATGGCTTGAAAGAGAACAGGCCACTACCTCAAGAATGGATGCTATTTACGGAAAAGAAGTCGCCAATGCCATGTTACTAGGTTTAAGAAAACTCATTAACCGTTTTCCTTCCATTGAACATAATGAAACGAGACTGATCGGCCCTACCCTGGAGGGAATAGGCTGGTATCCAGAGGTCGATGGTACATTACGCCTCCCCAATCGACCCACTTGGGTCGTCGGCGATGCCTGTGGTTTATTCCGTGGTATCGTGGCGGCATTTATCAGTGGCCACTACGCAGCTAGCGCCGTACTTGCAACGCTTGAGGAATATGCCTGATGTCTGATTCAAATTCGTCCCGCGTCGGTGTCGGCGTCATTATTACCCGTGCTGATGGTGATATGCTGTTTGGCTATCGTATCAAGGCTGGAGAAACACCCAGTTGGTGCCTGCCTGGCGGGCATGTCGAGCCAGGAGAAACCTTCGAGGTTGCAGCATTGCGGGAACTTCAGGAAGAAACGGGCATCATCACTCAACAGCGCGCCAGTATCTTTGCGATTATGCAACAACTGACGGCTAACCGAACAGCCGTCACTGCTGCAGCTAGGGTTTCTCTTGCTGATAATCTCGCGGTCGCACAGGTGACCGAACCGGATGTTTTCTTAGAATGGGCTTGGTTTCCACCTTCAGAACTTCCAACTCCTCTATTCCCTGCAAGCGAAGCGATGATCAGCTTATGGAAGGGTAGTCAATGCCCAGATGGGTGGTGCGCTTACACTGTTGATATGGAGATTTGACTGATCAAGAATAGCCCTATCGCTGGATTCCTTCTCATTGAGTATAGATCAAGAGTACTAGCCGGTAATCGTCAGTTAACATGTATACCTCTAATTTGCACTAACAAGACACAACAATATGACACTACCATCAGAGTTCGATAGTTTAAGTAGCGCAGCAGCCGGCATCTATCGACAAAATGCATTTTACATTCGGATGTCGAGTCTTTTTGATTTGGATCCACAAGAGAATGACCCACTGCCAGCCGCAGTAGCAATGCATGCTCACGAATACGTCCACTTCCTGCACAACGCGTCGACTACAGCCGGGCAAGCATACTTACATTCCAATCTTATACTATTAAGAGTAATGGCCGGTGGTTGCAATGAACAAGGCCATTTTCTTGGCCTCGACACAATGTCAGAAGATGGGCGTAATTCTCTGTGCTACGTAGCCACTATAATGAACGCTCAGCTTGGAACAACATCAGCTAAATCTCTAAGCGGTTGCAAAGAAATTTTGCAATGGGAATATGATTTCCCAAGAATATTAACGAGTCAGAATGTATCCAAAGCCATTTCTACTTTCAAGACACATGAGGAAAATGGCGACATAACAAGCCAAGACATCACGATTGGCCTAAGCTTTATTACTGAGGGAGTTGCCTATGAAGTTGAGCGCGAAATGCGACGCCTTAGCGGAATTCCAGATAATGATTTGGATCTTCATGTTCCTATTTTCCCTTACCTCGCTTATCGCAAAGCCATACGAAACTGGTCAGGGAGAGACTTGCAGGCACACGATCTCATAGCAATTGGCATCACTGCACTCTCTCATATATTCTCCGGATTCTGGCTGTACACTATTTGTGTCTCGCTAAGAAACACAAATGAATCGGTGACTAGTGTTCTTGAAAAAGCAAGGGCTAGCTGCAGCAATGACTCGGAACATGTCCTTTTCGCGCTTCGCGAACAGCGAGATGATCTAAGCAAAGGAGACGTGATATGGACGGCTATCGGGGAATACATGAAAATGGCAGAATTGGGAGTGTAGTTACGTCAACAAAATTGGGCTCCTGAATTTTCATTAATTTCCAAACCCCTGACACCTCAAGAATTCAGAGGATTCATTGGTAATATGCTTGATTGTCTTGTTATTCAAGTCAAGCCGAATGAAGCGCTAGATATGTATTGGATAGGCCCAGGACTAATTGCGAGAGATGATAACATTGCCAGTTGCCTTGGCGCCCTTCAATCGGCACTGCACTTTAATCAACTGCACCTGAAAATCGACGCCTCTGCTGTTTCGACTAAAGAGTTAAAAAGTAAACCAACACCATGCCCTTTCTCCGGTGGATGCCAGCAAGAGCGTAATGATCAATACCCTGAAGCTTGCAAATCGACTCCGTGGATGCGCTTTTCTACCTCAAGTCCAGGTGAACAAGTCTGTTGGTATGCTGCAGGTGTCAAAGCGCTCAGTAATCCGGCAAACAGAAACATTTAGCCTACTAGCGTTCTCAACAACGAGCACGATCCGTGGTGAAATCTAAGGTTACACAGCGCCTTTATAGTTTACAATCGCAGACCTGCAGGGCTTAAGAACCTAACGTCAGAGGCAGCATAAATATAGTCATAGACGACAACTTACTTGACGATTACCGATCCCCAGCAAAGGAAAAATCACCAACATCTCGGGCACGGTCAGCCTCAGAAAGCGGAGGTGGAGCGGGGAAAGTGCCGTTGTCCAGTGCCCACTGGTTGGTGGTTTTCGCCAGGGCCAGTAACCTCGCTTCCAGGTAGCGCACGTTGGCTTTATTCAAGCCTTCGTTGGTGCTGGTAAACGCCACTGTCCGCGTCCAAAACTCCTTACTCGATACATGCTGCTTGATATGATCTCCAAGCGCACCAGCCTCACCAAAATAAAATTTAGTCGTGCCATCCACCGTTAACCAGGTAAGACATAGACAACTGGCTGTGCCATTTCGCTTCTTCCCTGCACACGCTCAAGCTGAGAGCAGTTAACCACCCTGCCCTAGCCGTCCAATTGAATATCTCCACGATCCGCCAGCCCTCGGTTATGCCATCGGCGAGAAAATAAGAATGGAGGAAGGGCGGGCTTAGATGTCATTTTGACTACCTAGTTACTAAAAAATTAGCTATAAAAATTCAAAGATACCTTTTCAATAGCTAAATCTTATCTAAAAAACAGATGAAAAACAACTCATTAAAATTAAAACCAGCATTAAAATATAAAATATATCATTAATCTTCAGGATCAATTCTTGTGGATAAATATGAAACCAAGCTCAATATATTCAAACAGTCTAGTTCCGAGAACGTACTGGGGCAAACGCTGTCAATTGGGGCATGATTAATGGGATTCCTAAAGCCTTGCATTAGCCCTCTAGTTAAATGCATTTGCCCCATTTGAATATTTCTGCCAGTATCAGTAGTTAAATCTGCAACTTCAATCTGCGAATTATCTACATTAAAAACATTAGCCAAGTTCGAGCCATCTTCACTAGACCCACTTTTTTCTCTTACGATTTCCGCATATATTTTGACTCCTTGATCAGCAGCAAAAGCATACTGCTCATTGGCGTAATAAGTTTTAATCCTATCTTTTACCTTAGGGTGCAAATGCCTCCAATGCAACATAGGGTATTCCGGAACTAAAGAATGAAGACTCTGCATTACGACACCAAAATTATCCGAAATACCTTCTTCGTCTTCTAAAGTTTTAACTATTTTATCGACCTTTTTTCTGACTTCTTTAGGCAAAGTAGCAAGCCATTTCTCTCTATCAACACCCGTTTTCTCTTTAATAGAGTTATCTTTCTTATCACGCCTCTTTTTCCTCCAATCATTTCCAACAAATGATACAGCTGTGGAAAGCACATCTCTAAAATGAATCATCTCCTCATTATCCCAGTTTAAATACTGTCGATTTGTCGAAATAACGTCCTCTGGAAGGAGATCAATAAAATCTGCAATTATCCACCCCGTCAAATATTGATAAAAATGACTTGACGTACTTGATGAAAAGAAATCAGGTAAGTTAACCAATTTTCCTCGTGAAAATATTGTTACTCCTCTAAGACCAGAATTAGGGGGAATAGGTGTTTTAGAGGTAAGAAGCTTACCACTAATTTTATCCTTATAAACACTATCGCTTGGTAAAACATCATTCAAGTCCCACTGAAATTCTACATCAAAATTCTGATAACGCCTTTCATTTGAAACTACAACCGACTTACCATTGGTAGTTTTTAAAATGATCTTAAAATTCTCGTCTACGATAAATATTTTAGACAGGCTATCAGCTATTGCTTCTATATTAAAAGGGGTTTTTCTTTTAAGGCGCTCTAACTTAATAAATGTGCCGCTTTCTTTCAAATCGGAAAACTCATCTACCTTTTCTGTAACTGGATTATATGTACCTTCAGCAGAAAGTAGGTCATTCCAATTTAAGGAAAATCGGTTTCTTAAATTATTCTTAGTTGTATCAACTGTTACACGCTCTGCAAGACCAAATAAAGCCAATTTACCTAAACCCTTCTTACCTGTAGGCAATCGCTTATATGTAGGAGAGGGCTTGTCTCCATCAGATTGGCGTCTATTTCTACCTATTACTAGAAATTTATTTTGAATATCGTCCGAAGTCATCCCATAACCATTATCGATAACAGTTATGGATTTTTCTCTAGCACCTCGCTCATGAAATTGTATTATAATCTTACTCGCATCAGCATCATAAGCATTAGAAATAAGCTCAGCAAGCGCAGGAGGAAGCGTTGAATACATTCTAACGCCTAAGTGCTCTATTGTTTTTGGATCAAACTTAAGCTCAAAACTATTCGGCATAACCTTTCTCCTTGCTCGCAATAAGGTGATTAAAAAAATTAACTGCATGACACTTAATAAATGTAGGAGGTAAAGCATTGCCTATCATTAAAGCTACAGCCTCTTTTCCTTTATTTAAATCAAACTTGTATTTCCGAGGAAACGTCTGCAACAATGCAGCTTCTCTAAGGGTAATAGCTCTATCTTCAGCAGGGTGTAAAAATCTACCTTTTGATGGATTATGACATCCCCCTGTTATTGTAGGTGAAACCTTATCCCACGACATTCTTCCATATACATCCCTGTATGAATTTGGGCGATTCACATGGCATGGCAACCAATATTCTTTAGGTATATCAGCCCTTGACCCTCCATCTTTGGGTATCATTCTTATTATATTTAAGGTTTTTTCTGATCTAACCTCTCCTAAATCATGCAATGGATCACCACTACTACCAGCAGCTGGAAGAAAACCGATAGCTTGCTTTACGGTTTTCCTTTTCTTTACTGGTTTAGCATCGTCAATAAAGCCCAGCCTAGACACCTGTAATATCAACCTTTTTCTTCTTTGTGGAACTCCAAAATCGGCAGCATCTTCTATCTTTAACGAGTGTTCAGAAAACAAATATCCTAATCTTTTCAATTCCTTAACAAACAGTGTCAATCTGTTGTCTTTCATTAAGCCTGGAACATTCTCAAGCATAATAGACTTTGGGTTAAAAGCTTTAACATAGTCTAAAAATCTAAATATCAAATCATTTCTTTTATCTTCGATAAAAACCAGTCTATTCCTTGTTCTATGAGAAGAAAACCCCTGACATGGAGGACAACCTGCCATAAGGTCTAGCTCACCAAAGCCAATATTCAAATCTCTCATAACAAATACAGGATCTAAAATATTCACATCCTCATTAAACATTGATACATTTTTATGATTCATGCGATAAGTTTTAGCAGCTGACTCACTTAGTTCAATACCAGCTATAACTTTGAACCCTGCTTTTTTCAACCCTACAGTAAGCCCACCTGCACCACAGAAGATATCAATTGCTGTAGGAATTTCATGCTGTGCCATTTCAAAAGTGACCATAATTAAAATTAAAAAAACAGTTATACTTAATAGCAAACACCATACTAAATTGCAATAAAAAACCCCGCGCTCTGCGGGGTTTATACTCTACAAAACACTCCTCACTCCCACTCAATAGTAGCAGGCGGCTTACTACTAACATCATAAGTCACCCGCGAAACCCCCGCCAACTCATTGATAATCCGGTTGGAAACCTTCTCCAGTAGCTCATAAGGCAGATGCGCCCAGCGGGCGGTCATGAAGTCGATGGTTTCTACCGCGCGTAGCGCGATGACCCATTCGTAGCGGCGGCCGTCGCCTACTACGCCGACTGATTTCACCGGCAGGAATACGGCGAAGGCTTGGCTAGTTTTTTCGTACCAGCCAGAGGCGCGAAGCTCTTCGATGAAGATGGCGTCGGCATCGCGGAGGATATCGGCGTACTCTTTTTTGACTTCACCCAGGATACGCACGCCCAGGCCGGGGCCAGGGAAGGGGTGGCGGTAGACCATGTCGTAGGGCAAGCCGAGTTCCAGGCCGAGTTTGCGCACTTCGTCTTTAAACAGTTCGCGCAGCGGCTCGACCAGCTTGAGCTTCATGGTTTCCGGCAGGCCACCCACGTTGTGGTGGGATTTGATCACGTGCGCTTTGCCGGTTTTGGAGGCGGCGGATTCGATCACGTCCGGGTAGATGGTGCCCTGGGCCAGGAAGTCGACGCCGTCGATTTTGCTGGCTTCTTCATCGAACACGTCGATAAAGGTGTTGCCGATGATTTTGCGCTTCAGCTCCGGGTCTTTCTCGCCCGCCAGCTTGCCGAGGAACAGCTCTTCGGCGTCTACGCGGATCACCTTCACGCCCATGTGCTTGGCGAAGGTTTCCATTACCTGGTCGCCTTCCGCTTTACGCAATAGGCCGTTGTCGACGAATACGCAGGTCAGCTGGGTGCCAATCGCTTTGTGCAGCAGTGCCGCCACAACAGAGGAATCCACACCGCCGGAGAGGCCGAGCAGTACGTGGCGGTCGCCCACTTGCTCGCGTACGCGCTGTACTTGGTCTTCGATGATTTGCGCGGGCGTCCAGAGTTTTTCGGCTTTACAGATATTCAGCACGAAGTGCTCGAGAATGCGCTGGCCTTGCAGCGTGTGGGTCACTTCCGGGTGGAACTGTACCCCGTAGAACTGCTTCTCTTCCCAGGCCATGGCGGCAATCGGGCAGCTGGGGGTGGAGGCGGTCACGGTGAAGGTATCCGGCGCTTGGGCCACCTTGTCGCCGTGGCTCATCCATACGTCCAGCAGGGCCTTGCCGGAGGCGGCGTCTACGTGGTCTTTAATGCCGTTGAACAGCGCGTTATCGACGTCAATCTGGATCTGCGCGTAACCGAACTCGCTCTGGTTAGAGCCTTCTACCTTACCGCCCAACTGCTCGGCCATGGTCTGCATGCCGTAGCAGATACCAAACACTGGCAGGCCCATTTTAAACACGCACTGGGGCGCCCGCGGGGAGTCCAGTTCGGTCACGGATTCCGGCCCACCGGCGAGGATAATGCCGTTGGGGTTGTACTCGCGGATCTCTTCCTCAGTGATATCGAAGGCGCGCACTTCAGAAAATACGCCGATCTCACGAACGCGGCGGGCGATTAGCTGGGTGTACTGGGAGCCGAAATCGAGAATCAGAATCTTATGGGCGTGAATGTCACTCATGGCGGGGTCTCGGTTAAGCGGTGTGGGTGCCGCTGGTAAGGCCAAAAAGCAAGCGGCGAGCTGTTGTGCCCGCCGCCGTTTTAACTAAATACGTTGGTTAGCTCACCCGGTAGTTGGGCGCTTCTTTGGTGATCTGCACGTTGTGAACGTGGGATTCGTTAAAGCCAGCGCTGGTAATTTGTACGAACTCGGGCTTGGTGCGCATTTCCAGAATGTCGCGGCAGCCGGTGTAGCCCATGGAGGCGCGCAGCCCGCCCATCAGCTGGTGGACGATCGCTGCCATCATGCCTTTATAGGGTACGCGGCCTTCAATGCCTTCCGGCACCAGCTTCTCGGCGCCTTCGCTCTTATCCTGGAAGTAGCGGTCGGCGCTGCCCTGGTTCTGCGACATGGCACCCATGGAGCCCATACCGCGGTAGGCTTTGTAGGTACGGCCCTGGTAAAGCTCAACTTCGCCCGGGGCTTCTTCGGTACCGGCCAGCAGGCCACCGACCATCACGGCGCTGGCGCCAGCGGCAATCGCCTTGGCCAGGTCACCGGAGTAGCGGATGCCGCCGTCGGCAATCAGCGGAATGTCGAACTCTTTGAGCGCTTCGGCCACGTTGGAAACCGCGGTGATTTGCGGTACGCCAACGCCGGCCACAATACGCGTGGTGCAGATTGAGCCAGGGCCGATACCTACTTTGACGGCATCCGCGCCCGCTTCAGCCAGCGCACGGGCCGCACCGGCGGTGGCAATGTTGCCGCCAATTACCTGAATGGCCGGGAAATTCTCTTTAATCCAGCGTACGCGATCAATAACGCCTTTGGAGTGGCCGTGGGCGGTATCGACGATAATCACGTCTACACCGGCTTCGGCCAGCGCTGCAACGCGATCCGGGGTTTCCGGGCCGGTGCCTACCGCTGCGCCGACCAACAAACGGCCGTCACTGTCTTTAGCGGCCATCGGGTAGGTGCGGGCTTTTTCGATATCCTGGAAGGTGACCAGGCCGCGCAGGTGGAACTCGTCATCGACAATCAGCATTTTCTCGATGCGATGTTCGCGCATCTTGGCTTTGCTGGTTTCGAGATCGGTGCCTTCCTTAACGGTAATCAGTCGCTCGCGGGGTGTCATGATGTCCGCTACGCTGTCGCCGTGATTGGGCTGGAAGCGCATGTCGCGCTCGGTCACAATACCCACCAGGGTTTCGCCTTCCACCACCGGGAAACCGGAGAAGCCGTATTCCCGCGCCATGGCCAGCAGGTCTTCCAGCTTGGCTTTGGGGCTAACAGTGACCGGGTCTTTGACAATCACGCTTTCGTGCTTTTTGACTTTGCGCACTTCAGCGGCTTGCTGGGTCATGGCCATGCTTTTATGGATAATGCCGATGCCGCCTTCCTGGGCCATCGCAATCGCTAGACGCGCTTCGGTAACGGTGTCCATCGCAGCAGAGAGGAGCGGTATATTGAGCGAAAGATTGCGGGTCAGGCGGGTTTTGAGGCTGACATCCTTGGGAAGAACATCGGAGAAGCCGGGAACGAGGAGAACGTCATCGAACGTTAGTGCTTCTTGGGCCATACGTAGCATAGCGGCAACACCCTGATTGAGAGGAAGTGGGGCGTGAAAGGTTAATCCCCCATTATAGCTTTTTGAGGGCCTTCCCAGCAATGCAGTCAGGCTGTTGTGCTTATACCAATTGCTAATGACGTATGCTGTTAGGCTGATGGCTGGCCATTTTTACTGTTCAAGGAGGCGTTTTGTCTCAGCAGATTATTGTCTACACCGATTACGTTTGCCCCTTCTGCCTGCTGGCGGAAGAAGCGATTGCCCAGGCTACCGAAGGCCTGAACGTGGAAATTCGCTGGCGCCCCTTTGAGCTGCGCCCTGCCCCGGTGCCCACGCTAAAGGTGGAAGACCCCTACTTGCCGAAGATTTGGCAGGATTCAGTTTACCCCATGGCCAAAAAGCTCGGCGTGCCCATTACGCTGCCCAATATTTCGCCGCAGCCACGTACCGACAAAGCCTTTGAAGTATTCGCCATGGCCGAAGAGCAGGGTTTGGGCCATGACTACTCCATGGCGGCGCTGAAAGCCTTCTTCCAGCAGGAGCGCGATCTCGGCGACCCCGACGTGCTGGCAGATATTGGCGAGTCGGTGGGCCTTGAGCGCCAAGCGGTACTCGATGCCCTGGCCCAAGGCAGCTACCGCGATCAGCATCAAACGGCACAGCGGCATGCGGTGGAAGAAGCGCTTATTCAGTCGGTGCCTACCTTGGTCATCGACGGTGAAATGATTCAGGGCGTGCCCGACCCTGACGCTCTCAAACGTTTTCTGATCGAGCGCGGGTAATTTTATGGCCTCCCCTACTCCGCAAGCGCTCTCCGTCAGCCAACTCAACCAGCGCGCCAAGCAGACTCTTGAGCGCGATGTGGGCGAGGTGTGGGTGGAAGGCGAGCTCTCCAACGTCTCCCGCCCCGCTTCCGGGCATGTCTATTTCACGTTGAAGGATGATCGTGCGCAGATTCGCTGTGCGCTGTTTCGTCAGCGGGCGCGGTTTGTCTCGGCGCCGATGCGCGACGGGGATCAGGTCAAACTGCGCGGGCGGGTGTCACTGTTTGAGCCACGCGGCGATTACCAATTGATTGCTGAGGCCGTTCAGGCCGCGGGCCTGGGCGAGCTGCTGGCGGCCTTTGAGCGCTTAAAAGCCCAATTGGAAGGCGAAGGCGTGTTTGCCAATGCCCGGCCGCTGCCCTTCCCGCCCCGCAAATTGCTGATTTTAAGCTCTGCTACAGGCGCGGCCATTCGTGATGTGCTGGCGGTGCTCGAAGCCCGCTGGCCGCTGGCGGACGTGACGCTGATTCCAGTGCCGGTGCAAGGCGCCGAAGCCGCCCCGGCGATGATCTCGGCGCTAGCATTGCTTAACCGCCAAGCGCGACTAGATCCAGAGCGGGATGTGATCTTGATCACCCGCGGCGGCGGCAGCCTGGAGGATCTGTGGGCGTTTAATAACGAGCACCTGGCGCGGGCGATTTTTCACTCCCGGCTGCCGGTGATGTCGGCGGTGGGCCATGAGGTGGATGTCACCCTGGCGGATTTTGCCGCCGATATGCGCGCGCCCACACCCTCAGCCGCCGCCGAACGGCTGGTGCCGGATCAAACCACCCTTAAGCGCCAGCTTGAGCATCAGCACAGCCGCCTACAGCGGGCTATGCAGGCGCGGCTAGAGCGGGATAGCCAGCGGCTGGATACCCTGCGCGCCAAGCTGCGCCACCCCGGCGAACAGCTCAACCGTCAGCGCCAGCACTTAAGCGCCCTCAATCAGCGCTTGAATCGTGCCATGCAGCACGCCCTCACCCAGCAAAAAGCCCAGGTGGCGCAGTTGAACAGGCGTTTGGCCAGCCAGGATATGGGGCGGTTGCATCGTGCGGAAAGTGAACGCGTGAGCCAGCTACAGCGCCGTTTGGCCTCTGCCATGCAGCGCCAGCTAGAGACTCGCCAAACACGCTTAACTAGCGCCGCCCGTGAGCTAAACGCAGTCAGCCCGCTAGCGGTGCTGGGTCGGGGCTATGCGATTGCCCAGGATGAGCAGGGCCAGGTCATTCGCCGCGCGGAAGATACCCAGCCAGGCCAGAAGCTTAAATTAAAGCTAGGTGAAGGCAGGCTAAGCGTGGAGGTTAAGCGGCGTCTAAAGTCCGGGGGTTAAAGTCCTAAGTTAAATGGCCGATATTTTCTAACAATGAGGAGAGGATACCGCCATGAAGATAGGATTTTCGTCATTCACGTTGATTAACCAGCGCCAGGATAAGCCGCAGTTTTTAGCCTCCACCCGGGTTGAACCGCAAAAGAGAGAGCCTATCGCAGCGCCTGCGGAAGACGACCCGTTCACAAAACGCCTTAAAAAGCAGCGGGAAGCGTTGGAGAGCTTGGCGTCGTTACCCACGCCCAAGGAAGCCTCTCAGCAGCAGGCCACTCAGAAAGTGGGCTTTTTGCGCCAGCGGATTGAAATGCTCAAAGCGATGATGGCCTTCGCCTCACCTGAGCAGCTTAAAAACATGGCCAAAGAGCTCAAGAGCATCGCCCGTGAGCTGGCCGGTGCGGCAAAGCTATTGAATAGCCAAGGTGGCGGCGGCGGTGCTGGCATTACCGCGATCCCCTCAGTGGTTTCAACGCCAGCAGTGTCATCGAATGCAGCTGCACCGACAGCAGAGCCTTCGACAGCAGCTCAACCGGCGGTGGCGCAGGCCAACGGGGCCGAATCAGTCGCGGCACAGGCGGGTGGTGATGAGAGCACCCAGGCAACTGTTTCAAGTGACGCGCAGCAAGCCGAAGCCAGTGCGCAAACAGCCGAGGAAGAGGCTGAGAAGGCTGCTGAGCAAGAGGCCGAGAAAGCAGCGGGCGAGCCTGAAGGCGATGAATCTACCGAGCTCGGCTTATTACCT
Source organism: Halomonas sp. ALS9 (assembly GCF_001651035.1). Taxonomy (GTDB): domain Bacteria; phylum Pseudomonadota; class Gammaproteobacteria; order Pseudomonadales; family Halomonadaceae; genus Vreelandella. The sequence continues at coordinate 48,231 of NZ_LXRG01000032.1, forward strand.
AGCCTACCCAGCCTGATTCAAAATGAAGACAACCGCTCAAAAAATAGCGGCCCCAGCGCTAGTGAACACGCACTACGCGGCGTACTGACTGATGCCCAAAAAGAGCTGCGCGAAGCCGTTAATGAACTCAAGATTCGGCTGAGAGAAGAAGATAAAGAAGCCCGTCGCGAGCTTAGGAAAGCCGAAGAAGCCATGGAAAAGACGGATCAAGCGATTGCATCATCAACCTCTGAGGCGCTCTACTCCTCATTGGGGCAGCTACTGCCTACCTCGCTCAGTGAGGTTTCCGTATCAACGGTTTCAATCAATATAGAGGTTTAGTGCCAATTGAAAAGGCGCTACCCGAAGTAGCGCCTTTTCTGTTTAGACTTGCTCTAAACACTGCTGCATAAGCATTATTGCTTGGAGTCTCTGCCTGACTTTTTATCGTCATCGGACTCTGGATTCACATGATGGGTATCCGGCATCGGATTGGCCTCATCGTGATGGTCATCCTGCTCTTTAGGAGCTTTTTTGTCTTTCTCGGGTACTTGAGTCATCGCTTACTCCTTACCGTAGGTGGTGGCCTTGGTTTCTTCAGCCCCGGGGCTAAGCGGCCAAATAGGCGACTTAGGGCGTGCGGTTAGTGCCCGACCCTTGCGTGTTGCCAGAGGGCGTACTCGAACCCGCCAGGCCTGGGCTGTGCCTTTCAGGGCTGTTTTGCTCAGGGCGCTTGTCCCCAGCACGATTGTTCTCAGAACCGGGCTGCTCTGACCCTGGGCGGCCACCAAAAGGCGTGGGTGAGTCTTTTAGCCCCGTTTCCCTATCCTGCGGTGCGTTTACGTTAGCGCCGCTGACGTTAGGGCCGCTTGCCTGCGTGTCTTTATCCTGCTGCGACTCACCCTTATACGACTCGGCTTTTTCGTGAATAGAGTGCTGCGCTTTATCCATTTGCTCTTGCCCTGTTTCCGCGGCCTTATGCAGAACGCGGTCACGATACTCGCCCATATACTCGTCTTCTTTCTTGGTCGCGGGGAAAATGCCGCCCAAGGCGGCGCCCAGCGCGAACCCTAGCGCGCCAACCACTAGCGGATGCTCTTGAATAAAATCGGAAGCCTGGCCCTCGGCACGGCGAGCTCGCTGCCCCATGTTGTGCAAATTGTCGTGAGTACCATGCTGTAGATGAGACTTGGAATCTCGCATGTTATCCCCCAGATGGTGGGCCTTATCGCCCCACTGCTGCGCCGTTTGCTTGGCTTTCTGCCCCAGGTGTTGAGCGGAGTCTTTGGCTTTATGGCTCATCTCGCTCATACGGCCTTGGCCATCGCTTGAATGTTCAGTTCCACCGGCTCCAGCTGGCTGGGCATACATAGCTTCATTTGGGTGGGTGCCCTCATGAATGGGTATACCCGGCGAACCGTGGGCGCCACTTGTGTTCGATGAAGGCTGCCCGCCTGTATAAAAGCGCTGGTCAGTCGCCGAAGCGAACTGATGCTGGCCTCGATTAGGCTGACGCTGTGACAGCATCATCCAGCCCAACCCCGCCGTGGTGACCAGAAATGGCAGCGGGTTCTGCTTAATCGTGGTGCCCAGATTAGCCATAAATTCGTTGGCACCGCCATGGCGCAGATACTCGTAGGACGTATTCAGCAACTGCTGAGGAGAGAAGCGCTCTTCGATCTCGTTCAGCGTGGAATCGAGGCGATCACGGGATTGACTGATATCCTTCTCAATCTCTTCTGGGCTTCGCTGGTTGTTATGATCCGTCATTTCAACTCCTCCTTGACCTTGTGCTGATGCTTCTGGGCAACCGCCTTATCACTCTGCAAACTATTCAGCGTACGCGTCGGCATCAAGCTGCGCGCCTGGAGTTTCTTTTGGCCCGCGTTAAGCATAATGATGCCAATCACCGTCACCACGCCTCCCACAATCAGCGCCGACAGCCAGGGAGTGGTGTCGGGCGGCAGTATTTCATTGAGCAGAAACACCGCTGCGGCAAGCAAGGTTAAAAAACCGCCTAACAGCACCGCACCGGCAATGGCGATAGCAGCGATGCCCGCCATAGCCTCGTGGGTTTTTTCTGACATTTCTGTCTTGGCAAGCTCAGCTTCGTTGCGCACCAGTGAGCTAATTTCTTGCATCACTGTTGAAAGTAGCGACCCGACCGATGAACTTTGCGCCGTGGGTTTGTTATCCGAATCCATTATTTGCCTCCCTGCTCTCAATTTAGAGCGATTCACTACCCGGAGTTGAACGTCTAACCGTGCTTCCCGCAGCGGTACTAGTTAAATGACTGGCGTGGTTATCAGCACCTGGTGTTTGCTGATCAGCGCTATACTGGTTCGAACTGTACTGGCCGCTGGTGCTGTGTTTATCAGAGCTGTGTTGACCAGAGCTGCGCAGAAAACGAGAAACCAGGAAGCCAGCGGCAATCACGCCCCCGATAAACAAAGCAGGTTCGCGGCGACTGAAACTCTGCGCTTCATCGCAAACACTGCGTAAATCTTTATCACGCAAGTTATCCGAAAAGCGCTCGGTCGTATCAGCAAACTTTCTCGCTTGTTTTGAGAAAAATGGCTGCTGCTGGTTATCAAACTCATCGGCCATTTTTTGTAGAACGCCGGTTAGTTTATGGGACTGTTCCGCAGCATTATCGCGCTGTTGGTTAAAATAGCCTTCAGCTTGGTGTTGGGCCGCCTCTCCTACCTCGTGGGCGGTGTCGCGTCCTTGCTGCTTGAGCGTCTCTGTTGAAGGGCTCGGCTGGTCAGAGGCACCTGGGTTAGTCTGCTTTCCTTGATCGATCATCTGTCACTTCCTCCTTGTCGTCTCACTTGTCAGCATCCGTGGTGAAACAAAATCAACGTCAGCGCACATCTACTAGGAGTAATTAATCAGCACAATTATAAACTTAAATAAAACAAGCACTAATACTTAGCTAATTACGCCGTTTATTTAATAGACATGCCACACATAAAACATAGCGGTCATTCTTTTATTGTCAATTTATGGGCATTTATTTTTTCTATAGTTAATTATCTTATTAACATAGGTTAATAAGATAAACTTTAAATCCAATTAAATAACACTGGTTATAGAAAATATATTCGTTGCCGTTAGGTTTGCTTGTTTCTACGTCCTTGGTCTACGTTGAAGAGTGACGTTGGGCCGAGGAACGGAGCCGCGCCGGATGCGCAGTGACCATCCGTTTTTAAGCCGCAGCTTTTTATTATGCCAATAATTTCTGCGCCAACGATTTCTGTGTAACCAGCTCTATGCAAACAGTTCTGTGCCAACTATTTCTGTGCCAACTATTTCTGTGCAAACAAAGGAGTGACCGCACATGAGTGATCAACAGCAACCACCCCAGCACCAAGATAAGCAGCCAGGCGATGAACATGCCATGCACCCAGAGCCCGAATACATCCGTGCAAGCTACCGGGGCGCCGATAAGTTACTGGACAAAGTCGCGATTATTACCGGTGGCGACAGCGGCATTGGTCGTTCAGTGGCGGTTCACTACGCCCGCGAAGGTGCCGACAGTGTGATCGTCCACCTCAAAGAAACCCAAGATGCGGAAGAGACCAAACGGCTGGTAGAAGCGGAAGGTCGCCGCTGTTTGGTATTGAAAGGCGATGTGGCAGCGCCCGCATTTTGTCGTGAGATCGTTAAGCGCACCCTCGACCACTTCGGCAAGATCAATATTGTGATCAACAACGCCGCCGAGCAGTACGACTGGGACGACATCACCGATATCCCCGACGATCAACTGCTACGCACCTTCCAGACCAACATCTTCAGCCACTTTTATCTGACTAAATCCGCCCTGCCGCATCTCAGCAAGGGCGACACTATCATTGCCACCTCTTCGATCAATGCCTTTAAGGGCAATGATACGCTGATCGATTACAGCGCCACCAAGGGGGCTATTCAGGGGCTGGTACGTTCGCTGGCGATGTCTTTGATGGATCGTGGTATTCGCGTGAACGCAGTGGCGCCGGGGCCGGTATGGACGCCGCTGATTCCGGCCAGTTTTGATGAGGACAAAGTTGCCTCATTTGGTGATCAGGTTCCCATGAAGCGTGCCGGGCAACCTAGCGAAATGGGCCCTGCCTATGTCTATTTGGCCTGCGAAGAGTCCTCCTATATGAGCGGCCAAACACTACATCTGAATGGCGGGGTTATCTTAAATACCTAATACCTAATACTTAACATCTAAGGGATTCTTATTAAGATAGTGCGCACACTAACGGGGCGGCCTTGGGCCGCCTTTTTGTCAGAATGCGTTTGCTCCAAAATATTCCCGCTCGGGAATATTTAATCCTAATAAGGCGAAGAGGCGACTGATTATTACCGCTCGGTAATAATCGAAGGATTTACCTGACAATGAGGCTGGATCAACAAATTTCGCCTCTCACTGCCGCCTGGGGATAGCGGTCGAATAGGCGCGCGCTCAATAACTAAGT
>NZ_LXRG01000033.1 GCF_001651035.1 Halomonas sp. ALS9
GCTCGCCACCCAGAACTGCTCGCCGAGCACCTCGCGCCAGACGGCCAGGACGTCCCCCTGGGCGCCGGGCACCGCGTAGACATGGCGGGCGCGGCCCTCGCCGCCGAGCAGGGCGACGCCCGCGCGCAGCTCCCAGTCCTCGTCGAAGTCGATCCGGGACCGCTCGTCGAACGGGATGTCGATCATGCCGTGGTCGGCGGGGAGGTAGAGCGCGGAGCGCGGCGGGAGCTGCTCGGCGAGGCGCTGGGCGAGCCCGTCGACGTACATCAACTGGCCGCGCCAGGCGTCGGAGTCGACGCCGAAGCGGTGGCCCTTGCCGTCGACCTCGCTGTAGTACGTGTAGACCAGCGAGCGGTCACCGGCGGCGAGGCGCTGGGCTGCGACGTCCATCCGGTCCTCGCCGGAGAGCCGGCCGAGGAAGGAGCCGCCGCTGAGCGCGACCTTGGTGAGCGGG
>NZ_LXRG01000034.1 GCF_001651035.1 Halomonas sp. ALS9
CAAGAACAACGATGGCATCAGCGACAATCAGGCCGATCGCCAGAACCAGTGCTAGCAGAGTAAGTAGGTGGATCGAGAAATTCAGCGCCGCAAGCGCTGTAAAGGCGACGATAACGGCAATCGGAACGGTCACCGCAGGTACCAGGGTGGTGCGCAAATAGCCTAGAAACATAAAGATCACCAGCACGACCAGCCCCATGGCGATGAACAGCGTCATAACGACCTGCTCAAGGGCACCGGAGACGA
>NZ_LXRG01000035.1 GCF_001651035.1 Halomonas sp. ALS9
CCGGCGGCCGACCCGTCCGGGGGGAGGGACCAGACGACCACTTCCGCGTCGGGCTGCGACAGGGTTTCCGCCATGAGCATGACGGCGTCGTCGAATCGCGCGCCACCGCAGCTGTCGGTCCCGGTCCACGCCGCCTCGCCGCTGTCCGACAGAGCGGTCCGCGGGCCCTCGCACCGCCGCACGCAGCCGTTCCAGCAGCACATCGATGTCCTCGTGCCGGTTCTTGATCAGCCCGTCGGTGTACATCACGATGCGGCTGCCCTCCGGCATCTGGGCCGTCACCTGGTCGTAGGGGATGGCCCCCGCGCCCAGGGGAGCACCGGGGGGCACGTCCAGGAAGGCGGAACGACCGGCGGCGTCGATCATCAAGGGCGGCAGGTGACCCGCGCTGGCCAGCCGGTACGTCCGGTCGGCGTGGTCGTA
>NZ_LXRG01000036.1 GCF_001651035.1 Halomonas sp. ALS9
CCGCGTGAAACAGGGAGAGGGGGGGAGCCCTATCTCATCCGATAGCGCGTGATTGGTTAGGCTGGCGTCACGCGGGAGCTGGTCAAGCATTCGTCGATCAATGGCGTCCATGAAATAAAATGCTCTTCCTGTGCTTATAAAGAACGAATAGTGATTGTTAATGCAGTATTGAAAGGAAGATGCTGCATTGCCTCCTTGAGCATAACGATTATTCAGACGATGGCAATGGAGGGCTAGAGGCCTATGAGCATTTATCACCTATTGGAGTGCTTATGTAGCGTTCTCAAAGACGCGCTGCGTGTATACGTAACGCTACTCAAAATTCTGATTCCAGCGTTGCTCATCGTTAAAGGGTTAGAGTTGTTGGGTGTTGTAGATTGGTTGGGAACATTACTG
>NZ_LXRG01000037.1 GCF_001651035.1 Halomonas sp. ALS9
CCGCTCGCCGTCGGGCAGCTCCGCGACGAAGTCGTACGCCCCCGCGTCCCGCAGCGCCGCCACCACCGCCTCGTCGTCGGCGTCGGGGCGGGCGAGGCGTACGTTCTCCGCGATCGTGCCCGCGAAGAGGTGCGGGCGCTGCGGGACCCAGGCGATCCGGCTCCGCCAGCGCTCCAGGTCCAGCTCCGCGAGGTCCTGGCCGCCGACCCGGACGCGCCCCTCGTCGGGTACGGCGAACCCCAGGACCACGCTCAGCAGGGTGGACTTGCCGACGCCGCTCGGGCCGACCAGGGCGACGGTCTCCCCCGGCTCGACGGTGAGGGAGGCGGCGTCCAGCGACGGGGCGGTGCGGCCCTCGTGGCGTACGGTCACCCCCTCCAGCTCCAGGCGCGTGGAGTCAGGAACCTCCTCGGTGCCCGCTCCCCGGGGCCCGGTCTCCAGGACCGCGAAGATCTCCTAGGCGGCCGAGAGCCCCTCCGCCGCCGCGTGGTACTGCGCCCCGACCTGGCGGATCGGCAGATACGCCTCCGGGGCCAGG
>NZ_LXRG01000038.1 GCF_001651035.1 Halomonas sp. ALS9
GCGCGGCCGTCGTGGAGTTTATCGACCTCTTCGTCGCGGTCGGCACCCAAGGTTTCCATGGCGCTGTACAGGTACAAGCCGTGACCCGCCTCATCCTGAATCTTGGCCATTAGCTGCAGCTTGCGCTTAAGGGTCGGCGCGCGTGTCAGCCAGTTGCCTTCCGGCAGCATACCGACGAGCTCGGAGTGCGCGTGCTGTGAGATCCGACGGATCAATGTCTTGCGGTAGGCATCCGGCATCCAAGTGTTGGGTTCGATTTTCATTTCGTTATTGATGCGTTACTGGAACTGGCGTTCCTCAGGCTCCCTCTCATCAAGCGTTTTGAGTTTGCTAGAACCGGTTTCCACGAGCTGCGCGTACATAGAGACCTCCGCGGCGTCGGTGTGTCAGGGAGTGTGACTTATCTTACTTGAAGTATAGTGAAACACAATATTTTATCCATAAGTATTTTTGTGTGTCGCTTTAAGACT
>NZ_LXRG01000039.1 GCF_001651035.1 Halomonas sp. ALS9
CCACGCTCAAGGAGCTGCGGCTCTACGCGGGCAAGGAGTCCAAGTACTTCGTGATCACCGGCGCCGAGGTGATCGACCTGCTGCCCACGGGATACGGCTTCGTCCTGGACATGGAGGGCGACCACCGGATGGTCTTCGACGCCAAGGCGGTCGAGCAGATGGTCGACTTCGCGATGCGGCGTATGTACGGGTAGCTGTTTCGGTTCCGTGCGTCGCTGACCTGCGGGTTCTTCAATCGGGCAAGGGCCCGCGCCGGGAGTGGCGCGGGCACTTGTGCTGTCGGTGGCGGGATCTTCGCGCTGTCGGGTGGGGCGGGCTCCCGCGCCGTCGGCGACGAGGCGGGAATGCCGTACGCCTTGCGGGATGTTCATCATTCAACTAAATTTGCTCCAGAAAACTCGACCGGAGGTGGCTCCCATGCCCGCAGTGACCGTCGACAACCCGCTGACCCTGCCCAAGGTGGCCGCTTCGAGTGACGCCGTGGCCCGCCCCGTGC
>NZ_LXRG01000040.1 GCF_001651035.1 Halomonas sp. ALS9
CCCATGTCAGCCCTGCAAGATAACGCATCACCCTCCACCGCCGAAGGCATGGGCGTCTTTGAGCGCTACCTCTCGGTTTGGGTAGCGCTTGCCATTGTGGTGGGCATCTTAGTCGGGCAATTTATCCCAGCGGTACCGGAAACCCTGTCGCGCTTTGAAGGGGCGCAGGTGTCGATCCCCGGGGCGATACTCATCTGGGCGCTGATATTCCCCATGATGGCGCAAATTTACTTCACTTCTCTGCTGGGGTTGCGCAGTTATTCAAAAGGGTGGTTTTTTTATCACCTAGGTAA
>NZ_LXRG01000041.1 GCF_001651035.1 Halomonas sp. ALS9
GCGGGTATGAACCTGATGGATCTTAAGCGCGGCATCGTCCAAGCCGTGGCTGCTGCCGTTAAAGAAATCAAAGCAATGTCTGTACCGTGCACCGACCCTAAGTCGATTGCTCAGGCAGGTACAATCTCTGCTAACGGTGACAAGCGCATCGGTCAAATCATTGCTTAAGCGATGGAAAAAGTGGGCAAAGAAGGCGTCATCA
>NZ_LXRG01000042.1 GCF_001651035.1 Halomonas sp. ALS9
GGCTGGACAGGTGCTGACCGGCTGTCCGGACCCTTCCCCCCCTGCGGCACCGCCGAAGGTCAGTCGCGGTCAACTCCCCGCGAGGCTCGCGAGCACCTCGGCGGCGGGCTTCGGGTGGACGAGCCAGCGCAGGTGGCTTCCCGCAAGGGTCCGGATGTCGAAGGGGTTCTCGGGGGTGAGCGCGTCCCCCTCGCGGATCATGCGGTCCTGCACCGCCAGCGGAAGGCTGGCATCGGCGGACAGGCGCACGTAGGTCCTGGGAATCCGGCCCCAGGTCGCGGCCTGCGCCCGGTCGGCGGACGTACCGACGTCGAGGTTCTCATCGGGCTGGAAGGTGTTGAGGAAGGTCCGGAACTCGTCATCGGTGAGGTCGGCGGCGAACGCCTGTTTGAACGCGCTGAGCGCTGTCGGGTCGGCGGTGCGGAAGTTGGTCCGGAGCAGGCCGAGTTCGGCCGGGTTCCCGACGAGCGTGGCGA
>NZ_LXRG01000043.1 GCF_001651035.1 Halomonas sp. ALS9
ACCACTCACCACTCACCACTCACCCTAACGTACGGTTTTCTGGCGTTTTATGTCAGAATGCACTCCTCTAGGAGGAATGCCCATGACTCAGATGCGCTGGGAACAGTTACTTTCCCCACGTCGTCTTCACGACCAACGCTCCACAAGTACTCGTGAAATTGGTCGCAGCCCATTTCATAAAGATCACGACCGAATTGTTTTCTCAGGCTCTTTTAGGCGCCTAGGGCGTAAGACCCAGGTGCATCCACTGACCGAAAACGACCATATCCATACTCGCCTAACCCACTCGCTAGAGGTTGGCTGTGTGGGACGTTCCTTGGGCATGATTGTGGGTGAACTGTTGCATGATCGTTTGCCTGAATGGATTACCCCTGCTGACCTTGGCGTCATTATACAAACGGCATGTCTTGGTCACGACATTGGTAATCCCCCTTTCGGTCACGCCGGAGAGTATGCTATTCGCGACTGGTTTCTGCGTGCTCAAAGCAGTGGTCTGTTAGAGGGCCTTTCAGAGGCGGAGCGCGAGGATCTGTTGACCTACGAAGGTAATGCCCAGGGTTTTCGGGTAATTACCCAGATCGAATACAACCAGTTCAATGGCGGTATGCGGCTAACAGCGGCCACCCTTGGCACACTGCTGAAATACCCGTGGACGGTTCGTTACGGTGGTCGAGCGGGCAAGTTTGGCGCTTATCAGTCGGAGCAAGCCCTGCTAAAAGAGGTGGCCGAGGCGGTTGGTCTGTTACCCCAAGGCGATCAACGCTGGTGTCGCCATCCATTAGCTTGGCTTGTGGAAGCCGCCGATGATATCTGTTATGCCCTGCTAGACCTGGAAGACGGCTTAGAGATGGGTATTCTGCGCTATGAGGAAGTGGTCGAAATTTTGCGCCAGATTGCCGGCGATTTCCCTGCCGAATATGCGGAGATGGAGCGTAACAACGTTTCTCAGCGACGGCGTATCGCGCTATTACGTGGCGCCGCCATGGAGCGGGCGGTAAACGATGTCGGCGCGGTGTTTGTGCAGCATGAGCAGGCCCTGCTGAGCGGCACGCTCAGTGATGACCTCTTAGAGCTGTGTCACCCTGATTTGGGGTGGGGCGTTCAGGCGGCGAAGCAGTTGGCTAGAGAGCGTATTTTTCAGAATGAGCGCAAGGCAAAACTAGAAATTGGCGCCTATACGACGCTGGGCATTCTGCTGGAAGCCTTTATTGGCGCTGCACATGAGCTTCACCACACAGGTCACTCATCGTTTAAACACCAGCGTGTACTGGCTCTGATTGGCGAAAATACGCCGCTGCCTTCATGGACGCTTTACGATAGCTATCGACGAATGCTGGACTTTATTGGTGGGATGACAGACCACTATGCGGTCGATCTGGCCCAGGAAATGGGCGGCCGACTGCGCGGCGATTGAGCGGAGGGAGGACACTTAAACTGAAGGTTGGCTCAGATGTTTCAACTCCATCAACTGAGCGCGCTCAAGCAGAACATTAATGATCTTGTCATGGATGGCATCATTGAGTGGGCCTGGTGTTAGCTCGGTTATTTGCTTTGCAAGGGTATCTCCGCTGACCACTAGAATATCCGAAGCGGCTTCGCTGTTATCTATTTTCCAGCCCGGTAGCACCAATACGCCTCGTACTGGCACGGGTACGCCGCAGCGGCGCTCAAGCCAGTGAGTCAGCCAGCTAACTCCTTGGCGCGTTTTGTGCAACGGTCGACGCTCTTGCCAGTGCGGAAAGCGCAACCGCTCTCGTTCAACCGCTACTGTGTTGAGTTCGTTGCCATCGGTGCCGATAGCGAGTGTTCTTGCTCGTGTCTCGACCACAAATACGCCATGGGGTGTTACGACGACGTGATCGATCGTGAAGCTATCGGTGGGCACATCATGAAATACATAGTAAGGGTGCGCATCAGGGCGGACTAAGCGCTCCAGCTCTTGACCAACAGCCAGTTCGCAGGCTAAGCCTAATTTTAAGCGACGTATACGCTGATAGTCGCGTACCAGAAGTAACGAAAACGTCAGCACAAGTAAGGTGCTGAGCAGGCCATACAGTGCCCATTCGACCCAGTCTTGTCGCTCGACAAACAACATGCGCCCCATCCCGTAAACAAGCGGAGCAAGGCTGATAATGGGCCCTAAAGCGCCGTTTAAAAATAGGCTGGAAAAAGCTTGGTCAAGACGGCGCCGCAGGGCTTGGCCCGGTTCATGAAGGGGGGCGTTGAATGGGGAGTGAACGCGAGCATCGTGAAGGCTGCGCAGCGCAAGGACAATACTGGCCATTGCCGCCATGGGGAATAAAAAAATCAGGGGTAACACGTATTCCAGCCAAGCCATTGCGGTGCCTTGCTCTGTAGCGACTTACCCGGTGGTAAGTCCCGATGGTAAGTTATAGTGGTGTAGAGGTCTAACCTCCAGCGAGTTTAACCTGGTAGCCGAGGGCGCTTAATTCTTGGCGCAAGGTATCGCGGTGGTCGCCTTGAATTTCAATAATGCCCTCTTTAACTGCTCCACCGGTTCCACAGCGCTTTTTAAGCGTTTTGGCCAAGGTTCTAAGCTCTTCGCTAGGCAGCGGAATGCCAGTAATGGTAGTAACGCCTTTGCCTTTCCGGCCACTCGTTTCGCGGCGAATGCGTACCACGCCATCAAGTGCTTCCAGCCGCTGCTGTTCGCTGAGCTCATCGCATTGGCAGGCGTCGAGTGGTTCCCGGCAGGTGGGGCAGGTTTTGCCATGCTCGGTGGAGTAAACCAGCCCACCAAGCTGGTCACGTAAAGAGGGCATTTTTATCCTCCCATTGAGTGCTGAGGCACAGGGGTTTGCCAATACTCACGCGTGAGTCGCTCCACCACGGCAGGCAACTGATACATATTGCTGATCATGATAGCGTTTTCGGGCGTTGACTCGGCATCAGGGAAGCGATTTAAGTGGATCACCGTCATTCCCGCTTGAAGCGCCGCGCGTACACCAACCAAGGCATCGTCTATGGCTATGCAGTCACGCGCTGAATAGCCCATGATACTCGCTGCGTGTAAATGTAAACAGGGTTCGGGCTTCCAGCAATTGGCGGTATAGCCACTGAAAAAGCGTTTACCAAAATAGTGGCTCAGTCCGGTTGCTTCTAGAGCCGAGCGAATTTTGCTTTCCGGCCCATTAGACACTACGGCACTGGGATAAGCCGCCAAAATATCCAGCGCTTCATGGGCACCTGGAATGGTCGTCAACTCCTGTGCAAGCCGGGTGGCTAGATTGGCTCGCATAGAGGCTTCCATGCGGTCAAGGTGGGCAGGGTCAACCTCCCCATAGCGTTGTTGTAATTCAGCAACGATACGTCGAAAGCGCGCTCCACGAAATTCGCCAAGGTAGTCAGTAACAGCGAAAGGCAGGCCTACTGAATTAAGTCCAGCGGCCATCTCTTCAGCGAGTAGCGGTTCGCTATCGACAAGAGTGCCATCACAGTCAAACAGCAAAAGTGGGAGCGGCATTGCGGTTCCTTGCAGCGGTTTAAACGCTGCCAGTGTTAGTTGAAGCCATCCATACTGCTATTGAACGGGATTTTACGCCATTTGTGAACACTGTTTTGTAATTTTTTGCTTGCTTGCACGTTACTCTTGAACCAGCTTAAATGGCTACGCTCATTTTAGCGGCCGCTGGCACATGTCCTTTCAGGACAAGCTGTAGCGCTAGCGTTGGAAACCGCCAAGCTGCGCTGAAGAGATAGTAGGGATACACTATTCTTTTAAAACCACAACATGGAGAACACCCAATGCGACTAGCCCCTTGGTTTTTACCCTTTGCACTCAGCGCTGCGTTACTCACGACGACTGGCTATGTGTTTGCTGATAATCATGACACACAGGACGAGCAGCACGAGCCTCTGGATGATGAGGCACTAGAAGCGGAATACGGTATTAAAGCGGGGTCGGTAAAACGCGACGATGAAGCGTTATCTAGCGATGCCGAAGGCGCTGATGAACAGGCACGCGCTCGTGAAGAAGAGAACAACGAAGAAGTAGCCACCAGTGCAGGCGAAGCTGATGTAGAGCTAGAACCAGGTAAGAGTGAGGAGCGAAACCCAGAGGCTGGCACAGGCGGCACTGGCAGTCCTGAAGATGCTATTCATAGCAGCGAGGAAGAGAATAGTGAAGATGGCGAGGATGGCACCGACGATAACGAGTAACGTCAGTGCCTAAGCTTTACTTGGCGAGTCGCTGTGAGTTAGCGCTACTTCGCTGATGGTAAGGCTTCATTGTGCGCTGGCTGGTAACCCACCAGGGGGCTTGTTTCCCGCTCATTGAATTGAGCAGCGCTTTTTGCATGACGAGGCCAGCTTCCATGCTGGCCTCGAGTTTTTCGGTGACCATGCGTTGATTTTCTTGCATCATTTTAGGACTGAAAAACGGCTGTGTTTGCCATAAATGATTTCGCATAGTGATCGTCGACAAGGATGTTGACCATAGCTCAAAGGCCATGATGCCGACTTTCCATATATCGAACATCGCTACCGGGGTAGTGGGCATTAGGGACAGGGGAGTCGTCGATTTCATAAGCGTTGTGGCCTCCTTGCTGGAACACGAAACGTCGTGGCCTCATCACCAGTGTTAGGGTATTAATGCTGCATTGCAACATCTATTTCATTAGCCAAAAAAAAGACGACCAAGCAGGTCGTCTTTTCGAAAGGGTGTCAATACACGCTTATTTTACCTTGGGCGCTAGTTCGCCACGCTCATAGCGCAAGAACATATCGTCCAGACTGATCGGCTTAATCTTACTGGCATTGCCAGCCGTGCCAAAGGCTTCGTAGCGAGCGATACATAGGTCGCGCATCGCGGTAACGGTCTCTTTCAAGAACTTACGCGGGTCGAATTCAGACGGGTTCTGAGCCAGGAAGCGACGCACTGCACCGGTAGATGCCAAGCGCAGGTCGGTATCGATATTGACCTTGCGTACACCGTGCTTGATACCTTCAACGATTTCTTCGACGGGCACGCCATAAGTTTCAGGAATCTCGCCGCCGTACTGGTTAATCACTTCCAGCCACTCCTGGGGAACAGAAGAGGAGCCGTGCATGACCAGGTGAGTATCCGGAATTCGCGCGTGAATCTCTTTAATGCGCTGAATAGACAGCGTGTCACCGGTAGGTGGCTTAGTAAATTTGTAAGCGCCGTGGCTGGTACCAATGGCAATCGCCAGTGCGTCTACGTGGGTGGCTTTAACAAATGCTGCGGCTTCTTCCGGATCGGTAAGCAGTTGCTCCATATCCAGCTTGCCTTCTGCGCCGATGCCGTCTTCTTCACCGGCCATACCGGTTTCCAGGCTGCCCAGGCAGCCCAGCTCACCTTCGACGGAAACGCCACAGGCGTGGGCCATTTCCACCGCGCGACGAGTAACGTTGACGTTGTAATCATAGTCGGTGGGGGTTTTGCCATCTTCACCCAGCGAGCCATCCATCATGACCGAGGAGAAACCGAGCTGGATAGAGCGCTGGCAGACTGCAGGGCTGGTGCCGTGATCCTGATGCATAACCACTGGAATATGCGGAAACTCTTCAACGGCCGCCAAAATCAGATGGCGAAGGAAAGGCGCACCCGCATATTTGCGTGCGCCCGCAGAGGCTTGCACGATGACGGGCGAGTCAGTGGCATCAGCGGCTTCCATAATGGCGCGCATTTGCTCAAGGTTATTGACGTTGAACGCCGGAATGCCGTAACCGTATTCGGCGGCGTGGTCGAGCATTTGGCGCATGCTGATCAGAGCCATAAAATTATCTTACCTGTTTGCGTTGTCAATTGGGTTATCTGAACGAGCACCATAAGCGCCCAGGTTCAAGTGGCTTTATGTTAGCTGCGTTTGGCAGCTGCTTCGAGTGCTGCCACGGCAGGCAATTGCTTGCCTTCGACATACTCAAGAAAGGCGCCGCCGCCAGTGGAAATGTACGAAACGCGATCCGCAATGGCGTACTTATCAATGGCCGCTAGGGTATCGCCGCCACCGGCAATAGAAAAGCCCGCGCTATCGGCGATGGCCTGGGCGATCACCTGGGTGCCTTTACCAAACTGATCGATTTCAAACACACCGACGGGGCCGTTCCACAGGATAGTGCCCGCGTCTTTGAGCATACTTGCCAAATGAGCGGCGGTATCGGGGCCGATATCCAAAATCATCTCGTTGTCAGCCACCTGATCGACGGGCTTGACCACCGCTTTGGCCGATTCAGAAAACTCGGTGGCGACGACCACATCGGTAGGCAGTGGAATTGAGACCTTCTCCATCAACGCTTTCGCCTGGCCCACCAAATCGGCCTCATGGAGTGATTTGCCGACATTGTAGCCTGCGGCGGCAATAAAGGTGTTGGCGATACCGCCGCCGACAATCAGTTGATCGCATTTCTCCGCCAGCGCGGTGAGTACATCCAGCTTGGTAGAGACCTTTGAGCCGCCGACGATGGCGGCCATGGGCCGGGCCGGATGTGCCAGCGCTTTCTCAAGGGCATCAAGCTCTTGGGCAAGTAAAGGCCCTGCACAGGCGCTAGGGGCAAAACGTGCCACGCCATGGGTGGAGGCTTGGGCGCGGTGGGCGGTGCCAAAGGCATCCATCACAAAAATATCGCACAGCGCGGCGTACTGTTTCGCCAGCTGTTCGTCATCTTTTTTCTCGCCGCTATTAAAGCGAACGTTCTCTAGCAGTACGACATCGCCGTTGGCAATATCGAGGGTTTCGCCGACTGTTTCACCGAGATAGGCTTTGACCAGCGGCACCGGGCGGCCTAACAGCTCACTCAAATGTTCAGCCACCGGCGCCAGGGAAAACTCCTCGGTGGGTTCGCCTTCGGTGGGACGTCCCAAATGGCTCATCAGCATCACTTTGGCCCCAGCCTTCGCGGCTGCCTGAATCGTCGGCAGCGCGGCACGCAGGCGGGCGTCGCTGGAAACGCGGCCATGTTTGATGGGCACATTCAAGTCTTCACGGATCAGCACGCGTTGTCCTTCCAGGGGAAGGTCAGTCATCTTCTTCACGTTCATGTGAGCAGTTTCCTCGTGTTTAGGCCGTTGAACTCAATATAAACAGCCAATGTAAACAACTGGTGCAAACAGGTTACGTCTGTGCGGAAAGTCTGGCCAGCCGCTGGCTAATATCGAGCATACGGTTAGCGAACCCCCATTCGTTGTCGAACCAGCACAGTAGCTTGATAAGGCGCTTGCCAGCCACTCGAGTTTGAGTCGCGTCGAGAATGCCTGAACGCGGGTCGTGATTAAAATCAACCGACGCCATAGGGGCTTCAGTGTAACCCAGCACGCCCTTTAAGCGCTGTTGACTGGCTGTCAGCAACAGCGTGTTCACATCGTCCCGGTGGGTGTCGCGGCTAACCGTGAGCGCTACGTCCATGGCAGAGACATTGATAGTGGGGACGCGTACGTGTAGGCACTCAAAGCGTCCCGCAAGATTGGGCATCAAGCGGCTAATGCCGAGCGCCAAGCCGGTGTCCACCGGCACAATAGAGTGCATCGCCGAACGGGTTAGGCGCAGGTCGGTTTGATGATAGGCATCAATCACCGGTTGGTCATTCATCGCCGAGTGAATCGTCGTGGTGACACCGTGTTCAAGCCCCAAGGCTTCATCTAGGACGGTCAGAAGCGGCACAAGGCAATTAGTGGTGCACGAGGCGGCTGACAGAACGCGCTGAGAAAGTGCCAGCTCGCCTTCATTAATGCCCCACACAATGGTGGTATCGACGTCGTTTTCCGCTGGTTGGGAAAACAGTAGCCGCTTAGCGCCTGCTGCTAAGTGCAGCTCGGCGGTGGCGCGATCTTTAAAACTCCCGGAGCACTCCAGCACCAAATCCACATCAAGCGCTTTCCAGGGCAACTTACGTGGATCTTGTTCGCACAATACCTGGATGCGCTGGCCGTTGACAATGAGATGCTGGCCGTCGTTCTCCACGTCACCGGGAAAGCGGCCATGGGTGGTGTCGTAACGGGTTAGATAGGTGATGGTCGCGAGATCAGAGAGCTCATTAATAGCGACCACTTCAAGTTCGGGGTGTCGCCGCTCGACGAGCGCACGCAACACGCATTGGCCAATGCGTCCGTAACCGTTAATGGCGATGCGATAGCTGGAAGCTGAATTAGCCATGCAGAAGGTTGGCTCTTAAAAGTGAATCAACAATAATCGAAATAGGCTAGAACTCGTTGCGATGATAACGTATTTCAGCGGGCGACTGTTATCGGCTAACTGCGCCTATCAACTGGCCATGCCTATCAATCGCCAGGCAAGTGGCAGCAGCACCGCGGTGAAAATACCGGTAAGGCTCATGCCCAGTGACGCGAAAGCGCCGGCGGTGGGGCTGATCTCAAACGCTCTTACCGTGCCAATGGCGTGGCCGTTAAGCCCCAGAGCGAAACCGATCAAGCGATCATCTTTGATATTCAACCAACGCGCTGCCAAGCTCACGCAGGGAATGGTGATCACCCCGGTGACCAGCAGTGCCCCCAGCAGCAGCGCGGTGGTGCCACCCAGCTGCTCGGTAATGCCGATAGCAATTGGCGCGGTCACTGATTTAGCGGCAATGGACGCGAGTATGTTGTCTGAGCTGCCCAGCAACCAAGCAATTGCCAGCGAGTAGCAAGCCGCCAGCGTCGCGGCGATGGGCAAACAAATCGCTAGCGGTCGCCATAATTCAACGATACGCGGCAGCTGTTGATAAAGCGGCATACCCAGCGCCACCGTGGCTGGCCCCAATAGCACCGTTAGCCATGTGGCCCCTTGCTGGTACGTAGCGTAAGGCAGTCCTATCAGCGCTAATGCCCCCGCCAGCAGCAGCGCTGCGATCAAAATAGCGGGCAGCCAAGAAGGGCGCTTTAGACGCTGGAACAGCGCGCTACCCAGCAAATAAGCGGCAAGCGTTAAGCCCACTGCAAACAGCGGGGTAGTGGTTAACAGTTCGAGTAGCGGTGTATTAGCGTGCATGCGGCTGCCCGATAAGACGTTTGAGCAGCCAAAGCGTCGTCGTCACACTGAGTAATGTGCCTACCACTAAGGCAATAAGAATGGCGCTCCACTGGCCTGCCAGCTCGCCGATGATGAAAAATACCCCAACAACGCCGGGCATAATCAGCATGGCGAGTAGCGCGATCAGCGGCTGGGCAGCGGCGGCAATGCTGGTAGGGACACGGCCACGCACGGCGAGCGTTGCGCACAGCAGCAGCATCCCAATCACGCCTGAAGAGATCGGTAAAGCGGTGAAGTGGATCACCACTTCACCGATCAGCCAGTAGCTAATCAGCCATAGCAAGCCACTGAGCGCAGGCATGGCTTAGTCGAGTAGTTCGTTGGCTTGTTTGACCACATTCTCGACGGTAAAGCCGAAGTGTTTGAATAGGTCGCCCGCGGGTGCAGATTCGCCGTAGGTGGTCATGCCGATGACGCGGCCGTCCAGGCCCACATACTTGTACCAGTAGTCGGCGTGAGCAGCTTCGATGGCGATACGCTTGGTCACCGCCTTGGGCAATACGCTTTCACGGTACTCCGCATCCTGCCCGTTAAAGCGGTAGGCCGAGGGCATGGAGACCACGCGCACCGCTTTACCCTGCTGCTCAAGCTCCGCAGCGGCGTCCATGGCAAGCGCCACTTCAGAACCGGTAGCGATCAGAATCAACTCGGGCGTGCCTTCGCTGTCTTTCAGGACGTACGCCCCGTTTTGAATTGAGGCCAGTTGCGCTTTGGTGCGCTGCTGATGGGGCAGGTTCTGGCGTGACAGCACCAGTGCCGTGGGGCCTGAGTGACGCTTGATTGCCGCATCCCAGGCCGCGGCGGTTTCTACCGCATCGCAGGGGCGCCAGGTATTGAGATTCGGCGTGGTGCGCAGGCTGGTAAGCTGCTCAATGGGCTGGTGGGTCGGGCCATCTTCACCCAGACCAATGGAATCGTGGGTAAACACGTAGATAGCCTGCTGGCCCATCAGCGACGCCATGCGAATCGAGTTACGCATGTACTCCATAAAGATCAGGAAGGTCGCGCCGTAGGGCACCAAACCGCCGTGCAGTGCAATCCCGTTCATGACCGCGCCCATGCCGAACTCACGGACGCCGTAGTGCAGGTAGTTACCGCTGGCGTCTTCCGGGGTAATCGCTTTGGCGCCTTTCCAGAAGGTCAGGTTAGACGGTGCCAGGTCAGCACTGCCGCCCAGCAGTTCCGGCATTTTTGGGCCAATGGCATTCAACACTTCAAAGGAGGCTTTGCGTGAGGCAATGGTCTCGCCGCGCTCCTGGGCCTGCTCAATCAAGGCCTCAGTAGGCAGTTCCGTCGGCAGTTGGCGCTTCATGCGGCGGGTGAATTCGCGCGCTTCCGTGGGGAAGGCTTCAGCATAGCGGGCAAAGCGTGCTTCCCACTCTTGCTGACGGGTTTTACCTGCAGAACGCGCATCCCAGGCCGAGTAGATCGGTTCAGGGATATGGAAAGGGGCGTGGGGCCAGTCGAGCTGGGTACGCGCCAGGGCCACTTCTTCATCGCCCAGAGGGGCGCCATGGGCGTCCTCTTTACCCTGCTTGTTGGGCGCGCCAAAGCCAATGATGGTTTTGCAGATGATCAGGCTCGGCTTATCGTCGTGGCTCTTGGCCAGTTCAATAGCGGCTTTCACCTCTTCAGGCTTATGACCATCCACATTGGGCACCACGTGCCAGCCGTAAGCGTCAAAACGCTTGGCGGTATCGTCGGTAAACCAGCCTTCCACTTCGCCATCGATAGAGATGCCGTTGTCATCATAGAGAGCAATCAACTTACCCAACTGCTGGGTACCGGCTAGCGAGGCGGCTTCGTGGGAAATGCCTTCCATTAAGCAGCCATCACCCAGGAAGCACCAGGTGTGGTGATCGACGATAGTATGGCCCGGGCGGTTAAACTGCGCCGCCAGGGTTTTTTCAGCAATGGCAAAGCCCACTGCGTTGGCAAAGCCCTGGCCCAGCGGGCCGGTGGTGGTCTCAATGCCCGGCGCATAGCCGAATTCCGGGTGGCCGGCGGTGGGCGAATGCAGTTGGCGGAAATTTTGTAGCTGCTCCAGGCTTAGCTCGTAGCCGCTGAGGTGCAGCAGCGAATAAAGCAGCATGGAGCCGTGGCCATTGGAGAGCACAAAGCGGTCACGGTCGGCCCACTTGGGGTCTTCCGGGTTGTGCTTGAGGTAGTCATTCCATAGCACCTCGGCGATATCAGCCATGCCCATGGGGGCGCCCGGATGGCCGGACTTGGCCTTCTGAACGGCATCCATGGACAGGGCGCGAATGGCATTGGCTAGCTCAAAACGGGACGGCATGGGGGTGCTCCTCGCCTGCAAACAGAAATTATAAAGGCGCTATTGTCGCTGACTTCCCATGTTGCGGCAAATGTAGCGGTAAATTATGGGACACATTATGGGAAGCATCGTCGACAGCGTGTAGACTCTGCCTCCCGAAGTGATGGAGTCTGTCATCACTTCGCTAATACGGGCAGGGGACACCTGCCATGATTTCCTGCTGATGCTGTGGACTAACCACAGCCGTCATACAGAGGGTAGAGTGCGCGATGAGCGAATATTCCCTGTTTACCTCCGAGTCCGTCTCCGAAGGTCATCCTGATAAAATTGCCGATCAGATCTCTGATGCGGTGTTAGACGCCATTATTGCCCGTGATAAACAGGCGCGTGTTGCCTGTGAAACCATGGTGAAAACCGGGGTGGCGATCATTGCGGGTGAAATTACCACCTCTGCCTGGGTCGATTTAGAAACCCTCGTGCGCGATGTCATTATCAGCATTGGCTATAACTCGTCCGACGTGGGTTTTGATGGCGCGACCTGCGGTGTGGTTAACCTGATCGGTAAGCAGAGTGTCGATATCGCCCAGGGCGTTGATCGCACTAAGCCGGAAGATCAGGGGGCTGGCGACCAAGGCCTAATGTTTGGCTACGCAACCAACGAAACCGATTCGTTTATGCCAGCGCCGATCCACTACTCTCACCGTTTAGTCGAGCGTCAGGCCGAACTGCGTAAAAATGGCCTGCTTCCATGGCTGCGCCCGGATGCCAAGAGTCAGGTCACCTTCCGCTATAACGCCGAAGGCCAACCCTGCGGTGTCGACGCCATCGTTTTGTCTACCCAGCACGATCCTGACATTGATCAAGAAGACCTGCGCAAAATGATCAAGCGCGAGGTCATTGAGCAAGTGATTCCCGCTGAATGGTTGGATGAGAATACCCAGTACCATATTAACCCAACCGGTAAGTTCGTGATTGGTGGCCCTGTCGGCGACTGTGGACTCACTGGTCGTAAGATCATCGTCGATACCTACGGCGGCATGGCGCGTCACGGTGGTGGTGCGTTCTCGGGCAAAGACCCCTCTAAAGTTGACCGCAGCGCCGCTTATGCGGGCCGCTACGTGGCTAAGAATGTAGTTGCCTCGGGCCTGGCAGATAAGTGTGAAATTCAGGTCTCCTACGCGATTGGTGTTGCCGAGCCGACCTCTGTCTCTATCGACACTTTCGGTACCGGCAAAATTGACGACGCCAAGATCGTTGCGCTGGTTCGCGAGCACTTTGACTTGCGCCCCTACGCGATCACCAAAATGCTTGACCTGCTGCACCCGATGTACCAGCTCACCGCCGCTTATGGTCACTTCGGCCGGGCGCCGTTCGAGCACAGCTACACTTGGAGTGACGATAAAGGCCAAGCGCATACCGAAACCTTTACCGCTTTCCCGTGGGAAAAGGTGGATAAAGCCGACGCGCTGCGTAAGGCCGCCGGTTTGTAAGCGCTTAGTCGCCTGCAGCTCCTCGTCCGCGCCTCTGGTTAATACCAGGGGCGTTTTTTTTGGATACGCATGGCCAACGGTTGCGACGAGAATGATTTGCGCTTATATTTCGCTCGCTTGTAAATGAGTATCAGTCGCTTCGTTGTCTGGGCAGCGTATGCTTAGGTGATGCAGTCTTTACACCTCTACCAATAGTGATGGTAAGACATGACACGCTTTCTTGCTGTGACCGGATTCTGCGCCTTGCTAGGGCTGGGCTCATCCTCCGCCCTAGCGGGCAATACAGACTACCCTTTAACGCTGAATAACTGCGGCGTAGAGGTGACCTTTGACAAGGCGCCCGAACGGGCTGTAGGCATAGGTCAAGCCAGTGCGGAAATCATGCTGCTGCTCGGTCTCGAAGACCAGATGGTGGGCACCGCTTTCTGGCCGAACCAAGTCTTGCCGCAGTTGGCCGAGGCCAATGCCAAGGTGGAGGTATTAACAGTCGAGTTTCCTACCTTCGAGTCTATTTTGGCAAAAGAACCGGATCTTGTGACGGCTGCCCTGCCTAGCCTGATAGGTCCATCAAGCCGAGTGGCGACACGGGAAGATTTCGACAACGTGGGGGTGGCAACTTACCTGTCTCCCAACACCTGCGTCGCTGAGGGCATGGAGAAGGATAAGTTCGGCTACGGCAGTCGCGCCCAACTCTGGAGCATGGACGGCCTATATCAGGAAATCGACGAGATCGCGCAGATCTTCGACGTCAATGATCGGGGCCAAGCGCTGATCGAGGAGCTTGAGCAGCGTGAAGCCGCACTGCGGGCAGCCGCTCCCGAAGATGGCGAGCCGCTCTCCTTCGTCTTTTGGTTCTCCAGCCCGTCGCCGTCTGCGGACGCTTATCTTGGCGGCAAGAACGGCGCGTCCGGCTTTATCGCCGACGTGTTGGGCGGCACCAATGCCATCGACTCCGACGCAGAGTGGCCAGCACTTGGATGGGAAAGCATCATCGCGGCGGATCCAGATGTCATCGTGGTGGCCCGCGTCGACCGTAACCGTTGGGATTTGGACAACTCAGACGCCAAGATCGAGTTCCTCAACTCAGACCCGGCGACTCGCGAGATGAGAGCGGTTAAGAACGGGGCGATCGTGGTCATGGATGGCCATGCGATGGATCCCACGGTGAGGACGATCTTCGGTGCTGAAGAGGTGGCGGAACAGCTTAAGGCGCTTGGTCTGAGATGAGCGCCACACTTGAGATGTCGCAAACGACTGAGCGCCTGCCACGGCTAGTAGGGGTGGCAGGACTGCTGCTCTGCTCGTTAGTGGCGATTGGGCTGGTGGTGGGCATCAGTGTGGGGATCGGCGATATGCCGATCCCGCTGTCCACCACTTATGCGGTGATCACCAATAAGCTGGGCTGGACGTCGTTCGAAATCAATCGTATCCACGAAGCCATCGTCTGGGATTACCGCTTGAGCCGGGCGTTGGTGGCGGCCTTCTGCGGTGCCGGCCTGGCACTGGCTGGCGCCATTATGCAATCGATGCTGCGCAATCCGCTGGCAGAGCCCTATGTGCTGGGCATCTCCGCCGGGGCATCGACCGGTGCCGTACTGATCGTCATGCTCGGTCTGGGCGCTGGGGCGGTGTCGCTGTCAACGGGAGCGTTCGTGGGCGCCTTCGCCGCCTTCCTGTTCGTGGCGCTTCTCTCGAACGGTGCTCGCGGCGGTGCCGATCGCACGATATTGGCCGGTGTCGCGGCATCGCAGCTGTTCAACGCGGTGACCTCTTATTTCGTCACCACTGCAGGCAATGCGCAGCAGGCGCGCGACGTGATGTTCTGGCTGCTCGGTAGCTTTGGTGGCGTGCGCTGGCCGGATTTTTTTCTGGTGTCGGTCGTGGTTGGGTTGGGGCTGGTGGCGTGTCTGTGCTACGCACGGGTATTGGATGCGTTTGCCTTCGGCGATGAGGCCGCCGCTTCCCTGGGGGTCAATGTCGGTCAAACACGAATCGTCCTGTTCGCCCTCACCGCTGTCATAACCGCCACCATCGTCAGCATGGTCGGTACCATTGGCTTCGTTGGCCTGGTGGTTCCCCATGCGGCGCGTTTCGTGGTCGGCCCACGCCACGTCGTCTTGCTGCCTGCCTGTGCCATCGTGGGAGCGATCTTCATGGTGGTGGCGGATATCGCCTCTCGCGTGCTGATCCCTCAGCAGTCTCTGCCAATCGGCGTGGTCACAGCGCTGGTGGGCGTGCCGTTCTTCTCTGTCATTCTTTACCGGTTACAGCGCGCATCATGAGTATCAAGGCCGACAATTTGATTTGGAAAATCGGCACCAAGACAGTGATCGATGGTGTCTCCTTTGAAGCCGAACCGGGTAAGCTACTGGGCGTGCTGGGCCCCAATGGCTCTGGCAAAACCTCGCTGTTACGGCTGCTGGCCGGGCTGAAGCGGCCCCACGCCGGACAGGTCTTGCTGGATGGGCAGGAGCTCTCAACCTTTCGCCGCCGGGCCATTGCTCAGCGAGTCGCCTTCATAGAGCAGCACGCCACGACCAATGCCAACCTCAAGGTGATCGATGTGGTCAAGCTTGGCCGCTTCCCGCACCGTTCGATGCTATCGGGCTGGCGCCGTGAGGACGATAGAGCGGTCAACGAGGCACTGGAGCGTACCGGGATGATCGAAAAGCGTGATGATGCCTGGCATAGCCTTTCCGGCGGTGAGAAACAGCGTACCCATGTGGCGCGAGCCCTGGCCCAATCCCCTAGAGAGTTGATTCTCGATGAGCCGACCAACCATCTTGATGTGCAGCACCAGATCAACTTACTGCGTTTAGTGTCCAGCTTACCGATGACTAGCATCATTGCGCTCCATGACCTCAACCACGCCGCGATGTATTGTGATCGACTGCTCGTCATGAAGGCGGGCAGGATCGTGGCCTCCGGTGCTCCTGAAGAGGTGCTGACCCAGCGCCTGTTGCGTGATGTCTTCTCGGTGGATGCCCATGTGGAGACCTCGCCCCACCATGCACGGCCGCATATTCATTTTGTGCGTTAGGCGATAACACGCCAATCCTTGTTTCCCGCATTGCATCACGGTCAGTTTAAGGTAAATTAAACTTAACGGGGCTGGTGCAAGCGCCGTGTCTTTTCCTTGTCATCATGTGAGGATGGGTATGCAGGGCTGGCGATGGATCATGAAAGTGGGGTGGCTGGGTGGCCTGTTAGCGGTGGCGCTCTCGGCGCAGGGAGAGGAGTGCCCAAGTTGGCCCGCTGAGCGGCTGGCGCAGGAAAGCCAAGCGCTGGCCGAGCAGGTTCAGCGCTGGGACACTGCCTACCACGACGAAGGCGTCGCGCTGATCGATGATGCCCTCTACGACCAAGCGGTAGAGCGCCTAGCTAACTGGCAGCGCTGTTTAGGCGTAGAACCGGATCATCGCCCGCTGACGCGGGTGACCAGCAGTAGCGGCACCCTTGAACACCCAGCGGCCCAGCGCGGCCTCAATAAAGCTGATGACGAGGGCGTCAGGCGCTTTACCAGCCGTCGCGAAGACCTGTGGATCCAACCCAAAGTGGACGGCGTAGCGGTGACGCTGCGCTATGTAGAGGGTGAGCTGGTCGAAGCCATTAGCCGCGGCGATGGCGAGCGAGGCCAGGATTGGACAGCCCGTGCCCGACAACTGCCTGCTGTTCCCAATACGTTACCCGAACCGATTTCTGCGCTATTCCAAGGCGAGCTGTATTGGCGCCTGGAAGCGCACGTTCAGTCGCGCTCTCCCTCTTCTGGAGCCCGGGGCGTCGTGGCAGGCGCCATGGCTCAGTCTTCGCCTGACGCGGCCACCCTTGAGCGTGTTGGCCTGTTTGTATGGGGCTGGCCTGACGGCCCGACCGACATGGAAAGCCGCTTAGCCCAACTGAGTGCGCTGGGCTTTGATAGCGCCGACTACACCTATCCGTTGGATGATCGCCGTGATGCCGCCTACTGGCGCGATACCTGGTTTAACGGCCCGCTGCCGTTTGCCACTGACGGCGTGGTGATTAAACAAGCCGATCGCCCCGGCGTGCGCCGCTGGTCATCGTCGCCGCCGGAGTGGGCGGTAGCCTGGAAATACCCGGCCCAGCAGGCACTGGCAGAAGTGCGTGGCATTGAGTTTCGCGTAGGGCGCACCGGGCGTGTAACGCCGTTGGTATGGCTTAACCCAGTACTGTTAGACGGGCGGCGCATTAGCCGCGTATCACTAGGCTCTCTGGATCGTTGGGAATCACTGGACATTCGCCCCGGCGACCAAGTGGCGATTTCGCTAGCGGGTCTAACGATACCCCAGTTAAGCGAGGTAGTTTGGCATACCCAGGAGCGCTCGCCGCTGACTCCGCCGTCACCACAGCGCTACCACCTGCTGAGCTGTTTTGAGTTAACCCCTGGCTGCGAAAGCCAACTGCTGGCGCGGCTTACCTACTTGGGCGAGCAGCTAGGCATGCAGGGTATCGGTGAAGGTACTTGGCAAGCGCTGATGGAGGCGGGCGTTGTCACGCAATTACTCGACTGGCTGAACGTTGAACCACGCCAGTTGCGCGAGGCCTACGGCATTGGTGAGGCCACCGCCGCCTCGCTCACCGAGCAATTTCAAGCAGCCCGTGACCAACCTTTTGCAGCTTGGCTAAGTGCGCTGGGCGCGCCGCCGGGTAGCGAATCGGTGCGTGGGGATTGGTATGAGTTAGCGGGCTACCAGCGCGAACAGTGGCAAGCCGTTCCCGGCGTCGGCCCAGTGCGCGCAGAAGCGCTGGTTGCATTTTTCAGCCACCCGGAGATGCAGCGCATGGCCGCACAGCTTAACCATGCGGGTGTTGCTGGCTTTTAACAGCTCAATCACTAACCAAGCCCGGTGAGGCGCAGCATTAAACCGAGATAGAGCGGAATCAGCAGTGGCGCCAGCAGTGTGGTGACCAGCACCGCTAATGCGCCTTTCTGTGGCTGGATGCCCAGCTCCATGGCCACTACCACAACATTGGCGGCCATGGGCACCACACCCAGCAGCAGCAACGCTAAGGCCAGCTCCGTGGAAAGCGGCGCGACCCACTGCAGGATTAACACCGCCACTAGCATGACCAATGGCCACATCAGGTAGCGTAACCCTAAGCAGGCGGCCACAAAGCGCGTATCCCAGGCGGAAAGCGTCACTTGGCTGAGCGTCATGCCAATAATCATCATGCCCAGCAGCGTATAGGTAGCAGGAAACACTTGCAGCGAACTCATGACCGCGGCGGGAATGGTTACCTCAAGGCTACTGAGTAGTAATGCTAATAAAAAAGCGTAGATAAGCGGCAAGCGTGAAATTTTGATCAGGCTCTCGCGCACCGAAAAACGCCCGCGGGCACTGAGATAAAAGCCCACGGTAAATTCGTAAATATTAATCCCCAGCATACAGAACAGGTAAAGGGTAACGCCTTCCGGGGGCAGCAAAATCAACGCAATTGGTAAACCAAAATAGCCGGTATTGCCCGTTCCTGAGGAGAACGCCAACAGGGCAGCTTCCTGTTCACCAAAGCGGTGGCGAGTGACGCGCTGTACGATCAGTGCCATCAGGCTGGCCAGAATGAATAGCGCTAATGTGAGTAAGAGGTAGTCAAGCGTCGGGCCACCGTTCATCAGCGCGCGAAAAATAGTAAACGGGGCAATCAGGTAAACCAGCAGCGTCGCAATCGGGCGAGGATCCAGCTTGAGTCGTTGGGCGGCCAGCCAACCCAGTCCCACGTAGCTCAGTAACATCAATAGCGGCCCAACCAGTGCCCCAGGTGCAAGATCCATTTACCCTCCCGTAATAGGTGTCGTGACGACGAACATGAGCCGAATTAAAGGCCAAGCGTGGAATCTTTCATTAGCCCCAGCCCGTTGGAACAGCGAGAATACCTTAAAATATCATCACTATTAATCACTAATAAGGAAGTCCCATGAGCAGCCAAGAGCATCCGCTAGGTATCAGCTTTGAATTTTTTCCGCCCAACACCGATGCCGGGCGCGATAAGCTGATCCACGTTCGCGATGAACTGGCCGCCCGGAAACCACGGTTTTTTTCGGTGACTTACGGTGCTGGCGGGTCTACCCAGGCGCGTACCCGTCAGGTGGTGCGTGAGGTTAGCGAGAGCGGGATCACGACCGCCCCGCACCTCTCCTGCATCGGCAGTGAGAAAGCCCAGCTGCGTGATCTGCTGGCACAGTACCGCGAGGAGGGCGTGGATAGCTTGGTTGCGCTGCGTGGTGATATGCCCTCCGGTATGGGTAGCATTGGCGAGCTACGTTATGCCAACGAACTGGTTGAATTTATTCGTGAGGAAACCGGCAATCATTTCGACATTGCGGTGGCGGCCTATCCTGAATCTCATCCACAGGCACCCAACCTTGATAAGGATGTGGAAAACTTCGCGCGTAAAATGAAGGCGGGGGCCAATATGGCGATTACCCAGTACTTCTTTACCGCTGATGCCTATTTCAACTTCGTCGATAAAGCCCGTGCACTAGGCGTCGAGCAGCCGATTATTCCCGGCATTATGCCGATTACCAACTACACCAAGCTGGCGCGTTTCTCTGACGCCTGTGGTGCCGAGATCCCGCGTTGGATTCGCAAGCAGTTGGAGTCGTATGGCGATGACAGTGACGCGATCTCAGCCTTTGGCACCGATGTGGTGAGTCGGCTTTGTCAGCGTTTACTGGATGGCGGTGCGCCAGGCCTACACTTCTATACGCTTAACCAAGCCGCGCCGGTGCTGAAGATCGTTGACAATCTGACCGACTAGGTTCGTTTGTTGTCCTGCTATACGGCCATTAAAAACCCCGCTCAACGAAAATGTTGAGCGGGGTTTTTACGCTTAGCGGCTTAAATCAATCAGCCCGCTTGCGCTGTTTTGTTACCACCGCCGTGTAGCTTGCGCTGCATGACAAAAAGCACGATACCAATCGCAAGGCCAATAACGTCGGTGTAGATACCGCCGTAGATCAAGAACATCGCCCCCACCAGCATCAGTAAGCGCTGTAAGGCATTAACGGGCCCAAAGAACCACGCCTGCACCATGCCAGAGAGCAAGACAATGCCAAGGGTGGCGGTAACCCCGACGCGGAGGATCTGCATGGCGGAGCCTTCCATTAGCATGGCCGGGCTGTAGAAGAACATAAACGGCACGATAAAGGCGGCCAAGCCAATCTTGAAGGAGGCCACCGAGGTGCCCATGGGGTTGTCACCAGAAATACCGGCGGCTGCATAGGAGGCCAAGGCAACGGGCGGCGTAATCGCCGAGACGACCGCAAAGTAGAACACGAAGAAGTGAGCAATCAGCGGTTCAATGCCGATATTGATCAGGCCAGGCGCGACAACAGAAGCAGCCACCGCATAGGCGGCGGTGGTCGGCATGCCCATGCCGAGTAGAATACTAATCAGCATGGCGAACACCAGCGCCAACAGCTGGCTAACGCCCGCTAAGCCAAGTAGCAGCGATGAGAAGCGCGCGCCTACACCCGTCAGCGAGATAACCCCAACGATTAAGCCCGCGCAGGCACATACGGCGATAATCTGAATCGCCATGGTGCCCGCTATCTGCAGCGCTTTAAGAATTGCACGAAGACCCATTTTGTTGGGTGAAATCCAGCTAACCACTGCGGCTGACGCCGTGGCCAAGGTGCCCGCGCGAATCACCGAGTAGCCCATAAACAGGGCGACAATCAGAATAATAATCGGCGCGAATAGGTAGACCTGCTTGACCAGCTTTGAAAACAGCGGGATCTCATCTTTGCGCATACCGCGCATACCTTTACGAGCGGCTTCAAAGTCGACCATAAAGTAGATAGAGGCAAAATACAGGATCGCCGGAATAACGGCGGCAAGAGCAATTTCGGTGTACGGAATGCCGGTCACTTCGGCCATGATAAACGCACCCGCGCCCATAATCGGCGGCATGATTTGCCCACCGGTTGAGGCGGCTGCTTCGATCGCACCCGCGCTACGTGCGGGGTAGCCGACTTTCTTCATCAGCGGAATGGTCAATGAGCCGGTGGAAACCACGTTACCCGCTGACGTGCCGTTAATCATACCCATCAAGCCAGAGGCAAAGATGGCTACCTTGGCGGGGCCGCCACGAGCTCGGCCTGCGGCGGCAAAGGCAAAGTTAACGAAGTAGTCGCCTACTTTAGAGGCCTGCAGGAAAGCGGCAAAAATAATGAACAGAATAATATAGGTCGACGACACCGCGGTGGTTGGGCCGAGAATGCCGGCATCCGTGTAGACCTGGCTAAAGAAGCGCTGTAGTGACAGCCCTGGATAGCCTAAAAAGCCTGGCAAATAAGGGCCAGCAAATACGTAGGTCAGGAAAACCGCAGAAATCACCACCAGGGCTAGACCCGCTACCCGGCGAGTAAGCTCCAGAATCAGTAGAGAGCCCGCAATCGCCGCCCAGGAAATGCCTGACGGTGCGAAGGAGGTACCTGTCGACATACGGATATTGGTGTTATACGCCACCAGCAAATAACCAGCGCTGGCCATCGCACAGACCATCAACACCAAATCGGCAGGGTTGAAGCGATGCCGGGCCTGACGATAAAACCATGACAGTACGATCGCACCCGCTGTCGTTGCCATGAGCGGATAGCCGTAGTGCCAATTTTCGATGTTCGGGTCGATGCGCATGGCGCTGCCGCTGAGCGTTTGATGCATTAAAAAGACTTGCGCCAGGGTATAGGCGGCGGGAATCAGTAGCGCGTAGCTTACCCATTTGATCCAGGCGCCAGATGCTTGGTGATCGTCGTCGGCAAAACGGGCACCGGCAAATAGCCCGTAACCGAGAATAAGTGCACCGGCAATATGCACGATACGAAACGACCAGGTTTCCATCGGATACACGTTCAGTGAGATCAGATGGAAACTTGAGTAAGCAATCGCTAATGCCGCAAATAGCAGGAACTGCCAGCCCGTAAACAGGCGGCGGTTGGGTTCAACAACGTCTTCATCGACACCATCGGCAATGGACTCGGGTATCACAGACGCCGCGTGAGCATCATCCTTGAGGTCATCGGGTTCTTGGTCGGTTTTGTGACTCATTAGAGTTCACCCTCACAGCAAAAGCAGACAAAGGGGTAGTAGCAGCGAAAGCTGCCCCGCCCGGCGGGGCCGGTAACGGGGCAGTTAGAACGGGGAAAGTTGCTTAGTTGATCATATCATCAGCAATTTCATAGCCGTTCTCTTCGTACCAGCGTGCAGCGCCGGGGTGAAACGGCAGCACGGTGTTGTGCTTGATGTTTTCTGGAATGGTGGTTTCAGCACTGCGGTGCACAGAACGCATGCGGTCATTGTTTTCCATGGTGGCCTTGGTGACTTCGTAGACGAAATCTTCCGGTAGGTCGCAGCCTGCAATGGCGAAGTTCCACATGGAAACAGCGCGGGCATCTTCTTCCAGCGTCGTATAGGTGCTGGCAGGAATGGTGAATTCAGCAACCGGGAAGTTTTCCAGCACCGTGGCCAGTTCTTCTTCGTTAAATTCGATGATATTAACGTCAGTTTGTACTTCCAGCTGGCTAACGGCAGGGATCGGAATGCCCGCAGCGAAGGCGACAACGTCTAGCAGGCCATCCTGCAACTGGCCACCCAGGTCTGACCAACCGCCGTTACGGCGATCGAAGTTAACGCCCAGGGTTTCTAAAATGGCCGGGAAATAGGTGTCAGAGGTTGAGGCGGCCGGGCCAAAACCGATGCGTGCGCCATCAGGAATGTCGGAAATCGACTCGATACCGCTGCTTGAGAGTGCCGCAATTGAGAAAGGTGTCTCGTACATGGGGAACATCGCGCAGACATTATCCATCTGCATGCCAGGTGCTAGCGGGCTTTCACCTTTAACGGCATCAGACGCAGGGCCCATGGTGGTTAAGCCAAATGCCATATCGCCTGTGTGCACGAGCGCCAGGTTTTGAGTGGGGCCACCGGTGACTTCACCGCCGCCAGATACGCCTAACTCATCGGCAATAAAGTTCGCCCAGCCTGAACCGTAAACGAAGTAAGTGCCGCCCTGACTAGCGGTGCCAACAGTGAAGTTGTCGGGCCACCCGGAACGGTCTTGAGCCTGGGCACTACTGGCGGCTGCGACAAGCAGGGCGCTGCTGGCGAGGAGGGTAAACGTTTTAGGCATATGTTTGCGCATGGCGAAAATTCCTAGCTGTTATTGGGGTTATAGTCTGACGGCCTCTATTAATACCGCCAGTCGATACTGCGTTAAGCAGGTATGCCTTTATATAACAGCGATAGTTGTGCCACTTAAAGGTTAGATTTTTAAAATCATGGGCTTATAAATTTTTTATTCAACTTTGGTGGCAAGCCACAAGCGTTGAAGTGTCCGAGTGTTCGCACGCTGAGGGCTTTTTTGTGTGCGAATATCCGCACACAAATTGAGCTGTTCGTACGCTACCGGCGGTGATTCGGGTAGGGAACGTAGCAGATACCCGGCTGGTTAAGAGTGAATAAGCCAGCCGTGGTGGTTAGTAGGTGAGGGGGTAGGGGAGGTGTTAACGCGAGGATTTACCTGGATCCAGAATACGCACTGGCTGCACATCCTGCTGCTTTTGGTCATCGCGCACTTGATTGACCCGAGTGGTCATTTCGGTAAGCGCGTCCTCCTCAATAGGCAGTTGCTCGAAGAAATCGCAGCTGACGCACTCCCGGTAGCGAATGCCGTTTTGCTCCCAGGCACGGATACGATCCATCGCCGCGCAGCGGGGGCAGGTCACACCGGCAATAAAGCGTTTCACACTTGACATCATTAGGCTCCAAGGGCGTACTCCCGACGTGGGAGCACGCATAGGCTGGCGTTGCAGGTTTAAGCGGCGCGAATACCACTATGGCGAAGCAGTGGCTCAACGTTCGGCTCACGACCCCGAAAGGCTACAAACAGATCGGCGGCATCGCGGGCGCCGCCTTGCTCAAGAATTTCGCGGCGAAAGCGCTGGCCTGTTTCAGGATCAAAAATCCCAGCTTCTTCAAAGGCGCTCCAGGCATCTGCTGACAGTACTTCCGCCCACTTATAGCTGTAGTAACCGGCCGCGTAGCCACCCGCAAACACGTGACCAAAGCTATTCTGGAAGCGGTTGAACGGCACTTTCGGCAGCACAGAGACCGCGGCACGCACCTCATCCAGCAAAGCTTGCACGTCGCTGGCGTTGGGGGCGCTAAGCTCATGGTGCAAGCGCAGGTCAAACAGCGAAAACTCGATTTGGCGCATCATGCCCATGGCCGACTGAAAATTCTTGGCTGCCTGGAGGCGCTCAAGTAGCTCGGCGGGTAGCGGTTCGCCGCTATCTACGTGCTTGGCGAGTAGATCCAGACCTTCACGCTCCCAGCAGTAGTTTTCCATAAATTGGCTGGGTAGCTCGACCGCATCCCAGGCGACACCGTTAATGCCTGAAATATCGGCAATATGTTGCTGGGTCAGCATATGATGCAGGCCATGGCCAAACTCATGGAACAGGGTGGTGACTTCGTCGTGGGTGAGCAGCGCAGGGCGGCCACTAACCGGGGCAGTGAAGTTGCAGGTAAGAAAGGCGACCGGCAGTTGCAGGCCCTGCTCCGTTTGGCGGCGGACTCGGCAGTCGGCCATCCAGGCGCCGCCACGCTTGCCTTCTCGAGCGTAGAGATCGAGATAAAAACCGGCAATCGGCTGGCCGTTTTCGGTGATACGGAAATAGCGCACGTCATCATGATAGCGGGGCGCCTGGGTATCTTCTTCAAAGCGCACGCCGTACAGACGTTCAACGACCTGAAACAGACCATCGACCACCTGGGGGGCCGGAAAATAGGGACGTAGCTGCTCCTGGGAGATAGAGTGGCGCGCCTCGCGTAGTTTCTCGCTAGCATAGGCAACATCCCACGGCTCCAGCGCTTCCAGGCCTAATTCATCTTGGGCATAATCACTGAGTTCAGCAAACTCTTCTTTCGCTTGAGACACCGCACGGCGGGCTAAGTCGTTAAGAAAATCGAGCACCTGCTCGGGAGAGTCCGCCATCTTGGTGGTCAGGGAGTAGTCGGCGTAGGTGGCAAAACCGAGTAGCTTGGCCATTTCACTACGTAACGCCAGAATCTCTTCCATGATATCCGCGTTATCGA
The DNA here is from genome assembly GCF_001651035.1 of Halomonas sp. ALS9. Classification (GTDB taxonomy): domain Bacteria; phylum Pseudomonadota; class Gammaproteobacteria; order Pseudomonadales; family Halomonadaceae; genus Vreelandella. Next base: position 24,887 of record NZ_LXRG01000043.1, read on the forward strand.
ACTTGCCCGCATCGGGGCCTTGATCAGACGCACGGGTAACGAAGGCGGTATAAACCTCTCGGCGCAGCTCGCGGTTGTCGGCGTAGCTAACCACCGGGAAGAAGCTGGGGAAGTCTAAGGTAATGCGGTAGCCAGACACACCCTTGGCCTCGGCGGTGGCTTTCAGAGTGTCGAGAGCACTCTCCGGTACCCCTGCTAACGCTTCTTGGTTATCGATATCCTTGTGCCATGCCTGGGTGGCATCCAGTACGTTATTGGAGAACTGGTTGGACAGCATGGAGAGCCGCGACTGAATTTCGCCGTAGCGGGTTTTCTTGTCGGCGGGTAGGTCAACGCCGGCTAAGCGGAAATCGCGTAGTGAATTCTCCACGGTACGCCGTTGGGCGGCATCCAGATTCTCCCATGCGGGGCCATCTTGCAACGCCTGCCAGCCGTGGAACAAGCCTTCATGTTGGCCTACCCAGGTGCCAAAGTCAGAGAGTTTCTCAAGGCATGCCTGGTACGCTTCGCGCATTTCCGGCGAATTCATGGTGCCATTGAGGTGAGAAACGGGAGACCACATCTTGGTAAGCCGGTCATTCACTGCTTCAAGGGGCGCCGCAAAATTGTCCCAGTTGGGTGGTGCGGCGACGGCTTGTTCGGCGAGGCGATCAATGGCCTCACGGCTTTCGCTTAGCAGCGTGTCCACGGCAGGCTCCACGTGCTCAGCGCGAATCTGGGTAAAAGGGGGTAGCTCGTGCGTTTCAAGCAGCGGATTGGTGGACATAGGCACCTCAAGTGACATCAATTTAAGACCGTTAACGAGCGCAAAACACGCCATAATAATGACACAGTGCGGGCGGTTAAGCCGTGTTTCAATGCTAGGTTTAATCTCAGGGTTTGGCCTGCACGCAAGTGCCTGCTAGTCTTGCCGCCTTTTAATGCCACGAATGGCAGGAGCATGTGATGAGCGAGACGCTGGAGCGCTGGGGGTCGAAACGGGCCTTTATCTTGGCGGTAACAGGTGCTGCGGTGGGGTTAGGCAACATCTGGCGCTTCCCTTATGTGGCCGGAGAGAACGGTGGTGCGGCGTTTCTGCTGATTTACGTGGCGTTTGTGCTGCTGCTGGGTATTCCGGTCATGATGGCGGAAATACTGATTGGCCGCGCCGGTCGGCGTGGGCCGATGCAAGCCTTGGGCGCCCTGGCAGCCGAAGCGGGTGCTTCACCAAAATGGCGCTGGCTTGGCCTTTTCGGTGCGTTCACCGTTTTCTGTATTTTGTCTTTCTATTCGGTGGTGTCGGGCTGGTCAATTGAGTTTTTGGTGGCCTCTGTTAACGGCAACTTCAATGGTGCAAGTGCCGCTGAGATTGGCGCTGGTTTTGAGGCTTTTCTAGCTAGCCCAGGGCTGCTGATTTTTAATCACTCGCTGTTTCTGTTTATGACCATGACCGTCGTAGCTGCGGGGGTTGCTAAGGGGCTTGAGCGGCTGAATAACCTGCTGATGCCGCTACTGTATCTGTTGCTACTGCTGTTGGCGGGCTATGCTGCGACCACCGATGGTTTTGCGCCAGCGTTAGCGTGGTTGTTTCTGCCCTCTTTCGAGGCGCTAACCCCTTCTGTAGTGGTGCATGCCATGGGCCATGCGTTTTTTACTCTGGCGGTAGGCGCCTGTGCCTTGATGGCTTATGGCGCTTATATGCCGGAAGAGCAGAGCCTGCCGAAAGCGGCGGTTGCTGTCGCTGTACTCGATATTAGCGTGGCATTATTGGCGGGGATCGCTATTTTCTCGGTGGTGTTTGCTCAAGGCATGGATCCTACTGACGGCCCAGGGTTAATGTTTGTTACCCTGCCGATTGCGTTTTCGGAGCTGCCTTGGGGCTCTGTATGGCTCAGCGTGTTCTTCTTATTGCTGTTACTGGCCACCTGGACATCGGCGATTAACCTAGCGGAGCCGATGGTCGCCACACTGCAGGGCTTGGGGCTACGGCGCAGTATCTCGACGGCGATCGTGGCGCTCAGCGTCTGGTTGATCGGGCTGCTATCAGCCTTCTCCTTTTCAACGCTGGCGGAGTTTCGGCCGCTATTTGGGCGTAATGTCTTCGAGCTGGTCAGCAGTATACCGCCGGATGTTTTCTTACCCCTGGGCGGGTTGCTGATCGCGATTTTTGCGGCCTGGGTAATGCCCCGTGAGAAGGTGGTGAGCGCGTTAGGCGTGGGTGAAAGTGGTTATTTGGTGTGGCGCAATATCATCCGCTGGGTGTCGATTCCGCTGACCTTTATTGTTCTACTGGCCGGGTTGCTTTAGCGGGTTGCTTTAGCGGGTTGCTATAGTGAGTTGATCAATGTCTCCGTTTCCTATCCGACATCTCAGGAGCGAGTTATGAGCAGTGTATTAAGGCGCTATCAAGGTATGGAGCCCCAATTGGGCGAGCGCGTTTATATTGATCCGGCCAGTGTGGTCATCGGTGACGTGGTGCTGGGCGATGACTGCTCCGTGTGGCCGATGACAGTGATCCGTGGCGATATGCATCGCATTCGCATCGGCGCACGTACCAGCGTGCAGGATGGCAGTGTGCTGCATATTACCCATGCCAGTGACTTCAGCCCGGACGGTTTTCCGCTCACCATTGGTGATGATGTCACCATCGGCCATAAAGCGATTCTGCATGGCTGCACCCTGGGAAGCCGGATTCTTGTCGGTATGGGCGCGATTGTGATGGATGGCGCGGTCGTTGAAGATGAGGTGATCATTGCCGCGGGCGCCGTGGTAACGCCGGGCAAGCATTTGGAAAGTGGCTATGTGTATGCTGGTAACCCTGCCAAAGCACTGCGTCCGCTGAAAGATAAGGAGCGCGCGTTCTTCCCTTACACTGCAGGCAACTACGTTAAATTAAAAGATCGCTTTCTGGCCGAACCCTCCCTTTAGCTATCTTGTCTAATCAATGCTAAGCAGTTGGCCTAGCAACCTTTTTTCTTCATTAGCCATGTCGCGGATAGTAAAAGTCTGTTAATTTATACAGTTTTCTGTTTTGCAGACTTTGGGATGCCGCGTCATGGCTAATTTTCGCACGCATATTACGGTGGCAGCGGCGGGCGGCATGCTGGTAGCTTACGCAGGCTGGAAAGGCCAATGGTGGCCGCCCTCCCAGGCGGTGGTGATGATTGCACTGGTTACGTTCGGGGGGATTTTGCCCGATATCGATGCCGATCGATCCCACTCTATCCGCTTGATATTCAATCTTCTTTCGGTGCCCGCTCTGGTATTGGGCGTCCTGTTGCTGCAGCCATGGTTGACGCCGGGAGCGTTGTTGATTGCCTGCGGTGGGATCTATTTCAGCGTGCGCTATTTGGCGGGGGTGCTGTTCTCGCGCTTTACCGTGCACCGTGGTATTTGGCACTCGCTGCTAGCGGGTGGGCTATGTAGTCTGCTCACCGCTGCGCTAAGTTTTAATTTACTCAACCAGCCAGCGTGGCTGGCTTGGTCTCATGGGGCTGCCACGCTGGTAGGGTTTTTGATCCACTTGTGTTTGGATGAGATATACAGCGTTGACCTTGAAGGCGCGCGGCTTAAGCGCTCGTTTGGAACGGCGCTTAAGCTAGGCGATAGCCGTCGGCCAATGTCCAATCTGCTCATGCTGATTGCGACACTGACCTTGGTGCCTTGGGCGCCGCCCTGGTCGGTACTGGGCGAGTTGCTGCATCAGGGCTCGCTGCTGTGGCGATAGTCATCGGCATGGAGGCCATGTTTTTTAAGCTTGTCGTAAAACGTTTTGCGTGGAATGCCCAAGTGGCGGCATACGTCGGTTACCCGGCCATGGTGGCGCGACAGCGATTGGCTGATCAGGCTCTTTTCAAACAGCTCTACCTGGCGCGGTAGGGTGGGCTCTTCGGTATCGGCGTTGACCCCTTCCAGCAGCGCATCCAAACGATAGTCAAAGGCCGCGCCTAACAGCACGTAGCGCTCGGCAAGGTTGCGTAGCTCGCGCACGTTACCGGGCCAATCATGAGCCAACAGCGCGGCAATCGCAGGGCTATCGAGGGTCGGTGCTTCCAGCCCGCTGCGGTTGGCAGCGACCACGGCAAAATGCTGGAACAGTAAGGGAATATCCTCACGCCGCTCGCGCAGAGCGGGTAGCGGCAGGGTGACCACGTTTAGCCGGTAGTAAAGATCCTCGCGGAAGTGCCCCTCTTCGGAAGCGGTTTTGAGATCCACCTTGGTGGCCGCGATGACGCGGATATCAAGCGGCACGGTTTCATTGGCGCCGAGCCGTTCGACGCTGCGCTCCTGCAGTACTCGCAGCAGTTTGACTTGCAGCGCCATGGGCATCGATTCAATCTCATCCAAAAACACCGTGCCACCGTTAGCGTGCTCGAACTTGCCGATGCGCCGCTCTACGGCACCTGTGAAGGCGCCTTTTTCGTGGCCAAACAACTCGGACTCAATGGTGTTCTCGGGCACCGCGCCGCAGTTAATCGCCATAAAGGGGCTGTTACGCCGCCCGCTGCGTTCGTGAATCGCGCGGGCCACTAAGTCTTTACCAGTGCCGGTCTCACCAAACAGCAGTACATCGGCTTCGACTTGGCTGATGCGCTGGATCATGGCGGCCAGCCGCGAAATGATCGGCGTGCGGCCCACCAGCCGCGGCCCTAACGCGGCTTGCTGCACCTCCAACTCTGCTTTAAGACGGTGGTTTTCCAAGCTAAGCTGGCGCTTTTCTATGCCTCGGCGCACCACATCCAGCAGTTGATCACCGGCAAACGGCTTCTCGAGAAAATCCCAGGCCCCGGCACGCATAGCTTCTACGGCCGTGGAGATATCGCCGTGGCCGGTAATTAAGATGATGGGCAGCGTGGCGTCGCGGCTGTGCAGCTCATGGAGCAGCGCCATGCCATCCATTCCCGGCATGCGTATGTCACTGACAATGACCCCCGGAAAGTCAGGCGTCAATGCCGCCAACGCTTGCTCTGCTGATTCAAAACAGTATGGCGTATAGCCGGCAAGTTCGAGGGTTTGGCTGGCGGTGATCCGCAGATGCGGTTCGTCGTCGATCACCATGACCGGCAGCGTCGACGGCTCATGCATAAGTAGGGCTCTCCTGGGTGTGGGTTAACGGTGAGTGGGGCAGTGTAATGGTGAAGCGGGCGCCACCCTCGGGCTGATTAGCCGCCTGCAGTTTGCCGCCTAAATCGTCCATGATACGCGACGAGATCGAGAGCCCCAGGCCTAAACCGCTCCCCGGCGCTTTGGTGGTAAAAAAGGGTTCAAAAATCTGCCCTATGTGCTCCTCGGGGATGCCGGGGCCATTATCGCTAACGCTAATAATGACCTGCTGCTGGTAGCTATGGGCGCCCAGCGTCAGCTGTGGCGCGGGTACGCCTTTCATCGCCTGCAGCGCATTGCCGATTAGATTCACCAATACCTGCTCCAGGCGTACTAGGTCACCTTTGACCCATAGCGTTTCAGCGGGCCAATCCTGAACAATAGTGATATTGCCTTCGCGCAGGCGGCTTTGAAATAGGCGTAGGGCGTAGTCGATACAGGCTTGTACCGAAATAGTTTCCTGGCGCTCGCTGCTCTTACGCGAAAACTGGCGCAGCTGCGCGCTGATATCCGCCATACGTTCGGTTAGCTCAACAATCTGTTCAAGGTTGGCATCCGCCTTGTCGTGGCGGGCCAGTTCCATAAACCGACGGGCGTTTTCAGCGTAGGCGCGTATAGCTGCCAGTGGCTGGTTAAGCTCATGGTTAATACCCGCAGCAAGTTGCCCCAGTACTGCAAGTTTAGCCGCTTGAATCAGCTCATCCTGGGTCTGGCGCAAGTTGGCTTCAGCGCGGCGGCGTTCCTCGATTTCATCCGAAAGGCGTTGGTTGCTGGCCACCAGGTCACGGGTACGGCGTTCGACGCTGATCTCAAGTTCGTCACGAACGCGGGCCAGGGTGTTGCGCTCCCGTTCGGCAAACGCTTCACGCTCACGGCGTAGCCGCAGGCGCTGCCAGCCAATACCCGCGCCGAGAGTGACCATGCCGTAAAGACCGCCCGCCATCAGGGCAGCGATCCACTGGGCACTAAGCACTGGTGTGAGCGGCTTTAAAATATGCATTTGCCAACCAAACTCGGGGACATGCCGGGTCAGGCTCAGGTAGTCGCCATTGCTTAGCGGGCCCTGGGAGAAACTGACTAATTGGCTACCCTGGCGGTAAGGCGCATCAACTTCAATACCCGATGGCGTCAACGGCTCCATGGCATAGCGGCGCGTTGCCCGCAGGCTTTGGCGTTGCTCATTAGTAAGCGGGTAGAGCGCGTTCATGCGCAGCTCGGGATGGCTGGCCATAAAGATAATGTCGTCACTATCGGTGACAAAGAGCTCGGCATCCTGCTCTGCCCAGCTCTCTTCAACGTCATCTAACAGTACTTTAACCACAAGGACGCCGTCTGGCTGTGCGTCGGGTGAGGTGTTGTCTAGCCACACGGGGGACGAAAAGTAGTAGCCCCGCTCAAGCGACTTGATGCCTAAGCCAAAAAAGCGCCCCTGTCCGCCGGCAATGGCATCGGTGTAATAGGAACGAAACGCATAGTTCTGGCCAATAAAGGTGTTTGGACGGTGCCAATTACTGGCGGCGATCGTGTCACCATCGCGATTGAGTAAATAGACGTCTGAAACCCCCGCTGTAAAGCGGAAACGATCCAGCAGCATATTGAGCGGCATTGGGTCTTGGCTATCGGGAGAGGCCAAAAAGCGCTGCACGCCTTCCCGGGTAGCCAGCATTTGCGGTAGGTAGTCGTAGCGCAGTAAATAGCCGTTTAAGTTGGCAGCAGACAGGCGCAACTCGTTTTCTGCTTCGTCCTGTAAGTTAGAAAGCGCTTGTTCACGAGCCAGCTGGGCGGCTTGCCACATGCAAAAAAGCAAGCCGAGCGCAATGAGCACCAGCCACAGGCGTCGCCAGCGTGGCGGTAAAGGGGCCGGTGCTTGGCTGTTGATGCCAGCAGCGCTATTCATGCCGATGTCTTACCACTGCCTTGGGCACGTCGAAGGGCGCGCTGAGCCCGTGTCTCAGCTCTTGCCATCTCAAGCAGGCCTTCTTCAACAAATACCAAATGTTCATGGGCGCGAGCACGGGCATCTTCAGCCCGCCCTTCCAAAATGGCATTGAGCAGGGCGCGGTGCTGCTGCATTAACTGGCTGCGCGAACCTTCCTTGGCGAATAAATGAGCCAAGTTACTCACAATGCTCTTCTCTAGCAGATGGAAAATGCCACGGATAGTATGCAGCAGCAGAACATTATGGGCGGCTTCGGCAATGGCTAGGTGAAAAGCGGCATCTAGTTTAGCTTCCTGGATGGGATCCGCCCCTGCAAAGCCTCCGTCGAGTTCCTCAAAGCGCTGGATCAGGACGGCTTTATCCGCGGGTGTAGAGCGTAGCGCGGCGTAGTAGGCGGATATCCCTTCCATGGCGTCGCGGAATTCGAGTAAATCCAGATTGAACTCGTCGTGACGGGAAAGCATTTCCAGCAACGGGTCGGTATAGCCATTGCTGAGGTCGTCGTTGACAAAGGTGCCGCCGCCTTGGCGGCTGGTCAGTAAGCCTCGAGCGGCTAATTGCTGGATAGCTTCTCGTAAAGAGGGGCGTGAGACACCAAACCGTTCGGCTAACTCACGTTCAGGGGGTAAGCGCTGACCTGGTTTTAGGCTGCCTTCCAGCATCATGGCTTCTAAGCGCTCAGTGATAACATCGGCCAAGCGCTGTTGGCGGAGCGGTGGATAGCTCATACGAAATCGCTCATGTCTAAAAGCCCTTTAATTGGTAAGACCAATATTAAAAGCTATGAATGCTTTTCTCAAGCGCATGTAGAGCGAGAATTGGTTGGGTAGCGTTAGCTTTAATAGCACTAAAGAATGGTGTTATTAAACTAAAGTATAGCGTTTTTAAGTGTTTAAAAGCGGCATCATCGTTTAATGTTGATCATTGTTTTTTGTCAATTGGTAAAACCAATTTTCCACTTTGGGCGCCAGTGTTTAGCGCATCCATCGCATAGGGCTCCTCATGATCATCTCAGCATCTACGGATTACCGCCAAGCCGCCAAGCGTCGTATACCTCCCTTTCTTTTTCATTATGCCGACGGTGGATCCTACGCGGAGCATACGTTGCGGCATAATGTTGAAGATCTTGCTGGCATCGCATTACGCCAGCGCGTACTAAAGGATATGTCGTCGCTGTCACTTGAAACCGAGCTGTTTGGTGAAAAGCTTGCTATGCCGATGGCGCTGGCGCCAGTGGGGCTGGCGGGCATGTACGCCAGGCGCGGGGAAGTGCAGGCGGCACGGGCGGCGGCTAATAAAGGTATACCGTTTACGCTGTCGACGGTATCGGTATGTCCTATTGATGAGGTGGCTTCGGCCATTGATCGGCCCATCTGGTTTCAGCTTTATGTGCTGAAAGACCGGGGTTTTATGAAGCATGTGCTGGAGAAGGCCAAGGCTGCTGGCGTCAAGACGCTGATTTTCACTGTTGATATGCCTGTTCCTGGCGCGCGTTATCGCGATGCTCATTCGGGCATGAGCGGTAAGCACGGCCCGGCCCGTCGCATGCTTCAGGCTGCAATGCATCCTTTGTGGGCCTGGGATGTGGGAGTTAATGGTCGCCCCCATGATTTGGGTAACGTGTCTGATTATCGCGGTAAGCCAACGGAGCTTGAGGACTACATCGCCTGGTTGGGGGATAACTTTGATCCGTCCATCTCCTGGAAGGATTTGGAGTGGATTAGAGAGCAGTGGGATGGCCCAATGATCATTAAGGGCATACTTGACCCAGAGGATGCCCGTGACGCGGTTCGCTTCGGTGCGGACGGTATCGTCGTTTCCAACCATGGTGGCCGCCAGCTCGATGGTGTTCCCTCTACTGCACGTGCGCTGCCTGCAATTGCTGATGCTGTAAAGGGTGACTTGGCCATTTTGGCTGATTCCGGCGTGCGCAGCGGGCTCGACGTGGTGCGGATGATCGCCATGGGGGCCGACACCGTATTGATTGGGCGTGCTTTCATCTATGCGCTTGCCACTGCTGGAGAGTCCGGGGTTGCGCATTTGCTTGAGCTGTTTGAAAAAGAGATGCGGGTTGCAATGACGCTTACCGGGGCGCGTAGCATCGCCGACCTTGGGTCGGAATCACTGGTGCCAGGCTCAATCCGCGGCGCCTAATGAGCATTACTTACGGCTCTTTCAAAGCCTTGCTTAAAAACCACTTGCCAACCCGGCGCTGAATCCGTAAAGTACGCATCCGCTGCCGGGGACGCCAAGCGTTACCAGCGGTGAATGAAGTGTAAAAAGCTTCGGTTTGTCAGAAAGTTAGAGCAGTCTGTATCGCTCGCTTCACTCGCTAAAAACAGCGATTGACAAACACCAGGAAATGCGTAGAATACGCCTTCCTCGCTGAGGCAAGCCAGTTCAACGGTTTGTAAGGTGGCTCAAGCAGTCATCGCAGCGAAACAGCTCTTTAACAATTTGATCAGGTAATTCATGTGGGCGCTTGCTGACGTTGGTGACAAATCACCAAATATCAAGGCAAGCGGTCATGACAATGTAAATTGAAATGAATTCGTTTGAACCTTGAGCCAAGTTTGGTTCGCTTCTGTCACTTTCGGGTGGCGGGTAAGAACCGCATAGATATTAAACTGAAGAGTTTGATCAT
>NZ_LXRG01000044.1 GCF_001651035.1 Halomonas sp. ALS9
CGAACAGCGCGTCGACCGCGCCGAACGCGAGGGCCAGCGCCACCAGGATCCACACCGCGGGTGCGGTGACCGCGACCCCGGCAGCCACCGCGAGGATGAGGACGCACCGTACGGCGTCGCTGCCGAGCACGATCCGGCGCACCCCGAACCGGTCGGCCGCCACGCCACCGCCCAGCATCAGCAGCGCCCGGGGAAACGCCCCAGCGGCCATGACGAGCCCGACCTCGGCGGGCCCGGCGACCTTCTGGGCCGACCAGGCGAGGGCGACGAAGTAGACGCTGTCGCCGATGAGCGAGGCGGTGTACGCGGCAAGCCAGCGCAGGACGTTGGCGTCGCGGTGGGCGGGCCGGGGCGCGGCGGGGCGCCCGGGTAAGGCGGTCTATACTGCGGACACGGGGTCTCCCTGGGTGAGGACCGGGCTCAGGAGGGGAACGCGAGCCCGTACGGGCTCAGGACGGGAACAGGACCCCGTACGGGCTCAGGGCCGGAACGGGAACCCGTACAGGTGCACGGACACGTGCTCGCGCCCCTCGGGGTCGCCCGCTT
>NZ_LXRG01000045.1 GCF_001651035.1 Halomonas sp. ALS9
TCTGTCGATCGTGCCGCAGCACTACGCCTTCCTCAGCTCGGAGCCGGAGTTCGACGCGGCGTTCGGCAGGATCCAGGAGCTGGGGATCGCGTACTACGCCGATCCTCACCTGAAGCTCCCGGGCGAGATCAACCACAACGACGGCGGCCGGGGTGTCTACTTCCCCGATCCGAGCGGTCATGGCATGGAGCTCATCACCCGCCC
>NZ_LXRG01000046.1 GCF_001651035.1 Halomonas sp. ALS9
CATTACTTTCTCCTATTAAACGTGTGTCGTTAAAAACGACTGGTCTATTATGAGATGAGGGCGTTATCTTCAAGATCAAGGTCGTGACCTAAAAATCCCCCCGACTGTCGCTGCCATAGGCTGGCATAAATGCCGTTATGTGCAAGCAACTCCTGATGCGTGCCGCTTTCCACCATGCTCCCCCCATCCACTACTATCCGCCGGTCGAGCATAGCAATGGTCGAA
>NZ_LXRG01000047.1 GCF_001651035.1 Halomonas sp. ALS9
CGAGCATAGCCATTGCAACCCAGTTTGTGATGCTGGGCGAACTGCCCTGGATTAGTCTGCTGCTGGCGTTAAGTTTCGGCAGTTATGGCCTGTTTCGTAAGCAGGTGCCGTTGGACGGGTTATCGGGCTTGTTTGTGGAGAAAATACTGCTATTCACCCTAGCGCTGATAGCTCTCACCTGACTACGCTGGAACGACACCTCACAGTTTTTACAGACA
>NZ_LXRG01000048.1 GCF_001651035.1 Halomonas sp. ALS9
ATCATCATGACCAGGGCATTCCGCGAAGTTTCAATGGTCTACACCATGACCGGCGGTTGCCCAGGGCGCTCGACAACCGTGATGAGTATCTTGGCTTATAACCGCGGCATCGCCAATCACGATATGGGCATGGCCAACACCATCGCCTTTACCATGTTTATGATTATAGCGGTAGTGACCTGGCTGTATATTAACGTCTACAAGGTAAATAAGG
>NZ_LXRG01000049.1 GCF_001651035.1 Halomonas sp. ALS9
TAAAAATCAATCATACCTAAGGATGAAAACGTCCCTATGTTCGGCGCAGCAGTGAAATCATCCATGTCTTTTACATACTCAATATTGCATGAAAGCACAATGGAACCGGCAGAGTCTCCAATGTACATTTTTCCTGAATTTATGTGTGCTGCACTTCATTTATCCGCACCCGTGCTTTTCAGCTCTTGATGTAAAAAGAAAGTGTT
>NZ_LXRG01000050.1 GCF_001651035.1 Halomonas sp. ALS9
GGCGCAGCCTTCGGGCGAGATCACCGAGTAGGTGGAGTACTGCAGCATTTGTAGCTCGTCGCAGACGCCAATGGCCAGCGCGCCGCCGGAGCCGCCCTCGCCCACTACCGTCGAGATAATCGGTGTTTTGAGCCGTGACATAACAGCCAGGTTGTAAGCGATAGCTTCAGACTGTCCGCGCTCTTCCGCGTCGATGCCGGGGTAAGCGCCGGTGGTGTCGATAAAGGTC
>NZ_LXRG01000051.1 GCF_001651035.1 Halomonas sp. ALS9
GGCGTGGAGTTGGGCGGGCTGGCGCCGTCGTCGGCCGCGGCGTGAGCGGATGGGCGGGATGCCCTTCACGAGTGGGATCAGGGCCTGGCTGTCGTGCAGGTTCGCAGCCGAGATCCCGACGGATATGGGCAGACCTGATCGTTCCGTGATCAGGTGGATCTTCGAGCCGTACTTGCCCCGGTCGACAGGATTCGGACCTGTCAGGTCCCCCTTTTCAGGGCCCGCATGTTCACCGAGTCGATCGCGCACCGCGACCAGTCCAGCTCCCCGCGGGCACCGAGTCCGCCGAGGACCCGGCGGTGGAGCTTGGCCCACACCCCGGCCT
>NZ_LXRG01000052.1 GCF_001651035.1 Halomonas sp. ALS9
CGGGAGCCTGGGAGTGGTCGTCGCGCTGGCCTGCGGGGCGGTGCGGAGGGCCGAACTCCCGGGCTCGCACCCGCGCCCACCGGACGCGTGACAAGGTCCCACCAGGCGGTGCCTCAGGTCCCGGGATCCGAAAATTGACCCACGATTCTGCCGTCAGAATGCGCCCCGCCCCGGGTCGCTTCCGCGCCTACGGTCGTTACATGACCACGTTCCAGGTGCCTCAGCGCATGAACTTCTCCGCCGTCTCCCCCAAGGTGTTCAAGGCCGTCCTCGCCCTCGACGCCGTCGCCCGTGAAGGGCTCGACCCCGTCCTGCTGGAACTGGTGCAGATCCGCACCTCACAGGTCAACCGCTGTGCGTACTGCATCAGTTACAACATCTCCGACGCCCGCAAGGCCGGGGAGTCGGAGGAGCGGATCCACCAGCTGGCCGCGTGGGAGGAGTCAAGCCTGTTCACCGAGGAGGAGCGGGCCGCCCTGGCTCTGACCGAGTCCGTCACCCTCCTGCCCGAGGGGGTGCCGGACGCGGTGTACGAGGAGGCCGCGCGGCACTTCGAGGAGAAGGAGCTCGCTCAGCTCATCGCGCTCATCTTCACCACCAACGCGTGGAACCGGATGAACGTCACCACGCGCAAGACGCTCGGCACCGAGTAGCCGGCCGCCGGATCCTCC
>NZ_LXRG01000053.1 GCF_001651035.1 Halomonas sp. ALS9
GTCCGAGGTTGTCGAGGTCGGCCAGGAAGTCACCGTCGAGGTTCTCGACGTCGACATGGACCGCGAGCGCGTCTCCCTGTCGCTCAAGGCGACGCAGGAAGACCCGTGGCAGCAGTTCGCCCGGACGCACCAGATCGGTCAGGTCGTCCCGGGTAAGGTCACGAAGCTCGTTCCGTTCGGTGCGTTCGTCCGCGTCGACGAGGGCATCGAGGGTCTGGTCCACATCTCCGAGCTGGCCGAGCGCCACGTGGAGATCCCGGAGCAGGTCGTCCAGGTCAACGACGAGATCTTCGTCAAGGTCATCGACAGCGACCTCGAGCGCCGCCGCATCAGCCTCTCGCTGAAGCAGGCCAACGAGTCCTTCGGTGGCGACCCGGCCTCGGTCGAGTTCGACCCGACGCTGTACGGCATGGCCGCGTCGTACGACGACCAGGGCAACTACATCTACCCCGAGGGCTTCGACCCCGAGACCAACGACTGGCTCGAGGGCTTCGAGGCGCAGCGCGAGGTCTGGGAGACCCAGTACGCCGAGGCGCAGCAGCGCTTCGAGCAGCACCAGGCCCAGGTCATCAAGTCCCGCGAGGCCGACGAGGCCG
>NZ_LXRG01000054.1 GCF_001651035.1 Halomonas sp. ALS9
GGTCGGCGATCTATTTGAGATTCTGCCGGAGCTTGAGAGCAAGCTGTAAACGCCCTGAAAAGAGTCTCGTAAAAGCCCCGTAAGGGGCTTTTTAACGACCTTACAATAACAATAGTGAGTTGCCCTATGCTAACGCGCCTAACCGCTTCGTTAACTCTGCCGGTGATCGGCTCTCCGATGTTTATCGTCTCCGGGCCTGAGCTGGTGATTGCTCAGTGCCAGTCAGGCATCATTGGCGCTTTTCCAGCGCTCAATGCTCGTCCAGCGGAAACGCTGCGTGAGTGGCTACAGCAGGTCACCCAAACCCTGGCGGACTATGATCAGCGTCACCCAGAACAGCCTTCGGCGCCCTTTGCGGTGAATCAAATCGTTCATCCTACCAATGACCGTTTAGCGCACGATGTCGCACTGTGCGCCGAGTTTAAGGTGCCGCTGGTGATTACCAGCCTGCATGCGCCTAATCAAGTGGTGGAACAAGTGCACGCTTATGGTGGGCTGGTCTTTCATGATGTCACCACGCTGCGCCATGCCAAGAAGGCAATTGATGCTGGCGTCGATGGCTTGATATTGGTGTGCCACGGCGCGGGCGGCCATGCCGGGCGCTTAAACCCGTTCGCCTTTGTGGCCGAGGTGCGCCGCTTCTACGACGGGCCGCTGGTGCTGGCGGGGGCGATTACCAAAGGCGAGCAGATCGTTGCTGCCCAGGCGCTGGGCGCCGACTTGGTGTATATGGGCACACGCTTTATTGCCACCCAAGAGGCAAACGCTCAAGCCGACTACAAGCAAATGGTGCTGGATGCGGCAGCGGGAGACATTGTCTACACCAATCTGTTTACCGGCGTGCACGGTAACTATCTACGCCAGAGTATTGAACAGGCAGGATTAGACCCGGATGCGCTACCGGAAGGCGATAAAAGCGCTATGCGCTATGGCTCGGGGGGCAGCAGCAAAGCCAAAGCGTGGCGGGATATCTGGGGCGCAGGCCAGGGCGTGGGTAGTATTAACACGCTTAGTAGCGTGGCCGACGAGATAGCCACGCTGCGCCAGGACTACCAGCAAGCGCTGGATCACTTACGGCGGCTTTGACGAAACGCCGCCACGCGTCTCTGAAAATCCTCAGAGGCTTTGCACTGATCCTGTAGTTCGCCCTCCAACGTCATCGTGTCATTCAGCGAGCGCTGTGCGGCTTCACGCAGGGCGCGTTTGGTAGCGCTTAATGCTTGAGGCGACTGCGCGACCAGCGCTTGGGCCAGCGAACGCGCCTCTGTTAGCACCTGATTATCTTCGACGACGCGGTTAGCCAATCCGAGTGCAACGCAGCGCTCACCCGCAATGGGGGTCGCCAAGGCGGCCATTTCAAACGCCTGAGCATGGCCAAGCTTGCGTACCAGATGCCAGCAGGCGCCGCCGTCGGGGATCAGGCCGATATTGATAAAGGCAAGCTTCAGGTAAGCGGAGCGGCCCATCACCACCATGTCGCTGGCGAGCACATAGGAAACACCAATGCCCGCAGCGGCGCCACTAACCGCTGCAATCACCGGCTTGTCCATCGTCATTAAACTGCGAATGGCGGGCAGGAAAAGCGTTTCCAGCCGTTCGCTGGCGGGCTGAGAGGTCGCCTTCTCAAACTCCGCCAGGTCAGCACCCGCACAAAATGCGCTGCCTTCACCATGCAGAATTACGCAGAGAACTTGTTCATCAATCGCCACCGCCGCCAGCGCTTCATTGAGTGCCAGAGCGGTAGCTTCATTGAGCGCATTACGTACTTCTGGGCGGGCAATCGCGACTTCGACAGTGCCGTTTTCAATAGCACTGACAGTGACTAATTCGCTGGCGTAATCTGCCATGTATCACTCCTTTGCTAACATTCTCAGGCAGCGGTTAACAGTTCACTGACTGTTTCGAGATGGTAGTCACTGTCACCGAAATAGTGATCAAACATCACCAAGTGCTTGGCGTAGCTGGCGACATAGCACTCTTCGGTCATGCCCATAGCCCCATGAAGCTGGATCGCCTGTTCGGCAATAAAACGCGCCGACTCGCCGCAGTAGGCTTTGGCCGCAGCAATTTTATAATCCCGCTCACTGGCAGGCAGGGTTAGACTGGTGGCGGCCAAAATCGCCATGGAGCGGGATTGCTCTAAGTGCAGATGCATATCCACCATGCGGTGCTGAAGCGCCTGGAAAGTGGAAAGCGGTAGGCCAAACTGCTTGCGCTCTTTAAGATAGGCCAGGGTTTGATCGCAGGCCTCTTCCATTGCGCCAATGGCTTGGGCGCAGAGCGCCGCGCGGCCAAGGGCCAGTACCTCCGCTAGTGCATCGCTGACATCTTCACTCAAGCAGTTGGCTGGCGGCAGCGTAACGTTGTCTAACGTGAGGTCACCGGCGGGCTGATCGTCGATAGTGCGATAGAGATGCGTAGAGGTGCCCGGTGCATTCGCAGGGACGATAAAGAGCCCTAGCTTGGCGTTATCCAATCGAGCGGTAACCAGACTAGCCGCTGCTGCTTCAAGGTTCAGGACGACATCTTTTTTGCCGGTTAACTGCCATTGCCCATCTTGCTGGGTCGCTTGGGTGGCGATCGCCAAGGCGTCATAACGGGCGTTATGCTCCTGCCATGCAAACGCTAACTGGTGCTCGCCTTCAAGCAGCGGGGTTAACCACTCTGTTTGCTGACCACTGTTGGCGGTCAACGCCAGCAACTGGCCGGGCAGCACCAGGCCTGCCAGATAAGCTTCGGGCACCAAACCGCGCCCCAGCGCCTGCATAATAATCATCAGGTCGGTGCCGTCGCCACCCAGCCCACCAACGTCTTCGCTAAAGGGCATATGCAGCAAGCCTAGCTCGGCAAAAGTGCGCCACAGGGGGGATGCACCCTCAGGGGCAGCGGCAAGCATCGCACGGCGCTGTTCGGGGGATACCTGGTCGGTCACCAAACGGGTGAGCGTCTCTTCGAGCATGCGCTGCTCGTCGGTTAAAGCAAAATCCATGCTGACCTCACATGTTTAAAATGGTTTTGGCGACGATACTTTTCTGTATCTCGTTGGCACCGCCATAAATCGACAGCTTGCGACGGTTGAAGTACTGGGCGCTGGCGGCCGCGCTTTGGGCGCGCTCGTCGTCCAGGCTGCCTTCGCCATGCAGAAAGTCGGGGAAGAACGGTAGGGCGGCGGGGCCCAGGGCGCGGCGAGTGAGCTCGCTTAGCTCCTGGCGAAGTTCTGAGCCACGCACTTTCAGCAGCGAGCTTTCGGCGCCGGGTGCACCGCCATCTCGAGCCGCAGCAATCACGCGTAGGTTGGTCACTTCCAACGCCATCAATTCAAGCTCGGCTTTGACGACACGGTGGCGAAAGCTGGGCAACGCCAGCAGCGGCTTGCCGCGATGTTCAATTCGGCTGGCCAGTGACTTCAAGTGACGCAGCGCCTGCTTGGCGTGGCCAAGTCCTGCAATGCCGGTGCGTTCGTGGGTGAGCAGAAATTTGGCGCACGTCCAGCCCTGGCCCTCTTCACCAACTCGGTTTTCTACGGGAACGCGAACGTTATCTAAAAAGATTTCATTGACCTCATGGGCGCCATCCAGGGTGATAATGGGCCGCACAGTGATGCCAGGGGTTTGCATATCGATCAGCAGAAAGCTGATTCCCGCCTGCTTTTTAGCGTCTGGGTCAGTGCGCACCAGACAGAACAGCATATTGGCGTGCTGGCCTAGGGTCGTCCACGTCTTCTGACCATTCACGACATAGTGGTCGCTATCGCGAACCGCGCGGGTATTCAGCCCCGCCAAATCGGAACCCGCGCCGGGTTCAGAGTAACCTTGGCACCACCAGTCCTGGTTGCTCAAAATGCGCGGCAGGTAATACTGCTGTTGCTCCGCGCTACCGAATTTCATAATCACCGGCGCCACCATATTGACGCCAAAGGGTACAACCGTCGGCGCGTGGGCTGCGGCGCACTCTTCATCAAATATATGCCGCTGCACGGGCCCCCAGCCTGGGCCGCCATGCTCTTTAGGCCAGTTAGAGGCTAGCCACCCCTGCTCGCTGAGGATGTTCTGCCAGCGCAGGTGATCTTCGGCACGCAGGTGGCGCCCCAGGCGCACGCGCTCGCTAATATCGCTGGGCAGTGCCTCGGCTAGAAAATGGCGAACCTCTGCGCGAAAGGCCTGCTCTTCGGGGCTAAAGGTGAGGTTCATAGTGGTGTGTCCTTAAGGGTTGATTGACGGTGAGGCCCACCTAAGTGACGCGGGTAGCCCAGTGCTTCCACCGCCAACAAATCGATATCACTCTCGCGGAAGCAGAAACCCTGCTCCGCAATCCTGACGCTCGCCTGCTCAAGGGCAGAGTGTCTATCGCTTGCTGTAGCCTGCTGACTAGCAAGTTGCAGGGTATTCAGAAGGCTTTGCTGTCGGCTGACCACGACGTTTAACCGCAATGCCTTCAGAGTGAGTGCCGCTCGCTGGTGGGTAAGTGGCTCTGCGTTTAAGTTGATCAGCTCTACCATGCTGCCTTTTTCAGCAATGACTAGGCTTAGCGCGCTGTCGCTATTGCTGCCGATATCGCTGCTGATGCCAATATTGGCTAGTGCGATGGTAGGGAGTGCTGTGCCTGAATCCCTGGCTGCATTTGGCGCCAGTAGGCAAAGTTCAGTAGCGTTGTCTGGTTCACTGGTTAGGGTAATGCCCGCCTTTTGTGCGGCTTTTTGCAGGCGCTCAAACAGTGGGTCTTCGCCGATTAGCGCAACATGTTTAAACGCGTCGGCGTTCTCAATTTCAGGAACCACATGGGGGCTGCGTGCAGCGAAAAAGAGATGAATCAGCCCGGCGCGCTGAGGAGAGTCCATACAGGCCAAAAACAGCTCCCGCTCACGGCGCAAGCCATCTTGAAGTGATTCAGCCGTCACAGAGGCCTCCACAGCTTCCACAATGCGAAACGGTGAGAACAGCTCTGCAGCGTCTTGATGCAGCCGTTCCACCATAGCGGAGATTGCCTGGGGATTAGCCGCTGGCGCTGATAGTTGGCCCGTAACACGTGCCATTTGGTTGTCTGCAAGCACTGCTTGGGCCGCAGCTAAACCCGCTTCAAGGGGCGTTTCAGCACTGCTAATGGCGTCGATAATGCCTGCCTCAAGAGCTTCTTCTGTCGCAACAAAACGCCCGCTGGTGATCATCTCCAAGGCGCGCTCAACGCCTACTAAACGCGGCAAACGCTGGGTGCCACCAGCGCCGGGCAGTAGGCCAAGTTTAACCTCCGGAAGACCCACCCGGGTGCCCGCCAGTGCCACTCGGTAGTGGCAGCCCAGAGCCACTTCCAATCCACCGCCCAGGGCCGTGCCGTGCAGGGCGGCAATCAGCGGCTTTGGGCAGGCTTCCAGTTGGGTGATCACATCGGGCAGCAGAGGCGCTTGAGGCGGCTTTCCAAACTCACGAATATCGGCTCCGGCGATAAAAGTGCGGCCATCGGCTAACACTACCAGCGCTTTAGCTTGCGTATCGGCAATACCCTTTTCCAGTGCGTTAACTAAGCCGCTTCGTACTGCGTGGCTTAGCGCGTTAACCGGTGGATTGGCGATCTGAATAACGCCTATATCGCCGTGGCGCTGGTAATGAACGGACATAGTTAAGCTCTCGTATTTCGCATGTAGTGTGAATTAAAAAGAGTACGCTCGGCGTGACACCTGTTAAGCGACCGAAGTGCTGTGTGAACGCTGGTGATGCCGCTGACTTAAACGTGCCAAGATAACGCCGGGCAGCAGTGCTGCAGCGGCCAGTCCGATCAATTCCCACTGGCTGAGGGGCACCATACCGCCACCGGGTAATGCCAGTAGCAGCCCAGCGACTAATACCAAGCCACGAATAATAGGTTCTTGCAGTGGGCCGTAGCCCAGTCGACCGACACCTATCAAGTAACCCTGCATTGCAGAGGCAAACAAAATGATGCCTGCCACTGCCTGGATAAACACCGCCACGATGATTAGCGGCTCGCCTTGCATAATCAGCGCGGGGTTAAGCACGAACAGGAAAGGAATAAAGTAGATAACGCTACCTAACCGCATTGCCTGTAGGCCGGTTGCCATGGGGCGAGCACCAGCGACGGTCGCGGCAGCAAAGGCACCGAGTGCCACCGGCGGGGTAATAAAGCTCAGCATGCCCCAGTACAGGATGAACATATGTACCGCCATGGGATCCAGCCCGCCGCCTTGGATCAAGGCAGGCGCTAGTGCTACCGCCAGGAAGATGTAGGCGGCGGTCACGGTCATGCCAATACCCAGCACGAAGCTAGTCACGGCGCCCATGAGTAGCAGTAGCGGCACGCTGCCGCCGGCAATATTAATAAAGTCGTTGGCGATAGTGCCGGAAAGGCCGGTCATCGACAGCGCGCCGACCAGCATGCCCACGCCGGCCAGAATAGCGATAAGCTCGGCAAACAGCTTAGCGGCGGAGGAGAGCGTGTCACCGACATCCTTCCAGCCCCAACGGTTATGTTTGGAAAGCTGGTTGAGCACCAACAGCAGCGCGGTGGCGTAGAAAGGAGCCACGGCTTCGCGCTGCATAATCAGTAGCATCCAGACCAATAAAGCAAACACAAAAATAAAGTACCAACCCTCTTTGAGGGTTTGCCAAAGCGAAGGCAGCTCAACGGCGGGCAAGCCTTTAATGTCGTGGCGAGCTGCGTAAGCATCGATCTGTATAAACAGCCCCAAAAAGTAGAGAATTGAAGGAATCACTGCTGCCAGTGCAATGGTGGAGTAGGGAACATCCAAAAACATTGCCATCACAAAAGCGGTGGCACCCATTACCGGGGGCATTAACACACCGCCAGTGGAGGCGCAGGCTTCAACGCCGCCTGCAAAAGAGCGGCTCATACCGATACGACGCATGGCGGGAATCGACAAAACGCCAGTGGTCAGTACGTTACTGATCACGCTGCCGCTCATTGAGCCCATCAGGCCGCTGGAGAAAATTGATACCTTTGCGGGGCCGCCGCGCACATGGCCCAGCAGCGCAAATGCCAGGTTAATAAAAAATTTACCGCCGCCGCTTTTTTGTAGCACGACACCAAATACCAAAAAGCCGATCACCAGTCCCGCGAACGCCTGCAGCGGCACCCCCATGATGCTTTCGGTACTCATGGTGTGGTACATAGCGGTCTGTTCGAGAGTCGAAGGAAACGCCTGGATGGGGCCTGGGACAATATCTGCCACCAGCGGATAGAGCGAGAATACCCCGGCAATAATCGCAATGGGTAAACCGCCTGCCCGGCGGGCCGCTTCGATAATCAGCAGCCAGTAGGCATAGCTCGCATAAATGGCGATCTCGGGCGCAGAAAACGCCCAGCCGCGCTCTAGAATGGGGACGGCGTTGTAAACAAAGTAGCCGCCAACGATAAGCGTCGTAGCGCTCAATACGTAGTCGTACCAGGGGATGGGTTGCTCTTGTTGGCGACTGCGCATGGGCCAAAGCAGAAAAACCAGCGGTAGCAGCAGCGCCACAACGGCGTAGTAAAACTGTGTTTCCAGACCCGTAACGAAAGTAAATAAGCCAACGTTGAAAAGATAATCCAGCGTCATCGCCATCAAAATGACGGTGACCGTGGCGGGTATCCAGCGCAGCGTAGGGGGAAGCTGACGAATTTGGCTGATCTTTTCTTTAACCTGCTGATGATTGGCAGGCGAGGTATCTGTGGTCATGGGGGCATCCGTCAATCAACAGGGGGCGGCAAGTGCCGCCCCGTGGCGTATTACTCGAAGATCGGTTCGAAACCGGCATCGCTAAGCGCGGTGGCACGGGCTTTCATCCAGTCGGCAGTAAATTCCTCATCATCACTGGGTGCGTCTTGCATAAAGCTTTCCCAGGCGGTTAACAGCACGTTCTGGCGTTCAACGAGTTTGTCTTGATGGGCCTGCATTTCATCAGTCCATACATCAATCTCTTTGTAGTACGTCACGACCGCATCGTGGAACGGCACCACCCACTGTAGATCTTGTTGCTCCAAGGCATAGCCAAGCGCCCCAGGGGCGTTATCTTTATAGTCGTCAAAATTTTCCTGCATGGCTTTGATCAGGCCATAAGCGACGTTGTCATCCAGGTCTTGGTTGGCCACCACAATGGGGTAAGGGTAACTAGCGCTGGGCACTGGGTTGTCGGCGCTGATGCCGCCTGCCCCAGACGTGACTTCGTGAGGGCGGAAGTAGGGTGCGACCGCCGCCATACGCTCCCAGCCTGCTTCGTCGTTGGGGTCTAGCACCGGCCAACTAATGCCGCGCGGACTGCTGGCCAACTGCTGGGCTGGTGGGGTAACCGTTGTGGTAAAGGAGGCATCCACATCACCAGCGATAATGCCGTCAAACGAGCGCCCGTAGCCGGGGTAATCAACACGCTCTACGTCATCCCAGGTCAAGCCACCAAAGGCAAGGTAAGCTTCGGTGCCTTTGTTAAGCGCATCGTCGCCGCGGATATAGGCGATGCGCTTGCCTGCCAGGTCAGCGGGCGTTTCAACGTCCAAGTCGCCCGCAACTGCAAGGGAAAGGCCAAAAGAGGCGGTAGAAGTAGTAATAACACGTAGCGGCTGAGGGCCCCAGTCACGGTCGGCAAACATCATTACACCCTCCGCGCCGTAGTAGCTGGCGATCCCGCAAGCGCAAAGGTCAACACGGCCCTGTTTAAGCGGCGTCATGCGTGAAACATCGTTATCACCGGGGAGGATGCGTACTGACGAATCGTATTTGTTCTGCAGCATATTGCCGATGGCAACGGCCTGGGCATAGCCGCTTGAGTTGGTGCCATAGGCCGTCCAGGCCATGGTGCCGGGTAGTTCAATGTCACTGGCGTGGCTTACTGCTGCGCCAAGTAGTGATAAAGGTAAGGTGGCGATGAGTAGGCGGTGAGCAAATGGATGCATTGTGATGCTCCTTTATTGTGGTTGTGCTTAAGGATTTGGTTACGTTTTGCTACATAGTGTTTTGCTATGCGGTACTCGGTTTTGCTAAGTGGTCGGATGATAGTAGAGAAGCCGCTGGGTGGCTGTCAATGCCGTTATCAATAGCGGCTCTTATTGCTTATAGGCAGATATAAAAAAACCAGGCAATTGCCTGGTTTTTCAATGGTAAGGTGATTTTGCCGGGTTAGGAGAATTCACGCCAAGCGGCATAAGTGCTTAGAAATACCCGCCCGGTAAGTGCATCCAGGAAGTCACTCTTCTTGAGTTGATCCATTACCGGGCCTTTCACCTCGGATAAATGCAGTTTTACATCGGAGTCTTTTAAGCGGGCGTTGATGGCATCTAGGCTCTCCAGCGCCGAGGCATCAATTAGGTTAACCGCCGAACAGATCAACACAACGTGCTCAAGCTCGGGATGGCTCGCCACCAAGTTATAAACGGTGTCTTCCAAATAACGGGCATTGGCAAAATAGAGGCTCTCATCAATGCGCAGCAGGGCAACGGTATTGATTGTCTCAACATCGTGGCGGGTGGTGTTTCTAAAGTGTTCGGTGCCGGGCACGCGGCCTACCAAGGCGCTATGAGGGCGGCTGGTGCGGTATAAAAATAGCGCAATAGAAAGCGCTACCCCGCTGATGATGCCCGCTTCAACCCCTTCGCACAGCGTCAGCAAAATCGTCACTGCCATGGCGGCAAAGTCGCTGCGGGAGTAGCGCCAGGTTTGCCGCAGCATGGGTATGTCTACCAGCGTCAAAATCGAAACGGTGATCGTCGCGGCCAAGGTCGCGATGGGCAGGTAGTAGAGCCAGCCGGTGAACGACATAGTAACCAGCGCGATACCTAGCGCCGCAAAGGCGCCTGCAGCAGGCGTTTGGGCACCTGCATCGTAGTTAATCACAGTGCGGGATAACCCCCCGGTAACCGGCATGCCGCTGGTAAGCCCGGCGGCTAAATTGCTGGCGCCAAGGCCGACTAGCTCTTGATTGGGAGAGATGCGTTGGCGCCGCTTTGCGGCTAACATCTGGCCCATGGAAACCGACTCCACAAAGCCGACCAGACTAATTAGCAGCGCGGGGATCAACAGTGCCCGCCACAGTGAGTAGTCTCCCCAGGGAAAGCTAAGTGCAGGCAACCCGCCTGGAATTTGTCCCACAACGCTAACGCCGTTACCGCCCAACTGCCAGTGCCAGGTTACTAGGGTGGTAATCACGACGGCAAAAACTGGCCCCGCTTTGGCGATCAAGTCCGCCAGGGTGTTTGGCAGGCCCATCTTATTCAGGGTGGCCTTACCATAGCGGCGCATTGCGATTAAAAACAGTAGGGTTCCACTGCCAATCAGCAAGGTAGGTAAGTTGAAAGTGGCTAAATTGGGCACCAGGGTGACAAGGCGCTCTACCAGCGTAAAGCCACTACTCTCAACCCCCAGCAAACTGCCCAGCTGGCTAGCGGCGATCAAAATGCCCGACGCCGTTAAGAAGCCGGAAATAACCGGGTGGCTGAGAAAATTGCTGAAAAAGCCCATTTTCAGCAGCCCCATGATCACCAGCATGCCACCGGAAAGTAGTGACAAGATAAGCGCTGCCTGTAGATAGGTCTCTGTGCCTGTGACCGCCACGGAGGAGAGCGCGGCGCCGGTCATTAACGCGATGATGGCAACCGGCCCAACGGCAAGGGTTTTGCTGGTGCCAAACAGGGTATAGACCAATTGCGGCAGAATGCTGGCATAGAGTCCCACCACCGCAGGCAGCCCGGCTAACAGCGAATAGGCCAGCGACTGGGGAATGACCATCACCGTGACGATTAAACCCGCCAAGAGATCGGCCCCAAACAGGCGTTTATGGTAGTGGGGGAGCCACGTCAGGATCGGCAAATAGCGCTTTAGCATGGGTTCCAGGTGGTGTAAGGGTGGCAGAAGGAAGAGAGTAAGGGATATTCCATTTCATTGCAGTGCTTATATTCATTTTCACTGCGCTAACCCAATGATGACTCAGTGCTTATACTCTTTCGGTCTGCCCCCAAAGTGCTACTTCTTTCATTACCGTAACACGCTAAGCTAAGCCGCAAAGGGGAATTAAGCCCTCCAAAATAGGGTTTTCGATACTCAATAACGTTAATAAAAGAGTACTGCTCATGCGCTTACTGCGATTGCTAGTTCCGGGGGTTTTGTTGGCGTTATCCATAGGCCTTGCCTTGCAAGGCGGTGTATGGATTTATCTGGCGCTCGTGTCCGCCGCATTGGGTGGCGGCGCTGTACTGCTCAGTGTGCTTGAAGGCGTGTATCGGGCCGACCAACGTCGTCTTGAACAACGCCTTGAACATCGCCCTAAACATCGCCAGCGTGGTTTTAAGCCCCTACGTGATTACCGTTCGCTACGTGGTATGGCCTACCGTTTAATGAACCGTGCCAGTAGTACCGCGATTGCTTCGGCAGAAGTGTCGCACTATGCCGACCTGATGGATCAGCGCCTCTCCAAGCAAGAGGCCATGGCCCGTGAGGCTTCATCAAGCATGACCGCCATTAATGCAGCCATTATGCAGGTCAGCGCCAGCGCCAGCCAGGTGGCAGCGCTGGCAGAGAGCGCTCGGGAAGCCAGTCATCATAATCACGCAGAACTGGATGATATTATCCAGGATATGAGCGATGTTGCTGACCGCTCAAGTCAAGCGCTGGAGATGTTGACCGCGCTGAACGATAAAATTGAACGGGTACGCAGCGTCACCTCTATGATTGAAGATATTGCCGAGCAAACGCATCTTCTTTCGCTCAATGCGTCTATAGAGGCGGCGCGCGCCGGTGAACACGGCAGAGGGTTTGCAGTGGTTGCTGGCGAAGTCCGCAACCTTGCTCTGAAAACCTCCACAGCCACGCAGAGTGTCGATGAACTTGTCAAAGATATGCATGCGAGTGGCCAAACGGTGGTCGACACCATTGGCGACCTGATGTCGCGTATTAGCGAGCGCTCAAAAGGCTTGCAGGGAGTAGGCAATAGCCTGGGTACGATGACGCAAGAGTTCGACCAGGTGCAGAGTGAAATTACCCGCGTTGCCGATGCGATGGAAAACACCCGTCAGCATAGCCAAACCGTTGCCGACAGCCTGCGTCAGTTGGAAGAGGATGTTGATGAAGGTAACCGCAATATGCACGATTTGGCTGAGCAAGCCCGGGCGCTGATGGAAGCCGCAGAAGGCGTCGATGGGGAGTTGGCTCAACAGCACTTGGAAGGGCGTCATCAGCAGGTGTTCCGGGCGGCTCGCTCAACGGCCGATAAATTGGGCAAGCTGCTGGAAAAAGCGATAGCCAGCGGAGAACTTTCAGATAGCCACCTTTTCCAGCCCCAGTATGAGCAGATCCCGGGTACACAGCCGCCGCAGTACACAACCGGCTTTGATAGTTTTACCGATAGGTATCTACCCGAGCTGCAAGAGCCTTTGCTCACTCAGCTCGGCTTAAGTTATGCCATCGCCTGTGACCGTAAAGGCTATGTGCCAACCCATAACAAAGCGGTCAGCCTCGTGCCAACCGGTGATTACGCCCACGATCTAAAATTCTGCCGCAATAAAAGGATTTTCGATGACCCCACCGGCAGCCGCTGTGGCGCTCACGAAAAGCCATTGCTGCTGCAAACCTACAAGCGGGACACCGGTGAGATCATGCATGACCTCTCAGTACCGGTGTACGTACAGGGTAAACATTGGGGCGGGTTCCGAGTTGGCTACCAGCCTGAAAGGGACGCTGTATCGGCGCCTACGCTTGAAACAAGCGCCGATACCAGCGCAACACCAGGGCTTGCGTTAGCTGACCGCCGAGTAGCGCGGGCGTGATTGCCACGCTGACCAGGAGTAGAGCGCAAGCCCAATCCAAATCAGCACAAAAGTGGCCAACTGGATAATACCCAAGGGCTCGCCGAACACGGTTAAGGCAATCAGAAACTGGATGCTTGGGTTGATGTACATTAAAAAGCCCAGGGTTGCCAAACGTAATCGGCGGGCTGCGCCAGCAAAGGCCATTAGCGGCAGCGCAGTCAATGCACCGCTGGCGATCAGTAAACTAGTGGTGGAAGTGTTCTGCAAAAAATGTGAGGTGTCGTTCCAGCTTAGCCAGGTGAGAGCTATCAGGGCTAGGGGGAATAGCAGTAGTGTCTCCACAAACAAGCCCGATAAACCGTCCAACGGCACCTGCTTACGAAACAGGCCATAACTGCCGAAACTTAACGCCAGCAGCAGACTAATCCAGGGCAGTTCGCCCAGCATCACAAACTGGGTGGCAATGGCTATGCTCGCTAACCCCAGGGCTACCAACTGCAGCTTGGCCATCACCTCCCGCAGCACCAGCATGCCCAAGGCGACATTCACCAGCGGCGTTAAGAAGTAGCCCAAACTCGCTTGTAGTACCTGCTTAGACTCCACCGCATAAATATAGATACCCCAGTTAAACGCTATTAATAGCGCGCAGGCCAACACCCGCCCAAGCCGTTTGGGTTCGCCCAACGCTGTGACCACCGGAGGCCAGCGGCGTAACAAAGTAATCAAACCGACCAAAAACAGACACGCCCAAATGATCCGGTGAATCAAAATTTCAAAGGCGGGAACGCCGTCAAACAGGGCAAAAAAGAGCGGAAAGCAGCCCCACATGGTGTAGGCGGTGAGCCCAAACATGACACCTTTGACTGCTTCAGGATCGCGTGTTGGAGTAGGAAGCATAGCAGCCTCATTATTTAAAGATGCTAATCTAGCATAAACGTTGCCTTGAGACTGACGAAATGGAGGTGTTTAGTGAGTCAACTTAAAAGCACGCTAGTGCAGTGTGATCTGCGCTGGGAGGATCCCCAGGCCAACCACGACCATCTTGAGCAGTTGCTGGGTGAGCTTGATAGCCGCGATACGGATCTTATTGTATTGCCAGAGATGTTTGCCACGGGCTTTACTATGAACTCCCGGGAAATGGCCCAGCCCATGGCGCAGAGCAAAAGCGTTGCCTGGCTTAAGGCCCAGGCGAAGGCACGTAACTGCGTGATGACCGGCAGTGTGGCGATTGAAGAAGGCGGCGATTTTTATAACCGCTTGATCTGGGCGACTCCAGAGGGCGAGATAACCCACTATGACAAGCGCCACCTGTTCCGTATGGCCGGTGAGCATGAGCGTTACGGCATGGGTAGTGAGCGTAAAGTGGTGGAACTCAATGGCTTTAAACTGCTGCTCAGCGTTTGTTATGACCTACGTTTTCCTGTGTGGATGCGCCAGCAGCCAGCAGAAGGGGAGCATTTCGAGTATGATGCGCTGCTGTGTATCGCCAACTGGCCAGCACCGCGTCGTCACCCTTGGCGCACGCTGCTACAAGCCCGTGCGGTGGAGAACCTAAGCTATGTGATTGGCGTTAACCGCGTTGGAGAAGATGCCAAAGGGCTTGCCTACAGCGGCGACTCCCTGTTGGTCGACTTCAAAGGCGAACCGCTAATTGATAAACCTGCCCATTCCCCGTTTATAGAAACGGGCACGCTGGATAAAACTGCCCTTGATGCTTTTCGTGAAAAATTTCCTGCCTGGCAAGATGCCGACCACTTTAAGCTGCTGCCAGGAGTGGGTTAATGATGCGCCTTGATCGCTTTTTGAGTGAAACTTCACCGTTAACCCGTAGTCTCGCCAAACGGGCACTCAAAAATGGCGAAGTGACCCTAAATGGCGAGCCGATCAAACAGTCGGCGACCCAAATCGATACCGATAACGATGTGGTTGTTCTGAACGGCGAACGGTTGGAGTTGGTAGGCTTGCGCTACATTATGCTGCACAAGCCGGTCGACGTTGAATGCAATGCGCGGCGTGGACTCTATCAGCGCGCAATAGACCTAATAGATTTGCCCAAAGCCGATCGCTTACAGCCGGTAGGGCGGTTAGATGTAGATACCACGGGATTGCTGCTGTTAACCGATGATGGTCAGTGGTCTCACCGCGTCACATCACCGCGCCATCGCTGCGCCAAGGTGTATATCGCCGAGTTAGCGGAACCTATGGAAGGTGCATCAGCGGAGTGGGCGATTGGCCAAGTCGCCGATGGCCTGATGCTGGATGGGGAAGAGACGCTGACTCAGCCCGCAACGTTGAGGCTGCTTTCGCCCACCCAGGCGGAGCTGACCATTACCGAAGGGCGCTATCACCAGGTGAAACGAATGTTTGCCGCCTTGGGTAATCATGTTAACTCACTGCACCGCAGCTCCATCGGGGATTTAGCACTAGATGAGAACCTGGCACCCGGCGAGTGGCGGGAATTGACCAGCGAGGAAATCGCGCTTTTCTGAGTGCTTGTTTAAAGTCTTGTTTAGCCGCTTCCCCAATGGGTGGCGGCTTTATTTTTAGCTAAATATTTATACCGTTATCTTACGAGTTTATCTTAAATAATTACTGAGGGCTGTGCTATCCAGGTAGAAAGCTCGCTTGCGAAAACTGGCTTCCGGCATTGCCGTTAGCCGTTGCTTCGTCTTAAGGGTTTGTATTGGGTTCTCTTTAAAGGGCTCTTTTTAAAGGGCTCTCTTAAGAGGCCAAGTGCGCAGCGGCAATCAGTGCTTGGGTATAAGCGTGCTGGGGCGCTGAAAGCACCTCTAAGCAGGGGCCTTGTTCGACCACTTCACCATCCTTGAGCACCATAATGCGGTGGGCCATGGCGCGGACAACGGCTAAATCATGGCTAATGAATAAATAACTTAGCTGCCGACGCGCCTGAAGGTCGCGTAATAGGGCGACTAGCTGCTTCTGCACGGTGCGATCTAACGCCGAGGTGGGCTCATCAAGTACCAGCAACTCCGGCGCTAAGATAATCGCTCTGGCCACGGCTATGCGCTGGCGCTGACCACCGGAGAACTCGTGGGGGTAGCGAGCGGCACAGCTTTCCGGCAAACCTACTTCCTGCAGGGTTTGGTTAACCCGCTGGGCGACTTCTTCAGTGGTGAGGTGAGGGTAGTGAAAGCGCAGCCCCTCGCTGACGATATCGAACACCGGCATACGTGGTGAAAGGGCGCCATAGGGGTCTTGAAACACCATCTGCAGCCTGTGACGCTGACGGCGCAACGCATCGCCGGATAGCGAGCTTAGCTTATCGTTGCCAAGGCTAACCTCGCCTTGGCTGCTAACCAGTCGCATGACTGCCGATGCCAACGTGGTTTTACCTGAGCCGGACTCACCCACAATGCCCAGAGTCTCCCCTGGTGCAATATGCAAATCGGTTGGTTGAAGCGCTACAAAAGCGGGCGGCTGGCGTTTAAATAAACCGGTTTTAGGGCGCTTAAAACTAACGCTTAACTGACGAGCTGTTAGTAGCGGCGCTGTTTGCTCAATGGCTTGGGGCCTACCTTCCGGCTCAGCCGCAAGTAGCGCTTTGGTGTAATCGCTTTGCGGATGCTGAAATACCTGTTCTACCGGGCCGATCTCCTCAATGCGGCCCTGATACATAACGCAGATGCGATCCGCATAACGCCGTACCAGGTTTAAGTCGTGGCTGATAAACAGCATGCCCATGCCATGGTGATCGCGCAGTTCACGTAGCAGGGCGAGAATTTCCTGCTGAACGGTAACGTCCAGCGCGGTGGTGGGCTCATCGGCAATCAACAGTGAGGGATTGTTGGCAATCGCCATGGCAATCATCACCCGTTGACGCTGGCCACCCGAGAGCTGGTGGGGCCAGGCATCCAGCAGTTCGTCCGGGCGCGGCAGTTTAACTTGTTCAAGCAGCTGTTTGCTGCGTTGGCGGGCGGCCTGACCGCGCAGCCCTTGATGCAGCCGTAACGCTTCACCGATCTGCTTGCCCACACGATGTAGCGGGTTGAGCGAGGTCATCGGCTCTTGGAAGATAAAACCGACGCGATTACCGCGTATAGCGTTCCACTCAGTTTCCGTTAAGTGGGCCAGATTGGTGTCACCCAACCAGCGTTCGCCGTCAACGCTGGCGTTACTGGGCAGCAGGTTCACCATACCCAACGCTGATACGGATTTGCCTGAGCCTGATTCACCCACTATTGCCAGCGTTTCACCCGTATTGAGGGTCAGCGAGATTGACTGCACCACCGGGTTGCCATCAAAGGCGACATCAAGATTTTCAATGCGCAGCAGGGGATTAGGCATGCTGAGTCTCCTGGGCAGTACCCGCTTGGCGCTGCTGCACGTGACGAGGATCAAAGGCATCGCGTAAGCCTTCGCCGATAAAGACCAGCAGCGAGAGCATGATGGCCAGGGTCATAAACGCCGTGATACCCAGCCACGGCGCGTGAAGATTATTTTTACCCTGGGCTGCCAGTTCACCAAGCGAAGGAGCGCCGGGGGGCAGGCCGAAACCGAGAAAATCCAGTGCGGTGAGCGTACCAATCGCGCCAGTAAACAGAAACGGAATAAATGTCAGCGTCGCAACCATGGCGTTGGGCAGCACGTGGCGCCACATGATTAAGCGAGACGGCAATCCCATAGCTTTGGCCGCGCGCACGTACTCCAAATTGCGTGCACGCAGGAACTCGGCGCGTACGATGTCCACTAGGCCTAACCACGAGAAGAGCAGCATAATTCCCAGCAGCCACCAAAAACCTGGCTGAACAAAGCTGGCTAAAATAATCAGCAGGAACAGCACGGGTAAACCCGACCAAATTTCGGTGAATCGCTGGCCGATCAAATCAACCTTGCCACCAAAATAGCCCTGTACGCCACCGACTACGACACCGACGACTAATGATCCTGTAGTGAGTACCAGGGCAAAGGCCACCGAAAGGCGAAAACCATAAATCACCCGTGCCGATACATCCCTGCCCTGGTCATCGGTGCCCAGCCAGTGGCGGCTATCCGGTGGGGCCGGGGAGGGGCGGGTCATATTCATATCCAGGGTCTGATACGAAAATGGAATGATAGGCCAAAGCGCCCAGCCGTGGTCTTTAATCTGTTGCTGCACAAAGGGGTCCAGATAGTCTGTTCGGGTCGGCAGGAAGCCACCAAACTCGGTTTCCGGATAGTCCACCTGCATGGGAAAGTACCACTGGCCTTCGTACTGCATAATGATCGGTTTGTCGTTGGCAATCAGTTCGGCAAACAGGCTGAGGATAAACAGCGTGGCAAATAACCAGAGCGACACCCGGGCACGACGATTGGCTTTGAAAGCGGCCAGTCGACGTCGAGTAATAGGCGATAAACGTGACGATAAAGAGGCCATTATCACGACTCCCGAGTTGAAAAGTCGATACGCGGGTCTACCCACACGTAGGTCAAATCAGAAATCAGCTTGAGGATTAAGCCGATCACGGTATACAGGAATAGGGTGCCGAAAATCACCGGATAATCCCGCTGCATGACCGCCTCAAAACCGAGCAGGCCCAGCCCGTCCAGGGAGAAGATCACTTCGATAAGCAGCGCACCGGTGAAGAAAATACCGATCATAGCGGCCGGTAGGCCGGCGATAATAATCAGCATGGCGTTGCGAAACACATGGCCGTAAAGCACGCGTCGCTCGTCGGCGCCCTTGGCGCGGGCGGTAATCACATACTGCTTGTGAATCTCATCTAGAAAGCTGTTTTTGGTCAGCATTGTCAGCGTGGCAAAGCTGCCAATCGATGCGGCGATGACCGGCAGCGTAATATGCCAAAAATAGTCTTTGACCTTGCCCCAGGCAGAAAGCTGGTCGAAGTCAGGCGAAGTTAAACCGCGTAAAGGGAAGATGTCCCAGTAGGTGCCCCCGGCAAACAGGACAATGAGTAGAATTGCAAACAGAAAGCCCGGGATGGCATAGCCGACAATCACTAGCCCTGATGACCAAACGTCAAACCGGGAACCGTGGCGCAGTGCCTTTTTGATGCCTAAAGGAATGGAGATTAAGTAGACCAGCAGCGTCGTCCAGAGCCCCAACGATATGGAAACCGGCAGCCGCTCGATCATCAGCTCGGTGACCGGGCGATCACGGAAGAAACTGGTACCAAAATCGAGTGTGAGGTAGTCCGCCATCATGCCGATAAAGCGTTGGTGGGCGGGTTTGTCAAAACCAAACTGTTGCTCTAGCTGTTCGATAAAGCGTGGGTCAATGCCTCGGGCGCCCCGTGAGTCGTCGCTGACCTGGACGTCGGCGCCGCCCATATCCAAGCGAGTGCTGGCCATGGCGTCGGCGCCTTCAAAACGCGCCAACATCTGATCAATTGGCCCGCCCGGCGCCGCCTGAACAATCATAAAATTGAGAAGCATGATCCCGAAGAGAGTCGGAATCATTAGCAGCAGTCGGCGTATAGTATAGCGAGCCACAGAGCACTCCGAGGTTTATGACGATGAAGCCGTTAAGGATAAGCCGTTGCCATCCGTCGTTTTTATACCGGCAGCGTTAGCGGCCGCGTTGACGACGCTGCAGTGCTGCTTCACGTTGGGTGTCTACCCACCACGCATCCATATCCATGGCGTAAGCTGGGAATGGCTCCGGGTAGCCAAACTTATCCCAAATGGCGATACGGGTTTCCCCTGAGTGGTAGTGGGGAATCACATAGAACCCCCAGCGCAGCACCCGGTCTAGCGCGCGGGTGGCGGTATCCAGCTCTTCACGGCCATCTGCACTAATGATCGTTTCCACCAGTGCATCGACCGTTGGGTGCGCTAGCGCCATTCGGTTGCGGCTTTGCGGCGCCTCGGCGGCGGCACTGGTCCAGAAGTCGCGCTGCTCATTGCCCGGATTATTCGACTGAGGGAAATGACTAATCACTATGTCATAGTCGTAATTGCGCTGCCGGTTTAAATATTGATTAATATCAACGATACGCAGTGAGGTCTGCACCCCCAAGCGGGCCATGTTGCGCAGCATGGGTTGAACCACGCGCTCAAGCCCCGAGTCGTAGAGCAACACTTCGAGGCTTAGCGGCCGCCCAGTTTCCTGATTGACTAATACGCCGTCTTCAACCAAGTAACCTGCCTCGCGTAGCAGATCGAGTGCTTTGCGTAGCCTCTCGCGCAAATCAGTGGGCTGCGCAATAGGTAGCGGCTCGGTAAACAGGCGGTCAGAACCATGGGAGGCTATCAACTCGTCACGGAAGGGCTCCAGTAGCGCTAGCTCTGCCTCCGAAGGCAGCCCGGTGGCTTCCATTTCAGAGTTTTGGAAAAAGCTCTCGGTGCGCTGGTAAGTGCCGTAAAAAATATTGGTATTAAGCCACGGAAAATCGAAGGCAAGGCTCAATGCTTCTCGCACACGTGGGTCTTGAAACTTCTCTTTACGCAGGTTGAAGACAAATGCCTGCATCATTGAAGGATTGACGTCCGGCACCGTCAGCCGCTTGACCAAGCCCTCTTCATAGGCAGGAAAATTATAGCCAATCGCCCAGGTGGCGGCGCGGGCATCGGTACGAAAGTCGGTCAGGCCGGCTTTGAACGCTTCCCAGGCAATATCGCGGTCACGGTAGTAATCGTAAATAATGCGATCAATATTGTAACGGCCAACGTTGACCGGTAAATCTTTACCCCAATAGTTCTCGTCGCGCTGATAAACAATTCGTCGACCAGGGTCAACTTCGCTAATGCGGTAGGGCCCGGAGCCTGGGTGCGCGACTAGGGTGGGTGAGGTGAACTCGCGGGGTTCCCAGTAGTGGCGGGGGAGTATGGGCAGTTGGGCAACGATTAACGGCAGCTCTCGGGAATCGGTATCGTTAAAGGTAAAGCGTACCTGATGCTCATTTAGGGCGATGGCTTCTTCCACCCCGGCGTAGTAGCTGGCGTAAAACGGATTACCCTTTTCACGAAGTAAGTTAAGCGAGAACACTACATCGTAGGCAGTAACCGGTTCACCGTCTTGGAAACGTGCTTCCGGGCGCAAGTCGAATTCAATCCAATGCCGCTCAGGGTCAAGGCGAACGCCCTCAGCCAGCAGGCCGTAAAGGCTAAAGGGCTCGTTCGGGTTGCTGGCCATCAGAGTGTCGTAAATTTGTGAAATGCCGGTAACAGGCGTGCCGCGAATAATAAACGGGTTCGTAGAATCAAAGCTGCTTCCCACGGCGGTATGCGTAATAGTACCGCCTTTGGGGGCCTGCGGATTTACATGGGGAAAGTAGGGGAAGTCTGCGGGTAGCTCGGGGCTATCGTAAAGCGATAGCGCATGAACGGTTTTAACCGGCACCACGTTATTCGCGTCGGTATTTAAATCACCCACCAGATTAGTGCTGGAAGCGGTGGTGGGTGAGTCACTGTTAGACGCCGTTTCTGAAGCTGCTGTCTCTGAGACTGCTGTCTCTGAAGCAATTGTCTCTGAGGCTAGCGTATCAGAAGCCAGTATCGATACGTTTAGCAGCAGGCCACTGATGAGTAGAAGCGTTTTCGCAAAAAACAAACCACGCGGCATTGGTAACATCCCATGTGAACAAAGCCAGCTAGTTAATTTAAATTAACGTCCTGAAAGTGTCAGCAGCTGGCCAGGTTGTAAAGCGCTGGGGCGTTCAATCGCATTCCAGCGGATAAGGTCTTGCTGGTCAACATTATACCGAGCTGCAATCGCAGAGAGACTATCGCCCCTTTCAACGCGGTGGGTATTGCCATTGCTGTTTTGCGCAAACGCTTGGTTGCTGTCTTGTGTCTGACTGTCGCCCTGTGCAAGTTGCGCAAGCACCTGCGTATCGATTTCTTCAGGTACCAGCAGTGTCTGGGCGCTACGGGGATCGATACTACCGTTAAGCAGGCCTGGATTTAGCTCTACTAACGCAGTTTGACTGACATTCAGTAGCTGCGAGGCTTCTGAGAGAGTCACCGGATGGGACAGCTGTACTTTGGCAAAAGCCGGGTCAACGTGTATTTCCGGCAAACTTACGCCGTATTGCTCAGGATCGTTAATGATCGTCGCGATTGCTTTCAGCTTGGGCACATACTGCATGGTTTCATAGGGTAGCGAGAGATCCCAGTAATCGCCGTTTAAACCTTGCCCCAGGGCCTGACGCTGAGCGCGGTTAACGGTGCCTGCGCCTGCATTATAAGCGGCTAACGACAGCATTAAATCACCTTCGTACCACTGATCAGCCTGCATTTCCAAGTAGTCCAACGCCGCTTCGGTAGAGGTCACCACGTCTAACCGACCGTCATAATTACCATTTCGCACCAAGCCCAGTGCATCGCCGGTACCGGGCATAAACTGCCATAGTCCAGCGGCGCCGCGGTGGCTCCGGGCGCCTGGATCAAAGGAGCTCTCTACAAAAGGAATCAACGCGATTTCGCCAGGCAAACCGCGCTCGCTAACTTGCTGGGTAATCCAGGCAAGCCAAGGGGTGGCGCGTTCGGTGATAGTGGCAATATTTTCGGGGCTTGAGCGGTAGTACTCAATCCATTCGTCTACCCGTGCTTGGGCCTCGGCGGGCAGTGACTTCTCTTGCCACTGAAAGCTTTTACGCAGCGTTGTCCAGGCGTCTTGGGGTTCCAGTTCCAGCGCTTCCCAAAAATGGATATGGAATGGCGTTGGGTGTGGCTTTGTAGCGTCTACTGACGTGCCTGCTGATGAAGTTGGTCTTTCATAGGCTGTGGCAGAGGCTTGAGAACTTGCCGCAGCGGCTAACATTAGGCCCATAATTACGGTACTGCCGGCGCTCAGCATCAAGCGCTGGCGAATCGTTCGATAGGTCATAGTTGCATTCGTTTGGTTTCGATAGCGTTCTTAAAAACGGTTCTTCCACTCGCGTAGAGTGGTGAACGTTGCGAGATCATCATTATTAACACCCTGGGTACCTGCCGCCTGGCGCACGCTATCAGTGCCCACACGAAGGTAGGGGTTAATTTTCAGCTCGCGTCCTATCGTGCTGGGTAAGGTGGGGCGATCCAATGCCCGCGCCTTTTCACACTCCTGCAAGGCGTGTTTGACGTCTTCGTTTTCAGGATCCGCAGCACGAGCAAACGTTAGGTTTGCCTGAGTGTACTCATGGGCTGCAAAGACCAGCGTATCTTCAGGGAGTTCCGCAAATTTTTTCAGCGCGGTATACATTTGCTCCGGCGACCCTTCGAATAAACGACCGCAACCGGCGCAGAAAAGTGTGTCACCGCAGAACAGTAGTGCAGGAATACCGGCGGTAAAGTAGCTGATATGATCCAGCGTGTGGCCAGGTGTTTCCATGACGTCAAACAAACGGCCCATAATGCGGACTTCGTCGCCGTCACCCACGGTTTCATCAATGCCTTCAATGTTAGGATTGGCGGGGCCAATCACATGAGGGGCGTAGCGTTTAATTAATTCCGCTAAACCACCGGTATGATCATGATGATGGTGGGTAATCAGAATACAGTTTAGGGTTAGCGACTCACGCTCAAGAAACTCGATCACCGGGGCAGCTTCACCGGGATCCACCACGCAAACGCTTTGACTGTTATCTTGTCTTAATAGCCAAATATAGTTGTCGCTAAGGGCGGGGATCGGTGTCACGCTCATCATCGACGAGATCCTTTAAGTTACGAAAAAATACATCAAACTTTGCGCTTATTAGCGCTAAATCGGTGCGTAAAAGGCGTTAAAAAGCAGTTACTGTGGAGGGAAGCGCTGTTCATGTCAAATTCGACGACGGCCACGACACTGGCTAAGCGCTTACAAAGTAGCCAGCCTTATTGGCAAACAGAGGCGGGGCGTTCGCTTTGGGAAACCCAGCGTGCCTGCTTAGGGCCCGTAGTGGAATCGCGTGTGGGCGGCCATAGCCTGGAAATGAGCATGGGGCCAGCACTGATGACCATGTCGGCTATTGCGCACCCCATACGCTGGTCGCCTACACGTCAATTAGCCGATACCGATAGCACTTTAATATGTCCACCGGATCAGCTTGCGCTGCCGGATCGCTGTTTGGACGTCATGGTCATTCACCACTGGCTTGAGCATTTGGCCGATGCCCACTTTGCGCTTCAAGAGGCCGCTCGGGTCACTGCCGATAACGGCATTATCGTGCTGTTTGGCTTTAACCCGATTGGCGTGAGCGGTCTTGCCCGGCAGTTGCGGAAGCGCCAGCAGGCCTTCCCCTGGAGCGGTGCCTGGCGCTCTGCAAGCCGCCTGCGCGATTGGTTGGCGTTTGTCGACTTCGAGGTGGAGCGGGTAGACTATTGCTGTTTTCGCGGGCGAATGAATGCCAAGTGTGGTGAGTATTGGGAGTCGTTAGGGCGGCGGCATAACCTGCCGCTGGGCGAAAGTTATATGATTCAGGCACGACGCCAGCAACGCCAAGCGCCGGTGGAGCGCCTGAAATTTGGCTTGAAGGCACCGGTATCTCCGGCGTCGTTGGGTGTTACCCGTTCAGGTACCTCTGCCCACTGCCAGCCTTATCAAGCGTATTTGCCTCAAGTGGAACCGACTAAAAGGCATAAAGCCGAGTCTCAAAAAGCTATGTCTCAAAAAGCTGAGCCTCAAAAGCCTGAGTCTTAAAAGTCCGAGCCTTAAAAAACTGAGTTTTAAAAACGTGGGCTATTTAAACTGAGCCATTAAACATTGACTCACACAAACCATGGGATCAAGAGATTGACTAGAGAGGCGGCCGGAGATCTACCCCGGGTAACGGTTTATACCGATGGAGCGTGCCGGGGCAATCCAGGCCCCGGCGGTTGGGGTGTCGTGCTGGCGAGTGGTCAGCATGAGAAAACCCTGAAAGGTTATGAGGCGGATACCACTAATAACCGCATGGAGTTAATGGCGGCGATCATGGCACTGCGCACCCTTAATACCCCGTGTGAAGTGGCGCTATGGACTGACTCCCAGTATGTTCGCCAGGGTATTACCCAGTGGATTCATAACTGGATCAAGCGCGGCTGGAAAACCGCTGCCAAGCAGCCGGTCAAAAATGCTGAGCTGTGGAAAACCCTGCACGAAGAGACCCAGCGTCACCAGGTCGAGTGGCACTGGGTAAAAGGGCACAGTGGCCACCCAGGCAACGAGCGCGCCGACTCGTTGGCCAACGAAGCGATTGATGAGCATCAAAATTGATGAGTACCCAAAGAGGAGGGCATGATGCGTCAGGTAATCCTGGATACTGAAACTACGGGTATCGACCCAAAAGATGGCCACCGCCTAGTCGAAATTGGTGCTATTGAAATGGTCAACCGACGCTTCACTGGTCGCACTTATCATCAATACATCAACCCCGAACGGCATATCGATGCTGAGGTAGTCGCCGTCCACGGGATTGACGATGCAAGAGTCGCCAACGAGCCGGTGTTCGCGAAAATAGCCGATGAGTTTTGGGCGTTTATTGAAGGCGCTGAGCTGGTTATTCATAACGCCCCCTTCGATGTGGGTTTTATTGATCACGAGCTGGGCATGCTGAATCAGCAGCGTAAAGCGCCTGTACTAGGCCCAGTCAGCGAGCATTGCAGGGTACTCGATACGCTGACCATGGCGCGCAAAATGCACCCCGGCCAGCGCAACAGTCTTGATGCATTGTGCAAACGTTACGATATCGACAACGGCCATCGGGTGCTGCACGGCGCCTTGTTAGACTCTGAAATCCTCGCCGAAGTCTATCTGGCGATGACTGGCGGGCAGACCGCGCTGACTTTAGATGCGGCCTCTGCAGCGGAACAGGAGCAGGCGGATACCTCCAATGAAGGATTGTCGATTCAACGTCTATCCCTAACGCCTGGTCAACTGCGCGTGGTGCGTCCTACCGAGGCAGAGCAAGCGGCCCATAAGGCCAAATGCGAGGCGCATAAGCTTCATTGGTTTGAGGGTGCGGCCAGCGATGCTTAGACGAGAAATTCCCCATCATGAACAAGCCGGGCGGGTAATTCGCCTGTCGCGCAGCTTATTGGCGCCCGCACCGTTAAACGGCAGCGAAGAGTTAACCCCGCTGCAACCCTACCAACCCTGGACAGAGCAGATGCAGCCGCTGTGTTACTGGGATGATGAACCGGTGGCGCTGCTTGTTGAACCCCAGGCCGGAAGCGGTTGGATTGATGGTCGGCAGTGGATGAGCGAGCTCTCCACCGCCTGGTTTAGCCTGCTCTCTACGGCGCTGCAGGTGGGTGCCTGGCTGGAAAATCACCGCTTCTGTGGTCGCTGTGGCGCGCAGGCTACCAAGCTGAGCGCGGAATTTGCGATGCACTGCCACGCCTGCGGTCACCGCAACTATCCACGTATTTCCCCGTGCATCATTACCCTGGTGACCAGCGGGGAGGCGATGCTGCTGGCCCGTAGCCCGCGCTTTCCACCGGGACGGTACTCCACGTTAGCCGGTTTTATCGAACCGGGGGAGTCAGCGGAAGAGGCGGTGCATCGCGAGGTGTTTGAGGAAGTGGGCGTGCATATCGATCAACTGCGTTATCACCAAAGTCAGGCGTGGCCATTCCCGCACTCGCTGATGTTTGGTTATTTCGCTGAAGCCACTACCCGGCGCATTCGCATCGATGGGGTAGAAATTAGTGACGCTGCGTGGTTTTCTCCCCGCCAGTTGCCCTCTCTGCCGCCACCTTACTCGATATCCCGCGAGCTGATCGAAACCCATTTGGCACGCTGGCGCGAAGAGTAAGCGTCGCCGCGTGCCGATAGGACGATTACTCGCTGGGGAATAAGCTAGTCAGCTTAGTGGCCAGCATGACATTACCGGTGGCTTTTAGCTTGCCGGTCATGAACGCCGTCATACCATTGATCTCGCCACTCATAATGCCTTTTAGCGTGTCTGTGGTTAGGCTTAAGCTGACAGAAGGATCATCGTGCTCACCCTCTTGTACGTCCAGCGTGCCATCTTGAATATTTAAGTAGTAGCTGCCGGCATCGGTAAAGTGAAACTGGAAAACTTCATTCATGCCCTTTGCTGCTTGAGGATTGAAACGCGCTTTTAGCTTCTCAAGGGTGTTGTTTGACATAACATATCTCTCAGTTAAGTAGATGGAGCTTAATTAGTTCGGGTTAGGGCTAGTCACCGTAACCAAAATAAACAGTCATTAAGGCAAGCGAGGTTATTTCATACGTGCGTTCCAATCAAGCACGCTAGCCATAATCAGCAAACGCATATACAACGCACCAGCAATAAAGGAATTATTCCTCTAATGGAGAATGTCAATGAGTGAATGGGTAGCAGAGATAGGCACCTTCGTTGTGCAAACCACCATAGTGATGGCGCTGATCGGCATTGGTCTAGTGCTGATTGCACGCACCAAGCAAGACAAAGAGAGTGACCTGAAGCTTACTATCGAGCCGTTAAACGATCAGCGCCGCCGCCGTGGGCGTCGTTTACGTCTGGCGGCTACCTTACCGGGGGCGCGTAAAAAGCTGCTGAAACTATTTCGCAGCGAAGATAAAAAACGCCAGAAGGAACATAAATCGGAGCAGGGTGCTGCCCCGGCATCGCGGGTTTGGGTGCTCGACTTCCACGGCGACTTGAAAGCCTCGCAAACCGAGCATTTTGCTCAAGAGGTCTCCGCTATTATCGACGTTGCCGATAAACAGGACGAGGTCGTGGTGCGCCTTGAGTCCGCGGGTGGTCTGGTGCATGCCTATGGGCTGGCCGCCGCTCAGTTAGACCGTCTGCGCACGGCGGGGCTGACCACCACTGTATGTATCGACAAAGTGGCGGCCAGCGGTGGTTATTTGATGGCGTGTACCGCACAGCATATTAAGGCTGCGCCCTTCGCGGTGATTGGCTCCATCGGCGTGGTGGCGCAGGTTCCCAATATTCATCGGTTGCTCAAACGCCATGATATAGATGTCGAACTACTTACTGCCGGTCAATATAAGCGTACCTTGACCGTGCTGGGTGAGAATACCGATGAGGGCAAAGCAAAGTTTTTAGAAGATTTAGAGAATACTCACCGCTTGTTTAAAAGCTATGTGGCAGAACGGCGCCCCAGCATGGATATCGAAACTCTCGCAACGGGGGAGATTTGGTATGGCAGCGAGGCATTGCCCCAACAACTTGTCGACAGCCTAGGCACCAGCGAAGCCTACCTAGTTGAACGTATGGCAGAAGCTCAAGTCTTCACCGTGAAATTAGAAGCCCCTAAAACCGTCAGCCGTAAACTGGGATTAGCCATATCTGAGGGCGTCGAAAAAGCCGCGCTGAAAGCGCTTGGGTTAATCGACGCCGCTGGGTGGCAGCGGCGCTGATCCTAAACCTAAATCGTTATGCAGCGTAATGATGCGCCAAGGTAGCAATCACGGCCTTGGCGCTTTCACTGCTTAAGGAGTAGTAAATCGTTTGTGACTCCCTCCGTGTATCGACGAGTTCATCACGCCGCAAAATAGCCAAATGTTGAGAAAGCGCCGACTGGCTTAACGCAAGCTGTTGGTTAATTTGCGTTACTGACAGCTCTTTCTCGGCAAGAAGGCAGAGTATTTGCAGCCGTTTCTCGTTGGCCAACGCTTTGAGCAGGTTGGTTCCCGCTTCAATAGCGCGACAGTTGTGTTCAAGCAGGCGTGTAGCGGCGCTTGTAGAAGCAGACATAAAGATCTCCTTGCCTACACTGTTACATCAGCGTTTTATAAGCATTGTTTTAGAGGCGTTGTTGTACGTGGTCGAGGCATCGTCGCGTCGCGAGGATCAAGTTGTTTAATGATCAGTAATTTAGCGTGTTTTGTCCAAGCTGTTGTTTAACGATTAATCAATGGTAGTTTTTCGCCATCTTGTCGACAATGTAGGGTAGTGTCTACCGCTTTGGTCGCTATTTAGCCCATAGTATGAGGGTTAAATGTCGGTTTTCTTTATACAGTGTCAACAATCTTCCTTCATCGCTACTACAAAAAAGATAGGGACACCATGAGCCGCTACCAACACACCTTCCAACGCTCCATCGAACACCCTGAATCGTTTTGGGCCGAGCAGGCCAAACGTATTCCCTGGTACACGCCGCCTAACACCATACTCAGCTTCGATGAGCAGAGCTCTGGGAAAGGGCATGCTCGCTGGTTTAGCGACGGTGAAATGAATCTTAGCTACGCTGCGCTGGATTATCACGTCGAAAATGGGCGCGGTGACCAGGCGGCGATTTTCTGGGACTCGCCTGCAGCACAGGCCAAGCAAACCATTAGCTACCGCGAAATGCGCGATAAGGTGGCGCATTTTGCGGGGGCGCTGGCGCAGCTAGGTGTCACCAAGGGTGATCGTGTGGTGATTTATATGCCGATGATCCCTGAAGCGCTGGTGGCCATGTACGCCTGCGCCCGGCTTGGCGCCATTCACTCGGTGGTGTTTGGCGGCTTTGCCCCTCACGAACTGGCGGCGCGGATTGAAGACGCCGAGCCAAAAGTGGTGGTTGCGGCTTCCTGCGGTATCGAGTTGGGTAAAGTGTTGCCCTATAAGCCGATGGTAGACCAAGCCGTTGCATTAAGCGCCCATAAGCCGGATGCCTGTGTGGTTTACCAGCGTGAAGCGCACCGAGCTGAACTGGGGGCAGGCGATCACGACTGGGAAGCGCTGGTAGCAAAAGCGCCATTTGCGGAGTGTGTGCCGGTTAAAGGCACCGACCCGCTGTATATCCTGTATACCTCTGGTACCACCGGAAAGCCCAAGGGCGTTATGCGCGATACGGGCGGCTACGCGGTGGCGCTGGCCTATTCGATGCAGGCGATCTACGCCATGGAGCCGGGCGAGGTGTTTTTTACCGCCTCGGACGTGGGTTGGGTTGTCGGGCACTCGTATATTGTTTACGCGCCTTTGTTAGTGGGTTGCACCACCGTAGTGTACGAAGGCAAACCGGTCAAAACCCCCGATGCGGGCAGCTTCTGGCGCTTGATCGAGGAGTACCAGGTGAAGAGCTTTTTCACCGCACCCACAGCGTTTCGCGCGATCAAGAAAGAGGATCCTGATGCCAAACTGCTGCAGAATTACGATATCAGCAGCCTGAAACACCTCTACGTGGCCGGTGAGCGCCTAGACCCACCTACCTTTCATTGGCTGGATGACCTGTTAGACGTTCCGGTGATCGACCACTGGTGGCAAACCGAAACCGGCTGGCCGATAGCCGCTAATTTGCCGGGCATTGAGTCAACGCCGACCAAAGCAGGCTCGGCAACATTCCCCGTTCCAGGCTTCAACGTACAGGTGCTCAATCGCGATGGCGAGCAGGCCAAGCCTCTGGAGCAGGGCAGTGTGGTGATCAAACAGCCCATGCCGCCAGGTTGCTTGACCGGCGTATGGCGTGACGAGAAGCGTTTCCATAGCGCTTATATGGCAGCGTTCCCCGGCTACTACTTAACCGGCGACGGCGGCTACTTTGATGAGCAGGGCTATCTGTTTATTATGGGGCGCACCGATGACGTGATTAACGTAGCAGGGCATAGGCTCTCCACCGGTGAAATGGAAGAAGTGGTCGGTGCCCATCCTGCGGTGGCCGAATGTGCGGTAATTGGGATTCATGACGATCTTAAAGGCCAACTGCCGATCGGTCTGGTGATTCCCAAAGATGGTTTTGATGGCGATGAAGCAACGCTGGAGGCCGAACTGATAGCGCGCGTTCGCGAGCACATTGGCCCGATTGCCTGCTTTAAGCAGGTATTAGTGGTCGACCGGCTACCCAAAACCCGCTCGGGTAAGATTTTGCGCAAGTTGCTGCGAACGATCGCCGACGGTAAGGAATTTGCTATTCCCTCCACGATTGATGATCCTACCAGTTTGGCGGACGTTCACACCGCTATGCGCAATCGCTCGGTAGGCGCTGCAGACAAAGCCAAGCCACTTGACTGAATGTTCTAACTAGCCGCCAATGCTGTTGGCGGCTTTCTATCCCCAGCTTTCATTACCCGTCAGAAGCCGTATAATGCCGCTCCCATCATGGCTCGCTGCAGTCATCTAACGAGGGTTCCCTAACCCCTCTTCGCTATTAAAAAAAGGTCTACCCGCATGTTTGCATTGAGTGAAGCTCAGCACCGCCGTTGCCTGATGGTCATGGTGGCTTTTCATATCGGCATTATTGCCGCCAGTAACTATCTTGTTCAGCTGCCTTTTACGCTGTTTGGCTTCCATACCACCTGGGGTGCGTTCAGCTTCCCGTTTATTTTTCTAGCGACCGACCTAACCGTTCGTCTGTTTGGTAAAGGGCCCGCGCGTTCGATTATTCTGCGTGTGATGCTTCCTGCGTTGCTGGTTTCTTATTTAGTGTCGGTAGTGTTTCCCCGTGGCAGCTTCGCCGGGATTGAAGCGCTGTCGGAGTGGAATCTATTTGTCGCCCGTATTGCCCTAGCCAGTTTCTTGGCCTACGTAAT
The DNA here is from genome assembly GCF_001651035.1 of Halomonas sp. ALS9. Lineage (GTDB taxonomy): Bacteria > Pseudomonadota > Gammaproteobacteria > Pseudomonadales > Halomonadaceae > Vreelandella. The sequence continues at coordinate 31,061 of NZ_LXRG01000054.1, forward strand.
TGGCCAGTTGCTGGATGTTCAGGTGTTTGACCGCTTGCGCCAGTGGGCATGGTGGGTGGCGCCTGTCTGCTCAACGGTGCTGGGTAATCTGGCGGACACCTTTGCATTCTTCTCAGCGGCGTTCTATAACAGCCCAGACCCGTTTATGGCTGCCAATTGGGTAGAAATCGCCGCCGTCGACTATGCCATCAAGCTCGCCATCAGCCTGTTGTTTTTCCTACCGCTGTATGGCTTGCTGCTTGCTTGGCTAACCCGCCGGTTGGTGGTTTGGACAGGCCAAGTCGACGCCGCACCGCGTACGGCTTAATGGTGTAAATACCCCACAGACCGCAAAGCTTAGGAGCTAGCATGAGTGACGTTGCCAGCGTTGATCTGCACTTTATCGATATGCCCGCCGAAGAAGCCGCCGCGGATACCACCCCGCTGGTGGTTATCCACGGCTTGCTGGGAAGTGCCGATAATTGGCGTTCGCACTTAAAAGTGTGGCAGCGCAACCGCCGTGTGATTGCGCTGGATCTGCGTAACCATGGCCGCTCTCCCCATGCGGAGGGCATGCGTTACGCCACCATGGCGGATGACGTCATAGCGCTACTCGACAAGCTTTCGATTGAATGCGCTCACGTGCTGGGCCACTCCATGGGCGGCAAAGTGGCGATCAGTTTGGCGCGTTTGGCGCCCGAGCGGGTGGCGTCGCTGATAGTGGCGGATATTGCCCCGGTGGCTTATGAGCACGGTCATGACGATGTATTTGCCGCGCTAGATAACGTGCGTGAAGGGCAGCCCAAAAACCGCCGTGAAGCCGATGACCTGCTGGCCCAGCATGTAGATTTCCGGCCTACGCGGCTTTTCCTAGCCACCAACTTGGTGCGCAATGACAATAATGTGATGGCGTTACGGGTAGGCTTAGATCAGATCAAGCGTGGCTATAGCGATATTATCGGCGTGCCGGATGGCGAACAGCCCTACGACGGCCCCGCGCTGGTGCTACGTGGCAGCGATTCCCACTACGTGGCTGACGACATGCTGCCAGCACTGCGTGAGGTGCTGCCCCGCGCCCGTGTGGTAACGCTTAAAAATGCCGGGCACTGGCTGCACGCCGACCAGCCTGAAGCCTTTCAGCAGGCAGTGATGGCGTTCGTAGACGCTCAGTAGAGTCTCGCATCAATAGATGCAAAAGAAAGGCGGTCTAATTAGAGCGGAGTAACCGTTAGGCCGTGCTGTTCTGGGGAACGCAAAAAACGGTTCAAAATGCGGTAGCTATCCACATCAAAGCTACCCGGGGTGTCCATCAAGCTTTGCGCCTGTTTAAGGCTTTTCGCACTACCCAGGTAGCACCATTGACGGACAACGTGCCAGGCAGGTTTGGCATCGCCAGAAGGGCGTTCCTCTATCGCAATACTGCCTGGCCAGGGCCACACATTGACCTGCAGCTGTCTGAGCGCTGCTTTTGCCCGCTGGGTATGTGCGGCGATTGTTTCCTGATCATTGCATGCCCCGCGGCACTTACCTACCTGATTGGCAAAACAGCGCCCCTTACCCTTTTCCAGCCCCAACACCCGCGGGCAGAGCTGCTGTTCTTCTGCAATGGCGCGCAGCGCGTTCTTGGCCTCCAGGGCACTGCGAAACAACCCATACAGCATGCCGCCTAGAGGCTCGGACAGCGCCTGGCCGAGAGCGCTGCCGCTAACCAATTCAGGGTGGTCGGCTGCCTCGCCCCAGTGCCAGCTAGTTAACTTGCGCTGCTTGCGTAGCTGCCGGTTCATAATCGGCATTAACGTTTTAACCAGCTGTGCCTCGCGCAGTTGAGCGCCTAAATCGCCAGCGGTCTCTTCCCATTCGATATGTTGCACCTGCTGGGCAAGGCGCATCTCTTTGTCGTCTTGGTGGTCGCGCTGAAAGTGCCCCAGTACACGGCTGCGCAGGTTAATGCTTTTACCCACATAGAGGGGTAGCCGGTTGTGGCCATAAAACAGGTAAACGCCGGGGCAGGTGGGCAAACCTTCTAACTGAGCGCTATCCAGATGGGCAGGCAGCGAACGGTGGCGGCGCTCATCGCCCAGCAGGCTTTGCCACGCTTCATCGCTGTGTTCAACCTGCCACGCTTGCCAGAGTGACCACAGCGCATCTACATCGTCTCCTGCACGGTGGTGGCGGATAGGTGTTATGCCGTAGCGATTAAGCAGTGCTTTTAGGTTGTGTTGGCGTTCTAGGGGCGCTATCCGCCTTGATAAACGCAGCGTGCATATTAGCGACGCACGAAAATTCTGACCGGCGCGCTTAAATTCGTTACGCAGAAAACTGTAGTCAAAGCGCGCGTTGTGGGCCACTAGCTGCCCGTCGCCCAGCCATTCGCGAAGTGATTCGGCTATCTTCGCAAAGCGCGGCGCATCAACCAGCATGTCGTCACGAATACCGGTGAGCTGGGTGATTTGTGCGGGCACTTTGCATTCGGGGTAAATTAAGCTCGACCAGCGATCAATCAGCTCGCCGTTAATGACTTTAAGGGCGGCTATTTCGGTAATCCGATCCCGCGTCGCGCGGGTGCCAGTGGTTTCAACATCAATAAAAATTAAGGCTGTTTCGCTCATGCGTCGCCATGGTGGTGGATACACAACAATTGATACGTGATCATAAAGTGATATGTGATCATAAAGTGTGTGGGTCTACCGCTAAACGCGATACGGGTAATGTCGCGTCAGTCAGGCCCATCTGGTGTAAGAATGTCTCAAAGCCAGCGTAGCGTCGGCTATCTAACGCTGCAGGGCTCAACGCCATACGGCGCAGAATATCCTCCCAGGCATTGGCGTTAATGTCATTGTCGAGCACAGGGTGCGCGCGAATCAGCAACTCCCAAGCAGCGTCTGGGTTGTCGATAATCCAGTGGCTCGCCTGCTCAAGGGCAAGCACAAAGCGAGACCAGGTATCAGCGCGGCGAACAAGCGTGTCGCTATTGGCCAGCACCACCAAGCCGTCATTGCGGGGAATGTCTAACTCATTGAAGCGAATGACGTGAGTATTAATACCCTCAGTCGCCAACTGTTGGGGAAGGTAGTGGTAAAAGCCATCGGCGACGGCGTCAATTTGACCTTCACGCATTGCCCTAATGGGATCAAAATGCAGGTTGATCGGTGGCGTGAAATCATCGGTTTGCTGCACCGAACGGGGCAGTAAACGCGGAATGCTCAGATCACGGCCTTCACCAGTGGTATAACCGTAATGTAACCCCGCCAGGGTACTGTCTGTTTCCGCCTGCTCTTCGCCTGTCACAATCACCGCCGTTAACGACGTTTCAATTAGTGTCGCGATCCGGGTAATGGGAGCGCCATTATGGACTTGAAGATGAAGCAGCGGCTGGCGGGTTAATGCTAAATCGACTTCGCCTGCGGTTAGCAGTTTGATGGCAATGGAAGGATCGGCCGGTGACTGAATATCCACCTCAAGCCCCTGCACAGCATAAAGCCCTCGCTCTTTAGCAATCACCAAGGCCGCATGCTGGGGGCTCAAGTACCAATCCAGCATCAGCGTCAACTGTTTAACTGGCGGTGGCTCAAGCGGCGGTGCTGGCGTCTGCGCCATGGTGGGCACTTCCTCTTCGCTTTCGCTGTCAATGGTTCGCCAAAACGCGTCGGGCACCTCAACGTCTGAGTCCAGCGTCAGCGGTGCTGTTTCTTGAGGAGACTCTTGTTCAGGGCTCTCTTGCTCAGGGCCCTCTTGCTCAGGACTTTCTTGTTCAAGACTCTCTTGTTCAGGACTTTCCTGCTGAGGGCTTTCTTCGCTCTCTTGATTAGCGTAAATAACTGAATTAGAAAATAGCAAGGTAACGATGAGACTCAATAGAATAGGGTGCCACCAGCGTGATAGGCAACGCAACATAGTCAGTAACTCCAGAGGTCGTAACGGCAAAGTGTAGCCGCCTCGGAAAGCTTCTGACCAGCCCTTTGACAATAAGAGGGCGCGGAGAAGAGACAGTAAATTCAACGGTTACATGCAATAATAGCGCTGTATTGATGTAGAGACGGAGAGTCATGGACGCAATTTATACGTTCTTTTTGGTAGGCGGTTCGCTAATGGCGCTCAGTATTCTGGCCAGCCGTTTATCGTCGATGATGGGTGTGCCGCTGCTGCTGATCTTCCTTGGCTTAGGCATGCTGGCAGGGGAAGAGGGCGTGTTGGGCGTCGTGTTTGACGACTACTCCATGGCCTTTGCCATCGGCCACCTCGCGCTTGCCATGATTTTGTTAGACGGTGGCTTACGTACCCGCCTCAAAACCTTCCGGGTGGGTTTTAAACCCGCGCTATCTCTGGCCACCTTTGGGGTCTTTATTACCAGCGCCATTGTTGGCGCTATCGCCATGTGGGTTTTTGACCTTACGATAGTGCAGGGCCTGCTAGTTGGTGCCATCGTGGGTTCCACCGATGCTGCTGCAGTTTTTTCCATGCTTAGCGGGCGCGGCGTTAATCTCAACGAGCGGGTAGGGGCGACGCTGGAGATTGAGTCGGGTACCAACGACCCGATGGCCATTTTCTTGACCCTGATGCTGGTTGAGCTGTTAGTGGGGGATATTGGCGGCCCTGTTCAAACCCTGCTGTTTTTCATTTCCCAGTTTGGTATTGGTTTGATTGTCGGCCTGGGGGGCGGTTGGCTGAGTGCCAAGCTGCTGCGCTGGCTTGATTTAGCACCGGGCCTTTATGCCATGTTGGCGCTGGCGCTGGGGTTCAGCGTGTTCGGTTTAACCAGTGTGCTGGGTGGTAGCGGCTTCTTGGCGATTTATCTTGCCGGGTTGATGATTGGTAATCAGCCAGGGCGCCACCTCAACTTTATTCTGCCTGTCCATGATGGCTTGGCGTGGCTAAGTCAAATCGGCTTGTTCCTCGTGCTTGGGCTGCTGGTCACGCCCAGTGAGTTATGGGACGTGGCGCTGCCCGCGGGGTTAGTGGCTCTGGCGCTGATCTTTATTGCCCGCCCGCTGGCCGTATTAATCACCATTAAACCGTTCTTTAAATTCCGCTGGCGAGAAACCTTCTTTATTGCTTGGGTGGGCTTGAGAGGGGCGGTGCCTATCGTGCTAGCGATTTTCCCGGTTATCGGTGGGGTCGAAAACGCCTCGCTCTACTTTAACGTTGCCTTTGCGGTGGTCTTGATGTCGCTGTTGATTCAGGGCGGCTCGCTGACGCTGATGGCCAAGTGGTTGAAGGTGGAAGTGCCGGTAGGCACTGTGCCGAACCGACGCGGCCCGCTGGGCATATTGCCGGAAAATGACTTTGAGCTGTTCGTGTACGGGGTCGAGAATCAGGATTTAGAAGACGTACCTATTCGGCTGCTGCGTTTTCCGTCCGGGGCGCTGATATCGGCACTGTTCCGTGACCACACCATGCTGCACCCCAAGGGCAGCACACGCTTAAAGCTGGGCGATGTGATTTGTGTGATCGGCCGTTCAGAAGACTTGCACGCACTAAACCGACTCTTCAATGGCGATGCCAAACTCAAGCAGGAACGTGCCTTCTTCGGTACCTTTACCCTGGATGGCAGCGCGCAAATGCAAGACATTGCCCAGGCCTATGGCCTAACGCTCAGCCCCGGCGAGCAGAACATGACGCTGGCTGAATTTATCGCCCTGCGCGTGGGCGGCCACCCGGTCGTCGGGGACGACGTGGACTGGCACGGCATCCATTGGGTAGTTAGCGATATGGAAGGCGGTAAAATCACCCGCGTCGGGTTACGTTTGTACTAAAAGGCGTTGACTTCCAAGGGAAAGCTGTTATTATACGCACCCATAAGCCGGAGGGATGGCAGAGCGGTTGAATGCACCGGTCTTGAAAACCGGCATAGGTTAATAGCCTATCCAGGGTTCGAATCCCTGTCCCTCCGCCACTTATTCAAGGGAATCAGCTACTTAGCTGGTTCCTTTTTTTATTTCTGGGCATCGGAAAAGGGCGAAAATATAACGAGGGGAACACCTACCGTTATACTGCTCCAGCCAGACCAGTGCATAATAGACTAATGTATAATCTTCTAAGAACTCTCCAGCTCCCAGCGTGCTTACCGTCAACACTCGCTTAGCACGTAAATAGACCTCCGTCGTTCGCCGGTCGCTGTGCTGCAAATTGGTCATGGCATCATAGCCTTGATCATCTGCATCGGTTGCGTGCTTGGCGCGGATATCATGCTCCGTAAATCGCTCGACGTGACCCTCATGCATCGCTTTACGCATTCCGTACTGCCAGCGACTGTGAAACTTATCTTTGTTGTAGGGCATACCGTCCCTCTTGCAGAACAGCGTAGGGCCTTGCTTGCCACGTCCTAGATTGTCGGCCTTTATCTCACGGACTAAACGCCTCATTTCATCGTCCCACGGAATTACGGCCTGCTTGCCTGCCTTGCTGCTGCGTAAAACAATGCCGTCTGGGGTGAGCTGATCCAGTCGAAGGGTGAGCAGGTCGCGTTGGCGTAGCCCGGTTTTGTATTTCAGCAGGGCATAGCGGCGCACCCACGGGGAAGTGAATTTCAGGAAGCGGCTAAACTCAGCGTTAGTGATATAGCGGTCACGTGGCTTGAGTTTGAACTTGGTGACCGGATCGGCGGGGTTGTGCTCGACGATTCCCCAGCGCTGGGCATACCGGAAGATGTGCTTTAGCAGAGCCAACTCGTGGTTGGCCTGCGTTTTTGACTGTACGCCCCGGGCATCCATATAACGATAAATGTCGTGAACCGTTATATCGCCTGGTTCACACTCGGCAAACACAACGCGCAGCTTTTTAAGCTCCTGTAGGTTGGAGCGCCGTGTCGCTTCTGCAGGCTTGGCGGGGATGATCTCGGCTTCATAGCGGTCGAATATGCGGCCCATACCCGCTTTGGGGAATAGCCGCTCCTGCCACTGCTCATAGGCGGCTTGCGCTTCTTTGGCTGTTTCTCCCAAGCGTATCCAGCTTTTGCCCACCAGCGCCTTCTGGCGGGCGTTGCATTTATAGCGCCATGCGCCACTTTTCCAATACACCCGGGGGATACCTGGGTTTTCCTGCGTCATGCGTGTAAGGCCTCAAAATTAGGTCGCTTGGTTTCTGGTGTTTGGCTGGGATTCTCACCACACAGCACTTGCTCAACGTGGCGTCGACCAACTATGAGTGCGCCACTGGCGTTGATCTTCCAGCGCACCCCCATGGCATCAAGCGAGGCGCATTGCTCTTTGGTTCGCTTGCGGCCAGTTAGGGTTTCTATCTCACCTGGCGTTAATAACAGGTCCATGATGGCATCTCCCTTGGTGGACAGCGAGGCCCGAGCAGGGCCCTCAGATACAAAGAAACCGCCAGCTGGCGGACTGCAATCACCCGAATTGATGACATTCGTTCTTATCAAATTGGTCTCTCATGTGATCCCTAAAACCTCGCAATAAAAAATGCTCACTAGCGGTGGTCGTCTTTGTATAATTTTTTCGCTAATCGCCATTCGTAGGACGCGTTCAGTATCTGCCATTAGTGTTAATATGGGGGTGCCTGTCTTATTTTTACTAATCATATAAACAGGTCTGTCATAAAAATTAACCTCATGGGGATAGAGATGATTGAATTATTATTTGGATTTTTTTTGGGTTTTTTGGTCAAAATGATAATTAGCAAAATTCCAAAATACAAAATAAGTAAGGCAGTGGAAGATCAGGAATTAAAAGCTGAGAAGCCGATTGAAAATCTTTATAGGAAAATAGATATAACATCAGAGACGCGCTTTCATGCTTCCAGACGACTAAAGCTGCATTCAACGCTTTCCATGATAACCAATATACTATTACCCATGTTCTTAATAATGCTAAGTGTCTTGCAAGTTCTTCAGGTGGGTGAGAATATTGATTCGACTTTTGCAGTTTTCCTGCAAATTTATGCTTCAATAATCATACTTATTTTTTCAATCATTACAGCTATGAAGAATTATACGGGAACATCCGAGAAATTTTATGCATGTGCTTCAGAGCTCGTGGAAATGAAACGGCGCCTACAGCCTTTCAAACATGAATGCACCGAAGAATCTTACGAGAAGCTACAGAAGCAATACAATAATATTTTACAAAAATATGAAACACATACAGTAAATGATTTTCGTAGCGACTATGTTAGGGCAAAGTTGTATCAAGAAAATCCAAAAAAAGAATTAACGATCGTTGATAAATTTAAAATGCAGCTGTCCTGGAGATCTGCTTACGTATTGAGTTTTTCTTACTATTTTTTAATATTTATTTCTTTAATTCCCTTGCTTGTCTATATCCTAATGGTCGATGCGACTTATCTATCTACACAGCTTGAACTCCATCTACCTCGTTTTATGGTGCCCAACTAGAATAAATATTCTCTATTTGTCGGGACTCGCATGATTAATTACACGTTTCCAGAATAATTCAGGCCTTTCAGCCTGCCACTGTTTCATTGCAGCAACTGGGGTCTGAGTGAGGTGACTTGGCCGTATTCACGGCAGGGTTTGCACTCGCCTAAAGCCGTACGTAAGTGGTTTAATGAATACTTAGATACTGAAATCGATGTGAGATTCTGGTCACGCAAAGATAGAGCCACTTGGGGTCAAGTCTGGGAGCAAGCACTGCGGGCTCTGGATCGATGGGAGCAGAAGCTGCTGCAGCCAATTTCTGCATTGATAACCCTTGCTGCTTAAACACTATCGTATAAAGAGGTTTAATAATGCTCCACGCTGATAAGGGTCTTTTTCGTCACGGGTGGTTCTGGATATTAGTCTTAGGCCCAGTGGTTACAGCTATTGCATTGGCTTGGTTTTTTGGGCTTTTTAATCTTTCTTTCTCAAGCTCTCTAGACGGGGTAGGTACATTTTACGAACGTGGTAAATTCTTTTTAGCAATTGCTGCGCTTTCAATACCACTTGGAGCAACTTTTTCTCGAATGCTAGCAACTGAACAAACAGCCGACTTGATTAAGTCGGCAAATCAAAGGCGTAACCAAGATCAGCTTAGTGATCTGCTTAAGAATTATCTAAATTTTCTAAAAGATTATGATGGGAAACCATTTGGTCATGGAAGAGAGTTTTGTTTTGAATCCCGCAGTATGCTACAGCCAATTAAAGCTTTTGGTCATCTGGTCTATGATGAAAATGTGCATGGGCCTGATGGAAAAAGAAATATAGTCATTTTGGAGGCCTTAGACGCAGTTACAAGCGGGTTTGGCATGAATGGAGGATTTGAAGGTATAAAGATAAGACAGGATGCAACTATATGCCTATATTTATGGGCTAAAAAAGAAAGAAGTATGATAGGTCTTGAGGATATTAAGGGCTGTTATAGAGCCAGCTCCGATGCGGCGATTGGATTTTTTTTTCGTGGGGACGCTTTTCCTGAAGAAAATTGTGAGCCCGACGTCAGTATACATAGAGTTGCATTGTTACAGCTATACACTTCACTTAACTTGATAGCCCAAGCTTATTTTTACTCATCTCAAGTTTTTCTTTTACATAACAAAAGTCATTCTGAAACTTTAGAAAGCATTTCAGATAAGATTACATTCCTTAGCTCTTTTTATAAGAGTCTTTATAATTCGACAGGACAGGATGTAGAGATTGACTTTCAGGATGATTTATTTGAAATTTTTGGAGATTTTGATGCGGAAAGTGAAGATAGCAAGCAGATAATAGAAGGATGGTATTACGCAAGATCATATGTACACTAACTTTGCTTGCAAAGTGCATCTTTTTTGGCTAGCATAATCTTAAAATCTTTTTTTACGCCTCGGCTTTGCCGGGGCGTTTTGTTATGAGGCCCTGCGAGTGCCGCCATTGCTGCCAGAGTATCTAAGCCAAACATTCTATGTTTTGTCTCAGGTAACCATTGAGGCCCCAACGCCTTCCGCAGACTTGTGGTCTGTAATAATTGGAGCATGCGCAACTGTTTTTGGTGCGGCGTTCGGCGCAGGGCTAGGCGCAAAATATGCCTACAATAGCACTGTCAGAGCTAACAATGATCTGCTTAAACGTCAGAAGCTCGAAGAGGCTATATTTCTTCTTTTTGATCTTGAAGATCAGGTTAGAACTTTAAAAGTAGAGACTGCTGGGCTGTCTGAAGATGGCGTTAAGCCAAGCAGAGTTGCTAGTTGGTTCAAGGCGGAGCAGGGTATTAATCATGACGCGGCACTTAAAATAAAGGTCTTGCTTGAAATTTATGAAAATGGCCTTTGTGTGGAACTTGTCAGTGCATTCGAAGAGTTCATCAAGGCTATAAATGTTATAGACAACGATAAATTCGTTGTTAGCCAGAAACATGGTTGCATTCATGCAATCGAGAGTTTCCTAGAACAAATTGGCTCTATTAAAAATCGCCTTATTTCAGAGCTGAAATTGCAATAACCAACCCTCTACTGTCGTGAGACAGCAGGTGCCTACCATGCCCCATAAGATCAGTCAGCATTTCCACCGCATAGAGTTCGCCTGCAACTGCGGTTGCGGCTTCGACACCGTAGACGTTGATACCCTCGCGATCCTTGAAGCGGCGCGCACCCACTTCGGCAGACCTGTCGTCGTCAATAGCGGCTGCCGCTGCCCTGAGTACACCGCCAAGGTAGGCGGCGCTCCTAATTCGCAGCACACGCTAGGCCGCGCCGCCGATATTCGCGTTCAAGGCGTTGAGCCTGACGAAGTGTATGACTGGCTAGCCGCCAACTTTCCCGCCACTAGCCTTGGGCGCTATCAGACGTTTACCCATGTTGATACGCGCACCCATGGCCCGGCGCGGTGGTAAGGAGGGCGGCGTAATGCCCCAGGAGCGCAACGTGAAACCCTCAGTTTTCGAGCGGCATATGCAGACAGGAATACAGGTGCTGTTGGTAGCGCTGATCATTTGGGCTGGCTCTGAGCTGGTGTATGGATTCAGGTTGACACACAGGGGGGCAGCAGTCGGTCGTTTTGGAAGAACGGCTGACCACCCAGGGCTTAATGATTCAGGAAATGCGCCAAGAGCTAAAAAGCTGGGGTGATACCTACTACCGAGCATCCGATGCTCGCCGTGATCTTGATGAGATCGAAAGCCGCATCGATAACCTGAACAGCCGCGTGTCGGCGCTGGAGACTAAGTGATGAGTATCGCAGCCAAAGCGTTATCAGTAATCACTGGCCCGCTATTCAGTGTGATCGATAAAGCAGTGACCGATAAGGATGAGGCAGCGCGTCTAAAACACGAAATTCAGACGCAGCTGATTGATGCGGAAAACAGCGCGCTTAAAGCACAGATGCAGGTGATATTGGCAGAGGCCGCGGGCGAGAGCTGGCTGCAACGCAATTGGCGCCCGATTCTAATGCTTACTATCGTGGCAATCGTCGCTAACAACTATCTGATCGCGCTGTACTTGTCTGCCATGTTTGGTGTAGGCCTGACGCTGCCATTGCCCGAAGCGCTCTGGAATCTCATGACGCTAGGTGTTGGTGGCTATATCGCTGGCCAAACCGCTGAGCGTGGCATTTCTACCTGGCAAAGCGGGCAAGTGGCCCGCGAGCAGGCGAAAGCGCAACAGGGCATTTACCAACAGATTCCAAAGCATTAAACGGTTCTCGCTGTGAAGCAACAAGGGAACGCTGTGAAGCGCCGCCTAAGGCCATGCCGTGAGGCACAGCCAACGCCGCCCGGCACGTCGTGAGACGCCCGGGTATTTTTAAACATGCACTAAATTTAATGTTTCTCAGGCCGATACTGTAAAGGAAGGCTCACAAATCAAGGGAAGCAAAATGAAATTAGCTACTACTGTCGTCATGACTTGCGTTTTCGGGGCTCTATCGTTTACTGCTAACGCTAGCTCTTTTGGCCCCCCGAATGCCTGGGCAAGCGGTTGGGGGCAGGGTGTGAATGAATACGTAGCCAATAATCAATACGGTGATTACCTGTATATTGCTTGTGACCCCTATTCGCATGTAAAAATGACATTGAATATAGGTGAGCATAGCTACGGTAGCTATGATGAAAAGGACTTTTCTTTAATTATTGACGGTCAAGAAATTCAGACCCCATATGAAACAGCTTCTCGTGTAGGAGCGAATAATTTTTATTATTTATGGGACAAGCTACGGACTGCAGAAACCATTGTGGCTAAGACTAGCGATGGTATCCATCTAGAGCTACCCACCAAAGGAGCTGCAGAAGAGCTTCCTGAATCTGACTCAGGCTGTGTTACTGAGTTCTGACTTTAAACAAGACCTCTGGAAATAAGTGGAGACGCTGCCTGTTAAGGGTGGCATTTTTTTATGGTGCGCCAGGCATGGCGCTGTTTCTGGGGGTGGTGCCGACGTCACCCCCTGTTTGAGTAGCGCTACACTTTAGAGTCCGATCCTACGCATAAGGAGATTGGACATGAAGAAACGTTTCAGCGAAGAACAAATCATTGGTTTCCTGGGCGAAGCCGAAGCGGGACTGCCCATTAAGGAGCTATGCCGTCGGCACGGTTTCTCGGAAGCCAGTTACTACCTATGGCGCAGCAAATTTGGTGGTATGAGTGTGCCCGATGCCAAGCGACTCAAAGAACTCGAAGCCGAAAATGGACGCTTAAAAAAGCTGCTCGCGGAGTCGTTGCTGGAGATGGAGGTCACTCGCGAGGCGCTGAGAAAAAAGTGGTGAGTGCCACTGCCCGCCGAGACGTGGTGCGCTTTATGGTGTCACGTGGCCTCAGTGAGCGCCGAGCGCTCCGTGTCATCCGTATGAGTGCCAGTGCATTGCGCTATCAATCGGCTCCTGACCGTAATGAAGCATTGCGTGAACGCATTGTTGCCTTGGCCCATCGGCATCGTCGCTATGGCGCTGGCATGATCTACTTGAAGCTGCGTCAAGCGGGTGAACAGGTCAATCATAAGCGCGTAGAGCGTCTCTACGCGGCAGCTCAGTTACAGGTAAAACGCCGCAAGCGTAAGAAGATTCCGACGTCTGAGCGAAAGCCACTTGACCGCCCTGGTGCCGCTAACCAGGTCTGGTCAATGGATTTTGTATTTGACCGTACGGCGGAAGGGCGCGTGATAAAGAACCTCACCGTTGTCGACGATGCCACTCATGAAGCCGTGGCGATCGTGCCTGAACGTGCCATTGGTGGGCTGTCGTTAACACGGATGCTGGATCATCTGGCTGTACACCGAGGGCTCCCCAACGCCATTCGTACAGATAACGGACTACCTACGGAACCCGCTCAATATGCACACAAAACCTCACTTCGTGCTCGACATCGGAACACTTGCTCACTACTCAGGCTCATGCGTCGCAACCAGATCTAAAGGGTGCTCACCATAGTGTACAAGGGTCCAAAAGGCCCAACAGGACTTAACAAAGCATTTTGGAACGGTTGTGAGCGTTGAGCATTATCTACAGGGTCACTGGGTGCCCTAACGGCACAGATTTACGTCTCACAACCAAACTCATAATAGCCTCGATAATCACTACCTGTCTTTATTAAAGCATGTGCGACGCGGGCTAATTTAACGGCCACTGCCACGCGGGCTTTCCGCTTGATATCAGGATCATCGGGCATTGCCCGAATATAGCGCTCGTATTTCTGCCGAAATGTATTTTCCCGCTGTCTTATGGCGACCGTGGCTGCCAACCAAAAGGCGTACCGTAAACGTGCGTTGCCTCGTTTCGATAAGCGGTAATGCCCTTGCTGTTTACCACTTTGGCTTGCCGATAAGTTGAAGCCGCAAAAGCTAAGGTATTGGCGGTAATGGCAAAAACGCTTAAGATCACCGCTTTCGGCAATAATAACTAAGGCAATGATCGGTCCAATACCAGGTAATGTCCGAAGTCGCTGATAATCATCGCGGTGAGATATCAACTGGTCAGCCGCATCTTCGATTTGCTGTCGTTGCTCGGTTAGCTTTAAATAACGACCAATCTGCAATTTGAATGTGGCAATCGCTGGGCTATTAGGGCTTACAGGTAATGCAATTGATTCCTCCGCCACTTCATAAACCTCTTCTAAGAAGCGTTGCTTCGCCACCTTCCTCCCCACCACCTCCCAGGCACGCCGCACGAAGGTTGTTTTCTTATAGCGCGTAATGCTTAGTGGGGTGGGGAATTTGAGCAAGAAACGGCAAAACCACACGGCACGGGTGCTGTTAAAAAACCGCTCCATTTCCGGAAAAAAGAGGGTGAGGTAATGATTGAATAAACTATGTTGACAGCGGGATCTAGCGAGTGAAATTTGATAATACGTATTCGCAAGCTCCTGAATATCTAGCATTTCATTCACTAACGGATCGTAGAATGGATGCATCATGCCCTGCTGCATCAAGTACATGATAACCCGCGCGTCTTTCTTGTCGTTTTTATCCCAGCTTTTAAACAACATTTCCCGCGCTCTGGCACAGGCTAAAGACGACACCATATGGCACAAGGCACCTTGAGACCTTAACCAATAGGCAATATTGCGGTGAAAGTCAGCCGTTGGCTCAAAGGCCACCAGAACGTCTTCGGCAGAAACTTCTGCTGTATTAATGAGACTCTGGTAACCCACTAACGTGTTAGGAAACTTAAACGCTTTCGTACGTCCTGACGGCCATAAGATGACCGCATCGTGGGACGTTTTAGCAATATCGATGGCGATCATTACCTTCCCAGCACTACTCTTCACGTTGTCAGCCATTTGTATATCTCCTAAATCCACTGATTGGCATCAAAGATTTTGGTACAGATGGCTGGCTCCAACCTGCTTATTCAGCAAGTACTATGGTAAGGAATTCTGTGGGCGCGCCATGCTGTCGTGGGCTCATCTACGTGGCGTTGCACTGTTTTTAATCGAACCTGGAAAACCCAATCAAAACGCCTATATCGAATCGTTCAATGGGCGCTTTCGCGATGAATGTCTGAATGAGCATTGGTTCACCAGCCTTCATCACGCCAAGGTTGTCATCGAAGCATGGCGGCGGGAGTACAACGAAGAAAGGCCTAAGAAGAGTCTTGGTGGGCTGACACCTTCAGCCTATGCCAAGCAACTGGTGGTAAAACACGATAAAGTTACTTCTGACTCTAAACCCGGGTGCTACTGAAGATGGGGTGACGTCGGCATGACGATAGAAAAATTAGTTAACCATCACTTTCAGTAGCATTATAAACCAAAAATTACTTTAGATTGCAACGACTTGAGCCGCTACCAAGCAACGGGCTACAGCTTGATAAAAAAGTGGAAATCACGTTGCGCCTAGCGGAAAGTAGGAATTATTCAAAGCAGGGGGCAACAGTTTCTTCAAAGCGCTCTAAAAATCCTGGAGCTTTGCGGTTCTCTATGAAGTAGCCGAATTCTGCAGCGGTAAATTCCCTTTCAACGTTTCCCATCATACATCTGCAGGTATCTGCGGCATCAGAAGGTGCGATAGCGCCATTCTCTTTAAACTCCGCCATACAGCCTTGAACAGATTCACTAAACAAGCGCGGCGGCCAGCCTTCACTCTGTTGAGCAATAGCGGCATTTGAGAATATAAGCATGCTGGCAGAAAAAAACAGCGTTAATCGCATTGTCATCATCCTTGCTGAGGAAATTCCACATTCCGATGTCATTGTTATAGTAGCAAGGTTTATTTAGGAAAGGCAATGGAAGTATTAATCATT
Source organism: Halomonas sp. ALS9 (assembly GCF_001651035.1). GTDB lineage: Bacteria > Pseudomonadota > Gammaproteobacteria > Pseudomonadales > Halomonadaceae > Vreelandella. The sequence goes on from NZ_LXRG01000054.1 coordinate 46,633, forward strand.
AGAATGCTGCTAAAACTTGACCATCGCAACCGCAGCTATCCAGCCTGGGCTCCGTCTCAAAATCATACTGGCATCTGTAATGGTGTCTTGGTCAAAATAGATTTCCTGCTCAGCGTTGCATCTGAAAACGCTGAATGAGGAGGGCACATCAGCTGCTGCCCTCTCGGTGTTATGCTTCCTGAATAGACGAACAACTCAAATTTTGATGTCGTAGTCGACGTACTTATGCATTAGCTCATCATAGGTGCCGTCTTGCTTGATCTCTCTCAGTGCTTCATTGAACTGCTCCGCCAACGCTTCATTGCGAGGGTGGAAGGCTGCCGCGACACCGTGTCCAAAATAGCTTTTGGGCTCTCGGATCAGCGGCGAGCTGGTAACGATTCCACTGCCTTCAGCATTGACTTGGAGGGACGACAGCGCGAGTGGGTAATACATAAAGCCAGCGTCTATGCGACCGGCTCTAACATCTACAGCAAGATCTTCGCCCGTTGCATAACGTCGCACGTCGACAAGATCGCCATAGGTGTCGGTAATGTATTCATCGCGGATGGTGCCACGCTGCACGCCTACCGAAAGACCTTCAAGAGCTTCATGATCCTCAATATCGATCTCTTGGCCTGTCAGTGTCACCCAAACACTAGGGTTGCTGTAGTAGGGTTCGGAGAACAGTACCTGTTCGCGACGTGCATCGGTTATCGCCATGGAGGACATAATAGCGTCGTATTTGCGTGCCAATAAACCGGGGATGATGCCATCCCAGCCTTGCTCCACCCACTCGCACTCGCGTTCGATGCGTCGACACACTTCTTCTCCCAGCTCCACCTCGAAGCCAGTCAGAGTGCCATCTGGTAGGCGATACTCGAAAGGCTCAAAGGGAACGTCCACGGCGAGACGCAGCGGGGTATCGGAGTGGGCTGGAACGGCGAATAGTAGTGATGTAAGTGCAGTTGTTATACCTACTGAGAGACGGGACATATTGCTTTCCTTTTTTCGTTTTTATATGAGGTTTTGGTTAAATTAGCATGCTCCTCGTGGCGGATCTACGGCTGGCTGATTCAACGATTGGCGCAGATGATTGTTCTTTGGCCACTTTGCTGGCTTTCATGAATAGTTATCAAACGACGTGGGGGCATGACCATCCTTCGGTTGCGAGTCGCTGCCTTCTTGAAGACGCTCAATGGATGCATTTCCCTGCTTAGCTAGGGTCGCCAGGCGGTTGATCTGCTCATCCAGGCGCGGCAGGGCTTCTTGACGATAGCTTGAGAGATCATCGATGGCCCCCATCACCTCGCTAAACGCTTCCTCAAGCACTTGCATGTCGAGCATTGCGGAGGAGGCTCGTTTCTGAATGTCGACACCTTGCTGGCGTAGCGCCTTGGCGGTACCGCCAATCATTTGCGAAGTAGTCGTATTTAGGGCTTCGACGCGATCCAGCACTAGGCGCTGGTTGGCCATTGCCATGGCGACCGTCACTGCCACAGTGAGGGCTGAGACGGTGACGTTGATGGCCCTGTCCACGCCGCGCATCAATTCCCGGTTTTTCCGAATGATCACTTCCAGCGCCAGCACGCCCTGCTGGCTTACCGCCAGCTGTTGCTGGAGATCAACGATGCGCTGTCGAAGCGGAAAGAGTAGTTCTTCCTCAAGAAATTGACGCCGTGGGTCATTGCCGTCACGAGCAGATATCTCGTCGCACAGGCGTTGATCAATCAAGCGACCCAGGGCGATCTGGCGGTTCAGCTCGATCAGGATGTCATTGAGGGCCTTCTGGTCATCACTAAGAGTTAGGTTGTCACGGTGCAGCATGTCGCGACCGCTTTCCAGATCCTCAATGATCGCGTCTAGGGCCTGCTGAGCATTCTCAAACTTGTGGAAATAGCGCTGTAGACGACTATCGATGCCGGGAATGATCGCTAGAATGCGATCCAGCGCGCTTGGCATCAAGCGATGACGGGAAGGGTCGAGCCCTTCCATGCGGCCGCGTAGATCGGTCAGTGCCTTGGCAACTGGCCCGCCTTCGTCGCCTTGGTGGGCCAGCTTGCGCAGCGGCGTTTGCAGCATGGAGCTGCGGTGGGCGGCCTGTTGTTGTAATTCAAGGCCCATCTCGTCCACGGCTCGGCGCTGGCGAACAGCTGATGCCTCGTTACCCTCGGCGAGAATATCTTTGACAAAGCGGTCAGCCATCGCCTCAAGCTCAGGGTCGCCCGAACCGGCTTGGCTAGTCCCTAGCTGGCTGGCGATCTCTTCCACCGGAGGCAGGGAGAGGCGAGGATGGTCATCGGATTGCTGAGCCATAGACAACTCCTGATCTATTAATAATACTCTGTGAATGCCGCGCCCTGTTGTTGGCCGCAGAGTTAATCCTTGCGGGCATAACGATCCGCGCCTTCGACGAATTGGCGCAGATCCTCCAGCGCCTTCTCGGTGGTGACCGAGGCTTGTGGGCGTGCCGTCTCGATGCGCGCCATGGAAACGGCGGTATCATCGAGCACTGTCAGAGCGGATTCGATGCGTGCTGAGAGCTTATTCAGCCTGTGTTCGGTCTCTACCAGCAGATCCAAACGCCGCACCAGGGCGGCGCGTTCTTCATCGCTTAAGCGCTTGCTCTCCCGCTCCAGTCGGCCTCGCACGTAATTACCGTCCACGCTAACCACACCACGAGCCTGGGAGGCCATTGTTGTCAGCGTGTCTACCGCGCCAAAACAGACTTGAGTGACCAGGCCTTGCGAGCGTTCGAAGGCCAGCTCGCCAGTATGGAATCGGTCACCCAGCACATCCAGCACATGGCGGTAGCGACTATAAAGGCGGTCTGTAAGGATGGCCAGATCGGGGCGATGCACGTCGAGCAGGCCTTGCTTGGCCCGACACATGGCCAATACAAGGTCGTTGGCTCCGAGGGGCGGCCTTGCCGGATCCAGCACCGATACACCTGTTTCGTAGGCGTTTCGCTCTTCTTGAGCACGGCGTTGCTGTGCTTCGGTCTCTCTTTGGGCTTCAAGGCGTCGCAAGCGGCGACGGGCTAGCCAGCCGCGTAGCGTTCGCTCGACGGGAAGCGCCACAGGAATGGCGATGATGCCTGTCAGCCAGCCAAACAGACTGGGGCTAAAACCACCCCACAGGGAGGTCAGCCACAGCAACATGCTGATGGAGGGTATTACCAGGCAATAGCGGGCGATCACCTGTAGACGACTGGGAGATGACACCGGAAGTGCCAGGCCAGGATTGAATAGGCCGACCAGTAGCCAGGGCAGGCAGGTCATAAACAAGCCATATGAAAACCCCTGCAGGAATCCCAACATAGGTGTCGTTATCCTTCCGTCATGGAACGCAAATAGAAGTGTACAGTAACCCAGGTTGGGGCGCTAAGCCCCCGTCGGGCCGACATTGAACGCTATGAGGGTTATTCATCTGTGGTGTTTTGGAGGTTTAGCGGAGAGGGGTGTGCTTAAATCGTCACAATATTTGCGGCAATCTAGGCCGGTATAATCGGGATTCTCCCGGTTACCGTTGCTGCGTTTGAGAGGTTTCATGCTGTTAAAACTGCTTCTCTGGGTGATCCGTTTATTGGCGCTATTGATGGTAGTGGTGGCCTTGCTGCCATCAGTTCCCAGCGGGCAGTGGTGGATTAGACTGTGGGATTTTCCACGACTGCAACTGACGGGCGCGCTGGTCTTGCCAGTGCTGCTTCTGGGCGTGCACGCGTGGCTAAAACACCCTACAAAAGAGCACGCCTTATGGGGAGTGGCGATCCTTGCCATTGCAGGGTGGCACTTAACGCACATCCTGCCGTTTACATCCGTTTGGTCGACCGAGGTAGTCACCGCAGAGTTAAAGCCCGGGGAAAACCAGACGACGTTAAAAGTGCTGACGGCGAATGTCACCTATACGAACGACCACTACGCTGAGGTAATGGCGATGGTTCGGCGTGAGAATCCCGATCTATTGTTGCTAATTGAAGTTGATAGCGATTGGGCTAAGGAGCTCGCGCCACTTGATGAAGCTTATGCCCACCGAGTAGGGGAGGTACGCGGTGAGGGCCTTGGAATAGTGCTCTGGTCACGGATGCCGTTGCTGGAACAAGAGGTTAGATATTTGGCCTCTGAACGTCGACCTTCCATTTTCGCAACGTTCGACGCGCCTGGTATCGGGCCAGTGCGCTTTGTTGGCGCCCACCCGGTTCCTCCAGGGCTTAAGGAGCGAACTGTTAGCAACGAGGATGAACGTAGGGACAGTCGTGAGCGCGATGCAGAGCTGATGCTCATTGCCCGTCATGTTGAACAAGACCCGGACAGCCGCTGGATCGTCACCGGTGACTTTAATGACGTTGCATGGTCTGACACCACCAAGCTTTTTGCCGAGTTGAGTGATCTCAAAGATCCTCGTCGTGGCCGGCGCTTGCTCAGCACCTACCATGCAAAATATCCATGGTGGCGGTACCCGATCGACCATCTGTTTGTCTCTGATGGTTTCCATCTCATTGATATTGATAGAGTGAAGGTGCAAGGCTCGGATCACTTCGGTCTTTCCACCACGCTAACCGTGGGCCGGAAAGATCATGGAGAGTCTGAAGCATCCGCAGAAGAAGATCAGGAAGCTGAAGAGATGATTGAGGAGGGAGTAGAAGACGCTGCTGAGCATGATGTTAGTTCATCGCAGGCAGAAGGGAAGCCATAGTTAGAAATCGTAATAAATGAAGATGTAATTAAATATTTTATCTAATTGATTTTATTAGGTATTTATGGATCTCTATGATCGATCCAACTATAGAAAATATCCTCTGCAAACAACGAGATAACTTCTACAGTTATTCAACAGAAACTCTACAGTTTAATTGCTATATGTAACAGGATCGGCTAGCTTAGTTACACGGGTGCGCTAAAAACTTTTCTAATGCTGGCTTGCTCAATCGCTCCTGAACACAACTGACTGCGCTTCAGCTCACTTGGTGCGCTCCAATATCAACGCAGTCAATTTGGGTTAACCAGCAAGGAGGACATTGAATGTCGATTACATCAGAAAAGCAATTACCCGAAGCTGTAACGGCCTGGCGCGATCCGGAAATGGACTCGGTCAAAGGCACCGAGACCCCCAAAGATCCGAACAAAGGTTATATTGCTCTACTTGGCTGGAGCGTAAACGCTATTAAGGCTGCACAAAAATTTGACCGCCGCTATATCGTTGTGGCGCCAGAGTGGGCCGCAGATTTCTGTACCGCGAACAATATACCTTTTATTCCATGGGACTTTATTCGCCTGAATGATCGTTCCATGGAGATCGCCGAAAAGCTGAAGGAAGAAGGTGTAGACGTCGCTATCCCGCTGTTTGAAGAAACTGTTGAGTGGTCTGGTGCCATCAACTCTGTTCTCCTTGATAGCCCGCGGATGTTCGGACAGTCCATCCTTTTCCGTGATAAGGCCTTAATGAAGCGTCGTGCTCAGTTGGGCGGCATTCGGGTCGGGATCTTTGAAGAGGCACATGAGAAAGAGGACATCGTCCGCTTTATGAAGCGCGTCAACCAAACGCTGCTCAAACTGGACGGCGATCCAGATGACCCGATTCACGTCAAAGCCTTCGACAAAGCCGGTTGTCTTGGCCACCGAATGATCCGCACGATAGCTGAAATTGACAACATCCCGGATGAAGAATATCCGCTGTTGATGGAAAGTCACTTGAGCGGCTGGGAGTTTGCTGTTGAAGCCTGGATACACGATGGCAAAATTCAGTTTCTGAACATTTCAGAATACGTGACGTTGGGCTATTCAGTCTTCGTGCCCGCGACTGCAGAACTGGAAAGCTGGCGTAACGCGATCACCAAGCAGATCGAATTGCTGATCAAAACGTTCGATATCCAGTTTGGCCTAATCCATCCTGAGTACTTCGTGACAGCTGACGGTGAGATGTACTTTGGCGAGGTTGCCTATCGTCCGCCTGGCTTTAAAGCGTTTGAGCTGATCGAAAAAGCCTACGGATTTAACGCCTACCAAGCGTCAATGCTGGTGTTCGACCCGAAAAGCACCAAAGAGGAAGTGGCTGCTTTCTTCCCTCGTGAAGTGGTCGATGCGAAAGGCTATGCAGGGTGCTTTGGTGTATACCCTCGCCGTCGTGTTGTCAGCAAGCTGGAAATGCCTGAAGAAACGATTAATCATCCGTATTTCGAGTCGCATGAACTGATTGAGCCAACAGAAGAGACTGTTCCTGACCGCTCGGCCTTTGGGACGCATTGGGGCTTGCTCTTCTTCTTTGGTGATGACCCCATCAAAATGCGCGATTTGCTAAAAGCCCAAGAGGATCTGGACTTTTACGTCTAACGCTGGCTAACGTAGATAGCCGAACATGGACGCTGCTACTAGTATCAGGAGGTCTTAATATTCTGATGCTGGTAGCAGCGCTTTTTTGTGTTTTTTTATCTTAGTATTTCTTTATCTTAGTATTTCGCTTCTACTCTACCTGCTCCAGCAATACCGCCATGATATCGTCCATGGTGACAAACCCTAGCAGGTCGTTATCTTCCAGCACCAAAATACGCTTTACCCGGTGTTCGGTCATCATAGCCGCTACCTGTCGCACCGACAGGCTCTTGCCGACCGACAGCGCCGGCTTGGCGCAGGCGTCATAGACGTTCAGGAGGTCGATATCGCCTTCCTCTGCTACCACTGTTTTCAAAATATTGGTGTAAGTAATAAGCCCATAGGCATCGTTGGGGTGCTGTTTCTCAACGACCAATGACTTTACGCTGTGCTTTTTCATCAAGCTCAGCGCTTCCCGAAGCTTAGCAAAGGGGGAGACGCAAGCCACATTGCTAACCATTACATCTTTGACCAGTTTCATCGCTGCAGCTCCTCAAATATTCTCTTTCAAGTGTTGTTCAAATTTATGGAACTGAGACACATCGATGCCGCCGAGATGTTCCAGCGGAAGGGTAAATACCAGCCCAAGAGAGTCGTTTTCCTGGGGCATCAGCAGCTGTTGGATGGCTTTTAGAATTTGCAGTGATAGGCTTTTTTCAAGCACCATCACTAGAACGCTCTGGCTACCGTCATAAGTAAGTCCGAAAAAGGTTTTCTTGGCGGTGTTGCTGATGCCGCGCCCCGTCATAACCGTAATGCCACCGGCGCCAAGGTCACGGGCGGAATCAATGCATTCCTGTTCCGAGTCTTCAGGAACAATGGCAACGAGAACGGAAAACTTCATGAGAGCACCTCTCTACGGTTTGTCCACCAATGCATCACAATGGCATAGGTCATAACGGTAACAATAGGGAAAATAGAAGCGAAAGCAATCAGCCCGAATCCGTCAATCAGGACACTGCGGCCCTCAATATTAGCGGCTAAACCAATGCCCAGGGCTGTTACCAGCGGCACGGTGACCTCAGATGTAGTGACGCCGCCTAAGTCATAAGCCAAGGCAACGATGTATTTAGGCGCTAGAGCGGTCAGAATGATCACCAGCGTATAGCCGCCCATTATGTAGTAATGCATGGATCCTCCCACAATGATCCGGTGAACGCCTATGCTGATGCCAATGGCCACGCCAAGGGCAACCAGTAGACGGATCGCGCTGCCATTAATCCGCCCTGCAGCAGCTTCTTCTGCTTGCTTGCCTACCGCCAGCAGCGCGGGTTCGGCCATGGTGGTGGCAAATCCAATCATGAACGCAAACAGATAAATAAAGCCGAAGCGTTCCAACTCGATCAGTTGTTCGGCCATACTGGTGCCGATCGGGAATAGTCCCATTTTAAGGCCTACCACAAAGGCATAGAGGCCAAAAATGACCAGTACAAAGCCAAACACTATTTTGCGAGGGTTGGAGAGTCCGCGCCGCAGCACAATGTATTGAAAAAAGAGAATAGTCAGAATGATGGGCAGAACGTCCCGCACCATCTCTGCTAACTCCAATAGCATCTTGAAGGCGCCGGAAATAGCGTTACCCTCATCCTGAAGGGGCATCACCGGAATATCGTCTGAACCCTCGCCACTGTAGACCACAATCCCGTAGAGCTGCACGGTAATCATCGGCACCATGACGGCCAGCGCGACCAGCCCGAATCCGTCAGTAAGCGGGTTGCGACCACGAATGGACGCAGCCAAGCCAATGCCCAGGGCGGCAATCAGGGGAACCGTGACAATGTTGGTGGTAACGCCCCCTGAGTCATAGGCCAGACCGATGATTTCTTCAGGAGCAAACCAAGTGACGATGACCACCGTGATGTAGCCAATGATCATAAACCAGTGCAGTGGATAGCCAATGATGATGCGGAAAACCCCCAGCGCAATGACCACACCGACAGAGGTGGCGACCAGCAAGCGGAGAGTAAGCGCATCGATTTTGCCCACGCTAATATCCTGGGCCTGCTGAGCGACGGCAATCAGCGCAGGCTCAGCGACAACCGCAGAAAATCCCATCGCAAATCCAAAAGCCAGCAGAATGGGCATAGACCCTCTTTTGGCAAATTGATTGGACAAGCTTTTGCCGACCGGGAAAATGCTCAGTTCAAGGCCCTGAAGAAACAGTGCGACGCCTACCGCCACGATTAACAGACCAACCGCCATGCTTAGCGTATTTTCAGGGGCTTGTTGAAGTACCACCAATTGGAAAAAAACAACGACCGCCACAATCGGCAACAAGTTCTTCAAGGCGTGCAGCAACGATTGGCCGAAAGCGTGGACGTAGAACACTGAGTACCTCTCTGTTAACGATGAGCCTGTGCGCTATCAATTGGCCAAACCTTAGCACGTTACCGTCCGCAGGAGATGGCTATAATCGTAGACATATCTAATGTGATCTTCGCCTGTGGGCTGGCGATGTTTGTTGTGGTGTTTTCGACGATGTTCGCGCTATACCACGGCCTTTCCATCGGGGACTCAAGGAGTTAACGCTTATAACACGATGGCGGGATTTATTTCAGTTTTTATAGTTCACACCAAATACGCTCCTTAAAGTCTTCGCTTAGTTCAGATACGTTGCGCATGCGGTTAAAAGTGGCTTCTGACATGTCGTCAGCTATTTGGTGGTAACAGGACGCCATCAACTCCGGAGTCAGCGGCCCGTTGAGGCCCAGCATGCAGTGTGTGAGCTTGCTATAGACGGGTGCCATGGCCGCAAGGAAATCTATTTCGTGGCGAAGTGCGTCGTTAAGTGTTTCTAGCCAAATGCAGTGTAGCTTGACCGCCGAATGGGTGGTTTCAGTCCACGGCTGATACCAAAAAACGAGCAAGTCTTTGTTATTGAGCATGTGGTTATTGAGTATGTAGTTCTTGAGCACGTTGCTATTGGCGATGTTAAAAGCGGCGTTTGGAAACGTTGATGTTGTCATTTTCTTGGCTCCTCAAGTGAAGTAATAAGTATAGCGCTCATCAATTTCACAGAAGTATTTAATAGCCGTTGGTTTGACCGACATCAATGTTGTGGTGCGATAAATAATGACTAATGAAGTGTGCCGTGCGGTAGTGCTCAACCTGTCGACGTCACCTTTCTATTTTCGCTGTCTAGGAGACAGTATGGATATACCCGCCGCCGATACCGATTTGTCATCAGAACGCATGCTTCTGGAGGTTCATGCGAGGCACGCTGATGATGTCATTGCGGATTTGGAGACTTCGCCATCGGGGCTGACAGTAAATGAAGCTGCAAGGCGCTTGGAGATGTATGGGCGTAATCAGTTACCGACAGTAGCTGGCCGACACCCGCTGCTTCGCTTGCTTTCACATTTTCATAACGCACTCATCTATTTTCTTTTGGCGTCAGCAGTGGCTGCTTTGTTGTTGGGACATTTTGTCGATGCGTCGGTTATTGTTGCGGTAGTTATGGTTAACGCTGTGGTCGGCTTCGTGCAGGAAGGGAAGGCGGAAAAAGCGCTGAATGCAATCCGTAACCTAATCGCACCGCACGCCCATTTAGTCAGGGAAGGGAAGCACGTCGAAGTGCCCGTCGATGAGATCGTTCTGGGTGATATCGTATCATTGGAGGCAGGAGATCGAGTGCCTGCCGATCTGCGCCTTATCCGTGCCAGCGCATTGCGAATTGAGGAAGCGATCCTAACCGGTGAGTCGGTAGCTGCAGAAAAGCGGGTGACACCGGCGCCAAAGGAGGCAGCGCTAGGTGATTGTCACTCTATGGCTTACTCGGGCACGTTGGTGGCCACTGGGCAGGCAACAGGAGTGGTGGTGGCTACCGGTAGCGATACTGAAATCGGGCGAATCAGTACGTTGTTGCGCGATGTTCAACCACTTACCACGCCACTGCTACAGCAGATCAATCGCTTCGGAACGCAGTTCACTTGGATCACGTTGGTCGTAGCGGTCGCATTGTTTGCCTTTGCGGTGCTGGTACGCGGCCATGTCTGGTCGGAGGCCCTTATTGCCGTGGTGGCTTTAGCTGTCGCAGCAATCCCTGAAGGCCTGCCTGCAGTCATTACTATCACGCTGGCTATCGGCGTGCAGCGCATGGCACGGCGCCACGCCGCTATCCGCCAGCTTCCTGCAGTGGAAACGCTCGGCGCTACGTCGGTTATCTGCTCCGACAAGACCGGTACGCTGACGCGCAACGAGATGACCGTGCGTCGGCTGGAAGCCCCCAGTGGCAGAATGACAGTGTCCGGGTCGGGCTATGTACCGGAAGGGCGATTGACAGAGGAGACGGCGGCGAACGTAGAGGATACGCGGCCGCCGGATATCGACAGCCTGATCCTTGCCGGTCTGCTATGTAACGATGCCCAGTTGAACCACACCGATGAGGAGTGGCATGTGATCGGCGATCCCATGGAAGGGGCGCTGGTGGCGTTGGCTATTAAGGCTGGCCTAGATCCCGAGTCTACTCGGCATGAGTGGGCTCGCCTTGCCGAGATCCCCTTCGACGCCAAACATCGCTTTATGGCCACGCTCAACTGCCATGCATTGGAGGAAACTCGAATTTTCGTCAAGGGTGCCCCGGACGAACTGCTGCAGCTATGCTCCCTTCAGGCGGATGGTGAAGGAAGTGGGTCGCTGGAACGGGATGCCTGGACGGCACGCATAGCAGAGGCGGCTGCCCAGGGTGAGCGGGTGCTCGGCTTCGCGACTAAGCGGGTTCCGCCCGGCACTAACAAGCTGGCGTTTGCTGACCTTGATGATCAGTTAGTTTTTGTTGGCTTAACAGGCTTTATCGATCCGCCTCGGGAAGAGGCAGTGGCGGCTATTAAAGAGTGCCACTCCGCCGGCATTATGGTGAAGATGATTACTGGCGATCACGCCGCGACGGCAGCGGCTATCGCTCGTCAGTTAGGGTTTGATCATGACCTACAAGTACTTACAGGGCGTGAGCTTGATAACATTGCTGATAGCGATCTGCCCGGGATTGTTGCCAAGATCAGTGTTTTTGCACGAACTAACCCCGAGCATAAACTGCGTATTGTTCAAGCGCTGCAATCGACCGGCGCCATTGTAGCGATGACCGGCGATGGGGTTAATGATGCGCCGTCATTGAAACAGGCAAATGTCGGGGTTGGTATGGGTCTCAAAGGCACTGATGCGGCAAAAGAGGCGTCGCAGATGGTTCTGCTGAATGATAATTTCGCTTCTATTGTGGCCGCCGTGAATGAAGGTCGAGTGGTCTACGACAATATTCGTAAGGTGACGGCTTGGACGTTACCGACCAATGGGGGCCAAGTATTAGCGGTCATTGCCGCGATTCTGTTCAATTTCGCTATGCCGATGTCAGCCGTTCAGATCCTGTGGATCAACCTTATTACGGCGGTCACCCTAGGCCTGTCGCTTGCCTTTGAAGAGGCTGAACCCAATGTTATGCAGCGTCGGCCACGTCCCGCGGGGCAGGGCTTGCTAACGCCCTTTCTGGTCTGGCGCATCGTGTTGGTGTCTTTCCTGTTTCTAATTGCAGCACTTGGCATTTTTTTCTACTCAATGGGCCGCGGGGACGAGTTAGCAATGAGCCGTACCTTGGTGGTTAACACTATTGTGGTAATGCAAGTGTTCTATCTTTTCAATGTGCGTTATCTGCACATGACTTCTTTTAACTGGCGAGGCGTGCTGGGAACCCCAGCTGTGCTAACAGCAGTCATCGTGGTCTTTATTGCTCAGCTTATCTTCACGTATCTGCCGGCTATGCATGGCTTATTCGATACTCGGCCGCTAGGGATTGCGGATGGGATGTTAATTATTAGTATCGGTATCGCCATGCTGATGGTGCTGGAAGTTGAGAAGGCGTTTATGCGAAGGGCAGGTTGGCTGGGCCAGTGAGCACGCAAGGGCATGCCATTCTAAATGGGCAAACCCTCTTAGCTCATGAAAAAAGCTAAACCCACGTTTTTAACTTTCCGCGGTGAGCAACTCACTCAGCTGTTGCTGTGAAAGCCGCGTATTGGCCATGTAGTAGACAATGTCACCATCCTGCAACGGGCGGTCAGTAGTAGGGTTAAGCATATTACCGTCGCTTTCATCACTGCTATTAGCGAGTCCTAGTACGGTCGCGTTACGGATTTTTTTCGCTTGCATAAATAGGTCACCAAAGGTGGCACCGGCAGGCGGCTGGCTTAATCTGGTTTGGTACTGGGTAGCGCCACGATCAACCGCAAGTAGTTCATTGACGACCCGTGAAATACCCGCATCAGACGCTGAGCGTACCAACATTTCCAGCGCTAGTGCTTGGGTGCATTCGATGCCTGGCAAGGTGCGTCGCAACATGGCTGCGGTGTCGGGATTAGCGCAGTGGGCGACGATATGGGCGTTTTTGGCTTTAAGGCTGTAGGCACTCAGCGCGACAGTGGCAACTCGGTCATCACTCGTGTCGTAAATGATGATGCGGCTGGCGCTCTCAACCCCGGCCCGCTTGAGAAGCTCGGCATTGGAGAAACTCTCTCCTTTAATAAATTTCAAATCCGCCGGACGTGGGTTGCTCATCTCTTTGGTAACGCAGAGCACTATTTCATCAGGCAAGCTTTTGTCGGCTTGGAGAATGTCCAAAATGCGCTCTGTGGTTTCACCGTGCCAGCCAATGACCAGGGTGTGGCCGGATAGATGGCTAAAATCGCCTTTTCCTTGCATTTGTAGTCTCCAAAAATTAGAGAGGGTGACAGTGGCTTTACCGATCAAGGCAGCAAACAGCGAAATGCCGCCGGGGATGAGATAGAGCGTGGCGATCCACTTGCCAGCGGCTGTGGTCGGACTGAAATCACCGAAACCTACGGTGCTGGAGACGACCACATAAAAATAAACCCAATCGGTAGCTGAATCAGCCACTGCTTCGCCGGCCAGTGCAAAAAGCACCCAGGTGGTGCCCATGTGTGCGAGTACAATAAGGAGAAGAAATGTCCACGAAATTTGTAGCGTAGACGCTTTAAGAACGCGCAGCAGTTGCTGAATAACGGGCATAACGGTCTCTTGCGGTGGTGGTGTGCAGCCTAGCTTTCACGGCATGGGGATGGTTGATTTTGTGCTAATGTTAAATAGTGATTTGATTTCCTTTTCTGACTGTTAACACTATTTCTACCATGCCAGTAGGCAGAGGCCTTGCGTATCCAAAACTAGCTTGCTTTTCTTGAAGTGAGCATAAGGCCTCCTGTAGGCCTTACCGTCATGATGTTCTTTCAAGCAACCACTTGGCATTAACCCAGCAAATTAACGTGACAATAAAGCGGTATTAAAACCCTGCCTTGTTCACTTGTGTGCCGCGTATGCAGTCGCCATAGACCATGGTGTCGCCAGCCTCTTCTGCTAGTTGGCGGCAGTCAGCAGTTCTTGATGAGGTAGGGCCGGAACTACAGCCCGCGAGTACAAAGGTAAATAGGCAAAGGGCGATGAGGGCTTTCATTGGTAACTCCTTGTCAGCACATAATCCTTCCGGCATTTAACCTCATTGGTATCGTTCGTGTCGATGATAGGTGTCGGAACATCGTGTTAAACGCTAATGTCATAGCTTCAATTTTCTTTTTCTAGGATAAGCATATGGATCGTGTATTTGCATGGGATCACCACCACAGTCAGATTGTTTACCGTATTCCAGGCCATCGGCATGAAGATGGTCGAGAAGATAGCGATTTCTCACCTGTATGGCTGCCCGCGGAGGAGTCAGACTTACCAGAGGGAGTGACGATTGAGGATCTGCGCAAAGTGTCCGTTAAGGATTAGCCATTGTTGATCTTGTCTGTTGAGTCGCAGCTATACCTGCGATTCAGCGCTTTTAAACGGGGATGTTCAGGCACATAAAATAGATTGTGTTTGGCTAGTGATCAGCTAAGATTCGATTGCTAGCCCCCTCTATTTCTGGATATGCCGCCATGTTGAAAGGTTTGATTGTCTGTTTTGCGGTTTTATTTGTGCAATTGGCGGTACTGCATGTGATTGATGCTCGTCTTTACAACTCTCCTCACGATGCGCGACAAACGGCGGTGACCACTGTTACCCCGCATAAAAATGAAAAAGACGAAGAAGAAGCCTAAAATTAAGTTTTAATTAACCCCACTCGGTTTTCGTAAAGGGTGGGTTACCGAACAGCTCTGCATCTGAGTCGTTAGCGGCGTCCAGCGCCGCTAACGATTTCGTTTTAAAGCATTTTAAAGCATTTCATCCAACCAGACGTTGAAGGCCTCCCAAGAGCGTTGGTCGGCGCGCTCGTGATAAGCATCACTACCGAACACGCTGAAGGCGTGGGGTGCACCGGAATAGATACCTACTTCATAAGTCACACCAGCGGTCTCTAGCTCCTCCGCCAGAGTAGCAACATCCTCTAAGCTCACAGCGCTATCAGCGCCGCCATGGGCGATAAAAATAGGCGCAGTTTCACTTGAATATGCCTGGCCGTCGGGCGTTGTTAGTCCACCGTGAAAGCTTGTATAAGCGGCTATGTTGTCGGCTTCGCCGGAGCGGGCGATCTCTAACGCCACCGCGCCGCCAAAGCAGTAGCCCATAATCACTGTTTGCTCGGCGGCGCCTTGCTCTCGTGCTTGGGCTAAACCACCCAACGTGAGGGCGCGCATTCGCTCTCTATCTTGATAAAGTCGATTGGTAGCAGCACGCTTATCGTCAACTGCCTGGGGGCGGTTGCCTTCACCATAAAGATCTACGGCGAACACGTCGTAGCCTTCTTCGGCCAGCATATCGGCGCGCTGGCGCTCATAATCATCCAACCCATCCCAGTCATGAACGATCAGCACACTGCCTTTAGCGTTGTCTTGCGCAGAAACAAAGTAGCCCTGAAAATTTTCTTCATTTAGTTTGTAGGAAATATCTTCTCCAGCGGGGGAGAAAGCCATGATAGGCAGTGCCAGGGTTAAAAGTGTTAAGGTGCTGGCAGGCAGTAGAATTTTTTTCATCGTTCTGGTGTCCAAAGAAGTGTTCAACAAGCATAGACAATGATTGTTGAACTGTTTCAACGTTGAATAACCATTTAAGAGAATGGCTTTGTAAATTAGACAAAGCCTTGCGTCTGGAACTCGGTGACGGCATTCTTGTCAGTTGTTGGAAATACCATTTAGGGAGCATGAATACATGGCTTACAACGATTTACGTACGGCACATCCTCAGTCGAGCGGCGTTGCTAATAGTGTCAGCACTAACAAGGTGTTGCGTAACACCTACGCGCTACTGGCAATGACACTGCTGTTCTCAGCAGTCACCGCGGGCGCTGCTGTTGCCATGGGCATCCAGCAAATGAACATCTTCGTGTTCTTGATTGGTGCTTATGGCTTAATGTTCCTGGTTCACAAAACAGCGAACTCTGCGGCTGGCCTGTTTTCAACTTTCGCCTTTACCGGCTTTATGGGCTTTACGCTTGGGCCGCTTCTCTCCGCCTACCTGGCCTTGCCTAACGGCGGCGCCTTGATTATGAACGCGCTGGCCATGACAGGTCTGACATTCGTTGGCCTTTCAGCGGTCGCCTTGACCACCAAGAAAGACTTTGGCTTTTTGAGCAACTTCATTATGGCCGGTTTCATTGTGTTGGTTCTAGCTATTCTGGCTGGGTTCTTCTTCAACATCCCAGCACTTTCACTGATGGTTTCTGCTGGCTTCGTGCTGTTTTCTTCGGCGGTGATTTTGTATCAAACCAGTGAAATTGTGCACCGCGCTGGCGAAGTAAACTATATTCTCGCCACAGTGACTCTCTACGTATCCATCTACAACCTGTTTGTTAGCTTGTTGTCGATTTTGGGTATTATGAGCAACGACTGATCTAAGTAAGCGATAGATGATATGACAGGCCCTATTGCTAGGGCCTGTTTTTTTTAGGGTAACCGTAACCAGGTACAATGATGATGCAGTACGGCTTATTAGTAATGGGCGCACCGTATAGCAGCCCCGCGCCTCACTCTGCATTGCGTTTTGCCCATGCCGTTCTAGCACGCGGGCATCAGATTGCGGGTGTTTTTTTCTATCACGATGGCGTTCATAATGCCTCATTGCTGATGGCTCCCCCCCAGGATGAACTTAATCTTAGAGAGGCCTGGATTGAACTGAATCAACAGCATGCGGTTCAGTTAGATGTCTGTATTGCTGCCGCGTTGCGGCGCGGATTAATGAGTGAGTCGGAAGCGCATCGGCATGGCAAGCAAGCCTTTAATATAGCGCCTCCCTTTGAGTTGACCGGGCTAGGTCAATTGCTTGAGCTCCAGCAACGCGCTGATCGCTTAATTACCTTTGCTTAAAGGAGAGCAAATGCCGACACCTGATGCGCTATTAGTGATAATCCGCCATGCGCCCCACAGCTCAAACTGGTTACGTGAAGGGTTAGATGCCGCATTGGTCGCGGGGGCCTTTGGTCAGCCCGTGCATTTGCTATTTATGGGGCAGGGTGTAATGGCTCTGCTGAAAGAGCAGGGCAGTGGCGGGCCAGGCCAAAAAGCCACGCTGCCTACTATTGATATGCTGGAAATGTACGATATCGACAAGCTTTGGGTTTCTGAAGGGGCGCTGCAGAGCTTGCAAATATCCGCCGATTCGCTGGTAGAGAACGCCACCTTGATAGCGGATCAGCAAATACCTGGGTTATTTCAGCAACACGCCAAAATACTTAATTTTTAAGGTGAGTGCATTATGATCCTACACATTCTCACCAAAGCGCCTGATAGCAATGCAGCTACCCAAATGCAGCAGGCGGTAGGGGATCGAGATGCCGTGATGTTAATCGAAGCAGCGGTTATAGCTGCCCTTGATCCTTCGTGGACAGCATGGCAGCAGTGTCATGCGCGTATATTTCTATTATCAGAAGACCTTATTGCCCGCGGACTGGCCAGTATTGCCGAAGTCAACGGGTTGCCCACGCTTGAGATGAATGGCTTTGTGGCACTTACCGAACAGTATGAAAAGGCAGTCACCTGGTACTAAGTATGTCAAAGACAAAAATATACCGTTATCTTGATTTGCAAAATAAGTATCCGCTAGATCCTGAAGGTTATTTAGTTAATCAAGCGGAATGGGATAAATCGGTAGCGAGTTTAATGGCTGAAGAAGAGGGCTTAACGCTTACCGCTGAGCACTGGGAAGTCATCGAAGTAGTGCGGGCATTTTATCAGCGTTACGAAATGGCTCCGGCGATGAGGCCGCTTGTGAAAGCAACCAAAAATGCGCTGGGTGAAGAGAAAGGGCGCTCGATTTACCTGATGCAGCTCTTCCCCGGCAGCCCAGCAAAGCGAATTGCCCGCTTGGCCGGTTTGCCAAAGCCAACTAACTGCTTATAGCTAAGCTGAGTTCTAAGCTACATCACCGCGAGTACAGACCGACAACACAACAGCGTCCTCTGGGCTGGTAGATACCAGGGCATGGCCCATGTCACTATCAAAATAGATGCTGTCACCCTCGGCCAGCACTAGTGGGGCGTAAAATTCGGTGTAGAGCATAATATCGCCATGCAGCACCATTAAAAACTCTTCGCCATCGTGGCGTACCCACTGGTGATACTCGTCAAAGCTTCGCGCTCGTACGATAGTTTTGAAGGGGATCATGCGCTTTTGGGCGAGCTGATGGCCCAATAATTCGTGCTCGTAAGTGGGCGTGGGGTGCAGTTGCCCTTTGCCTTTCCGGGTCAGATCACGCCGTCCCATGGTGTAACGCTCCCGTTTAGGGGGCGTGAGCAATTGAGGCAGGTCGATGTTGAGCCCGGTGATGAGTTTTTGCACCACGCTAAAAGTGGGGGAGACTTGGTCGTTCTCAATTTTAGAGAGCGTTGAGCGAGCAAGCCCGGTGCGCTGGCTAACCTCTTCCAACGTCCACTGATTAGCGAGGCGAATTTGCTTCAGCCGCTCGCCTAAACGCAACGGTTCAACAAAGGGTTTGCTTCCCGATGCGATACGCAGCGCGGCATGCTCTTCAGTTGTAGCGGTCATAGGTCGTCACATTGGCTGCGTTGTCTAACGGTGCGTGTCTATAGGCGCGCGTGATAAGCCAATATGATATCACAGCCAAGAAGTGGCTAAGAATCGCTGCTAGAGGCAAGTGAATTCAAGGCACTTCAGCAAAAGGGAGGCCCAGAAGCGCTTTTAGATGCGCTTCTACGCCACTTGCCAGCGACTTGGGGTTATAGCCGCCTTCAAGCACCGAAACAATGCGATTATCGGCATACAATGTGGCGATCTCCATGGCTAGATGGGTAATCCAGTAGAAGTCCTCATCCTCTAAACATATGTCCCCCATGGGGTCATCCCGATGGGCGTCGAAACCGGCGGATAGCATCACCAAGTCGGGTTTAAAGGCGTGCAGGGCAGGTAGCCAGTGGTTCTCAATAATGCGCCGAAACTCCGGGCCATCGGTGCCCACTTCCAACGGTGTGTTGACAACGTTTTGCCACTCGCTGCGCAGATAACGCCACGGATAAAACGGATACTGGAAGCTGGTACAGATGAGTATCTCAGGGTCGTTTTTAAAGATATCGATGGTGCCATTGCACTGGTGCACATCGAAATCCAGTATAGCGATACGCTTGGCGCCGTATTTGGCTCGCGCATGGGCGGCGCCCACGGCGATATTATTATAAAAGCAGAATCCCATCGCATCGCTGGCCTCGGCATGGTGGCCTGGCGGCCTAACCGCACAAAAGACGTTATCCGCCTGACGCTTAAATACCTGATCTACCCCACGAATAACGGCTCCCGCAGCAACCCGCGCAGCTTGCAGACTGTCAGGGTTCATCATGGTATCGCTATCTAGCGTAACGATGCCTTCGGTGGGCAAACACTTATCTAGCGAGCGCAGATGGCGCAAGGGGTGTACTCTGGCAAGAGCCTCTTCGTCGGCTTCCTTGGCATCCGCCTGCATGGTTTGCTGTAATAACCCGGCAAGCGATAGGCGAGCGCGGATAGCCTCCAGACGCTGAGGGCTTTCAGGATGCTCTGGCCCCATATGATGCAATGAGCAGTCTGGGTGGGTAAGGTAGGCGGTAATCATTCCAACGCTCCATTATTATTGATGCCACCTTAATCGCCTTCAGGCCCTGGGCGACAGTGTCAATAAGTCGTACAGCCGCGATTCATTTTCAGGGGAGACGCATTGTGAGCACGCGCTTTTTACACCATTTTTTCGAACCTCGCACACTAGCGGTGTTTGGCGCCTCTGAAAAGCCCGCTTCGTTGGGCGGTTTAGTGCTGAGAAACATTCAAGAAGGCGGCTTTAAAGGGCCACTCTGGGCAGTCAATCTTAAAGGCTACTCCCAGGTCTTTGGCGTGCCGTGCTATAGCCGCGTAAGCGATCTACCCGAAGTACCCGACTTAGCCGTGGTTTGCTCGCCTATTGAAGGCGTGCCTAGCCTGATTAAAAAACTTGGGCAGTACGGTGTCAAAGCGGCTTTGGTGCTCTCTGGCGGTGCTTATCTGGACCGTGATAAAGGCAATAAGGGCTCCATTCGGGAGCGAATGCTCAGTGCGGCAAGGGTATCGGGTATTCGTGTGCTGGGCCCAGAGTGCATGGGTCTGATTGTACCGGGCAAAAAGCTGAATGCCTCTTACGCCAGTCAGCCGGTGAAAGCGGGACGCGTCGCCTACCTGGGGCAATCCGGTATGCTCGCCAACGCGATGATCGACTGGGCCGCCGGGCGTGATGTGGGCTTTTCCCATCTGATTACCGTTGGCGACAGTGTGGACGTGTTGCTACCGGATCTAATTGATTACGTTAACCAGTTCTCACCTGCTCAAGCCATTATGCTGCACTTGGAACGCATCAGCGACGCTCAACACTTTATGACCGCGGTACGCGATGCGTCCCGTAATCGCCTTGTGTTGGCGATAAAAAGCGGCCGCACCCCCGAGTCAGATATATCCGGTATGGCACCCACGCCGGGGATTGCCAATCGCGATGTGGTGTTTGATGCAGCGTTTGCCAGGGCAGGGGTCGTCCGCGTCGACGACTCAGATGAGCTGCTTGATGCATTGGAAACGCTATCCCGAATGAAGCCCCTGAAGGGGGATCGTCTGGCGATCGTTTCTAACGGTTTGGGGCCCGCCATGCTGGCCATCGATAAGCTGATCAGTGCGGGCGGTAAGCTGGCCGAATTTAGCGCCGAAACCCAGGCAGCACTTCACCGTAGCGAAGTTGACATGAGCAAGCCGGGGGAGAACCCGGTGGATCTAGGCGGCAACGCCTCGCCCGAGCGGTTTGTCCAAGCGCTGGAGATTGTCGCCGCCGATGCCAACGTGGATGCGGTGCTGGTGGTACACGCCCCCACTCGGATGGCGCCATCATTGATAACTGCCCAGGCGCTTATTGATAACCGCAAGAAGTTTCGCCGTAACCTGCTCACCAGTTGGATGGGCTTAAAAGAGGCGCTTAATGCCCGCCATATCTGTAATTTAGCCGGTATTCCGACCTATATTTCACCAGAAAAAGCCGTTAAGGCATTTATGCATATGGTGATCTATCAGCGTGTTCAAGCGCTTTTACAAGAAATCCCACCCAGCCTGCCGTTTTCCACCAGTCCAGAAATACGCGCCCAGTGCCGTACGCTGATTAAGCAGGCAAAAGAGCAGGGCAGACAAACTTTAACCCACTCTGAAACCGCCCAAGTGCTTGAGGCCTATGGTATTCCCACAGCACCCAGCGTGTATTTGGCCAATGCAGATGAAGCGCTTACTCGCTCTGCGGAGATTCCTGGCACTAAGGCGCTTAAGGTAGTGCATGAAGGCAATTGTCGCCCTTATCGCTACCGTAAGCACCCGCATAAGATTTCGGCAGGGTTGCTACAGGATTTGGACACGCCTGAACAGGTGGCAGAAGGTGTTCGTCAGCTTGGTGAAAAAGTCGCTGAGAAATTTCCCGAGTACGCGATCCGTGAGTACTGCTTGCAGCCCATGCAGCGCGGTAAACACTCCATGCAGATTTGCGCTGGCATTACTCGTGACCCGGTTTTTGGGCCGCTTATCGTGTTTGGTATTGGCGGCTATAAGGTCAATGTGCTGGCTGACCGCCAAGTAGCACTACCGCCACTCAACATGAGCCTAGCCGCTGATGTAGTGGGGAGAACCCACGCCGCGTCATTAATTCGCGAACACTCCGCTGACCCAGAGCGTGATATTCAGCACCTGTGCCAAATGCTGGTCAAGCTATCACAAATGGCCTCCGATTTAAGCGATCTGCGGGGTTTAGAGGTGAATCCACTGCTGCTTAATCGTGACGGAATGGTCGCTGTCGATTTTGCTATGGATCTTGGCACACCGTCGCGCTTTGCGATCATGCCGTATCCTGAGGAGTTGCGTGAGTGGGTCACGTTGAAAAACGGCTGGCAGGTCGAGGTCAGGCCTATTCGTGCCGAAGATGCCCATTTGATTACCACCTTCCATCGTCAGCTCTCGGAAGAAAGTATTCGTTTCCGCTATTTTCACAATAAATCCAACCTGACCCAGCGTGATCTATCGATCCTATCGCATATCAATTACGACCGTCAGATGGCGTTTATTGCCGAGTATTTAGGCGACGATGGCAGCAAAGAGATGCTTGGCGTGGTGCGGGTATGGAACGATCCAGATAATATTCGCACCGAATTCTCGGTTATTATTCGTGATGACCTACAAGGGCTGGGTATTGGCAGCCTGCTGATGAAGAAAATGATCGATTATTGCACCAATATTGGCACGCTGGAGATGATCGGCAAAATTATGGTTGATAATCACCCGATGCGGGCGCTGATGAAGCACTTAGGCTTTAAATGCCGCTACAACATGGAAGAACAGGTGATTGATGCTGTTTTACGCCTCAACGAACCCGAAAGTGAGTGGCAGCGGCACCGGCTTGAGAGTATGCCGGACTAGGCCCTTTAGTTTTAGTAACTTTAAAAAACTATATTTAAAAAACTATAAGGCCCGCGGATTTAATCACAGGCCTTAGTTCGTCAGCTTCTTTCTGACGCTATGGCGCCATGCGGAAACGGCTCCATGCACCACCATCTCGGCGTTCAAAGCGCAGCCGGTCGTGTAGGCGGCTAGGCTGGCCCTGCCAAAACTCGATCATTTCCGGAGTAACACGATAGCCCCCCCAGTGAATCGGGCGGGGGATGTCTTGACCATCGTAGGCTTGTTCAAAGCGTTTCTGACGCTCTTCGATCCAATTACGGTCAGGAATTACGACGCTTTGGGTCGCAATCCAGGCACCTAATTGGCTGCCACGGGGGCGGCTGGCAAAGTACTCATCAGACTCATCTGCTGATACCTGCTCAACAGGGCCTTCAATGCGCACTTGACGGGAGAGCGAAGGCCACCAGAACGTCATGGCAGCGAAGGGCACATTGCTCAACTCGCTACCCTTATGGCTATGATAATTAGTGAAAAAAACCATGCCGCGCTCATCAAATCCCTTTAGCAGCACCACTCGGGCATGTGGGCGGCCTTGGCTATCAACGGTGGCTAGCGTCATGGCGTTGCCATCTTTACCCTCTTTTTCTAACGCAAGGGTGAACCACTCATCGAATAACACGAATGGATCGTCGGGTGTTTGGGACTCTTCTAGCCTGCCGCCTTCATAATCACGCCTAATGTCGGCTATGTTACGTGTCATCGAATGCTTCTCCCTGTAGTTTCATCCATGTTCGCTGCTCTGCCTTTAAAGCTCAAGTGACCGACATCAATGGATGTTAAACGCGTTGACGCAAAGCTGTTATTTTAACCAATCTTCTGACTAACGATGGCGGCTAACTGTCTCACATTCTATGAGTCAGGCTCAATTAATGCGAAGCTATCCCGTCATTCTAGGCTCACCCATTGAAAGCTCATCACTGCTAATAGAGGATAAGTCATGCGCGATAAGGTAGCGATTGAGGTATGGGATGTGTGGGTGCGCCTATTTCACTGGGGGTTAGTGGCGGCGGTGTTGATCTCCTTATATACCACCAAGACCAACGGTGCACCTTTTCTATTTCCGATTGAAGTACATGCCCAAGCGGGCTACTTGGTAATAGGCCTGCTCGTCTTTCGTTGGCTGTGGGGCGTGCTGGGCAGCGTTTATGCGAGATTCAAAACGTTTTTATATTCACCCGTTGAAACAGTTGCTTATTCCCAATCGCTGCTAAAACGCCAGCCCAGCGCTTATGCCAGCCACAATCCGCTAGGCGGATGGATGGTGCTACTGATGCTGCTTTCACTTAGTTTTCAAGCAGTGAGCGGCCTGTTTTTAAGTGACGATATCTTTTTTCAGGCGCCGCTTTATGGCGTATTTGGCAATGAGGTAGGCGGCCAGCTTAGAACCCTGCATCAGCTCAATAGCGATCTACTTATCATCCTAATCGGGCTGCATCTGGCTGGCTTGATCTTACATCGGCTGCTAGGTGAAACGCTGGTAACAGCGATGCTGGTAGGTACCAAGCGCTTTCGCCAGCAGCCTGTCGACAAGCGTAACGAACCGTTTAATGTTGCCACGCTGCGTATACGTGCCATTGGCAGCTTATTTATCGCTGCTGGCGTCGTCCTATGGCTGTGGTTCTAATCTATTTACTTACGCAGTTGTCGACTGCGAAAGCGCGCGTAGCCCATACAGCCAGCAAACAGCACCAGCGCAACCACCGCTTCTAGAATTCCGCGCAGACCTTGCCCAGGCAGGGTTATTAACATCACGCCTTGTGTGAAGTAGAGCAGGCTGACAAAGGCGAGCCAGGCATGACCACGCGCGCGTTGGCCGATGATTGAGGGTAAAAACAGCACCAGGGGGAGCACAAAAGCGACTACAGGGCGCCAATTAAATTCGTCATCTTGGAGTACAAAACCACGATAAACAACCAGTAGCAGCAGCAAGGCAAAGCTGGCGAGAACCACCTGGCGGCTTCTGAGGGTCAGTTTATCAAGCCCATAACGTGCTTCTACATCTTCCAACCACTGCCTCATAATGATGCCTCCTGGCGCATAGCGTGCAGTGCCAAGGCGAGTCGCGCCAAACGTTTTCCCTGGGCAACGCACAGCGCACGCTCGTGCTCATCGACCGAGCGGTCACTCCGCGTCCCAGCCAAGTGGCTTGTTCCATAGGGCGTGCCGCCTGTTTTAGTTTCCAACAAGGTGGTTTCGCTGTAAGGAACGCCGGCGTAGACCATGCCATGATGCAGCAGTGGCACCAGCATGGTGAGTAGGGTGCTCTCCTGCCCACCGTGAAGGCTTGAAGTAGACGTAAAAGCGCTGGCAGGTTTGTCGATCAAGGCGCCGTTCATCCACAGGCTGCTAGTGGAATCGATAAAATATTTAAGCGGCGCTGCCATATTGCCAAACCGGGTGGGGCTGCCCAGCGCCAGCGCGCTGCAGTTGCGCAGGTCGTCCAGATCAGCGTAGACCGCGCCTTCGGCAGGAATTTCTGGGTCAACGGCTTCGCAAGTCGTCGATACCGGGGCTACCGTGCGCAAACGCGCCTGAATGCCGGGCACGCTTTCTACACCAGCCGCGATCTGCTGCGCCATCGTAGCGGTCGCGCCTGAGCGCGAGTAGTAGAGAACCAGAACGTACGGTGTCATCTCACTCATCACTATTCCTGAATGGGTTCATAAAAGCTGGCTGGGCAATAGGGCTTGGTAACAGAGCACAGCGAGCTACCTATGGTACCAGAGCTATCGGCAAGTCCGCGTGCGGTAGCAACGCTTTTTGTCGCTCTGGCAGACGCTGGTAGACCCAAGCGCGTGTACCATCTGCGAGTTCTATCGTCACCCGCTGGTAGCGAACGCCAAGCCGCTCGTAGCGATCAAGGCGAGCCAGCTGTTCGGCGTTCACATGTAATACTAAGCCTTTCACACGACTTCCAGGCTGGGGAGAAAGGTCAAGCCCGTTGCGCCTGTAGCCCTCAAGTACGGCTTCCTCTGGGGCACCAAAGCTACCCATAACAACCAAGCGGACAGGCGCATAACGTAACGTGCCGTAAACAAACACCTGATGGGGGCGCTGCTCGATAGCAGGGAGGTCGTCAGGGCGGTCATAAAACCAAGGGCTGAGCATGGTTAACCAGAGCCATCCGACGAGGCTGAGCAACCCCACACCGCTTAGCATCAAAACGCGTTTTAACCACACCGTATTAATCAAACCAGGGCGCCTCACAATGAACGGTAAGAAAGTTAACAAGGGATATAAAAAACGAAAGCTTAGCTTGGCGTGTCAAATAGACGGTGACAAGTTTATGTCATCGACTCGTTGAATCTTCTTAAGCAAAGTACTTGGATTTGCTAGGATAGCCAGCAGACCTTAACGGAGGAGCCTGCAATGAATCAGCCACTTCGTGATCATACGGATTTTCGTGCGCTCGTAGGCGATGTTAAGCCACTGCCCCCGAGCAACCGTGCCGACCCAGGTGCTAACCGCAAAAGCCCCTCTGAATCGCAGTTGGCCCGGCGAGAATGGGCAGAAGAAGAGAGGGGCGCGCGCAACTTTCTATCCGACGACTTTGTCGATTTACTCCCTCCCTTTGATCCTATGGAGTATCGTCGCGAAGGCATTCAACAAGGTGTGGTCGATAAATTAAAGCACGGTGGCTATAGCGTTCAGTCGCAGCTCCACTTGCTCAGGCGCCCATTAAGTGAGTGTCGCCGCATGCTGTTTGCGTTTATTCAAGAAGCCTACGCCCTCGATTTACGCTCCGTTATGATCGTACATGGCCGTGGGCGTGAGATTGATAGCCCCGCCAACGTACTGCGCTCGTACCTTGCCAAGTGGCTCAGTCAGTTTGAGGAAGTGCAGGCATACGTATCCGCTCAACCATCGGAAGGAGGGTTGGGGGCGATCTGGGTGATGCTACGCAAAAGTGACCGTGCTAAAGCTAATAACCGTGAGCGCCAGCAAAAGCGGCGGGGGTAGGTTTAACAATAAAGCTGTCCACAATTAGAAAGGGCAGCTGACGCTGCCCTTTGACATTACTTGATAGATGGAATGTGCGTTTAATCCCTAGTGCCTAAACGACGTTCAAACAGAGCCTGACGCTCTTCCACATCAGGCTGGTAGCGAACGCTGATAAAACTCAGCGCGCGCAGGGCATCGTCTGGATGCTGGTCATCACGCAGCGCCATCGCATTGAAACCACAGCGGCGCATGTAATCCAACTGATCAACCAAGACGTCGCCTACGGCGCGCACTTCACCACGGTAGTCGTGACGCTCGCGAAGCAGGCGAGCGATGGAGTAGCCACGGCCATCAGTGAAGGCGGGGAAATCAATGGCGACCGCCGCAGAACTACCCAGCTGCTTGGCTAATTCTGCCGTCAGCTCGGTATCGCTGGTAAGTAGCGGTGCCAGCTCATCATCATCTTGATTCGCTTGCCATAGTGACAAAGGCACAAACGCCGGGCGTTGCTCGGGTAGCGTGTCTTCATCATAGGAGACACACCAAGCGTTCTCCGCCGCCAGCTCGCCGTTGGCAATCAGGTGATCCACATGAACCGGTGTTTGCTCAGCCGCTTCAGTTTGCGTCTCAGCTGTTTTATTAGGCCCGGTTTTATTAGGCATAGACACGCTCCTTAAAGGGTTTTAGGCCAATACGGCGGTAAGTATCCAAGAAGCGTTCGTCCTCATGGCGCTGTGACACATAGACTTCCAATACTTTTTCCACTACGTCCGGCACGTCTGAGCGGAAAAAGGACGGGCCTAAAATCTTACCCAGCGAGGCATCGTCGGTGGAGTTGCCCCCAATCGATATCTGATAGAACTCTTCGCCTTTTTTATCCACGCCCAGGATGCCGATATGGCCAACGTGGTGGTGGCCACAGGCGTTCATGCAACCGGAGATATTCAGATCCAGAGGGCCGAGGTCATACAAGAAATCAAGATCTTCAAAGCGTTCCTGCAGTGCCTGTGCGATGGGAATCGATACCGCATTGGCCAGGCTGCAGTAGTCGCCGCCAGGGCAGCAGATAATATCATTGAGCGTGCCCACGGTGGGGTTCGCCATACCCAGCGCGTCAAGCTCTTGCCAAAGTGCTTCCAGCTCGTCGACCGGAACGTCAGAAAGCACCAGGTTCTGCTCGTGGGTGACGCGCACTTCACCAAAGCTGTAGCGATCAGCTAAATCAGCCACAGCTTCCATCTGATCGGCGGTGACATCCCCAGGCGCGTGCTCGCGGCGCTTCAGCGATAGCGTCACAGCTTTATACCCAGCCACCTTATGATCGGTTACGTTATTAGTGACAAATCGTGCAAAGCTGCGATTTTCTGCACGCAGGCGGTCAAATTCTTCGTTAGCGTTTGCTGCCACCGGGCGACGATCAGGCTCGGGGAAGTGAACTTTAGCCGCATCAACCGCTGCTTGGTTAAGCGTCTGCGGGCCGTCTTTCAGGTGCGCCCACTCTTCATCCACCCGACGACGGAACTCTTCAATACCCAGCGCTTTGACCAGAATTTTAATCCGCGCCTTGAACTTGTTATCCCGGCGACCAAACTGGTTGTAAACCCGTACGCAGGCTTCCAGGTAGGTCAACAAATGCTGCCAGGGCAGATCTTCACGAACCACGTCCGCAATCATCGGGGTACGGCCCAGGCCGCCACCGGCCAATACTTTTATACGCAGCTCGCCGTCGGCGTTGTACCAAAAACGCAGGCCAATATCGTGAACCTGGATCGCGGCACGGTCTTGGGCCGCACCGCTGACCGCGATTTTGAACTTGCGGGGCAGATAGGCGAATTCCGGGTGCAAGGTTGACCACTGGCGGATTAACTCACACCAGGGACGTGGGTCTTCCACTTCATCGTTGGCGATGCCGGCAAACTGGTCGCTGGTGGTGTTACGAATGCAGTTACCACTGGTTTGAATGGCATGCATCTGCACCTTGGCGAGATCGGCCAGAATATCGGGCACGTCTTCAAGGGCAGGCCAGTTCAACTGTAAATTTTGCCGCGTAGTAAAGTGGCCGTAGCCGCGGTCGTAACGGCGAGTGATCTCAGCCAAGGCACGCAACTGGCTGCCTGCCAGCATGCCGTAAGGAATCGCAATGCGCAGCATGGGCGCATGGCGTTGAATATAGAGGCCGTTTTGCAACCGTAACGGACGGAACTCTTCTTCTCCCAAACGCCCGGCGCGGTAGCGTTCCATTTGGTCACGGAACTGAGCGACACGCTCATCAACCAGGGTTTGGTCGTGAATATCATAACGGTACATGGGGCACGATCCTGCTAAAAGCGAAATGGTCACGTTGAGACGGACGTTAATATAGTGTCACCTTAACGCGGGCGTCATATTCTACAAAAGAATATATAATTATCTTTTTATCTCTAAAAGCTATTTAGAACACGTATCATGGGCCACTCAACGAGTTAGAAAGCGGGGCCAGCCAGCGGCGGCGCTGCCATACCCATAAAAATCCGGCTGAGTTTATCAATCGATAAAGCAGTTGCATAAGCCAAATACCTAATAAACCCTGTTCTAAGCCAATCCCCACCCACCAGGCCAGGGGTAAAAAAAGCAGCCACTGCATCCCCAGGGTGAGCATCATAACCGTGCGCTGGGCGCCTGCGCCCATTAACGCCTGGGCAAGCACCAGGGCGGCGGCATCCAGCACAATCATCACGCCGGTTAGCTGCAGCGGAAGTTTACCCAGCGCGACTAGCTCGCTACTGCTGAAAAATATCCCAAGTACCTGTTCGGGTATCACTAACATTGGCAGCGCCAGCACAAGTAGCAGTAGCCATGCAACCCGCAGCGCATCCAGACCCCAGCGGTGGGCTTCGTGCTGAGCATCTCGGCCTAATGCCTCACCCACTAAGCTCATCGCCGCAACGCCAATACCCACTCCCGGCAAAATTAGCAGCAGTGAAAGATTAATCAACACATGGCCAACCGCGACACTGGCCGTGCCTAGCTGGCTAAGTAACCAAATGAGTACCGCATATCCCGTTGCAAATAAAAACTGCTGCAAAGAGTGAGGAGCGGCAAGTACCAAGGTCGTACGCAGGGTGGCTAAACAAGGCATGCGTGTCAAAAAATGGTGGGTAAAGGGGCTTTTTATGCTCACCCAACACCAAACAATCAAACCAATAAACAGCGATAGTGTTGTGCCAACACCCGCACCGCTCGCCCCCATTTTGGGTAGCCCGGCAAATCCATAAATCAACCCAGCACTGACCACAACATTAATCAAGTGAACCGTCACGATGATACGCAAATAGAGATGCGTTTGCTGGCGACCGTTCCAGTAGCCACGAAAGCAGAGCGTTAGCGCAATGGCCATCAGTGACACCACCCGCCAACGGAAATAGTCAACGGCGACGTTTTGCACATCATCGGCCTGGCTAATCAAGCCAATCAGCAGCGGTGCTTGCCACCAAGCCCAGACGGACAGCGGCAGGCCAAACACAAGCCCAATCACCAGCCCCGAGTTAAGCGGTTGGGCGATCTCTATGTGGGCAGCACCGACACGATGTGCAGTTTGTGACTGCACGCTGGAGGAGAGTCCAAACACGACAGCGCTGAGCATAAACATGGCGTAACCGCCCACTCCCACGCCAGCAAGGGCTACCTCGCCTAAATGCCCTACCAGTGCGGCATCGATCAAGTTGAGCATACTCTGGGAGAGCATGCCCAGCATGATCGGTAAGGCAAGACGCATAACCTTGCCGTGACGGCCAACTGACAGCATTAATCAGCTCGGGTCGTAGGAGAGTACCGGCGAGAGCCAGCGCTCCATTTCCTCAAGGGGCATCTGCTTACGTGCGGCGATGGCCTCGACCTGATCCCGGGTGATCTTGCCGGTAGAGAAGTATTTCGACTGCGGATGGGCAAAGTACCAGCCGGAAACCGCCGCTGCGGGCCACATGGCGAAGTTTTCGGTCAGCGCCAGACCGGTATTTTCGGTGGCATCGAGCAACCGGAATAGCGTGGCTTTCTCGGTGTGATCCGGGCAGGCGGGGTAGCCAGGGGCAGGGCGGATACCCTGGTATTTCTCGGCGATCAAGGCGTCGTTGTCCAGGGTTTCTTCCGGCACATAGCCCCAGAACTCCTTGCGCACGCGTTCGTGCATGCGCTCGGCGAAGGCTTCCGCAAGGCGATCCGTCAATGCCTGCACCATAATCGCATTGTAGTCATCGCCAGCGGCCTCATAAGCTTTGGAGAGCTTATCGACGCCGTGACCGGTAGTGACCGCAAACCCACCAATCCAATCGGCTTTGCCACTCTCTTTGGGGGCAATAAAGTCTGCCAGGCTGTAGCAGATACCGTCGCGACCTTTGGTGGTTTGCTGGCGAATATGATGCAGACGCTCGACGACTTCGCTGCGCGACTCATCCGCATAGACCTCAATCACGTCGTCATCAACGCTATTGGCGGGCCATAAGCCGATAACACCGCGGGCCTGAACGCGTTTCTCTTCAACCAGTTTGCGCAGCATTACCTTGGCATCTTCAAACAGGTTACGGGCTGCTTCACCGACGACGTTATCATCGAGGATTTTGGGATACTTGCCCGCTAACTGCCAGCTCATAAAGAACGGCGTCCAGTCGATGCGCTCGATCAGTTCTTCTAGATCGTAGTCATCGAAGGTCTTTAGTCCAAGCATGTTGGGCTGGGCGGGGGTATGGTTATTCCAGTCGGTACGGAAGCGCCGCTTACGCGCCTGGGTGTAGTCCAGATCCGCCGCCTTGGGGCGGCGCTTGGCGTTGCGCTCGCGTACCTTTTCGTACTCTTCGCGAATCTCTGCAATGTAAGGCGTTTTTAAAGCAGGCGTGAGCAATTTACCCGCTACGCCCACGGCGCGAGAGGCGTCGGTGACATAAATCACCGGGTGCTCATACTGCGGCTCGATCTTCACCGCGGTATGCGCTTTCGAGGTGGTTGCACCACCAATTAATAGCGGCAGATCCATACCGCGCCGCTGCATCTCTTTTGCCACGTGCACCATTTCATCCAGCGACGGGGTGATTAGGCCGGAGAGACCAATAATATCGGCGTTGTGCTCTTTGGCCGCCTGGAGGATTTTATCTGCAGGCACCATCACGCCAAGGTCAATGACTTCGTAGTTATTACACTGCAAGACCACGCCGACGATGTTTTTACCGATATCGTGAACATCGCCTTTGACCGTGGCCATGACGATCTTGCCTTTGGCCTTGGTCTCTTCGCTCTTCTCGGCCTCGATGTAGGGAATCAAGTAAGCCACGGCCTGTTTCATCACCCGCGCGGACTTAACCACCTGGGGCAGAAACATCTTGCCGTCGCCAAACAAATCGCCGACCACGTTCATGCCGTCCATCAGCGGGCCTTCGATGACCTCAATCGGGCGTTCGGCTTCGGCCCGGGCCTGCTCGGTGTCATCCTCGATATAAACGGTGATGCCTTTTACCAGCGCGTGTTCAATACGCTTGTTCACCGGCCAGCTGCGCCACTCCAGGTCTTCTTTCTTGGCCGCGCCACTGCCGTCACCTTTGTACTTATCGGCAATATCCAGCAGTCGCTCGGTGCCGTCGCTGCGCCGGTTAAGCACCACGTCCTCAACCGCTTCGCGCAGCTCAGCAGGAAGATCATCGTAAACAGCCAGCTGGCCCGCGTTGACAATGCCCATGGAGAGGCCTGCGCGGATAGCATGATAGAGAAACGCCGAGTGAATCGCTTCGCGCACCGGGTTGTTACCGCGGAACGAGAAAGAGACGTTAGACACACCACCGGAGATCATCGCGTGAGGCAGGTTCTCGCGAATCCACTGGGTCGCTTCGATAAAGTCGACCGCGTAGTTATTGTGCTCCTCAATACCCGTGGCAATAGCAAAGATATTGGGGTCGAAGATGATGTCTTCGGCGGGGAAGCCGATCTCATCCACCAGCAGGCGATAGGCGCGCTGACAAATTTCGGTTTTGCGCGCAAAGGTATCCGCCTGGCCCTCTTCATCAAAGGCCATCACCACGATGGCAGCGCCAAATCGGCGGCACTTGGTCGCCTGTTCACGGAAGGCGGCTTCGCCTTCTTTCAGCGAAATGGAGTTCACCACCGCCTTGCCCTGGACGCACTTGAGGCCCGCTTCGATGATCTCCCACTTGGAGGAGTCGATCATAATCGGCACGCGGGCAATATCCGGCTCACCGGCGATCAAGTTTAGAAAGCGCTCCATGGCTTCCTTAGACTCGAGCATGCCCTCGTCCATATTAATATCGATGACCTGAGCGCCGCTTTCCACCTGCTCAAGGGCGACTTCCAAGGCGGTGGTGAAGTCTTCTTCTACTATCAAGCGCTTAAAACGTGCCGAGCCGGTGACGTTGGTACGTTCACCAACGTTGACGAACAACGAGTCAGCTTCGATATTGAACGGTTCTAGGCCGGATAGGCGACAGGCGCGGCTGCGCTCCGGAATAACCCGCGGCGCCATATCGCGAACAGAATCAGCAATAGCGCGAATATGCTCGGGCGTCGAGCCGCAGCAGCCGCCGATAATATTGACTAAGCCACTGGCGGCAAACTCGCTAACGATCTCCGACATCTCTTCCGGCGTTTGGTCGTATTCACCAAACTCGTTGGGAAGACCCGCATTGGGGTGAGCGGAAACAAAGGTGTCGGCCTTGGTAGAGAGCTCTTCCAGATAGGGGCGTAGCTCTTCGGCGCCCAGCGCGCAGTTCAAACCTACTGAAAGCGGCTGAGCGTGGCGCACTGAGTTCCAAAACGCTTCCGTGGTTTGTCCGGAAAGCGTACGGCCCGAGGCATCTGTAATCGTACCGGAGATCATTACCGGCAGGCGCTCACCGCGATCATCGAATAGCTCTTCAAGGGCATAGATCGCGGCCTTGGCGTTAAGCGTATCGAAAATGGTTTCGATCATGATCAGATCGGCACCACCTGCAATCAGCGCTTCCGCGGCTTCGTAGTAGTTCTCGCGCAGCTCATCAAAGGTGACGTTACGCTTGGCAGGATCATTTACATCTGGCGATAGTGAAGCGGTGCGCGAGGTTGGGCCTAACACACCGGCGACATAACGGGGCACGCCGGTTTCGGCGGCAACGGCATCGCACACTTCACGGGCGAGACGCGCTGATTCGCGGTTGAGTTCAACCACCAGCGCTTCCATACCGTAATCAGACTGTGACAGCTGGGTGCTGTTAAAAGTGTTGGTCTCAATGATGTCCGCACCGGCTTCCAGGTAGTCTCGGTGAATCCGCGTGACCACATCGGGGCAGGTGAGTGCGAGCAGATCATTATTGCCTTTGAGATCTGAGGGCCAATCGCTGAACCGCTCGCCGCGAAAATCTTCCTCGCTCAACTGGGCGTTCTGCAGCATGGTACCCATGCCGCCGTCCAGAATCAGGATGCGTTCGGCAAGGCGTTGGGTGAGGGTTGCGATCAAAGCACTATCAGCCATGGCAGGGGGAGTTCTCCAGCGTCACAGTCGTCAAAAGGGATGTTGTTATCGTCGGAAAAGTAGCATCTGTCGTTTAGAGGCGCGCAATTATAGCAAATGAGAGTGCAAAAGGCGCCCCTGGGCAGCGCTATACGTTAGATAAGAAAAGACAATTAACCGATGCTGTTGAAAAGTGACACTTAAAATAGTCGACTAAAACAGTCGGGATTGTGTCAGCGCACGGTTTTGCTTACCATAGACGCAAATGACATGTGAAGTGGCGCCGCCACTACCACGGGAGGAAGACAGCCCTCATGACCACGACTAGCGAAAAAGAAACCAGTGTTGATACCCAAGGTATTGATATTACAGATAGTGCGCAAGAATACTTGGCAGAACTGCTGGAAAAGCAGAACGTTGAAGGTATTGCTGTGCGCATTTTTATTACCCAGCCCGGCACGCCCTACGCGGAAACCTGCTTGGCTTATTGCCGCCCAGGTGAAGAAGAGCCGACCGACGTCACGTTGGAACTCGAGAAAATCAATGTTTTTCTCGATAAAAACAGCTTAGCGTTTTTGGAAGAGGCGGTGGTGGATTTCAATGCCGACCGCATGGGTGGTCAACTGACCATCAAAGCACCTAACGCCAAGATGCCTAAGGTGAATGCCGACAGCCCGCTGGAAGACCGAATCAATTACGTGCTTTACAGCGAGATCAACCCCGGGCTGGCGGCCCACGGCGGTGAGATCAAGCTGGTTGAACTCACCGAGGAGCAGTACGCCATCTTAGCCTTCGGCGGCGGCTGCCAGGGTTGCGCCGCAGTTGATTTAACGCTGAAGGATGGCGTTGAGAAAACGCTGATGGAGCGCATTCCGGAGCTTGCCGGCATTCGCGACGTCACCGACCATACCGATACGACCAACGCCTACTATCGTTAAACTAACGGTATCGCGCCAAAAGCCCAGCCTTCAACAGCTGGGCTTTTTTATATCCTCTACTTTAAGTTCTCCGTTTTAAGTTCTCCGTTTTAAAGTCAGTCTTTTAAGGGCGCAGCTTTAATCATTGTTCTGGTTCATTACCCTTGGCAGTTTGATTTGAAAGCGCATCGGGAAGTGCCGTTAGCTGTGTTTGCAGCGCCTCCATACGACTCCACAGCTTCTCTTGCCACGCTTGCTGTAGAGCGGCTTCCCGCTCGGCATGCTGCTGAGTCTGGCTTTTGAGCGACGCTTTGGACTCATCTAGCTGCAGGGTGAGCGTTTTTACCTGCTCTTCAAGCGATATGACTTGCTGCGCCCGCTCGCTAAGCCGCTGCTCGCGTTCGCTGGCATCCAGCTGCAACTGATGCAATGCCTGCTGCTTTGTCTTTAGGTCCTGAGCGAACGCCTCCATTCGCTGCTCAGACTGTTGCTGGCGTTTTTGGTAACTCTTCTCTTCCTGGGCGCGCGCCTGTTGAGCGCTATCCAGCATCGACATCAACCTGCCTTCCGCTGCCTCATGACGCTGCTCTTCTTGTGCCAGCCGCTGTTCCCATGCGGCTTGCTGCTCACTGAGGGCGTGGCTCTGCGCATTACGCTGCGCCTCTGCCTGACTTTCTAATTGCTTTTTTGCCTGTTTTAGCTGATTGACTTCACTGTGTGATGTCTCGGCAAGCGTGCGCCAGTGGTGCTCGCTGGTTTGACTCGCGGCTAACTCCCGGTTTAACGCTTCCATACGCTGCTCAAGGTGGCGTAAATGCTCGGCGAGGGCGCTTTCACGCTGTTCGGCGTTATCCGCTTGCCGCTTTGCGTCTTCAGCGAGCTGCTGGGCATCTGCCACTTGGCGGTTAGCATCCTCGCGATAGTGGAGCAGCATTTGGTTCGCCACTTCCTGGGCCTCGCGCCATAGCTCGCTGGCCATGGTCACCACGACTTCCGGCACTCCCTTGGGGGGTGGCACATCGCGATTTTGCTCTCGCTCGCTGCGCCACTGGCGAAAGTGGTCACTAATCGTGGTGAAGCTACCGGTGCCCAGTACATCGCGAATGCGCTGCACGCTGGGTGTGTCGCCGCGAGCCAGCAGGGCGTCTATCGCTTGTTGAACATCGCTGTACTGAATGCCGTTGCGGGCCATGAAACGATCCTTCCTTGAGAGCTTCTGTAACCACCATTGTCGAGATTTGTCGTGCAAAAGGCAATAATTACGTATTATGTAATACGTAATTTTATTTATGATAATAGACATAAATTCAAGATTACCCGTCTTATCTTGAATTTATACGGCTACAGAGGCACACTTCCGCTCATTGGATATAAAAGACCTTTAAAAGAGAGTAGCGACGGGCATGGCGAACGAAGTTATTACTACATCCACTAGCCAACTATTGACGCTAAATGAGACGGCCAATGGCGGACGTATTAGTGCTCAAAACGATGCTCAGGCAGTATCCGCATGGCTGGAAGAGTACGTGGATAGCCCACAAACCTGGAAAGCGTACCGTCGAGAAGCGGAGCGACTGCTTCTATGGCTAGCTAGCCAAGGGCTTGCGTTGGCCGATATAAATCGCGAAACGTTGCGTCGCTTTGAAGCCTTTCTTGCTGATCCACAGCCTAGCGAGCAGTGGGTTGGGCCCTCCAAGCCCCGAGCGCACCCGGCGTGGCGGCCATTTCGTGGTGTGTTATCGCCCGCCAGCCGGCGTCAAAGCCTGGTGATACTGCAAGGCCTGTTCGTGTGGCTGGTAGAAGCGGGGTGGGTTAACCACAATCCGTTCCGCTTAATGCGCGATAAATCCCGCCGCCTGAATAATCAAACGCCGCGAATTGAGCGCTATCTTGAGGGCGATCTATGGGCATGGCTGTGGGCGTGGTTGAATAGGCCGTTAGAGGCTGGGGAGAGCGATCGCGCTCATTTTGAACATGCCCGGCGGCGCTTTATCTTTGGCTTTGCCTATCTGCTTGCGCCACGTATTAGCGAGATGGCGGATGCGCGTATGGGCGATTTCCAGCGCAGCGAAGGGCGCTGGTGGTGGCATGTGGTGGGCAAGGGCAGCAAGATGGCACGCATTCCGCTGCCCGAGGATATGCTGAAGTGCCTGCAGCAGTGGCGCCAAGCGCTGGGGCTGCCTGACATTCCCAGCGAGCTGGACTCAGAGGCACCCTTGCTTCGCGCCCTGGATGGCCAGCGTGGCCTGGGGCATAACCAGCTTTATCGGCTTATTCGGACTACATTTCAGCAGGCGGCGCAAGCACTTGAAGATAATGGCGGCGCACCTGAACATATTGCCGCACTTAACCAGGCCACACCGCACTGGTTACGGCACACATCAATCACCCATCAGGCTCAATCGGGCATTAGCTTGCGCCATCTGGCCGAAAGTGCCCGACACGCGCGCCTTGATACCACCTCTCTCTATCTGCATACCGAAGATAATGAGTGGCATCGCGAGCAGCAGCGCCACCGATTGACTGTTTCAGGACACAACCTCCCTCAAGACTCCTTCGAGCCGTTATAATGGCACCAATGAGTATCCCTATGACTCAAAATATCAGTCGCCACCAATAGAGAAGGAAATAGCATGAGCACTTCCGGCGCCGAGCAGGCCCAGCAAGAGCTGATCGAAGATTTCGAGATATTTGATAACTGGATGGATCGTTATCAGTACATTATCGATATGGGTAAGCAGTTGCCTGACTTTCCCGAAGGTTGGAAGATCGAGGAGTTTAAAATTCAGGGCTGTCAGTCAAACGTGTGGATGCGCCATGAGGAGGAGGGCGATAAGCTGGTTTTTAAAGCAACCTCCGATGCAGCGATCGTATCCGGCCTGATTGCCGTATTGCTGCGTATTTATAGCGAACGCACAGCCGCTGAAATCCGTGCTACCGAACCGCACTTTATGACTGATTTAGGGTTAGACAAGCACTTGTCGCCTACGCGTAGCAACGGCCTGCATGCCATGTTGGAGAAGATCTACGCGGTAGCGCAGCAGAAGTAGTAAAACCAGAAGTAGCAACACGGGCTAGCGAGGGTGATGATCACAACAAGAGGGTGACGACGCCTTTTCATCATCCTCGCGGCAAAGCTGCTCGCTGCGTCCACCGGGCACTGGATCCATACCCCCTGAGCTGCCCGGGTGGCACTTAATGATCCGTTTGACTGCCATCCAGCCGCCTTTTAATGGTCCATGCACCTGAATCGCCTCAATCGTGTAAGACGAACAGCTGGGCCAGAAACGGCAGCGAGGGCCCAGCAGCGGACTGAGCGTGTATTGATAGACCCTTACGCAGCCAATCATCACTTTCATTAATAGCCACCGCGGGCCTGAGCGCAGAGCTGATATGATTCGCGACTTGGCTGAGTGTGGCATAGCGAAAACTAGGCTTTTTTGCCGTACAGATCGTCAGGATCAATCAGCGGCGTACTGGTGATCGACGCCTGCTCTTTGTCCACGGCAATATAGAAACAGCTGCGCCGCCCAGTGTGACAGGCAGGCCCGGTTTGCTCGACGTGCAACAGTAGCGTATCGCCATCGCAATCTAGCGCCGCGGAGATAAGCTGCTGCTGCTGCCCCGACGTCTCTCCCTTGCGCCACAATGTTCCCCGCGAGCGTGAATAGTAGCAAACACGCTGAGTGGCTAAGGTCTCTTCAAGTGCCTCGCGGTTCATCCACGCCATCATCAACACTTCTTTGGAGTCGTGCTGCTGGGCAATAGCAGGAATCAAACCATCGGCATTAAAGCGCACAGCCGCTAGCAAGGTTGAAACAGCAGGCAGGCTATCTTCGGGAGTGGCACGCTCTAGTTGCTTAAACAACGCCTCCGGCGCGACTTGATCAAAACGGGACATAATTTACTCGCTGTCTCTACAAAAATTAGCTGTTTGAGATTAACAGGTTCATCCTTTGCTCAATCGACAATCTTGGCAAAGCCCTTGTAGCTCAATAGTTTGGCGCTCTACATTAAAGCCTTGTCGATTGGCCAGTGCTGCCAGTTGGTCGCTGATTTCGTCCAGATGCAGCTCTTCAACATACCCGCATTGACGGCAAATAAGCAGCTGAAAACCGTGGACATGTTCTGGGCATGCACAAGCCACATAAGAGTTTTGCGACTCAATCCGATGCACCAACCCTTGATCAATTAAGAACTCTAGCGCCCGGTATACAGTAGGGGGGCGGGCAGCCGCGTGCTCAGTAGAGAGCTTATCTAGAAGATCGTAGGCTTTTAGCCCACCGCCATTTTCAGCAATCATCTCAAGCACTCGGCGGCGAATAGGAGTGAAACGCACGCCGCGGATATGGCACTGAGACTCCGCTTGCTGTAGTAGTGTACTTGCTTGGGTCATGGGCAACTCGTTGAACGTTATTAGCCTACTCGGTAGTAGTCTACGCGCCGGTGGAAGTAGTGTCAGGGCTTTCTACCCGCTCCACTATCTACCAAGTTCACTTTGCCGCGCAAAATGGTGCTGGGCAAAAGCCACACGCTGTTTGGCTGGCACGCCATCAGGCTGACGCTCAATGAGATCCAGGCGGCGGCGCAAACCTTCGCCATTGGTCATTTGAATGGCCAAGCCAGGACGCGCGTTCAGCTCAAGTAGCATTGGGCCATGCTTACGATCCAGCACCATATCAGTACCCAGGTAGCCAAGCCCGGTCATTTCATAACAGCCCGCCGCCAAATTGAGCAGCGTTTCCCACTGGGGGACGACTAAACTTGCCAGATCATGGCCGGTATCCGGGTGGCTAAAGCAGGGCCGATCAAACTGAACCGCGCGTAGGGCAGCCCCGGTGGCTATATTTAGGCCTACTCCTACCGCACCTTGGTGCAGGTTAGCTTTGCCGTCGGACGCCGCGGTGGAAAGGCGCATCATGGCCATAACGGGGTAACCTTTAAAAACGATTACCCTAATATCAGGAACCCCTTCATAGGTGTAATCCATCAGGCTTTCATCGAAATTAATCAGCGTTTCGATCACCGCCACGTCAGGCGAGCCGCCTAGGGAGTAGAGTCCAGACAAAATATTCGACACATGCCGCTCAACATCGGTAAGCGAGAGCTTGGCACCACTTGGCTTGATAAAGGCATTATCTTCGACTTTTTCAACCACCAAAATACCTTTACCGCCGCTCCCTTTGGCAGGCTTGATAACAAAACCTGCGTGGCCGGTGAGCATTTCACCAATATGCTTAACGCCAAACTGAGTGGTCACGGTACCAATCAGTTCGGGGCTAGTAATCCCATACTGCTGGGCCAATAGTTTGGTTTTAAGCTTGTCATCGACCAGAGGGTAAAGGCGGCGCTTGTTGTATCGGCCAATATAGCGAATATTGCGCCGATTCATACCAATAATGCCTTTATCCCGCAAACGTGTGGGCCACGTCCAGTTGTTCAGCCAGCTCATGAGGGTTTCTCATCATCAGTGATTGGCTTGAAGCGGCGTAGCTCCAGTAAGCGGTAACCGGTGTAATTGCCCAGCAGCAAAATCAGCGCCATCAATATCAACTGCACTCCCAGAAAGTTGAACGTGATGTGACGCACCCAAGGGTTATTCATCGCCAGGTAAGCAAGAATAGCCGTAATTAAACTACCACCACCTTGGATTAACACCTGCTTAGGGCCTTCCTCTTCCCATAAAATCGACATCCGCTCGATCGTCCAAGCCAGGATAATCATCGGGAAGAAAGTAATCGTTAAGCCCGCACTGAGCCCCATGCGGTAGGCCAACACGGTGAAGATCGAGATAATCGCAATCACCGTAATGATCACCGCCGAGACCCTGGCCACCAGTAATAGATTTAAGTAAGAGAGGTAGTTACGAATAACCAGCCCCACGGCAACGATAAGCAGGAAGCCAATCAAACCTGTAGGCAGGGTGGTTTGTATGAAGGCGAGAGCGATCAACACCGGCATAAAGGTACCGGACGTTTTAATGCCCACCAATACACGTAAAAACACTACCATTAACGCGCCAATGGGAATCAGCAAGATAGTCTGGAAAAGTGCTTGCTCTTCCAGTGGCAGGCTGTGAATAGAGAAATTCAGCAGCGTGTCTTCAGAGTAGTGGTTGCGCACCGCCGCCGAGGCCGGCTGGTCGTGGGTCATCATTGAGAACGTAACCCGAGAATTTGTGCCGCCTTGAACCTCCAATACGGCTCTACCACCGGTTTCCCAAAGCAGTAAATTGTCCGGCTTACCTTGCTCGCCCGTTAGTGGGTGAAAAATAGTCCACTCTTCGCCTGGCTCGTCAAACACCTGAATCCAACTGCTGAGCGTTTGGCGACGACGACCATCTTCCAACAGCAGGCCGCTCACCTCACGGGCCTGAACGCCCGCCTGGTTAAGTAGCCGCACCACCAGTGCCGCCGGATTTTCTTGTGTGAGCAAAAGCCGCGCGTTTTCCTCCTGACGCTCACCATTAATGTCGCGAATTAGCTCGCGAGCGAAAGTGGCATTGTTGGCGCTGCGTGCCCAGGCCTGTTCAATCAGTTGGCTGGCCGCCGTGTCGTAGGGACTTTCCCAAGGCGTAGTAATGGATACGCCGGGGGGAGTCTGTATCGGTGAGCGAGCATCTTCCGATACTAACATTTGCACAGAGTAGTAGAGCGTTTGACTGCCCACCGCTTGACGAATTGTCCAGCTGGCAGTACGACCTAATTCATCCGCCTGATAAGCAAGCCCATAGCCTGACGATGCGGTGTTTTCAGTCAGTACACGATAGCCTGCCTGATGAGAGGGCAGTGCCAAGTCGACCTGTACAGGGCCATCTTGTGCATTGAAGTTAATGCCAGCCTCAATTTCCCACACCTGGCGTTGTTCGCCGGGCAGCCAGGGGATTTCAAACTGCACATGGCGATGCACGCTGGTCGCAATACCTGCGACCAGTAAAAAGCCGACAATAATATAAAACATTAACCGTGACATGGAGATTCCTTTCTACGTAAAACGTCAGGGGAGAGCAGTTATTCTTCAGTATCATCTTCGTCAACTGCTTCATCTTCAGCAGCTTGGTCGGCGGGCTCACCGCCAGGAAACTCAGGGCGGTCATGCAAATAAGTATCAGCCACGTCAATCACCGCAATATCCATCAAAAAACGCCGCCCAAGCAGCACGGGATAATCTAGATGAGAGCGATCATTGAGCGTGAATTCGACATTTTCACGAATTGGCCCTAAGGTCATTAATAGCGAAATGACCGGGCGCGAGTCTTCCCCCGAAGCTTGAACAATACGCACTCGACGAACAATGGGTGCTTCAATCCACTCATCACGCTGTGACTCAACGGCCACGTCATCTTCGTTAAGTGCCAACTTGAAACGCACCCAGTTTTCACCATCACGTTCGAAACGAGTGATCTCTGCGGCAGACAGTGACGACGTGTTGGCACCAGAATCGACTCGTGCCTTGAGATAGGTACCCAGACTCGGTAGCCCAACCCATTCACTGCGGCCTAGCAGTGTTTTGGTGGTCAAGCTCTGATCAATTTCACACT
This sequence comes from Halomonas sp. ALS9, assembly GCF_001651035.1. GTDB lineage: Bacteria > Pseudomonadota > Gammaproteobacteria > Pseudomonadales > Halomonadaceae > Vreelandella. The sequence continues at coordinate 88,752 of NZ_LXRG01000054.1, forward strand.
CTTCACGAATGATGACAGGTTCTTCACCTCGGGCTTCCAACTGCTGCACATCTTGGCGAAGGTAGCGCAGCAAACTGCCCACTTCACGCATATCAGCAGTGAGTGCCTGCTGGTGATCAAGCTGGCGTTCCTGTAGTTCCGAATGGGTATCGCATTGCTGGGTTAGCTGGCTCTCTAATTCCAGGATACGAGAGTTGAATGAGGCTTCGCTTAGAGGAGGCGGTTGATTCGTTTCCGGCTGGGTTGCTGCACAGCCTGTGATCGAGAGCGACAAGCCAGCTATAAGCCACAAAACACCTGGGCGCATAACGAGAGATATCCTTGGACAATAGGTTGGGGAATGATAAGGAGATGGGGGGCGAGTGTCCAACGCCATCATGGCTTTTCGAACATCTAGTTTTCGGACACCTATTACAGACGACCAAAATGCGCTATTTAACATAATATATATTAAGCGAACCCAAGAGGTGCCAGTAGTCACAGGCACTTAGGTGCTCTATGCTATAAAAATACTCTACCATAACTGTACCTAAATCCATTCAAATATAGGAAATGCACCTATGACCCGCTCCCTGCGCATTAGTTTTTTCACACTATTCTTCTTGCTGGCTGGTTGTGCTGGCGTTGATATTGAGGACTACGCCGATACTGAACCTCGTTTGGATATCGCAGAGTACTTTGCGGGCACCACCCGAGCCTGGGGCATGGTGCAGGATTACTCCGGCGAGGTACAGCGACGTTTTACCGTAGATATCCAAGGCACCTACGAAAATGGCAGCCTGACGCTGGATGAATCTTTCGTTTTTTCAGATGGTGAAACAGATCGCCGCGTTTGGACATTTGAGCGCATCGATGAACATCGCTGGATTGGCACCGCCGACGACGTGGAAGGTCAAGTTGAGGCACGCCAATATGGTCATGCCTTCCACATGCGCTATCCGCTAGAGATCGAAATTGATGGTCGGATGATCTCATTTACCATGGATGACTGGATGTACCTTCAGCCGGATGGCCGTTTGATCAATCGAACCGCCATGCGTAAATTTGGCTTTACGCTGGGTGAAATTACGCTCGTATTTGAAAAATCATAAGTGCTTGTTAAAAAAGTATTTAATCACAGAAATATAAACACTTAGCAAAAAAGCAGCCTACTGTCGCAGGCTGCTTTTTCTGTTGCTCGTCCACTCTTGAGACAGCAACACGTTGTTACTCACTGTCGCTATTCAGAAGGTGCGTAAGAGCCATCTTCTTGGTGAACTTCGTTGCCCGTGATCGGCGGTGTAAATACACATGCTAAGTGCATGGTTTTGTGGGCACGCAACAGATGTTCATCGTGCTGGTCAAGTATGTAAATATCACCCGGCTTGATAGGCCAAATCTTGCCATCCGCGAGTGTTTCCACCTCGCCTTCGCCTTCGATGCAGTACACAGACTCATAGTGATGTTTGTAATGAATATGTGTCTCAGTGCCTTCGAAAATTCGTGTGATATGAAAAGAAAAGTTCCCGCCGTCATTGGCCAACACAAGGCGCGTGCTGTCCCAGTTACCATTTTCAGCAGTCACTAGACGCTCTGTTTTACGCGCTTCTTCAATGTTACGAACGATCATAGGAGTACTCCGTTGCAAAGCGGCTGGCGACTACCAGCCGCTATATCCCTAACTAAAAAACCTGTGAGCTTACTGTTTCAGCGTAACACCTAATTCTAGTGGCAAGTTACTCGCTAGCAACAGCTTTGACACACATTTCGAGAATATCCAAGCCTTCCAGCAAGTCTTCATCGCTAATGGTTAGCGGGCACAGGCACTTAACCACTTCACCGTCCTGGCCACTGGTTTCAATCACCAGACCGTGCTCAAACGCTTTGCTGGTAATTTTATCGGCAATGTCACCTGACTCGACATCGATACCACGCATCAAGCCACGGCCACGCTCAGTAGCTGGCATGCCGTGCTCAGTCAATAGCGCCGCTAACTTCTGGAAACGTTCTTCTACAATACGCCCTTTACGCTGAACATCGCGTTCAAAGGTGTCATTAGACCAGTATTTTTTCAACGCTGCGGTGGCGGTCACCATTGCCAAGCTAAAACCACGAAAAGTGCCGTTATATTGGCCTGGCTTCCATTTATCCAGCTCTGGGCGCATCAACACATGCGCAAATGGCAGGCCGAACCCGGAGAGCGATTTCGAGTTGGTAATAATGTCGGGCGTAATACCCGCATGCTCAAAGCTAAAGAATTTACCTGTGCGACCACAACCTGCCTGGATATCGTCAATAATCAGCAGAATATCGTGGGCGTGACAGATACCTTCAAGGCGCTTCAGCCACTCCAGGCCAGCTACGTTAATACCGCCCTCGCCTTGCACGGTTTCAATGATGACACCAGCTGGGATATCCAGACCACCAGATTTATCGCCAAGCAGCTTTTCAAAATAATCCAGGGTATCGGTGTGCTCACCCATGTAGCCATCGTAAGGTAGAAAGCTTGCGCCTTGGGTGGGTATACCGCCAGTGGCTTCACGGAATTTACGATTACCCGTGGTCGCCAAAGCCCCCATGGTGACACCGTGAAAACCATTGGTGAAGGTGACGATATTATGCCGACCTTTAGCCACTCGAGCTAAGCGAATAGCCGCTTCTACCGCATTGGTACCGGTTGGCCCAGGTAGGTGTACTTTGTAGTCGAGCCCACGTGGCTTGAAGATAATTTTTTCAAGCGTTTCTAAATAATCACGTTTGGCATTAGTCCACATGTCCAAACCGTGAACGACACCATCAGTTGACAGGTAGTCGATCATCGCTTGTTTCATATGCGGGTTATTATGGCCGTAGTTAAGCGTGCCCGCGCCGGCAAGGAAGTCAATGTACTCACGGCCATTCTCATCGGTTAGGCGCGCATTTTGCGCCTTGGTAAACACCACCGGAAATGAACGAGAATAAGTACGTACATTGGATTCCATGCGTTCAAGCGTCTGGGTCTGCATTGCGACCTCCTTGGTTAATCATTTTGCCTTTAGGCGTTAAACGTTACTTGCCCAGAGCAACATAAGCGGGAAAACAGTCAATCCAACACATGTGCCTAGCAAAAACACGTATTAGATGCGATCGGTTTGAAACGGGCCAATGCGCACGAGGTTTTCCGGATCATGCTCTCCTCCGAGCTGTTCGGTAGAGAAGTATTCGCGACTATTGAGCGGCGCATGCCAGCGCGCCGCCAAACGGCGAAACAAGCCCCAAGAGGCTAGATTGTCAGGCGTGATGGTGGTTTCAAGGTGATGCACATCATCAAGCTCGGGGCGCGACATAATGGCCTCGACTAAGCGGCGTGCTAATCCAGTGCCACGGGCTTTTTCACCAACAGCCACTTGCCATAAAAAGTAGGTGTCGGGGGCATTGTCCTTGACATAACCAGACACAAAACCCACGACTTCACCTTCTTCATTGGTTGCAACTGCACAGGTATCACGAAACTGGGTGGCGAGTAACAGGTAGGCATAGGCTGAATTCACATCCAGCGGGGGGCAAGCTTTAATAAGCTCGTAAACCCCCCAGCCGTCATCAGCATTAGGTTTGCGAATAAAGAGTGGCGTCTCTGCATGACCGACAACGGCATCAGCGACTGTCGGCCGTGCAAGGTCGGCAGAGGGGGTAAATGGTGGTGTCGGCGTACTCATAGTTATGCTTCGCTGTAGCGAATTTGAAGTTCATTATAACAGTTGCTTATGAGCAATTCAAAAATCATATTATTCTCTGCCTCACTTTCCATAAAATTTTGTTATGAACGAACAGGGCGAATTCGCCGCTCATGGCAACCTTTTCGCCACTGTCGCTTATAGAATATAACAGACCAACCTCACGCTTTTTATGCACTTACCGGCGAGTGAGCGTACGCAGCGTGACAAACTCCTCAGCACCGGTAGGGTGAATGCCCACGGTGCGGTCAAAGTCCTGCTTGGTAAGGCCTGCTCTTACCGCAATGGCAACGCCCTGAATGATTTCCCCCGCATCGTCACCAACCATATGGGCTCCCACCACCACGTCAGTTTCATCATCCACAATCAGTTTCATCAGCGTACGCTCTTGGCTACCCGACAGCGTGTGTTTCATGGCACGAAAATCGGTGCTGTACACACGTATATGGGTAAATTTATCCCGCGCAGCCTGTTCAGAGAGCCCTACGGTTCCAATATTGGGATGGCAAAAAACGGCGGTTGGTATCGTCGTGTAATCCAATGGCTTGGGAGGCGTATCGGCAAAATGGACATCAACAAGCTGCATGGCCTCTGCCAACGCCACTGGCGTGAGCTCAGGCCCAGCGATTAGATCGCCTAACGCCAGCACGGAAGGCAACACTGTTTCAAACCGCTCGTTAACAGGGATTTTGCCAGACTCATCCAAGCTTAACCCCAATGCTTCAAGTCCTAAATCACCCACATTGGCTTTCCTCCCAGTGGCTGCGAGCACCACATCGACTTCAAGCACATCGCCACTGGTAAGGTGAACGTTGTAGGCATCTTGGCTGGGTTCAATACGCTCAATGTTGGTGTTGAAGTGAATATTGACGCCCTTTCTTTGCATTTCGGCACAGGTGAACTCGCGAACCTGTTGATCAAAGCCTTTCAAAAACATGTCGCCGCGATAGATAAGATGCGTCTCACTGCCCAGTCCATTAAAGATGCTGGAAAATTCCACCGCAATATAGCCACCGCCCAAGACCAGAAAACGCTTGGGGAAGGTATCCAGATCAAATATCTGATTGGAATCCAAGGCGTGTTCATTGCCAGGAAAATCGGGCACCCAAGGCCATCCACCGGTAGCAAGGAGAATTTTCTGCGCCGTCACCGATGTATCGCCATGCTCGCCACTTAAGGTTACCGTATGAGCGTCAGCCAAGCGTGCGCGGGCGTTGAACAGCGTAACCCCAGCACCTTCCAGCATGCGCTGATAAATGCCATTAAGGCGTTTAATTTCGCTGATTTTATTATCCCGCAGCGTGGCCCAATCAAAGCTGGCGGGGCCTGGTAGCTGCCAACCAAAACCGGCAGCATCGTCAAAGCTGTCATGAAAATGAGCAGCGTAGGAGTAGAGCTTTTTGGGCACACAACCAACGTTGACGCAGGTTCCTCCCAAGTAGCGATCTTCGGCAATCGCCACCTTGGCGCCGGTGGCGGCAGCCATACGCGCCGCGCGAACACCCCCAGAGCCTGCGCCGATCACCAGAAGGTCATATTCGTATTCAGAAACGTCTGCCATGCTTTGCTCCTGGGGAGTTAAAATTTGTATAAATAGTTAAGATTTGTATAAATAGTTAAGATTTGTATAGATAGCTAGGATTTGTATCAATCAATAGTCGTAATGCCCATCACCTTAGTGCGGCAGTTGACCTGACCGCCTAGGGAGGTTAAAACCTTCCTCTGCTATTTTGTACTGGCGAATATTTGTACTAGCTCATAGCTTAGACAGTGACTAATTTTATACTGAGTAGGGTTTGATATTTCGTTTACCTACCAGCCATTTGCCCCCTCAACCTTACTGGAGACGCTATGTCTGACCCTATAGCCACACTACTCGATAATAATCGCGCCTGGGCTGAGCGCATGTGCGAAGAAGACCCCGACTACTTTAAACGCCTCTCGAACCAGCAAAACCCGGATTATTTATGGATTGGCTGCTCCGACAGCCGAGTGCCTGCGAACCAAATTATCGCTCTCCCGCCTGGAGAGGTTTTCGTCCATCGTAACGTCGCCAACCTGCTTCACCATACCGATATGAATGCCCTCTCGGTGGTTCAGTTTGCGGTGGATGTTCTTAAAGTCAGCCATATCATGGTTGTCGGTCACTATGGTTGTGGGGGCATTAAGGCCGCTATGATGGGCGGTGAATGCGGCGTGGTGGATTACTGGCTACATTCGGTGCGCGAACAGTATAACCACCACCGGAGCTCGCTGGATCATCTCCCGCTTGAGGATCAAATCGATCGCATGTGCGAGCTCAACGTTAAAGCCCAGGTGAATAGTTTATGCCGCACCAAGATTTTGCAGCGCGCTTGGCAGCGTGGTCAGCAGATCTCCGTGCATGGCTGGGTCTATGGATTAAGCGATGGTCGTGTTAAAGACCTGAACTGCACCGTCAGTGGCCTAGAACAAGTGGAAACACTTTACCGCATTGACCGCATCCAGCAAGGCGACTAGGCGCCCTTCCCTGCGTCTACTTTTCAAGTAGCTATTCTCCAAGAGCTATTCTCCAAAACTTATCTAAGACCTACCGCTACGCTAGTCGTAGCGGTAGGCACGATGACAGCTCTTGCAGCTCGCGCCTACCTCTGAAAGCGCGCGTGCAGTGTCACGGGGATTCTGTTGTTCGGCGACGTCAATCAAGTGAGTGATTTTATCCTCAAGGTCGGTAAAACCGGCGGCGAAATCGTCCCACTCTTCCCAAATAGAGGCCTTCGCTTCGGATCCACTGCCGTGGGTGCTTTCAATAAACGCAGGCAGTAAACGTTGGGCACTGGCGCGCTCCTGCAGCTCAAGTAAGCGCGGCGAGGCGGCTTCAAAATCCTGGTTGTTAACCAGGTCAAAGCGCAGCTGACGCACCAGGCTTTCAATATCTTTGAGCTCCTCGCGACGCCAAATCACGGCTTCGCGTTCGCTTGCAAAGGGCGTGTCGCTAACAGCCTGCGGCATAGTTAACACACTTACCTCCTCTCCAGACCAAGCCTGTGGCGTGCACAGCAGTAACGCTAAGGCGCTGACCACCGCGGCGTGTGGGGAAGCCCTCTTCAAACGATGTCGTTGCGGCATAGTGGCTTCCTATGATGGTTCTGTAATTGAGAATAAAAAAACGCTGTCAACCGATGGGGCAAGTGACGCCAGTGCCTTTCAAGCCGCAGTAGCCATTGGGATTTTTATCAAGGTACTGCTGATGATAAGCCTCTGCGTAATAAAACGTTTCCAGCGGTTTAATCTCAGTGGTGATCGCCCCCTTACCCGCTTTGTCGAGCGCCTGCTGATAGGTAGCCGCGCTCTGCTCTGCTGCTGCTTGCTGCGCTTGGTGGGTGGTAAAAATGGCAGAACGGTACTGAGAGCCAATATCGTTACCCTGGCGATTTCCCTGGGTTGGATCGTGCTGTTCCCAAAAGACCTGCAACAGCGTTTCAAGATCGACTTGCTTAGGGTCATAAATTACCCGCACCACTTCGGTGTGGCCAGTACGCCCCGTGCATGTCTCATCGTAGGTGGGGTTAGGCGTCTCGCCACCGGCATAACCTGCCGCAGTGACGAAGACTCCGGGCAACTGCCAAAACAGACGCTCAACGCCCCAGAAGCAGCCCATACCCAGCACGATCTCCTCATGTCCTTCTGGGAATGGTGGGTGTAGCGAATGGCCGTTAATGGTGTGGACATCGCTTGTCTGTATCGGGGCATCGCGCCCCGGCAACATACGGCTAGCACTTGAATTCGTATTTGAAAACGTATTTGAAAACAATGACATTTCGCCCTCACTTATTGCTGCTGAATGATTTCAGGATTACCGGAACGGGTAAAGGTGTAGATCAAATCCACCGCTTGGCTGGTACCCGATACGGCCTGTACGTAAAGGTTACGCCATAGGGTGTAACGTAGTGTTAGTTCGGCAATCGGCGAGAAAATTCCCACGCCGTAACTGATCCTGAGATCGTCGGTAAGTTGGCCGCTGACAGCGACTTGGCTGTCGTCACCGGCTCCGGCGGTATCCAGGGTTAAATCGTCAATGCCGAAGGCCTCACCAATGGAGCCCACCGCGCCACCGGTTCGCCCTAATGACATGCCTATCAGCGCGGTTGTCAGTGCACTATCCATACCGCCACCTGAGGCATCCGGTGCGCGCCCCCGTAACAGGTAAGAGAGCGCACGGGATTCATCCATTGCCGGTTCAGAAAAGATCAGTACATTCGGTGCTTCGGCGCTGCCTGTTACCCGTAAGCCCGCGATGACATCATCTTCGGTCACGTCAGGATTGCGAATGGCCTCGAAATCGAGCGTAGGTAGCCCCGGAGGCCCGCTAAACAGCAGTTCGCCGCGGCGAATAACCAAGTCTTGACCGAATGCTTGGAAACGACCATCGACTAAATTAACATCGCCGAACAGCTGCAACGCCCCACTGCTTTGGCGAATTTCCAGCGCACCGCCTAATCCGGACTCAAGACCGTAGGCTGAAATTTGCATATCGCGTCCCAACGTTAAGGTCACCAGCACATCAATAGCCATGCCAGTAGCGGCAAGTTCATCTGCAGCGCTGGGGCCATCCCCATTGGCTGCCGCACGTTGGGCCTCTATTTCCGCCTGGCGATCGTCACGCTCGGTAATAATTATTTCGTCGCCACTCGGGGTGACGGCCGACGAGGGCATATCGCCAATTTCAAGACGTGCCCAGGGTAAATTGACATCCCCCCTCACTTGCAGCCTTTCCGGCGTAACTCGGATACGGATATTAGGAGCTACCTCAAGCCGACCGAACTGGGGCAGCACGACCAGGATAGGCGCTTGTACTGCATTCAGGTCAACACCAACACGCCAATCATCGCCGCTTGGCCAATAGGCATCACCGGTAATATCTAAACGCCCGCGCTCAGCGGCCAGATAGCCATCAATATCCCCCTGCTCGCCGTCGAAAGAGACCACCAGTTCACCATCTTGAATATCGACTGGAATATCCGGGCCACTTACGCCAATACCCCGTAGCCCAAGCTGACCCTGTAAATCAGGCTGAGCAGTCGATCCGGAAATTTGCACGCTGCCGCTAAGACCGCCTTCCAATCGATCCATTCCCACCAACATGGGCCGATAGGGTTGCAGCGACACATTGGTTGCGCGCAGCTCTCCTGATAATGCGCCTGCCCCTAATGGGTCGTTAACCGACAGATCTAAGTTGAGGTCTCCCGCCTCGGCAAGCGAGAGCGATACATTGGCATTTGCCTGGGCTTGGGTGGCTTCAATCTGAGCATCTAAATTAATCTCAGGCAGTGAGACAGGTTGGCCATAATCATTAACGGCGGTAATCGCCAATTCACTGAGAATTCGTAGATCTGCCTGCCACTGGGCACCGCCCTGACGCCAGTTGACGACAACATCCGCCGTTGTATCTCCCTCTAACTGCCACTCTTCTGGCAAAAAAGGCTCCAGCATTTCCATTGGCACTTCACGCACCGAAAGCACAGCATTGCCTTGCTGCGCAGAGGCAATGATTTCCTCTTCTGAACAGACCAGCCCGCCCTGCTCACGGCGCAGGCAGAACGGCGACAAGCGCGCCGCGCCATTAGTCAGGTTGTAGCGCAGGTCGAGAGGCGCTTCAAGGCGAATATCCCCCGCCTCAGAGTCAACCTCCAACGGTGTTACACGTGCTTGATACAGCTGGCTTTGCTGGTCAAAACGGCCATTCAAGGCTAGCTGCGCACGGCTGAGAGAACTGTTATTGGCGCCTTGGGCGCTCAACTCAAGCTGATGCTCAGAGAGACGTCCTGCAAGGTTGGCCTCAATGTTTGCCAGCGACTGCCCACCAGCATTGACGTTTTGTAACACCAGTTGGACGTCGAGGGTAGGGTCATCGATGCCCTGTACATTGGCATCCAGCGTTAACCGCTCAACGCGGTTATCGCCAAAACGTACGCCATCGCCCTGTAAATTGGCGAGTACTTGGGGCTGGTTAAAACTGCCGCTCGCCTCTAGCGTACCCACGATAGTGCCCGCCAAGTCTGGCGAGAGGGTTTGCAGCTGACGCAGTGCAATATCAGCATTTAACGACATAGCCTGTTCACTGATTTGCCCCGCTGCTTGTAAGCGATTATCACCTTGGGTGAACAGCAGTTCGTCAATATCCAGTTCCAGGTTGCTGTTAGCGTCAAAGGCCGCTTGCAGAGTTAACGGGTAGTCGCGCAGTTCACCGTCGATCGCTAAGTTGGGCACGCTAATGGCCCACAGATCCCCTTGCTGGCGGAGCCTAAGCTCAATGTCGCCGTTTAAATCGCCCTCTAGCTGATCGACGAAGTGGGCCGGATTAAACTGATCTAAACGAATGGTCGTGTTGACCTGTAGCGGTGCTACCCAACTGATATTGCCTTCGCTGCGCAGGGAGCTTTCGTCGACCACGAGGGTGAGAGGTTGCCAGCTAAACTGCTCAAGATCACCCTCTCCGTCGACGTTAATTTGCGTACGCGGCAGGCTGGGGCCCTCAACCGCCATAGCAAGTTGCGCGCTATAATCGCTAAGGTTTCCGGTTATTTGTAGACTCAGGTCATCAACTATATAGGGGGCAGGGGCAACATCGCCATCGCCTTGGGTAGTCTCTTCTTCGCTGCTGTCATCTATACGCTCAACGCTGCTGTCAGTTTCGCTTGCAGGCAGCGGCCACTGGACTTGATCGCTTTGCAACTGTAGTTGAAACGGTAGCGTTGGTGCTAGCGCGTCGACTTGACCGCTTAGTGACGCATTGACTGCACCAGATGCCTCCAACTGCGCTTCAAGTGCATCCAGTGTGCCAGACAGCGTTAACGTTAACGTCTCGCCACTAAGTTGAGGATAAATCTCAGGCAAAAACAACGCTACGTCTAAGCGGGCATCGAGTGGATAGTTACCGCTTAAGGTTGCGTTAGCCGTTAACTCAGCCTCAGCATCCGGGGTAACCACGGAAAGCTCGGTTAACTCAACGTTATTGCCCTCGGTTAGTAGCCCAAGCCGCAATCGCTCCACGCGGTACTCGGCAGCCCCTTCCAGCCGAAAATCGTTGAGGGTAAATTCAGGTAGCTGAATATCGACCGGGAGCGTAATTTCGGGTAATTCCAGGCGCTCGCGTGTTTCGAACTGCTCTTCAAGCGGCTCAACTGCCGCTACTGCCTCTTGTTGCGGCTGGTTGAGCAATATAGCGGCATCAATGGAGGCGGCATCAAGCGGCGTTTGTATACCCTGCGTTAGCCGGATCCCCGGCGATGGGGGTAAATAGACGCGGGGCTGCTCCAGGTGCGTTGGCGAAAAGCGCACTTGATTGCCTTCAGCAATGGCCGCCGAGCTTAAAGATTGCCACGCTACCTCGGTACCATCGGCTAACCGCAGGCTGACATCGTCCAGTAGTAGCGAACGCAGTTCGATGGGAAAAGGAAAGCGAATAGCCAGCGGCGCCCCCTCCTCGGGAGGTGGCGCCTGCTCGCTGGGTGAACCTAGTCGAACATCGGCGCCCACCACACGCAGTGTGTCGATACATAAGCGCCCAGAAAGCACACAGTCATTCGCCCACTGGAGTTCAAACTCATCCACGCTTATGCGGGTTTCTCCCAGCTGCAGTTGAAAACCCTCGAGCTGAAAATGGTCTAGTAAGCCGCCTTCATGATGGGCGTAGGAGAATACATCACGCTGCTCACCCTGCGAGAGCAGTATCCCAGTGCCCCAAGGAGATAACACTATCCCAACCACTAACGCCGCAATGCCGAATAGCCAAATGGGCAGCACAATAATAAGACGTATAAGGCTCCAGAGTAGAAGCCAAGCGCGATATTTGGGAGACAACATACGGCGTTTATCAGATGTAGCTGGTTCAACCTGCGACAAGTCTCTCTCCTAGAATTCCGGGCCGATGGAAAAGTGCAAACGCCAATCGTCTTCGTGGTCTAAGGGATGGGCAATGTCAAAACGAATCGGCCCCACCGGCGAGACCCAGCGAACCCCGACCCCGGCACCGGTTTTCAAATCATTGGGGCCCCAGTTATCAAAGGCGTCGCCGTTATCCACGAAAGTGGCCCCCCACCAACTCCCCGTCACGCGGCGCTGATACTCAAGGGTTGAGGTGAGCATTTGTTGACCGCCGCGCAGTCTGCCCTCGTCGTTGCGGGGGGATAAGCTCTCATAGGAGTAGCCGCGTACACTGCGGTCACCGCCCGCAAAAAAGCGCAGCGATGGCGGTATTTTGGCAAAGTCATCGGTTTCAATGGCCCCTAAACTGATGCGTGCCAAGAAGCGGTTATCATTACCAATCATACGGATCCACTCCGTATCGCCGGTAATGCGAGCAAATTTCGCATCTGATCCCCAGACGGTATCCGAGTACTCTAAAGAGAGCTGCTGGCGATCACCCCATAAAGGGAAGCGTTGAGGGCGTGTTCGCGTGCGTGACCACTGAATGCCTGGGTAGAATAGCCACACCTGATCTGCTTCACCACCCTGTTCGAAATCCTCATAGGTTGTGCGGAAATAGAGCGTTTGAACCCAGTCGTTATCGAACTGCCATCGCCGAGCCAGCTCGACGGTGCCTTCTAGTGACTGAGTATCGCTATCGTCGACATTCCGGATTCCATATTGAAGTCGGTAGCTATCGCGAAGGGGGTTCTCGAGGGGCACGTTATACATCCCAGTAAAACGCTGCTCCGGGGCAGATAAATAGAGATCATGATCAAGGCTATGGCCATAGCGGTTTATCCACGGCTGCTCCCAACCAAAGCGCAGTCGCGGCCCCACATCGGTGGCATAGCCAAGACCTACTTCGAACTGATGACGGTCAGCAGGTTCAACACTAATGTCGATAGGTAGCTGGGTATCATCGCGCTTATTAACACGCAGCGCGCTGGCAAGTGCTGCGCTGCTCAAACGTGGGCGTTCGGGTTGCGATGCAGTAGCTTCACTCCACCAGGGGTCACCTCCACCAGAAGGAGCGATGGTTAATTCTTGAGCTGTTTCAAGACGCGGACGCACCGATACAGAACTAAACCAGCCGGTTTCCGCAAGCGATTGGTTATATTCTGCTAAGGTTTGCGCCAAATAAGGGTCACCCTGCTCAAAAGGCTGCATGCGACGCAACCGGTCTAGCTCAATATGGCTACCGGTTATTGATGTTTCGCCAAATTGGTAGCGAGGCCCACTGTCAAAATCCATATACAGGCGCGCGCTCTGAAGATATGGGCGTACTTCCATGCGCCTATCGGTAAACCCCCAGTCAAAGTAACCACGTTCGATGGCCAGTCCAGAAAATTGACTACTCAGCCTATCCCAAGGGGCGTGCCGCAAGACATCTCCCTCTTTCAAGGGAAAGCCTTCTACGGCCTGTTGAAAAGGAGGATCCTCGCTCGCATCGCCTTCCACATTGATTGACAGAATTTCAACTTTAATCTGGGGGCCAGGTGCGATCTCAAGCCATACGCGCTTATCAGTGGCGCGTTCAAGGGTTATTTCAGGCTCGTAATAGCCATATACACGCATGGCTTCCTGGGTGCGTCGGCGAATTTCACCTTCTAAACGCACTTCAGTATATTGCGCTGCATCGATATTCTGTAAATAGGCTTGGATATTGCCTTCAACCTCATCGGAAACGCCCTTGATAGTCGCCTCTAACGCCCATGCGCCATGTGATATGCATAACAGAGGTAGCACGGCAAAAAACGTGCGTCCTGTGGCTGATGTCCATCGCCGTTGTCTTCCCATACATTTTTATCCCAACCTAAATCAGCGGCTTCATCACCTAAACATTTCAACGCATTAGCATGTCAAAGATTAAGCAGTCGCATACATACACTCGACACAATTCGTTAGCGCAACATCTCTAGCTGGGCACTGAAGGCAAGCTGTGCCTGACGCACTTGGCGCACATCGCTTTCCAGCGAATTCAGGCGTTGAGACCACTCTTGTTCCAATGTTTCTAGGGCTTCCTGCCCCACTGGCGCTTCTCTATCTGCGACAGACTCTGCAAAGGATGTTTCCAGCTCATCAAAGCGGGCCTCAATCGCGGCTTTTTGCGCTGCCAACTGCTCCTCCCATGCACTGCTGACTCTATTTATCTGGCTATCCAGCGCTGAAAGGCGCTGTTCACTCAATTGCTCTAAGTGAGCAACTTCTTCAACCAGATTTTGACGACCTGACGTTCCCGTTTGTTCCAGCGCATCAAGCGATTCCCTTACCGCCATCAGCTGTTGGTCACGTAACTCAGCCTGCTCCCTAAGCTGGGCCAGCTGCTGCAACAGCGAGTTGACCGAATCAGTGGAGACCATGTCCTCATTCATGGTGAGCAAACCGTACAACTCTTCTCGGGTATCGGCCAACGACATAGAGAGCTGCTCCTGCTCTTGGAAAAGAGTCGACATCCGAGCTTGTACAAAGGTTATCGCATCTTGTACATCCGTGTCATCCGAATCCAAGCGGGCATGCACATTGGAAACTTCACCACTCACCCGGTGAAGCTCATCTAAAAGTCGTTCACGTTCGTACCAAAGTCCAACTGCCGCCGTGCCCAATAGCGCGATGATCAGTAGCAAACATAGCCATAACGGCCATAGCGTCGGCCCCTTTCGGTGGCGTAGATGTTGCGCTGTCAAGCTTTGATCCACATCGGGCACAATACGAGAGGATCCGGTGGCGTCTGGCATGACAATTCCTCAAAGAGTCTTCGGGTCGGCACGACGGCCAATACCTCGGTACATTAATCCACAGCTGGCAACAAACTCAGGGTCGTAAATATTGCGCCCATCTAATACGAGTTTAGCGTTTAATAGCGAGCCGAGTCGGTGCCAGTCAGGGTTCCAATACGTTTTCCATTCGGTAACCAGCATTAGCACATCGGCGCCCTCACAAGCTTGGTAGGGGTCATGAGTATAGGTACGCAGGTCGTCACGCTCGCCAACCAAGGCGTGGAGAGCGGGCACCGCCGCTGGGTCGTGGAGCTGAACCTTAACCCCTTGCGCCCAAAGTGCCTCCAGCAATGTTAATACCGGGGCATGATCAATACGCGCAGTACCAGGTTTAAACGCAGCGCCCCAAATTGCTACGGTTTTACCTGCTATCTCACCAGCAAAGTGAGCCCACAGCTTGCGGAACAGGGTCTCTTTCTTCTGCTCGTTAATATCCATCACCTGTTCAAGCAGCGCTGAATAACGGCCACTTTGTAGTTGGACATCGGCCAAGCGCATCAAGTCACGCGAGAAGTTAGGCCCGCCAAATCCACACCCGGGGTACAGGTATTCAAAACCAATGCGCGAGTCAGCACCCATGCCCTGTCTAACATGTTCGACATCCACACCCAGGGTATCAGCCAAGCCCGCAATTTCATTCATATAACTGATGCGCGTAGCAAGCATGCCGTTAATCGCCAGCTTGGTGAGCTCTGCGGCGCGGCGCGGCATACACTGAAATACCTCGCTACGCCGATTAAAGGCGCGTAGCAGCTCTCTGGTCACCTGCTCACCTGTCGTATTATCACAACCTAGCAGCCGCCTAGTTGGACGAGTAAACGAGTCCCACGCACGGCCCTCTTCCAACGTATCAGGAAGTGCCACGCTGGTGTGCTGCGGCCCCATCAACGCATGTAGCCGCTCAGTCTCGCCGACCGGAAAGGTTGAGTTATTGATAAGTACGATGCCCTGCTGATCAGCTAATAGCGGATTTTCAACCAGAGCGCTGGCCGAACTGCGCTGTGCGGGCGATAACGCCAGCCAGATCACTTCAGGTATGGCTGCATCTTTAAGCTGTTCAATGACCTGGAGAGTTCCCTCCGCCAAGCCCTGCTCCAAATGGGCCATCAGTTGAGGTTCGCTACGTAGCCAATCTACCTGAGAAAGAGCTGACCAGGGAGCATCGGAATGAGGCAACCACTGCACCTGATGGCCCACCCAGGCTAGCGCAGCCGCTGCCGTCGCTGCGCTTAATTCGCTACCGTAAAGTAACACCCGCATGGGTTACTCTCCTTGGTGGTAACGTGATAGCAAGGCTTTGAAACCCTCGCCGAACTCAGGATGGCGACGCGCGTAGGCGAGCGTGGCTTCTAGGTAGCCCAGCGGCTGACCGCAATCGTAGGTAGAGCCCTGCATACGATATGCCTGGACACCCGATTGCTCGCGCAGCGTTTCTAGCGCGTCAGTAAGCTGAATTTCACCACCAGCACCGGGCTGTGTAGCGGCTAAAATAGGAAAAATATGCCCTGGCAGCGCATAACGACCTATTACCGCTAGATTTGAGGGCGCCGCATCTCGCTTAGGTTTTTCCACCATACCCGCTAAATCTACCGATTGATTAGGTGCGGGCACATCACCGGCTGGCGCTACGATGCCATATTTTTCAACTTGCTCCCAAGCAACTTCTTCCACCATCAGCTGCGCCGTTTGCTGTTGTTCATAGGCCGCTAACATGCCAGCTAAATCTGTTGCAGAATTGGTACTGTTATCGACCAATACATCCGGAAGCAGCACTGCAAAAGGCTCATCGTCGCCAATGATCGGTCGGGCGCATAGCACCGCATGGCCCAACCCCAGCGGTACCCCCTGACGTATGCTGATAATACTGACGTCGTCAGGCACTAAGTTGCGCAACATCTGCAAAAGTTCGTGTTTACCTTTCGCTTCCAGGCTGGCTTCCAATTCTGCGTGGGTATCGAAGTGGTTTTCTATAGCACTTTTATTGCTACTAGTGACCAGCACAATCTCGCGAATACCCGCGGCAATGGCTTCTTCAACGACATATTGAATGACTGGCCTATCGACAATCGTAATCATCTCCTTGGGAATAGCCTTCGAAGCCGGCAAGCAGCGGGTGCCAAACCCAGCAACAGGAAGTACGGCCTTGCGAATCATATAGAGGTCCTTTTCATGCGTTCCGACACAGGAGTGGTTAGAATGTCCATAATACTGAAGGCGTGGATGGATGCCACCTCGCCAATGGACGATAACGAGCACAAATGGATAATAACCAGTGATTAAGCGTCAATTTTTCGCTTAATGCTCAATGACAATGGGAGTCACAACATGCAAGCGACACCACAGGATAGCACTGCTGGCCACTATCAAGGCAATGTCGATGCAGCCGAAGTCGCTAAATTTGAAGCGCTCGCTAGCCGCTGGTGGGATCCGCAGGGAGAATTTAAACCGCTCCATGAAATTAACCCTTTGCGCCTCGATTTTATTGATGCGCGCGCGGGCCTGGCGGGGAAAAAAGTGTTGGATGTGGGCTGTGGTGGCGGCATTTTGAGCGAATCAATGGCCAACCGCGGGGCTAAAGTCACCGGCATTGACCTTGGTGAAGCGCCGTTAGCGGTAGCCAGGCTCCACGCGGAAGAGCGCGGCATTGAGGTTGATTATCAGCACATCAGTGTAGAAGCCATGGCAGCTCAAAAGCCCGGCTTTTACGATGCGGTGACCTGTATGGAAATGCTTGAGCATGTACCTGACCCGGCATCCGTCATTCGTGCCTGCAGTGCCTTGGTTCGCCCAGGTGGGTATGTGTTTTTCTCAACACTAAATCGCACCGCCAAGTCCTACGCTTTTGCCATCTTAGGCGCCGAGTATGTGCTGAGACTGCTCCCTCGGGGTACTCATAACTACGCTAAATTTATTCGCCCTTCAGAAATGGCCGCCTGGGCCCGTAACAGTGGCTTAGAAGTACGTGAGCAAACAGGTCTAACCTACAACCCGGTAACCCGCCACTACCGCTTGGTTAGCCATGACGTTTCGGTTAACTACATGATGTACTGCCGCAAGGTGAGCGATTAAATGCCGATGCAAGCGCCTCAAGCGATCCTCTTCGATCTAGATGGCACCCTGATCGATACTGCTCCAGATTTAGCCCAGGCAACCAATGCGCTGCGTGTTCATCATGGCTTAGACCCGCTCCCCTTTTCAGTGATTAGGCGTCAGGTCTCTAATGGCGGTAGTGCGCTGGTTACACTAGCACTAGGGTTAGAAGCCACAGCAGAGGGACATACCCAAGCGCGTCAGTTTTTACTCGATGCCTATGAGCAGGCGGTCGCTGTACACAGCCGGGTTTTCTCACCTCTTGATGTTTGGCTTAAAGAGTGGGACAGCGACCAACGGCCCTGGGGTATTGTGACCAATAAACCACGCCGCTATACCTTACCGCTATTGGATGCACTGGCCCTTCAGCCCGGCGCCCTGCTGTGTGCGGATGATTTGAGCGTTAAAAAACCGGCGCCAGAGCCGCTTTGGGAAGCGGCTCGTCGCCTAGGTGTTGAACCTGAAAAGTGCTGGTATATCGGCGACCATGCGCGTGATATCGAGGCCGCCGTAGCCGCAGGCATGACTGCTGTAGCAGTGGGCTATGGTTATATTAGCGAAGAAGATGACTACCAGCGGTGGCCTGCTGATTTATGGTTTGGAGAGTGCGAAGCACTCGTCGATGCCCTCGACGCGTTTAAACGTTAGCTACCGAGCACATCGACATCTCAGCGTTTATACCCGGGGCGGTTGGGCATCAAGCTTTTGACCGTTGGTGCCTGCACTGTCTGGCCCCATAAGCCATAAGTAGGTAGGCATAATGTCTTCCGGGGTGCGTAACATGAAAGGGTCTTCACCGGGAAATGCGGTACGCCGCATTTGGGTACGTGTCGCCCCTGGGTTAAGCGAGTTAACCCGGATATTGGACTGATTGTCCAACTCGTCGGCAAGCACCTCAACAAAGCCTTCGGTAGCAAACTTAGAGACTGAGTAAGCACCCCAATAGGCGCGACCTTTGCGACCAACGCTGGATGAGGTGAAAATAACCGACGCATCGTCAGACGCTTGCAGCAAAGGCAATAACGCCTGAGTCATCCAGATAGGCCCATTAATATTGACCTGCATGACCTGCTGCCAAAGCTCGGGATTATATTGCTCAAAGGGAGTGATGCGGCCTAACAACCCCGCGTTATGCAGCAATCCATCCAAGCGACCAAACTCTTTATCCAACGTTTCCGCCATATCATGAAAATCTTTTAGCGTGGCGCCTTCAAAGTTGAGCGGAAAAATCGCTGGTTGGGGGCCCCCGGCCGCTTCGATTTCATCATAAACGCGCTCTAGCTTGGCAATGGTGCGCCCCAATAGGATCACCGTTGCTCCGTGCTGGGCGTAGCTCAGCGCTGCCGCACGGCCAATTCCATCCCCTGCGCCGGTTACCAACACGATGCGATTTTCCAATAGGTTGGGCGCTGGTTGATAGTCGATCTTGCAGCTCATGCTGATTCCCTGAAGCAAAAATAGATCAAAAAATATTAACTTGCTGACTGACGTAAAAAGTCATTGGCAAGGCCTGCGGCACTGCTTTGCGGGTAGTCGTCACGCACTTGTTCAAGTAACTCTCGGCTACGCTCAGCTTCTCCTTTGCGCGCTTTTACTAAGCCTAACTTATAAATCGCATCCGGCACTTTGCTGCTGCCGCTATACTCCTCTATCACCCGGCTAAACGCCTGATCAGCGGGATCCAGCTCGCCTTCTGCAGCGTATAATTCACCCAGCCAGTAGTGACCATTAGCCGTTAGGCTAGTATCAGGGTGATCGGTAACAAAGGCTTCAAAGGCCGCAATGGCTTCGTCAAATCGGCGCGCCTGCACATGTGCGAAGGCCGCTTGGTAATCGGCTTGTGCGTCCTCGCTGACATTGCGGCTAGAGGGAGCATTGACAACTTCCTCGGCGGCTTCTGGCTCTACCGCGGGCGTTGACTGCTCAATCTGGGTTGGGCCGCTGCTCATCAGGCGATCTTCAATATCGAGGTACTGCTGCTGAGATTGGCGACGCAGCTGCTCCAGCTGGTGACGCAGCTCTTCTATCTGACCACGTAGTTGCTGGATTTCCTGCTGGTGCTCCTGTACCTGGTTAAACAGTACCAGGTTACCGCTGGACGCTTCCTGTCGCTGCGTCTGCTGATAGAAGCTGCTGTTGGAAGAGTTGGAAAGGTCTTGAACGAGCGGCTGTTGAGCGGTGGCCGTTAGCGACAATACGGATAGCGGGAGCGCTATGGCTCCCGCACCGCACAGCCTCTCAACGTAACGCTTGAGACTGTGATTCATGATGACTCCGGAGACGTAAACGGCGTGCGGTTAGCCGCACGCCGGATTCATCAGTGGTTAAACACTAAATAGTGAATGCTCAGTAGTTAAACACAACACGACGGTTCTGAGCGTAGGCGCTCTCGCCTTGACCATTAACGGCCGGACGCTCTTCGCCATAACTAACTACACTCATTTGTGAAGAAGAGACACCCTGAATATTCAGGAATCGCTCTACTGCACCGGCACGACGCTCACCTAGCGCCATGTTGTATTCACGAGTGCCGCGCTCATCTGTATGTCCGTGAAGAACCACTTGGGCACTTGGATTGGCACGCAAGTAGCGCGCATGAGCCATTACAACGGATTCGTACTCGCTCTTAATCGTATCGCGATCGTAATCGAAATAGATTGTGCGCACTTCTGGAATGCGCGAATCAGCTTGCTGGCCCGCACCTGAACCTGAACCAGAAGTTGAACCATACTGACTACCCGTGCCTGTACCCGAGGTGCTGGAACCAGTAGTGCTGCCATCCTGGCTGCCGTACGAGTCACCGTCTTGGGTTCCGCCGGTGCTGGAACAGCCAGCGATTACTACGATAGATAGCGCTGCTGCTAATGAGCGAGCCAACGGTTTGAGTTGCATAATCAGACTCCTTGCCTGAAAACTAAAATTTCGATATTAATCAATTGAGTTGATCAATTTAAGAAGGGTGACCAAGCTGGATCACGGACATCGCCTTGTGCTGACGGCAGCCTGAATGAAGAACGGCCATCGGCAGAAACAGCACTTAGCACCCCACTGTTACCCTGCTGGGTAGCGAAGATTACCATGGTCCCGTTCGGCGCAACACTAGGAGATTCATCTCTTGTTGATTCACTCAATACCACTAAGCGATCACCGCTTACATCTTGCCTTGCCACTTGGTATCCACGGCTAGAGCGGTGAATCAAGAAAATCTGCTCGCCATCAGGCGAATAGCGCCCGCGCGCGTTGTAATTACCGGTAAATGTTAGACGCTTAGCCTCTCCGCCCCCCAATGTGTATTGGTATAACTGGGGGCCGCCGCTACGATCGGAAGTAAACAACAGGCTGCGTCCATCCGGCGCCCAAGCGGGTTCCGTATCAATGCTGTTGTTATTGGTAATGCGTTCTACTGAACGGTTGGCAACATCCATAATATAAATTTCCGGCTGGCCATCTTTAGACAGCGACATAGCGATACGCCGTCCATCTGGCGACCATGCTGGCGCGCCATTAATGCCATCAAACGAGGTTGCTTGCACGCGCTGACCCGTCGCCACATCCTGAATATAGATCGCTGGACGCTCAGTCTCAAAGGAGACATAGGCGATCTTAGTACCATCAGGTGACCACGTTGGCGACATGATTGGTTCATCAGAGGTCAACACCTGCTCACTACGGCGACCATCGGCGTCGGCAACGTAAAGACCAAACTGCATATTGTCACCAATACCCTGTGCAGTGACATAGGCAATCTTAGTTGAGAAAGCACCACGAATATCAGTAATCTCTTCAAAGATTTGATCACTAATATAGTGAGCAGCACCCCGCAGGTCATTACCCCTTACTGTAACGGTTTCACCGATCATCCGGCGCTGGCCGCTGATATCCATCAGTTCGAACTGTAGTTCAAAGCCGCCGTCAGTTTGTGCTGCCCTGCCGACCACTAGATAGCGCACATCCAGCGAACGCCAAGTACCGAACTGCACATCGTCAGCTTGACTCGGTTGCTCAAACATAGCACTACGCGCTAAGGGAGCAAAATAGCCACTGCGTTCAAGGTCATCTTGAACAATTTGTGCGACATCTTCGGGCAGGCCGTCTGAACCGGCGAACGGCACTACCCCTATAGGCAGCGCTTGATCGCTGCCTCGCGTGATCTCAATGGTTAAGTTAGCACTTGCCACACTGCTGACAAGCAGCAGTACACAGAACAACCACACTTTGCTCAAGCTTTGCATCAGCGAACATCTCCCGGGGTAAATCGCAGATTAAACTGACGTAAATTACGCTGCTGATCGGCTGGCAAATCTCGCAATTCACCAAACGGTGCAGCATGTTCCACAGCCTGCATCACAGACCGGTCAAAAGCACTATCGCCACTTGATGTCACAATCGACGTTGCCAATACTTCTCCTGATGGTCCTAACCGTACCTGTAGCGTAGCACTCATCGCATCACTTGCACCGGGCGGAATCACCCACGCCTGCTCAACAGCACGACGAACAATATTAATAAAGCTATTGGCCGCCTGCTCAGCTTGCTGGGCATTAGCAGCGGCTTCGGCTTCACCGGCCAACTGGCGTTGCATGGCCGCCTCTGCAGCTTCCGCGGCTTCGCGTTGGCGCTCAGCTTCTGCTTCGCGACGCTGCTGCTCTTCGGCTTCACGTTGGCGCTGTGCTTCTGCCTCTCGCTCTCGCTGAGCCGCTTCTTGCTCACGAAGGCGCTGTTCTTCGGCTTCACGCTGACGTGCAGCTTCAGCTTCTTCGCGCTGCTGTTGTTCTGCCGCTGCACGCTGGCGTTCAGCTTCTTCCGCCTCCCGGCGCTGCTGCTCTTCGGCTTCACGTTGGCGCTGTGCTTCGGCCTCTTCGCGTTGCTGTTGCTCTGCGGCTTCCTGTTGGCGTTGCGCCTCTTCCACTTCACGTTGGCGCTGCGCCGCCGCTTCCGCTTCGGCTTCACGTTCAGCCGCTTCAGCCGCCTGTTGCTCAGCCTGGGCAGCCGCTTCTTCAGCACGACGCTGTGCCTCAGCCTCCGCGGCTGCACGTGCTTCTTCTAATGCCTGTGCCTCGGCTTCCGCCGCCTGCTGGGCTGCCTCTTCTGCCGCTTGTTGCTCTGCAGCAGTCTGCTGTTCACTAGCTGACGGTTCTTCACTAGCTGAGGGCTCTTCCGGTGCCTCCGGCTCGGTAGGGGCTTCGGCGGGCGCATTCATCGCCGCCTGCTCTTCCAATGCTTGCTGTGCCTGATCAGTAAACGTTTCGGTGCTTACCAGCGTCGCCTGCACAATCGAAGAGCTATCAGGCTCTGCATCTCGACTAGGTAGGCTGATCAAGCTAAACACTACAATCGCGACGTGCACGCCTATCGCCAGAACGGTCGGCCACTTATAGCCGACATCCTGAGGATCGCGCGAGGGTTTCAATGCCATGTGCGCCTTGCCCTTACCCATCTTGCGGCGGCTCAGAAAGCAGCCCCACATTAGCAACGCCGGCGCCTTGTAGGGTACTCATTAAAACGACAATCTGCCCATAAGCCACATTGCGGTCACCGCGTACCATGACAGGCGTGCCCGGACGTCGCTCAAGAATCGTTGTCACTCTCGTGGACATTTCATCCAGCGTGACCGACGTGGAGTCTTCCCCCAGCGTGATGAAGTAACCACCGTCGCTATTAACCGAGATAATGATGGGATCATTATCTTCCTGTGTCTCAATGGGCTGAGAGGTGACTTGCGGCAACTCAACTTGTACGCCTTGGGTCAGCATCGGCGCGGTGATCATAAAGACCACCAGCAGTACCAGCATAATGTCGATGAAAGGAACAACGTTAATTTCTGCCATCGGCTTACTTGTACTACTACGATTGAACGGTCCTTGCATGACTCTCTCCCCTTAGCTGGCGCTCGGTTTGCCGTCACGGCCCTGCAAATTGCGGTGCAGGATAGCGTGGAACTCTTCGGCAAAGTCTTCGTATTTGCCGAGCAGGCGAGAAGACGAGTTGGACAGACGGTTATAGAAAATCACCGCAGGAATCGCTGCAAATAGACCCATAGCTGTCGCAATCAGGGCTTCGGCAATCCAAGGTGCCACCGTAGCCAAGGTTGCTTGCTGGGTTAATGATAAAGCCTGAAAAGACCCCATGATGCCCCACACGGTACCGAACAGGCCGATATAGGGGCTAGCAGAGGCAACGGTGGCAAGAAACACGAGGTGCTGAGTTAAGCGATCCTCTTCACGAGACCATGCTACGCGCATGCTGCGCTGTACACCCTCTAGTACGGTATCCGGGTCACGAGTCTTAGGCATCAAACGGTTAAATTCGCGGAAACCAGCTTGAAAAATATGTTCAGCGCCGTGGCGCGGGTCATCGGCTGGGATTTCACGGTATAGTTCGTTCAGGTCGACACCAGACCAAAAAGACTCCTCAAATTGGTTGTACTCTTTCTTGGCACGGCCCAACGCAATGCTGCGCTGGAAAATCACTACCCAAGAGAGGATCGACCCCACCAGCAGTAGCAGCATTACCAGTTGCACTACCGTACTGGCATTCATTATTAAATGGGGAATGGACATGGTGTTATCGTTCACAGGTGCCCTCATCAATCTATTAGGGTCGGGATTGCCGACGCAGTGAATGACCTCTTGGTTAAGAGGCCTGGGTCAGAATATTAAGCGACGCTGGCCATGCTTTAGGCCGTAGACGCTCGGTACTCAAGCAGGCTATCTCGACTGTGGCAGAGCAAAGGAGTTCCTCACCACGCCAAACCTGCTGTTCAAATGTCATCCGACAGCGTCCAACGTCAGTAACGTGAACACTAATTTCCAACGCGTCGTCTAGGCAAGCCGGTTTCGCGTAGTGACAGGCCAAGCGGTATACCACTAGCTGCGTACCTTCGTCTAGCAGCGTTTGCTGATTCAGGCCCAACTGGCGAAGCCATTCACTGCGTGCGCGCTCCATAAACTTCAAGTAGTTAACGTAGTAGACAATCCCGCCTGCGTCAGTATCTTCCATATAAACGCGCAGCGGCAGGCGGTAGCCTTCGTTGATGTAACGACTCACGGACGGCGCTCTCCTTCCATATCGGTTGCCTGTTCGTGAGGCACACGCTCAAAATGCAGCCATGCTTGGCGGGTAACCACTCGGCCACGAGGGGTACGCATTATCAAGCCCTGCTGAATAAGATAAGGCTCAATGACATCTTCGATAGTGTCACGCTCTTCACTGATCGCAGCAGCGAGCGAGTCAATACCCACTGGCCCACCGTCAAACTTATCTATCATGGCCAGCAGTAGCCGCCGATCCATGTGATCCAAACCGTGGTGATCCACGTTGAGCATATTGAGCGCCGCATCCGCCATGGCTACATCGACGACGCCATTACCTTTCATTTCAGCGTAATCCCGCACCCGGCGTAGCAATCGGTTGGCAATTCGCGGCGTGCCCCTTGAACGTCTGGCCACTTCAATGGCGCCATCGTGGCTGGTTTCAACGCCTAACAGGCGCGCCGAGCGCGAGACAATTTCCGTCAGCTCTTCAAGATTATAAAATTCGAGCCGTTGAACGATACCAAATCGATCTCGCAATGGAGAGGTCAATAGCCCTGCCCGCGTGGTGGCCCCTACCAGTGTAAAGCGGGGAAGATCCAGCTTAATCGAACGTGCTGCCGGCCCTTCGCCTATCATAATATCGAGCTGAAAATCTTCCATAGCCGGATAGAGCACTTCCTCTACCACCGGCGACAGGCGATGAATTTCATCGATAAAGAGAACGTCGCCAGGCTCTAGGTTGGTCAGCATGGCGGCTAAATCCCCCGCACGTTCAAGTACCGGGCCGGAAGTCGACTTCATACCGACCCCCATCTCGGTGGCAATAATATGCGCAAGGGTCGTTTTACCTAACCCTGGGGGGCCAAATACCAGGGTGTGATCCAGACTCTCTTCCCGCAGCCGGGCGGCACCGATAAAGATTTCCAGCTGTTCACGCACGCGCGGCTGGCCAATATAATCATCCAGCCGCTTGGGGCGAATCGCGTAATCAATGCGCCCCTCTCCCTGTTCAGGCTCAGCGGCGATCAGCCGATCGTGTTCTAACATAGATGCTCTTCTTTATGGCGATTCAAAAGGTCTGTTCACTACCCGCAATTTCGGACTTATATCGCTGTCTGGCTAGCCACTCATGCGCTGGGTAAGGGCAGCTTTGATAAGTGCCTCAGTGGACTGATTGGGATCGATATCGGCGAGCATTTTCGACGCCTCAGTCAGTTTATACCCCAAGCTGACCAATGCAGCTTCCGCATCGGCAAGATTATTGCGGGCAGAGGCACGACCATTGGTTGCCTCAAGGGGGAGCAGCGCGTTGCTGCCGTCTTCCCACTTATCTTTCCATTCCGGAAAGCGGTCGCGCATTTCGATAATCAGCCGCTCAGCGGTTTTCTTCCCCACCCCTGGCAGTGTTGTCAACGCTTTGCTGTCGTCATCACGGACGCAGCGCATAAAGGCGTCTTCGTCCATACCCGACAGGATGGCAAGTGCCAGCTTAGGCCCTACGCCGTTGACCTTGATTAGGGCACGGAACAGAGCACGCTCGTGCTCTCGGCCGAACCCATAGAGCAGGTGGGCGTCATCACGAATGGTCAGATGAGTGAATAACGAAACGTTCTCGTTGACCTCAGGAAGCGCGACCAGCGTATTCATGGAAGTTTCCAGCTCGTAACCTACACCGTGAACATCGATCACAATCCAGGGAGGTTGCTTTGCCACTAGCTGGCCACTCAGACGTCCAATCATAAATTCGCTCGCACCTGGAAGAAAAAAACAGTGAAAAACAATAGAGAGAAAAACAGAGGGTTACTATAAAGCGACTCTGTACAGGTGACCAGTAGTTCAGCCACCAACATAGTTAGAATTAAAGCCGCCAGCGCCCAGTTGAACGACGACGGCTCCGAGATGTTGCGACAGGGAGACCAAGGCTGCTAAACGCATGGCCGTTATAAGCATGCGTTAAAGCAATGGCTAACGCATCGGCAGCGTCAGCTTGAGGGGTAGCGGATAGTTGCAGAATAGCGGTGACCATATGCTGAACCTGCTCTTTATCTGCGCCGCCCTGGCCGGTCACCGCTTGTTTGATCTGTCGCGCAGCGTACTCGGCGAGGCTCAAGCCATGGTTAGCCATACACACCATTGCGGCTCCCCTCGCTTGGCCCAGTTTCAGCGCAGAATCGGGATTTTTGGCCATAAATACTCGCTCAATGGCCACCTGAGAGGGTCGATGTAGGCCAACGACTTCACTGAGACCAGCGTAAATCTGCGCCAAACGCTGCTCTAACGCTCCTTCCGCCGTGCGAATACAGCCACTCGCCACATAGCTGGGTTTAACGCCAATAATATCGATCACCCCGTAACCGGTTACCCGGGAGCCAGGGTCTATGCCCAAGATGCGGATGGGTACGACGGGCTTTTGCTCTTCCATGGCGTCGATACTCGTGTGGCTAGAACATACAAAAACACCGACGCCGTGGCGCCGGTGCTAGGCAGTTAACCCACCGATTTATTCGGCAGCGGTTTCCGCTTTGACTTTCTGGCGCAAACGGATGTTCAAATCTTTCAACTGCTCTGGACTGACTTCGCCCGGTGCGTTGGTCATCAAACAGGCAGCGCTTTGGGTTTTCGGGAAAGCGATGACTTCACGAATAGTCTTGGCACCGACCATTAGCATGACCAGGCGATCCAGGCCAAAGGCTAAGCCACCATGGGGTGGCGCACCGTACTGCAGCGCATCCAGCAGGAAGCCGAATTTTTCTTGAGCTTCTTCTTCACCAATACCAAGAATCTCAAACACCGTGCTCTGCATGGCTTGGTCGTGAATACGGATCGAGCCACCGCCCAATTCGGTGCCGTTGAGCACCATATCGTAAGCGCGAGAAAGCGCCTTGGCAGGATCAGCCTTGAGCTCTTCGGGCGTGCAGGAGGGCGCAGTGAAGGGGTGGTGCAGCGGGCTCAAACGACCATTGTCGTCAGCTTCAAACATTGGGAAGTCGACCACCCATAGTGGCGCCCACTCTTGGGTGTAGAGCTCAAGGTCAGCGCCCAGCTTGACGCGCAGCGCGCCAATGGCTTCGTTAACGATACGGGCTTTATCGGCACCAAAGAAGATGATGTCACCATCTTCAGCGCCCACACGATCAAGCAGCTCTTCAACGATGTTTTCCATAAACTTGACGATCGGCGACTGCAGACCTTCAAGTCCTTTGGCGCGCTCGTTGACCTTGATCCACGCCAAGCCTTTGGCGCCGTAGATGCCGACAAACTTGGTGTACTCGTCAATTTCTTTACGCGACAGTTTGGCGCCGCCGGGTACTTTCAGCGCTGCCACACGGCCATCGTCTGCGCTGGCGGGGCCAGAGAAGACTTTGAAGTCGACCTGCTGCATCAGATCGTCGACATCGGTCAGTTCCAGCGGGATGCGCAGGTCTGGCTTGTCGGAACCGAAACGATCCATCGCTTCCTGCCAGGTCATGCGCGGAAACTCGGGCAGTTCGGCTTTTAGCACGTCTTGGAACAGCTGACGGATCATGGCTTCAGTAATGCCCATGATGTCGTTCTCTTCGACAAACGACGCCTCGATATCAATCTGAGTGAACTCAGGCTGACGGTCGGCGCGTAGGTCTTCATCGCGGAAGCACTTAGCAATTTGGTAGTAGCGGTCAAAACCCGCCACCATCAACAGCTGCTTAAACAGCTGCGGCGATTGAGGCAACGCAAAGAAACTACCCGCGTGGGTGCGGCTAGGTACCAGGTAGTCGCGGGCGCCTTCTGGCGTCGCGCGGGTGAGTACCGGCGTTTCGATATCCAGGAAGCCCTGGTTTTCAAGGTACGCGCGCACATTGTGAGAAATACGCGAGCGCAGACGCAGCTTCTCGATCATGTCCGGGCGACGTAGGTCGATATAGCGGTGCTTTAAGCGCACTTCTTCACCGACTTTGCCATGCTCATCCAGCTGGAATGGCGGAGTAACGGCGGTATTGAGCACTTCAACGTCTTTTGCCAACACCTCAATCATACCCGTTGGCATGTTCGGGTTTTGAGTACCTTCTGGGCGCAGCCGAACGCGACCAGTGATGCGCAGGACAAACTCACTGCGGGCACGGTCGGCATTAGCGAACGCCTCGGCGGTATCTGGGTCAACCACGAACTGAGCGATGCCGTCACGATCGCGCATATCGAGGAAAATTACCCCACCATGGTCACGGCGGCGATGAACCCATCCGCATACCGTAACCGTTTGATCCACCAAAGTTTCGTTTAGCTGGCCGCAATAATGGCTGCGCATGTCAAATCCTGTTCTGTTACGTGGCAATGAGTGGTCGCGGGTGTCCCGACGTTGACTACCGCGGCTATGCCGCAGCGCCCTTGTCTTTGGGAGTAACGCTTTTAGCGGTAGCACTTGAATCGCTTGACTTACCGGCATCTGCAGAAGCAGTTTTGCCATCAGCGACGAGGTTCTTTTTGCTACCCGTTTTGAAATCTGTTTCGTACCAACCGCCGCCGGCTAGCCGGAAACCCGCCGCCGAGACAAGCCGTTCTAAACCATCGCTTTGGCATGCAGGGCAATCCTTAAGAGGATCGGCGCTAATTTTCTGCAGTTTCTCCATGCGATGGCCGCAGGCCTTGCACTCATATTCGTAGATGGGCATCTTAATGACTCCTAATAAGCTCAACCCTGACAAGCTCGGTTCTTTTAAAGATCGTTCTTTTAAAGATCGGTTCTTTTAAAGAACATTAGCGGACACAAACGCTGCCAGGCTGCAATATGTGGCCAGTCGGGGTAAATTCCAAGGCTGCGGTTGATAAAGCGCCGCCATTATACCCTTTTGTGCCCCCTAACGAGCAAGGTTATACAGCCCCCTGCAGTTAATGGAGAGAAGAAAATGCCCCATGCGGTAATACTGGATGCGCAAAGCCTCGGCCCCGAGATCAATTTGAACGCCATTAAAGAGACGGTTTCACATCTTGAAGTGTTCGAGCAGAGTACGACCCAACAAGCACGGGAACGCCTTGCCAACGCGGATATTGCGATCGTCAATAAGGTAGTGCTGGACGCTGAGACACTGCAACAGTTGCCGAAACTGCGGCTGATATGCGTTTTGGCGACAGGCCTCAATAATATCGATCTTGAGAGCGCAAAAAAACACAACATCGAGGTCAAAAACGTTGCGGCTTATGGCACCGCTAGCGTTTCCCAACACACCTTGATGTTAATGCTCGCGTTAGCCAATCGCCTGCCTCTCTATCAGCGCGATGTCGCCGCAGGCGAGTGGCAGCGTAGCGCCTTCTTCTGTTTGCAAGATTACCCAACGCTACAGCTCTCTGGCAAACAACTGGTGATGGTCGGGCAAGGCGAGCTTGGCACGGAAGTAGCACGCCTTGCCGAGGCCTTTGGTATACAAGTCACCTTTGCCGCTCGTCCCGGCAATGAAGCGAATGACAAACGCCCTGCCCTGGACGACCTGCTGCCCGATGCTGATCTGATCAGTTTGCACTGCCCGCTAGGTGAGGCTACCAAGCACTTGATCAATCGTGAGCGCCTAGCGTGTGTCAAGCCTTCGCTGATACTGGTTAACTGTGCTCGCGGCGGGGTGATTGATGAAGTGGCCGCGCTGGAGGCACTGCGCAGTGGCAAGCTGGGCGGATTAGGCGTTGATGTGTTACCCGCCGAGCCGCCCAGAGAGGGTCATCCACTGCTGGATGCGCTCAGCGAACCGCTAAACCTAATCGTCACCCCACATAATGCCTGGATTACACCGGAAGCACGCCAGAATATTGTCAGCCTAACGGCTAACAATATTCTTGATTGGAAAAGTGCCCAATAGACATTAGCCGAAGTCTGCTGACTAGCCCTCTAAGGCCTGAAACAGAGCTTTAACAGGCATTATTGGGTGGCAAAGTGGCTCGGGGGGCGGCAGCTATCCAGCACCTCGAGTTCCACATGGGTAACCTTCGCACCCTCCGAGCCCTTCCATAGCCATTCGCTTAACAATTTGACTGCGTCTGAGTGGCCACACATCAACACCTCCACGCGACCATCGGGCAAGTTTTTGGCGTAGCCGGTGATGCTGTGCTGAAGAGCTTTTTCTTGAGTAGCACGGCGATACCAGACACCTTGCACCCTGCCAGTCACCAGGGCACGCACACAGCAATCGCTCATACTTACCTCCTTACATTGCTGCTCTTACCGGAATGTTAAATAAACTCGCGTTTGACAATGACTGCACTGTTGCGTGGTATCAGCGGGCGACCACGGCGCAGCAGCAATGAGCGGGTAAACGCCGCCCCAAACAGCAGAATTAGTGAACTGTAGTAGACCCACAACAAAATCATTACCACCGACCCGGCGGCGCCATAGGTGGACGCTGTTGCCGTATACGCCAGATAAATCGCTATCACACTACGACCAATGGTAAACAACACGGCGGTTACGACCGCACCAATCAACACATCTTGCCAACGCAACACAACGTCAGGAAGTACTTTAAAAATAGTGGCAAATAGCAAGGTCACAACACCCAGTGAGATCAGCGACTCTACCGATGTTGTTAACAAGCTGGCATAGGGCACCAGGTTATCAGCAGCTTGCAGCATTCCTCGCAGCACGACACCCATCACTAATGAGACCAGTAATATAAACCCAATGGATAGCACCACCGTTAGCGACAACAAGCGATTTTTAATAAACAGCAATGCACTGTTGGAGGTTGGCTTTGCTGTCACGCCCCAGATGGTATTCAACGAGAACTGCATCTGGGCGAAGACCGTCGTCGCACCAATCACCAGTGCTCCTATACCTAACAGCGTTGGCAAAATACCGGACTCTTCAATTCTGGACTGAGCGACAGCTTCTTGAATAGCAACCGCTGCGTCGACCCCTAAAGTCCCTTGCAGTTGAGCAACAATTTGCCCCTGAGCCGCCTCTTCACCCATAACAACGCCAATCACGGTGACGGCAATGATGATCGTAGGTGCGAGCGAGAAAAGCGTATAGAACGCTAGCGAGCCTGCGTAGCTAAAGGCATTGCGTTCCAACCATAGTGACGTGGCATCCTGGACGACTTTCCACCAAAAGATAGCGGTGCGTTTAATCATATTCACTCCCTGTGCACTGGGTAACGATGCTGAGTATCTAGGCGTTTTATAAGCGTTATCAACATCCTATTTTGATAGCATACCTAACCACAGCGTTTAGCGCAGTTTTCTGGTACGTTGCATCACCGACATCACCAAACGAAAAGGAAGCTTGGATGGCCACTGAAACTTCTCGCTCCGCGACCGCCTACGACTTCGACTGTTTGGTGTTTATTGGTCGTTTTCAGCCGCCACACTTGGGGCATTTGGCGATTATTCGTGAAGCGCTTAAACGCGCACGGCAAGTGATTGTGTTGGTAGGTTCTTCTTGGCAAGCTCGCTCGTTACGTAACCCCTGGCGATTCGATGAGCGTCAAGCCATGCTGCGTGCGGGCTTTGACCATGCCGATAATCAACGCTTGGAAATCACCCCGCTTCTTGATGCCCTTTATAACGACGACGTTTGGGTGCGTGACGTTCAGCGCAAAGTGCGCGATTTAGCAGCGCCTGCCAATGCCCGCCTACCCCGTATTGGCTTGATTGGGGCCAGCCGTGGTCAGTCAAGTTACTACCTTTCTCTTTTTCCTCAGTGGGAATCGGTCAGCGTACCGTCGGTGGAGGGCATTTCAGCCAGTCAAATACGCGAGCGCCTATTTCGATCCCCTAGCTCAACGGATGATTATCTAAGTACCGGCGCCTATCACGATTTACCGCCGGGCGTAGTGGAGAGCGTCAAACACTTTTGTAATGAACGCGCCTACCAAAGGCTGCTGGAAGAGCAGCAATTACTCGATCAGTATCGCCAGGCCTGGGTTCACGCGCCCTACCCGCCTATTTTTGTCACGGTCAATGCGGTGGTCGTACAGTCGGGCCATGTGCTGCTGGTGCGGCGCACGGCGGCGCCAGGTAAGGGGCTTTATACGCTGCCTGGAGGATTTATTAATCCCCACGAGCGGCTGCTGGACGCCTGTCTGCGCGAACTGCGCGAGCGCATACGCTTAAAGGTTCCCGAGCCAGTACTTAAAGGCTCGCTGCGGGGCCAGCGCCTGTTTGATGAACCCCATCGGAGTTGGCGCGGGCGCACCTTGGCAGAAGCTTTCTACTTCGCGCTACGCCCTGACCAGCAGTTACCGCGCCTAAAACCAGTCAAAGGCGGCGATCATGCACGCTGGGTAGCGCTGGCCGATCTTGAACCCGACAGCCTGTTCGAAGATCACTTTTTCATTATTCAGAACTTTCTGGGGCTGCCTGCTGATTTCGGCAGTGGCTAAACTCCATCCATTCACCATTCACCATTCACCATTCACCATTTACCAATTAGGCCTGAAGAAAGTCCCGCGGCAGCTTCATCATCTGCCGCCACAAACGCTCCACCCCAGGTTTATGCACCATAGAACAGCGATATAAACGAATTTCCAAGGGGATATCCCAACTTGGGGCGCCCGCCCTCACCAAACGGCCGCTTTTTAACTCCTCACGGATACAAAAATCGGGTATCCACGCCACCCCAACGCCTTGTAGCACCATCCCTTTTAGGCCTTCGGCCATGGCCGTTTCATAAACCGTGCGCAGCTTCATACGCAGTGGATCATTCTTGAGCAACATGCGCACGCTACGTCCTAAGAAAGCCCCCTGGGTGTAAGAGAGATAAGGAATGGAAGTGTCGTGTTGGAGTGAAAACTTTGCGTTACCATGCTCGTCTGGCAACGAAACGGGAAGCATATTAACCTTACCAATCGAGAATGAAGGAAACACCTCGGCATCCAACTGCATCGTGGCAAAGGGATCGTAATAAGCGAGCATCAAATCGCAATTGCCCTCCCGCAGTACATGGATCGCTTCGCCCACATTCATGGCGACCAAGCGAGTCGGCAACTCGCCCAACCCCTGCTGCAGCCGCGAAATCCAAGGCGGATAAAAGCTCAGTGCCAATGAGTGCGCCGCGACAATATCCAGCGCCTCGTTGGCGATCGAAAGGCCGCGCAAATGGCTCAGCGATTCGTTTAACTGTTCGACCAGGTTGCGTGCAGTAACTAAAAAAAGCTGCCCCTCTGGCGTTAATCCCACGGGAGTGGTCGAACGATCCACTAGCGTGACATCAACGGCCTGCTCCAACGCTCTGATACGGCGACTAAAAGCCGGTTGAGTCACGTGTCGCTGGCGTGCTGACGCGGAAAAGCTGCGCGTATTGGCCAGCGCTACAAAATCTTCCAGCCATTTTGTTTCGAGATTCACCCCATGACTCCTTGTCTCACGCTGCTTCCACGCATATTGGTTTTCCTTTTAGGCTGACTTATCTACTGAACCGGGGCCATTAAATAGGCGGCACGCGATACGACCTTCATCCACATTGGACGTTGGTTAATTTCATCGATGGTCACACGACGGCAATGTGTAAAGTCTTTTTCTAGCATCGCTTCGACGTTGCTAGCAAAATCGCGGCTCGGGATAAAAGCGGTAATCTCAAAATTTAACCGAAACGAGCGATTATCCAAATTAACGGTACCAACCGTGGCCGACTCACTATCTACAAGCATGACTTTTTGATGTAAGAAACCAGGGAGATAACGGTATATTTTAACGCCAGCTCTTAACATATCAGGTAGGAATGAGAACGCAGAAAGGAAAACTAGCAAGTGGTCGGGACGCTCCGGAATCATTACTCGAACGTCGACGCCGCGCATCGCCGCAAGGCGTAACGCGTCCTGAACCCCCTGGTCAGGAACGAAATAGGGGCTAGTTACCCACAGCCGTTGTTTCGCACTATGAATAACCTGCTGCACTAGCAGGCTGGCGGTATCCTGACGATCAGCGGGCCCAGAAGGCACGATAACGACGTGATGATCGGTGATGGACGAAGTATCTGCCATCCAATTCAGGCTAATCACTTCATCGGTCGCCCAGTGCCAATCCTCCCAGAATGCCTCCTGCAAGCCCAACACACTGGGCCCTTCCAACTTGAGATGAGTGTCCCGCCAAGCCCCATGTCGAGGGTTTTCACCGAGGTATTCGACTCCGACATTAAAGCCCCCTACCCAGCCTTCCTTGCCATCTACCACCGTTACTTTGCGATGGTTGCGGAAGTTAAGCTGAAAACGGTGTTTAAAACCCCGCGATGAGCGAAAGGCGCTCACGGCCACCCCATCGTTTATTAAATCATTCAGGTAGCTATCAGCTAATTTACGACTACCCACCTCATCATAAAGAAAGTAGACACGCACGCCGCGTTGGGCAGCGCGCTGTAAATGATGTTTCAAACGCTGCCCGAGCGCATCGTTGCGAACAATAAAAAACTGTAGCAAGACATACTGCTCAGCGCGATCAATCCCATCAAATAGGCTTTCAAACGTTGCTGGCCCATCAATGAGCAGTGTCGCTTTATTACCATGGGTGAGTGGCATCATGGCAAGCTGCTCAACCGCCTGAATATCGGCGCTGCTAGAGGGCGCAACATAAGGTTTTACATTGGCTCGGTAGCGCAATAAAACCCGGCGTAGAACGGTGTCCCGCTGGCCTCGGGCAGACACATAGCCATAAAATCGCGGCCGCCCGAAAAACCAGTAAGCGGGAAGCGCGATATAGGGGAAAGTAAGCAGCGAAATGATCCATGCCACGGCACCTTGGGAGGTACGGCTGGACATGAGTGCCATAATGGCTGAAACGATGCCCATCAGGTGTATCAATAAGATGCCGGTCCCTAGCAACCAGGAGGCCATAGCACGTCCTCATAAAGCCCGCACAAAGAACAAGGCCTCGCCGTCAGCGAGGCCCTTAAGCGTTTAAAACCGAATCAACCTTATCATTTCATTAAGCCGACTGGGCAATGATCTCTTTCCACTTCGCCGGCCCGGTTTGATGCACCGATGTACCCAGGCTATCTACGGCTACGGTCACCGGCATATCTTCGACCTCAAATTCGTAGATGGCTTCCATGCCAAGGTCTTCAAAGCCTACAATCCGCGATTTCTTAATCGCTTGGGCAACCAGGTAAGCTGACCCACCGACCGCCATCAAATAAACCGCTTCATTATCACGAATGGCATCAATGGCGGCTTGACCACGCTCGGCCTTACCGACCATACCCAACAGGCCAGTCTCTTCCAGCATGGTGCGGGTAAATTTATCCATACGAGTGGCGGTGGTTGGGCCTGCGGGCCCCACTACTTCATCGCCAATCGGATCAACCGGGCCGACGTAGTAAATAAATCGGCCGCGCATATCGACAGGTAACGGCTCGCCTTTGGCCAGCATATCGACCATGCGCTTATGGGCAGCATCACGGCCGGTTAGCAGCTTACCGTTCAACAGTAGCGTATCACCAGGCTGCCAGGTTTTGACTTCAGCTGGAGTTACTGTATCAAGATTGACGCGTTTGACGTTTTCGCCCGCTTCGCGGGTAATTTCCGGCCAGTCCTCAAGCTTCGGCGCTTTTAGCGCTGCGGGGCCAGAACCATCCAGGGTAAAGTGGGCATGACGAGTCGCTGCGCAGTTGGGAATAATCGCGACAGGCTTGTTGGCCGCATGGGTAGGATAGTCTTTGACTTTAATATCCAGCACGGTGGTTAAGCCGCCTAACCCCTGGGCACCGATACCGCTCTTGTTGACCTTATCAAACAGTTCTAGACGAAGCTCTTCGGCACGGTTGCTGGGGCCACGCGCCTGCAAATCCTGAATATCGATAGGATCGAGTAGCGCCTCTTTGGCAATCAGCATGGCCTTTTCCGCGGTGCCGCCGATACCAATTCCCAGCATACCGGGCGGACACCAGCCAGCGCCCATCTTCGGCAGCTGCTCCATCACCCAGTCAACGACGCTGTCGGAGGGGTTGAGCATGGCAAACTTGGATTTTGCCTCACTACCACCGCCCTTTGCCGCCACGTGAATATCGACGCTGTCGCCGGGCACAATCGAGTGGTGAATAATGGCTGGAGTGTTGTCTTTGGTGTTGGCACGTTTGCCGTCAGGATCCGCCAGCACTGAGGCGCGTAGGATATTATCCGGCAGCAGGTAAGCACGACGAACACCCTCATTAATCATGTCGTCCAGGCTCATGTCCGCTTCCCAGGTAACGTTCATGCCCACGTGAACAAACACGGTGACGATGCCGGTATCCTGGCAAATCGGGCGGTGCCCGGTGGCGCACATGCGCGAGTTAATCAGAATTTGCGCGATGGCATCTTTGGCAGCGGGATTCTCTTCACGCTCGTAGGCGGCCGCCATGGCGTCGATAAAATCTTTGGGATGATAATAAGAGATGTACTGGAGAGCATCGGCAACGCTTTGAATAACGTCGTCCTGGCGAATCACGGTCATGGACTAGTAGCTCCTAGGTTAACGTCTAGTCAGCGGCTTTCATCCGCGCCTGCGGAGGTGCCGTCTTAGCGTGAACCCAGTATACCGTATTGACTCAGACGCAGCAGCACTCTGCTGCGTAGAACTGCTTACTTAAGCATATCTTGATGCAGGTGTGTTTTTCGCAACAAGATAACGGTATAAAGCAGTCAACCTGTCGCTTCGACAAGCGTTAGCGCTGCTTATCCTGACTGGCATTGAGGGCATAAATAGAGCCTCCGCGAACCGACCATTTTGCGCTCGATCACCGTTCCACAGCGGTGGCACTCAAGGCCTGCTCGGTCAAAAACCGTGAAACGCCACTGCCTGCGCGACTCCCCCGCTGCTTTGGCTTGCGCTATCCAGGCCTCTTGGTTAGTAACGCCTGCGGTTTGATAGGCTTGGCGGGTAACGTCAATGATGCAGGCAGCCAGCGTTTGTTGCTGCTCTGGGGTTAAATCCACCGGGCGAGCATTTGGCGGCAGTTGAGAGAAGAACAGGATTTCAGAGCGCAAATAATTGCCCAAGCCCGCCACCAAACGCTGATCTAGCAGCAACGCGCCCAGGCTACGTTTATGAAATTGCTTCAAATTCAGGCGCTGCTGCACATCAGATTGAGCCACATCCTGGCTCAATAGATCAGGGCCTAGGCGGGCTAAGAATGGATGCTCGGTGAGATTGTCGGCATGCCAGAGGGAAATATCCGATGCGCTGTAGAGACTGGCGCAACGCCCTTCTGCCGTCAGTCGAACACGCAGAGTGCGTTTGGTGTTAGGCGGCTTAACCTCATCATGCAGCTTCCAAACCCCATAGAGCTGATTGTGGGAGTAAAGCACGCGCTGGTCGGCAAACCGAATGAGCATTGCTTTACCCCAGGTATCCACCCGGGAAACCCGAATACCGATCAGTGACGCGGCCTGCTCGGCAAGCTCAGGAAAGGCGAACCAGGCATCGTCAATTGCCCTACCGCCTATTTGCTGTTCTATACGATCCGCCGCGCGGCGAATTTCTGGGCCTTCCGGCATACCGTTAACCCAGCGCCAGCTGTTTTTCTTTCATCTGATGGAGCTGGTCGCGCAGCCGCGCGGCCTCTTCAAATTCGAGATTTTGTGCCGCTTCAAACATGGCATCCTCAAGCTTACTGATGGCACCCAGCAGATCTTGCTTGCTCATAGTGGTGACATCATACTCGGCGGCGCTTTCCGCCACCTTACGCTCGTTGCCACGGCGACGACTGCTCTTCTTGCCTGGCGCCTGGGCGGCTTCAAGTATATCGGCCACCGAGCGCGTCACGGTGGTCGGCGTAATGCCATGCTCAAGGTTGTGCTCGGTTTGCTTCGCCCGCCGCCGCTCCGTTTCATCAATCGCTTTGCGCATCGAGTCGGTAATCCGGTCACCGTAGAGAATCGCTTTACCATGGGCGTTACGCGCCGCGCGGCCAATGGTCTGGATTAACGATCGTTCGGCACGCAGAAAGCCCTCTTTATCGGCGTCGAGAATCGCCACCAGCGACACTTCGGGAATATCCAGGCCTTCGCGCAGCAGGTTGATGCCTACCAGCACATCAAACTTGCCCAGGCGTAAATCACGAATAATCTCAACCCGCTCGACGGTGTCGATATCCGAGTGTAGGTAGCGCACCCGAATGCCGTGCTCGTCAAAATACTCGGTCAAATCTTCCGCCATGCGCTTGGTTAGCGTGGTCACCAGCACCCGCTCGCCTACCGCAGTGCGCAATCCAATTTCCGAAAGCAGATCATCTACCTGAGTGCTGGCCGGGCGCACCTCAATTTCAGGATCCAGCAGCCCGGTGGGCCGCACCACTTGCTCTACCGTTTGGCTGGCGTGCTCGCCCTCATAACGGCCTGGCGTAGCGGAGACAAAGATCGTTTGCGGAGAGATTGATTCCCACTCTTCAAACTTCATGGGGCGGTTATCCAACGCCGAGGGCAGCCGGAAGCCATACTCGACCAGGGTCTCTTTGCGCGAGCGGTCGCCTTTATACATACCGCCCACCTGGGGCACACTGACGTGAGATTCGTCGATAAAAAGTAACGCATCGTCGGGCAGGTAGTCGAAGAAGGTCGGCGGTGGCTCTCCCGGCGCCCGGCCAGAGAGGTAGCGGGAGTAGTTTTCAATACCGTTGCAGTAGCCCAGCTCCAGCATCATTTCAATGTCATAAAGAGTGCGCTGCTCTAGACGCTGCGCCTCTACCAGCCGTTCGTGCTTGCGCATCCACTCAAGGCGCTCCTTGAGTTCCTGTTTAATGGCGTCGATGGCGCCCAGAATCGTTTCCCGCGGGGTGACGTAGTGAGACTTGGGGTAGATGGTCATCCGCGGCACTTCCCCGCGCACAGCACCTGTGAGCGGATCAAACAGGCGAATGGTGTCGATTTCGCTGTCAAACAACTCTACCCGCACCGCCTCTTCATCAGAGTCGGCGGGGAAAATATCGATCACATCCCCACGCACCCGGTAGGTGCCACGACGGAAATCCATATCGTTGCGGGTATATTGCAGCTCGGCCAAGCGGCGCAAGAAGGCACGCTGGTCAATCAGTTCACCGCGGGTAAAATGCAGCCGCATCTTCAGGTATTGGTCGGGGTCACCCAGGCCGTAAATGGCCGAAACGGACACCACGATAAGCGCATCGCGGCGCTCAAGTAGCGCCTTGGTGGCCGAAAGCCGCATCTGTTCGATATGGTCGTTAATCGAGGCGTCTTTCTCGATAAAGGTGTCTGATGAAGGCACATAGGCCTCGGGCTGATAGTAGTCGTAGTAGGAGACAAAATACTCGACCGCGTTATCGGGAAAAAAAGCTTTAAACTCACCATATAACTGAGCAGCAAGCGTCTTGTTCGGCGCCATCACGATGGTCGGGCGCTGCTGCTGTTCCACCACATTGGCCATGGTGAAGGTTTTGCCCGACCCGGTGACCCCCAGTAGCGTTTGATGGGCAAGCCCTGATTCCAGGCCACTAATCAGCCCCTTGATGGCGGCAGGCTGGTCGCCAGCAGGCTGAAATTTTGACTGCAATCGAAAGGCTTTGCTCATCGGTGCTCCTAAAAAAGAGAATTTAAACTAACCGCGTGGCGATCTCGACCGTTGACTGAGTCATCAGACGCTGAATGGGGCAACGGTGGCTGATATCTTCAAGTCTGGCGCGCTGCTCCGGGTCATCAATACCGTGTAGCGTTAATGCTACGTCTAGCTTGTAGATGCCCTTTTTTTCCTGACTATCGTCCCGCTGCACGGTGACGGTAATGCCTTCAAGCGGCCACTCTTTTCGCTTAGCGTACATCTGCATAGTAATCGCTTTGCAGGTACCCAGGGCGATATCGAAATAGTCGTGGGGATCCGGGGCGCTGCCCTCGCCGCCTACAATCTGTGGCACATCGCCGTAGAGATCTTCCAAGCCATT
Source organism: Halomonas sp. ALS9 (assembly GCF_001651035.1). Classification (GTDB taxonomy): domain Bacteria; phylum Pseudomonadota; class Gammaproteobacteria; order Pseudomonadales; family Halomonadaceae; genus Vreelandella. The sequence continues at coordinate 129,118 of NZ_LXRG01000054.1, forward strand.
GACTTCAACTCGCTGCCTAAAGACATGGTTGCGTTCGCTGATCACGGTAATGGGAGGATGCATTAGGATACCTTTACGCCTAGCTTGAGTTTTTCAATGGCATTAATCAGCGTCTCGCGTTTTGCCCGACCGTCCACATCGGCGCCATGGCGCCCCACCTCGGCACTATCAACGCCATCAAGCATCATGAGCGCCGTGGTGATTTTGTTCACCTGATCGACCGATTTAACACCCTGAAATGTTAACGACTGCTGCGCCATAGCGTTTTCCTACCTGTTGACCTGTGCAAAACTGATACAAGAGAAAGAGTCTAGCACGCTAATGGTGCCTTGCAATCAGTGCCGACTGCCCACACCTAATAGCCCTAAAGGCATTTTTACTTTTCCGTACTGAATGCATCACTCTCGAACGCTTCCCCACTTTTGCAGGAGTTTTTATGGCGACCGTTACCGCTAGCACCCCCGCCCTTGGCAGCGTCCGCCTTAACCACTTAGCCGCGCTGGATGTGAAGGGGGCGGATGCAGAAAAATTCCTTCAGGGTCAGACCAGCGCTCAGGTCAGCTTGGCCAATGGGCACTTTGCGCCGCTGACCTGTTTTTGTACGCCCAAGGGACGAATGTTAGCCAACGCCCAACTGATGCGCTTGGGCGAAGAGCATTTCCGTTTGCTACTGAGCGTTACCCTTTTAGAGAGTTTAGCCAACCATCTTAAAAAATTTGCCGCTTTTTATAAGGCTGAGTTGGTCTCGCTACCCGACCTTATCGTGATTGGCGCCAGCGATGATGCCCAAGCGCTGGCTAATCAGTTGAATCTGGAGCTACCCGACCAAGTCGGCACCCATACCCACAACGACCATGCCAGCACACTCCTCTACCCAGGTGAGACATCGCGTTGGCTACTGTGTTTCGACAAAGACCACAACGTCGATGTAGCGTCGGTTCAAGATGACCCAGCGAGCCGCAACGCTTGGCAGCTTGAGGATATTCGTAGCGGCTTGGCGTGGCTGACCGATGCCCAGCAGGATCATTTCCTACCCCAGATGCTAAACTGGGAGGCGTTGGGTGGGATTAGCTTTAAAAAGGGTTGTTACACCGGTCAGGAAGTCGTCGCCCGGGCCCACTTTCGTGGCCAAGTAAAAAAGCGCCTAATGCGTGTCAGTCTAGCGTCAGGCACGCTGCCCGAGGTGGGCGCTAGCGTGGTTAATAGTGACGATAAAGCAGTCGGCGAAGTGGTCGTCAGCGCGACGACACCACAAGGCGGCGTCGAGTTGCTGGCGGTCATGAACACCAAAGTAGCCGAAGAACAGACGCCTCTCTTTTTGGCAGGCGCGCCAGCGACTCTTCTCCCGTTACCCTATGCAATCGAGCGCGTTGATCCAGAGCAGCTGGCGGTTACCCTTAACGGCTAAGCTTTCTCTAGGCTTGGCGTTTCTAGGTTAAAGACAAGCCAAACAATGTCGCGGCAGTCTGACTGCTCAGAGCCGCGACCTGCTCCACTGTTTGCCCGCGCAGTGTGGCCACAACGTTACACACCTCGGCAACTCGGCACGGCTCATTACGTTTGCCCTGATAGCCGCTAAGCGGCATGTCGGGGCTATCGGTTTCCAGCACAAACGCATCGTCAGGCAGCGCCGCAACGGTTCGCCGCAAGCGTTTGGCGCGCTCATAGGTGATCGCACCACCCAACCCCAGCTTGAAGCCTAGATCGAGAAACTTGGTCGCTTGCTCAATGGAGCCTGAGAAGGCGTGAATCAGCCCTGCCTTTGGCAACGCCAACTGGCGAAGGCGCTTAGCGACCTTATCGTTGGCGTGGACGCAGTGCACCACCACTGGCATCGAATGCTGTTTCGCTAGCTTTAACTGGGCGTCAAAATAGTGCCACTGGGCATCAAGCGTGTCGCTAAAGCGGCCATCGATACCGCACTCGCCTACGGCGACCACCTCTGGGTGCTCGCTGAGCAGGTTATCCAGCGCAGCAATATCTGCCTCTTGATGCTGATCCACAAAGTAAGGGTGCATGCCCAGGCATACCGAGGTATCCGCCCGTGCGCCCAGCGCCAGCACCTGCTGCCAGCGCGAACGGGTAGTGCCCGGCACCACAAAACGCACTACGCCCACTACCTTAGCGGCCTCAAACACGTAAGTTCGATCATCATCGAACTGGGTAAAATCGAGGTGGCAGTGGGCGTCAACCAGCATGGGGGGCTACCGGTAAAAGTTTATGCTCGCAGAAAAGTTAATGTTCGCGGGTCGGCTGGAAGCGGATGTCTGGCCAGCGTTCCTGGGTCATTTGCAGGTTAACCCGGGTAGGCGCGATATAGGTGAGGTAACCACCGCCATCAATTGCCAAGTTAGTGCTGGCTTTGCGCTTAAACTCTTCAAGCTTTTTAGCGTCTTCACAGTAGACCCAGCGGGCCGTCTGTACGTTGACGCCTTCGTACAAGCAGTCGACCTTGTACTCCTCTTTCAAGCGGTGGGCGACCACATCGAACTGCAGAGTACCCACGGCACCGAGAATCAGGTCGTTGTTGTCCATCGGCATAAAGACCTGGGTAGCGCCCTCTTCAGAAAGCTGCTGTAAGCCTTTTTGCAGCGCCTTCATTTTCAGCGGGTCTTTCAGCCGCACGCGCTTAAAGAGTTCAGGCGCAAAGTGCGGTATGCCAGTAAAGCGCATATCCTCACCCACGGTAAAGGTATCGCCAATCTGAATCGTCCCGTGATTGTGCAGGCCGATAATGTCACCGGGCCAGGCCTCTTCCACCTGGGAGCGGTCAGAGGCCATAAAGGTCAATGCATCGGCAATTTTAACGTCCTTGCCGATACGCACATGACGCATTTTCATGTTCTTTTCGTATTTGCCTGAACAGACTCGTAAAAAGGCGATGCGGTCACGGTGATTGGGATCCATGTTAGCCTGGATCTTAAACACGAAGCCGGTAAAGCGCTCATCGTCAGACGTGACTACCCGCGTATCGGTTTCGTGGGCCTGGGGCGGTGGCGCGTACTCGACGAAGCCATCCATCATCTCGCGCACACCAAAGTTGCCCATGGCGGTACCGAAATACACCGGCGAAAGCTCACCCCGGCGATAAGCGTCTAAATCAAACTCATGGGACGCCCCACGCACTAGCTCTACTTCCATGCGCAGCTCTTCAGCTTGGTCTTCCCCCAGCACAGCATCCACTTCAGGATTATCCAAGCCTTCAATGCGCTTATCATCGGGAATTCGGCTGCCCTGGCCCTGAGTATAAAGATGAATTACGTCGTTATAGAGGTGATAAACACCCTTAAAATGACGCCCCATGCCGATCGGCCAGGTCATCGGTGCACACTGGATATTCAATACCGTTTCGACTTCATCCATCACTTCAATGGGGTCGCGGATATCGCGATCCATTTTGTTGATAAAGGTGAGGATCGGCGTGGTGCGCAGACGACAGACCTCCATCAACTTAATGGTGCGATCTTCAACGCCTTTGGCGCCGTCGATGACCATCAAGGCTGAGTCAACGGCCGTAAGTGTACGGTAGGTATCTTCAGAGAAGTCTTCGTGACCGGGCGTATCTAGCAGGTTAACAATGCGTCCGCCGTAGGGGAACTGCATCACCGAGGTCGTCACCGAGATACCCCGCTCCTGCTCCATTTTCATCCAGTCCGAAGTAGCATGGCGATCGTTACGCTTGCTTTTTACCGAACCCGCCATCTGAATGGCATTGCCAAACAACAGCATTTTTTCGGTGATCGTGGTTTTACCGGCGTCGGGGTGCGAAATGATCGCAAAAGTGCGCCTAAGCCCTGCCTCATGGGCTAGTTGTGTCTCTTTCATTGTGCCTCTTCAAATATAGAGTCTCAGCGCAGCACTCAATCAGCAGCTCTCGCTAACTAACCACCGTGCAATAAGAATGTTCATTGGGGCAATTGTAACGCCTGGAGGCAGCTGTTGTCGCGGGTGGCGTCAAAGGTGGCGCCCTTGAAAAAGACAAAAAAAACGCTGACCAAGTCAGCGTTTTAAACATTAGCGGCAAGCGTGGGGCCGCCAAATAGCATTAAGCGTAGGTGTTTACCTGAGTGCCTACACTACCCTCTTTGGCAAGGTCTGGTTGAGCCCCAGTGTCCGCAGAAGCCATAATCTCGGTCACTTGCTGTGCCTGAGTATCCAGCGCTTCTTTAAACACCTGCATCTGTGCTTGCTCGGGGGTTTGCGCTTGGTTCATATAAAGCGACGCGCTTACTGAACTGCTGATGCCTACATCCATATATCCACCTCATGGTGTGCAAATGTACTTATAAACTAGCAAAGCATTAGATCACGCGCAAAGATATCGTTCCAATTACTAGTGCCAGTATCTAACACTATCGGCTTAACTCGCCTGATCATTAATGAATATAGCACTCGTTAGAACCTATCAGCACGAAATGGTGCCATATCAATGGCGGTAGGCTGTCCTTCCATCATATCCGCCAACAGATGACCGGTTGCTGGCCCTAAGGTAAACCCCTGGTGGCCATGACCAAAGGCAAGCCATAGCCCGGGATGTCTTGGTGCAGGCCCAATCACCGGCTTCATATCGGGCAAGCAGGGCCGCGCGCCTTTCCAAGGAGCCTCATCACGGCGCTCGCCTAGCGGGAAAACACTGCGCGCGACTTTCTCTGCTGCGCCCAATTGATTAACGTCAGCAGGTGCATCCAGGCGATCCAACTCGGCGCCGGTGGTCAAGCGAATGCCGGCGTTCATCGGCGCAAGCAGGTAACCCACCTCGGCATCCATGACCCAGAAATTCAGCTTTGCAGGCGCTTGGGGTGCGTAGTGCATGTGGTAGCCGCGCTTTACAAAAGTAGGGAAGTGATAGCCCAGCTCTTTTAGCCAACTTCCCGCCCAGGGCCCTAGCGCCACCACGACATCATCTACTTCTAAGCTTTCAGAGGCGGTATTAACCTGCCAGCGCTCACCTATTTGCTTAACTGATCGAATGTCCGCCTGCAAAATGCGTCCACCGTGGTTACTAAACGCCTCCGCGTAAGCCGCAACCAGCGCACCAGGATCAGCAACAGTCCATGGGTCAAGCCAGTGAATCGCACCGATAATGGTGTCACTCAAAGAAGGTTCTTTCTCCTCAAGTGCCGCCCTATCTAGCTGCTCAAACTGCACGCCATAAAGGCGCCGCGCCTCTTCAGCCTCTTTTATTCGCGCAGCCAGTTTTTCAGGGGTGCGGTAAAGCTCCAGCCACCCTTGCTTACGCACCAAGTGCTCAGCGCCTGCAGCATCAATCATCGGGCCGTGGGTTTTTAGCGAAAGCTGAATAAGTGAGGCGTATTCCGGAACAATTTTCTGGTAAGCCTTTGGCGCTGAGTTCATCCAGTAACGCAATAGCGGTGAGGCGGCGTTGACCATGCCTGCCGGACGGTAACGAATATCTACCCGACGGTTAGGTAAAACGCTAAGTAGCGTTTTGACATCGCGAGGAAAAGGGTAAGGCCTAACCGCTTCACGCTGAATTATTCCCGCATTGCCAAACGAGGTTTCACGACCAGGCTGAAGGCGATCCACAATAGTGACTTCATGCCCTCGCTGGCGCAGATGCCAGGCAATGCTGACACCCACCATGCCTGCTCCCAAAACTACCGTTTGACGCGCCATTTTGATGCACTCCCTTTTACGGATTTAGAACCACAGTTGAAGATCAATAACTATTTGAAAAATATCACCAATTCAGGCGTATTAATATAGTCGTAAACGCTATTTTTATGCCAATAAACAGCAATTAATACTGCCATAAACATTTAAAGCAATGACTTCACTATTAGCGGCATAACAATTGCTTAGTTTCTATTAGGAAACCTTGATGGCATTCAGTTAGCGCCGATGTAACGGTTTTTCTTCCTACCGCGCAAAACCAACAAAGCACCAAAAAGAAGCGCACGTGCACCAAAAGTTGCTAAGGAAAACACCATGCCTGCCACGCTTGATTTGCATAGTTCGCTGCTCGATACGCTCTGGGTACTTTGGGCCGCTGCCCTAGTATTTGTGATGCAAGCTGGTTTTCTCTGCCTGGAAGCGGGCACTACGCGCACCAAGAACGCCATCAACGTCGCTATGAAAAACGTAGCGGACTTTGCCATTGCCGTCAGTGTTTTTTGGTTAGTCGGTTTTGGCATTATGTTTGGCGACTCCCACCATGGCTTAATCGGCACGACGCTATTGGGCTGGCAGTTAAACGCTTCTGGTAGCTGGGTAATTACCGTTTTTATTTTCCAGGCAATGTTTTGTGCTACCTCAGCTACCATTGTGTCGGGCGCGGTGGCAGAACGCATGCCCTTTTTAGCCTACACCTGGACGGCCCTATGGATAGCCTTACTTATCTACCCAGTATTTGGCCACTGGGCATGGGGCGGACTTTTGAGCGGCGCGAAGGGTTGGCTAGGGACGCTTGGGTTTGTCGACTTTGCGGGCTCTACGGTAGTGCATAGCGTTGGCGGCTGGGTAGCGCTGGCAGCGGTACTCTGCATTGGCCCACGCACTGGGCGCTTCACCCAGGGCAAACCACCCACCGCCTTTCCCTCTGGCAACCTTCCCCTCGCCATGCTGGGCGCGCTGTTTATGATTTTAGGCTGGTTTGGTTTTAACGGCGGCAGCACTCTGGCGGTTACCGAGCAAATACCCGGCATAATTGCCAATACTGTTCTGGGCGCCGTTGGCGGCATTCTTTCAGGCATGCTGATGGGGCTAAGAACGCGGCGCTACGCCGATGTGATGTACGCGATTAATGGCGCCATTGCGGGCTTGGTCGCTGTAACCGCCAGCGCTCACGTAATCTCTTTACCGGCGGCATTTGGGCTGGGTGCAGTCAGCGGCGTCCTGATGGTACTGACCAGCGAATGGCTGCTAAGCAAGCATATTGATGATGCCGTCAGTGCTATACCTGCGCACCTCGTCGCAGGCATATGGGGGACGCTCGCACTGCCCTGGGTGGCTGATTTAACGCTGCTGAATAGCGGTTTGTCTCGATCCGCACAGTTTGGCGTTCAATTAATGGGCGTTGTGGTATGCGGCATCTGGAGCTTTGGCAGCGCCTGGCTGCTGTTTCGTATCACCCGGCGCTTCTTACCCATTCGTGTCTCACCCGAGGCGGAAAAGATGGGCCTCAATCTCGCCGAGCATGGCGCCAATAATGAGCTGAACCAACTGCTTGAGCATATGCGCCAACATGAACAGCAGGGCGATATGCGCCAGCGAATTGACGCCGACCCGTTTACCGAGGTAGGCGAAATAGCGGCGAGCTATAATCGCGTCACCGCCGCCCTTGAACGCGCCGTTGGGCATACCCGTGTGATGCTGCGTAATCTGCGCGACGGCGTGATTACCTGGCAGGCAGACGGTACCCTGACAAGCCTTAACCCTGGCGCGGAACAACTCTTTGAGGTAGAGGCCCTGGAGCTTATTGGCCAACCTGTTACGCGGCTATTACCGGACCGCTCTCTTACCCCTGGGGCGCGCCATGAAATTAAACGACGCACCTCTGATATGCAGGTGCGCTATTTGGAAATCCAGGTGAGCGAGGGAGCCAGCGGCTCCGCGTCAGAGCGCTCAGGAATGGTGCGCGACATTACCGAACGTAAGCAGCTCCAAGAGCAGTTAAACCGCGAACGCGACCTGGCCCGCACCACGCTGGCATCCATTGGTGATGGCGTGATTACCTGCGACGCCAGTGGCAACGTGACATTTATAAATACAGAAGCGTCGCGCTTAACCGGATGGACACCCGACAATGCTATCGACAAACCCATTTACAGGGTTTACCAGTTAATTGAGGAAGCCAGCGGTGAGCCGCTCGGCAATCCCGCTAGGCAAGTGCTCACCCAGCTAACCCCGGTACACTCCACCGAACACTGCCTGCTAGTGAATCGTGATCACTCGCACACGCCCATCCAGCACAGCGCCTCACCGATACGCTCGCGCAGCGGCATTACCCTCGGCGCAGTGGTGGTTTTTCAGGATGTCAGCCTTACTCGCCAGCTCACTGAACAGCTTAGCTATCAGGTCAGCCACGATAACCTAACTGACCTACTCAATCGTCGCGCCTTCGAATCCGCGCTCACCGCGCTACTCAATCGCGACGATGGCCACCACGTGCTGTGCTACCTGGATCTCGATCAATTCAAAATCGTCAATGACACCTGCGGCCATCTCGCAGGAGACGAGTTGTTGCGCCAAGTAGCATTAAAACTGAAAAGCCATGTGCGCAGCAGTGATATCGCCGCCCGGCTGGGTGGCGATGAATTCGCTTTGTTGCTACCTGATTGCGCCATCGAACATGCATTGGCGATTGCCGAAGCGCTACGTTGCGATATCGAACAGTACCGTTTTGCCTGGCAAGGGCACACCTTTGGTATCGGTGTGAGCATTGGCTTGGTTGAATTAAACGCGGCTCAGCCCATGCAGTTGAGCCAGGCACTTCACGCCTCCGATGCGGCGTGCTACGTCGCAAAAGAGGCCGGCCGCAATCGCATCCACTGCTACCAGCCTGACGATCATTCGTTATTGGAAAAGCACGGCGAGCTGCAGTGGGCACAGCGCCTGCAAAATGGCTTGGACAACGACACCTTCCGCCTTTTCGCCCAACCCATTACCGCCGTTTGTGCCGACAAGCCTGGCTACCGCGAAATTCTGCTCCGCCTTTAAGAGCAGGGAGAGATCATCGCACCGGGTAGCTTTCTACCCGCCGCTGAGCGTTATCACTTTATGGTACGCATTGACCGCTGGGTCATTCGTAACACCCTGGCCTGGCTAGGGGATCAAAACCGCCATGCTACCCTACCGTCACATAGCCTATGGGGGATCAATCTTTCCGGCGATTCGCTATCCGATGCTGATTTTTGCCAGGATCTTATTACCCAAGTCGCCAAGGCAGGGCTACCCCATGGCACGCTATGTTTTGAAATTACCGAAAGCACTGCCATTGCCCAACTCTCAAGTGTTAGCGAATTAATCGTTACCTTGAAAGAGTACGGCTGCCGCTTTGCACTGGATGACTTTGGCACCGGCCTCTCCTCATTTAGCTACCTAAAGCAGTTGCCCGTCGATTATCTAAAAATTGACGGGAGCTTTATCCGCAATGTGCATCAGGATCCGATTGACCGGGCGATGGTAGAGGCGATCCATGCCGTCGGCAAGGCACTGGCAATTAAAACAATCGCTGAATTTGTGGAGACTCAAGCAACGCTGTGCACGCTGCGCCAAATGGGTATTGACTACGCACAGGGGGATTTACTGGGCAGACCTGAGCCACTCACCCAGATGGCGAACCACCGCATTAAGGTGATGCCACGCTAGCGGCAAGGGAATCTGAGGGAAATCTAAATGCCAGAAAAGCAAAAAACCCAACATGGGCATAATTTCTAACAAATATAGAATGTCTAACAGATATAGTGCCTCTAACAAAGGCCTAGTCACTACAATCGCTAAGGGAAGTATTGAGGAGATATGCTGGGGTAATGGGGTGGATGATGGGACTTGAACCCACGACCACCGGAGTCACAATCCGGGGCTCTACCACTGAGCTACACCCACCACAACCTAAAACTGGAAACGCAGCTATTGTCACTTACGCAAACATTGTCACTGGGGTGGATGATGGGATTTGAACCCACGACCACCGGAGTCACAATCCGGGGCTCTACCCCTGAGCTACACCCACCAAAGACAATCATACGTAGAAACAAACAGTGCTTGCTTTAAGATAGGATTCTGACAGGTTGGTACCACTGAAGTAGGTGGCACGCCCAGCAGGAATCGAACCCGCAACCTACGGCTTAGAAGGCCGTTGCTCTATCCGGTTGAGCTATGGGCGCACATTTAGCATTCATAAAACGAATACCGATGAGCACTAGACCACAACTGCAGCTTGGAAAAGCAAACTACTACCTTTCATGCTAAGTGAATGGTCGGGATGGAGGGATTCGAACCCCCGACATCCTGCTCCCAAAGCAGGCGCGCTACCAGACTGCGCTACATCCCGATTTTCATCACCTTAGACGCTACCGTGCTGCCCGTCTCAAGCGAGGCATATATTACTATTTTTAATTTTAAAGTCAACCATTAAAGTGATTGTTAGTGAAGGCGCTTTGCCTGGATGCCCCAGCGTGCGAAAATTACTGCCGTTAAACGCTGCTGCGTGAGCGCTTCAACGTCTAGGCCATTTTTAACATCCACAGGGATTCCATTACATGACCGCCCAACTAATCGATGGCAAAGCCATCGCTGCTACTGTCCGCCAAAAGGTTGCCGAAAAAATTGCGACACGCCGTCAAGCAGGCGGACGAGCACCGGGACTAGCCGTGGTTGTGGTCGGAGACGATCCCGCCTCTCAAGTGTATGTCAGTAATAAGCACCGCGCCTGTGAACAAGCAGGGATTCTTTCCTTCCAGCACGCTCTGCCTGCCACGACCTCTCAGCATGAGCTGGAAGCCCTGGTTGACCAGCTCAACAACGACCCCGCAGTTGATGGCATTTTGGTTCAACTGCCGCTGCCTAAGCATCTGGATGCTGAGCCTATTTTAGAGCGTATTCGTCCAGATAAAGATGTCGATGGCTTTCACCCCTACAACATTGGTCGCTTAGCGCAGCGAATGCCCGCTCTGCGCCCTTGCACGCCAAAAGGCATCATGACCCTCTTCGCGCAAAGCGATATTGCACTACGCGGCTTAGATGCCACCGTCGTGGGCGCTTCTAACATTGTTGGCCGCCCCATGGCGCTGGAACTGATGTTAGCGGGCTGTACCACTACCGTATGCCACCGTTTTACCCGAAATCTTGAAGATCACGTTAGCCGTGCCGATATCTTGATCGTGGCTGTCGGTAAGCCGGGCATCGTTAAAAGTGAGTGGGTTAAGCCGGGCGCCATTGTTATCGACGTGGGGATTAACCGCCAAGAAGATGGCACGTTAAAAGGCGATCTTGATTTTGCTGCTGCGGCCGAACGCGCTAGCTTTATTACCCCCGTACCCGGCGGCGTTGGGCCGATGACCGTCGCAACACTGCTGGAAAATACGTTGGAAGCCGCAGAGCAACACGACTTAGCACCCAATCACGCCTGAGTTAATCATCACCCTTTTTATTTAGGAGCATGGCGCAGTGAAGCGTATTGGTATTATTGGCGCAATGGCGCAGGAAGTGAGCACCTTGGTGGACCAGCTGGATAACCCGCAGCGCTATGAACATGCGGGTTTTGTATTCCATACTGGCACGCGCTACGGCCTTGAGGTCATTGTGCTGCAGTCAGGGATTGGTAAAGTCAATGCCGCAGTGGGCACAGCTATTCTTTTAGAGCGCCATCAGCCCGACGCCATTATCAACACCGGTTCTGCCGGAGGCTTTGCCGCTGATTTAAACATTGGCGATGTGATTATTTCAGACGAAGTGCGTCACCACGACGTTGACGCCGTGGTGTTTGGTTATGAAATAGGCCAAGTGCCAGGGATGCCAGCCGCCTACTTAGCCGACACAGGACTGCGAGAAGTCGCGCGTAAGGCCATCGCCTCGTTAGGTGAAGTCCAAGTCCGCGAAGGCTTGATCGCCACTGGTGACGCCTTTATGGCCGATCCAGCCCGGGTAGACGCAACCCGCGCTCAGTTCCCCAGCATGCTTGCCGTAGAGATGGAGGGCGCCGCCATTGCCCAAACGTGCCATCTCTATAATTGCCCTTTTGTGGTGATCCGCGCTCTTTCGGATATTCCCGGCAGTGGCGACAACCACCTCTCCTTCGATGAGTTTCTGGAAGTGGCCGCCGACCACTCATCGCGCATGGTTGATCAAATGCTTAAGCAGCTTGGCAATGCCTAACGGGGCTTGCTAGATACTTGAAGCCGTCGGCGGTAAAGCCGTCGACGGCACTCGTTACCCGCTAAGATCTAATCGCCCAGCTAAGCGTCTCCCCCGCCAGCAGCGGGATGATTTGCTCCCCTTGGGCGTAAGGATAACTCTCCGGCAACGTCCAATTCCGTCGCTCAAGCGTAATGGTGTCAGAGTTAGGTGAGAGCCCATAAAAACGCGGCCCATTAAGGCTGGCGAAGGCTTCCAACTTGTCCAATGCATCCATTTCATCGAAGGCGGTGGCGTAAAGCTCAATGGCCGCAGGGGCAGTATAGGCACCGGCACAACCGCAGCTTGATTCTTTAGCCCCCTGGGAGTGAGGTGCACTATCGGTGCCCAAAAAGAACTTATGGCTGCCACTGGTGGCTGCTTTCAGCAGCGCCTGGCGATGCTGTTCACGCTTCAGGATCGGCAGGCAGTAGTAGTGAGGACGAATCCCCCCCACCAGCATTTTATTGCGGTTAAACAGCAGGTGATGAACGGTAATGGTAGCCACCACATTATCCGGCGCTTGAGCAACAAATTCAGCGGCCTGCTGGGTAGTGATATGCTCACACACTACTTTCAGCGTTGGGTGGCGTTCCAGCAGTGGCTTCATCACGGTGTCAATAAACACCGCTTCGCGATCAAAAATATCGATATCTGCATGGGTGACTTCACCGTGCACCAGAAGGGGCATGCCCACTTTGGCCATCATCTCAATCGTTGCATCACAGCGGGCCAAGTCAGTCACCCCTGAGTCGGAGTTAGTCGTGGCGCCCGCAGGATAAAGCTTCACCGCTTTGACAATGCCACTTTGCGCCGCGCGCTCGATCTCTTCAGGCGGCGTTGTATCGGTGAGATACAACACCATTAAAGGTTCAAAAGCGCTGCCCTCAGGCAAGGCATCAAAAATACGCTGACGGTATTCAAGCGCCTGGGCCGTGGTGGTAACCGGCGGGGTGAGATTAGGCATAATGATCGCCCGTCCCATTTGCGCTGCGGTATGGCCTACTACTGCTTTTAGCGCCTCATCGTCGCGCAAGTGAAGGTGCCAATCGTCGGGGCGGGTCAGTGTCACAGTATCCACGGCAAGTCCTGTAGTGGTGTTAAGACGGATATAATGCAGTGTGTACAGTATACGCAATTGCGCGATGGTATAAATCCGCACCTCAAGCGCCCACACCCTCGTCCAAGTGTCGTATCATGGCGCTGCTTTTTTAAGATCCAGCTCTAAGAGTCAGTTTTTTACAGTCGTTTATAACAGTTATTTTTAACGCTAAGGATTCGGTTGTTTATGCAGAACGTGCGGCGCTATGCGGATATTATTGCCAGCCTGGAAGGGTTGATGTGGCTAAGCCTCGCTTGGTCGATTTCACTCTCTGTTCACATCGGCAGCACAGAACCCACTCTCGCCAGCTTATTAGTCATTGGCGCTGTGGTGGTTTTCTGCTGGGCTCATCGGCCCTTACGTTATTTGTTGCGCCGCTACCATATCCGCAAACGACGCACCGATATGTGGATCCATACCTTGGCGCTGCCGCTACTGTTGGCAATGTTCTTCCATATTATGCTGGAAGCTTTAGTGGGCAGCGCATGGCTTCCGCCTAAAATACTGCTGTTCAATATATTGGCATCTGCAGGCTGGACAACCTACGTCATGACCCTATTGATTAAATTTGTCATTCATGGCTTTAAAGCCAAGACTAAGTAAGACCAACATGCAAACTGCCCTACCTCTTCCGCTTTCTACGCCCAACCGCAACCTAGTGCGGCTGACTATCGTGCGCGGTATCACCTGGACCGGCTTTTTATTAGCGATTGTTGTCGGTGTTGAGCTGCTCGCCTTTGACTTACCGGTGAGTGCCGTGGTGGGCGTGGTCATCTCCATGGGCATTCTCAACATCGCCACCTGGTGGCGGCTAGGGCGGCCACGCGCGGTGACTCATCTAGAGTACTTGCTGCATTTACTTGCTGACATTACCGGCTTGACGCTGCTGTTCTACTTTTCTGGTGGTTCTACCAACCCCTTTATTACCTACTACTTGGTGCCAGTTACCATTGCAGCCGCCACCCTGCCCTGGCGCCACGCCTGGATCATTGCGGCCTGCTCAATGGCGGGTTATACCTTCTTAATGTTTTCCTACTACCCCATACCTCAGTTAGGCCACATCAATAGTGACAGCCCCCTGAGCCTGCATATATTAGGTATGTGGCTCAACTTTGGTCTCTCTGCGGGCTTGGTGACATTCTTTATTTATAAAATGGCCCACGCGCTACGTAGCCGTGATCAGGCGCTTTCACGTACTCGGGAAGCCGCTTTGCGTAATGAGCAGGTATTGGCGGTCGCCACCCAAGCTGCGGGTACTGCCCATGAGCTAGGCACCCCCCTATCTACCATGGCAGTCCTCCTCAAGGAGATGCAGGCCGATGCTCCCGCTGACTCTACGCTTAACCAAGACATTAATTTACTTCGCCAGCAGGTAGACGTATGCAAATCACGCCTGCAAAATTTGGTCTCTAACGCTGATCGGCGACGCATGGCCGAACCCGAAGTGCTTGATGCTGAAGTGTGGCTGGCAGGTGTTGTACAGCGCTGGCTGGTGCTGCGCCCGGATGTAAGCCATCAATTCGATGTGGCAGAGAAACGCGGAAGGCCCTGGCTGGCCGTTGATGCCACCCTCGACCAAGCGTTAACGAATTTACTGAATAACGCCGCTGACGCCAACCCTGAACACATTGCCATACGCTTAGACTGGCAGAGTGAGAGCGTGGTGATCGACATTCGTGACCATGGTCCAGGTGTCGCCATGTCGATTGCCGATCAGCTGGGAGAGACGTTTATTTCTACTAAAAGCAAGGGCATGGGCATCGGCTTGTTTTTAACCCATGCGACCATCAACCGCTTTGGTGGAGGTGTAAGCCTGTATAATCACCCCGAAGGAGGTACGCTAACGGAAGTTACGCTACCTCGCTGCGCGGCGCCAAACTAATCGCGCCCACCCCAAGCACCGCCAGTAATGGATTGAGGACAACATGCAAACGCGAGAGCAACGCCTGCTGATCATTGATGACGATGAAATGTTTTGTCATGTGCTGAATCGTGCCCTAACCCGCCGCGGTTACGACGTCATCGTTGCCCACGATGCAGAACAAGCCCTGACCCTGGCCGCGCAGCATTCACCTACCATGGCGACCCTTGATTTAAAACTGGAAAACAGCTCAGGCTTAAAACTGCTTCCCGAGCTACTTGCCACTATCCCCCAGTGTCGTATTGTGGTGCTGACAGGCTACTCAAGCATTGCCACAGCCGTTGAGGCAATGAAACTTGGCGCGGTTAATTACCTGTGTAAACCGGTGGATGCTGATGATGTTTTAGTCGCTTTTGAGCGCCAAGCTGGCGACCCGGATATTGAACTGGCTGACAATCCGCCTTCGATTAACCGCATCACCTGGGAGCATATTCAGAAAGTGCTGCAGGAGCACGATGGCAATATATCCGCCACCGCTCGGGCGCTGGGCATGCATCGCCGCACCCTGCAGCGGAAATTACAAAAACGCCCGGTACGGCGTTAAAGTGACTAATCTCAGCAGGCGAGACGGCAAGCCTGGGCGGGTGGGAGGACAGGTTTCCGCAAGGGCGCTATGAACCCCTCCCTGGGCGCTACTTACGCCATCTGACCGCCATGGATGGCGGAAATGCCGGAAATGTAAGGAACATTTTCCGGCCATGGCGTGAGACCCTCGCTCCAACTTGTCCTCTCAACCATTCATTAGCCTTGAATCCGTGCACTTAAGAAACGAGAACTTAATGCGCCGTCCAGCCTAAATCGATATTAAAGCTCGACCCGGTCACGGCACCAGCAGCGTCAGATGCCAGGTAAGCGACTAATTGCGCCACCTCTTCAGGCTCGATCAAGCGCTTGATCGCCGCTTGTTTAAGCATGACTTTTTCGATCACTTCCTGTTCATCCATGCCGTGCAATTTAGCCTGATCAGCGATTTGATTGTCCACCAGCGGGGTTTTGACATAGGCAGGACATACCGCATTTGCAGTAATGCCTTGTTCGCCGCCCTCTAGCGCCGCCGTTTTGGTCAAGCCGATCATGCCGTGTTTGGCACTGATATAAGCCGCTTTCCCAGGTGAAGCCACCTGAGCGTGTATCGAGGCAATATTAACGATGCGCCCCCAGCCCTTTTCGCGCATGTGCGGCCACGCCGCCTGGGTCAGCAAGAAAGGCGCCGTCAGCATCAGATCGATAATCTGGCGCCACTTCTCCTCGGGGAAGGTCTCAATCGAGGCAACGTGCTGAATCCCAGCGTTATTGACCAATATATCAACTCCACCAAAGCGCTTAACAGCATCGGCCACCGCCGCTCGGCAGGCATCAGGGTCGGTTAAATCCGCTTCAAAGAAAGCCGCGCCAGCTTGTTCAGCGACTGCCTTACCTGCCGGATTAAAATCAACGGCCAGCACTTGATGGCCTAGTTCGCAAAAGTGCTTAACCACAGCGGCACCGATCCCGCTGCTGGTACCGGTGACCAGCGCAACTCGCGGCGTTGTAACGGCTTGGGAAGTCATAGGCAATTTCCTTTTCACTACGTGGATGGACGTTCTGTTTGTTGAGTTATTGTCAGTATAGCTATGTGTGCCTAGGCATTGAGCGCTTCGGCGGGTTGCATTAAACGCGCCATCATTTGCTGTGCTAGCCTTGCTGCCTCCTGCATGCTCTCCAGCTCGCTTAAATCATGCAAAATGGCGCGTTTATAGAGTTCGCAGCCGCCTGGTAATTGTTCAAGAGATAACTGGTAGGCGCCTGAGGGCAATGAAAGCGTAAGGGTATCCGCCAAGGGCACAGCAAGCAGAGATGGGTCAGGCACTACGACCAACCACAGCTCACAGGGCGTAATCAACGCACCCACCATGTATTCAGCGCCATGATGCTGAAAGCATAGCGCATCAACCCCTAAATGCGGGTTCCAGTCACTTTTTTGTTTAATGGATGGCAAGTGCACATCTCGGTATGCCTTCGCCAGTTCGGCAAGAAAAGCATATTTGTCGGCGGTGAGCGTCTGCATAGGCTTATTCGTTTTCCCAGATGATAATGGGCATTAATGGTTCGTGTAGCGAGCTGCTATTGGCGAAACGTGCTCTGCTCAGCCACAATGGACGCGAATTTATCGCTGAGCCAACGGCTATTTACCCTTCAGTGGCTGCCCACTTGGTTTCTCAACTCTACCTATCCTAAAGGAGCACAAGCTATGTTTGTGGTTATTTTTGGTCGAATGTCATGCCCTTTCTGTGTGCGCGCAAAACAGCTTGCCGAGCACTTGGAAAAAATCGGTAAAATTGAAGGTTATCGCTATGTGGATATGCCTTCAGAGGGCGTCACTAAAGAAGATATCGCCAAAACAGCAGGTAAACCCATTCACACCGTGCCGCAGGTATTTGTCGATCAAACCCATGTGGGCGGCTTTACTGAATTTGATCAGTTTGTTCGCGACCAGCAGTTGCTAGCCGTTTAACCACTCGTTAATACGCGTTGAACCCTTGCTTACCTCGCTTGCCTATACTGAGCAGTTATTTAATGGCTCACGCTAGGTGTGTGCCACTTTAGGCAAGGAGTTCACCATGCAGCGTCAGGAGTTTGTTCAGCAGCTTTGGCTTGACTATGTACATACCCACCCCGACATAGGCGCGCTTAGGCTGTGGCCGCTATCAACTGCCGCCGAATATTTAACACTCGTCACACTCAATTACGGCCCTTTTACCGCTGCTGCGCTTACCGGCAATTTAGCCCATATGGGCTATCGCCGTATGGGCCACTACGCCATGGCTGACAAAGGTCTATTAGTACAGCTGCTTGCACCAAGCGACGGCAGTAGTTGGCTGGTGCTCGCAGAGCTGCAAATAGGCACACTGTCCAAGGCACCACGGGAAGCCATAGAAGGGTTGGTGCAGCAATCTCATCCTCAGGATTGCAAAGGACATAATTTACTCTGCCGCGGCCGCCCTTGGCCAATGCCAAGCTGGGCACTTTATCAACAGCTTCAGCAAGCACACCCTTTGGCGGCCTGGATAGCGGTTATGGGGCCCCGCTTGCATCACGCTGGCTTTGATTGCAGTCAGCTTGGCGAGCCTTTGGCAGTCTTGGATCAACGCCTCGCTGAGGTCGGTATGCCCAGTCTACATGAGCAGCAAAACGGTGTTTTTACGGTGTCGTCGCTGCTGGATCACCGCTTCTACCCCACCACATCGCAAAAAACAGTCTTCGCCGATGGCGATGAGCATCGCCTTTGCTTAGGCGGCTTGGCGTTAGTCCAAAAGCACGTTGAAGATAACCACGAGCGTATTGCGGATGTCCTGCTTCCCCACCATACGCGCTGTGAGATGGCGTAAGACGCTAGCGGCAAAAGCGCTAGCGTCTTACTGCGTTCCCTATAACCTTCGAGCTGCTAATAGGAACGGAGCTTATTCGGCATCAAACGTCATTTCAGGAACATGGTCAGGCACAATTAGTTTGCCCGCCGTTTTCTCGATGATCTCCTCAACGCTTACGCCCGGGGCGCGCTCCTTGAGAATAAAGGCACCGTCTTTGATTTCAAGATAGGCGAGATCCGTCAAGACACGGTTAATGCAGCCTGCGCCAGTTAGCGGCAGTTCGCATTTTTCCAACAGTTTGGACTCACCGTGCTTCGAGGCATGCGTCATGGTGCAAATAATGTTTTCAGCACCGGCAACGAGATCCATGGCACCGCCCATGCCTTTGATCAGTTTGCCAGGAATCATCCATGAAGCGATGTTGCCCTGCTGATCCACTTCAAAAGCACCCAGTACCGTTAGATCCACGTGGCCGCCACGAATCATCGCAAAAGATTCTGCGGAAGAAAAAATCGCCGCGCCGGGGCGAACCGTTACCGTCTCTTTGCCCGCATTGATCATATCGGCATCAAGTTCGTCTTCGGTGGGGTAACGGCCCATCCCCAACAGTCCGTTTTCGGATTGCAGCATGACATCTATGCCATCAGGGATGTAGTTGGCAACCAAGGTGGGGATACCAATGCCCAAATTAACGTAAAAACCATCTTGCAGTTCGCGGGCAACACGTTGAGCCATCTGTTCTCGTGTTAAAGCCATGGTGATTTCCTCTTGCTGAATCGTTAAGTGATAAGCGAGTGAGATGTTTGAAGCAGTGCTGCGTTAACTGCGCACCGTGCGTTTTTCTATTCGCTTTTCAAACGTGCCTTGAATAATCCGATCCACATAGATACCCGGGGTATGGATCTGGCTAGGTTCAAGTTCACCCGGCTCAACGATTTCTTCAACTTCCACCACGGTAATTTTCCCAGCGGTGGCGGCCATAGGGTTAAAATTTTGCGCGGTATGGCGATACATCACATTGCCATAGCGATCCGCTTTCCAACCTTTCACTATGGCGAAATCACCTACAATGGCTTCTTCTAAAATACAGTGTCGCCCATTAAACTCGCGAACTTCTTTACCTTCGCCAATCGGCGTGCCGTAGCCAGTCGCCGTATAGAAAGCGGGAATGCCCGCACCGCCTGCGCGCATTTTTTCCGCCAACGTGCCTTGGGGCGTTAGCACTACCTCAATCTCATCGTTGAGCATTTGCTTCTCAAACAAGGCGTTTTCACCTACGTAAGAAGCCAGAATCTTACTGATTTGACGATCTTCAAGCAGTATCCCCAAGCCAAAACCATCGACACCGCAGTTATTGGATACCACGGTGAGATCATTGACACCGCGGCGCTTGATTTCGGCAATCAGGTTTTCGGGAATACCGCAAAGACCGAAGCCACCGGCGATGACGGTCATACCGCTCTCGATACCTTCCATTGCCTCTTCGTAGGAAGCTACACGCTTATCGAATCCTGCCATTGTTGTGCCTCACATTGTTGTAGGTGGTACGTGTTTTAGGTGGTACGTGAACCGAATCTTACGATAGTGCCAGTGTTGTGCGAGATGATATATTTGTTAAGTTTGTTTTTCTTATCAATTTATTTTTAAAACTTATAAAAGGCCTTTTATGACCGTCAAACAGCTACGCGCCTTTCTGGCGGTCGCCCAAACCCTTAGTTTTACCCAAGCCTGTGAACGGCTGCACCTATCTCAACCGGCGCTAAGCCTGGCGATTAAAGGCTTGGAGGAGTCCCTGGGCGGCAAACTGCTGATTCGCAGCACCCGTAGCGTCAGATTAACCCCAGAAGGCGAGTCACTGCTACCGCTAGCCAAACATCTACTGGCTCAGTGGGACAATACCGAGGAGCGTCTTCGCCAACGCTTCACACTTCAATTGGGGCGACTCAGCGTCGCGGCGATGCCTGCGTTTGCCTGCAACCTGCTCCCTGCAGCGTTGGTTAAATTTCGCCAGCAGTACCCCAAAATCAACATTACCGTGCACGATGTGATCAATGAGGAAGTCACCGCCATGGTGCGCTCACGTCAGGTCGAAATGGGGATCGCTTTTTCACCTGAAGGTACTGGCAGCCTACTGTTTACGCCGCTATTTGAAGATCATTTTGTGGCCGTTGTGCCGCCTGACTCTGCGTTAATCCAGGCCACTCAGCTCAACTGGACGACCCTGCTCAACCACGATTTCATTACTCTTCAACGCCCCTCCATGGTGCGTCGTTTACTAGAGCAGGAACTGGGTAAACAGCATATGGAGCTAGCGGTGGCCTTTGAAAGCCACCAACTGTCCACTGTGGGAAGAATGGTAGCCGATGGTCTGGGCGTCAGCGCGGTGCCTTCCATGTGCATTCGTCAAATGCACGAGCTAGGTGCCCGCTGTATACCACTGACAGCGCCCGCTATTTCTTGCCGGGTCGGCATTTTGACCCACCAAGAGCTTTCCGTTGCCGCTCATGCACTGCGCACTGTGTTGCTTAAGACCGTCCAAGCGCCCTCACTCCCTCTCAACTAACGCCACACTAGGTTGATGAGATGCACAGGGTTTCTGCTGGGCAGCGTGGCTAGGATCATTTAGCATTCAGTATTACGCTATTGGTCTGACGGTAAGGAAACGCGGTATGCCTATTTTAAAGGGGCTGGTTAGCGCACTGCTGCTAACGCTCAACACGCTGTTTTGGGGCGTACCTCTCATTTTGCTGACGCTACTGAAAGTTATTGCCCCAGGGCAACGGCTACAACAGGTAGTACTGCAGGGACTGAATGGCGTCGCGCTAAATTGGATAGGTGTAAACCTTTGGTGGATGCGACACTGGCTTAAGCCAGTGCTACACGCCAGCGTACCCGATAACTTGAGCCCCCATCAGTGGTGGCTGGTGATCTCCAATCATCGCAGCTGGACTGATATTTTTATGCTGTTGATGGCGTTGCATCGACGAATTCCCATGCCACGCTTTTTTCTAAAGCGTCAATTAATCTGGATCCCCATTGTAGGGCTGGCTTTTTGGGCGTTAGAGTTCCCCTTTATGCGGCGTTTTAGCCGTGAACAAGTCGCAAAAAATCCAAAACTGGCCACCATTGATCGTGCTGCTACCGAGCGGATGTGTCAGCAGGCGCGGCTCTCACCCATTGCGATTTTTAATTTTGTCGAGGGCACCCGCTTCTCGGTTATCAAACGCGATGCCCAGCAGAGCCCCTACCGCCATTTATTACGCCCCAAGGCGGGCGGCATTGCCCAGGTACTTAGTCTGCTAGGCAACCAATTGGATGGTATCCTAGATGTGACGATCAGCTACGCCAATCCTTCACCGACGTTTTGGGGCTTTTTATGCGGCAAGGAAGCCCCCGTCACATTACAGGCACGGCAACTCAGCATTCCTGAGTGGATGTACGCATCAGATAACCACGAAGAAAAGCAGCATAAGGAACGCTTCCACACATGGATCAATGCACTCTGGTTGGAAAAAGATGGCATGCTGGACAGCCGAACCGATCACGACTAACGGGTTGGCTCACTGTCTGCCTGTTAGCGGGACTACTGACCGGCTGCTCCAGCGCTCCTCCATCATCATCCCAGCGAGCGGCCGCGCCTAGCGCCAGCCAGATTAGCGGCGACTGGGTGCAAGTACAGCGTGGTGATACGCTGGGTAAACTGGCGACCCGAGCTAACGTGCCACTAGAACGCTTGCAGCGCTTTAACCCTGGCGTCGATGCACGGCGCCTGGAAGTTGGCCAACGCCTGCTAATTCCCACCCAGCAAGAGCGAGCACCTTCCGGCGGCCCCTACCGCTACCAAATCCGTCCTGGCGATACGTTTTCAAGCATCGCCCGGCATTTTGGCACGACCAGTGGCCGCATCCAGGGTGCCAACCCTAGTGCCTCTCCCACTAGCTTGAGAATCGGCCAAGTAATCAGCCTGCCGCTTGGCGGTTCTGCGCCACGCAGCTCATCGCAACGTCCGCCGAGTAGCAGTGGTTCTTCCAACGCTAACAAGCCTGCCGTTGCGCCCACCAGTAGTCCGCCCAGCCAGGCATTGCCCTCTTCCGCCAGGCGCTGGCCCTGGCCATTGGATGATTATCGTGTGGTTCGCCGCTTCGGGCCGGACAGCCGGGGCACCCTACAGCCCATGCTGCTGGCTACTCAGGCTGGCGCCCAAGCTAAGTCCGTCGCCCCCGGCGAGGTGCGCTTTGCCGATGGCATGCGCCAGCTAGGTGAAGTGGTGATTGTGCATCATGCTGATAATTTGCAGACCGTATACGCCCTTTGCGAGCGCATTTTGGTTGAAGTGGGTAAGCAGGTAAGCGCGGGAGACCCACTGTGCGAAGTAGGTCAAAGTAGTGCTACTCAGCGCTATGATTTACTCTTTGACCTGCGCCAAGGCGGCAAACCCATCGATCCCAAGCAGGTGTTGCGCTAAAACACTCGTTTGATAATGCCTTCCTTAGTAATACAGCACTCTATCAAAAAGCGGCCCCTGTTTATGTAGGGGCCGCGGGTAGGAGAGCGCGTTTCTAACCGCGATAGTAGCCAGGTTTCACAAATGGCATAGGGGTTACCACCATAGGTAACTGCTTACCGCGAACTACCGCGAACACGGCACTTTGCGGCGCTTCCAGTTCGCGACTGACATAGCCCATCGCCACCGGTTTACCGACGCTTGGGCCAAAACTGCCGGAGGTCACTATCCCGACCTCATTGCCCGCCTCGTCAACCAACGGCGCCCCCTCACGCACTGGCGCGCGGCCTTCAGCTAATAACCCAACACGCTTGCGGGTATGGTCTTTGGCATCGACCTGATGAAGAATCACATCAGCCCCTGGAAAACCGCCAGGCCGATCACCATCACGGCGACGCGGCTTGCCGATTGCCCAGATCAGACCCGCTTCCACCGGCGTGGTTTGCTCATTCATATCATGTCCGTAAAGGCATAAACCCGCTTCCAAACGCAGCGAGTCACGCGCTCCCAGGCCAATCGCTTCGACTTCGGGCTCTGCGAGAAGCTGCTCAGCTATGGCTTCACAGGCATCGGCTGCGACAGAAATCTCAAAACCATCTTCACCGGTATAGCCACTGCGGCTTACCCATACCTCCTGCCCAGCAATGGCGAAACGTCCATGCTGCATAAACACCAGCTCACAGGCTTCAGGGCAAAGCCGCTGCATGACATCCCGCGCCTGGGGCCCCTGCAGCGCCAGCAAGCCACGATCTAACGGCTCGATTGTATGGGTTGATGCCAAATTTAGGCGTAGGTGCGCCAGGTCTTGATCCTTACAGGCCGCGTTGACTACTAAATAGAAGTGATCGCCTGCGTTGACCACCATTAGGTCGTCAAGAATGCCGCCTTCGTTGTTGGTAAAGAGCCCGTAACGCTGCGCGCCCTTTTCGAGCCCCACCAAATCAGCGGGGATTAGGGTTTCTAGGGCCTCGGCCACATTATCGCCAGAAACACTAATCTGCCCCATATGGGAGACATCAAACAGGCCGCACTTTTGACGGGTGTGCTCATGCTCTTTTTTGACCCCCAGCGGATACTGCACCGGCATATCGTAGCCTGCAAAAGGCACCATCTTGGCACCCAGCATAAGGTGCAACGCGTGCAGCGGCGTTTGCTTTAATTCGGACATGGGGGGATTCCTCACTTAAAAATTGTTAACTTAAAAATGCTTAGCTTAAAAAAGAGAACGGGAAGCCACTGGTTAAGTGTCTTCCCGACTCTACTGTTATTCACGTCTTGTCTTCACCTACAGCGCTTATTAACACGCTGCGGGTATTATTGATCGTGATCCAGCTCTTCACCCGGCAGTACGTCTTTGCCGTCGAAATAGTCCTTGGTTAGCTTAAAGACTACCGGTGAAAGCAGTGCCAAGGCAATTAGGTTCGGGATCGCCATCATGGCGTTGAAGGTATCCGCCATGAGCCAGATAAAGCCTAGTTGCGCGATAGCGCCCAGCGGGATGGCCAGTACGAACAGCACTCGGTAGATCATAATTGAGCGCGTGCCAAACAGGAACTGGCAGCACTTCTCGCCGTAAAATGACCAGCCTAGGATGGTGGTAAAGGCAAAAATGGCCAACGCAATTGCCACGATCTGATTACCAAAGCCAGGCAGTGCAGCGTCAAACGAGAGCGCTGTTAGCGACGCACCGGCTTCGCCGTCAATCCATACCGTTGAGGTCAAAATCACCAGCGCGGTAATCGTGCATACAATAATGGTATCGATAAAGGTACCCAGCATCGCGATTAGGCCCTGGCGCACCGGATTTTTGGTTTTTGCCGCCGCGTGCGCGATAGGCGCACTACCCAAACCCGCTTCATTAGAGAAAATACCGCGCGCCACACCAAAACGAATCGCCGCCATAACCGCCGCTCCGGCAAAACCACCGGCCGCCGCCATGGGGTTGAAAGCGTAGTAGAAGATCAAACCAAAGGCCTCACCGATCTGCCCGGCATTGATGATCAATACCAGCAGGCCAGCCACTACGTAGGCAATGCCCATAATGGGCACCAGCTTGCCCGCTACTTTAGCAATGCGCTTGATACCGCCCAGAATCACCGCGCCCGCCAACACCATAATGACCACACCCGTGAGCCAGTGCGGCACACCGAAGGTGGCGTCCATAGCATCAGCAACAGAGTTGGACTGAACGGTATTGCCGATGCCAAAGGCAGCGACGGCGCCAAAGAATGAAAATAGGCCGCCCAACCATAGCCACTTTTTACCCAGGCCATTTTTGATGTAGAACATCGGCCCACCCACATGGAAACCCGTACTGTCAGTTTCACGATAACGCACGGCCAGCACTGCTTCGGCAAACTTAGTAGCCATCCCTACCAGTGCGGTAATCCACATCCAAAACACAGCGCCGGGGCCACCTAATGCAATGGCCGTGGCAACACCGGCAATATTACCGGTGCCGATGGTCGCAGAGAGCGCGGTCATCAAGGCGTCAAAAGGCGATATTTCACCTTCGTCAACCTCTTTGGCTGGCACTGCTTTACCCACCCCAGGTTTTGCATCACGGCCCGCCCACATTAGCTTGAAACCCATGCCGAGCTTTCTTATCGGCATCAGTTTCAAGCCAAGCTGCAGGTAAATCCCCACACCGAGTAGCAGAATCAACATGACGGGCCCCCAGACCACGCCGTTGATTGCCCCTAAAAGGCTAGTTAATGCTTCCATGTTCATTTCCTCGCTTTGTTGGTATGCAATTATTGGTATGCAATGGTGGTGTGTAGTGTTGGTCGGTTACCACATCTTGGTTATATCTGACGTCGCTATTGCTGATTAGCATAGGATGTGAATGTTTTACACCATAAACTTAGCAAGCATCTAGGGTGATGTCGCTTGCGCATAGAGGATACCGCTTTTTTCACAACTCTCTACCCTGCGCAAACCCTGCGCTACATCGCCTGAATAGCTTGCTGCTAAGGGTTAACCATGGAGCAACGAAGAAATTTGTTTCCGATTGGAAACACGTTAACATGCTTGTTTATTGGCTCGTCCTGCCCTAGCCACTATTCGCCAAGGCGAGCGACAACCGTTAGTATGCTCGGGCCCAGAAAACTGTTTCATATAGGAAAACATCATGAGCAATCTTCCTGCCAATCTCCGTTACGCTGAAAGCCACGAATGGGTGCTGGATAATCAAGACGGCACAGTTACCGTAGGCATTACTGATCACGCCCAGCAAGCGCTAGGTGATGTCGTGTTTGTTGAACTGCCTGAAGTAGGTACAGCGCTAAGCAAAGGTCAAGAGTTTGGCGTTATCGAATCGGTCAAAGCCGCTTCTGATCTTTACTCGCCGGTTGTTGGCGAAGTCATCGAAGTCAATGACGCCCTTGAAGACGCCCCCGAAACGGTCAACGAAGCGCCTTATGAAGGTGGCTGGATTATGAAAGTGCGCTTAGACAGTGACTCCCTTGATGGCCTGCTAGATGCAGATGCCTATCAAGCAACGCTAAGCGCTGACGACTAAAGGCGGTAACTAAATCATATTTAAGAGCCTGCCCTTTATGGTGGGCTCTTAGCCTAACGCCCTGCACGGTTCTCTCTTAACGTCCGGAATCTTCTTCATGTCTCTTGAAACACGCCGTCTGGCCGAGCTGGCCGATCACGATGCTTTTATCAAACGCCATAATGGTCCCAGTCAAGATGACGTGGCCACCATGTTAAAAGCGCTCAACATGCAGCACATGGAAGATCTGATTGAACAGACCGTGCCGAGCGATATTCGTCTTGGCCGCGAGCTAGCGCTTGATGAACCGCGCAGCGAAGCAGAAGCACTAGAGTACCTAGCCCAGCTAGCGCGGCAGAACCGCGTGGCTAAGAGCTATATTGGCCAGGGCTATTACGGCACCCATATGCCCGCGGTGATTCAGCGCAACGTATTGGAAAACCCAGGCTGGTACACGGCCTACACCCCCTACCAACCTGAGATTTCTCAAGGCCGCCTGGAAGGCTTGCTTAACTTCCAGCAAGTGGTCATGGATTTAACCGGCATGGAGCTGGCGAATGCATCGCTGCTCGACGAAGCCACCGCCGCCGCCGAAGCCATGGCGCTGTGTAAGCGTGGCAATAAGAAAAGCAAATCCAACGCTTTTTTCGTCGCCGACGACGTTTTCCCGCAAACGCTGGACGTGGTCAAAACCCGCGCTGAGTTCTTTGGCTTTGAGTTAATCACCGGGCCTGCGGAAGAGCTGGCCAACCACGATGTCTTTGGGGCGCTTGTACAGTACCCCTCCGCCAGTGGTGAAGTGCGCGATCTGGCACCGCTATTAAGCGCCGCGGCTAAGCGCAATATCATGACCTGTGTCGCCAGCGATCTTTTGAGTCTGGTGCTGCTTAAAGAACCCGGTCAGCTCGGTGCGGATATTGTGGTGGGTAACTCCCAGCGCTTTGGCGTACCCATGGGCTTTGGCGGCCCCCATGCGGCGTTCTTTGCTACATCCGACAAGCTCAAGCGCTCGATCCCTGGGCGTATCATCGGCGTCTCCAAAGATAGCCGTGGCAACACGGCGCTGCGCATGGCGATGCAGACCCGCGAGCAGCATATCCGCCGCGAGAAAGCGACCTCTAACATCTGCACTGCCCAGGCGCTCCTGGCCAACATTGCCGGCTTTTACGCCACTTATCATGGCGCTGAAGGCCTGCGCAAAATTGCTGGCCGCGTTCACCGCTTGGCGACCCTGCTTGCCGAAGGCCTCAAGCAGGCAGGTATAACGCTCGCCCATGATAGCTGGTTTGATACACTGCGCTTGACCGGCATTGACGCTGGCAAGATCCATGGCCGCGCCATGACCCATGATATTAATTTGCACTACTTCGACAATGGCGATGTGGGCATCAGTCTGGATGAAACCACCACCGCCCGCGACGTAGCAACGCTGTTTGACGTACTGCTGGGTGACGAGCACGGTCTGGCCGTTGCTGTTCTGGACGAGCAGGTAGTGGCTAACGGCGCTACAGGCATTCCCGCTGCCTGTAAGCGCGAAAGCGGCTTCTTGAGTCATCCCACCTTTAGCCGCTACCGCAGCGAGACCGAAATGCTGCGCTACTTGAAGCGTCTGGAGAATAAGGATCTGTCGCTTGCCCATGCAATGATTCCGCTCGGCTCCTGTACCATGAAGCTCAACGCCACCAGCGAGATGATCCCCGTTTCCTGGCCATCGTTTGCGCATCTGCACCCCTTCGCACCCCGCGATCAGGTAGCTGGCTATCACCAAATGATCGACGAGCTCTCGGCCTTCCTGGTCGAAGTCACCGGTTACGATCATCTCTCGATGCAGCCCAACTCCGGCGCTCAGGGTGAATACGCAGGCTTAGTGGCAATTCGCCGCTACCAGGCGGCCCAGGGTGAGGGTCATCGTGATGTCTGCTTGATTCCCAGCTCCGCCCACGGCACCAACCCAGCCTCGGCAGCCATGGTGCAGATGAAAGTAGTGGTGGTCGAGTGTGATCAAAACGGCAATATCGACATGGCTGATTTACGCGCTAAAGCCGAGCACCATCGCGATCAGCTCTCAGCCATCATGCTGACGTATCCTTCCACCCATGGTGTGTTTGAAACCAGCGTGCGCGAAGCGTGCAAGGTTGTTCACGACAACGGTGGTCAGGTGTATATCGATGGCGCCAATATGAACGCCCAGGTCGGCTTAACCCGCCCCGGCGATTTTGGCGGCGATGTGTCTCACCTTAACCTGCATAAAACGTTCTGTATTCCCCACGGTGGCGGCGGCCCGGGCATGGGGCCTATCGGCGTTAAAGCCCACCTTGCGCCCTACGTTTCCAACCATGTGGTAACACCGATCAATGGCGTCAACACTGATAGCGGTGCGGTCTCGGCAGCGGCTTTCGGCAGCGCCTCTATTCTGCCGATCTCCTGGGCCTACATTAAGATGATGGGCGCCCGCGGTCTGCGTGAAGCCACCGAGCTTGCCATCCTAAACGCCAACTATATTGCCAAGCGTTTGGAAGCGTCATTCCCGATTCTCTACCGCGGTCAGAACGGCACGGTTGCCCATGAATGCATTATCGATATTCGTCCGCTCAAAGCGGCCTCAGGGATTAGCGAGGAGGATATCGCCAAACGCTTAATGGATTACGGTTTCCACGCTCCGACCATGTCGTTCCCGGTGCCGGGCACTCTGATGATCGAACCGACCGAATCTGAGTCACTGTATGAAATTGACCGCTTCTGCGATGCGATGATTGCCATACGAGAAGAGATTGGCCGGGTAGAGAGCGGCAAATGGCCGTTGGATAACAATCCGCTGGTCAATGCGCCGCATACCCAAGCGGATCTAATGGATAGCGACTGGCAGCGGCCTTATGACCGCCAGTTGGCCGCTTTCCCGACCGCAGCTGTCCAAGCGTCTAAATACTGGCCAGCCGTTAACCGTGTTGATAACGTGTTTGGCGACCGTCAGTTAATCTGCTCCTGCCCCAGCATCGATGAATATCGTGACTAACGGCATAGCTGGCAAGATATGAAGCGATAGCGCTTTAAATAGCGCTGGAAGTAACAAGAACACCCTTGGTGCCTTCTCAATTAGACGGCACCAGGGGCGTTTTTTCTTGTAGACGCTGAGCGTGAAAACCGTCTAACAGCTTCTCGTAGCGCTTGGGCAGCACCGAGTCACGGCGACGCAGCAAATAGAGCACCTCATTGACCGCATTGGGCAAGTTCAGCGCTTTTACCTGGCGCTGCCAGGGTGAGGTTTCCAACACCAGTCGCGACACCACGGTAAAGCCTAACCCCCTGGCCACGGCATCCAGCACCATGCTGACTTCGTTGGTAAAGCCTTGATGACGAAAATGGGTCATGGAGCGAAACTCGTCGGGGTAATTCGCGCGCAGCAACGCATTGGCGTGGTTAATCCCGTCGTAATAATTGAGAAAGCCGATGCCCATTAAATCTGACAGCGTGCTGCCTGCAAAATCTGCAGGTACCACCAAGCAGAGCGGCTCTTCATGCCAAATAGAGCAATTAAGTTCAGGGTGGCGCATTGCCTCGGTGACTATTCCGATGTCATAACGCCCTTCGAGCAGGTCATTAACGATCTCGTGGTTAAACGCAAAGCTATAGTTGACCGTTAAATTAGGGTGCATTTGCTGCTGCCCCAATATGTACGGATAAAACATCAGGCCAACGCTGCCCGGCGAAGCAATGCGACAGTCGCCGCTATCCAAGGAGTCATCGTCTAACCCGTGACGGAACTGCTCATGCTCAGCAAATAGCTTTAAAGCGTAATCGTAAGCACGCCGCCCCGACTCAGTTAGTGTAAAGCTGCGCCCTTTGCGCTCTAGCAGCTCTTTATTTAAATAGTCTTCTAACTTGCGTACATGCTGGCTTACGCCCGGCTGGGTCATTTCTAAGCGTTGCGCCGTACGGGTAAAGCTGCCTGTTTCAACAAGCGTAATAAA
This sequence comes from Halomonas sp. ALS9, assembly GCF_001651035.1. Classification (GTDB taxonomy): domain Bacteria; phylum Pseudomonadota; class Gammaproteobacteria; order Pseudomonadales; family Halomonadaceae; genus Vreelandella. Next base: position 159,318 of record NZ_LXRG01000054.1, read on the forward strand.
AGTACGAAAATAGTGGGCATTGAACATAGTGAAGCGCCATGGTCTTTGATAACGGTCTTTAGCAGCCCTCTGTGAGAACACGCTTTAGGCAACAGTTTAGTAACTAAAATTTAGTAACTAACAAAAATTACAAAAAGCGCTATTGCCGCCGTTCTATAAAATATGCCTAATAATAGCACAGCCAGGCGAGCCAGCCGCTGCGCTGTACCGACCGCTTGGGCGTGGTAGTATGCCAAAAGACATCAAACGATTAGGGACAGCCCCGCTAATGACCGAAAACTTTCAACCTCGCGCCACCCTTTCCAGTATCATTTCCCCCGAGGGAAGCCTCGAAGTACTCTCTCAGCATGAAGTTAATCGGCTGCACAAAACGTCTCAAAGCGGTCTACATGACCTGCTTCGGCGCTGTGCGTTGGCAGTACTCAATTGCGGCAATCCCAGCGACGATAGCTTGGCTATTTTAGAAGCCTATAAAGATTTTGATATTGAAGTGTTGCAGCAAGACCGTGGCATTCGCTTAAAGCTAACTAACGCGCCCGCCGAAGCCTTTGTTGATGGCCGAATGATCCGCGGTATCCGCGAACATTTATCCTCGGTCATTCGCGATATTGTTTACGTCTACAACGAGATTCAACACCACAATCGTTTCGACCTTAGCACCGGAGAAGGCACCACCAACGCAGTTTTCCATATTCTGCGCAAAGCGGGCACGCTAAAACCCGGCCGCGACCCTAGCATGGTGGTGTGCTGGGGCGGTCACTCTATCTCCCGGGAAGAGTACGAATATACCAAAGATGTGGGTTACCACTTGGGTCTGCGCGATTTAGATATTTGTACGGGCTGTGGCCCTGGCGCAATGAAAGGCCCCATGAAGGGCGCAAACGTAGCCCATGCTAAGCAGCGCCGCAAGGAAGGTCGCTACTTAGGTATTTCAGAGCCCGGCATTATCGCTGCCGAAGCGCCTAATCCCATCGTCAATGAGCTGGTGGTCATGCCAGACATTGAAAAACGCTTAGAAGCCTTTGTGCGCCTAGGCCATGGCATTATCGTGTTCCCCGGAGGAGTCGGCACTGCGGAAGAAATTCTCTATTTACTGGGTATTCTGCTGCACCCCAGCAACAAGGATATTCCCTTCCCGTTAATTTTCACCGGCCCCGCCAACTCTGCCGCCTACTTTCAAAAGATTGACGAGTTCCTGGTGTATACCCTGGGTGAAGAAATTCGCCGCTACTACACCATTATTACTGGCGATCCCGTCGCGGTGGCACGCACCATGCGTCACGGTATCGATGAAATCGCTGAGTTCCGCCGCACCCATCAGGATGCTTTCTACTACAACTGGCGATTGACCATTGCGCGTGATTTTCAGGCTACCTTTGAGCCAACTCATGACGCCATGCGTGCCTTAGCACTACACCGCCAGCAACCCACCCATGAGCTCGCCGCTAACCTACGCCGCGCTTTCTCAGGGATCGTAGCAGGCAATGTCAAAGAACCCGGTATCCGTGCCATTGAAGCTCATGGCCCGTTTGTGCTGACTGCAGAGCCCGAACTGATGCAGCGTCTAGATGAGCTCCTCACTTCTTTCGTGGCCCAAGGTCGCATGAAGCTCGATGGCCAACATTATGTGCCCTGCTATGTACTGAAATAACTGTACTGAAATAACTGTACTGAAATAACAGCGCTAAATCCTGAACGAACAATACGCACAGTTGCCGATTGAGTGACGGCTGTGCGTTAAAGGGATCGAGTAGCCTTATGCTATTAATTGCGTTTATAGCACTGCTAGTCGCAGGTATCGTCAAAGGGGCCATCGGCTCAGGCGTACCGGTTATTGTCGTGCCCATTCTCACCATGCTGTACGACGTTCAACTCGCTATCGCCTTACTAGTCGCGCCTAACCTATTTAGCAATGCCTTACAGGTATGGCAATATCGACGCCACTTATTACCCTTACGCTTCTTGGCAGCGTTCTCCATTGCTGGTGGGCTAGGCATTGTGCTGGGCACTTGGGGATTAGTGGTTTTATCTCCCGATGTACTGTCACTGGGTGTTGCAGGAGTGATAGTGGTTTACCTGATCATCAAAGTAATGAAACGTCGCATCGCCCTGCCTTTTACTATCGCTGCGCGACTAGTGATTCCCATTGGGCTACTCGCTGGCGTGCTTCAAGGTGCGGCAGGCATGTCAGCGCCCGCTTCAGTTACGTTTCTCAATGCGATGCAGTTAAAGCGTGACGTATTTATTGGTTCAATCTCGGTTTTCTTCGTCGCCATTACCATCGTTCAAATACCGGCGCTTTTAAACACAGGTATTTTAACCCTAGAACGCTTTCTGTTTAGTATCCTTGCCCTTGTGGTGATACTCGCCGCCATGCCACTAGGCGCTCGCCTGGGCAATCGGCTGCCCCATCGCTGGTTCGATAATTTGGTTATGCTGCTGCTAGCGAGCATCGCCGGTAAGATTTTTATCGATACACTGATAGCCAGCTAGCCCCACGGAAAGCCTTCTCTACTCTTTTTCTCACGTCTTTCTATCACTTCAGCTAAACAATGTTGGGAACCAAGTCAGGTAAAAGTGGCCAGAATAGCTACACTGAGTGGGCATTACCTCACAATTGACCTTGAAAGGAACTCAACATGTCGATGATTAACCAGCTAAGAGATGTAAAAACCAAAGATTTCGCCAAGCACTGTTATGAAAGCAGCAGCGTCGATAAGCTGCGCGAGGCGTCGGAAGGCGGCGCTGACCAGGCAGAAATGGAGCATTGGGGTATAACCGAAGGACAGTGGGAAGAGGCAATTGTTGCCGCCCTCGCCGACCATGAAGCCAAAGAGTAAGTAGCCTCGCTGATTTAACGCAACCTAATAAATGAAGCTATCTTAACGATGCGTACGCCCTATCGGATAACCGATAGGGCGTTTTAGCTTGTGCAGCACTCACACCACACTAGACTTATTTCACACCTGAAAGGGCAACGCCACCATACTCCTCCCGCAGACGCTCAAGCCTGGCCAGCTCGTGCTCCGTGAGCTCAGGGGAGTCCCACAATGGCTGCTCGTCAAGCCCCTTCAGCCCTTTCAAGGTGATTGTCAATTCTGCATCGCTGGGTATTTGAGCATTTCCCCATGGGCCAAAGCGATTAGGCGCTAGGCTCCACGCCAGCGTTTGTCCCGGCTCAATGCCACCAGGCACGACGTAGTAGAAAGACTCATCCACCCACGGCGCTGAGCGATCTGGGCTAGTCACAACGCCCCTCAACAAAAGCTCAGAAATGGCCTGATCCGTGCTATTGGTCACTTCAAGATCAATCACAGGCTCCGGGGCGCCATAAGGGCTTGCGCCAATGTAATAGCGAGCGCTATCAATGGTAAACCGCGCTAACTGCTGCTGGTCGCTGGCGGCTTTTGCGCGCCTCTCTTCCAGCCGTTTTAAGGTACGAATTGCATGCTCGCGTTCGCGTGACCGGCGCTCGCGCAGAATCTGATCGGCACGCTGGATCACCTGATCCCCCGTTAACCCATGCATCTGCGTATTCGCTGTTTCGGCGATCTCAGCGGCATTCATGCGGTGAGGGTTGAGAATATCGATACCGTTAAACGACGTCGATGTGGCGATGATGATCAACCCTTGATCAAACTCATCGCGCTTATAAGAGGGCAACGCGTTACGTACTTCCTCAACGGAGACCACCGACGCAGGCATGGAGCTAGTGTCAATTTTGGGATCTGAACAACCAGCTATCATCAGTACTGATAGTGATATTGCAGACAGCCTTAGGCTCCACATACAATCACCTCAAAGCAGGCAGATAAAAATTGCTGAGGAGCTTAACGGAAAGCGCAATTAACCACTACCCCTGGTAGTTTAGAACTAGGTAGTTAAGAGCATTGACCTAATCGTATTACCCACCTGTTGCATTCATAAACCTCACTATTTGAACATCCCCATCCGTGGTGAAGTGGTGCCGCTCTGGCTTTTTCTTCATTGCCGCCACAATGCGGGTCTTAAGCCGCTGGATATCCCCCGGATAACGGCGCATGACGGCGCGTAAATCTACCGAGTGCTCATTACCCAGGCAAAGGAGTAGCCGCCCTTCCGCCGTAACCCGAACACGGTTACAGGCGCCACAGAAATTGTGGCTATGGGGAGAGATGAAGCCAATCCGCGATTGGCTGTCTGCCATACGATAATAACGGGATGGCCCCAGGGTGGTCTTGGTGGTGGGTAAGAGTTGATAATGCTGCGCTATAGTCTCATGCACCGTATCGGTGGAAAGAAAGGTTTCACCACGGTTATGCTCGCTGATAGCACCTAGCGGCATTTCTTCGATAAAACTGATATCCACTTCCTCATTCCGGGCAAAGTTTACCAGGTCGAGGATTTCGTCATCATTACGCCCCTTGAGTAATACGGCGTTGAGTTTGATGGAATCAAAACCCGCTTGGCGAGCTGCGCGAATACCCGCGATCACTTGACTAAGGTCGCCCGTACGGGTCAAGACTTTAAAGCGCTCTGGCTTGAGCGAATCGAGGCTGATATTGAGCCGATTAAGCCCGCCCTGTCGCAAAACGCTGGCATGTTTGACCAGCCCAGAGCCGTTGGTGGTCATGGCCAGTTCGCCCAAGCCTGCCAATTTGCCGAGTTTTTCCACTAACGTTAGCACCCCTTGGCGTACTAACGGCTCACCACCGGTCAGGCGGATTTTCTCTACGCCCAGCTCGACGAATGCTTGCGACAGCTCAGCTATCTCCTCGAGGGTAAGCAGTTGGGCACGCGGCAGAAAGGTCATTTCCTCCGCCATGCAATAAACACAGCGGAAATCACAGCGGTCAGTCACCGAGATGCGCAGGTAACGTACCGTCCGGCCATAGCCATCGACTAACTTACTCATTCTGCGGGCTCCTCTACCTGGGAACTGGCATTAACAGGCAGCCTGGCAATGAGCCCTTTCACCTCTGCGGTGACGTCGGAGATGGTTTGCTCATCATAAAATTGGCCTCGCCGCTTGCGGAGTCCATTCTCATACAATTTTACATGCTCAGTGGGAATCACCCCCGCCTGGGAGAGACAGAAACTAGCACAGTGCATCTGACAGCCATCAATAGCCACGATAGGACGCCCGGAACGGGCAATGCGCACCAGGCCCGGCACGCCGCCCCCGACACCGGCAATACAGGACATTTCTGCTGCTCCTGCATGATCCAGGCGAAGGGCTACACTATTGGCAAGTTGCGCTACATCAGAGCAGCCGGAGCAGGCATAAATCAGTGTGCGAGGTTTGTGATGTGAAGACATACCCTCTCCTATAGAAACAGACGTCATCAGCGGCCACTAACTAAAAAAACGCTTCAAACGGCGAACTGATTGATGGGGTAGTAGTGGTAGGCACTCCCTTCCGCCACGTCGGTATCAGGATGTACCATTAAATAGCCGTGGGCCTGGCTCGCCGCACTGAGCATATGCGAGCCCTGCCCACCCGCTAACTGCGCCACCGGCAGCTCTCTTGCCCAGTCCAGCACCACCCTTAACAGCTCACAACGCCCCCTGGGGCCGCACTGAGAAAAGCCTGCCTTAACAGGATAACTCTGCAACGCAGCGACACTTCTACCTTGCATGGCATGGATAAACGGCAGCGCCAGCAGTTGCCAGCCCACCAGGGACGCCACTGGGTTGCCCGGCAGCGCGATTAACGGAGTGGAAGAGTAAGGCGCCGCACCTAGATAGCCGAACGCAAAGGGTTTTCCTGGTTTCATGGCGACCCCATGTAAATGTAGCCCGCCGCGCTGCTCTATTACCGGACGCACGTGATCCTCCTCACCTACCGAAACGCCTCCGCTGCACACCACCACATCCGCAACGGCTTGTGCGTGTTCAAAGGCCTGATGCAGTGAATGCGGTGAATCCGCGATGACGCCCAGATCCAGCACATCGCACTGCGCTTGCGCGAGCAGCACGTTAAGCATGGCGCGATTGCTGTCGTACACCTGCCCTGGTGATCGCGCAGTTCCTGGGGCAATCAGCTCATCGCCGGTTGAGAGCAGCGCCACCCGCAGGCGCCGTTTGACGGACACCGTGTTAATTCCATGACTTGCCAGCAGTGCAATGGATGCAGCATCAAGAGACTCACCTTTAGCAAGTAGCGGGGTGCCCATGCGGGTCTCCTCGCCTTGACGGCGAATATTAGCGCCTGCGGACAGCTTACCTTCAAGATGGATATGCCCGCGCTGATCAAGGATGGCCCGCTCTTGCGGTACCACGATATCAGCCCCCACCGGCACCGGCGCGCCGGTAAAAATACGCGCGCAGCCCCCTTCAGGAAGCAGCAATACCCCTGCCCCCGCAGGTACGCGCTGAAGAACCGGCAAACCAGCCCTATCAGGTACGGCCTGGTAGTCAGCTAGACGCAGCGCATAGCCATCCATAGCGCTGTTGTCCACCCCCGGCATATCGAGAGGCGCGACAACCGTTTCTGCCAATACCCGCCCCGCCGCCTGTTCAAGGGTGACATTTTCTACTGCATTGGTTGGCGTGGCTGCGTCAATAAGCCGTTGGCGTGCCTCAAACAGATCTAATAAGCCGGGGGTTACTAAGTCAGCGCATTGACAGTTCATAAGTGTTCCACATCACTGGGAAGGCTCGCTTCGTGACGTCCTCTGCACGGGGTCACTGAAGGGAGCACCATGGCGGCAAAGTTGCAGGGACGAGTGCGGGCGTCCAATTGCAAAGAGATAATTCTGTCCCACGCTAAGGCACACGCCTTAGGCGAGCCAGGCATCGCAAACACCATCGTTTGATTGGCCACCCCCGCTACGGCGCGGGACTGAATTGTCGCAGTGCCGATCGCCTTCAGGGAGTAGTGCCGAAATAGCTCCCCATATCCCTCAATTGCTTTATCGAAAAGAGGTATCAAAGCTTCAGGAGTGGTATCTCGGGTAGTAAAACCAGTGCCGCCATTAACCAGAATCGCGTGGATATCTGCTCGCGCAATCCATTCCGAGACCACGGCGCGAATCTGGTAGATATCATCGACAACGATGCGCCTCTCCACCAGAACATGGCCGCTTTCATTTAGATGATTAACCAGCAGGTCACCGCTGCCATCTTCATCGAATCCACGCGTATCGGAAACCGTTAGCACCGCGATGCCAAGCGGAGCGAAAAATGCATCTACAGGAACATGGGACATCAAGCCTCTCCTCTTAGCCTTACTATTGCATCAAGCTATTGCCTCAAGCTATTGCATCAAACTGCCGCCAGCATCGTCGTCCAGCACAATGCCCTCGACGCCTATGTCGCTCTCTAACGCCAGTAAATAGTGGCGCAACGCCCGTCGAGTTGCCTGTTCCCGTAGGCTATGACGCACTCGGTCGATGACCTGATCGAAAGGTAACGCCCGGCCTTCACGGCGCTCGTCAATACTCACCACGTGCCAGCCATAGCGAGACGCCAAAGGGCGCTCGTATAGACCTTCCGGCAAGTGCTGCAAAGCGCGGTCAAGCTCCGCAACGGTCTGCCCCGACACCAGCCAGCCCAAATCACCATCCAGCTCTTTGGAAGGACACGCGGAGTGGTGTTGAGCAAATTCGGCAAACCGTTCGGGTATTTGATTAAGCTGTTCGAGTAGCTTTTCGCCAAGCTGGTACGCTTCGTCGCGACCCAAGGAGTCATCCGGCGCTGCGGCGAGCAGAATATGCCGAACGCGTAACTGGGTCGGTTCGCTGAAACGCTCACGGTGGGTGTCAAAAAAGCGGCGGCAGTCTGCCTCTCCCGGCTCAGGCACCTCAAGCTCCTGTTCGAGCAAAGCAGCAATCGCCGCATCCTCTTGCGCTTCGGTAGCTTCCTGCATCGACAGTAGGCCCAGAGCGTTAGCCCGCTGGCGCAGCAGCTCTCTGACCACCAACGCACGAGCCGCCTGAAGCTGAGCCTCCCCCGCCGTTTCGGCGGGGTGATACTGCATCTCTAATGCAATCGTTTCCTCATCGATACTGGCGTCGCCGACACGTACTGGGGGCGGAGCAACTCCCCCAGGTAGCTGTTCGATATCAATCATCTGCATGTTATTTCTCCTCTATATAAAACTGAGCGTGCGAAGGCCAGACTAGGCGGAGATCGGAGAAAAAGCGGAGTTTACGAGTTTGTAAATGAGCATTTTGAGCCGATCTCCAACAACGTATGGCCGAGCATAAGCCAGTTTTTAGCCACGACGGCGGACAAGCTGATAACGCCGGGTAACATAACCAAACGGCGCGCTCCACACATGCACCAGCCGCGAAAATGGAAACAGCAGGATGATGGTCAGGCCGATAAAGATATGCAGTTTGTAGATCCACGAAACTTCCTGCATATAGTCCGCCGCGCCGCCGCTGAAGAAGACGATGGACTGCGCCCAGCTGGAGAGGGTCAACATCATCTCACCGTCCATATGGCCCAACGAGAAGATGATGGTCACCATGCCAAGGCACGCCTGCAGGACAATTAAGCCCAGGATCAAGGTATCCATCATGCTCGACGACGCCTTTATACGTGGGTTGGCCAGACGCCGATAGAGCAACATGGCACCGCCCACTACGCACATGGCGCCAGCAATACCGCCCACCACGATGGCCACTAGCTGTTTAGTACCGGCGTGCAGGAACGGTTCATAAACCCAGTGCGGTGTGAGCATGCCCACAAGGTGGCCAAAGAAAATCACAATGATACCGATATGGAACAGGTTGCTGCCCAGGCGCATGTGCTTGGAGGACAGCATCTGGCTGGAACCGGTCTTCCAGGTGTACTGACCATGATCAAAACGCAGCAGACTACCCAGCAGAAACACCGTGCCAGCGAGATAGGGGTAGTAACCGTAGATCAGATGGGTTAAGTAATGCGCAATCGCGTCATTCATAGCGGTTCTCCTATTGACGATTGGCAGAAGGGGACGGCGAGGTGGCCGTCATAATGCGAACAGCCTCGCTCTTAACGGAATTTTTACGCTCAGCAAGACGACGGCCTTCAGCAGACTGCAGCGCGCAATCCTCATCAGAGGTTGCCGAGAAGCGCACCGCTTCTTCTTCCCATACAGCGTCCAAGGCTTCGGGGGTGTTATCAGGCACTTCTTTCTTGACCTGGGGCCGATGCTCCTCGACATCGCCCTCGGCGCCGATTAACGCCAATAGTGACAGCGGTACCAGCGCGTGATCCGCTCCCCGCTCCTCCAGTCGTGCCGTCAGCAACGCCAGAATATGGCGTATTTCGCCCAGCCAACGGCCGATCTCGGCTTCATCGCACAGCGAAAGGTACTCAAGAAACACCGGTAGATGATCGGGCAGTTCCCGGGCATCCAGCTCGAAACCGGCCGCGCTGTACTCGGCCATTAAATCCACCATGGCCTGGCCACGGTCACGGGATTCACCGTGAACGTGCTCGAACAGTAGCAGCGAGGTAGCTCGTCCCTTATCGAACAGAGCCACATACTCGGCCTGCAGCTCAAGCAGGTCGCCCTCTTGAAGACGCTGACACCACGCCATTAGCGACGATTTGAGAGCCGCCCCCAGGCGGCGCTCGGCATTGAGAATTTCGATGAGTTCGCCGCAGGCGTCCTGCAGTTCCTGGGTCGGGTAATCGAGCAAACGGGCCAGTACGCGTAGGCTTCGCATGCCCTGCAGCGGCTCGAACAACGGCTCTACCGGGGCCGGCGATTGGATAGCGGCTTCAGTCATGACGCGACTCCTCAAGTTGTGGCTGCGGGTCGTAGACCTCTACCGGTTTTACCAAAACGCTGGTCTGCTTACGGCCATTAAACAGGTTGGGCTGGCTCTCACCGTGGCACCCATCACCAAAGGTAAAACCGCATCCACCCCGTTCGGGGAAGGCTTCGGTGGCCATTTCACGGTGGCTGGTAGGGATCACGAAGCGATCCTCATAGTTGGCAATCGCCAGGTAGCGGTACATCTCTTCCACCTGAGCGACACTCAACCCCACGGTATCGAGCACTTCGGCGTTGGCGGCGCCCTCCACGTGCTTACCGCGCATGTAGACCCGCATTGCCATTAAGCGCTTGAGTGCCAACACCACCGGCTCTTCCTCGCCAGCAGTCAGCAGGTTGGCCAAGTACTTCACCGGGATACGCAGCGACTCAATCTTGGGCAGGATGCCGTCGAACTCCACATGCCCGGCCTCGGCGGCGGACTGAATCGGCGACAGTGGCGGCACATACCACACCATTGGCAGCGTGCGGTATTCCGGGTGCAGCGGCAGCGCCAGCCCCCAGTCGATCGCCATCTTGTAGACCGGAGAGGCCTGGGCAGCTTTGATGACGTTATCCTGGACACCATCCCGTTTAGCCTGGGCAATCACTTCCGGATCATTGGGATCAAGGAAGATCTCGCGCTGGCGATGGTAGAGGTCGCGCTCGTCCGGCGAACTTGCCACTTCCTCGATGCGGTCAGCGTCATAAAGCAGGACACCGAGATAACGAATACGGCCCACGCAAGTCTCGGAGCAGATGGTCGGCTGACCGGCCTCGATACGTGGGTAGCAGAAAATGCACTTCTCGGATTTACCGCTTTTCCAGTTGTAGTAAATCTTCTTGTAGGGGCAGCCGGAGATGCACATCCGCCAGCCGCGGCACTTGTCCTGGTCGATGAGAACGATGCCATCCTCTTCCCGCTTGTAGATCGCACCGCTGGGGCAGGACGCCACGCAGGTGGGGTTCAAGCAATGCTCGCAGAGGCGCGGCAGATACATCATGAAGGTGTTTTCGAACTGGCCGTAAATATCCGCCTGCACCTTGTCGAAGTTGGCATCTTTGCGCCGCTTGGCGAATTCAGTACCGAGGATCTCTTCCCAGTTGGGGCCCCATTCGATCTTTTTCATGCGCTGGCCGGAGATCAGCGAGCGGGGACGCGCCACCGGCTGGTGCTCACCAATCTTGGCGGTATGCAGGTGCTGGTAGTCGAACGTGAACGGCTCGTAGTAGTCGTCCATTTCGGGCAGGTCGGGGTTGGCGAAGATATTCGCCAACACCCGCCATTTGCCACCAATGCGCGGTTCAATCCGGCCGTCGTTACGGCGCATCCAGCCGCCCTTCCACTTGGCTTGGTTCTCCCACTCTTTGGGATAGCCGATGCCGGGCTTGGTCTCGACGTTGTTGAACCAGGCGTACTCCATGCCTTCCCGACTAGTCCAGACATTTTTGCAGGTCACCGAACAGGTGTGGCAACCGATACACTTGTCAAGGTTGAGAACCATGCCTACCTGGGAACGAATCTTCATTTCACGGCCTCCTGAGCACTGTTCTTCTGAACACTGTCATTGCCTTCACCATCCAGCCAGTCAACGTGTTTCATCTTGCGCACCAACACGAACTCATCGCGGTTTGAGCCGACAGTGCCGTAGTAATTAAAACTGTAAGAGAGCTGCGCGTAGCCGCCGATCATATGGGTGGGCTTGGGGCAGACACGGGTGACCGAGTTGTGAATCCCGCCTCGGGTGCCGGTGACCTCAGAGCCAGGCACGTTCACGTTGCGCTCCTGAGCGTGGTACATCATCACCATGCCCGCCTTGACTCGCTGGCTGACCACAGCCCGCGCGGCAATCGAGCCGTTGGCGTTGTAGACCTCGATCCAGTCGTTGTCCTCGATATCGATCTCCGCTGCATCCGCCTCGGAGAGCCACACCACCGGGCCGCCGCGGTTAAGCGTCAACATCAGCAGGTTGTCCGAGTAGGTGGAGTGGATACCCCACTTCTGGTGCGGTGTGAGGAAGTTCAGCGCCTTGCTCTTGAAACCGTTGTCGGCGGGCAGCGTAAAGCCCTTGGCCGCCTTGGTATCGATGGGTGGGCGATAGACCAGCAGGCTTTCACCAAACGCGCGCATCCAGGCGTGATCCTGATAGAACTGCTGACGCCCACTCACGGTGCGCCAGGGAATCAGCTCGTGAACGTTGGTATAACCGGCGTTATAGGAGACGTGTTCATCCTCAAGGCCAGACCAGGTCGGGCTGGAGATGATCTTGCGCGGCTGAGCGACGATATCGCGGAAGCGGATCTTCTCTTCGTGCTTGGGCCTCGCCAGGTGCGTGTGATCACGCCCGGTAATCTTGGAGAGTGCATCCCACGCTTTTACTGCCACGGCGCCATTGGTTTCCGGGGCCAGGGTCAGAATCATCTCGGCGGCATCGATAGCGCTGTCGATCAACGGGCGGCCTTTATGCGGGCCATCCAACTTACGATGGTTGAGTTTGCCCAGCAGCTCCACTTCAGCATCAGTATTCCAGGCGATACCCTTGCCGCCGTTGCCGATACTTTCCAGCAGCGGCCCCACAGAGGTGAAACGCTCATAGGTTTCGGGATAGTTGCGCTTGACCTCAATCAGTGATGGCATGGTTTTGCCGGGAATCGGCGCGCATTCGCCCTTCTTCCAATCCATCACCGCCGGTTGGGCCAACTCCCCTGGCGAGTCGTGCTGCATCGGCAGCGTGACCAGGTCGGTCTCCTCGCCCAGGTGGCCTACACATACCTTGGAGAAAGCTTTGGCAATACCCTTGTAAATATCCCAGTCGCTACGCGACTCCCAAGCCGGGTCGGTGGCGGCGGTCAAGGGGTGAATAAAGGGGTGCATATCAGAGGTGTTAAGGTCGTCCTTCTCATACCAGGTCGCCGTAGGCAGCACGATGTCCGAGTAGAGGCAGGTGGTGGACATGCGAAAATCCAGCGTCACCAGCAGGTCGAGCTTGCCTTCCGGCGCCTCGTCATGCCACACGACTTCTTCGGGCTTCTGGCCGCCGAAGTCGCCCAGGTCTGTGCCCTGAATACCGTGGCGGGTACCCAGCAGGTACTTGAGCATGTACTCGTGGCCCTTACCGGAGCTGCCCAGCAGGTTGGAGCGCCAAATGAACATATTGCGTGGGAAGTTCTCCGGTGCATCCGGGTCTTCCGCGGCAAAGCGCAGTTCACCACTCTTTAGCTGCAGCACCGCATAGTCGGAGGTGGACATACCCGTGGCTTCGGCTTTTTCCGCCAGGCGCAGCGGGTTAGTGTCCAGTTGTGGTGCTGACGGCAGCCAGCCCATGCGCTCAGCACGCACGTTAAAGTCGATCAGGCTGCCGGGGTAATCCTCGGCCTTGACCAACGGCGACAGGATCTCCTTGATCTCGAGCTTCTCGTAACGCCACTGGGAGGAGTGACTATAGAAGAAGGAGGTAGAATTCATATGGCGGGGTGGGCGCTGCCAGTCAAGGCCAAAGGCCAGCGGCGTCCAGCCTGTTTGCGGGCGCAGTTTTTCCTGACCTACATAGTGGGCCCAGCCGCCACCGCTTTGACCGATACAGCCGCACATCACCAGCATGTTGATCAGGCCGCGGTAGTTCATGTCCATGTGGTACCAGTGATTCATACCGGCACCCACAATGATCATGCTACGTCCGTTGGTTTTATGGGCGTTATCGGCGAACTCCCGGGCAATGCGGGTACACTGCTCTGCCGAGACGCCGGTGATTTTCTCCTGCCATGCCGGTGTATAGGGGCGAATCTGATCAAACGAGGTCGCGCCGTCGTCTTCGCCGTCGCCGATAAAGCCACGGTCGATACCGTAGTTGGCACACATCAGATCAAAAACGGTGACCGCCAGCATTTCACTGCCATCGGCTCTCTTCAGCCGCTTGGCGGGCAAATTGTGGAACAGTAGGTCATCGGCGGCGCCAACACCGGCCCCTTTGACGTGTTCAAAGTGTTCGTGCTCGATGCCACCGAAGTAGGGGAACGCTACCCGCGCCACGCTATCGTGATGGTTGGCCAGAGTTAGTAGCGGCTTGATCTCGGTGCCGGCGGCGTCCAGCGATTCCAGGTTCCACTTGCCTACTTCGTCGCCGGTTTCGCCCCAACGGAAACCGATGGAGCCACGCGGCACCACCAGCTGATCGCGGGTTTCGTCCCAAGCGACGGTTTTCCACTCAGGGTTGTTCTCCTGCCCCAGGGCGGCATCGAAATCGCTGGCCCGCAGCTGGCGGCCGGGCACAAAGCTGCCATCTTCACGCACTTCCAGCTCCACCAGGAACGGCATATCGGTATAGCGGCGCACATAGTCGGTGAAATAGGTGCTGGGGTTCTCAAGGTGAAACTCCTTGAGGATGACGTGGCCCATGGCCATCGCCAGAGCAGCGTCGGTGCCCTGCTTGGCGGACAGCCACTCATCGGTGAGTTTGGAGACTTCGGCGTAGTCCGGAGTGATCGACACCGTCTTGGTGCCCTTGTAGCGCACTTCGGTGAAAAAGTGGGCATCCGGGGTACGCGTCTGGGGCACGTTAGAGCCCCAGGCGATAATGTAGCCAGAGTTGTACCAATCCGCTGACTCGGGTACATCAGTCTGTTCGCCCCAGGTCATCGGTGAGGCGGGTGGCAGGTCGCAGTACCAGTCGTAGAAGCTCATGCAGACGCCGCCAATCAGCGACAGGTAGCGGCTACCTGCGGCGTAGCTGACCATCGACATGGCAGGAATCGGCGAGAAGCCGATGATCCGGTCAGGGCCGTACTGCCTCGCGGTGTAAACGTTAGAGGCCGCGACCAGCTCGTTGAGCTCGTCCCAGTTACCGCGAACGAAGCCGCCCATACCGCGGGCACGCTTGTACTGCTTGGTCTTGGCGGGGTCTTCGACAATCGACGCCCAGGCGTCGACCGGGTCAGGATGCGCCTTCAGCGCTTCGCGCCACAGGGCCAGCAACGGCTTGCGGACTAATGGATACTTAAGCCGGTTGGCACTGTAGAGGTACCAGGAGTAGCTGGCACCGCGTGGGCAGCCCCGCGGCTCATGGTTAGGCAGGTCAGGACGTGTGCGGGGATAGTCGGTCTGCTGGGTTTCCCAGGTAACCAAACCGTTCTTAACGTAGATCTTCCAGCTGCAAGAGCCAGTACAGTTCACCCCGTGGGTGCTGCGTACCACTTTGTCGTGTTGCCAGCGGGCACGATAACTATCTTCCCACTGGCGGGATTCGCTGCGTAGTTCGCCGTGTTCGTTGGCAAAAGGCTCGCGGGACTTGCGGAAGAAATTCAGCCGATCTATGAAGTGACTCATGGTCGATCTCCAGGCTCCTCGGAAATTTGCATACCCGTCAGGCGGGTTCCATGGAGTGGATTCTGCGCGATCGAACAGCGGATTACTGCGTGATTACCTCCATATACACCCTATCTACCCACAAGGTGATAGAGCGGCCAACGTAAAGGAATAGACAGTTGGCGCTGTTGAAATAACAACGTGAATTACAGCGTGCGCGAGGGCTGACTTTTGCAAAACCAGATGTGCTTGCAGGCCTCAACCACGTTTACATTGCAACTCACTGAACATTCATACAACATGCTTTTTATAGTTGGATTACTTCGGAGCAAAGCGCACTCCATGCACCTCACCCGATTCACTGATTATTCGATACGCGTATTGATCTTTCTTGCGGCCAAGGGAGAGGAGCGTTCTACGATTAATGAAATTGCCGAGACGTTTGATATCTCACGCAATCATTTGATGAAAATTGTTCAGGAGCTAAGTCAAAAGAACTACGTTACCGCTATTCGTGGCAAGAATGGCGGCTTACTGCTGACACGTGCCCCCGCAACTATTGGGTTAGGCGAGCTAGTACGCGAGATGGAGCATGACATGGCGCTAGTGGAGTGCTTTCATAGCGACAATGCCTGCATCATTACTCCGGCATGTCGCCTTCAACCGATACTTAATGACGCACTGTCAGCATTTCTAGGTGTACTCGACCACTACACATTGGCCGACCTGCTGGGCAGTCAACAATCTCAATTGGCGCAACTTATGCGCATTCCTACCGTCAGCGCCTAGCACTCCCTAGCCATCCTGCCCGTCGACTCGCGACTGCATCAACGGCCAAGTGTAGTGCACTAGGAATATTGCGTAGGCCACGCACCAGAAAATGATGCTCAGCGTGTAAGTCCAGTGGGTGATCTGGGGAAATAGTGCTAATACGGGCGAGCGCACTAAGGCGGCTATTAGCATTAAGCCTAGCGCCACACCCATACCCGGCAAAGTGCGTATGGGGCGGCCCGTATGACCTAGCGAAACCCTAGACATCATGGCCAGCATCATAGTGCCCATGCCCCCAATAGTCAGGGCGTGTACAGCAAGTTCTGCACGCATCAGCCCCATGAGTGCCAAGACCCACATAACAAGCCCTAGCGGAATACAGGCGTAGCTACCGTGCAATCCCCAAAGCAAGGGTTCTCGCCAACTGTGCAGCCCACCCCAGCGCGCCATACGAATACTATTAGCCAGCGCCGCTAACAGCATCCCCCCACCCAGTAATAAAGTAGGCATGACAACACCCAGCATGACGACCAGCTGCAGCACGACTACGCCAGCCGTGCTAACCAGCGTCACTCCTTCTAGTAAAGGAATAGGGTCAGGTTTGGTTCGTCCCAAACGGTTAGCGGTAAACATGGCAATCACACGCCCGCCAACGACGGTCATCATCAGTGTGATTAACAGCACGGCTAAGTAGGCAGCTTGGCGAATTAACTCGGCGTCACCCTGCATCACTCCTAAGTGCATCGCCAGATTAGCAATGGCAAACAGCAACAGCACAGGTATAAAGACCAAGTTGCGCCAACGCTTTGCGGTGATAACCAGGCGTGCCATAACAATGGCGACTATTGGCAGAAACGCAAGGTCAACCGCCAGCAGCATCCACCCCGGCAACTCCATGGGGAAAGCCATCAGCACCCGACCTAATAGCCATAGCACCACCAGACCCAGCAGCGGCCCGCCGTTTAAACTCGGCAATCCTGTCCAGTTACGCACGGCGGTAAGCAAAAATCCCGCTGCCACCGCCGCGGCAAAGCCAAACAACATTTCATGCTGATGCCAGAACACCAAGCCGCCATAAGGTCGCAGCAAAATATGGCCGTGCCAGAAGGCTAGCCATACTAATAGGGACGCCACACTAAACAGCGCAGCCAGCAGAAAAAAAGGCCTAAAAGACAGACGCATTAATGGCAGATGCTCACGTTTTGAAGCAGGCTCGGATGAGGTGGTCATTGGCATGGCGTAATCCCGACTAAATTACTTGGAAATATGATTGTGCGCCTAGCTATCAACGCAGACCATGACATGTATCAAAAATACATCTTATGGCTAGCATTTATAGGCTCACGGCATTAAGATTCATATGAAATACTTCTTAATATGCCGAGGGATTGACATTGCTAACTAATGAGCAAGAAACACTAATCAACGCGACCGCTCCTGTTGTTGCAGAACACCTGAATGCAATTACCCAGCGCTTTTACCCGTTGATGTTTAGCCGCTATCCAGAGGTCAAACCGCTCTTTAATGAGGTTCATCAGCAAAGTGGCGGCCAGCCTCGTGCCCTAGCCAGCGCCGTGTTGGCCTATGTCCAACTTCGCGGCAATCCTGCTCAAGCGCGTGCCACCCTGGATATTGTGGTCAGCAAACACGTCTCGCTAGGTATTCTTCCCGAACAGTATCCTATTGTAGGTGAGTGCCTGCTGGCGGCGATTGGCGAAGTACTCGGTGATGCCGTAACACCAGAAATCGCTGATGCCTGGGGTGCTCTTTACAATGAGCTAGCCGCCCTACTCATTGACCTTGAAGACCAACGCTATCGTGAGTTCGAGCAGCGCCCAGGCGGCTGGCGGGGCACACGCCGTTTCAAGATTGCCAGCACCCGACAGGAAAGTACGTTAATCCGTTCTTTTATTCTGGAACCCGAGGATGGCGGCTGCGTGGCGAACCATGAGCCCGGTCAGTATATCGGCGTACGTTTGACTATAAACGGCGAGTTGGTCTATCGACACTACAGCCTCTCGGACACGCCTAATGGCCAAAGCTATCGAATCTCGATCAAACGTGAAGAACAGGGCCAAGTCAGCCGCCATTTCCATGATGTCCTACAACCAGGCGACACCTTGGAGCTGTTACCGCCAGCAGGTAACCTTACGTTGGTTGAGGGTGATGAGCCTCTACTACTTGCTAGCGGCGGCGTTGGTCAAACGCCCCTCCTCCCCATGGCACGCCATGCTTTGTCCCTTGGACGGCAGGTCACCTATCTACACGCGGCCTTGGATACCGAGCATCAGGCTTTTAAAGAGGAATTAGAGGCGCTAAAAAGCGAGTATCCTCAACGCCTTCAAGCCGTTCGCATCCATGAACACGGCAACGAAGCCGAGCATATTGGTCGTATCGACCGCAGCTTATTAGCTCACTACCTGCCTGATCTCAAGGCACGCTGCTATTTCGTTGGCCCCCAAGGATTTATGACGGCGATTAACAGCGCCTTGTCTGAATTGGGTATTGACGAGGATCGCCGCCACTTCGAACACTTTGGCCCATCACGCCCACTCGACGCAGCTTGATAATGGGCGATTAGGGCTAACATTTCCGGGCGAACATTTCCGGGCTACCTATCTAGATGCTATGACGAAATACTGCGCCAATACTTGAACATGTTGCAATAATCGGCCCAATCTATTTCTAGAGACACCATAGCGCTCACTAAAAAATGGATAAGGCTAATATATTAGGCCAGCCAGGAAAGGGAGCTGTGGCGCATAGCAGCCCCCACCATATAGGCGAAAATGGCCACCGCTACGACGGCGGCCACGGCACGCACTTTGGGCGTTGGCCCGCGCTTAATCGCGATGGTGCCAATACCGATATAGGCCAGCAGCGCCAGCAGTTTGGCACCAAGCCAGGGAAGCTGCCAGGGCCATACGGAGAGCAGCACCATCAAGGTGACTCCCAGCCCCAGCAGGGCCGTATCAATGAGATGGGGCAGTACCTTGACCCAACGGGCGTGGATTCGCGGGCTTTCCTGCACCGACCACCAGGCGCGAACCACGAAAAGTGTAATGCTCAGTGCAGCGGCGGTCATGTGCAGGTGCTTGATGAGAAAATAGTGCTCCATGGTTTCCCCCTAGCCGACATTAACCGTATCACCGTGTGGATCGAAGGCAAGAAAAGAAGTGATATTACCCATTTGCAGCGACTCCATCATACGCTGGAGCTGTCGTTCAACCTCGGCTTCGTCCTTTGGGTCATCCATGGCCGCAGTGAACATCAGATCCCATTCGATCTCGGTGCGGCGAGACTCTTCGACTAAGGCCACCATGCTGCTCAGCTCTTTGGTCGATTTGTCTACGCATATCACCGGCACCAACACCCCACCTTCGCCCTGTTCGAAGCGACGACGCTGCTCAGCATCGGGAAAATCGGGCAGTTCTGCGCGAACGAACACAAACAATAGGCGCTGGGGTTTAGGTTGTTTATGCGCTTCCTGCAGTAAATCGGCAAACGTCGCTATGGTCATATAATGGGCCTTATCCCTAGTCGGGAAGATTAGTAGGTGGCGTTACTCGGGTGATTCTACGAAAAGCCACAACAGCAGCATTATCATAAACAGCGGGATCAAGAGGCTAAGTGGCGCGGCGCGCCAGCCATAGGCTTGTACTACCAGAGGCGTCATCCGTAAGGAAAACCCTACGCCTGCGCTTAAAGCGAGACACAAGGCTACAAGAAGAAGCACCCAGCGATCAGGCATCCAGCCTTTGGCGTGGGCGATGCCAGTTGTAACCACCGCACCTCCCAAACCAAGCCCAGCCCCCACCAACAAAAACTCCCAAGGACGGCTTGCCACACCAAACCCACCCAGGGCCAGTGCGAGCCCCAGCAAAAGCCACTGCATCAAGCGGCAGGTGTCTCCCCGCCTGGCGATAAACCAAGCAGGCCAAGCCAACAGCACACCGCTACTCAACGGTACCAGCACATACAGGGGCTGTTTTGCGAGCAGAGCATAAAGTGTCCAGCTAGCCACCGCTAAAGAGCTTGCCAGCGGCATTAGCAGCATGGCTACCAGCAACTGATAAACATTGACTGGCTGTGTTGATGTCTCCAACGTGGGAGGCGGCACGGGTGGTGGCATGACGTTTCCCAGCGAAAGTATTAAGACATCGGAAGGCATGCCAGAATTGTCGGTAAATACCTGACGTAGGTCAAAAAACATTGGAGGTAGGTCGACTAACTCCAAAGGAATAGCCCTCGTATCAAGATGCAGACACTGTCACACTCTCTTACCCCTTCCGCGCTATCGGAACTGCCATGAAATTACTTCAACGCTCCCTGGTTGCTCGCATCATTGCGTCTCTGCTTGCCATTAGCGGTATGGCACTCATTAGCATCACCCTGACCATGGCAATGTCTAACAGCAGCCGTGGCGACGCGGCCGCGATTAATGTCGCGGGCTCATTACGCATGAATGCCTATCAGATATTGGGGGCCTTGCAGCGCCTGGAGTATGCCCCTGAAGAGGCGAGTGAAGAGCAGCTCGAAAGTCTGATAACGCGTTTCGAACAGCGTTTGCATGGCACAACGCTACAGCAAACGATCCCCGCTGATGATCGCCACGAGCGCCGACGTCAACTGGAAAAACTTCAAACCTACTGGCAGCACACGCTTCGCCCGGCTCTACAAGCACCGTCCACCGCTGCAGCGCTTGACCTGGATACGCGAGAAGCGATGATCGTTGCGATGGTCAATGACATCGAGATGCTAGTCACCTACCTGGAGCAGAGCACCGAAGCCAAGGTACGGCTGCTGGGCATGATGCAAGTGCTCTTTTTAGTGTTGATTGCGATAGTGGTCGCCATCGCCCTCTACGATGTTCGCTACAATCTGGTAGTCCCTTTGCGCCAGCTTATGGTACTGGCCCGAGAGGCGGCACAGCGTAACTTCAAGCCGCGTTCACAGCTCCGCGGTAGCGACGAGCTGGCATTATTGGGCCATACCTTTAACAAGATGTCGGCCGAGCTGGCAACAAGTTACGCCGCGTTGGAAGACAAGGTATCTCGCAAGAAACAGGAGCTTGAGCGCAGCAACCAAGCACTTCGGGTGATGCACGATGCCAGTCGCGCGCTGTATGGCGGCGGTAATGACCTCTGCGCTAGCGCAGCCCCCATGCTACGCGAACTTGAAAAGCTGCTGGATATCGGACCGATACGCCTTTCGTTAAAAGACCCATTCGATCAACGCGCAATGCCGGTACTGGAAACGCATTCGCGTACCCGCCCCGAGTACTGCCGCGATCAGGATTGTCATGCCTGCCTGATTGATCCTCGCCCCCTGGATCTGGTGGCCAATAACCAGTCGCAATGCCTGCTGCTACCGATCAGCGTAGGCGATACGCTGCTAGGCACCTTGGAAGTGTGGTATCCCCAGGAACGGCTAAACGATAGCACGCGTCGCCTGCTTACCATGTTAGCCGACCAGCTGGCCACGGCGGTGTACCTGCAGCGGCGTATCGAAGAGCAGCAGCACGTCACATTGATCAACGAGCGCACCATCATCGCGCGGGAACTGCACGACTCCCTAGCGCAATCGCTATCTTACCTAAAGATGCAGGTCGCCCGACTTGAACGCATGCAGCAAAAAGAGGCAACCCGAGAGGCGCAGTCTGCGGTATTCGATGAGCTGCGCACCGGTTTAAACAGTGCCTACCGTCAGTTGCGTGAGCTGCTCACCACCTTCCGACTCAAACTAGAGGGGCCGGGGCTGCAATTTGCCTTGCGCCAGACCGTCGATGAGTTCAGCCAGCGTATGGAGGCAACGGTCAAGCTTGATTACGATGTGCCGCCTTATCTGCTTAACCCCAATGAAGAAATTCACGTACTGCAGATCATTCGTGAAGCACTGGCCAATACCCACAAACACGCCCAAGCCCATTGGGCTAAGGTCACAGTTCGATTCGCTGATGCCCGCCTGTTAGTGCGTATCGAGGATGACGGCGTCGGCCTGGAAGACGATGGCTCACCGCCAATGCATTACGGCTTGGTGATCATACGCGACCGTGCCACTACCCTGAATGGGCAACTGAGCATCACCAATCGCCCCACCGGGGGAGCCAGCATTGAGGTAGAATTTACCCCTTTAACCGCTCGCTTAATTCAGCAGCAGCCCGCTTCGGCTGCCACCAACTCACACTAAGGTACAGGGGCTTCTTAATGACGCTGACCACCGCCAAAGACACACCTGCCAGTCTGATGATTATCGACGACCATCCACTACTACGGCGCGGTGTGATTCAGCTGCTTGAGCTAGAAGACGACCTTGAACTGGTTGGCGAGACGGGCGATCCCGAAGAGGGCATTGCCCTGGCCCTCAAACTTGAGCCTGATTTGGTGTTACTGGATTTAAACATGCCGGGCGTCAATGGCTTAGAAGCGTTACGCCGCCTGCGGGAAGCCAACTATAGTGGCCGTGTGGTGATGTTCACTGTTTCCGACCATGAGGATGATGTGGTCGCGGCGCTGCGCAACGGTGCCGACGGTTACCTGCTAAAGGATATGGAGCCTGAAGACATGGTTCGCCAACTGCGCCAGGCGGCCTTGGGCCGCATGGTCATCAGCGAAAGCCTGACCGCCCTACTCGCTGAAGCCCTGCGTAATCAGCGCAATGCCCCCACGACCCCGGATATTCATAGCCTAACGCAGCGTGAACGTGAAATTCTGCAACAGCTTGCTGGGGGACTCTCCAACAAGCTCATTGCGCGCAAGCTGGATATTACCGAAGGCACGGTCAAGGTTCACGTCAAACACCTGCTCAAGAAGCTCAACTTACGCTCACGTGTCGAGGCCGCCGTCTGGGCAGTCCAGGAAGGTATCGATCACTAATCGGTTCTGTGTGGATACCTCCAAAGACTCCCAGCGTACTTTTGCTCTGACCCGCCTTTACCCCCTCTCGATTTTTTGTCTTTAATATCAATCAATCCGGGCTTTTCAGCGACTACCTCTCAAGAGGTATATCGCTGATTTTACTGCTATTTGCACCTATTCCCCCATTTCTTCCTCAAGCGTATCTTGCCTTTTAACTGCTAAGTGCAGAAAGGTTTGATGCCAAGGGGAAACCGCCATGAGCAAGAGAAACGCCGACATTGAGAAGTGGGATGTCGAAGACGCCCAATTCTGGGAACAGGAAGGCAAGCACATCGCCAACCGCAACCTATGGATATCCATTCCCAGCCTGCTAATGGGCTTCGCTGTCTGGATGATGTGGGGAATGATCACCACTCAAATGCAGAACCTGGGTTTTCCGTTCACGGTTAACCAGTTATTTTCCCTGACGGCGCTTGCCGGTCTAGCGGGTGCCACGCTGCGCATCCCAGCATCGTTCATGATCCGCATCGCTGGCGGGCGTAACACTATTTTCCTGACCACCGCGCTGCTGATGATCCCCGCCGCCGGTACCGGTATTGCCTTGATGAATCCAGGCACGCCGTTCTGGGTATTCCAGGCGTTGGCACTGCTGTCCGGTATTGGCGGTGGCAACTTCGCTTGCTCGATGAGCAATATTTCCACTTTCTATCCCAGCAAGCAGCAAGGTTACGCCCTGGGCATGAATGCGGGCCTGGGCAATTTCGGCGTCACTACCATGCAGATTGTGATCCCGCTGGTAATGACCGTCAGCGTCTTCGGCGCGATTGCCGGTTCTCCAATGGAATTGCAAAGCGCCAGCGGCACCTTGATCGGCCGGATTGAAGCAGGTACAGATACCTGGATCCAGAATGCTGGCTTTATCTGGCTCGTGTTCTTGATCCCATTAGCGTTCGCCAGTTGGTTCGGCATGAACAATCTTCGCACTATTACGCCCAACCCGGGTTCGCCGCTGGCGGCTTTCAGCAAAATATTAGGCCTCTACGGCGTCGGCATGGTGACCGCCATCATCGGTATGTTGGCGCTCGGTTGGGTTAATATGTGGATTGCCCTGCCGCTAACCATCGTTCTGACCCTTGTGTTGTTGCGCCTGATTCCTGGCGATATCAAGCCCAATATCCAGAAGCAGTTCGCGATATTTTCCAACAAGCACACCTGGTCAATGACCATTCTCTACATCCTGACCTTCGGCTCCTTTATCGGTTTCTCAGCAGCCCTGCCTCTCTCCATCAACGTCATCTTCGGCAACATGATGGAAGCAACTGCCGATGGCACGCTGATTCACGTGGCCAACCCCGAGGCGCCCAGCGCTTTGACCTGGGCCTGGATAGGCCCCTTCGTGGGCGCTCTAATCCGCCCGTTAGGCGGATGGATCTCCGACAAAGTGGGCGGCTCCATCGTTACCCAAATAATCTCTGCGATCATGGTGGTCGTCTCCATCGCCACCGGCTATGTGATGATGCAGGCCTATAACGCCACCGATCCAAATCAATTCTTTTGGCTATTCCTGCTGCTATTCATTGTGTTATTCGCCGCCAGTGGTATCGGCAACGGTTCCACTTTCCGCAGCATCGGTGTGATTTTCGATCAGCAGCAGAAAGGCCCGGTACTTGGCTGGACCTCTGCCGTCGCTGCCTATGGCGCCTTCATCGCCCCGCGGGTAATGGGCGAGCAAATCCAGGCCGGCACACCTGAACTTGCCATGTACGGCTTTGCGGTCTTCTACGCTATCTGCCTCGTCATCAACTGGTGGTTCTACCTACGCAAGGGTGCCTACGTTAAGAACCCCTGAGTGCGGCTTGCGTGTTTACGCCCGGAGCCAAGCTCCGGGTCTTACCCCCCTACCCCAATGCGGGAGGACACTATGAAAATCATGATTGCCTATGACGGTTCTCGGAACGCCAAGCTGGCACTCGCCCAGGTCGTCAATATGTTCCGCTGCAACCAGCCGCTGCTGGTACTGGTCGGTGTGGTGGAGAATCCACTCGATGCCACCGATAACAACGAAACGCTTTTTCAGCAGGAGCAGGACGAGCTGAAACAGCACCTTCAGGAGGGAGTAGCGTTTGCAACTGGCGAGGGTTTCCAAGCCGAGCAGCTTCTCGCCGAGGGGGACGCTCGCAAGATGCTGCTTCAGGCCACCCGCAAACTCTCGCCAGACCTACTGGTGATTGCCCGCCATAGCCACCAGCCGGACGGCGGCATTATCGCCAAGTCATTGACTTACTTCGTCGACGAACTCGATTACATGACCTTCGGCAGCGTCAGCTCGTTTCTGGCTCGGCGCGCCGAGTGTCCCTTGTTGATCCTACCCAGCCCTTGAGCAGCCTCTACCCTCCTTTGGGACATACCCCCATCGGGACATAGGACGATACGACCATGAAAGTTTCCGCTGTATTCAAGTTTCGCAGCCCTGAAATCCGGGCCCTGCACCTGACCTGGATTGCCTTCTTTATTACTTTTTACGTGTG
Organism: Halomonas sp. ALS9; assembly: GCF_001651035.1. Lineage (GTDB taxonomy): Bacteria > Pseudomonadota > Gammaproteobacteria > Pseudomonadales > Halomonadaceae > Vreelandella. The sequence continues at coordinate 184,506 of NZ_LXRG01000054.1, forward strand.
GTTCAACATGGCGCCGCTCGCTTCGAGCATGCTCAAGAGCGTCGACTGGCTGACCACGGACGATCTCAAGCTGTTCGCCATCTGCAACGTCGCCTTGACTATTCCCGCGCGCATAATCGTTGGCATGGCACTGGATCGGTTCGGCCCACGTCGGGTGTTCTCGGTGCTTATGGTGACGATGTCGATACCGGCGTTGGCGTTTGCTTTCGGCAACAGCATGACGCAGCTGCTTGTGGCGCGTCTGGTGCTGAGCTCGATTGGGGCCAGCTTCGTGGTCGGTATCCATATGACAGCGCTGTGGTTCAAGCCCAAGGACATCGGCTTCGCCGAAGGCTTCTACGCTGGCTGGGGTAACTTCGGCTCCGCCGTAGCGGCCATGTCGCTGCCGACCATTGCGCTCAGTATGTATGGCGGCCCCGATGGCTGGCGCTGGGCTATCGCGCAAAGTGCGGTTGTTATGGCGGCTTACGGTGTTTACTACTGGTTCGCGATCACCGATGGCCCGGACGCCCAGGCTCACCGTAAGCCACGCAAATCCGCCGCCATGGAAGTGAGCTCCTGGGGCGATATGATCAAGCTGATCATCTGGACGATCCCGCTGGTCGGCGTACTCGCCATCCTGGTCTGGCGTATTCAGTATATGGGCTATTTATCGGTCACCGGTGCCGTCGTCGCTTACTTAGTCATCGTGGCGATCGTTATTTACCAGATCATACAGATTCTGCGGGTCAACCTGCCAATCCTGCGCCAGGGAGTACCCGAGGATGATAAATACTCATTTAACAGCGTGGCCGCGCTCAACAGCACCTACTTTGCCAACTTCGGTGCTGAGCTGGCGGTGGTGTCGATGCTGCCCATGTTCTTTGAGGAGACCTGGGGGCTCAATGCCGCAACGGCTGGCCTGATCGCGGCGTCGTTCGCTTTCGTCAATCTGGTGGCGCGCCCGATGGGCGGCATGGTATCCGACCGTATGGGTAATCGCCGTTTCGTCATGCTGTGCTACATGTTTGGCATTAGCGTTGGGTTCTTGCTGATGGCCATGCTCAATTCGAGTTGGCCGCTCATTCTGGCCATTGCGGTGACCATCGGCACCTCGATTTTCGTACAAGGCGCTGAGGGAGCGACCTTCGGTATCATTCCCTCCATCAAGCGCCGCATCACCGGGCAGATCTCGGGCATGGCCGGCGCCTACGGTAATGTCGGCGCGGTGGTCTATCTGACTATCTTTACGTTTGTCACTCCGTCGCAGTTCTTCTACATCATCGCCACTGGCGCTTTCATTAGCTGGCTGATCTGTCTGGTATGGCTCAAGGAGCCAGAGGGCGCTTTTGACGACGAGTACTATGTTTCTTCGGTCGATAGAGACATCGAAGAGCAGGCACTGCAGAGTGCTAAGCGCTAATCGTTAGAGTTCTCGGAAGTTTTAGGCACTGTCCAAGATCCAGACAGTGCCTTTAAAAGCCAAAATAGTGACCTTCAGAGCGCACTTAATTATGAGTCGTGATGTATATTGGCTATATCCAACTTCTTAAGCTCTGCATTAAGTGGACTTATGCCAACCTGGAAATGACGCCTCTTCCTGCAAATAACGCAACTCAGGTTGATGAGCTTCAGCGATTTGGGTTACCCGATTCACTCCCTCTTCCAACAAATGCACTTCTATTTGGCGGCGATCCTCACGCCCTTGCCGCCGCACAACCAACGATAGCTGCTCACAGCGGTCAACTAGCGCCACCACCCCATGATGTTTTGATTGAAGCCGCTCCGCCAGCTCCCCCACCGTCGCCCAGTCTCTTCCATGGAAACCACGAAGATGTAGCAATAGTTGATACTGCAAGGGCGTCAACCCATAGCGGCGACAGATATCTTCACTATGGCGAAGAAAGCAACGCAACCGGTAACGAAATTGCGACAGCCGCTCAAAGTCGCTTTTATCAAGTGTCTGAGGGTTATTCATTTTTCCAATTCTCTTTACCACATACTCGGCTATTGCTGACTCGCCAATTTAGAGCGCTTTAAAAAAATACAATATCACACCATGATACAAATAACCATTGAGATTACACCTGCAGGGGGGATCTGAAATGAGAGCACTCACTTTTCTCAAATTACCATTCAACCATCGTGAAGGCTGGAAAGAGCTACAGGCTTCCTCCCCCTCCATTCCTTTACTAGCGTGGCTGGTGGTGTTACCCATGTCGCTCTTGCCGCCAGTAATGCTCTATTATGCGGGCACCCATTACGGCGATGCATTTATGGCGGGCTTTGCTGACCGGGAGTGGCGTTTTCTCACGACAATTATTTTCCTAGCAGAGATATTGAGTTTTTTCGTTATTGGCTGGGTAATCTACGCTGTAGTCAATGGAACTGAAGAGCTATCTATCAGCTATCAAGATGCCTATTTACTTGCCACACTTGCACCACTACCGTTATTCGTCGCTTCATTGGCACTATTGGTACCCAGCTTACTTTTCAACGTAGTGGTTATACTTAGCGGGCTGGGCATCTCTTGCAGCTTGATTTACCACGGCTTACAAGCACTCTGTACCCATCAAGAATTTGATGTTGCTACGATCTCAGCCACTTACACCATTATGGCTGCCAGTGCTCTGGGGTGGGGTCTTTTGTTTGCTGTTATCTGGGCTTATTAAGCCATGAACATTAGGCGCACCGGCCTACAGGGTCACTAATGCAGTCATCGTCAAGCCCAATGATGACGCGTGAAGCAAACGGTCTAACGTTGAGAAGTGGGTAATGTGTGCGCCAGGCAGGGCGATGAGCAAAGTTCACGATCACTCGCGTCTTCCTCTTCGAGCGCTGATAGCGTCAATCTTTTGATTACCGGAAGGTGTGAATCCTCAATTTGTCGCACTGCGGTTAGTAAAGTGAGCTGCCCCATTCTTGCGAACCTCATTAAAGGCAGCAGCTTATCAGGGCATGCCTTCAGCTCACTACTGTACCGCTCAAAAAACAGTGACGTGCTGATTTCTTGCTGTTGATATTGACGACATAGTTGAGAGCCGGGTGCTATCTCCGGGTACCACTCGTTCAACGCCAGCGAGTGGCGCGACACCCCGTTAGGCCATAGCCGATCAACCAAGACGCGCACACCGTCATGCTCCTCTATCGGCGCAAATACACGCTTAAGCATGATTTCATAGGACATCGTTTATATACCTCCGCCAGCACGCACGTGGCTTCAGCGAATTTATTCATATCGGTATTAACATACCAGTAAATTTAGCCAATGCAGATCGGCATAGACCACTAGCCATTTAAGGCGCACCTGGTGCTTGAGGTCATCCGGCTTCAATAGCGTCAGCAGACGCTGCTTGTGAATCTATGCCTGTCTGGGCGCACGATCACCATCGAAGAATACCTCGTGATCAGTCACCACATTGACAAACTCAGATGGCAGGTTCATTTCACTGAGCCAGATCGCCGACTGGCCACTACGGAACACGGCGCTGTTCAGTTGAACATCCAGCAGCCAGTTGTTGTAATCCGGCTCTTTACCTTCGCGATAGAGCAGAAATGATTGCTTGGGTGACTCCCGCAGTATCTGGTGTCTTAGGGTAAAACTCGTACTAGAAGACAATTCGCTGGCGCTCAAACAGGCGAGCCAGTGCTTGTTGTACGCGGCTTTCAGTCATCTTGTTTCTCGCCAGCAATCCGGTCGGTTTGAGCTTCAAACTCTTCTATCCATTCGTGCAGTTTCTCTTCCAACTGCTCTTTATCGGGCAAACACAAGCTGTATTCAGTCGCCCGGAGCGTAGTTTCTTCAGGTAACGTTAGCTCAACCACGCCCTGGTTGCGTGACGGGCACAGCAGTATCCCGATGGTTGGATTCTCATCCGGAAGCTTTTCATAGCGGTCGTAATAGTTCACATACATCTGCAACTGACCCAGGTCGCGGTGGCTCATTTTGCTGGTTTTTAACTCAATCACCACGAAACAGCGCAGCAGGCGATTATAAAACACCAGGTCAGCAAAAAACTCATCATCTTCAATGAGTAAGCGCTTTTGCCGAGCCACGAAGGTGAAGCCATTACCAAGCTCTAACAAAAACGACTGCAAATGGGTAATCAGCGATGATTCCAAGTCCTGCTCGTAGTAGCTGGCATATTTCTCAAGACCCAAAAACTCAAGATACATAGGGTCTTTGATAATCTCCCGACCAGTTTCCGGTTGGCGTTGACCGCGTGCCACTGCTAGCACGGATTCCTTATCGTTACTGGCTAGTAGGCGCTCATAGAGCTGGGCATTGATTTGGCGTTCCAGCTCTTTGCCGCTCCAGCGATTTTTCACGGTCTCTAGCTGGTAATACTCGCGCTTGTCGACATCGGTTATGCGGATCAGCAGACGATACTGGAACCAATTCAATTGCGAACACAGCGTGTTCGCAATCGGGAAGCAGCGGTAGAACTGACGGCTTAGTTCCAACTGCCTCTTGGAAAATCCGCTGCCGAACTCTCTTTCCAGTTCCTGAGCCAGAGACGCAATCAGGTAGGTACCATACTCGGCGCGCTCCTGCTCCTGCTGCTCTTCAACAAAGATCCGCTCACCCAGCTTCCAATACATCTCTACCCGGTGAAATTCCACCGAGCGCACCGCATTGTTCTGTGCGGTGGCGATGATAGAGCGGGCATCTTTCAGGAGCATCTCAGATAATAGCAGCGGCTTATTCATCGTCAGCAACCTGCTCTCTGGCGATTGAAGAATGCTTAACATTCATTGCTTGCTGCAATAAATATGCTGCCTCGGGATTGAGAGAGTACAGGTAATTCACGGCGGTGTTCGGATTCATATCATTCCCGAAAAACAGGTAAGCAGAGTAACTTTATATTTGCGGTTCTTCTTCACTTCATATGGATTTAGCTTGATCAAATAGACAGCCTACCGAGTCGTCTTAAAAAAGCCATTCTATCCTCCCAGTCGTGTGTTCAGTCCTGATGCCAGCGCCTGGCTACCAGCCTAGTGTATTTTGCGTTGCAAGTGAGACCTTATGATGTAAAAAGAAGTGCCGTCCATCAGTTGTGCGCATTTAGCCTTAATATGGGGAACCGGCACTGAGGCTTGATACCTATTTAACCAGACCCCAAGTCGGGCCAACGAAAAAGCCAGAACCCGAACAAGATCAGTTAAGTCTTACCGTTTCACGCTCCTCTAACGGTTGCTCGCATATAACACTTTCATCTCTGTTTTTCGCTTGCACTTAGCATTACCATCCCAGCATATTTTCGAGTTCAGCCGCTCGTTCAGTGGTTTCCTGAAGAAAACAATCATTACTCACTACCTGTGCCAACGTGCCACCTGCAGTAGCGTAGAAATTACAGTTAGCGTCTCGGTAGGAAATCCATAGGCGCTGGGCGGCTAACAGCGCTTCCCGACGCTCCTCAAACAGTTCACTACGAAATCGCTATAGGCATTGTTTAATCGCGCATCTTGAACAGCCATCTCTGCGGCTATACAGCTCAGCATTTCCACCGTCACCCCACCAGAGGCATCCATACATTTGCTATAACGAGCAGTGTATTCAGCTTCAGTACTGCTTTGCGCGGGAGCGGCCAGCGGAAAAAGAAAGCAAAGCGCTGTCGCTTGTTGGCACTTCTGTATCACCATATCGTTGATTCCTTCGTATGTTTTACAGCCTAAATATGGCAACCGTTCACCTCACAAGCATTCTGCCGTTATGGTTAATCGCCTTTCATTATTCTGCTTGTTCCCACACAGCAGCAGTAATGTTACGGGCACGCTGCCCCTGACCACGAAGCTGAAGTACAAAGCTCATAGCATCTCTCAGCACTACTTCATTATCATCCTTGTCAGAGCCAATTACGGCATCTGGGTCGAACAGGCTTAGCGCTTGCGCTATCGCATCGACTGCTGGCTCACGTTCAAAGAAATCGTCATCCTCCAGTTCAGATAGCTCCGCCAGCAGCTTGCAGTCCACCAGGGTACCATCCAGCCAGTTAGTAGCTTCGGTATAGCCCACACACCAGCGCAAGCGAGATTCTTCAATACAGACCTCCATGGTGGTGGAGTGCTTGCCAACAAAGCAGCTGCCGAGCAGCACACCGTCAATGCGGTAACGTTTGGAATAGCGGGCCACAATGAGCAGCAAATCAAGCATGGGAACACCTACGATCTCTTTGCCAAAACCGTGCGCCGCTATGTAGACAATTCTGCTATCTAGATCACCTTTACAAAGGCACTCCAGAGCCATCTCAAAGCTCTTTTTATCGTAGAAATTGGCATAGTGAACATCCGTATCACCGGTCAGTTTTGCCACACCCTCGACAAAAGGAATCACACTGCTGCGATTGGCATCCCGGTCATCCAGTTCCCAGGGAGATTCGAGCACCAGGATGGCCCTGCTTGCGTGACGTATACTCATTATTAATACTCCAATATATATTTAGGATAATATCGTGACTAGCATCGACACAGCATTCAATCCAATAACAGTCGAGGATCACCTCACGAACGCTGGGTAAGTAGAGAGTTTCCCCTATTCCCTTGTTATAGCCAGTCACAAAGAAAGAAGCTGTCAGGAGAGTAAGTCATAGCTCCGACAACTCGTGTCGCATGATGCTCATCATGCCAATTAGCGGAAAAATATAAATAAAAAGAGGCTATCACTATGATGAATTAAGCGATAGGCAACATCACCAATATTTAACAAAGCCTTTAGCACTACCTTAAACTAGCCAAGCGACACTTAATGTCGCATATATCTGTCACGATCAGACAACCTCGCTGCCTTTAGGTTAAACACCCGCTGCGCTCTATGATCAGCCAAACATTTTTATCTAATTGCCTTCGAAGTCTTTCAGGCTTTTTCCGGCACTTGTGTCCGAAACACAACCCACACTGCAATAGCCGCATTGTGTTTGATTTGTCTTCTGCTGTTGGCTACCAAATCGAAGTACGGCTTTCCCCCTGGCAGTCGGATGAGCCGTTTTCGTGGGTAAGTGAGACAGAAGGTGCACAGCTAGCGACGGGCGCGTTTTTGGAGCCCCCGGCATCAGCTGAGAGGTGCTTATGGCCCCCCAGGGAGAGACACTAACGCTGGGTATGCCCGACGCACTAATTGGGGTTATTAATGCGGTGCCTTTTTTAGGCATTGAAATAGCACAGGTTATGGGCCGGCTAGACGCTGCCCTCGACATGGCTATATCTTCCCCGTTACTGCTAACACTGCTGGTAGAAAAGGGGGCACAAGAAAGGTGGTCAGCGGACACCTTCGCGGCATTACTTCACCACAAGCAATCAACACTATGTGCAGTTGCAAGTTTACCCGCAACACGATCAAGCGCCAAGTTGCTGCGTCGCTGCCAGCTTGGCCCGGTGATTCGGCGCGAGCTCTTTCCGCTTAAAAAGGCGTTAAATAATCCCGATAACAGCGAGTTTTTGCGTCATCAACTTTATGTTCACGCCAGGCACCTTATCTTTTTAGCCAATTATGAGGGCGCGCGTTGGCCGGGATTGCTCAAGCTTATCAACGAGGCGCTAACCCCAGCTCCCCATTACCGTGGTAGTGCTTGGCTTAAAGCGATGCTGGTGGATACCCAACGCATGTTAGCTACAAGGACTGAAGCCCTTTACCCCGTATACTCATTGGCGGCCTTTCGGCCCTGCACGACCAGTTAGTGAATGTTTTTAATGCCCACTCAACCGCGGGCAACCTTCAAAGTAGCGCCGCTGAACTGCAGCAACGCCATGGGCCCTACCCTACGCCGCCCTTGCCTAACACAACGTTAATCACTGCTATCACTTCTTGGCAAAATTTACTCTTGGAGGGAGAGCATATGCGGAACTGAGTGGGCAGTTACAGCAGCGCCGTCGCCAACGGACAAGTCGCTATCTATCACCTACAGCAACCTGCACCAGTAACCGTTGCCATCACGCCCCAAGGCCAGCGTTGGAAGTTAAGCGAGGCACGCGGGGTACGTAACGCGCCCCCATCACCGGAAGCTCAGCATTTCATACACGTATGGTTAACGGAGCAGGCATAGGTATACCTCGTATTTACGCGACCTACGTTGTCGCACCCCTAACGTAGCTTATGACACCTCACCCATGAGGAAAGGCATGCTATGGATACGTTGGTACATTCATCTTCAGCAACGGCGGATGCACAGCAAGAGTTGGCGAAGTGGCAGGCGGATCGCGCCTATTGGGCAGAAACATTCCCTGTTATGGAGTTGCTCAGCGAATTTTTAATTTTAACCCCTGTTTTGCAGGAGCAAATAGCCACGGCGAGTACGGATGGCCGGCATCTCTATTTTTGTCCCTGTTATAGTGCCAGTCTCTCCGATGAATCTCGGCGCTTTTTGCATGCCCACCTAATTTGGCATTGTGTGGCAGGCCATTTAACCGCTCCTCTAGTAGCGAACCGGCATCGTTGGCACCTTGCCTGCGACCATGAAGTCAACGCCCTGCTGTTGGCTCTCGGCTTACCCCTGCCTTTGAATGCACTGCTATTTCCCGTATGCGTTGGCCGCAGCGCTTTGGAGGTGTATCGATGGCTTGAAGGACACCCAAACACGTCCATTGAAATGCCTCTCGACATTCACCCTGCCGCACTATGGGGGCACCTCCCCCACGCCACACCAAACCAGCGCATGACTGGACTTTGGCGACACCGAGCTCATTTGATTACTCGGGAACCCGATGCGCTGCCCGAGAGAGTCGCTAAGTTTTGTGAGGCACGTTAAACTTGATGTTTCAATTCCTATAGCCAGGGTTAGCGTCACTATGTCCGATGCGCGCGATACGCTTTTTCGCTACTTGACGCTTCTGCAGCTCATTCCCCGCTATCCTGGGCGAATGTCGACCCCCGTGTTGAAAGAAAAACTCGCTGATCGCGGGTTTCATATTGATACTCGGTCTTTACAACGCGATCTCAGCCAAAAGCTCTCTACTCAGTTTCCTATAGGGTGCGACGATAGCCAGAAGCCCTACCGATGGTACTTCGATCGCGACTTTCAGTGTCAGTTGCCCGCACTGGACGTGCCGAGTGCGCTAACGCTAGTACTGGCCGAGGAGTACCTAAAAGGATTACTCCCCCCTGTGGTCGTGGGGCAATTATCGCCGCACTTTACAGATGCGAGGCGGCTGCTTGATAAGATGAGCTCCAACGGCTTGAGTCAATGGGCTCGGAAAGTTCGCGCCATCCCCAATGGCAAAGCGCTTATTCCTGCGGCGCTTAATGAAACGACGTGGCAGATCGTCTCTCAAGCCTTGCTGGAGCAGAAACCGGTGGATGTCGTGTACTTATCACGCACGTCCAAAACCGAAAAGCACTTCACCCTTCATCCACAAGGGCTGGTCAGCCGACACAGCGTGACGTATTTGCTGGCGACAGTGGACGACTATGACGATATTCGTCAGTTCGCCATGAACCGGATCGAAATAGCCACTCTAAGCGAAGCGACTTGGCGACCTTTGCACGGCTTTGACTTAGACAACTACATAGCTGGCGGGGCATTTGGCTATCTGCAAGGCAAAGTCCCCGTCACACTCGTCGCCCAGGTAGCACCACAAGTCGCGTGGCTGCTCAGTGAGACGCCACTGTCGGAAACTCAGCGGCTGACCTCACTACCCGATAGCAGCTGGCAGCAGCTAGAAGCCGAGGTGCCCGATGATCAACAAACGCTGTGGTGGCTGATGGCCATGGGTGCCAATGTCAACGTTCTGGCCCCAACATCGTGGCGGGAAACGCTAAAAGCGAATGCAGAGCAGGTACTCGCGCATTACCAAAGCACACTGGTCGCGCAAAAAACCTATTAAAGTCTTGTTCATGGAAGCCAACATATTGACAAGGAGATAACGGTGCTCTGTTTTGCTTATGGCTCGAATATGTCTACCCAGCGCTTAGCTGCAAGGATCCCAGCGCGCTTTGTGACCACCGCCCTTCTGCCTGCGTATCGCCTAGCCTTTCATCAGCAAGGCGGTGACGGCTCTGGCAAATGCGATATTGTAACGGCATCTGAGCAGTCGGCTGTCTACGGCGTCGTCTGGGAAGTGGCTTCGCACCATAAGGTGACGTTGGATCGTTATGAAGGGCTCAACGCTGCTTACGATGAAACCTGGCTGACGGTAACCGACCGGGTTGGTGACGGGCAGTTTGAAGTACAGGCGTATGTTGGCAAAATCACGTCCATAGGTATGCGCCCCTATTCTTGGTACAAGCACCATGTCTTAGCGGGCGCACGAGAACACGGATTACCCGCAGCCTATGTTCGCGCACTGGAACGAATTGATGCCCGAATTGACCCAGACACCGAACGCCATGCACGCGAAATGGTGCTACATGGTCAGGATGAATCGTTAGTGCGAGGAGCGTAATGGGTAATGATGAGCGTTTAATCGCATTTTACCGCGGGGAAGGCCACGATCATAAAGGTCGTCGACTCGAAGACATCTGGGAACTCCCTTCTTTCTGGCTGGAACACACCCACGACTATATTCAGTGGCTGTTTCCTATCCCTGAAATGGGCCGCTTTAACGCCTTTGCTCCTCTGCTCACACCCGATGTGCAAGCGGTGTTTGCGAAAGATGCGTTATTACGCCAACACCAGCAGCGCTCGCTGGACGTGATGCTGGACTTTTTTGGACTGGAACGCGAAGACCACACCATCACAGCACAGCCCGACCTCTCGATCCAAACGAATATTTGGTTGAAAGCAGGTGGCCATAATCATCTACGCATTACGCGTATGATCCGTTCGTTAGCGTTGTGCCATGCGCCAGAGCTTGCTCAGACTTTTCAGCAAGCCGTAATAGATATTGGTACTCAGCGCGGCATAGTGTCAGAAACGTCGGTGCAGTTTTGGCGAGATGCGGTTTAAGCAGCGTCAACTAAACGATATCGTTGGAGACATCAAGACGGGATCCGTCTAGGGTAGTTCTGATTAAGGCGGTGAGCGCAGCTTACCAGAGGCCTCCTGAAACGCTGGCAAACAAAAACGGCCACTGTAGCAATTTGCTAAGTGACCGTTTTTAATAATTTTTGGTCGGAGCGACAGGATTCGAACCTGCGACCTTTGCAACCCAATTCCGTTTACACCATATTCAAGCAGGAACTAATAGAAACAATAAATAACGTTAACTAGTTGAAATTTATCACATATTTATCATATTATAGTTTTCTTATTGTTTCCAGACGTACCCCGTTATATTCTATATTTGCTACCTATTTGCTACCTAGAAAATAAGAGACCAAGCATGGCAACCACGGGAAAAATGAAACTAACCGGCAAAGCACTTGAGCAGCTAACCAAAGAGCCGCCGATTGATAACATTTTTGATACTGAATTGGCTGGTTATCATGTGAGGCCGGGCAAACGCGGTTTAACCTTCCGCTTGTTCTATCGCACAAAGTCCGGTAAGCAACGCATTCTGACGATTGGCCGTTATGGCACATTGACAGCAACCCAAGCGCGCAAAAATGCTACTGAAGCGCTAGCTATCGTGGCTCAAGGTGGCGACCCGCGCGCGGTGCTCGAGGAAGCTAAAGCCGAGGAACAGCGCCAGCAAGATCAAACGCTGCGAGCTTACTTAGATGGCCCCTACACTGCCTACCAGAATCGAAAGAAAGACGGCAAAGGAACTTTGCGCAGAATCCAAAAGGATTTTTATGAATGGCTAGATAAACCCATGAGTAGCCTCACCCGTGCAGAGGTTGAACGCTGGCAAGCTAGGCAAGAAACCAAAGAAAAACCACTGGCCTTTGGCAGTCTCAAGCGTTCTTTCGACGCCATGCACGCCATGTTGATGCACGCCACCGAGCGCAAGGTAATCCCCACCAACCCACTTACGGGTATCAAGTTACAGAAGCCAGCAATGAATGACGACGATATGGCTGAGCAAGCGTCACAACGTCGTTATTTAGAAAATGATGAAGCTGAAGCACTATTTACTGGCTTGGAAGCTTATCAAGAAATGAAGCGAGAGCAGCGTCGCCGCAGTCGCGCCCATGGGAAATCATACCTGCCCGACTTGGATGGCTTGGTTTATGTGGATCACGTCAAGCCATGGGTCTTGACCATGTATTACACCGGCTTTAGGCCCGGCGATATAACAGGCCTTCGCTGGGAGCATGTCAATCTGACCTTTGGTACGATCCGCAAGGTGATAGAAAAAACGGCGCATCATCAACCCGAGCCAATGACCTTCCCCTTATCTTCAGCGGCCCTCGATATACTGACAACCTGGCACCAGCACCTGGGCGAACCAAAGACAGGCTTGGTGTTTCCCTCGCAGCGCAATGGGCAGCGAATGGACAGAACCGCCATGCAAAAGCCGTGGGCAAATGTGCGCAAGCTCGCCGGGCTGCCTGATGACTTGCTGCTATACAGTTTGCGGCATAACTTCGCTAGCCAGTTAGTAATGGCAGGTATCGACTTGCTGACAGTTTCCAAGCTAATGGCACATTCCGATATTCAAACAACCATCCAGTACTATGCCCACTTGCGACCTGACCATGCCCGCGACGCTGTGGAGGCATTCGCAAAACAAGGGCCAAGCCAAAAGGCCAGGTTACGTGCTGAGGCTAACAGAATTAGGCCATCGCTAACGCAATCAACATACCTATCGTAACTCGACGTGGTACCTGCTCGGTAAAACACAAACGACATGCGGTAAAGACAATCCATTAAAGCGAGCAGATGCATTAGGAATGCTTCCTACCATAAAAATCCAAGCAAAAGTAGCAATTCAACAAAAATTTTTATACAAATTTTGAACGATGATATCGCAAGTAAGGCAGGTGCTCATCAACAATCCAGCGCAGCTGAAGCGGGAGTTCCAGTCCAAGTAATGCCTTATTCCTAGATGAGATGCGCGCTGAAATTAGTAAGCCACCCGTATCACTAAAGCTAATTAAAAATCGGTCAAATAACGCATCGAGATTTGCGCTGAGCAGAAAACCGTTGAAAACATCTAGGCGCTCAATATCGCTGGCACATTCGGCCCAAGGTTTGGCATGGCTGGCTCGCAGCAACTCAGGCAGAGCAATCCCTGTTAGCGCGCAGGATCCGCCCCAGTAATCCAACATAGCGCTACGAAAAGCTTGTTGCCCCACACGCTGGCGCACTACTCTTTCGACTTCAGTACCTTTAAGATCTGCAGGTAATTCTGCCAGTTCCTGCTGCAAACGAGCATCAAAATCGTGGGACGCTTGATTAGGCAAGGCGTGCGCCAGTTCAGCAGCGCGGCGTAACAAAGCGGCCAAGGTATCCTGATCGGGTGCAATAAATGATTCGCCTGTACAAGCAACAGCGGGAAAGCTACGCATTAGCTCAGCATTCAACAGGGCGTGGGCTGGCGAGGTGAACGATAAGGCAAACTGGCTGCTCTCAAGATTGATTGCCACTTTTGCAGGCTGGCGAGCTGAGGCCAAGTTGACACTTCCTTCTGATCCGGAAAGTACATATTCAAAACCATAGTCATGGCCGGTTTTCTCGATCAGAGCGCGCTGGAAAGGATTCATGACCAGTCAGCTTTGAGCATCGGCCTTAAACTTGACAACTCATGAGGCAAACCCTCGCCGCAGACCAACCCAAGGTATGTTGCTGCACGAGTCGCTCCTACGTATAGATAGCGATCAAACAGCTCTGGATTATCCTTTGCAAGTGTATCTATTCCAGCAAAAAAAACCGCTTCAAATTCTAGCCCCTTAATATGCTGAATATCAAAAACACGCACATCAGCTCCCTCCCCCAGCGCCTTGCCTTCCTCGCAGGCAACCGCACGAAGGTTGACCCCCTCTAAATAATGCGTAAGGCATTCTGCGGTAGGCTTGACTTCTTTTTCGGAATTAACCAGTACAGCAATGGTAGGCAACTGTTTCACTGAGCGCTCTACTTCCATTATACGCTCAGCAATCCAGTGAGAGGCATCCACATCCGACGCCCACTCGCGAAGAACAGGATCCACGCCTTCGTGATTGCTATCTTCAAAAACCTGCCCTAGGGAAGACAAATCACCACCTTGCAAACGAAGCAACTCACCAGTAAAGGCATTAAGTTTCCTGCTTTGGCGATAAACAATCTGCACCGTCCTCACTGAAAGCAATGAGGAGACCCATTCCAACTGCTCCCGGCGACGAATCCCAGTCGTGGTAATACGTTGATTGAAATCACCACAGACAAAAAATGATTCACTAGCTAACGAAGTCAAACTCTCCATGCAGGCCAGCTCTACCATAGAGAAATCGGTTGCTTCATCTACCATAATCTGGTTTCTGAAAATCTCGCCTATATTGCTTAAGTAGTTGTACCTGGGTTCGTCTAATGATTTCAGCACAAAACTTTGGCGCATCAGTTGCCTTGCGTTCTTCAGCATAAGTAAGATGATGGCATCTAGCTCAATACCAGATATCTGAGATGTAGATATATCCTCATGCGAATAAAACTCAGCTAGAACTGAACGATCCTTACGAAACTGCTGATAACTCGCTATTACATCCATTACATAGCGCTTGTGACTCTGTATAAAACGGCGCAAACCATTTTGAAAGCTGATATGTCGACCAATCTCTTTTAGCACTTCATCGTTCGGTATACTTTCTCCAAGAAACCGAATTACTGAACCAGAGCGAGATTTTTTTGGGATGCTGCGCTTGAGATACTTGCTTCGCGCTAATGCTTTCAAGGAAGAAAGATAAGCTTGAACAGCACCCTGTATCGCGCTCAGGGAAGGAGATGCCCGCTCATCTGTTTCGTCATCATCGAATAATTCTTCTTCATCCTGTTCGTAATCTTGCTGTCCCGCTTCCAAGTGCTTAGCTAAGCGCTGAAAAACCTCTTTATCAGCGTTATATAGACGATTACGCTCTCTTTTTAAAAGGTCATCTGCGATAGCTTTTGAGTCAGCTAGCGCTTTTTTAAAAGAGTCTTCTAGCGAATCCAGCGTCCGATAGATTTCTATCAGTGGGCGCTCTTTCTTAATATCGAATACTTGCTTTATTTTCTGAACAACTTTTTGGTCTGATGCTAATGCAGCCGTGGATACGATGACCACACCATCTTTAAATTGTTTACGCAAACGCAACTCATGAAAAACACGGAACTTATCAAACCAAGCGCTAGCTTCTTCAACTACTGCAGGAAGAACCAAGGATTGACCAACCTTCAATGTGAATTTACCGCCGTTGGCTGTTCGCAAAATCCCCAAAGTATTTCGTGCGATGTCGTTGCGAAAACTAATCCAAGTGCGAATTTGAGTATCTGAAGCTGGTACGTGTTCGCGGCTAAATGCCTCCTTAAGATAGTGTTTTAACAGCTCAGAGGGGGTAAACATCAACCAGCTGTTCTGATGCGGCCGCTGGGTGTTGGATGTTTCTGACAGCCGGCGCTCCTCAGTATCAAGACTTTCCAGATCCAGCTTCTGGCCAAGGCGTTTAATTAGAGTCGTAGTTTTACCAGTACCAGGCGGCCCGAGAATGATTAGCTGAGTATTCAGTGGTAGACGGAATATTTCCCCCTGAAACTGATCAAGAATTGGCTGATCGCGTAAACCCATTGCTGTGCGCAACTGATGGCTGATGCCTTTAACAATGCCGACTTGCGCCTCTGCCTGTTCAAGCAATCGATCCAACTCGTCAGAATCACCGCTATCTTCCGCCTGCAACAAGGCACGCAGAGACTCAATCGAATAAGCCCCTCTATCATAATGGCGGTACTGGCTGGGCCGCGAGTCCCAGATGCTTGAATCAATAGTGGGTTTGAAACTGGTTTTTTCTATGACCCAATAAAGATGTTCCTGCCCTTTCAGGGTGATAGAAACCTCATCACCAGGGGGAATTTCGGCAATGCGGCCTATTGGCGAACGGTAGCTGGCAAACTCCTTACCTGAACTCAACGGCAGGTTACTGGTGCGGGCGATATAGATTACTCTGTGATTGTCAGCGTCATCTTGCAAAACCACGCGAAGTATTGCTGGCTCTTCGCACAGTTTCTGCAGCGCTTCCCGCTCTACCTGCTGAATTCCTCTCAACTTCTGATAAGCAGCTGCTCCTGTCAAAGTGTTACCAGCGGCAAAGCTATCAGTACTAGCATGCGTAAGGGCATTGAATTTACTGTTAGCAGTGCTCGCAATTTCATCAAATGTGCTTAACGCTTCTTCAGCCAGCTGTGAATAACCAAAGTCATCCATTAATGCAATCCCTCTGAGCTTTAACACACTTGAGACGCATCCAGCGCCTGCTGCATATAAAAAGCATTGATACCAAATTAAAATGGGCCATTTCCGATGACCCAATCACGATGACAAGTCACACTTCAACAACCGCTTTCCCGCAGGATAGCCCGATAAAGTTAATACCAACCAAGGATCCATTGCCATGTTGTCTGGCGGCCTTGTAGTCGTAGTGATGATATATTGAAAAGCAGGGCCAACTTGCTCAAGCTGGAAAACTAGATCAAAAAGCCGATGATAAAGCGAGAGTCCCAAATCCGCTTCACGCGGACTATCGTGCACCAAGAAAGCAGGGATATTAGTTTTATTCTCCATGCTCAAGCACATCACTGCCAGATCAAAGGCGACCACTTTGAGAGAATCAATAGCAGATGTAGAACGGTTGCCCCCCATTTGTACCGTGAGCTTCAAGCCGTTGCCGGTCAGACGTATTTCGCCACTAGCATCGTCTGATAGAAGAATACGAATAATGGCATTGAACTTTTCATTCAACTCCGATAACGCGTGGGATTGTTGGTTTATATGTTTAAGAACGTCCTGACGCTTTCCATTCAGGTCATCTGATGCTTGTTGAGCCTTTTCAGAAGCCAGCTGTTGCTCGTGCATCAATTTCGAAAGCCGCTCCACTTCATCGACTAAACGCTGAGCATCATAGCTTAGCTGCTCCCTTCCAGTGCGCAGCTCTTCCAACTGCTTGTATTGCTTTTCTGCGTTGTTTACTTTCTGTTTAGCCAACACAAGCTTCGGTTTTAGCAGATCAAATTTTTGTTTGGCTGACTTCAGTTGCTCTGTTTCTCGCTGGAAATTTTCACGATTACTTTTCAGACGTTTCCTGCACGTTTCCAAATCCGGCAACTTGTGAGACAAGCTGCATTTTTCGGCTAACACTCTGTCCACCGGAACCTCGCAAATTGGGCAAGGAAAGCTCTCTGCCTCTTCTAAAGCATATTGACTCGAAGGGTATTCAGCCTCTATATGTGCAATGACGCGTGGTAAAATATCGATCTGCGTCTTAAGCTGTTCCTCTTCTTTTTCAAGCTCTACCATTGATTGCCGAGCGGCTTCAAAAGTATTTTTAGCCTCTATCAGCCTGATGTCACCCGAACCTGCGTCGCCACATGCCTTAGCCAGCCGTTGTTGCGCGAGATCACGAAGCACAGCTAAGCCCAAATCACCTTGAATCAGTTCCTCGTCGACAACCTCTAACTGCTCGGAAACAAAAATCCGTAATCGTTGGATCTCCCAGTACCTATAAGCAGCATCCTGCTCTGATCGGGTTTTCTCTTGCTCTAGGCTTGCAATTTTGCGTCGTAATGACTGCTCCCGAAGTGCCATGGCACTGATCAGCGCGCGCAGAGCCTCCAACTTTTCAGTTTGGTTCAACCCACGGGCGGGCGAGTCCGAGTCTGACTGAACCGATCGCCAGTCCAGAACATGGTCGAACCGACACTCTTGATCGCGAGTTAGCCACGCCAAGGCCACCTGCCAGGCTAGGTATGGTTGCTTCCGACCAGGCACCATCGCCGCTACCGGCTGAGTGATCAGGTTATTTTCAATGGCATCAAGGAAGGACTCAATACCAGTGGGTGCTACTTCGCCTCTAATCAGAGCTTCGAGCTGTCCATCAGGTACCGCAAAATGTCGCCGACGGTTGCCCAGCGGCCGCAAAACAGCCCAGCAGACTCCATCCAGCATTACTTCTGCACCAACAA
Organism: Halomonas sp. ALS9; assembly: GCF_001651035.1. Classification (GTDB taxonomy): domain Bacteria; phylum Pseudomonadota; class Gammaproteobacteria; order Pseudomonadales; family Halomonadaceae; genus Vreelandella. The sequence goes on from NZ_LXRG01000054.1 coordinate 202,424, forward strand.
ACGCATTGAGAAATTCTGAAGCTATACCGTCACGCTCTTCCTGAGGGGCATAAGTGTTCTCACCCAAGCAGTAACGCAACAATCGGCAAAACAGTGTCTTACCTCCACCATGCCCAATACCATGTTCATCCGGCGTCCAAACGATATTCAAACCCGGTCGCAAACTGATGTCCCGTAATGGTATCTCGTCCGGCGCATCCCAAATCACTAGTCGACGCACCCACATACGAGGTACAGCTTCGCCAGAAGGAATTTTAATATTCAGAGGGTAATGGAAAAGTTCACGCGGCTGCATTGATCCACTCCTTCGCTGCCTCTGGCAACCGGCTGAGAATGAAATCCGTATCCATAGTCCGCATAAGGCCTAGTACCCAGTTAGCGCGGCCATGTGCCCATTCAGGTACAGCAAATTCATGGATTCGAGCACCAGACGCCCAAGTACGGTTTTGCTGGTCCTCTACCAGATAGTCATTAGTTCTGAGGTTTCTTACTGCGGCACCCCATGCATGGTTACTGCGAGAAGCAAAGGTAAGAATATTCGTAGATAGTGGTATGGCTTCATTGCCGATCAGGCGCTGCCACTCGGCATTTTGCTGCTGATCCAACATAGAAAACAGTAATCGCGGTTCCATAGTCAGAACTGCCGCCAGCCGAACCTGACCTGCGGGAAGTGGTCTGTTAGCAATCTTGAGTAGCGCCAATAGCTGCACACCAGTCTCCGCACGTTGATCTACGCCCGGCCTTTGCCAAGCGAGATCCGGCAAAATTGTAGTGTCAAGCAGCGGGGATTCATTTGCCGCTATGATATTTGAGACATTAGTAGTCGACAGCTGCCCACTTTCCAGCTTATCCCAAGCTTCTAACACCAATCGCCGGGTGCGATATTCGCCAAACTCACGTTCTTCATTGCGCTTTAAAACTGAGAAAGTTTCAGATGGATAACCAGGTTTGATTGACTCAGGCTCAAGTATAAATTCAAGTTCATTACGATTCAGCCCGTAAAGTTTTGCGTAGTAGGCGTCTAATTCAGCCTGAATTTTATCTTTGGAGATACTGTCTGTTTCAGAAACCTTGCAGTCCAGATCCTTTGCAAACTCAGCCATGTCTACAGAGCTACAGCAAAGCTTGGCAACTCTCGGAATAATGTATTCAAAGTCTTTTTTCGTATAATAATCAGGGGCTAGCACTGGCATTTGCTTGAAAATAAAATAGTTAAAATTCAAACCGCCAACCTTATTTCTAGCGGCGTAATCAACCACCAAAGAGGACATATTAGCTAGAAGTAGCGCACATGCCTTCGGCTCAGCAGCTAACGGCAAATAGACTGGCAGGCTATTCCCCACGCCACAAAACGGTATAGCTGTTGTTACCAGCGTTCTTGCACTTGCCCTTGAATCAGTAACATTACGCCATGCAAGAAACCATTTTCTGCTCCACCCAATTTCCTTAAGTGCATTGTCAACATCATTACTACTAACCCAGTAGTAAGGCATTGTTAGATAATCTCGATTTGCTAGACGATCCTCGGGCACTAGCGGCAATATATGCGCCCGCTCATGATTTGAGTCTGCAAAGTCTCCGTTTCGATGATTGTATAACTGAATCATCTTAGACTCGTACAACGGCACAAACCGTTCCATTCCTTGAATAAACTCATTGCCCTCCAACTCAAAGCCATCCCGAATCAAATCCTTATAAGTCTTGAATAAATGGCTATCGTTGGACATATGGAACATCGCCATAAATCGAATGCCCCAGGGGTTCTGTCCTGGTTGTCCCTCGCGGGCTTCACGAATCATTACCGGCACACGCTGATAGATTTTTTTAGTCAGCTCCGCATCGTAACGGGACTGGAAAATAGGACAGGTAAGGGTATTTGGGTTCACCCGTTCGATGTCCTCAGCGCTGAGAGTAAACACTCGTTCAGGGTCGTGCAGATGCTCCAGCTTCTTAGCCTGAAACAGGAAACGCGTTTCTGGAATATTCTGATCGGCGCCGACAATTGTAGTGAGCGCAAAACGCAACATATGCCCTTGGCCCGCGCCTGGGAAAAAACCTTCATTCTCGAACTCAAAAAAGCTGTCCAGGGACTTTTTAAAGATCAGCTCGCCGAAGAAGGCTCTGGTTGAATTATCCGTTGCAAGACCAGAGGGCACTATAAATCCAGCTCTGCCACGAGCAGAGGTGATTTGATGAATAGTCTCAGCAAACAGCGCATAGGTGTTCACATCACCCACGCCTGTGAGCGGGTAGCGGCCACCTTCTGATCCCTTAACATGGGCAAATACGCTAGCGGCCTCGGCGGTGCGGCGGGCTCTCAGGAACTCGCGATAAAGGCGTTGTTCGGCCACGCAGGCGGCGCTATCAGTCTCCTGACCAGGATACAATTGCCTGGCCAGTTTCCCCTGGGCTAGCCAGTCAATGCGCTGGCTACGCTCGGCCTTGTTTTTCGCCTGCGCCACTAGTGGACTGCGGCTAGCGAAAAACTCCTCCTCTTGCAGTTTGATGCGCTCCCATGGCGGATTGCCCAATACGCAATCAAAGCCGCCTTTAGTAAATACCTGTGGAAACGCCAACGGCCAATGGAAGACCCGCGCCTCGCGGCAGGCTTCGCGAGCGGCCTCCAACTGTTGCTGGTGCTGTGCATTGGGCTGCTCACTGAACAGATGCAGGTAAAGGGTCTGGCTGGTGGGGATCAGGTTTGCTGTGGCTTCAGTTTTGGGCAATACAAAAGCACCCACCAGCAAATCTGCGGCCTGAGCGATGCGACTGTTGAAGGCCTGTCGCTCAAAAGCTTGATAGGCGGTGGCACGAGCGGCGATGTCTGCTGACGTGTCTTCCGGCAGAGCTTCCAGGGCTTGTAATTGGGTCAGGCCCTGAGCGGTGTCAAAACGCATCAGCTGCTGGCCGTGTTTGAGGTCTCGTTCGAGTTGCTTGAGGCCCACTTTGTTACTTTTAGCTAACTCCTTGCAGGAGGCATTGTCATCACCAGATAGCGGCTTAAAGGCAGCAGCAGGAATACCGATTTTCAGCGCGCCCAGATCGGTGAGGCCCAGCAGAGCATCGCCGCATTGCAAGTGGTGATCAAGAAAGGACAATGGCCTTCCCTCTTCAAACCCTTCCAACCACAGAGCGGTGCGGCACAGCTCCAGCGCCATTGGGTTGCGATCCACACCGAAAATGCACTGACTGATCACCTCACGAAGAGCGTGGCGGTAATCCTGGGGCTTGACGGCGCCTTCAGGGCTACGCAGCACGGCCAGTTCTTCAGCCAGACGGCGAGCAGCGGCGAGCAGGAAGTGGCCGCTGCCACAGGATGGATCAATGACCTTAATGTCAAGCAGTGCGGCGGAAGGGTCGGTTGGGTTGTCAGCCAGACGCTGTTCAATCACGGGCTCCAGCGCGGTTTTAATCAGCTCCTGCACTAACGAATCCGGTGTGTAATAACTACCGCTGGTTTTGCGAGCGTTTCCTTGAGTGGAACCCTCACTGGTGAGGCCTGCAAAACCGAACTGGCGACCGGGCAGCTCCACCTCTGGTACTAGCTCCAGCAAGCTTTCATATACGCTCCCCAGCTCTTCGGGCCCCATATTTCGGTAGTCCACCAGGGCTAAACTACCACTAGCGTTGTCCCAGCGCAGATGCAGGATGGCCTGCAAAAAATCGGCATTGGTCAGACTGGCACTATCAAGCTCCGGACACTGATCTTGGGCAAACAGGCCTCCGAGGGCTGGCAATGCCAGGCGCGGTTCCCCCTGGTGTAGGCCGCGAAACAGGATACAGGCGGCTTGCCACAGATCATCAAAATCGTTGCGCGCACGACGTTTCAATGCACGTTCCCGCAAGCGGGCCATTGCATAGCCTTCTGCGAAGGCTCGCCGGGCTTGCTGCGCCTGTGGGCTATCGTCATCCGGGTGCAGTACGCCACGTTCTTCTACGGTGAACAGGAAGATCAGCCGGTAGATCAGGCGCAGCAATTGCTGGAAGTAATCATATTTGCTCAGACTCCCTTCTTGCAGTTGCTGGCGCAATGCACTGTTGCTCGGATGCTGCAAAAAGCCTGTACCGAGTGTAATTAGGGCTTGGGTCACCCCCTTGCGCAAGCCTTCGCGCACGCGAGTGCCCTCCTCCTTGCCCGCTTCACGCCAAGCTTCCCAAATGCAATGTTGCGGCTGTTCCCCTGACTGATTGGAACGGCTGGCATGCAGCAGCCGCCAAGCAATGGCAAACTCAGCAAAACGTTGACCGCTAAGTATGTCTTGCAGATCGATTTCAAGGTAACTGGGGCGAGTCAAGGTTTCGGCATCACGCAGCAGGCGCAATTGTTTGCCGTTGGTAACCAGTGCCCAGAAGTGTTCCTCACTGGCGTTTAGCCATTCTTGCGCTAACTGAAAAGCGGTTTTCTTACGGCTACCGCCACCATCAACATGGCTTATGGCAAAGCACTCATCGGCGCTGTCCAGGCCGAGATGGTGGGGTGCCACCACAACTGGCACTGCGCCTGCCAGAAAGCTGATGGGGAAATGGCGTTCGTTCCGGCTGAATCCGTCTATCGGCTGGATTGTGTGATAGCCAAAGGCATCTCGCAACAGTTCCTGAACAAAGTTATTGGTAACGGCGAGGGGGGCTCTGTCAGTGCGCTCGATAAGCGGAGCAAAGTGCTTCCACTGGGCACTAGCGATCTGGAAGGCTCGACTGTAGTCGTCCTTAAGGCTTAAGCCCTTGGGGGTATGGTAGTCGGCTTCGCCTTGTCCTAAAGCATCACCCAGAACGCCCAGGGCAGCCTTTTCTAGTTGATCAGGCAGGAACAAGACTCCCTCCAGACGCAAGCTAGGCAGATTGAGAGCGGCGTGTTTTTTGTGACTGATCTTTTTCATATGCCGCCTTACAATGAATCAGGTAACAGAACATAAACGCCGATGACATCCACCGGCAGACAAGGGGCTACGCTATATTGGCCCACATCGCGGGCTGCTTTACGCACCCGCTGGTGGTCTTCCAGCAAGGCCTGTGCTCGTGCTTCAGCCAACGCCGTCAGGCATTCAGGCTGGGTCTGCAAGAACTCTAATGCGACACGAACTTCGCGCTGCATTTGCTCGGCAGGAAGATTGGCGCTGGGCTGGCATTGAAGCAAGGTACTGAAATTGTCATCACTGATCCACTGGGGATTGTTCCGCCCCTGAACGGCAAGAGTGACAGTTTCCTCGGCCATCATTTGGTGGGGCTGGCGGCGCCGCACATAACTTAACTGATGTCGCAGACGTAGCAAATAAAGGGTAGTTACCACATCCACTTCGGTGGTGACGGTCGCAGCGCAGCGAGCGGCGATCGGTTTATCACCTTGCAAAGCCTCTTCCAACAAGTGATCGGCCAACAACGTTACTAGCGGGTGGCTGCGGTGCAGTTCTGCAAAGTCGAGGGAGAGCGGTTTGATTATGCCTTCATCGGCTAGGCGCAAGCGGAGCGCCTCTGGCAGATGTTGGGGTAAAAAGCGAAACTGGTTTTGCTCTGTTTGTTCCAACGGTGCGTTAAGGCGAGCGCAGGCACTGTGGACAAAGCGCTTTACATCATCCGCGCTACCCAACACCTGTTGCTGTCTTTGCCATTCAGGCAGCACTTCGTCAGGACGAATACGACGCTGAGCGAACACTGTGCGGTTGCTTTTGGCTTTGTCCAGTGCATCACGCCATTTGGTTTGTAGAGGTTGAAGCATGACTTCAGCTTCAGCAAACATATCCGGTGTAAAGTGCTTGCGATCGCTGCGCTTCATCAGCGCCGCCTTGACCAAAGCCTGATTGATGCGCTGCTCGTCCTCCGGCATGGGTACCAGTACGCCCAATTCCTTTTGAATTGCCTCACCTTTGCGCAGAATCACGTTGAGTACAAAACCGTCTACCGGATTGTCCTGACCATAGAGCATGGTGACACGCACCTCATCCGCCTGTTGCCCAAAACGGTCAACTCGGCCTTCGCGCTGCTCGTGGCGGGTGGGATTCCAAGCAAGATCGTAATGCACTACAGCGGTAAACAGGTGTTGCAGATTAATGCCTTCGGAAAGGCAGTCGGTGGCAACTAGAATGCGCTGACCGTTTTCTACCATAGTTTCCACACGTTCGCGGCGCTCATCCGGGGTCAGCTCACCGGTGACCGATTCCACCATGACTTTGCTTCCAAAGTGGCTGCGCAGTTGCTCGGCTACATAGTGTGCGGTGGCAACATAGCGGCAGAACACTACCGGCTGATAGCCCTCTTTAACCAGTTCCTGCAAGTGTTGGATCAGCGCAGCCAACTTGGGGTCACCTTTTTTACCAGATAAGCGAGCAGCTTCAGCGATCAGGGCTTGCAGGCGGCTGGTGTCCTGTAACTGGCCAGGGGGTTCCAGATCATTGCCGGAGAGGTCATCAGCTTCGCCATCGTGAAGGCGCCCGTCGTGAAGGACGTCTACGCTTTCCAATGTGCCTTGCAGGCGCGTACTGAGCGCTTTGACTGCTGCCGCCGGAGAGGAAGCTACGCAGCGCAATAGCGCCAGGGTAGCGTACCAGATCAGCCGCGAGGCGCCGCTGTCGGCTTGTTCTATACTTTCCGCTAACTCGCGACAATAGCTTTGCACCTCATCAAATAGGCGGCCCCAATCACCGCTGAGCTGATAGGTGAGTTCAGTTTTCATACGTTTGGGGAAGGCACGGCCTGCGTCAGTTTCAGCTTGCCATTCTTCAATATCCTTGCGGCGACGCTGGACAAAATGCCGTGCCAGTTCTTGACGCAAGGGATCACTTGCAGTAGTTCGACTCTGCAGTACGGCAAAACGCGGATCAAGCAGTGACAACAGGTTGTAGAAAGCCGTTTCATCCCCCGAGTGAGGGGTAGCGGTGAGCATAATCAAGTGGCGCTCGGTATCGACTACCAGGCGTTGCAGTAACTCATAACGCAGCTGTTTGCCATGGCCACCAGTAACACAGGTGTGGGCTTCATCGACGATGATGCACTCGGGGGCAATGGTCAAAAAATACTCGCGATGACGTTCACTCTTGATGTAATCAAGGCTGACAACGATTACCAGATGATGGTCAAATAAGCTCACACCGTGTGGCAGGTTTCGTTCAATACGGGGTGCACTGGAGGAAGTCAGGGCAACGGCCTGTAAATTGAAACGAAACGCCAGTTCGCTTTGCCATTGCTCCACCAGATGTGGTGGGCATAGAACGGCTATGCGTGCAATCTCGCCTCGATCCATTAACTCGCGGACAATCAGGCCTGCTTCGATGGTTTTACCGATACCTACGTCATCGGCGATCAGCAACCTAACCGTGGATAGGCGCAACGCCATGAGCAGAGGTACAAGCTGGTAGCTACGTGGTTCAACGGCGATATTACCGAACGAGCGGAACGGGCCTCCGCCAGCACGTAATTTTAAGCGAAGGGCATCACGCAACAGTAATGCTGCAGCATGGTTACCGGGTCGGGATGGGTCGGGCCAGGGGAAAGTAGCCGATTCAACCGGTACGCTTTCCAGCTCAGGAAGCAGCGCAACGATATCTTCATCGGTGCCGCCCAAGGGGCGTAGGCGCAACCAGTCTGGCTGGGAGTCACTTTGCACCACCCATTCGCGGCCGCGTGCACGCACCAGGTTACCAGGAAGAAAATTGGCTTGAGTCATTGAGTGCTCTTATGTTTACCGAATACTTCTGTATGTTCTTCAAACAAGATCGGCCATTGGTTCTGATCTGAAAAATCTAGTATTTGCCATCCCTTGTCAGCAAGCATCGAGTTTATATCGGCGGTAACTGGATCAATAAAAACCAGTGCTCGCGAAGCTTTATATTGTGCCGCCGCAATCGCAGCGCCTTGCCCTACTGATACATTTAGTGCATCAGGCTGGCGCAGGTTTCGCTTATCCAAAGCGTGCAGCCATTCTTGCAGCATGCTGCTTGTGCCCGGCACTGGTTTCAGATTGGCGGCTTCCTGGAGAAGTGTGGCCGCATGATCCGATAACTTGACCTTGGAATTGGCTAGTGCAACCAGTAGCTTTAATACTTCGTCGTTACGGCGATTGATGTAGTCGTGATCCGGCTGATTGAAGTAGGACAATAGACACTGATAACAACCCGCTTCACAAATCGAAAGGTCACCGTGCTTCTGCTCCAGCCCCTCCAGAGCTTCAAACGTCCAATGGCCCTCGGGCTTGTTAAAGTGCATCAACGAAAGTGCTGCACTCGCCACCTCTGCAAGACTTTGCGGCTCGCTCGCTAAGCGTGTGAGTACACCTGCACCGCCCTCTGCAGACTCATAAAACATTAGCGACTTGCGCTCGTCCAGTGTTGGCAAAGGTTCAGCTACCAGTTCTGACTCTTCAATCTGAAAGGTCATTTCAATGCCGCGTTTGATAGCTGCCTGCAAGGTGGCCATAACTTCTAGTGATAGCTCCCCGAGCGGGGTAAGGATCAACAAATTCCGGTGATCCTCGACAAAAGGCACTATGCGCTGATTGGATACTTTATCAAGTAACGGTTCATCAACGGCCGTATCACCCTCATTTGCATTGGGGTCATCCTTCTTACTCCAGGTACCGGTGATGGGGTTGATATAGAAGCCCAGTTGGTTTTTGTCCTTGCGCCGCCGCCAGCCTCGATTGATGCGCCACAGGCGGGCAGCGGGTGTATAGACAAGCCCTGCCAACAGATCATCACCTTGGCGAACTTCAGCATGACTTTTCTGAATGGTTCCATCTGCGCCTGGCAAAAAGCGAAAGGTGGTTTGCAGCTCGAAACCCTGCCGCTGACGATCCTCATCATTGATCGATATGCGTTCAACCGGAACCGTTTCGACGGTGTCAATGCGGTACAGTTCTCTCACCCAATCGTTATCAGTCAATAGAGCATCACAGTTTTCACAGCGGTCAACCAAGGGCTCGCCTTCGTCCGGCTCACCGAGATGACCATAGCCACATTGGCTGCAAATACGCGACGCAATGGTACTTAGCTGGCTACTACCTGATACATGATCGGTCGAGCCCACATTTAGCTTGGCACGGATAACACGGTACATGCGCCCCTGATGATAAATCAGACTGCGCGGGCCAAACTCGGAAAGCGCCAGAAACCGAGGCCGACTAACCATGCTGCCCTCGTCATCCTTACCACTTGCCCCCTGCCCGCTTCTTGCGGGGATCCAAGCCATTAAAGGAAGACGCGGGAAATTGTAGCCGGGCAAGAAGCCCTGGCTTGCTAGATAGCGATAGGTGTAGAAATCTGAACCTTGGGTATTCCCCGTTTTTAATAACACTGCAAATTGACGGGCAGCATCACCGTAACGACGACCGGCATTATTGCGCTCAGCATGGGTAGCGGTATGGCTTTTAACGATCTGATCGGCCATTTCCATCTGTTTGCGTGTTGCATCAAATAAGGCTCGCCATCGCTCCAGAGCAGCAGAGAATGCTAGTGGAGCAGCATCTATCACGTGATTAACGTAATCCTCCGAGAACCAACTGCTGTCCTTCAGTTCCACCGACAATTGTGTAACTACGTCAAGTGCACTTCGGCGGGCTCGCTCCAACACAGCTCTGTCTGCAAGCCGCTCATGCAATGCCTGCTTCACAGGTTTGCCGGGCTCTTCCAACTCCAGAAGGGGAGCAATGCTGGTATCCAGTCCCACTTCAGCACATGACAGCCAGACCGCGTGTAAATGGCTCTCAACCAGATCGCGGTTCGCCAAATCCAAAGTTGGCGGCTTGACGATACCATGCACCATGTCACTGGCATGATGAAAGAACCACTGATCATGGGGGCTAAGCGCCGCACAGTAGGTCACCACAAGCGCCTGCTGGCCTGAGCGCCCAGCTCGACCACTACGCTGGGCATAGTTGGCAGGCGTGGGCGGCACATTCCGCAGATAAACAGTGTTGAGCGCGGAAATATCCACGCCCAATTCCATGGTGGGTGAACAGAACATGACAGGAAGTCGTTCCAGCGGTGCCTCGTGGGCAGGATTCTCATCCCAGTCGTTGCGATCTTTTTCTGTAAAGCGGAAACGCTGCTCTAACAACTGCCGGCGAGCTGGCTCTACCTGAGCCGTGTGCTCCTGAGCTTCAAAATCAAACAGTGGATGGCCGGGCTGCTCAAGCAGTTTGGCCACGTTGAGATACAGGTGGCGGAAGAAGGCATTGACTCGACCGGTATCATTTTCATCAGCGATTAGACACCAGTCCATGGCAGCGGCATTCAGGCGCCAGCCAACCAGCTTCGAATCAATAGAATGTTTGTGGATATAGCCGTAATAACTTGCCGCTTGAAGCATGGATTCAATCAACTCTGCCCAGTCGACTTCTTTCCACTCATGGACTTGGCCAGCGAAAGCGGTTTGTTTCCACACTTCGGCCATTTTGACCTGCTTGAGTAGCCGTGAACGTGGCCCGCCGCTTAACAGATCAGTGCGGGGTTTTCCTCTGTACTCTGGCCGCTTGTCAAAAATCAGGTAGCGCGCCGTTTCAAGCTTTTCGTCTGCAGCAAAAGCCCAACGCTCATGCAGATAACTGAAGGCACTGGTACGAGCCTTATCCTGCTCCACCGGATCAAGATAACGAGTTTCGAGACACAAGCCGCGACGCATTTCATCAAACACAATCTGATAGAGCGCTGCTCGGTTCTCCGGATGAAGCTTACGAAGAACTGAACCCCTGTCTTCAAAAAGGGGGGCTTCATTACAGAACTCATCCAGTCCACGATAGCGAACGGCCAGCAGATTCAGCTGATCTAAATTGGGATTATTGAAACGCCAGCCACGACGCAGGTCACGCAACAATCGATAGCCGATAATAAATCGTAGCGTCCGCTGTGCTTCCTGCCTGGCCAAGCCCATCAGTTTTGGCGTGCGCAGGTATTCGGCAAGCATGGCTGGGTCAACTGACCCAAAACCCAATGCCTTGAATACTGAATCTGCCAGATGCTCCTCTGTAAGCAGACCCTGATTCTTTTGAAGAGCACCAATTAGACCCGCTCTAAGAGTGAGCAGGAAAACAAAGTCGTTGAAGTGCCCCGCTTGCAGGGCCGCATCCTGACGGTTATCTGAGAAACCGAGTAACTTACGCGGATCTGGCAACCCTTCAGGTAAATCCTGCATGGAGAAAAGCTGGCGCAACGCGCCCAGGGTTAATACTGTGGTGGCGGAAGACCGCCCCTCACCCGATAGGCTAGCCAATCGGTTCATGTCCTTGCCATGGGCTTCGTGCAAGATGGCACAATTAAGACAGAAGCGGAATTTTCCTGGAATATACCAGTATTGCTCACCTCGCCCTTCCAGACCTTGCGGGTCAACCTGGGTTGGCACAGGCATTGCTTTTTTATAGGTGCTTTTGACTTTTGGTTCTGCCCTGGTCAGATCGAGCCAGGACTCTGGGAGGTCTTCAAGCTGACCCTTATAGAGCTGTGCATCATTCTTCGCGCAGAGAAAGCCGAAACGTACATCGTCATTATCATCTGCGGTGATGTCATCAATTTCGCGAGGAGAGTACTGCACGCGGCCTTGCTCAGAGCGCCAAACCGGATGATATTCCTGGCCACAATCACGACAGAAATGTGCGGGGTATAAAAGTACAGACTCAGACTGTCGACCAGGTGCATAACGCTGCGCATCAAGTGTGATTTGCCGAGATCCCGCGGGCTCCAAGGTTGTGTGTACCTTGCCGGGGCCACTAATGAATTGATGGAGTTTGAAGGCAAAGGGCGCTCTCCCCTGATCGGTTTTTACAGAATGTGCAGCAATCAAAAATCGTTGCAAAGCTTCTCTTGCTAAAGCTTCACCGCACTCAGCATCGAGAGCAAGCTGTTTGCTGGCGGCTTCAAGCGTGACTGGCTTAGCGCGACGCGGCGCTTCATGGGCGGAAAGCTCAATACCCAAGTGAAGTTCAACCCATATTGCAAAGGGGTCGTTACGAAATTCATCAAAACTTTCCCAGAAAAAAGCTTCTTTACCAAGCTGGGCTTTCAATCTTGCACGTATCGCTGCTACATCTTTGGAAGGATCTGTGACTCGTTCCAAGGTTTCGCCAATGACGTCATGTTCGGTGATCTTTGTACCAAACAGCTTGCTAGCCACCACCGCTACAGTTTTGTTGCGATCAGCCTGCGTACCAGCACTGGACATAGTTGCCGATGTGCCAATACAAACAAGCTCTGTAGCCTGCAGACGTTCACGCAATCGTCTTACTAGCAGAGCAACGTCCGCACCCTGACGCCCTCTATAAGTATGCAGCTCATCCAGGATAAGAAAATCCAGACCATGACAGTGCTCAACCACACGCCGATCCGTATCTTCATAGCGGGTGAGTATCAACTCCAGCATCATGAAATTGGTCAGCAGAATATCGGGCGGATTGTTGGCAATAGCCTCTCTTTCCGCAGTTTTCTCCTGACCAGTGTAACGCGCGACAGTAAATGGCTTCTCGTCATCGGGGAAACCGTACAGAAATTTCTCCAGCTCCTCTAACTGACTGTTGGCTAGCGCGTTCATTGGATATATAACGATAGCCCGAGTACGCGGAGTCGAATCGATTTGTTTGGCTTTGAGAATCCGATCGATTACTGGTAGAAAAAAAGACAGTGATTTTCCCGAACCCGTTCCGGTAGTGACGACATAACTCTGCCTTGCCTGCCCCTTCGCCAAAGCCTCCATCTGGTGGGCATAGAGATGAAGTGGCTGCCTGTTAGCTTCGGTTTTTCCTGTCTGAAATATCTCAGCACAATCCTTGTGTAGCAGACCGTCCTTTGCCATCTGCTGGACAGTGCCTTTGCGTTGATAATTAGGATTAATCTGAATCAGTGGCTCTGGCCAGTAACGCCCTGCATCGTACTGGCATTCGACCTCTTGGCGAATATCAGAGGCTGCAATGCGGGTAAAGCTCCTTGAAAAATTACTATACTCATCAACTAGTTGGTCACGAAATTCAAAAACATTATCCATACTGCGCTTCCCTTATTGATTTCTCTCACTGCGCCCTAAGAAAATACTGAAAATTTCGCTACAAAATTTTGTGACTAACTATGAAAGCGATATCCGGACAGATCTAACATCACACAGAGGCTTGTTAACAATCTTCCTTGCGCAATTGATGTCTGAGTATTTAAACGGTGGCCCCCATACACGGCTATAACCGTGAGGCGGTCAAATGCACGATTCAGCCGTTGCAATTCCTCCTTCTTTCCTGAGCAGGGTGCTATAGCCACAAACGTCCTGAACAACGGGAACTGAATATCGACGGTCTAGCCCATTGAATTCCATGGTCAAGATGGAGTTTCAGCCTTCCATGGCCTTGCAGGTACCCGCATTTACTCCACTGGTCACGTAGTTGGCGAAAACTGGCGAAATGGTTGATGGCTAGCTGTTAGATAATGCTGCCGAACCTGCCGGTACTTGTCTCCCGCATCTGGAACGTCGACTCACGACATCAATGGCGCAAAAATACGAGTGTGTATTGTCGCAGACTTCACTGACAATAGGACATTGGAAGCTCTGGAGGAACACGACATTTGTTACCTAGGCCAGCTACGAAACCATCCCTATCTGATACGACAGTTTGATCGTCCCCCCCTACAGCCTCGCATTGAACAAGTGACTTCCCCATGAGATTTCTAAATTGCGGATACATCTTAACCTGCGTCGCGACTGAGGTAGATAACATTACTGTATCAGTTAATTTCTGGATATTATCTGATTCAAAGGCGCCAAATTAATAACCAAAGCGCTCCGAATCTTCCCCCATTCATCCTCAGAAAACTTCCGCCTAACAAGATTGCCCAATAGCTCCTCCTGACGAGGCTGGCCAAAAGCGAGTCGATACAACGAGAGAATCTTGAGGGCTTCATCCAACCGCGATTCTTCGCGGCTCATGGGCATCATTGGAACCAGTCTTTCAATCTGGGCGGTTCCCGAGGGAATATGCCAGTAGGGTGTTAAATCACTGTTGCGATTTTCATAAAGCCGATCAATTTTTGAAAACAAAGCCTCCCAGTAATCACCACTATTCCCCGGCTGATTTAAGTCTAACCCGTGAGAATGCGCATATTCAGTTGCCCGACGACGAACCACTAAAGACTTGTAGCGGTTCACCCGTCCTTCCCTTTGTTCAATATCAATCGGGTTCGACGGTAGGTTCCAATGAACCACTCGGTTGCAATACCAGTGAAAATCCAGGCCTTCCTGGCCAATGGACGTGGAATTAAGCATGAAGGGCTTGAAGGGTGAGTTGAAACCATCCCGGATGTGCTCAACGCGAACCTGCTGTTTGTCATCAGTGGCGCTCTGTATGCCCAATGGAACAGCAAAATGACATCGCAGCGAGGCATTCATAGGGATTAAATGACGCTTGCCATCTGCGTGGCCCAAGTACTGAAAGGTCACGGATGAGGTTTGAAAGCCCATTACGCCTGCAAATCTGTCTGACGTCTCTCCAGCGGATAGACCGCTACCCTTCAAAAGGTGACCATATTCATCGACCATGGCCTGGAAGCCGCCATGAGCGCAGTAGTCCAGGATTTTGCGAGACTTCCAGATACTGCTCAGCTGGGAGGAGTTCTTTACCCGAGTGCCTGATTGCTTTTCGATGACGGCAATAGACTCTGGCTTGTTGAACAAAGTAAGAGCCCCGAAAGCAACGCCAACCGCCGCTTTTAATTGGTCTGAGGACCCGATATCCCAAAGCCCTGAGAACATACGAAGCGCACATACCCCAGGCCCCGCGACCGAAAGCAGAGCCAGATAATCCGCCAGGTCAGTTGGCATTTTACCCAGCGTTTTCTGCCCATCCAGGAGCTGTTCCAAGCTGCCCGCAATCTCCTTCAGATGTTTCCGCCGCCCTATATCCTTTAAGCTTGCCTGCTCGGTCTGTAGCCAATCCATCCAGTCATCGAGTTTATCACTTTCACCACTGACATGATCCAGCAACATGCCAGCATACACATACCAGTTGTGGTCATCAGGTCCTTCAGACTCATATTGATGGAGGTTTGTCAGCATATCCCCGAACTGCACACTCCTTTGGGCCAAAAGCTCTTCCAATGTCGTATCACCATGGACTAACGGTGCTGAAGCCAGCACCCGCGAGGGATAAATCAGTGACCACCCAGTTAGCGCGTTCTTACCTTCAAGGCGAATGAGCGGCACACTCCGCTTCTTGTCCTCGACAAAATATTTGGGGCGACTCCCCTTTCTTTTCTGGAGGCGCCTCTCCATCTCATAAGACAGCAACCCACTCAAGGCCCTTGGAACCATTGCCCAGGCCGAGAAAAGAAGGGTTTTGGCGAAGTTAGGATTCGCTTCGAACGGCCCCAGCAAGGGGTAATGAGGTGCGCTGGGCGGAATCCATAGCAGTTCCTCAACTCTATCCTTCATAACACGGTTTACCAGACCATGCACTTTCGCGTTTGGAGCATCTTTCGAAAGATTCAATCCGAAATTAGCAATACGTTCCCGAGGCAACCAACACAGAGCCGATGCTCGAAGAGCAGAGCGGACTTTGGAGTTCTTCATATTTCGCTCCAGCCTTTCTCTGAACGAATAGCCACCGAGAAAAGACAGCGCCCAAGGAGCCGATTTATAGTACTCCATAAGTTGATGACCATGTCTTGCCTGAGATACCTGATCGACGGTGTCCGCCAGCCCGGTCATTGCCACGAATGATTTTATATCGCTGTGGCTGAAATATTTCGCGCAATCCAGGCGTTTAGATCTGAATACCGAGTCAACGTTTTCACCGATCTGTCCACGCTCAGTACGGGCAATAAAATCCCCAAGTGACCGCTCCACTCTCAGTTTTTCGGCGTTAGAGAGATCCTCGACTGAAAACGACTCATCCCGAAGCCTTAGGATCTTGGCCAACAGGTCTTTCCTGGCCGCCTCATACTCGGAAAGCCGTTGTTGATCCGAGTTCATCAGAAACGTTAGTAGGTGACGTAATTCGTCCTGGTGAGAGGCTTCAACTTCATCATCTTCGATCCGGCTCAGCGCCTTAAAAGGCGTGGCCGATAACAGAAGGATTTTCCCGGGATTATCACGCTTGAACACCTCTTGGGCGATCAAAGCGTTTTCCGAGTCCGCCGACATATCCAGGAGGGAATCGAAGCGCTGAAATTCATCCAAGATGAATAGATCGGCGCGTATGTGTCGGGCACAGGTTTTAGCCAGCTTGGTCCGCAGATCCGAGCGCAACCGGTAAAAGGAAGCTGAATGGATGTCTGATGCTGCCCCGGCAACGCCACCTAAAAGCTCATTCCAGGTTTCCTCTGAGTCATCCGGCACATCTCCAAATAATCGACGACCGATTGCCTCCAGCGCATCAATGTACGAGCAACCGGAAACCTCAAGCCAGTCCGAAAGATCCTCTGAAAGTGATACTTCAGATTCAAGATCACTTAAAAATTCATCTACAAGTTCTTCATTTAGCTCATACCACTCCTGAAACCATCGCTCTCGGGTATCCCATGTGCTCTGTTTGACTTCACTACGCATCAGCCGACCCAGTACCGATCGCCACGGTTTCAGTGCGTTGTGGTTCATCAAACACTGAAAGAGGATTTGCCGTTCCCATACGTTGCCATCGCTGTTTGTGATTGAAAACGACGTGGAGGGTGTCAGTGAACAGACTTCAAGCAACTGGCCATTGGCACCATGCTTTTCTCTGGCTGCCAACTCGACCAAACGACCAAACGAGGGCTCTCTGACATACTTCTTCGCAAGATCCTCACTGAACACCGCCAGCTTTTTACGATTCTCGTTTGCCAAGGCTAGATTGGAACAAATGTAGGCCACACGAAAAGGTTGCTGGGGGTGTTCAGCATCGTCAGATAACAGGCTGCGATTGATTTGCATGCGAAGCATCTTTGCGATTACGCCCTTCGCGACAATGGTTTTGCCCAAACCGACTTCGTCAGCCACAAGAACCCGCTCGCTGTGCCCCGCTGAAAAGAAGTTTTCAACCACCCGGTTCACCGAGGCTTGCTGAAAGTCTTTCAGCCCGGCCAGTGTTTTTTCGATTTGCTCAAAAACCTTATGCATAAAATAACACCAGTCCTAGCGCTTTTTTGGAGCGAAATGCCGCCATAATTGAACAAACCGTTCCGGAACGGGCACAGACGTCCCCTCAAGCCGGTCGATCATTTTTTGAATTCTCTCAAGGGCCTCAGTGTCTCGGGCAGCGGCAAGCATCAACTGCTCGAAAATCGGGGAGTCACCGAACAAGGTGGCCAAAGCTCCAAACTGACCACTGGCGCTATCAAAGCCAAACCACTCGTTTTTGTCAGGATGTCTCTGCAAGAGCAGACGGATGTAATTCAGAAACTTATCTTCAGTATCCACCAGTTGTTCAATCATGCGCCGCTCACGATCCGTACCCGGCGGTAAATTCAAAGCAGTCTGAATAACCAGGTGCTCGGTTTCAGAACTTGCCTGTGAAGTGATTTTTACGGCCAGGAACGCGCTGAGCTGGTTTATATTCAAGTTTTTCCAGCAGATGACACTACCGAGAGACCGATCTGATCCCTTCACTGGCAAAAGGGCCACTTCCACCGAAAGACTCTCTGGCAGTGTCGGTATTTCATCTATCTGCAGCTCTAGCTCAAAAAGGGTGGGATCGCTCTCTGCTTCCCTGGCATACAATGTCCAATTCGCCTTGATGAGATCAAACGAGAGAACGCGAAACAAATTTCTCTCGGTTTCGCCCTCACTCTCTGATCGCTCTTCAAACTGATGCTCCACAAACAACCCATTGCCAGGATTATCTCTATTAACCCACTGCTCTAACAACGCGGCTGGCCCAATCAAAGTGCTTTTACCTGTCAGTCTGACCATCAATTCAGTATTGCGTGGGTCATGGCCTGCGGTACCTAAGGCAGCGGCGGTCGAATTGGCAGACCCCAAGTGCCAGTGACAGGTTTGTCCCCGTTCCACAACAATCAACTTTGCGTGAAGATTCTGCATGGCAGTGCCCAGCTCCAGACGCTCCTCACCCTCAACGACATCACTATTGATGGAAAAACACGACCATCCCTCAAGCTTCTCAGGTCCTATCGCATCAAGCTCTTCACCACGGCTGATCAACCAGCGGCTACCTACCGGTACTCTTTGAGCAAACTCATCCAAAGCCCCTATACCACCTATAGAATCCTTTAGAAATGGTGAAACAACCAATATCGAATCATTCGAGTTGAGCATATCTAGTGGCTGACCATACTCCGGCCCACCCGCAAGAATTCTAGGATCTCTAAAGTTTTCAGGTGGGTACCAGTTGATCCGGCCAAGCTCCTTCCTGATGACTTTGCCAGGCTCAAAAGAAGTATCCTGCAGTAGAAGATCTCTCACCAGGTCATCCCAACCTTGGTGGGCGCTGTAAATCGATTCTCGTGACACTTCTCCATCCAGCGATACGGCCAGATCCCAACTTCGATCGAATGTCAGGTTCCGAGAAAGCACGATCAGGCGATAGCGAACAGGAAGTTTGGGGGCGGTGTACCGAAGCAGCCAGAACTTCGGGTGGAAGGAGGAATAAGCCACATTTCCTGGCATTACCGGCTGCAACCAAGGCTCCAGCAGCGCGAACAGGCGATTGTAGGAGCTAGGTAGCTTTATTTTTCCTGCCTGATAAAAAACCTTCAGACGGTTATTCAACTGGCCAATTGCTTCCAACAGAGCCAGGCGCTCGCCCTGAATTTCGCCTTCCAGGGTATCGTGGAAACATAAAGCAACGGGGACGGACAGAAGTGCATCCAGGTCGAGCGTATAGGTTGCGGCCATAGCAGAATCAAGCTCGTATCCCTCCGGAGGCCTTAACTCCAAGCCATAATCCACTCGTTCAGTTTTTGGATTCAGCATTCAGCACCCTGCACAATATCTTTCAAGATGGTCCTGACTGTCGGCCAGCGGTAACTCAATGAATCCATCCCTTGCCAATTCGGCGCTTCTCCCAGGTTCTTCAGGAGAATTGAGCGACGGCCTTTGTTTTTCTGTGCTCGACCTTCAACCAATCGATCCAGACTGCTTACAGGTTTTTTCTGGTAAATAGCCTCATGCCACTTATCTAGAAATTCTCGGGCATTCATATTGACCCGGTTTCTGCCAGCAGTTGCAGCCTGCAACCAGTCATCCACTCTGGAAGCCGAGAATAGATTTCGTTCTCTCGCTTGCTCAAGCCAATGCGAAAAAATCTCCTCTCGCTCAGCCTCCAGCGCCGCATTCCCAGAGTTACGTGCAATCAGTATATTGAACCGGATATGCGCCCCTCTTATCGCATCACTGAACTCGTCCGCCAGCTCAAGGGTATGCTGGCAAGGTTGAGAGACTTCTGCCCTCCCTTTCATCCAGGCAACAAGCTCAGGAAATGTAAGAGCCCCTGCACCATCGTCAACTAGCTCTTTGGCTAAATCATGAATTAGAAACTGGGATACGACACTGTTCCGGATGGCCGGGGTATGGGTCAGCTTGTCGATTAGAAATCGAGCTTCGGACTCGGATAAGTGAATCGAGGCATCGCTCATCCAGTCCGACTCAAAAACATCCAGATGCACTACGGAACGGTGCGTTACCGCATCTGGATCATCTTCCTCATGTCCTCCAGTACGGGGAGCTGACTTAGCTTGACCAATCTCTCTGGAAAACTCTGCAAGGGATTTTGAGGTATTCACAATTCCGAACTGCCGAAGGCCATTCCAATAGACCGATGACGGCTTTCGGGCTACTCCTTGTTCGCTCCCGACCATCTCCGAACCGATAATGCCTCTCTCAGTTGAATCGTGCCTCTTTACCAAAAGTTCGACGAGCTCATTCTCTTGCGATTCCAGATACTCCCTGAGTGAGGTTCTGCGCTGTATTCGCACATCCAGAGTGAGGTAATCACGGATAATTCGGGGCACCGTGATAAAGTATTTAGCACGGGTCTGAATCGTGGAGAATCCCGGAAACAATTGATCGGCAAAAGCATCACGAATTTGGCCTATTCCCAACTCATCCAAAGTTCCCGGTTCCTGCAGCATCGCCAGAACCTGCGACACTTTTTCCCTGTCAGTGGATGAGAAGTCCACCCAGCCAATACTGCTCATAATTTACCTCGGTTTTGCGCTCTTGAATCTATCAGTACCAAAGCCAAATAAAAATGGAGGGATTACCATTCTGCAGGCACTTTTCGATACCTAATTTAACGTGTGTTGCCGGTGGAATGCGACCGCCATCACGCCTTCTGAATTCGCCGCATTGAAAGTTTCTTGACTTAAAGAACCGCGAGATATCAGATTCTTCTTACGTCAGCCATTCCCATTAATTCTGCAGTCAATGTAAATGCGAAATAAGCCAGCTCGGCATGAAGGCCTATCTCCGAATTTGCTTGAAACATGGCTAGAATTATAATGCTCGTTAGCATCCCGCCCTCAGCCCCATATTTTATAACCTGCATCTAAATAATTGATTTAAGAAAATCCATCGCTGGGAACTGAGCCAAGCACGCTTTTTGCGAAACGCGAACCATCATGGGAAGCTCAGCACCTCATACAAAACTGGTTACCCGAACAGTCATAAGTATTCTTTTCCTTTATGCGGCTTAAGTTGTCGCACCCATACCGTAGCTTATGACACCTAACCCTTCAGGGAAGGTACGGTATGGATATGTTGGTAAGTTCAGCTTCAGCAACCGCAGATGCACAGCAAGAATTAGCGAAGTGGCAGGCGGATCGCGCCTATTGGGCAGAAACACTCCCAGTTATGGAGATGCTCAGCAATTTTTTAATTCTAACTCCTGTACTGCATCAGCAAATAGCCACGGCAAGCACGGATGGCAGACATCTCTATTTTTGCCCTCGTTATAGCGCCAGCCTCTCTGATGAGTCTCGACGCTTTTTGCATGCCCATCTCATCTGGCATTGCGTGGCTGGCCATTTAACCGCCCCGCTCGTGGCTGATCGACATCGTTGGCACCTAGCGTGTGACCATGAAGTCAATGCGCTGCTGCTGGCTCTCGGCATACCGCTGCCTTTGAATTCGTTGCTATTTCCCGTATGCGTTGGCCGCAGCGCTATCGATGTGTATCGCTGGCTTGAAGGACACCCCGACACCTCACTGGAAGTGGCCACCGACATTCACCCCGCGGCGCTATGGTGGCACCTTCCCAACGCCACTCCAGATCAGCGCATGGTTTCGCTATGGCTGTCGGCACCGAGCGCATTTGATCGCCCGGGAGACAGGCGCCCTGCCCGAGAGAGTCGCTAAGTTTTGTGAGTCACGTTAAGCTTGTATGTTTTCATTATCACGCCCAGGGTTAGCAAATCTATGTCTGATGCTCGCGATACACTCTTTCGCTACTTGACGCTTCTGCAGTTAATTCCCCGCTATCCTGGACGCATTTCCACCCCAGTACTGAAAGAAAAACTCGCTGAGCGGGGGGTTAATATTGACGTACGCTCGCTACAGCGGGACCTGAGCCAGAAGCTCTCTACACAGTTTCCCATTAGCTGCGATGACACTCAGAAGCCTTATAGCTGGTATTTTGATCGCGACTTTCAATGTCATTTACCAGCACTGGATGTGCCCAGTGCGTTAACACTGGTACTGGCTGAAGAGTATTTGAAAGGCTTACTGCCGCCTGTCGTGGTGGGACAACTTTCATCCCACTTTACCGATGCCCGGCGTCTACTAGATGAACTTGCTTCAAACGGGCTGAGCCAATGGGCACGTAAGGTGCGCGCTATCCCTAATGGGATGGCGTTAATTCCCGCTGAGCTTGAGGAAGCCACTTGGCAAACGGTCGCCCAAGCGCTGCTAGAGCAGAAAGCTATTGATGTGACCTACCTGTCGCGCACTAGCGAGACGAAAAAGCACTTTACCCTTCACCCACAAGGCATTGTCAGTCGCCACAGCGCGACGTACCTCCTCGCCCAAGTGGAAGGCTTCAGTGACTTGCGCCAGTTTGCGCTACATCGAGTCAAGCAAGTGGCCTTGAGCGATATGAAATGGCAGGCAACAGAGGCATTCAATATTGATGCCTATATTCAGGGCGGTGCCTTTGGTTATCGGCAAGGACCGGGTGACGTCACCCTTGAGGCAGAGATCACGCGCCCGGTTGCCTGGTTATTGAGCGAGACACCTATTGCCGATACACAAACGATCGAAGCGCTCCCCGATAGCAAGTGGCACCGCCTCACTGCCTGCGTGCCTGATGACCAGCAAACTCTGTGGTGGCTAATGGGCATGGGGGCGAACGTCAAGGTGATCGCACCAGCCGCATGGCGTGACACGCTTAAAGCAAACGCCAAACAGGTGCTTGCCCAATACCAAGACTCAGTCACGACAGCTTAAAAAGCCATGACACTTATAAAGGAGATAGCTATGCTCTGTTTTGTTTATGGCTCTAACATGTCGACTCAGCGCTTGGCCGCGCGGATTCCGGCAAGGTTTGTGACTACGGCGATGCTGCCTGCCTATCGTCTTGCCTTTCACCAGCGTGGAGGGGATTGCTCGGGCAAGTGCGATATTGTACCGGCATCCGATCAGTCAACTGTCTATGGAGTTGTCTGGGAGGTAGCATCGCCTCATAAACCGACACTGGATGGTTACGAAGGTCTTGGTGTTGCCTACGATGAAACTTGGCTGACAGTCACTGACCTTGAGGGTGAAGGGCAATTTGAAGTTCAAGCGTATGTGGGCAAAATTACTTCTACCGGCATGCTCCCCTATACGTGGTACAAGCACCATGTGTTAGCAGGTGCACGAGAACACGGCTTACCGGCAGCCTATGTGCGCGCACTAGAGCGTATCGCGGCACTTCACGATCCAGACACTGAACGCCATGCACGCGAAATGGCATTGCATGGTTTCGATGAACTTTTGGTTTGAGGGGCATGATGGCTAATGACGCTCGCTTAATCGCATTTCATCGTGGCGATGGGGTCGACCATAAAGGCCGCTATCTCAGCGAGATCTGGGCGCTCTCGCCCTTCTGGCTGGAACACACTCATGACTATATTCAATGGCTGTTTCCCATCCCCGAAGCAGGCCGCTTTAACGCCTTTGCGCCACTGCTAACCTCAGAGGTACAAGCAGCGTTTGAGAGGGATCTTCTGTTACGCCAGCACCAGCAGCGCTCTCTTGACGTGATGTTGAACTTTTTTGGCCTTGCGCGCGAAAGCAAAGCCATTTCCTCACAACCTACCCTATCCATCCAGTCCCATATTTGGTTAAAAGCCAACGGCCACAACCACTTGCGAATTACGCGCATCATTCGTTCATTAGCGCTGTGTCACCAGCTAGAGCTAGCTCAGGCTTTTCAGCAGGCCGTTATCGAGATTGGTGCTAAGGACGGCATAGTATCGGAAACGTCAGTGCAGTTTTGGCAGGATGCCATTTAAATTAGCTTAACCTACTAAAACCCTAGTTCTTTACCGATAACCGACTGAAATGGCCGCCTTAGAAAACGACGAGAAGCTACCCAAGCCCCCTCGTTTGTGCAAGTACGCGAAGGGGCGCGTTCGCAGCTGCGTATTCTGAGCACACCCCCGCAACGCTACAAGTACTCCCCAGACAAGCCGACAACGGTTATCGAACTGTTGCTGGAACAGACGGGAGCGATATCTAAACTTTGGATCTGATGAATTATGAATTACTACACAGAAGTATTTGATGACAAACTGCACTGCATAGACATCTATCAGCGTTACCCACTGCTTAAGCCCTTTGTAGGCTCCGATTATGGGACTGTCGGCCCTCGAATTCTGTTAATTGCTGAAAGTCACTACTTGCCATCAGAAAGTACTGTGCATATTAACGCTGAGAGCTGGTACTCAAGCAACGAGGACAAATTGACATCTAAAGAACAGCGATGGATACACACCAGGGGAATTCTGAATAAACCCCTGAAAGGCTGGCAAGCAAAGGGGCATGCTATCTATCGCCACCTTGAATCCGCCCTACTAAAAGCAGGCCTGCCAGCAAACGACAGTGTTTTCCGGCAAACTGCGTTTATGAACGCTTTTCAGCGGCCTGCCAAAACCGGCGTATCAATCAAAACCACGAATCAGGATATTGAGATCGCTGCAGATACTATCAACCAAGTAATTGAGGCGCTGCAGCCAGAGTACGTTGTCTTCGTATCAACTAAAGCGAAAAGAGCTCTGAGTAAACGCCTTAACCATCGATCCGTGAGCTTCCACCACCCGGCAAGCCCTTGGTGGAACCGAAAGCAAAACAAAATTAGCAGCAAAGAACGATTTATAGATCTTATCTCTGGATTCTGGAATGACAAAAGAACAGACCGATGAATTACGATGGCAGCTTCTACATTAGCAGTCTGAATCAATTCGCAATATCAATATGACAGTCAGCTACTGCTCTTTGGTAAAGTTGTACAGTCATTGCGGAACTGATTAATGGCTATGGATAGCGACAAGCGGTTAGCCAGTTCCTCTAAGGTTGATTGGCGACCCAGTTGGGCCTTTAGCTCTTCACCGAAGCGTTGATTCGCAATGCTTCGCCAGTTAGTTGCGTGCTGGCGCTGTAATGGCGTCAGGGTTGCTGAGATATCGGAATCAACACTGGCGACGATTAGATCTGGGAAGCCATACTTGGCCTCCAACTCGTTGAGCTCTTGATTTTGCTTTAGGGTATAGCTGGGAGTAATCATTGGGCGGTCTGCTCCTTATTGCTCTGATCGTGTATTTCTTTCATTTGCTGCTGTCGCTCTATTAGCCAGTCTGGCTCCAGGGCAGCCTGAGCTTCGTATTCGACTGATAGCCGCTCCAGCTCCTCATCGGTTATGCCGCCTTCAGGCTCCGGTGGCTCCATCATGGAAAGCTCAGCCCGGACGCGCTGCTGTACCGATAGCGGTACGGCAAGCCCTTCACGCTCGAAAAGCTCAGCGCACTCAATCGCGCGCATCCCCGCATCCTCCGCTTTATCAAGCAGTGCTGCGGTCTGGATAGCGACATGAGCGGGCAGAACGATCAATCGTTCTTTCTGGTCTACCAGGGCACTGATTCGGCCCATCGATCGGTCAATGAGTCGTTCGAAGTCGGGGCGCTCACGTTTGGTTGCCTTACCATCACTGCCAGTACGAATTTCGGTAAGAATTAAGTCAACCGAGACCAGCTCATCGTATTCACAGCGAGCATCCCAGCGAACCTTTTCTTGTAAAACGGAGTGAAGGCGCGCCTCTTCTAGCTCAATCAAAGCCTCAATGCGCTCAGGTGAAGAGGTGGCTGGAGCAACTCGTTCAATGATCTCTGTTGGATGATACCGAGCATAGGCGCCATGTTTACGTGCTCGCTGGTTACCCGGGCCAGCAGGCAGCAGATTCGCTAAGCTGGCCGGGTGTTCACCGCGGGAGTTTAGCTTCACCTGGCGCTTCTTACTCACGGCAGCTCCTTACAATGTAACTATTTGTAACATTCTATAGCGGCTCGTATTTCAAATCAATTATTAATAAATTTTATACTTAATAATCAATATATTATTGCTATATAAACATGGTTAGTATGGATGCTTCGCTGCCTCATGACTAACTCCAAAAATGGGTTATACGAATTTAGGTAACTTCAGTTAGCTCAAGTCCAGTGCTATCCGAAGATTCCATTGGGTAAGCGCGGCAAGCTCGCTAATTTTTCAGCAACTCAACCTGTTACTTCGCTTTTGCTAGCCAATAAATAGCTTGCGAGTTAATGGATAGCTTCAGAACTAGCCTTCTGCAGTTCAAGAACTTCGCCCATAAGGCATTCATCCTTTGTTGACGGAGAATATCGGACGTTTCTAGTTTCGCGTGTTTCAAGTACGGCCAGTCTAGAGGCAGTGTCACTCTCATCAATATTACCGGCAGCCTATGCGCTAGCCATGCCGCTACTGATACCGCCGTGTGAGAATACGGGTCAACATAACCTCCCTACGCTGACGTTCGCCGACGATAGCTTGTAGATTGATAAATTATAGTTGTCACCTAATCTCGACCTACGCGTGGCTCTGGTTGGTCTGGTTGGTTGGATTTCCCCTGTTATGCCTTAGGTATCTATCAGAATTTCTGAGATGCCTATTTCATGGCGGTAGAAAACAAACTCACCAGACTAACCAAAGCAACTTTTCTAAACGCCGAATGCTAAACAGTCTCAATTACCCACGCAGCGACGCCTCCCCGCCCGCTGCGTTTGCGTAGTCGCTTACCATTTACAACCCGGTCAGCCCGATACTTGAAGACGCTACCCACACCTCGTGTGGTTAAGTGCTTGGCGTTTTTGAATTCCGTTATAGCCTCTGCAAGGGTCTGCTCTGGATCAGGCAAGTAGAACTCTCTAAGCTGAGTATCATGGTAGTTGTCATGAATCTTCTTCACGTCTTTCGCGGTGAAGGGATCGCTACCAAACACATCTGCAAGCGAGCACAGCAACGCGTCTAACTGCTCTTGCTCAGGATCAGCCGCTTGGGCAGCGTTAACGGCCTCCATTGGGTCGGCATACTGACCTGACGGGTCAACATGACGGGCTACCCATGCCACCGTTTGCCTTACCAACGTGTCCCATGCTTCAAAACTCGCCATTTTACCCGGCGCTGGTGCATCGTTAGACGCTAGCCAGCCACGAATAACGGTTAATGCATCGGCTATCATTCGCTGGCGGTGCTGTTGGCAATACGCCTCAGGATCTACGTCGAATTGACGGGCAAAAGGGCTATCCATCTCTGGGTCTATACGGCACTTGAGTACGCGGCGCGGCAAGTCCCCGGCTAAGGTTAGATTATTGCCAGTCAGCAGCCATAGCGCCTTGTTAGGTACGTTGGCGCTGCCTGTTTTGCCTAGTATGCGGTCACTGTAGTTTTCAGAAGTCAAAGCGCCAGCCAGCGCAGCACTATCAAATACACCAATGACGTTATCCCATATAACCGCGCGGGTGCCGGTCATCAATATGGTCATGATACGTTTACGGATTTCTTCATCATCTCGGGCGTGGGTATGCGGCCATATAGTGGGCACCTCCCCAAGCGCTAGTACAGCCACGCACTTAGCCAGCAAAGTCTTACCGCTTCCCTGAGCGGGGGCATCAAAGCCAACAGCGGGAGCGGTGGGCAGTACAGGACGAACAGCAGCCGTTAGCAAAGCAGCAAGCAAAACACCTCTATCCACGGCACCTACTAGCGGGAAGTCAGTAAACGGCATCATCAAGCGCTTTAGTGCCGTTCCAACCTCGTCCCCTGTTGGGTGCGTGGGAACTGGGTGCATTTCTTCGCTGTGAATTTCCAGCAGCAACCCGGTAGCCTCATCAAAGCCGGGGAGGTTCAACAGCGAGCCATCAAT
Source organism: Halomonas sp. ALS9 (assembly GCF_001651035.1). GTDB lineage: Bacteria > Pseudomonadota > Gammaproteobacteria > Pseudomonadales > Halomonadaceae > Vreelandella. Next base: position 229,722 of record NZ_LXRG01000054.1, read on the forward strand.
GCGTAAGGTAGGCGCAGTGATAATAGCGTTTAGTCTCTTTAGGGCGCGACGCTCACCAAGCGATAGCAGGATCTTGGCTACACTTACAGGGGGATCTTCCAACACTTCCACATGCTCCCCGTTTTTGAGTTTATGCCAGCGCCAGAATTGCGTAGAGCCACCTAGCCAGTGCTTCAGGGCATGTTCATCCAACGGGTAAACGCGACCATCGGTTGCGGTCACCAACGGGCCGCCAAAGTCGTAGACATCAGGTGCACGACGCATTAGCACAAGCACCTGTTCTACCACATCAAAAGTTCGTCCTTTGACTAATTCCACTCGGACGGGCGGCCTACTTAGCTTGTAGGTTTTGCCACCATGAGAAAACGAATACAGACTTGGGTGGGCGCTCATCAAGTACAGCTTACCCACCGTCTTACCGCCTTGGTATTCCGGTTCGATAGGGTCAAGCGTCAGGAAGTTGTGATAGCGCTCGGGATTATCCAACACATCCCCAACGGTAAGCACTTGCTTGCTACCATTCTCATCCACCAACATGATGGGGAAGTCCCCAGCCAATACATTGTTATTCAGGGCACGCCTAACGGTTTCCCGGCTCTGTTCTAGCGTTTCATCGCTAGCAGCGCTGCCTACCATTTCTCTGGCGCGTGCCTCGATATAGTCAGCCTGCACCGTATCGGCTTCAAGCTTGGCAGCAAGCATCGCCGCAACCTTGTTCTTTTCAGCAGCGGCCAAGGTGACGGGATCAGGGTCGGGAATGACCGCTTGAGTATCCAGCACAGCCACCGCACCACCGACGAGTACCGGCTCACCGCGTTGTTGCACCAGAGGTGGGAAGCACTCAGCACCGGCGGCAAAGTCAAGCCGGTTAGACTGCCAGACACTCGCATCCAGCAAGGTACGCTTTAGGCGTTGGCCAGCGGCACCCACATCTACCCAGCCATGGCCAGCAGCCCAAAAATACACTTGCAGGGCCCTACCAGCCCGCTCAATATCGCGGGCATCCAGTGCAAGCCAGTACAGCCGTTGACCACGGAGGCCGGTTAAATCGTCTCCAGTTTCGTTATTCACAATATGGCTAGACGATGAAGGCCACCACAAAGCGGCAACGTCAGCTAACGCAGGCAAGGCAGCATGAAGGCACTCCATCAAATCAACACAGGAAAGCGCCTCCGAGGTCGTACCGGGGTCATAGTCCGCCATCATCATGCCAGCGCCAGCAGGCCATGAAAAGTGCTCCTTACTCCGGGGTATCGGATCATCAGGGCGGCCCGACTCCAGCCAGCGACTCTTGGATACAAGCCTGGTATTCCGCCGCTCAGGGCGCCCATAAACCAACGCTTGGTTGGGCTTGAGTGATTGCAGCAAGCGGGCAAATGTCGCCAGACTATCCACGCTATAAACGGCGGCTCTTCCCTGTACCATATCTCCGCCGGTGTCCTTCAGCAGTTCACCATCATCCGCTAGCTGATAACTCTTGGTTAAGCGCGCCGGTTTTGTTGACGTGATAATAGTCAGGGAGGCGCTAACGGCGCTATTGTTTTCGTGTGAAGTATTACCTTGAGCCTCGCCAGTGGTTGCACCCACAGCGGGGCTATTTTCTGAGCTAATCATCAAGATGCACTCTCTTGATACCCTGTAGGTCGTGAACTTTAAGCTCAGTGATTTTGCTCATACACTCATGGCAGGCCAATGCTTTGCCGGGCCGCGCCCAACATGGAAAAACAAGACTTAAAAAGGTAGAGAAAGCTAGCATCACTGACCCCCTCTTTTACTTTTACCCTTACTCTGAGCTTTTTGGATCAGTCGACGCGCGTTACGGTTCTTGACTGTAGCAGGATCAGCAGCACGTAAAATCTCTTGACTAGGGGTGTCGGCGATAACTTGGGCACGCTTGATATTGAACTGCCGAATTTTAAGTTGAGCAAAATTTATGGAATGGCTCATTTCTCTACCCTTTTGGCAAGCCCCACCTCTGCGGTGTTGCTGTAATCCTTACCGGCCTCCAGCCATTCGAGTACGTCTTTAAGACGATAACGTACAGTGCGGCCATGTTTGACGTATTTTAAAGCGGGGCGGCCTAGCAAAATGCCTGTTGTCCGGGATTTTCGAGCGGTAGAAGGTTGTGCGTTGATGAGGCCAGGGAACACGGCCTTTTCGGGAAGTTCAATCAGTGCAGGGTTGCAACCCTCGCGATAACGGGCCAAGGCGTTGGTAACAAGATCAAAATGAGATTGTTCGTAGGTGTTCATTGTCGCGTCTTCCTGTAGTTACTGGTGACGCGACATATCATGAGGGGGTGACCCTATCCCCCTACAAGCATCCCCCCTACCCTATTTCGAAGGTACCCTAAGTGGGGCACGGTTATTTTTCGTGGATATGTCCTTCATTTCGAAGCCGTTGCCAAGCATTATCAAAAGACTTTTCTGTAAATAGGTCGCGACGAGAGGAAAGCAACTTGTTTCTAACATCTGCTTTGACCCCACTATGACCATCTTTCTGTTTTGGATACCCAGTAGGCTCATATCCCATTTCCCGAAGCGTCGCGAGTATTGCATTGCCTTGTCTCTTACTTTTCAGTAGGCCTTTCTGGCTATTTGCTTCGACAAGCTTGGTTGGTGATGGTGACTCACTCTCTTCAGGCTCTGGCTGGAAGCGAAACACTTCAGGTATATCTGTCTCCCTGGCTCCAAATTCGTCTTTAAGCCACCGATTAATCTCTCGCCAATGCACACCGAACCGAATATGGCCGAACCAATAGCTCTTCCAAGCCTCATTATCATCAGGCAATGTTAACCATTTAAATAACCCAGTAGCATCATCACGATTTACTTCCCCCTCCTCATTCAGGTCGGCAACCTCCACCCAGCGCACTTGAATCCACCCCTCCTGAGCAGCGCTCGCTAAACGAATATAAGCTGAATTTTGTGCGTCGAAATGACCTAATGGGTAGTTAATACCCGTTTTAAAATCAGAAAGATCAGCTCCTGCCATTAAAAGAGAAATTTCCTCACTAGACCAAACAGTAATTGAACCGCTAAATAAATTCGTCATAACTAATTGATTCCAAAAAATTAAAAGTCTTATCTAACAAAAAATCAGTTTTACGTTTCTTCACGAAAGGAACTACTCAGTAGCTAAAAATGGATTGGTATATGCATTTATATTTACTCTTCGAGGGAGAGCAAAAAAGAAGGCCCGCAGCCGCCAGCTTCTTCAGAGCTATGTATCAATGCTTGCGTCCGAACGCTCCTGGCATGCCAACGACACACAGATCTAGCCAGCAAATTAGGCCAGTAGCATGCTCAAATGCTCACACCAGCAGCAGGATGAAAGCTGGCAACCTCATTCGGAAAAGACAGCGCCTATACCAGCGCTTAGCTGTTGAGTCTTTCTTCGACTGATGAGAGTTAATTCCTAGGTTATTATTGGGGATGCAGCGTTGAGAGAAAAGCGATCGGTTGTTGCCAGTTGACCCTACCTGCTTCCAGCGCGTGCTACCTATTTGCTACCTAAAGTTTAAGCAAACAAAAACGGCCACCGTAGCAATTAGCTAAGTGACCGTTTTATATATCTTTTTTGGTCGGAGCGACAGGATTCGAACCTGCGACCTTTGCAACCCCATTATCGCGCGCCTTTTCATTTAACTAATTGATTATTAACGAATACCATGACTATTTATCGCCAGCCAATACGGCCAACTCGGTCTATAAATATCAACAAGTTGCGTGATAGTTTTCAGTTAAGAATGATCAACGTCATACACATGCATTGCACTGATAATGCAATCGTAAGGAAGAAAATACTCCTGGCTAGGTTATTAACCTACGCCTGTTTTCAAGACCTACCCATCAAGAGAAAACCGACCATAAATTATTGATATCTAATACTTAAAACACTAGTCGAAGTGTGTAACGAACAGCAAAAAATCTCAATTTTGGGCAGCCAAACACATAAGATGGCAAGCCTCTGACACAATCTAGGCACATAGCTATGTGTGACCGCAATCGCATCCAAAGTAGGCGCTTTTAGCGCAGTCCTGCCAACACAGCTTGCAAACGAGAGTGACTTCGCTAAAATCGAAACTCATATTCACGCCGTGAGGCGTAAACTTGGTGAAGAACATGGCTATTTCTGCTTTTACCCTCCTTTCAAAAAGCAAACCCTACGTAGAGCAATACGTTGTCATAGAGGCTTATCGTATAGAGAAAAATAAAACCCCAAGCCGCAATACATCTGGCCAGATTCTATCAAGATGGCAGCTTTACTATTACACCACTGCTCTGCGGTACTTTGCCTTTTGCGCATGGTGAAAAAGTTTTCGGTTGTAAAAACTGCCAACGGCCCAACCTATGCTAAGTAAGATTATCAGACTTATAAACAGCCAGACTCCCTGAGATTCTACCCACCAAACTTTACGGCACTGTGAGTTTAATGGCCATAATGACTGTAATACTCTATCAGAATGGATAATTTTCTCTATGAATATCTACTAGTTACATTGTAATCTTAGCTGATGATAAAGGTCATAGGTGTATTTACCGTCTTTAGGTTTTCGCTCTTTCTCTTGATATTTGGTCTCTCAAATTCTCTGAACATATATCACCTGATATTTTTTGAGACTGTAAAATTTTCATTGGCTCTGTAAGTGCTTCAGGATTTTCAGCATCAAAATAAATAGCCAGATCAGCATAATGTAATATCTGACGAGCAAGAACCCATCTATAATGAGCGTAAATTGAACTTGAATTTATAAGATCAAAATTAGTATCTGTATTTTGTGGAAGTGCACCCAACCTCGTACGTGGAAAAAGATTAAGTATTTCGCGCTTGTTTGCAAGCAGATGGATATCGCTATTCTGCGAACCATTAGCACCTGCACGAGGGCTAGAATTGAATGCCCATGCTTCCTCAACTAGACCAGTTACATCTTGTTTCTTTACATGTACGGCTAGTCCACCTCCAAGTGAAATTCCTACAGCAACAATGGGGAGTTCTAATGTATCAGGATGGCGACTAACCTCTTGAACATAGTTACGAGCGTCATCATATTGAACAGGAAGAATCCAAAAATTATGTAAAAGATAGTCCCTAATCTGATTTGACCCACCAAATGAAATAACAGTTTTTATTGGTATATTATTTTCGTCATATAATATAAATGTCATTGCTTCGAAACCATTAACACTATATCGTCTTAAATCATATATTTCTCTAAGCCGCTCAGGCCTGTCAAAATGATATCTTATATTAACGTCATTATTTTGTAGTGGTAATGTTGCTGCTACGACATACATATATCCAGCTTTTGAAAGCCTCAATCTTTTCCTGAAAGAGGCATAATCACTGTCATTATCAATATTACTTATACTTGCATGGTATTCTTGATGTTTAGGTACTAAATCAAGATATCGGACGTCGCACCAAACACGTCCTTCAAGAACCCCTGAATTCACTGGAAAAATGTCACAACCTGATAAAAAAAGTGCTAGAAGCAATGATGTATTTATTCTCCAAAGTAATCCCATCATCATAATCACCTAATGTTAGTAATCAAAATTACAAAGATTTTATTAATCAATTAATTTTAGATTAGGAAAGATATTACATCCTAAGATATGGATTTTAAAATTAAACGTTTTTTAAACCACTAGTTGATTGTGGTCATTTTACGACTAGTCGATCGCTACGAAGGATTAATCAACTCATCACCCTGCCCTTCAGCCGATTTGTTAATAGCTGTACACACCGCCAAATACACAATCAGATCCGCATCGATGTGGTGAACCAGGCTGAGAATGGTTTCCCGATCGGTCATTTCCAGGGGTTCTAGCAAGTGCTTGAGGCTGTCGTCATCAAGAATCAACAGCATCCAAACATGCATGTCTGCAGCACTACCAGGGCCGGGATCGGTGACAATCGCACAAATCAGACTGCTCACCTCACGCTCAGCAAAGATACCGGCGAAGAAAACGGCTCTCTATCCTTACGGCAAATGTAATGCGGCTGTTTGGGGCTGGAGTTTTTGATCCACTCATACCAGCCGCCCGCTGGTATCAGGCCCAGATGCTTTGCGAATGCTGATTTGAAGTAAGCGTTGGTGACCACCGTTTCTACCTGGGCATTAATAGGTTGACTGCCGCTATCTTTCGCCCACTTCGGCCTATAAACCCACCACATTTCTTCAAAGGTAGCTGCCTCGTCGTCTGAGACCTGCCGTATAGCCTGTATCCAGGTACCAAGCGCCACGTTATAGCGCTGGCTTGCTTCGACATCAGGCACTGCTGCATCGACCAATTTGGCCAGACGATCAAATTGGGCGAATAAAGCAAATCTTTCAAACATGCCTGAAGGATAGCCAATAATCAGCGCTTAGCACCCTTGCTTTCATTTCTTCACTTGCAGTTAACGATACTCATCGCTTATCGTCTGCCTTAAATACTGTATATAAAGCCATATATTTAAGGAGACGCTCATGTCAAAATCCTACGAACAGCTAGTCAAGCGGGTGCAGAAAGAGATCGGCAGCCCAGGGGCGCAGTCAAAACACTGTGTCGAGATCCAGCGTCGAGACGATGAGAGCCATGAGGATTGGGCACAAATGCTTGCTGACTTGAGCACCGTCGAGAACGTGACGCTTACCCCCATGGACGACGACGCTGAGCATATACGTATCACATGGAATCCCGAGGAGAGCATGGCATGAGTATGCATCTCTCGGTACTAGGACGCGTAGATACCACCTCCCCTCCGCTTAAACTGCCTCTAGCCGCTGGCGAGGTACGCACCGGCTTTCCCAGTCCAGCGGACGACTACCTTGAAGCTGAGCTTGATCTTGTCGATCACCTCATTCAGCACCCCAGCGCGACCTATTATCTTCGCGCCAAAGGGACATCGATGACCGGCACTGGAATATATGATGGGGATCTCTTGATTGTTGATCGCTCGCTAGAACCCAAGCCTGGGCATATCGTGATTATGAGTGTGGATGGTGAGCTCACCTGCAAGAAGCTGGGCACGATCGGCAACCGCCCTTATCTCATTGCATCAAATCCAGAGTTTCGACCAATACCGCTGGAAGGCAAAGAGTGCCAGGTGTGGGGCGTGGTCACACACAATATCCATTCACTCGCTCCAGGTTTTTCAACATGATTGCCCTGGTCGACTGTAATAACTTCTATGTCAGCTGCGAGCGTGTATTTAATCCCAAGCTTGAAGGCAAGGCTGTAGGCGTGATGTCGAACAATGACGGCTGCGTCGTTGCCAGGTCAGCGGAAATCAAACAGTTGGGCGTGGCCATGGGCATGCCCGCGCACCAGATCGATCCACATATTCGCCGTCAGTGTGTGCTGCTTTCAAGTAACTATGCGCTATACGGTGATATGAGCCGCCGCGTGACTGACGTGCTGTCACAGCACACGCCCCACGTCGATGTGTATTCGATAGATGAATCGTTTTTATCTTTCGAAGGGTTCGAGCCCGAAACACTTAAAGCGCGATGCCAAGCAATGCGGCGCCAGGTACGCAGGGATACCGGCATTCCGGTTAGCGTTGGACTAAGTACCAGCAAAACCCTCGCCAAAATCGCTAACCACCGAGCTAAAAAAGAGAACGGCTTCGATGGTGTGGCCATTATGCAACCGGACAGCGATGACACGCGCGCTTTCCTCGAGCAGTTGCCGGTCACAGAAATTTGGGGGGTGGCGGGTCGAAGCGCAGCCCGCCTGCGTACCCTTGGTATTGAAACAGCCTGGCAGTTGCGCGAATCATCGCCCAAGCATTTGAGAAAGCACTTCTCGGTAGTTATGGAGCGCATCGTTTGGGAGCTGAGAGGCGATGACTGTATTCCGCTTGATGATATGACGCAGCCAAAACAACAAATAATGGTGAGTCGCAGCTTTGGGCGCCTCACCAACAACAAAGTTGACCTACATGAAGCCATCCGCGTGCACACGTCCCGGGCAGGTGAGAAATTGCGTAAGCAACAAGGTTTAGCCCAGGCGATTATGGTATTTGTGAGAACCAACCGATTTCGCAGCGACCTACCTAGTTACAGTAAAAGCTTGGTAATACCGCTTCCCCACCCGACTGACGATAGCCGTGAACTGGTAAAAGCTGCGATAGCCGGACTGGAGCGGATCTTCAAGGAAGGGATTTGGTATCAGAAATGCGGCGTGATGTTGATGGATCTCTGTGATCACGATAATGAGCAGCTGGGGCTGCTAGCTGAGCCAGTGAGTGATGAAAAACGCGCTCGAAATGAGAAACTAATGGCCACGATGGACAAGCTCAATCGTGAGCATGGTAAAAATGCAGTTAGACTTGGGATGCCAAGGAAGATCAATGCTTGGGAGTTGCGTTGCGAGCACCGAACGCCTAGGTATACCAGTAGGTGGGATGAGCTTGCGACTGTTAAAACATAGAGTTGCCATCCTTGGCAATATTACATATATCCATATCATTACTCCTATGGAACTTAAGGGGCAGCCCAGTGCCTTAAAGCTATCTTATATAAGATTTTTATTAATTCAACGACTGCTTAAAAATCTTTCTACATTAGCATTTAAAGAATCATCCAGCTCAACAAGCTGACACATTTTCAAGCAACTGACATTCGTTATGTACGTTTCTACAATCGATGGGTAATCACCTAAACGGCACACATCGTTTCGCCTACGAGCATATAGCTTACCCTTATCAATAAAGATCTTGGGTAAGCCATCTTCGTAGACGGGTATTACACAAGTACCTCCAAATACATAAGGAATTTTAATTTCACGCTTCAAGTCATCATTAATCACAGTCCTATTCATCTAAATACAACTCCTATATTGGTTAACGAAAGCACTAATGTGCAATCTCTCGTTTTGACACCTACACCTAAATAGAAGTTCTTCATAAATGAAAACGAATAACAAATGAGACATATATTAAACAAAACCATCCCTGGCGTTCAAGATCCATTTAATTACCCATATTTTACCCAACTTGACGCGTGCGGCATGCTTAAAGCGGCGTTTATGGCGTCATGTTCTTAGCATAGCAGCGTTGCTAATGAGAAGATGTAAGAAATCAGCTATAAAGTTTGTGGGCAATCTCTTACATCGAAAAGTTTAATCACTTCACTGACGTTGATCATGTGTACTGGGTAAAAATCATTCCCCGTCCTCAGGCCACTTCCCATTGCACCCCTTCTCCAGAACCAAAGCGTGCCTGTTTTTCGTATACGTAATCGACCGCCCTTTGTGAGTGATACCATTCCAACTGCCCTCGCCATCGTAGCCAATCTCCAAAACGGGCAAGGGGTCACTTATGACAGGGTTACCCGCTGTGTCTATTGGCCCCTGCCCCCAGGCAGGCCAGGCTAGGCCTCTGTGGACGGTGCCGTCTGTATCGATGAAGTCGGATGATACGTGCCACTGCCCACCCGCAAAGTCGGAACGGGCGGGAGGCGAAAGCGTTCCCATGCTATCCCCCTCTGACTTGCTGCTGTCTTCCGCATAAAAGAGCTCTGTCACCACCTCAGTGCGTACAACATCCGCTTCATCTGGCAAGCCGTCCAGCCGATAACTGCCATCAGAGGCTTTGGCAACGCCGCCGCTATAAACGACTTCGCTACCGCTTTCATCGGTGATACGCCACACCGTGGCGCCGCCGGAAATGGCTAAATCGCCATAGAGTGATTGAACCTGCCAAAGCGCATCTGCGTTACGGTATACCGCCAGCACTTCCGGCGTACAGCAAACCTTGGGTGCCTGTTCAAACCCCACCACCGTCGGCCCTTCCACATTGCCCGCAAAGGCCACCAGCACCTTATCGCCCTCTTCAAAGGCACCGCCGTTGCAGTTCATGTAAAGGATCGGCACATTGCTATAGCTCGCGCGCGCATTAACGCCCAACCCTTTCTGGCTACTGGTGGCAGCATCCAACGTGATCGAGCAGTTATCGCCGTCCAGGCCGGTGAGGATCGCGCTACGAAACGTGGGGCGCCACTTCTGCCAGCCGGGCAGCATGGCCAGGTTGTAGAAGGTAGCGGCCGGGGTGCTGGCTTGGGTGGGCTGTAGGGCGCCATCTTCCGTGGCGCTCCAGGCATTGCCTTCAAAGCCTGGTTTGATGATGACGTTTCCTATTTCACCGGGCACTTCCGCCGTGGCGACTTCTCCGCTTAAGTCTTCCGTGTAGTCCGCGCACCAGGCCTGTACCTGGCGCAACGGTGGCAGAGCATTCACACGGGCAACCAGGGCTTCATCGGCGGCAATCCGTAGCTCCTTACTGCGTTGCTCGGTTCGCAGCGCATCCCGCTGGCTGGCCGCTTCAAGTAGCGCCTGGGCATGCTCTTCGAGATCGACGTTGGACTGCCCTTGCTCAACCATTTCCTGCTGGTACTGGTTAATAGCAGCATCCTGATTAGCAGCAGCTTGATTGGCGGAGGCCTGGGCGGTAGCTATGCGTTGCTCAAGGGAGAGGGTTTCACTTCTCAGTGTTTGAATCCGTGCTTCGGCTTCCTGTTTTGCGAACTCCGCCCGCTCACGAGCTTCGATAATCTCAATCGTGTAGCGACCTTCACCATGTGCCGCTAGGATCCGTGCCTTACCCATCGCCCACCTCGATCACTTCCATGGCCGCGCTGGTGGCATTGACGAAGTATTGGATCTGCCCCACGTGGAAGCGCTCTCCATTGGTATCAACCGCATAGTTATCAGGCCGTAACAACAGATCGACGTTACAGCGCACACGCCGGGCGCCTTGATTGATTGACCGGGTTTGTACGCCCTGCAATATGCGCTCTAGGGGGTCGGCTTGTGGGAAGTCGCCATAGCCGCTGAGCGTCAGCGTGTAGCGGGTCGGGCCCTCATCGCTTCTGATTTGCTGCAGCGGTGCCAAGGCAATCGTCTCCAGGCCGTTATACTCATCAACACTGGGGTAGTAGTAGCCCAACTGCACCTGCATCAGCGTGCCGTACTCCAAGGCGGGTAAGACACTGTCACCGGCGGGCACGATGGCTTGCAGAAAGGATTTACCGGTGCGCCGCATGGTGGCTTGAAACGATGACATGGGCACGCGCAACTCACCGATCAGCAGCAGATACACGTCTACCCGTTCCAGTGGATCAAACAGCGCACCTGTTGGGCCATCATCGCAGCTGATGACGATGGTGCCGCCATTGGCGTTGAGTGCCCAGCTACCTAATTGAGCGCTATTCAGTACGCTTCCTGGCAAGCGTTTAACGATGGGTAGGCAATCAACCGCGGCCACCGGCAGAGGCGTGCCCAGCGCCCGGCTGTTAAGCGGATCGGTGTTCAGCATGGGTTAAATCTCCATGACGTAGCCGCGAACCGCCATTTTTACTTTTTTGCCGGAATTGCTGGGGGTAACGACAGAAACGCTAATGGTCTCGGCGCCGTGGTGAGAAAGCGGGCTGAAAACAACTCGGCTTCCAAGCCCGCCGCCTGGAACCTCTGCATCGGATAAATAGCTATCTGACGATTCGCCGTCACCAACGCTGATTAACGCCGATTCTCCGGCCGGGACCAAAAGTCCTAACGGCTCGGAGTTAAAACTTGAAATGCTAACGTATACATTATTGTTGCCGACCGGCATTGAAAGATCACTTACCCCGTCCTCTTGATTAAAAACGCCAGGAACCTCACTCCAGTCTGACGTATTGAGCACCCTAATCCCTGGGCCGAAGCTAGTACCTACAAGTAGATACTGCGCGTCATTGGTAAATGCTACTGCGGTCGTGCCATCTTCAGGGTGACTGGTTAATTCTGGCAGACCGCTAACCAGGCTCCAGTCGCTTGTATCGATTAGCTGTATATTTTTGTTGGAACCCGCCCATGTTAGCGCCATGTATGCGCTGTCAGGAGAAAAGGCGATGCCTTTACCTGGGTTTATTGATGACGCGATAGAGACTTCTGACCAATCCGATACCTGAAAAACTTTTACTTCGTCCCACGTCATGACCGTAAGGTATTGGCTGTCAGCGCTAAACATTAATTCATCGGGGTGTCCGGTGACAGCGATGCCGGTTGACACGACGCTCCAGTCTGACGTGTTCAGTACCACAACGTTACCTTGTGAATCATCATTGTAATGTATGGCTAAATAGTTGCCGTCACGGCTGAAGTGGACGCTTACCGCCCCTAGCGGCTCTACAGGCACTCCGCTAACTACCGTCCAATCCACTGTATGGTATACCTCAATGCTCGGCGTGCCGCTCCACCGTGCGATAGCAAGCATTGATCCATCAGGGCTAAATGCAACACTTTTCACGTTTGATAGCCCTGCAGGCCCATCTGTTACCGTGGTAAAGTCCGGCAAATCGAAGATCATCAAATCGGAGAGATCTTCCTTGTAAACTAGCAGCGTTTCGTCCGGGCTAACCCGTGCCAATATGCCGTAGCGATCCACACCGGACGGCGATATGCTTTGCTCTTCATAGCTTAGGCCGCCGCCACTTTGAGTCACTATCACGTCTATGGCGTCAGGCATTATCAGCGTTCCCGCAGGCGCCCCAATCTCGGTGATCCCTGCGGTGTCAGTAAGGTCGATTTCTTCCGATAACAGCACCGTTTGCATTGCGGAGCTTTGAGCAGCCGTGTTTGCCACATAGCTGACGGCGCTTACTTGCAGACCACCCGCTACGCTGGCGATAGCCCCCGGCCCGATAGCGACCGCCCCCGGTGCCGTCGCTTGAGCTTGACTGCCCATCGAAGGGCTTGCGCTATTGATCTTCTCAAGGCTACTTGCCTGAGCGTCACTTAACCCCATAGCTCGCAACGATTCGGCGGTTAGCCGCGCCTCGACCCCGCTCCCTGGCGAAAATGCCTGTGCAGTACCGCCTTCTTTTCCGCGTTCAATAGTAACCATCGCATCCATCGCCGCTGTGGCATACACCACTTCGCGCTTGGTTTCATTGCCCTGGGAATCGACAACAAACAGCGTTAGCGCTACGGCGTCAGCATTTTCCAGTGCCTCAGCGATTTTCTCAGCACCGCTGCTCAATTCAGCTTCGGTGGCGGTGTCACTGAGCGGCACCGCCAGCTGCGCAGAAAAGTTATTCAGGAATCCAAAGCGCATATCACGCCTCCTCGGCAATTAAAATAGTCAGTTCCTGGCGGCGCTCCGCGTACTCGCTGGGCACGCCGATAAAGCAGCCATCGGGGATGGAAAGCGTGACCCGGGCATGGAGGCGCACCATGCGGCGGGCTTGATCGACAAGCTCACGGGGCAAGCCGCTAAACGACAGCGTGACGGTGCGATCGCCAGGGCTATGGCCGCGATTGGTGACCGCAACACCGCCATCCAGCGTGCTGACCCGGCTAACGCGTCGGTTGACATCGCCCAGTGTGGTGCCCGCCCGATGCGGCAATAGCAAGGCCCCGCGCGGGTCGTAGCCTCGCGCGGCTAATCCAATTAGATACATAGGGTTTCTCGCCAGCGGGGGTTAACGTGAAGGTATAAGCGTTAGAAGGGCTTACAGGCCCAGCAGGAATTCAGCGCCTTCGGCGTTGGCACGCATTTGAATTTTTTCCAGCACCTGCCACATGATCATCTCCAGCGCGGGCTCCAGGCCGTCGCTTTCAATCTTGATCAGGCCATCACCGTTTTGCAGCGCCTGGGTGCGGGCGCGCATTTGCGCTACTTGTGCATCAATCAATTTTCCCTGCTGAGCAGCAGCCTCTTCTTGGATCTTCATCTGCTGGTCGATAGCATCACGAGCTGCAAACTGGTCAATAAAACTAAGATCGCCACTGCCCAGCGTATCGAACATGCTGGCAGCGGCGTCCGCCGTACTGGAAATCGTGGAGCTGGTCGCATTGAGGATCGCCTCAACTTTTTGGGCATCCGTTTGCATCTGGGCGATTTTGAAATCAACCGCGAACTCCATGTTCTTGATGCGCTCATTGCTGGCCAGCTCTTCAAGCGCAAGGGATTGATCCAGCACGGCCTGGCGGGCTTTGAGTATCGCCTCTTCGCTGCTCAACACCTCGCCAGTCAGCGCCTCCTGACCTTGCGCCGCTTGCTCACTACTCTCTTTAAGTTCCAACAGCGCACCGGTCAGGCTGCGATACTGCTGTTCATTGATGTCACCCTGGTTGAAGGCGTCTTGCACGCGGGTAAGTGCGTCGCGGATCTCTTCACTGGTGGCAACAATCGACGCTTCGCCGCTACTCAATGCCGCCGCCGCGTCGGAAAGCGTGCCAGGTAGATCAGCAATTTGGTCGACCAGCGGGCTATCGATCGCTGCCAGGCCGTCCCTTAGCTGATTTCCAGCGGTGGTCACCTCTACCGCCGCGCTCACGGCGGCGTCACTAATGCGCTTTACGTCCTCTGCACTCTTACCACCAATGCTTCCTGCAGATTCGGCGACCTTGGTAGCTGCCTCAACGGCAGCATCTGAAAGCTGGACAAAGTCCGACGATGCTTCATCACCCCAATCAAAGTAATCCGATAAGCTAACGTACCCTTCCGCTAGCTTTTGGATGCTAAAAAGGCTGGCTTCTGTCGTCGCACGTTGAGCGCCAGTGGTTTTGTCCAGCTCTTCAACGAGCTCATCTGAGAAATTGAACTTAAATTCATCAAACTCTTCCAGTGTGCTTTTAAGCTCAAGCAGGCCCTGGGTGGCCAAAATGGCGACGCCAGCCGGGCCAGCGACTTTGCCTAATGAGGTGACCAAGCCGCCTATTGCCCTGGTGGCCACGGGTACCGCGCCACTAGAGCCCGCCAGCGCCTGCAAAACAGTGACCAACCCGCCCAATCCAGCGAGGATACCGGATGCAGCAACGGCGATACCGCCTATGGCACCGCCCAGGGCAATCATATCGGGGTCAAGCTGTGTCACCCACTGCGCCAGTTCCGCCAAGGTTTCCACAAAAGGAACAAGCTGCTCAATCGCGCCAGCAGTGAACTCGCCCAGCAAATTAACCCCGCTGCCCAGCGTTTGAATAACGCTCACTAGCCCCTCGGCGGTGCTGATATCCGCGTTATCGAACAGCCCCGCCACCGCATCGCGCACGGCTTCAAAACCGCCCACAAAGCCTGACAGGTCTGCGGCTTCCAGGGCTTCGGGCAGGTTTTCCGCGACATCGAGTAGAGATTGCTCAAGGGAGCCCATCACCCCTTCGATTAAGTCGACAAACTGCTGCAGTTGGCCATCGCTGACGCTGGCACCAATGCTGTTAAAGATCGCGGCAATGGCCTGCTGGATGCCGCCAAACTCATCCAGTAGCGGGTCACCTATCGTAATCAGCAGACTCTGAAACGCATTGCTGATGCGCTGGTTGTTATTCTCAACGGTGTCGGCCATCTTCGCGTAAGCGACTTCCGTGGCACCCGCGCTGTTCGCCATGGCGTCCAGGTTGTCGGCAAAGCGTTGCGCGCCGGTACCGATTAACCCCAGCGCGCCGTTGAGTGCTTCACTACCGGAAAACAGCTTCGCCATGCTTTCGACGTTGCCGCCGGTGGCCTCTTCCACTTCACGAAGAACGCCCTCAAGCCCTTTGCTTTGCAGCGCGGTCGCACCGAACTCAACACCTAGCTCTTCGGCGTACTTTAGCGCGCCTTGTGTGGGGCTGATGATGGAAGCGATGGCCGCGCGGATCTGGGTAATGGCCTGGCTGGTAGGCGCCCCCGCCGCTGTAATAGTGGCTATTGCCGCTGACAACACATCAAACTCAACGCCGCCTGAGCTAGCGGTTTTGGTCACCTGGGCAAGTGAAGCGCTTAACTCAGGTAGCGTGGTCTGGCCGCTGCGCACAGTTTGGAACAACAGATCGCTATAGCGCTCGGCCTGATCCATGCCGTCGCCGTAAGCGTTCAGCGTGGAAACCAGCACGGTCAGCGAGCTATCAAGATCGCCCTTACCGGCCACTGCCAACTGCTCAGCCTGGCGCACGGCATCCAGTGATTGCGTGTAATCCACACCAGCGGAAATCGCACCGTAAACAGAGGCGTTGATCTGCTCATACGACTGGGTGCTGTCGCGGCCATAAGCCAGAATATCGCCACGCAGCTTATCCAGGCTTTCGCCGGTGTCATCCACCAGCGTGGTGGCTTCTTTGAACTGGGCATCAAAGTCACCCGCCATTTTGACGGCCAGCGCGGTGGCCGCCGCTCCACCAGCCAATAGTGCAGCCTCAAACTTGAGAATGCCCGCGGTGGCATTAGCGATAGGATCAACAACGCCTTGGGCGGATCCTACGATGCTATCCAGGCGTTTTGTGGCGCTATCGACCCCAGCACCCATCTGGTCAACACCTTCGAAGATGATGGCAACGGATCGTTCCAGGTCAGCCATCGGCCACCTCTCTTAAATTGCAGGCACAAAAAAGCCCGCCTGAGCGGGTTCCTAAGAGCTAAATTCTCATTATGACGAATTTTGAATACAAAGTTAGAACATATTCAAGAGGGTAAAGCCCTCAGTATATTTACACCCTTTTCGCAAGAATTTCTGTGTTGTTCCAATAAATGAATTTCGAATTCGTCCTGTAAACGATAATCAGCTTGGCATCTTACTTTGTGACATTGCCTAAGCAAAATACTTAATTGTCTAAACTTAATCGAGTTAACACCAGTTGGCGCACATCCCCGTCCAAAAAACTCAGCTAAGTTGGAGTGAGTAGGGCCGCTCATTTTGGAAGGAGGTATATCTGCTATCTGGTCTGCGCAACGATTTGCAAAATGAAAAAAACTATAATAAAAGCGTGAAGCAGCATATCTACGTTGGATTTCACAAGCAGGTTCTTCAGCTATATTTTGTGTTGCTTGTAGAAGTTGTTCAGGCGTTACTGGCATATACAACCAATCCTTGTGTTTCTCCATCAGGCTTCGTTAAAACAAACGAAGGTATAACAATGTCCCAGTGCTCAATGGCTTCATCAGCACTAATTTTCTCAAGTAATAAATCATTGAGAGCAATTATTTTATCGCTCTGTTCTGCCTCAACGAGATAGCCAATGTGAAGCACACGCTGATGATAAAAATCATCTTCTTCCGCATATACACCCATCACTATGCTCGATTTACTTTCAAGAACATTTTGAACGTGCATGTATATACGCTTTAAATCCGGAGCGACATTGGGAAAATCAGAAGTAAAATTAAGGATCGTCAATAAGGAATGCGCTAATTCAGGGCTCTCAATCATCTGAGACGGCTCAAAACCACTCTTTTGGACAAGCTCGACATTATAGCTTAGAGCCTCTGTATCCAGCGATGTAAGAGAAAGCCATATTAGCGACTCAAGATGCTGAGGCCCTGCATGGCCCAATTCAACCAAACGCTGAACTATGCGTGAAGCTTCCTCATAGTGTGCGAGAGTAGTCATCGATGCAGAGTAGTTCCACAGAATTGTTTTGTCTGAAGGTGCCAAGGCAACGGAACGTTCGTGATGACTTTTCGCAGTAGGGTAGTCATTGAGTCTGGCGCTTAAAATCCCATCTAGCATATAGGCGATCGCTGGCGCGTGCTTACGAACCTTTTTTATCTCATTCCTGACCAACCGAACCTGGAAATCGCCCTCGCTCAACCTATCTACATCAAGCGCAGCAATTGTATCCATAACATCATTGGTATTCAGTGCCGGTATAGACATTCTCTATCCCTGTACTCCACAGAAGCAGAAGTCATAAAAAATACGTGGCCAATATATCATTGATGATGCTTCATTCCTTTACCAATTGAGTAAATTAATGAATATCACAAATCACTAATTTGATTTCTGCTCAAAATACATCCCCCAAAGATCACACTCCAGCTCTGTCAGCATCGCCAGGGGAAACAGATCGGGCCTTACGCGGAACAGAAATTCGCCCTTCAGGTCGCAGAGCTGGAGGGCGATTTGGATATCGGGCTGCCTGAAGAGCGCTTCGGCTTTCCCGGCTCGCTGCCAAGGCCGGTCAGTTGAGTGATTTTGGTGGTCAGCTCCCAAAACTCGATGGGAAAGGCTTCCGCCAGTTTGACTGCCAGTTGGTGGCTGCACTCTGGTTCTACGCTGCCGATCACCAGCATCTCAATCCGCCGTGCCAGGTCATCCGGCACGCTGTCACCGGCGCCGATCAATTCACGCACGGCATCGGTCACCTTGGCATCTTTCTGGGATAGCAGCCCTTCCGCGATGGCATTGCGATTACGGTTGCGGGCTTGGGCCTCATTAACGCTGGCCAACTCCGCACCGCTCAGGCCGCGCACGCGCCACGTTGGGGTTTCACCTTCCTTAACGCCTTTGAACCAATCACGCAGGTCGGGCACCGGCACATCCTCTTCACGGCGCTTAAAGCTGGCCCCGGTGAAGCGGTTTACATCAAATTCCATGGCATCACCTTCAATAAGTGCTGTTTAAAAAGCTATGAAAGCCCGCCATGGCAGGCCTTCTAGTCGGCATCATTAGCCTTCAAAATCGACGGTGGCTTGCTCAGCAGACACGGTACAGCTGATATTCACATGGTCGCCTGCCGGGTACGTTCGCCCGATGCCCAGAATGCCCTGGGTCAGCGAGAATGGTGCCCGGTGGCGGTTCTGGTACCAGCGAAACCACAGCCGATTGTTTTTAAGTCGAACCAGCGGATCGGTGGCATCCCCTTCACCGTAATAGGTGAAGCTTGCTTGCCCGAGCGTTTGCGACACGCTGCCCAGCGTGCCGTTATAGATCTGCGTCGAGTTGGTGGAGTGAGACGTTTCCGCGGGCACCCAGTTACTGGCCCGAGGGATTTCGGCAAAGATCGGCGTGTAACCTCTCATGCTGACACGCTTCGGCAGGTTACCCGTATGGATCTTGGGCAGTTCCGCTGCGAAGTGGACTTCCCCGCTGGCAGGATCGGTTTGCCAAACAGGGCTGTCGTAACGCTCCTGGTGGTTGCCGACCACCTGATAAATTTCCGTATCGTTGACCGGGGCAGCGCTTCCGCTGGCAAGACGTACCTGGCCAATTTCCACCGCGTCCACAGGGATGAATGCAGGCCCGCCCGGTTCGCCGCGCTGCTCGCTGAAGGTAGCCCCTTCGGCGCCAGCCACGGCCACAAGCGCGCCGCTGTTATCCACCGTAATGCTGGTAACCACATGGGTTTCAGTGGAGGCACGCTCAATGGCCACATCTGCACTGGCTACATGCACCAAGCCATCGCTGGCAGCACCGGCAGCAGTCGGCATATAAGCGGTCAATGCGGCCACGGTCACATTGTCATTGCCGGTACCGGCGCGGATCTGCCCACCGGTCGCCAGCCCCCAGGGGCGCACTTCCGCCTCAAAGCCAGCACGCCCGCTCCAAGGGGCAAACGTGGCCTCAAAGATGGTGGCATCGCCGATATCCGTTAGATGCTCCCAATCGTTAAAGGATTGGCCGGACTCGTATTCCAGTTTAGGGTTGTCGGTAATCGCCACGGGGCGTCCTCCTATAGAACGTGGTCAAAAGCCCGGCATGCGGGCATAAAAAAACCCGCGCATGGCGGGCAAAGAACTCAGCAAGGAACGGTATAAGGTGCCTATTACAAAAATGCCTGAAAGCAGTCTTGATATGGTGGCAATCGCAGAAGAGTTGCTCGAGCAATACCGAAACACACCTTCTCCAGCACTGTTGTTGAGCGCGGTTTTGACGGCCAATCATGTCGTCGACTGGCATTGCAAAGAAAATGGCAAAAAACTAGATGAAGGAATGCGGAATCATTTAAAGCAGCAGTTCCCCGAATGGAATGTCTTGCGTGAGATCAGTAATGGACTCAAGCATATGAAGCCAAATACAAACCAACACCACCACGGCAAACTTATCGATCGCGAGCCCAGTTGGGGAGATGATAACTTCTGGCGCGGCTACGGCACTGGGATCCCTCACTGGTATATCGATATCAATGAAAAGCAGGTGCCAGTAGAGTCTCTATGCCAGGATTTTCTCGACAAGTACAAGCAACACATCAATAGGACATCGCAATAGCGCTACTGCGTATAAGGATCACCCACGGCATGCGACCAGCGCACCGCCAGAACCAGATCCACACCAATAATGTCGCTACCCTCTTCGGGGTAATAGATCGTACCGCCGGTATAAGCGATGTCCTCGCATAGCCCGTCCAACGTTCGGTCAGCGCCTGTAGCCGTGGAGATCAGCTCGGCCAGAATGGTATTGCCCTGGGTACTCCATTGCCGGTGGTCGCGGTCAGCCTGGTGCACGGTTTCAACCGTTACCTCGGTAGTCACGCTCACACCGCCGTAGCGGTTGCGCTCCACAAGGCCGTCACTGCCATCCCAAAGGCTGCGCGCGGGCAAGGCGTCGATGATGCTGTTCGCCCGCTCGGCACTTAGCCGCTCTGCGAGTGCTGCGATGATCTGCTCTCTGATAGGGGTCATATCATTGCCGGTTGAGTAGTCGTTCTGATTCATAACTCATGCGCTGCATTAAGCGATTGCCGCTGGGCGCCTGCAGGTCATCTTTCACGTCGCTAAACACCTGGCTGGTGGAGGGGCCGTAAAGCACCTTGATGCCTTCACTTCGCCCCAGGCCAGTGCCGTATTGGGTACGAATAGCAATCGCCTGTACGCCGTTGGCGAACCGGATAAAGAAAGCGCCAGGCATGCGCTTTTTACCGCCGCTTGGTTTCACCTGCACACCTGCCCCACCCGCTTTGTAGGCGCGGTGTGGGTAGCGCGTCAGCAGCGTTCCCCGGGTTGGCGTTCGGATCGCACCGTTTAAGCTATTAACGGTGGCCCGTTTAACGGTCAGTTTGTCGCGCACGTAGCCCGCTTTGAGCTTCACCTGCTTGCGGATCTCTTTGCTGGCCTCGGTACGCGTTACGCCTAACGTGTGGTTGATAGCACGGCTCATGGCGCGCGGTGCGCCATTCTTGATGTGCATCAGGTCGCTTTCAATGCGGCGGATCGCCTGCCTATCCACCGTAATCTTGATCGGGGAGGTTTGGCTCATGTTCGCTCCGGCGTCACAATCCAGGTCACCAGGTAACCGTCTTCGCGGGCCTTTTGGCCCAACCGCCAGCCCTTGCCGTTCAGCGTCACCACATCACCACGGGCGCCAGCACCGAGTTCACTGGTGTAACCGGTTAACTCGGTACGGGCTTCCATTATTACGCCCTGCATGCCTGCCACGGTGCGCTCCACATCTCGATCGAGCATCACAGTGACAGGAACAGGGTCGACGTTCAGCGCGATGAAGATAGCCGGATCACCGGCCTCCTCCAGTATTTCCCGCGTACCTTCGCGTACTTCATCGTCAAAGACGCTCATCACTCACCGCCCGTGCCCTGGCTGGCTGAAGGGTCGGTGTCGGACTCGGCTGCTTTCTGTGAACCAGTGGCTTCTCCAATCACCCCCGCTTTCACCAAACGATCCTCTTCAGCTCTGTTTTTAGGCTTGTAAGGCTGGCCTAGCTTGGCCAGCACCTCATTGCCCTTTTCAATCTGTCCGTGGATTACCACGTATTGTTTAGCCATAGCGGCCTCCTGTTAGTCTATGGGGCACAAAAAACCCCGCATTGAGCGGGGCGGTTAAGCGACCTTGGCGTAAACAAAGGCGTCCGGTTCATGGAAGCCTGGCAGCGGTGCCGCCTGCATCATGAGCCAGCGCACGCTGGGATCTTTCTCGATCCAGCTTTTCGGGTAACGCGCCACGTCGAACATGCCGCCTTCGATGGCTTCCATGTCCTGAATGGCCGCATACAGCATGCCGCAACGGCTGGACGTGGGCCCCATAACCAAGCCACCTGCGGGAATCATCGGCTGCTCATTACTCTCTGGATCGAGGTACCACTCTTCGTAGGAGAAGAGATCAACACCAGGATCGTTGAGGTAGCCCAGATAGGTCACCCCGTCCGGCAGCTCGTCAGGGCGAATCATGCCAAGATCGATGCGACGGGTGTTGAGCTTCTTGATGACGGATTCACTATCCAGGAAGGCGTCAGCTGCCTCGGCGCTCATCACGGCTGCATTTGCAGTCCGGCCGCTGTCTTTGGCGATGCGGCGCTTGTACTTACGCAGGTCTGCAATCGGGTCAGCGGTGGCTTCCGTCCACAGCACGGATTCAGTGACCTGGTGGCTGGCCGCCATCTGGTAATCAATGATGTCATCAACACCATCGCCCACAACTTCCACCTGGCCGCTGGTCAAGGCTTGCGCCACCATCCACTCTTCGCGGCGGTTGATTTGGTCATCCAGATCTTCCATGTCCCGCGCCAGCTGATCCCCCGCACGTTGAAGCGGCGTGCGGCCAGAATAGATTTGCTCACCTGGCTGGCGATGGCCAAGCAACTGGCCTGCGTTAGTTTCCAGCTTGGGTTTGATGTAAGGCGGTTGATAGCTGCGCATAACGCTACCGGTACGATCAACCACTTTGCCAGGGCGGTTAGGGCGTACAAACGGCGCCATTTTGCGCTGGCCTTTAAGGATGTCGATGTCAACGTGCTGGGTCACAGAGTTGACCGGGTTGGCACCAAAAAAGGTTGTGCCAAGGAAACGCCGGGCGCGCTTCATCTGCTCAACCGCCTCCAGCATTGTGCGGGGTTCAAACAAGTCCATGGTTTTCTCCTGGGTTATATCAACGATGAAGGGCCTGGCTGCCTATAGCAGCGGGGTTATCGAACGAAGAGGGAAACGTGACGCAGCGCTTTGCGAACTGAAGCGACGGTATGGCCAGTGCCAAGGGTGAGCTTGTCACCGCGCACGTCGCCACAAATCAGCGCTTCGGCTTCTACATCGCCATCCGTCGCATCGACGCCTTCCCACAGAATGACGCTCGGGGTTGCACTACCGTCTTCGGCGGCTGACGCAGACAAGATGTACTTCTCGTCGGCAGTCACTTCACCCATCACGGCGCCAGCTGGCTGTACTTGGCCAGCGGCAACGGTGATTGTCATGAAGCGGCGCGGGAAATCGCCTGATAGCAAAGCCGCGGGGTTAGGGTGTGGTTTGACGGTCATTCCAGCCATGATGAAGTCCTCTTTAACGATCAATGGTATTGGCTTGCGGTTGGCGGACGGTTACTTCCAGCGGGCGGTGATGGCATTGACCCCTTCGGCGCGTTCGGCCGCTTCGGCGTCATCTTTCGGCGGGGTGGCCGAAGGCGCGCCCTGCCCGTCTGCACGCATAGACTGCAAACTGATCCCGCGATCCTGGGCGGCTTTGAATAGCGCCAATCCCGTCGCCTCGACACTGGCGCCTTCATCAATGGCGGTGGCCACTTCTTTCTCAAAGCCTGGCGATGCCAGGTCAAGAATGCCTTTGCAACGCGCTCGCTCATTTTCAGCCGCTTCGGCACGGATTTTGTCGGTATCGACGGTTTCAGCGGCCGCAATCTGGATAGTGCTGGGATCAGTGCCCGCTTCGATGGCTGCTTGAAGCTCAGCGGTCGTTTTAACGGTCGTCATCATGACGCTCCTTTTGGTGCTGGGTTTTGAAACGGAGCCCGCCAGTTCGGCAATCAGGCTCTCTAGTGAACCGAGGCGGTCGGCCATACCAGCCGCCACGGCAAGTGCACCAGTGGCGATGCCGCCCTGGCGGAAACGGTCGTTTACCTCTTCACGGGGAATGCCGCGATTGCGGGCCACCTTGTCGAGAAATACGTTCGCGAGCTCATCGGTGCGCGTTTGCAGCTGGGCACGGCCTGCCTCGGTTTCCAGATCAGGGCGCTTGTTCGGCGCGTTACTGGAAACAATCTCGTAGCTCTTTTCGCCGGGCCGGTCTTCGCGCTTACGCAGGCTAAGCACCACGCCGACGCTGCCCAGCTGGGCGGTATCGTCAACGATCACCTCATCGGCGGCGCTGGCAATCCAGTACGAGGCGCTGGCCGCCTGCCCGCCGACATAGGCTTTGATTGGCTTGGTACCGCGCGCCTGATAAATCATCTCCGCAAGTTCATTAATGCCGGTCGCTTCACCGCCGGGGCTATCAATATCCAGCACCAGCGTATTCACGGATGGATTATCGAGCGCCGCCTGAATGTCAGTGGCTAGGCTGCCAGTAGCGGTTGCGCCGCTAATCTCAGTCATCAAATTGGCATGACGAAAAATAGGGCCGCTAACGGGGATAATGGCAACGCCATTACGCACGGTGACACTGCGCGTATTGTCCAGCGGGCGGCCTAACTTGGCTTCCAGCGCTTGAACATCACCTTCACGCGCTGCAATGGCCATGACGGTATCGAGTGCTTCAGCGGTCATCAGCCACGTGTGGCTAGCCGCCAGCTCGAAGGCGGTGCGAGGCAGTGTCATGGGGGTCTCCTGATTTATTCGTCAGCGTCTGCGTTGGCGGGTTCTTTCTCTTCTGAATGCACCTTTCCGCCTACATAGACAGGCACGTTGTCCAGTCGCTTGCGCTGTATTTCCCGGGCACGGTCACGGTGAACGTCTTCCCAGTCCTCACCGTGCAGCGCCATGGTCTCGATATGCTCGTTACTGGTGCCGTTGGCGATCCGCTCTGTGGCGGCCCGGGCATCGACCTGCTCATTCAGAGAGCCAAGGGGTTCACCGATCCACAAGCCCCGGGTATAAGCACGGCGGCGTACCGGGTCGTTATAGCCAGGTAGCTGAATACGGCCACGCGCCACGAGCTCATCAATGACCAGCTCATAGGTTGGCTGGCAGAACTGCACCGTAAGATGGTGGCGGCGCTGCTTGATGAACTTCCAAAGCTGGTTGAAGGCGGCGCGGGCAGCTGTGTAACTGGTCGAGAAGTGCATCAAAAGCACTTCGGAGGGCATTTCCAGTGCCGCGCCCATCTCTTTAACGATGGCCACGAAGAACGGATCAAACTGGGCGTTCGGCCGGTTAGGGTTAATCGTGACCGGTTCGGCGCCCTCCTCGAGATCCCAAACAGCACCTTCACCCAACGTTAGGTTATCGCCATCACTCGGCTGGTCATCAGAACTGCTGACGACGGGCCGGTCTGGCTTGTTGGGATCATCGCTATCCTCGCTCCACATGGGCCCCCCGGCGGCCATGTTCGGATCTTCATTTGGCGAGTGTTTAATTGCCACAGTGAACATGGCGCTGATCACAGCAGCGGTCAGCTCTGCTTGGCTGAAGCGCTCCAACTTTTGTAGCGCTTCAAGAATGGGGGCCAAATAGGGAACACCACGGGTTTGGCCTGGCCGCCCTTTTTCATTGACCAGGTGCAGAATTCGCCGGCGGCCCGTTTGGGCGCCAAAGATCGGGTACCATTCCCACTGCTGCGAGGTGGTGTAGTCGCTTGGATAACCACTGCAAACGCGAATATGCGTCGGCTTGCCCAGTCTGTCGGTGCGCACACCGTCGACTTCATTCGGGGTGTGAAGGTCGGTTAATGGATTGCCGACCCGCTCCGCTTCGATCAACTGCAGCTTGGTTCCAAACAGGCAGCCAGGGCGTTGATCATCGGGTGTCATGGCAAACACGTCACCACTGACAAGCGCACTGATAAAGGCCAGCCGCTGGAGCATGTAGAAATCAAGTCCGGCCTCGATGTCGCACTCGGCTGGATCCTCTGCCCATAAGCGAAACCCACGCGCCAGCTCATCATTGAGCGCATCGCTTTCATCGTCACTTAGCCCAAGTGATTCACCGTCTACGTTGGGGCGCACCGTTAGCCCCATGCCCACCACGTTTGTAGCGGCACGATTAACCGCGGCACGCGCCATCATGTGGTTTCGGTAAGCATCGCGGGTACGGCTAATCAGCAGTTCGCGCTCGCCGGTGGGTGTGTCCTGCCGAGGGCTGCCCAGCCCAGGCAACCAGCTAAGCATGGAGCGAATCATTCGGCTTGCGCCGCGGTGCCGGGTCTCGCTGCCACTGTTTGCGCGCGTGCGGCCTTGCGTAGATTCCAGGCGTTCAAGCTCTTGGCGAACTAGCTGGTCGCGCTTTTGCTCAGCAGAACTGCCCTTGAAGCGATTAAATAGGCCCATGATTAAAATCCAATGTAGCGAACGCGATTACGACCACCCGAGGAGGTAGCCGCTCTCTCTTTGGCGGCCATACGTTCAAAGCGCTCTTCCATTTTGTAGAGCGTGGGGAGGTCTGCCCGGGTGTACTGCCGATCGCCAAAGCGCCACGACTGCGAGCCGCTTAGGATTTTGTCGATGGCTTCGCGCACTTTGCTTAGGCGTGCGGCATAGGTTTCGGTAGTCATAAGCTGCTCTTTCTAGCCACGCGGGAGCGCCTGCGCTTGGGTCGCGGCGCCAGCGTGGCGGTGTCATTGAGGTCAAAGCCAAAGCGCTGCTGGCTAATCCGCAGGGCAGCGAGGGCATACACGAAACAATCAAGGGCTTCGTTACGGCGGCCGCCTGCATCCCAGCGGTAAACACGTCGGCCTTTTTCGATCTTGGCGACTTTGATTTCAGCAGTGAGCTGCTTGATCTCATCCTCATCGCAAATGAGATCGTTCGAGGGCAGGTGGACGCAGCCCGGTACCGCCACGCCAGGTTGCGGCTGAAGCTTGAGGCGGTTGTAGATCGTTTCCTTGGCGTTGTCGGTACCCACTTCGGTCAAGAAAACGCCTTTAGCAGTCTTCTTGCGCGGCATATTGGCAATCGGCTTGCCGTACTTATTGGCGCCCTTGATCGGGATCACCCAGTAAGCGCCCTGCTGCTTACTCATTGCGTAGACTTCATCGGTGTAGTGCCCGCCTGAATCCCAGCACCAGCGCATCACCGGCAACCAGTTACCATCCGTTCGTTGGTAGCCCTGGTGGAGCTTTTGCGCCACCTTGCGCTTTAGCTCAGGCCCGGCAGGGTCGCCGTAGAGAATCCAGCGGTCTACCAGCCAGCTCTCTTCGTCTTTACCCCACGCCCAAACGCGGCCTTCATAGCGATCGTCTTGGGTGTCGATGCCGCCCGTCAGTGCCACAGCTGCATCGGGCACCTGGGGGTAAACTTCACGCCGACCGTAAATCGTTTCCCATTCCAGCTTTTCGCCCAGCTCGTCTTCCCAGGTTTCACCCAGCGTGGTGTTGACGAAAGTCTTGAGCTTCGAGGGTGAGCCCTTCGCCTTTAGGAAGTCACGCACAATGCGCTCCCATGTGGTGAAGGGGCTCAGCACTGTCCATAAGTAAAACGTTACGCTCTCAGGGGTTGGGATCGGCTCATGGTCAGCGCCGTACCAATCAATCCCGTCGCGTGTCCATATACCGGTTTCAGAACAAACCCAGACGCCATCTTTGACGCTTTGTTCGCGGCTTTCATCCTGCAGCTCATGCTGCTTGATCACGCAGCCGTTGTGCTCGCATAGGTAGAACGCGGTTTCTGGCTTCCCCTCATCCCACTTGATGCCAAAGCCAGCATCGGGGCCGCCCCACTTGAGGATCTGCTCTTCACCGCAGTGCGGGCATGGCACATGGAAATTCAGCTTATGCGGCGACTCTTCAGCGGCCGCCTCAATCTGACACTGGCCACGCACCTTAGGCGTTGAACCGCGAATGGACTTTGGAAACGTCGAGCCTTCAAGACGCTTATCGCCCAGCGTGGTGGGCGAGCCTTCTTTTTCGATGTCCTCATCAAAAGCGGCGAGTTCGTCATAGATGACGACATCCACCGATTTTTCGCGGTAGTTACGGGCAGCCTTGCCACCATGAACGAATACTTGCTTGCCGTTGGCGAACCGTTTGGCGCTAAGCGTGTTATCTCGATGCTTCATGCCGTGCCACGGCGCCAGCTCAAGCACTACCGGCACATCACGCACCATGGTTTCCATGTGCGTTTTCATGAACGATTCGGCGTCGGTATCCGTAGGGCTGAACGTTAAGATGTTGCGCTTCTTGTGCTCCAGCAGGTAACCGGCGGCGGCAAGCAGCATCTTGGTGTAACCAAGGCGGGCCGACTTCACCACATTCACCGTGCGGATCTCGTCATTGCCCATCGCGTTTAAGATCGCGATTTGGAAGTGGAGCGTTGTCCAGCGCCCTTCGTGGTAACTCGACTCAGAGGAGAGGTAGAAATTCTTGTCAGCCCACTCCACAGCCGTCAGCGGCGCAGGTCGAAACAGCGCTAACAACCCTTGCTGGACTGATCGCCGCCACTCCCTAAGCTGCTGAATCGATACTGTCGAAGTAGTCATCCAGCAGCTCCGGTAACATATTATCGAGGCCGCTGGCATGGTTACGGGCGCGTGCTAGCTCCCGCATCAGAGTATCTAGGTGACGCGTCTCTAAATCAGGATGCTTACGCATCATTGTCAGCGGCAGCGTGTCGAGTATGGCGGCGATCTCTGCCGCGATTTTGGATAAGGTGAAGATGGCAAATTCGCTGGGCACCACCTTGCGAGCGGCTAGTTCGTTTTTCTGCTGCTGGCCGATCCGGCGCTCTTTGGTCAGCAGATACTCTTCCTGTTCGCGCTTATGCTCGAGCAGCGGATCAAAGCCCATATCGTCATCGCCAGGTTGCGATGATTGTTGTTTCGCCTCTAGCTCAGCTAGCTTCAAATCTAGCACTGAACGGCAGTCGAAATAGACGCTTCGACCGATCTTCGCCACCGGCTTAACGCCCCATTTATCAAAGGCTTGCACACTGATACCCAAGCTTGCCGCCATCTGGCTTTTGTTCAGCCAATATGGCTCTGGTGATTGTTGTCTATTGCTCGACATCTAAACAACAACCTCGCATTAAAAAAATCTCATAAATAGCGCGAAATCGGGGCTCTGCGCCCCCGTACAGCAGAGGCACCCGCTCAGGAGGAACCGTGGATTTTTTGTAATGATAAACAGCGAGTTAAGCACATGGTTGGCGCGCCAACGGCCTCACTTAGCGCCTAAATCATTTTCTAAAATCTCCACCACCGCTGTCCGGTCTGCATTGAACCGGCGGCGTAGCGCCTCATACTCAGCAAGTAATAACAGCAGCCCTTTATTGCTCTGTAAGATCCTCGTAGGCGCTGGCAGCTCGTTGGTTAGATGTGCCGGTACCAGGGGGCTTTTGCACTCCATTGGAAGCGCTTGATCGCTGAAGCTCGCGCACCCAGTCAACAATCCCATCAGGCAGATCGCTATCAAGCCAGTCACCTGCTTTCGCATCTTGTTCTCCCAATGGTTCGAGGGCCCCGGTGCTGGCGCCTATATCGTCATCAATGGTGTTTAACGTGCGCTCACGCTCAGCCAGTGCGTTGCTCAGTGTTTCGATGCGCTGGCGCTGCAACTCCTGGTGCTCGATCAATATCTCAGCACGCTCACGCTGGTGCTCAGCCTCTGCTTGGTAAGCGTCTCGCTCGCCGGTAACGTGTTGCCAGTAGAAATACACAGCAGCAATGCTGATTACGCCTATACCCACGCCGATTAAATTGCGCTTAAGCTGGCCGATCATTTGCGCCACCGCCCAATGAAAACCTCATAGATGTCGTCTGCTTTACTGCGAATCCAATCGGTACCCAGGAATGCCAGAAACACACACGGCGGGAAGGCAATGATGGGTGGCCAACCTTGAGACTCAGCAATCCATAAGAAGACGGGGAACAGCGGCGTCGCCAGAAGCGTGCACATCAAAGCACCCAGCAGCGACTTCTTTAGGCTGCCGCCCTCGTGAACGCCACGAATAAATCCCATCGTGAACGTCAGGATGGCCACCAAAGTGATAGGCAAAAAATCAAGCAGCCCTTGCCAGAAGTTGGGATCTCTGCCGTTCATAGGGCGTTTCTCTTTTCGTCTTGGGTTCATGGCGCACCTCTCGGGCGGGCCTCGTCAGTTAGTCGATGGAAATGCCGCCAGCCGCTTTATAAACACTCAGCAACTCATCAATCACCAGCTCCCGCTGACCATACCCAGCACCTGGCAGGCTCGCCCAAATTTTGCGACAAGCGTGGATGGCGTCACGGATACGGCCGTCATGGATCAGGGAAAGTGCTTGGCACTGACGGATAAGATGAACGGCGCCTAGATCTTGGCTAGCAGGCGTAAAGTCAGGGAGATGGAACCGCTCTACCAGGTCATCCCATGTACGTATCAAGAACTGGTAACGCCCCGCTGCGCTGGAGTGGATCTCATAAGCAGGCAGCCAAACAAGCTGGTGCGGGTGATCGTCGTAGTTGTTGAATGTCTTGCCGCCAACAATCACATTGAAACCGTTCTGATCGCCAAAGCGTGGCGTACCTTCGGCAAAGGCCAATGTGTCGAGGAAGGCGGCCACGTTGCCGGCGCGGGTATCTCTTGGCGGTGCTGGCTCAACGCGCAGCAGTTCCGCCTCCTCAAGCCAATGAGTAGGAGAGTGAGCTGACATGACAACCTCAGAGATGGAAAGCCAGAAACGCAAAAGCCCCACCGGGTAACCGGCAGGGCTTCAAAAAGTGATGGCTAATCGCGGAGCTAGTGCAACTTAGATAAAATACTGCCTGAATCACGACACTGAAGCAAATAATTTATTTATACGGTTCTTTCGATGAAAGCAGTGACGGATTTAGCTTCCCAATGCATCGTAAGATGCCTATATTAAGTGAATTAAGAGTCTGTTACCGGCCCTGAGCGGCCTTTCCGGCAGAAGCGACAGCTGGTTCAGCCGTGTTATGCAGACGGCACGATACTCAATGTTAGGCATATAAATGGATCAGCTATCAGACTTTGCAGATGAACGATTAATCAATGGCTGCATCTATTGCGGAGGGCAGGCTGATACCAGGGATCATGTGCCATCACGGATTCTTTTGGAGCCACCTTATCCGGAAAACCTACCCGTCGTAGGAGCTTGCCAGGTCTGCAATCAAGGTTTCTCCAAAGATGAACAATATTTGGTTTGTCTGCTAGAGGCTGCGATTGTCGGTTCAACCGACCCGGAAGATATCAGAAGGCCTTCAGTTGCGAGGGCAATGAAAAGATCAGCAGCACTGCGCTCGAGAATCGAATCTCAAAAATACATCGCTAATGACAGGATTATTTTTGATCCGGAAGAGGATCGAGTTAAAAACGTGATGCTGAAGCTCGCTCGGGGTCATGCTGCTTTTGAATTAAGTCAGCCTTGCCAGCATGAGCCAAATCATTTCTGGTGTGGGCCACTTGAGACGCTGCATAAAGAGCAGCAAGAATCTTTCATGGCAGCACATATACAAGAGTTCTATGGCGAAATCGGATCACGTAATATGCAGCGCATGTTCTCTATGGAAGTAACTTTGAGGTCTGAGTCTGGCTCTACAGAAAAGCGAAGGGTTTTGGTCAACGACTGGGTTGATGTCCAGGAGGGTCGATACAGCTATCTTGCGATTGATGACTTCCCAGGAGTGATCATTCGAATTATGGTATCGAATTACTTGGCCTGTGAGGTAGCTTGGGAGATTTATGCCTAACAAGGCGCATCAATACGTGGCCGTTGTGGGCTGGTATTATTCCTCAAAATGAGATCCTTCCATGGATGATAATAAACTAGAAAGATTGATTGACACCCGGTTACAGAATTGTCTAAGTGGAGGCGGAATTAGACTTGATCTCAGTAAACTTGGCTTGCGTGAAGTGCCAAACAGTGTACTTAGGGTGCCAGATTTGGAGGTACTCAATCTCTCTACCAACTATATTGAAGAGCTTCCGGATTTCTTATTTGATTTAAAAAATCTTAAAGTAGTATCCCTTCAAAACAATCGGATTAAGACCATTCCATTTGGCATACGAAGATTAAGGAATTTGGTCAGGATAGATTTTAATGACAACGACATTAGAACCATTGAAGATGGTTTGGGTGATATTGACTCACTCTCAACCATTTACTTAGGGCGAAACGCGCTTACATCATTACCTCCCTCTCTAGCTAATCTTAACAATTTAAAAGTCCTCTCAGTGGTTGGTAACAACCTGAATATTCCATTTGAAATATTGAATGGAAGTATAGATGGACTAAAAAACTACTTGCACGCTATCGACGAAGGAGAGAAATATACTCTCTGTGAGGCAAAACTCCTTATAGTCGGTGAAGGTAATGTTGGAAAAACAGAGCTCTGTCGATCAGTATTAGGAGTTTCCCACGATGACAAGCCTCCTAGCACTGAAGGTATCAGCATTCTTCGCTGGACAGTAACTCCAGAAGATCAAGAATATGTAGTCAATCTTTGGGATTTTGGAGGTCAAGAGATATATCACTCCACACATCAGTATTTTTTAACAAAGAAGTCTGTTTATGTATTGTTGTGGACCGCGCGCACAGATGATGATTTTCTTAACTTCGACTATTGGCTGAACATAGTCAACCTGTTAAGCGACTCTTCGCCACTTATTGTTGTTCAGAACAAATGTGACGAACGAACAAAAGAAATCGACACATCTCGGATTACAAAACAGTTTGATAATATAGTTGGATTTTTCAATATCAGCGCTCTTAATGATTCTGGCGTTGATGAACTCAAGAAGCAGATTGTCAAACAAGTAGAAAAGTTAGATCATTTTAATCAGATTGTACCTGTTGCATGGGTTCTAATTCGCGAACATTTGGAAAATACAAATAAGGCATACATGTCTTATAGTGAATATTTTGAGGTGTGTGCAAGTTTTGGACTTAATAAAAGAAAAGCTGAATGGCTAAGTGAATATTTTCATGTTCTAGGTGTTTTCCTTCATTTTTCAGAAAATCTAATTCTATCTGAGATAGTGTTTCTTAAACCAGAATGGGCGACGGCATCTGCATATATACTTTTTGATGATAAGGAAGTAATAGACGGTGGTGGATTTTTTACAAACCGCACTTTGAAGAGAGTTTGGAAAGATTATCCCGTAGAGAAACATCCAGCCTTATTAGAGCTATTGAAGAAATTTGAGCTGTGCTTTGAGATAAAGAATTCTGGTAGTTACATTGTTCCTACAAGATTGCCAGCAGCACCACCGAGGGTGCTCAAAAAGCCAGAACAAGAGCTATCCTATAAGTACGAATATCAGTTTATGCCAGCCGGTATAATTGAGCGAAGCATAATAAGGTTGCATCGTTTAATCCACAACAGCAGTTATTGGAAAAACGGCGTACTCATATCAAAAGAAGATACATATGCACTTATTGAGTCAGATCGCTTTGGGCGAAATATCAGCGTTACCCTAGAAGGATCATCAAAAGCAGAATTGCTCACAATTATTCGTAATGAAATAGATCAAATTCATCAGTCATTGAACCACCCTAAAGTTACGGAGCGAATACCCTGCGTTTGCGTTGAATGCATAGACTCTTCCGCTCCTTATCACTTTGATATGAGCATACTTAAGCGCGCAAGAAGCAAGAGGAAGAAGACTATTGAATGCCGGAAGAGCTTTGAATCTGTGGATATTCGCTCAATACTAGGGGGTATCGATGGCACGCTTGAGAGTAAAGAAAATGACATAATCGAAATGTTGAATCAGCTTGTAGATAAATTTGATACAAAAGAATCGCTAGAGCAAAAAATAAACTCTTCGCTTCATTTAAAGCCAAGTATATTTGGTGTGGGTGTAAATCTTAACTATTTGATTGAAAAAGTACTGAAGAAAAAGACATAACAATGTCATTAACTCTGCCCCCAAAAAGCTTCGCTTTTTGTGTCCGGTTATAGCCGGAGTAAGCCTATCCTATTGAATCGGGTCGTGGTGACCTAAACAAGAATGATAACCTGGAGATGTAAGTGATCAATCGCGGTTCTGAATGGCATAGATGGGAGCCGCATATCCATGCGCCCGGCACTATCCTCAACAATCAGTTCGGTGTATCCGACCCCTGGAGCTCCTACCTCTCGACGCTCGAAGCCTTGACGCCGAAGGTCGAGGCGGTCGCGGTCACTGACTACTACATTACCGACACATACGAAGAATTCCTTCAGCATAAGGACGCAGGCCGATTGCCCGACGTGTCGCTAATCTTTCCTAACATCGAGCTTCGCCTCGACGTGGCAGCGAAAACGGGCTTCGTAAACGTCCATTTGTTGGTCAGCCCTGAAGACCCTGAACACCTCCTAGAGGTGAAGCGCATCATGAAGCGCCTTCAATTCCATGCTTTTGGCGACCGATTCGACTGCACGCGAGAAGAACTGATAAAGCTGGGCAAACATTCAGACACTACCATCACTGACGACGGCGCTGCGCTCCGACACGGCGCCACACAGTTCAAAGTCAACTTCGATCAATTGCGAAAGGTTATCGCCGAGAGCGAATGGGCGAAAAAGAACATTTTGATCGCTGTTGCTGGTGGTTCCAGTGACGGCACTTCCGGCGTCCGTCAGGCCGCAGACGTGACCGTGCGCCAGGAAATAGAGAAATTCGCCCACATCATTTTCTCCAGCAACCCCGCACAGCGTGAATTCTGGATCGGTCAACGGAACGTCAGTGTCGAAGAACTGCGCTCGCGTTATGACGGGTGCAAGCCGTGTCTCCATGGCAGCGATTCCCACGACCAGGAGTCCGTTGGGCAGCCAGTCGACAATCGCTTCTCGTGGATCAAGGGTGCACTGACATTTGATGCCCTACGACAGGCCTGCATCGACCCGGAAGGCCGGGCCTATGTCGGCGAGAAACCACCAAGGTCGGCAATGCCGTCGCAGGTCATCTCGCATGTTCACTTTGAGGACGCAGATTGGGCGGCCACGCCCGAGATTTCGCTCAATTCTGGCCTAGTCGCCATCATTGGCGCGCGGGGATCAGGCAAGACGGCACTGGCCGATGTGATCGCTGCTGGTTGCGATGCAATAACTCCAGCTGGCTGGGAGGCTGACGAAAACGCCAGCCCATCGTTCCTCACACGCGCACGTAAACTGATCGGGGACGCCTCCGCGACACTGACTTGGGGCGGCGGCGCAAAGGAGACACGTGCGCTTGATGGCCGTGACGCGAACGGCCATATGTCGTTCCCTCGTGCGAGATATCTTTCTCAGCAATTCGTCGAGGAGCTGTGCTCGGCCAAGGGTGTCTCCGATGGTCTCGTCGATGAGATCGAGCGGGTTATCTTCGATTCCCACTCGCAGGACGACCGCGAGTGGGCGCTTGACTTCACCGAGCTTCGCGAGCAACGAACCGCTCGCTTCCAGCAAGCCCGCGAGCGTGAGGCGGAGGCTATCGCCGACATCTCCGAAAGCATCGGTACCGAGCTTGAGAAAGAGAGCCTCGTTGCCAGCCTGAGCAAGCAAGTTGAGCAAAAGAAGAAACTGATCACTGGCTATACGGCTGATCAGGCTAAGCTGGTGGTCAAGGGTACCGAAGCGCAGGTCGCAAGGCACACCCAGCTCAGCGAGGCGGCGCAGAAGCTAAGAACCAAAATACAAGCCTACAACAATCAGCGCCGAACCTACGTCGCTCTTCAGGACGAGGTTCGCAGTATGCGCGCCACCGGCGCGCCCGAAATGCTCCGTCAGATCCAGGCGCGACACAACAACAGTGGCCTAGGTGCCAATCAGTGGGACGAGTTCCTGCTGATCTATAAGGGCGATGTCGACACTAGCCTCACGGCCTACACCGCATGGGCCGACGGCGAGGTTCGCAGGCTCAACGGTGATCCGCCATCGACCGGCGATCCCAAGGTTGCCCTGATTGCCGATGACGCAGATCTCACGATGCTTCCGCTTGCGCCGATCACAGCAGAGATGGCACGACTTGAAGCGCTATTCGGCGCGGACAAGCTAGTTCGTGAGCAATACGCAGCGCTTACTAAGCGGATTGCGCAAGAGAATTCCGCGCTTGAGACCTTGGAAGCACGTCTCACTGACGCCAAGGGCGCGGCAGCACGACGGAAGGACTTGCAGACTGAACGCGATGCCACATATGGCCGCGTGTTCGAGGCCATCATAAACGAGCAAAACGAGCTGGCTGGCCTGTATGCACCGCTCATGGAGCGACTATCCTCATCATCGGGCACGCTCAAAAAGCTGAGTTTTTCAGTCCGCAGGATTGCCGATGTCCAGACCTGGGGCGCATTTGCCGAAGAGGAACTCCTCGACCGGCGTAAGGCGGGCCCTTTTTACGGGCGCGGCTCGTTGATCGCGGTCGCGACGAAATCGCTCAAATCTGCATGGGAAACCGGCTCTGCCGCTGAGGTTCAGTCTGCAATGACGGCCTTTATGGGAAAATACCTGAAAGACCTCTTATCGCACGCGCCATTTTCCCCAGCGCAGCAAACTGAATTCCGCGCGTGGTCGAAGCGGTTCGCGCACTGGCTTTTCGGAACCGAACACATTGCCGTTCGCTACGAGATCTCCTACGACGGTGTCGATATCCGAAAGTTGTCCCCAGGCACGCGTGGGATCGTCCTGTTGCTGCTCTACCTCGCGCTCGACGATTCCGACGACAGACCGCTGATTATCGACCAGCCAGAGGAAAATCTTGATCCAAAGTCGGTCTTCGACGAGCTGGTAGCGCTGTTCATCGAGGCGAAGGCGAAACGCCAGGTGATCATGGTGACACACAACGCCAATCTCGTGATCAACTCCGATGCGGATCAGATCATCGTCGCCGAAGCAGGTCCGCATCTCTCAGGTGGTCTGCCTCCGATCAGCTATATATCGGGTGGGCTAGAGGACGCTGCGATCCGCAAGGTGGTTTGTGACATCCTTGAAGGTGGCGAAGCCGCTTTCCGTGAACGAGCGAGGCGTCTTCGCGTCCGTCTCGATCGATAGGTTGGACTATGATGGCAAGCCCGTCCACGACAGATACAACATCGTGACGGCTCTTGGGGGCATGCCGGTATTGGCCAAAAGCAGTACCTAATGCCCACTCCTCTAGAGCATTGAGATAGCTAAGCGCGTTGGCCATCATTTGGGGCCAACGCACTCCAATCTATTCCTGCCCGACCTCCCCCACCGCCAACACCTGCCACAGTCGCTTACGCGCTCGCTTACCCGCCACCTGC
This sequence comes from Halomonas sp. ALS9, assembly GCF_001651035.1. Taxonomy (GTDB): domain Bacteria; phylum Pseudomonadota; class Gammaproteobacteria; order Pseudomonadales; family Halomonadaceae; genus Vreelandella. The sequence continues at coordinate 266,442 of NZ_LXRG01000054.1, forward strand.
AATGCCTCCACACTCTCAAAATGCCTTACCCTCTCATTGAGCCCCAGCGCCCTAAGCAGCACCTCCTGCCTCTCCACCATCTGCCTGGCAGTCACCATCCAAATGCTATGGCCCATCTTCTCCGGACGGATGCGGGCGGCCTGCATCAGCATCGCCGCGGCCTGGCGTTTGGGCAGTTGATCGAGCAGTACGCCGCAGGCTTTATGCCACTCGCTTTGAGGGTGGTAGCGCAACGCGGCCAACATTGCCTGGTCACTACGCCCACCGCCGCCCGGTATCTCTCCCGCTAGAGCCGTCACACTGAACGGCTGGTAACCTGGGTTCTCATGAAGGCAATCCAGCTGCAGCTCCAACATCGTGTCGATGATGCGGGATACTGCAGCGTCACGCGCTCGTTCATCACTCTTCGCAGCCTCCACGACACGCCAGGGGTTTGCTACCCGCTTCCAATCATCAAACTGCATCCTGCTTCCCTTCTGCTGTGTCATCACCCATTCCTCCACTCGGTACCGCTTTCCAGCGCCAGCCGTTCCCCCACTATTTGCGTGCGGGGCCAACTGGCGTATTCCCTAAGCACTGCCTTCGCCTCGTCTAGTCCCCGCGCCATCACCGCGCAGTAGCCTTCGTACTCACTATCTTCCAGCCACTTGAATTGGCTATCGGCTAACGGCGCATCCTTGGGCGGGGTGGCCTTGAACTCCAGGTACAAGCCAAACCAACCGCCGCGGGCCTGCCGAACGGGGAGATCGCTAACGCCTGCCTTTACGCCCTGGCGTTTTAAGTCGCTTGCGGTTTTCTTATTGCGGTGCCCACCGTTGGGTACATGAAAGGTGGCATCAAACAACTCGCCTACTGGTTGGCCGCGCATCTTCTCGCCATACAGCCAACGGATAAGCACCGCCTGCTCCTGCCCTTCCCAGTCAACTGGCTTTGCCCGGGGCATACCGCTTTTGGTCAGTGCTCGAGGACGGCGGGGTTTTTGGATTCGTAACGTCACGCCATCCCCCCGGCCAACTGATCGAGCATTCGCTGCTGGCGCTCCCAGCGTTGGTAATCGGCAACGATCCGCTCCAGCATGGCCCGCGCCGTGTCATTATGATCCAGCTCGGCGCGGCTTTGGATGCCACACGAATGACGGATGAAATCAGCGCAATCTTCCGGGCTGTGGGTACCATCGGGCAGTTGCCAATATTCAAGCGCTTTTGCCTGGCGGCGGCGGCAATCCAGATACAAACCGAACCGCACGTTTTGGCACAATAACGCGGCACGGCGTGCCTGCTGGCCACCTTTCAATGCTTCACCCATCGTCATGCTCCCCTTGATCGTTCAGCTCTTCGACTCTCTTGCAAAAGGCGCCAGCAGCACAGGCCACCGCGATAAACACACCCGCCAGCACACCCAACAGAAACCAGCTCATGCCATCCATCGCTGCCCACCTCCCCGTTGGGATTTGCGCATGCACTGCTTGCACGCTGGTAGCTGTTCACCGGTACCGGGGTCGCGGAAGTCGGCAGCGCTTTTGCGGTATTGGCAGGCCGGGCACTTAGGCCGGTGATAAACACGGCTTAACATGATTAATGCCCTCCCATTGCAGCTAGCGGCGCGCCCGCTTGTTCCAGCAGTTCACGACGGCGGGCCTCTTCGCGCTCGATTTGTTCGCGACGCTGACGCGCCTTGGCATCGCCAGGTTTATTGATGAGCTCGCGTAGCTGGCCAACCATGCGCTTACGCTGACGCCTACCTTCCTCGCTTAACGGCTTTTCAGGGGGCGGCAACAGGTGCGCCACCTTAGGCGCGGCTAGCTTGCCTGCGTCCACGGCCTCCTGAAGCACCATTTCACGGCGTTGCTGGTCATGCCCCAACGACACCTCCCAAACGGGCTGGCGCCCTTCCGCTTTAACGGTTTCGGCTTCCCGCTCGTATGCCGCCAGGAAGGCCATACGCGCCCCCACTTGGTCACCGCCGTTCAGTACCGGCTTGGCCACGGCAAAAGCGCGGGCAACTTCCGGTGTCCATACCACGGTTTCGCTCTCATCAATGCTGCGCAGCGCCAGCGCCCAGGCCTCATTGGGCAGCAAGTGCGCCTTAGCGCTGGGCAAACGGTCAACGATCGCGGCCAAGGTCAGCTTGCCGTGTAGCTCGGCACGGCAGCGTGCCAAGGCGCGGCGGATCTCAGTAAACGGGTAGCCGCTTAGGTCGTCAGTGATCAATACCGCGGCAGCTGGGCGGATCTCTTGGCCCAGCACCTCGGCCGTGGCGTAAACCAGTTCAAGCACCTGGTCAGACTCTTGGGCGGTTAGCATGATGAAGACTCCTGCTGTTGGCGCCGGGCGGCCATGATGCGCTTGGCCTCTTCGGCGTTACTCAGGTTGGATTGCGTGCTGTCCAGCTGGCGCGCCCTGGCCTGGGTCACCTGCTGGCCCGTGGCGAGCTGAGTGGCGATCGCCTCGCAGTCCTGCAACAACAGGCCCACAGGGTGCATTCGGGCGGTGTAATACTGGTTATTCAGCTTCACGTAGTGGGCGGCCACCCCAGGGGCACGTTCTGCTCCTACTCGGTCAACCAACTGGCTCATGTTCGCGCCCACTTTCTGGTTCCACACCGGCCAGGTGCCGTAACGGGCACGGTAAGCACAGGCATAGTTGGCCCAGGGTTTGAAGGTTTTGGCGGTGGGGTCGCGGGTGCCAGGCATATCGCTGGGGATACGCGCCAGCAGATCATCGGCGGATTCCTGAGCGCCAGCGGTTTCAGCTTCGGGTTTTGCTTCCGGTTCGTCAGCGGCCAGGTCATCCCCCCCGGCAGCGGCTGGGCTAGCCCCAGGCGCAATCTGCGTACTCTCTGCCGTAGTCTCTGCTGTAGTCTCTGTAATAGTTGGGCGCATTCCGCCATCACTGTCTGACGGGTTTGTGCAATCTTGTTTGGCGGATTCCGCCATACTGGATGGCGCTTTCCTGCATTCCTGATTGGCGGATTCCGCCAGACTGGAATGGCGCTTTTGTGCAAGTTGAATCAGGTCGACTTCTATCGCTTCGCGATCCAGTCGGTAGTAGGTTTTGCAAGGCACGCCGCGACGCGCCTCTTTTAAATAGCCCTTACTGACCAACTTCTTACGGGCTGTTTCCTGCTCCCGACGCGTCATGCCCGTTTCGTTCGTCCATTCCGCTTGGGTTTTATAGAACCAGCCTTCATCGTCTTTGGTTCGTGTTGACCAGTACACGCACTGTGAAAGCATGAGAGCGCCGGTAATGCCCACGCCCAAGTCAACGAACGTGCGGTTGAAGGCTATTGGCCTGTCCAGCAGATTAAGCAGGCTCATACATCACCCCGCTTGAATAGAAAGCCACATCGCCAACCGCTAAGGTGGTAGTTGCGACACCATCAACTAATAGAAGGAAAGCGACATGGCTGAAAACGAATACTTTGCTCTGTGGGATAGCCACTTCAGAGATGAATGCCATCACGCAGAAATTGATTACCAAACATGTACAAGGCAAGAAGAAGCCCAGGTCATCCGAGAAGTACTGAAGCAATTTATGGCAATGTTTTTGGAGCTGAATCTGGATAGCCGTTACCGCAGATTGGGGTTGCCAATTCATGGCATTGAAGTACTCCAAGCACGTGCTGCAGAACTTCACCACTTGCGGCCAAGTGAGACTCGGGAAATGCACCTGAATGACTTGCTCGTCTTGCTGGCTGGGGAGTTTCAACATGTATCTATTCCTCCCGAGGCGTGTAAGGTGATCCGAACGAAGACGGCTGATCTTCCAGAGTGGTCTGAGATTGACGAGCTTTTGCCTTAGTTCTTAACTCTGGAATTGAAGAAAGCGGTAAGCCGAGGCGCTGGCGGCATCGTTTCAGGGCCTCGGTCGCTAATTGTGCTTCTTGCCTGAACTTCCTAGCCCTGATTTCATGAAGCTGCGCGCTGCTTTTCTTGGCCATGATGTCTTCGATTAAAAGGCCTATTTCCCTTTCTATTTCCCATTGCGCCATTTTCTCCAGGGGCGGCTTGGAGTCCTCAATGAACTGATCTAATGTTTTGCGCATTTGGGCACCTCACAAATACCTGTATATGTATTCACCGCGTTCATGAGGAAGCTATTCGGGTTTTATATGAGTTAACCTTGGATTCATCCTGAGATGGGCCAGCTTGCTCGAGTAACCATTCAGTGGTGAAAGCTCCATTTGCAGCGGCGGCCATTTTCTGCGCATGTTGGGTTTCGCCCGTGTACTCTGTTCTTGGAAGAGAGCCACGTTGAAGCCATTTGTAGACTCCCCTAGAAGAAATGCCGCAAATACGGGCACAGTTAGCTGGCCCGCCGATAATATCGATTGCTTTACGCAATTCGCTCATGAAAATAAAACCTCTATAAGTGAACTATTAGTACATGATAAACAAGTACTGCAAGTACACGCAAGGAGTGAGATGATTGAACCTATGGTTCATCAAAATGAGATGCGGGAATTCAGTGACCGCCTAAGAAATGCACTGAATGAAGCTGGCAGGGATGGACATGGAATGGGTGCCCGCGTAGCAAAAGCGGCGGGAGTAACACCCAAGGCTGCCAGCAAATGGCTCAATGGAGAGGCCCGCCCATCCCACGATAAGCTGTTAAAGCTATCGAGGTGGTTAGGTGTACGTGAAGAATGGCTAGAATATGGTCGCGGAGCTAGAAGCCCAGATGTGATTGTAGAGCCTACCCTCGTGAATCATGGCTCAGGAACCAATGTTGTAGGGCCTGAGGTAAAAGTCAGGTCAAGGCGAGTGCCTGTAAAAGGAGCTGCGCAATTGGGGCCAAACGGATATTTTGAGGCTCTGAATTATCCAGTGGAGCAAGGTGATGGCTACTTGATGATTGAGAGCCGTGATATTGACGCATATGGTTTGAAAGTCGTTGGTAACAGCATGATGCCCAGGATCAAGCATCATGAGTACGTAGTGATTGAGCCAAATCAGATCTATGTCGCTGGTGATGAGGTGCTGGTATGTACTCATGATGGCCAGTGCATGATTAAGATCTTTCTTTGGTTAAGGGATGGGCAGTACCGCTTTGACAGCATTAATGATGATTTTGAACCGGTCTACCTAATGGAAAACGAGGTTGAACATATCCACTATGTTGGAGCTATTGTGAAGCCATCAAGGCATATGCCTTGAAACCACAATTAACTGTATAAAGTAACACTGTCGCTGCAACCATTTTCTTATTTGATTACAAAACCTTAGGAGCAGCCATGAGCTTTCCCGCGCCCCCCCCATATCAGCATGCACTCGATCTGACTGTCGAAGTTGAAAGAGATGTGAATGGTGTAGAAATGGGGGTGCTTGAAAATGGCATCCCCTATTTGACTCAACGCGGCTTAGCTGAAGCTTCAGGCGCTCCAAGGAGTTCACTTTACGACATAACCCAGGAATGGTCTGCAAACTTTAACAACCCGGTACTTACCAAAGATAGGCTTTCGTTTCTAAAGGAACGGCTGGCAGCTCAGGGCTTTAATGAACCAAGTCTGTACATAGAAATTACTAAAGATGGATCGCCACATTATGCATACCCTGACATTGTATGTATGGCCATCATCGAATATTACGCTTTTGAGGCTCGAACACCTAACCCCAGAGCCCTACAAAGTTTTAGGGACTTCTCAACATATGGTTTGCGCAGTTTCATCTATGATGCACTGCAATACACTCCTTCAGATAAATGGAAGTACCACCATGATCGGGTATCTATATTAAGTAATTCCGTACCAGTAGGATATTTTTCGATTTTTCAAGAAATTTCAGGTTTGGCTGTTGACTTGATCAACGCTGGCTTAAGTGTAAACGACCGTACAATACCCGATATTAGCGTTGGACAAACCTGGGCAAAACATTGGAAAGCAAATGAATTGGCAGCACATTTTGGCGAACGTATACAATATGAACACATATATCCCGAATATTACCCTCAATCAATGAGTAACCCTCAAAAGCCTGCCGCTTATCCAGAAGCAGCCTTACCAGAATTTCGTAGATGGTTTCGTGAGACATACCTTCCTACTAAGTTCCCGACTTATATCTTGAAGAAAGCTGGCGTTTTGTCTGGTGGTCAGAATGAAGCTCAAATGATAGCTTCGATGTACCAGACAAGATCCCTTCCAAGGCAATAATTTTATACGACGCACAAGCCCGCCAACTGCGGGCTTTTTTTTGTCCAAAAAAAATAATGTACTTTTGGTACTTGATAGACGAGTACCTATGGTTCACGATTAGTGTACTCAACGTGAACCACGAGGCCCGGTATGCAAAACCTTAAATCAGAGCCATATGCTGAATTCATCAGCCTTTCAGGTTGGTGCTGCTATTACGGCTCACGCAATAGCGGACTGCCTACTCGAGTACAAGCACAGGTAGCAGCGGGGCTAGCTGCTGGCTTAACTCAAAAAGAAATCGCCAAAATTCGCGGTGTTTCTCCGGCATCAATTCGCACGGTGGCTGAAGCTCTCTACTGGCATTTGGGCACCTACAAAGCCGCTGGCGCCGTTGCCGAAGCCATGCGCCGCGGCTGGATCGCTCCCCTTCTTATCGCCCTGCTTGTCAGCGGCATCAATGCCGATACGGAAGCCATGCGTAACCGCCCACCGGCTCGCACGCGCCAGCAAGTCAGCGCCAGCCGTAACGTGTCACGTCGTGACGTGGGGAGCGTGTACTCATGAAAGTCACCACGTTTATCGATGCACGCACCCGCAAGATGTTCGAAAGCAATGGCCTACCCAGGGAGTTCCTGGCGTTAATCGCTGACTGCCAAATGATGGCGGTGGCTATCAATCTGCAAGGCCATTACGCCGTCCTGCTCGAAACCACCCAGCACGGCATCTTTTGTCATACCTGGCTGGCCGCTCATAGCGCACAGCACGTAAGTCATCGTCGTTTTGACTGCTTTTACGGCAAAGACCCGGCACTTATCGAAATCTGCGATCACCTCAGAAGCTTGCTGAATGGCAGCCAAGGGGGTGTTTCATGAGCTGCCAAGCCACCAAAGCCGTTTGGGCGGCCTTCATGATCCTAGCTGTCACCGTCCTGGGCCAGCTATCCCAGAGCGAAGCGGAAGAGCAATCCGACTGGCTGGTTAGCTACTGCACGGATGTCGCGATCTGGGCCGCCGAAGAAGCCCGCGGCGTACCGCTGGAACAGCGCACCGGCCAGCCGGACTACAAAGGGATTGCCGAGGAAAGTTGCCCAGGCATGCGCCCTGCTGCCCCCTCTTTGAATACAGGTGGCAACTCACCGGCACAGCTGGCCATGCCCGACACGGTGCCGTTTCAGCAACTGGTTCAGTTTTGAGGGGGCTGGCGTATGTACATGCTCAACCGGCTTGGCCAGCGAATCATCGTCGGCAACCGCCGCCGCCATTGTCGGTGCCGTTCGTGCGGTGCTCGCCAGGTAAAAGCCAAGCACCCCGCTGAGTACCTACGCCGCATCCGCTGCAAAAGCTGTGGGGAGTTCGACACGCTGCGTATCGACAAGTGGGCGGATCGGCGTGGCTGGCGGTACCAGACATGCTACTGCGATGGATACCACTTCCCCCATCGGATCCGCTCGGAGTTTTGCTATCACAACCCCAACTACCCCGCCGAAGACACCCAGCGCGCCATTGGCGGCATGTAGAGGCCCGCTATGAATTTTGACGAACAGTTTGACCGGATATTCAAAACGCCAGCGCCAGCAGAGGGCGACGCCGGCGAAAAAAATGAGGACAGCGAGGTGCAGTCATGAGCGCGATATACACGAAAGATCCCGCCACTGGCGAGCGAGTAACGCTTAGCGAGCTGGCAAAACGCCACGGGATTCATGTCTCGACCGTTTCGCGGCGCTACCACGAAGGCAAACGCGGGCAAGCGCTAGTCGCTCACGTGGACATGAAAGCACACCTCGCCGAGCAGAACGCGAAATCTCACGAAATAGCAGAGCGACGGAAGGCAATCATCCTGGCCAACATTAACGCTTTGTCACGCCCGCTTAAGCAGTTAGGAGGTAACTGAGATGTCAAACGTCATTATCAAGGCCCTGGAAGAACGCCTTCGCCAGATCAATGAAGAAGGTTTTAGCGCAGCACATGACGACTGTTACACACAGGGTCAGTTAGCGGCGGCAGCTGCCTGCTATGCCTGTTTCGCTGAAGATGTGTTGCAGGGTGGTAAATCGGCACTGGATGGACAGCCGCCCGCATTTTGGCCCTGGGACGATGCTTGGTTTAAACCCAGCAGAGACCCGAAACGTAACATCGAAAAGGCTATGGCCCTGCTGTCTGCCCAGTATGACGCCATAGAACGCGCCGAGACGGCCGCCATCGAAGCGACAACAACGCCTGACATTCTATGGTCGACCAATGACGAAATGTTCAACCATGACGATCTGCAGGAGCTGATCGAGGAGCGCCAGCTGCAAGCGGGCGATACGGTTTATTTCGGTACCAAGCGCCACGCTAAAGCCACTGACTTCACCACCAACATCGATGAGCTGGTGATTGAAGGCATGCAGGTACAAGCCGAAGACGACGCGGGCGAAGTGGCTGAAGATTACCCGAGCGCCAGCGAGCCACAAATTCAAGTGCTGCAAACGCTCATCGAGGCATGGGCTACCACCTATTGCGCCCCCGTTTTTTACCAGGTGTTGAATACCCAGCCCTACACGCTTACCGCCTCAGATATTAGGGAGGTCTGCCAGTGAGTACATGGAGTATGCCGGTCTATTTAGAAGGCACAGGCAAGGAGGATGGCGCCCTGGATAAATGCATGGCTGAAACAGAAATCGCCCAGGTAACTGATCAATGGCTGCAGCAAGAGTCATGGGAAATATATCCCGAGGTTGTCCTTGCCTTTTTCCCCGGCAGACCGGATCTCATCGCTACGCGCCAAGGGATTTGCCAAGTCATCGAGTGCAAAAAATCCTTCAACCTTTCGGTCGTTGAGCAAGCGGCACGGTGGCGATTGTTTGAGCGTGAAGATCAAACAGGTATGCCACACCTGATATGGGTAGTGGTACAGCGCGGACGCGCACGCCGCAGTGAGCTTCTTATGCGGGTCATGAGGGACTTTGGCATAGGGCTTGTGACTATCGATAAGCAACCTGCACGTGAGTTGCGCTTCAACGGCGAAACGGAATTGGTTCCGCAGCGCTATACCCTCTATCGAGAGCTGGCGCCAACGATACAGCCCGGATCTCGACGCACGGCAAGCAACCTTATTGATCAGTTGAATCCAGATATGCGAATAGCCACGCCAGGTGCCCGGGGTGGTGAAACCGAGTACATGACGCCCTTCAAGCGCACCATGGCAGAGGTAGAAAAGCTACTTCAAGGTAATCCAGAAAAAGAGCTGCACATCGACCATATCATTGATCACCTGAACAAATCCGGTGGCCATCACTACGGTTCGGATCGCAGCGCTCGAACAAGCATTCCCCCTCATCTTGACCGCTTGGGCTTTCCGCGCTCCAAGCATTGGGGCTGCTGGTTCAAGGGAAAGATGGAGGCCAACCCATGACTGACTACCTCGCCAACAACGGCAAGCCATGGTCGCCAGAGGATCTAGCCGCGCTGGAAAGGAACTACCCGGATACCAACAACGCCACCCTTGCGCGCATGTTCCGCCGCAGCGCTTCCAGTATCAAAAATCAGGCCATAAACCACGGCTGGCGGAAATCTACCGAGTACATGGAGCGCGAAAAGCCAGGCTGTTTTAAGCCTAACTTAACGCCCTGGAACAAGGGCACGAATTTCAGCCCACCGGGTAGCGAGCGCACCCGCTTCAAGAAAGGCCACAAACCAGCAACGTGGTTGCCGATCGACAGCGAGCGCGTAACGAAAGACGGCTACCTAGAACGAAAATTGACAGATACCGGCTACCCGCCCAAGGACTGGGTATCCGTCAGCCACATTGAGTGGGAAAAGCACAATGGCCGTCCGGTGCCGAAGGGCCACGCGGTGATATTCCGCGATGGCGATAAGCGTAACTTCGCGCCAGCCAACCTTGAGCTAATAAGCCGCGCCGATCTAATGCGCCGTAACAGCTATCTCAACTTACCCGAGCCGTTGCCACAAATAGTACAACTGCGCGGGGCTCTGAACCGCAAAATCAACCGCAGGAGCAAGCAGGAATGAAAAACAAAGTCGACGACCTACGTAACCACCTGTTTGCCCAGCTTGAGCGCTTGGGTGATGAAAGCATCAAGGGCGATGCATTGAAAGAAGAGATCCAGCGTGCAAAAGCCGTTAGCGATGTATCCGCGCAATTAGTGGATAGCGCCCGCGCTGAAAACGAAAGGCTCAAGCTGCTCAAGCGTGCACCAGGTAGCAATTTCATGCCCACCGGCGAGCTGATTGATGAGGAAGGGCTTCCGGCTCTGAAACATCAATGACCAAAGCTACGCATACCCACCGTGACCGTGGCGGAAAATTTCAGGAGATCGCCCAGCACCAAGGCGCTGGAACGGACTTGGAAGGAAAGTGGCTGGTGCTTTATCGCGATCTTGATAAGGGGATCGATAGCATCACCAGCCTGCAGGAGTGGGAAAGGCAGTGGCGAGCGCTTGCCTCTGACGACTGCCCTATTTGCCTGGGCGCTGGTCACGATCATATTAAAGGCAATCGCGATAAACCTTGCGGCGGTTGTTATGGCCTGGGGAAGGTGGGTGATGAAGGCGAAACACCCACCGACTGCTGGGAACTGGCCACGGTGGCCACCGCCATCATTAAGCGCCAGCAGGAGGAGCTACTTAACCTGCGGCGTATCGCCCAAAACCCCGAGGTGCAAGCTTTGATCGATCAGCAGCGCCAGCAGGCAATAGACGACAGCACCATGCGCCAGGAACGCGACTGGCGTAATGGACAAGGTTGGGGCCCCGGCGGCCAGCGTTTTACGGGAGACTGATGATGAAAACGGGTAAATTAATGGAGCTGGAACAGTGGAGTCGTGCGCGCTTTGAGGGCAATCCGCCCTCGCCTACCACCATGCGCCGCTGGTGCCGGGAAGGACACGTGCCAGCTAAAAAAATCGGCGGTACCTGGTTTATCGATTTAGATGCAGAGCGCCGCCAAACCGGCAATGAGTTAGCAGATAGCGTACTGGAGGCGTGATATGCCACCACGGCCAAGGAAAAGAAAAAACAAAGGCCTGGAGCCTAATCTGTATGAGCACAAGGGGTACTACACCTATCGACGCCCAGACACCGGTTCCAAACATGGCATGGGCAGAGACCGAGCTAAAGCCCAGGATGCTGCGCGCATATTGAATGCCCGACTAATGTCTGGCGGCGACCTGGTGGCTGATGTGATGGGGGAAACCGGCATAACGCTGAACGTAGCGATCAATGCATGGCTTAAAGAATGGGTGGAGGCCGATCCTAAGCTGAAGGACTGGACTAAAAAGGCAAAGCGCGGCCGTGGGAACCGGCTCATTAAGGATGCGGGCAATATGCTGCTCGAGCACATCAACACTCGCTGGTGTGCCGAGTATCTCACGGAGAACCACCCAGGCAGTGCCTACGTGCAGTACCGTGCAGTGCTATCGCAGATATTCCAATTTGCTCAGACCAAAGGCTGGGTCGAAAGAGACCCTGTAACGCCGACCCGCACCACTAACCACTATACCAAGCAGCGCAGGCGCTTAACGGTCGAGCAATTCAAGACCATGCACGCGATAGCTCCCGATTGGATGCAAATCGCCATGGAGCTGTCACTGTTGTGCCTGTTTGGGCGCGCCGAGGTAACGGCCGCCAGGTACGATGATATTAAGGATGGGCGCCTGCACTATATTCGCCAGAAAACGAAAGACCGGAGTAAAACGGCCTACGTGGCTATTGAGCTAACGCCTGCGCTGGATGACCTTATCCGCCGATCACGGCTAATTGCTCCCGTCTCACCTTTTATCGTGCACCGCATGCCAGCACGCATATACGATCGGAAAGCCAAAGCACATTGGTCGCAGGTGTCTGGAGATTATCTTTCCAAGGAGTTCGCGAAGCTACGCGAGCAGGTAACCAGTATTAAAAGCATGCCAGCCAACGCACAGCCCACCTTCCATGAAATTCGCTCGTTAGGGTCACGGCTGCTGGAGCTGCAAGGCACCTCGGTCAACGACATCCAGGTACTCATGGGCCACGCTGACGAAAGCATGACGCAGCACTACCTGGATGGCCATGACACCAGGTGGCAGCAAGCTAAGGGGAATCCGTTTACGATGGAGGCGTTGCTTGAGCCGTAATTGGGTGATGAAACTATACAACAGCTCTATATAAAGTAACTGCTTGCAAAAAGGCTGAAATGTAAGCAACTTTTACAATCAACACCTAGCAATGTGCCTTGTATTTCATTTAAGTTTGTAAATTAGCACTCAACAGCTAGGGAACAATACATGGATACAGCATATTGCACTGCGGATGGCACACCTTATTACATTGCCAATTTTGCTCAGTTAAGTGAGAGTGAAATTGCATCTAAGCGGCGTCAGCTAATCTGCGTTGAGTGTAGGTGGCCTGCTTATTTCAAAAGAGCCGCTACCAGTGGACAAGGAGCTTGCTTCGGCGCGAGGCCCCATGCTCCAACTTGCAGTTTGGGTGCCCCGCCCAGTAAAAAAGGCCCGGGGAGTAATGAGGTTCAAGATATTTTGCGGAACCCCATGAACCATATTCGGATCGATATCAATTACGGCGCTCACGATAAGGTAAACGGTGATCCGAGCGATGTAGATAAAGCAAATACAAGAGGCGGACGTTTTACCGGAGACGGCCCTCGTGGCCCCTCACCAATGAATCGCCGACTTCGCCCGTTGCTAAAAGCGCTCATTGAATCAGAACAGTTTCGCAATTCGAACATAATTGTTGAGTTACCCCGATACACTTCCTTGCCAGCAAACCAATTATTCGTAAATTTTGATGCAGTAGATGAGGGCTTAGCAAACGAGTTCAGGGGCTACTGGGGATTGATTTTCGATACAGGCATGTCTGCAGACGGATCTTTTTGGCTCAATACTGGTAAGTATGATGATCTCAGCATCTTAATCACTCCTGAGAAGTACGATGACTTTAAAAGGAAATTTAATTTCCAATTAGACCGGGAGCTTGAAGGAATGCATTTACTGGTACTAGGGAAACTGCGTAAGGCTTGGTCAGGAAAATTAATAATAGACGTAGATGATGTGGATCGTTGCGCGCTGTGTGACGACTAGCCGTTTAGGGTGTTTGCAACCTTGCTCAACAGCTACAGAAGAGCAAGAGTTTTCCCAAAATATTCCCAAAATTTTACCAACAAACAAAAAACCGCCGCTAGGTTTGACCCATAAGCGACGGTTTTTAATAAACTTTTTTGGTCGGAGCGACAGGATTCGAACCTGCGACCTTTGCAACCCCATTGCAACGCGCTACCAAGCTGCGCCACGCTCCGCTGTCTTTATTGGCCGCTACATCTTTGCCTCAAGACGGTGCGTATACTAGCGGTTTCTTGCATAAATGAAAAGCCCTTATAGCGCTTTCTTTTCAAGTATTTGTCACACACCGCTATGCCTCTCATCGTCCTTTATGGCTTACGTTGGTCTGCCTCAAGTAATAGATAGGCCATGGCGTCATATACACCGGGGGCCGTTACGATTAAATGGTCTGGGTAAATATCTTCCGGCACTGCTGAAGGCACAGGGTATAAGTGCCCTACCCGTGCGCCGGCTTCCCGGGCAATAACCCAGCCTGCAACGAAATCCCAGGGCGATACACTTTCGTAATACGCATCCAGGCGACCACAGGCTACATCGCATAAATCGAGCGCTGCAGCGCCATTACGACGTACGTCTTGGCACTCAAACAGCACGGCTTCCAAGCGCTTCAAAAGGTGCTTACGCTCCTCTTTACGATAGGGAAACCCCGTACCTACCAAGGTGTGGGCCAGTGAATCTGCACTACTGGGCTGTATAGCTTTACCGTTGCAGAAAGCCCCGGCGCCTTCGGCAGCGCTAAAGGTTTCGCCTAAAAACGGTGCATGTACAACGCCTACCTTGGCGACGCCCTCTTCCATCCAGCCAATGGAAACCGCTACGTGGCGAAGCCCTTGGGCAAAGTTAACCGTGCCATCAATGGGATCCACCACCCACAGTTTCGGCGCCGCTTCATGCACAGCGCTCTCGGGGGCAAGCTCTTCACTCAGCCGCGCTTCACCGGGAAAGTGCTCTTCCAGGCGCTGACTAATCAGCTTGTCCACGGCCACATCCACATCGGTGACTAGCTCGTTATCCTTTTTTAAGCGCTGGGCAAAGTCCTGCTGCTCCCGCGCCTTGATAATCATCTGCCCCGCTTCTTCAGCAATAGCGATAGTAATTTCAAGACGCGCGGCTAGTGTATGGTCGCTCATTGAATCTCCCTTTAGAACGCGATGATGCTATGAGTCTCTACCATAAGCCGCCCAGATGTAATTTTCGAGTCAAACCGACTTTTGATGATCGTGGTTAGCGCAATACGTCTACCAACACCTCCACAACGATGCGTGTGGCCGCTTCAATTAACACCACATCGGCGCCAACACGCTCCCACTCATAGCCTGGGTAGCGCGGCAATTGAGACGCTAGCTGGCCGTCAAAACGTTTGGCGATACCCGGAGGTAAGGGCTTGCCACGCTCAAGGTTGCGCTGAATACCGGGCGGCAAAGATTCTGCTCGTGGTGCGTCATTCCGGCTCAGCAATTGACGTAGTTCACGCTCGTTGATGCGTGGCAAGTCAACCCGCTCATCGTAGGATTGGCTAGGTCGGTTAGATTCATGCTGCTGGCCTTTATCACGGGCACCGTGAGCCGAGGCATGGTCAGGCTGGGCGAAGGCGGCGCTATTGAGTAGCAATGCGCCAAGCGCGCTTATGGCAATCAGATTGGTAGGCTTCACTGTAAGCTCCTCGCTTAAGATCAGAGCTTTCAGTGTAAAGAACAAATGCGTAGGAAGTATGGAAACAAAACAGGCGCTCCAACGAGCAGCTGGAAAGTAAAAGCAAACTTGACGACTTACTTTTTTAACGGCTTAGTCTTGGCAGCCGCGTGGCAGGATATTCTCAGGAATAGTTGCTTCACAAGTCCAACTGCCGTTGCTCGCTTCTCTAGTGACTGACATTGTGTTTGATGCACTGTCTTCACCAGATGCAGCTGCGCCTATAGATCCAAAGTTAAAGGTAATTGTAGGAGCATTGGTATTTAAATCTGAATAAGTGAGGGTATTTCCACCCGTTAGATCATCTTCATTAAAGCCGACATAGTCTACGAACGCACCATCTCCATCCCTTTGTTGAAATTCCTCAGAAGGATTCACCCCAGAAATCACCGCAGTATCAAATCCTGTTTGCAGGGATTTCAAAGTGGAATATGCGGATGTCGCTTCGGCGCGCTGAATATAAGATTGGTACTGCGGCACCGCCACAGCCGACAGAACGCCAATGATAGCGATAACAATCATCAGCTCAATCAGAGTGAAACCGTCTTGTTTGGTGTTCTGTGCAATAGCTTGTGCGGCACTCGGCATGAAGGCATCTCCTTAGGGAATAAGTAAGTCTTTGTAAGGCTGGAGATTTCTCACAAAGAGTTAAAACTTATTAGGATTACACTAGCTTACGTGATGTGTTTTTACAACACGATCTATTGGCGTTACCAGCTTAATTGACGACCACTTTAGCGAAATGGCATAACCAGCCATTTAATGCCGATAAACATTAGTTTATGGTACAGGTAAGACGCTTATATCGATGTAAAACAGGTTGTTTGATGAGCCAGCCCTCCTTCGAGTCAACGTTAAGCCACGCCACTGCGCGTGGCGGCCTGCTTGGCATTGCCCAGCGCTTGGTTAAGCACGGCTTGTTAACCGACGCACAGGCCGCCACGGCGGAAACCACCGCCGCGGACTTGGAAATATCGTTACTTCAGCATGTCATTGAAAGCGGTCTGGTCGCCCCTAGTAAAGCGACACTGGCGGCTGGTTGGGAGTACGGGCTACCGGTCATCGACCTGGAGGCAGTGAAACTAACGACACTCCCACCCGCTTCGGACTATCCCATTAAAGTGCTGCAGAGCCTTAACGTACTGCCATTAGCGCGCCACGGTCATCGTCTGACGGTTGCAGTGCCCTACCCCGCCACGTTGACTCAACTGGATGAATTACAGTTTGCGACCGGTCTTAGTGTTGAAGGCATCCTCGCTCCCGTTGATCAAATCATGGTCGCACTCAATAGCTACCTTGCTCAAAACGAGCGTGGCATGTTTGATCAGTTCGGTGAGCTGGATAATACGGTTAATTCGTTGAGCGGCGTGCAAAATAACGATGGTCATGAAATTCCGCTGGAAGAATCTTCTCAGAATAATGAAGATGCGCCCATTG
The DNA here is from genome assembly GCF_001651035.1 of Halomonas sp. ALS9. Lineage (GTDB taxonomy): Bacteria > Pseudomonadota > Gammaproteobacteria > Pseudomonadales > Halomonadaceae > Vreelandella. Next base: position 282,813 of record NZ_LXRG01000054.1, read on the forward strand.
TTAAGTTTGTGAACAAAATTCTGTTAGATGCAATCCGCCGGGGCGCCTCTGACATCCATTTTGAACCTTACGAAACCCTCTACCGGGTTCGCTTCCGTGTTGACGGGATGCTAATCGAAGTGGCACGCCCACCCTTTGCCATGCGCAACCGTATCGCAGCCCGGCTAAAAATCATGGCGCGCCTTGATATTTCCGAGCGCCGCCTGCCCCAGGATGGGGCAATAAAACTTAAGTTTTCCCGCACCCACTCTCTCGATTTCCGGGTTAACTCACTGCCTACCGTTTATGGCGAAAAGCTGGTGCTGAGGATATTAGACCCTACCACCGCGCAGCTAGGTATTGAGCAACTGGGCTTTACCGACGAGCAACGGGGCCATTATGAGCACGCGCTAAAACAACCCCAAGGCATGATTCTAGTCACTGGCCCCACTGGCAGTGGCAAGACCGTTTCGTTGTATACCGGCATTAATATTCTGAATAAAGTGGAACGCAATATTTGCACCGCCGAAGATCCGGTTGAAATCAAAGTCTCGGGTATCAATCAGGTGAATGTATTGCCTAAAATCGGCCTCGATTTTGCCAATGCGCTAAGGGCGTTTCTACGCCAAGACCCTGATGTGGTCATGGTAGGCGAGATTCGCGATCTCGAGACGGCCGAAATTGCTGTTAAAGCTGCCCAGACTGGCCACTTGGTGCTCTCCACAGTGCATACCAACTCAGCGGCAGAAACGCTGACTCGACTGGCTAACATGGGCGTCTCCTCGTTTAACATCGCCAGCGCCGTTAGTTTGATCATTGCCCAACGTCTGGCTCGCAAACTATGTATACATTGCAAAGAGACCAGTGATATTCCCCACGAGGCACTGCGTAAAGAAGGCTTCAGCAGCGAAGAAATCCATCAGGCAACTATCTATAAACCGGTAGGTTGCAAGCACTGTACCCAAGGTTATAAAGGTCGAGTTGGCATTTATGAGGTAGTGCCGATTACCGAAGCAATGCGACAACTGATCATGCGTGATGCCAACGCCTTAGATATTGATCAACAAGCGCGTAAGGAGGGCTATACAGGCCTTCACCGCAGTGGATTATTGAAAGTCATGCAGGGCATTACCAGTCTGGAAGAGGTTAACCGAGTGAGCAAGGAGTAAGGCATGGCTAAAACGGTACGCCGACGCCAAACGCCCGCCATCAAGCTAGCGCGCTGGAAATGGATCGGTAAAGGCCCACAGGATAGACCGCTAAGCGGTGAGATGATTGGCCGCAGTAAAGCCGAAGTAGCCGCTGAACTCACTAAGCAAAACATTGTTATTCGCCGGATCAGTAAAAAAGGCAACCTGGGCGGCAGCGGCCGTATTAATGCCAACGACGTCATGGTCTTTGCACGCCAAATGGCCACCATGATTCGCGCTGGCATTCCTTTATTACAGGGGCTGCAAGTGGTGGCAGAGAGCCTCAAAAAACCTGCCATGGTTGCCCTGGTTCAACAGATGATGAGCGATATATCGTCGGGCTCCAGCTTCTCTGATGCATTGCACCGTCACCCCAAACACTTTGACCGGCTGTTTGTTAACCTAGTTAGTGCTGGCGAGCAGTCAGGTACATTGGATCAAATGCTCGATCGTATTGCGACCTATAAAGAGAAAGTTGAGTCGCTGAAGGCGCGGGTTAAAAAGGCGCTCTGGTATCCCACCGCCGTAATGACGATTGGCATTTCCGTGACCATGTTGCTGTTGATAAAAGTGGTGCCTGAGTTTGAAAGTATGTTCGATAGCTTTGGTGCTGAACTACCTGCATTGACCCAGATGACCGTTAATGTATCCGAGCTTGCACAGCGTTATTGGCTAGCGGCAGTCGGCGCACTAGTTGCCACCGTGTTGCTACTCAAGATAAGTATTCAACACTCGCCTAATGTCGCCTACCGTATGCACGCACTGCTGCTTCGGTTACCGTTCATTGGTGATGTTATGCATAAATCGGCGATCGCCCGTTTTTCGCGCACATTAGCGACCACCTTTGCCTCCGGCGTCCCGCTCGTTGAAGGCTTAGACACCGCCGCGGGTGCTACAGCCAATAAAGTGTACGAACGCGCGGTAGTACAAACGCGCCGGGACGTAGCCACCGGGCAACAACTACACTTCGCCATGCGGATGACCAACCGCTTTCCCCCCTTGGCGATTCAAATGGTCAGTATCGGTGAAGAGGCGGGGGCGCTTGATGACATGCTTAATCGTGTTGCTGATTACTACGAAGAAGAAGTCGATAATAAAGTTGATGCGCTCACCTCGCTGATGGAGCCAATTATTATTGTGGTATTGGGCGTTCTGGTAGGCGGGGTGGTGGTCTCCATGTACTTGCCCATCTTCGACTTAGGCTCTGCCCTCTAAGATTCAAACGTGTAAACAGCGCTAATTTAATGAAATCTAAGGAGCGACATGCACCACCCTCCCATTATTGTGTGGTTGATTGTGCTATTAATTGGGCTCTGTCTAGGCAGCTTTTTGAATGTGGTGATTACACGACTTCCGGTGATGCTAATGCGTGGCTGGCGTAACGAAGCCCGCGAAGCACTTGAACTTAGCGCCGAATACTCACCGCGCTTTAATTTAGCTACGCCTGGCTCTATGTGCCCACGCTGCGAAACGCCTATTGCATGGCATGACAACTTGCCACTAATTGGCTGGTTAAAGCGGCGCGGGCGCTGTGCTGCGTGCCAAACACCTATCAGCGTTCAATACCCACTGGTCGAATTAGCCGGCGGCTTATTGGCCATAGCGGCATTCTCACTCCATGGGCTAACGTCAGAGGCGCTTTTCATTTACGGCGCTTGCCTAATGCTGTTAGTGCTCTCTGTCATTGACTTCCGTACCCAGCTACTACCCGATGTGATCACCCTTCCTTTGCTTTGGGCGGGATTAGTGTTTCAGCTCCTCTTCCAGCCACTCATGCTGCAGAATGCCGTTATCGGCGCAATGGCGGGCTATCTTTCACTGTGGAGTTTTTATTGGCTCTTCAAGCTAGCCACTGGCAAGGAAGGAATGGGTTACGGCGACTTTAAGCTGCTGGCAGCGCTGGGCGCCTGGCTGGGATGGAGTTTTTTACCGCTGATTTTGCTACTTTCCGCAGGGCTTGGGGCCTTTGTTGGGTTGATTGCCCAGGCCTACTCACCTCGCCTGCGCGGCACACCGTTTCCCTTTGGGCCTTTTCTCGCACTCGCTGGCTGGGTGGCGTTATTAGTCGGTGATGAAATAATGACGCTATATCTCAGCCTGCTTATGTAAAAATAAGCGATGTAAAGCTGAGGTATATAAACTCAGCTATGTAAAAGCGGGCTAAGCGAGGCAGAAAATGATTATCGGATTAACGGGTGGCATTGGGTCGGGTAAATCGACCGTTGCTCGCGCCTTTGAAACACTCGGCGCCGCCTGGGTCGATGCCGACGATGTTGCCAGAGAAATAGTCTTGCCTGAAGAACCGGCCCTGTTAGCCATCCAGCATCGCTTCGGTGATCAGGTCATGCACCAGGATGGCACGCTTAACCGTGCCGCTCTACGCGAGATTATTTTTAACGATCCAGCACAGCGGCAGTGGTTAGAGTCGGTGACGCATCCCCGAATAAGGCAGCGACTATTGCAGCATCTAGAGCGACTCAAAACCCAGGGCGCACCCTATGTGCTGCTTGTGTCACCGTTACTGTTTGAGTCGGGTCAAAATGCGCTAGTGGACCGCACGGTGGTGGTCGACGTGCCACAAGCGTTACAATTATCGAGAACCCAACAGCGTGATGGGGTGAGTGAAAGCCAGGTGCGTGCTATTCTCGCCGCCCAACTTTCCCGCGAGCAACGGTTAGCCAAAGCAAATGACGTAATAGATAACAGCGGTGACCACGCCAGCATGATGGAACAAGTGGCACGGCTTGATGAACGCTACCGTCTACCGCTTAACGACTGAGATATCGCGCCTGTTAACGCAATTGGAGTTTTTTATGGCTCGCCCTGCAAACGATTCCCCACTAGAAGTTAATTGCCCGCAGTGCTCAAAGCGCGTGCCCTGGCTGCCAGAAAGCACTTATCGACCGTTCTGCAGTAAGCGTTGCCAACTGTTAGATTTGGGCGCCTGGGCAGATGAGTCGCACCGCATATCGGGCGAATCTGCAATGGATGAAGCCGATATAGAAACGCTGCTGGCGCAAGCCGACAAGGATGCACCACTTACCTAAAGGCACTGAGACCATGGCCGATACACACGTAAACCCATCATCGCCATCGGCCTATCAACTGCTGCTTCAATTGGAGCAGCGGTTTGATCATCTACTTGACACCATCGAAGCCGCTGTTTCGCTATACGAACAGCAGCTGCCGGCTACATGGGTCTTTCACCAAACGACGCCGTCTAACAACTGGTTGCGTAAAGCCTTATTCGACATGTGGCATGAGCAAGATCAGGATGGCCGTGAGACGCGTAATTATATTGCCGTAGTCGCCGCCAATAACGAACTGCAAGCCGCTATAGGCGCAGTTAATCAAGCCAAAGCCAGCTTTAGCGACCTACTGCAGCATATCAAACAGGCATTCCCCCAGGCGCTTAGCGATGCAAAAAGCCGCCTACCTCAACGTCATCCCCATATTGATGAGGTTCTACGCCGCAACGGACTTGCCCGATTGCACCTTAAACAGAGCTGGCGGCAGTTACCTATTGCACCCGCGGCAGTCTCGCGGATTCGCTTTGCTTGGTACAGTAGTGGTCGCTCTATTAAACGACTGTCCGTAAAAGAAGCTGAACATAAGCTTTTGCAACTTGATACCGATGCGCCGCATATTCGTATTCAGCTACGCAAGCTCGCCGGCATCCCAAGCAGTGAAGTACTTGCCCAGGTACAAACCCAGGCCCCGCTGATGCGGGCAAACCTGTTTTTTACCGAACCACTCGACGATGGGCACACACGGCGGGCACTAAATGCCGCTATGCCTATTTTTGTGCCTGACAATGACCAACGGCTACCCCACATTAACTTGCCTACGCCACAGCCTCCGACTACCCGCACACGGGCAAGGAGACGCGATGAAAAATTAGAGCAAGATGTGTTTTTGCCAAGTTTGCGGGTTTATCGCTACCGTTAGCATAAAAGCACCTTCAAAGACCTCTGCAGTATTTTAGGAATGCTAACTGCCAGGCACTGCATCCTGCTGCCATATCCCATAGCCAAGCAGAGCTTCTATCAGCTCGGCTAGGTCGTTATGATCCACATCGTACTCGCTTAACAAAGCTTCAAAGCGCTGTTTAAAAATACGCTCCTGCTCTTGTTGCTGTTCCTTCTGGTGGATTTCTACATCTTCTTGTTCCAATGCCGCAAGCGAGCGTACCGGCGGGCCTGTCGGTATATCAAAATCGCTTTCTGGATCATCTAATTGGCGTAGAGCCTGCGCAAAAGCATCGTCTAATTCACGAAACTTACGCAGCTTCTCGCGCTCATCTACCGGCTTTTGAACCTTTTGATATTTCATCGATGTTTCATTTACACCTTGCTTGAAATGGTCGATATGACTGCCAACGTAGCTTTTTTTGGCAAAAACTGTGCACAAACGCGTAAAAATAACGAGCAAACTTGCCTTTGCTACCCAGTTGCCAGCATAAAGGCATCATCAATAAGTATATGAGGGTAACAAACGCATTTATCAAACACAGCAAAGTCAGCGACAACTCATTAATCGATGCTTCGCATCAACATTACCTACAAGTAGCCTGAATAGAGATCCAATTCTCATCTGTAGGCTGAAATTTTTCTTTCAGCTAGGTTACCAACACTAACGCACTGGGAGAGTGCACTACAGGCGAGATAAGCAAGACCTGTACGATTCACGCATGAGAGGCCAGATAATGTTCAACGCGATGACACGAGCTGAGATCTGGCTGCAGGATACACTCGATAAGCCACTCGGTATCGAAGACCTTGCTAATCACATAGGGTATTCGTCTTCTCAAGTTCGGCGCCAATTTCGCCAAAGCTTTCATATCTCACCTAGCGCTTACCGTGAAAAAAGGCGGCTGGAACGCGCGGCGGCACTGCTTGCGCTTACTCCTCTCAATATAGCGCAAATTGCGATACGTTGCGGGTACCAGAACCACTCATCTTTTTCACGGGCATTTCAACGTCAATATCGGTTGAGTCCGCGCAACTTTCGGCGATCACTGAAAGCGACTCTCCATAGCCCGACGCCCAATTATGGTTTTAACACGCGCATCGAAAAAAGCAATGGCCGCCAAATGATCCTAATGCGTCTCTACAAAGCTCCCGAACATATCAAGGGGCTAGGGGATGCCAGTTTCCATAATCCTCAGCTAGCGTGCCTACAGGCACGGCTGCGGCTATCAACAACCATCATCGCGCTACCCGACATACTCGCAGATAGAGTTAATGCGATTAATAATGAATCTTTTCATTCTTACCGCACTGACATTGGTCTATACCTTGCGGATACGGACAATGCCAAAGATATTGCCTTACCTGTTCTCTACCGGCGGGTCGACATCCCTACCCATTACTACGCGAGCACATGCTTTGAAAGTTTAGCGGATCTTTATGGAGCTTTGACGCATACCATCATGTATCTACTAAATAGGCAGTATGCTTGCCATGTTAGCGGCCACCCTCCTCAAGTATTATGGAAAACAAACCATTTAGAACTTCGTATCCCATTAATAAGTGGGTAGCGGTGAGAACGACACTGAAATACAGCTGCAGCATATAGCAATAAAAAACCGGCATTTCCGTACAGAAATGCCGGTTGCTAGATAGCTTAGTCTTCCATGCGCTCCAACCAAGACTCGACAGTTTCATCGCCATACTGGTCTTTCCAGCTACGCAGGCCTTTATGGTTGCCGCCGCGAGTTTCGATCACTTCCCCTGTTTTGGGGTTTTTATAAATTTTAAGACGGCGCTTACGACGCGCATTGCCACTCGCAGTGGTTTTAGAACTACGCGGGTCAGCAGCAGGGTCTAATAAGGCAATAACATCGCCCGGACGCTTGCCGAACTCAGTCATTAGCGCTTCAAGTTTGGCCTTAAATTCCAACTCGCTTTTGAGACGTTGATCGCCTTCTAAGCGCTGCAAATCTTCTTGAAGCTGTTTTAGCTGCTGTTCTTTTTGGATATATTCGTTAAGTAATGACATCGGGGTTCCTTTAATATCGTATCCAACTGAACGGGGTTCAACTGAATGGGATCTAACTTAGGTGCAAATTGACAACCTTGACACCCACTAGTTCAGAATGCATGGACATTATTCCTGTAAAAAGAGTAACTGACAACAGTCTAGTTGAATTTCACCCAATTACTAATCGTTTTTAAAACTCAATTGCTGTTTAAAGAGTTTAACTAATAGCGCATGACGACTATGCAAACCTTTCCTCTGAGCCATTACAGGCGCCCAATCACTACAAACAAAAGCGCCGCCCTTATGGGCGGCGCTTTTACGAACCAAACACTAATCGGTAATTAGTCTTGGCCCATCTGCTGCTTGATCAAGTCACCGATGGTGGTCGGACCACCTGCTGTTTCCGGCTCTTGTTCACGCATTTTCTTCAGGTTCTGACGCGTATCGTCCTGGTCTTTCGCTTTTACCGACAGATTAATCTGACGGCTCTTGCGATCAACGCTGACAATGCGCGCTTCGACGCTGTCGCCTTCGTTCAGCACATTGCGCGCGTCTTCTACGCGGTCAGCACTGATTTCAGAGGCTTTCAGCACAGCAATCACGTCAGTCGCCAATTCAACTTGAGCTTCTTTAGCATCAACTTCAATGACGCGACCCGTTACAATGCTACCCTTATCGTTGACTGACAAGTACTCAGCAACAGGGTCGGAATCCATCTGCTTGATACCCAGCGAGATGCGCTCACGCTCAGGGTCGATAGACAGGATAACAGCTTCAGCTTCGTCGCCTTTCTTAAAGCTGCGTACGGCTTCTTCGCCAGTATCAGTCCAAGAAATGTCAGACAAGTGAACCAGACCGTCAATACCACCTTCAAGGCCGATAAAGATACCGAAGTCAGTGATTGACTTGATAGTACCTGAAACGCGATCACCCTTGTTGTAGTCAGTGTTGAAGGTTTCCCACGGGTTAGCAGTGCACTGCTTGATACCCAGAGAAATACGACGACGCTCTTCGTCGATATCCAACACCATGACGTCAACATCATCGCCCACTTGCACGACTTTAGACGGATGGATGTTCTTGTTAGTCCAGTCCATTTCAGAAACGTGAACCAGACCTTCAACACCCTCTTCCAGTTCGGCAAAGCAGCCGTAGTCAGTCAGGTTAGTGACGACCGCGTGCACTTTCATGCCTTCCGGGTAACGCTCTTTAATGTTGACCCACGGATCTTCGCCCAACTGCTTGAGACCCAGTGAAACGCGATTGCGTTCACGGTCAAACTTCAGAACCTTGACGTTGATCTCGTCGCCAACGGCAACGATTTCGGACGGATGCTTAATACGCTTCCACGCCATATCAGTAATGTGCAGCAGGCCGTCAACGCCGCCCAGGTCTACGAAAGCGCCGTAGTCTGTCAGGTTCTTAACGATACCCTTGATCTGCTGGCCTTCTTGCAGAGTCGCCAGCAGCGCTTCGCGCTCGGCACTGTTCTCTGCTTCCAGAACCGCACGACGTGATACCACAACGTTGTTGCGTTTTGGATCGAGCTTGATGACTTTGAAGTCCAGCTCTTTGTTTTCCAGGTGCGCAGTATCACGAACTGGACGAACATCAACCAACGAGCCCGGCAGGAAGGCGCGGATAGAGTCAACTTCGACCGTGAAGCCGCCTTTAACCTTACCGTTAATGACGCCCTTAATGATTTCGTCTTTCTCGAAGGCTGCTTCCAGAATCTTCCAAGCTTCTGCACGCTTGGCTTTTTCACGGGACAGACGCGTCTCACCGAAACCATCTTCAACGGCTTCAAGCGCAACGTGCACGTCATCACCGATAGCGATGTTTAGATTACCGTGTTCATCGCGGAATTGTGACGCAGGGATCTGACCTTCAGATTTCAGACCAGCGTTGACAGTAACCCAGTCACCGTCAATGTCGACAACCTGGGCCGCGACGATAGCGCCTGGCTCCATGTTGATGTCGTTAAGAGACTGTTCAAACAGCTCAGCAAAGCTTTCGCTCATGGTGTTCCTACGTAATTACGTTGTTGAGGCATAAATGCCTTCTCCGCACCACCAGCAAGTGCGGGCCTAATGTCACTCAGCCTTTGGAGGTGTTAACGCTGGTTAGACCTGACCGGGCTCACCGATGTGAGTTTAGTGCCCTGCCACGTCGTGACACCTATCCAAAAACGCCGCAAGGGAGAATCACACGCCGCTTACAAGCCCTCTTTGGGCGAGCAGTTCGGTCAGTCGATCAACCACTTCCGGTATGCTCAGGCGCGTGGTATCAAGCGTAATGGCATCATCTGCCGGCTTGAGAGGAGCCACACTGCGTTGCGTGTCGCGTGCATCGCGTGCCTGAATCTCCTTTAAAAGACTCGAAAGACTAGCATCCACCCCGGCTTCCTGCAACTGCAGATAGCGTCGACGCGCACGTTCGTCGGCACTGGCAGTTAAAAAAATCTTCAGCGGGGCGTCGGGAAACACTACAGTACCCATATCACGCCCATCAGCGACCAGCCCGGGGGCTTGGCAGAAATCGCGCTGTCGCTGTAGCAGGGCTTGGCGAACCGCAGGCAGTGCTGCCACTTGGGAAGCACGTTCGCCGGCTTGCTCAGTGCGAATTGTTTGGCCAACATCGTCACCTTCAAGCAGCGTGCGAGGCAGACCACCCTCTACCGGAAACGCCACATCTAACTGCTTGGCTAAGCGGGCCAAGCCCAACTCATCATCAACCGCGATGTTGTGCTTAACTGCAGCTTGAGCCGTTAGACGATAAAGCGCCCCGCTATCCAACAAATGCCAGCCTAACCGCTCTGCCACCAAGCCACTGATCGTGCCTTTACCCGCACCACCTGGGCCATCAATAGTGAGCACCGGTATAGCTGCGTGATCAGTCATGCGCGCCCTCCACGCTAACGCCCATACCAATTCGCGTGGCTAACTCAACGAAATCAGGGAAAGAAGTTGCTACGTTAGCGCAATCATCAATCAAAATCTCCTCACTAGCGCGTAGCGAAGCAATAGCGAACGCCATGGCAATACGGTGATCACCTAAACTATCGACTCGACCGCCGCCATAGCTCGCTTTTTGTGCATCGCCATTACCAACAATATCGATGCCATCTTCTACTGTGGTGTGCTGCACACCTAAAATAGCCAAACCATCAGCCATCGCTTGAAGGCGATCAGACTCTTTGACGCGCAGCTCTTCTGCACCTCGCAGCCGTGTTATGCCTTCGGCATTAGCGGCGGCGATAAACAGCGCGGGAAATTCATCGATGGCGAGAGGCACTTGATCAACAGGAATATCAATCCCTTTGAGCGGTACGTAACGAATGCGGATATCTGCCACCGGCTCCCCGCCAACTTCCCGCTGGTTCTCTAGCCTCAAATCAGCGCCCATCAGGGTTAGAATATTAATCACGCCAATCCGGGTTGGGTTAATGCCCACGTGCTCAAGGGTGATATCTGAGCCCGGGGTAATCGCGGCAGCCACCAGGAAGAAGGTCGCCGAGGAAATATCCGAGGGCACATCAATCGGCCCCGCGGTTAGCTTACCGCCTCCCTGAAGCCAGCAGGTATCGCCTTCCCGTGAAACCGCATAGCCAAAGCCATTCAGCATGCGCTCGGTATGGTCACGGGTAGGAGCAGGCTCGCGCACACGCGTTTCACCTTCGGCGTAGAGCCCCGCCAGCAGCAGGCAGGATTTCACCTGGGCACTGGCCATGGGCATATCATACTCGACGCCTTTAAGGGCGGCACCGCCGTGAATTTTAAGCGGCGGACGTCCGCCTTCAGCGGTTTCAATCGTTGCTCCCATCAGTCGCAGCGGGTCAGCCACGCGGCCCATAGGGCGCTTGGTCAGTGACTCATCGCCCGTCAGCTCACTGTCAAACGCCTGACCTGCGAGCAGGCCAGAAAACAGCCGCATAGCAGTGCCCGAGTTACCCACGTAGAGCGGTCCAGAGGGGGCTTTTAAGCCATGCATACCCACACCGTGAATAGTGACCTTACCTTGATGCGGCCCCTCAATCGCCACGCCCATTTCACGAAATGCCTGCAGGGTTGCCAGACTGTCTTCGCCTTCCAGAAAGCCTTTTACTTCAGTAACGCCTTCCGCCAACGCACCCAGCATAATAGAGCGGTGAGACATGGATTTATCGCCTGGAACGCGCAAACGCCCCTGTGCTTGACCGCCCGGCTGCACACGGTAGGTGACCTTACCTTGTGGTTGCATATAATATTCCGCCTGATAACTAGTTTTGTTCAATAAGGAATCGAAATAGTGCCGGGCATGGCTGGCCCGATCAAAGGTGGCAATCAGCGCATCGCTGTCACCGGTTTCTACCGCATGACGCAAGCGCGAAAGCCCCGCTTCAAAATCATCCAGGGAGGCTAAAACGGCCTGCTTATTGGCAATAAAAATATCCCGCCACATCACCGGGTCGCTACCCGCAATACGGGTGAAGTCGCGAAAGCCGCCAGCGGCGTAGCGAAAGATATCGAGCCGCTCATCTTGACGCGCCAGAGTGTCCACCAGCGAAAAAGCCAGTAAGTGAGGTAAATGGCTGGTGCGCGCCAGCACTTGGTCATGGCGTTCAACGTCCATTTCTAGCACATCGGCGCCGCAAGCACTCCAAAGGCTGCGCACCCGCTGCAAAGCATCACTATCGACGTTCAGCTCAGGTGTCAGAATCACCTTATGGTCTACATAGAGATTCGGATTCGCCGCTGCCACACCGCTTTTTTCCGAACCGGCAATGGGGTGCCCCAGCACCATATTAATGGGCACTTGGCCAAATACTCGCTGCGCGCAGGCACGGATAGTCGCTTTGGTGCTACCGACATCGGTAATGACCACGTCAGCTGACGCCCTATGCAGCACGTCGGCCAAGCCTGCCATCACGCTCTCCATAGCCAGCACCGGCACCGCCAGCACCACCATGGTGGCATCATTGATTTGCTCGGCAAGGTAGGCGCCGCCTGAATCGATCAACCCCATTTCAATACCGCGAGCGATCTCACCCTCATCAGGGTCGCAGGCGACAATGTGCCCCTGAAAGCCTGCATTGCGCAGCGCTGCTGCGAGCGAACCACCAATTAAACCCAAGCCAACAATCAATAGACGCGATTCATGACAACCTGATGTATTGCCGACCATTACCGTCACAGCACGCCTATGGGGTAGGAACCCAGCACGCGTAGATCTGCCGCCCGCAGTTGCACCTCTTCAAGCACTGCCGCAACCTTTGGTTCATCGCGATGGCCTTTAAAATCAATAAAAAACACGTAGTTCCACACCCCAGTGCGGGAAGGGCGTGTTTCAAGGCGGGTTAAATCGATCTGGTGACGATGAAACGGCTCAAGCAATGCGTGCAAGGTACCCGGCTGGTTACGCATAGCAACCACGATCGAGGTTTTATCTTCCCCGGCCATGGGCACATCCTGATTACCAATAATCAAAAACCGCGTGGAGTTATCTGGGCTGTCTTCAATTTTTTCAGCGATATGCTCCAAACCATAGAGTTTGGCCGCCATATCACCCGCAATCGCGGCGCTATGCCACTCGGTTTTGACCAGTTTCGCCGCTTCAGCGTTAGATGAAACCGGCACGCGCTCAGCATGAGGAAAATGCGCATCCAACCATTTACGGCACTGGGCAAAAGACTGCGGGTGCGAATAGATACGCGAGACTTTGTCGCGGCGGGTGTTTTCACTGACCAGCAAGTGATGGTGGATACGCAGCACTACCTCTCCACAGATTTTAATGGAGGAGTCCATAAAGGTATCCAGGGTGTGATTGACCACCCCTTCAGTGGAGTTCTCCACCGGCACGACGCCATAGTGCACGGCGCCCGCCTCGACTTCACGAAACACCTCGTCAATGGCTGCCATGGGCAGGCTAACCGCGCTTTCACCAAAATGCTTGAGCGCCGCCTGCTGGGTAAAGGTGCCCTCAGGGCCCAAATAGGCAACTTTAACCGGCTGCTCAAGCGCCAAACACGCCGACATGATTTCGCGGAACAGGCGCGCCATCTCTTCTGAATCAAGCGGGCCTTTATTTAACGCCATAATGCGCCGAAGCACTTGGGCTTCTCGCTCTGGCCGATAAAATACCGCGTCTTTATCTTCAGCCAGTTTCACATGCGCCACCTGCTGGGCGCAGCTAGCGCGCTCGCTAATCAGGTTCAGAATATCGCTATCAAGCTGATCGATACGCTGGCGCAGTTCGTCCAGGTTGATCGACGTGTCGGACATAATGGTTAGCCTCTTGTTTTCTCAAAATCAGCCATAAATGCAATCAAGGCATCTACCGCAGACTCAGGCACCGCGTTGTATAAGCTGGCACGCATACCGCCCACGCTGCGATGGCCTTTTAAGTTAAGCAGGCCCGCCGCATCGGCTTGTTGTAAGAACGCCTTATCCAGGGCCGCATCGGCTAAGACAAAAGGCACGTTCATCCGCGACCGGTTATGTTTGGCAATCGGGTTGCTATACAACTCGCTGTCATCAATCGCTGCATAGAGTTTATCGGCTTTACGCTGATTAATAGCATCCATCGCCACCAGCCCACCGATATCGTCTTTCAGCCACTGGAAGACCAGACCGGCCAAATACCAGGCGTAAGTAGGCGGCGTATTGACCATCGAACCCGCATCTGCCAGCTGTCGATAATCAAACAGCGAAGGAATATTGGCCTGGGCTTTGCCTAGCAGGTCGTCACGCACGACCACCAGCGTTAAACCGGCGGGACCAATATTTTTCTGTGCCCCGGCATAAATCACCCCAAACTCGCTAACGTCGATGGGCCCGGAGAGGATATTCGACGACATATCGCACACCAACGGCACATTAGCGCCATCAGCCCGTTTTACGTGGGGCGTATAGTCAAACTCCAAACCACCAATCGTCTCGTTGGAGGTGTAGTGCAAATAGGCTGCATCTGCGCTTACCTGCAGCGCATCAAGCGCCGGCACCGCCGCATGACCGTTGGGTTCACTGCTGGCCACCACATGGCAATCGAAACCCAGGTGCCTGGCTTCGTTGAACGCCTTCTTGCCCCAGATGCCGGTTTGGATAAAGTTGCCGCTACCGCCCCGCCCCAGCAGGTTCATCGGCAGCATGGCAAATTGCATACTGGCGCCGCCCTGCAAAAACAGCACCTTATAGTTATCCGGCACGCCTAGAAGCTGACGGAAATCAGCTTCAGCGCGCTCGGCAATGGCGATAAATTCATCGCTGCGGTGGCTCATTTCCATCACGGAAAGCCCGCGCCCATGGTAGTCCAACAACTCTTCACGGGCGCGCTCCAGCACGGCGACTGGCAGGGCCGCTGGCCCCGCGCAGAAATTATAGTGACGTGTCATCAGTCCCCGCTTCCTGTCCGTCATCGGATGATTCACTTGACTGGGCGTCCTCAAGACTGCCCTCTTCAGGGCTACCTTCTTCAAGACCGGTTCCTTCAATACCGGTGAGCTCATCGCTCTCCTCGGGCTCGTCAACGCGAACCGTCTTGACCAGCTTCTCTTCTTTGCCAAGACGAATCAGCATCACGCCCTGGGTATTACGCGAGGTGGTCGAGACCTCCTCAACGCGGGTACGCACCAGCGTTCCTCGGTCAGTGATCAGCATCATCTCGTCGCTGTCATACACCTGCATCGCTGCCACCAGCGAACCGTTACGCTCGCTGGTTTGCATGGCGATAACACCCTGGCCACCACGGCCACGCAGCGGGAATTCTTCCAGACGCGTGCGCTTGCCGTAACCATTTTCACTGGCAGTCATAATGTAGATCTGGCCATCAACGGTTCCGGCCGCAATACCCTCTTGGGCGCCGTCCTGTATTTCCACTTCGGCATCTGCTTCGGCGTCGATTTGCTGACTCTTGGGAATAATCAGGCTAATCACTTCCGCATCGCCAGCCAAACGCATACCACGCACGCCGCGGGCGGTTCGGCCCATCGCGCGGGCATTGCTCTCTTCAAAGCGGATCGCCTTACCGTTGGACGACAACAGCATGGCGTGATCGTTGCCCGTGGTAATCGCAGCGCCGACCAAGCGGTCTCCCTCTTCCAGGTCAATCGCAATCAAGCCAACACTACGCGGGCGCGAGAACTGCTCAAGGCTAGTGCGCTTGACGGTGCCTTTGGCCGTAGCAAAGAAGATGTAGTTATCGGGGTTGTAGTCGCGCACCGGCAAGATGGCGTTAACCGCTTCACCTTCTTCCAAGGGCAGCATATTAACCAAGGGCTTACCGCGAGAACCGCGGCTGGCGTTGGGCATTTCGTAGACTTTTAACCAGTACACTTTGCCGCGGTTAGAGAACAGCAGCACGGTGTCGTGGGTAGAAGCCACCAACAGGTGTTCAATCACATCTTCGTCTTTCATTGCGGTAGCTGACTTACCGCGGCCACCACGGCGCTGGGCTTGATAGTCTGACAGCGGCTGCGTCTTGGCATAGCCAGAACGAGACACGGTGACCACCATATCTTCCTCAGCGATCAAATCTTCCATCGAAAGATCCAGGTGGCTGGCCTGAATTTCCGTACGACGCTCATCGCCAAACTGATCACGCACCGCGTGCAGCTCTTCACGAATCACTTCCATCAAACGATCGGCTGAAGCCAGAATCTCGGTGAGCTCAGCAATTTTCTCAAGAATATTTAAGTATTCATCGAGTAGCTTCTCGGTTTCTAGGCCTGTCAAGCGGTGAAGGCGTAGCTCAAGAATCGCTTGAGCCTGGGCAGGCGAAAGCCGATAAGAAGTAGCCGCGGCATTTAAACCAAAGCCCTCTTCCAACTCTTCTGGTTTGCAAGATGTTGCACCGGCCCGCTCTAACATGGCGGTCACTTGGCCGGGCTGCCAGGTTTTGGCGAGCAGCTTTTCACGTGCTTCTGCCGCATTGGGCGAGGCTTTGATCAGCTCAATCACTTGGTCGATATTGGAGATAGCAACGGCCAAGCCTTCCAACAGATGGCCACGCTCGCGGGCTTTTTTCAGCTCATACAGCGTACGCCGGGTCACCACTTCGCGCCTGTGGCGAATAAAGGCTTCCAGCATCTCTTTAAGATTAAGGGTGCGTGGCTGACCGTTTTCCAGCGCCACCATATTAATACCGAAGACGTTTTGCAGCTGCGTCTGGGCAAACAGGTTGTTGACCACGACTTCGCCGGACTCACCGCGCTTGATCTCAATCACCACGCGCAGACCATCTTTATCCGACTCGTCACGCAGTTCGGCGATGCCTTCAATCTTCTTCTCTTTCACCAGCTCGGCAATTTTCTCAATCAACCGCGCTTTGTTCACCTGATACGGCAACTCGGTGATGATAATGTGATCGCGACCGGTTTTGTCGTGGTGCTCGATGGTGTGGCATGCGCGCACATAAATACGCCCACGGCCGGTGCGATACGCCGACAAAATACCCGCGCGACCATTAATAATCGCGCCGGTTGGGAAGTCTGGGCCGGGGATGTACTCCATCAAATCATCCACGGTCAGCGTGTAGTCGTCGATCAACGCCAAGCAGCCGTCAATCACCTCACGCATATTGTGGGGAGGAATATTGGTCGCCATACCCACCGCGATACCCGACGAGCCGTTAATCAGCAGGTTGGGCACTTTGGTAGGCAATACGGCGGGAATACGCTCGGTGCCGTCGTAGTTATCCACCCAATCGACGGTATCTTTTTCCAGGTCAGCGAGCAGCTCGTGGGCGAGGCGCGACATGCGCACCTCGGTGTAACGCATGGCCGCCGCGTTATCCCCATCAATAGAACCGAAGTTACCCTGGCCGTCGACCAGCACATGGCGCATCGAAAAGTGCTGTGCCATACGTACGATGGTGTCGTATACCGCGCTATCACCGTGCGGATGGTATTTACCGATGACATCGCCGACGACACGCGCCGACTTCTTGTACGGTTTATTCCAATCATTACCCAGTTCATGCATGGCAAACAGCACACGCCGGTGAACCGGCTTAAGGCCATCCCGCACATCTGGAAGCGCGCGGCCGATAATGACGCTCATCGCATAGTCGAGGTACGACTGTTTGAGCTCGTCTTCAATATTGACGGGCAAGATTTCTCTGGCGATGTCACCCATGAAAGTCAGATCCTTTGCACTGCATTGGCACTGCGAGAGTTGAAAGCGCTTAAAAACACCGCCCTGAAATTAGCATAGAACGGCGCGCAAATACTCAACCATCATACCACCGCAAAAGCAGCAAGGGCAGCCAGGGAGCTCAGCAAAGCCATTCAGGGGCTAAATGCCTCTTTCGTCACGGTTAACCCGGCTAACGCCTCACGCACTTCCCCCTCGATTGCGGCGGCCTTATTGGCGCGCATATCAAGCAATACGAAGGTTAAATCCGCACGCGCGATAACGGTGCCATCTCTACGCCCACCGTTTTTACGAACAATACGGTGGTGACACACACCACTGCGCTGACCTATATCGACGATCCCGGTCATAATCTCCAGGTCGTCGCCGTGACCCGCCGCCGCCAAATAGTCAATATTCAAATTGACGACCACAAACGCCCGCCCAGCTTGATGGAGCTGTTTGATCATCGCAGGGTGCTGATCAAAGAAATCCCAGCGCCCTTCCTCCATAAATTCAAGGTAGCGGGCGTTATTAACATGGCCGTAACCATCTAAGTGAAAACCGCGAACACGTAATTGCACTCGTGAAAGTGATGCAGTCATAACAACTCCCTCTCTGTAAATTAGCTAACAACCCAATCAAACATAAGTTTCAAACGCGTGCAACAGAGACGATTAGTGGCAGCCGCTGGCAGGAAGGCCCCGCTTTCGCCATAATGTGCCACCTTTTGAACAGGATTGGCTCCATGTGGTTTAAGCACTTGCATTTATACCGCCTGCACGACGCGCCCGAATTATCCAGCGATGCGCTCGCCAGCGCTTTAGACGAGCACTCCGCTAAACCACTCGGCAACGCCGATGCACGGCGCTTGGGCTGGACGGCACCCGCAGGACGTCTCGGCGGCGGTCAGCTCGTTCATGAAATCCAAGGGCACCGACTGCTTTCTGCTCTGCGCCAGGAGCGTCTGCTACCGGCTTCTGTGGTCAAAGAAGAAGTCGATGAGCAGGTGGCCGACATTGAGGCCAGCGAAGGCCGCAAAGTCACCCGCAAAGAAAAAACCGCACTAAAAGAGCAGGTCACCGAGAATTTATTACCCCGTGCTTTCGTGCGCAGCCAGAAAATTGATCTGTGGTGGGATACTCGCGGCCAGATGATCGGCATCAACGCCAGTTCGCGCACCCGCGCCGAAGACATCCTGGATTTGCTGCGCGAAACCCTGGGAAGCTTAAAAGTCACCCCACTGAGCTCACAAACGCTACCTATCCGCGCCATGACCACCTGGCTCGGCGACACGGCTAGCCGGCCTGCCGATCTGCAGCTGGGTGATCAGGTTGAGCTTAAAGCCAAAGGTGATGATGGCGTGCTGCGTGCTCGCCAGGTCGATTTAGACAGCGATGAAATTCAGCAACTGCTAGAGAGCGGCCGCCAAGCCAGTAAACTCGCTATTAGCCTGGAAGGTCGCTTAAGCTTTTTGTTACACGATGATTTGGCGCTGAAATCGTTACGCTTTGGCGATGCCTTGATTGAAGAAGCCGACCATGCTGACGACGGCGATGATGCGCTTGCTCGCTTGGAAACAGACTTTATTTTAATGGCCCAGGCGCTATCAACGGATATTCCGCGCTTGATAGAGTGGCTCGGCGGCGAGACGCAACGGGAACCCGCTGCCCAGTAAGTGGTTCTATATATGCTCGCCTCGATGCCATTAATCGATACCTATTTCTAATCACACATGTCCTAATCACACATGTCCTAATCACACATGGTTTATCATCCAACGGTTCGCATGACTGATCACAATAACGCTACCACCGCCGCTATCGAGACAGACCCGTGGGCCGATATTCGGCCCTTTATGGATCATGAAGTGGCCGATGTACTGGCCAGGCTCTCAAGGGACAACGAGCTGCTGGATGCGCTGACCCGCTTTCGGCTTCCGCGTATGGCACGCTGGGCGCCCTCGCTAGCGCGTGTGTTTGCCAGCCGTGCCGTGCGCCGTGAAGTTAAAGGTGTCTCGTCGGTTTACGAGTTTCAAATGCGCATTGCCCATTATATGGAGCGCATGATTCGCACCACCACAGACGCCTTTGAAGTCACTGGCCTGGACAAACTCGACCCCGACGGCGCCTATCTCTTTATTGGCAATCACCGCGATATCTCGCTGGATCCTGCCTTTGTCAACTATGCGCTGTATCAGGCAAACCGTGACACTGTACGTATCGCTATCGGTGACAATCTGCTCAAAAAGCCTTACGTCACCGACCTAATGCGGCTTAATAAAAGCTTTATTGTGCCCCGCAGCGCTCGGGGTAAGCGCGCGATGCTCGCCGCGTACCAACAGCTATCGGCCTACATTCGCCACACCATTACCGAAGACCAGCACTCTATCTGGATGGCCCAGCGCGAAGGGCGTGCCAAGAATGGTATTGACCGCACAGAGCCTGCCATTATTAAGATGCTGACCATGGCCAGGCGTAACGCCGAGCGTGACATGGTGTTTGGCGAGGCCATCGCGGAACTGAAACTGGTACCGGTATCGATTAGCTACGAATATGACCCCTGCGATGTACAAAAAGCCCAGGAACTACACGATATCGACACCCTAGGCAGCTATGCCAAAAGTGAGTTTGAGGATATTCGTTCGATTGTGGCGGGCATTACCGGCTCTAAAGGCCGTGTGCGGCTGCATTTTGGCACGCCGGTAGGGTCTGATATGGCGACCCCCGACGAAGTCGCGGCTGAGATTGATCGCCAGGTGATTGGCGGCTATCGCCTGTTCCCCAGCCACTATTTAGCCTTAGAAGCGCTGGGCGAATCACCTGAACTGGTAGCGCGCAAGTCGATCACACGCCAAGACAGAGAGCGCTTTAATGCCCGGCTTGCCGCAGTCCCGGAACCGTTACGCCCCTATTGGCTTGCTCAGTACGCAAACCCCGTTAAGCACAAGGCCGGTCGATTGACGCTGTGAACCCGCGCTTTAATTTAACGTTTTAACGCCGTGCAACTCATGCCCGTTAGCGGAAAAAATGCTATGGTCAACGCATTGATTGGTTTCGCTTGGCGCTGTCGTCAATTGCGACCCTGAGGAGGTTCCCATGTCCGGTTCAGAAATTCAGAAAACACGTGTCATCAATGAGCTACGTGATTTTATTCGCAAACTGCTGCAAGACCCTAAAATCCTTGAGCAATCGCTGGCGGTTGCCAGACAGCAGTTAACCGAAGGTAATAGCCCAGCAGCGATGGCGCGAATTGCCAACGAAATTTCCGATACCACCAGTGTGCATATCCCGGAAGACCCGGCCGAGCACTCTGAGGCTGATAAACTTTTTTTAGAACTACTACGCGAAGTCGTTCAAGAAGAGCAAGCACTCTACTAGTCAGTATCGCCAACCGCGTCAGCGGCGAAGTCTTTTGAAGCTTCGCCGTGTTTTTTTTGCTACTGCCTGCCCGGCACCCCTATTCACTCGGAATTAATCTTCACCATGTCTACTACCGCCACGCGCAACATTTTGGTGACTAGCGCGCTCCCTTATGCCAACGGAGCTATTCACCTCGGTCACTTGCTTGAGTATATCCAGACTGATATCTGGGTGCGTTTCCAGAAAAGCCGTGGCCAGCAGTGCTACTACGTATGTGCCGATGACGCCCATGGCACCGCAATTATGCTGCGTGCCGAGCAGGAAGGTATTACCTCTGAGGCGCTCATTGAGCGGGTTTCCAACGACCACCAAACAGATTTTTCGCGTTTCGGCGTTGGGTTCGACAATTACCACTCCACCCACTCCGCTGAAAACCGCCACTTCAGCGAAATGATTTATAAGCGCCTGCGCGACAAAGGCCATATCGCCACCCGCGATATTGAGCAGATGTTCGACCCGCAAAAAGGTCTATTTCTGGCAGATCGCTTTATAAAAGGTACCTGCCCCAAGTGCGGCGCCGATGACCAGTATGGCGACAACTGTGAAAAGTGCGGCGCCACCTATACCCCCGCCGACTTGATCAACCCGGTCTCAGCAATTTCCGGCGCCACCCCCGAAGTGCGCACCTCGACCCATTACTTCTTTAAGCTGCCCGACTTTGCCGACTTCTTGCAGGGCTGGATTGACGACGGCCATGTTCAGCCGCAAATCCGTAATAAACTGATGGAGTGGTTTGAGTCCGGCTTTAACGAGTGGGATATTTCCCGCGATGCGCCTTATTTCGGCTTCGAAATTCCCGACGCTCCCGGCAAGTACTTCTATGTCTGGCTAGATGCGCCGATTGGCTATCTGGCCAGTTTCAAGAATCTATGCGACCGGGAAGGCATCGACTTCGACAGCTACTGGAACAAAGACTCCGATGCCGAGGTATATCACTTTATCGGCAAGGACATCGTCTACTTCCATGCACTGTTCTGGCCCGCCATGCTGCATGGCGCTGACCTGCGTACACCCACCGCGGTCAACTGCCATGGCTTCCTGACGGTAGACGGCGCCAAGATGTCGAAATCCCGCGGCACCTTTATTAAAGCCGCCACCTACGCCGATCACCTTAACCCAGAATACTTGCGCTACTATTTTGCCGCTAAGCTCACTTCCAAGGTCGATGACCTGGATCTGAATTTGGAAGACTTTGCCGCGCGGGTAAACGCTGACTTGGTCGGCAAAGTGGTCAATATTGCCAGCCGCTGCGCCGGGTTTGTTAAAAAGCTAGGCGGTGGAACTCTGTCAAGCCACTGCTCGGAGCCTCAGATGGTGGCGCGTTTTATTGCCGCCGGTGACGATATCGCCGACGACTTTGAAGCCCGCGAATTTAGCCGGGCAATGCGCAAAATTATGGAGCTGGCAGACGAAGCCAACACCTATATTGCTGACAAAGAGCCCTGGGCACTGGCCAAGCAGGATGGCCGTGATGCTGAAGTCTTAGACATATGCTCGGTCGGTATTAACCTGTTCCGCCAACTGATGGTCTATCTAGCCCCCGTGGTACCTGCGATGGCTGAGCAAGCGCGGGAGTTTCTTAACGTTGAGTCGCTGGACTGGCACACTCGTCAAAGCGTACTCACCGAGCACTCGATCAACAAATTTAAGCCGCTGATGACCCGTGTTGAACGCGACAAGATCGATGCCATGATTGAAGCGTCGAAGGAAGATCTCGTGGAAGAGCAAAAACTCAAAGAGGCACCGAAAGGCCCACTAGCGGAAGATCCTATCGCCGAAGAAATCGATTTTGCCGCCTTCGCCAAAGTTGATCTGCGCATTGCACGCATCGCCAAAGCCGAGTACGTAGAAGGCGCCGACAAACTATTACAGTTGACCCTCGACCTGGGCGGTGAAACCCGCAATGTGTTCTCCGGCATTCGCTCCGCCTATGCACCGGAAGCCCTGGAAGGCCGCTTAACGGTGATGGTCGCCAACCTGGCTCCTCGCAAAATGCGCTTTGGCGTATCGGAAGGCATGGTGTTAGCCTCTGCCAATGAAGATGGCATCTATTTGCTTTCCCCAGACACGGGTGCAGAACCGGGCCAACGGGTAACGTAATCAACCTATGTCGCTAATGAGGGGCAGAGGCTAACTACCTTTGCCCCTTTTGTTTTTTATTTTTGTCGTCATTTCGCTCGCTTTGCTCAGGCACACCTTATGGTTCAACGCTACTCCCGATCTCTGCGCTTTCGTTTTCTAGCTGCCTTGGGTGGCGTTTTACTCCTCGCGCTTATTTCATTAGTTGTATTGAGCAAGTGGGTAATATTTCCGGCGTTGCATAAAGAAGAGCGTGCGGTAGTCACACAAGAGCTGAAAAAAATTGAACGCACTCTGCAGATCAGCCAGCAAAACTTATTGGCCCAAGTACGCGACTGGGCAATTTGGGACGATACGTACGAATTTGTCCAAGGTAGCTATCCTGGCTATACCGATACCAATTTTAGTCAGCAAATGTTTGAAGAGATGCGCTACCAGTTAATGGCTTTTTTCAACGCGGAGGGAGATGTGCATTTTTTAGCGGGCATTAATCCCGCTACCGGTCAATACCACACCTGCTATAGCGCAGAGCGCGAATGCCGTTGGATGGCAGGGTTGATTCGGACTATGCAGGTGTCTATTAAAGAAGATCCAAAACAAGGAAAAAGCGACCTGTATGCAGGGTCACCACCGCTAATGGTGGCCTCCAATCCTATTTTTCGTACCGACGAAAGCGGCCCGCCTCAGGGCTGGCTGTTTAAAGTGCGACCCATGGATGATGCGTGGCTTGCTTTAATAGAAGATTATACAGGGCTACCCACGACGCTTTCGATGGTTGATAGCAGTGAGGATAACGATATTGCTATTACCATCAGTGGTAATACCATTGTGGCTTTGCGCTATTTAGCTACCTACCCACTCAATGAGCAGTTAGCGTTAGGTACTCAGCTTAATCGCACCAGTTATTTGGCCAGTTTAGAGACCTTCCGTTACGTACTGCTGTGGACCGCCTGCTTAATGCTGTTGGTGATCGGCCTAGTACTGCTGCTTTTAGAGCGAATAATCCTTAAGCCGCTTAAAGTTTTAACCCGTTTCACCCAGCAAACCAGTGATGACTTTGAGGGAGGGTCACAAAGATTATTGCAACGTGGTGATGAAATCGGAATACTCGCGCGCGCCTTTCAAAAGCAGCTTAAGCGCCAACAGCAACTCAATGCCGAGCTAATCGTGCTTTCTACCCACGACCCTTTGACCAACTTACCCAACCGCCGTTTATTCGATCAGCGCCTAAAAGAGGTGGTCAGTATGGCCCTATCTACTGGGCAGCCCCTCTCTGTCATGATGATTGATATTGATCATTTCAAACTGTTTAACGATCATTATGGGCACCCTGAAGGGGATGTGTGTTTGCAACGGATAGCGCAAACGATGCATGACGTCGCCACCGTCCATGGCTTTTTTATAGCGCGCACAGGCGGTGAAGAATTCAGTGCCATGCTGCCTGCTACTTGCGCCGCCCAGGCGATGGATAAAAGCCAAGCACTTAGTTATGCCATAGACCAATTAAGACATCCCCACCAAACGTCACCCGTGGCTTCATATGTCACCGTTAGCATTGGCATTAGCCAGTTGAATATAGAAGGCGCCTTGACGCCCAGCGGATTAATGTCGGCCGCTGATCAAGCACTTTATGCAGCTAAAGCAGCAGGCCGGCACTGCGCCAAGATTTATAAGCCGTTGCTAGCCAATAGCCCATTTTCTTCGCACAATACGACGCCATGAGTGAGCTATTTATCATTTTGATCAGCACTGCGCTGGTCAATAACTTCGTGCTGGTGCAGTTTCTGGGCCTGTGCCCCTTTATGGGCGTCTCCAATAAACTGGAGTCGGCCATGGGCATGTCCCTGGCCACCACCTTTGTGCTGACCCTGGCATCTGCAGCGAGCTTTGTGGTGTATCACGGCCTGCTTTTGCCGCTGGATATTACCTACCTGCGCACCATCAGCTTTATTGTGGTGATCGCCGCCGTGGTGCAGTTTACCGAAATCATGGTGCGCCAACTAAGTCCGCTGCTGCATCAAGTGCTGGGAATATTTCTACCGCTGATCACCACCAACTGCGCAGTGTTGGGCGTCGCGCTACTGTCGCTAAATCGTGAATTAAGCTTTTTTCATACCACCCTCTACGGGTTAGGGGCGGCGCTGGGCTTCTCGCTTATCTTGGTGCTATTCGCGGCAATGCGGGAACGGCTAGCGGGAGCGGATATCCCCAAACCCTTCCAGGGTGCTGCCATTGCCATGGTCACCGCCAGTCTAATGTCATTGGCGTTTCTGGGTTTTTCTGGGCTAGTACAGGGGTAACCGCCATGAGTGACACCTTTTCGTGGTGGGGCATTCTCAGTACGGTGGGAGTGCTTACCGGACTGGGGATTATTTTCGGAGCGCTGTTAGGCGTGGTTAGCGAGCGCTTCAAACGCGAAGATAATCCATTAGTTGAGCAGATTGATGCGCTACTGCCACAAACCCAGTGCGGCCAGTGCGGCTACCCTGGCTGCCGCCCTTACGCTGAAGCAATCAATCAGGGCGATGCGCTGAACAAATGCCCACCGGGCGGCGAAGCGACCATTCACGCCCTTGCCGATCTTCTCGGTCGCGAAGCTGAGCCACTTGACGGCGACGCCCAGAGCGAAGCCAAGGTAGCGTTTATTCGCGAAGAGGAGTGCATTGGCTGCACCAAATGCATCCAGGCCTGCCCGGTGGATGCGATTATCGGCGCGGCTAAATTGATGCACACCGTGATTGAAGACGAATGCACCGGCTGCGATCTTTGTCTTGACCCTTGCCCCGTCGACTGTATTGATATGCTGCCTCGCTCAGCACCGCTCACCCAGTGGCAGCCGATCGTAACGCCTTCACCGGAATTAATTGTCAGCGACCGCCAACCTGCCCCAGGGGGACTTCATGCCGAGCGCCTATGACTTTCCTGGTGGCATTTATCCTCCTGAACGGAAACAGCGCTCTAGCCAGGCAACGCTGATTGAAGCGCCGCTGCCCAGCTGGGTGACGCTGCCACTACAACAGCACAGCGGGCAACCCGCCACGCCCTGTGTGGCACGGGGAGATAGCGTAAAAGTCGGCAGTGTGATTGCCAATCGTGAAGGCATGATCTCCAGCAACCTGCACGCCAGCATCAGCGGCACAGTCACCGAGGTCACCACAGCCCAAATCACCATTGAGGGCGATGGGCTAGATGAGTGGTTCCGGCTGCCTAGCCTCGACTGGCGCAGTGCCGGGCGCCAAGAGTTGCTTGAGCGTTTAAACGAAAGTGGCATTGTCGGCTTAGGCGGAGCGGGGTTTCCCAGCCATATCAAAGCGCGGGTGGTCGAACGGCATGCGATAGACACCTTGGTGATCAACGCCGCCGAGTGCGAACCCTATATCACCGCCGATGACCTTACGTTACGCCACTACCCTGGCGAGGTAATCGAAGGCGCGCAGATCATCGCCAAACTGTGCGACGCGCAGCATATCGTTATTGGCATTGAAGACAACAAACCCGAGGCCATTGAAGCGCTGCAGCAAGCCCTGGCTGATAGTCAACCAGTGCCGGTCGAGCTAACAGTCATCCCCACCCGCTACCCCAGCGGCGGCGAGCGCCAGCTAATTAAAAAACTGCTGGATCTCAATGTACCCAGTGGCGGGCTACCCGCGGATGTGGGGGTACTGTGCCATAACCCCGGCACCCTGCTGGCGATACGACATGCGGTGCGCGATGGCCAGCCGCTGGTTTCAAGAATCGTCACGCTCACTGGGGAAGCGATTGCCCAGCCCGGCAACCGCTGGGTACGCCTGGGCACTTCGGTTATGGAACTGCTTGAGGAAGCGGGAGTGAATCACTCGGCGCTAAACCAAGTGATTCAGGGCGGCCCCATGATGGGCAAGTCGCTGCTAACGCTGGATACGCCGGTTACCAAACTGACTAACTGCTTGATCGCCGCCACCCTTGATGAGCTACCGCCTCCCCCGGCAGAAGCGCCCTGCATACGCTGCGGAGAGTGCGAAAACGTTTGCCCTGTGGCGCTGTTGCCACAGCAACTGCATTGGTACGCCCGCGCTCAAGATGATACCAAGCTGGAGCGCTATCACCTGTTTGACTGCATTGAGTGCGGCGCCTGCAGCTATGTGTGCCCCAGCCATATCCCGCTGGTTGTGGATTACCGCGAAGCCAAAAGCCGGATACGCCTGCAGCGGATTGAAGCTACAAAAGCCGAACACGCCAAACACCGCTTTGAGTTCCGCCAAGCGCGGCTCGCTCGGGAAGAGGCTGAGAAACAGGCACGCAAGCAAGCCCGGCAGGCGCAACAACGTCGCCCCTCTAACACGGTCACACCCAGCACCAGCAGCGACAAGGTCGATTTACGCGGCCTGCGGATCGCCCATGCCGCCGCCAAAGCATCGGTCAAGAAAGCGGAAAAGACCCTGGCGCGGGTGGCCCAGGAAGATCCCAAACAATCCCTGGATGATTTAGAAATGCAGCTTGCCACCGCCCAAGAGAACTTAAAGGCAGCCGAGTTACAACTTGCCCAGGCGCGTGAAGAGCAGTCTAGTGAGGAGTCACCATGAGCATGATGCACGCCGCTGGCGTTAACGATGCCGCGAAGGCAACTAACGTGCCGCCAACAGCGAGCCTAATGCGCTGGGTGATCATTGCGACGCTGCCTGGTATCGCCACCATGAGCTACTTCTTTGGCCTCGGTGTCATCAGCAATGTGCTACTGGCCGCGGCATTTGGAGTCGCCCTTGAAGCCGCCGTGCTGCGCCTACGCAGGCGGCCCATTTGCGTAACGTTGAATGACTCAAGCGCCCTACTTACCGGTGTTTTACTGGGCGCGTCACTGCCCCCTGCCAGCCCCTGGTGGCTTATCGGCGTGGGTATGGTCGCGGCCATCGTGGTCGCCAAGCAGCTATACGGCGGCTTGGGTCATAACCCGTTTAACCCCGCCATGGTGGGCTATACGCTGCTGCTGGTGTCTTTTCCTACCTATATGACGCTATGGGCACCGCCCCAAGAACTCATACCGGATGGCCTATGGGCGCAAATCGCAGGAACGCTGCCGACCGCCCAGTTGGATAGTTTGAGCGGTGCCACGCCGCTTGATGCCTTTAAACACAAAGGTGACGCGGTGCTTGCCAGCGAGTTCTGGGCGACCAGCCCTCTGTCGGAAGGCACTCTGAATGCCTGGCGATGGGTGGGCCTTGCGTGGTTAGCGGGTGGCGTATTGTTGCTGGCGAAGCGGATTATTAGCTGGCATATACCGGTGGCGATGGTGGGAAGTTTGGTGGTACTTGCCACGCTGTTTTACCTCAGCGACCCC
This sequence comes from Halomonas sp. ALS9, assembly GCF_001651035.1. Lineage (GTDB taxonomy): Bacteria > Pseudomonadota > Gammaproteobacteria > Pseudomonadales > Halomonadaceae > Vreelandella. Next base: position 310,885 of record NZ_LXRG01000054.1, read on the forward strand.
AGCCACTTTGCCTCGCCGCTATTTCACCTGCTTACCGGGGCAACACTATTTGGGGCTTTTTTTATTGCCACCGATCCGGTTTCCGCCGCCACCAGTCGACGCGGTAAGCTACTCTATGGCGTGGGCATTGGCGCGCTGTTGATCACTATCCGCACCTTTGGCGGCTACCCCGATGCGGTGGCCTTTGCGGTGCTGTTAATGAACCTGTGCGTGCCGCTACTCGACCTGTATAGCGTACCGCGCCCCACCGGTCAGCCAAAAGCCACATCAGGAAAGCCAGGAGAGCGACTATGACTCTCTTCCAGGCCATGCAGCGCGGCGCCTTTGCGCTGGGAGCCTTTGCGCTGGTCACCGCGGGCAGTGTCGCGCTTACCCGCGCGCTGACCGCCGAACGCATAGAGACGCATCAGTTGGCTTACCAGCACCGCCAGCTTCAAGAAGTGCTGCCCCAGTCGCTGGCGAATACGCCCGTTACCCAAGTGCTGGAAAGCACCTTTACGCTTCCCAATTCAGAAGCGCTGGGTCTTCCGAACGATAGCCAAGGCTGGTGGGTGAGTGATAGCGAGACTATTAACAAGAGCAGTAACGAGAACAGTAACAAGAGCAGCGCAGTGATTTTGCCGGTCATCACGCGGCAGGGCTATAACGGCGAAATCCGCCTACTGGTAGGCATTGATGAGCAGCAGCGTATTACCGGCGTGCGCGTTACCCAGCACCACGAAACCCCCGGCCTGGGCGATGATATTGAGCGCAGCCGCAGCGACTGGATCACTAACTTTAACGGTCTGGGATTAGATAGCTTACCGCAGGGCGGCTGGGCAGTGGCTAAAGACGGCGGTCAGTTTGATGCCTTTACCGGTGCGACGATTACCCCCAGGGCCGTGGTGAACGCGGTGCATAAAGCGCTTCAATACGCCGCCGATACACCACTACCAATGTCATTTGAGGAGCCCGCCTTATGAGTCAGTGGCGCGAACTCGCCCGCAGCGGCCTTTGGTCAAACAACCCCGCACTGGTTCAATTGCTGGGGCTATGCCCACTGCTGGCAGTCAGCGGCAGCGTCGTCAACGCGCTGGGGCTGGCGCTGGCCACGCTGCTGGTTATGGTGGGCGCCAGCACGGCGATTTCGCTGATTCGTCACCAGGTGCCCAGTGCCGTGCGCCTGCCCGCGTTTGTGATGGTGATTGCCGCCTTTGTTACCTGCGCCGAGCTGCTGATGGCCGCCTACGCCTACCCGCTCTACCAGGTATTGGGAATTTTTATTCCACTGATCGTCACCAACTGCGCCATCCTGGGCCGTGCCGATGCCTTTGCCTCTCGCCAGCCGGTGCTTCCAGCGGCCATAGACGGCTTTATGATGGGGCTTGGTTTTGGTGCGGTACTGGTCGTGCTTGGCGCGCTACGCGAACTACTCGGCCAGGGCACACTATTTAGTGATATGGCACTACTGTTTGGGCCCGGTGCGGCCCATTGGCAACTCACCATTGCCGACGACTACCAGTTCCTGTTTTTCGTGCTGCCGCCGGGGGCGTTTTTTGTGGCGGGTATGTTAATCGCCCTGAAAAATGTCATCGACCAACGCAGCGCGGCCCGTGCCCGACCAGCAGTTGCTAAACCGCGCACCGATCGCCGCGTGCGGGTCACCGGAACGATTAAATAGCCAATATAAATAGCCGTTAAGTAAATAACGGGGACAATCAAACCAAGAGAACCGCCATGAATGCCCAAAAGCGTCATGAAATCTTCACTCGCCTCCAGGCAGAGAACCCGCACCCAACCACCGAGCTTAATTGGAACACGCCGTTTGAGCTGTTGGCCGCCGTGCTGCTGTCTGCTCAAGCCACCGACGTGGGCGTTAATAAAGCCACGGCGCGACTCTACCCAGTAGCCAACACGCCCCAGGCGATTATTGATTTAGGTATCGATGAGCTTAAAGCGCATATCAAAACCATCGGCCTCTACAACACCAAAGCCGAAAACCTGATGAAGACCTGCCACATGCTGGTCAATCAGCACGGCGGTGAGGTGCCCGACACCCGCCAAGCGTTAGAGGCCTTGCCGGGGGTAGGTCGTAAAACTGCCAACGTGATACTTAATACCGCCTTTGGCCAACCCACTATGGCGGTGGATACGCATATTTTCCGGGTATCCAACCGCACCGGCATCGCCAAAGGCAAAGATGTCTTAGAGGTTGAGCAAAAACTGCTGCGCCACGTACCCAAAGCCTTCCTTCACGATGCTCACCACTGGCTGATTCTGCACGGCCGTTACACCTGTATTGCCCGTAAACCCCGCTGCGGTAGCTGCATTATCGAGGATCTGTGCGACTATAAAGATAAAACTGAACTCGCTTAGACGGAGTGCTACATGCCTACCCCCGCCACGCTACTCCACGACCAGCCCATCTCAAGGCGTATCGACGCGCTGCTGGATCTCTCAAAGCAACATGCCGAGCAATTCTGTAGCCCCGGGGCATGGCTGGCACGGCAACGCTATATGGCCCAGCACCCCACCTCCATCGTGGTGATGAAGTGCATGGATGGGCGGATTCATATTCCCCATGCTACACGTACGCCGTTAGGGATTATTACCCCATTTCGTAATCTCGGCGGCATTTTTGATTTGGGCTGGCCCTACTTGGGTGAGCTACTGACCGACACGGTAGTCGATGCGGCTCAGGCGGGGCGCGCCACACTGATGCTGATCACCTATCACTTTTCGCGAGGCAACCAGGCCCGTGGCTGCGCCGGTTTTAATTGCGATACACAGGCCGCTAAAGCCCACGCTTATGCGATTGCCAAACAGGCGGGCAAGCTGTTCGGCCACGATCACCAGCAGGTTTACCCACTGGTGTGTGGATTTGAAACCGACAGTGATGCGCTAATTATTCACGGGAAAGAGGGTGCGACCCTGGATGTAAGCGACTGGGTGGAGAGTGCTCCTGAGGGGTTGAGCAGTCAACTGAACGCTATTTGCCCGGATATGCCTCATGATATGCAACGAGATCTGCTGCCGCTGCTGGAAGGCAATCTTGCCCACGTTAGCGAACTCCAGGGTGTCGAGCGAGAGCTGGATATTGAGCACCGGGAGTGGGTGATCTGCATTGGCCGGGGCTTTGATTTTTTGCACCTACCCAATACTGCCTTGATCATAGGGCCTTACGGACCTGATTTAGCGGTACCCATTGGCACCGCGGCCACTATCATTGACGCCAATATGCGCGCCGGACGCATTCCAGACGATGGGTTTATGCTGTTGGCGTCAACACCCTACCAGCATAGCGGCGTCGACCGTGCCCGGGCAGAACTGAAATCACATTTCCTATCCGAGTTTGCCGAGCAGGTGATTCATAGAGAACACCCAACACTTGCGCAAAAGATGCGTCGCCATACCGCCGTGGTTCACTGGCCTACCCGCCGACTAGACCCGCTCGTCTGATAAAAGCTGGCGGTATGCCTCACGCCAAGCAGGCCACTCCCACGCGGTGGCATCAAGGCGTTCAGGACGAGCCGCCGGGTCGGTTAGCCAAGTATTAAGCCGCTCATAAAGCCCCTCCCGCGTGCCGTCGTAACGATAGTCTGGCGGGTAGAGAGCGGGGAAACAGAGCCGATCAGGCACCAGCGGCAGCGCCCCGCGCTGGGCCGCCTCCATAATCGCCAAGCCCTGAAACTCATGCCATGTCGTCGATACCACAATACCGGCACTATCTAGCAGTTCGCGATACGCCTCTTCCGGCTGTGGCCCCCAAGCCACAATGTGCTTGGCTAAGCGCTGCTCGGCCTCGGCAAAAATAGCCGGGGCTTGACGAAAACGCTGACCCATTACCGCTAGCTCAAACGAGACCCCGGCGTCGCTTAAGGCAAACAGCACCGCAAAAAAGTCGTCAGGATTTTTGTCGTATTCCCAGCGATGATTCCAAACGATACGATGAGGCATCGTTGCATCGCGAGACGTTTTATTGCTAACAGGGATGGGAACCGGCAACACCTGGGCGCGCGCACGCAGCGCTTCAAGAGGCTTAACTGCGGGAAGATTTTCCGGCATTTTTTTCAGGAAAGCCCGTGCGCCATCGATAAAAGAGTCGCGATTATAGGCGCTGTTAAACACCACGCTATCCGCCGCCAACGCCGCATAAAGATTGACCATCTTGGCCTCTACTTGCGGCATTTGATCGCTCGATTCCGGATAGGAAAACTGGTTTTCATGGAAATAGACGATTTTTCTAGCTTGCCCCAAGTGGGGGAAAAGCCCCACCAACGTTGCCAAATCAACCATCGAAGTGGCCAAGACCACATCGAAATGCTGGCTAAGGGTGTCATGCTCTTTTAGCATCCAGCTCAGCGGGTTACCGCGGATACGCCAGGCGAAATGGCGTGGAGGCAGACTCAACAGCGTCCATGACACCTCATCTAGCTGCGCCATCAAACTTTGTGCCCAGTAACGATGACTCACCGCTTCATAGGCAGATAACAGAAGAACGCGCATTAACAAGCCCCAGCAACCAAATCAGTGGAAGCCATAACACCCTAGCTATGGCCACGTGGCAGGCAGTGTAACAAAGCGCGCTTGAAAGCTCTTTTTGAAAACTCTTTTGCAGAAGCTCCTGTCTTACCTGCATTCGGCCAAGGTCGTCTTGGCTGACCCGTTAGATCTATCTAGACTCCAGGCAAGGTTAAAACAACTAAAAGCAGGAGAGCTCCATGGCTAAAGTGCTCGTTGTCGATGACGAACCCAACATTGTTTTATCGCTAGAGTTCCTGATGGAGCAAGCAGGGTTTGAGGTCGTCACTGCCGAAGATGGTGAACAGGCCCTGGCAAGAGTGAATGACAGCCACCCCGATCTGCTGCTACTCGATATTAGCCTACCGGGGATTAGCGGCTTTGACGTCTTAGAGCGGTTGCGTGGCGAGGCGGCCACCGCCCAACTGCCGATTATCATGCTGACTGCTCACGGGCGAGATGTTGAGCGGGAGAAAGGCATGGCACTGGGCGCCGATGATTACATCACCAAGCCCTTCTCAACCCAGTCGCTGGTGGAAAAAGTCAAAGCGCTACTGATCGAGGAGCAGCCATGACCCGGGCCGGGCTACCCAAACGTCAGCGTCTGATGGGTCTGTGGCTGCTACTTAGCGGCATCAGCCTGCTGGGCGGGGCCATTTTTGCCGCCTGGCTGGATGCCCAGCTTGCCCCCACTGGCGTAACGCGCATTGCCCTGTGGCTAGGCAGCTTTTCCGGTGGCGCAACGATTTTTTTAGTCGGTTTGCTGCTTGAGCGCATGCTGTTTACCCCACTGCGCCATTTGCAGGTGCAGTTGGCGCGCTTAGTCGCCAACCCCGATGCCCGAGACGAACACCCACCCGAAGGCTGGCTCAAAGGGCTGGGCCCCGACCTACGCCGGGTACGCGAAAGCTGGCGATCAGATCGCAGTCGCCTTACCACTGCTCACGCTGACGGTGCGCGAAGCGCAGCACGCATTCGCCAAGAGTTGGAAACCTTGCTGCAAGTACTCGAAACACCGCTGCTACTGTGCGATCACCACCGCCGTCTCATGCTGTTCAATCAGGCGGCCGAGGACTTTTTTGCGGGTAACACCGGGCTAGGGCTGGGTAAACGCCTTGAAGCGCTGCTTCCGGTGGCGAGCCTACAACAAATGCTCGGCCAACTGCCTAACGACGGCTCACCGCGCGAATTACTCGCCCCCTGCGACGACCGCTGGCTCAAGGTGATTTTACGTCGCGTGCCGGGTAGCGATGGCGAAACACTGCTGACATTTAGCGACGCCACTGCCTCTTGGTCGAGCGAAATGGGCGTTAGGGCGGAACTGGCCGATATGCTCACACCGCTGCGTCAGCATACCGCCAGCCTGACCAGCGCCGCCGATGCCCTGATTCAACTGCGTAACCAAAACGATGCTAGCACGTCGTCTTTACGCCAGCGTTTTGAGCGGGTTATTCAAGAAGAGGGCGCTACGCTCGGCGACAACGTGGCGAAAATCGGCCAACTGCTCGACGATATGCAGCACCAGGGCGAGCGCTTAACGCCGATGTGGTCAAACGACTTCTGGCAGGCGCTTGATGAGCGCCTTGACCCGGCGCACCGCTTAATTACTCCGGTGGGCATGCCCGCCTGGTTTAAAGGCGACGCCCCCGCTTTGATCGCACTGTTTGACTCTTTGGTGAAACACCTCAATGTCCAGCTGCCTGACAGTGGCTTTGAAGGTGAGATATGCCTGGGTAACAAACGCGTCTATCTCGACCTTATTTGGCGAGGTAAGGCGATTCCCGAGCATGAACTGGCGGAGTGGCGCCAGCAGCCGCTCAACTCACTGCCGTTGACCCCCAGCGTCGCTGATGTGCTGCGCCAACACGCCAGCGACATCTGGTGCCTGGCCGACGATAATGGCATTTATTCACGCTTGCGGCTCCCCCTGCCCGCCATGGAGCGTGTCGGCGCCCCACGGGAAACCGCCCCGCCACGCCCTGAATTCCATGACTTTGGCATCGCCGACCTGCCCCCGCCGGATGAAGCGCTGGCCAGCCGAACGCTGCGCAGCCTGGAAATCGTCGCCTTTGATACGGAAACCACCGGGCTTGAGCTGCGCCGGGGCGATACAGTGATCAGCCTTGGCGCCTGCCGCGTGGTCAACGCGCGTTTATTGGCCAGCGAAGCCTTCGATCAAAAAGTCGACCCCCAGCGGCCTATCCCTCCCGCTAGCACCGCGATTCACGGCTTGACCGATGCCGATGTGGTCGGCGCACCGCCGCTGGATATTGTGCTTACCCGCTTTCGTGACTATGTCGGCGAAGCGGTACTGCTGGCCCATAACGCCGCCTTTGATCTACTCGCCATCAGCCACAAAGGGGTTGTCTTTGATATCCCCGTGATTGACACCCTGCTGATTTCCCGGGCACTGGACGAAGCGCTGGATGGTCATGACCTGGACAGCCTGGCCCAGCGCTATGATCTGGCTTTTCCACCGGGCACCCGCCACACTGCATTAGGCGATGCCCGCGTGACCGCCGAGCTATGGCTAGCCCTGCTGCCACGCTTAGAAGCCCGCGGCGTCGATACGCTTGAGCAATTGTTAGCGCTGCAAGCCAACGCCTTCGACCGACAGGATGCCAGTGCCTGATGAAACCGTTCGGTGTTAAATCACGCCAAACAGAGCGCCTGATGGCGTTAGTGGCCATCGCCCTGCTGCTGTTCTGTCCGCCGCTGATTATTGTCGTCGATCGTTTGCCTGCTTTTAGCGTGGGCTGGCTACCGTTGTATCTATTTATCGCCTGGGCAGTGGTGATTGGCTTAACCGCCTGGCTGATGGAACAGCGAGCAGGCCGCTAACCATGCGTAGCGAGGCGATGATCCTCGGCACCGCCTTTGGCTACCTGGCGCTGCTGTTTGTGGTTGCCGCCTGGGGCGACCGCCGGGCGGAACAGGGTCGCTCGATCATTGGCTCGCCTACGGTATATGCCCTTTCTATTGCCGTTTACTGCACAGCCTGGACGTTCTACGGCAGCGTTGGCCGCGCCGCCGAATATGGCCCCAGCTTTTTACTGATCTACCTGGGGCCAACGCTGGCGATGCTGTTGGCTCCCTTTGTCATCCGCAAGATGGTGCGCATCGCCGCGCGTCAGCGGATCACCTCGATTGCCGACTTTATCAGCGCCCGCTATGGCAAAAGCACTAGCTTAGGCGCCCTTGTTGCACTGATGGCGCTGATTAGTATCACTCCCTATATCGCCCTGCAGTTAAAAGCGATTACCGTCAGCCACGCGGTACTGATCAATTATCCCCGCGCAGCCGACACTACCTTGGTGGATGAACACTTCTGGATGGATAAATCCCTCTGGGTCGCCTTGGTATTGGCGGTGTTTATTATTCTGTTTGGCACACGCCACCTGGATGCCAGCGAGCGCCATGAAGGCATGGTAGCGGCCATCGCGGTGGAATCCATCGTCAAACTAGTCGCCTTTATGGCTGTTGGCATTTTTGTCGTATTTGTGATGTTTGAAGGCCCGGCCGCACTGTTTGCCCAGGTAGCAGCCACGCCAGCCCTTATCGATAGCATGCGTTTGGACAGCGTTCCCGGTGGCGTCACGGGCTGGGTAGGAATGTTGGTGCTGGCCTTTCTGGCCTTTTTAACCCTACCCCGGCAATTTCAGGTATTGGTGGTCGAGAATGTCGACGAGCAGCACTTGGCTCGCGCAAGCTGGCTATTTCCCCTCTATATGCTGCTGATTAATCTGTTCGTTATTCCCATTGCCTTGGCTGGGCTGCTACTAGGCGTCAGCGCAGGCGACCCGGACAGCTTTGTGCTAACACTACCGCTTTCAGCCGGTTTAGAAGGCCTGCCGCTACTGGTGTTTATTGGCGGCCTGTCGGCGGCGACAGGTATGGTGATTGTAGAAACCATCGCGCTCTCCACCATGGTCAGCAATCAGCTGGTAATGCCCCTGCTACTGCGCTCACGGCGGCTGCACCTAAGTACCAAAGGCGAGCTTGCCGGTTGGCTGTTAGGTATTCGTCGCATCGCTATCGTGCTGATTCTGCTACTCGGCTATCTCTACCATGCGCTGATTGGTGACTCCTACAGTTTAGTGACGATTGGGCTGGTCTCGTTTGCCGGAGCGGCCCAGTTCGCACCAGCGCTGTTGATTGGCCTATATTGGCGCGGCGCGACGCGCCAAGGCGCCACCGTTGGCTTAATCGCCGGGTTCTTAATCTGGTGCTACACGCTACTGCTACCTGGGTTTGCCCAGTCTGGCTGGTTGGATGCTTCTCTGCTCACTGAAGGCCCCTGGGGAATTGCCTGGCTAATGCCCTACGGCTTATTCGGGCTCGAAAATTGGGATATATACACCCATTCGCTGCTCTGGAGCATGTTGGCCAATGTGGGGTTATTGGTAGGTGTCTCGCTGTTTACACGCCCGACACCCCTTGAGCAAACCCAGGCAGCGCTGTTCACTGAAGCGATGCACCCTAACCTGCAAACCTCTTCGCTCTCGACGTCACTATGGCGCGGGCAAACGACTCAGGGGGCACTCAAAGAGCTGCTTGTTCGCTATTTGGGTACCCAGACCACTCGTCGTGTATTCAGCCATAGCGGAACCAAAAGTGCTTATGCAGCTGATCAACCCGCCACTGCCGAGCTGATCAACCGTGCCGAACAGGCGTTGGCAGGGGCGCTGGGCAGTTCCTCTGCGCGAGTATTGATTAACTCGGTGGTGCGCGGCGAAGCACTGGATATTGAGTCGATTCTGAGCATTTTGGACACGACGTCACAAACCCTGGAGTACAACCGCCGTTTGGAGCAGAAGTCCCAGGAGCTGGTGAAAATCGGGGAAGAGTTGCGTAGCGCCAATGAGCGGCTACGTGAGCTGGATCGCTTGAAAGATGAGTTTGTCGCCATGGTCAGCCACGAACTACGCACGCCGCTCACCTCCATCCGCGCCTTTGCGGAAATTTTGCGCGATAGCGGACAGTTACCTAATGAGAAGCGCCAGCATTTCCTGGGTGTCATTGTTCACGAAAGCCAGCGGCTTTCGCGCTTAATTGAGGAGATTCTCGATCTTGCCCGCCTGGAGAGTGGTCGTTTAACGCTTAACCCCGTGCCCCTCGACCTTGCTGCCCTAACTCGGCATAGCATTGACGCGATTGCGCACCTCCATGAAGAGCGCGGCATTGCGTTAGACGTTAGCTTAGCAGCTGACCCTGCCATGGTAGTCGGCGACCATGACCGCTTAGAACAGGTGATTATTAATCTGCTTGATAACGCAGGCAAGTTTGCCGACCGAGAGCAGCCAAAAGTACGCCTCACGCTTTACCGCCATCGCCGTCATTTCCGGCTAAGCGTAGAGGATAACGGTGCGGGTATTAGTGAAGATGAGCGTGAAAGGGTGTTTGAAAAGTTTCACCAAATTCAACAGGACGATGATATTCCGCGAGGTCGACCGAGAGGCAGCGGCTTAGGATTGCCGATTAGTCGGGGCATTATCGCCCACCTGGGGGGAAGGCTGTGGGTCGAGGATGCCAAAACCTTAGGTGGCGCCTGCTTAACACTGGAACTCCCCGCCGCGCCGGATGACGTGAAGCGTTGATCACATATTGGTTACAACGGCTAGCTTTGCTCACTTAAACTAAGTTATTCTTTATTTCAGAATTCTACTTTCGCCTAAAGCAGCATGCCGTGGATGAGCCGATGAATAATGAGTGTCCCCCTCCTCAACAAGCCAACACCAATGAGTATACTATTGCGATTCAGCCAATAGTTGATGCTCAGCTACGCCATGTCGCCGATGAACTTCTTTATCGTGCTAATGGAACAAACCAGACTGCCAATGTTATTGATAATGTCCAAGCCACCGCTAGAGCATGTGCAATTGCTGTTTATGAAATTGGCCTGGATAAACTTTGCGGTTCACGTCAGCTATTTATTAATGCTTCCGCGGAATGGCTCACTAATCCAGACCTGACTGGGCTGCCTAGCCAGCAAATAGTCATTGAGGTTCTTGAGGATACCCCGCCCACGAAAGAAGTGATTGATGCCTTGCACTACATTAAAAGCCAAGGCTATACATTAGCGCTAGATGATTTCGTTTTAGATGAACATAACCATGCTTTCCTGCCCTTCTGTGACATCGTCAAGTTTGATATTTCCAATAGCATACCTAAAAAACTTATAAAAAAGCTTCATAAAGAAGGGGTTACGCTTCTGGCAGAACGAGTGGAAACGCAAGAAGAGTTTAACCAGTGTAAAGCGCTTGGTTTTACTCTTTTCCAGGGCTATTTTTATGAACGCCCTAAAACTCAACCAACGCAAACGGCTCGTCTCTCAACGTCACGCGCCAACCAAATGCAGTTACTCTCCGCACTGTATAGCGACAACGTACGCCTCTCTGAAATCAGTACGTTAGTGGCTAGGGATCCTTACTTGCTAAGCGCAATATTCAAGCGCGCAAATTCCGCGGAGAAGGGTTCACGTCGCCCCACGACTAAGCTGATTGATTGTTTACATATTATAGGGCTTAGGGAGCTACGCACTCTGGTCACCATTGTGATGCTCGCCAACAATAGCCCTGTTAGCAAACTAAACCTTATCAAAGGCTTAACTCGCGCATTTGCCTGTGAAATGATGGCCGACCAACGCCGACTTGATGAGCAAGAAAGCTTTATTGCCGGTTTATTCTCGCTAATGCCTACCATTCTCGGTATTAGTGCAGAGCTAATGAAGAATGAAATCAGGCTTGGGCGACTTATTGAAGATGCCATCAATCAACGCGCTGGTTCATTAGGTAAGTTGCTCAATGATGTGGAGGCAGCTGAAAGTCAATTTTCTCCTGTTGATTTCCCATCCGACATCATGCTCCAAGCGGCCTCTAAAGCACGCTCACTTGTGTATACCGATGTAAAATGATTTGTTTTACAACCCACTCTGAGCAGTAGAATTCAAACGTTTGATCTGCTGTAAATCAAACTTCAACAGCAGGCGTTCATCTTCGCGTAGGCGTCTCAGATCAACCCAGCCATCCACAGCTTGACCACGGGTTTTGTTATACCGCTGCTGATCCAATAGGCGCTGCTGCAGACGCTCAAAAGCCGCCACCAGCAGCTCTGATTCAGCCGAGGTTAGTACATCTGCCCTATGACTGAGCGCGATCAATCGTTCGCGAGTCGCTATGTTGGCTAGCCCATAGCGCAGACAAAGCAAGCGCGTAGCGCTGATTAATGGCAGTAAGCCTTGATGCTTAAGGTTAATGGCGTGATCGTGGGGGGCCTCCAGGCCTGGGCTTGAGGCAAGGCGTCCAAACCGATCCAGCGCCACCGGCAGTTCATCTAACAGCGCCGCCATTTCATTCATAAACAGTGACGCTTTGGGAAGTGTGGCAGCAATGCTATAACCCAATCGCTCGGCAAACACTGGATTGCCCGCTACTGGGGCAAAATCGAGCAAGATATTGGTCTGCTGCACGCGCTTTACCTGCCGGTCGGCGCTCCATATCTCAAGCTGTGCTTGCCATTCGCTAAGCCGTTTGCGCCACATCGGCCAGCGCGCCATGACATGGCCATGGCAGAGTGGGATCCCTGCTTCATCCAGGCGTTGAGTAAACCGTTCGCCGAGCGCTTGAAAATAGCCGTCGATCTCCACATGGCGGTGATCCGGGTAGTCGTCAATAACCAGCGCATTATCCTGGTCGGGGCCTAGCAGGCTCTCAAAGCGCGCCGCGGAACCTAGCAGCAGTACGCAGTAGTTGACTGGCGGTACGCCCCACCCTTGCGCCTGCATTTCGTCCAGGGATAGTCCTATAGCTTGCCGATAGAGATGGGCATTGTGGTCACTGATAATTTGGCTTATCCGCCAGGCGGGCAGGTCATAATGCACCAGTGTTTCCACTAGCGGCAGTTGCCACGCGTAGGATTCAGCTAAAGAGGTGTAAGGCGAGGAGTGATTTGCGAAGAGCTTAGCGAAGAGATGATCTAACGGCGCGTTGAGCGCCGAGGTATTAAGCGTTCCATTCTCATAGAATAGAGAGCGCCAGGGTGAGGCTTGGTGTACTAAACGCATACGCCTCTCCTTCGACTGAATGATTTGACGGCATTACTGCTCGCTATCGCCTGCCCGGCGTGGGTCTGGCGTGAACATCGCATCACCCACTTCATCAATATAGCGCTGCGCTTTGGTGACCATCATGGTATCGCAGGCATCTCGCCCTGGTAGCATATCGGAACGCTCAAAGCGGTGTTCAAGGGTTTCACCGCTGGCATCCGCCTTACGAATCCAGCCGCTGACGCGGTACTGACCGCTCTTATCATCTGGCTGAGAGACAATCTCGTAGCCCTTGTATTCCACTGGTTCAGCTGCTTTGGTGGTAGCGCCTGGCTCAGCCTGACGATCACTACCAAAGAGACCGGAAAGTATTTTTTTTAGCATGATGACTCCTTTTTATACACAGCGGCTCCTTCTCTTGTAGAGCGGCAGTAACAGCCTGCCGCCCTAGCAAGGTTTGCGGTGCTCTTTTAATTAGCTCTGTTTACGCCCTTTACCCGCGGCAATGCGCAACCGCAGCGCGTTCAGCTTGATAAAGCCTTCAGCATCTTTCTGGTCGTAAGCGCCTGCATCATCTTCGAAGGTAGCGATGGATTCATCAAATAGCGAATCATCAGACTTACGCCCCACCACGATAGCGTTGCCTTTATAGAGCTTCATACGCACGACACCCGATACATTCTTCTGGGTCTCGTCAATCGCAGCCTGCAGCATGCGACGCTCTGGGCTCCACCAATATCCGTTGTAGATCACTTCCGCGTATTTTGGCATCAGTTGATCTTTCAGGTGGGCTTCTTCGCGGTCTAGGGTTAGCGACTCAATGGCACGGTGGGCGCGCAACATAATGGTGCCCCCTGGCGTTTCATAACAGCCACGGGATTTCATGCCTACATAGCGGTTTTCAACAATATCCAACCGGCCAATGCCGTTGTCACCACCTAGTTTGTTGAGTTTTTCGAGCACTTCATGCGCTTTCAACGGCTCACCGTCGATGGCCACGATATCGCCCTTTTCGTACGTCAGTTCAACGTAAGTGGGGGTATCGGGGGCGGCTTCAGGAGAAACGCTCCAGCGCCACATATCGTCTTCGGCTTCGGCCCAGGGATCTTCCAAAATGCCGCCCTCGTAGGAGATGTGCAGCAGGTTGGCATCCATTGAGTAAGGCGATTTTTTCTTTTTATTGGCAAAGTCGACCGGGATCTTATGCTCTTCGCAGTAAGCCATTAGCTTTTCACGAGAAGTTAAGTCCCACTCGCGCCAAGGAGCGATCACTTTTACACCGGGCTTCAGGGCATAGCCACCAAGTTCAAAGCGTACCTGATCGTTGCCTTTACCCGTGGCACCGTGGGAAATAGCGTCGGCACCGGTTTCATTGGCAATTTCGATCAAGCGCTTGGCAATTAGCGGGCGAGCGATAGAAGTGCCCAGCAAATATTCGCCTTCATAGATAGTGTTGGCGCGGAACATCGGGTAGACGTAGTCGCGCACAAACTCTTCGCGCAGGTCTTCGATGTAAATCTCTTTTACGCCAAGCGCTTGTGCTTTAGTTCGCGCCGGTTCGACTTCTTCGCCCTGACCGATGTCGGCAGTAAAAGTCACTACCTCGCAGTTGTAGGTCTCTTGCAACCACTTAACGATTACGGATGTGTCCAGGCCGCCTGAATAAGCCAGCACAACCTTTTTGACATCGGACATTCTTTGCTCCTCGTTGACCATAAGAAATTCATGAGTAAAAACCACATCTGCCATTAGCGCTCGGCTAATGCGATCGCTCTCGGGGCTAGACCTTTGAGATAGCCCTTTGAAACAGACCTTGAGTATAGCGTTCTCAATGCCCAGCGAATACCGTCAACGACGCCTGGGGGCTAAAGCTGCTAGAATCACACCACTCAAAGCGGTGGTTTGCCGCTGATGTTGACTGGATACTCGCTTTATTATTATTGCTTCAACTATTACTCGCTTGAAGATAAGGAGAGCTGCATGAGCGAGGCAATTGCCCGCGAATTAATGGCCCAACGTTTTCGTAGTTACCTGCCCGTGGTCGTTGATTTAGAAACCGGGGGATTTAATGCCCAAGGCGACGCTGTACTTGAGATAGCCGCCGTCACGCTGACCATGGATCCGGAGGGCAACCTGCTTCCTGATGCCACCTATGCCTACCACATTCAGCCCTTTGAGGGCGCGAATGTAGAGCAGTCCGCGCTCGATTTTACCGGTATCAACCTGGACGACCCCCTGCGTCGCCAGGTTGCGCTGAGCGAGTCTGAAGCGCTGGGAGAAATTTTCCGCCCGATCAGAAAATCGATCAAAGCCCACGACTGCACGCGCGCTATTTTAGTCGGCCATAATGCGGCGTTCGATCAGGGCTTCTTGAACGCGGCGGTCAATCGCTGCGGCATTAAGCGCAACCCCTTCCACCCGTTCTCAAGCTTTGATACCGCCACACTTGCAGGTCTGATCTATGGCCAAACAGTGCTTGCCCGGGCCTGTCGTGCCGCGGGCATTGAGTTTGACAACAAGGCTGCCCACTCCGCTCGCTATGACACCGAGCGCACTGCAGAGTTATTTTGCGCCATGGTCAATCGCTATAAAGACCTGGGTGGCTGGCAGCTCGCACAGCGTGAACAGGAGATGGACGGCGGGGATTAACAGACCGCCGCAGCTAATGCAGTCAACAGGGCTTTACGCTAAACTTTGCGACATTGCAGTAGCGCCATTTTGTAACCCACTGCCGCCTGCCCCCCGCGCGTACGTAGCAGTGATAAAGAGCAGTGATGAATTGTTGCCGATTTACCCAACCGTTTTCAGGAGATGAGACGTTTCCATGGCTCAGCATAATGCCTTTTACGCCCAATCCGGTGGCGTCACCGCCGTGATCAACGCCAGCGCCTGTGGCGTTATCGAAGCCTGCCGTCAAGCACCCGATCAGATTGGCAAGGTTTATGCCGGTCATAACGGCATTATTGGTGCCTTAACGGAAGACCTGATCGACGTTACCCAGGAGAGCGATGAAGCGATTGCGGCGCTACGCCATACGCCGGGCGGCGCTTTCGGTTCCTGCCGCTATAAGCTGAAAGACATTGATACCCACCGCGCCCAGTACGAGCGCTTGATTGAGGTATTCAAGGCCCACGATATTCGCTACTTCTTTTACAACGGTGGCGGTGACAGCGCCGACACCTGCTTAAAGGTCTCGCAGCTTTCCGAGAAGCTGGGCTATCCGCTGACCGCTATCCACGTGCCCAAAACCGTGGACAACGACCTGCCGATTACCGATAACAGCCCAGGCTTTGGCAGTGTGGCCAAGTATATTGCCACCTCGACCCTGGAAGCTTCGCTGGATATCGCCTCCATGTGCGCGACCTCCACCAAGGTATTTGTGCTCGAAGTCATGGGCCGCCACGCGGGCTGGATCGCCGCCGCCGGTGGTTTAGCTGGCGAAGCCGAAGGCGAACCGCCGCATATGATTATCTTCCCGGAGATCCCCTTCAACCGTAAAGCGGCCATGGCGCGGGTTGAAGAGAGCGTTAAGCAGTATGGCTACTGCGTTATCGTGGTTTCTGAAGGCGCGCGCTATGAAGATGGTACCTTTCTGGCCGACGCGGGCAATACCGATGCGTTTGGCCACCGTCAGCTTGGCGGCGTAGCCCCGACACTTGCCGGTATGATCAAGCAGGATTTAGGCTACAAGTATCACTGGGCGGTGGCTGATTACCTTCAGCGGGCAGCACGTCACCTGGCGTCTAAAACCGACGTTGAACAAGCCTATGCGGTGGGCCGCGAAGCGGTCACCTTGGCGCTGGCAGGTAAAAACGCCATGATGCCCGCCATTCGCCGTATTTCTCAGTCACCCTATCAGTGGGATGTCATCTCCGCCCCGCTCGCCCAGGTGGCCAATCAAGAGAAATTTATGCCCCGGGACTTTATTAGCGAAAGCGGCTTTGCCATTACCCAAACCTGCCGGGACTATCTCTCACCGCTGATCCAGGGCGAGGATTTCCCACCGTTTGAGAACGGCCTGCCTAAAGTGGCTAAGCTGAAACTGGCCAAAGCCGAGCGCAAGCTGCCTATTTTCACGCTGTAAGCAGCTAACGCAGAGCAACTAAGATAGCGGCAACAAAAACGGGCGATGAAGTGATTCATCGCCCGTTTTATATGTAGTGCGCTGGTTAGGTTTAGCGCAGCAACCAGGAAAGCACTAGCAGCAATAACAGTATTCCCGCCACCCCCTGCCAAAAACGCCGCGGCTCCTGACTACTCTCTTCCCGATTAGGTAGTCGCACAAGCGGCACCCTCAACGCATGCAAAAACTCGGACATGCGTCTAAACCGCAGCGCCCTTTGAGGATCCAAGGCGCGACGAAGCGCATCGTCTAATTCTGGAGAGATTTCCGGGTTAGTGGTACGCGCCCCGCGGTAAGTCAACTCCTCAAGGTCGGTATGACTACGCAAACGATTGGGTGTCAACGTATAGGGCAAAGCGCCGGTTAACAGCCAATACGTTGTCGAGGCTAGCGAGAACTGATCGCTGCGCCGGCCAATACTGTCGCCCAAAGCATATTCAGGGGCGGTGTGCTCGTTAAAGCCAATTTGGCGGAGCAATTCACCGGAGTGGCGATGCCCTTCTCCATCGCGCATATGGCAAGCACTAAAATCGGTGAGCACTAGCTTTCCGTGGGGGTCAATCAAGATGTTATCGGGATTGATCTGCTGATGAATAATGTCCCGATGATGCAGCGCCTGCACCGCTTTCCCTAGCTGATTGGCAATATCCAAGCGCTGGGTCAGGCTCGCTTGAGGATGGCGCTCCGCCCATTGCCGCAGCGTTTCGCCTTCAATATGTTGCATCAAATAATACAGGTAGCGGCGTGGCCGGGATGGCTCCATCACTTTAACCACAAACGGCGAGTTAACACGCTCCACTACCCACTGTTGAAGCAGGAAATGCTCAAGATATGCATTGCGTAGCGAAAGTTCAGGGCTGGGCGCTTTCATGACCATTTCCCGCTCGCTATGCACATCGCGAACACGATAAACCCGCGACTGGGCCGTTCTCGATAGCACGGCGAGAATCTCCAAGCCGTCTAAACGCTCACCCGGCGTCAGCTCAGGCGGAATAGGCAGATCGCCGTATAGCTGCCCCGGGTGCTCGGTGATCTCTTCGGGTAATTCGTCGATACGTACCAGTTGGAAACAGAACTGATCACCACCATAGCCGCGCTCCTGGGCGCGCTGCTTGGCTTCATCAGCTAACCGCTCGCAGGCGGCATCCAGGTCACTGGCGTCCTGACGAATCAAGCGCACATAGTCCGATGGCAGCAGTGTGCCGCGCACACCCTGGGTGGTAAACAGAAAAAGATCGCCTTGCTTAAGTGCAATATGGGTATAGTCGATATCGACACTGCCATCCATGCCAAGCGCCCGTGAGGGGTAGCGATAGCCGCCTAAATCAGTCACATGGTCACGGCTTAATTGTTCAAACTCCGCACCGCGCAAACGAAACACCAACGTATCGCCCATATGAAACAGGTGGGCTTCGCGACCACGAAACACCATCGCCGACATGGATGAAACAAAACTGCCCTCTTTGACATGCTGGCTTTGACTGTAGCACCAGCTGTTGAGCGCGCGCAGTACGCGAGTGGCCGAGGTTTTAACATCCCAGTGGTCGGGGGTGGAAAAATAGTCGGCCAGGAAGCCCCGTACGCTAATATCCCCCGCCTGTTTGGCCATGGTATTGCGCGAAATGGAGTCGCTAATCACCGCACAGCCGCCTTTGGCGCGCAGCAGCGGCGCTTCAGGAAAGCGAACCGACATTGAACTGCGGTGCAGGCGCCTATCGGGCGCGACAAACGCTTGACCAAAACTGATGAGCAACTGGGCGTGCGACAAGTCATCCTCCTAGGCTGCCGACTCGATCGAGGGACATCACTGTCAACCAATACTATCAACCAATACTGTCAATAAACGCTGCCTATGATACACGCAGCAGAGCAGAAACGATGCCCACCAAACGTCTCTATCGTTTTCATCCGATTTAAGGGCTCAGGGGTGATCGCTTACGGCCAACCTATGTCGCATTGGTAATCGGGCAGCCATGTTCGTATAATTCTTCGCCATAAACGACTTTGAAACGATTGCCTAACCACTGCACGACTTTAGCCACAGCACGACTTTAGTCACTGAACTACCAAGGAATCAACGATGAACTTCGATAATATCCCCGCTGGAAAGGATCTCCCCAACGACGTTTACGTGGTGATCGAAATTCCAGCAAACCACGATCCCATTAAGTATGAAATTGACAAGGACATGGGCGCACTTCTCGTTGACCGCTTTATGGCCACTCCCATGTTCTACCCCGCTAACTACGGCTTTATCCCACATACGCTGGCCGACGATGGCGATGCCCTGGATGCCTTGGTGGTTACCCCGCACCCGGTTCAGCCTGGCAGCATTGTTCGCGCACGCCCGGTGGGCATTCTGAACATGACCGACGAAGCGGGTGAAGATGCCAAATTGATCTGCGTGCCCCACGCCAAGCTGAGCTCTCTCTACGACGATGTCCATGAAGTGACTGATCTACCTGAACTACTGCGCCAGCAAATTGCCCACTTTTTCGAGAACTACAAAGATCTCGAAAAAGGCAAATGGGTAAAAGTAGAGTCATGGGAAGGCGCTGACGCTGCCCGCAAGGCGATTGAGAAGTCTGTTGCCGCCTATCAGAAGGCGTAATAGTGACGTTGCGGCGTTTATTATGATGCGCCGTTAGTAGCCATAAGGCCGCCTTCGGGCGGCCTTATTGCGTTAGAAGAATTAACTGTCCGCGTCACGTCACCGCAGCGTATACGCCAAGGGTTAAGGGTTGCGGTATGCTGTTTGCCTTTCATTGCGCTGCCATTGATTAAGGACGCACCGTGTTATCTGTTAAACGCCTGAGCCTATTGTCGTTATTGGTTTTTTTTCTCGGCTTGTTGCCGCTAAGTGCGCACGCTCAATGGTTTTCATCGTCGAGCAATCAAGACGAATTTTTGCCGGTGATGGAAGCCTTTCAGCCTACCGCTTGGCATGATGGCGATACGCTCTATATCGGCATCGATATCGCTGATGAGTACTATCTGTATCGCCACCAGCTTGCACTTGTCAGCCAAACTGAGGGCGTTAGCTTTGGCGACTCCGTCATCCCCCAGGGCCTCTTTACCAACGATGAGTTCATGGGAGATGTGTATGTATTTCGCGATTCGTTAGTATTTGAAGCCCCCCTGGATGCTACCTACTCAGGCCCCTTAAACGTAGAGCTTACGTTTCAAGGCTGTGCAGATGCGGGCTTATGCTACCCTCCAGAGCGCACGCAACTGCAAGCCAGTGAAACTGAGCCGCCCATTCAATTTGCAAACTGGCAAGCAGGTGATAGCACTGCTAATCAAACCACTCCCTCGCAGAGTGATTTCTCTGGGCCGCAAAGCGAAGACAGCCGCTTTAGTGCTTTGATCAGCAATGCTAGCTTGCCGCTAGCGCTGGGACTGTTTTTTATTGCCGGCCTAGGGCTTACCTTTACCCCCTGCGTACTGCCGATGATTCCGATTTTGTCATCGATCGTGGTGGGCCAAAACCCTACCCGCCCCCGCGCGTTTGCACTCTCCCTAAGCTATGTGCTCGGCATGGCACTGACCTACGCGCTAGTCGGGGTGTTAATGGGATTATTTGGTGCCGGGCTTAATCTTCAGGCGCGTCTACAGTCAGCCCCGGTATTAATCACCTTTGCCGTGCTGTTCACGCTCTTTGCACTGGCCATGTTCGGGGCTTTTAACCTTAACCTGTCGCCCCGTTTAGCAAACCGTATCGACGCTTGGCAGGCCCGCGCGCAACGCAGTGGTCCAGCAGGGCTAGCCTTAGCAGGCGCCCTCTCGGTGCTGGTGGTGTCACCCTGCGTAACAGCGCCCTTAGCAGGTGCGCTGGTGTTTATCTCGTCGACTGGCGATGCGGCGATGGGCGGCGCGGTGCTGTTTGCGTTGGGAATGGGGATGGGCGTACCGCTGCTTCTGGTCGGCACCTTTGGCACCACGCTGCTGCCCCGCTCGGGCGCCTGGATGAATGGGGTGAAGATCGCCTTTGGTCTTTTGCTGCTAGGCGTCGCGATTTGGATGATTGCGCGTTTAGTGGCTGCACCCATTGCGCTGTTGCTATGGGCAGCGCTGGCGATTGGTACAGCGCTGGCCTTGGGGGCGTTAAATTTCAATCAGCCACAGGGGTGGCCCCGGGCACGCCAAACGTTGGGGCTGATGCTGTTGGCCTGGGGGATAGCGCTGGTAATTGGCGCCGCTCAAGGTGGCAGCAACCCCCTACGCCCTCTTGCAGCAACGTCCAGCCTTTCCGGCAAGCCGCAAGCAGCAACACTCGACTTTACTGAGGTAACCAGCTTAACCGAGCTTGAAGCGGCTATTGCTCAAGCTGATGGCGCTCACCAGCCGGTGTTTGTTCACTTTACTGCCGACTGGTGCATTTCCTGCAAATTGCTAGAGCGGGATGTTTATCCCGACCCACAGGTGTCCGCCGCGCTAAGCAATTACACCTTGATCGCCGCCGATGTCACCCACTCTGACGCCCAGAGCCGTGAGTTACTCGAGCAATTCGATCTCTTCGGCCCTCCCAGCCTGCTGTTTTTTAGCCAGGGTGAAGAGATCCGCCCTGCACGCATCCAAGGTGAAGTGGCTGCCGACCAACTGCACGAGCATCTCGAAACAGTCAGCCAATGGCTAGTGAACCGCTGATATCAACACCTGTCATAGCAGCACGTGAGGCGCTAAAACGGCTTTTTGCAGCGAACTTCTTCAAACAGTTGTTTAATTTTTAACGACAAGCAGGTATGGACGTTGACTTAGGCTGTTGCTGGACATCCTGGCACTTTTTCGGCAAACTCCGCTCCCATATTAGCTAAAAACTTGCTTTTTTAACGGTGAGAACGGGGTAACGTTCGCTAACATGCAGCGTTCTCTTCATTTTTACTTTTGGTTTACTGCGCTTACACAAGTGCCGCACAGCACCCTCGCCCACTGGCCGGGGTAGCTTGTGACTATTTCTCATAATCTTCTGTTATGACATTGATGGGGCTATGCCATGGATATCCGCAAAGTTAAGAAACTGATTGAGCTGCTCGAAGAATCCAATATTAGCGAGATTGAAATTCAGGAAGGCGAAGAATCAGTACGTATCAGCCGCCACCCTAATGGTGCCTCGTGGCAGCCTCAGCCCATGCCGCAATATGCCCAACATCCTGGCTACCCACCAGCTCCCGCGGCGGGTGCTCCGGCGGCATCGCCTGCTGCCGAAGCAGAGCCTCAGGGCGCTAGCTACCGTGGTGAAGCTGTCAATTCGCCCATGGTTGGCACCTTCTACCGTAGCCCGGCACCGGGCGCCAAATCGTTTGTAGAAGTTGGCGATAGCGTCAAGCAGGGCGATACCATATGCATCATTGAAGCCATGAAAATGATGAACCAGATTGAAGCTGACCGCGACGGTGTGGTGGAAGCCATCCTGGTGGAAGATGGCGAGCCAGTGGAATTCGATCAACCCATGATCGTTATCGCTTAATCTTTCATTTTCAACACGGGTGGACTCTCCCATGCTGGACAAGGTACTTATCGCCAACCGCGGCGAGATTGCCCTTCGTATCCTACGAGCCTGTAAAGAACTGGGCATCAAAACCGTAGCGGTACACTCCAAAGCTGATCGTGAACTTATGCACGTTCGCCTGGCGGATGAAGCCGTGTGTATTGGCCCGGCTTCGTCAGCGCAGTCTTATTTAAATATTCCGGCCCTGATCAGCGCGGCTGAAGTTACTGACTCGACCGCTATTCACCCTGGTTATGGCTTTTTGTCTGAAAACGCCAATTTTGCCGAACAGGTTGAGCGCTCGGGTTTTACCTTTATTGGCCCTCGCGCCGAGACGATTCGCCTAATGGGCGACAAAGTCAGCGCCATCCAGTCGATGAAAGAAGCTGGCGTTCCCACGGTTCCCGGCTCAGACGGCCCCCTAGGTGACGATGACGCGACTAATCTAGCCACCGCACGCCGTATTGGTTACCCGGTCATCATTAAAGCTGCCTCCGGTGGCGGTGGTCGCGGCATGCGCGTGGTGCACACTGAAGGTCATTTGTTGTCGGCGATTACCGTTACCCGAACTGAAGCCCACGCTGCCTTCGGTGATGGCACGGTTTACATGGAAAAATTCCTTGAGAAGCCGCGCCACGTCGAGGTTCAGGTGCTAGCTGACGGCCAGGGTAACGCGATTCATCTTTATGACCGCGACTGCTCACTGCAACGGCGTCACCAGAAAGTGCTCGAAGAAGCCCCGGCGCCAGGTCTTGATCCAGACGCCCGCGCCCAGGTGCTTGAAGCGTGCCGTCAAGCATGTATCAAAATCAACTACCGTGGCGCAGGCACCTTTGAGTTCCTCTACGAAGACGGTGAATACTTCTTCATCGAGATGAACACCCGCGTTCAGGTTGAACACCCGGTCACCGAAATGGTTACTGGCGTGGATATTGTTAAAGAGCAGCTACGTATTGCCTCGGGTCTGCCGCTGTCAATTCGACAGGAAGATGTAAAGCTCAATGGCCACGCTTTTGAGTGCCGGATTAACGCCGAAGACTCTCGCACCTTTATGCCTTCGCCCGGCAAGGTAACGCTGTTCCACGCCCCCGGTGGCCTGGGCGTGCGCATGGATTCTCACCTCTATACCGGCTACACCGTGCCGCCGCATTATGACTCACTGATCGGCAAGCTGATCACCTGGGGCGCTGACCGTGAAATAGCCCTGACGCGAATGCGCAATGCCCTCGACGAGCTTTTGGTGGAAGGTATTAAAACCAATATCGACCTGCAAAAAGATCTGGTGCGCGACAGCTACTTCCGTCAAGGTGGGGTCAACATTCACTACCTGGAAAAGAAACTCAGCAGCTAATACAGCAGCCAAGCGCTTTCCAGCGCACTGTGTGATGCCCAGCGGGGTGGCCATGTCCACCCCGTCCTTGTTTTTACTCAAGGTATTTTGACTGAATGTGCCTTCAGTGAATGTGCTTTTATCAATGTGTCTTTAATTCGCCTTGCGGAGAACCTCCATGCCCTGGCTGCAACTCAAAGCCCACGTCGCACCTGAACAGGCAGAGCTCCTTGAAGAGCTATTGCTTGATGAGGGCGCGACGGCCATAGGACTTCAGGATGCTCACGACGACCCGGTATTTGAGCCTGAGCGCGGGACCACACCGTTGTGGGAAGATACCGTACTGACCGGTCTGTACGATGATCTTGAGGGCGTCGAGAGCATGCTGGAGCGCATTGAGGCCGCATGGTCTGAACAGATGCCTGGCGAGCCCTGCCCAACCATCGAATATGAGCTGCTAGCTGATCGGGATTGGGAGCGTGAGTGGATGGATGACTTCACGCCGCTACGCATGGGGCAACGCCTATGGATTGTACCCAGCTGGCACGAACCACCCGAGGCCGACGCCGTTAATTTAATACTCGACCCTGGCCTTGCTTTTGGCACCGGCACGCACCCGACCACGGCGCTGTGCTTGGAGTGGTTGGATGAGCTGGCGGTGGCAGGCCACTTAGCCCAACAAACCGTTTTAGATGTGGGCTGCGGGTCAGGCATTCTCGCCATTGCCGCACTTAAGCTGGGGGCTCGTCACGCCGATGCCACCGATATTGATCCCCAGGCACTGCAAGCCAGCCGCGACAATGCTGAGCGTAACGCTATTGCGGAGTCGGATTTCTCTCTCTACTACCCTGAACAGTTAAGCGATTGTGGCGACTACCCTATCGTGACTGCCAATATCTTAGCGGGCCCGTTGGTTGAACTAGCGCCCATGATTGCTGGGCATGTGGCGCCCGGCGGGCGCATTGCACTATCGGGGATTTTGGCCAATCAGGCTGATGATGTGTACGACGCCTATGCAGTGCAAGGCATCGTTATGGATGAGCCAGTCATACGCGAAGGATGGGTGCGACTTAGCGGCATGCGTCCACGTTAAAGCGGCAAATGGCCTTCACCCCATCACCGAGTAGGCGTATCATACGCACCCTTGAAACGCCTACTCGCCGCCAGACCCGTAGTTACAGACCAGCACTCACAGCTCACAACCGACAAAGCCCGACGCCATGACCTCAATCGATACATTACCCACCATTGGGGCCTTTGCATTACCAAACCGGGTAATGCTTGCGCCAATGGCCGGCGTCACAGACCGGCCTTTTCGCCAGCTATGTCGACGACTAGGGGCTGGCTGGGTAGTGGGTGAAATGGTCACTGCAGACCCTAGCTTATGGCATACTCGTAAATCTCAGCTGCGCATGGATCACCGCGGCGAGCCCGACCCGCGAGTGGTGCAAATCGCCGGTGGCGACGCTGAAATGCTCGCTCAGGCGGCACGCTTGAATGCCGAGCTGGGCGCGCAGATTATTGATATCAATATGGGCTGCCCGGCCAAAAAAGTGTGTAACAAAGCAGCCGGTTCGGCGCTGCTTCGCGATGAGGCCTTGGTGGCAGAGATTCTTGAGGCGGTGGTGGCGGCAGTTGATATACCCGTAACGCTGAAAATCCGCACTGGCTGGTGCGCCGAATCAAATAATGCCCTGCGTATTGCCCGTCTCTCCGAATCAGCGGGTATTCAATCGCTCGCTGTACATGGCCGACATCGTCAACAGCGCTATACTGGACAGGCAGAGTACGACACGATTGCTGAGATCAAGTCTCGCCTATCGATTCCAGTGATTGCCAACGGCGACATAACAAGTCCCGAAAAAGCCGCCGAGGTACTCGCGTATACTGGCGCTGATGCGGTAATGGTCGGCCGAGGTGCTCAGGGTAACCCGTGGATCTTTCAACAGATTAACCACTTCCTCCAACATGGAGAGCGGATGGCACTGCCAAGTCTTACGGAGCGCCACCAAGTGCTTCACGGGCACCTAGAAGCGTTGCATGAGTTTTATGGCACCAACATGGGTGTGCGTATCGCGCGCAAACATGTCGGCTGGTATCTCAGTGATGACCAACGCTTTACGCCGCACCAGCAGCGCGTGCTTAAGCAGCAGTTCAATGCGTTAGCATCACCTGAAACGCAATTTGATTGGATCAACGACGCGATGGCCCCCGGCGCCGCCACGCGTTTGCTAGCCAAAGGAAGCTATGCTGCATGACCGAACGCGATCTTCTCTCTAGCGACAGCTACTCCAGCGACGCCTATTCCAGCGATGCTTTTTACTCGAGCAACGCTCATTTAGCGGGCACGCTCGCGGATCCTGAGGCTAACGCACCGCCACAGCCACTTCGCGAGGCCGTTGAGACGGCCATGCGCCGCTACTTTGAGCATTTGGACGGCAGTCAGGCTAGCGATCTTTACGCCATGGTGATGGCTGAAGTAGAGGCGCCTTTACTTGCCTGCGTCCTAGAGCACACCGATGGCAACCAGACCCGGGCTGCCGATGTGCTGGGGCTAAACCGAGGCACTCTGCGCAAAAAACTCAAGCTATACGGACTTATCGAAGGTGACGCCCCATAACCCCAGGGGCGCTGTTGTTTTTAACTGTTTTTTAATTCTCGACTCTGCACACGAGCACTCTAATGGCTGATAATCCTCCCCAGACTGACCGTAACGCTACTCCCGTTCGCCGCGCCCTGCTGAGCGTTTCTGATAAAACCGGTATCGTGGAATTCGCCCGCGGCCTGACTGAGCACGGAGTTGAACTGCTCTCCACGGGTGGTACCTTCCACCTGCTACAAGAAAATGCGATTGCCGTGAAAGAAGTGTCTGAGCACACCGGCTTCCCCGAGATTATGGATGGCCGGGTTAAAACGCTGCACCCGAAAATTCACGGTGGCATTTTGGCCCGCCGCGGTCAGGATGATGCGGTCATGGCCGAGAACGATATCACGCCGATCGATATGGTAGTGGTCAATCTCTACCCCTTTGCCGCCACCGTTGCCAAGCCTGACTGCACGCTTGAAGATGCCATCGAGAATATCGATATCGGCGGCCCAACCATGGTTCGCGCCTGCGCCAAAAACCACGCTTACACCACCATTGTGGTCAATAGCAGTGATTATGCCCGCGTGCTAGGCGAGTTGGCCGCCCAAGATGGCCACGTCAGTCGCGCCACGCGTTTCGATTTAGCAGTGAAAGCTTTTGAGCATACTGCTGGCTACGATGGCGCCATTGCTGACTACCTAGGCCGCAAAGTAACCACTGCCGATGAGTCTTTCCCACGCACCTTTAACCTGCAGCTAGCCAAAAAGCAGGATATGCGTTACGGCGAAAACCCCCATCAGCAAGCGGCCTTCTACGTAGACCCTCAGGCAAGCGAACCCAGCGTTGCCACTGCGAAAATGCTCCAGGGCAAACCGCTTTCTTATAACAATGTGGCCGATACCGACGCCGCCTTTGAGTGCGTCAAGGCCTTTAACGAGACGGCCTGCGTTATCGTTAAGCACGCCAACCCCTGCGGCGTCGCCATCGGCGCCACGGCGCTTGCGGCCTATGACAAAGCGTTTGACACCGACCCCACCAGCGCGTTTGGCGGTATTATCGCTTTCAATACGCCGCTGGATGCCGAAACAGCCCAGGCGATTATTGACCGTCAGTTTGTCGAGGTAATTATTGCCCCCGGCGTCAGCGACGAAGCTGCTGCCATTGTGGCAAATAAGCAAAACGTACGCTTGCTGGACGTCAGCGCACACTGGCCCGGTGAGCAGCAGCCAGCGCTTGATTTTAAGCGCGTTAACGGCGGCTTGCTGGTACAACAGCGCGATGACGGCATGGTCACCCGCGACGACTTGACCGTGGTCAGCCAGCGCGCGCCCAGCGAGCAAGAATTGCGTGATTTAGTTTTTGCCTGGCGCGTGGCTAAATTTGTTAAATCTAACGCCATTGTCTACGCCAAAGAGGGCCAAACCGTGGGCGTCGGCGCTGGCCAAATGAGCCGTGTATACTCGGCCAAAATCGCTGGCATTAAAGCGGCTGACGAAGGACTTTCGGTGCCCGGCTCAGTGATGGCGTCTGATGCCTTCTTCCCGTTCCGCGATGGCATCGATGCAGCCGCGGCGGCAGGTATTACCGCGGTCATTCAGCCTGGTGGCTCCATGCGTGATCAGGAAGTGATCGACGCCGCTAATGAAGCAGGCATAGCCATGGTATTTACCGGTATGCGCCATTTCCGCCACTAAAACGCATTTTTTAATACCCACAAAAACGCCAAAGCCCCACCTGCACTTTGCCGGTGGGGCTTTTTACGTTCTTTTTTTCACTGCTATGAATAAGCAATGCTATGTTCAATAAGCAATGCTATGGGACTTAACCAAGATCAATACATAGATACTTGGTTTCCAAATACTCTTCCAAGCCCTGATGACCACCCTCGCGGCCTAGACCCGACGCTTTTACACCCCCAAAAGGCGCGGCAGCGTTGGAAATGGCGCCAGTATTAATGCCCACCATACCGTAATCTAGCGCCTCGGCTACGCGCCATACGCGGGCAAGATCACGGGAGTAGAAATAGGAGGCCAAGCCATACTGGGTGTCATTGGCCATCTCAATCGCAGTCTCTTCATCGTCAAACGGAAATACAGCGGCCAGTGGCCCGAAGGTCTCTTCGTGGGCCACTTTCATCTTGTCAGTCGCAAAACTGATCAATGTCGGCGTGAAGAAATTGCCGCCTAGCGGATGCGGATGACCGCCCAGCAGTAGCTCAGCGCCATTATCAATAGCGTCATGTACATGCTCGCTGACTTTTTTAACCGCGTTTTCATCAATTAATGGGCCAATATTAATGTTGGGTTTGGTGCCATCCCCCACATGCAGTTCGCTGTTCATAGCGACTGCAAGCTTTTCACAAAAGGCGTTAATCACACTCGACTGAACGAGGAAGCGGTTAGTACAGACACAGGTTTGCCCTGCATTGCGGAATTTAGCGGCCATGGCGCCTTCCACGGCGGCGTCTAAATCAGCATCCTCAAACACAATAAAGGGCGCATTGCCGCCTAGCTCTAGCGAGATTTTCTGGATATGTTCCGCCGCTTGGGCCATCAGTTTGCGACCTACTTCGGTCGAACCGGTAAAGGTGATCTTGCGCACCTTAGGCGACTGAGTCATCGCCTGGGCAATATCGCTAGCGCTTCCGGGTACTACGTTAAAGACACCGCGCGGGATGCCTGCCCGTTCAGCCAACAGCGCTAAAGCCGTCGCAGAGAAAGGAGTCTGACTAGCGGGCTTAACCACTATTGTGCAGCCAGCGGCCAATGCTGCCCCGGCTTTGCGGGTAATCATCGCAGCGGGAAAATTCCACGGCGTTATCGCGCCAACTACCCCCACCGGCTGTTTGGTAACAACGATACGTTGATTGGCTTTAGCGGCAGGAATCGTTTCGCCGTAGACGCGTCGCGCTTCCTCGGCAAACCAGCGTAAAAAGCTGGCCGCGTAAGCGATTTCACCCGCGGCTTCCTTAAGTGGCTTGCCCTGCTCATAGGTCATCAACATGGCCAGATCCTGCTGGTGCTCCAGCATCAGGTCGTGCCACTTTAACAGCAAATCAGCGCGTTCTTGGGCAGTCAGCGCTCGCCAGGCCGGTAGCGCAGCATCTGCGGCATCAATGGCCCGCTCGGTCTCAGCTTTACCTAGGCGAGGAATCTCGCCAATCGATTCACCGGTGGCCGGGTTTAATACCGTAATTTGCTCGCCGCTATCTGCCGCAACCCAACTACCGTCAATATAGGCAAAGGGGCAATACAGCTGTGTTTCTTTAAGCGCTTCCATGACAGGCTCCTGACCAAAAATGATGGCCTCGTAGGCTCATTAACATCTTCATGCTAAGACGAAACACCCCTTTAAACCAAATTTGCGGCGTGCTTTACCGACCACTGACCATCGATAAATTTAGCTAATGAGCATTAAAAACTCTTGCCGAGTCGCTTGATTCTTGCGGAATCCACCTAGCATTACCGACGAGGTCATGCTGGAATTTTGCTTCTCCACGCCTCGCATCATCATACAGAGGTGTCGCGCTTCAATGACCACAGCAACGCCCTTTGCCTGGGTAACGTCCTGCACTGCCTCGGCAATCTGGCGAGTTAGGTTCTCTTGAATCTGCATACGACGGGCAAACATGTCGACAATTCGCGCAAACTTAGACAGCCCTAACACTTTGCCATTAGGCAAATAGGCGATATGGCATTTGCCGATAAACGGCAAAAGATGATGTTCACACATTGAGTAGAGCTCAATGTCTTTCACCAACACCATCTCATCCGTTTGCGATTCAAACACCGCACCATTAATAATTTCCTCCAATGACTGAGTGTAGCCCGCATTGAGAAACTGCATGGCCTTGGCCGCACGTTTCGGCGTATCTCTTAGCCCTTCGCGTTTAGGGTCTTCGCCAAGTGCTGAGATTATCTGGCGGTAGTGCTCGGCGATATCATCGGACATGTTTAGCCTCATCAAAATCTGTTTCAAAAACCATTCTAAAAATCATTTCAAAAACTTTCTCAAAAACCATCTCAAAATCTATCTCAACAACTATCTTGAAAACCATGCACAATCGCGTCCAAACGGTCATCAAGGTCTATTCCCTTGGGCGCATGAAAAGCAAGATGGTTGTAGGAGCGATGCTAGACAACAGTCTCCCTCTACACACATTGTACAAAAGGTATACTTTTACTGAAGTCCACACAACGAGTATTAAGCAAAACGTTTATTTTACCGCATCTGGGCTGCCTATGGCTCGTTTACCTGCGGCAGAGCGCCGCGTCGTTAACTTTGTAACCGAGGGGCCTGTGATATGATTAATCGGTTTTATTTTACTGCCTGTATCGCAGACGCCAACATTGAGAGCTCGCCATGTCATTTAAACCAACACCTTTTTGGTTAACAGCCCTTGCGGCCCCCTTTTTTATTACGCCGCTATTGGCTGTAGCCTCCGAAGCCACACTATCGCTGCCCAATGAAGCAACCGTCGGCGTCGAGGTTGTTGAAGAGCTTGTGTTTGAGTCAAACCAAGCGCGCCTCAGCGATATTTTGTTACACCCCACTCAAGCAGCCAGCGCCTCGCACTCTTTACCTGAATACTGCGTTATCGTAGGCAATGCGCACTTGGTCGACGAGCGCATTCGCGTGACCACCCAAGAGGCGACCTGTATTGAAACCCACGACGCTAACAGCGATATTTTCACAGGCGAATTTAGTGCCAGCGCTTATGGCGAAGATGGCCAATACGGTATCGCTTGCGAAGGCAGCCCATGCACGCTTGCTCCTGGCCAGACGTTCCTGCTTACGCTGGATCAACCCGTTGAAATTGAAGAACTGGACAACCCCTCTGAAGAGCTTAATCAGCAGCGCCAGCAAGCCAATGGGGAAGGCGTCGCCAACCCCATACCGCGTGAAGCCGCTGACCCTGAAGTTGAGTAGTGCATTGATTGTATTCTGTTGCTATACCATAAGCGGCTATGCCAACCAGCGCGGGTTCTCTAGCTGAAGGCATTGCTGCTCTAATTGGCGGATATGCTGATCCCAATAGCCGCTATCCGCCAACCAGGGAAACGCTCGAGGAAAAGCCGGGTCATCCCAACGTGACACCAGCCACGCCGAATGCCTTATCAGCCGATAACTTCTTAGCGGCTCAATAAGCGCCATTTGCTCATTAGGAAATGAACGCGTCTCTTCATACCCTTCGATAATTTCACTTAACTGGGATCGCCATCCCTGCGGGTCATCGGTGGGTAGTAGCATCCAGATATCTTGCATGGCAGGGGCCATGGTGCAGTCGTCAAAATCGACCAGGGTGAACTGCTCGTCACGCCCCAGCACATTACCCAAGTGACAATCGCCATGGCAGCGAATAAGGCTACCGGTGGGCACGTCATGTTTTATAAGCTGCTGATGCACCTTTTCAATCACCCGGTCATAGGCCCGGCGCTGATGGCTATTCATCCAATGACTGGCCAGCACCCGCTGCTGAGCATCGAGAATACCGCTGGCCATCTCTAATCGCGGGCGGTGCTGAAAGGTTTTTTTAGCCGATACGTCATGCAACCGCCCCAGCAACTCCCCCATCGCAAACAGATGCGAAGGGTTATCCAACTCCGGTGCCTGGCCGGAGCAGTGAGGAAACAGCGTAAATCGAAAATCCTTGAAATAGTGCAACGACGCCCCCGCCTCGTTTCGCCAAGGCGCGACTACTGGCACCTGCTGATCTACCAGTTCCTGCAGAAAATCGTGCTCTTCCTGAATCACACTATCCGACCAGCGGTCAGGGCGATAAAACTTAACGATCCAGCTTTTGCCGTCATCATCACGAAACATCAGCACGCGGTTTTCATAGCTATTTAACGCAAAAGGCTCGCCTGCAGGCCAAATATCCAGCGACTCTACGGCAGACATCACTAAATCAGGCGAAAGAGAGCTAAACGGGTGTGACATCGGTCACTCCTGGGTTGGCAAAAAGGCGTTTGAATCAGCGAAAGTGCTATTCTATCAATCCTTGCCTAACGGTGTACGCGCGGCCGCCCAAATATCGACACGCTTGGCGCCTGCATCCAGCGCTGCACGCGCCAATGCATGGCCTGTGGAGCCAGTGGTCACCACATCATCAATTATTAACAAATGCGCCGGAGGCGGTGCTTCAAATACAAAAGCGCCCGTCAGGTTGGCAGCCCGTTGGCGGCGGTTCAAGGTGCGCTGAGATGGAGCGTTTTTTATCCGTCTGGCAGACACCATTGGAGTTCCGAGCTGCCGGTTAAGCCGTTCGGCTAACCAGTGCGACTGATTAAACCCCCGGAAACGAGCGTGCATAGGCGTCATGGGCACCGGTAAAAAAGCATCGCCGAGTTTATCCGGCGGGGTCAGCAGCATCAATTCAGCCAGTAGCATGCCTGCCCGTGGCGAAGCATGAAATTTAAAATCATGCACCAGCTGTTTAATCGCTCCTTGATACAGCAGCCCCGCCTGGGTGGTCGAAAATGCCGGCGGGTCAATTAAGCAGTATCCACACAAGCTCTCGCCATGGGAAACAGGGTCACCACATTGGCGACAGGCATGTAAGTTCCATGGCAGCTCGTCCAAACAGGTCGCGCACCACCCTCGCCCCGCTAATGCCGGTGCCAGGCAAAATGCGCAATAGCCAGGCATGGCCTGCTTGATCCAGTGTCCTCCGCGCTGTAGCCACTGCTTCAACGCCATGCTATCTCCTTAAGATTATATACATAAAGATCAAATTATTGATTGACTTCCAGCACAAAGTTGATAATATACGCCTCGTCTTAGCGGATGTGGTGGAATTGGTAGACACGCTAGATTTAGGTTCTAGTGCCGTAAGGTGTGGGAGTTCGAGTCTCCCCATCCGCACCAATTACTTGTTATTTTTCAAGCCTTTAGCTTTACCCCTCTCTTTTCTCAAATGGTTTTCATACAGCTTAAATTTAGCGCTTTATGAATAACTTTTTTGACCAGCATTTTTCGCATTACTCATAATCTTCCTTCGAAAACTTGAATGGCTTAACGCCATGCATTTGCATGTCTGGCATTTACCTACAATTATTTCTAGCAGCAGCCAATTTGACTGACTTGCTCGTGCTTTTCCGCTAATCTCTACATTAAATAATGCTACAAAATTTCTCTCAATGGCTATCACCCAACGCTATATTCGGGGATGATCGTCCATATAGATGAGAAGGATCTCAAATAATGGAATGGCTCAACAATAACGCTCAAGCAATCTCTGCGGTAGCAAGTATTTGCACGCTCTTTGTATGGGTATTTTATGCCCAACTGCTTTATAACGGCTATGTGCGGCAACGCCGACCTCGCGTGATCATTAATCGTGGCAGAGGTATTGGCATGAACTCTGTCTGCTTAATCAGCAATATGAGCAGTGAAGCGATCTACGTTCAGCATCTGGTAGCGGTACTGCATACCCTAAAGCGCAGCTTCTCCCTGGATGTAGTGGAGTATCAGCAGCATGGTGGCAAACAGCAAGAAGCCGACTATCGCACCCATCAAGGCCCACTAGCTTCTGGGGATTACCTCAACATTCAATCCTTTGGCGATATTGTCAATCAGGTCAGAGACTATTGGGAAATTGAGGATAGCCTGCTGCAAGAGCAAAATATTCAACTTGAAATTCGCGTTATCGCCATTTACGGGTCCGAAGATATGCCGACCGGGGCAGCACGAACCTTCAACCTTGACTTGCACGCACCACCCAATCATCAATTGATTCCTGCTAGCGTCGATACCGATCGACTCAATAGCCGTGGTCAACGTAAGCGTGTACTGGAGTGGGCGAAAGAGATTGAAACCCACAAAGCACGCTGAAACCTCACTATCGCTAAGCGGCGACGCTCCCCAATAACGAGACTATCGACGATGCATAAACTAGTAACCCTCTGTTGGCTTGGCATACTCACTACGGTATCGATAAATGTGTATGCCGAAGAGGAAGATAGTGACTTACCCGAGTGGGCGGAAGAGCGCATTGAGCCGTTTCGTGAGAGCGTAGGCAACTGGGTAGACAACACATCGCGCCGCATTGATGGATTCTTTGGCACTGACGATCATATGCAGGTCAACAACGAGTCCTATCTTCGTTTCGGCCAAGAAATTGATTGGATGGAGGGCGACGGCACTCGTGGCGATACCACCCTTCGTTACCGTATTGATTTACCTACCTCAGAGGATCGTCTGCGACTGGTCATCGAGAGTGATCCCGAAGAGTCACAAGGCACTCTAGAAGAGCAAGGCTCCGGACGCCTTGCCAATGACCAGCGTGACCGTCGTAGCTCTACGCTCGGCCTGGATTGGCTAGAAAGCCGCGACAAACGCGAAAGCTGGAGCAATCGGGTGGGTGCCGGTGTTCGCCTGCGCCTCCCCCTTGACCCCTATGTGCGCTTTACCAGCGAGCGTCTGTGGCAACTGGGCGAAGGGCCGTGGCAACTTGAGTCGAATAACCGTGTTTCATGGTTCAACAATGACGGCTACTCAGCTCGCACACGCTGGGATATCGGCCGCCCGCTGAGCGAACGTCGTCACTTGCGCTTTATCACTACCGTCCAGTGGCGAGAGGAAGAAGATAAACTGGAGTACAGTGAAGTTGCCGAAATCAATCACCGCATCAACCGGCGCAGCGCACTGCGCTACTCAGCCATAGCCATCGGTGAAAGCGCCTCCAATCCCCGAATGACCAATTACTACCTGCAGACACGCTATCGCCGCGATATTCATAAAGGCATTCTATTCGCCGATGTGATTCCAGAGCTACATTTCCAGCGCGACGTTAGCTACGACCCTCGCTGGGCAATGACACTGCGCTTGGAGATGTACTTTCAGCGCAAAATTAGCCGCGACTATTTTTAAGTCAATAAAGTCATCCTTGTGGGCGGCCGTACTGGGCCGCCTACTTATTCAGCAAACACCGCGTGGCCCCAACGACAATCCTATAGCCGCAACCCACCATCGCACTCAATGATGCGTCCGGTGAAGTAGTCGTTCTCCATAATGAAGGCAACACTCTGGGCAATATTATCGGGCTCACCCAAACGCTTTAACGGTACGCTTGAAGAAATACGCTCCAACATATCAGGGCGCATCGCAGCGGTCATTTCGGTTGCTACAAACCCCGGCGCTACCGTGCCGGTACGGATACCATAGCGGGCTAACTCCTGGCTCCAGGTAACCGTCAGCGCATGCACACCCGCTTTGGAGGCAGCGTAGTTACTTTGCCCCATATTGCCCGCCCGAGAAATACTGGAGATATTGACGATCACGCCCTCATGCCCAGCTTCAATCATCTGGGTAGCGGCCTCGCGGCCACATAGGAAAACACCGGTTAAATTGACATTAATAACGTTTTGCCAAGCATCCAAGGACATGCGTTTTTCCACTTTCCCCTCTTTGGCCTTTACCAGCAGCGCATCCTGGGTGATACCTGCATTATTAACACAGCCGCTGATCGGGCCCATACGTTGCGCGATATCCGCAAACGTCTGAGTCACGGAGGTCTCCTCGGCGATGTTGACAATAAACGCCTGGGCATCGATACCTTCAGCGGAAAGCTGAGATACCGCTTGATCAAGTGCTTCAGCGCTCATATCCAAGAGCGCCATACGTGCGCCCTGCTTGCCTAAACGCAGCGCCATGGCGTAGCCCAACCCGCGTGCCCCACCCGTGACTGCAATTACCTTATCGTTAAGTACCATTTGTGACTCCTTACAGCAGATGAAATCAGCTTCATTGTGCACTGCAGCATAGAAGATTTATTGGCATAAATCGAGTTACATCCCCCGCTGGAATGCACAATGCGTACTGCTTGCTATTTATATTTATGCCACCATATTACGTAATGACGACGGTTATCGAGCCGCTTTCTGGCGTTTTTGGGAGTTAGCCATGCCTATTGTTATTTTTATATCACTGTTTACGCTACTTGATTTTGTGGTTCTGTTTTCTATTGGTAGCCATATTGGCTTGCTCACGACGCTACTTTTGGTGCTTGGCACCGGTTTTGTCGGGCTTCACCTGATTCGCAAACAGGGCGTCTCCACCTTTGCGCGAGCACGCCAGCGCATGCAGGCTGGCGAAATCCCTTCCAGCGAGCTATTAACCGGCGCTGCGCTTATTTTCGGCGGTGCCTTATTAATGGCGCCAGGCTTTTTGTCTGATGCGCTAGGTTTGGCGTGCTTAATTCCCAACGCACGCCAGTTGATGCTCAAGGCCCTGACCTGGCTGGGGCTTAAAAAAGTTGTCGGGCAACAACAAGGCCCAAGTGCTTCATCAGCTCGGCCTGATGAATATCAAAACGGTCAATCGTCAAAACAGGATGGCCCAATTGAGGGGGATTTTATAAGTAGAGATGAGCCCCCGCGCCGTCGTTAAGGTTTCCTTCGAAAGAAAATCAGCGAAAAAGCAATTTTTTATTACCCTCCCCCCTTGAAAGGTCATCCGTAGCCCCCATTTTTCATCCAGCACACAAATTCGGTGGCAATCCAAACGGTAGCTGCCATTAACAATGAAGACTGTGAGGTCTTCGCTTCTCGCGGGTTACTCCCTCGAGAACACTTTTTAGCTAACCGCCCTTGTCAGGGCTTCAACCATACTCAGGAGAACGTGAATGAATATCCGTCCTTTGCACGATCGTGTCATCGTCCGTCGCGTTGAAGAAGAGCAAAAAACCGCAGGCGGCATCGTGCTTCCGGGCAATGCAGCAGAAAAACCGACGCGTGGCGAAATCCTCGCCGTCGGTAATGGTCGCATTCTGGAAAATGGCGATGTCCGCCCGCTAGACGTTAAGGTTGGCGATAACGTGATCTTTAAAGATGGCTATGGCGTCGAAAAGCAAAAAATCGACGGCGAAGAAGTCTTGATCATGAGCGAAGCCGATATTCTTGCCGTTGTTGAAGGCTAAGCATCGTTGCCGCTGGTACTTCTTTAACCAGCGCTTCGACTATTTACTTTCACGTTTTTGCATTCAATTTAGGAAGTAGCAGATATGTCAGCTAAACAAGTTAAGTTTTCAGATGATGCCCGTAAGCGCATGGCGCGCGGTGTTGACGTTCTCGCCAACGCGGTAAAAGTTACCCTCGGCCCGAAAGGCCGTAACGTAGTATTGGAAAAATCCTTCGGCTCCCCCACCGTGACTAAAGACGGTGTTTCTGTCGCCAAAGAGGTCGAACTGAAAGACAAGTTCGAAAACATGGGCGCCCAGATGGTTAAAGAAGTCGCTTCACAGACTTCTGATGCTGCAGGTGACGGCACAACCACCGCTACTGTTCTTGCCCAGGCGATTATCGCAGAAGGCCTGAAAGGCGTAACAGCGGGTATGAACCCGATGGATCTTAAGCGCGGCATCGACCAAGCCGTGGCTGCTGCCGTTAAAGAAATCAAAGCAATGTCTGTACCGTGCACCGACACTAAGTCGATTGCTCAGGTAGGTACAATCTCTGCTAACGGTGACAAGCGCATCGGTGAAATCATCGCTGAAGCGATGGAAAAAGTTGGCAAAGAAGGCGTCATCACCGTTGATGAAGGCCGTGGCTTTGAAGACGAGCTGGAAGTTGTTGAAGGTATGCAGTTTGATCGCGGCTACCTGTCTCCTTACTTCGTTACCAACCAGGACACCATGACGGTTGAACTGGAAGATCCTTATATCCTGTTAGTGGATAAAAAGATCTCCAACATCCGTGAACTGCTGCCGGTATTAGAAGCCGTTGCTAAGCAAGGCAAGCCGCTGGCCATCATCGCTGAAGACATCGAAGGCGAAGCACTGGCAACGCTGGTTGTTAACAACATGCGCGGTATCGTTAAAGTAGCCGCTGCTAAAGCGCCTGGTTTCGGTGACCGTCGTAAATCCATGCTGCAGGATATCGCTATCCTGACCAACGGCACGGTCATCTCTGAAGAAGTCGGCCTAACGCTTGAGCAGGCAAACCTAGACCACCTGGGTACCGCTAAGCGTATGACTATGTCGAAAGAGAACACCACCATCATCGACGGTGCTGGTGCAGAAGGTGATATCGAAGCACGCGTTAACCAGATCCGCGCGCAAATCGAAGACACCTCTTCTGACTACGACAAAGAGAAGCTGCAAGAGCGCGTTGCCAAACTGGCAGGCGGTGTTGCCGTTATCCGCGTCGGTGCTGCCACCGAAGTGGAAATGAAAGAGAAGAAAGCCCGCGTTGAAGACGCCCTGCACTCTACTCGTGCAGCCGTTGAAGAAGGCGTCGTACCTGGTGGCGGTACCGCACTGGTTCGTGTTATGGCGAAAGTACAAGGCCTGACGGGCGACAACGAAGACCAGAACCACGGTATCAACATGGCGCTACGCGCTATGCAGTCACCGCTGCGTCAAATCGTTGCTAACGCTGGTGAAGAGCCCGCCGTTGTTATCAACCGTGTGAAAGATGAAACCGGCAACTTCGGCTACAACGCACAGACCGGCGAGTACGGCGATCTGTTCGAAATGGGCGTTCTGGATCCGGCAAAAGTAACCCGCACTGCGCTGCAGTCTGCTGGTTCTGTTGCTGGTCTGATGATCACCACCGAGTGCATGATCGCAGAAGACCCGGAAGAGAAAGAAGCTGGCCCAGACATGGGTGGCGTGGGCGGAATGGGTGGCATGGGCGGCATGATGTAATGCACCCCTGAGCCCTCTGCTCTATTGACGGTTAGCATTTAGCTGTCACCAAGAACCCTGCCTTGTGTGGGGTTCTTGCGTTTTTATAGGTCGCTACTAACGACTCCACGCACTATGCCCCACCCACTGCTTAGCGCTTACATGGTACTATCAGCGCGATTTTTATTAAGGCTATAGGGCGAAATCAGCGCATGCTGCAGCATATTCGTATCGTACTCGTACAGACCTTCCACCCTGGCAACATTGGCGCAGCCGCGCGCGCCATGAAAACCATGGGCTTAACCGAGCTGGTATTGGTTAATCCACGCATGTTCCCGGATGAAGAGGCTACCCGGCTTGCTGCTGGAGCTACCGATGTGCTCGAAAACGCACGGGTGGTTACGTCGTTGGAAGAGGCTGTCAGCGACTGCGTTCAAGTCGTGGGGGCTAGTGCCCGCTTACGCAGCCTGCCCTTACCGCATTTTGACGAACCCGATGAGATGGCGGCGGACGTTATTCAAAACGCTGTGACTGCACCGGTCGCGCTGGTATTTGGGCGCGAACGCTCGGGACTGACAAATGATGAGATCCGCTGCTGCACGCACCAGGCCAGCATTCCTGCCAATCCTGATTACGGCATTCTGAATTTATCCCAGGCGGTACAGATACTGGCTTACGAAGTACACCGCGCCTGGCGTAAAGGTGAGGAGAGCGGCTTTACTTATCAGCGCCCACTGGAGGCAACGCCGCCCAGCCGCGAACAGTTCTTACACTTTCAAGCGCATCTGGGCCGCTTGATGCAGGAAAGCGGCTTTTTAACCCAGCCCCACGCCCGCACCGAAGAGCAGCTTCAAGCCCTCTTTGCCCGCGCTCAGCCCAGCCGCAAAGAGCTTTCGCTTCTGCGAGGGCTATTAAGCGCGTTTGAAAGTCATATTCCTCAAAAATAATTCACTAAAGCTAATTCACTAAAACTAATTTACTAAAACTATAAGGGACAACACCCGTGGTTGTCCCTTTTTAGTTTTAACAGTGTCTTGTTTACCAACAACGCTTTTAGAGCATCATCGCCGCTAACCAGCCAAAGCCCACTAACGGAATGTTGTAGTGCAAAAATGTCGGCACGACGCTATCCCACATGTGATCATGCTGACGGTCAACGTTAAGGCCTGAAGTGGGCCCCAAGGTTGAATCAGACGCTGGTGAACCCGCATCGCCCAATGCCGCCGCCGTGCCCACCAATACAACAGTGGCCATGGGCGAGAAGCCAAACTGTACCGCCAAGGGCACAAAGATGGCGGCAATAATCGGAATCGTTGAGAACGATGAGCCAATCCCCAGGGTAATAAATAGCCCTACCAGCAGCATTACCAACGCTGCTAAGCCACGGTTATCGCCAAATAGCGCAAAGGCCCCTGACACCAAAGCGTCAATTTCACCGGTGGTTTTCATGACTTCCGCGAAACCCGCAGCAGAAATCATGATAAAACCGATCAGCGCCATCATCCGCATACCACTGGTAAACAGATCGTCCGCTTCACGCCATTTAAAGATCCCGCCCATTGAAAGCAGGCCAATCCCAACCAAGCCACCCAATATCATCGAACCGCTATAAAGTTGAAGACCAAGTGCCGCGACGATGGCCATTCCTGACATTACCAACCCCAGCATATGCGGCTGAGCAGGCGTATGCCCTTCAGTCACGTTGGCGTTAGCCATATCTTGGGCCTGGTATTCTCGCGGGCGGCGATAGCTCCAAAACAGCGCAACGATTAACCCCAGCGCCATGCCGCCTACGGGTATCGCCATTGCCATAGGCACCATACCCCGGGTAATTTCCAATCCTAACGGCTCCCCGGCGGTATTTAAGTTGGCCAAGAGAATATCATTTAGAAAGATCGCCCCAAACCCTACTGGCAGCAGCATATAAGGCGCCGTTAAACCAAAGGTGAGTGCACACGCTACCGCACGGCGATCCAACTTTAAGCGGTTCATTACGGTTAACAGTGGCGGAATTAACACGGGAATAAAGGCGATATGCACCGGGATTGCATTCTGTGAAGAAATCGCTACCAGCAATACCGCCGTGAGCAGCAACATTTTGACCCTCGCCTGTTGCACGGCGGTGGCCTCTTCTTTCCCCAGCAGCGTAATCAAACGATTCGCCAGCATATCCGGCATCCCGGAGCGGGAGATCGCCACCGCGAAGGCGCCCAAGGTGGCATACGCCAGCGCCACTTGCGCCCCACCACCAACGCCTTGATTAAAGGCATCCAGAGTTTGTTCTAATGACAATCCGCCCACTAGACCACCAACTAAAGCACCCACCACAAGAGCAAATACCACCGAGACACGTGCAAGCGACAGTGCCACCATCACCAGCACCGCAAGAATTACTGCATTCATGAAAATTCCTAGAGCTATTGAGAGGTCATTAACGGCGAAGGGGGCGGATTTTAGCAGATTAAATAGGTAAACCTAAGGCCACGGTTAATGCTTCACGCATTACGACTTTAGTCGCGACACCATTGCTGCATTGCACCACACTACCTACCATCGATCATCTGCTTAATTTCAGCGTCGGCTACTTTACCGTTTGCTTAGGAGCTCGCATGAGCATACTTGCGATTGTCATTTCACTGCTTTTATTAATGTTCCTCGCGTACCGAGGCATTTCAGTGCTGCTGCTGGCGCCTCTCATGGCATGTTTAGCGGTGCTGCTCTCTGGCGATGCTGCGTTTTTATTGCCGATCTACACCGACACCTTCATGGGCGCGCTGGGCAACTATGTTATTCAGTTCTTTCCACTGTTTTTATTAGGGGCTCTCTTTGGTCAGCTAATGGCCGATTCTGGTGCCGCTCAATCGATTGCGAACGGAATTGTCAAAAAGCTGGGCACTCACCATGTTGTGCTCACTGTCGTCATGGCCTGCGCGGTGCTCACCTATGGCGGCGTATCGCTGTTTGTGGTCGCCTTTGCCATTTACCCGATCAGCCGCGAGCTGTTTCGCAGCGCTAATGTGCCCAAACGGCTGATTCCAGCGTCTATTGCGCTTGGCTCTTTCACCTTCACTATGACAGCTCTGCCGGGGACACCTTCAATACAGAATGCCATTCCCATTCCTTATTATGAAACTAACAGCTTTGCAGCGCCTGGCCTGGGTATTATCGCCGGGCTGATTATGCTTGGGCTGGGAACTTTCTATCTTCAGTCACGGGTAAAAAAAGCGGCATCCAATGGGGAAGGATACGGCCAGCATACTGAGCGCGAAGCAGTTGCCAATGAAGAACAAGCAACTACCAGCCTCCCCCTGTGGCTGGCACTGATACCCATCATTATGGTAATTGGTTTGAATGCGCTGTTTACCTACGGTGTGTTTCCTGCCCTTGATTTAAGCTTTATCAGCGACGAGTTTGAAAATGTATCCCCTTCGGGTCAGAGCGGGCTTTGGGCTATTTTAATTGCCCTGCTGAGCGCTTCTGCATGGCTAATCATTACCCGCTGGAAGCACTGGCTGGATCTTAAGGAGAGCGTGAATAAAGGTTGCTTGGGTTCGCTACTACCAATTTTTAACACTGCTTCCGAGGTAGGTTACGGCGCGGTCATCGCAAGTTTGGCAGGCTTTGCCATCATTCGCGATGCGGTGCTTACGGCTTCACCTGGCAACCCATTGATTTCAGAAGCCATGGCGATGAGCGTGCTGGCGGGGATCACCGGCTCCTCTTCCGGCGGGCTATCAATTGCGCTAGAAACCTTGGGCAGCGAATACTTAGCCATGGCGCAACAAGCTGGCATTAGCCCTGAGCTAATGCACCGGGTGGCGACGCTTGCTGCAGGCGGCATGGATACGCTGCCCCATTCGGGTGCCGTTATCACGCTGCTGGCTATTTGCGGTCTAAACCATCGTCAGTCCTACGGCAACGTTGCCATGGTGACCATCGCTCTACCCGTCATCGCGCTGGTTAGCGTCATTATCCTAGGAACACTTTTTGGTAGCTTCTAAAAGCTCACAACGCATGCGATAGTGACTAACTAACTGTTAGCCTGCCAATAAAGAGAACACCATGGCATTCGTTCGCAACCACTCACTGCTGTTGATTATATTAGGAAGCTTAGTCATCTCGACGGCCATGGGCTTACGCCATGGCTTCGGGCTCTTTATGGAGCCACTCAGCAGCGAGCTGGGCTGGGGACGTGGCGTATTTGCCTTTGCACTCGCCTTACAAAACCTGGTTTGGGGCTTATCGCAACCCTTTACCGGGGCACTGGCGGATCGCTTCGGTGCAGCCAGAATTATTGTTGCTGGCGGTTCACTGTATGCCTTGGGACTGCTGTTTATGAGCCTCTCTACTTCAGAGCTAGGCATGACAGTCAGTGCCGGGCTATTGATTGGCCTTGGCCTCTCTGGCACTACATTCTCGGTCATTTTAGGCGCAGTGGGCCGCGCAGTGGCGCCTGAAAAGCGTAGTATGGCTATGGGTATTGTCAGCGCGGCAGGCTCGTTTGGTCAGTTCGCCATGCTGCCCGGCACCCTTGGCCTGCTCGAGTGGCTAGGCTGGGCGGCAGCGCTTATGGCGATGGCGGCTATCGCAACCATCATCATTCCTCTGGGGGCTATGCTCCGCGATAAGCCCTCCGCCAAAACGGCCTCCGATTTAAGCTTGAAAGATGCACTCAACGAAGCGGCAGGCCAAAAAGGGTTCTGGTTGCTCTGTTTAGGCTTTTTTGTCTGCGGCTTTCAGGTGGTTTTCATTGCCGTGCACCTACCCGGCTACTTATTCGATAACGGCCTAGCGGTGCAGGTTGGCACGACGGTTTTAGCGTTAGTGGGACTGTTTAATATTGTTGGCACTTATACTGCGGGCTGGATGGGCGGCATCTGGTCAAAACCCAAGCTGCTCACTTGGCTCTATTTGATTCGTGGCGTGGTGATTACCGCGTTTGTTTATTTGCCGTTAAGCCCTATCAGCGCTTACCTATTCGGTATCGTCATCGGGTTGCTATGGCTCTCCACCGTGCCACTAACCAACGGCATCGTGGCTTCCGTGTTTGGTGTTCGTCACCTCTCCATGCTGGGTGGCATCGTATTTCTATTTCACCAGCTTGGCTCTTTTATGGGCGTCTGGCTGGGCGGCTATTTTTATGACCTTACTGGCAACTACAATACGGTCTGGCAAATGGCTATCGTGCTCTCTGTTGTGGCAGCTGCGCTACATTGGTTTATAAGTGAAAAACCACTTGAGCGTGCAACGCCAACCAAGGTAATGCCATGAATGCTGCCAAAACGTTGTCTATTCTGCTCTTAGCAGTCGCCCTGCTTGCCAGCTTGGCATTAGCTTGGTGGGGTTGGCACAGTTTAGACCCGTCGCTGCTGCTATTGGGCAGTCGGCTGTGTTAGCGCTAACTCATACGCCAGCGACGCCACTGGCGAAGTATCAAACCGTGTTTAGGTGAGAATAGTAGGGCAAGAAAGAACCAACTGGTAGCAACCAATACAATGGTGCCACCAGAGGCAACATCCATTACTACCGAAAGCCATAGCCCTATGACCGCCGAGCTTACCCCAACGCCCACTGAAATCAGCATCATGGTTTTAAAGCGGTCGGTCAGCATGTGCGCCGTTGCACCAGGGGTA
The DNA here is from genome assembly GCF_001651035.1 of Halomonas sp. ALS9. Classification (GTDB taxonomy): domain Bacteria; phylum Pseudomonadota; class Gammaproteobacteria; order Pseudomonadales; family Halomonadaceae; genus Vreelandella. The sequence goes on from NZ_LXRG01000054.1 coordinate 355,215, forward strand.
ATCAGCATTGCAACTACTAAAATGATACCCACCGTTTCCAAGCTCGCGACGATGGTGAGTGTTAACAGCAAGATCAAACCGTAGTGAATAATGCTGGTATTAAACCCCAATGCTTGAGCCTGCTGGGGGTCAAAGGCGTATAGCAGCAGCGGGCGATAGGCGAGCCACACGACTAACAGGGCAATCACACTGGACACTAACGTTAGCAAGAGCGCCGATTGCTGAACACCCAGCACGTTGCCAAACAGGATATGCATGAGGTGGGTACTGGAGGCGATCTTGCTGATGATCACAATACCCAGCGCAAAAGCGCCGGTAAACATCAGGCCCATGGCCGCATCAGACTTAATCCGCGTATGTCGCTCAATAGCGCCAATACCCACCGAAGTCAGCGCACCGGTAATAAAAGCGCCAATAAAGAACGGCCAGCCCAACAGGTAGGCAATCGCCACCCCGGGCAGCACCGCATGAGAGATAGCATCCCCCAGCAGCGACCAGCGTTTAAGCACCACATAGCAGGATAAAATGCCGCAAATAGCACCCACCAGCACCGAGGTTAATAAGGCACGCTGCATAAAGGCGTACTGGAATGCATCTGAAACAGCGCTAGGCAGCAGATTGACAATGACCATCAACGCAGCGATGAGCCCACTCACCAAGGTGTCGCCAAACAGGCTCAGTGTCGTCATTAGTTCTGTCACGTTACTTACCCCTGAGCCGCCATAAAGGTAGAAGATGCTTCAGCGACGCGTACATTGTTCGCCGACTGCTCAATCGAGCTCACCGCCAGCTCAGCCAATTTGGCATCATTGAGCATGTCGTCAGGCGTCCCTACCCCACGGATAAAGCGGTTAATCAGCACCACATGATCAACATGCCGGCGAGCACCGGGCATATCGTGAGTCACCATAATAACCGTACGCCCTGCCTGACGCTCCCGAGCAAGTACGCTTAAAATCAATCGCTCGCTGGGCGGATCCACGCCTGCCAACGGCTCATCAAGGAGCAAAATATTGGCCTGCTGGGCGAGAGCACGGGCTAGTAATACACGTTTTTTCTGCCCTCCTGAGAGCGCGCCAATAGGACGCTCCGCCAATGCCAACATATCAACTGCCCGCAGCGCTTCACACACAGCCTCACCATGGCGGGGATGGTACCAGCGCGAAGGCAACAAACGTCGCCACAGTGGATCACTGCGCATATGCCCGTAGCGCCCCCCCATAACGGTCTCCCATACGGAAACAGGGAAATCCCACTCAATGGCTTCGCGCTGGGCCATGTAGGCGATATGTCCCGCTTTTCGGTGTATCTCAATCGGCTGATTAAACGCCTGAACACTCCCGCGCAACGCTTTCATGCTACCGGTAAGCACATGGAAAAGGGTGGATTTTCCTGCGCCATTCGGCCCCACAATGGCCGTCCATTTCCCCGCGGGGAACTGCAAATTAATGTCTTCCAAGACCGGCTGACGCTGATAGGCGGCGTAAAGACCTTTTATATTAATCGCCACTGGGGCGTCGCCAAAAGTGGTTGCCATAATCGTTTACTCAGTTGCCAACGTTTGGCGCAACAGCTCAACGTTGTGGCGCATCATGGTGAAATAATCACCCGCTTCACCCTCTGGCTCGCTAAGCGAGTCCACGTATAGCGGCCCCGCGACTTTAACGCCGGTATCCCGTGCCAGGCTGGTGACGTGGCGGTCAGAAATCGTGCTTTCCCAGAACAGCGCCGCCGGTTGGCGTTCATTAATCATATCCACCACCCGCATAAGCTGACGCGGTGAACCTTCGGTTTCGGCGTTGGTACCCCAGATACCGTCGTGTTCAAAATGGTAGGCATCAGAGAAGTATAAAAATGCGGCTTCGCTACTGAGCAGCACGCGGCGCCCTTCAGGTATCGCTTCTAAGCGCTCTTGCAGCTCAACATGCAGCGCATGCAGCGCTTCTTTCAGCGCTTCAGCACGCTGCTGAAACTCTTCAGCTCGCTGGGGAAGTAAATGCTCTAGCTCATTAGCGACGACCTGGACATAGGCTGACACTGCACGTGGATCCATCCATAGATGGGGATCTACATCGCCTTCCATGTCGCCGGTAATGATTGTCTGAGTCGGGTATTCAGAGGTTTCAGCAACCGCCACCAGCGGGGTTCCATCAACTACCGTTGCTTCGACCTGGGGCATCCACTGCTCTAACTGGTAGCCGTTGTAAAATACTATGTCTGCCGTTTCTAACGCAGCGAAATTACTGGGGGTTAATTCCCATTCGTGGACTTCAGCGCCAACCGGGGTTAATACCGAGATATTGGCATTCTCCCCTGCCACGCGAGCAACTATATCGCCAAGCACAGAAAACGTGACGGCCACATTCAAGGGAGACGTCGCACTCTCTTGCGCTTCTGCGCTGGTTAGCGCGGCGCTCAGCCATAGCGGTAGGCTTAAGGCTATACCCAGATTGCGCTTACTCATTGTCTCTCCTTTTTTGTGCATGACCGATAAGTAGACTGTAGCTCAACAAAAAAGCATTGTGCAAACAGTTTAGCCTTGGCTAACAATATTGCAAAAAAAATACGCTACTATTTCGAGTGCTACACCTAGTACCATTACAAATACTGTTCCAATTACTATCCAATGATTATTAACACTGCTTCCGATATAATTTGCCAATGACTGATTCTAATCCGAACGCTGCATTGACCGCCCCAAGCATTCCTGGTGATGCCCTACCGCCCGTGGAGCAGCATGCTCAGCAGTATGCAACGGTGCGTAATGCCCACGAAACCGAACTGATTGAAGACTACGTTGAGCTAATTGGCGACCTGCTGGCACACCGCGGCGAAGCACGCGCGGCGGACATTGCCAACCGTATGGCGGTCAGCCAGGCGACGGTTTCAAAAATGATTCGGCGTTTAAATGAGCTGGAGTTGGTTACTAGTAAGCCTTATCGCTCGCTGTTTCTAACCGAAGCGGGCCAAAAAATGGCGGAAACGTCACGCGCACGCCACGATATCGTGCTGCACTTTTTACGTGCCCTGGGGGTGAAAGATGCCACTGCGAGAATTGACGCTGAAGGCATGGAACACCATGTTAGCGACGAAACCCTTGCTATCATGCAGCGCTTTACTGAGCAGCAGCAAAACAACTAAAACCGCGGCTGCACAACGGTAGACAAAGTGCACATGATTTACCTGAATTAAAGACGCTACAGCATAAAAATAAACGCCACGGCTTTTACTGTCATGATGAGCTTCCCACTACTTTAGCGGGCATCCCCAGCCGCCCGACGCCTGGCAGTTTCAGAGCAGGTCGCATCACGTCGACACCAAAGCTTAAGCCGAGGAGGTTGAGTTCAATGCCCTCCTCCAGCGCCAGCATCACGCCCACCACCCCGCCCAATGAGAGCTGATAACCGGTGCCACTCGGCGCAGCCGCAAACACGCTATTGAACATATAGTCCTTGCCAATAGCCGTTACCGGGAGCGCCACTTCAAAATCCGGCACTTCACGTATTACCCAAGCAATAAAGCTGTTGCTGTTCGGGCCAGGCCACACTCGATACAGCTCAGCTTGAGGGTACTCAGCGACGGCAGCCTCTATCTGCGGTATTAACTGCGTAGCCGCATCGCCGCGGTAGTCCGCTAATAGTGTGGGTGGATTGCCAAACCAGGCTCGATCAGGCGTATCGATTGAAGATACCACTGTGGGACGGCGCCAGCTCAGCACTTGATGGAGTCGGTAGCTATCGGCACTTTCCGCCTTGGTCGCAATCCAGATATGTTCGCCAAACGCACCACGCCAGTTATAAGCACGGGCGGAATAGACCTGAACCACGGCTTCAAAACTCACCATGGGGTCAGGCGCTATACCCGCGGATGAACGATCCAGTGATGACCAATGACCATCAGTCACTACTTGATTACTCGCCAAAATCCAAACAGGCCCCGCCAGTAGTAGCGTCAAAAGCGCCACTAGAAAAAGCAGCCAACGCAGTAGCATTCTCATCGTATCATCCGTAACTGAAAGTTATCTGTTTATTACCGCGATAGCTGACTTGGTGCAAGCACAGGCTTCAACGGCATTATGGGTTCACCTGGAGCGTTGATAACAGCGGGTAAAATTTGTTCTAATCGACACATGAAATATAAGAAATATTTTCACCAAAAAAAAACCCTCCACAAAATTTCAGGAGGGTTTATTGATTCTAAATCAATACGAATTGCAAATTTACAGTAGTGGAACTCTATAAAAACTTGTTGAAAATTAGGATCTCTCAGGCTTAGCAATACCTACTAGCAAGGCTAACTTATAGGTAGTTGAATAGATTTTAAAATAATAACATAACAAATAAGCTAAAAGCTTTTTAGAAAAAGGCAGTCCTTTTTTAAAAAAAAGATTCAATTGCCTCCGCGGTGGGAAGTAGCCTTTAAGAAGCGTCAAAATAAAACTTTTTTTAATATTTTCATTTTCTTTACTTACTTCACCTCCTAGCACTCTTTTACGTTTTTTAAGCATAGCCTTAATATCAGCTCGAGCTGGGTGGTTGACAATAACTTCTGGAGCATATTCAATAGATATACCTTTATCCATCGCTCTCCAGCCCCACTCATTGTCACCTCCAGACATTAATGCATCGTTAAAAAAACCAACTGTTTTAAAATTTTTAGCTAGTGTAATCATATTGGCAGTTGCTGCCCCTCCTGCCTTTGCATATTTCTCCTGATCGAAAGCAAACGCTTTTTCATAAATTTCGACAAGAGTGAGGTTGTCAGACTTAAAAAAAAGCTCTATCTTGCCAGCTATTCGTTCAACACCTTTATCAAAACGTTTAACAGCAGCTTCCAGCCAGTAAGGATCAGGAATACAATCAGAATCAGTAAAAGCAATAATTTCACCTTTAGCTAATTTTAAAGCAGCATTTCTTGCTGCATATGACCCCGGCTTTCCCTCGGTAATTATAGTAAAATTATTCGGCAAATAAAAATCAATAGGAGGTATATCTTCTGGTGCATTATTTACAATGATGACTTCGAAATCATCCTTTGGAAAAGTTTGATTTTGCAAGGCAATAACACAGAGCCTTAATCGTGCCCAATCATAATAGGTAGGCACAATAACGGAAGCTCTTGGGCTGCTAATCTTCATAACCCCTCCTGCATTCTCTTGAGCACTTTTACATTCCACCTCAATTTCAAGTTTATAAAAAGACATTTAATCTATCTCCCCGTGGTTATTTAAAGTCTGAAAAATAGACGTCTGATGCTCAAGTGATTCTTTCAGACTTGGGGTAATGTATTCCAAATAATTTCGTGTAAGGTGGTGGGTATCAGACCACATTAGCCTTTCATCAAAATATGCTGGACATAATCCATCAACACATATTAATGGGGTAAAATCTATAGAGGTGAACAGAGGAATTATAGCTGCATATTCATCTGCAGGGTTGTCTTTTAGCAGTACTTCTTCAATCGGCCGAGCACACAGACTCGCCTCGTCACGATTTTTCCATACGCAATAGCTAGGATCACTTTCAAACCAAGGATTATCCCTTATGCCCAATACTGGAATACCCAAGGCAGTTATTTCCTTCCATTTTTCCACATGACCATCAGGTACAAACTCAACGGGGTCGCCTACTACTAGCCTGTTGTCACGAGGGCGATTAGACCTTGTCGAGTTTGTTATAACTATATTGGGAGAAAGCTCAATCAAATAGTCAATAATGTTATCATTCCATAGTTTACAAGTATCATTATCCTCCACAATTTCATAACCAAGTGAACAGGAATGTTTTATTATACTTACCACCTTATAACCATACTCTTCTGCTAACTTTGAAAAAAAAGGTTCCCATTGACCAATATGTGATCCACCTACTAATGCAACAACGTTACCAGATGAAGCATCTCCAAACTCACAGGCTGAAATCTCAGACTCTGAAATTGTCGTAGCACAACCGTTGTCAGAATCCATGGCTTCGCCTAAATCATTAGATATCGAAGTAACATAGCGATAGTTTAAATCTGAAGCATTATTTTGTATAGAAATCTTCGAACCATCGAAAGAAGATGTCTTAAAGACAACATTTACATCATCTCGATTTTCAATGTAGTATTTCGCTCCAATACCGATTGTGACGGAAGGAAAAAAAAACAAAAATCCGGCTATATAAGAAATCCATACTCTAGACTTTGGCATTTTCCTAAAAGGCTTTTCAACCAACCAGGTCGTTATAAAAGCTGACAAAATTCCTAATATAACAATCATCATTCCCTTTATAATGCCTAGGTTTGTGGTTTCATAATAATGCTGAAAAAAAACAAGTATAGGCCAATGCCACAGATAGATAGTAAACGACATAGCTCCCATCATTACAAGATAGCGATTTGTCAAAATACTTTTCACAAATGTTTTATGTTTAGCATCTTTTCCTGAAATGATAAGAAAAACAGCCGCGATAACAGGAAATAGCGAAGCATACCCCGGAAAATTCCATTCTCTAGGAAAGAAAATACCGACACTAAAAAGCAATAATACTCCTAGAAAGGAGAGCATCGATGCCATTTGTTTACTGAGTTTTATGTAAGGTATAAATATAGCAACAAGTGCCCCTATTAAAAACTCCCACAATCTTCCTATAGGGTTAAAATAGGCGGTATTCGGATTATAATGCGTGGAAATGAGAGAATATAAAAAAGAAAAAACAACAACTGCAGAAACACCCAACATTAAAGGGATCAATGACTTAATTCTATTCGAGATATATAACAAAGGCCCAATCAAGAAAGGAAAGAAAGCATAGAATTGCACTTGTATTGAGAGAGCCCAGTACTGTTGAAAAGGACTGGCCGGATCTCCAGCCTGTAAGTAGTCAACTTCTCTTCTTATCAGCAAAATGTTTTCTAGATGTCCTGCGCTGAAAATAAATTCATGTATTGTAGCCACCCAATATACAGGTGGTACGAAAAAATAACTGAGAATAAAAGTAATTAATAGCACAACGTAAGCAGATGGAGCTACACGCTTAATAATCCCTCCCCAAAAATGAAAAGTCTTTATATTTCTTTCCTTTGCATACTGGCGAATCAACATGCCTGTCATTAGGAACCCAGATACAACGAAAAATACATCGACCCCTCCGGATACCTTCTGAAACCAGATATGAAAAACAAGTACGAGCATCGCACCTATGGCACGAACACCTTGAATATCCTCACGATATTTGTTATCGGAAGTATAAACATCAAAAGTTTTGTTCACTTCTATCCTCCTTGATAAATAGTAAAACATTCAACATATCTAGTCACAGCGACTTCTAACACCTTAAATAATAACTAAAATTTCAAGCAAAGATATTATTAAAAAGATCGCTAACAATATTACTTTGTCGATGGATAATATCTGATAAGTCTGATGCAAAAAAAATTAATCAACTATTTAAAATAAATATCATTTATTTATTTTTTTATTGATCAATCTAATACATTTCGTGGTCGCCAGACAACCATCTTCAGCACTAAGCATTAACTACGGCGTTCCTAAATTTCTAAAAAACTGATATTTTTTTATTTTCGATTTAATAAAACTGAACTTATGTGCATTAGTGGGTTAGATATAGTTGTAAAATTATAGCTGTAAAATATTCAAGAAGTTTTTCATTATTCATGACAACTTAATCTCTTTGTTACTTTAATTTAAGAAACTTACGTTGGAATTAAAATAAGAATAATTTTTATTCACTTAACACCCGCTCCCGCAATCTACCATAATAAGGCTGAGGTATTATAAGCGTTGCTAAAGTCATCCACTGTCGGGGACGCATACCAAATAATATTAGTGAACGTATATCTGTCTCAACCGATCTTCCAGCTATCTTTTTCTCGACTGCCCAAGACAATATCTTACGGTTTATGGAGGCATTTAAATAATGCTTTTCAATCCAAGAGAGGCCAACTTTAAGTTCACTCTTTAAATCTAAGCAGGGATGAGTTTGAGTCATATTACTTTTATCGCTTACCACACCGCTATTATGAAGCAACCACATGCTCGTAACGGTGGGATCATAGTGAACCATTTTGAGGCTACATATTACTTTTAACCAAAAATAAACATCCCCAGCACGCCGATAGCGACCAACAGGAAATCCACCAAGGGCCATGAATGTACTTTTACGTATGCAAGCCCCGTTCATGTGAATGAAATCAGAACGTGAGAACGCCGCTAAGGACGCCTGCCGACTCAAAACTCCATTTTGCAAGGATTCACTTCGAGGAACTACTATATTTCCTTCCATTTTCCGGAAAGCATTTACGAAAAAATTAATAGATGGATTTTCCGAAATAGCATTAGCAAATATCGATAGATGGTCATACACAAGCAGATCGTCTGCATCAAAAAAAACCAACCACTGAGATGTTGCCTGCTGTGCTCCATAATTGCGCGCTGCGTATCCACCTGGTCCAGGCTCATCTCGCTGGAACAATCGCAGCTTACCCTTGCGCTCCTCTTGTATTAAAATCTGGAGAGATCCATCCGTAGATGCATCATCAACGACAATAATTTCAAAATTCTTAAAAGTCTGATTATAAAGGCAAGTAAGGGAGTCCAATAACGTTGAAGCCTTGTTATGCACAGGTACTATGACAGAAAACTTACACATAAACTCACCTCACTGCAAGACATTAACATACTTTAATTAAAAAATTATAAATTTTGACATCTATGAACTCTCAAAGGGAGACATTGACTCTTAACCGGAGAATCAATGTATTCAATTTCAGGTGAAAAAAGAAAGCCTTCCACCAACCCGATTGTTACAATTTTAGCTTTTTTTAATTGCCATCTTCGCAATAATTTTAATATCATATAAAAATCTAAACACATAATTTTAACTACTACACGAATTGAGCGATATTTCTTAGTGACAAATATTCTATTTCTTATTAAGTATTTATAATATTTTAGACGGACTTCACTATTTTCAGAAATTATGTTCAAAACACCTTTCTCCTGACGTAAATGCATAACCTTGCTAGCACCAACTACAAACCCAGGGATATCTTTCGTTATTCTTAACGTATATTCCGTATCCTCACCCCATATAAACATTGAGGAAATTGGCAAACCATACCTCTCAAGGGTACTGCGAGGGACTAGAATAGATACAAAAGTTGCCCTATCAACGGAAACAACACCATATTGAGCGAACTTTGGCCAATCTTTATAACCAATATGATTCATTTTTTTGTTAATAGAGGGTGAATTAGTTACGTAACCATTTTCAGTAAAAGCAGTAGAGATTAAATACGCCCTATCAATTCCATTTTTATCGAGTGTATTATCAGCTTCAATCAAACATTGCAAGGCAGACGGTTCTGGAATGACATCATCATCCATCATCCAAATAAAATCAGCCCCCTCCTGATATGCAAGACGAAACCCAGCATTGAATCCACCCGCAGCACCTATATTCTGCGAGAGTAAATAAATTTTTAGATTCGGATAGTCCAATTCACTTAGTATTTTTTGTGTATTATCATTACTAGCATTATCAACTACAATCACCTGGTCACAAATGCGTGTTTGTGAATAAATGGAAGCTAAGCATAGCTGCAGCAAATCCTGTCGATTGTAGGTGAGTATCACTGCGATCACCTTGCTCATAGTGTCCCCTGCCAAATCATGCCCTTAGAAATCAATGCGGCGTTTAATTATTAGCTAACGTATTCATACGTTTAATACGGCAGCTTCTGACATTACTTACCACCTTGGAATGGTAAATGTTGTTATTGACGATAAAGAAAATTCAAATATATTACTATAAAAAAAGATAGGTTTTATAAAAACAATCATGTTAATTATAATTACAGATACTTTTTTTGAAGTGCTAACCATAAAACATGAATACTTGCACAATAACTATCAACCTAATGATTCACTCTTTTCAAACGGCGCCGGATTACTCTTGGAATGTTATTATAAAAAAACTTTAAAAAAGCAATTGGGAAGTAATAAAACGGAGCTTTAAGTTGCCATAATTTTTTTAAGCTAATTTTTAATGAATTAAATGTATAACCTAATCGATTTCCAACTTCAAAGCTCTGACCGTCATGAAGTCGTTTAATTGTTAGCGGCAAATTCACTTGGTAAAACATAAAACCTTTTCTAAGAGCGCGTATCCAAAGATCAATATCGACCTGCCTAAATAATTTTTCATCGTACCCGCCAACCTGATCAAAAAATCGTCGAGAGAAAAGTATAGAGCTATGATTTATTGGATTATTAATATAAAAACTGTCGCAGCCCATTGGTGTTACTGAAAATCCACCCCCGACTAACGACTCTCCGTCTCCATCTCCATAGACGATTTGGCTAGTTGTGACGACAAGTTCTACGTCTGGAAACAGACCCACAGTAGCGACCTGATGCGCCAATTTCTCGGGTAGCCATTTGTCGTCAGCGTCGATATTAGCCAGCCAAGGATAACGCGTATGGCAGACAGCAAGATTAAGCGCCTGCGAACGCCCAATACCTTGTGTATTCACTAACTGAACCTGTATCGGAGCCGTATGGCGTAATCTCTTAAGCACTTCCCAGGTGTCGTCGTCTGATCCATCATTGACCACAACGATTTCTTTAGGCGGATAAGTCTGAGAAAAAACAGAAGAAAGACAAGATTCCAAGTATTTAGAACCATTCTTAACCGTCATAATAACAGAGATATTAATCTGATCCATCATTCACCTCCATGGCGTCAGATAAAATTTTTTATAAGCACCAGGCATACAAATAAAATTAATTATTAGCTTCTGGCGACTCAATTCATTATTTTGATAAACTTGTATGTCCTTTTGAAAAAATACATCTTAAAATATACTTTCTACCATGCCTTGCTATTTACAATCTTCCACATCAACAACTTTATCTTATTCTTAACAAATCGGGTTCCAAGTTCATCTCCTGGATTATATATACAGTTATCACTAGAACAGAAAACAGGCTTCCTTGCTTCCCGACAAATAAGTTTTGCTTGATCAGAGTTTTCTTCAACGAATAAATCTGTCGCTGACGTGATGAACGTCTTCACTTTGAACCTAACAAGTGAGTCCATCGCCATAACATCAGTATCGTTGTTAGCCAAAACGAGGTTTCGATATGTAATCCCGTTGCTCTTTAGTAAGATTTCTACCTCATTGCGGCTTGATTCTTTCTGGCTAGATACGATCGTATTAATATCTCTTGATGGTATATATCGAAAGCGAGCTGTGGGCTTGTCACTGACAGACTCGCCTTCGGCAATCATACCCTCGAGACAAATACACGATCTATTCATGACATTGTGATGAAATATGTTCCATTCGAAAGCCCTAGGATGAGGAAGGAATTCAAGAATAATATCTACATCACTCCTGATTGGTTTCCCTGAATAAACGGCCAGAGTCGTTGCACGGGAAGCTAACCACTCAGGAACCGCTTCAATTTCGCTTCTTATTGACTTTCCACTCATTATGCTGTCATCCACAATGAGAACCTTTTTTGCCTCCCAAGGAGAGCTCAATTCTTTTCTTACTCCACGGGTAAGCCCTCTTTTCAATGGATAGTTGTTCACCCAAGATGAGATATCCGTGCAGTTCACATTCAGAGCAAGTGCAATCATATAAGCAGGTACCATACCACTTCTGGGAACCCCAACGACTAAGTCCCACTCACCGGAAAATTTTCCAAAATTCTTTGTAATATCCCTACCGAGATCACCATATGACTTGAACTGTATCTGCATTAAGTTTTCTCCGATAACTCGCTCAATATATTCAGCAACAGCTATCTATCACACATTTAACTGATACATATAGGAACATGGAGACCACTGATAAAAACCTATTGCATCAGAGAACAGATACTCTAAAAAGATACACTTAGGATATGAGCATCGAGGCTGTTAATGCTTTCTGAGGATATAATATAAACAACGATTAATTAATTTTTATTTAGCAGCAATAGTATCAAATGGTTTTTCCGCCATATTCTGAAGCTCAGGTTTCCCTATACCCATTGCTTCAAGCATAATGGCATTCACTTTATGCACATCGTATTTATCTTTAGCAATTTCGTAGGAGCGTCGCCCCATGGTTTGCATTAATGCGGGTCGGTCAATAAAGTGCTGCATGGCGTTAACCAATGCGTCAACATCTTTTACGGGTACCAAGTAGCCGTTTTCGCCATCAATTACGGTTTCTCGACAGCCAGGTGCATCGGTGGTGATCACCGCTCGCCCCATAGACATAGCTTCCAAGATTGAACGCGGTGTGCCTTCCCGGTAATAGCTAGGCAGTACAAAAACGCTGCTCTCAGTAAGTGCCGGCCGCACATCACTCAGCCAACCTAAATGTTCAAGAAAACCTTCCCCTACCCAGGTAGCCAATTCTTGTTGCGTAATTGTATCGGGATTGCTATCGATATCACCGGCTAGTTGAAACACGACTTCAGGATGCTGCTGTTTGATTTTCCTAGCTGCTTCTGCGTACTGACGCACGCCCTTATCGGCCAACAAACGAGCAACCAATAAAAACCGTGGTGATCCTTCAGGTAAAGGAGCTGCTGCAAAATGAGCCATATCTACCCCTGACCCATTGAGCACCTGTGAAGGAACGTGAGTATGGAGTATCTCCAAATCACGAAATAACGTTTCATCATCAGGGTTCTGAAAAAACACCCTATCTACCTTATTCAAAGCTACCGCATAGAGCCTGCGCACCAAATGAAAAACTAGCGCACGTTTACCGCGGGCCTCTCCGGCAAAGGCATACCCCAAGCCAGTGATCAATGCGTAGCGCCGTGGAACCTTCGCTAGCCAAGCCGCCAGCATCCCATACACCACGGGCTTGATGGTATACCCCAGAACAGCATCGGGACGAATATCATTCATTAAGCGATAAAGCGACTTCAGAGTAAGAAAATCGTGCCAAGGATTCAGTCCTGTTCGTTGCATAGGGATGTCATGAATAATCACACCCCAGGATTCAAGCTGTCGACATGTTATAGGATCATCATTAAGCCCTGGAGATGCCGCGTGAACTTCTAACCCTGCTTTAATCAGGCTGCGCACTAGCGGCCCACGAAAATTAATCAAGGAATAACTTGAGCCCGACACGAGCAAAAAGCGACGATTCGGTTTAGCAGCCTTAGCGTTCATAGTAACTCCTCAACAAGATACCAGACAGCATAATAGCCTTGCCCTTTAGACTGGTATCAAAGCAATATGCTTATACTGAATAGCATTAAAATTAAGTCAGACTTTCGCGCTTTTAATGGTGATGGATGAAGATAGTAAAGGACTTGGTCTGCCTACTGAGTAATAAGTAAACCCTTTCGACTCCATACGACGCGGCTCATAAATATTACGCCCATCAAAGATAGTGGGTTCAGTCAGTTGCGATTTAATAAGATCAAAATCAGGGGCCCGAAAGTTTTGCCACTCAGTGACAATAATCAAGGCGTCAGCTTTCTTCAGTGCAGCCTCTTTAGTACCACAAAGAACCAAGTGATCATTGCTCCCATAGATTCGCTGGGCTTCTTCCATGGCTTCCGGGTCATACGCCTGCACCTTGGCACCGGCGGCCCAAAGTGCTTCCATAAGCACCCTGCTCGGGGCATCGCGCATATCATCAGTATTGGGCTTAAATGAAAGTCCCCAAATGGCGAAGGTTTTTGTCTTAAGTTCTGCATTAAAGTGCTGACTTACTTTATTAAATAACGTGTTTTTTTGCTCTTTATTACGTGACTCCACCGCTTTAAGTAATTTGGCGTCAAAGTCGATTGTATTCGAAACATGAATAAGTGCCTGGAGATCTTTAGGAAAGCAAGAACCACCATACCCCACGCCGGGATAAATGAAATCGTAACCTATGCGTGGATCTGAGCCTATTCCTTTGCGCACAGCTTCAATATCAGCACCCAGGCGCTCAGCCAGGTTTGCCATTTCGTTCATAAAGCTTATTTTGGTAGCCAACATGCAGTTAGCTGCGTATTTGGTTAATTCGGCACTTTTTACATCCATCACGATGATCTTGTCGTGATTACGATTGAAGGGAGCGTATAACTCGCGCATTACTTCAATAGTGGCATCGCACTCGGTACCAATAATTATACGATCAGGTTTTTGGCAGTCAGCGACCGCACTACCTTCTTTTAGAAACTCAGGATTAGATACCACGTCAAATGCAATATTATCACGGCCGCGTCTTACCAAAACTTTTTCTACCTCAGCTCGTACTCTGTCAGCACTCCCGACAGGTACGGTAGACTTGTTGATGATAATTTGGCTCTGCTCCATATGTTCGGCAATGGTGGCAGCCACCGTCAGAACATACTTGAGATCAGCGCTACCATCTTCGTCCGGAGGAGTTCCCACAGCAATAAACTGTACTTGGCCATGTTTGACTCCCGCTATCGCATCAGTGGTAAATTCAAGCCGCCCAGCAGCATGGTTTTCTTTTACCAAAGACTCTAGACCAGGTTCATAAATAGGGATGTTGCCCTGTTTAAGTTTTTCGACCTTATTATCATCCAGATCAACACAAACAACGTGATGGCCAACTTCAGCCAGAATAGTGCCTTGAACTAGGCCAACGTAACCCGTTCCAAAAACTGTAACGTTCATTAGATTTCCTAACTGGAGAGTAGAATAAATGGAAGAACTAGAAAAATTTTCACCTAGACGCGCTATGCGCTTCATTCAAAGTGGTGTCTGGTTCATTTAATGAGTAGTAATTGCGGTACCATTCGACAAAGTTTGAAACACCTTGAACAACTGGAGTGGTGGGTTTATAGCCAACCATTTTTTCTAACTCACCTGAATCAGCATAGGTGTCTGGGACATCGCCAGGCTGTAAAGGCAACAGGTCCTTAATGGCTTTTCTACCTAGCGCTTTTTCAATGGCTTCGATATAGACATTGACCGTAACAGGATCATTATTGCCGATATTGAAGATACGAAAAGGTGCATTGCTAGTAGCAGGATCCGGGTTATTACTATTCCACTCAAAAGCAGGAGCGGCTATATCATCACTGGCGCGAACAACACCTTCCACAATGTCATCCACATAGGTGAAGTCACGCGTATGACAGCCATAATTAAAAACCTGAATAGGCTCATTGGCCAAAATATTTTTGGTGAACTTAAAAAGTGCCATATCGGGTCGGCCCCAGGGGCCATAGACGGTGAAAAACCTCAGACCAGTGGTCGGCAATCCAAACAAATGACTATAGCTGTGAGCCATCATTTCGTTGGCTTTCTTAGTGGCGGCATAAAATTGAAGTGGGTGATTAGCGCCTTCATGCTCAGAAAATGGCATTAGCGTATTAGCGCCATAAACACTACTGGTACTGGCGTAAGTCAGGTGCGCAATATTGGAGTGGCGACATGCCTCCAACACATTAGTAAAGCCAATTAAGTTGCTTTCCACATAACTAAGTGGATTTTCTAGCGAATAACGCACCCCTGCTTGGGCAGCTAGATGAATAACTCGGTCAAAGTGATGTTCATTAAAGCACTCTGCCACTGCTTGTTGGTTGGCTAGATTAGCGCGAATTGAAAGATAATCGCCCCTCGCTTCTGATGCCGTCTGATCAAGAATTTTCAGACGCGCCTCCTTAATAGCGGGATCATAATAATCATTGACACTATCAAAGCCGACGACACTATCACCGCGCTCCAACAACCGCTTAGCAGTGTGAAAGCCGATGAATCCGGCATGGCCGGTAACAAGGATCTTCATGTGATGACTCCATGACGTGGGAGTAGAGGGCATTAGACGGGAGTGGGACAAATAACAGCGCTAATCTCAGTTGCGTACAAAGCGCTGAATATGGCGCCAGCTCACTCGCCTTAAGCCATCCAACGTCAAGGGCACCAAGGCCACTGAACGCACCATGGCAAGTAATGGACGCGGAAGTTCACTCAGGCATAAGGTTCGCGGCAACCCGGTATAGGGAAACCAACGATGTCGATAAGAGCTTTGACGGGCTGAGAGCGGCAAGTCGCCGCTAAAAAGCGAAGGCACCGCATACCAGGCATAGTTGCCTTTCAACGTTTTTATTTCATTGGGACCGGGCTGGAGAAATTCGAAATCAATAATCTTTAACCCTTGGCAAGGATCATAGATAAGGTCTTGCGGATTAAGGTCGATACATTCGTAGCCAAGACTGCGATAGTGCAAAATCACTGCTCTCACGCGCTCAATGGTCCAGATAGGCAGCAAACCATGACGAGAAAAAGGCGCACGAGGCGATAAAATATGTTCCATGCAATTGGCATAGCGCTCAAACACTAGATAATGCGGCCCAATTTCTAGCAAATGAGATACTTCTGGTAAGGGCGCGCCAAGTTCGCGCGCCTTTACTTCACGCTCTAGATAACGCTCGCGCCCAGGTCGAAATGTCTTGCAAATCGCCTCAGTGCCATGAAAATCCACCAGCTCTACCTTGGCTCGGCAAACCTCTTTACTTAGGTCAGCCAGAACTGGGTAAGGTGTGCGAAAGGCGGCATTGTTGCTTAGGGCTGCTGCACGTATTTTACCGATCAGTTCAGGGATCAACGTGCTGAGATACTCAAGCGCTTGGCTTGCATAGCAGGAACAATGTATTGGACTTAGCGGTTCCTCTTTGCCCTCCCCCCGATAAACTGTGGATTTGAAAGCTGCTTTGACAATAAGTACCCGTAGATTATTGGCCTGTTCAGGTACGTTACTTGAAGTCCGCTTCTCCGTTACTGGATGGACATCCTGAACCACTAGGAGAAAAACAGGCAGGGATCCACTGCTGGAGTATTTTCCTGGCTCCTGTTCATCATCAATCAGCCACTGAGCAAGCGCCTGTTGTTGCCCGCCTTCGATAGGCACGCCACACAGCACATTAAATCCATAGTGATCAAGCAAATTGCGGAAGGTATCCAAATACGCCAACTCACAATCTCTGATCAGAAAAACGGTAATCCCAGATAGCCACTCTTGTTGTTCGTCATTAGATTGTTTGTTCGTCATGACTTGCCTCCTTGTGCTAAAGAGATCACTTCTTTTTGAATCAGCATTGGTGACATGCTCGATAATGCTTTTCGCATCACTCAAGCAGGAAAAGATGGTGATCAGGGCGTGGATTGAACAGCTCAGCCCCTATGGCATAAGCACCTATCACATAAGCACCGTAATGCAGGTTATGGCTGGATAGAGATAAATTTCAGGGGGGTTACTCGGCCGCTCAGCCTTCCTTGGATATCGGGCTTAATATAGGGCCTAGCCGGGCGACTGACCTTAAAGCGGAGCTTGTTGTATCAATGGATTGACGTTGCGTATCTAAAGGCATTGCCTGGCGTGCTTTCCATACCAGATCGGCTATTTCGTCCAACGGGGTGTAGTCCAAGGGTGCCGACTGCAGCAGCTGACGGATACGCAGATGATCAGTAGCGATAAACGCCTGCTCCAGTTGCTGTAGAAAGGCTTCTAGCCTCGGCCATTCCCAAAATCGCTCTTTTGACGTCATGATACGATCATGCCGCGTCTTGCTGACGTCATGACCTATCAACAGTTCCTCGTACAGCTTTTCACCAGGCCGCAAGCCGGAATAGATGATTTCGATATCTCCATCGGGATGTGCAGCGTCTTTTACTTCCAGCCCCGAAAGGCGAATCATATTCATGGCCAGATCATGAATACGCACTGGCTCGCCCATATCGAGCACGAAAACCTCCCCACCCTCACCCATGGCCCCGGCCTGGATAACCAACTGCGCAGCTTCGGGAATCGTCATGAAATAGCGGGTGATATCTGGGTGTGTCACCTTAATGGGGCCGCCCTGCTCAATCTGCTGACGAAACACAGGGACAACAGAGCCGCTTGAGCCTAAAACATTGCCAAAACGCACCATGCAGAATCGTGTATTGGACTGGGCATGGGCAAAGGCTTGGCAGATAAGCTCAGTTAAACGCTTGGATGCCCCCATGGCATTGGTGGGGCGAACCGCTTTATCGGTGGATACCACAACAAAGGTTTCCACATCCGCCGACATTGCCGCCTTGGCCAGATTCAAGGTGCCTAAGACGTTATTGCTTACCCCTTGGACGAGATTGAACTCCACCATCGGCACATGCTTATATGCGGCAGCATGGTAGACGGTATGCACCTCGAAGCATTCGAATACGGCCTTAAGACTGCCCGAATGCTGCACTGAGATAAGCAAAGGTGTTAGCTCGCACCGGGACGCCGTACTTTCAATATATTGCTTCAGCTCTTGCTCAATGGCGTACAGCGCGAATTCACAGTTGTCTACCAAAAGTAGCCGGGCAGGATTTTGATTAAGTATCTGACGACACAGCTCGCTACCTATCGAGCCTCCCGCCCCTGTCACCATGACCGCTTTATCACGGATATTGGCCTCCAGTAGTTCGGGGAAAGCAGGCACCGACTCCCTACCTAATAAGTCTTCAAGCGCCACATCGCGTAGTTCGCTGATTTTGGCCCTTCCAGCGATCACATCGGCGCTTCCAGGAATTGTCTTGAGAGGTACGGAAAGTCCCGAAAGCCAATGCAATATCTCGCGTCGCCGCCAACGTGGAGCACTAGGAATGGCGAGCAGCACCATAGCGGCCTGATGTTCTTGAATTAGGGCCGCCAGTGCGACCGGCTGATGTACCCGCAGCCCCTCTACCATGGCTCCTTCCAACCCACGCCAGTCGTCAACGAAGGCCACCGGTTGGTACTCTTCTCCGTTTCGCAGCGCGGCTACCAGCTCGCAACCCGCGGCCCCTGCCCCATAGATCACCACCGGCTTGCGTTGACGGAGCTGACTATGGCGATACAATTCGCGCAACACAAAACGTAGGCTACCGATACCCAATAACAAGAACAGCGCATAGATAACAATTATCGATATTCCAATGGGTGAGGCAGCCATGTAACTGGTCGGTGCAACTGACAAAGTCGATGCCAACACAGCAATAACGATAGTCGATACAGTGGCATGGCTCATGTAGCGAATGACAACGCGATAAAGCCCTAGCCAGCGGAAAAATAAGAGACTTATGGGAACCAGCAGGCCGATGGTCATCCACAAACCAACACTGCTTAGCGATTGTAGGCTTTCCAGATGAATCACTGTTGCAAGCTGCAGACTACCCGCGACAATAAAACCATCAATGGCCACAAGCACCCTGCGCTTTATGCAACGCGGCGTCATCGATAGCGACTTCATTAAACTGGCCATAGTTATCTCTATCCATTCTCGCGGGTTATCAGATCGCAGCGCTAGCAATCACGTCATTTCAGAGGGGGAGTTAAAAACGAAGCGTCGACGGGAAGCGGCTATCGAGCCTTGTCGGTAGAGATGCCAACAGATGACAAGTAGTATCCAGAATAGCGTCGAGCGTAGGCCGTTATGGGTAGTGGAATAGATCAATGGCCCGGCTACTCCAGCCCAAATATATAAAGGTGCTCGCCGCAATACGATGACTATCATCGATAGAAAAAGTGCTAGCCCCGGTAAGCCATAGGCAAACAACATATTAATGTAGGAAGAATGAATTTCGGCTCCGTCGTAAGGAGCAAAGCGCTCTCGTTTAGCTTCTCCCGCCCCCAATATCGCGTAGGCGGGAAAGTTCGTTAGCCGGTCAAACTTGCGCTCCTCATAAACACTATCCACTTTGCTTGGCGCCCGATCCATTCGCGCCTCGAGGTTGCGCAATACTTGCCCCTCCGAACTAATGTTGGCTATTACAATGCCTCCCAATAACAGTGGCACCACCAACAACAGACGAGCAAAGTATTTTACTTGCTTCGCATTTGCCATTGCCCAACCGACCAATACCATGACGCCTCCCCCCATAGCGGCTAATGAAGACGCAGATAAAATCCCTAGTACGCCGCTAGCCAGCCCGGCTAATGCCAAAGGCCTCATTTTCGGGTGAAAATCATCAAGCATTAACAACACCACCACGCCGCATAGCGAAAAATAGGCCAGCTGGTTGGGGTTATTAAAACTTCCAGTGGTGCGGTTAATCCCCAAGGCCAGTTGCACTAACACAAAGCCACCGGCGACCAATAGCGCAATAGACACGCTATTGCGAATCAGACTAGTGGCACGTTCACCATAAACACTCAGAAAACGCAGCAATCCCATACCAATTAAAAAATTGAACAAAAAGAACAGGGCAGGCATAAAAAAGTCTGTCGTTTCCATCACTAACGTCCAACAAAGACATACCATAACCACCCATAGCACCATTAACCCCCAACACATTGCGAAGGAAGAAACTTTCAGGTGTTTATCTCCTAGTGACATCAAAAGCATCACGCCAGCAAAAACGATCAACACAAAATCAGCCAGCTGTGGCCCACCGCTGGGAAACAAATAAAGGCTGCTTAACGCAAGGCCCACAAACAGCAACAACGCACCGATCAGGTTCATGGCGATACCTTTTTTCTTCTGTGGCTAGAGGTTAGCCATCATTTGAAAGGTATGATTGCGGCTGGCTAAATCATCATAAGTACCAGCATCACTCACTCGTCCGTCTTCAAGCATATAAATGATGTCGCACTCTTTAACCGTTGCCAGGCGGTGGGCAATAAGCACCACTGTCATCTGGCCTGCAAAGCGCTGGATATCCTCCATTACACGCCGCTCGGTAATCCCATCCAGAGCGCTGGTGGCTTCATCAAAGACCAATACTCTGGCTTGTTGATAAAGGGCACGTGCGATACCCAGACGTTGGCGCTGTCCCCCTGATATCTGAACTCCTCGCTCCCCGATCCGGGTTTCAAGGCCTTCGGGAAATCGCTCAAGCAGCTCATCGAGTTGCGCCATATGCAAAGCTTCCTTAACCCTCTCAACATCAATATTTTCGCGTTCAATGGCAAAGGCAACGTTTTCAAGAATGGTGGCATCGGAAAGGAATATCTGTTGCGGCACGAACCCCACCCCCGCATGCCAATTCCGCATGTTTTCCTGCGTTAGCGCCACACCATCAATAAGTATTTGGCCTGCCTGGGGCTCAATCAGACCCAGCAACAAGTCCACAGCGGTGCTCTTTCCACTGCCTGAAGCGCCGACTAAACCGACCATTTTGTTGGCCGGAATGGTCAATGTCAGCCCATCCAAAGCCAATGCCCGTGTTCCTGGGTAGTCGAAGGCAACCTCCTGTATTGTTATCTCTCGCTGGGGCACCCATGGTGTTGGCTGAGCATTAGGCTGAGATTCACTGACGGTCTTTAACTCTTTAGTTTCACCACGGCTAGCCATTAAGTCTGCTCGGATCGCATCATAAGCTGCTAGATTGCCGCGTATTTTCGTAATCGAGGTATAGATTTTCTGGAAGCCCGGTAACATCTTGAAGCCGGCCAGGGCGTAGATTGAAAGTGCCGGCAGAATGGCACCCAAGTTGCCTTCGTAAAGGTTAAGCAGATAAAGAACCAGCAGGATTACCGAGCCGAAGGCCACCAGCTCTATAGCGTACCGAGGGGCCTCACTGAGTCCTTGCGTGACGCCTTGGCCCCGCGCTATACGATTGCTGGCCTTCTCAAAACGCGAGGTAAAACTCGCTTGACGATGCAATAAAAGGAGATCCTTAATTCCCCCGAATCCCTCGGTCATCAGTTTGAAGCGTTTCGATTGAGCCTCAGATATACGCTTGCCATTAATGCTAAGAAAGCGACGCACCGTCTGATAAAGCAACAAATAAGTGGCGAGGAATATCACCAACCCGGATATCGCGACAACGGGGTTGTAAATAAAGATAGCCAGGCTCATCAAGGTCACCATGACCGTTTTAGCGTTGAGTTCCATCGCGGGATTGATCACTTTAGTGGTCACGCGCTGGACTTCAACCGAGACCTTGCTGATCAGGTTGCTGGTGTTTTGGTTGGAATGAAATAACCAAGGCTGATGCAGGTAATAGCGATATAGGCGACTAGAGAGTTCAGCCCCCACTTGCTCACTATAGAGCGACAGCCGCCAAGTGGTATACATGGAAATAAGTGCCGCCATTAGCAGAACCCCAAGCACCAAACCGCCCAGTAGACTTAAAAAGGACTTGTGGCTTTGCGCCCCGCTATAGGTATACGCCCAGGCTAACCAGCCATCACCCTGGAGCTTACTCATGTCACCAACCACCGCCATGAAAGGCCCTATGGCGATTACACTGGCGATTTGCGCTAGCGCCATAATGATGATTAATACCTGGAGCCCTAGTAATCGACGTCGCTGTTGTTGCGTTAACAATGAATAAAATTCGCGCAATTGATTAAGCATATTGGTTCACCGGTAAGCGTAAAGGTAGCTGCCGTAGTATCCATGGCGGCTGCTGGTCGGTTTCTTCACGCCATTTAGAATCCCTCCTTTGAGCCTCACACCAGCACTCTCAAGACGACGCTTAGCGGCTTTGATTTCGCCAGGAGGGTTAGTGTCAAAACGCACCACCATTAAACTGGTGCCGACTAACTTGCCTATTACCGAGGCATCAGTTACCGCCAGAATCGGTGGCGTATCCACGATGACCAGATCATAGTGTTTGCTCACTGTGTCTAAAAAGTCGTGAAAACTCTGCTGCATCAAAAGCTCGGATGGATTAGGCGGGATACTTCCTCTTGCCACATAATCAAGCCCATCTAGATCACTATGGCGAATGGCTTCTTCCATGCTGATACGTCGTGCCAATAACTCTGAGAGCCCCTTTATGCCCTTGCCATGAAAAGCATGGTGCAAATGTCCACGGCGCATGTCGGCATCGATTAACAACACTTTTTGTCCGGCCTGGGCACATACCGCCGCTAAGTTAGCGGCTATAAAGCTCTTACCTACTCCTGGGCTAGCACCAGTAATCATTAACCGATTATTATCGGATTCAAGCATGGCAAAATAGAGACTGGTACGCAGCCCACGTAATGCTTCCACTGCGATTTCGGCGGGTTTCTTGATAGCCAACAAGCCGCGAAAAACGTCTTGGGCTTTTTTGGAACGGCGCGGTCGAATCCGCTCGGTAAGCCCCGCCTGCTCACCTGAATTCGGCAACGTGGCATAGACAGGCAGACCCAGTTCTTCAAGCTGTTCGGGAGTCTTAATCGCTCGACTGAGCAACATACGGACAATCAGTAATAGTACTGCCAACAATGCGCCAATCAAGCCACTAACAGCGGTTATTAGCGCAATACGCGGTGCGATGGTGCCAGGACTGAGCATGGCCGCATCCAGGATACGTACGTTGCCCACCGTGCCGGCCTTCACCAAACGCATTTCTTGAAGCTGGTTGAGCAACTGCACATACACTTGCTGATTGACCTGAGTATCCCGGGTAAGGCGCAGCACTTCCTGCTGGGTCTCAGGTAATTCACCCACCAGGGCATTGAGTCGGTCACGTTCGGCTTCTAGCTGACCACGTTGTCTCAATAGCGTTTGGTAGTTGGGATGCGTGGGACGATACCTTTCAGCCAGATCCGCTTCTCGCATTGCTAGTTGACCAAGCTGGTTTTCCACATCAACTACCCGGGTAAGCAGATTCTGTGTCTCGAACGTCAGATCCACAGAGTCGCGTTGTGCTCGGTAGTCATTCAACATCCCTTCGGCATCTGACAATTGATTGCTAACCTGGGGGATTTGCTCATCAAGAAAAGCGATCTGGTTTTCTGCTTCTTCCGAATGACGCTGAACATTCTGGGTCAAAAAGACGCTGGTCAATGTATCTAACGTTGGTTGTATCTGCTCTTGATCCGAACCGTTCAACGTCAGTTCATAAACACCCGACTCTAATCCACGCGGGATGATTTCAAAGCGTTTTTTGAGCTCCCCTATGGCATTAAGCTCAGACGTGCGCACTAGCGTGAATTCAGCTCCGGGGTGCGCTTCTGCCTGACTGACAAAAAGGCGATACCCCAATTCATCATTCTGTACCGTTTCCCCGACGTTACCAGTCAGCAGTGTTTGTTCTTCCAGAAGCAACTCGAACGCCCCCCCTTCGAGAAGCCGCAACACATGCTCACTCCCAACATTTTCATCCGGAACATCAAAACGGGCGACTCGAAGCGACTCCCCGGCCCATACATAAGGATTATTCCAAGCATCTTCCGAAGAGTCTGCCAACCACTCAATAATGAATGTCGGCGTAAGGCTCTCGAACCACGCTTGGTTCACCCCATGATGAACCAGAAAGTCTCCTACCAACGGCAACCGGCGCGGCTCAACCTGGATAGCAAGGTCAAGACGCTGTGCGGTTTCCCCCAGCACCATACGTGACTGCAGAATTTCGAGCTCAGCAGAGGTGGGATTACCTTGTTGGGGCTCTCCCAATGACTCCATAAACGCCAAGTTCGACCCTCTCGTCTCTATCTGAACCAAGGCATCAGCCTGATATATTCTCGGCTGAGAACTGGCATTAAAGTAGCCAGCCAGCAGAAAAAATCCCGTCACAGACACAATAAACCAGCGATGATCGGAAAGCGTATCTACCAACTTACGCAGATTGAGGTCATCGCTCTCTTGGGGTGCTGGCGACGAAGGTGGTGAAGGGAAATTAGTCATGGTGATGCCTCATCACTCTGAAGATATAGTGCAAAATTGATACTTACAGCTCGCCAGCATCAATAGCAGACGTCGCAACATCACCCGGCAAACTGACTGATGGCAGTAGTAGTGAGATCACAGAGTTCCAGCGAGCCAGCGGCGCTGACGTCACGTAAACCACGTCCTGCGGTTGAAGAGGAAAACGTGTTCCCAGCAACAAGCGCGTGGCATCCTGAATATCCAACTGATAGACGGTAGCGATCTTCTCGCTTCCAGGGGGATTTCCTCGCACTACGAAAATGCCCGACGGCTCAGCACGGTTTTCATTGACACCACCGGCTCTTCCCAATGCATCCGTCAACGTAATGCGTTCATTACCCAGGGCAATGGCACCGGGACGGCTGACTTGCCCTAGAACGATAACGTTTTGATTTTCCATAGTGGGAATGTGCAGTAGGTCGCCATTGCGAAGTAATCGATTCTGCGTCATGTCCCCTTGACGCATCATGGCGTAAAGCGATATCACCTCTTCGCCACCATTGCGGCTTAGTTTGACATTGCGCCAATCCGCATTATCACGCGCGCCACCTACTGCACTAATAGCATCAAGTACCGTCATCGGCACGATGGTTAATGGCAGAGTCCCGGGGGTTTCCACGGCGCCGCTGATATATACTTTCTGAGAGTTAAACGCCGCAATACCTACCTCTACTTGGGGCTCATTGATCACTTCGGACAGTCGCCGTGCGATTAACTCGCGCACCTCGTCAAGCGTCATACCCTCGACCCTCACACGCCCCACGTAGGGGTAGAACATCGTGCCATTGGGTCGTATCCGATTACCGGTTTCCGCAGCGGAGCGCTCTGCACCTGCCGGAATAGTCAATTCGGGATGGTCGTAGACAATCACGCTTAAAATATCCCCAGGCCCTACCCGATATTCATAACTTTGTACTTCTTGATTCAATGCCTGAGATGTTGCTTGCGTGGTAGGTGCTTGCGGAACATACAATGTATCTACAAACTCAGGCGTAATGGGTTGTACGTCCACTCGACCGTCCAGCGATTGTTCGAGCTTGCTATCGTCAATATGTCCACCAGGGGCCATGGCGCAGCCACTTAAGGCCACTAGAAGCAGGATAAACGTCAGATAGTGAACCCACCGCACTGGTTTTTTTCTGGTTTTTATACCTGCTATTGCTTTGAAATTAGTCATTTTTTGTTCCCTTTGTTTTGTGTCTTACCACGCTACCGCCCGGGGATTGTTAACGGCATTTCCCTGAGCCTTATTTGGAAACTCGTCTTAGTGGCTCTGACTTCGAACCGCCATAAGACATGAATGCCAGTACGGCAGACATATATAAGGTTACATAAAAAAACAAAACAGATACGTTGATTTACTTCATTGCAGAGGGTGAGATAGCTAACGCTATTTAGAGGTGCAGAAATGAGATTGGCGTTATGGAAAGGAGGAAACAACATCATGCCTAGCGGGTAAGTAACATTAATTTCTTAATACCAATAAAAATTTTATTTTTAAAAAATAAGAAGTTGTAAAAAATAACATAAGAAGCAATCGCAAGTTACAATCGCAGAACAATTGTAATATTCCCAGATTTACGGGATGACTTAGTGACAGTGGACACACAGGAAAAAGGCTGCCCTCAAGGGACGGCCACCAGTCGGTCTTTGAATTAGTTCACGTCTTGTTAGGTTTCCACCGCTCCTTCAGCGCCGTCTTGAGGGGACGTGGAAGGCCAGATAGGAGTCTTCTCTTGGCGGCGCGAAGAAGGCGTTTAGTGTAGCGATGTTGTCCCTTTTTGGGTGAAGTGCTGCTGGTCGCTGTATAGACTTGGTTACCTTCGCAGCAATAAACGGCTTTTCCGGCTATTTTTGCAATACTTGAAGCCTGGCTGGCACTACTTTCAATAAAGAGTGTGTAATCGGAGTTCTTGTAGAACAAGCCCTTATGCGTAGAGTGAACGCCCTGGCGCTGGCGCTCCTCCTTCGAAGGCAAATCCAGCATGACCAAGCGCTCATACTCAATGCCCTGCTGCTTAAGCCACATCTCTGTATGGCTACGGTACTTCTCGAGCCGGTTGGTTACCAAGCAGCCAATTCGACCTGCAGGCAGGTAAAGAAGCTCAGCGTTATCCAAGAATGCAATGTACTCCTCTCCATCATCGTTCTGATGGGCGGTAGGGTCGACGCACAGCACACCATCGATATCGACACACGCTCGGGAAAGCATGGCAGGAGTGAAAAGATTCCACTGGAAAGCCTGGGGTGATTCGAGAGTGTAAAAATGAATGTCGACATATTGCTCACCAGCGGGATCTGCATAGATCGCCAAAGTATCAATTAAACACGGGCAACTGCCGGGGATAGCATCCTGTGCTTCCTGCACCGTCCTCCCGGTTATGACACTATCATCAACTAGCAGTACTTTTTTCGCTTCCCACGCAGAGGCCAGTTCACTTTGAGCCTTTCTGCGCAAGCGGGTTTTTAGCGGTTGATTGGCAATGAACTCTGGGAGCCCTACTACATCGATATGTAAGCCCAACGCAATCATGCTGGCCGGGATTATCCCGCTACGGGGAATACCCACCACCAGGTCGTAACCCTTTCCGTGAACTTTGAACAAGGACGCAGCGATGTCATCACTTAAATCACCATAGGATTTATAATTCATTGCCTAACCTCACCCTTTATTAAGCTTGACTAACACAACATGGAAAGTCATTTAGCATAGCCTTTATATAACTATCCTTTAATAGAACTCCCATTCAGTGACAAAACAGTGACATCCAAATGATAGCTTAATAAAATCCTCATAAAACACTACTCTAGAGAACAACAAAAATTCATGAAAAAATCGTATAAACAAAAAATAAAAACACTAATCACTAATAATTTATATTTAAAAAAATTAGAAAGATTATCTTAAAATATTTTTAACGGCAAATAAACTCCTCTTTGACATGCCCATCAGCCATGTCAAAGAAAGACCCAAAAGATAAAATAGGAAGGAAAAAGAAGCGCAGACGATGTCTCTAGAGTTTCTCAGCCCATGTGAGGGTAGCGTCTTTGAGTAACGAATGTATATGCTCAAAAACTTCCATGGATTTACGGTACGGATCGGGAATATTGCGTCCTTTGCTACTGTCTAGCCAACGACCTAGCAGTAGCGTCTTGCCTAAGGCTTGGGGTACCTGCTGCCCAACAGCTCGACGCTGGCCCTCTGACATCACCAGAATGAGATCGGCTTCCTGTATCATTGTCACGGTTAACTGACGTGCCTTGTGATTAGCAACATCCAAGCCATCGGCCTCGGCCAATTGACGTGCAAACGGCGATACAGGCTCGCCTTCCAAGGCGCCTAAGCCTGCGGAACTGATATGACGCTCGGGTAGCCGCTGTCTAAGCAATGCCTCAGCGACGGGACTTCGACAAATATTACCGGTACACACCACTAAAATACGCTCGAACATGTCTTACTTATCTCCTAGGTAAGCAGAGAAACACGTTTTCAAATTCGACATATTCAATGCTCCCACTGAATGGCAAGTAACCCAAGGGTTTCATAGATAGCCCTTTCGGTCTTACGTAGCTCTCGCGCAGAGGGCAGCCAATAAGCTAGCCCTAAGCCCTCAGCTCGATCAGCCAAATAATGGGTAGGTGCAGCGACTGGGGCTAGGCCTGCCGCCTCGAAATGACGCATCGCGCGCGGCATATGCGACGCTGATGTCACCACCAAGACTTGAGCACCTTCGCCAAACAGCGCCTGCACCGCCTTGGCCTCTTCAGCCGTATCGTTGGGGGACACAAGCGTAATAATACTCTTTGAGGGCACCCCCAATGCCTCTGCAGCTTCGGCATAGCCATGAGCCATCGTCATTTTTGAGTCTTTCCCTCCACCTGACACTACCAATAGCAGGTCTGGGCGCTGATGCCACAAGCGCAGACCTTCCATAAGGCGCAACCCCGAACCTTCGCTGAATCTACCGGTTATTGACCAAGGGCGATCAGGCTGCCAACCACCCCCGAGGACTACTACTGCTTCTATGTCCTGCACCTCAGGCCATTGCTCCCAAGCGGCATACTTCGACTCAAAAGGCCTCAGCAAATTATCTGCCACGGGTGCCCAGGCCGCCAGCAGTAGCAAGAGCATTGCCAACGTCATTATGCTGCCACCAAGGCGATGCCGACCCAGCTTTCGAATTGACCACCCAATTGTAAAAGTGACTGCCATCAGTGACATTGGCATCAGCAGTATCGCCGTCAGGCTTTTCATTAGTGTATACATGGCAACCATTTTGCGGGACTTGATCGGAAACGTGAATCCAAAGAAAAATCAGCCAGCTAGCATATACTGCTACGCCTGCCGGATATGCAAAGAAAGAATAGCTTAAACCGAAACTCATAAAAGCAATTGGCAGCAACATGCCAGCTACTGCATAAGAACGCTGGAGGGAGCTTTCAGAGCGCAAACCTGGAAAAAAAAGCCACAGGGGAATGAGGTAAAGACTCACGACCATAAGCAAACCTGGCAGACCTCTTCGCACCCAGGCGTCCAGGAGGTCGTTATGTGCATGCCAGTAATTGCCTAACTCAGGGCTTAGCACGCCTTGCGCCTCAAGTCTTTGCATGGCGGGTAAATAACCCTGATGTCCGTAACCCACAAAAGGACGCTCATAAATTAGCCTGATTGCACCGCGATACATTTCCAGGCGAGCCCCGACGGAGCCATAGTCGGTGCTTTCTGTATAGCGATGCACCTCGGCCACCGCCTTATCCACCCGTTTTTCTACACCGCTATAGGGCGTCGCATATGCCCCTATCATCACCGCTATTAAAGCAATCAGTGCCAGCCATCGCCATATCGCTCGCCAGCGACGCGCATAACCGCAATAAAATACCCATATCACTAGCGGCAATGCCAACCATCCGCCCCGAGTGCCAGATAGTGCCGAGGCTAGCCCGCCTCCCATTGCGCCACTCAGCAAAAGCGCTACCCAAAAAAAACGTGCTGATCGCTGTTGCCAGGCCCAGCCCAGCCCGGCCAAACATAAAAACGCCACCAACAGCGAAAGATTGCCGAAAAAGATCGAATGTAACGGCGGGTGCCCTGTGGCACGGGTTAAACCAACTACCCATTTTTGCCAGGCTGCCCACCCCCCTGTACCCAATCCACTCAACGCTAAACCAAACCACCACGCGGAAGGCCTTGGCGGTACAGAGCGAATTATCACAAAGGCCAATGCCGCAAGCCAGGCGGCACTCGCCAACGGCATGGCTTTATTTAAGCTTGAATGCCAAACGCCAACCGCTAATTCGACTACGCCTACGCCTAATAGCAATGCCAAAAGAAGGCTATCACCACGCCCCATTGATTTTTTTAACAAGCCATGACCGTGTCGTTTATTCCTGGCAACAATCGCACATATGATGGCAACCCCCAACCCTAACCAATAGCCAAAGGGGGCCAATAGCGGTAGCACGGTGATTGCTAAAGCTTGCATGCAATGTTTGCCTTGTAGGTCACGGAAGTGCTTATGCTTTTATTGCCTCACCCGATCTCCGCTTCCTCTGCCCATCACCGTTAGCACCAGGTAACGGAAATACGTTGGCACCGCCATAGCCGACAACATTTTTTGATCCGTTTCTGCTAGTAACTGAGGCGTAGACATATCAATGTCGTTAATTTGCGCCAGTCCGGTAATACCCGGTCGAACATTGTATACCCCACGCTCGGAACGCTCTTTGATCAACTCATGTTGTGTGAATAAGCATGGACGAGGCCCCACAAGGCTCATATCCCCCTTCAATACATTCCATAGCTGGGGTAACTCATCCAGCTTGGTGCGGCGTAAGAAAAGACCGAATTTGGTAATTGAGGAAGAATCTGCAAGATGCGAAGCAACCCAGGCCGTATCAAGCTTCATAGTACGAAACTTGACCAGTACAAAGGGCTGACCACGATATCCCACCCGCTCTTGCAAAAACAGAGGTGACCCCGTATCCCAGTAGCCAATTATGGTTAGTATCAATAATAATGGCAGACCAATCATTAGGCCCGTGGCGGCAAAAAAGATATCTAAGAAACGTAGTATTTTAGTCATGATATCAAGGCTCGCAGGGTTAATTAACAAGTATTACCTTATAAAACAAGTAATTGGTAAATTTTATACCACAACAACCATGCGCTTTATTTCTAACCAGTTTAAGTAATTAAAGATTAGCGCACTCGGTGAGCAGTATATAAACTGCGTGCTTATATAGCCATAACGGTTAATCTAATTATTTTTTAAATAACCAATCAGACTATTTTACTAGCCGTAATATGTAAAAATTAAATAAAAAATAATCAGCAGTATTTTTCGTTAGTCGTTTTACTTAAAAAACAATACAACGAATACTATTTTTAATGGATATCCGTAGTAAACCCCATCGAATCACTACGTTTATTTCAGTCGAAAAAACCAGTCCAGATGAGATAATGTGTAAAATCCTGAACGGCATTTTTTTATGCTGCGAGATAAGCATGGGTGTAATTGTAAAAAAACGGGTGGTTATGCTGCGAAAGAGGATCTGATTCAAAAGGAGACACTTTTGCTACAGACTAAGGTTTATACGAAAGTCAGCGAACGCTGTCACGAGCAGGTAGTAATTGTACAAAGGGTAACGCGGGGAAGTTGCCTGAAGAAGTTGTTGCCCGAAGAAGTTGCCTGAAATGGAGGCGGCCCCAAAAGCCACATCCCGGCACACGCAGCCACCACTACCGTTGCTCCCTTCCGGGCCTGGCGGGGTTCGCAGTTTAGCGTTGCGGGAGGACCTAAGGGGCCACCATAACGGCACACTCTGTGATGTAACATACTGCTTTACAGCAATAGTGAGTGTGCTGAGGTCGATGTGGTGGCTACGCCCTGATTTGAACAGGGGACCCCATCATTATGAGTGATGTGCTCTAACCAGCTGAGCTACGTAGCCTTTTCCTCATCAACGGGTGCAGATTATGCCTACCTTAATGGCGAAAGGCAAGCCGGATTCCGGCTTGCCCTGGTCGTCAATAAAGCGTATCGAAATCGCCTTACTGGATAGCGGCGCGCACGGCCTCTGCTCCAGGCTCGCCGTCGCGGGTTGTCACACCGTCTAACCACTCATCCAGCACGCCATCATTGGCTTTCAAGTAGTCACGCGCGGCATCACGAGGGTCTACGCCATCGTCCATTATCGCGCTCATCAATTGGTTTTCCATTTCCAAGGTAAACGTCATATTGCGTAATAACGCTCCTACATTGGGGCACTCATCCACAAAACCTGCACGAGTATTGGTGTGCACCGTTGCACCGCCTAAATCTGGACCAAAGTAATCATCGGCATCAGAAAGATAGGCCATGTCGAAGTTAGAGTTCATGGGGTGCGGCTCCCAGCCCAGGAACACCATCCACTGCTCGTTGGGCACCCGGGCGCGCAGTTCTGCTAGCATTCCCGCTTCACTGGAATCGATCACCTGCCAATCGCCCAACCCATAGGCGTCGTCATCGATCATCTGCTCGATTAGCTCGTTGCCGTCGTTCCCTGCTTCGATACCGTGCATGCTGCTGTCAAACTGGTCTGCGTGCTCTGCTAAATCGTTAACCGACGTCACGCCCGCATCATAAACGTATTGAGGAACCGCCAGTGTGTATTTGGCCCCTTCCAGGTTAGTTGCCAGACGTTCGACTTCACCGCGCTCGATGTAAGGATCGCTAATGGAGGCCATGGAGGGCATCCAATTACCTAGGAATACATCGAAATCATTGTTGCGCATACCTGCGTAGGCAATCGGTACGGAAACTGTATCCACTGTCGGCTCATACCCCAGCCCCTCAAGGACTTCGCTGGCGAGCGCAGTAGTGGCGGTAATATCTGTCCAGCCCACTTCGGCAAAACGCACGCTGCTGCATTCATTGGCGTAAGCTGCCGTTGGCAAACCCGCCGCCAGTAATAAAGCACCCGCGTAGCGTGAAGAAATTCTGCTCATCATCGTTGTCCCCTTGAAACAATAAATATTGTCGGCGCCTTTTTATTGATTGAACGTTCAATAAAAAAATGCCATCATGGTTAGGTAATCATGTCTACGCCGGGGTTTCAAGCATCGCCCCCTGTCAGGCATTCAACGAATTAGGAGAATCTCTTTAGGAGAACGTCGTGCCAAAGGTGGGAATGGAACCGATACGCCGCCAGCAGCTAATTAACGCGACCATGGCAGCCATTGATGAAGTCGGCCTAGCCGAGACCACTGTGATGCGCATTGCGCGTCATGCAGGCGTTTCAGCAGGCATTATCAGCCACTACTTTGGCGGTAAAGATGGCCTGTTGGAAGCGACCATGCGGCAAATCCTGACCGACCTAACCACGGCTGTTGCGGTGCGCCGCCATGCATTAGAAGACAACTCTCCCCGCGCCCATATCGGTGCCATTATTGAAGGCAACTTTGATCGCACGCAGGTCACCGGCCCCGCCGCCAAGACTTGGTTAGCGTTCTGGGCCAGCAGCATGCACAAACCGATGCTGCAGCGGTTGCAAAACGTCAACGACCGCCGTCTTTATAGCAATTTATGCCACCAGTTCCGGCGTGTAATGCCCCGCTTAGAGGCCCGTAACGCCGCCCGAGGTTTGGCCGCCATGATTGATGGGCTGTGGCTGCGCGGTGCACTGACACCAGAAGGCCTTGATGCTGAAGAAGCGCGTTTTCTTGCCCACGCCTATCTCGACCAGCTTTTTGCTCACTATGGATGCCAATAACTCACATCCAACATTTACCGTAAATTTTTTATCTTATTAAAGGAGTCCTACATGGCCGCTCAAGACGTACAGCCACTCTATATTGATGGTCGCCAGGTAGACGCCACTTCAAGCGACACGTTTACCGTTACTAACCCTTTTGATGGCAGCCTGTTGGCTACTATCGGCCAAGCCAGCCAAGCCGATGTTGATTCAGCCGTTGCCGCCGCCCAACGTGGCCAGCGCGAGTGGGCCGCGATGACCGGCATGGAGCGTTCGCGCATTATGCTGCGCGCCGTTGCGCTATTAAGAGAACGCAACGACGAACTTGCCGAACTGGAAACCCGCAACACCGGCAAGCCAATCAGCGAGACCGCTAGCGTCGATATCGTCACCGGCGCGGATGCGTTGGAGTATTACGCTGGTTTAGCCCCCGCTATTGAGGGCAGCCAAATTCCCCTGCGCGATAGCTCCTTTGTGTATACCCGCCGCGAACCGCTGGGTGTGATCGGCGCGATTGGTGCCTGGAACTACCCGATTCAAATTGCCTGCTGGAAAGCTGCCCCAGCGCTGGCTGCGGGTAATGCGATTGTTTTCAAACCTAGCGAAGTCACTCCGCTCACCGTGATGAAACTGGCGGAAATCTTCACCGAGGCAGGCCTGCCCAACGGCGTCTTTAACGTGGTGCAGGGCGATGGTCGCGTGGGCGCAATGCTAACCGGGCACCCCGGCATCGCCAAAGTATCATTCACCGGCGAAGCAGGCACCGGTAAAAAGGTCATGGCTGCCGCTGCGAGTTCCACATTAAAAGACGTCACCATGGAACTGGGCGGCAAATCACCTTTGATCGTGTTTGCAGATGCGGATCTGGACCGCGCGGCCGATGCCGCCATGATGGCCAACTTCTACTCCAGCGGCCAAATCTGCACCAACGGCACGCGGGTGTTTGTTGAGCGTAGCGTTAAAGAGGCCTTTGAAGCCAAGCTGGTAGAGCGCGTTAAGCGTATCAAAGCAGGCGACCCCATGGATCCAAGCGTTAACTTTGGCCCGTTGGTCAGCTTTGAGCACCAGGAAAAAGTGCTCTCTTATATTGCCCTGGGCAAAGAGCAAGGCGCTCGCTTGTTAGTGGGAGGTGACGACTGGAACACTGGCAGCTTTGCCAATGGCGCCTGGGCGGCTCCTACTGTATTCACCGACTGCACCGACGATATGCGTATCGTGCGCGAAGAGATCTTCGGCCCGGTGATGTCGGTACTCGCCTTTGACGACGAGGCAGAAGTCATTCGTCGCGCCAATGACACCACCTATGGCTTGGCCGCCGGTGTCTTCAGCGAAAGCCTCAACCGTGCCCACCGCGTAATTCATCAGTTGGAAGCGGGAATCTGCTGGATTAATACCTGGGGCGAGTCACCGTCTGAGATGCCGGTAGGTGGCTATAAAGAGTCTGGTATTGGTCGTGAAAACGGCATCGAGACGCTTAATCACTATACCCAAACCAAATCCGTACAGATTGAAATGGGCCCGTTTGAGTCAGTGTTTTAAGGAGTTTTTATGTCCCAACCACGCGAATTTGATTACATCATTATCGGTGCAGGCTCGGCCGGCAATGTGCTTGCAACACGCCTAACCGAAGACAGCAGTGTCAGCGTGCTACTGTTAGAAGCGGGCGGCCCTGACTATCGCCTTGATTTTCGGACTCAAATGCCCGCCGCCTTAGCGTTCCCGCTACAGGGCAAGCGCTACAACTGGGCATTTGAAACCGACCCCGAACCGCATATGGACGGCCGCCGTATGGAGTGTGGCCGTGGCAAAGGCCTGGGTGGCTCCTCGTTGATTAACGGCATGTGCTATATCCGCGGCAATGCACTCGATTACGACAACTGGGCCAAGCAGCCCGGCCTTGAAGATTGGGACTACCTGAGCTGCCTGCCCTACTTCAAAAAGTGCGAAACCCGCGACATCGGAGTCAACAGCTACCACGGTGGCGACGGCCCGGTCAGCGTGACCACACCTAAAGACACTAATAACCCGCTTTATCGCATCTTTATTGAGGCGGGCAAACAGGCTGGCTACCCGGAAACCGAAGACGTTAACGGCTACCAGCAAGAAGGCTTCGGCCCCATGGATCGCTTCGTCACGCCCAAAGGCCGCCGCGCCTCAACGGCTCGGGGCTACCTGGATACCGCCAAACAGCGTCACAACCTCACTATTGAAACCCATGCCGTCACCGATGTTATTGAGTTTGAAGGCAAGCGTGCAGTGGGTGTTCGCTATGAACAGAAAGGCGAAAAACAGCAGGCCTACGCCCGTCGTGAAGTGCTGCTGTGCGGTGGCGCTATTGCTTCCCCACAGATTCTTCAGCGCTCAGGCATCGGTAATCCGGAACTGCTCAAAGA
This sequence comes from Halomonas sp. ALS9, assembly GCF_001651035.1. GTDB lineage: Bacteria > Pseudomonadota > Gammaproteobacteria > Pseudomonadales > Halomonadaceae > Vreelandella. The sequence continues at coordinate 390,909 of NZ_LXRG01000054.1, forward strand.
GTTCGGTATCGAAACGGTTCACGCCCTTCCCGGTGTAGGTGAAAACCTCCAGGATCACCTGGAGATGTACATACAGTACGAGTGCAAAGAGCCGATTTCGCTCTACCCGGCGCTGAAGTGGTACAACCAGCCCAAAATTGGCGCCGAGTGGCTGTTCAACGGCACCGGCGTGGGCGCCAGCAACCAGTTTGAATCCTGTGGTTTTATCCGCAGCCGCGATGAAGAAGAGTGGCCCAATCTGCAGTACCACTTTCTGCCCATCGCCATCAGCTACAATGGCAAAAGCGCGGTACAAGCCCACGGCTTCCAGGCCCATGTTGGCTCTATGCGCTCGGAAAGCCGCGGCCGTATTCGCGTAACCTCGAAAGACCCACACGCCGCGCCAAGCATCCTGTTCAACTACATGGCCAAAGAGAAAGACTGGCAGGAGTTCCGCGACGCCATTCGCCTCACCCGCGATATCATCGCCCAGCCAGCGTTCGATAAATACCGCGGTCGCGAGATAGCGCCAGGCCCCGACGTGCAGTCGGATGCCGAACTCGACGCCTTCGTCAAACAGCACGCCGAAACCGCCTACCACCCCTGCGGCAGCTGCCGGATGGGCAACGACGATATGGCCGTCACCGATGGCCAGGGCCGCGTCCATGGGATTGAAGGCCTGCGTGTGGTCGATGCCTCACTCTTCCCGGTAATTCCCACCGGCAACCTGAATGCCCCCACCATTATGCTGGCCGAGAAAATCGCCGACCGCATCAAAGGTCACGAACCACTGCCCCGCGCCAGCGTTGACTACTATGTAGCTAACGGAGCACCGGCCAAACGCGCCTGAACATTTACTCCGTTTACCACTCCAAACGCCATGGCTTGCCGCCATGGCGTTTTTTTTATGAGCACAGCGCATTTGCAGCGTTAAACATGGCTAAATACTTGCACGAGGCGGCTTCCATCTGCCAATATTCAAACAAGTGTTCGATTAACGGTTTTATTGCCGCTCCCGAATCAGCTTTATCTAACAACAGCTGGCCAGCAGTAAAGGCCAACAACAGAGAGAGACTCTATGCTCACCCTACTCCTTATCGTGCTCGCCATTGCTGGCTTGCTCGTCGTAATGCGTCGCGAAGCAGGTGCCCCCGCGGCACTAGCGGTGCTTGGCGTATTGGGCCTTGTTGGCCTGCTGTTTGACGCGGAAGTGATTGGTGTCCTGCTGCTGATTGGCGCAGCTGCCGTGGCAGTGGCTGGCCTGCCCGCATTTCGTCGCAAGTGGCTCACGCCGCGCCTGTTCGCCACCTTTAAAAAAGTTGCTCCCAAGGTTTCCGCCACCGAGCGAACGGCTCTGGAAGCAGGCAGCGTTTCTTGGGACGGCGAGCTATTTTCAGGCAAGCCCCAGTGGGAAAAGCTGCTCGCCTTTAAAGACGACGGCCTGCGCGACGATGAAAAAGCCTTCTTGGCCAATCAGTGCGCCAAAGCCGCTGGCATGTGCAATGCCTGGGATATCGCCCAAGAGCGCGCCGACCTGCCCCAGCAGCTGTGGGACTTCCTGAAAGCAGAAGGCTTCTTCGGCATGATTATTCCGAAGGAGTACGGCGGACTTGGCTTCTCAGCCAAAGCGCAGTCCATGGTGCTGCAGAAGCTTTCCGCCAATGAAACCCTGATGGTCACCGTAGGTGTGCCCAATTCCCTCGGCCCTGGTGAGCTACTGCTTAAATACGGCACCCAAGAGCAAAAAGATCACTACCTGCCGCGCCTATCCGATGGCCGTGAAATCCCCTGCTTTGGCCTCACTGGCCCCCGCGCAGGGTCTGATGCTACCTCACTGCCTGATACTGGCGTGGTCTGCAAACAGACTATTAATGGCGAAGAAGTGCTTGGCCTGCGCCTTAACTTCGAAAAACGCTGGATCACTCTGGCGCCCATTGCCACCGTGGTCGGCCTTGCCTTTCGTCTGTTTGACCCGGAAAAACTGCTCGGTGACGAAGAAGATCGCGGTATTACCCTGGCGTTAATTCCCCGCGATACCGACGGCATGGAAATCGGCCGCCGTCACCACCCCATCGGCAGCCCGTTTATGAACGGCCCGATCATTGGTAAAGATGTCTTTGTACCGCTGGATACCATCATCGGTGGCCCAGACATGATCGGCCAAGGCTGGCGGATGCTGGTGGAGTGCCTCTCGATCGGCCGCTGCATCACGCTGCCATCAGGCGCTACTGGCACCGCACGCTATGCCCTAGGCTGGAGCGGCGGCTTCACCCGCGTTCGTCGTCAGTTCAATGTGCCGGTGGCCGAAATGGAAGGTGTGCAAGAGCCCCTCGCTCGCATGGCGGCGCTTGCGTATATCTCCCAGGCCACCGTGTATCAAACTGCCAACATGATCGACCACGGCGAAAAGCCGGCGGTGCCCTCGGCCATCCTGAAAAGCCAGCTAACCGAGTTCCAGCGCGTACTGCTTAGCGATGCCATGGACGTACACGGCGGCAAGGCGGTTACCCTTGGCCCGCGTAACTACCTCGGTATCGGCTATAGCGCCAACCCGGTGGCGATCACCGTGGAAGGTGCCAACATCATGACCCGCAACCTGATGATCTTCGGTCAAGGCGCGATCCGCTGCCACCCTTACGTGCTTGAAGAACTGGCCGCCAAAGACGCCAACGATATGAAGGCGTTCGATAAAGCCTTCTTCGGTCACGCAGGGTTAATCTTTGGCAACGCCGCGCGGGCCTTTACTCTGGGCTTTGGCATCGGTAAAGCCAGCGTGCCCTTTGATGGCCCTGCCGCCATCTATGCTCAGGACATTGCCCGCCTTTCCGCTGGCTTTGGCCTGTGTGCCGACGCCGCCATGGCTAGCCTGGGCTCAGCACTCAAGAAACGCGAAATGATCTCTGCGCGGCTGGGGGATGTGCTATCTAACCTCTACCTCACTTCGATGGTGCTCAAGCAGTGGCAAGCAGGCAGCAAGGTAGAAGGCGAAGAAGCGCTGCTGCACTACAGCTGTCGCTACTTGCTCCAGCGTGCCGAGCAAGCGTTTGTAGAGATTTTCGATAATCTACCCAACCGTGCGCTGGGCAAAACGCTCAACGCTGTCGTGATGCCTACTGGCCGCCGCTGGAACAAACCCCACGACGACCTGGCCCGCGATATCGCCCAGCGTGTTTCTACTCACAGCGCCCTGCGCACCAAGCTGTTGGAAAACACTTGGGACAAGGACGACGGTGAACAGCGCAACCCGCTGGCGCGCTACAACGCCCTGCTGGTGGATTATGACCGCGCCGAGAAAATCTATCGCACCGTCAACAAGGCCTATGCCAAAGGCGAGTTACCGCAGACGGCACTACACCCTGAAGCACGCGTTGAGGCTGGCTTGGAAAAAGGCTTGATCAGTGCTGAGGAAGCCGAGTTTATGCGCACCTTCGAGGCTGAAGTGCTAGAAATGCTCACCGTGGACGATTTCGCCTACGATGCCTTTGCCAAGAACAAATCCACACTGATCAATCACAACGCGACGCCAGCGCCAGCGCCAGCGCCTAAGCAGGAACAAGAAAACGTTAAGTAATACTTATTTTTCAAGGCGTTATCTGTAAAGAAAGCCGACTCTTTTGCCCAGGAGTTGGCTTTTTTGTGTTCACAATCTAAATTTTCACTTTCTACGCCTAAATGCGTAGTCCAATGGGCCAAAAACGCGTTGCAAGTTCGCAAACGATCAACTAGCCTTTCGTAAACGAAAACAATCTAGACTCTTCGATAATCCAATAACAACGACGCTAGCGAGATCGGCATGTCCTTACATTTGCAAAATATCGATCACATCGTTAACGGTGTGCCGCATATCAGCGGAATAGACCTAGCCCTTGAGCCGGGCTCCTTCAACGTACTGTTGGGTCGAACGCTGGCCGGAAAAACCACCTTGATGCGCTTAATGGCGGGGCTTGAGCCACCTACCCGCGGCAAAGTGATGATGGATGGCAAGGACGTCACTAACGTCTCAGTACGTAAACGCAATGTATCCATGGTGTACCAGCAGTTTATCAACTACCCCAGTCTCACCGTGTACGACAACATTGCTTCGCCACTCAAACTAGCCAAACAGCCTAAAAGCGAAATCGATAAGCGGGTCTGCGAAATCGCTGAAATGCTGCATATCGAGCAGCTGCTCAATCGTTACCCCCAGGAGCTTTCCGGCGGCCAGCAGCAACGTACCGCCATGGGCCGGGCACTGGTGAAGGATGCTGAGTTAATACTGTTTGATGAGCCGCTGGTCAACCTGGATTACAAACTGCGTGAAGAGCTACGCGATGAATTGCGTGACCTATTCAAAGCGCGCAACTGCATTGCGGTATATGCCACCACCGAACCCAATGAAGCGTTAGCGCTGGGCGGCAACACAGCGGTGCTGCATGAGGGCAAGCTTCTTCAATACGGCCCTACTGAGCAGGTCTATCGCGAACCGAATGGCCGCTTTAGCGCTGAAATGTTTTCCGAGCCGCCGATCAATATTGTTCCCGGTCAGCTTACCGAAAACGAAATCACCTTCGACCAATCGCTGCATTTTCCCTGCGATGATGGCCTCAAGCGCCTTAAACCCGGGGATTACGACTTTGGCGTGCGGGCGTCGCACCTTACGCTGCAGCCCCAGCAGACCGATGACCTGGCGCTGGATGTGCATGTAGATGTGGCAGAAATCAGTGGTTCAGAAACCTTCCTGCATGTTCATCACGAACGCTTTCCTCTCGTTCTGCACTTAGCGGGCATTCACCAGTTTAGTGTTAATCAACCCCTGAAAGTGTACTTCCCTACGCACCAACTTTACGCCTTCGACAAGCAGGGCCATACGGTACATATTCCCGCACGTCAGGGAGGAGCTGCCCATGGCTGAGATTACTCTAAAGGGCCTGGCCCACTCCTACGAAAAAACGCCCAAGGGTGCGGCGGATTACGCCATCAGACAGATGGATCACGTATGGCATCAAGGGGGCGCCTATGCCCTGTTGGGCCCTTCTGGATGCGGTAAATCGACCCTGCTGAACATTATTTCTGGGCTGCTTGAGCCCTCAGAAGGTGACGTGCTGTTTGATGGTCAGCGAGTCAATGAGCTGCCCCCTGAAGAGCGCAATATTGCCCAGGTGTTTCAGTTCCCGGTGATCTACGACACCATGACGGTATTCGACAATCTCGCCTTTCCCCTGCGCAATATGAATACCCCCGAGTACCGGGTGAAACCCAAGGTGCTCGAAGTCGCCGATATTCTTGAGCTAACCCCGCTATTGGATCGCAAAGCCAAAAACCTGACCGCCGATGAGAAGCAGAAAGTCTCTATGGGCCGCGGTTTGGTTCGCGATGACGTCACGGCCATTTTGTTTGATGAACCGCTCACCGTTATCGACCCACAGCTTAAGTGGAAGCTACGCCGCAAGCTCAAAGAGATTCACGAGCGCTTTAACATCACCATGATCTACGTGACCCACGATCAGCTAGAAGCTTCCACCTTCGCCGATAAAATTGCCGTGATGTATGAAGGTCAGGTGGTGCAATTCGGCACGCCCCGAGAGCTGTTCGAGCGCCCGGCGCATACCTTTGTGGGTTACTTTATTAGTAGCCCCGGGATGAACTTTATGGCCGTCGAATTTAGGGACGATCAAGTCATGTTCGGCTCGCAGCCACTGCCGGTTAGTGGACAGATGAAGCACGCAGTCGCCAATGCTCGCTCGGCCAATATCAAGTTGGGTATCCGTCCCGAGTTTACGGTGATTTCTTCAAGCCAGACGGCTGATAACGTGCCCATTCTAGTGACCAGCGTTCAGGATCTCGGCACTTACTCCCTGCTGACCTTCAAGCTCAACGAGCAAACCTTTAAAGCCCGTCTGCCCGAAGGCCATCCGCCGGTAGGAGAAACGGCGTTTGCGCACTTCGACGCTGCTCATGTGGCGCTGTATATCGATGAATACCTGGTGGAGGCTGGCCATGAATAACAAAGTACCCAATAACAGAGCCTGGCTACTGGTGCTACCCATGCTGGTGTTGGTGGCATTCTCCGCCATCATTCCGCTAATGACCGTAGTCAACTACTCGGTGCAGGACGTGCTCGGCCCCAACGCACGCTTCTTTACCGGCACCGAGTGGTTTCAAAGCATGCTCAATGACGACGCCCTGCAGGCAGCGTTTCTGCGCCAAATATCGTTTTCACTGATTATTCTCGCTATTCAGATTCCGCTGGGGATCGGCATCGCGCTGATTATGCCTAAACGTGGCTGGCAGGCCTCGGCGGTGCTGATCCTGATTACCCTGCCGCTGCTAATCCCTTGGAACGTGGTGGGCAGTATTTGGCAAATCTTTACCCGCGGCGATATCGGCTTAATGGGCTGGGGCCTGCGCCAGCTAGGTGTCGAATACAATATTACCCGTAATGCGGGCGATGCCTGGGTAACGATCATTTTAATGGACGTGTGGCACTGGACCCCTCTGGTGGCCATGCTGTGCTACAGCGGCCTGCGCTCAATTCCCGAAGCTTACTACCAGGCAGCGCGTATCGACCGGGCCTCGAAATGGGCGGTGTTCCGCTATATCCAGCTGCCTAAGCTGACCAACGTACTGGTGATCGCCGTACTGTTGCGCTTTATGCACTCCTTTATGATCTATGCCGAGCCCTTTGTACTAACGGGTGGCGGGCCGGGTAGCGCCACCACCTTCTTAAGCCAATCCCTGACCACCATGGCGGTCGGCCAGCAGGATTTAGGCCCTTCTGCAGCGTTCTCGCTGATCTACTTCCTGGTCATTCTGCTGGTGAGCTGGGTGTTCTACACCACCATTATGAATATGCAGAAAGACAAACCGCCGCATGGAGGTGCTTAACATGAGCTATCAACTCGAAAACACCCAGCGCGGTGAAAAGTACAACACGATTTTTAGTAAGGTGTCACCGGCCAAGCGGCGTAACCGCACCGCCCGTGCCCACTGGCGCTCGCGCATCTTGCTTGGCCTGTATCTGGCGCTGATGATTCTGCCCATTTACTGGCTAATCAATATGTCGCTCCAGACCAATAGCGAAATTCTTGGCTCCATGACCCTGTGGCCCCAGAACCTGACCTTTGATAACTATATCGGCATCTTCACCAACTCAAGCTGGTACATGGGCTACGTTAACTCGATGCTCTACGTGGCGATGAATATGCTCATCACCATTTGCGTCGCGTTACCGGCGGCCTATGCCTTTAGCCGCTACACCTTTATTGGCGATAAGCATCTGTTTTTCTGGCTGCTGACCAACCTAATGGCGCCACCGGCGGTATTCCTGCTGCCCTACTTCCAGCTCTACTATTCGGTGGGCTTGTTTGATACCCACATTGCCGTCGCGTTGGCTCACTGCCTATTCAATATCCCCCTGGCTATCTGGATTCTGGAAGGCTTTATGAGCAGCGTACCTAAAGAAATCGATGAAACCGCCTATATCGACGGCTACAGCTTTCCGCGTTTTTTCGTCAAGATTTTTATCCCCATGATCCGTTCCGGTATCGGCGTCACGCTGTTCTTCCTGTTTATGTTCTCCTGGGTGGAACTACTGCTGGCACGAACGTTGACCGCCACTGATGCGCAACCCATCGGCATGATCATGACACGTACGTCCACAGCCTCGGGGATTGACTGGGGCACCCTGGCCGCTGCGGGGGTACTCACCATTATTCCCGGCATACTGGTGGTCTACTTCGTTCGCAACCATATCGCCAAGGGCTTCGCCCTGGGCCGTACCTGAGGAGATCCCACTATGTCTTGGATGGTATGGACAGTGCCCACCGCCATATTCTTTTCATCAATTGCGGCCATGCTGGCAGGTATGACGGTATGGGAGATTTTGTCGCCCACTATCGAGCGCAAAGGGTTCTTACCCATTGCCACCACTCGCGGGGATCGGCTGTTTATCGGCCTGCTCTCTGCCGCATTTATCCATCTGGGCGTGATTGGCTTCACCTCACTGTCCATTTGGATAGCACTAGCAGTATCAGCCATATGGCTGCTGGTTTTAATGCGCTGGGGCTAGCCCTTGGGGTCAGCTCTTGGGAATAGCCCTTGGGAATAGCCCTTGAGATCAGCCACCAGCGTTTAATCGGTATCAAGGACGGCCAAGCCATCAAGGAAGAACACAACAAAACGAGGTCAACATGCAAAAGCGCTACAATAAATCCAAACTGACTAAATCCACACTGACTAAGTTCAAACTGACAACCCTCGCTGCCAGCTTGCTGCTGGCATCGGGTACGCTGTCAGCGCAGGAGCAGGATACTCGAGCCATCGCTGAACGCTTGGTCGACGAGCACTTCCAAAACTCAACCCTGAGCCGCGAAGAGCAGATCGAAGAGCTGATGTGGTTTGCCAACGCCGCCGAGCCTTTCCGCGGCATGGATATCCAAACAGTGGCCGAGGGTCTCACGACTCACGTTTATGAGAGCGAGGTGCTTGCAGAAGTATTCAGCGAACTCACCGGCATCAATCTGACCCACAATATCATCGGTGAAGGTGATGTGGTGGACACCATGCAAAACCAGATGCAGTCGGGCAACAGCATCTACGACGGTTTCGTCAATGACACCGACGCCATCGGCACGCATATTCGTTATGGCACCACCATCAACCTGTCGGAAGCAATGGAGAATGAGTGGGCCGACTACACCCTGCCCACACTGGATCTGGACGACTTTATTGGCTTGCAGTACGGCACTGGGCCAGACGGCAGCCTCTTTCAACTGCCCACTCAACAGTTCGCTAACCTTTACTGGTTCCGCTATGACTGGTTCCAACGCGAAGACCTGCAGGAGCAGTTCCGAGAGATTTACGGCTACGACTTAGGGGTGCCCACTAACTGGACGGCCTATCAAGACATCGCCGAATTCTTTTCCGAACATGTGGGTGAGATAGACGGCACCAAGGTATACGGCCATATGGATTACGGCCGCCGCGATCCGTCGCTGGGCTGGCGCTTCCACGACTCCTGGCTCTCTATGGCAGGTATGGGCAGCCCCGGCGTCCCTTCCGGTAACCCGGTGGATGACTGGGGTATCCGGGTTAACGAAGACAGCCAGCCGGTAGGCGCAAGCGTCAGCCGTGGTGGTGCTACCAACTCACCTGCTTCAGTATTTGCGATGCAAAAAGCGGTCGATTGGCTGCGTGACTTTGCCCCGCCTGAGGCACAAGGCATGACCTTTGGTGAAGCCGGCCCCGTGCCTGCTCAAGGCCATATCGCTCAACAAATCTTCTGGTACACCGCCTTTACTGCGGACATGACCGACCCTGCGGTCGCTGTGACCGATGATGAGGGCAATCCGCTATGGCGCATGGCACCTTCCCCTACTGGGCCTTACTGGGAAGAGGGCATGAAAGTCGGCTATCAGGATGTAGGCGCCTGGACATTCTTCGACTCAACGCCGGAAGACCGTCGCACCGCGGCATGGCTGTTCGGCCAGTTCACCGTGTCTAAAACGGTGTCGCTGGAAAAACTCATGCACGGTTTAACGCCGATTCGTGAATCGGACATCTTCTCCGAGCAGATGACCGAAATGGCGCCCAAACTGGGCGGTCTGGTGGAATTCTACCGCAGCCCCAACGAGTCGAACTGGACACCTACCGGTACCAACGTACCTGACTATCCACGCATGGCGCCGCTGTGGTGGCAAAACCTGGCGCCGGTCATGAGTGGTGAAGTTACGCCTCAGGAAGGTCTAGATAAGCTGGCAGCGGATATGGACAGCACCATGAATCGCCTGGCCCGCGCCAATGTCTTCGACAGCTACGCGCCATTGCTCAACGAGGAACAGGATCCACAGTACTGGCTGGATCAAGAGGGCTCGCCCAAACCCAAGCTGGATAATGAAATGCCGCAGGGCACCACCGTTCCTTACGATGAAATGATGAAAGCCTGGATGGAAGCCGGTACGCGCCAATAATCACCACGCGTAACGCTTGCAGGGCGGGCAACCGCCCGCCCTGTCAAGGGTTTCATTGGCGGCAGGCCATAGCACAACAGAAAACACCCACAGCAACAGGGCTATTTATTGGTTAATTGGATCCGCTATGAAACTGCGAAATAGAAACATTGAAAAATTACCTCGCGAGACCTTTGATGCCCTGATTATCGGGGGCGGTATTAACGGCGCAGCCACAGCGGCGGCGCTGGCTGGCAAAGGCGCAAAAGTCGCGCTGATTGACCGCGGCGACTTCGCGGGCAGTACCAGCATGCACTCCTCCAACCTAGTGTGGGGAGGCATTAAATATATGGAAAGCAAGGATTTCGCGCTGGTTCGCAAGCTGTGCAAAAGCCGCAATCACTTGATTAAGAGCTACCCTTCCACGGTGCAGGAAATTCGTTTCCTGACCACTATTTCCAAAGGTTTCCGCCACTCACCTCGCTACCTGTGGGCGGGCACCTGGCTGTACTGGTTAATGGGCAATGGCTTCACGAAACTGCCGCGCCTGCTCTCGCCGAGCAAAATTAAGCAGCAAGAGCCGATTATTGATATCGAAGACTCCATTGGCGGCTTCGAGTACTCCGATGCTTACCTCCACGACAATGACGCCCGTTTTGTATTTAACTTTGTGCGCCATGCACTTAACTATGGTGCCATCGCTGCTAATTATGTCGAATCACTCGGCGCCGAGCGCGAGGGCGACCTATGGGTGACTAAAGCCCGCAACGTAATGGATGGCAGCACTTTCGATATACGTGCCAAGGTGTTGATCAACGCCGCCGGCCCCTGGGTCGATCAGCATAACGAGCTCACCGGCCAAAAGACCACCCACCATCACCTCTACTCCAAGGGCATCCACCTCATCGTTCCGCAGCTAACTGATTCTCAGCGGGTGCTGGCATTTTTCGCCGACGATGGAAGGCTGTTTTTTGTTATTCCCATGGGTAACCGCACCTGTATCGGCACTACCGACACCCATATGGAGCATCCAGAAGTGGACGTTACCGCTGACGATATCGCCTTTGTGCTGGAAAATATCAATAAGCGCCTAACCTTAGCTAAACCGCTTACCCAGAACGACATTATCTCAACCCGCTGCGGCGTTCGACCGTTAGCCATCAAAGATGACCAGGGTAGTGATCGCGACTTTCTTCAACTCTCCCGCAAGCATGTGGTTGATACCAACACCGAAAGCGCCCACATCAGTATCTTTGGCGGCAAGCTGACCGACTGTTTGAACGTTGGCGATGAGATTGCCGAAGAAATTAGCCACTTGGGCGTTTCACTGTCAGACCCCAATTTCATGTGGTACGGAGAACCCCCCAAGCCAGTGAAGCAGCAATTTATGGATCAAGCCAAGCGCATGAACCTGGATGCCATGACGGCCTCTACCTCGTCGGAATTGCTCTCCACTCGGCTTTGGCGCCGCTACGCCGATCAAGCCATACAGATGCTTGAAAAAATTCGTCAGGATCCCGCTCAGGGAGAAATTTTAATCGAAGGCACTGAGTACATCCGCTGCGAAATTGAGCATGCCCGCGACCACGAAATGATCACCCAGCTTGAGGACTTCCTGCGCCGTCGCGCAAAAGTCTCACTGGTGGTACCTCACGAGCACTTACGCCAATCCACAGGCTTAAAAGAGGCATGCCGCGTACTATTTGGCGACGACGCTGACGAGCGTTTTAACCAATATTTTGAACAAAATCGCGATACTGCGTTACCGCCTAGTTCTTCAGTGGTTTAACCTCTTTATTGATTAAATATATTCAATGATTAAGCATATTCAGTGAATAAACTTAAAAAGCCCCCTCATACCAATGAGGGGGCTTTAGAGTGTTTAAACAAAGCAGTAATTAAGAACTGTCATTAAGCGACAGCGACTGAGCCTTAATTAGGTGGAGCGCACGCGTGAAACGGCGTCCAACCAGCCCTGATAGAGCTGCTCGCGGGTAGTCTCTTCCATCGTCGGCATAAAGCTCTTCTCACAACGCCACAACTGCTCGATCTCTTCCAGCGTTTGATACCAACCTAGACGCAGACCGGCTAAGTAAGCAGCGCCAAGTGCGGTGGTCTCCAAAATAGTTGGTCGATCTACCTGAACACCCAGCATATCGGCAAGAAACTGCATAACCCAGCTATTCTTTACCATGCCGCCATCGACGCGTAACGTGCCTGGCGTTGCCTCCATATCGTCGTTCATACAGTGTTGTAAATCGCGGGTTTGATAGCACACCGCTTGCAGGCCAGCGGCCACTATTTCAGCGATGCCGGTATCACGAGTTAAGCCAAAAATAGCGCCGCGTGCTTTCGGATCCCAGTGGGGAGCGCCTAAGCCGGTAAAGGCGGGCACGAGATAAACACTGTGGCCACTGCGGGTCTGCTGGGCCAAAGCTTCGGTTTCCGATGCGTCGGCAAACAGGTTTAGGCCATCGCGCAACCACTGCACCGTCGCCCCGGCCACAAAAATGCTGCCCTCCATGGCGTAGGTCGGCTTACCGTTAAGCCGATAGCCAATCGTGGTCAATAGGCGATTACGCGACAGCGACGGCGTTTCACCGGTATTCACAATCATAAAACAGCCGGTGCCATAGGTACTTTTGCCCATCCCCGGCTGAAAGCACGCCTGCCCCACTAAAGCAGCCTGCTGATCCCCCGCTACCCCAGCAATGGGCAGCGAAACGCCCAGCCAGTGCGCTTCGGTGGTGCCAAAATCATCGCTTGAGTCTTTCACCTCGGGCAGTAAATTAGCGGGAATATTAAACAGCGTCAGCAGCTCTGCATCCCACTCCTGGGTATGGATATTAAACAGCGCCGTACGCGAAGCATTCGTGGCATCAGTCACGTGCTGCTGGCCACCCGTCAGCCGCCAGATTAAAAAGCTATCCACCGTACCGAATGCCAGCTCGCCCCGTTCAGCGCGCTCCCTGGCACCCTCAACGTTATCTAATATCCAGGCAAGCTTCGTAGCCGAAAAATAGGGGTCAATTAAAAGACCCGTTTTCGCTTGAACAACCTCGGTGTGGCCTTTATCGCGCAGCGACTGGCACAAATCTGAAGTGCGGCGATCCTGCCAAACGATGGCGTTATAGAGTGGTTTACCGGTTTCCCGATCCCAAAGAATTGTGGTTTCCCGTTGGTTGGTAATACCGATGCCAGCTATTTGGTCAGCGGAAACCTTAGCGTTGTGCATGACGTCCCGACAGGTCGCCACCACCGTTTCCCAGATGTCTTCGGGGTTGTGCTCAATCCAGCCGTCATGGGGAAAATGCTGGGTGAATTCCTGCTGGGCAACAGCGGCCACTTGGCCTTGGCGATCAAACAGAATGGCGCGGGAGCTGGTGGTACCTTGATCAATGGCGAGTATAAAAGAGGACATATCGAGTTCACTTTGTTGTATTGTCTTTCGATTTTGTATACTTACTTTCGCTTTATTATGATTCAAGGCTACTCCAGCCATCCAAAATGCTCAAGGCCGAAACTACCTCATTAAGCAATCTTATTAAACGATCTCATCAAGCGATCTCGTCAAGCGATCTCGTCAAGCAATGTACAGCGCCACATCGTGCTGATTTAGCAAACGCTGAATCGCTTCTGGCGGCTTGCGGTCAGTAAATAACGCATCCAGCTGTTCCAGATTACCCTGCCGCACGACCGGATTACGATGGAATTTAGAGTAGTCCGCCGCCAAATAGATGCGTCGGGAATTGGCAATAATTGCCTGGGCAACGCGCACTTCCTGGTAGTCAAACTCCAGCAGCGAGCCATCCTCGTCAATACCGCTGATGCCGATAATGCCGTAATCCACTTTGAACTGGTTGATAAAGTCGATAGTGGCTTCGCCAATAATGCCCCCGTCCCGGGAGCGCACCTGGCCACCGGCAATAATCACGGTGAAATCCTCTTTATGCTGCAGGATGGCAGCCACGTTAAGGTTGTTGGTGATAATCTCAAGGCCCTGGTGCTCTAACAGCGCTTGAGCAATCACTTCATTACTGGTGCCGATATTAATAAACAGTGAGGAGTGATTAGGGATGTGCTGGGCTAAACAGCGGGCAATGCGCTCTTTCTCTTCCAGATGGAGCGTCTTACGCGTGCTGTAAGCGGTATTCACCGTGCTTGACTCAATGCCTACCCCGCCATGGACGCGTCTAACCCGGCCTTCATCCGCCAGGGTATTCAAATCACGACGAATAGTTTGCGGTGTCACGGCAAAATGCTCAGTGAGCTGTTCAATACTCATGTAACCGTGCTGGCGAACCAGCTCGACAATGGCATCCTGACGAAATTGTTGATTCATGAGCCCGGCCTGTTCGTTTATTATTGATATCTGAACATAATCTAGCAAAATTTTCGAAATCTAATAGCTTTCTTCAAACAATTCCACAGGCGCCAAACCGACAGTGAAGTGTGATAATGCTTACTAAAGCGGCCACACCAACAAAATTAGCGGGATCGCAACCACCAGTACCACCAATGACAGCGGCAGGCCTAGTTTCCAGTAATCGCCAAACCGGTAGCCACCAGGCCCCATCACCAACGTATTGGATTGGTGTCCGATAGGGGTTAAAAAAGCACAGGAAGCACTAACGGCCACCACCATCAAGAACGGGTCGAGTGAGACATCGAAGCCATTGGCTAAACTCACCGCAATAGGCGCCATCAGCAGCGCCGCCGCTGCGTTGTTAACCACATTAGATAGCAGCATAGAGAGTAAAAACAGCCCGATCATGGTGACGACGACCGGCCAGTCACTGCCAAAACTTAGCAGCGCGTTGGCAATCAAATCGGCGCCGCCGCTGGTCTCTAATGCTTCGCCCACGGGGATCATTGCCGCTAGCAACACGATGACGGGGCCATCAATGGCTTGATACCCTTCGCGTAACGGTAACACGCCAATCAGTAACGAAATTAGTGCAGCGCTACTCATGGCCACGGCAGCCGGAAGTAGATCAAACAGCATCGCCGTGATCGCCAAGGCAAAAATAGCCACCGACATGGCCAGCTTACGCGGCTGCCCCAGGTGCAATTCGCGGCTAGCCAGCGGCAGACACCCCAGCGAGGCCAGACTGTCTGAAATTTCATTTTCGCTGCCCTGCAACAGCAAAACATCACCGTTCTTGAAGCGGATATCCCGCAACCGCTGCTTCAATCGCCCGCCATCCCGGGCAACGGCCACCAAGTGCAGCCCAAACTGATGGTTTAGGCGTAGCTGCCGCACGCTACGGTTAATCATCATAGAGTCATTACGCACCACGGCCTCAATGAGTTGCAGGCCCTCGGTATCTACCCGCTGCGGGTCCTGTGCAGCATCTTTCTTTTTAGCCTTACCAGCCTCTTTGCCGCTGGCTGAATGCTCAACGTCTTGCGCTTCTGAATCGTCCTCCAGTTCTTCCTCAAGCTCAGCGATCGCGCTGAGCCCCACTTTGTCTTCCAGCATTTGCAGTTCGTCGGGCCCTGCCTCCAACAGCAGTATATCGCCCTCTTCTAAGGCACCGTGGAAGTTATAGCCAGCACGACGGTTGTCATCTCGAACCACCGCTAACACGGGAATGGTTTCATCCAGCTCATCGCGTAACTGCTGAAGCGTCAAGCCTTTGGCTTTTGACGCTTCGCCCACTTTCAACTCCACCAGATAGTTGGCGGTATCGAACATTTCATCGGTGGAGGCCTGGCCACTACGCTTGGGCGTCAAACGCCAACCGACCAGAACGATAAACGCCAACCCTGCTAGCGCAACCGCGATACCGACCGGCGAAAAGCTAAACATGCTAAACGCTTCACCCGTAACCTCCCGGCGATAGCTGGAAATAATGATATTGGGCGGGGTGCCAATCAAGGTGGTCAAACCGCCGAGCAAAGAACCAAACGCTAGCGGCATAAGCAGTAGAGAGGGAGACGTGTTGTGCTCGCGGGCAAGTCGCATGGCCACCGGTAGCAACAGCGCTAAGGCGCCCACGTTATTCATAATACCCGATAACAGTACGATGGTGCCCACCAATACCAGGAGCTGTAGCAGCAGGTTTTCACCTACTTTAAGCACTTGATTGGAAATAATATCGACCACGCCCGAGCGCTCGAACCCCCGACTAAGCACCAGCACAGCGGCCACGGTAATCACCGCCGGATGGCCAAAACCAGTGAACGCACTTCCGGCTGGAACAAGCCCAAGCATGACCGAACCTAGTAACGCCGTTAGTGCCACTAAATCATAACGGAATCGCCCCCAGATAAACGCGGCAAGCGTCAGTCCAAGCACAATAAACACCAGCGTGCTCGGCGCGAGTGTTAACCAACCAAGATCTAACGACTCAATGCTTACGCTTTCAACACCTGAATTCTCAACCCCAGAGCCCTGTGCACCTGAGCTTTCAACACTTAAGTTCTCAGCCGACATCCTTTTCCTACTCCCTTGCCACCGCTTGATAGGGGCAGCCTACGGTTGGTGCACGCCACGCCCATAGCATGACATTTCTCCTGCACATTAGACGTTTACTATACACACGTATAGCCCCTGCAAATGGATAGTTTTATCAACGCCTATCGTATAAAAGCAGAGCAGCTCGGCAATGCCGAGCTGCTAAGGAAGTGCCTGTTCTTTAGAGTAACAGCAGGTTTAAATAAACAGCGGCTTGCAGGATTTCATCGCATCGCAAGACGCTTACAAACTGAGTCTGCTCCTCTTTTCAAAAATAACGTCAGATACAATACGCTTGCTAAGGCAACAAAATAGTAGACCCAGTGGTTTGACGGCTTTGCAGCGCGTCTTGAGCTTTGCCCGCTTCTGCCAAGGGGTAGCGATTGGCGATATCTATTTTGACTTTGCCGCTTTTCAGCATGGCAAAGAACTCTTCGCACATCATCTCCAAGCGCTCGCGGGTGTCGGCGTATCCATTTAGGCTGGGGCGCGTCACGTAGAGTGCGCCCTTCTGATTCAGAATACCGATATTAACGCCATCCACCGGGCCAGAGGCGTTGCCAAAGCTGACCATCAGTCCACGGGGTTTTAGGCAGTCCAGCGACATTTCCCAGGTGTCTTTACCCACCGAGTCATACACTACATCGCACATGTCGCCATTGGTGAGCTCACGTACTCGCTCAACCACATTCTCTTCGCTGTAGTTGATCGTCGCCCAGGCGCCGTTAGCCATGGCTAGGTCTGCTTTTTCCTGTGAGCTCACGGTACCGATCAGCTTTACGCCCAATGACTTTGCCCACTGACAGGCAATTGACCCCACCCCACCAGCCGCGGCGTGAAATAGAATGATTTCACCGCCTTTTAGTTCATAGGTTTGGCGGAGCAGATACTGCACGGTTAGGCCTTTCAGCATACTCGCCGCGGCGGTGTCGAAATCAACGAAGTCAGGTAGCTTGACCACTTTAGCCGCAGGCAACGTATGCAGTTCGGCATAGGCGCCCAAAGGGCCTTGCGCATAGGCAACGCGGTCACCCACGCTTAGATGTGTAACACCTTCGCCAACCGCCTCGACAACGCCGGCCCCCTCAGTGCCTAGCCCAGACGGCATAGAGGGCGCTGGATAAAGCCCGGTGCGAAAATAGATATCGATAAAATTAAGGCCGATAGCCTTATTGGCAATACGCACTTCCCCCTGACCAGGTTCAGCGGGAGTAACGTCAACCAGTTCGAGCGCCTCAGAACCGCCGGTATTGGCAAATTGGATACGCTTAGACATGAGTATTTCCTTATAACTTATTGAGTTTTTTAATAGTCAACACAGCAACAGGTACCGTAATACAAGCGCGTCGCGGCGTTTAAATCAAGCTAGCACGCTAGCGTTTTTTTCCTCTATCTTTTTACCAGCGGAATTTAAATCTAGGGTTTTAAAGGCCTAGAATTTAAGGATTTAAGAATCAAACCACAAAAGAGATGAAATCCTGCTGTCATGCACTCGTGCTAGTATTAGTGCTCTTTTATCGTCTAAGGCTTAGAGATTTGTCATGACGCATCCCGCCATTCAAGTACCCGCACTTATTGCCCACCGCGGCTACTCCGCCGCCGCCCCAGAAAATACCTTAGCAGCAGTGCGCGCTGCTCACCAAGCGGGGGCCACATGGGTCGAGCTGGATGTGCAACTGCTGGGTGACGGCACCCCGGTAATTTGGCACGACAGCGACGTCGCGCGCTGCTCAAACGGACGCGGCAGTCTGGCCTCCATGAATTGGGCTAAGGCGCAAACGCTGGATGCAGGCAGCTGGTTTGACGACCGTTTTTCTGGTGAGAAAATGCCCAGTTTGGCGCAAATGCTGGCACTGCTTAACGAGCTGGAGATGGGCGTGAATATGGAAATAAAGGTCAACAAAGGCCGCGACCCTATTGCGCTGGTTGAACGTGCCCTACCGGAAATGTTGGACACACTCCCCCCCGAGCGTCTGATCATCTCATCCTTCAATGCCAGCGCCCTTAGCCACTGCCGTCAGTTTGCCAACACAGAGCAGCTGGCCCTAGGCGTGCTGTTCGGTAGCGTGCCCAAAAATTGGCGTGAGCAGTGCGAGGCCATTGAGGCATTCAGTGTGCACCCTCACTGGCCACGCTTAAAGCGCGCCCAAGCCGACGCGATGCAGCGCGATGGCTATCAAATAATGTGCTATACCGCCAATGACCCCAGCGCCTTTCATAGCCGCTGGGCGTGGGGTATCGGCAGCGTTATCACCGATGAGCCCGCCGCGTTTAAGCGCTTTTTAGATAGCCATTGATAAGTTCAACCGCTTGATAAGCTCAAGCACCGACAAGGAGTCTACCGTGAAGTACTTAGGAGCCCACGTGAGTGCCGCTGGCGGCGCAGACCAAGCCGTACACCGAGCGGTAGCCATCGGCGCGGATGCCTTTGCGCTATTCACTAAAAATCAGCGCCAGTGGCAAGGTAAGCCGCTCACCGATGAAGCGATTCAAGCCTTTCGTGACGCCTGCACCGAGCATAGCTTCGCCCCAGAGCAGATTCTGCCCCACGACAGTTATCTGATTAATCTTGGCCACCCTGAGCAGGAAGGACTACGCAAATCTCGAGATGCCTTTCTTGATGAGATGCAGCGCTGCGAGCAATTAGGGCTGACTCTGCTTAACTTTCACCCCGGCAGTCACTTAAATAAAATCAGCGAAAGCGATTGCTTGAAGCGTATTGCAGAATCCGTTAACGAAGCGCTTGCGCATACCCAAGGGGTCACAGCGGTGATTGAAAATACGGCGGGACAAGGCACCAACCTAGGCTGGCGCTTTGAGCATCTAGCCGAAATCATTGCCCACGTAGACGATAAAACCCGCGTAGGAGTGTGTATTGATACCTGCCACGCCTTTGCGGCGGGCTACGATTTGCGCACTGCAGAGGCAGCCCAAGCAACGCTTGATGAATTAGCTAGCGTTGTCGGTTTTGAGTATTTGCGCGGCATGCATTTAAACGATGCTAAAAGTGCCCTTGCCAGCCGTGTAGATCGCCACCATAGCCTGGGTAAAGGCAACATTGGCCTACCCGCTTTTACCACCATCATGCAGGAACCCCGGATTAGCGACATCCCCATGATCCTGGAGACTATCGAACCCGAGATCTGGGCTGATGAAATAGCTTGGCTGCGCGCTCAAATCGCTTAGTTTTACATCGCTGAAAGCTTCTCTTCATCCAGTACGCCTGACATGCGCACCATGGCGAGCGCTTCATCCAAGCTGCTCATCTCTTCAATCATCACCAGTTCGCTCTCTAAACTCACTGGCTGACCGGCTGTTTCAGACAGCAGTTTTTCCAGGGAAGCTACATCCATAGCGTCGTCTAAGTGGTGAACATCTACTGAAGCACTGTTGCGGCCCGGCAAGTAGATGGTGCCATTAGAGAAATCCACGGCGTAGGCAATTACTCCGGGTACGATAAAAAACAGTAAACCTACCCCATTAGCGACAGCAATAACCGGGTCAATATCACCGCTCAATTGGCCCTTACGCTCAGGATGAAAGAGCGTACCACAACCACTCAAAGACACGATGGAAACGCCAACCACGGCGCCAGTCAACCAGCGACGAACTGCTTGATGCATGAAGGTTCCCTCAAACAAAAAAAGTAACGATAGCCGATATAGCGTATTGCGCTTTGGTTTTTTTGCCGACTACCGCGCCATAAAACTCGATAAGTTTAGCACAGCCATCCACAAGCATAGATGATTTAGCGATAAGGACTATTTTGCCGCTTCAACCGCTAGGCCGTACAATGCCAGGATTCAACGCTTTTAAGCACTTTTTCAAGAACTTTTTCCAGAAACCTGTTTTCAAAACCTGTTTTCAAAACCAAGGAATGCTAACGCCCATGCGCGCCAGCCAACTATTGATTGCCACTCTAAAAGAAACCCCGGCTGACGCCGAAGTCATTAGCCACCAGCTAATGCTCCGCGCTGGGATGATTCGCCGCTTAACCTCTGGGCTTTACACCTGGCTGCCACTTGGCCTGCGTACACTGCGCAAGGTGGAAGCCATTGTGCGCGAAGAGATGAACCGCGCCGGTGCTCAAGAGGTTCTCATGCCCGCCGTACAGCCCGCCGAACTATGGCAAGAGTCTGGTCGTTGGGAGCAGTACGGCCCTGAGTTGTTACGTCTGAAAGATCGCCATGACCGCGACTACTGCGTCGGCCCGACCCACGAAGAGGTCATCACTGATCTGGTACGTAAAGAGATCGCCAGCTACAAGCAGTTGCCGATCAATTTCTATCAGATCCAAACCAAATTCCGCGACGAGATCCGTCCGCGTTTTGGGGTGATGCGCTCTCGTGAATTCATTATGAAGGACGCTTACTCCTTCCACCTGGATGAAGCCTCGCTGAAGCAAACCTACCAAGATATGTACGATGCCTACACGCGTATTTTCACGCGCCTTGGCCTCGACTTCCGCCCAGTTATCGCCGATAACGGCTCTATCGGGGGTACCGGCTCCCACGAGTTCCACGTGCTCGCGGACTCCGGCGAAGACGACATCGTTTTTTCCAACTCTTCAGACTACGCCGCAAACATGGAAAAGGCCGAAGCTCTGCCTGCTCCGCTGGGCAGCAACGTGCAGCGTGAAGCGCCTACCCAAGAGATGCATCTGGTAGATACGCCTAACGCCAAGACCATTGCCGCCCTGGTTGAACAGTTCGAGCTGCCGATTGAGAAAACGGTTAAAACATTGATGGTGCATGCCGCCGAAGGTGGCCTTATCGCCCTGTTGGTGCGCGGCGATCATGAGCTAAACGAGGTAAAAGCCGAAAACCTTCCGCAAGTGGAAGCGCCGCTGACCATGGCAAGTGAAGAAGAGATTCGCGCCGCGGTTGGCGCTGGCCCCGGCTCACTTGGCCCGGTAGGCCTGAAAATGCCGGTCATTATTGACCGCAGCGTAGCGCTGATGAGTGACTTCGGCGCCGGCGCCAATGTGGACGATAAACACTACTTCGGCATTAACTGGGAGCGCGACGTTGCCCTGCCCGAAGTGGCCGACCTGCGCAATGTGGTGGAAGGCGATCCTTCGCCAGACGGCCAAGGCACGCTCTCTATCAAGCGTGGGATTGAGGTTGGCCACGTTTTCCAGCTAGGTCAAAAGTACTCTCAGGCCATGAACGCCAACGTGTTAGGCGACAATGGCAAGACCAGCCACCCATGGATGGGTTGCTACGGCATCGGCGTGACCCGAGTAGTAGCCGCGGCTATTGAGCAGAACCACGACGAATCCGGCATTATCTGGCCTAACGCCATTGCGCCGTTCCAGGTGGCACTGGTACCGATGAATGCGCACAAATCCCAGCGTGTGCGTGAAGAGTCTGAACGTCTTTACCAAGCGCTAACCGCTGCAGGCTTAGATGTATTGTTGGATGACCGCGACACCCGTCCCGGCGTTAAGTTTGCTGATCTGGAATTGATGGGCGTTCCCCACCGCTTGGTGATCGGCGACCGCGGCCTGGACAACGGCGAACTGGAATATAAAGGTCGCCGAGATAGCGAAGCCACCATGGTGCCTGCGGATCAAATCATCGACTTTTTGCGTGAGAAAGCTAGCTAAAGCAGTAACGCTTAGCGGGGTGCTGCTGAGCAGCGCAGGGTTTGTAGCGACAAACCCCGTTGCGGCTCAGCCGCTACCCCAACCCCTGCGCCCTACCTTTGAAGCCGCCAACCAGCAGCATCAAACGCCCCAACAACAGCGGGTAGCGCGCCAGTGGCGTGAACGCATGGACATTCCACTGGCGCGTTTTATGGATGACGCCGTGCAGCGCGAGACGCTGCTAACCCGCATCTATCAAGAAGCCAGACTGGCAGTCTTACCACCGGATTTAGTGCTCGCCTTGATTCAGGTAGAGAGCGCCTTCAAAGCCAATGCTGTCTCCTCAGCAGGTGCCGTCGGCTTGATGCAAATCATGCCTTTCTGGGTCAGCGAGCTGGGGCTGCCGATTGATGATTTAACCTATCCGCCGCGCAATCTGCGCTATGGCTGTACGATTTTGGCGCACTATCTAGCCATTGAAAATGGCGACTTTACGCGTGCTCTAGCCCGCTATAACGGTAGCCTGGGGCAAACCTGGTACCCGGAGCGAATCATGCGTGCTTGGCGAGAGACCTGGCGCCACCCCACCCTGCGTTAAACTGTTGGCTTACCGTTAAGCCAAACGCATGACTTTTCTGCCTAATCCATTCACTATAAAGCTCAACACTGTGTCAGCTAACTACTCGCTAGCTTAATGAGGGATACCCGTCGCAATGCCAATACAACAACATCGCCCTTTTATGGGCTTCATCAGCGCATACGCAACCCCATTATTGGCAGTAGCTTTAATACCACTTCTTGTCTCCACCGCTAACGCCGCGCAGATAACGGTTCGCAGCACTGACGGCCAGCCACTTGAGGACGCCGTCATTGAGGTTTACTACGAGACAGCGGCAGGTAACCCACCTCAAGAAGAGAACATCTATCAGCGCGATGCTGCCTTTCACCCTAAGGTACTGACTGTGCCTACGGGCAGCTATGTCGCCTTTCCCAACCAAGATACAACGCGTCACCACGTCTACTCCTTTTCACCGGCCAAAACCTTTGATTTAAATCTCTACCTGCAAGAAACGCCGCCGCCGGTTCAGTTCGACCAACCCGGCGTTGTCGTTTTAGGGTGCAATATCCACGACCATATGCAGGCATTTATTGTTGTCAGCGAGGCCCCCTATGCGGCGACGACCAATTCTGAAGGCTCGCTTGAGCTACCCGCGCTTCCGGCTGGCGAGCATCGTGTGCGCGTTTGGCACCCACAGCTTGATGACAACCAACAAATCTGGTGGGAAGGGATGGTGTCGGATACCGACAAACTAGACGTCAGTTTGGAACTTAACGCGCTGCCACCTCCAGCGCCTACGCTCTCGCCCCTTCAGCAGCGTTTTAAAGATGCCACTTAAGCCCCTACCAACATTCAGGAAATGGTGAATCGCCACTTAGTGAGGTTGCTATGCGCTTTAGAACGCGCCTGATGCTCGTGCTACTGACCGTGGTGATTGTCTCGCAACTCGCCACTGGGCTGGCATTCCTGCGTGCGACCCAAAACGACGTCATTGCGAAAGGTTCCCAGCGCTTAGAAGTGGGCGCTAATGTATTGGCACAGTTGCTGGACGCCCGCGGTGAGCAGCTAGCCAACAACGTTGCCATCCTCGCCGATGACTTCGGGTTTAAAAGCGCTGTTTCCACTCAGGACACCGAGACACTCTACTCTGTGCTGGCCAATCACGGTGACCGAGCTAAGGCAGACATAGTGTTGCTCAGTGGTCTAGATGGACATATTTTAGCCAGCAGCCATCATGCGCAAAACAGCCCGATGCCCTTCCCCCAACTATTCGAGCGGGCTCGCCAAGAGGGCGAAGCGGTTAGCGTTGTCATCGCCGAGGGGCAGCCTTACGAATTTGCCCTGCTGCCCGTACGCGCTCCCAACCTGATTGGCTGGGTAGGTATGGGCTTTTTGATCAATGAAGCAGTAACGGAAGAGATTAATACGTTAACCGGGCTGGACATTAGCGTGGTTAACTTTCTCGATAATCGAGAGATCACCTACCTGGCAAGCACTCATGACAAGCAGTTAGCCCAACAATTAATGAACGGACGTGGTAGCGAGCTCAGCGAAGGTGAATACACCTTACACAGTCAGATGACGCCGGATGCTGAGTACCTTTCCTATGCGAGCCAGCTCTATTCCGACGCTGCCAATCACACCTATGCGCTGCTGCAACTCTCCCGCAACGAACTACTCGGTGCTTATCGTTCATTGCAGTGGCAACTGCTGGGAATCATTGCCCTGATCCTGCTGTTTACCGTGCTGATTGCCATGTGGAGTGCGCGAAGTATGAGCAAACCGCTAATGGAGCTGGCACAGGCGGCACAGCGCATTGGACGCGGAGAACGTTTCACCGAGTTACCGAACGGTACTGAGCACAGCGAAACCGGGTTGCTGGCGTCGACACTACTCGCCATGCAAGAGGGCATCGCTCAACGCGAGGCCACGCTCCATCACCAGTCTCGCCACGACTTACTCACCGACCTGGCCAATCGCGTCAGTGCCCAGGAGGATATTAGCCTTTTGATCAAACGCGGCGAACCGTTTACCTTAATGCGCCTTGCGATTAATAACTTCCGCGATATTAACGACACCTTCGGCTACGCGCTGGGGGATCATATGCTGGTCACCCTGGCCAAGCGTTTACAGCACTTAGATGCTGACAGCACAGCCTACCGACTTGATGGCGATGAACTGCTACTCTTGGTGAAGCAGTCGAGAACTGACTTTGCCTGGCGGACACGTCTTTTCACCACCTTGCACCAGCCTATCGATCTTGATAAATCCCCCATCACACCGTCACTCTCGGCGGGTGAGACCAACTACCCCGACCACGGCGACGGCCCTCAACTGCTGCTGCGTAGGGCCGATATTGCACTGGATATGGCGCGTCGCCATCGCCAGCCCCATCAACGCTACCTAGAGGGTCAGGATGAGCATCATTTACGCCAGCTCACCTTAATTCGAGACCTACAGGACGCGGTGAGCAACGGTGAGCTATGGATGGCCTACCAGCCTAAAGTTGATACACGAAGTGGCCATGTTAATCAGTGTGAGGCGTTGATGCGTTGGCGCCATCCTTCACTGGGCTTTGTTCCTCCCGATGAATTTATTGGCTTGGCAGAGCGCTCAGGGAGCATCCGCATGCTCAGCCAGTGGATGCTGGCCAATGTCTGCGCCCAGCTACATGCCTGGCAGCAGCGTGGTTACCACTTATCGGTAGCCGTTAACCTCTCCGCCAGCGATGTAATGGATCGCCAATTACCGACTTATCTATCTAGCCTACTTGAGCGCTATCGGCTTACCCCTGCTCGCCTGAGTATCGAGGTCACTGAAAGCGCTGTTATGCAGGATGTTGATGCTGCCATGGCAACATTAACGGAGCTCAACAAGCTGGGACTCCGCATCGCCATTGATGATTACGGCACTGGCTACTCCTCGTTGGCGCAAATCAAACGCCTACCCGTGAATGAACTCAAGATCGACAAATCCTTTGTGTTGGCGATCGATTCGCAAAAAGATGACTTAACCATTGTCAGCTCGACCATCGACATGGGCCACAGTTTAGGACTGCGCTTAGTGGCCGAAGGCGTTGAGAATCGCGCCAGCGCTGAGCTGTTAAGCAAGCTCGGCTGTGACTATTTGCAGGGCTATTGGATTGCCAAACCAATGCCCGCTGATGAACTCCCTACTTGGTTGGATAACTTTACCTCGCTGTCGTTGCCCCACCCCATGTCTTCCATACTAAAGACACTCCAGAGAAAGCCATGATGTTATTTCAATCTATGTTTTCATCATCCAGCTCGCCCTTTCGCCTCTCCTTTCCCGGCTGCCTTGGGGCCTGCTTAGCCCTGTGCCTTTCGGTCTGTTTAGCGCTTGCTGCCACGCCCTCCTTTGCCGGTAGCCGTATTGTAGGTACGGGTGGAGTAAGTGCTATTGAAGGGGCCGCGGGAGGGGGGTTATCGCCCTGGGCAGTCCTGACTAGCACCGCAAGCGAACAGGAAATAGGCGTAACGGCCGCCACTACCCGTGCCTGGGTGGACGACTACCGGCTAACGGTGACCAGCGCCAGCGTGAATATTTATGATCGTGTTGAAGTGTCAGTGGCTCGTCAAACCCTTGATTTAGAAACCCTAGGTGGCGAGTTAGGCCAGGATATTTACGGCGCTAAACTGCGCTTATTCGGCGATGTGCTCTATTACCCTTGGGGCATTTGGAGCGCTGGCGTACAACACAAGCGACTGGTAGATGGCACTGTGCCCACCGCCCTAGGCGCCGATGAAACGCGCGGTACCGATGTGTACCTTAGCGCCAGCAAGCTGCTGTTTAGTGCTGTTGCTGGGCGCAATGTGCTGCTCAACGCCACCCTGCGCAACACCGACGCCAATCAGGGCGGCCTGCTCGGCTTTGGCGGTGATCAGGGGAACCGATCATGGATGGCCGAGGGCAGCGTCGGCGTCTTCATTACCCCGCGATGGATTGTCGGCGCCGAGTATCGCCAGAAACCCGATAACCTGAGCGTGGCCACCGAGGACGATTGGCAAAGCCTCTACTCTGCCTACTTTTTCAATAAGCACTTATCACTGACGGGCGCCTGGTTAGATTTAGGTGACATTGCCGGTCTACCGTCTCAGCACGGCGGCTATCTTTCACTTCAGGCAGCTTTTTAAGCGGGGCGCTATGACCTATCAACGCAAAACCCATCGACACAACAGCTATCAACACAAACACAATCGTGCGCGTCGTTGTTTAGTAGCGCTCACGCTTGCCATGCTCACGCTCACTGGTTGTGCTTATCAACCCACTCAAACGACACTCTACGAGCGCCTGGGCGGTGAAAACACGATTGAGGCGGTGGTTGAGAACCTGTTGTACCGGATTGCAGATGATCCTGAGGTGGTCGTATTTTTTGCTAACACAAATATCGATTTATTTGCCGAATCGCTGGCCAGCCAGCTATGTGACGTCAGCGATGGCCCTTGCCAATACGAGGGCCCACCAATGGATCGTGCTCATCAACATATGGGACTGACAGATGTGCATTTTAATCGCTTAGTGGAACATCTCGATGCCGCTATGCAAGAGGAAGGTATTGCCCTAGGCGCGCGTAATGAACTGCTAGGCAGGCTCGCGCCAATGTACGCAGACGTTATGCGTCTTCAGTGACCTGCCAGCCGTCACGGCCCATCGTTTTTACCCGGTATAGTGCTTTGTCAGCCGCTTCATAAGCGTAGGGAAAAGTTGCTTCATTGGCCACAAAACAGCTGCCCCCAACGCTCAAGGTAACGCCTTTCTTATCCGGATGGGCAGGGTGTGGAAAGTCAGCTTCCCGCAGCCCATCCATTAACTGCTGGCAGTAGCTTTTAAGCGTGACTATGTCTGGACAGTCGAGTAGTGCCGCGAACTCATCGCCTCCCAAGCGGTAGAGCTGCGTCTCATCGAGCGTTTCACCAATCAATGTCGCCAACTGTCGCAACAAGGTATCGCCTTGAGGATGCCCACAGGCATCGTTGTACTGTTTAAAAAAGTCGATATCGACCAGAATCAGCCCAAGCGTTTGGTGCTGCTTCGCCAACACATCTTGGTGCAAAGCACTGCGATTGCCGATCCCGGTGAGCGGGTCGCGCATAGCACGCTGCATCCACTCAAAGGTTTCTCGGGTGGCACGATCAGTGCGCCGCAGCTGGCGTTCGTGAAGCCACCAAAACACCAATCCCATCACAAAGATTAATAAGCTGGAGTAAGTCAGCATCTGGCTATGCTGGCGCGTACTTTCTGAAAAATCATTAATCGCCGCTCCCCGACGATCAAGCTGATCCATCTCAATCTGGGTCAGGCATTGAATAGGGGCAAACAACGCCGACACTGCAGCGAAACGATCAATATTGCGCGCCGCTAACTGAACCACTAACCGATCTAAATCCATCAAACTAGCCTCGGCACAAGCATACTCACGTCGATAGACGTGCATATCGGCTAAACCGTAGGCCAATTCAATGTCCAAGATGGCAGCATTCAGCGCATCTTGCTCAGTCTGATCGCCCAACAATTCGACTTGGGCATCTTGCAAATAGACCCGTGCCCGCGTTGAAAGCTGCTGACCTGTAAGGTTACCCGTTTGACTGAAGTAAGCCTGTATTTCGGGGTAGACCCAACGCGATTCATAAATAATCAGCACCATAAGTGCCAAAAAGCTCATCAAGCTCAACGACAACCATGTAATGTAGCGATGTTGACGCGCAACCGCGCGGGGCTGCATTGATGGCTGATCAGCAGGCTTGGGGTTGGATGTCACCACTTCGCCTCTATGCTTCGGATCATCCATATCCAATCATTGAATTCACGCAGATTTTCGACGTCGCGATCGCCATAGTCTCGCTCGACCAGACGTGCAGGGCCGCGCGAGCGAATGGTGAGCGGGTCGCCATCTTCAGCGGTAATTAAATACCAGCTGGGGTCATCCCACCCCTCAAGAGTAACTTCGTAGTCATCCCAGGCAGTAAAGTGAAGTGCCGGCGGCACTTCGCCAAACTGTTCAATCAGAAAGGTTCGAAACGCTAGGCCCTGCATCTCCACATCGCGCCCTTGGTAGGGGTCGTAGAGCGTAAATGTCTCGTCAGACATGGCACGTAAATCGCTTAGGGCGACCTTTTGAGTGACATCGCCGTTGATGATACTTAACGCCTGGGCGAAGGCAGCCATGGGGATTGTGATGCCCACAACTATTAACGCGCACGCTAACAGATCACGTGCACGACCCCATGGGCTGCGGTGTAAAGCAACTGCGTTCATGGCATAGCTTCCTGGTGAGTTCGTTCTTGCAAAGACCTGTTGCAAAGACCTGTTGCAAAGAACTGTCGCAAAGACCTATTGCAAAGAAATGTGCAAAGAACCGGCGCAAAGAACTTATGCAGAGAACTTTACCAGAGCAGACCTTGTATTGCTCCACAACGCACGTTACAAAATTTCAACTCTCGCGATTTTTACCCAAAAAAAAGCCAGCCCAAATTGGGCTGGCAACAGGAGGTTTACTAAGCTAATGAAGCTAAGCTAGCAAACCCCCTCCCCTGACAAGGTTTACATGAACTGGGAAAGCTACTTCTTGCGCTCATCCTTACGTAGATGATCACGAATCACGAAGCCCACCCAACCCACCATAAATACGATGACTAACGCGACGGTGGCTAAACCAAAGATAATTGTGTCATCCCAATACATGGTGAATCCTCCCGCCGTGATGTATGCGTTCATACTAGCCACTCAACGACGGAAGAATGCTGACCTGGGTCAAGTTACGGAAGGCGGGGATAAGCGGATAAACAGGAAATTGATACCGATCAATTTTTGGGCGTGATTAGGGCCTGTTGACGTTTCACTCACGGCCGCGCTGGCGTTACAACACCTTGCGGTCTTCGACTTTGCTGTGCTCGGTACCCGGTGGTAATGGATGGCCTTTGGCCAACTCTGCACGAGTGGCTTCACGCACGTCTAAAATAGTCACTTTATAGTTTAGCGTGCGCCCGGCCAGGGGGTGGTTGGTATCAACGGTGACGCGGTCGCCATTGATTTCCAGTACCGTGACAATTTGCGGCCCGGCTTCGCCTTCAGTTTGAAAGCGGTTACCCGGTACTAACTCGGCGTTCCCAAAAGAGCCGCGGCTAACCTCTTGAACCAGGTCTTCGTTGCGCACGCCATAGGCATCGGCAGGCATTAGTTGAACGCTTAACTCGGCCCCAGCCGTTTGGCCTGCTAAGGCACTCTCTAGCCCTGGCACGATATTGTCGTGACCATGCAAATACTCTAGCGGCTTATTGCGCGCCTGGGAGTCATCCAATACCTGCTTGCTGCCATCGTTGAGTACGTCGCTTAGCACATAGTGCAAGGTAACGACCTGGTGCGCTGTAATCGACATGGAAAACTCCTCTCCGGTAAGCTGTCGGTTTTGTGTTAGAACGTTGTGATAAAACGTTGTATTAGAACACTGTCTTAGTTTACCACTTGACCATTGCTTGGGTCTTTTCAGGAGTCGCCTTTGATGCCCACCCCCACCCCCCAGCGCAGTTGGCTTGCTGCACTGGCTGTTTATTGTCGTGCGCCCGTTATCACCATGCTGTTTTTAGGGTTCTCCGCAGGCCTGCCATTTCTGCTGGTGTTTTCAACGCTTTCTGCCTGGCTGCGCAGCGATGGCGTTGAGGTCGCGGCGATTGGCTTTTTTGCCTGGATCGGCATGCTTTACTCAATCAAATTTTTCTGGGCACCGGTGGTAGACCGACTCGCGCTGCCGCTACTCACCCGCGTCTTCGGCCAACGCCGCGGCTGGATGCTATTGGCTCAAGCAACCATAGCTTTAGGGCTGGTGGGGCTAGCGGGTGTAAGTCCGGTAGGCAACCTAGGTTTGGTAGCCATTTTTGCACTGTTGGTAGCCTTTGGCTCGGCGACCCAGGATATTGCCATCGACGCCTACCGTATCGAGTCCGCCGATGACGATGTTCAGGCGGCCATGGCCTCGACCTATATTATTGGCTATCGCGGCGGCTTACTTGCCGCCGGTGCCGGCGCGCTCTATATCGCGGCGTCAGCCTCTTGGGATGTGGCGTATCTGAGCATGGCGGCGCTAATGAGCATTGGCGTGCTTACCGTGTTAGTGCGCCCGGAGCCCAAACGCGCATCGCTGTCTATTCAGCTTATTCACGAGCCTAAGGTGCGGGCGTTTATTCGCGCCAGCCGGGGCAAGCCAAAAATATTGCGCCGCTTAGGTGCCTGGAGTATTGGCGCGCTGGTCTGCCCGTTTACCGACTTCTTTAGCCGCTATGAGGTAAAAGCGCTGTGGATTTTGGTGTTTATTGCGGTGTTTAGAATCAGCGATTTGGCCATGGCCTCCATGGCCAATCCGCTGTATATCGATCTGGGCTTTTCACTGGCAGAGATTGCGAGCGTAACCAATATATTTGGTATTGCGATGAGCATTACCGGCGGGATTTTAGGCGGGCTTTGCGTGGCGCGCTACGGCATTGGGCCGCTGCTGATCTTCGGCGCGGGGTTGGTGATGGTCACCAATTTACTGTTTGCGGTGCTTGCCTTGGTGGGCAATCAGCTACCCATGCTGGTGGTGACGATTATTGGTGACAACTTAGCCAACGGCTTAGCCAGCGCGGTGTTTATCGCTTTTCTCTCCAGCCTCACATCCCGTGCCTACACCGCGACCCAGTACGCGCTGTTCTCGTCATTAATGACGCTGCCGGGGAAGTTTTTAAGCGGCTTTGGCGGGCTGGTCGTTAACGCCCAGGGCTACCCAAGCTTTTTTGTTATCGCCACCCTGCTCGGCTTACCGGCTATTTTGCTGGCAATCTGGATCAGCCGAGACAAGCAGTTAGTGCCAACCCCCAAGCCTGCCTAAACAGGCTTGAAGGCTTAAACCAGTGAAGATTTGGGCTAACGGTGTGCTTCCAGCCAGTCCAGCGCTCCTGGCGTCGTGCGCCACTGGTCGCGCATCAACGTGCGGTACTGCCACGCTTCCGCCCGGGAGCCGGGGTCAACCTGGCCATCTGGGTGGGGCATGGAAGGCCGGGGGTTTTCGGCACAAATTAGCTCCAGCGCGTAGCGGTTATGACCGAGCACATCGCCAAGCGCGGTTTCAGCGGCCTCACGCTGCTCTAATCGATACAGCGCCAGAGTTTTACCCATCAGTAGCCCAAGCACCAGCGAGCCATCGTCGTCATTCTCTTCTGCCAACGCCAACGCTTCTTCATTGCGGTCATCGCGCAGCAGTTGATCCAGCACCAGCTCGCGCAGGCCCAAGCTATCCTCCTGGTCGATCAGCAGTAGCTCTTCGGCCAACTCGCGAGAGTGCTGGCGGGCGCCGCGCTCCATACCCACCACCAGCGCTAGCCCCGTGCGCAGCAACATGGCGTTGTTGGCATCGTCCCAGCACAGGCTACCGTCGCCTTCGGCGCGGGCTTGTTCCAACCAGCGCGAGAGGCGCAGCGCCAGCGGTTCCAGCAGGCTCGGCGCCATCCACGGCAGGCTGCCAAAGCGGCTGGTCAGCGCTAGCGTTAAGTCTTGCACGACCTGGGGCGCATCCAGCCACTCTGGATGCGAGCATAGTGCCGACATCCACTCAATGGCGTTGCCCCAGGGGTCATCGCGAAAGCCTAGCGCTACGTCTTCATCCACCAGCACCTGGAACTGCTCATGCCAAGCGGCAAACAGCGTCGCCTCGCGGGCACTGGCGTTATAAAACAACCGACCGGTTTCAGCATCGGCGCTGATATCGATTTTGGGGGCGGTGGGTAGCTCGGCCAGCAAGGCCTGAAGTGCCACCAGCGGCGTGGCCAGATCCTCCTCGGCGCTGAGCAACTGGTCAGCAAGCGTCGCACCGGGGTTTTCTGCCAACGCGGCCAAAAAGTCCAACTGATCTTCGTCCAACTCGCCCTGGCGAACCAGGCGGCGATACCAGAAGTTGGCGCGCTCTTTGGCTTCCTGCTCATGGCCTTCGTGCAGTAGCAGCATAGCTTCAATGTAAGCCAGGGTAGGCGAATCGGGCAGCGCCTGCTGGGCCTTTACAAAGGCACCACGGGCACTATCCAGGTCATCGTTATCCAGGTGCATCAGGCACAGACGCTCAAGGGCCACGCCACGCAAGAACAGCGGCCCGCGTTCCATTACATCATCGAGTAAGTCGGCACGTTTACGGCTAAAACCACGCTCTTGATAAATATCCAGCAGGATTTCAAAGGCGGGTTCGGCCTGCTCGGGCAGCCGTGACCAGTCGCTGCCATCGAACAGCGACTCAAGGATTTGCATAGCGCGGCCTGTCTGACCACTTTCGGCGGCGATCAACCCGGCTTCCAGCAGCGCTTGAGGCGGTGCTTGCTGGCTATCCAGCGCGGCTTTCAGAGTGGCGCCCTTCCATTCGCGTAGCGAGAGCATCCACATCATTTGATCAGGAATTTCGGTGGGAAACTCGACCTGGTAGCAGCACTGCTTAAATTTGCGCCCGGAATCGCACCAGCATGGCTCGTTACGCCCTGGCGTGGCGAGAGGCTCGCAGGCAAAATCAAGCCGCTCCAGCGGCGTTTGTGACCACAGCACCGGTGCCAGCGCTTGGGCCATGGCTACATCACCTTCGAAGGAATCCGCGCCTTTGGCGCGCACCCAGGTCATGAAGTCCGGATAGTGTTCTTGTTGCCTGATTGCCGAGAGTGCCCCGGAGGCGAATCCCAGCAGTTGATCGACCCATACCGCCAGCATTGCCGTCTCCACTGCGTTAAACGATGTCTGTAAATGACGATGACTAAAATGAAAGCGACATAGTTTATCACGAAGGCCGACATCACCGCAGCGGCAATCGATTGATCGTTAGTGGGCTCGTTTTAAGAGTGGACGCGAACGCTCGTGCATGTCCAGCCGTGCCCCCAAACGCACCAAGTTCCAGTAGTGGCCGTTCAATGCTCGAGAAAGCAATAGCGTATCTGCGGGGGGCTGCAGGCGATCCATGGCCGCCCACACTTTCGGGGTTAGCTCGCGCAAACGGCGGTGCACCCGAACATCGCTGAAATCCTGCTCACCAGGCTCAAACAGCGGGGCGATGCATTCGGCGGATTCGCGATACAGCGCCAGCGGTGCGCCCTGCCCCTGGCGACCACCCATCTGCATCAGCGCCTCGTCCATTCCCATCGGGTCATGCTTCAAGGTAGCATCGAGCAGTTGCATCATCGCCTTTATACGTACTTCGGGTACCGCAATCACCGCGCCTAAATCGTAAATCACCAGCCGCCCCTGATCATCAGCGGCGAAGTTACCGGCGTGAGGGTCTGCGTGCAGTTCGCCGTAAGTAAATAACTCCTGGGTTATCCAGTCTGCCAACGCCTGGGCAATGCCTTGGCGTGTAACATCATCAGCATCCGCCAAATCACGCAGCGGCGTGCCGCCCACATAGCGCATTGCCAGCACGTGCTGCCCGGAAAGGGCCGGTAGCGGTTCGGGAATCACCAGGCTCAGGTTATCTTTGTAACGCTCGCGATACCGCGCCAGTGCATCAGCCTCGGCGTGGTAATCCAGTTCCCCGCGCAAGCTTTCAGCAAGCTCTTCAAACAGCGCATCAAGCCTTGCCTGGGGTACCTTAAGCCAGCGCCCCAACCGCATAATACGCCGCACCTGAACCAAATCACTCTCCAAAACATCAGCCAAACCAGGGTACTGCACCTTTAATACAACGGTTTCACCTCCATGGGTTGTTGCCCGGTGCACCTGCCCCATGGAAGCACTGGCAAACGGGCGTTCTTCAATCTCACGGAAGTGGTGATCAATATCCCCGTACTGCAGCAGCAATGCTTCACGAATTTTAGGCCAGGGCATGGGCTCGGCCTGGCGCTGCAAGCGGGCAAGCTCCTCAGCCAGATCTGGCGGCAGCAGGTCATCCCACTGAGACATTACCTGCGCCAGCTTCATGGCAGGGCCCTTCAGTTCTGAAAGCCCCTCAAACAGCGCTTCGCCCAGGGCGCGCCAATCCGCTTGGCCGCCGAGCCGTGTTTTCAGCAGCGCACCACCTGTGCGTGCGCCCAAGCCCATCAATCGTCGTGTTCTGCCTCGCTCACGCATTGGCTCTGCCCCTTAACGCTCACCACATCAAATTATTTATACACAATTTATACAATCTAACAGCATTGACCACTTACCGCATCACTATCCTGCTCCGTTCCAGCTAATCTTTGGAGCGTCTGCTAACATAGCCGCTATCAAAGGATACGATGAAGGCTTCGCTGCTATGCGCCTGATAATTGCCGAAAAACCCAGCCTCGCCCAAGCTATCGCAGAGGCGTTACCGGGCACTAGCAAGCGCCAGGATGGCGCCATTAACTGTGGTGACACCACGGTCACATGGTGCCTGGGCCACTTATTAGAGCAAGCGCCGCCGGAGGCCTACGACCCCGCCGACAAGCAGTGGCGTCTAGACCGACTCCCCATCGTGCCGCGGCAGTGGAAACTGATGCCGCGTCCCAAGGCGCGGGGCCAACTGGCTGTGATTCGCAAGCTGATCAAGCAAGCCACCGATGTGGTTCACGCTGGCGACCCCGACCGCGAAGGTCAATTGCTGGTACAGGAAGTCATTGAGCACATGAAGTATCGTGGCCCAGTACAGCGCCTGTTAATTAGCGATCTAAACAAACCGGCAGTTTGCCGTGCACTGGCGAAACTGCGCTCTAATGTTGAATATCAACCGCTGTTTCAGGCCGCCCAAGCCCGTTCCCGCGCCGACTGGCTTTACGGCATCAACCTAACCCGTGCCTGGACACTTACCGGCCGTCAGGCAGGTCACGACGGCGTGCTCTCTGTTGGGCGTGTACAAACCCCGCTGCTAGGGCTGATCGTGCGCCGCGACAACGCCATTCGTGACTTTGTGCCACACCCGTTTTATCCGCTATGGGTGGATTTAAAGGTTGCCCAAGGCCAGTTACGCGCCTGGTGGGCACCCAAAGAGCACCAACCGTTAGATGACCAAGGGCGCTTGATTGACCGCTCACCCGCCGACGCGTTAGCAGCTCAATTGCCCGGCGCTTCAGGGCATCTGAGCAAACTCGATCAACAGGAAAAACGCCAAGCGCCACCACTGCCCTACTCGTTGTCTGCCCTGCAGGTGGACGCCGCCCGTCGCCACGGGCTTTCCGCGCAGATGGTATTGGATATTTGTCAGCGGCTGTACGAACGCCACAAGTTGATTACCTATCCGCGCTCTGACTGCCGCTACCTACCCGAAGAGCACCTTCAGCTAGCCCAGCGCAGCTTATCCGGCGCCTGCCAAAACGATAAGACGCTACAACAGTGGCTCAATGGTGCAGACTTTACGTTGCGCTCCAAAGCCTGGAACGATAAACAGGTCGGCGCCCACCACGCCATCGCGCCCACCTGCAAACCTGCCGATTTTGGTCAGCTTTCCGATACCGAAGGCCATGTGTTTAGGCTGATCGTGCGCAATGTCATGGCGCAGTTCTATCGCCCGCTGCGCACCTTTGAGGTAAAAGCCGAATTTACCCTGCTTAATGAAGCCTTCCGCGCTCGTGGGCAAAGCATTCTCGACCCCGGCTGGAAACCGCTATTCACCACCCGCGATGAAACCCCGCCGCTTCCGCCGCTGACCCAAGGTGAACCCTGCCAGGCATTAGGCGCAGGCGTGGAAGAGAAAGAGACCCGCCCGCCGGAGCCCTTCACCGATGCCAGCCTGATCAAGGCAATGATGAACATTGGCCGCTACGTGGACGACCCCGCCGTTCGCCGCACTCTACGAGACACCGACGGCCTGGGCACCGAAGCCACCCGGGCAGGCATTATCGAAACCCTGGTACAACGCGGCTACTTGGTGCGCCAGCAAAAAGCCCTGCGCGCCACCAAACTCGGCTGCGCATTAATCGCCGCCCTGCCACTGGCCGTGAGCACCCCCGAACGCACCGCGCTTTGGGAACAGCGCCTGCGGGCGATTTCTGAACAACAGGATGATCCCGGCGCGTTTCAGCAGGCGTTACTGGACGACCTACGCGCTCTGCTCACCCATAGCGACGCCGCAAAACTGAGGCAGAGCCTGCAAACTGCCCAGGGCGAAGCCGGTGGCCCTGCAAAGCGCACGGGTAAGACAAGAAAGAGCTATACGAAAAGGAAAAGTACGGGGGGCAGAAAGAAGACGAGTTAAGGGGAAACTTAATAAGCGCCCCTCACTGATTATCTAGCGAATCGCCAACCACTCAATCGCTGGAAACTGCCTGCTGAGCGATGCGGGTTCAACATTACCCGTTCTGCGGGTAAGGTCTCAAACCAAGCAAAATTTCAGACTTTTCTGTTAACGGTTGATCCAGCAGTTGCTGCTCGGTGTACTTGGCAAGGTGCTCGCGCAGCAACGTATACACGGCTTCACGACCCTGACTCGTATCAATCTCCACGCACTTACCCTTTCCTGTGAACAGCTCAACCGTCGGCAACGTTTCAGCTTTGAAGGTATCAAACCGTAGCTTCATCGCATCAACATTGTCGTCCGTGCGTCCAGAGTATTTGGCACGGCCCAGAATACGCTGTTCGAGTACGTCGAATGGGCATTCAAAGTACAGCATGGTCGGCAGCTCGGTCTCCCGGCCAAAGACCTCGTACCAGGCTTCAAGGTTGGACAGCGAACGTGGGAAACCATCAATCAGAAAGTTTCTTTTGCCCGTCGTGCGGGTGGTACGCTCCATTGCGTCTTTGAGCAGGCGCACGACAATTTCATTGGGTACCAGCTTGCCAGCCGCAATGTACTCTTTGATCAGTTCAGTCGTTGGCCCACCCGCTTCCTGCTCTGCGCGCAATAGGTCGCCAGTAGAGAGATGTGTCCATTCCAATTGAATCTCTGCAAGTTCGCACATGGTGCCCTTGCCAGCCCCAGGCCCGCCTAGCACAAAGACGACATTAGGTTCGGGACAAAGCTCACGCGGATCACTATGGTAGATCGTCACCTGAGGGGCGGGAGCGACGCCCATCTTGTATACGTTCCACTCGCGATCCGTTGGCGGCAATGTATCTTCGCAGGTAATTTCGTAAGCAAGATGCCCGTCAAGACGGCTGATGCGCCAAGATTGGTAGCTATTGGAATATGAAATAGCCGGGCTTCTGACTGCCTTGCCGTCTGCACGATCCCACGCCATTTTACCGTTCCAGTAACCGGGGCTGGAGACAACGCCAGACTCTGATGTGGTGGGAGGTGCTTGTGACGGAACATAAAGGCCATCAACTTCCGGCAGGCCAGCGCCGGATACTTCGATAAACAGGGTATTGGGTATAAAGGATGTTGTTTCGGTCATGTGTACTCTCATGTTCGATTAACGACTTATGAGGGAGCGTTTGACTGCCAAAGCGACCTCGACAATTGGGCGCTAAATAAAGCGCCCAGCGTGATTCAGATAGCGCGAGTAGCGTGGGCATAAACACGGCATCAAAATTGTATCAGAACAGCATGATACCTTCCCTTACGCTATCGCGTTGTAGCCTACCTAGGTTCACTTCGATAGCGCAGACATTCCACTCGGTACCGACATCACCCATTCCCGTATAGCTCGAATAGTCGGATCTTGCTGACGGCTTTCCGGGTAGACCAAAAAGAACGGCTTGCCTTCCAGTGACGGGCCGAAAGGTTGCATCAAACGGCCCTGAACTAATTCATCGTTAATCAACTGACGGCTCATTAACGCCACGCCCTGCTCCCCCACGGCGGCTGAAATAGCGTGGGTTTCGTCAGTAAACACCAGCCCTGCACTCACATCTAGTCCCGGTACCTTAGCCAGTTTCTGCCAAGCCACCCAATCCAGTGGCGAAGATACAGCACCTGCAATGCGGAAGTGGATCAGCGAGTGCGCCGAGAGTTGCGCTGCATCGTGCAAATCAAGTTGTGGGCTGCAAGCCGGGATAAAGGTGTTATCGAACAACTTCTCCGCTATTAGCCCCGGCCAGCGACCATCGCCGTATCGAATGGCAATATCTGCCGTCACCCCGTCCAGCGCTACCGACTCGTGAGAGGCGTGAATACGCAGATCAATATCCGGATGAGAGTCACGCAGCATGCACACCCAGGGCAGCAGCCAGCGCACCGCGACAGCTGGCGTTGTAGAAAGCGTAACGGTCTGGCGAACAGATATAGCGCTTAGCCGTTCGACAACACTGCTGATGTTATCAAAGGCTGTTTCCAACACCTGCAGCAGCTCGCGGCCCTGAGGTGTCAGCTCCAATTGACGAGGTTTACGCAAAAAAAGCGAAACGCCCAGCGCCTCTTCGAGTCCTCGAACTTGGTGGCTAATGGCAGTGGCAGTCACCGACAGCTCTTGTGCGGCCTGCTTGGCACTTTCATGGCGGGCAGCCGCTTCAAAAGCGCGGAGCGACGAAAGAGAGGGTAATCGGCGCTGGCTCATGAATGAATTTAACTCATCTATAGCGGTAAGAAAAGATCGTTTGTTCCAGCTAGCAGGCGAGGCCTACTCTGAGTCTGCTGTTAATCATAGATGAATTCAACTCAGACTAGGAAGTTACCATGACACATATTCTGCAACTAGACGCTAGCGCCCGCCCCGGCATTGCTGGAACGGATAACCACGGTTCTCACAGCCGCCATTTGACCCATCAGTTTGTCAGTCAGTGGCAATCAGGCCGACCACAAGACACCGTTACCTATCGAGATATAGGTCAACACCCACCTTCTATTATTAATCACGACTGGATTGCGTCTGCTTTCACACCCGAGGTGAGTCTAGAGCCCTGGATGAAGGACGCTCTTGCAGAAAGCAATCAACTGGTTGATGAACTGATTGCAGCGGATATTCTGGTGATAGGAACGCCTCTCTACAACTTCGGAATGCCTGCCGCCCTTAAGGCGTGGATCGACCAAGTAGTGCGCGCTGGCCGAACAGTGGAAATTGATGAGAGCAACCCGACCGACCCTTACATTCCAAAACTGGATGATCGGCCAAGGCATGCGGTTATTCTTACAGCCAGAGGCGGCGTGAATATGGCACCAGGCGAAGAAATGGCCCATATGAATCACCTAGAACCACACTTGGCCACAGCACTAGGATTTATTGGTATTACCCGCCTTCACTACATTGCTATCGAAGGCCAGGAAGTGGGAGGTGAGCTACTGGCCGCTTCCGTTGCCGAGGCAGTCGGTAAAGTTGAATCTCTGGTTGATGAACTGCAGGTGGTGTTCCAGGAGGCTCCAATCCCCGAACCAGCCTAAAGCTATGTGATGTAAACAACCAGTATCAAAGGTACGGAAATCGCTAATTCAGGAAATCCGTGCTTTGACCTTGAGCATCTACTTAGCACTAGCTCCTAGCCGTGCACCTAAAGCCACAAACAGAGCCCCTAGGCTTCTATCCATCCACAAACCAACGCGTGGTTTTCTCTTTAGGAAAGCACCCAGCTTAGCGCCAGCCAGAACCAAAGGGGGCTCTATTACCGCGGCAACCACGATAATCAAGCTGCCATGCAATAAAAGCTGAGCTTCGGCAGAGCCTGCGCCTTCCACGATAAATTGTGGCAAAAACGCCAAGAAGAATACGGCCACTTTGGGGTTTAGCGCGGACACCAGCATGCCCTGCCAATAAACCGAGGATAGGCGCTTGGGGCTCTGCTTTTCTGCTGCAATAAATTGATCGCCCCGTGAGAGCAGCATTTTTACGCCCAGCCATATCAGATAGGCCGCCCCGACCCATTTAACAATCGAAAACGCCAGAGCGGATGTCGCCAGAATGGCCGAAAGACCAACCGCGGCCATCACGACATGCAGCGCCGCTCCTGTCCAAATCCCAAACATAGCGGCAAACCCTTGCCGTCGCCCACTACGTAATGTTTGCCCCAGGATGTAGGCAATATCCGGCCCTGGCGAAAGATTCAGAAGCACCGCCGCGGAAAGAAATGTCATCCAATGAAATAGCGAGTAGTCAAACACTGTTATTTTCCTTAATTATTTAGCAGCTGTAATGCTAAAGAATCATCGCAGGGGCTTCTCATGCGGTCTCCACCAGTAGCGTTACTCGTCGGCGGTTAAATGTTATCTCTTAACGCCTCGGCAATAAAGCTGCCCTTCGCAGCCGTATAAGCTTCTCGATCTGCTTTAAACGCTGCTGCCCATTGTCGTTTATTCATCTCATACTGCTGCGCTAGCTCAGCACTCTGGCGAAGGCGGTTTCGAAACACCAAGCGCCGGTTCCACTCTTCACTGCCATACACCATAAGATGCAGGTGGTGGGTTCTGCGCCCATCGGCAAACCGCATCAGCCAACGGCGGCCCACAAGAGAGGCGTTATATTCCATTGACGTTGCATATTTGGCAGAGCACAGCGGCTCCAGTAAGCCATCGGCCTGGGCGATTGAATTTACCCCCGCCAGGATATCGATAATAGGCTTGGCCGAAAGCCCTGGTACGGAGGTACTGCCGATGTGCTCTATCGCCAAAAACGCGCTTGGAAACACATCAAATAGTCGGTCACGCTCTTGCTCAAACAGGGCTGGCCAAGCTGTGTCGTATGGAAAAAGCGCTACCTCTTCGTCAATCGCTCGATGTAAGGATTCCGTTTCATCCATGAGCTTTACACTCCTTGCGCCGCTAGTTTCAGGCTAAGATTGTTCTATTAGCAGTGGCGGCATGGGGCAATCGAGAATATCCGCCACGGCACGGAACAGCTCGGCTTCGGCGGGCCGGATAACCCCGCTATGCTCAATGCAACGGGCCATCGCTTTCAGCAACGCTGGTTTCTGCATGTGCCGCAAGCGACGCAAGCGGTCAACGGCTAAGCTCAGTGCTCGCATATCGCTTACATCAGTGGCAGTGAGGGAAAACGGCAACTCGCTTTCAGCAGCACTAATCGCTGCGTTTATTTCCACGGGGGCATCCTGACCGGCAGCCGCCAGCACGCTAAGCAGCATCTGGCACTCCCGCTGCAGGTCATTTAGCTTCAGGTTAGCGGGCCCATTATCCGGCTTGCTCAGGTTATTCAGCACCAGCTGATACAGCGTCCACTCCAGCAGGCTAACCTGGCCGTAGGCGTTGATCAGATGCTCCATACAAAGGCGAAAATGCTGAACCTGCTCCCTCGATTGCGACTTGAGGGCGGGCAGCGCCAGCTCAATCAGTGGCAGTCGCAACTGTACATCCAGTTTTAATACCTCTGGGCCGTATTCCACTAGCTCACGATAAACATCCAGCAGCGCCACTTGCTGCAGCGCTCTTAATTGCTGCTTTCGCATCTCCTTATTCTGGCTGAGCAATAGCGCATACATCAACGCGCGCGCCGCATAGGGCTCATGGGCGGCGTTTTTAATCCGCTCAGGCAATGCTTTGAGCGTCGCCCGCGCCTGTGCCAGATGTCGTTGATTGGGTTGGCCCATGGAATTAATAGCGGCCTGAGCAGACGCCCCGGTCAAGGCAGACGCCAGCGTAGCCGACCTGGATCCGGGCTCAACACGGGCAGTCGCTTGGCCTGAAGCGGAGCTTGCATTTTGTTCCTGCTGGGAGGGTAGCGTTGCCTCAAAACGGCCATTCCAAGTTGGCATAACCCGCTTGATGCGGTCGTTTAACGGCGGATGAGTTGCCATCATTCTGATAAAGCCCAGCCGCACGCCCGGCCCAAAAAACAGGTGGCTGAACTCCGCCGCCTGCGCTGCCTGAAGGCGCGAACCCTGGGTATGCGAACCAATCTTTACCAGCGCGTTACCAATCCCCTGAGGGTTGCGAGTAAACTGAACCGCTGACGCATCCGCTAGATATTCACGCTGACGACTGACTGCTGATTTAATCAAATTGCCAAAGAAAGTGCCTGCGTAGCCGATCAGCATTAGCGCCGCCCCCAGCGCTAAGATGACCGCGACTGAGTTGTCGCGCTTTCCGCCGCCAACCCGCCTAAAACGTATACTACGCAGTATTGTACTGCCCAATAGACCAATCAACAGGATGCCGTGCAATGTACTGATAAGGCGCATATTCAGCCGCATATCGCCATGCAGGATATGGCTAAACTCATGGGCCACGACGCCCTGTAACTCATCTCTTGTCAGGTCACGGATAGTGCCGCGGGTAATACCAATGACAGCATCATTGGTTTGGTAGCCTGCGGCAAAGGCATTAATACTCTCTTCTTCCAGCACATAAACCGGGGGCACAGGCGTTCCAGAGGCAATCGCCATCTCTTCAACCACATTGAGAATGCGCCGCTCGTCAGCATCACGGGTATTCAGATTGATTTCGCGGCCACCCAGGGCTTCTGCTACTACCCGGCCACCACGCCTTAGCTGGCTGCGTTTGAATAGTCCACCCAACACCACGACAGCCAGCACCGCAATCGCAACGCCAATGACCAGTTCAATCGAGAGAGCCGACCACAACCCCGGAGTAGGAAGGTTGGTTTGTGTCGCGGATTGCTCCCCCATCAGATGAAGCGTTATGGCAATCGCCAGCGTGGTAACAACAATCAAGGCGAGTACTGCCAGTACCATCAAGACAACCAGACGCCCGGTTTTACGCCGAGCGTTATCCTGCGCGGTAAAAAAATCCATGTCGCGTTTTCCCTGAGCTTAGAACGACACCTTCGGCGCCACT
This sequence comes from Halomonas sp. ALS9, assembly GCF_001651035.1. Lineage (GTDB taxonomy): Bacteria > Pseudomonadota > Gammaproteobacteria > Pseudomonadales > Halomonadaceae > Vreelandella. Next base: position 434,007 of record NZ_LXRG01000054.1, read on the forward strand.
TGAATCTGGGCGCTGTCTTCAAACTCTAACAAAGAAGCATCCTGACCGTGGCCGAACATGCCAGCCACTGCTACCGGGGGGAAACTCTGCCGATAGGTGTTGTAGTGCATCACCGCATCATTATATGACTGCCGCGCAAAGGCCACCTTGTTTTCAGTGCTGGTTAGCTCTTCTGACAATTGCTGCATATTTTGCGAGGCTTTTAAATCCGGGTAGGCTTCCATAACCACGTTAAGCCGCCCCATCGCCTGTATCAGCGCACCCTCTGCGCCGCTCAGGTCTGCCATCGCTTTGGCACTGCCTGGGTTGGCCGCAGCCGCTTTTAGCCCAGCGGCGGCGGTATTACGCGCCTCGATGACCGACTGCAGCGTCTCCCGCTCATGACTGAGATAGCCTTTAGCAGTTTCGACAAGGTTAGGAATCAGGTCATGCCGCCGTTTAAGTTGCACTTCAATCTGGGCAAAGGCGTTCTCAAAGCGATTTTTCAACGACACAAGTCGGTTGTAGACACCGATGACGTAAAAGGTAATAACGGCGATGATCGCCACGATGATGATAAGAGTGAGCAGCATGGTTCTTCCTTATAGTAGGCTTTCGTCAGTATAAGCCGGTCTATGCAAAGCTAGACGATGAGAAGCTAGCCAGTAAAAAAAGCAGCAAACAAGTTCAATCTCGAACGTTAGTACGTCACTTTGCAAGCTTAGGGAGAAAGGAAAGGTCGACATGGTATTGCTGAAGATCTCCTTTCTCATAAAACACTGTGATCGTATCAGTATGAATGTAGTTTGATGGATCAAACCAAATATTATTGCTTTTAAACACATGCACTTCCGAGGTTGCAGGGTTTTGCCATTGAGTAACCACCTGGAATGGGTGCCTGCCATTCACTGAAAAGCGTGTATTTAACTCCACTCCCTGGTAGTCAGTATCAATAGGCACACCATTTTTCTTTAAAGTTTCCCCTTTACGATGTCTAAACTCCGGCACGAACATAAGGATGACTCCCGCCAACAGGAACACAATGCCTATGCCGGCAAGAATCGCCTCTGCTCCCCATAGTGAGAAAAAGCTATTGATTCGGGGACTACTTCGCTCACCTGGCTGGTATAAAACGTCTACCTGCTGACCTGGGGTGTAGCTCGGCGGATTGCTACTTGTCGATGATGTAAAATTCACAAGCTGACCGCTTTCATTTGTGAATTGAACCACAGGGCGATAAGTAATCGAGTCGCTTGAGCGATACTCAACTAGCTCAACTACCGTACCTTGGGTGATAACTGCCTCTGAAAGAAAATCCCTTGTATTAAGCAACATAAATACAGAGCCGACCAACAAGGCAATGCCCACCATTAATGACGTTAGCTTTACAAAAAAAAGTGCTTTCACTTCCACTCCTTGGAAAAACTGGGGGGTTAACGTAGCAGGCTAGAATCAGAGCAGCCCTTACAGACGAAACAGTCTATTAGATAAAGCTTAAAAAAAACCAACCCACTCGTCAATTAGGAATAATTATCGAATGGGATCTTCCTCTATGATTCATGCCACTGAAAAAATTAACTGATCACGGTAGGAGGCAAATATATAGTGAATTCGTTGATGGGCTCAATTAATACGCTGTACGGGGAGCTCTGCTCCTCTAAATGAACAATATCTAGGTCAGATAACAGCTTAAACCGGGCAGTCTTTACCGTAGCGGGTTTCACCTCCAGCTCTTTATGCCAAACACGATAGCTACCTAACTTGCCGTCGCGTCGATAATAAAAACCCGCAAGCGGATGGGTAAGATAAACCAATGCTGACTCAGTATCTGGAAAACCAGGAAAGTTAAAAGCTGATTCAGGTGATTGCTCAAGCTCGACAGAAGCTTCCGCCCACTTAGACGCTGTTTTCATACGATAATGGCTATACAGCCCGGTTGTCTCATCATACATACAATCGAAAGAGACTTTGCCTGCATGCCAAGGTAAATTCCAGAGATATCTGGGAACCACCAATGTCCATGAGTCCAAAGTGGTTCCCAGAAACCATACACATCGCTCCCCCGTATTCTTGTCGATGATATAGATACGGTAATTGGTCTGCCCCATAGTAAATTTGGGGAAAGGAAACACGGCAGAAGTGAAATCCACATCGATAAAAGGAACCACTGAAATAAGCCCCATTGCCTGACCATCAATTTCAACAGCATCTAACACAAACCTTTCAGGAAAAAGCCCCTCGAATCGTCTGGCCGGCACAGCGTAAGTAATAATCGCAAAGTGCTTAAGACCACACAGTACATCTATGCCTTTAGGCTTTGGCCGCTTAATCAGGTAATCCTCAAACTTTCGCGATGCCTGCATGAGCCTTTCCTTGAGTTAATGTTTCATCGTCTAGGTTATTCCTTTCTGTAATTGTAAGGTAAATCAACTAATTTTACTAATCATAACTAGGCATAACTAGGCAACAACTTTAAGATCCTTTTTTTGTTGCGCGGTGAAATAGCTGTCAAGGGTTGAAAGAAGCCAGAAAAACCTATAAATAATAAATTAAGTCCGATCTTTTCTTGGCCTCTGACGGCCCTCGAACCAGTCACGACCTGCTCACCTTGTTTCCAGAATCACGGGGCGTTGTTCAGCTAAAGCTTGCCGTAGGTCTATTCTGAGCTCTAGACACGCTTCGGGCACGAACATTTAGAGAAGCCAAAAAACCCTACATAACACAGCGTCAAAGGCAGAATAAGATGACGACTCATGAAAAAAACAGCGTCGATAACGAAGCCATCCATTGGGATCAGGATATTAGCTACGGTCAGTACTTGGATCTGGAACCCTTGCTTGCTTGCCAAAACCCGGCTTCTGAGGAGCACGATGAACTGCTGTTCATCGTCATCCATCAAGTATCCGAGCTATGGATCAAACTATGTCTTCACGAAGCCTATGGCGCCGCAAAGCATATACAAGAAGATAACCTGCGCCCTGCCTTCAAGATGCTTGCGAGGGTTTCTAGAATTCAGGAGCAGCTTATTAAGGCTTGGGAAGTGCTGGTCACCATGACCCCCGCCGACTATGCCAGCTTCCGAGACAGCCTTGGTCAGAGTTCTGGGTTTCAATCTTATCAGTATCGGGAAATCGAATTTCTATTGGGTAACAAGAACGCCAAGCTAATCGAAGCCCACCGTTCAAAACCCAAACATTACCAAAAACTTCAGGAAGCCCTCCACGCACCCAGTCTTTACGACATTGTGTTGCAGTTGCTTGCCCATCGCGGTTTCAGCATTCCGGAAAGCAATACCCAACGCGATTGGAGTATCCCCTACACTGCAAGTAGCGAGGTGGAAGCGGCCTGGACGGAAATCTACCGCAACAGCGAACAGCACTGGGATCTCTACGAGCTTGCCGAAAAACTGGTGGATGTCGAATTCAACTTTCAGCGCTGGCGATTCAGTCATATGAAAACAGTCGAGCGCATTATTGGCTACCGGCGCGGCACCGGCGGAACGGCTGGCGTGAACTATCTGGTCAAAGCGCTGGATCTTCAGTTCTTCCCCGAACTATGGAGTGTTCGGACAACTATCTAAACACTACCGCACTGCTGCGCGCCAAGTTTAATGACCGTTGAGAAGTTCAAACCAGTGACATTCAATTTTTCGGAGTAGCGATATGCCTGTAAACCTGGATAGTGTTCGTGAGCGTGACCGCCAAGACCCATTGGCAGCGTTTAAAAGCCGCTTCGCCCTACCTGAAGGCATTCTTTATCTTGATGGAAACTCTCTGGGTGCTCAGCCAAAGGCTGCCAAACAAGCGGTCGATGATACTCTTGATCAGTGGCGCGATGAGCTGATCAAAGGCTGGAACCAGGGCTGGTTCGATGCCCCCGAGCGCTTGGGTAACCTTCTAGCACCGGTTATTGGCGCACAGCCTGGTGAAATGAGCGTTACCGACAACATCACGCTAAATATCTTCAAGCTGCTGGGGTATATCCTCGACCAAGCCAAGGATGGCCGCCGTGTGGTTCTTAGCGAGGGCGGTAACTTCCCGACCGATGGCTATATCGCCCAAGGCTATTGCCGGGTGAGCGGTGCCGAGCATCGTTTCCTGCCCGAAGGGCGCGACTTGGCCGAACACCTGAACGGTGTCTCCGTGGTGGTGCTTAGCCAAGTTAACTACCGTACCGGCAAATTACGCGATATGGCCAGCACAACGAAATTAGTACACGACCAGGGTGCGGAAGTGATTTGGGATTTGGCCCACTCCGCAGGTGCACTGCCCATCGACCTTAACGGCTGTGGCGTTCGCTACGCGGTGGGCTGTACCTACAAGTACCTTAACGGCGGGCCTGGCGCGCCAGCCTTCTTGTACGTGCATAGCGATCACCAAGACAAAGGCTGGCAACCACTTTCCGGCTGGCACGGTCACGCATCGCCCTTCGCTTTTGAAGCTGATTACACCCCAGCGGGCGATATTTCCCGCTTTCGTACTGGCACACATTCGGCACTAGCCTACGCCGCCTTGGAAGCCTCGCTCGCCCTGTGGAGCGAAGTGAATATGCAAGCGCTGCGAGACAAAAGCCTGGCGATGAGCGACCTGTTTCGAGAGTGTTTGAGCGATATTTTTACCGCTCATAATATTGACGATATAACCCCATCTGCCAGCGAGCGCGGCAGCCAGGTATCACTGGTGGACAGCCAAAACGGCTACGCTATCGTTCAGGCGTTGATTGCCCGCGGCGTAATCGGCGACTACCGAGAGCCCGGCCTAATGCGCTTTGGCTTTACCCCGCTGTACCTTAGTTTCGAAGATGTTTGGCAGGCAGCCCAACACTTCCGTGAAGTAATGGAAAGCGGCGCGTACCAAGATCCCCAATTTCACGTGCGTGGCGCGGTTACCTAAAGGGTACGTTATGGCTGAAACACCACAGAACCTCGCCTACTCCCCGAGCCACTACGCTCGGGATTTTAAAGCCACGTTAACGCGCCAGGCCGCTTTAGGCGTCGACCTGGAGGCACGTCATCAGCCGATTACCTTGAGCTACGGTGAAGAACCAGCAGCCCGTCTTAACCTGTTTATTCCGAAAAATACGGCTGCCCCCTGGCCGCTGATGGTATTTATTCACGGCGGCTATTGGCAGGAGCTGGATAACACCGCGACGGATTTTTTGGCTGAACGCTACTTGGCCCGTGGCATGGCCTTTGCCTCCCTGGGTTACGGCTTAGCACCGAACACCTCAATTGTGTCCATGGTGAACCAATGCATCCAGGGAACTAGAGCGGCATGCAACGCCCTCTTAAATAATGGTGGTGTGGCGTCTATTGTATTAGGCGGCCATAGCGCCGGTGCCCAGCTTGCATACTGGGTAGCCGCCAGCGGTGAGATACCCATCGACAAACTGATACTGGTTAGCGGCGTTTATGACCTAACGCCATTAGTCGACACCTACGTGAACGAAGCGTTAGAGCTCAATCCTACTCAAGCACGCGCATTAAGCCCTCAGTTTGCCGGTATAAACGGACTCCCCCCATGCAAGGTCGTGATCGCCGAAAATGACCCACCCACTTTTCGCCAACAGGCCCTCGATTTTATAGCAGCGTTGAAGGCTACCGATGTCCAAGTCGCGCTAGTGGATATAGCGAACCGCGATCACTTTGATGTGCTAGATGTATTGGGAACCTTGAAGAGTTAAACCGCGAGGAAAAATAGAGCGCTAAACGTTGCCATTAACAACTATCTCGCTAACAGCTATCTTACTAACAACTATCCCGCTAACAGCTATCCCGCGTTGCCAAAAACTGACCATTCCCGACGGGCACTGTGCAAGTAGTGACATCAGCATCGGCAGATACCAACGCCATAAAAGCCGCCATTTCATCTGCATGAGAGGTCGCGTTATCAACCACAAGAAGCCCGCCTTTTCGCAGTATCCGTTTAATAGTGGGCCACCAGTTCACGTATTCCGAGCGCTTAGAGTCTAGAAAAATCAGGTCAACATTAGCGACGGGCATGTTTTCAATCAGACCTCCCGCCTCGCCGCGGAGCTGCGTGATCACCTCAGAAAGACCAGAGCGCTCAAAGTTCTTGGCCGCTAGCTCAAGTTTGAACTCGGATTGCTCAATTGTCGTAACATGCCCGCCTATTTTTTGCGCCCCCTTAGCCAGCCACAATGCAGAATACCCGTTAGAGGTGCCAATCTCTAGCACACGCTTTGCGCTGGTTGCCTGAACCAACACTGAAAGAAATTCTCCGGTATCACGGGTAATGTTCAGCATCCGCCTTGGGCGGTCGGCAACGGCAGCGTCATTTTCCTGACCAAATTGCTCTAATTCGACTAACAGCGCTTGTAATGACTCGTTCACTCCCATTCCCCTGTCCCAGTTGTTCGATAAGAGTCAACTGCCTTACCAGGTCTCATCCGCGCCCGGCGGCCCCACATCAACCTGCCTATCAGGGGCAATATCCACCACGCCTTTGACTCTTTTCAGCCGTTCAGCCGTGACATCGTCTGCCGACCCGGTAATGCAACCGATCTCTTTCAGCACCTCCCGGATGGCCAACCCCTCAGCACTTAGCCGTGTGGCGATGTCATTGATCGATTGATCGTCGGAAATCGTAATTATCCATAGCGCTATCTTTGCCATCGATCATTCCTTACTAAGGTGCTTGTACCAAACCCGCGCCAACGCGGGGCTCAGGCGATGGCAGCCCTTTTACCGAAGCCACCAGCTGTTGCCACAGCTTCATTCCCCGCAGAGACGCATCAGACTGTGCCCAGAGGGCAGCGCAGCCTGCCACATGCGGCGCTGCCATGCTGGTACCGCTAATTGTTTTATGGCGTGTGGGCCGAGGCCATGAAGAGAAGATATCGCGTCCCGGTGCGGCAATCTCAATCTTGCCATGATTTGAGAAACTGGAAGGCTTCAGGTTTGCATCGAGAGACGCCACAGACATCACCGTGGGTGAATTGGCAGGCGCGCCCGTGCTTGCAGAGGAATTGCCTGCGGCGGCAATAATCAGGCACCCATTACGCAGTGCCGCAGCGCCAGCGTGGGTGTAGGCTGCTTGCACTGGGCTTTGGCTACCCAGCGACATCGAGATAACTTCACACCGATTGGCAATGGCCCAGTTCAGGCCAGCGAGCACGCCCGCCCCGGTACTGCTGCCCGAGTTGGTCAGCACCTTGCCAACCAACACCTGAGCATCGAACGCGATACCGTAGCGTGAAGTACTTTCGGAAGGCGCTTTTGGCCCACAGGCCGTACCGATACAGTGCGTGCCATGCCCATTGAGATCCTGAACCGGTTCCCCAACGAAGGATCGGGTAACAAACTCCCTGCCAGCGTAATCCGGGTGGCCAAGATCCATACCGGTATCCAGCACGGCGACTTTAATGCCAGCCCCGCTCCAACGGCTTTGCGGCACCTTGCACTGAGCCAGCCCCCAAGTCACCTCAGGCGCGTCCGTCTCATGCGATTCTTCGCGCTCGTCACTATCAAGTTCAACGCCGAGATCGCACGCGATAGTACTCGCTGCGCGCAAAAAGCCCCGCAGGTAATCAGCATTTCTAGAATCGGAGTTTTTAAAACTAGTGTTTTTAGAATCAGGGGTTTTAAAATCAGAGTTTTCAGAAAACGCAAAATACTCGGGCTCAATAATTTCTATCGGACTGTCCGCTGAAATTTTGTCAAAAACACTCATCCCGTGCTGCTCTAAGGCGTCACCGCCAACCAGCGCGACACCCAGCTCCGGGAACACCAACGCCTCGGCGTCCCCAGTGTCTTCCAGGCTGACGGCCTGATCGGTAAAGTCACGGGCATCGGCCACCCGAAAGTTCTGAGCCTTTAGCGCCTTAATGCCCTCCTCTACTCTTCCCTCACGGTAGCTGATAAGAAAGCGTCCCGTTTCAAGGCAGCTACCGCCACGCTCCAGCGCTGCCAACAGGAGTTTCTCGGTGCTGCAGGAGACCGAATTAAGTGAGCCGCTCGGGCCAGGCGACGTGCTACCGCTGCCGGTACCTTTAGGTGTTTTAGCCATCGTAGATCCCTTTTCGTTTGGCTGGACAGAAATATTGAAATACTGCTGCTTTCAGCTTAACGCACCTAATGATCTTCGCCAGATTGATTAAAACCCAGGTTGACTAAGCTCTTCATTCCTAAGTGTGAGCACTTCAAAACCGCTGGATGTGACCGCAACTGTATGCTCCCACTGAGCTGACAATGTCTTGTCGCTGGTTACCACCGTCCAACCATCTCGCTTGGTTTTTATCTTGGCCCTACCCTGATTAATCATCGGCTCGATGGTAAACACCATGCCTTCTTTTAAAACCAAACCTCTGCCTTTCTTTCCATAATGCAGTACCTGGGGCTCTTCATGCATTTCCCGGCCAATTCCATGACCGCAATACTCTCGGACAACAGAGTAGCCGTGCTTTTCGGCATGTTGCTGGATGGCATAACCCACATCCCCCAACGTGGCACCGGGCTTGACTGCGTGTATTCCTTGCCACATGGCTTCGTAGGTTTTATCCACCAGCCGCTTTGCGTAGGGTGTAACATCGCCAATCAGATACATCTTGCTGGAATCAGCAATAAAGCCGCCTTTTTCCAGGGTAATATCGACATTAACAATGTCGCCTGATTTAAGCGTTTGCGTTTCAGATGGAATCCCGTGACACACCACGTGATTAACTGACGCATTCAGCACAAATTGATAATCGTATTGCCCTTTACTGGCTGGGCGAGCCTGCAAATCATCCACGATGTATCTTTCGGCCCAATTATTAATGTCCATGGTGGATATACCGGGCACTATTTGCTTATCAAGATGACTAAAAACCAAGGCGAGTAGCCGCCCGGCTTCACGCATTACACTCAGCTCCTCTTCGCTTTTCAGCGTTACCTCACCCACCGATCACCTTCCTTACATCTACATCAGCTTGCTTCATTTGCTCACGCATAATGTCAGAGAAAGTCATACTCGGATTAGCCTCAGCCAACATACCAACCTTCATCCAGTACTCTGCCTGGGCGTTGATTGAACGCACCATGACGGTACTCGCCCTACGAATATCTTCATGCAACTGGTCATTGATCTTAACGATACCCATCACATCACCCAATATATGAAACGAATATAAAATGCTTACGAATCATATATCGCAAAGAATGAAGCGACAAGCTTACCTGCCAATGCGCAAGGAGCCCCACCAATTCCTAGCGCTTGGCTAGCTAAAAAAGATACCGATCTGTGAAGAAATTAACGAGAGCGCGCATTTGGACGCACGACAAACCAACTGGCCAACACCAAGCTACCGAATAGCGTGTAAGCCACCACAAACACCCACTCCGGCAAAGTGAAATAGAGCAGGCTATGCAGCCAGTACTGAATGAATGAGCCGGAATAGGTAGCAGCGCCCGCCTGAGCTCTGAGCGCCATTTCCCAGACCGTTAACGGGCAAACTACGCCCAACCAGGCTTGAATCACCACATAGCCTATGGCGCACAGATGCACGATGCGAAACAACCGATTGCGCACCCATTTCCAGTTCAGGAAATAGCCTGTGTACACTGCGAATAAGCCGAGCACCACAAAGGCCACGAATAGAACGTGGAGAATTAGTAGTATGTCGGCGAAGAGAAGGAGCAGTGATAGGGGCATAGGGAACAGCTAACTGCTGTCGGAGCGTGCGTCACGGCATACCACCACCCGGTTCCTTCCACCACGCTTACCAACGTAAAGCATCTGATCCGCACGCGTGATAAGAGACTCAAGGCCGACATCATCAGTACTCGTTGCAGCCACACCGATGGTGATACTTGGATTCAGTTTGCTCATTTCTTCCATTGAAGACAGCTCGGCGACCTTCATTTTCAGGCGTTCCGCAACCATTTGTGCTTCGTTTGGGCTAGTGTTCGGCAACGCCACGACAAACTCTTCACCTCCAAAACGTCCTATCACATCTGATGGGCGCAACGACTCTGCGCAAACCTCTGCGATCTTTGTTAGCACCCAATCCCCGTGGCTATGTCCCCAGGTATCATTAATATTCTTGAAGTGATCCACATCGATCATAAACAGGCTAAACGGCACTTTTTCGTATTGGGAACGCTTTAATAGCCCATTAGCCAGTTTCATAAAATGGCCACGATTATTGAGATTGGTAAGCGCATCCCGCTCAGCGGCTAACCGCAATTGCTCTTCCAGTGATTGTCGGTGAGCGATTTCATTATGCAACTGTCGGTTTTGATCACGCTCCTCATAAAGCATTGCATACTGCTTACGCTGCAGTCTTTCCAGGCGTAGCAAGGCAAAGAACCCCACCACATTGCTCATACCCAGCAAAACAGCAAGCAAAAGCATTCCTATAGGGGTCAGTCCCGCGAACAGCATCGCAGCCACTAGAAAGCCAATATTTAAATAGAGGCTGGCAGCTGTCACCACGGTAAGTCGATTGGGGATCAGGAGATAGAACCCCATGGTGGCGACCGCCACGGCGGTAATTTGTGTGGATAAGCTTTCAGGTCTTAGAGGTACAATCAAAATAATGCCTGTGGCAAATACCCATAGCGGCAAGGCGTGCAACCAGGCGCGGTAATCGTTTCCACTCCAACGCCGCACCACGAAGGCTATCAATAGGCAAAGGCTCACCACCACTATTCGCATGATAAGCAGCAGATAGAACTCTCTGGTAAGGCCTAACAGGTAGTAATCCGCAATCACAAACATGCCAAAGACACATGCTGCAACGCTCACGGCAAGGCTGAACTCAAGCCTCAAACTTTCCTGGATAGTCCGCCGATACAACAACTCACTGCTAGCGTCGCAAAATTGCCCTGTTAACCTATGCACCTGATACTTTTTTTCCCGTAATGGCACAGTCCCGCACTCCCGACGTCACATAGCATTTTTTTAATTTTATCAACAACGCGATACCACTCACCTCAACATTTTGCCGGGGTAACCGTGCGATAAATGGCTGTCGTCTCTTCCAACCCTTGCTGTAATGCTCGGATGCGGGACTCATGAGCCGGGTGGGTAGAAAGAAACTCCGGTGGCTGGTCGCCGCCAACAGCCGCCATGTTGCGCCACAGGGCCACGCTTTGCTGAGGGTCAAACCCCGCACGGGCCATAATTTCCAGGCCCATCAAATCCGCTTCTTCTTCGTGGGTGCGGCTGAACGGCAGGCTAATACCCAACTGGGCGCCGATACCCAACGTCTGCATTAACTGCTGGTTGCCAAACTCCTCTTCCCCTAATAACCCCACCACCATGAACACGGCTTTAATGCCCAACTGCTGGGTAAGCCGCTCATTGCCATGATCCGCCAGCACATGGCCCACCTCGTGCCCAATCACTGCCGCTAGCTGAGCGGGGGTTTCGGCCACTCGCAGCAGGCCGCTATGCACGCCAATGCGCCCACCGGGCAGCGCAAACGCATTGGGGGAAGCATCCTCGAACACCACCACTTCCCAGCGCTCGGGGAAGGCGAGCCCCGGATAGCTTGCCTCAGCGCCAGCCACTACTCTCTCGGCCACACACTGCACCAATTGATTCGCCTGCGCATCGTGGTTGATCGGCTGGCTATTGAGTAACTGGCTAAAGGCATCTTCCCCCATGTCGGCCATTAATGAGTTCGGCACTAACGCCAGCTGGGAGCGCCCAGTGGGTGTTTCCCCGCAGCCAGCTAAAGAGGCCAGCAACCCCAAGAGGAAAAGAGGTAACAGAAATCGCCGATGCATCGGATGGTATCGCCTGGATTAAGAAACGTTCAGTAGAGTGTAAGGCGCTTCGCAGGCGTGGCGCTCGTCGCGTTCATCAACGCTACCCAACCCAAGGTGACGGTCGTTATCGTAGGCGACGAACAGCCGGTCATGATCCAGCACGGCAAGGCCTTCGGCTTTGTGTTCAAACTCCAGCGGCAAGCCCGCGGGTGTGGTCACCAGCGTTGGCTCGCGCCCTTCCCGAAAACCGCTCAAGCTCACTTCCCACAGATACCCGCCAATGCGCTCTTCACCAGCCTTAGCTACCTCAAAGCTATTTAGCAGGTAAAGACGGCCATGGTAGGGATCGTACTCCAGGCTCGATAGGCCACAGTCGTAACGCACCGCTGAGTGGCTACCAGGGTCGAAGGCGTAGTGCTCACGCATTTCATCGATAAATACCAGGTTGCCACTTTTGCTGATCTCATAATGCGCGCCGACGATCCTGCTGACATAGCTGAAATCAGCATGGGACTGCCCCTGCTCACGAATGCCAAACAGCAGCAGACCATCGCCGCGCTCACCGGGAATGGCGGCCAGTCCTTCGATTTTGTAGTACGGGAAACCAATCGCTTGATCCAGCTTGGTGCGAAGCTCTAGCGAGCCTTTCACTCCATCGCGGGGGTCGGGGTCGACCACTTGCACCTGTTCTGGGTGACCCAGCGGCCAAATCAACAGGTGGTTGTAATCGTTAAGGTCATGGCTTTCGTTGTCGATACGGTCAAAGCCAGTAGTGGCCAGCACGTAGCGGCCATCCGCCGTGAGGGAAAGATCTTCGTACTTAACCGCCTGTTTAATTAGCGGCGTGGTGAAGTACTCCAATTGGCTGTCATCCGGGCCTTGTTCAGTCATTGGCATGGCAAACATCGCCGAGCGTTCCTCCCCCGGCACCGGTTTATCGCTGGCTAAAATAAGCCGCTGGCCGTCGTAAAGCACGGCAGACACTTCGGCATTTACCAGCTTGCCACGCTCATCGCGCAGCCCAGCAGGAAAACAGTGGATAGTGCCTTGCTGCAGAATGGTCGCGTGCGTCATGGTGGTTGATCCTCCCGACTGCTGAAAGTAAGTCGCAGCTTACTAGAGCTTTGGGGAGGGCGTCGAACATATGCAGACCCATTTATTCGGTCGCCATCTGCTTGAATTGTGACGTAGCTGGAACGGGCTACTCTCGACGACCTCCCCTGTAAGTCGCGGGGAGATACGTCTAGCTTGCTGCGCTGTAAAATCGCGTTCGTTAAGGTGTGTAAACCTTAAGGCGTTTGCGCTTCGTCGCGCATCACTCTGAGCGAGGTGATTTCAATATTGAGCGCATCACGCGTTGCTTCTAACTCATTGGCCTGTTCGCCCACTGCGGCAAGTTGAGCATTAGCCTCTTCAATTTCGGCGTTTAGCGCTTCTAGATCCGCTTCAGCTTCACTACGAGCCTCCTCTGCATCCTGTCGAGACTGTTGCGCAGAATCGCGGGCAGCTTCGGCTTCTTGTTTGTCTTTTTCTACCTCGGCATATGTCTCATTCAGTTCCGCTAGGATGCTCTCTCTTTCATCTATTTGTTCGTTGAGGGCGCCAACTTCTTCTTCGCGGGTTTCATGCTCGCCCCGTAAAGCGGTCAAATCTTCTTTAACATTGGCAATGTCGGCTCGCGTCGAGGCAAGCTCGGCTTCCGCTTCGGCTTGTTCAACTTCCAGGTTGCTCATCCGCTGCTGCAGTGTTGCCAAGTCCAGCTCCGCGGCTTCAACCTCAGACATCTGCGCCTGAATTTGCTGATGCTCTCGCTCAGTTTTGGCCAGCTGCGCTTCGGTTGCTTCCAGACTGTCTTGCCGCGACCCTGCAATGGTATGTGCAACAATGGCCCAGACCACGGCAATAACAGCAATGGCTAAGATCACCTTTACGCGGTTATCGCTCAACAATGCTGTCGTTGATGGTTTATCAGTTCCTGTCATTGGTTCAAACCTCTCGCTTTATTGGAATCACTAATTAAGTAGATAACGCATGCATTTCGGCGGGTTGTGGCCTGACCTATCGCTAATATGGAGGAAAGTTTTTGATTCGGCTAGAAGTGTACGTTTAGTAATAGCTGAAATTACGCTTTAGCAGATAGTTGAGGACGAGTGCTGAACCGATAGGCTCGCCGAGATGACTGACGCGCCGACACGCTCAGCCACTCGGGACGTCGCCAGATTCTGAGCGCAACGTACGAGATCACTAAGGCTCAATCGCTTCACGATAGGCACGCAAGTGTGAGATTAACGCCCGCAATTTAGGGGGCTGGTTACGACGATTTGGGAAGTATAGGTAAAAACCGGGAAAAGGCTGCAAGTATGTCTGCAACAACGGCACTAGCTCACCGCTTTCTAACCAAGGTAGAAATGTCTCTTCCATACCTATGGTAATCCCTCCCCCTGCAAGAGCGGTTCTTATCATGAGCAACATATCGTTGGTCGTGATTTGAGGGTTAACCCCCACATCAAACTCTCGCCCTTTCTCGGCAAACTCCCAGCGGTAAGGTGCCACGCTCGGTGCAGGCCGCCAGCCAATGCAAAGATGATTCAGCAGTTCGAAAGGTTCGTCTGGCGTGCCATACCGCTGCAAATAGCGGGGAGAGGCCACGACTACTTGGCGTTGTGGCCCTGAGAGCGGCACTGCCACCATGTCTTGCTCGATGACTTCTCCCAAGCGCACTCCAGCATCGAACCCGGCACCCACAATATCGAACTCTTCATCGGTTACGGTTACGTCCAACGTAATACTGGGGTAAGCCTCGGCAAAGGTTGCGATCAGTGGGCCGGAGAGAAAACGCTCGGCTATTGAAGTAACCGCCACCCTTAACAGCCCTCGAGGAGGGCCATCATCCACGACTTCTTCCAATGCAGATGTAATAGCCGTAAACGGTTCGGTTATCTGCGCTCTTAGCCGAGTACCTGCTTCGGTCAGGCTCACACTGCGGGTAGAGCGCTGAACCAATGCGATGCCCAACTCATCTTCCAGCCGTCGCATGCTCTGGCTGACAGCAGAACGAGTAACGCCCAACTGGTCAGCAGCAGCACGAAAATTTCCAGCTTGCGCAACAGCTAGGAAGACTTTCAAAAGATTGAAATCTGCGCTCATTGGAAAGCAATCCTAACCAATGTGGTTAGCTTTGGGTAGCTTCTCACGATAACGATAGGTCTCTAAAGTTCTAACAAGCGTTCAGCCCCGAGCGCCTAATGGAACAATGGAGATTAACATGAGCAATATTCAAGGCAAGGTAATCCTCATCACCGGTGCCAGCAGTGGCATCGGCGAAGCAACCGCCCGAACACTTGCCAACCAAGGCGCCAGCATTGCCCTCGGCGCACGACGCATCGATAGGTTAGAAAAGCTGGTGGCAGAAATTAACGCCGCTGGAGGCAAGGCAATCGCATGTGCGGTTGACGTGACTCGCCGCGAGGACGTGCAGTCATTCGCCGATTACGCGCTAGACAAGTTCGGCCGAATCGACGTGATTATCAATAACGCTGGCGTAATGCCGCTATCACCGGTTGCCGCCCTGAAGGTCGATGAGTGGGATCGCATGATTGACGTCAATATCCGCGGCGTGTTGCACGGCATCGCCGCCGTACTGCCCACCATGCAGCAACAAGGTAGCGGGCATGTGATCAATATCTCGTCAATCGGCGGCCTTTACGTTGTGCCCACCGGCGCAGTCTACTGTGCGACTAAATATGCCGTACGCGCGATTTCCGATGGGCTGCGTCAGGAACACAGCAACATCCGTGTGACCTGTGTCTATCCCGGCGTGGTTGAATCTGAGTTGGCGGACACCATCACCGATGCGTCGGCAGCAGAAGCCATGCGTCATTTTCGTCAAATTGCACTCAAGCCAGAAGCGATCGCCAACGCCATCGCTCATGTGGTTGGACAGCCAGCAGACGTCGACACCACTGACATTGTGGTACGTCCCGTCGCAAGCCCCGCCTGACCTCGGCGAAATTACCTCTGCCTGACCGTGGAGTTCAATCACCCATTCACCTACAGACATAGTGCCTCCCCAATGCCATAACAGGGCTGCGCAAGGTTAGCTGATATAAAGCCGCTGTCGTCACCATAACTTCATTTTAACGATTTTTATAAACTTAAGAGTTTAAAATCATGAAAATTTTAAGTACGTTAACAATCATTACATTGATGCTTATTTCAGGAATAGCAATCGCTGAGAGAGGCTCTACTGAGGACAACAGAATCATTAATCCTGAATTTTCAACATCCACGCATAAAGAGAGTGACACACCCAGCGTCTCACCTTCTGGGATGACTATTAGAAACCCCTAGTTGCAACTACTGATACTCAGCTAGCAAGTTATATATGGGAGACGACTATGTTTAAAAAAAACCCGGCCGTTTTGGCTGGGTTTAAATTACGCTTGAGCTATCACTAACTAGTTAAATAAGCGCCTATTTAAAACTCTTCCCACTCCAATTCTGCCACTTTGGCCCTGGGAGCCCTTCCACCTGCAGACCCAGTCTGCTTTATAGAAGAAACGGCCTTTGGTAGAGCATTACTGATTGGCAGAGCAACACGACTCTCACCCCCAGCCAATTTGAAGGTAGCCACAGCCAATTCAAGCTGAGCTGCCTGCTCTTCGAGTGAAGCTGCTGCTGTAGCCGCTTGTTGAACCAGGGCTGCGTTCTGCTGCGTCACCTCATCCATTTGCGAGACAGCTTGATTAACCTGTTCGATGCCATCACTTTGCTCCGAGGAAGCAGCGGAGATTTCATCCATAATATCGGCAACACGCTTCACGGAAGCCATTATCTCTTCCATTGTTCGGCCAGCCCCTTCCACAAGGTCAGAGCCCTGCTTCACCTGGCCCGCTGATGTTTCAATTAATGCTCTAATCTCCTTAGACGCATCAGCACTACGACTTGCCAAATTACGTACTTCAGTGGCCACTACGGCGAAGCCTCGCCCCTGCTCACCCGCACGAGCAGCCTCAACCGACGCATTGAGTGCAAGAATGTTGGTCTGAAAGGCAATCGAGTCGATCACACCAATGATGTCGCTCATCTTTTTAGAGCTTTCTGCTATCCCATGCATTGTCGCAACTACTTGGCCTACCGCTTCCCCACCGCGCGCTGCCGTTGTAGACGCATCACTCGCTAAGGTGCTGCCCTGGCGCGCATTATCTGAGTTTTGCTTCACGGTCGCAGTGAGCTGTTCCATGCTGGCAGCCGTCTCTTGGAGTGAAGCGGCCTGTTGCTCTGTACGCGAAGAAAGATCGGCATTGCCGCCGGAAATTTCTCTTGCACCGATATGGATAGATCCACTGCTGTCACGCACGGATGAGACGGTTTGTGAAAGCCCTTTCTGCATATATTGCATAGCCGCGAACAGTTGGCCTATTTCGTTTCGTCCCCGCTCTGCGATTTTATGCGATAAATCACCTTGGGCAATGCGCTCAAAATGATGAACGGCTTCTTGAATGGGGCGGATAACAACTCGCATCATGCCCATTCGAACGAAGATAACGCATAATAAAACCAGCAGCAAAGCAGCCAGTCCGACATAACCAGATACGGTCATTGTAGAATGATAATCGGCCATAAGATTTTGGCCACGAGTGCTGGCATAGTCGTTAAAGGCTTCATTGGCCTGGACATAGGCTAGGTTGAGCTGGTCACCCTCACGTTTAGCTGTACGAAAGGCGTTCTCATTATTTTGCAACAGTGCCTCATATTGTGGCTCTAAACCGCGGGCCACAAGCTGAGTAAAAGCAGCTTCTATCGCATCAGCAAAAGGTTTTCCTTGCTCAGACTTCGGAACCACAGTAAATGCTTCAAAACGCTGCGCGGCTCTTTGCAGGCTTTGGCCTGCTGTTTCTAGATAGGTTTCTGCCAGCGCCTGATTCCCTTCGTTCAAAGCGTCGAGGTGGTTAAGAAAAAATAGCTGGGTGTCAGCGATATTCACTTGCGTTCGATTAAGAGCGTTCAGTTGCTCAACGTTAATACGGTTAAGTTCATCTATCGAACTCGCTCCCAGAGTGCTGGATTGGTAGCCCAACACCGCGACAAGAAGGATCAGAGCGGTAAACAAACCCAGAACAGCCGTTAAGCCTGCCTTAACGGATAGGTTTTTCAATAGGTTATGCATTGTCTACTCTTATATAGAGAATCAATCGTGAACGAATGACTCCAGCCACGGGGAAGGTGTTACTCCATAACAAAAAATCAAACTACGTGTTATGGGTAAGTACGATAAATTATCGGCAGCCGTAACCCGAGATTTAGGTGTTACAAAAGATAATTTTAAAATTTTGATCCAGGTCAATTTTTTAATCTAATTTTAAAATAATGCCGAAACTTTTTGTTTTAAAAAATCAATAAGTTGCAAACTAACAGTACGCGATGCGAGGAAAACCCGCCATGAGAACTTTACTTAACCCATTGATATTAATAGTAATAAATAAAAATTAAAAAAAGCGCCTAATATAATTAAGTCACCTAAATTTATCTTCGAGGCTTGCTTAAATATGCTGAATGACCATTAGGCATCCAAGCTTATCTGCCAATAGCCAACGTCGTGCCACTGATCGAACTTGAACCCTACTTTTTCAAAATGAGCCACTTTTTTCATACCCATTTTTTCATGCAGAGCGACACTGGCAGAGTTGGGAAGCGTGATACCGCCAATCACCGTATTAATTCCACCTTCTTTCAGCTTGGCAAAGGTAGCTTTATACAGTTTTGCACCCAAGCCCCTGCCCTGCATCTGGTTGGCAAGGTAGACGCTAGCTTCGACTGAAAATCGATAGGCGCTTCTCTCCTTCCATTTTGTCGCGTAGGCATAACCCACCACAGCACCATCTTCTACGGCCACCAGCCAGGGTAAACCAGCCCCCTGAACCCCCTCAATTCTGCGCTCGATATCAGCACCCGATACGGGCTTCTCTTCAAACGAAATAGCGGTATTTTCAATGTAGAAATTATAAATATGCGCTATTGCGCCCGCATCGCTCTTTGCGGCATCTCTGATCATGGTTAATTCCGTTTGTATTCTAACGATTTTAAAATCACCAAACGCCTGTCACGCAGGCCGTTTGGCAAGCAGCGCCCAGACACCCGCCGAAGAAAGCAACGTTCCACCAACGACGTTAAAACGGCGTTGCGCACGAGGCGATGCAAGCATTTTGCGCACCGACGTTGCGAACACGGCGTAAAGCGTGGCATTTAGCGTTGCCAACACCACGAAGGTGACGGCCAACATCCACAGCTGTTGACCTGCATCGGCTTTCGGGCTAACGAATTGCGGCAAAAAGGCGACGAAGAAGATAATGCCTTTCGGGTTAAGCGCGGTCACGAGATAAGTATTAGCGAACAGCTTCCAGCGCGACCCTGATACCTTAGGCGCGACCGGTTGCACCGACGATATACCGGCACGTAAAAGCTTTATGCCCATATATAGCAGGTATAAACCACCGATCCATTTGATCACGGTGAACCAAAAGGCCGAGGTGGCTAACACCGCACCCAGACCCAGCAACGAAAAAAGCAGCGCCGTTGAATCGCCTAACGCCACCGCAGCAACAAGCGGAATATTAGCGCGCCTGCCTTGGGCAATCGAGTAGCTAACGACGGTTAAAATTGTTGGCCCCGGGATGGCAAGCAAGGCCACTGAGGCAAGAGCAAAAGCGAACCACATTTCGATAGACATCGGGCGCCACCTCACAGTTAGTTACTGCTAAGTTAGCATAAGCTCAACGAAGGTTGGAATGCTCTGTGAGGCGTTTATTGCCTATATCTTCATTGCTGACTTTTAACTGTCACCATATGCCTAGCTGCACGGCAACCCACCTCCCCGGCGCCAAGGTACCAATAAAGGCACCGACCAGCCCCAGGTAGGCACCCATCATCCCACTGCGATGCTGCTCTACCCTGCCCTTGAAGATCGCCAACACCGCAACAGCAAGCGCCACTAACACCCATAACGAAAGCAGGTGGATCGGCCCAAAGTGCCCCATCAACGGCAGAACGCCGCCGCCGAACCAGAAGGAGCTCAACGCCGAGAGGGCCATGGCCAGCACCCAAGTGCTGCCCAATATGCGATGGAGGATAGTGCCCTTGTTCGAGAGCAGCAGGATGGCCCCAAGCACCAGGGCCAGAAGGGACGCGTAAAGATGCAAAGTCAAAGCCATGGAAACCTCCGAGAGCCAAGCAAACCGCCCGGCAAATGCAACTTGTTGCATAAGGCTAGTCTCTACTTCTTTAATATGCAACTATGTGCATAACACTCTCACAACACACGGTTCCTTATGTCCCTACGCGCCGTTTTGTTAATCACTCTGCAGCGTGAGCCCGGCACCGGCTACGATATCCTGCAACGCTTCAAAGCGGGCCTTGCCCATGTTTGGCAAGCCAGCCATCAGCAGCTCTACCGCGAGCTTGAACGGATGCGCAGTGATGGCCAGTTAACATGTGAGACGCTGCCGCAAACTGAACGCCCCGACCGCAAGATTTATCGAGTTACCGAAGCGGGCCTTCAAGCGCTCGACACCTGGCTCGCCGAGCCCTTAGCCGCCAACCCTGTGCGCCAGCCGCTGTTTGCCAAATTTTTCGCTTGGGAGCGCTGGCCCGAGCAGGCCCGCCGCGAAGAGCTCACCGCTTTTCGCGAGCAACTCAAGGAGCGCCTGACGACCTACGCCGCCATCGAGCGGGAGTGGTTTAGCGACCCACAGGCGCTGACGCCCGCCCAGCGCGCGCCCTGGCACACGCTGCGGCTTGGTCAGCGCCTTACAGAAACGTGGGTGGAATGGGTTGAGGAAGTAATGAAGGAAGAGTAGCTATGATGGCCTTTAGTTGAGACTAAATAAAAAAACCGCCCAACCAAGCTCTTGTAAACCAAGCTCTTGTAAATCAAGGGCTCGACCTCAAGCGAACAAGCAGGCATGGTGAGTATTATTATCCACCATCAGCGAACCAACAGGAGGTTACGCCAATGCCGCACTCTCTTACTCAAAACCTGTCTCAAAACCTAGGCAGGATGGGGCTATTATCGATTTTAGTTTTGTCTCCCAATGCCTTCAGCCAACAACAAGCGGGGGTTGCCTCCGGTAATGATGTCACTACTGAGTCGTTCCAGGACTGGGAAGTCCGTTGCCAGCGTAATGCCGCGGGACCAGCCCCTTGTGCGATGTCGCAATTGGTCACTCAACCTGACAGCGACCAGCCCTTGATGCAGGTAATCCTCGACTATCCGCCCCAGATCAATGACCCGGCGATGAGCTTCTTCGTGCCGCTAGGGGTACGCCTGGCCCCGGGCTTGCAATTGAGTGTGGATAACGGTGAGCCAATCCAATTCCCCTATCAGGTCTGCCAGGAGCAAGGGTGCCGTGCTGACGTCCCCATTGAGCCGTCGATGTTGCAGCAACTCCGCAGTGGCAATACGGCAACCCTCAGCATGATTGATCCACGCGGTGACCGCATGGACCTAGAAATTTCGCTGATCGGCTTTACCGACGCCAGTGCCCGCATCGCTCCCTGATCTCACTCCCCCGAACAAGACGCCCCCGGAATTCCGGGGGCGTTGATGTTGCTAGGTTCTCAGTTTACAGAGAGTGTCAGTAGCTCTCATTGAGAACCGCTTCCGGAAAGTAGCGGCGCAACATCCGATTCTGGAAATCGTCCACGAAACGGCTATTAATAATGATGATGAACCGCTCGAAGGGTGTCTCGCTGTCGAGCTGTTCGATCCCGTCGACACTGTGGAATAGCCGGTCATCGCGCAGATGAAGGATATCACCCGGACTCAGGGTGATATCAACCAAGGGTTGCGTGCCAGCCTTGTCGCCATAGAGGTGGTTTTCACCCCCTGCCACGTTTTCTCGATTGAGGACCAGAATGCTCAAGGCCTTGCAGCCATCGGCATGAATCCCCTGTCCCTGAAGGGGGTCTATGCTGCCTTCCCCGCGAACCCCGGTGATCTGCATCAGGATGGGTTCGCGCGCACCGATACTCCACAGCTTTGCCCAGGCGCGAACGAAGGCCTTCACATCAGG
Organism: Halomonas sp. ALS9; assembly: GCF_001651035.1. Taxonomy (GTDB): domain Bacteria; phylum Pseudomonadota; class Gammaproteobacteria; order Pseudomonadales; family Halomonadaceae; genus Vreelandella. The sequence continues at coordinate 455,769 of NZ_LXRG01000054.1, forward strand.
GCGCGCCATGAATTCCCGAGTCAGCGGATCATAGTACCGCAGGCGATCCGCCATGCTTTCCGCGTCATTGAAGGCCCCTCCCTGGGCCATGGGGCATTGGCCCATATCTTCGACATCTCCCTGATCATTCAGGGCGAGCCATGACATTCGCTTCCATCGCTGGTTCACATAGGGATCGCGCGGCAGGTCAGCGGTAAACCCCTGCCAGGCGGTCAGATCAATTCGTCCCCGAATATCGGTTTTCGCCCAATCCTGATGCCTCAGCGCCTCGGTCACTCCCGGATGCCAATAATCGGCGAGTGAATCGACAGGCATGAAGGTGAGATCAAAACCGTGCTTGAGGGTATCGAGTTTCATGTTGGTATTCTCCTGTTAACTGGGCGGAATTGCCCTGGGTTGCCGGTGTAAGAACGCGGTCAACAGGAGAGAAATGAAAAGATTTGCAAATACATGTCAAAGAAATGTACTAAGAAAGAGTAATTTTTTTGAAAACAGGATCAGACCGCTGATGACGTATATGTCTAGGTTACCTCCTTCACATAGGTGTAGGATAATCACAATAAAGTGACTATTGTTGCCATTATGATGGCTCTTGACAGTGTTTTTTCTTTAAGTGGATCCCATGACTGCCAGCGATTCCCGACATCACAGAGATCCGGAACGCCTGAAGAAGAACCGCAGGGAGTTTTCCGGTGCGCTCGTGTTGAAGGTGTCAAAGATACCTCCAACGGATGGCATTGATTCGCATGATGTCGGCAGGGAAGAAGTCGAGTTAGTACGCCGCCAGTATCTGGAGAGTGAGCAGCGATTCCGCACCCTGCTGGAGAGTCTGCCGAAGGTGGCGGTTCAGGGGTATGATCGCGATCGGCGAGTGATTTACTGGAATGAGGGTAGCACTCGCCTCTATGGCTATACCGCTGAGGAAGCCCTGGGACAGTTACTGGAAGATCTGATCATTCCTGCCTTAATGCGTGACGAGGTGATCCAGGCACATGATGCCTGGATCAAAGAAGGGGTCGATATACCCGCCGATGAACTTGAGCTCAAGCATAAAACCGGTGAACTGGTATCGGTCTTTTCGCAGCACCTGATGCTCAATGAGCATACCGACTCACCCTTGATGTTTTGCGTGGATGTTGATCTTTCCGACCAGAAGCGCGCCCACCGTGACCTGGAATTCGCCACCCATTTCGACAGGCTCACCCACCTACCCAACCGCCAGACCTTCGAGGTCGACCTGGACAGTCTGTTGGATTCCTGTCGACGCCAGGGCAATGGCCTGGCAACCATCTATGTGGACATCGATCACTTCGTCGAGATCAATGATGCTCTTGGCTATGATCAGGGTGATCGCCTACTCGTTGAGCTGACTCGGCGACTGAGAGAGCGCCAGCGAGTTACCGACCTGGTGTCTCGTGTCTCTAGCGATGAATTCGTGCTGGCCTTTCCCGGCGTCCACTTGGACTCCGATGTCAGACGGGTCGTTCGTCATGTCCAGAATGTCTTTCGGGAACCTTTCGCCCTGGATGGTCGGGAGCGTCAGGTCACGGCCTGCCTAGGCGTGGCGCTTTTTCCCGAGAATGGTGAATCGTCACGCGAATTGATCCGTAATGCCGATGTTGCCAAGAATCGTGCCAAACTAGATGGTCGGGGTGCTGTTCGCTTCTTCCAACAGAAGCTCCATGATGAGCTGGTTCGCCAGCACTATCTCTCGGCGCGACTCGAGGAAGCCCTGGATAACGGTGAATTCGCCCTCCACTACCAGCCCCAGGTCTCCGCGGCCAGTGGGCGAATAGAGAATCTCGAGGCCTTAATACGCTGGGAGCCTGCCGAGGGCCCGACGATCTCGCCTGGCGAGTTTATCCCGCTGGTCGAGCGTTCCGGTTTGATCCATCGTCTGGGCGACTGGGTCATCGAAGAGGCTTGCCGCCAGCAGGTGGAATGGCGTGCCAAGGGGTTTCATCAGCACCGCATCGACATCAATGTATCGGGTCGCCAACTGGTGCGTCCCGATGCCCTCAAAGGCTTCGAGGACTCGCTGCAGCGTCACGGCTTAGCTCCGCGGGATATCGGCATCGAATTGACCGAGAATGTCCTGATCGAAGCCGACGAGACCGTCCTCGAGGACCTGCGGCGCCTCTATCATCGCGGTATTCATATTGCTATCGACGACTTCGGAACCGGTTATTCCTCCCTGAGCTACCTCAAGCACTTTCCAGCCACTGCCCTAAAGATCGATCGCTCCTTCATCAACGACGCTCTCACACAGCCAAAGGATAGGGCCATCATGGAGGGTGCCATCTTCATCGGTCATCGGTTGGGATTGGAGGTGGTGGCCGAGGGCGTCGAGAACGCCGAACAGTTGTCATTGCTTCGCGAAATGCATTGCGACCTCATCCAGGGGTTCTTCTTCTACCGTCCGATGCCGGCCAAGGAAATCGACCGCCTGCTGGGCGGTTTCGTGCCTGGTCACGAAGGGCCGTCGAGCTGAGCCTTGTCGTGATTTGGGATCCCATACCCGGGGTTGCCATGACTGGAGACTTTGTGAATGACCTCGATGCTCATTGATCGCTGGGACTGACTCTTTGGCCCTAGCTGGATCGCCTTTATCGGCCAGAGGCTATCCTTTGGCACATCTTATATACCGCTCGCCATAAACAGCCGAGTGACGGTGAAATGAGGCTCGGCGACAGCAGGCAGCGTATTAAATAAGCCTCGTTAAGCATTAAACCGTATTTGATAGCCCTGCTTGCTCGCGCTAAAGCCTGCGGACTCGTATAACCTATGGGTTGCAGGTTCTTTGGAGCCAGTCATGAGCGCCGCTTTATAGCAACCAGCTTGCTGTGCGAAGTCTGTTGCATACTCAAGGATAGCCTTGCCTATACCCTGATTCCGGTGACTCTTGGAAACAATTACGTTTTCTATGATCGCATATGGGCGACCAGACCAACTCAGATTTGCGCAAATATTTATGGTGCAAGTGCCGACCATACTCCCAGTGGAAAAAGCACCTACTACACATCCACCGGTTTCCAATATAGCTTTGTGAATGGTGCGCATGTCGTCATAGGACGGCCTAGGCGAACGAGGTCGATCATACTCATCGATCAGGTTTAGAACGCCTTCAATTTCTTTCTGCTCAACCTGTCGAATCTCCATAGTGGATCTCTGTATGATTAGCATTTCGAGCTTAAACTCATCCCAGCGAACGGAACGAGTGATTTAAAACACTTGTTAGGCGATGTAAGCTTACAACCTCCTAATTTATTTTAATGGCGGAGGAATGTATTCAAGTATTTCGTCACCTGCATCATCAAAAGTTCCAGTTGAACGCCAGCCTACATGTCGATAGAAACCATATGAACGAGCTCTCGGATCGGATGAGCAACCGAGGAAAAGCCTCTTGAAGCCGAGTACTTTGAAATCTTCAGTCATGAGATTTAGTAGGATCTTGCCGATACCTTTGTTTTCGTATTCTGGTAACAATGCAAGAACAACAATTTCTCCAGTTTCTCTATCGCCAAAGCAATAACCGCCAATCCTTCCTTCACTAACACCGACGTAGCCAGGTAAGGAGCCATCACTAATGCCTGTTTGCCAGCTATCCAGAGTTATGCCGAGCTCTTCCAATTGCTCGACAGAGAAAGCATTCTCTCTTGTCTTACCTCTCAACGCGATGCACTCGGGCGTGTCTTCAGGTGCTGCTACTCTGTATGTGATTTTCATTGCGAACCATGTGTAATGGTTGGTTATAGGCCTAACGAGGCTGAAGGAAAACCCGATTTCGAGCCGTCTCCATCGCCGGTCATCTTTATTTATTTACCCAGCCAGCGACATCCCCCCAATACCGCCGACCATCAGTGATTTCACGAAGGCGGCATTGAGATAAACACAGCTTACAAGTCTATAACGTTACTCGATATATTGGCTCGTGGTGATTACCGTGCCATAGGCGAATGCCAAGGCTGCCATTATTGAGGCGTGTACCTGATGCGCAGGTATTTTCACGTCATCGAACTCAAGATCCATAGTGGCACAGGCATCGTGTATGGTCGTCGTCTTATAGCCTAAGTCCGACGCTGCACGGCTTGTTGCATCAATACACATATGGCTCATGGCGCCGATGACCACGACTTCATCAATACCCTGCTTATCCAGCAGCTCTTTCAGACCAGTCTCAAGAAACGAGTTGGGGAAATGCTTCACTAGCACTGTTTCCGATTCAAGGGGAGCGACCATAGGATGGATAGCCACCTCCTGCGAACCGGGGGTAAAGAAAGGGGCTTCTGAATCAGTAGACTCATGTTGCAGATAGACGACAAAATCTTTTGTCGATCGAGCATGCTCAATGACCTTGGCTGCATTCTTCGCTGCTTTTTCAATTCCTATCAGCGGCAACTTTCCACCGGGGAAATATTCATTCTGGATATCGACGACAATAATGGCGCGATTACTCATAGTGTTAATCCTCTTTCAATAGCGTTTACCCAGCGTTTTGGTGACATTGCCCTCTGAACGAGCGCTCAGTCGGCACGCTGGCATAATGACATGGGCCACCATAAGGATGGAGGCCCATTGGGAATCAGAAGGAGACTAGTTCGCCATCAGCGGGAATCAAGACGCGTTCCTGGAGACCCTCCTCCTGCACGTAGTCAGCCAATTCGTCACGGCTTAGCGTCATATGGTTCACGGCATCCATATGTACCGCGATAATGGTGGCACTGGGGGCTGCCTGATGAGTACGCAGCGTATCTTCCTTGCCCATAATAATGGGGTCACCTTCGAAGCCAGTGACTTCTGCGGCACCGGTATTCAGCACAATCACCTCAGGGTTGAAGTGCGCCAATGCCTGCTCAACTTCGTCGCGCCATACGCTATCGCCGACTAAATAGGTGGTTTTCTGTCCCGGTGCTTCAAAGACCACACCCATGACCTCGCCGAGCGATTGCGCCAGTTCAGGAACAGCATAGAGGGTATCTGAGCCATGCTGGCCACCCGTCTTGTGAAGCTGCACTCCGCCGAACTCGGTACCATCTTCAAGAACGCGCACATCGCTGAAACCTTGAGAGCGAATCAGCTCAGCATCCTCCATATTCTGGGCGAACAGAGGAATACCCTTCGGTAATAGCACCTGGGCAGCGTCATCCCAGTGGTCAAGGTGGGTATGGGTAACAATGACGGCGTCTATGCCGTCGATCAAATCCTCTGCTGGCATTGGCAGCCCGACCAGTGGGTTACGCAACTCGCTGCGGTAGGTGTTCTCGAAACCTGGATAGGCGCCCTGTTCAGCCAGCATAGGGTCAATCAAGAAAGTGGTATCCCCGTAGGTGATTTTCACCGTGGCGTTACGAATCTGCTGTACCTGCTGGATTGTCTCCTGAGCACCTGACGCTGCGAATGCGCTACCGGCAATGAAAACCGAGGCTAACAGAAGTGAACTGGTTAAAGTCTTAGTGAGCATCTAATGACGTCCTTCAATACGTTATTGGGTTGATGCCATGCAGTTTAGAGAGAGGTGACCGACACAAACATTGGCCTAACAGACAATGATCGAAACTTTTGGGCCAGCATGGTACCGTTTAAGTGAATAAAACCTTAGGAGCAAAGCCTTGCCCTTACCTCGTGTCGGATTGATTCTTCATCCACGTATCACCCCTTTCCATTTTTCGGTGCCCTATACGGTGTTCGGGATGGAGTTGCCAGATCAACCGCTGTTCGATCTTTCCATTGTGGCACCAGAGGGAACGTCACTAGAGAGTGAGGGGGTAATGACGCTAAGGACGGACGGCGGTTTAGCGCTCTTGGACAACGTGGATATCGCCGTGGTACCCGGCTGGCATGATCTGGATGAATCGCCAGCACCTGAGCTGGCCGAGGCGCTCGTTCGCTGCCATGAACGGGGTGCTTACGTGGTGGGACTCTGTTTCGGCACATATGCGCTGGCCTACGCTGGCTTACTGGATGGCAGGCGGGCCTCAACCCACTGGGTAGCTGAGCAGGACTTCAGTGAGCGCTTCCCAAGCGTCAAACTCGACACCAATGCGCTTTATGTGGAGGAGGATCGTCTAGTGACGTCCGCTGGCACGGCTGCTGGCCTGGACTGCTGCTTGTTCTTGGTGCGCAAATATTACGGCGCGCAGATTGCCAACAAGATTGCCCGTATCATGGTGGTTCCGCCGCATCGCGAAGGCGGGCAGGCGCAGTTTATTGAGCAACCTGTTGCCGTCTCTACCCAGGATGCCCACATCAATCGCTTATTGGACTATTTGAGAGAAAACTTAGTCGCTTCGCATAGTATTGATGATTTAGCGGCTCGAACCGCCATGAGCCGACGTACCTTCACGCGTCACTTTCAAAAAGCGACCGGCATGACGGTGGTGGAGTGGCTCGTGAACGAGCGGTTACGACATGGGCGCGAGCTATTGGAAACCACTTCTTTATCGGTAGAAGCAATTGCAGAGAGAGTAGGTTTTCACACAGCAACGTCTTTCCGACAACATTTTAGGCATCGCCATCAAGTGAGCCCCCGCGACTGGCGCAAGACCTTCGGCGACAATGCCTGACGTATATCGGAGCCCTACCCTGCCATTGGCTGCGTTTATGGCTTCACCGGTTCAACCGGTTGAAGTCACCTGCAAGATTCATCGCGTTTTGAGTCAACGCATGGCTTAGGCAAAAAGGAATGCAACCATATTGATGACATTCCCCTTTTCTGATGGCTTTAAAAGGCTGGTTTCAGCCAGAAGCGGCCTTTTAGTCTTCTCTGATATAACGACGCCATAAGCCGCGCGAGCTCGCGAGCGTCGGGCGACCGAAGGGATCGTACTTAATGGCTTGGTTACACCTGATTCGTAAAATGGCGAAGGACTTCGGATTTAACATCTTCCATAGTACTGAATCGCCCACTTAACCTATAGAAACAGTTCATCCAACCCCGTCCCGGGACATCAACCATTCTGGTGTGAGTTTCATCCGGCCCTTCGTATCCATACCTTTCGAAAAGAGACATTTGAACTTCAAAATTGCGCTCTCTCATGGTGGCATCGTCCAAAAACGGAAACTGGCCTTCAAAAACCACCTCTTGATTTGTTAGCTCATCAACAGCGTCAAATATGACTGCCTCGCCAAAATTTTCTTTAATATGATTTAGAAAAATATCAAGTTCAAGACGTTTGTTTTCCATGCCAAATGTTCTCTCGCTTTTGTATAACGCCCGGCTCACCGAGCAAATTTTTGATGGCGGCTTTTGTGCGTGTTTTTGCACAAAAGGTGACAGCGGAAATTTGTCCGGTGCAGCCGTTTGTTAGCTACTGAACTACGCATTGGCAACTTCATTATACCACCACCCGTCTTGGTCGTTTACATAGCGATCAATCTGGCACAATGCCTCTACACAGCCAGCCATAGCTTCTCTCGTAAGGTGCTCTTGGAAAAGGCAAAGACACTCGGCAAACAGAAAAAGCGAACTGTTAATAAAGACACTTTTCATACCAAAATCATGATCAAGCAGAATTACATTACCAGAGCTTAGCTCGATGCCAATATTACTTCCGCTTCCATCTGAGCCTATTGGAAAGAAGCCGGCTTGCATATTGCTGAGCGCTTCATAACTCGAAAAGCTCAGGAATGACGCTGCTTGCCTTGGAAAGCCAACTTTGCAGAGAAAATCCCGATCATCATCTCGGAGCTCATACCCCAAGAGAGCAGACTCTGGGAATTGGGAAAATTCATCTAACTTTAAGTTGAGCTCCTCTGGAACGTCCGGGAGGGCTTTAATGAATCTTGCCTTAAACTCTTCTGATGTCATGCAGTCCTCAATGTAGCTAACGCCCCCAAGCAGGGGCATATTTTTGCGTTTTGAGCGCAGCGAAGCAAAAATATGTCCCACTGCCTTGGATTGTTAGTTTTTACCTACTACTGCGTGTTCTTCCAGTTTTCATCGACATTTAACCAAAATGCTGGGGTCAATGAGTGCGATGTTTCAAAGCTGACAAGATGCCCATCATACTCACCAAGCACTTTACCTTCGACGACTTCAATGATGGTGGATAAAGAATCACTTGGCACGGGTATCGTGTCTAAATCCGTACAAGTCTCTGCGAACCACCCTGGATAGTACTTACTCGTGGGGCCGCCCATGCCATAAGTGCTTGGCTGATTGGTACTTTCAAGGTATTCCCACCAGCTTATTGCTTCGACGATGAATCCGTTCTTGATGAGCGCACTTGCAAAAGGTCGGTAGTTCTCCCGCGATACAATAATATCTATGTACCCATCGCCTACTGGCTGGGCTTTATACTCATCAAGCAGTGCATCGAGCGATATTTTGTCTTGATTGGGCACGAATACATCCTGAAAACTAACGTTTTGCACAGCGGCGCGAGGAACGAGGCGTCCGGCGCCGCAGGCGCGCACTGGTGCAACTGGTTACGGCTTTGCATGACGGCTGACCAATAGTGGAATGCCACGATTAACCCAAAATTCAGGACAAACACCGCCGCTCGACATCCCATGGGTCTTGAGCCGCTCGACGCCGAAGTTCTTTTCATGGGAGATACAACGGCCATTAGATACTTCGTACTCCCGTTCTATAATTTCCTTTAGCTCGTCAGGCGATTCAGGCATGTAAATAACGCTTAAGCGTTCTTTCAGTTCACGCCACAGAATAGGATCGCCCCTTAGTCCCCACTTTACCGGTTCTTCTTCAAATATCTCAGATACCTTCATAGTTCACCTGAGCCATAACGCCCGCAATAAGCGGCGCGAGGTACGAGCGTCCGGCGTCCGGCGTCCGGCGACCGGGGACCGGGGACCGGGGACCGCAGGGAGCGTACTTGATTGCATGGTTATGCATTCTTAGGTCTCATTTCACGACCACTTGGATCCATTGATAGCAGAATTTCGTGTACTCCAGTAAGCCTCTGACGTGGTGCATCGCTTTCTGGAATCACCTCGAATAAACCCCATGCAATTGTATCGGCGTCATTTGCAAAGCTGTCGTAAGATGCGGATGGATCCTCAAGATGGTAACAAAGACGAAAGGCTGTTTCGTACCCTATTATCTTGGCAAATCGAGCTATTGTTTCTGACGCAACACCCTTAGAAAGCATTTCATTGATAATTGCCCCAAAATCACCAAGTGGCTCTTTTGAAATTTCGGCCTCGGAGATGGTTTTTACCCAGGATGAGTCTTCTTCATCAGGAATGCACTTCCAAACGCCTCGAGCGAAAATGTTTATGTGCTCCATAAGTTAACCTTTGCATAACGCCCGGCTCACCGAGCAAATTTTTGATGGCGGCTTTTGTGCGTGTTTTTTGCACAAAAGGTGACAGCGGAAGTTTGTCCGGTGCAGCCGTTTGTTAAAACTAATCTGTAAATACAACTTGGCCAACGTATTCAGGAAACTGTTCTCTGAAAGCTCGGGAAAACTCGCTTGGTATTAGCACTGTTTTTACATCATCTAATGTAAACCGTAGATTTCCTACAATTCGCCACTCACGTTCAAAATAGTAATTATCGGGGTCATCATCTGCTTTTCGGTGATCAAAAAACTTAAAGTAGCTAAACAAATGAAAATCAAGAAACCGTTTTAGCTCCATTACTCGTTTAGACAAGCCAGAAACACCAGGCGTGGGATCGGCTTCTCGTGCTAGCGTTCTAAATATATCAAATAACTCATGATACTCGCTTAGCATTTCATCGAAATGCTGCCCTTTAGAAACAGTCTCACTCATATGCTCTATTAAAGAGTCATGACCATGTTCAAATACAATTTTTTGAATGTCTTCGCAGTTCAGGTTTTTTGATCTGTTTACACTTGCATCAATTGGTAGGTAATGAACAGGAACCCCTCCTGCGGCAGCAATAAAGTCTTTGGTAAATGATAAGCCTATTGAACTGTACTTTCCCATGTGTAGGGAGATATCTTCTAAAGGAATATCGGCAAAACAAGTTATGTCAGGGCTATACATTTCATTGTTGCTGATAGATGCCCCCACATTCACTTGTAAGTTACCACTAGCATTTGGATTATGAGGGGGGTGAGTGATCCAACCTTCCGAGAGAATTTTCGCAAACAACCTAAATTGCTCGCCAGTGTCCATACCACGACCAATAAAGTGTAATAGCTCTTTGGATATATAACGTTGAGTCAATCCTGACACGAGTTTCTCCTGAGTTTTAACAGTGGTTATAAACCCCACTACATAACCTGAATGAACCCGGCGGCGCTTTCATTGAGGTTATATAGCCCATCAGTCACGATCTATCCCGCTGAAATTAAAATAAATTAAGTATAAATAGGCAGCATAATATAGATTATCGTTCCGGCTGAATCAGCATGCCGCTTTCGCCGGAACGACCGCTTTGGGTCGAAACCAGTCCTCCAACAAGGTGTCCCTGCAGCCACCACCTGCGCTGCTTGCACCACCTTAAGTACAAGTTATCCAAATCTTCTTAGCTTCAAAGCTACCAGATAACGATTGCTGCCGTCACTGGAAATTAACCGTTTATACCGCCTTCATTTCTGGGCAATGAACACGGTAAGCTTGGCGGCTACGCCGCTGCTGAGCAACGACCTTGATGATGACTACCCACTGGATACTCGGCCCTGGTGCCATTGGCCGCCTGCTGGCCCATTCGCTTTCACCTTTAGCGGCCACCACGCTAATTGGTCGACGTGCGCTGCCTGAGCAGCAAGCACTTTCCACACCTGAAGGCGAACAAAAGGTGCAGCCTCTCAATATACTCACGGTTGCCCAACTCACCTCTAAAACGCATGAACCACCCGCTTTTGTACATCTCACTACCAAAGCGATGGCGGCAGAGACGGCGCTGGCTGGCATTAGTGGTTATATTCCCCCTTCTACCCCGCTGGTGCTGTGGCAGAACGGCTTTTTGGCTCAGCCGCGGATTACTCAGGCGTGGCCGGGGCCAGTGCTATGTGCAACAACAACGGAAGGTGCTTACTTAACCGGTGATGATGGCGTGGTTCACGCCGGGCGCGGGCATACGTTTATTGGCGATTTGAATAACCGGCACAGCGCCCTGGCGGATGAACTTGCGCAAACGTTAACCCAGGCGGGGCTTGCCGCTACCAAAGTGGATGATATTCGCCATCGGTTGTGGCAAAAACTGGCGGTGAACGCGGCGATTAACCCTCTAGTGGCGCTGAATGGCGTGCGCAATGGGGTGCTTCGTGCCGACCCTTATGCGCAGCGTGTGGAAGCTGTGGTAAAGGAAGTCGCGGCGATTATGAAGGCAGAAGGTATTCAGCCGCCAAACGATGGGCAAGATAATGGTATGAGTGGTGAGCAAGCGTGGCTGGCGTTGGTGTGGCAGGTGGTAGAGAACACCGCGAACAACAAGGCTTCTATGCTGCAGGATGTGCAGGCAGAACAGCCTACCGAACGCGGGGCGATATTGGGGCCGTTGATTGAGAACGCCCAGCGCCATGGGTTGGCGTGTGAGGTGTTGCAGGGGTTGGATGATGAGTTAGCAGAGATGGAAGCGAGTTATTTAGGCACTCATCGTCATTGAGGAAAGGACAACCGTTACGTGCGCGGATCACCTGCTAGACTGGATGCGAGCCTGATTCACCACAGGCGCTGGCAGTAATGACTTAACCCAGGAGAAGCAAATGGGATCCAAAGAAGAGAGAGACGTAGAAAAAGGCTATCCGAAGGCCGATTTTGTGGCCAAGCTAAGGCGACTGGCTGATGCCATCGAGAACGGGGAACGTTTCGATATTCAGATTGCAGGCGAGCGCATCTACGTCCCCGTTCGCGCCGAATTCACCATCGAACACGAACGCTCAGATGATGAAGAGGAAATTGAATTTCAGATCAAATGGAAAAATGAGTAGTGTCTGAATCCAGTTGCGTGCGTGATACCAAGGGCAGCTTCGCTGCCCTCCCGCGGGTGCCTCGCTTCTCGCTGCGCTCGCTACTCGTTACCACGCGTCACATAAAAACCACTTCTCACTCAAACACTTAGAGTGTTCCACAAGCGCGTTTATCTCATCGAGACTCACACATCAGGTAACCGGAATCACCACTGCTTTTTGGTAGGCCGGGCGTTCCGCGATTTGTTGGTACCAGCGTTCTAGATTGGGGCGCGGCTGCCAGGTTAAGCCGATATGCCATAAGTTGTAGATAAAGGGTGCAACGGCAATATCGCCCAGGCCAAATTGATTGCCTGAAAAATACGCCTGCTTGGCCAGCACGTTATCCAGCAGTTCAAACAGCTCTTCGCAGGCCTGCATGCCCGCTTCAAGAGCGGCGTGATCGCGCTTATCGGGTGGGGTTCTGACATACCCCATCAAGATAGTGCGATGCTTGGGTGACAGAGTGTTGTTTGCCCAGTCCATCCACTTTTCTGCCTGGGCACGTTCGGCGGGGGCTTCGATCCATAGCTTGTTTTGGCCGTACTGTGCAGCAAGGTAGCGGACAATCGCATTAGATTCCCACAACACGCTGTTGGTGGCGTCGTCTTTGAGTAGCGGCACCAGACCATTGGGGTTCATGGCCAGGTATTCCGGGGTGTTATTTACCCCGTGCTCAAGACCCGCCTGGATCTGCTCAAAGGCCAGCCCAAGCTCTTCGAGCACCCACAGCACTTTTTTGACGTTGGTGGAGTTGTTGCGGCCCCAAAGCGTGATCATGGCAATCCTTGTGTTTACGAGTAGGGAGAAAGCTGAGTTTGCCTCGCATGGGGTTGGGTGGCAAGCTGGGGCTTTTGTGGCAGGGCTGGGGCGGCTTCGCCGCCCTCTCGCGGGTGCCTCGTTTCTCGCTGCGCTCGCTACTCGTTACCACGCGCTACAAAACACCGCTCCTCACCATTTACGATTCCCACCTCACGGTTCCCGCCTCACCATTTACGCCTCACACCTCACGATTCACCTTCTTTATCTTGATAAAACTTCATCAGGCTTGAGAAGTCGAGCTTGCCGTTGCCCTTGGCTTTATGCAGGGTAAACAGTGACCGGGCGGCGGAACCCATGGGAACTGCGGAGGCGCTTTGCTGGCTGATATCCATGGCAAGGCCTAGGTCTTTGATCATTAAATCTACCTGAAAACCGCCTTGGTAGTTTTTGGAAGCCGGTGCATTTTCCATTACCCCAGGGTAGGGGTTGTAAACATTGAGTGCCCAGTTACCACCGGAGCTCTGCTTCATAATTTCAGACAACACCGCAGGGTCGAGGCCATTTTTGATGCCCATATTGATCGCTTCGCAGGTGCCCGCCATCAAGATGGACAGCAGCATGTTGTTGCATGCTTTAGCTACTTGCCCCGCGCCATGGTCGCCGGCGTGGAAGATATTTTTACCCATGGCTTCCAGCACTGGCTTAGCCTGCCGGAACTCGGCCACGCTGCCACCCACAATAAAGGTCAGTGTGGCCGCTTGAGCGCCGCCTACCCCACCGGAAACCGGCGCATCCACAAAGCCGATACCCAGCTTCTCACCGTCAGCGGCAACGCTACGGGCGGTATCGCCGTCAATGGTAGAACAATCGATCACCAGAGCACCCCGTTTGATCACATCAAATAGCGGCGCATCGTCTTCAATGTATAGCCCGCGTACATGCTTGCCTGCGGGCAACATTGAAATGATAAAGTCGGCATCGGTGGCCGCTTCCTGAGCCGAAAAAGCCACTTCACAGCCATTGGCTTTGGCGGTGTCTTGCGCCGCTTGAGAAAGATCAAAGGCGCGAACCTCAAAGCCTGCTTTGACTAGATTGGCAGCCATAGGGCCGCCCATATTGCCCAGACCGATAAATGCGATGGTATTCATTTTATTATCCTTATCAGCAAGTCGTGAGAGCTAAGTTGTAAGAGCTGAGTTGAAAGAACCCAGTCATGAAAACCCAGTTCTGAAAACTCGGTTATGAAAATATAGTATTAGCGTAGATCCGCCAGCGGATTTTGCGACCAGGGGCAAGATAGCAGCTCATTGATAAAGCTATCCTCTACCGAGGCCACATCGGGATACGTCCATGCCGGTTGGCCGTCTTTGTCGACTAGCAGCGCGCGAACCCCTTCAGGGAATTCACGGTGACGGCAGCACTGTACCGACAGCGCCATCTCTGATTGGAACACTTCCGCTAGCGACATATGCTTAGCGCGCTTGAGCTGCTCATCAATCAATTTAACAGACACCGGGCTGCCTTGGGCCAGGGTTTTCTGCGCTTTGCTAAACCATTTATCGTCGCTTTCCACCGCGGCAATCGCGGCTACAATCTGCTCTACGCTATCGTGATCCATCAACTCGCGAATCAGCGCAGCATGCTTATGTATCGGTGTTTCCAAGTCGGCAAAGGCGGGCTGAGACGTCTGCTCCAACTCACGCATCACGCGATTGACCACACCGTGGGCGTCGGTCTGCTCGCCTTTGCCCCAGGCGGCTTCGCTGAGCTGCTGCATCAAGCTGTCGCGCTGGTCGCTGGAGATACAGCGGTCGGCCAAGCCAAGCTGCAAGGCATCTGGCGCGTTGATCTGGCAGCCGGTCATGGCTAGAAAACGTCCCGCACCGTTGGGCAGTCGGTTCAAAAACCAGCTGGCGCCCACATCGGGGTAAAGGCCGATGGTGACTTCCGGCATGGCCAGGCGCGAGGTCTCGGTGACTATGCGGTGGCTGCTGGCACTTAACAGCCCCATACCGCCACCCATGACAATGCCACTGCCCCAGCAGATCACCGGCTTTGGATAGGTATGCAGCAGATAATCGAGCCGATACTCGGTTTCAAAAAAACGCTCTGGGAAGCGGGGGTCGCCCTCGCCAGTAATGGTTTTATACAGGTTGACGACATCGCCACCGGCACAAAACGCTTTCTCGCCGGCACTATCCAGCAGGATCGCCACGACCCGTTCGTCGGTGGCCCACTCTTTTAAGCGCGGCAGCATCAGTTCAATCATTTCAAGCGTTAACGCATTCAGCGAGCGCTCGGCATTAAGCTTAATCTCGCCGATGACATGGCCATCATCGGTGGCGTGTTCGGTAAACAGTACGCTGCTCATTGGCTCTCCTTCTCCTCTTACAGCTCGGTGGCGCCGTCTGCCAGCACCCGACGGGAGATAATTAGGCGCATGATTTCGTTGGTGCCTTCGAGAATCCGGTGTACCCGGGTATCGCGCACGTAGCGCTCCATGGGGTACTCCTTGATATAGCCGTTGCCACCGTATAGCTGCAGCGCTTCATCGCACACTTTAAAGCCCACATCGGTAGCAAAGCGCTTAGCCATGGCACAGTAGGTCGGGGCATCGACGTGCCCTGCATCTAGCTTGGTGGCCGCCATACGCACTAACTGGCGCGCGGCGACCAACTCGGTGACCATATCGGCCAAGCGGAACTGCAGCGCCTGAAACTCGGCCAAGTGCTTGCCGAACTGTTTGCGCTCCCGCATATATTCCCGCGCTTTGTTAATTGCCTGCTGGGCGGTACCGATGGAGCAGGTGGCAATATTGATACGCCCGCCGTCGAGGCCCTTCATGGCGATTTTAAAACCGTCGCCTTCATTGCCGAGCAGGTGATTGGCGGGCACCCGAACGTCTTCAAAAGTGATCATGCGGGTTGGCTGGCTGTTCCAGCCCATTTTCTCTTCCTTGCGCCCGTAGCTAATGCCGTCACTCTTGGCATCCACGGCAAACGCCGAGACGCCGCTAGCCCCTTCGCCACCGGTACGCGCCATCACCACCAGAAAGTCGGTGCTACCGGCGCCGGAAATAAACATCTTGCTGCCGGTCAGCACGTAGTGATCACCATCGCGCTTGGCGGTGGTTTTTAACGATGCCGCGTCAGAGCCTGAGTTGGGCTCGGTTAAACAGTAAGAGCCCAGCAACTCGCCCGTGGCCAGCTTTGCGCCCCATTGCTCTACGGCTTCCGGTGTGCCGAAATCCGCCAGCATCCAGGTGACCATATTGTGGATGGTCAGATACGCAGTGGTAGAGGTACAGCCCATGGAGAGCTGCTCGAAAATGATGCTGGCATCAAGCCGTGAAAGCCCTAACCCGCCCACGCTTTCTGGGGCATAAAGGGAACAAAAGCCCAGCTCGCCCGCTTTACGTATTACATCAACGGGAAAGAACGAGGTTTGATCCCATTCGGCGGCATGGGGCTCCAGCTCGTTTTGGGCGAACGCTCTTGCCATATCGGCAAACGCAACCTGGTCTTCATTAAGCTCAAAATTCATCGCGTATCTCCACTAGTGTGCCTGCACACTGGGTGTTGTCGTTGTAATTGACGTTTACGTTAACTTATCTATTTACCCGGCTACAAGCAACATACCCATGCTTGCGACCTTAGGCGTAGGCCTGCGATTGATAGATAAATAGGTAAATAGATAGATGGAAAAAAGGCGCCAAACGGCGCCCAATGGGAAGGATCAATAAGTACAGGACTGAGAGACTGTTTTAAAAACGGTCTACTTAAAGTTTTTGCGATACATCTTGTCCAGCTCACCGATGATGCCGCTACGGAAGCTAAGCACGCAGATCACAAAAATGATGCCGAGAATCACGCTGACCCAGTTGCCCAGCGGCGATTGCGCCAAAATATGTTGCAGGCTGACCACAATGCCCGCGCCCATCAAAGGGCCCAACAAGGTGCCCACACCGCCCAACAGGGTCATTAAAATCACCTCACCGGACATATGCCAGTGCGCATCGGTCAACGAGGCCAGCTGGAAAACCACGGTTTTCGTTGAACCTGCCAAGCCTGCCAAACCGGCGGAGATAACAAACGCAACAAGCTTATAGGCATCGGTGTTGTAACCCAGCGATACCGCCCGGGGCTCGTTTTCACGAATCGCTTTAAGCACCTGGCCAAACGGCGAGTGCACCGTGCGCTGAATCAGCGCGAAGCCAGCGATAAATATCGCGAAAACAAAGTAGTACATCGCCAGATTGCTGCTCAGGCTGATCACCCCAAACAGTTCGCCACGGGGGACTCCGTGCAAGCCATCCTCACCGCCAGTAAACGGCGCCTGGACAAACATAAAGTACACCAGCTGGGCGATCGCCAAAGTCACCATGGCAAAATAGATACCCTGACGCCTGATGGAGAGCACCCCAAACACCACCCCAAGCAGCGTGGCCAGAACAGTCCCGGCGATAATACCCAGCTCCGGGGTTAATCCAGGGTAGCTCGCCAACAGGTAGCCGGTTACGTAACCACCTGTCGCCAGGAACGCTGCATGACCAAAAGAGAGCAGACCCGCATAGCCAAGCAGCAGATTGAAGGCGCAGGCGAACAGTGCAAAACAGAGCACTTTCATCAGGAACACGGGGTAGGCTAAAAACGGCGCGACCAAGCCCACCACAATCAATGCCAGATAGAACATATTACGGCGAAATTTAGCCCGCTTTTGACGCTCAAGTACCGCGGATGGCGCCGTCATTGGTTGAGATTCTGCCATGTTCATGCCTCCTTACCGAACAGCCCAACGGGGCGAAACATGAGCACAAGGATCATGACAAGAAAGATCACCGTATTAGCGGCTTCTGGGTAGTACACCTTGGTCAGCCCTTCGATGATACCCATTGAGAGTCCGGTGATAATGGCACCTAGAATCGAGCCCATACCGCCAATCACCACTACAGCGAACACCACGATCAACAGGCTTGACCCCATGGTTGGCGATACCGGATAGAGCGGCGCAGCCAGCACCCCGGCAAATGCGGCGAGCGCAACCCCAAACCCGTACGTTAGCGTTATCAACAACGGTACATTAACGCCAAAGGCCTGCATTAACTGCGAGTTTTCAGTACCCGCGCGCAGGTAAGCCCCCAGCCGCGTACGTTCGATCATGAACCAGGTGAACAGGCACATCGCCAGCGCTGCCACCAGCACCCAGGCGCGATAGGTAGGCAGGAACATAAAGCCCAGGTTCAGACCACCCTGAAAAATTTCCGGCGTGGCATAGCGTGCACCAGAAACACCGAAGAAATTGACCAGCGTGCCCTCAAAAATCAGCGCTAAACCGAAGGTCAGCAACAGCCCGTAAAGATGGTCTAAATGAGCGATCCTGCGCAGTAAAAAGCGCTCTAACAGAACACCAAAAGCGCCCACTACTAAAGGAACCAGCAGCAGCGCCAGCCAGTAATTAATGCCTAAATAACGAAAGCCTAACAATGCGGCGAAGGCCCCCAGCATGTATTGCGCCCCATGGGCAAAATTGACGATCTTCAACAGGCCGAAGATGACCGCCAGGCCCAGGCTAAGCAGTGCGTAAAAAGCGCCATTCACAAGGCCCAGCGTTAGCTGCCCCATAAACACGGCCATTGGCACGCCGAATATCATCGTCATAACGCGACTCTCCTCGCCGTCAAGCAGTTGGCGGCAACTTGCCGCCAACCGGTTCTACACATCACTTGCGATTGCTATCTGAACCAAGCTCAGCCTGGAGATTAGTTTTGCACCAATTTGCACTGGCTTTCCGATAGCGGGCGGTAGGCTTCTTCGGCGGGAATGGTGCTGAGGATTTCGTAAAGATCCCACTCACCGGTGGAATCTTCTGGCGTTTTTACCTGAGCTAGGTACATGTCGTGAATCATGCGGCCGTCTTCACGAATAGTGCCGTTGCGGGCAAAGAAGTCTTCAATCGGCATTTCGGCCATTTGTGCGCGCACAGTTTCTGGGTCGTCAGTGCCCGCCGCTTCAACGGCTTTCAGGTAGTGCATAGTGCTGGAGTAAATGCCCGCTTGAACCATCGTCGGCATGCGGCCTACTTCATCAAAGTAGCGCTGCGCCCACTCGCGGGACTGTTCATCCATATCCCAGTACCAGCCGGTGGTAAGCAACAGCCCTTGGGTGGCTTCTAACCCGAGTGCGTGTACGTCATTCAAGAAAATCAGTAGGCCCGCTAGCTGCTGGCCAGACTGGGTAATACCAAACTGGCTGGCGGTAGTAATGGCATTGACGGTGTCAGCGCCAGCGTTGGCAAGACCAATAATTTTCGCACCGGAACCTTGCGCCTGGAGAATGTAAGAGGAGAAGTCGTTCGTGGGGAACGGATGACGTACGCCGCCGACAATTTCACCGCCGCTTTCTTCCACAACTTTGGTTACATCACCCTCCAGTGCATGGCCAAAGGCGTAGTCAGCGGTCAACATAAACCACGTATCACCGCCCTGCTCTACAACGGCCTTGGCAGTACCATTAGCCAGTGGGTAGGTGTCGTATACCCAGTGAATATGGTTAGGGGTGCAGTGCTCGTTGGTAATGCTAGACGCCGCAGAGCCGGAGACGATGCCCAGACCGTTGTTCTCTTCCAGCACTTTGGTAACGGCAATGGACACAGAAGACGCCACCAGGCCGCCGACCATATCGACGTTATCCTGGTCGATCCAACCACGTACCGTGTTCGCGCCTACGTCAGCGCTGTTACGATCGTCAGCACTGGAAATAACAATGGGCGCACCGTTGACGCTGCCGCCAAAATCGGCCACCGCCATCTCCATGGCGGTTAAGCCGCCTGGGCCTGCAAGGTCGCGATAAGTGCCGGACATATCGGCCAGGTAGCCAATACGCACTTCACCATCGCTCATATCCGCCTGGGCGGTGGACACAGCGAGGCTTGAAGCTGCCGCGACGGCGATGCTGGCAGCCAGCGTTTTTTTCATAAAGGTCATGTTCGTCTCCTGGCCCTGGGGGCCTTGTTGTTGTGCAGCTGTTGTATAATTGTTGAGCTGTTGTATCGTTGTTGAGCTGTTGTGTTACGAGGTGCGAATTGCAGTGTTAAGTGGTCATATTGTTATTTTGTGAACAGAGTCGTGCTGGTATTAAAAGCGTTTAAACAAGGAGCGAGTCGAAGGTAGTCAGTGCGTTATACCCCCAGCATTGAGTTGAGATGTTCCCGCCGCGATGGCAACTGCGCGGCGCTGATTTCTTCGACAATCTGACCGTGATCCATCACGAAGTGGCGATCCGCCAGCGGCGCCGCAAAGCGGAAATTCTGCTCCACCAGCACAATGGTCATACCGCGCTCTTTAAGCTGAACCAGCACTTCGGCCAGCTTCTGCACGATCACTGGCGCCAGGCCTTCGGTTATTTCATCCAGTAGCAGCATGCGTGCCCCGGTGCGCAGAATGCGCGCCATGGCCAGCATCTGCTGTTCGCCACCGGAAAGCCGCGTGCCCTGGCTTCTACGCCGCTCATACAGATTAGGAAACATGGCGTAGATTTCATCGAGGCTCATGCCACCTGAGCGAACTGTTGGCGGCAACAGAAGATTTTCGTGGACATCCAAACTGGCAAAAATGCCGCGCTCTTCTGGGCAGTAACCAATCCCTAAACGCGGAATATGGTGAGGCTTCATATGCAACGTTTCATTGCCGTTAATCACAATCGAGCCAGTGCGCCGCCCCACCATATTCATAATCGATTTCAGCGTGGTGCTTCGCCCGGCGCCGTTGCGTCCTAACAGCGTCACCAGCTCGCCGCGCTTCACATCAAAATTAACGCCGTGCAGGATATGCGACTCGCCATAAAAGGCGTGCAGATCCTGAACACGCAACATTTCTAGGCTTTGAACATTATCGATAGGCGCCTGCGCTTCAGCGGTATTCATACGGCAGCTCCCTCTTTTTCAGAACCATCCTCTTCCGCGGCGTCGCTGCCCATATAGGCTTCACGTACCAGTGGGTTACGAGAGACAGCCTGGTAATCACCCTCGGCCAAAACAGCGCCTCGTGCCAATACGGTAATGCGATCACACAGACGGCTAACCACGCTTAAGTTATGCTCTACCATTAATACCGTGCGCCCTTGGGACACGCGCTTAATCAGCGCCACGATACGATCCACATCTTCCGCCCCCATGCCCTGAGTCGGCTCATCCAGCAACATCATGGTAGGGTCAAGCGCCAACGTAGTGGCCAGCTCAAGGGCTCTTTTACGCCCATAGGGCATCTCTACCGTTAAGGTATCGGCGTATTCACGCAGCCCAACTTCTTCAAGCAGCTCAAGGGCGCGCTCATTGAGGTGATCGAGGGATTTTTCGGATTTCCAGAAATGAAACGAAGTGCCCAGCTTGCGCTGGAGTGCTACCCGCACGTTTTCCAGCGCTGTCATATGGGCGAACACCGCTGAAATCTGAAACGAACGCACTAAGCCTAACTGAGCAATTTCATTGGATTTCTTACCCGTGATCGACTTGCCACGATACAAAATATCGCCCCGGGTAGGCGGCAGAAATTTGGTTAACAAATTGAATACGGTGGTTTTACCCGCGCCATTGGGCCCTATCAAGGCGTGTATATGTCCTTCCTGCACCTGAAGATTGACGTCGTCCACAGCGGTAAACCCGCGGAACTCTTTGGTTAGCCCTCGGGTTTCGAGGACAGGTCCCTGAAGGACATCGTTTGCACTCATAGAGTGGCAAGCCTCTTATTGTTGTTGTGCGAAATCTTTACAGGTAAGCAATAGCGACTGACGCTGCCTTACCTGAACGTAAGGTGTATGTGCAAACTAGCAACTCTCGCTATGGCAATACAATTACAACTTTGGTCTATCGACGAGATCTCCTTACCTAAACAAACAACTTAAAATCATAAATATCAATTACTTAAATATATTCAACGCTTTTAAACTGCTGACAATAATTGCTTTACGTTAACGTAAACTTGTTTTAGCCTCAGTAGCAGTGTTCCATAGAAGGTATATCTTAGGAATGATCCTTAGGAATGATTGTTAACAACATGCCTTTTGAGAGAACGTCGCCATGAGCAGAACCTACTCGATTAGCGAACTGGCCAGCGAGTTTGACTTGACTACCCGCAGCATACGTTTTTACGAAGACCAGGAGTTGCTTCATCCCACTCGTCGCGGGCAGACCCGGGTCTACAGCAGCAAGGACAGGGTGCGTCTCAAGCTGACGATTCGTGGCAAGCGACTGGGTTTTTCTCTGGCTGAGATTCGTGAACTATTCGAGTTATGGGACGAAACCCGCAGCGGCAGTAAAAAACAACTGCATTTAATGCTGAGCAAAATAGCTGAGCGTCGTGCAGTACTTGACCAGCAGATGAAAGACATCACGATGGTGCAACTAGAGCTGGAGAGCGCCGAAATTCGCTGCCGACAAGCATTAGAAGAGCTAAATGAAAAAGGGCCACACGAAAAACAATACGAAGAGGAGCGCTCGGGTACTTCTGATGGCTCTTCCGAAAAAAATGCGACCTCCTCTTCCGCCACCATGCACTGACTCGGCGCCCAGTCATCCATAACGCCAGCTCGACTCGCCAATACAGTTAGCCAGCATAAATAGCCAATATAAATAATTAGCGATAGGTAATTGACCATGTTTTCACACTACTCAGAACTGAACTTCGGCCTCGATGATGAACTGAACATGCTGCGTGAGCAGGTCAACGCCTTTGCCGCCAGCGAGATTGCCCCCCGCGCTGCTGAAATCGACCGCAACAATGAGTTCCCCAACGATTTGTGGAAGAAGTTTGGCGATATGGGGCTGCTGGGGATTACCGTCTCCGAAGAAGATGGTGGCAGCGGCATGGGCTATCTTGCCCATTGCATTGCCATGGAAGAGATTTCCCGGGCCAGCGCGTCGGTGGCGCTCTCTTACGGTGCCCACTCCAACCTGTGCGTCAACCAGCTCAAGATCAACGCCACGCCTGAGCAGAAAGCCAAGTACCTGCCCAAGCTAATTAGCGGCGACCATGTGGGTGCTTTGGCGATGTCGGAACCCGGTGCCGGGTCTGATGTAGTCTCCATGCAACTTCGTGCTAAGCGAGACGGTGACCACTACATTCTTAACGGCAATAAAATGTGGATCACCAACGGCCCCGACGCAGATGTGTTGGTGGTCTATGCCAAGACCGACCCCGACGCCGGCTCTAAGGGCATCACGGCGTTTATTATCGAAAAAGGTATGCCCGGTTTCTCGACTGCTCAGAAGCTCGACAAGCTCGGCATGCGTGGTTCCAACACCTGTGAGCTGGTATTCCAGGACTGCGCTGTACCCGCTGAGAATATTCTCGGTGAAGAAGGCAAAGGTGTTCGTGTACTGATGAGCGGCCTGGACTACGAACGCGCCGTATTAGCCGCTGGCCCGATTGGGATTATGCAGGCAGCGATGGACGTGGTGATGCCCTATATCCATGAGCGCAAGCAGTTCAACCAGTCGATTGGTGAGTTTCAACTGGTGCAGGGCAAAGTGGCGGATATGTACACCACTCTCAATGCCTGTCGTGCCTATCTTTATGCCGTGGCGGGTGCCTGCGATCGCGGCCAAACTTCCCGGAAAGACGCCGCGGGCGTGATTCTTTACTGCGCGGAAAAAGCCACCCAAGTGGCGCTAGACTCCATCCAGCTACTGGGTGGCAACGGCTATATCAACGAATACCCCACTGGTCGCCTGCTGCGTGACGCCAAACTGTATGAAATTGGCGCGGGAACCAGCGAGATTCGGCGAATGCTGATTGGTCGCGAACTGTTCACTGAAACCAAATAAAAGGCCGCGCCATGAGCACTGTGAATAGCCAGATCAATCCGCGCAGCGATGTGTTTCAAGCCAACGAAGCGTCCATGCTGGGTGAAGTCAATAAACTGCGTGAGCTAACCGCCGCCGTCGCCCAAGGGGGCGGTGCCAAAGCCCGCGAGCGCCACGAAAGCCGTGGGAAACTGTTTGTGCGTGACCGCATTGATCACCTGATCGATGAAGGGTCGCCATTTTTAGAATTTTCAGCCCTAGCAGCCCATAACATTTACGACAGTGAAATCCCCGCCGCGGGCGTGGTGACCGGCATTGGCCGGGTGTCCGGCGTTGAGTGTGTGATTGTGGCTAACGACGCCACAGTAAAAGGCGGCACCTACTTCCCGCTCACGGTGAAAAAGCACATTCGTGCTCAAGAGATCGCCCGTAAACATCGCCTGCCGTGCATCTATCTCGTAGACTCCGGCGGTGCCTTCTTGCCCCGCCAAGATGAAGTATTCCCCGACCGCGACCACTTCGGGCGCATCTTCTATAACCAGGCGACCATGTCCGCCGAGGGCATTCCACAAATTGCCGTGGTGATGGGTTCCTGCACCGCGGGCGGCGCTTATGTGCCAGCCATGGCGGATGAGTCGATCATTGTTAAGGAGCAGGGCACGATTTTCCTCGGTGGCCCGCCGTTGGTAAAAGCCGCCACCGGTGAAAGCATTAGCGCCGAAGACCTGGGCGGTGCGGATGTTCACGCCAAAATCAGCGGTGTCGCCGACCACTACGCGGAAAACGATGCCCACGCGCTGCAACTTGCCCGTGCCTGTGTATCCCGGCTGAACTGGCAAAAGCGCGGCAAGCTTGCCATGCAGGCACCCAAGCCACCCAAGCTCGACCCGGCTGAGCTATACGGCATCGTCGGCACCGACCTTAAAAAGCCTTACGACGTGCGGGAAGTGATTGGCCGTATTGTCGATGACTCAGATTTCGACGAATTCAAACGCTACTACGGCGAAACACTAGTCACTGGCTTTGCCCACATCCACGGCTACCCGGTAGGTATTGTGGCCAACAACGGCGTGCTGTTTTCCGAGAGCGCCGTGAAAGGCGCGCACTTTATTGAGCTGTGCGCCCAGCGCAAGATTCCGCTGATCTTTCTGCAGAACATTACCGGCTTTATGGTCGGTTCCAAGTACGAACACGAAGGCATTGCCAAGCACGGCGCCAAACTGGTGACTGCCGTGGCCTGCGCCAAAGTGCCCAAGTACACGGTACTGATAGGTGGTAGTTTCGGTGCTGGCAACTACGGGATGTGCGGCCGGGCTTATGATCCCAACCTGCTGTTTATGTGGCCCAACGCGCGCATTTCCGTGATGGGTGGCGAGCAGGCAGCAGGGGTGCTTGGACAAGTCAAACGCGAGCAGCATGAACGCGAAGGCCGCGAGTGGAGCAAAGAGGAAGAAGAGGCCTTTAAGCAGCCCACCCGCGAGCAGTATGAGCACCAGGGCCACCCCTATTACGCCAGCGCCCGCTTATGGGACGACGGCGTGATTGACCCGCTGCAAACCCGCGACGTGCTGGGGCTTTCACTCGCCGCCGCGATGAATGCCGAAGTCGAAGAGACACGCTTCGGCGTGTTCCGGATGTAAGGGGCAATCACCATGGCTTACTCAACACTCATCATAGACAATGGCGTGGCTCGCCTGACCTTAAACCGACCCGAGGTGCATAACGCCTTTGACGATAGCTTAATCGCCGAACTGAATGAACACCTCAACAAGTTGCATACCCTTGCTGAAGCTGGCGAAGTTCGCGCGGTAGTACTGGGGTCAGAAGGCAAAAGCTTTTCAGCCGGTGCCGACCTGAACTGGATGAAGCGCATGGTCGATTACGACCTGGAGGATAACCTCGCGGACTCCCGCAAACTTGCCGCATTGATGCATGGGCTCGATACCCTGCCCTGCCCCACGCTTTGCCGTGTTCAAGGGGCTGCGTTTGGCGGCGCGGTAGGTCTCGCCGCCTGCTGTGATCTGGTGATTGCCTCTGATAAAGCTAAGTTCTGCCTCTCGGAAGTCAAAATCGGTCTATCACCCGCGGTCATCAGTCCTTACGTTCAGCGTGCCCTGGGCGAGCGCCAAATGCGGCGTTATGCACTAACTGCCGAAGTGATGAATGCCGAATCAGCGCTCGCGCTCGGTTTAGCCCATCAGGTGGTTGAGCACGAAGCGTTAGACAGCGCCGTCGACGCCATGCTGACAACGCTATTAGCAGGCTCGCCCCAGGCCCAACGCGCTACCAAAGCGCTGATGGCCGCAGTGGCTCAAGCGCCCGACAGTGACGCCACCCGCGAGCATACCTGTCAGGTGATCGCCAAGCTGCGGGTCAGCCAAGAGGGTCAAGAGGGCTTATCCAGCTTCTTTGAAAAGCGCCGCCCGGTTTGGACGTCACCTGAAGAACACAATAACGCTGCGGAGCCACGCTCATGACGTTTACCCCAACCAAATTTGACACTTTGCTGGTCGCCAACCGTGGCGAAATTGCCTGCCGGGTGATGCGCACGGCGCGCCGTATGGGCCTGAAAACCGTCGCGGTCTACTCCGATGCCGATGCCAGCGCCCGCCACGTGCGTGAAGCCGATGAAGCTGTGCGCTTAGGCCCTGCCGCTGCGCGCGAAAGCTATCTCAATATTGACGCAGTGATTGACGCCGCCAAGCGCACCGTCACCGATGCGATTCACCCTGGCTACGGCTTTTTGTCTGAAAACGGCAGCTTCGTAAAAGCCCTTGAAGAAGCGGGCATTACCTTTATCGGCCCGCCCGCTTCGGCGATTGCCGCCATGGGTGACAAATCCGCTGCTAAAGCCCGCATGGCCAATGCGGGGGTACCGCTAGTACCGGGCTATCACGGCGACGATCAAGACGACGCCCTGCTCCGCAATGAAGCCGACAAGATCGGCTACCCGGTCATGCTCAAAGCCAGCGCGGGCGGCGGCGGTAAAGGCATGCGCGTTGTCGAATCAGGCGATGGTTTCCAGGCAGCGCTAGATGGCTGCCGCCGTGAGTCCAAAGCCGCCTTCGGCGATGACCGTATGCTGATCGAAAAGTACCTGGTACAGCCACGCCATGTGGAAGTGCAGGTATTTTGCGATCGCCACGGCAACGGCGTTTATCTGTTTGAGCGCGACTGTAGCGTGCAGCGCCGCCATCAGAAAGTGATCGAAGAAGCCCCAGCGCCGGGTATGACGGCAGAGCTGCGCAGCGCCATGGGCGATGCTGCGGTTCGCGCGGCCCAGGAGATCGGCTATGTGGGTGCGGGCACCGTCGAGTTTCTTTTAGACATTGATGGTTCGTTCTATTTTATGGAGATGAACACTCGTCTTCAGGTTGAACACCCGGTCACCGAAATGATTACCGGCCAGGATCTGGTCGAGTGGCAGCTACGCGTGGCCATGGGCGAACCACTACCCTGCTCTCAAGATGAGCTAACGATTACCGGCCATAGCTTTGAAGCGCGCATTTACGCAGAAGATCCGGATCAGGATTTCCTGCCCGCCACCGGCTTGCTTAACCGCTTTGCTCTGGATCTGGAGGGTGCGGGCTTAAGTGCTGATCAAGTGCGCCTGGACAGCGGCGTGGAGAGCGGCGACGAAGTATCGATGCACTACGACCCGATGCTTGCCAAACTGATTGTGCACGGCCCCGACCGCGATGCAGCGCTGGCAACCCTTAACCGCGCCTTGGCGGCGTTAGATGTTCAGGGCGTCGTGACCAACCGCGCCTTCTTGATGCGCCTGGCGACTCATCCCGGCTTTAAAAACGTCGAACTAGACACCCGCTTTATCGAACGCAATGAAGCCACGCTGTTTGCGCCGCGAACCTATAGCATGGAGGCCTACGCCAGCGCGGCGCTGATTGGCCTCAATCAACTGGCCCAGGAGTGCGAAAGCGACTCGCCCTGGGATCGCCACGACGGCTTCCGTCTCAATGCTCCCCACACCATTCGCATCGCGCTGTGTGACCCAGCCGACGTAAAAGCCGCTGATAGCGATGAGGCGGTAGTGATCGTGGAAGGTAAGCGCAACGCTGGCGAGAAGCTATGGAATCTAACCATTGGTAATGACACCTTAACCGCAAGCCTTCAACCGCTGACCGGCGATGCAGTTGCTGTCACCCTGAATGGCCACCGTCGCCGCCTGCAAGCGCGCCGCGATGGTCATGTCGTCGTTATGGCTGACCCCAGCGGCGAAACCCGCCTGTTCTGGCGGCGCATTGATGCCATTGATCACGGCCACCACGAGGCGGAGTCTACCCTCACTGCCCCCATGAACGGCACCGTGGTTGCTTTGCTAGTGGAGCCCGGCGTGGCGGTTGAAAAAGGCATGCCGCTGATGGTGATGGAAGCGATGAAAATGGAGCACACCATGACCGCCCCCGCGGATGGCAGCGTTGACACCTTCCATTTCCAAGCTGGCGACACCGTCAGCCAGGGCGCTGTGCTGCTCGACTTTGCGGCCAACGACGCTGCGGCTAACAAATAGGAGTCTCTGCTTATGCCATTGCCTACCTCCGTTAAGCTATTTGAAATGGCACCCCGGGACGGCCTGCAAAACGAGCCGGGGGCTATCGTGCCCACCGCGACCAAAATTGCCCTGATTGAGCGGCTTGCCAAGGCGGGTATTAAGCATATCGAAGCCGCCAGCTTTGTATCGCCCAAATGGGTGCCGCAAATGGGCGACGCCGTTGAGGTGATGGCAGGCATCAAGCGCCAGCAAGAGGTGGTCTATTCCGCCCTAACGCCCAATTTGAAAGGGCTGGAAAACGCCCTAACCGTAGGTGTTGAAGAGGTGGCAGTGTTTGGTGCCGCGTCAGAAGCCTTCTCGCAAAAAAACATCAACTGCTCAATTGCCGAATCGCTCACTCGTTTTGAACCCGTTTTAGAGCGCGCCCGCGAGGCAGGTGTGCGCGTACGCGGCTACGTCTCCTGCGTATTGGGCTGCCCTTATGAAGGCGAGATTGATCCCAACAAAGTCGCCGAGGTAGCCAAAGCGCTTTATGAAATGGGCTGCTACGAAGTGTCACTGGGCGACACCATCGGCGTTGGCACGCCGTTGGCCGCCAAGCGTATGATTGACGCCGTTCAGCAGCAGGTACCCATCGAATTTCTGGCCGCTCACTTCCACGACACCTACGGCATGGCGCTGGCCAACTTATATGCGGTAATGGAAGAAGGCGTCAGTGTGATTGATGCGGCAACCGCAGGCCTGGGCGGCTGCCCCTATGCCAAAGGCGCTTCCGGCAATGTGGCCACTGAAGACGTGCTCTATCTACTTGAGGGGCTAGGCATTGAAACGGGTATCGATCTACAGGCCGTGATCGACACCGGCTACTGGATCACTAACGAGCTGGGCCGCAAGCCAAGCGCCAAAGTCGCCCTGGCAAAAGGCCCTAGCCATTAAAACTAGCCATTAAAACTAGACGTTATTAATAGAACAATAAAAGCAGCCAACTATCCTCTGCCTTACCGCTCGGACAAAAAAAATATCGGAGAGTCTCAACATGGCATCATCTGCTCTTACCCACCCCAGCTACTCCAGTAGCATGGCGGACAAACCGCTGCTAGGTATGACCATTGGCGATAAGTTCGACCAAATCGCCGCGCAGTATGCTGATAACGACGCGCTGATTGTTGTGCATCAGAACATCCACTGGAGCTATCGCAAGCTCCAGGAAGAGGTTAACCGCTGCGCCCGCGCCCTGCTCTCCATTGGTGTTAACAAAGGCGACCGGGTGGCCATTTGGGCGCCCAACTGCAGCGAGTGGACGCTCACTCAGTTTGCTACTGCTAAAATTGGCGCGATTCTGGTCAATATTAACCCTTCCTATCGCACCCATGAGCTGGAATACGCGCTGAACCAATCCGGCGCCCGTTTTATGGTGACTGCGAACAGCTTTAAAAGCTCCGATTACAGCGGCATGCTGTATGAGCTCGCGCCCGAATTAAACGCTTGCAAAGAAGGCGAACTGAAATCACAAAAGCTGCCTGACCTTGAGTGCATTATTAATTTAAGCAATGACAAACTCAGCGGTATGTGGCGTTGGTCTGACCTAATGGAAGAAGCCAACAAGGTTAGCCAAACCGACGTTAACGACCTCCAGGCAACCCTGCAGTTCGACGACGCCATCAATATCCAGTACACCTCTGGCACTACCGGCTTCCCCAAAGGGGCAACGCTCTCCCACCACAACATTCTCAACAACGGCTTTTTTGTGGCGGAAAGCATGGGCTTTACCAGCGAAGACCGCCTGGTGATTCCGGTGCCGCTTTACCACTGTTTTGGCATGGTGATGGGTAACTTGGGCTGCATGACTCACGGTGCCACCATGATCTACCCGGATGAAGGCTTTGACCCTGGCAAAGTACTCAAGGCAGTTCACGAACAGAAAGCCACTGCGCTATACGGCGTGCCCACCATGTTTATCGCCGAGTTGGATCACCCTGACTTTCCCAGCACCGACCTCTCGTCACTGCGCACCGGCATTATGGCGGGCTCCATCTGCCCCGCGGAGATCATGAAGCAGGTCATCAATAAGATGAACATGAAAGGCGTGCAGATCGCCTACGGCATGACCGAAACCAGCCCGGTCTCTACCCAAACCGGCGCCAACGACAGCATCGAGAAGCGCGTTTCCACCGTGGGCCGCACCCAGCCTCACTTAGAGAACAAAATTGTCGACCCCGGCAACGGCGGTATTCTCCCCCGCGGTGAAATCGGCGAGCTATGTACCCGCGGCTACAGCGTCATGCTGAAGTACTGGAACAACGACAAAGCCACCGCGGAAGCCATCGACGAAGCGGGCTGGATGCACACTGGCGACTTGGCCACCATGGATGAAGAGGGTTATATCCAGATTGTCGGCCGCATCAAAGACATGGTCATTCGCGGCGGTGAGAACGTCTATCCCAAAGAAATAGAGGAGTTTCTTTACGCCCACCCAGCGATCTCAGAGGTACAGGTTACCGGCGTGCCAGATAAGAAGTACGGTGAAGAGCTGATCGCCTGGGTAAAACTCAACAGCACTGCGGGTGAAGTGACCGGCGAAGCGCTGCGCGAGTACTGCAAAGGCAAGATCACCCACTTCAAAATTCCACGCTACTTCAAGTTCGTCGACGAATTCCCGATGACCGTCACTGGCAAGATTCAGAAATTCAAAATGCGCGAAATTTCCATTCAAGAGCTGGGTTTGGATAAAGAGTCATAGGCGATGACGTCTCCCAATCCGTTAGCGGATCACTATCAGCGCGCCCTGCGCGCTGATGAGGTACTGGCGCAGATTGATAGCCACTACCCCGCTGGCCCCACCCTGCATCAATTAGCCCCTCTGGATCAGCTGCATATTGGTGGCGTGGCAGCCTCCGCGAGACTACTTCAAAGGCTCAACCCTGACACTCACAGCAAGGTACTGGATATCGGTGCTGGACTGGGCGGATTGATGCGGCAGGGTGCTTCGCTGGGGTTCCAGATAACCGGACTGGATATCACTCATGGTTTCAGTGCACTGAACAAAGCGCTGAGCTTACGGGTTAACCAACCTGACTCGTTACCACTCACCTGGGTAACCGGTAACGCCAGCACCCTGCCTTTTGCCGATAACAGCTTTGATGCCGTGCTCTTTCAGCACAGTCTGCTCAATATGCCCGATGCCGCCAAGGTAATCGCAGAAAGCCGCAGAGTTCTGCGCCCTGGCGGACAGCTAGTGATGCATGAGGTAATCAGCGGCCCCAATGTGGCACACCTTCGCTACCCGGTGCCTTGGGCAGCCTCTTCCGAACACTCTCATCTAATGTCTAGTGTGGAGCTGACTTGTTTGCTGGAAAAGGGCGGCTTTCAGCTTGAACATGAGGAAGACTGGAGCAAAATTGCCTTGGAGTGGCGCCAGCGTCAGCGGCAAAAAGAGCAGACGCCACGTCAGGCGGTGCTGTCTCCCCAGTGGGTTTTCGGCGAGCGTTTTATCACCATGGGTAAAAATTTAGTCGACAACCTAGCCGAGGGCGCAATTAAAGTGGTGGAAATCCAAGCTAGTTGCTAATCTGAATAGGATAGTTTTTCTCCCTACCCATGGGTACATGACGTTGTATATAAGGTACGAAAGATATTAGGTATAAAATATACTGTTATAAAACATGGGTACAAAACATATGAGTATAAAACAATAGGTGTACGAAACATGCCAATTAAACGCTTGGCAAGCACCCTGCTCTGTTGCTCCGTTCCTTGGTTTAGCAGCTACGCCGACGACACTCCGCCGGTAATGGCCTATACCGCACCCAATAGTGAACTGATGAAGCTTGATAACGGCGTCATTTTGGAAGGCAGCGACCTTCAAAGCCTTGATAACTATACCAGCGGTTTTCGAGTAACCGCAGGCTTCAGTCCCTGGCGTCTGCCTCAATTGGATATCGGCGCTGAAATCGCCTACCGGGAAAGCGAAGAAATCGCCGCCTCTTCCAGCATTAATCCGCTGATTATGGATACTCTGAGCTTAGGCGGTGCCATTGTTGCCGGTGTTCGCATGGGCGCCTTTAGCGTCTATGCAAAGTCCGGCATCACTGAGTGGCGTGGCGAAAGCGACCTGGAAGGCGCCGACGAAAGCGGCACCGCGATGCTGCAAGGTTTCGGCGCCACGGTCACGATTAATCGATTCGTCAGTCGCCTGGAGTACGAACGCATCGACGCCCCCACCCTCAGCCATCTCAATATGTTAAGCGCCTCCTTGCATCTGCCGTTCTGACGCCACCCTTTTAACAAATTAAACTTTGATTTTTCTGGTTGCTACTCAATTTGTAAGCCATGGATTAAAATTTTGTAAGAGATCTCTTACAAGCGTGTAAGACATTGACGCTTCATGCCTTCAAGGGGTTGCCCTCTGCCGCTGGCTCGCTATCCTAACTCGTTCTCATTTAGCAGATAACGATTCAAGGAGCGGAGCGATGGCGGATAAAACGGGCCTGCAATTTACCCTGACCCTTCCCGGGGCCGATGACACCGCCGTGGTACGTTTCACCCATCGTGAAGCCCTCTCTGAGCCGTTTACCCTCTCCGTGGACTTTGCCAGCCGCACCCATACCCTGTCGCCCAGCGACTGTTTGGATCAGGAAGCCACCCTGTCCATTTGGCAGGACGGCGAGCCGCTGCGCCGCGTGCATGGGGTGGTCGCTGCGCTGCATCGAGGCGACCGCGGACACCGGCGCAGCTTTTATCGGGTGGAGATTCGCCCGGCCCTGTGGCGCCTATCGCTACGCCACAACTCGCGCATCTTTCAAGACACCTCGCCGTACGATGCCATCACTACCTTAGCCAATGAACGCAGCCTCACCGATATCAGGTTTGCCACTACCCGCACGCCCTTGGATCGGGAGTATTTGGTGCAGTACCGGGAGACCGACCTGGCCTTTATCGAGCGCGTGGCCGCCGAAGAGGGCTGTTTCTATTTCCATGAGTTTGAAAATGCCGAGGGCGGTAAACACTCGTTAGTGTTTGCCGACGCCACGGTGGTATTGCCCAGTGTGGGCGAGCGCACTTACCACGGCCGCGCCGGGGGCACCCCGCCCCGACGTCATATACGTAAACTCCGCCAGGTCAGCCGGGTACGCCCCGCCTCGGCGATGCTTAAAGACTACACCTTTAAGAACCCGCCCTACGCGCAGCTTCATGAGCACCTGGCCCCCAACCTGGGTGAGCACGCCCAGCGGGAAGATTACGAACACTTCGATTACCCCGGGCGTTATAAAAAGGATGCCTCCGGCAAGCCGTTTACCCGCCACCGCTTAGAGTCCCTGCGCGCTGACGCCCTCACCGCCGAGGCGGAAAGTGACCTTCCTGAACTTGCCCCTGGCCTTTGTTTTACCCTCGCCGACCACGATATCGACAGCCTTAACCAGGCGTGGCAGGTGGTAGCCGTGGTGCACCACGGCGAGCAGCCCCAGGCATTGGAAGAGGACGGCATGGCCCGGGGTGGCAATGGGGCGCTGAGTCGTGGGGCACTGTCGGATGCGTCAGGCGAGCAGATGACCCGCTACCATAACGAGCTGGTCATCATGCCCAAGGATCAGACCTTCCGCCCGGTGCCTAATCCCAAGCCGCGCGTGGATGGCCCCCAGGTGGCCTTTGTGGTCGGGCCGGAGGGCGAAGAGATCTACTGCGATGAACACAGCCGGGTCAAGGTGCAATTTCCCTGGGATCGCTACGCCGAACCCAACGAGACGGCGAGCTGTTGGGTGCGAGTGGCCCAGGGCTGGGCAGGCGGTGGCTACGGCAGCATGGCGATCCCGCGGATCGGCCATGAGGTGATAATCTCACACTTGGAGGCTGACCCGGACCAGCCGCTGATCACCGGGCGTACCTATCATGCGGTAAATACCCCGCCCTACCCGCTGCCGGAACACAAGACCCGCACGGTGATCCGCACCCAGAGCCATAAGTCCGTCGGCTTTAACGAACTGCGTTTTGAGGACGCCACCGGTGAGGAGCAGATCTGGCTGCACGCCCAGAAAGATCTGGAGCTGCTGACCCTCAACGACCGCACCGAGGAGATCCGCCGGGACAGCCACCTCAAGCTGCATCGCAACCGCTTGAGCGAGATCCATAACGACGATCACCTTACCGTGCACGGGAAACGCTACACCCAGATCAAGGGCGATGACCACCTTCAGATCGATCAAACCCGCCATGAGGTGTACGGCGAGTCCCAATTGGTGGAGACCGGCCGCGAGCTGCACCACAAGGCGGGCAGCCAAATTGTGTTGGAAGCAGGCAGCGAGATCACCTTCAAAGCCGGCGGCAGCTTTATCAAGCTCGACCCCGGCGGTGTGACCATTGTGGGCCCTCAGGTCAAGATCAACTCCGGCGGTAGCCCCGGGCGTGGCCAGGGCCACGCCATTGTGCTGCCCCGCTTGCCCGGGGAAGCCGAGCCCGAGGAGAGCGAGGACGTTACCCTCGACCCGCACCAGACCCCGCTACTCAGCAGCGATATCACCGCCGCCACCCCGTTGGCGCTGGATGATATCGATATTACCGATGGCCTGGCCGATGACTGCAGCGCCTGCCAACCGGCAGTGGGCAGCCCGGTCAACCCGCTCTTGGGGGCCAAACTGCTGCCTGCGGAGACCGATTTTGCGCTCCCCGCGCCCCGGCCGTTTGTGTTTAGCCGTGGCTATCTCTCCAGCAACGAACAAATAGGTGCTCTGGGTCAGGGCTGGTCACTCCCCGGCGAGTCCCTGGCCATTACCCTCAACGACGACGCCTGTATTGTTCATGATGCCCAGGGCCGTGCGATTACCTTTGGCGCACTGGCCCCCGGTCAGGCGCGCTTCTCGCCTACCGAGCAACTGTGGATTCGTCGTGGGGGTGCCTCAACCGCTGAAGAGAGTAACACGCCTCGCTGGCAAGCCCTGGATGAGACGTTGCGCAGTGATCCTGAGCGTATCGTGTTAAGCGATGCCAGCGGGCTTTACTACGTGTTTGCTAACCCAGTGTCTGCCAGCCCCGGCGATACTTCTGCAAGCAACAGCCCTAAAGGCGATACCGCTGCTCGCTGGCCCTTGATCGAAGAGCGCGACCGCAACGGCTATACCACCCAGTACCGCTGGGAAGGTGACCAGTTAGTGCGGGTCATCGACAGCGCCCAGCGCCACTACCAGCTGGTCTACGATAGCCTGTTACCTGCCATGCAGGGCGATAGCGGGCAGCGCTTGACCGGCGTCAAGCTGGTGCAGGCACACGATGGTGAGTCAGCGGACGAATGGTTGGTACGCTATTCGTTTAGTTCCGCTGGTGACCTGATTGCGGTGCGCCACCGCCACGGCGAGGTGGTGCGCGAGTTTGAGTGGCAGGCGCATATGCTCACCGCCCACCGGGTACCTGGGGGCATGGAAGCCCACTACACCTGGGATCGCCACGCCCCGGATGGCCGCGTGGTCGGCCAGCAGGAAGCCGGTGGGTTGGCGCGCTCTTATACCTATCACGTGGATCACACCCTGGTCACCGACAGCCTGGGCCGGGAGGAGCGCTACCACTTTGTGGGCAGCGGCCCCGGCCGCCGCTGGACGGCTCATACCCGCGCCGACGGTTCGCGGATCGAGTTTCGCTATGATCGTGCGGGTCTCAAGGTAGCGACGGTGGATCCCCTGGGCCACGAGACGCTGATTGAACGCGATGACCACGTCCAAGTGATTGCGCAGACGAGCCCAGACGGCACGCGCTGGGCGATTGAGCGGGATGCGCTCGGGCAGCCGGTGAGCATCGAAGGCCCCGAGAATCAGCGCTGGCAGATCACCCGTAACGAGCGCGGCCACCCGCTGGAGGTCACTGGGCCCGAAGGCACCACCGCTTTTGCCTATGACAATGAGCAGTTACCTGACCGCCCTACCACCGTCACCGATGCCGCGGGTGCTACCCATCAGCGCGAGTGGAACGCCCTGGGTCAAGCCACCGCCCAGATCGACTGCTCCCAGCAGCGTACCGAGTACGCCTACGACCGCCACGGCTACCTGGCCAGCGTCACCAACGCCCTAGGGGAGACCACCCGCACCCAGCACGACAAGATGGGCCGACGCGTCGCCACCCAGCTCCCCGACGGACTCTACTGGCACCACCATGTGGACTCTCTAGGGCGCTTGGTGGAGCTGGAAGGCCCACAAGGGTTTAGGCAGCAGTTCTTCTTTGATGACCACGGCCGCCCGGTGCAGCGCATTGAGGCCGATGGCAGTCAGCAGTTTACCGCTTACGATGACATTGGCCGCTTGAACGAGCTGACCCTGGGCAACGGCGCCGTCTACCGTTTTGCTTATGACGACATGGATCGCTTAGCCAGCGAGACTGGCCCCGATGGCCGCGAGCAGCAGTACCGCTACGATGATGCTGGGCAACTGATCGAACGTATTGAGACCAACCGAACAGGCCCCGACGGCCAGCCGCTGGTGACCCGTTACGACTATGACGAAGCCGGCCGCCTCACCGCCCGGCACCTGCCCGCCACGGAACACGCCCCGGCCAGCACGGAGCAGTACCAGTGGGGCAGCAATGGGCAACTGGTTAGCGTTACCAACGATCATGGCGAAGTGACCTTCAGCTACGACGAAGCCCAGCGTTTAATCGGCGAACAGCAGCAACATGCGGGCCTAGCAGGTGAGAGTGGCTGGCAGTGGCAACACCAGCACAGCCTCACCGCCACCGGCGCGCCCGAAACCAGCCAGTTCGGCGACCTACCGGCGCTCAACTGGCACACCTATGGCAGCGGCCACCTGCACGGCCTAAGCGCCCCCGGCCTTGATCTTGAGATCGCACTCGAACCCGACGCCCTGCACCGGGAGACCCAGCGCCGCCTGAGCACCAGCGCCAATGCGCACAATCAACCGCTGGTGCTGGAACGGGGCTATACCCACCTCGGCCAGCTGGATCACCTCACTCTACGCAGCCCGGACACCACCAGCCAACAGAGCTACCAATACGACGCCCTGGGCCGGATGAGCTTCCGCAGCCTGGAAGGTGACCCCGCTTCCAAAGTCATCGCCTACAGCTACGACGCCGCCGGGCGCTTGATCGGCAGCCAGCACGGCGATAATGCCCACCGCTACTCGGTGGATGCGGCGGGCAATCGGTTAGCGGCACCATCAACAGAGAACCCAACGCCGAACACCACCAACCAGCTGGCTCAACTCAACGGCACCCGCTATCGTTACGACGGCGCTGGCAACCTGATCGAACGCCAACAGCCCAACGGCGAACGCTTAACCCTAGGCTACGACGGCGCCAATCGTCTAGTACATCTCACTCACGCCAGTGAGCTGGGCTACACCCGCGACGCCACCTACCGCTACGATGGCCTGGGAAGACGCATCAGCAAAACCGTGCGCCACCCCAACGGTACCACCGCCACCACCCACTACGGCTGGGACGGAGACCGCATCGTACGCGAAGAAACGGACAATCAGCGCACTACCGTGGTGTATGAGCCGGGGAGTTTTGTGCCCATGCTCAGAATCGACGACACCCAACAGGGCCAGTTAGTCAGCGCCTATATCACCGACGCCCTGGGCACACCGATGCAGTTGGTCACCCCCAACGGCCAACCCCGCTGGCTCGCCGAACCCGACGACTGGGCAGCGGTGAAAAATCAACGCGCCGTGCGTAACGTCACCCAACCGATCCGCTTCCAGGGCCAGTGGCACGACGAAGAGAGTGGGCTCTATTACAACCGCCACCGCTATTATGACCCGCAGCAGGGTAGGTACATCAGCCAGGATCCGATAGGGCTCAACGGCGGCACGAATTTATATGGGTATGTGGCAAACCCAATTAGTTTCATCGATCCAAAAGGATTAAAAACAGAAGTTATTATATTTGAAGGGGTCGGATGGGGTGGATCATCATTCGGTCATGTTGCTACCAGCATTAATGGCACTAATTACTCATGGGGGACAGATGGCATGGCCATTATGCCTCACCAACAATATATGGAAAGAAACGATTTCAGGAATGCCAAAGGATACACTCTTAATCTGTCACCACATCAGGAGGCTCAGCTTGAGAATAGACTTAGGTGGCAACAAGGAAAAGGTAGTTATGGTGCACTTGGTTTCAACTGCACTGATCCTTTAGAGAGGGGGTTAGAGGATTTAGGATATGACTTGGGAATAAATATAACTCCAGGCTCGTTATATGAATCCATTTCAGAAGTTGGCTTGATAGAGAGCGGAACTTTTTATAGCAGAAATCCTAACTCTCCAGATCCCGGCCGATTCGAGAGTGCGCCATGGGCAGGTTGGTAATATGAAGTGGCTTATCGTAGGGTTGTGCCTCCTAGTTGGCTTGTATATTTCAGCAAATGTGGGGCTAGGGCTTATGAAAGGATATCCAGTGAAAGATATGGACTGGAATGAGAATGGGAGGGTCGAGTTGACTGAGCTAATGAGGGCCAAGGATATAGGGCTGAGAGAATTGGAAAATGGCTGCAAAGAATATTTTCATTATAAAGATGGGCAGCCAGTTAGAATAGTTTGTCCTTCAGAAGGATAGGGCGGTCTAAAGTATAGTGGTCAACTAACACCTGACAATAGTTTAATATTTTTCTCATCTATAATGGGAGAAATACTATTGTCAAAAGAATGAGGCCTCTGCTGATCGTAACAACCAATTAAATAATCACTAATACTGGAGCGGGGTTACCACCAACCTCAGCCAGCTAGATCACCTAACGAGGCTGTAGAAAAACCCGATTTCGAGCCGCCTCCACTGCCTGTTGTCCTTATTTACCCCGCCGGTCATCTGGGTGAGTAATTTTAATATCGGCATTTAGCCACTTGAGCGCCCAGCTAAAGCTTGTTGAAGACGGTTTTTTGCTCTTAAAAAGCAACTTATCCCGCTCTAAGCCCTTCATGACGCGGCACACGGCCACCGATACGGTCTGACTGCCCCGGCCTGGACTTGACCCAATGCCCTGTACCAAGTGGCCCAGCGCCGTCTCAACACCAGCACCAATGACCATCACCAGCCATTAATTCTGGAGTGGGGTTACACCAATCTCGGCCAGTTAGCTCACCTCCCCCTGCGCAGCCCGGACACCACCAGCCAACAGAGCTATCAATACGACGCCCTGGGTCGGATGAGCTTCCGCAGCCTGCAAGGCGATCCAGCAGAAAAAGTTATCGCCTGAAGCCAACACAGCGATAATGCCCACCGCGACTCGGTGGATGCGGCGAGGGATCGGTTAGAGCAGCAGTAGGCACTGCCCGATTTAGTCGAATTCAGGAATCACAACCGCGTCGACTACAATGTAATTGCTCACATTTAACTCGGCGACAAATACACCAAGTACACTGCTATTGTTTACTTCATTTCCTATGCCTTGTCCCCCTGATCAACCTCTGGCGGTGTCCAGATCGGCACATCCTCCCGTTGGGGTTCTGGCCAATCCTGCTGCATGGCGCTATTCAGCGACTCTTCCAGCTTCATAAATAGCTCGCCGTAGCGAGGACTGAAACTGATGCCTTCTTCGATCTCTTTCCAGGCGTTAAACAGCTCGTCTTCGTGGTCATCTTCGTTCTGTACAAAGGCCCAGGTCATTTGCTTGGCGCGCATGGGGTGCACGCCCATGGCTGTCAAAGCATGGCCCCCTAACTCCAGCGCTGAATGGTAGGTTTCGCTGATTACATCGTCGGCCCCTGCATCGCGGAGCTGATAGCCGTGGCCGCGATCAAAGGCGCGGGCCAATACCCAGACATGCGGATAGGCGTGCTTTACATGCTTGACCATCTGCACGGAGCGGTCGCGATCATCTAGCGCGATAACCAGCAAACGGGCATGCTCAATCCCTGCCGTTTCGAGTAAGTCAGAGCGGCTGGCATCACCAAAGTAGCTTTTAATATTAATTTTTCGCAGGTTTTCGATCTGCTTGATCTCGTGATCCAACGCAACAATGGGAATATTATTAGCGCGC
Source organism: Halomonas sp. ALS9 (assembly GCF_001651035.1). Taxonomy (GTDB): domain Bacteria; phylum Pseudomonadota; class Gammaproteobacteria; order Pseudomonadales; family Halomonadaceae; genus Vreelandella. The sequence goes on from NZ_LXRG01000054.1 coordinate 495,694, forward strand.
AACAAACGGCAAATGATTTGCCCAAACCTCCCTACCCCCGCAACGATAACCGGCGCCTGCTCTTCAATCGCATCGGCCTCTCGGTCGTCGTTTTTGGTTGTTTGGTAACGCGGTAGCACTAAGCGGTCGTAAGCTATAAAAAGCAGTGGTGTTAAGAACATTGAAAGCGCGACAACCAACGACAGTACCTGGGAGATATCAGTAGGAATTACGCTGTTTTGGACGCTATAGGTGAGCAGCACAAAGCCAAATTCACCGGCTTGGGCAAGGCTTAACGTAAACAGCCAGCCGTTGCTGCCATGCACCCGGAATAGCAGTGCCAAGCCCAGCAGAATCACCCCTTTTACAACGATAACCGCCACGCCTAATGAGAGTACCGTGCCCCACTCTGCCGCCAGCACCGAGAAGTTGATGCCCGCGCCGACGGTAATAAAGAACAGCCCCAGAAGCAGGCCTTTGAAGGGTTCAATATTGGCTTCCAGCTCGTGCTTAAACTCGCTATTAGCCAGTACTACGCCGGCCAAAAAGGCCCCCAAAGCAGGAGATAGATTGACCACACTCATCAGTGCAGCGATGCCAATGACCAACATCAGCGCCGTGGCGGTAAACACCTCACGAAGGCCAGAGCCAATGACATAGCGAAACAACAGCGGCACTAAATAGTAGCCCCCGGCTATCACGCTGGCGATAGCAGCTACGACCACCAAAGCGTGTGCCCAGCCGGGCAAGCCTGCAACCAAGTTTAAACTGGCATGGCCATCATCAACGCCCACACCCATTAATTCCGGCAGCGCCAGCAGCGGAATCAACGCCAGCATAGGGATCACCGCGATATCCTGGAACAGCAGCACCGAGAAAGCGCTGCGCCCGCCTTCTGTTTTGGCGAGTCCCTTCTCATTGAGTGTTTGCAGCACAATGGCCGTGGAAGAGAGCGCAAAAATTAACCCCACTGCCAGTGCAGTTTGCCACACAAGTCCCAGCCACCAAGCCATGGCAGTGCCTGCAGCGGCCGTTAGCACTACCTGAAGCCCACCCAGACCGATCAACCGCACGCGCATCGCCCAAAGCCCCTTGGGATCAAGCTCCATACCCACCAAAAACAGCATCATCACCACGCCAAACTCGGCAAAGTGCTGAATAGTGGTGGTCTCCTGACCCACCAATCCCAGAATTGGGCCAATCACCACCCCAGCAACCAAATAACCCAGCACTGACCCCAGGCCGAAGCGTTTGGCGAGCGGTACCGCAATCACCGCGGCGACAAGGTAAATAAAGGCTTGAATAAAATAGCCGGTCATCGAATTCCCTTAATGTAAATCAACACGCATTGCTTGACTTTTACGGCCAATAATATAACGTACTAGTACGCTAGTACACGATTATTAACCGGTCTTGACCATGCCCTCAAACGAAGACTACCAGGCTGAGCTAATTGACCATCTGCTCGCCATTGATTCACCTAAGGCAATGGACGCAGCGCTGGCTAGCCTGCTAACGCCTGCAGAGTACCAAGAAATCAGTAAACGCCTACAGATTTTTAGACTACTGCGTGACGGTGTGCCCCACCGCAAAATTGCCGAAATCCTGGGCGTGGGTATCGCTACGGTGTCACGGGGCTCCCGCGCCTTAGCAACGTTACCTGCTTCAACATCGCCACATTCTTCTCAATCTTCTTCACAGCCTTCTTCACTACTTTCATCACCACCCTCTTCACGGAATGATGCATCATGACCACTGCCAATACACAGGCCGTATCAGGCCCGCAGCCTTTTACGCTGCCACGCAAACCGCACTACGTGACCTTGGCGGCGGACTGCGATTTTTTTGCGCTGTTTCAAAAAATCGAGCGGCAATTTTCTACCTGCTACATGCTGGAGTCCCTGGGCGAAGACAGCCATATGGCGCGCCACTCGATCATTGGCTTTGACCCCGAGTACACGCTTTACGCCAACGGCCAAACGCTGACCATCGAAGACCGCAAAGGCAATGCCAACCACTACTCCAGCGATAACCCCTACGAGCTGCTGCGCAGCCTGATCCCGCAAAATATTATTTCGCGTAAATACGCTGGCGGACTAAGCGGTTATCTCGGTTACGATGCCATGCAGTACTTCGAGCCATCGCTAACGCTTAAAGCCAGCGATGATTTCGATACGTTTCGCTTTGGGCTTTACAAAGATGGCCTGATTCTCGACAAGATGACCGGGGAAGTCACCTACTTCTACTACGACAACAGCCGCTACGACTTTCTGCAGACGCTGATCAGTGCAGACGATGAGCCAGCAGGCCCGCTGCAGATCACGGCACTCGGCGACACCATGAGCCAGGCAGAGCACGCTGAGGCAGTGGCCAAGGTGAAGCAGGATATTATTGACGGCAAGGTGTTCCAGTGTGAGGTCGGGTTTAAAAAGCGCTTTCGGATTCAGGGCGACACTTTGGCGTTGTACGACCAGCTACGCACCATTAACCCCTCGCCGCAGATGTACTACGTCAAATTTGGTGAACAGAAGCTAATTGGCGCCAGCCCTGAGCTGCTGTTCCGGCTGCGCCAAGGGGAGATGGAAACTTTTCCCCTCGCAGGTACCACGCTGCGCGGACAAACGCCTCAGGAAGACACCCAGCTCGCCCGGGCGCTGCTCAACGACCCTAAAGAGATCGCCGAGCACAATATGATTGTGGATCTACACCGCAATGATATTGGCCGAGTAGCGCAGTTCGGTACGGTGAAGGTGCGCAGCCTGATGGACATCAAGCGCTTCAGCCACGTGCAGCATATCTCCAGCGAGATCGTCGGCATTATCGCCGAAGGCGAGGATATGTTTACCGCGCTGGCCAGCAATTTTCCGGCGGGCACCCTCACCGGTGCGCCAAAAATCGAAGCGATGAAAATTATCGATGACTTGGAAACCGACGGTCGCGGCCCCTATGGTGGTGCGGTAGGTCAGTTTTCGTTCAACGGTGACTGCACCTTTGCAATCCCCATCCGTACCGTGTTTGTTAACGGTGAGCGCGCCTACGTGCAAACTTGTGGTGGCAACGTCTTCGATAGCAACGCTGAAGATGAGTACGAAGAGATTCGCCGCAAATTTGCCGGCACCCGCAAAGCCCTTGCCCCTTTTATGAAAACGGACATGGAGCGCCCAGCATGAAAGTACTGATTATCGATAATTACGACTCCTTCACCTATAACCTCTATCAGTTTATTGGTGAGATCTTAACCACGGAGAAGAATCGCGGCGGGCTGGCCAACTTTGAGATATCCGTTAAGCGCAATAATCAAATTGATTTCCAAACCATCGAAGCCATGGCACCGGATCGCATTATTATTTCCCCTGGCCCTGGCTCGCCGGATGACCCGCGCTACTTCGGCGTCTGTGCTGAAGTGATAGAGAAACTAGGCAAAACCACACCGCTGCTGGGCGTTTGCCTGGGCATGCAGGGCATTGTGCACGTGTTTGGCGGCAAGGTAGTGAAGGCGCCGCTGCCCATGCACGGCAAGATCAGTCCCATCAACCACAATAACGCATCGGTGTTTAACGGCGTGCCCGACCAGCTTGAGGTAATGCGCTATCACTCACTGATTGCCGATGCGGCCACCCTGCCCGAGTGCCTGGAAGTGACCGCCACCGTTGGCGCACTGGAAGCTGATAACTTTGAGCAGCGCAGCGGCTGGCAAGCATTGGGTGAATTCGAACTGATGGGCGTGAAACACCGGGAGTACCCGATTCACGGCATTCAGTTCCATCCGGAATCGTTTGCCACCGAAGGCGGTAAAGAGCTGATTGCTAATTTTCTTTTCGCGCCCAACGATCAAGCCACAGCGTAAGCACCAAGTATAGGATGGCTAAATGGGTGGCTAAATGAGACTCAATGAAACAGTTAGCCACCCTGCACAGACCAGATTCACGACAACCGTCAGCCAGAACGTAACTTGAAAGGCGGTTTTCTGGGTTTTATGCCGCAGCTGCTGCTGAGCCAGGAGCGCACCCGGCCACCCACCCACTATCCCAAGCAGATGTAACGACTTCTCACTCACCCGACGGCGGTTTTTAATCGCCGCCTTTTTGTCGATGGCATACGTGATATAAGCGATAACGCTCATCACAGCGTAAAAGGCGACGATTGGAATCACAGTGGAGACTCTTAAAGGGTTAGGAGCTACTTGCGTCGCTGAGAAGGTTTGCCGCCCACCGCTGGCTTACCGCGGCCTTTACCAACGGGCTTACCTTTAGCACCAGTCTTGCTTTTAACACCGGGCTTACCGAGGGCTTTACCGCCCTTGGGGTGCGGCTTACCTGGCGCATTGCCTTTCGGGCCGGTGCTAGCTTTTCCGTTAGCTTTTCCGCTGGCGGCTTTTTTACCTTTGGGAAGCGATTTAGCCCCGGCGGCCTTGACACCAGCCGCCTTCGCGCCTGCTTTGGCCGGACGCCCTTTCGCGGAAGGCGGTTTTGCCTTTCCTGCGCCTGAGCTGTAGTTGGGTCTTTCCGGCTTAGCTTTACTTTTCTTCTCGGGTGCCGCCTCTGAGCGTTCGGTCAGGGCGATAATGGTATCGATCTCTTTGGCAGTCAGGTCGCGCCAGTCTCCCAGGGCTAAGCCTTTTAGCGACACATTCATGATGCGCGTGCGAATAAGCTGGGTAACTTCGTAGCCGAAGTATTCACACATACGGCGAATTTGCCGATTGAGCCCCTGCACCAAGGTGATGGTGAACACAAAGGTGGACTCTTTTTGCACCTTGCACCGCTTGGTCACCTTGCCAAGAATCGGCACACCGCTCTGCATGCCGTCGATAAACTCGTCGGTGATCGGCTTGTCCACCGTCACCTGGTACTCTTTTTCGTGGTTGTTATTGGCGCGCAAAATCTTGTTAACCAGATCGCCGTTATTGGTTAAAAAAATCAGCCCCTGGGAGTCTTTATCGAGCCGCCCAATGGGGAAAATACGCACGCCATGCTTCACGAACTCAACGATATTATCCTTCTCGCTGGACTCGGTGGTACTGACAATGCCCACCGGTTTGTTCAGCGCGATAAGAACGAGATCCTCCTCCTCCTGAGGCTCGATCTCCTGACCGTTAACCTTAACCAAATCCCCCGCCACCACCTGATCACCCGTGGTCGCGCGGCGGCCATTAATCCACACATTGCCCTGCTCCACAAAGCGGTCGGCCTCGCGGCGGGAGCACATGCCACTTTCGCTAATGTACTTATTGATCCGGGTAGATTTTCGCAACGACATATAACGCCATATGGCTAAAAGAGAATAAAGAAACGCTTAAAAAGACGAGCCGGGCTGCTTTAGAAAGTTCAGCTCTTCATCGCTAGAGGCCCGCCCTAGCAATGCATTGCGGTGCGGGTAACGCCCGAAACGATCAATAATCGCTTTGTGGCGGACTTCAAAATCGAGATTGCTCTCCAACCCCGGCTGGTCAAATAGCTGCATCGCCCGCTCATGAATAACCACAGACTCGCTATGCATATAGGGCATATACAGAAACGCCCGCTGCACGCTGGAAAGCGGAGCATCGGCTCCAACGGCCACTGCCTCCTGGGCCAGCGCCAGCGCTAAGGTATCGGTGGCAAAGGCGCGCGCGTCATTGCGGTAGATATTGCGCGAGAACTGATCCAGCACAATAATCTCAGCGAGCCGCCCATCGGCCGTTTGCCGCCATGGGTAACACTCGCACTGCGCGGCTTGGGCATGCAGTGCGCCAAACCGCTGCAAGATCATCCGATCCATCTCAGGGTCTTTTTTAAACCACTGAGCAGGCGTCAGCTCCTCAAACCAAAAATCGAGTACCGCTTGAGCATCTGAGGGCATTGACGCCTCCTTCTTAGCGTAATTAAGAAACTAGCCGGTGTTGCCTGGCCCGTGTTACCTAGCCCGTGTTACGTAGACCAGCAGCAATCCCCGCCATGGTGACCATGAGTGCACGGGAAAGATCCGCGCTAATCGCCCCATCGGCATCACGGTTACGCTGCAGCAGCTCTGCCTGAAGGCCATGGAGCGGGTCGATGTAGGGGTTACGCACATCGATCGCCTGACGAATCAGCGGCGTATTCTCCAGCAGTTTCTCCTGCTGCAAGATATCCAGCACTGCATCTTCCAAACGCCCAAAACGTTCACGCAGCTGTTTACCCAACGCTTTCAGCGAGGGCTCGTCGACTAAGCGGTGCTCGTAGTAAGCGGCAATCGCTACGTCGGCTTTGGCCAGCAGCATCTCAAGCATGTCCAGGTAGGTGCCGAAGAAAGGCCACTCGTTGCGCATCTCCTGCAACACATCACGGCCGCCGGGCTGCTCCAAACGCCGTGAGAAGGCTTCGCCGCTGCCCAGCCACGCGGGTAGCATTAAACGAATCTGCGTCCAGGCGAAAATCCACGGAATAGCGCGTAGGGTTTCGACCCCACCGTCCTGACGCCGCTTGGTGGGGCGGGAGCCTAGTGGCAGCCGGCCCAGAGCACCTTCTGGGGTGACCGCCCGGAAATAAGGCACAAAGTCCGGGTCTTCACGCACGACGCCTACGTAGGCGGCATGCGCTACCTGGGCGAGCTGATCCATCTCTTCACGCCAGTGGGGTTCTGGAGCACGAGGTGGCAATAGCGTGGCTTCCAACACCGCGCAGGCGTAGATCTCCATGGAGCGTAGGGCAATATCCGGCTGACCAAACTTGAAGCGAATCATCTCGCCCTGCTCGGTTACCCTTAGACTGCCGTTTACCGAACCTGGGGGCTGGGAGAGAATCGCCGCATGAGCCGGGCCGCCGCCGCGGCCAACGGTGCCGCCGCGGCCGTGGAACAGGGTTAAATCAACACCGTGGCGGTTACACACATTTACCAATGACTCCTGGGCGCGGTACTGCGCCCAAGCAGCGGCCAACTGCCCGGCATCTTTGGCCGAGTCGGAATAACCGATCATTATTTCCTGGCGGTCATCAATCAGCGAACGATAGCCGGGTATCGCGAGCAGTTGATCCACCACATCGCCTGCGTGATTAAGGTCGTTAAGGGTTTCAAACAGTGGCGCAATAGGTAGCGTTACCTGTCCGCCAACCTCTTTCATCAGCAGCGCGACGGTGAGCACATCAGAAGGCTCAGCGGCCATGGAAATAATGTACGTCCCCAGTGCTTCAGTTTGCTCCTGGGCGATGACTTTGAAGGTATCCAGCACCTCTCGGGATTCCGCAGAGCACTCCCAGCGGCGCGGAATCAGCGGGCGTCGTGAGGCCAGCTCGGCGAGCAGAAACTCCTGGCGTTTGGCTTCGTCCCACTCCTGGTAATGACCCAGACCCAGGGCGCTGGTCAGTTCCTCAATGACCTGGGCATGGCGGCTGGCTTCCTGACGTAGGTCAAGCTTGGTCAGCGTCACACCAAATACCGCTACCCGGCGCAGCGTATCCAGCAACGCGCCGTTGGCGATGGTGTCGAGACCCACATCACACAGCGAGCGGTAGCAGGCGAGCAGTGGCGAATAGAGCTGATCGCGGGTTTCGATAATCGGCCCGCCGTCATAGTTATTCCCCTCCAGCTCAGCCTTGGCCCAATCGCGGGTTGATTCCATCTTCGCAAGCAACCGCTTCAACACTTCGCGGTAAGGCTCAGCGACATCGCCCGCTTCAGCTTTGAGCGCGCTATTGGCCTTCCACATGGAGAGCTCGGTTTTGAGCTGCTCAAGATCGCGCAAATAGAGGTCGGCAGCCATCCAGCGGCCCAGTAGCAATACTTCGCGGGTCACCCGTGCAGTTACGTTGGGGTTACCGTCCCGGTCGCCGCCCATCCAGGAAGCGTAGCGTATCGGTGCTGCATCCAGGGGCAAGCGCTCGCCGGCGGTATCCAGCAGCAGGTTGTCCAGATCCCGGTGAAAGTCAGGCACTGCCTGCCACAACGAGTTTTCGATCACCGCAAAACCCCACTTGGCTTCGTCCACCGGGGTGGGCCGCTCGTGGCGGATCTCGTCGGTGTGCCACGCCTGACTAATCAGCTCTTCCAGGCGCCCTTGGGCGCGGGTGCCACGCTCGGGATAATCTTCAGAGCTCTCGATGGCGGTTAAACACTCATCGATGGCGTCATATTTTTGGATCAAGGTGCGGCGAATAACTTCGGTGGGGTGGGCGGTGAGCACCAACTCTACGCGCATATTAGCGAGGGTTTCGACCAGATTACGCGGTGAGTTACCCGCCTTCTGGGCGCGTTCAAGCAGTTCCCCCAGCACTGGCTGAGAGCCAGGCTTGTAGTCCTCTACCCGGCGAAAGCGTGCCCGGTAGTGCTGTTCGGCAATATTGGCAAGGTTTAAAAACTGGTTAAAGGCTCGAGTAACCGGCAGCAGGTCGCTCTCGGGCAGCTCACGCAGGTACTCGATTAATTCGCGCTGCTGCAGTGAATCGCCTTGGCGACCGCGCTTGGCGTGGGCGCGAATGGTTTCAATTTTATCGACAAATGCTTGGCCCAAATCATCGGCAATGGTGCGCCCCAGGCTATCGCCCAGAATGCGCACGTTATCGCGCAGAGATTCGTGTAGGTCGTGACTCATTGGCATGGCCTCCTTGCAGGGGTCGCATCATTATTAAATCAGGAATGGGTAGGTTGTTTTTCTTGTGACTGAAGTTCTTGAGACTGAAGCTCTTGTGCTTTTGCCGCCTGCCAGTGGGCTTCCATTTCGTCTAGGGAAGCCTCTGCTAATGGCCGCTGGGCAGCGCTCAGCTCGCGCTCGACAAAACGAAAACGGCGCTCAAACTTGGCATTGGTAGCGCGCAGGCACTGCTCCGGGTCGGCATTCAGCGTGCGGGCAAGGTTGGTGACTGCAAATAGCAGATCGCCGACTTCTTCTTGCGCATGCGATTGATCACCGGCGGCGAGCGCTTCTTCCACTTCGGCCAACTCTTCACGAATTTTATCAATCACGCCGCGGGCGTCGGGCCAATCAAAGCCTACTCGCGCTGCGCGTTTAGACAGCTTGGCAGCGCGGCTAAGCGCGGGCAGCGTGCGCGGAACATCGTCGAGCACAGAGGGCCGTTCTACGGCTCTCTCGGCACGTTCTTCGGCTTTCAGTGACTCCCAGCGGCTATTCACCTGCTGGGTTTGCACCTCTTCGGCACTCATTCCTGGCGGGCGCCGCGAGGCCAGGGTGCCCTCTGGAAATACGTGTGGATGGCGGCGTAGCATTTTGGCGGTCAGCGTATCGACGATATCGGCAAAATCGAAGCGCTGCTCCTCCGCACCGAACTGGGCGTAGTAAACCACTTGAAAAAGCAGATCGCCTAGCTCACCGGGTAGCTCGTCAAAAGCGCGCCGTTCGATGGCATCAGCGACCTCGTAGGCCTCTTCCAGGGTGTGGGGCACAATGCTGTCCCAATCCTGCTGAAGATCCCAGGGACAGCCTTGCTCGTGGTCACGCAGCACCTGCATCAATGTCAGCAGGTCATCGATACCATGGCGCATTACGCACCTCCCTTACGCGCTTGCTGCTCTGGGTCGGCGTTGCGCAAACGGCGCACTTCGGTAACGTTAGGCAACTGCTGAATACGCGAGAACAAGCGCCCCAGTGATTCAAGGCCATCGACTTCCAGCGTGATACGCAGTCGGGCAATGCCTTCATCGGTATCGGTTAGCGTGTTCACCGCCAGCACGTTAACTTTTTCATTACCCAGCAGCCCGGTAACGTCGCGCAACAGACCGGAGCGATCCCAAGCCTGAATTTCAATGGTTACCGGATAACGGGTTTGGGCGCGTTCGCCCCACTCCACTTCGATAATGCGCTGGGGCTCATCCAGACGCAATTGTAGAATATTGCTGCAGTCCTGACGGTGAACGGTCACACCGCGCCCCTGAGTAATAAAGCCAATAATCGGCTCACCGGGCACCGGACGGCAGCAGTTGGCCATACTGGTTTTCAGGTTGCCGACACCCAGCACAGTGATATCACTTTTGGTGGCCTTGCTGGATTGGCGTTTTGGCTTGGCGAGTAGGCGGTCGAGCTGCTCTTGATCATCGCTTTCACCAAATAGCTGCTGGGCCTGGTGCAACACTTGACCAATGCGCAAGTCTCCGGCGCCGATGGCGGCGTACATATCATCAGCATTGAGGTAGTTAACCGCCTTGGCCAGCCTGGGCAGGTCGAGGCCCTCAACGTCCAGGCGGCGCATTTCGCGGTCAAACAGCACGCGCCCTTCGTCTAGATTTTGATCCCGCGCCTGATGCTTGAACCATGCTTGGATTTTGGCCCGCGCCCGTGAGGTGCGCACATAGCCCAGGTTGGGGTTTAACCAGTCGCGGCTCGGTCCGCCCTTGGTGGCGGTGAGAATTTCTATCTGCTGGCCGGTTTTAAGCTTGTAAGTGAGCGGCACGATGCGCCCATTAATTTTGGCACCCCGGCAGCGGTGCCCAATCTCGGTATGCACCCGGTAGGCAAAGTCGATCGGGGTGGCAATACGCGGCAAATCGATGACGTGGCCGTCGGGGGTAAAGACATAGATACGGTCAGGTGCCACATCGCTGGAGAGCCCTTCTCGCAGGTCGCCAAAACCACCCACCTCGTCCTGCCACTCCAGTACCTGACGCAGCCAGGCAATTTTCTCTTCGTAGCTACGGCTTTTGGCGTTGGTATCGTGGCCTTTGTAACGCCAGTGGGCGCACACGCCCAGCTCCGCTTCGTCGTGCATGGCGAAGGTACGAATCTGGATTTCGAGCACCTTGTTTTCTGGCCCCATCACGGCAGTATGCAGTGACTGGTAGCCGTTCTTTTTGGGGTTGGCGATGTAGTCGTCAAACTCGTTCGGCACGTGATGCCAGCGCGAGTGAATAATGCCCAGTACGGTGTAGCAGTCGGCTACTTCTGGCACTAGAATTCGCACTGCTCTTACGTCGTGTACCTGAGAAAAATCGATCCGTTTGCGCTTCATTTTACGCCAGATCGAGTAAATATGTTTGGCCCGACCGTCCACGTCGTAGCGGTGGATGTGCTGCGCTTCCATCAACGCTTTGATGGTTTCTACGACATCGTGGATATAGCGGTCGCGATCAAGGCGCTTCTCCGCCAACAGTTTGGCAATCGCCTTGTACTCGTCTTCGTGCAAATAACGAAACGATAGGTCTTCCAGCTCCCACTTAAGCTGACCGATGCCCAGGCGGTGGGCCAGCGGCGCGTAAATATCGGCAACTTCCCTGGCCACCTGTAAGCTTTTTTCCCGGGGGGCGTCTTTTACTTGGCGTAAGGCGCAGGTGCGTTCGGCAATTTTGATCAGCGCCACGCGTACATCACCGACCATATTGACCAGCATCTTGCGCAGGTTTTCCTGCTGGTTGTGCTGGCCCATCCCATGATCAGGCGCCAGCGGGTAGCTAATAGCGGCCATTTGCAGCACGCCATCAATCAGGCTGGCCACTTCTTCGCCAAAGCGCTTTGATACAGACTCAAGGCTCAGCAACCCTTCCCTTACGCCACGGTAGAGAACGGCGGCCTCAAGCGTCGCTTGATCTAGCTTCAGTTCGCCTAGGATATCAGCCATTTCCAGACCCATGCGAAAGCTAGAGCCTGGCGATAGCCATACGCGATGGGTGCGTGGGGCCTCAAGCTCCAACTTTTCGGCAAGTTCACAGGCAGCGACTAAACGCTCAGGCTCAGGTAGACGCACATCCTCCTGAAGGCGCGTCAACCATTGCTGTATGTCCACCTTTCCGCTTGTGGTTAGCGGCTGGTCTTCACGCACTTTCACCATGACAATCACTTATCCTTTCAGGGAGACGGTCTCTACACGGCCGTCACCGTGGCTTGATGCGGCGGGGCAACACAGGCCCCCTAGCCTTGCAACAGCAGCCTTGCAACAGCAGCTTTATAACATCCGCTTTATAGCATCAGCTTTTAACATCATTTTTTAACATCAGCTTCAAACAGCATCAGCGTTTCCATATGCGCAGTGTGAAGGAACATATCCGCAACTGCTACTTGCTTGACCCGGTAACCTGCATGCACAAGATGTGCCGCATCTCGGGCAAGCGTCGCTGGATCACAGGAAATATAGACCACTTTGGGCACCGGATGATGGGCCAGCGCTTGGCAAATTGCCTCTGCGCCGCTGCGCGGTGGATCGAGCACCAGCGCATCACTATCACCATGCACAGTTAACAACTCATTAACGCCGACGGCGTCGCTCAAATCGGCCTGCTGGCCGCTGACCATGAGCTGATTGCGCTTAGCATTTATGGCAATGCGCGCCACCATGGCGAGGTTGCCTTCCACCGCATGAACCTCAGCACCTGCGCCCGCCATAGGCAGGCTGAAATTACCGATACCGGCAAACAGATCGAGTAGTTTCTGCCCTGGTTGTGGCGCTAGCCACTGGAGAATCTGGGCGACCATCTGCTGATTAACCTGGGCGTTAACCTGTAAAAAATCCCCCGGCGCAAAACTTAAGCTCAGCGGGGGTTGGCCGTTAACGGTTAGCACCTCTTCTAGCGTCGGCGCTGCGCCATGCCAGTGCAGAGCAGGTGTTTCACGCCCCAACCAAGTGCCCAGCGCTACTCCCTGCTGCTGCGCAAAAGCCTGCCAGCGTTCGGCGTCTTTTCCGTGCTCCTTTAACTGGCGCACCAACACCACCTGGGTTGTAGGCGTTGCCAACAGTTCGATATGGCCTACCTGACGCGGAGCCTCCAGGGTTTTCAGTAACTCGCGCAGGGGCGTTAGCAGCTGCTGTAAGGGATCGACCAATACCGGGCAGCGCTCGATATCCACTAGGCGGTGGCTGTGGGCGGCGCGAAAGCCAAGCCGCGTATTGCCCTGGCTATCAACTTTGACGCCCAGCCGCGCACGGCGACGGTAGCCTTGATCATCCCCCTGAATTGAGCCGATCTGGTCTAGCGTAATGCCTTGACGCGCAAAGAGGTCGCGCACTACTTCGCGCTTATGGGCACGTTGGGCATCGATATTCAAATGCTGCAAATCGCAACCACCGCAGTGACCAAAATGCGGGCACGGCGGTGTGACGCGCTGCTCCGATGTCGTCAGCAGTGATTTGAGATGCGCTTCGTCAAAGCGCTTGCGGGTGAGGTGAATGGCGACATCCACCTGTTCGCCGGGTAACGCCTGATCAACAAACACGGTTTTACCGTTGGCAGCGTGGGCAACGCCACGGCCATCGTGGGCCAAGCGTTCAATTACCAAGGGCGATGTACCCTCCGTAGCCGTATGCCGTGTTTTGCCGCCTGGCGTGCCCGCTAGCCCAGAATGACCTGACGCAGGCCTGGGCGGCCGCCGTTTTCCCAACATGGCCATGGTTATACTCCTGGGGCAAAAAGGCCAGTTGAGAGATAGCGGTCACCACGGTCACAGACGATAAACACAATCACCGCATTTTCGGTCTGCTCAGCGATGCGCAGCGCACCCGCTAGACTGCCTCCCGATGAGACCCCGGCCAGAATGCCCTCTTCACGGGCCAGACGACGCATATGCTCTTCTGCTTCCTGTTGGCCAATATCCAGGGTGACATCCACCCGCGGCGCTTCAAAAATAGCCGGTAGGTAAGCTTGTGGCCAGCGGCGAATACCGGGAATGCTAGCGCCATCGGCAGGCTGCAAGCCGACAATTTGAATGGCTGGGTTTTGCTCTTTCAAATAGCGCGACACGCCCATAATGGTGCCCGTCGTACCCATGGAGCTGACGAAGTGAGTCACTTCGCCACCGGTTTGCTGCCACACTTCGGGCCCGGTGGTGCGGTAGTGCGCCAGGGGGTTATCCGGGTTAGCGAACTGGTTGAGCGGCTTCCCCTCACCTCTGGCAATCATGCCATCCGCAATATCCCGAGCCTCTTCCATGCCACCGGCTTTGCTGGCAGAAATTAATTTAGCGCCATAGGCCGCCATTGCCTGCTTACGCTCTTCCGAGGCGTTTTCGGGCATAACCAACACCATCTGATAGCCTTTAATCGCCGCTGCCATGGCTAACGCAATACCGGTATTGCCTGAGGTTGCCTCAATCAGCGTATCGCCAGGGGTAATATCGCCCCGCGCTTCGGCTTCATTGATCATGGAGAGCGCAGGGCGGTCTTTGACCGACCCGGCGGGGTTATTGCCTTCGAGCTTGGCCAACAAGGTATTGTTACGCCCAGCGCTAATGCGCTTCAGGCGTACTAGGGGCGTGTTGCCAACCACATCTTCTAGCGTGGGATAGCCCTTGAGATAGCCCTTGAGATCGTTCATGAATATTCCTTATCGTCACCGTTATGCTGCATTATATCGGTGCTGCCTTGGGCTGGACAGGCAACCTCCTTGAATCAACGAGCTCTTTTCATGTCTTTGAACACCCGTCTTCTATTTGCCTTACTCGGTTTTCCGCTCCTGGTGTACGCCATGATGGCCGTACTGCTGGTCATACAGAGTGATACACAAGCCCGCGCAGCACAGCAAGAGCGCTTAGAAAGTGCTGGCGAGTTGCTGGCTCCAAGCCTTACTGACGCGGTTACAGCGGCTGATGCCCAGCGTCTGGAGGCCTTGGCGCGCCAACTGCTCAATATGCAAGAGCTGCGATCGGTTGCGCTTTTTAATCAACAAGGCGATCGTCTTTTACAGCTGGGGCAATCCAGTTCTCCTCTGCCTAGCGCCCCCGCTGTTAATCAACTGATCATGGAGAAGGAAGCTTGGCGGCTACGTTTGCCACTAAATGCTTCTCAGAGCAATGCATACCCGATCAGTACAAGCCAGATTCGAACCAGCCAGCTTCTAGCAAACGATACTAGCGTTGGCTGGCTAGACATTGAAATGGACACCCGAGCGTTAGCCTTGGGACGCTATAAACTGATTGCCAGCCTCAGCTTAGGCGGCATGTTACTTGGCCTGCTGCTATTTTTAGTTGCTTTCGCCATCAGCCGCTATACCACCCGCCCTATTGAAGAAGCCAACCAAGCCCTTTACCGCCTATCCCGCGGGGACTACCGACTAAGTATGGCACCCTCTAATGCAGCAGAACTTCACCAGCTGAGTAGCCATATTAACGCCCTGGCCGAGCACTTTCAGCAGGCCCAGCGGAATATGCAAACACAAATCGAGCAGGCTACCAGCGAGCTGCAAGAGTCAATGGAAACCATTGAAGAGCAGAATATCAAGCTCGATCTAGCTCACCGCAGCGCGCTGCGAGCGAACGCTGTAAAGTCTGAATTTTTAGCCAACATGAGTCATGAGATCCGTACGCCGCTAAACGGCATTATCGGCTTTTGCCGGTTGCTGGGCCGTTCGTCGCTGGATACACGACAGCAGGAGTGGCTACAGCACGTGCATCGCGCTTGCGACAATCTGCTTATGCTGGTTAACGACGTACTCGACTTTTCCAAGCTTGAAGCGAATCGCCTCACCCTGGAAGAGGCGGATATCGATATTGTCGCGCTGGTTGACGAAGTGGTAGGGCTGCATGCTCCAGAAGCCCAACATAAACAGCTTCATTTGGTGGCCATGGTATATGACGACGTACCTACACCGCTGACCGGCGACCCACTGCGTATTCACCAAGTATTGAACAACTTAATTGGCAATGCGCTCAAATTCACCCATGAAGGCGAAGTAATCGTGCGCGTCATGCTGGATAACCTGGAAGGCCAACATGTGGTGCTCAATATCAGCGTCAGTGACACCGGAATTGGCCTAAGCGACGCCCACCAAGAAGCACTGTTTAGCGCCTTTTCTCAAGCAGAGCCCAGCCATTCGCGACAGTTTGGTGGCAGTGGCCTCGGCCTTACTATTTGCCGACAATTGATTGAACGCATGGGCGGAGAGATTGAGGTGAAGAGCAAACTGGGTAAAGGTACGACCTTTTCTTTCACGCTGCCCATGCTGGCTCACAAGGCTATCGAACGGCCACCTGAAATCAGCCTGGCCAATCCGACTATTCGTTTATATGAGACTCACGCACCGACCCGACACGTACTCGAGCATTTACTGCAGCGCTGGGAAGCACAGCCGATCGCGTTTGATGCCTCTGAGCCAGCGAGACTGCTGATATTAGGGTTGGAACACAGCGACTTTAGTCCCGAATGGCACTCCCACTGGCAAACGGTGATTGATCAAACGCCCTGCCCCACTTTGGTTTTAGCCAATGGCAACAGTTTTGACCTGCCACCACTGCACTTAACCCATGGGGGTGAAACCCTCTACAAACCCTTTTCCCGTGCTCAACTGGTGGCGTCGCTTAAGCAACTCCTCTTACCTGCACTTCTGCCAAATAAAAGCGACCAGGAATTACTAGCACTACCAGCGGCATCCCAGTCACTCAAACTATTGATTGTCGACGATAACGCGCCGAACCGAGAGCTGCTCAAAAGTATGCTTGAAGACTCAACCCTGCATGTCATTACGGCAGAAAGCGGCCGCCAGGCGCTAGAATTCGCGCGCAACAGTAACGTTGACATGGTGTTAATGGACATTCGTATGCCAGAAATGGATGGCGTGCAGACCACCCAGGCGCTGCGCCGACTTAGTAGCACCTGGGCCCGCTGCCCGATTATTGCCGTTACCGCCCATGTGCTAAGCAGTGAGCGTCAGCAGTGGCTCGCGGAAGGCCTTGATGACGTGCTGATAAAACCAATTGACGAGGCACAGTTAGACCAGTTGCTAAAGCGCTTTTTGGGGATTACTCATCGGCTGGCCACCAGTAATGCAACGATGTCCTACTTACAGCGCGAAAGCAGTACCAATAATCCACGCTTTAGCCACGAAACTCCCGCCACACTGCCCGTCGTTGATCTTGAGATAGGCGCACGCCTAGCAGGGGGTAAAGAGTACTTGGCGCGAGAACAGCTAAAACGCCTGATCGACAGTTTGGATGAGAGTGAACAGCATATGCGCGCTGCTTTTGCCCAAAAAAACTTACCCACGCTACTCGATTGGGTACATGGACTCAATGGCGCTAGCCGCTACTGCGGTGCGCCTGAGCTGGCATTGCTGGTCGAGACCCTGGAAACTCGACTACGTACCAGCGGCTTAGACCATGTTGAGGGGCTATTGGAAGACCTCTACCGGGCAATGGCACGGTTGCGTGCACATCGTCCATTACTGCTTAGACATTAAGTACTTATGCATTAAGCACTTAGATATTAAGCACTTAGGTATTAAGCATATCGAGCATCAAGCAAAACTTAACGTTAGCCTTGGGCTTCACGCTCTAATACAACAAAAGCCACCGCGTACTCGACTTCATCGCTCAACGTAACGTGGCTGGTGGTGACACCTGCCGCTTGCAAGAGCCTTTCGGCTTCGCCGTTAAGAAGGAAATAGGGCTTACCCAGGGCATCGTTCAGCACCTGAATATCACACCACTGCAATCCCTGGCGTAGGCCCAACCCCAGCGCTTTAACAAATGCCTCTTTGGCAGCAAAGCGTTTGGCCAGAAACGCAGCGGGCTGGGATTTCTGCTGCCAAAGCGCATGCTCTTCGGGGCCTAGAATACGCTGAGCAAAGCGTGGGCCGTGCCGCTGCATGGCCCGTGTAAAACGTTCAACACGGGCAATATCAGAACCTATACCCACGATCATTGCCTAAAACCCCTGAACAGAAAAACTCTAAACAGAAAATCCTTAAACAGAAAACAGCTGTTTAATGCCCGCAGCAGCCATTATGAACATGCTCGGATGAGTCTGCATGATCGTGGCTATGTTCGTGATCGTGAGCATCGAGGGCCGCCATTAAGCCCGCCTCTTGACCAGCGATAATCAAGCGCTTCATTTCCTGCACGGCCTCTTTCAGGCCCACAAACAGCGCACGGGCGATAATCGCATGACCAATATTGAGTTCGTTGACGCCCGGCAGCGCCGCAATCGCTTCAACGTTATGGTAGTGCAAGCCATGACCGGCATTGACCACCAAACCCAGTGAGATAGCGTGAGTCGCAGCGGTGGTTAAGCGATGATACTCCGCATTCGCGTCATCGCTGCCTGGCCGTGCTTCGGCATAAGCGCCCGTGTGCAGCTCAATCGTCGGCGCCCCGGCGCGCTGGGCAGCGTCAATTTGCTCAATATCAGGATCGATAAACAGGGACACATCACAACCCGCCGCGCTCAATCGCTGGCAGGCGCTGGCAATGGCGTCAAAGCCGCCTACAACGTCCAGGCCGCCTTCGGTGGTCAGCTCTTCGCGTTTTTCCGGCACTAAACAGACATGGGCGGGACGCACCTCTTCGGCCAAAGCCAGCATCTCTTCGGTGACGGCCATTTCCAGATTCATACGCGTATTAAGCACTTCTGCCAGAATACGCACATCCCGGGGCTGAATATGTCGCCGATCCTCACGCAAATGCACGGTGATACCGTCAGCACCGGCCTCTTCGGCGACTAGTGCCGCCTGCACAGGGTCAGGGTAGCGCGTACCTCGGGCTTGGCGAAGTGTCGCGATGTGATCGATATTGACGCCTAACAGTATCCGAGGGGGGTGCATAGTGCCTCCAGCGCAACGATAAGATAAGAGTTTGTGAACATAAAATCAGGAATTAGGGACGGTGGCGGCGCCGTGCTAAATCGAGCATCAGTTCCCGCGAACGTAAAACGGTTGTGCCCAGATGGGGCGCCAACGCCGCGCGCATTACCGCTTTAAGTGCATTGGCAAGCCCTTCATGCTGCCAGTCACCCTGTTCAATATAGCGTAGCGTTCTGCCATCGAGCCCTCGCTCAGCAGGCATAAATGCCCGGCTGGCGGTATCAAAACGGTAGCGGAGTTGGGGATCCAAAACGCTACCCTCTGGCGTCGTAAACTGCGGCGTGGCCTCCAGCGCTTCTAGCAGCGCCCATTCATAGCGGCGTAACGCCAGCGCTCGCTCGGCGGGCGCTGGCAACGCTTCGAGTAGCGCGGTATAAAACGCAAATACGTCGGGCGCAGGCAATTCTAACGGCAGCAGCCGGGTAGCGATTTCATTGGCATAAAGCCCGCATAGCAGCCCCTCTCCAGCCAATAGCGCCGTCTGGCCGCGAGACTCCATTAACGTCAACCGCTTCAAATCACGACTGCCCTGCCAAGTCACAAACAGCGGTGTAAACGGCTGCAGGCGTTGGCGTGATTTTGAGCCAGGCCTTTGCCCACCATGGGCAACGGCACGCACTCTGCCGTGATCAAGCGTTAATAGATCCACCAGCGCACTGGTTTCACGGTAGGGCCGACGGTGGAGCAAAAAAGCCGGCTCTGGCGACATCGTTACCTTCAATCGAGGTCGTAACCCAAGCTTTTCAAGGCGCGCTCGTCATCCGACCAGCCGCGCTTCACTTTCACCCATAAATTGAGCATTACTTTAGTGCCCAAGGCGCGCTCCATATCCAAGCGCGCTTCGCGGCCGATGCTCTTGAGGCGATCGCCGTTTTCGCCGATCAAAATGACTTTCTGGCCTTGACGCTCAACGAGAATAAGTGCGCTGATATGCGTTACTCGCTCAGTCTCGCGGAACTCTTCAATTTCGACGGTCATCTGGTAAGGCAGCTCATCGCCCAACTGGCGCATGACCTTTTCACGTACCAGTTCAGCGGCCATAAAGCGCAGGCTTTTATCGGTAATTTGGTCTTCAGGGAAGAAGTGGACGCTTTCAGGCAGGTGTTTGGCCACCTCCTCTTCCAACGTGTCGACCTGGGTGCCGTGTTTCGCTGAAATCGGCACAATGGCGGCGAAATCACGGCGCGCACCGACATCTGCGAGCCATGGCAGTAAATCGCCTTTTTCGCCCAGGCGGTCGACTTTATTGACCGCCAGAATCACCGGCGCTTTTACATGTTCCAGGCGCTTTAACACCGCCTGGTCTTCTTCCGTCCAGCGGGTGCGGTCGATAATAAACACCACGCAATCGACATCGCGCAGCGCCTGGGTAGCTGCTTGGTTCATAAAGCGATTGATGGCTTTATTACGATCTTTGGACATGATGTGCATGCCCGGCGTATCCACGTAGATAAACTGGGTCTCATCGACCGTTTTAATCCCCATTACCTGGTGCCGCGTGGTTTGCGGGCGCCGTGAGGTAATCGATATTTTCTGCCCTAGAATACGGTTCATGAGGGTCGATTTGCCCACGTTGGGTCGGCCGACAATGGCAACGAATCCGCAGGTTTGGCTCATGATTTATCTCCAGGGCTTTTTTCGAGGTACGACAGCGCTTCTTCTGCCGCTTGCTGTTCAGCATGGCGGCGACTAGGGCCTTTACCAGTGGTATGCTCAGCCAACAAGTCAATGTAGCACTCCACGGTAAAGGTCTGGGCATGCGCCTCACCCTTTACGCAGACAACTTCATACCGCGGCAACGCGGCTTGACGCGACTGCAGGAACTCCTGCAGCCGTGTTTTGGGATCTTTTTGAGTATCTTGCAAAGAAATATTACCCAGTCTTTCGGAGTACCAATCCAACACACGGTCGCGTACCACATCCATCCCGGCGTCCAGATAGATGCCACCAATAATGGCTTCTACCGCATCCGCCAGGATCGATTCACGGCGATGCCCGCCGCTTTTCATCTCACCTGATCCTAACCGCAAGCATTCGCCAAACTCCATTTCCCGGGCCAGTTCCGCCAGCGTTTGCCCCTTCACCAGTCGCGCGCGCAGGCGTGAAAGCTGCCCTTCTCGAGCTTGGGGAAAGCGCTGAAAAAGCGCCTCGGCGATCACAAAGTTGACGATGGAGTCACCCAAAAACTCCAGGCGCTCATTGTTACGACCACCGAAGCTACGGTGGGTCAAGGCCAATTCCAGTAGCGTATCGTCGCCAAAAGTATGGCCGATTCGTCGGCAAAAAGCGTTCAAGGAATTACTCACAGCTCTCCTACGTCATTGACGTTAACTAAAGTGACATAACTAATTAAATTTAGCCTAGGCAGCATTTTCATTCAATCCGCCGCACGCTGGTAAAGCTTGGCAACCCGCCGTCCCAATGCATCCATACCGCAAACGCACGACCGACAATATTTTCTTCTGGCACGAAGCCCCAATAACGGCTGTCGTTGGAGTGGTCACGGTTGTCGCCCATCATGAAATACTCGCCTTCTGGAATCGTTTCTTCACGCATTTGCGGGCCAGGATCACGCGGGTTGTTATAAATGAAGTGCTCGGCGTCACCGAGGCGCTCTTCTAACAGCAGCTGTTGAGGCGATTTATCCGGCCCCTCTTCAATCAGCTGCTTAGCGATCGGCTCTCCATTAATATAAAGCTGTTTACCTTCGTAGCGGACAGTATCACCCGGCAAGCCAACCACGCGCTTAATGAAATTGACCGAAGGTTCTTCGGGAAAACGAAAGACCATCACGTCGCCGCGCTCAGGGTCACCTACTTCGATAAAGCGGGTATTCACTACCGGCAGGCGTAGTCCATAGGCAAACTTGTTGACCAGAATAAAGTCACCCACTTCAAGCGTCGGCCGCATTGAACCCGAAGGAATTTGAAAGGGTTCAATGATGAAACTACGCACTATCAGCACCACGAGTAGCACTGGAAAAAACGAGCGCGCGTAGTCGACCGGCCAAGGCTCTTTCAGCAGTTTTTCGCTGGTAACGGGATCCAACCCTTCCTGGGTTTTAGCCTCTGCTGCGGCGAAGCGTTGGCGGCGCTTAGGCTTTAATAGCCATACATCCAATAGGTAAATAGCGCCCGAAAGCGCAACGGCAAGTACCAGCAGTAATGAAAAATCCATGAGTGACGTTCTTTCCTAGTCGTTAACCTTGAGCACAGCAAGGAAGGCATCCTGGGGAATTTCCACGCGCCCCACTTGTTTCATGCGTTTCTTACCCGCTTTCTGTTTCTCGAGCAGTTTCTTCTTACGGCTGACATCGCCGCCATAACACTTGGCCGTCACGTTTTTACGCAGCGCCTTCACAGTGGAACGTGCTACCACTTGGCCACCAATAGCCGCCTGAATCGCCACGTCAAACATCTGGCGTGGAATCAGCTCTTTCATTTTTTCAACTAATAAGCGACCACGATTATGAGCGTGATCGCGGTGAATAATCACCGCTAGCGCGTCCACCTTGTCGCCATTTATCAATACGTCGAGACGGACTAATTTCGCCTCTTCAAAGCGTTCGAAGTTATATTCAAGCGACGCGTAGCCTTTAGAGATCGATTTCAAGCGGTCAAAGAAGTCCATGACCACTTCTGACATGGGGAGCTCATAAGCCAGTTGAATTTGATTACCCAAGAACTGCATGTCTCGCTGTGTGCCGCGGCGCTGTTCACATTCGGCAATGACATTACCCACGTATTCTTGGGGAACCAATATGCTGGCGCGGACAATCGGCTCACGCATTTCATCTACGTCAGCCATATCAGGCAGCTTGGAAGGGTTGGAGACATAGTGAACGTCGCCATTCTTCATCGCTAGTTCGTAGACAACCGTTGGAGCGGTAGTGAGTAGGTCAATATCATACTCACGCTCTAGGCGCTCTTGAATTATCTCCATGTGCAGCGTGCCTAGAAAACCTACACGGAATCCAAATCCAAGTGCGTCGGAGTTCTCTGGCACATATTCAAGAGAGGCATCGTTAAGCGCGAGCTTTTCAAGCGCATCACGGAAGTCCTCGTAATCATCCGCACTGACTGGGAACATACCGGCGTAAACCTGCGGCTTCACTTTTTGGAAACCGGGCAAACGCGGTACATCGGGCGTTTTAGTGTGAGTGATCGTATCGCCCACCGGCGCACCGTGAATCTCTTTGATACCGGCAACAATAAAACCGACTTCGCCCGCCCGCAGAATATCTGTCTGTTTACGTTGGGGGGTAAAAATACCTACTTCTGTAGCGCCCCAATCGCGGCCGGTTGATTTAATACGGATTTTATCGCCTTTACGTAGCGTGCCGTCGAACAGGCGCACTAACGAGACAACGCCAAGGTAGTTATCAAACCAGGAATCAATAATCAACGCTTGCAGTGGCGCATCAGGATCGCCTTTGGGCGGCGGAATATCCCGCACCAAGCGCTCAAGCAGGGCATCAATACCAATGCCACTTTTAGCCGAAACTTGGCAGGCATCCGTGGCATCGAGGCCAATAATCTCTTCGATCTCCTGAGCAACCTTGTCGCAGTCCGCTTGAGGTAAATCGATTTTATTTAGTACGGGCAGTACTTCCAGGCCTTGTTCGATAGCGGTATAGCAGTTGGCCACCGACTGAGCCTCAACACCTTGTGCAGCATCGACAACCAGCAACGCCCCTTCACAGGCGTAGAGTGAACGCGACACCTCATAAGAAAAGTCAACATGCCCAGGCGTATCGATAAAGTTCAGCTGATAAACTTGACCATCGGCAGCAGTGTAATCCAGCGTGACCGACTGCGCTTTGATGGTGATACCACGTTCACGCTCGATGTCCATAGAATCGAGCACTTGCTCTTTAAGCTCACGCTCGGTTAATCCTTCGCAGGTCTGGATCAGGCGATCAGAGAGCGTCGATTTACCATGGTCGATGTGGGCGATTATTGAAAAGTTGCGTATGTGCTTAAGCTTTCCGTTGGGAACGTCTTGGGACATCGAGTCTGTTCTGCCTTAGTGGTACGCAAGCGGCCGCATCAGCAGACCGCTTCGAGAGTTCAAAGCTCGAAAACAGCTGCCGTTTAAAACTAAGGGCCATTTCCGACAAAAAGATATCCGCTATTGTAGCGATATGCGCAGGCTAGGAACAGCGGTCCGGCGAGAACCGCCGGACCAGGGGTTAAAATAGGCGGGTTATTCCAGACGTAGCGCTACAAATAGTGAACGTCCATCGCGGAACAAGCGCACAGGAATAGCGCGGTCGTTCGGCAACGCCTCAACGATCTCTACCAGCTCATCGGAAGAAGACACGCTGCGGTGATCAATGCTCACCAAAACATCACCAGGGTTAATGCCTGCATCAGCGGCCACGCTATCCGCCTCTACCTGACGAACAATCACACCGCCAGGAATATTTAGCTGTTCGCGCATGGCATCATCAATTTCAGCAACCATCACGCCAAGGCGGGCTTGATTATTACTGCTGGCTTGACCCGGCTGTTGCTCAGCATCTGGCCAACTACCTAACTCGACTGACTCGGTCAGCTCTTCGCCATCACGCATTAGGGTGAGCTCTACCTCGGTGCCTGGCGAACCTTTGCCAATCAGACGCGGCAGTGAGCTTGAGCGGTCAACCTCTTCGCCATTGACCTCAAGAATGACATCGCCAGCCTGAAGACCGCCCAGGGCTGCGGGGCCTTCTGGATCAAGGTCAGCAATCAGAGCACCAATCGCATTGTCCATACCGAAAGACTCGGCCAGATCCTCAGACACGGGCTGAATCATGACGCCTAACCAACCACGATCCACCCGGCCGCCTTCACGCAACTGCTCAGCCACATCCATGGCAACGTTGATGGGGATAGCAAACGACACGCCCATAAAGCCGCCGCTACGGGTAAAGATTTGCGAGTTAATACCCACCACTTCCCCATCTAAGTTAAATAGCGGGCCGCCTGAGTTACCGGGGTTAATCGCCACGTCGGTTTGAATAAACGGTACGTACGCATCCCGTGGCAAGGTACGATTAATGGCACTAACGATACCCGCAGTAACCGAGTGATCAAACCCGAAGGGTGAACCGATGGCAGCTACCCACTCGCCGACTTTGAGCTCGTCAGAGTCACCTAGATTGAGTGTAGGCAAGTCATTTGCGTCAATTTTCAGCAATGCCACATCGGTTTGTGGATCGCTGCCAACCAATTCTGCACTCAATTCGCGACGATCATTGAGCCGCACAAGAATTTCATCAGCGTCCTGAACCACATGAGCATTAGTCATCACATAGCCGTCCTCACTGATAACAAACCCCGAGCCTAATGACTGGCGCTCTTCAGTGCGCCCTTGCCCACTGCCAGGTGGTACTGGGAAGCTGTCACCAAAGCTCTCACCAAAAAAATGGCGGAAGATTTCCGGAATTTCCTGCCCACCGAAACTAGGAGCGCTGCTGCGCTGAACCGTTCGACTGGTCGAGATATTCACCACCCCAGGGGCGGCGTCTTCAACTAACTGGGTAAAATCAGGTAAGCCTTGTGCGCTGGCGGCTTGGCCAAACGTTAGCAATGCCACCACGCAGACCCATAGCGTGGAAGGGAGAATCAAGCGCTTCATGCAAGAGCTCCTACTTAATGTGATAGTAATCAAAGGCAGATCAACAGCTCACAGCGAGACGCCGGAGAACTAGACTGACGAACTAATTGACCAAGCGTGGGCGGAAGCGTTCCCCTCGCCCACGCATTAGGCATTTAATACTTAACGCACCGCCCACCAGGGCAATAAAAAAGACCAGCGGCGCCAGCCAGCTCGCGGTACTGACGAACGAAATCAGGCCGGACAGCAATAGCGCTAACATCAGCGGCAGCCCATAAACGCAAACAGCCAGCAGCGTGACAGAGGCACGTGGCAGGCTAATAGTGACGCGACTGCCTAGCGGATAGTCATGCTCAGCGCTGTACACTTTGGGAGGAAGCGCTACTGCAATGCGCTGGCTACGCTGGGGAGCCAGCAACCCAACACCGCACCCTCGCCCTTGAGCACACTGCTCGCAGCCCTGTTGGGCGGAAATCTCTACGACAAGCCCTTTCGGCGCACAATCGATAGGGAAATAGTCAACAATCGTGCCCGTACGAAGCAGTGGGGTACTCGACCGAGAAGCACAGGGTGCGGAAGTCATTAGCTATCTTCTCACCATAAGTAAACAACTAACGCTACTGTTCAGCGGCATCATCACTCTCATGAGTTTCATCTTCAAGTAGGTCGAAGGTAATTGAGCGTACAATGCGCTGCAACGTTGCTACCGGCAACTCACCAATGGCCACTAGTTGCCAGCGTCCTTCAGCAGTAAGGGTGTGCTCAATCGCGACGGCCGACACGCCCAACTGCTGCACGCCTTCTTGCAAGGTAGTCGTATCTTCAGACGCGAGAGGTTCGACAAAGATACTCACGGTGGCTAAGCCGTCGCTATAGACTCGCTGATGACCATTATCACCAGCCAAGGACACCGGTTGCGCAACAAACCCATCGGGCAACCAAGTGGCCTGCCAGGGAGTATTGGGAATAGCGTTAGGGGTGCTCGTTCGAACACTGCCGGTATACTTTTGGGGCGACTGAAGCTGAGTAATTTGGAAGGTTTCAATGATCCTGCCTTGCTGATCACTGAGCACATGCTTAAGCAGCAGGCCGGTCTCCTGGTCTAACCACCACTCATGAGAGAAACGCCATCGATCGACGGGCTTGAAAATCAGTTTAACGGCGGCGCGACCAGCTACTCGAGCGTTATCCTCTAGCTCAATGGCGTAATATTTTTCAAGATGAGCCGCCCACCTTTCGGGCGAAGGTAATTCACCGTTGCTGTGCTCTTCGGTCCAAGCCAACCTACCTACCGGCGAGCGGCGCTCGATGCTGACAGAGGGACCGTCTAAATACTGAACTACCTGCTGACGAATGCCGTCTTGAATGCGGTGGGAAAGCGCCAGCGTGCGTACATCGACGGAATCAATAGCCACCGCTCTGGCCTGAAACGCATAACAGTGGCTAGCCCACAAACCGAGTTCTAGCCACTGTTTTGGACTACTGGGCTGCGTTTCAGATTCAAACGCACATTCGTAGCCCGCATGACTGCCAGAAGACGTATTGATTGCTGAGGAGCTATTGGCTGTTGACGAACTATTGGCGTCTTCCGCATGCGTTTGAAAAGGGAGCGTACCAATAACTACCGCCAGCACCCATGCGCGCTTAGCTCGCTGGGGAACCATCATGCTGCGCACTCCCTACTCACCTAATATGTATCGTCAAAATAGAGTGGCATTATTTAGCGCTGACCTAAAGGCTCAGTGACTGCGGAGGAGCGCATTAGCGGCATCCAGCTATCGCCACTGCCGTAGGCGGCACTTTGGGTATGCTGCTCTAAGTAAGACTGTAATAAGCCAATCTGTTCGATATCAATATTAGTACCTTGGGAAGCAGTCACTCCTTGAGGCGTCTGCGCCGAGAAACCAGTTTCACTAATATTCATTAGGCCACTTTGACCCGACTGGCCACTAAGCCGAAACGGCGTTGGCTCAAACATGGGCATGTCAGCACGCGTAGCGACTGCCGACTGAGAGGCTAGGCTAACGGGCTGCACTAGAGTAGCCCCGTTGGAAACGGACGCAGTCGTCGCAATGTCACTACTGCCCTGGCCAACGGATGAGTTATTGCCAAAGAACTGAACGCCAGTGATCACCATCAATGACACCGCAGCAGCAACCCCGGCGCCGCGGGCAAACGATATGCCTCCCGCGCGGTGGGCCACAGGTTCCGCATCTTGCATCATTGGTGCAGGCTCGTCACGCAAGCGAGCCATAATACCCGCAGAAAGATCAACGCTGACATCTACGCCCTGCTCGCGCTGCATCATACTGCGGGCAAGGTGATAACGGCGCCAAGTATCAGCGGCATCGTCATCATTAGGCAGTGCCTTCAACACTCGGCGAAGCTCAAGCTCATCACTCTCGCCATCCATTAACACCGAAAGTGATTCCCGTGTGTTTTGACTCATACTTCACACCCTCACACTGTTTAAAAGAAGTACTGGGGTAATGGGCCTTCATTCTGCGCACCACCACTCCGACGACTTCCAAGGCCAAGACTCAGTTACACGCTAATAAATTACCAACATTGATTAGCCTGCAACGCTAAGCGCATGACGCTTTGTACATTGATACATCATGTATCGACATATCAAACGTACTCATCAAGATAGTCAGGCTTTATGACGCCTTACATGCCAGACAGTTCACAAAAAAGAAAAAACCTTTATTTCGGCATCCTTTGGCGGCCGTACTACCTACCCTCTACTGACCACTACTCATCGCGACTGTTCCGCGCCGTCGATATTAATGGACGTATATGTTCATCAACTGCTTCACGAGCGCGAAAAATCCGCGAACGTACGGTGCCCACTGGGCACTGCATTACCTGCGCTATATCTTCGTAAGCAAGACCATCCAGCTCTCGCAACGTAATCGCCGTACGCAGATCATCCGGCAGGTTTTCGATCGCCTGATAAACCGCGGCTTCGAGCTGGTCTCTGGCAATCGCCGCTTCCGGTGACTCTGAGTCTGCCAACCGTCCGCTTTGGTCGATAATTTCAGCATCGACGATGTCCAAATCACTGCCCGGCGGACGTCTTCCCCGCGAAACCAGATAGTTCTTTGCTGTATTAATTGCGATGCGGTACATCCAGGTATAGAACGCACTTTCTGAGCGAAATTTGCCTAAGGCGCGGTACGCCTTAATAAATGCCTCCTGGGCTACATCCTGAACTTCAGAGTGATCATGAACGTAACGGCCAATCAGGCCGATAATTTTATGCTGGTACTTTTTTACCAGCAGATCGAAAGCGCGCGTATCACCTTTTTGGGCACGTTCAACAAGCTGTTGGTCTGTTTCCCGAGTGCCCATTCACACGCTCCTCCAGCTCGTACGGCGTGCGCCGAGCCCCATTCCTATTAGCCCTGACAAGCGGGCGTTCACAGCAAGCAGCATAGCGTCCCTTGGGCATTGATTAATAATAGAGTTAATAAAAGAGCGAGTTCATCGCCCGAGTATGTTGCTGTATTTTATTACGAAACAGTATTTTATTACGCCACAGAATTTTAACGACAGGGTCTCAGTGTTACGCGTTCTTCGCAGCGTATCAAGCGCTTACCCCCTTTCGCAAAACCCTGCGGCTGACACTTTTAATGCCGCCATAGTTCCACAGCAATTGATTTTTACCTGCTCGACAAGCGATAGTAGGCGCCACTTTTATCGCCCTTCACTTTTTTCAGCCATCGCGCAAGCACAGGTAGCAAGATGTCAGAACAGCAGGTTAATAACCTTAACGTCCTCGCTCAAGACGTTCTCACCACGCCAGAAGCGCTCAAAAATGCCGTGCCGTTAACCGATGCAGCAGAGCGAACCGTCATTGAAGGTCGTCAAACCATTCAGAATATCCTGAGTGGCAACGACCCGCGACTCTTAGTCGTCGTTGGCCCGTGCTCAATCCACGATGTGGAAGCCGCGCTTGATTACGCCCGTCGCCTGCGGGCGCTGGCCGACCAGGTCAGCGACAGCCTGTATATCGTGATGCGCGTCTATTTTGAAAAGCCGCGCACAACGGTGGGCTGGAAAGGCCTGATTAACGATCCGCACCTCAACGACTCTTTTGAGATCGATGAGGGTCTGCATATTGCCCGTAAACTGCTGGTCGATCTGGCCGAAATGGGCTTACCGCTAGCGACCGAAGCACTGGATCCCATTTCGCCCCAGTACCTGCAGGACTGCATCAGTTGGTCGGCGATTGGCGCCCGCACCACTGAGTCGCAGACTCACCGGGAAATGGCCTCCGGCCTTTCCAGCCCCGTCGGCTTTAAAAATGGCACCGACGGCAGCCTGGATGTGGCGATCAACGCACTCCAGTCCGTGGCTAGCCCGCATAACTTTCTGGGCATTAACCAGGCGGGCCAGGTAGCCATTATTCGCACTCGCGGCAATGCCTACGGCCACGTCGTTCTACGCGGTGGCAACGGTAAGCCCAACTACGACAGCGTAAGCGTTGCCCTGGCGGAGAAAGAGCTTGAGAAAGCCAAGCTATCACCCAACATCATGATCGACTGCTCCCACGCCAACTCCAATAAAGACGCGGCGTTACAGCCCCTGGTACTGGAGAACGTCACCAATCAGATTTTGGAGGGCAATACCTCCATTATCGGCCTGATGGTTGAATCCAACATTGGCTGGGGCAATCAGAAACTGACCGCAGACCTTAGCCAACTACAGTATGGCGTGTCGATTACTGATGCCTGCATCGACTGGGACACCACGGTGGAAGCCTTCAACCGTATGAACGACAAACTTGCCGCCACCCTGGCCAAGCGAATCGCTAAGTAACACCGTTGCAGTTAGATTAAACTGCTATAAACCCCCGCCGCGGCGGGGGTTTTTGGTTCCAGAACATTGAATAAACTGCTAGCGACTAATTTCGCGCCGAAATGGCGGCAGCGCATCCAACAGTGCTTGTCCGTAACGGCGGGTGATCACCCGTTTATCAAGTATTGTGATAGTCCCGCGGTCGCTCTCCTTACGAATCAAACGCCCGCAGGCCTGTACCAGCTTGATAGACGCATCAGGCACGCTAATGCGCATAAACGCATTGCCGCCCTGGCTCTCTATCCACTCCGCTAACGTAGCGCCCACCGGGTCATCGGGCACTGCAAAGGGTAGCCGCGTAATCACCACGTGCGTCAAATAGTCGCCGGGCAAATCGATCCCCTCGGCGAAGCTCGCCAAGCCAAAGATAATGCTCCCGTCGCCTTTATCCACCGCCGCCCGATGGCGCTCAATCAGCTCACGCTTAGGCAGCGCATCCTGGGCCAGCACCCGCTCTTTAACATGGGCAGGCAGCGCTTTATCCACCGCCCGCAGCTGAGCACGGGAAGAGAACAGCACCAGCGCTGCCTCCGTGTCGGCCAGTTGCGACACAAAGCTGACGATAGTGCTTTCGTGGGCGTCCCTATCGCTGGGGTCGGTGGCCTCTTGGGGGACACGCAGCACCGCATTGGCATAATCAAACGGACTGGGTAACGCTTGGTAGCGGTAGCGATTGGCCAAGCCAGCCCGCTCTTGAAGACGTTCAAAGCGCCCTAGCGCGGTCAACGTCGCCGAGGTAACCACCGCGCCGTGACAGCGCCCCCACAAGTGTTTGGCCAAGGTATGCGCCGCGGATACCGGACTGGCTGAAAACTCAATCTCCGGCTCACCGGCTACGCGGCTTAACGTGATCCAGCGGGCACTGGGCGCTTCATTAGCTACGTCCTGCTCGCTAAACGCCTGCCACAAGGCATGCGCCTCTAACGCCCGCCCGTGCAGCAGCGCCACCAACGGCAGCCAGGTTTCTGCCTGCTCACGGTCTAGGCCGGTCTGCTTATCGGGATCCAGGCTTTCACGCAGAATATCGCTGATACTCTCCAAGCAGCGCGCTAGCGAAGCAAACATCACCAATAGCTGCTGCGCCTGCTCACGCAAAGCATCGGGCACTTGGCCCTTCTCAAAGCGCGATTGATGGGTGGCCTCTTCATCAGCCAAACCGTTGGGCCGCCCCGCCAGCTGATGCCCCATGCTAAATACATCGCCCAGCGCAGGCTCCAGGTTGTGAATCAGCTCGGGTAAGCTGACCAACAGGCGCGCCACCGTGGGTTGAATAGCCAACGCTTGGTGAAGGTCAGTCAAACTGCTTCTCAGCGTTTTCAGCCAGCGCAAACAGCCGTGCACCGCAAAGCGGTGGGCAAAGTGGGAAAGCGCCTTCTCCGGCAAATGGTGACCTTCGTCAAACACGAAAATGCAGTCTGCGGGATCGGGCAGAATCGCGCCGCCACCCAGGGCCAAATCAGCCAGCACAAGATCGTGATTGGCGACGATAACGTCAGCATTTTCAAGCTCACGACGGGAACGAAAAAACGCGCAGGCACCAAAGTGCCCGCAGCGCCTACCCGTGCATTGGCGATGATCCACCGTTAGTCGCCGCCAGTGGGCGTCATCTATCGCCTCAGGCCAGTTGTCGCGATCACCCTCCCACTCTCCCTGGCCGTAAGCTTGGGCCATGTCGCTAGCAATGACATTGAAGTCGCTACTTTGGGTTTGCAGCGACTGCTCAAACAACGATAGCGTAGGGTTGGGCTCACTCCCCTCAAGCGCCTGATCTAAGCGCGCGACGCAGACATAACGCCCCCGCCCTTTGGCTAAGGCGTAGCGAAAGGCAAGGCCACTATGGCTGGCCAGCGAAGGTAGATCCTGGTTGAGCACCTGCTCTTGAAGCGCAACCGTCGCGGTCGAGATGATCAGCCGCTTGCCGCGCGCTTTGGCGATCGGCAAGGCGGCGAGCAGATAGGCCAGGGTTTTACCCGTACCAGTACCCGCCTCAAGCACACAGACATGGGTATCACTCGTCCGCTTACCCTCGCCGTCGCTCTCAATATTACCTAGCGTGCGGGCAATTTCGGCAATCATCATGCGCTGGCCGTAGCGTGGGGTCAGCTTAAGGGTGTCCACCACGCGACGGTAAGCGTCTTGAATTTCGCTTTTGAGGGCTGTATCGAGCATGCGACTTAGAGCATACCTTCCGGCGGATGCACGCAGGGCAGCTTGTCGTTGATATAGCGTTCGATTTCCGGCAGCGAGAAGGCATCCTCTTCACCGACGAAGCTAATCGAGACACCCTTGGCGCCAGCACGGCCGGTACGACCAATACGGTGTACGTAATCTTCCGGGTCTTCGGGCAGGGTGTAATTGATCACGTGACTGACGTCTTCAATATGAATCCCACGACCTGCTACATCAGTTGCGACCAGCACCTGAATCTCGCCTTCACGGAAGCTTTCCAGAGTTTTAATGCGCTGATTCTGGGGCACATCACCCGACAGCATTGCGGCACTGACACCGGCTTTTTTGAGCAGATCATCCAGCTTACGCACCAAATCACGGCGGTTGCCGAACACCATCACACGCTCAAAGCTCTCTTGCTTCAGTAGATTAACCAGCAAGCGCTGCTTATCGTCATCAGACACCATATAAACCCGCTGATCGATATCCGCCTGGTTCTCAACGGTGACTTCGATCTCGACGTGGGCTGGGTCTAACGTCCACTGACTGGCCAGGTTCAAGATGTCGTCGGTAAAGGTGGCCGAGAAGAGGAAGGTCTGGCGCTCCTCTTTTTTCGGCGTGTAGCGAATAATTCGCTTCACGTCGGGAATAAAGCCCATCGACAACATACGGTCGGCTTCATCCAGCACCAATACTTCGACTTCATTGAGGTCGATATCGCGTTTCTGGTGGAAATCCAACAGGCGCCCTGGCGTTGCCACCAGAATATCGATCTTGCTGCCCAGGCTTTCACGCTGCTTCTGGTAGTCCATACCGCCGACCACACTGGCAACATTAAGCTGGGTAAAACGTGCTAACGCTTTAGCATCTTTTTCAATCTGCAGTGCCAGCTCGCGGGTGGGCGCAATAATCAAGGCACGCGGTGCCCCCGGCTTTTGACCATTGGGCGTTGGCTCTTCCAGGAAGTAGGCCATCACAGAGATCAAAAAAGCCGCGGTTTTACCGGTTCCCGTTTGCGCTTTACCGACAATGTCGCCACCTAATAGCGTTTGGCGCAGGGCCTCGGCTTGAATAGGCGTGCAGTACTCAAACCCTTGGGCATGAATAGCGCGCATTATGGGCAGCGGCAGATCAAAGTCATGAAAGCGCCACTTGCCGGCCACGGCGGGCACCTGAAACTGACGAAGATCCCAACTCGACTGACGACGACGCGGTTTACGACGGCGACGCTTTGGCTTGCGGTTCTGGGCCGGTGCTGTGGTCTGTTCCGACTCGCTCATAGGCTGTCTATCTATCCATTGCTGTTGAGGTTAGGCATATTGACGTGCGCATTGTACCAGGGCTTGGCGATAAGAGCGCGTCCTGCTGTCGAAGGAGTCCCAAGGCCTGTTAGAATAGCCGTCAAATCGACGTAAGGAGCGCGACATGACGCGTAAGAAAAAAACTCGTTCACTGGCCGATAAGGTGACAATTCGTACCGGCCGACGCAAAGATTATAAAAAATGGCGCCACGACAACCCTGATCAAGTCGCCCCTTCGCGCCGTTTTGTGGCGAAAAAGCAGCAGCAGCGCAAGCTACAGGCAGTAAGAAAACTCGCCCGCCAGCAGAACGGGCAGGATATTGCCATTCACCCTGACAAAACTGACAGCGGCGCGAACAAACCGCAGGGGGATAACTCGTAATGCGTTTGGTTTCGTTCAACATTAACGGCATCCGTGCCCGCCTTCATCAGTTACAGGCGTTGATTGACACTCAGCAGCCTGACGTCATTGGCCTGCAGGAAACCAAAGTACAAGACAGCGAGTTCCCTATCGCAGACGTGGAAGCCATGGGTTACCACGTTTTTTATCACGGCCAGAAAGGCCACTACGGCGTTGCCCTGATGTGCCGTCAGGCACCCCAAGAGGTGTTTTACGGCTTCCCCGATGATGAGGAAGACGCCCAGCGCCGTATGATTGGCGTCCGCCTGCTGGGCGAAGACGGCGAACCGGTGACAATGTGGAATGGCTATTTCCCTCAGGGCGAAAACGTTACTCATCCGACCAAGTTTCCCCATAAAGAGCGTTTTTATGGCCAGTTAGCGCGACTGCTTAACGAACAGCATCGCCCTGACGAGCGGTTAGCCATTATGGGCGACTTTAACATCTCGCCGGAAGATCAGGACATCGGCATCGGTGAGGCCAACCGCAAGCGCTGGCTGCGCGAAGGCAAAACCAGTTTTCAGCCCGTTGAGCGCGAATGGCTTGAAGGCATTAAAGCGTGGGGGCTTAGCGATAGCTATCGGCTCTGCTATCCGCACAGCGATGACCGCTTTAGTTGGTTCGATTACCGCTCCAAAGGGTTTAACCAAGAGCCCAAGCGCGGCCTGCGTATCGACTATATTCTGGTCACTTCCGCATTGGGCGAACACGTTACCGCCGCGGGCATTGATTACGACCTGCGCAGCATGGAGCGGCCATCTGATCACGCGCCTACTTGGAGCGACTTCGCTGTAACGCTCAAGTCATAGCCCTTGAGACATCGCCCTTAAGCCATGACCCTTGAGACATCACCCTTAAGAAATAGCCCTTTCTTAGTTAAAACTGGCCAGCCACTGCTGCGCCTCATCGTCACCTAGCGACGAGGCGCGGGCAAAGGCTTGCTTTGCTTGCCCATCCTCACCCCAGGCGTAAGCGAGCTGACCATAAGCTCGCCAATCGGCGGCTGCTTGGGTATGCAGCGCTATGGCTTGCCAAGCATTCAAAGCCTTCCCAACGTCTTTAGCCTGCCGCCAGGCACTGGCAAGCAAACGTAGGTTAGACTCATCGCGAACAATATCGCCCTTGTTTAACGCCTGCTCTAAATGTTCGGCGGCACGGGCGGGAGTACCGCCAGCGAGATGGAGTTGAACCAACAGCCAAAAATCCTCCTGCTCGGTTAACTTGCCTAATTGCCATGCCGTCTCCCACAGGCCAGCGGCTACTCCCGGCTGACCTGCTTGTTGGGCAAGCCCGGCAGCTTGGCGCCAATCGGCAGCGTCACTTTGCGCGGCCAGGCCATCCAGCAGCCAGCCTAATGCCTGATCGCTTTGCCCTGCATTGCGATACACAGCAAGCGCCAGGGCCTGCTGAACTTCGTTTAATTCTGGCGTCTCATTAATCGCCTGCTCTAACCAGTTGGCGGCATCTTCCCAACGCTCCTGCTGCGCCAGCAGGCGGATTAACTGCCACGTAGTATCAATATCTTGCTGATTGGCTAACCACTCGCTGAGCAGCTCAATGGCATGATCACGCTGACCTGCAGCACGACGCAGTGAAGCCTCCTCACGCAGCCAGCGAGCTGCCTGGGCACCATCAACACCATTTAAGCCACGGGCAATCGCCAGCCGATCCGCTGCCTCAGCGTGCTGATCCTGGCGCGTCAAGGCACCTGCCGCCAATTGTTGGTAGAGCGCGCTAGCCCATTGATCCGCTTGGTTCCCCGGCGCTAACCGCTCGGCTTGTGCAGTTGCTCGCTCGACGACACTGGACAACTCCCCATCTTGGAGCTGCGCCTGAAGGGCGTTGAGATCGGCAATGACATCGCCTTGCAAGGCAGGGCCAGCAAGGGCAGCGGTCGACCAAACACTCAACAATAGAACACTTAAAAGATGCTTCATAACGCTACCTCAACTGAAACTCCATTCGCTGGGAGGCATTGCGCAACTGATCGCTGGGCTCAAACTGCCATTTAACAAGTGATTCCCGAGCAGCATCTTCAAATACTCGACGCGGCTGCGCATTAGTGATGCGAATAGAGGAAGCATCCACACTGCCGTCGCGACGAATAATAAACGTAACCTCTACAAACCCCTCTATACCACGGCGCTGGGCTCGGGGCGGGTAAATGGGCTTAGTCTGGTTAGTTGGCGTGATTCGACCAACATTAACTGGCTCATTCGAAGGTGCTGGTTCAGCTTGCGGCGCAACTTCACGCTCAGCGGGCTCGCTAGACTCAGCAGCGGTAGCGACGGGCGCTGGCTCAGCGGGCGCTTCCTGGGGCGGCGCTTCAGGCGCAGGTTCAGGGGTGGGCTCTGGCCGGGGCTCCGGCATCACTTCCGTCAGTTCGGGGAGCTCACTATCCATTTCAACCGGCTCAACGGGCTCATCCGGCAGCTCCACTTCCGGCAAGCTAATAGTGCTCTCAGCGACTGGCGGCGGTTCGGGGGCTGGCATGGGCGGCGGCGCTTGCTGGGGCGCCGCTTCAACAGGCTGCGGTGTGGGCGCCTCCTGTTCCGGCGCGACCTCCGGCATTTCAACCATCGTCATCGCCATACTCATAGTGAGCTTTTCGGGTTCCCGCTCAGGCGGTGCCACCAGCTGGGCCAACAGCCAGAACAAGCCCACCGCCAGCACAACGCCGCCTAGTATCGATAGCAGGTGGCGTATCATGACCCACTCCGGCTCGCTGCAACTGCCACTTGGTCAACCCCCGCTTCGCGCAGGCGATCCATCACCTCGATCAGCAGCCCAGTCGTGGATTCGCGATCCGCCTGAATAACCACCGAGCCATCATCACTCAGCATATCGGCTACCTGCTGGCCAACCCGGTGGGCATCCACAGGACTGCCATCGACCCACACCGCACCCTCGGGGGAAATCGCCACAAGCACTTGGGCATCCGGGCGCGGGGTGGCGGCGCTGGATTCAGGTCGCTCAATTTCGACACCGCTCTCTTTGACAAAGCTGGTCGTCACAATAAAGAAAATCAGCATGATAAAGACCACGTCGAGCATGGGGGTAAGATTCACCTCATTGCTCTCAGCAGCCGCATCTATGGAACGACGTCTACGCATCACTCTCCTCCAGTGCCCGCGCCAAGCGATCATGCAGCCGCTGGTCTTCACGACGAATGACATGCTCTAAACGACTAATAAATAACAGCCCTACCACGGCGATGGCCATGCCGGTTAAGGTCGGCAGCGTCGCCCGGGCGACGCCATCCGCCATAGCGCGGGCCTGATGAGTCTCACTCAACGAAAGGCTATCGAACACGCTAATCATACCCGTCACCGTACCTAACAGCCCCAGCAAAGGGCATAACGCGACCAACAGTTTTAACCATGGCAAGGGTTTGCGCAGCCTGGCGACCAGCGCCTCTGCCCATACCTGACGCAGCGTGCGGGCACTCCAACTGGTGTGGTCGCTGCGCGCCGCCCAACGCCGCAGCAATTGGCGCCGCGCTATACGCCAGGTAATCCGGTAGTACCACCAGCGCTCCATGGCCATGGCAAACACCAGCACAGCCACGACGGCCAAAACGACCAATACCGCACCACCCGCCTCCACTAAACGCTCAACGGGTTCGAGCCAGAGAGGAAGTGCAGACATGTTAATTCACCACGGCTGCGTGAGATTCCAGGTGATCCGCCAGAGTCGCACTCGCCTGCCCTTCAATCACGTGGGTTAAGTAGCGGCTGCGGCCTGCCAGCGCTGTTTGCACAAACAACAACGGCACGGCGGTAATCAGACCCAGCACGGTGGTGACCAGCGCCTGGCTAATACCGCCTGCCATTAGCTGTGGGTCACCGGTGCCAAATACAGTAATCGCCTGGAAAGTAACGATCATCCCGGTCACTGTCCCCAGCAGACCGAGCAGCGGAGCGATGGCGGCGAGCAACTTCACCATTGGCTGACTGCGCTCCAGCTTGGGTAGCTCGGCCAACACCGCCTCATCCAAGCGCGCCTCCAGGGCTTCTGGGGTTTGATGTTTATCCATGCCTTCAAAACGCAGCAGCACCCGCCCCAACGGATTATTGGCCCGCAGTTGATCAAGGGATTGCCGCTGGCGTTTAACACGTAGGCTCACCAGCACCAAATAGAGGTATTGGCCAAGGCCGATAATCATACCCAGAATACCCAGTGCCACCACTACGTAGCCAACATAGCCACCCTGCTGGAAACGCTCCCACAGACTGGGCTGCTGGGCCAAGGCTTCCAGCACGCTGCCCTGGGTAGGATCCACCGCCATCACGTTGCTTTCGCCCTGGTAGTAATCCGCCAGCAACCCACCAATGGCATTGGGCGTGCGCGCCAGCACGACCAAGTTGCCATCGCCTTCACCGCGCTCTAATAACTCGCTCTCGGTAAAGGCCGCGAAATCGCCTAACCGCAATAACTCGCGGGTGGCCACCTCGCCATTAGCATCGGCAACCGGCATCGAAAGCCGCTCGGCGCGCCCGCTGCGCGCGGTTAATGCTGCCAAATGATCTACTACGCCTTCCAACTGGTGACGCTCAAGCACTTCCACTTCATCCAAACGCGGTGGTAGCGAGCCTTCTTCCAGCGTCAGCAAGCTCTGTTCGCCGAGCGCATTGCGAATCTCAGAGCTATGCCGGGCAAGATTCGCCAGCAGACCTGAAAGCGCTTCGCCCTGCTCTGCTTGGCGCTCGCTAAGCGCGCTGGCTTGCTCTGTTTGCTCTGCCTGCTGGGCCTCTAGCGTTTCATGCTGCTGCAGTGCTTCTTCGTGCTCGGCGCGCGCCTGCTCCAGCGCAGCCTGTAGCGCCTGCTGATCATCCAGGAAGCTCATTAACCGCTGCTGGTCTCGCGCTTCAGCCGCCTCACGGGCTTCCCGCAGCGAAGTCGCGCTCTCGGTTTGCGCCATTGATACGCCACTGACCGCGACCAGCCCCAATACAACGCAGGCATAGCCAAGCTGACGCAGGGATAAGCGATTCACGGGCGGGCAATTAAACGCTAGGCTAAAACGACTCATGGTTGCTCTCCCTGCAAGTCATTGGCACTAATCGAGAGCGGCAAGGTTAATAGATCCGGAGCGCGCTGATCTTCCGCCATGCGCAGCCCACTGCGCACCTCACGCAGGTATTCGTCTTCCAGCGGCTGCCATGCACCGCTTTCAGCATCCCACACACCGCCTTCACGACCGTCAGGGGTTAGGTAATAGAAGCCGATACGCCCGATGCGCAAGAAGTCCACTTCACGCACACGGCCATCCTGACTTAAACGCCCACGCCAGCTGTCCATCGCCTGCCCATAGTCAAGCTCAACACGCCACGCTTCGAGCAGGCCATTAATCCGCTCGATGGTATTTTGACCCTGCTCATCGGGCTGACGCTCAACCCGCGCCAACCGCTCCTCACGTAGAAAAGGCAGGTCACGCTCGATCCACTGGCTAAGCTGCGCCGACATGTTTTGTTCGATCACAGGCAGCGCGGCTCGGGTCTCTTCCAACGTGTCCAGTGCAGTGGCCAGCCGCTGCTGACGTTCGGCCTCTTCCGCCAGGCGCCCGGTTAACGAGGCATTATCAGCCTTCAACTGGCGGGTTTCGCGCTCTAAACGGCGTAGCTCTTCCAACTGTTCGCGGGTTTGCTCATCGGCGGCATCAATTTGCTCTTGGAGCGCTGCCTGGGCCTGCTGGGCTTCTACACTTTCGGCTGCTTGAGCCACTGCTTGTTCACTTGCCACTAGCGTACCGCTGGCCAGCACTCCAGCTAGCCACCATCCACGCAAGGCAAAGAAAGGCCTGTTCAGCACGTCGACTCTCCGTCACTGAGTAGCGGGCGGCGGAAACCGCCCAACTAGAAACTAATTGGGTATCAGAACGATTTGCGTTCATATTTCACGCTGCCTAGCCTACCACTAATAGAAGAAATGACAATATTTATCATTAACAATCAGTTATTTTTGCCTTGCTTTTTATGAGGCATCTTAGTGGTCAGCCCCTCCACGCCTGCCTTCCATCTATTACGTTTCGTAAAGTGTACCTGAGCAAATCTTCATTATTCATAATCATTGGGTATCGCTAGCCTTTCCTTAGTAACAAACCCACTAAGGAGAGAATCCAATGACATCAAATACAACCACGATCCCTCATTTTCGCCCAAGCGTGGCAGCCCTCGGACTGCCCTTGCTTTTCATTGTAATGTGGAGCTCTGGCTACGTGGCTGGCAAAGCAGCCCTGCCCTTTGTCGGCCCGTACACCATGATATTTCTGCGCTTCGCTAGTGCCGCCTTGGTTCTACTTATGGTCGCCGTTGCAACACGCGCACCGTGGCCAAAAACGTGGAAGGAGGTTGGCCACATTGCGGTTGTCGGGCTGTTGATTCAAGCAATGCAGTTTTCGGGGCTCTATACCGGAATCAATCTCGGAGTGAGTGCTGGGGTTTCGGCTCTCATCGTCGGCACAATGCCCATTTTCGTTGCACTTGGCGCCAGCGTTTTCCTTTCTGAACGCATAAAGTCACATCAATGGATCGGGCTTCTGATTGGTCTAGCAGGTGTTGTGTTGGTCGTTTCGGAAAAGTTCTCTTTGGGAGAGACGACGCTTGGGGGATATATCGCGATTCTCTTCGCCCTGCTTGGTATCACGCTAGGTACGCTTTACCAGAAGAAATTCTGTACAAGCATGGATCTACGTACGGGAGGTCTCATTCAACTGAGTGTCGCTGCAACCTTTGCTTTCATTACAGCCCATACTCTTGAAGATTTGTACTTCCAAGTCACGCCCACTTTCTTATTCGCGACAAGCTGGATGAGTCTTGTGAACTCAATCGGAGCCATCAGCGTGCTTTACGTCATGATTCGTCGCGGCGAGGCGAGCAAAGTGGCCAGCCTCTTCTACCTCATACCCGGCATGACTGCCATTATGGCCTTTGTGATTCTTGGCGAAACGCTTCACCCATTAGCCATGATTGGCTTTGCAGTGGCCGCTTTCGGGGTCTATCTGAATAACCGCTAGTAGTTTCGCCTTGTTGCAGTCACATCGCGCATGGTACTTGGAGAGGTGCAGCTTCTGCTTCCTGTTGTGCAGGGTAGTCCCAGCAGCGCCGAATAAGCTGAATCAGCCACTCAAATTGGTCGAACTCAACGGTGGCAGCAGTTTTAATGCTAATTCGTACATCCGGCAACACAGGCAGTTGTTGCAAATTTACCGGAGAGGCTAGCCCATACTGCGAAGGGATAAGAGGTAAAGCGCTCACACCCAGGCCCGCCTTGACAGCTGCAAGTAGATCGCCTAAATCACGCGCCTCGTAGACTATCCGCCATAGCAACTGACTTTGCTTAAGCTCATTAATTTGAAGATCTCGCAGCATGCAAGGCGGGGAAAATGCAACAATAGGAATCTCATTACTGGATTCAAGCATAAAACCTGGCGCACCTACCCAGGAAAGGCGCCGGTCAGATAACCGGACGCCTTTTTGCATATCCGAATGCAGTGTTTCTGGACTGTCGACAGCAATGAGCATATCAAGCTGACCATCATTGAGCCTACGCTGCAGTTTTGTTGATCGCCCCAACTGAGGAATGATGTGAATACCCTCTTGCTCAAAACGCAAGGAGGCCAGCATGATCGGCAGGTAGTCTTGGGCGAAATATTCTGACACTCCTAAGCGAATATCTTTTGCCACCTTACGTTGCTGCCCGAGCTTAACGAAAGCTTCGTCGTTGAGGGCAAGAATTTGTCGTGCGTACCATAGAAATAGCTCGCCAGCCTCTGTAAGACGTCTTCGTCGCCCATGAGCATCGAAAAGA
The DNA here is from genome assembly GCF_001651035.1 of Halomonas sp. ALS9. Taxonomy (GTDB): domain Bacteria; phylum Pseudomonadota; class Gammaproteobacteria; order Pseudomonadales; family Halomonadaceae; genus Vreelandella. The sequence continues at coordinate 537,280 of NZ_LXRG01000054.1, forward strand.
GCATTGCCAAGCTGCTCCTCAAGCCGGCGCACATGGTGAGAAACCGCCGATTGAGTTAGGTGCAAGGCCTGCGCAGCTTCAGAGAACCCACCGCAGTCGTTTATGGATACCAGCGTACGCAACAGCGTTGTGTCTAAATTAGCCTTACGCGCTGTTTTTATTACATCAGTCATGAGAGTCCCCCTTCTGCTCTCACATGGATGCTCTTTTATACGCTTTGGGGAGAATTAAATGCAACTAGACAACTGGTTTTGCAGTGGGGCTCATCAAGTAACGGTGATGGCATCGAGCCATGGCTATACGTTTAAGAAGCTGGTGAATAAGCACTAATTTACCACTACGTACTCTTTTGTCAGCGGCGCCAGAGGAAGCAGCCAAGCCTCTTCACGGGTTACCCATCTTGCTTCGGCGATTTCAGCCGCTGCCTCGACAGGCTCATCAATAACCAAACTAAACAGATGCGCTTCAAGCGCCATACCCGGCTCGTTGGCAGCGGGAGCGTTGTGCACGCCTAGCGGAATCAGTTGGTCTTCATTAACCTGCAAGCCCAACTCCTCCTTCAGCTCGCGGCACAGGGCCCTTAGAGCGGTTTCCCCCGCATCGATCTTGCCGCCGGGCTGCATAAAGAAAGATGTATTGTGCTTTCGCACTAACAGCAAGCGCCCGTCGGGGTCACTCACGACGGCAGCGGCGATCCTCAATACGTTAGCTTTGCTATCTGACATACACCCTCCTCTATGCCCATGACTTAATGCCCATAACCTCCGGTGGTATTAAAACGCCCAGTCGTCATCTTCGGTGGCAACGGCTTTGCCAATCACGTAGGAAGAGCCGGAACCGGAGAAGAAGTCGTGGTTCTCATCGGCGTTGGGAGACAGCGCCGCCATGATGGTCGGATCCACATCGGTGACGCTGCTGGGGAACAGCGGCTCGAAGCCCAAGTTCATCAGCGCTTTATTGGCGTTGTAGTGAAGGAATTTTTTGACGTCTTCACTCAGGCCGACCTCGTCATACAGCGACTCGGTATAGCGCACTTCGTTGTCGTAGAGTTCCAGCAGCAGCTCGTAGGCGTAATCTTTAACTTCCTGCTGACGCGCGGGTGTCGCTTCTGCCATTGCCTGCTGGAATTTGTAGCCAATGTAGTAGCCGTGTACCGCTTCATCGCGAATGATCAGACGGATCAGGTCGGCGGTGTTGGTCAACTTGGCGTGGCTTGACCAGTACATCGGCAGATAGAAGCCGGAGTAGAACAGAAACGACTCAAGAAACACGCTGGCGACTTTGCGCATCAGCGGGTCATCCGAGCGGTAGCGCTCTAATATCAGCTGAGATTTTGCCTGCAGCGTGGGATTCTCTTCACTCCAGCGAAAGGCATCGTCCACATCGCGGGTGGTACACAGCGTTGAGAAAATCGAGCTGTAGGAGCGCGCGTGCACCGACTCCATAAAGGCGATGTTGGTATAAACCGCCTCTTCGTGAGGAGTGCGTGCATCTTCCATTAATACCGGTGCACCAACGCTACTCTGAATGGTGTCCAGCAGTGTGAGACCGGTAAACACGCGAATCGTCAGCTGTTTTTCTTTTTCGGTCAGGGTGTTCCAAGACTGAATATCGTTAGATAGCGGGACTTTTTCCGGTAGCCAAAAATTACTCGTCAAGCGGTTCCAGACTTCCAGGTCTTTATCATCCTGGAGCCGATTCCAGTTAATCGCGTCAACCCGCGATAAACGTTGCATGGTATTCATATCACTCTCTCAAAGCCCGGCCATTACCGCCGGGCTAGCAAAGCTGGGTTATGGTCATAAAAGCTGGGTTACAAAAACGAGCACGTCGTTGCGATTACAGCGTGCAAGACACACAGCCTTCCACCTCAGTGCCCTCTAGCGCACTTTGACGCAAGCGGATGTAGTAAAGCGTTTTGATCCCTTTCCGCCAGGCGTAAATCTGCGCCTTGTTGATATCCCGAGTGCTTGCAGTGTCCGGGAAGAATAGCGTTAGCGATAGACCTTGATCGACGTGCTGCGAGGCTTCCGCGTAGGTATCGATGATCTTTTCCGGGCCGATTTCGTAAGCGTCCTGGAAGTAGTCAAAATTCGCCTCATCCAGGAACGGCGCCGGGTAGTAAACACGCCCTAGCTTGCCCTCTTTGCGGATCTCGATTCTCGCCGCTACCGGGTGAATACTGGAGGTGGAGTTGTTGATATAAGAGATCGATCCTGTAGGCGGTACCGCCTGCAGGTTACGGTTGTATAAACCGTGAGCCATGACCGAGGCTTTAAGCTCCTGCCAATCGTCTTGAGTGGGTAGCGCGATACCGCTGCGCTCAAACAGCTCACGCACTTTGTCAGTGCGCGGCAGCCACGCTTGGTCGGTGTACTTATCAAAGAAAGTACCCGAGGCATAGGTAGAGTCTGCAAAGCCTGCAAAGGTGTCCTTATGCTCAATCGCCAAACGGTTCGACGCCCGGATCGCATGGAAGGCAACGCAATAGAAGTAGATATTGGTAAAATCCAAGCCTTCATCAGAACCGTAGTAGATATGCTCTCGCGCCAAATAGCCGTGCAGGTTCATCTGGCCCAAGCCGATCGCCCGGGACTTAGCATTACCTTCGGCAATCGAGGGTACGCTGCGCAGGTTGCTCATCTCTGATACGGCGGTGAGACCGCGAATGGCAATTTCTACGCTGGTGCCGAGTTCGCCTGAGTCCATCACCTTGGCAATGTTCATGGAACCCAGGTTGCAAGAGATATCCTGGCCAACATGGCGATAACCCAAGTCATCGTCGTACTCGGTAGGCGTATTCACCTGAAGAATTTCCGAGCACAGATTGCTCATGTTAATGCGGCCAGCAATCGGATTGGCGCGATTAACCGTGTCTTCGAACATCAGGTAGGGGTAGCCCGACTCAAACTGCAGTTCGGCCAACACCTGGAAAAACGCCCGGGCGTTAATCTTGTGCTTGCGGATACGCGCATCGGCGACCATTTCCTGGTACTTCTCGGTGACGCTGATATCGCCAAACGGTACACCGTAAACACGCTCTACATCGTAGGGCGAGAACAGGTACATATCGTCGTTGCGCTTGGCAAGTTCAAAGGTGATATCCGGAATCGTCACGCCCAGGGAAAGCGTTTTGATACGAATTTTCTCGTCGGCATTTTCCCGCTTGGTATCCAAAAAGCGCAGAATATCGGGGTGGTGAGCGTTGAGATATACCGCCCCAGCACCCTGGCGCGCGCCCAGCTGGTTAGCATAGGAGAAGGCATCTTCCAGCAGCTTCATAATCGGGATGATGCCCGACGACTGGTTTTCAATACGCTTGATGGGCGCGCCTGACTCACGAATATTGGTGAGCAGAAATGCCACGCCGCCACCACGCTTGGAGAGCTGCAGGGCCGAGTTAATCGAGCGGCCTATCGACTCCATATTGTCTTCAATTCGCAACAGGAAGCACGACACCAGCTCACCGCGCTGCTGCTTACCACAATTCAGGAAAGTGGGTGTTGCGGGCTGGAAACGGCCGCTAATAATTTCATCCACTAGCGACTTCGCCAGCGTTTCGTCGCCCCGCGCCAGGGTCAGTGCCACCATGCAAACGCGGTCTTCGTAACGCTCTAGGTAGCGCTTGCCATCAAACGTTTTTAGCGTGTAGCTGGTGTAGTACTTAAAAGCGCCCAAAAAACTGGGGAAGCGAAACCTATACGCATAGGCCTGCTCGAACAGCGCCTTGATAAAGGCGAAACTGTACTGGGCCAGCATTTCTGCTTCGTAGTACTGCTCTTCTACTAAGTAATCGAGCTTTTCCTCTAACGAGTGGAAAAACACTGTGTTCTGGTTAACGTGCTGCAAAAAGTACTGGCGCGCCGCTTCGCGATCTTTATCCAGCTGTAGCTCGCCATTGGCCCCGTACAGGTTGAGCATGGCATTGAGGGCGTGGTAATCCAGCGTGCGCGCTTCAGAAGTAGCCGCAGGCCGTTTTGCCTCAACATTTTTAGGGGCTAAATCTGTAGAGGCTGTGTCTTTAGAGGCTAGGCTTGTCGTTTCCAAAACTCTTCTACTCCTTTGCGGACGTTGGCCACGTCGTCGTCGGTGCCAAACAGTTCGAATCGATACAGCAGCGGCACGTTGCACTTTTTGGCGATAATGCGGCCAGCAAGGCCATAGGCTTCGCCAAAATTAGTATTGCCCGCTGCAATGACCCCCCGCAGGAGGCTCCGATTATGCGTATCGTTGAGAAAGTGGATGACCTGTTTGGGCACCGCCCCCTGCTCACTCCCCCCACCATAAGTGGGGGTAATTAAAATATACGGCTGGGTGACACGTGGAACAGGCTCGTCTCGATTCAGCGGCAGTCGCTTTGCGGCAAAACCAAGCTTTTCTACAAAACGATGGGTATTGCCTGATTTAGTAGAGAAGTACACCAAACTGCCGGCCGCAGGCGCGAATGTGCAACTTGCCAGCATGGGGATGACTTAAGCCAGCGCTTGAATACGGTCTGGACGGAAACCCGACCAGTGATCTTCGCCTACAACCACGACGGGCAACTGGCGATAGCCCAGCGCTTCAACTTCTTCTTGGGCACCGGATTCAGCGGTAATGTCGATGACAGTGTAATCAAGCCCCTGCTTGTCTAGCGCGCGGTAGGTCGCGGTGCACTGTACACAAGCGGGCTTGCTATAAATTTGGATTTCCATGGCTATTTTCCTTTTCATAGCGGCGTTTTTCGGGTAGAGCACATCTAGTGCTCGCCCCCTCTAAAAGATACAACGCATACTATATATAGACCAAAAGAAAATCAATCCAAGCATATGTGGTATTTTTCATCCACAGGTTATTGACAGCTAATGCCCCGCATTATCCCCGGCAATAAAAAAACCGCCCACTAAAAAGTGGACGGTTTTTTCACAGCGCCGCAAAGCAGCGCGGCTAGCGGGTCATAGCAATATTAGCTAATCGCTGCTTGGTAACGACGCTCAACGTCTTCCCAGTTCACCACGTTAAAGAACGCAGCAATATAGTCAGGACGCTTGTTTTGATACTTCAGGTAGTAGGCATGTTCCCAAACATCCAGACCCAGCAGCGGCGTGTTGCCGTGCATCAGCGGGCTGTCTTGATTCAGGGTATTTTCTACCACCAATTTCTTTTCAGGGGTAACGGATAGCCATGCCCAACCGCTACCGAAACGACCAACAGCCGCTTTTTTGAACTCTTCTTTAAAAGTTTCCAGACCGCCCAATTCAGCGTCGATGGCTTTCGCCACATCGCCTTGGGGGTTGCCACCACCGTTTGGCGACATCATCTGCCAAAACATGGAGTGGTTAGCGTGGCCGCCACCGTTGTTGATAACGGCTTGGCGCTTGGCTTCTGGAACGCGATCCAGATTAGCGACCAGCTCTTCAACGGGTACATCTTCAAGGCCTGTGCCTTCCAGCGTGGCGTTCAGGTTATTGATGTAGGTTTGATGGTGACGAGAGTGGTGAATTTCCATCGTCATCGCATCGATATTCGGTTCGAGAGCGTCATATGCGTACGGCAGTTCGGGTAATGTATGCGCCATATCATCATCTCCTTGAGTGGCTTTCGTTGCTTTCACTTACTTATATGCGGTCAGCCCGCAGCTTTTTCAACCACCGAGGTGGTTTTTCTTACTCGTGTTGTTTTCTTACTCTTTGCCCCAGTACTTTAGTCAACTATTATCAGTTTACCTAATAGTCCAGGCTCAAAAAAGCCGACTTCTGGCGAAGCCGGCTTTTAGGACTTAGCTGCTCGACCACTTACAGCTTGCTCTCAAGCTCCGGCAGTATCTCAAATAGATCGCCGACC
>NZ_LXRG01000055.1 GCF_001651035.1 Halomonas sp. ALS9
CCTAGCGTTCGTCGTCATCTGGCTGCGAGTCAGCTACCCGCGTCTGCGTGAGGACCAGTTGCAGAAGCTCGCCTGGACCACCCTCGTCCCCCTCGCCCTCGCGCAGATCGCGCTCACCGGCATCGTGAAGGTGGCGATCAACTGATGCCCCCGATCCCTGGATCAGGCCTCGCCAAGGGCCTCGCCGTCACCCTGCGCACGATGACGAAGAAGACCGTCACCGCGCAGTACCCGGAAACCCAGCCCGAACTCCCGCCCCGCTCCCGGGGCGTCATCGGGCTGTTCGAGGAGAACTGCACGGTCTGCATGCTCTGCGCCCGTGAGTGCCCCGACTGGTGCATCTACATCGACTCCCACAAGGAGACGGTGCCGCCCGCCGCCCCCGGCGGACGCGAGCGCAGCCGTA
>NZ_LXRG01000056.1 GCF_001651035.1 Halomonas sp. ALS9
GGATTCCAGTCGCGAACCCGACTGAAAGATGGCCTCAAAGCCACGCAGCTCCTGTCGCTGCACCTGATAAATACGCGCACCGATACGGTCGGCACGGTGTAACGTCACGACCGCCCCCGCGAGAGAATCAACCTTAGTATCTTCCGTGTGCAGTGGTGCGATATCAGCCAGGTAGGTATCCCCTTTCAGTTTGATCCGCAATCCATTGATGCGTGAGTTGTTTCGGCGAATCAAATCGGGCCGATCCACCTCGTCAAGGTAAAGATCCAGTGAGAGCCCCGG
>NZ_LXRG01000057.1 GCF_001651035.1 Halomonas sp. ALS9
CGCATAAAGCCCCAGAGCGTGCGTTCCCATCGCATTGGCCATATGGATAGGGCCGGTATCCGGCGCTATCACCGCTTGGGCTTGATCGATCAGCGCTAAAACCCCTTTTAGCGAGGTGCCGCCAATTGCGTTAATCACGCTCCCCGGCTGGCAAAGCGCTTCAATTTGATCTCCAATTTCCCGCTCCAAGGCCCTGCCACCGCCAGTCAACACGCTTTTAAGGCCGTGCTGTACCCAGGCGTGCTCAATCACTCTCCCGT
>NZ_LXRG01000058.1 GCF_001651035.1 Halomonas sp. ALS9
CACCCGCTGCCCGACGGGCCCTGGAACGAATCCGGAGCCGTACGCAGCATCCGCCGCGTGCTGATCCACGTGATCGCCGAGACCACCCAGCACGCCGGGCACGCGGACATCCTGCGCGAGGCGATCGACGGGCAGACCTCGACGTGACCCGTACGCCCGCCAGCCGTACGCCCGTACTCGACGTCCGCGCGCTCAACCGGGCGGCACGTCGTACGCACCCATCTCATGCGCCGCACCGTGCACCTCGTCACCGCCGAGGACGTCCTGGCCTGGCGGGGCCAGCAACGCCATGCTGCGGCAGCGCGCGCTCGGCGTCTACCGCCGCGAGCTCGCCG
>NZ_LXRG01000059.1 GCF_001651035.1 Halomonas sp. ALS9
ACGCTGGGTGTAGTGCTTCTTTATACGGTGGTTGGCGGCTTCCTGGCTGTCAGCATGACCGACTTCGTGCAGGGTTGCATCATGATGCTGGCACTGGTGATCATGCCAGCAGTTGTGCTATTTGGCGAAGGTGGCGGCGGCTTGTCACAGGCCAATAGGACCTTGAATGAAGTCGACACCACCATGCTTTCCTGGACGTCGGGGTTGAC
>NZ_LXRG01000060.1 GCF_001651035.1 Halomonas sp. ALS9
GCCTTCTTTTTTGTGTTGTGGATTTTAAGTATCGCCAGCGAAGATGAGCGGCGCGGAGTACCGGAGTACTATAGCACTCCGCTCGTTAATGCCATCACCGGTGGGGATCGCTCTGGTAGTACCAGTGCGATTCCAGGCGGCGGGCCGGAACCAACCCATAGCGATGGGGAGCGGGCACGCATTGATATCTCTCAACGCACTAGCCCAAGCATGCAGGA
>NZ_LXRG01000061.1 GCF_001651035.1 Halomonas sp. ALS9
CCGCTAGTGGCCCTTTTTGCTCAAGCATTCTCTCAGGGCGTTATGGTCTTCTGGGTCAACGTGAGTAATACCTTTACCCTGCATGCAATTGGCTTAACGTTGGTGATCGCGCTGTTACCCATTCCAGTATGTTTGGTGTTTGGCGTTGCCCTGGCATGGCTGGTTACGCGTTTCAGCTTTCCCGGACGGCGCCTTCTGCAAACGCTAATCGTTCTTCCTTTTGCGTTATC
>NZ_LXRG01000062.1 GCF_001651035.1 Halomonas sp. ALS9
TTACGGAAACAGTTCGATAAGGATATGAGTAAAGTAGCGAACGAAATGCTCCGTCTCATGGCGCATATGCCATAACAAGTGCAAGGTAAAACCGGGTCCCTGAAAGTGAGTTTATACATATTAGAACAGTGGATTGGTAGTTTCGCTTATGCCGTGATTTCCCAGATGCGTTGTGCGCCGGTATTGGCACTGTTAAATAGAGTACGAGCGGCGCTGAGTGGCATCATCAGCATTACTATCGCT
>NZ_LXRG01000063.1 GCF_001651035.1 Halomonas sp. ALS9
CGCAACGAGGAGGGCGAATCCAGCTGGGATAACGGCGCCACCCGTCAGTTAATTGGCTCGCGGGTACAAATCCGCTCGCCAAGTTTTATGCGCGGGCGCACCTTAAACGACACCTTTTTGATTATTGATGAAGCACAAAACTTTAACCCTAAACAGCTTAAGTCGCTGTTAACACGGGAGGGACGCAATACCAAAATTGGCTGCCTGGTCAATGTCGGGCAAATT
>NZ_LXRG01000064.1 GCF_001651035.1 Halomonas sp. ALS9
TTTTTTGGAAGGCACTTGTGTCCTTGCATTTGAACCAGTGAATACTTGGTATCCTCACATTATCCTGCGCACTATAGAAAAAAATCAAACTCATTTAGATGATGCTGTGAACTATATTGATTCTATAGTTGAAAATTTGATTTAAAGCGGCAATAGAGAAGATTATGTCTTTCTAGTGGGCTTCTCTCAGGGTGCTTGTGTTGCCAGCCAATATTTATTTAAATTTAGAAGAAGATTGGGTGGAGCGTTTATCTTTACTGGTGGGATATTCGGGCCAGGGATAAATGT
>NZ_LXRG01000065.1 GCF_001651035.1 Halomonas sp. ALS9
ACTCACCACTCACTACTCACTACTCACCACTCACTACTCACTACTCACACTAATAGTGCTAAATAAATGCTATGATGCGACCCAATTAATTAGCTAGCCGTCACCGTTTGTGACGGTCGGAATAAAGGTAAAAAGGTGAGTGAAATAGTACCTACGTCGTGGCTCGTCTACTGCCGTCCAGGGTTTGAAAATGATGCCTTAGCAGAAATGCAGCATCACGCAGCATTAAACGATGTAGGGTGTGAATCTTCTTATGGCGAGGGTTGGGTAAGCTTAACGCGCATCGATGGCGAAGCGGTGAATGAATTACACCGTCAAGCCGCATTTAAAAAGCTTATCTTCGCGCGCCAAAGCTTGGCTGCGCTACCTGCACTTACTCTGTCACGTGACGACCGTTTGACTGCTATTCTGGAGCAAGTCAAAGCCAGCCGTTGGAGCTTTGAAGAGATTTGGCATGAAACGCCGGATACCAACGATGGCAAAGCGCTAGCGGGGCTGATTAAGGCGCTGACCAAGCCACTGGAAAGCATGTTGAAAAAACGTGGTGCGTTAAGGCGCAGCGCGGGCGCACGGCGCTTACATATTTTCTGGACTGATGGTGATCAGGTTCAGTTGGCGATGAGCTTTCCAGGCAATCGTAGCGATCTAATTAATGGTATTCGTCGATTGCGCTTTCCCTCCCGTGCTCCCAGCCGTTCAACGTTGAAGTTGGAAGAGGCGTGGCACGAGTTTATCCCTAGGGAAGAGTGGGAGGAGCGACTTGCACCGCATATGCAGGCAGCTGACTTGGGGGCCGCCCCGGGCGGCTGGACATGGCAGCTAGTGCAGCGGGGTATGTACGTGTACGCCATCGATAATGGCCCCATGGACTCGCAGTTGATGAAGACCGGGCAGATCGATCATCTTAAAGAGGATGGCTTTACCTGGGAGCCACCGCAGCGCCTAGACTGGCTAGTTTGCGATATTGTTGATAAACCAGTACGGGTATTAGCCATGGTGGAGCGCTGGCTGATTCGTAAATGGTGCAAAGAGGCGATCTTTAACCTCAAATTGCCCATGAAAAAGCGCTGGGATGAAGTCACACGCTGCCTAACGGTATTAGAAGGGGCGCTGGATAAGGCTGGCGTGCAAGCCAGCGTATCATGCCGTCACCTTTATCATGATCGTGAAGAGGTAACGGTGCATGTTCGGTTGAGAGATTGATAGGTTGTGATATCGATAGATCGAGCAAAAGCTATTTAATAGCCAGGTTCGTAAATCCGGATAGTTTCATCTTCGGTTAACAGCGGTAAAATACGCTGCATGGCCATTGCCCGCGCTTCGCTTGAGTGCCACTCCTTCCAAGCGCGGATGTCACGCCATTTGGTAATCATCAGTCGACGATCGGTATGGCCAAGCTCTACCAGTGTTTCACCACCGATGAACCCCCTTACGCCAAGTGAACTGCGCATTGCCTCCCGCGCTGCTTGTTCAAATTCTTCTTCAAGTCCGGGCATAATTCGCCGTTCGATGATAACTTTAATCATACTTTCTGTTTCCCACATCGAGGATATTGATGGCTGATAATACGGGTACGTTACCCACCTTTGACGCGGTATTGGACACCACAGGACTCTACTGCCCAGAGCCGATTATGCTGATGCATAACAAAGTGCGCGATATGGCGTCAGGTCAAGTGCTCAAAGTGATTGCCACCGACCCCGCTACAACGCGAGATGTGCCCAAATTTTGTCAGTTTTTAGGGCATGAACTGCTTGAACAGGACACCTCCTCTGAGAGTAACTACCTCTACTTTATCCGTTTGGCATAGCCGTTTGGAATAACCACTTGAGATGATTCTTAGAAACAGCTCTTAGAAACAGTTTTTAGAAACAGTTCTTAGAAACAGTGCGAAAAACCAAGCGAGGCCCACATCGTCTAAGTGATAGTGGCCTCGCCGACAGTTGCATAGTTGATGCGCTTAGTTAATCACTTGCCACTACCATCATGGCTAGCGCATCAAGCGTTTCTGGATCTTCTTCCAGTATACGATTGGCGATATGGCGCTGGAAAAAGTAAACGGTTTGATGGCGCGCGTGGGCGCTGTATAGGCACTTATCCCCTAACAAGATTGGTGTCATCGTCGCTTTATTCTCGTCGGCAAGTAGTGCATCAAGACTGCCGTCGCTATAGAGACGCCAGCCGTAAACGGGCTTCATATGCCAGGGCGAGTTGGGGTGATTCATGCATAGTGCGTGGGTGCCCAGAATGTCGGGAATTTGCTGAATGAGGGTGACTTCGCCAGAGGCCTCATAATCAAAGTATTCAGCCGCCGCGATTAGCTCGTGGTATTTGTGATCGGGTGGTGTGTCAAAAATTTCTTCCGTTTCAGGATCACGGTAACCCACGAAGTAGCCGTTCTCCTGGCTATTCAGGTCATGGCAAGCTGCCAGGGTTTCCATCCACGGCACCAAACCGATGACGCTACCGTCCTCTCTTAATCCCCAGGCCAAAATAGGCAAGCCATAAAAGGTGTCGGGACTCGCAGCGAGTTGGTACACCATCTCTAAACCGTCTAGCTCAGGGGCTAAACGGACTAGGCACTTTTGCGCTTGCTGACGCTGGCGCACAGTTTCCAGGTCGATGACCTGGGCAGAGCGGGGTGACAGGGATGCGCCCATTGTGTCCCTCCTTATGCTGCGTGGTCATCAGATTGGCAAAGCCTACTCATTTACCTCTCATAACCACAAATAGCACAACTTGCTCTTAAGGTTAAGGGTTCTGCGCTTTTTAATTATCAAAGCAAGGTGGAAAGCGCTCTCGTAGCGCCTGATGCTGGATAAGTGCTTGCTGAAACTGACCCCAGGGCGCTTGGGCATTGTTCAGCGAAAGCCAGCGTGTTTGATAGCGTTGGATCGCTATTGGCTTGTCTACATGCTGCGCGTCAATTAAGCGATTGATCGCTGTTAGCCACCGTTTGGCTGTGCTTGCTAAGGGCTCAACTGACGCTGTCTCCCAGCGACTTAAGCAGTGCGCGGCATCACTGTGCTGAGTTAGCAATGCATTCGCTTCCGTTAAGCGTTGAGTAGCGAGTAGTAGGGCGCGTAGCACTTCAGCGGTCAGTGGTCGCTCTTGCAGGTTTTTCAAATGGTTCTCAAGCGTTGCAGAGTCTTGCTGCCAGTCGGGGTCAAACTGGTGGTCAGTCATTTGTTGCAAATAATTAATGGCGTCAAGCTGGTTAGTAATAGCGTCTTCTTCGACGTTGCCTAACGGCTGGCTTGCCCGTGAAAAGCTTTTAACCCATTCGCTGGAGTCAAAGATAGCGTTCCAGCTTACCGCGGGCAACTGCGCTGTTTTGGTCGCTGTTAATTGTTCTAGGCGCGTTCGATCTTCATTGCTTAACTGATCGGGAACTTGGCTATTTAAGCAGGCGCTTAGTCGCTGCCATAGCGTGCGCTCATATAACCACTGTTGGCTAGGCGGCGCTACACGCCCCAGTTGGTTATTACGTGCGGCGACTAGCGACGTGATTTGACATTCGCGCAGTGCGTAAACATTCAGCAGGCTATCTCGCGTTTCGGGAATATAAATAAGCCGCTCGGAGCGCTCAGGGAAGTCACCAATATTAACTGGGTCAGCTCGTTCAATGCCTGGCTGTGCTAGGTCATCGGCGAGTTGTTGGTGATAAGCCTGCCACTGCTGCTCAGCGGGATTATCGCCACAGCCAACCAGCAGGGTACTTAGCGCTATTGCTAGAGAAAAAAGTCTCCATCGAACCATGCCTACCCCCGAATACTAATACGCTGTAACCGCCAGCCGAGTAACACTGCCGCAGTGCTTAGGCCAGCAATCAAGCCAATCCAGTAGCCATGAACCCCGAGTGGAGCAACCATATCACCTATTCCCCGTGAGCCCAGCCAGTGTCCGCCCCCCAAACCTACAATCCAGTAAGAGAGCACCGTAATCACCATGACAATGCGGGTATCCTTATAGCCGCGCAAAGCACCAGCTAAATTGACCTGCAGCGAGTCAGAGAGTTGAAAAATAACCGCTAGAGCAATGATCGACAGCGCTAGCGCTTGAATCTCGGCATTCGAAGTGTAAAGCGAAATGACGGGCACAGCGGTTACCCATAGCAGGATGCTGTTAAACGCGGCGACACAAACACTGACCACAATACCGTTCCAGGCAACTTGGCGGGCGAGTGTCAGGCGCTGCTGCCCAAGTGTATTGCCCACCCTGACGGTCAGCGCCATGCTCAACGACATAGGCAGCATAAACAAAATAGTGGTGAAGCTAAGCGCTATTTGGTGAGCACCCACGGTGACTTCGCCAAAACTGGCAATAAACAGCGCAATAAAGGTAAACAGGGTAACTTCGACAAAAATAGCTACGCCAATGGGAACACCCACCACTATGAGTTCGCGAATGCCGACCCATTGGGGAGGCGTTAGCTGCTGCCATATAGCGACGCTTTTATAAGTACGTCCTCGGCGCGTGTAGTAGGCCATCGCAAGTGCCATCGTCCACATTGAGAGGGCTGTCGCAATACCACAGCCAAATGCCCCCAAGGCAGGTAATTGTTGCAGACTACTAGGGATCCAGGTGCCAAAGAGATCCACTAATCCCTCGCCGCCGTAGATCAATAGGTAGTTGGCAGGAATATTAACCGCTAAGCCGACCAGGCTTATCCATAGCGCCGGACGGGTATGATTCATGCCGTCGGAAAACGCTCTCAGCGCCTGAAATAGCGCAATCCCTGGCATACCAAAGGCGACGGCAGAAAGATAGGCAGCAGACTGTTGCGCGACCGCTGGAGGCACGTCCATTGCCTTGAATATCGGCATAACGGCTGACCAGAGCAGTGCTGCTGCGGCGGCGCCCAACAGTAACGCAACCCAAAGCGCCTGATGGACTGCCGGGCGAATAGCCGTGTGGCGCTGGCCACCCAGTAAATGCGCAACGATGGGTGTAAGCCCCATCAGCGTGCCGGTTATAAACAGCATCAGCGGCATCCATAGGCTAGAGCCTACCGATACGGCTGCGAGTGACGTGGCATCATGCCGACCTGTCATCATGACATCGACAACACTCATCCCCGCTTGAGCCAGCTGTGCGCCGCAAATAGGCAGAGCCAAATAGACTAAGGCTCGGGTTTCTGGCCAGTAAATCGATTTAAGTTGTTGAGTAAAGCCGCCCACTTGTTGGCTCCTAATGGATAAAGTTATTCACGAAAAGTCGTTATATTAGCAGGCGCGCCACGCTTATGGTGGCAAGACGTTAGCTTGCACCAACAGGGCAGGTATAATGCGCCAAAATCGATGACAAATGAGGCCAATGTGAGTGACACGCAGGAGCGATGGACGCTCGAAGACATCATGGCGCTTTTTGATGGAATTTTTGCTGAGCGTTATCAAACTCGATTGATTCGCGGGGGAGATGAACCACTCTATCGTCCTGCCAACAGCGTGAGGCCGTATCATCAGGTGATTTTTGCGCGGGGTTATTATGCCAGCGCACTACACGAAATCAGCCATTGGTGTATCGCAGGGGAGAAGCGGCGCCAACAAGAGGATTACGGCTACTGGTACTGCCCCGATGGTCGCAATGCCGAACAGCAGAGGGCCTTCGAGCAGGCTGAGATAGCCCCACAGGCGTTGGAGTCTATCTTCACCCGCGCCTGTGGACGCGTGTTTCACGTTAGCGTGGATAATTTAGGTGGCGATGTAGCAGTAGATTTTGAGACCTTTGCAGCGCGAGTAGAGGCGCGCTCCCAGCGCTACCTGGCAGAGGGCTTACCAGCTCGGGCAGGCGCATTTCAAGAGGCGCTGGAGCGCTTCTACGGCCACCAAGAGGCCCTTAACCAAGCGGTGGCTGGCGGCTTGGCCATTTTAGATCAAGCCGATCATGTTATTAGCGGCTAATGATCATCGTCGGTAAGGCGCTGATGCATCGACAGCATCACCTCCAGCTCATGCTCGGGGCGCATCGGCTCTAACCCTAGCTCGCTGAATGTTTCGCGCCGCTGACGATGCCATTCGCCAGGGGTAAGCGAAGGGTAAAGCACCGAGGCCGGAGCTAACTCCACGAAAGGGTCTAACCCATAGGTGTCAAACAGCCGCGCGAGTGCCGCTTCGTCGTCACCATTGTCGCTGGTATACAGAGTGGCGGAGAAGTGATCGTTCTCCAGCTCGCGAATTACCTCTAGCGGACTAACCCCTAGGCTCTCCAGCTCTTCCATGCTGTAGGAGCCCATGGCATTGGTATCTTCTTTGATCCAGCTATCGTCCGGCTGAATCAATGTTTGTTTAACACGCCCATCGGGTAGCGACCAAGCGATGGCGAGCGGAAGGCCATCATCTTCGCCGGTTTCAATGGCTATAAACCCTGGATAGTCGTCCACGCTATTACTCCTGTTAAGATTCCGTGGGAAGACGGAAAAAACGCTGGGCGGTTTGTGTGGTTGCCGCCCCTAGCTCAGCTTCGCTAACCCCATGCCACTGGGCAATTTCGCGAACAATCCACGGCAGTAATGCCGGTTCGTGTCGGCGGCCCTTTAATTTCGCCGGGAGATTGCGGGGCAATAGATAAGGGCAGTCGGTTTCTACCATTAATCGCTCAAGCGGTATATCGCTAACCAGAGGGCGCAAGTGGTGACCACGCCGTTCGTCGCAAATCCAACCGGTCAGGCCTATATGCAAGTCTAGGTCGAGATAGCCAAACAGCGTATCGCGGTCGGCGGTAAAACAGTGCACGACCGCGTGGCTAATATCGTTTCGCCACGCATGCAGTATTTCACGCATCCGCTTGCCCGCATCCCGCTCGTGTAAAAACAGCGGCAAACCGCTTTCCACTGCAAGCGCCAGCTGTGCTTCAAGGGCCCGCTCCTGCTCCTGGGGCGTCGAGAAGTTGCGATTAAAATCCAGACCGCACTCACCGACAGCGACGACTTCCGGCATAGCATGCAGGGCCGCCATGGCGCGCTCAAGGCTCTTGTCCCAGCGACTAGCGTCATGGGGGTGAACGCCCGCCGTGGCATAGAGGCCAGAATACTGCTTGGCTAGCGCAACCGCTTGTTCGGCATGCGCAAGGTCGGTGCCGGTAACGATCATGGTCGTTACTTGTGCCGCCTGGGCACGCCGGATCACCGCCTCAAGGTCGCGACCAAAGCTTTCATGGGTTAGGTTTGCGCCAATATCCACCAAATGTGTATCAGAGCGAAACTGAAGTGCTTCGGGTAAAAAGTCATCGGCATAAGCGGTGGCCAAAGGTGTCTCCCGTTCAATATGCAAAGGCACCATTGTAACGGTATGCGCAAGCATCGACTAATGGTGTGTTTAAACTGGCAAGGGGGTAGATATGGCACGAATTGCAAAAAATCTGGCTTGATAGGTAAACAGCCACGGCCTATTAGCGCCTAAGATGAATCTGAGCTATTGCTTGCTACTTCACTGCTATCGATTCAATAACAGCCCTTAATAACAACAAAAGAGAGCCACATAACAATGCAACTATCTTATCTTTCATCTAATCGCACATCTCACCACCGTTTTGCTACTTCAACCCTCGCCGCTGCCATTTTGATGGCCAGCTATGCGCCCACTACCGTTGCCGCCGAGGGTATCTCTGATAATGAAATCCGCATCGGCTATTTAGCCGATATGTCTGGCGTTTATCGCGACCCTATTGGCCCATTGGGCGAAGATGCCATCAACATGGCGATTGAAGATATCGGTGGCAGCGTCAACGGCGCCAATATTGTGGTGTTTAGCGCTGATGATCGGAACAGCCCTGATGTGGGCTCAAGCGTGGTGCGTGAATGGATCGACGAGCGTAATGTCGATATGGTCACCGGGCTGGTGGCATCTTCTGTCACTCTAGCGGCAGTGAGCCTGTTGGAAGAGGCGGATAAACTCGGGCTGGTGAATGGTGCCGTCTCGTCAGGTATTACTAATGAGCACTGCTCGCCTAACCATATCCATTGGGTTTACGATACCTGGGCAATGTCCAACGGAACCGCAAAGGCAATTACCGATGAGGGCCACAAAAACTGGTACCTGTTAAGCGCCGACTACTCTTTTGGTCATGCACTGGAAGCTGACGTCACCCGCGTCGTGACAGAAAACGGTGGTACCATTGTGGGCAGCGCCCGCCATCCTTTCCCCAGCAGTGATTTCTCCTCGTTTATGCTCCAGGCCCAAGCCTCCGGCGCTGATGTGATTGCGTTAAATAACGCCGGTGGCGATACCATTAATGCGGTGCAAACAGCCGGCGAGTTCGGTATTACCCAGGCGGGACAGATCCTGGCGGGAATGGTGCTGTTTAGTACCGACGTGCGCAGCATCGGGCTGGAAAACGCCCAGGGTCTGCAATTTACCAAAGCGTGGTACTACGACCTAAACGATGAAACCCGCGCATGGGCCGAGCGCTTTAAAGAACGAACCGGCAGCATGCCCACCATGGTACATGCAGGCCTCTACTCTAGTACGCGCCACTACCTGGAAGCGATCAAAGCCACTGGCACTGATGATACCCAGACGGTTCGTCAGCAAATGGCCGATACCCCCATCAACGATATCTTCGCCACCGGTGGCTACATTCGTGAGGATGGCCGCATGGTTCACGATATGTATTTAGTGGAAGTTAAAACCCCCGAAGAATCTCAAGACGAAGATGATCTCTTTCATATCATCCGTACCATTCCTGCAGAAGAGGCCTTCCGTCCACTGTCAGAAAGTGTCTGCCCGTTGGTTAACAGTTAAGTCACTGCCAATTCACGACAACAACTCAGAGGATTTGGCATGTCTGAAACGTCCGTTATTCAGCAAAATACCATTGGGGCAGCTCTAAGCCGCAGTGCTCGAAAATATCCGCACCAGCTAGCGCTAATGTTTGGTGAACGCCAGTGGCGCTACTCAGCGCTCAATCAAGCAGCCAACCGGGTAGCCAATGGCTTGTTGGCATCCGGGCTTGCCCCAGGTGATCGGCTGGCGGTGTATGGTAAAAACTCCGATGCCTACGTCATTGCCTGGTTGGCAGCTACGAAAGCGGGGTTAGTACATGTACCGATCAACTTCGCGCTAAGCAGTGATGAGCTGCACTACATTCTTGACCAGTCGGGGGCCGCGGGTTTACTCAGTGATGTGAGTCTCGCCGATAAAGTAAGTGCCGCTACCGAAGGCTTGGATCTCGCCTTGATGGGCACTCTGCATGCGGATCAAGGGCGGGATGCAGAAAGTTTTGATGTACTCGTTCATGCTATCTCAGAGCTCAATAGCGAAGAGCCAAGTGTGACGGTCGACGGTGCCAGCCTTGCTCAGTTGCTCTACACCTCGGGCACCACCGCCGCACCAAAAGCCGCGATGATGACCCATCAGGCACTGATGGCTGAATATATGGCCTGTATGGTCGAGCTTGATATCAAAGGCAGCGAGGCCATGCTGGCCGCACTGCCGCTTTACCACTCGGCGCAAATGCATGTCTTTCTGATGCCTGCCTTGTTATTGGGTGCCCCTGTTTACTTGCTGGAAGCACCGCTTCCTGAGCTGTGCTTAAGCGCCATAGCCGAGCACCAGATTGTGTCCTTTTTTGCCCCACCCACGGTCTGGATCAGCTTGCTGCGCCACGCTGAATTTGAGCGCTTTGACTTAAGCACCCTCAACAAAGCCTATTACGGTGCCTCGATTATGCCGGTGCCAGTACTGGAAGAGCTGCAGCAGCGGATACCGGGCGTAGGGCTCTATAACTGCTACGGGCAGAGCGAAATCGCCCCCTTGGCGACCGTGCTGCGACCTGAAGAGCACGCCGAACGGCCCGCTTCCGCCGGGCGGCCAATCCTGACGGTGGAAACCCGCATCGTCGACCTTGAGATGAATGACGTACCTCCAGGAGAGCATGGAGAAATCGTCCACCGCTCACCGCAGCTCATGAAAGGGTACTGGGATAAAGCGGCGATGACGGAAGAGGCTTTCCAGGGTGACTGGTTTCACTCAGGGGACGTGGGCTACTTCGACGAAGCGGGCTACTTGTATGTCGTTGACCGTATTAAGGACGTGATCAATACCGGGGGCATCCTGGTCGCTAGCCGTGAGGTGGAGGAGGGGCTATTTAAGCACCCGGCGGTATCCGAAGTGGCGGTGATTGGTCAGCCCGACGAGAAGTGGATCGAAGCTATTACGGCAGTGGTGGTATTGAAAGAGGGCCAAGAGGCAAGCGAGGAGGAGTTGATCCATCACGCCAAAACGCTGATGGCGCCCTATAAAGTGCCTAAACGCATTCTGTTTGCCGATGCGCTGCCCAAGAGTACCGCAGGCAAGATCCTCAAGCGTCATTTGCGTCAAGATCTCAAGGAGTGAACATGGACGCGCAAACCACCGAACTGTTTCACGCCATGATCAAGCGCTGCCTTAACCATGAGGTCGCCCCTTTTTACGATGAGTGGGAAGCGGCGGGCGAAATGCCGCGCTCACTGTGGCATGCGCTGGGCGCTGCGGGCCTGCTCGGTATTGACCTGGACGAACAGCATGGCGGATCGGGCGCTGATATTGCCATCACCCAGCTGGCGTTGGAAGAGCTCTCCCGCCAAGGGTTTGGCGGCCTCGCCAGTGCCTATAACATTCATGCCAATATCGTGATGCCCTACCTGCAAAATCTGGGCACAGCTGTTCAGCAGGAGCAGTGGCTGCCTGCCATGGCCCGAGGCGAGTGTCTTGGCGCCATTGCCATGACTGAACCCCATGCGGGGAGCGATCTGGCGTCAATAAAAACCCGCGCAAAGCGCACTGCCGACGGCTGGGCGTTAAGTGGCAGCAAAATCTTTATCACCAATGGCCAGTTTGCCGACTTAGTCATTGTGTGTGCCAAAACGAATCCTGCCGCCGGTGCCAAAGGGGTCTCGCTGTTTTTGGTTGATACCCACTTACCTGGCTTCTCGCGGGGTAAGCCGATTAAAAAGATCGGTCAGCACGCCAGTGACACCGCCGAACTTGCCTTTGATCAGATGCAACTGCCCCATGATGCGCTGCTGGGTGAGGAGGGCGCTGGGTTTCGTTACTTGATGCAGGAGCTGCCACGTGAGCGCCTGGGCGTAGGAGCACAAGCCCTGGGAGCTGTGGAGGGTGCGCTGGCGCTTACTTTAGCGTACGTGCAGCAGCGCCAAGCGTTTGGTCAGCGGGTGGCGGATTTTCAAAATACCCGCTTTACCCTGGCAGAAATTAAAGCCCAGTTGGACGTCGCTCGGGCCTACTTTGAGCACTGCGTCGCAAAGTATCGACAGGGCACTATGAGCAGCACGGATGCGGCGATTTTAAAACTGCAGCTAAGCGAGCTGCAGTGCCAAGCGGTAGATCGCTGCCTGCAGTTGTTTGGCGGTTATGGCTACACCCACGAATACCCCATTTCACGCTTTTATCTCGACGCCCGGGTGCAAACCATTTACGCCGGTAGCTCGGAAATCATGAAAGAAGTCGTTGCGCGTTCATTGTTGGGCAAAGTGGCTTAGCTAGGCGGCAAGTACAGGAGATAAATATGCGATTAGATGATGTCGTAATTTTAGGCGGTGCACGTACCGCGATTGGTGGTTTTGGTGGTTCGCTTTCAACAATGGCGCCGTTTGAGCTGGGCACGATCACCGCTAAAGAAGCGCTAAGGCGAGCAGGTGTTGAGGGTGGAGATATCGATCACTCGGTATACGGTCACATTATTACCACCGGCCCCCAGGATGCCTATTTGGCGCGGCATATCGCGCTGGAGGCTGGTGTACCGAAAGAGGCGGGGGCATTCAACGTCAATCGGCTGTGTGGTTCAGGTGTACAGGCGGTTGTGTCTGCCGCCCAGCAGATCGCAATGGGCGATAGCCGCTTAGCGCTGGCAGGGGGCGCGGAGTCGATGTCGCGGGGTGCATATCTGCTGCCGCCCCAAGCGCGCAACGGCGTGCGCATGGGCGATGTGAACATCCAGGATCTAACACTAGGAGTGCTCAGCGACCCTTTTGGTAGCGGCCATATGGGCTGCACCGCCGAGAATATCGCTAAGCAGTATGGCTTAAGCCGAGAGCAGTTAGATCAGTTTGCCCTTGAGAGCCATCAAAAGGCGGCGCGTGCCATCAAGGAAGGTCGCTTTGACGATCAAATCGTCGCGGTAGAGGTCATCAGAGGTAAGCAAACAGTGCTTTTCTCTCGCGACGAACACGTGCGCGAAGGCGTTGAGCTTAGCGATTTAGCGCGGCTTAAGCCTGCCTTTCAGAAAGACGGCGTGGTGACCGCAGGCAATGCCTCAGGCATCAACGACGGCGCGGCCACCTTGGTGCTGGCCCATAGCGATGAAGCCGCAAAGCGCGGTTTAGCGCCCAGGGCGCATCTACGCGTTGCCACGACTGCAGGCGTCGATCCAACGCTAATGGGCCTGGGGCCGATTCCAGCGGTAAAGCGTTGCCTGCAGCAGGCGGGGCTTAGTATCAACGATATTGATGTGATTGAATCAAACGAAGCCTTTGCTGCCCAAGCCATGGCGGTGGCCGAAACGCTCGGTTTCCCGCTAGAGAGGTTAAATCCCAACGGTGGCGCGGTTGCCTTGGGACATCCAGTAGGGGCCACAGGGGCTATTTTGATACTTAAAGCCCTTCACGAGTTAGAGCGTATTAACGGCCGCTACGGGTTAATTACGCTGTGTATCGGTGGCGGGCAGGGTATTGCCCTACTTATTGAGCGCGCCTAAACCGAATTGATTGCACAAGAATAAATTTAAAGGAGCTATTATGCCTTCAGTTACCCCGAAAATTTTACCTGCCGCGGCCTCTGCGACTAACCCTGCACTAATGATTGGCGACCTGCTGGAGGCGGGCGTGCGTATGGCGGGGGACAACCAAATTGTCTACCGGGATCAGAGCCGCCACAGCTACGAGCGTTTTCGTGAGCGGGTGCATCAACTGGCCCATACGTTGACGTCGCAGGGCGTTCAAGCTGGTGATGTGGTGGCAGTGCTAGATTGGGATAGCCACCGCTACCTGGAGTGCTTCTTTGCCATTCCGATGATTGGTGCGGTAATGCACACGGTGAACATTCGCCTAGCCCCGGAACAAATTCTTTATACGATGGAGCACGCAGAAGACGCTTTTGTGATCGTGCACGAAGAGTTTGTGCCGCTGCTTGAGCCGCTGGCCGATAAGCTACCTCGAGTGCGGGGCTACCTGCTGTGTCAGGAGGCCTCGCAAACAATCGATACCTCGCTGTCACTGGTGGGCGAATTTGAAGAGCTATTAAGCCAGCAGCCTACTCACTACGATTTCCCTACTTTTGATGAAAACGCCGTTGCCACGCTGTTCTACACCACCGGCACGACGGGTAACCCCAAAGGGGTTTTCTTCACCCATCGCCAGTTGGTGCTGCATACCTTGGGCGAGGCGAGCGCTTTCCAAGCCCCCGGCTTTGAGCTGCTCAACCGCGACAAGGTCTATATGCCGATTACCCCCATGTTTCACGTTCATGCCTGGGGTGTGCCCTATACCGCCACGCTGATGGGGGCTACCCAGGTCTATCCGGGACGCTACGAGCCAGAAATGCTGGTCAAGCTATTGGTTAGCGAGAAAGTTGACTTCTCCCACTGCGTGCCAACGTTGCTCAACATGGTGGTGAGTGCCGAGGCGATTGCCTCAAAACAGGTCGACCTCTCCGGCTGGAAAGTATTGGTGGGCGGTAGTGCGTTAACCCAAGCGCTGGCAAGCAAAGCATGGACACTGGGGATCGACACCCGCAGTGCTTACGGTATGTCGGAAACCTGCCCGCTGCTCACCGCCGATATTCTACCGCGGGATATTGGTGACGCTGATTTTGAGACCCAGCTACCCTGGCGCTGTAAAGCGGGTCTGCCAATTCCGTTGGTCAAGTTGCAGGTGGTTGACGCGGACGGCGAGCCGCTCCCCAACGATGGTAAAAGCGTTGGTGAAGTGCGTGTTCAAGCGCCCTGGCTGACCCAGGCTTACTACAAAGAGGAGAAGCGCAGTGCGGAGCTGTGGCGTAACGGCTGGCTGCATACCGGAGATGTGGGCTCACTCGATGAGCGAGGTTTTTTGACCATTAGCGACCGCATTAAAGACGTGATTAAAACCGGTGGCGAGTGGCTTTCGTCGTTAGAGCTAGAGAGTTATATAAGTCAGTGCCCAGGCATTGCCGAAGTGGCGGTGATTGGGGTGGCGGACGATAAGTGGGGGGAGCGACCGGCCGCGCTAGCCGTTCTTGTTGATCTAAACAACCCACCGACGACGGAAACCGTGCAGGCGTTTCTAGAGCAGTTTGTCACCCAGGGCAAACTCAACCGCTGGGCGATTCCCAGCATGATTCGTTTCGTCGATGAGATACCCAAAACTAGCGTGGGCAAGCTGGATAAAAAACGTATTCGCACCGAAATCTAGCAGCATTAATTAACTCTGCCCGCCGTACGCGCTTTTCGATACGCGGCGGGCGAGTTGCCCGTCCAGGTTTTGAAAGCTCGGCTAAAGCAGGCGAGATCCTCAAAGCTCAATGCTTCTGCAATATTGACAAGGGGCTTCTCACTACAGGTGAGTGCCTGAATAGCGACATCGCGGCGGTACTCATCCTTGACCGCTTGAAAGTGGGTGCCCTCCCTTTTTAAATGCCGTGCCAGCGTGCGTGCAGACATATGTAGCGCGTCAGCAGCGCTATGCACCGTACCTGCCGTCAATAAATGGCGTGAAAGGTGTTCCCGCACCCGGTGAGTGAGCAGGCGATCGGCAAACGACACATAGAACCAGTCCGCCGGGGCACGTTTGAGAAAAGCGCCCAGGTGCTTCTTGGTTTGTCGGATAGGGTGATCAAGCAATCCGCGATCAATATAGATGGCGGTTTGTGGTTGATCAAAGCGAACCGTGCCGGGGTAAAAGTAGAGATAGTCAGCGCTGTGAGGCGGCTGGGCGTAAGCGCACTCCATCAAAATGGGCGGTATCTTACGCGCAATCATCCACGACGCGATGCCATGAAACAGCTTGAGCATTAGCTCATGGATTAAAATGCGGCTGCCCGCCAACGGTGCATTCTCCACCAGTGCCATGCGGGCCAAGTCACCTTCAAGGGTAAACGCATAGCCAAAATCATCGAGCAGAATACGAAAAAACTGCGTATAGCGATGCAGTGCCACCTGCAGGTTGGGTGCATCCAGCATGCTTAAACACAGCAGTTTTAGGGTACCACCACGCAGCGGGCGGGAGAAAAAACCGGGTGTTTCGTCATCCAGTTCGTTAACTAAACCGCGATAGAGCTCGGCAAACTGCTCAACAGTGACACGACCATTAGGCGCTGAAAGTAAAAAGGGCGAGATTCCCGCCCGTTCCAGGTAACGGGTAGGCGACGTATCGCTGTCCGGTAACCCTTTAAACAGCTCGTTTACAAAATACATCGAGACGGTCACCGTCACTGTCAGCCCGCCTTTGAAAAAGTGTCTTTTAATCGGGTTATTTTACGTGCTGGGAAAACGTTACCACGCTGCTGGTCTCTGCTCCATACGGTTCAGTGCTACAACGTTCCCCCTCCCGGCGCGCTCATGCGTTACACTGTGCGCCTCACGATTAAGGAGGACACCGCGTGACCCTGTTACGACTCGAACAGCTGCAACTCGCCTACGGCACCCATGTATTACTCAATCGCGCCGACCTAACGGTTGAAAAAGGCGAGCGGCTAGCGCTGATCGGGCGCAACGGCACCGGTAAGTCCACGCTGTTAAAATTGGTGGCAGGGGATATCCTGCCCGACGATGGCTCAATCTGGCGCGCACCAGGCCTTAAAATAGGCGTTTTGTCTCAAGAGTTACCTGAGTCATCTGGCCTGACGATTTTCGATATGGTGGCTCAAGGCCTGCCGGAAGCCGGAGAGCTGCTCTCCGAGTACGACCACCTTATCAATGATCCCGACCCCAATATGGATCGCATGGCGACCCTGCAAACCCGCTTGGAAGCTATCGATGGTTGGTCGTATCACCAACGCATTGATACCGTGCTTACACGCCTAGGATTGCCCCCCGCAGCAGAAATGAACTCGCTCTCCGGCGGTTGGCGCCGCCGTGTGGCGCTGGCTCGCGCTTTGGTCGCTGAACCTGATCTTTTACTGCTTGATGAGCCCACCAACCATTTGGATTTAGACACTATCGCCTGGTTGGAAGAGCAGCTACTGGCCTTTAACGGTGCGGTACTGCTGATTACCCACGATAGGGCTTTTCTCTCCAAGCTAGCGACCAATATTCTGGAGTTGGATCGAGGCCAGCTAGGGCGATACCCCGGCAAGTACGTTGAGTATCAGGCCCGCAAGCAGCACGAGCTGGAAGTAGAGGCGCGGGAGAACGCCGAATTCGATAAAAAACTCGCCCAGGAAGAGGCTTGGATTCGTCAGGGTGTTAAAGCTCGACGTACTCGCAACGAAGGGCGTGTAAGGGCGCTCGAAGCAATGCGTAACGAACGCAGCCAGCGTCGTGATCGCCAGGGTAATGCCAACTTGACGGTTGATCGCGGCGAGCGCACTGGCAAACGTGTGGTAGAGCTGCAAGGCGTCACCCAGCGGTTTGGCGATGACGTGATCCTGCGCGATATTAACCTTGAAGTGCTGCGCGGCGACCGTATTGGCTTTCTAGGCCGCAATGGCGCGGGCAAGACAACCCTGCTGAAAATCCTGCTGGGCGAGTTGGAACCCAGTGAAGGCAAGGTGCAGATGGGTACCAATCTAAAAGTGGCCTATTTTGACCAGTTGCGCGCAGGGCTCGAACTGGAAAAAACGGTTTATGACAACGTTGCGCAAGGTAGCGACCGCGTCAGCGTGGGCGGAAAAGACCGCCATGTAATGAGCTACCTGCAGGATTTTCTGTTCACGCCCGAGCGGGTACGCCAGCCGGTAAAAGCGCTTTCCGGCGGCGAGTCCAACCGTTTGCTGCTAGCCAAGCTGTTTACCCAGCCAGCTAACGTGCTGGTGCTCGATGAGCCGACCAACGACCTTGATATGGAAACCCTGGAGCTGCTTGAAGAGCTGCTGCTTGATTTCGATGGCACGCTGCTGTTGGTCTCCCACGACCGAACCTTTATGGACAACGTGGTCACGAGCATGCTCGCCTTTGAAGGCGAGGGCGTGGTGCGTGAGTACGTGGGTGGCTACACCGACTGGATTCGCCAGGGTGGCAAGCTGCCACCGGCACCTTGGGAAGGCGCGGCGCGTCAGCGTACCGAGCCTACTTCTGAAGTGCCCAAAAAGGTCGCTGAAGCACCGGCTACGCCAGCGAAAAAGAGCGTCAAACTCTCTTACAATGTGCAGCGTGAGTTAGATGCACTGCCCGCCGAAATCGAGCGTCTTGAGGGGGAAGTCGAGGCGTTAGAAAGTGAAATCGGTGACCCAACGTTTTATCAGCAGGATGCTGACGCCGTGACGGCTAAGCTACAAACGCTTGAAAAAGTGCAAAAGGCGTTAGAAGTCGCCATGGAGCGCTGGATGGAGCTGGAAGCGATGGCTGCAGGTGAGTAAGCTTGAAAACGTTAAAAGGCGCCGTATGGGCGCCTTTTTTGTAAGCGATATAACGCAGTAGTTTATTCGTCGCTCTTTTCGCCTTTCTTGCCCACGCGTACTGCGAGTACGTCGCATTGGGCGCCGTGCAGCACACCGGTAGAGGTTGAGCCCAACAGCAGGGCAAAGCCATGGCGGCCATGGGAGCCCACTACGATCAAGTCCACATCGTGGTCTTCGGCAAAACGGTGGATTTCGGTATCGGGCATACCAACGACAACGTGCTGATCGGCTTCGGCAATATGTGGGGCGGCAATTTCGGCCAAGCGTTTTTTAGCGTGCTCATCCAGCTGGTCTTGGATGCTGGTCAAGTCCATGGGGATATCGCCACCGTAAGCAAACCCAAGCGGTTCCAGGGTATGCATAATGGAGATTTTGGCTTGTTCGTTACGTTCAGAGATCGCAACGGCACGTTCCAGAATTTTGTGGGAGTCTTTGGTTAGGTCAACGGCAACTAAAATATGGTGATAGCTCATGGCGTATCTCCTTGGCATGGATAGCACTGGTTAACAAAGAAAAAAGCGCTTTGTTCAATGACCTTTACTTTAGATGGCGTGTCCTTTTTTAACAATAGCCAGAGTTTTAACAATGACTTGGGTCAAAACACCGATCTGAGTCATGTCCTTTAGAATAGTGCATACAGTGTGGCTCATGTGGAGGTAAATGTAGAGATGGATTGGTTTATTATAGTCTTTATTCTGATGTTAGTGATTGCGCCCGTGATGTGGCTAAAGCCCAGCCCGCGCCAAAAGCGCCAACAGGCGCTACGTTCACAAATCTCAAATCAAGGCGTCAGCATCAAACTGGAAAAGCCGCCGCTGCACCATTTTAGAGGCACTATGCCCGCCTACCGTTGGCACTTTCCCCAGGAAGGGCCAGGCCCGGATTTTCTGCTGGTAAGAGACAGCAATGCCAGCGAGGCTTTAGAACCCTATTACGCAGGTTGGCGCTGGCGAATAGCTCCTTTGCGCACGCTGCCCAAGGATGCCGCGATACCCTTAAAAGCACTGCTTGAGCGCTTACCCCAGGACGCGCTGGTAGTACAATCAACGCCTTATGCGCTGACGCTTTGGTGGTGGGAGTCGCAAACCGCGGAGCGATTCGCGACCTATCTACCCGAATTTCATCAACTGCGCGATGCCCTGCGTGGCCACGCCGACCAGCCTTTCAGCCAGCCGTTAAAGGGCACTGAGCAGGTGTTGCCCAAAGCCAGTGATCATGAAGCCGGGCTGTCTTGATCGCGTGCTTGTATGGCCAATCCATTTGCTTCGATCACCGCTAACCAGTCGTTGAGTTGCACAAGGTTCTCCTCGCTTAAGCCAGCGAACATCTCCTTGCGCGCCTGTTGGGCAACGTTATCAATCTGTTCCAACAGCGGCATCGCGGCTGGGGTAAGATAAATACGCTTGCTGCGGCGGTCATTGTCGCAGGCTCGGCGCTCAACCAGGCCTTGTTCCTCAAGCTGGCCAAGGGTGCGCACCAGCGAGGGCGCCTCAACACCAATAACGCGGGCGAGGTCGCACTGCGGGTGACCTTCGCCCAGACGCCACAGGTGATACAGCGTCACCCAGCGTGTTTGGGTTAAACCCAACGGCGCCAAACGCCGATCCAAGATGGAGCGCCATAAATGGGGCAAGCGTGCGATGCGAAATCCAATCGTTGAAGCCATAGGTAACTAGCTGCCAATAAATGTGAGTAGGCGAATTGTCATAAGCTGCGCCGCTGAATGCAAGGCGCATAACAATTCAATCTTCCGGCCGCGCTTCTTCATTATTAGGTCGACCAGGCACAAATCGCCGTAAGTTTAATCCACTTAGTCCGCTGGCGCGTATCTCTCCATCCGCTACGGAAGCTTGCTGGCTGTCGTCTGATACTTCAAAACGTATCAGTCCTAGCCTTTGTCCACTGCCCGTCATGATATCGATGCGCCAATCCCCAGCCGGATTTTCAGGGAAGTTTTGTTTGTGACTCCATGCGCGGTATCCCTCCTCGCGTCCGCCGTTGATATTGAGTTCCACAACGTCCATTGGCTCACCATTATGATGCCAAGCATGGGTAATAGTTTCACTTAACCCCCGCGGTGCCCGAATAGCGGTATACACATAAAGGCCATTCTCGCTAATGGCTTGAGGCGTTAGCGTCATTGAGCCCTGAGGGAGGCGTTGATCAACATCAAACGCAGGCGAGAGAGCGCTACTTGTCATCCATAAGCTGGCGGGAGGAACCCAAATGCGTCCAAGCCAAGCCCCATAGGCAAGTAGCAGCGTCAAGACAAAAAAAGCGCACCAGCGTTTGAGCGAGCGCTGCTTAAGCAAGTGCCAAAAACTTGGCAGGGCTAGCAAAATGGTGATTCCCAGGGCCAGTAGCAGACTTTGGCCGGTGGTGAGATGCACCATGATGGGTAGCGTGACCAGGAGTACCAGGAAAACGCACTGGGCATGAAAAACAAAATAGAGACTGCGCCAGCGCTCTGCAACTTTGAAGTAGAGCGGATCGATTATAGATAGCAGCGCCATGCCGCCCACCAGCAGCGCAAACAGCGTTTGTCCGCTATTCCAAACGGTGGTGACTAAAATAAACGGCAGGGTGAAGAAAAGTGTTTCCTGGTGAATCATCTGGGCAATAAAGTTGGTCACGCCTCGTGGGGGGGTGGGGTGCCCACGTCGTGACAACCAGCGGCTGATCAAACCTTCGGAAAGTAATAGTGCCCAGGCGAACAGCAGTCCCAATGCTAATGCAGCGCCTAACCACTGTTGGCGATCGACCAGAAAGAAGCTGCCTAAACCGGCAGCGAACGCCATGGGGGGCCACAGCCAGCTCCACGGCTTTAGCCGTTCGACAATGCTTTCAATACGCCGCTGAACGGCCTCAATGCGCGATGGCGTGAGCAGTGCGCCCATAACAAGGTAACCTACAAAATTAAAAGAAGCGTGATCCTAGCAGTATGAACGCACACAGGGGAGTGCTGGTCTCACTAGATGGGTGAATTAGCCAAAAGTCTGGGCTTGACGTTGCAAGGCAACTCAACCAAGCTAAGGTAATCAAACGACCGTATGAAAGTCGTGTAAAAGCCGTATGAGAAACGTGGCGGGTTCTCTTTTCAGAGCCAGCCCGAAAATGTGGAGAGAACGCGGATGATTTATCAAGGCAACGCCATCACGGTGACACATCGTGACACCCCGAGTGGCAATGATATTGCACTGCTCACTTTCGACCTGAAAGATGAGTCGGTTAACAAGCTCTCCAGCGCTGTGGTAGCAGAGCTCGGCGAGGCAGTGAAGGCCATTCAAGCCGAAAACGGCTTAAAGGGCTTATTGATTGCGAGCGGTAAAGATGTGTTTATCGTGGGCGCCGATATCACCGAGTTTCACGGCATGTTCTCCAAGGGTGAGGGGCAGATTGCCGAGATGCTTGAGCAGGTGCACGGTATCTTCAATGCCATTGAGGATCTACCGTTCCCCACCGTTACTGCTATCAACGGCTTGGCGCTGGGAGGCGGCTGCGAAGTGTTGCTGACCACCGATTTTCGCGTAATGGGCGAGAAAGCCAAGATTGGACTGCCAGAAACCAAACTTGGCATTCTGCCCGGCTGGGGCGGCTGTGTTCGCCTGCCGCGCATTATCGGCGCCGATAACGCCATCGAGTGGATTGCCGGTGGCACCGAGAACCGTGCCGATGCCGCGCTAAAAGTGGGCGCTGTTGATGCAGTAGTAGCAGCCGAGCAGTTGGAAGAGGCTGCGCTGGATATTCTCGACCGTGCCAACGCCGGTGAACTGGATTATCAAGCCCGTCGTGCTGAAAAGACCAGCCCACTGAAGCTCAACCCTATTGAGCAGATGATGGCCTTTGAAACCGCTAAGGGCTATGTCGCTGGTAAAGCAGGCCCCCATTACCCTGCGCCGGTTGAAGCGATCAAAGTGATCCAAAAAGGCGCGGGTGAAGAGCGTGGCCGCGCCCAGGCAATTGAAGC
The DNA here is from genome assembly GCF_001651035.1 of Halomonas sp. ALS9. Taxonomy (GTDB): domain Bacteria; phylum Pseudomonadota; class Gammaproteobacteria; order Pseudomonadales; family Halomonadaceae; genus Vreelandella. Next base: position 21,499 of record NZ_LXRG01000065.1, read on the forward strand.
CAAAGCTTTCGCCAAGCTGGCGCTGAGCAGCGTAGCGTTTAACTTGGTGGGCCTGTTCCTAAACGACCAAGTGGTCAAGAAAAAAGCCGGTAAATATGAGAAGCAGGCCCAGCCGGTGAAACAAACCGCGGTGCTGGGTGCGGGCATTATGGGCGGCGGTATTGCTTACCAGAGCGCGTCGAAAGGCACCCCGATCCTGATGAAAGATATCAAGGACGACGCTATCGAGCTGGGTCTGAAAGAAGCCCGTAAGCTTTTTGCCAAGCAGGTAGAGCGCAACAAGCTGACCACCGAACAGATGGCGGAAAAGCTGACCAATATTCGTCCCACGCTCTCCTACGGTGATTTTGGCAACGTCGATCTCGTTGTCGAAGCGGTGGTTGAAAACCCCAAAGTCAAAGACGCCGTACTGACCGAAGTGGAAGGCATGGTGGGCGAAAACACCATCCTCACCTCTAACACTTCAACGATTTCCATCAACCGCTTGGCGCAAAACCTAAAGCGGCCTGAAAACTTCTGCGGTATGCACTTCTTCAACCCCGTGCACCGCATGCCGCTGGTAGAAGTCATTCGTGGCGAGAAGACCTCCGATGCCGCCGTGGCCGCCACCGTGGCCTACGCCCGGGCAATGGGCAAAACGCCGATTGTGGTTAACGACTGTCCAGGCTTCTTGGTCAACCGGGTGCTGTTCCCTTACTTTGGCGGCTTCAGCTTCCTCGTTGAGCAGGGCGCTGACTTCCAGCGCGTTGATAAAGTGATGGAGAAGTTCGGTTGGCCCATGGGCCCGGCTTACCTGCTGGATGTGGTCGGCCTGGATACCGCAGTGCATGCCAATGAAGTGATGGCGGAAGGCTTCCCGGATCGTATGGCCCGCGAGGGTAAAACCGCCATTCAGGTCATGTACGACAATGAGCGTTTAGGTCAGAAGAACGATAAGGGCTTTTACGCCTACGAAGAGGACAAGAAGGGTAAGCCTAAGAAAGTGACCGATGAGGTCGCATACTCGCTGGTCAAAGAAGTGGTGAAGGAGCAAAAAGAGTTTTCCGACGAGGACATCATCGCGCGCATGATGGTGCCGCTGTGCCTGGAAACGGTGCGTTGCCTGGAAGATGGCATCGTAGCCACCCCCGCTGAAGCCGATATGGCGCTGATTTATGGCATTGGCTTCCCGCCGTTCCGCGGTGGTGCGCTGCGTTACATCGACGCCATGGGCGTGGCGGAGTTCGTTAAGCTAGCAGAAGGCTTGGCCGACGAGCTGGGGCCGCTTTACGCGCCTACCGATAAGCTGCGTCAGATGGCTCAAAACAACGAGCAATTCTATTCCAGCAACAATTCTGCTACCCAGGCCTAACCACCACGCACAGGAGAAATAAGATGAGTTTGAATCCGAGAGATATTGTGGTGGTTGACGGTGTCCGTACCGCCATGGCGAAGGCCAAAAATGGTGCTTTTCGCAACGTCCGCGCTGAAAATCTTTCTGCAGCGGCAATGCAGGCGCTATTTACCCGTAATCCTAATCTAGATCCTTCTGAAGTGGATGACGTGATCTGGGGCTGTGTGAACCAGACGCTTGAGCAGTCGATGAACATCGCTCGCAATGCGGCGATTATGACCGGCATTCCACGTTCGGTGCCTGCGCAAACCGTTAACCGTTTGTGCGGTTCTTCGATGACGGCGCTGCATATCGCCGCCGCCAATATCAAAGCGGGTATGGGCGATTTCTTTATCATCGGCGGCGTTGAGCACATGGAGCACGTCCCCATGGCCCACGGCGTTGACGTAAACCCGGCCGCCAGCAAATATGCCGCCAAAGCGGCAATGATGATGGGCCTGACCGCCGAACTGCTGGGTAAGATGCACGGCGTTTCCCGTGAAGAGCAGGACAAATTCGGTGTTCGTTCTCACCAGCGTGCCCAGGCGGCGATGGAGAAGGGTTACTTTGACAACGAAATTATCGGTGTTGAAGGCCACGATCAGCGCGGCTTCAGGGTGATGGTTCAGCGTGATGAGGTTATCCGCCCTGATTCAACCCTGGAGTCTATGGCGAGCCTCAAGCCGGTATTTGACCCGCGTAACGGTACTGTGACCGCGGGTACGTCCTCGGCACTTTCCGTGGGAGCTTCGGCGATGGCGGTGATGAGCTACGAGCGCGCTCAAGCGTTGGGCTTAGAACCTATTGCACGAGTGCTTTCGACCGGCGTGGCAGGCTGCGATGCGTCCATTATGGGCTATGGCCCGGTGCCCGCGTCTAAGAAAGCGCTGAAGATCGCCGGTCTCTCCGCGGCGGATATCCAAACCGTTGAACTCAATGAAGCCTTTGCCGCACAGGGTATCCCGGTGCTGAAAGATCTCGGCTTCCTGGATGCAATGGATGACAAAGTGAACCTCAACGGTGGTGCCATTGCCCTTGGCCACCCGCTGGGCTGTTCGGGGTCGCGTATCTGTACCACGCTGCTTAACGTTATGCAGCAGCGCGATACCACCCTGGGCTTGGCGACCATGTGTATTGGTATGGGGCAGGGCGTTGCGACGGTGTTTGAACGCTTGAAATAATCACCTCGTTTTTCCCAGTTCCACTCAGTACCAGAAAACGGCATCCCTAGGGGTGCCGTTTTTAGCTGTTAAGCAGAAAACAAGTGAAAAGCCGCTATTCAGATTGAAACGCCGAGCGGTGGAAATCTGCCGCGGCTTGGACTTCGGCAATGCCACAGGTATCAGGTACCGGCACAGTGTTGCCTGCTAGCACCGAAAGTACGGCTCTGGTGCCGTTGGCCAAGGACTCCAGGTTGTAGCCGCCCTCTAAGACAAACACCAAACGACCATCGCAATGCTGTTCGGCTAGCTGTTGTAAAAAACCGGTTAAAGCGCCAAACCCTTGATAGGAGACATTCAGCGCTAAATCGTGCCAGTGGGGGTCAAAGCCGGCAGAAACCAAAATAATATCGGGCTTAAACCAAGCCGCAGCCGGGGCGAGAATGTCGTGAAATGCCTTTAGAAAAGCCTCATCGCCAGCCCCGGCGGGAAGCGGTACGTTGATGGTGGTGCCTTCAGCTAAACCAGCGCCCACTTCTTCCAGGTGGCCAGAGCCAGGGTAGAAGGGGGCGGCGCGGTGGATATCGAAAAACATCACGTCGGGCTCTGCCCAAAAGATATCCTGGGTGCCGTTGCCGTGATGGGCGTCCCAATCGACGATCAGCACCCGTTCGCAGCCCAGCGCGCTGCGAGCATGGGCCGCTGCCACCGCGACGTTATTGAATAAGCAGAAGCCTCTGGCACGAACGGGTTCGGCGTGGTGCCCCGGTGGGCGTACCAGGGCAAAGGCGCTTTTAGCGCGTTTCTCCATCACCGCCTCTACTGCGGCAATGGCCGTTCCGGCGGCGACTTCGGCGGCATCTACGCTTCCCGGTGAGACCGCCGTAGTGTCGACATCCAACCAGGCATTTTTGCCGCGCAAACTGAAAATATCGCTTAGATAAGAAGTGGTATGCACTCGAGCGAGTTGTTCATGGGTGGCCGCTTTACCCCCTTCAGTTTGCAGACCCGCGATGGGTGCTCGCGCCAGCAGCTGTTGAATAGCTCTTAATCTGCCTGGGTGTTCAGGGTATTTCCACGGCACCGGGAGTCCTGCTAGCAGGTGTCGAATGCGCTTATCGATCCGTTGAGGTAAAAAGTCGGCATCGATGTTGGGTTCGTGAGCGAGAACGCGATCATCATAGAAGGCAATGACATTATGCATAATAGCTACCTAGTGTATGTGCGTTGAGTAACCGCAGTAATGCCAGCAAGGCACTGTAATCTTTCAATCGCACAGTGAGCACGACATGCTTAGCTACAGTAAGGCAGGCTAGTCGTGGTTATACAATGCCACTCTCAACACTAAACGCTAGCGTCATGCTGAGTTCTTCTACCTGTTCTGCAAACGAGGGCTGCCACTCGCCGCGCAAAATGAGCGGTGGCTGTACCCATCGCCAGCGAAGGCCAGTAATAATGCTCTCCACTGCGCGCTGGGTGCCCGTGCCGTCATGCCCTGCGCGAATATAAAGTGCGCAGGGCAACCCCTGCTTTTCTTCAAGTACAGGATAGTAGCTGCGATCAAAAAAATCCTTCAGCGCGCCGCTCATATACCCCAGGTTTTCCGTGGTGCCGAGCAGAACCGCATCGCAGGCCAGCACATCGTCAGGGCCCGCTTCCAGGGGGGCTTTGACCACGCAGTGCACCTGCTCAAGATCAGGGTGGCTAGCGCCTCGGTACGCAGCCTCGCGTAGGGAGAGCGTATTTGCTGAAGGGGCGTGAGCGACAATTAATAGCTGTTTTTTGAACTCAGATGTCATGGCAGTGGCCTAAATGAGCAGTCAATATCCGAAGGTTGCACCCAACGTTGAAAATGCCACACTGATTCAGTGACGTTAACCAGTGAGGCTATATGCCCAGCAAGCCATCGATCAATGTCTTTTACGATGCCCAGTGCCCGCTGTGCCGCCAAGAGCGTCACCGCTATGAACGCTGGTCGGGACGTCATGCTGATGATATTGGCTGGCTTGATGTGAGCGAACATCATCAGGCGCTGCGGGAAAAGGGCGTTGCCCCTGACACAGCGCTGCGTTCTCTGCATATTGAAACCGCGCAGGGCCAACTGATAGAGGGTATCGATGCTTACCGCCTGCTAATGGCGCGTATCCCCTTGCTGGTGCCGGTCGCCTGGGTCATTGGTCTACCGGTAATTAAACCAGGATTGCGAAAGCTATATGATGTTTGGGTAAAGCGCCGCCTGCAGAAACAGGGCAGGTGGCCCACTTAGTATTCTTGCAAAGGTCTCAAAGTCTAGACTGTGTGCGAAACACTCATTAGATAAACCAAGGAGAGAAGCATGGCATTTGCACTTTCATCAATGAAGGTTACCAGCCCAGCGTTTGCTGATCATCAAGCGATCCCTTCTAAACATACAGGAGAGGGCGAAGATGTTTCGCCAGCGCTTGCTTGGCAGGGCGCGCCCGAAGGAACCAAAGGGTTTGCGGTGATCTGCCACGACCCTGACGCTCCGCTGGTCAAGGAAGGCAGCTACGGCTTTGTACACTGGGTGCTTTATAACCTGCCTGGTGATGTTCAAGAATTAACCGAAAAGAGCGCTGTGGGTACTGCCGGCGCTAACGATAAAGGCGATACAGGGTATTGTGGCCCGATGCCGCCAGAGGGTCACGGCAAGCACCTTTACTATTTCTGGGTGCTGGCGCTGGATCATCAAACCTCATTGCCGGAAGGGCTCACGCTGGCTGAATTGCTCAAAGAGGTAGAACCGCACCTACTGGGCATGAACCGCCTGGTCGGCACTTACCAGCGCGATTGAGCTGGCATCTGGCTGGACATTTTGCTTAACCCGTGTAGGCTCCATCGCTTTCTAAGCGCTTGTATTACCCCTTTTTTAAAGCCTTATATATTAGCCAAGTGATGGAGCCTTCTGATGAGTGATCTGCCTAACTGTCCTGCCTGTGCCTCTGAGTTTAGCTACGATGATGGACTGCAGTATGTCTGCCCAGAATGCGGCCATGAGTGGTCAAAGGTAGCAGAAGAGCAGGGCGCTGATGATGCTTCGGGCGTACGTGATGCCAATGGCAATATGTTGGTCGACGGCGATAGTGTCACGGTGATAAAAGATTTGAAGGTTAAGGGCAGTTCCCTGGTAGTTAAAGTGGGTACCAAAGTAAAAAGCATCCGCTTAGTGGACGGCGATCACGATATCGACTGCAAAATTGACGGTATCGGCCCCATGAAGCTCAAATCGGAGTTTGTTAAGAAAGCTTAAAGCCAGTGCAGATAGTCAAAAAAATAGCCCCCTGGCTTTAGCCAGGGGGCTATTTGCTTATCTACCGCCAGATATTAGTTACGCAGTGGTATTAATCTGCGTGCCTACGCTACCGCTGGTGGCCAACTGAGCCTTTGCAGCGCCGTCCATTAGTGCCGTTATCTGTGCTGCTTGTCCATCTAACGCTTCTTTAAAAACGCTGAACTGAGCCTCTTGGACGGTTTGTGCATGTCTCATATCCAGCGTTGCGTTTACCATATTGTTGACTGCTGCATCCATAGTCTTCCTCCTGCAAATAGCGTGATGCCTTACACAGTAGAGGCACCTAATACTCTTTGACGCTAGCAGAGACGGCTCGTCAATGCAAAGCAGGCGATACCCACAGTAATAGCTTTTTTAAATGATAATGATTGCTGTTTTTGATGTGATCAGCGGCGAACGTGCTGTTATTTTGCGTAAATTGCTATCCATTTTGCTCAAGGGCTTCACATCAAATTTATACAGGACTAAAATGGTACTCAATTGACGTGGCAATCATTTGGTTTGCTGCGTACTGATGACATTAAGGGAGTCGACATGCTTAAGCTTTCTCGGCTGACAGACTATGCCGCGGTGGTCATGGCGCAAATTGCCCGCCACCCCGAAGCGTCGCATGCAGCGACAGAGTTAGCTGAGGCCGTGCAGTTGCCCCATCCGACGGTGAGTAAAACGCTCAAAATGCTGGTGCGGGCAGGGCTGCTGGTTTCCCAGCGCGGTGCCCAAGGGGGTTACCGCCTTGCCCGGCCCGCATCGCAGATCACCGCCGCCGATATTATTGCGGCGATTGAAGGCCCCGTCGCCATGACCGAGTGCAGCCAGGCAGAAGGCGATTGTGAGCTTGTGGCTACCTGCGGTGTGGCCGACAACTGGCAAAGGGTCTCACTGGCCATGCGCACGCTGCTTGAAAGTGTGACGCTGGCGCATTTAGCCGATACAGCGCCGATTAAGCTGCCGGTGCAACTGCCTATTCAAACGATCAGCCTGTCGGCAGCGTCTGCATAACAGCAGCGTAAGCACAGCAGGCCCTATTTATTATTAAAGGCGATGACCTCGCCACCCAACTGCCCGGAGGGTATCACCATGGCAAGCGAAGAAATGGAACAGTTGGTTCGTCGCGAATACAAAGATGGCTTTGTAACCGATATTGAGAGCGACACCCTGCCACCTGGCCTGGATGAAAACACCATCGCCTTTATCTCTAACAAGAAAGGCGAACCGGAGTGGATGCTGGAGTGGCGCCTGGATGCCTACCGCCAGTGGCTGAAGATGGAAGCCCCTTCATGGGCGCATCTGGACTATCCGCCGATTGATTACCAATCGATTTCGTATTTCAGTGCGCCGAAGCGTCCAGAAGATCGCCCCCAGAGCCTGGATGAAGTGGATCCTAAGCTGCTGGAAACCTACGAAAAGCTGGGAATTCCGCTGCACGAGCGTGCCGCGTTGGCAGGCGTTGCCGTCGATGCGGTATTCGACTCCGTTTCAGTCGCCACCACCTTCAAAAAGCAGCTTGGCGAAGCAGGCGTGATTTTCTGCTCCATCTCCGAGGCTATCCGCGACTACCCAGAGCTGATCAAACAGTATTTGGGCACCGTGGTTCCTGTGGCAGACAACTACTTCGCGGCGCTGAACTCTGCCGTGTTTACTGATGGTTCCTTTGTGTTCGTGCCGGAAGGCGTGACCTGCCCAATGGAGCTGTCTACGTACTTCCGCATTAACGCGGCCAACACTGGTCAGTTTGAGCGCACGCTAATTATTTGTGAAAGCCGTGCCCAGGTCTCCTACCTGGAAGGCTGTACCGCGCCGATGCGCGACGAGAATCAGCTCCACGCCGCAGTAGTAGAGCTTGTCGCCTTAGACGATGCTTACATCAAATACTCTACCGTTCAGAACTGGTATCCCGGTGACGAGAATGGCGTTGGCGGTATCTATAACTTTGTGACTAAGCGCGGCGATTGCCGTGGTGACCGTTCACGGATTAGCTGGACCCAGGTAGAGACCGGCTCGGCGATTACCTGGAAATATCCTTCCTGTGTACTGCGCGGTAAGGAAAGCATTGGCGAGTTTTACTCTGTGGCCGTTACCAATGGCCGCCAGCAGGCCGATACCGGCACCAAGATGATCCATATTGGCGAAGGCACACGCTCGTATATCGTCGCCAAAGGTATCTCCGCCGGTCGCAGTGATCAGTCCTATCGTGGTCTGGTGAAAATCGGCCCGCGGGCCAAAGGGGCGCGTAACTTCACCCAGTGCGACTCATTGCTGATCGGCGATAAGTGTGGTGCGCATACCTTCCCTTATCAGGAAATTGGCAACAGCACGGCGACCATTGAGCACGAGGCGACGACCTCAAAAATCGGTGAAGACCAGCTGTTCTATTGCCAGAGCCGCGGTATCTCCGAAGAGGACGCCGTCAGCATGATTGTTAACGGCTTCTGTAAAGACGTCTTCCAAGAGCTGCCCATGGAGTTCGCCGTTGAAGCCGAAGCGCTGCTCAATGTGACCCTGGAAGGCGCGGTCGGCTAACCGCTGGTCATTTATTTTACTTAACTATATTAGCGTCGCCGTAGCGACTCGCCAGAATCAGAAGGTAATCAATATGTTGCAAGTGAATGATTTACACGTCTCCGTCGAAGGTAATGAAATCCTCAAAGGCCTTACCCTGACCATCAAGGCAGGGGAAGTGCATGCCATTATGGGGCCGAACGGTGCGGGTAAATCGACTCTATCCGCGGTGATTGCCGGTAAAGATGGCTACGAAGTCACCCAAGGCACGATTACCTTTGAAGGCAAAGACGTGCTCGAGATGGAGATTGAAGAGCGCGCCCAGGCCGGTTTACTACTGGGTTTCCAGTACCCGGTGGAGATTCCAGGGGTAAAAAACATCTACCTGCTAAAGGCTGCGCTTAATGCCCAGCGCGTCGCCCGTGGTGAAGGCGAAATGCCCGCACCCGAGTTTATGAAACTGGTCAAAGAGAAGCTGGGCTTCATGAAAATGGATGCCAGCTTCCTCCAGCGCGCTGTTAACGAAGGTTTCTCTGGCGGTGAAAAAAAGCGCAACGAGATCCTGCAAATGCTGGTGCTTCAGCCGAAGCTCGCCATGCTGGATGAGATCGATTCGGGTTTGGATATCGATGCCATGAAGGTCGTCGCCGATGGCGTTAACAGCCTGCGCGCTGAAGACCGGGCCATTCTGCTGGTGACTCACTATCAGCGCCTGCTGGATTACATCGTGCCGGATAAGGTTCACGTCCTGGTCGATGGCCGTATCGTTAAAACCGGTGACGCTGAGCTTGCGAAGCAGCTGGAAGCCAATGGATACGAAGGTATCGAGGAGTCTGTGGCATGAGCGATACGCAAACCTTTTTAGATACGCTGAAGGCGCGCAGCTCGAACTACACGGCGGAGCCCACCTGGATCGCTGCGCGCCGCCAGGCGGGCGCTGCGCGTTTTGAAGCGCTGGGTTTCCCCACTCGTCGTGACGAAGAGTGGAAGTACACCGATGTGCGCTCGATCGCCCAGGGTAACTTTGCCCTCGCCGACAACGCCGAGTTCTCACAGGCGAGTGCCGCGGCGCTAACGCTGCCGATTGATGCTTACCGCCTGACGTTTGTGGATGGCGTTTTCTCATCGGCGCTTTCGGATGTGGATTCACTGCCGTCAAGCGTTCAAGTGTTACCGCTTTCCAAAGCGCTAGCAGAGAATCACGAAGCCGTGGGTGGCCCGCTGGGGCGTTTAACCGGGGTCGATTTTTCGCCCTTCGCCGCGCTAAACACCGCCTTTATGGAAGAGGGTGCCGTGGTGCGCATCGCACCGGGAACCGTGGTTGAGAAACCCATCCTGCTGCAGTTTCTGTCCCGTGCCGGTCAGCCGGTGATGTGTCACCCGCGAGTACTGGTGGAAGCTGGGGGGCGCAGCGAGGCTACAGTGATTGAGCACTACACCGGCGAAAGCGAAGCGACTAACTTCACCAACGTAGTTGGCGAGCTGATGCTTGATCGTGGCGCTATTCTGGCCCACTACAAGCTGCAGGAAGCGCCGCTGGGTGATATGCACGTGGCAAGCATCCACGTCGAGCAAAGCCGCGATACCCGCTATACCTCCTACAACCTGAGCTTGGGCGGCGCGCTGGTGCGCAACGACCTGATCAGCGATTTGAACGGCCAGGGTGCAGAAACCAACTTCCTGGGGCTGTTCTTTGGTCAGGGTCGTCAGCACGTCGATAACCACACCAAGGTAAACCACAATGCGCCGCTGACGTTCTCCAATGAGAACTACAAGGGCATTCTGGATGACCGCGCCCACGGGGTGTTTAACGGCAAGGTGTACGTCAAGCGCGATAGTCAGAAGATTGAAGGTTTCCAGAGCAATCAAAACCTACTGCTATCGGATCGCGCCCACATCGATGCCAAGCCTGAGCTTGAGATCTACGCGGATGACGTCAAGTGCTCACACGGCACCACCACGGGTCAGTTAGACGAAGAGGCGATCTACGCGCTGCGTACTCGCGGTATTGATGAAGCCACTGCCCGGGGGCTGCTAACGCTCGCTTTTGCTGGCGAGGTGTTGGACAAAGTGACTCTGGATGCAATTGCTGAGCGTGTTGAGTTAGCGGTCGCTGGCAAACTGCCCGAGCGCTTCAATCTTGCCGGGCTTGTCGAAACGGCTGTCTCACTTAACGACTAGCGCCACTACCCAATCAGGAGCGTCTGATGCCACATTCCGTTATTGAGCCAACGCCTAGCCCTTTGAAAAATAGCCCTTTACAAACAAGCCCTTTGCAAGCGGCGACTTTTGATGTTATGGGCTTGCGCCAGGACTTTCCGGTGCTGGCCCGTGAGGTGCATGGCAAACCGCTGATCTATTTAGACAACGCGGCAACCAGCCAGACACCTCAGCAGGTGATTGATGTGTTTAGCGATTACTACTCGCGCTATAACGCCAATATTCACCGTGGGTTGCATACCCTAGCCGATGAGGCGACGGCGGCGTTTGAAGGCACGCGGCAACGGGTTAAGGCGTTCCTTAATGCGGAAGATGCGCGTCAGATCATCTTTACCCGTGGCACCACCGAAGCGATTAATCTGGTCGTTCATAGCTGGGGGCGTACAAACCTTGCTCCCGGTGATGAAGTGCTGATTTCCATGCTTGAGCACCACTCCAACATTGTGCCCTGGCAACTGCTGGCCGCCGAGATTGGCTTTACCATCAAGGTGATTCCCGTTGAGGCAAACGGCGCCCTGGATATGGCCGCTTACCGCGAGCTGCTGAGTGAGCGCACTAAGCTGGTGGCGGTTAACCATGTCTCTAACGCCCTGGGTACCGTTAACCCAGTGCAAGAAATGGCAACGCTCGCCCATCAGCAGGGTGCGCTGATTCTGATTGATGGCGCTCAGGCAGCACCGCATCAAGTGGTTGATGTGCAGGCCATCGACGCCGACTTCTATGCCTTCTCCGGCCATAAAGTATATGGGCCGACCGGTGTTGGTGTGCTTTATGGCAAGCAAGCACTGCTTGAAGCCATGCCGCCCTGGCAGGGCGGTGGCGAGATGATCAGCACCGTCTCCTTTGATGCGGGCACCACCTTTGCCGCGATTCCGCATAAGTTTGAAGCGGGCACGCCCGCGATTGCGGAGGTCATCGCCCTGGGCCGAGCTCTTGAGTGGATGGAGAGCACGGGTATCGCCGCCATCGGCACCTGGGAAGGGCAACTGCTTGACCACGCGACTCAGGCCGTTGGCCAGATCGATGGGCTGCGTATTTTAGGCACCGCGCCGCAAAAAACAGGGGTATTATCCTTTGTGGTGGAGGGGGCTCACGCGCAAGATATCGGCCTGCTGATCGATCAGCTCGGCGTTGCTATTCGCACCGGCCACCACTGTGCACAGCCGTTATTGCATCACTTCGGGGTCGACGCGACGTGCCGTGCGTCATTTGCGGCGTATAATACCCTTGATGAAGTGGATCGCTTTGTTGAAGCACTCCAGCGTGTCATTGGCATGGTGCGTTAAGGTCGGTTCTGTAAGGATCGTCATTTAAGGACAGTTATGGATTTTGAGCAAGTTGCCAGCCTCGAACGTGGCCAACAGTTGCCGCTCCAGCGCGATGTGGAGGCTATTGCCATTCCGTTTGGTAGTACGGAAACACTGGCTGAAGATAGCGTTGTTAGCGTTATGCAGGCGAAAGGTAGTACGGTAAGCGTTGGCTTTGAGGGGCGACTCTACCTGATAGAAGGGAGCAACCTGGATGCTCTGGGGCTTGAGCCGCTACCACGCCCTACGTTGCCCGAAACGGCTAGCGAGGAAGAAATCGAGCAGTTCGTGTGGGAACAGCTACGTACCTGCTTTGACCCAGAGATCCCGGTCAATATCGTTGATCTGGGTTTGGTTTATGGTTGCCGCATCGAGCGCCTTATCAGCGGTGAGCGGCTTGTGACTATTCGCATGACGCTGACGGCGCCCGGCTGTGGGATGGGCGATGTAATCGCGGCAGATGCGCGCAATAAGATTCTCGGTGCGCCGCAGATCAGCAAAGTGCACACCGAAATACTCTTCAGCCCGCCCTGGAGCCGTGACATGATGAGTGACGAGGCCAAGCTTGAACTCGGCATGTTTTAGGCCTGCCGGGTTAAGCCCGGCTGGGGAGCTGGATGTATAACGCGTTATTGACGTGGTCGAAGCGTTTTTTAATGTCGCTAGGAGCGCTATTGCTGCTGGCGACATTGCTGTTTATAGGTGGCAATTTTTGGGTGTTAGCGACGACCGCCGCTTATATTGAGCGTCAGCCGCAGCAGTGTCGCCCGGCAGAGGTGGGAATTGTCTTTGGCACGTCTCACTGGACACGAGGAGGAGGGCGGAACCCTCACTTTCACGCGCGTATGCGAACCGCGGCTACTTTAATCGAACAGTCCCAAGTCGAGCATCTTTTGCTTTCAGGGGATAATCGTACCCAAGCGTATAACGAGCCACGGGCAATGTGGCGCGAGCTGCATCGACGCGGGGTCGCTTCTGAACAGTTGACCATGGATTTTGCAGGCTTTAGTACCTACGATACGCTAGCGCGTGCCCGGGATGTCTTCCAGTTGGAGAAAGCCCTGTTGATCACTCAGAGCTGGCATCTTCCCCGCGCGGTCTATATTGGTCGTGAACTAGGTATCGATGTCACTGGCTGTGTGGCGGATGACCCTACGGTAACGGTAGGATGGCGTTTAAAACTGCGCGAATGGGCGGCGCGCGTGGCTACCCTAGGCGATCTCTACATATGGGGGAGGGAGCCCTATTTTCTCGGTACCCCCGAGCCCATTGAGCTGCCCAGGCGGGCGCCCATCGACCTTATTCTGCCTTCGCTAAACGAGCGCTTTGCAGCTCCTTAACGATGCGTTTTGCGTTTCTGCAGCGCATATAGCTCGCGGATAAGCTTACGGCACCCCTGCATACACTCCTCTACCACCGGTTCGATCGGATCAGGTAATGGATGGGTATACAACGAGGAGAGCGCCTGCATTAATACACGCTCTTGCTCCAACAGCTCATTGATTAGCACTTGGCTATCGTTGCCGACAAAGCTTTTTAGACGGCTCCACAGCCATAAAAAATCATCGCGCTCAACGTCCGCATCCCGGGGCAGCATTTTCAAATGCGCACGGGCAAGCTCCTGCAACTGGCGCATCTGCTTAAGCCGTGCAGCATAGTGCGGCTTTAAAGCGTCACGCAGCGAGGGGCGCAGGCGTTCAATATTGTCTTGGAAATAATCAATGCTATCGGCCAGCGCTTCCAATACGCTGTCCATCGCCACTTGGCGATTATCGAGAAACATGAGCGTCTACCTCCTTCGGTGACGCAGATTGTGGGGGTGACAGCGACGATTTGCCACCCCCGAAGCGGATTATTTTAATATTTTGCCTTAGCCTTTAGGCTTGGGCGGCGCTTTACGGGCTGGCGTGGCGTTTCTTTCAATGTGTTCAATAATCATTCCGGCAATATCTTTGCCGGTAGCGCTCTCAATGCCCTGTAAACCAGGCGAGGAGTTAACCTCCATAATCACCGGGCCGTGATTAGAGCGTAGCAAGTCGACACCGGCAACGCGCAATCCCATGGCCTTTGCCGCACGAATGGCGGTAGAGCGCTCTTCCGGGGTGATTCGGATCACGCTGGCGGAGCCACCGCGGTGTAGGTTCGAGCGAAACTCGCCATCCGCCGCCTGACGCTTCATCGAGGCGACGACCTTATCGCCGATCACGAAGCAACGAATATCAGCGCCACGCGCCTCTTTGATGTACTCCTGCACCATGATATTGGCCTTCATGCCCATGAACGCCTGGATTACTGATTCTGCTGCTTGGTTGGTTTCTGCCAACACCACGCCAATTCCCTGAGTACCTTCAAGCAGCTTGATGACCAACGGTGCACCTTTGACCATGGTGATCAAATCAGGAATATCGTCAGGCGAGTGGGCAAAGCCGGTAATTGGCAACCCCAACCCTTTGCGAGACAGCAACTGCAGTGAGCGCAGTTTATCCCGTGAGCGGGTAATGGAGACGTTATCGTTGATAACGTAGGTGCCCATCATCTCAAACTGACGCAACAGCGCGCAGCCGTAAAAAGTGACCGATGCGCCAATGCGCGGGATCACTGCATCGAAAGGCTCAATCTCCTGGCCTTTATAGTGAATCGAAGGGTGATGCGAGGTAATGCTCATATAGCAGCGCAGCGTGTCCACCACGCGGGCGGTGTGCCCACGCTGCTCTGCGGCTTCAACCAAGCGGCGAGTAGAGTACAGATTGCGATTGCGTGACAGCAGAGCGATATGCATTTAAAGGACTCCGAGCCTAGATTAAGGCAACTAATAAGGGGTTAAGGCTCACCGTGCAAAAATGCAGCGCCGGGGGCTACTAGCAGGCGGCGCATGGCGCGGCGTCCTAGTAGCATTGGGTGACGCATATTGCTGCGGTCAGTAAGCGACAGTTCAACAGGAAAGTTCAAATCGCCCATCTGCATGGGAGTACGTATAACATAACGCCACTCGCTATGACCGTTGGAGCTGGTGACCTGGCGCCGATCATGCAAGTGCAATCTGTAGCGGTGGGCCGGCGTGTCCGGGCCGCCACTGTGGGTGATAAAACTTACCCACAGTTGACCATGTTCATCTTCATGTGTCTCTATCTCTTCTGCATGCAGCGCAGAAGTACGTGCGCCAGTGTCTGCTTTACAGCATAGGTGAAGCCCTAGCTCAGGTAGCGTCACCATCTCGCGGCGGCCAATGACCGCTTTGGCCTGATAGGGTAATTCCTTCACTGCTCACTCCTTGCAATTAAAAGTGACAACATCAAATCATATATTCCTGTGTGACATCATCAGGTTCAAACGGCGTTGAATATGCGAGCCTTCAGGCGCATCCCGCAATGCCATCATGACCGGTAAACGTAGTCGTGGTATTAACGCTATATCACGCACTACGGCGGCAAAGTCGCTGCGCTCATCTTCTGCCAAGCGTTGCAGAAAAAGTGGCAGGCGCTGAGCGTCTTCCAGATAGCTCCAACCGCGCCCGGCGATGGCCGCTAGCACATCCGGCCCGCAGGCCGCTGTGTCATTGAGCAAGGCCGTGTACCAACTGCCCACCGCTGAAGCCTCCGTATTCCCCACTGCGCGCAGACAGGCACACAGGGTTTCAATGTCGCCTAATTGGGCGGCGGCTTCACCGCGCCGCTGCAGTGCGTCGACCAACGCCTGTGGCAAGGGCTGGTGCTCTAAACAGTAGCACAGGGAGTGAATCACGGTGGTTGGCAGGTCAGGCAGTCGCATCGCTAGCGATTCAGCCTCAGCCGTTTCCATACGCACAGCGTAATCGGCAATCCCCTGTAACCCCAAGGCCTGCCAGTCAATCGTTTGTTGGCCGCTTAAGTAGGCCTCAACCGGCTCAAAATGCTGGCTGGCTGGCAGCCCCTTATCATGGGTTGCGCGAGCATTGAGCATAGCCTGAAAAGTGACACTAGGCGTGAAAGCGAGAGGATTATCCTTCATTAAGTGATCCACGTCCGCTGTTTCTTCACGGCCTACCTGGGAAACGGCGCGGCCGAGCGTTTCCAGTAGGCGATTTAAAAACGCATCGCGCTGGGCAGGAGCAATTATGCCCTGCTCATCCAGCGGCAGGGCCAGGAACCAAATGGCTGGTTCGGGCATATCGCCAAGCCGAAACACGATGGCGAGGCGCGCCTGGCCCTGCCAGGGTTCTGGCCAAGCTATTTCGCCACTTTCAAAAGTAGCCAACGATTCCCGTGGGCAGGGGATGACGTGGCGCCCCATATGGTAAAGGGAAACCTCGCCACCGCTGCGGGTGAAAAACTCATCAAGGGTTTGAATTGGTTGCATGACATCCTTCCGCGTTGCAAGCATGCACTCTACCTTGCTGATGTGGCACTGTCAGCCGCAGTAACTGATAAAACATAGTGTTAATGACACTACCGTAAGGTATTGGCATTAATGACAATGCGGTTAAAAATTAATCAACTTTGCCAAAGCCCCATGAGAGCACGCGCTGCGACACCTTTCCATAGTTTATCCACAGGCTCGTGCAGGTTTTCTGTGAGTCTATGGATAACTCCCCGCAAGCGTTGATAGGTGGCAAGGTGCCCGCCGAGCGGGGATAATGGGCAGTCGATACACTTATTCATTTTCCAAGGTAGTGACAAGCGACTTTATGAGTACTTATCAACCGCTGCAGACAGCGCTTTTAGAGCTTGAAGCGTCGATGAAAGCCGCCGATTTATGGCGCATGCCAACACCCGATGCAGAGGCATTCGCCAGCCAGCAGCCGTTTTGCATCGACACCATGTCGCTGCCGCAATGGATACGCTTTGTGTTTATTGCCCGCTTGAACGCTTTGATTGATGCCCGTGCCGCCATGCCCGCAAAGTGCGAGGTCGCGCCCGCCGTGGCAGCCTACTTGCAGCAGGAAAAAACACCTGCCCACCATCAACTGCTCATCGTGCGGGCAGTAGAGAAAGTCGACCAGATCGTTACCGAGAGCTGATAGAAAGCTTTGAAAGGGAAGCGCTGATAGGAAATCGTTGGAGGTAGGGTACGTAGAGTAATAGCAACGAAAAGCCTGCCAGAAAGGCAGGCTTTTGGGGATAACTTTTAAAGAGGCGATTTTACCGACGGCTTAGAAGCGGTAACTCAGCCCGGCCATGACCACGAGAGGATCGATCTCAACGGTACCTGCTGCCGCACCGTTAACGCTGGCATCGGTATCGATGTCGAGATACCAGGCCGCGGCGTTCAGCGCCCAGTGGTCATCAATAAGTAGATCGACACCTACTTGACCCGCCGCGCCCCAGGAGTCATCCAGCTCTAAATCACCAATCGTCAGCTCCTCATCGGAGAAGAAGGTGTAGTTAACACCCGCGCCGACATAGGGCTGTACGCGTGACTGAGTGCCGCCCAGTGGGTAGTACTGCAGCGTTAGGGTAGGTGGTAAGTGCTTGGTCGAGGCGATATTAGCGCCGTTCAAATGAATATCGTGTTCAAACGGCAGCGCCGCTAGAAGCTCCACGCCGACTTTATCGTGAAAGCGATAGCCCAGGGTGAACGCGAAATTGGTTTCATCCTGTACATCCACGGACAGCGCACCGTTGGCCAGCGAGCCGTTGTCGCTTTTAGGGGCGACCTTGGCAACACCAACGCGGGTGAAAAAGTCGCCAGCGCCGTAGGCGAATGCCTGGCTGCTGGTCATCAGAGCCGCAGCGGCAACAGTAGTTACAAGTAGGGTAGGCAGGGCGGCTTTACGCATGGGTTCACTCCTGGTGTTAAAGCAGATAGTTTCAAACGATTAGTAGCAAAACGGGACGGCCTTTCGATAGCCACTTAACGATGAAGCCAGTGTAACGAGACCCAGGGAGTGGATTATTGATCTAGGGCAAGGGTTGTTAGACACGAATCCAAAACAACGTTATCAGGGGTAGGGGGGCGCCCGATTATGTTCCATTGGTAAAAATGGCTTAAAATCATAACGTACGCCTGAACGATATGTTCATCAAAATTAGAAGCGATGTGGTGCCGATGTGAATATTAGAACGAGAGAGGAATTGATAGATCACATCAATCACGGAAACACTGTGAAATATGTGTTCTTTTGGGGCCACCAAAAGCCAAAGTCGGGTGTTTCAGCGTCATGTTTCAGCCAGTGGTATGAGTCACCTTTTGTCAAAGGGAATCAGACCTACTTAACTGCAGAGCACTACATGATGGCGAAAAAAGCTGAGCTTTTTGGCGATGAAATTGCGAGGAGAAAAGCGCTTTCTAGCAAAACCCCCGGAGAAGCAAAAAAAATGGGGCGTAGCGTTGTTGGTTTCAATAAAGATATTTGGGTTGAAATTAGGTTTGAAATTGTTGTTTCGGCTAACTTGGCTAAGTTCTCTCAAAACCCAGAGCTGAAAGCGTTCTTACTCAATACTGGAGATAGGGTTCTAGTGGAAGCGAGCCCTGTAGACAAAATTTGGGGTATTGGATTGGCCGCCGATGATCCAGCGACATCTGATCCATATAAATGGCAAGGTCTAAATTTGCTAGGTTTTGCGTTAATGTGTGTGCGTGATCAGCTAAAGTGCTAACTCACACTGAACAACCAGCCATAGCGAAAAAGCTATACGGTGCAAGGCGTTAAAGGTCAGTGACCGCTCGCTAGATCCCGCGCCGCAACAACCTGCCCCCTGAGATGTGAATTACCACCTGAGTTATAAATATGCCTTTAGTTAAATTGAATCTTCCCCGGCCCGATGAGCTGCGCAATGGTTGGGCCGCATTCGCTGCCGTTTTAGCTGCGAGAGGTTGGGGGGCTGATGTATACGCGACTCCGAACGAATGGCTGTACCACGATGGAGGCGGCAACTGGGTTTGTTTACGCTTTAATAGTAATCATCAAGCAGTCATGATAGGCCACGATCATGAATATACTGAGACTTATTTTAAGGAAGCGGCAAAATACTTTGACGAGGAGGAAACAGATTTATTAGCGGGGGCACCTGAGTGGTGGAGCTTCAACCTAAGCCCATTGCCGTTTGGCGAGTGGATAGGTTTTATTTATGGTTGGGATGGTGATACATGGCATAGAGCTGAATACAACCTATCTGATGGTTTTGATAGTGTAGGGCTGCTAAAAGCATGCTCCTTAAATGGAACTGACTTGCTAAGAGATATTGCTTCTGATGCCCCAGGATTAAATGGAAAACCACCGTCCCAAGATGCACTTGATGCCCTAGTTTCTGCCGGCCCTGAGATTACATATGAGCAGCTAGAGATGGTAGTGCCTGGATGGGATATTGATGCTGGTTTGGCCGCTGCAAGAAAATTTGCATAACAAGGCGCTGTTGCTGGAATGTGCTTCCGTGGCGCTACAAAGCACTCATAAAACTATATATTAGGCAATCAAAATGGGCAGAAAGCTATCCTTAACAAGATGTTACGCCAGACGCCATGTGTAAACTAATATGAAGCGAAAATGCCCACTATACAAAATTAAACTTGGGGTGAAAGGCCAACAGCCTCCGGCCTATGTTCGCGCTATAAGCGAACATAGGATTCATATGGGTGGTGCGTTTGAGCAATTAGATTTAGATAGTGTAATTGCCTTCACCCCAAAAGGAAGGGTGGAGAAAAATTCTAAACTAATTGATTTAATGCTCAAGCTAAATGCACGTGGTGTGGTATTCAGCTACGACCCGAAATCCATGGTTTCGCCTAGTTGGTTTATGGCACGTCTCCAAGATCAAGGGAAACTACTGGGGCCTTACAAAGAGATCTCATGGCGTGCCCCAAATTTATGGTTGCTAACAACGTATGAGCTTGTATAAAACAGATAACCAAACGTACCAATACGTAATCTGCGGTTGGCGGATGATTGCAAGCTCACGTAGTTTTGCTTTGTGTTAGAACTCAAAGGAGATTTAATGAAGTATCTGATGTCCGTTTTGGTTTTGATTATTTTGTTGACTGGGTGTGATTTTAAAAAGGAGGCTGATCAAAAATTTGGTGATCAGCACTTTAAAACAGCTATTTCCTTGATAGAACTACATAAAACTCGCTTTGGAGAGTATCCCAGTAATCTTTCAGAGTTAATGTTTATTGGGGATTGGGATCAAATCGCTCTGCAATCGGTTCAATACTCTAAAGTTGAAGATGGCTATGCATTGACGCTACGCCGTGGCTGGGTAGGCAAGCCAGAATTACACTATCCTGCCGATTTTTGGCAAGGGTTGGGGATTAAAGGTGCTGACAATTTAATTCAGCCAGATACTAAAGCATCGGCTGATTAAGACACTATGAGTGAACCATGATTGAAGAATTGCGCAAAAAATTAAAAACCCTGGCTCTACTCGACGCGGTAATCGAACAAGAGTGGCAATACAGATATTTTTCTTACAATTCACACTGGTCTGACTCAGAAGAAATGGGATCGCTCCGTGACGGATGCGGAGGGGAGTGGTTTCTTTGGATCTCGGGAGATCTTGCTGGTTACAAGTGCTTAAGCCCAGAAGACGGGCTAATGCCTGACTTGAAGGAGGCAATAGAAAGAGTGCCCAGTGCATATGAAAACTTCATCACTGAGCCAGCGTTTAGTATGAATCAGGCTACATGCATTTGGTTTCTGAAAAATTCAAAGTGGGTAAAGTATGGCAGGTCTGTAAAGTCGTTAATTGACCTTGAAGCCATATCTACTTGGATGCCTAATGATTACTGTGTATGGGCAGCAGAGCATTACGAGCGTGAAATAGATCTTGGGGCTACTGTAAAAATATTTAAAGGGGAATTTAGCGAAGAAATTGCTCAAATATTAAACCCCAAGATAGTAATGAGTGAGTTACTGGCTGAGTTATCAGAAATAGGCGTCAGCTAGTAACAAATAGTTTTGCCGAAAAAATCCGCAGCGATCCGAGTGTTAGGTGTAGGCATGGACTGGACTGATTTGGAGCAATTCAGAGGCATTGACCTACATGACTCGTTTATCCTGGGCTGGCGTCACCTTGAGCGGCATGTCATTTTCGAACTTGAAGCCAGCATCTGGCCTGAGTCTGAACATTATATGCTTCCCAAGCCTGGCGAATATACGTGCTACCGCAGAGCTACGTTGGCATTCCAGAACATCATTGAATGCGTTGGGCTACCTCCTATGGATTCGGCGCCGAAGTGCGAAGATACCTCAGGAGAGGTCGATTTTGGCAATTTTGACTCGCTGAAGATATTGAGCACAGGTTTTGAGTGTTCAGGAGATTTTGGAACGATTTATGTTAAGGGTGGAGAGCTTAGCTTTGAAGTCCATACACAACCGGTTCTGTCGAGGTGACTAACCATTGGTCGCTGAGACATTGATCAGTATTTTCTTAGTCTGGGGGAGGGTGAGCGGCATTAACGAGCCGCTCACCTCCTAATTACCTATTGCCGCAAAGTGCCTACATAGGCACTGACCTATTCAGCCGTTGCCAACAGACTGGCGTTACCACCCGCCGCAGTCGTGTCGATGCACAAATGTCGTTCCACCACGTAACGATCCGGCGAGATGGTTTGGGTCTCAAGCGGTATGATGGCGCCGTCGCGCTTTGCAAGCGCAATACGCAGCTCACGTGTCCAGTCGCTGTCGCCAGCGGCAGCGACCGCTGCGATGCCTTTAACCTCGCTCAACGTCTCGGCTGAAACGCTGCCATCGAGTCCGGCTACTGGTGCCCCTGCATCGATCAGCGGTTTCATAGCCTGCTCGGCACCTGGGGCGACTACGAGAGCCCCGCAACCTGCACCGAGGGCCTGTGCGGCCTGGGCAATGGCGATATCCAGGGTTGGCCCTAGACACAGCACCACGCCCTTCGGGTACATCGCCAGGCGGTTGCTCTCACCCGTTGGCCCCGGCAGGGTCTGCGGCGTCATGTCCAGCGCTGCCGCTTCGGCAAGCGCCTTGCGGATCACGCCGTTTTTGCCAGAAAGCGCCTTACGCAGCACTTCGATGCGATTGGGTCGTACCGCCCAGTTACGGGCATCCAGCCCATCAAGGGCCGACTGGAGATCGTCAAGTGATACGGCTGTTCCTTCTGGCGCCTCAACGTGCTCCGCGTCTGCGGTGCGGCGGAAGCGCGTCACGTAGAGCGGGCCACCGGCCTTAGGCCCGGTGCCTGAGAGGCCCTCGCCGCCGAACGGCTGGGAGCCAACGATGGCGCCGATTTGATTACGGTTGACGTAGACGTTGCCGACATGAATGCGCTCAACGATTTGCTGCACGCGATCGTCGATACGGGTATGCAGGCCGAAGGTCAGCCCGTAGCCTTTGCCATTGATATCGTCGACCACCTTGTCGATATCACGCGCCTTAAAGGTAGCCACGTGTAGCACAGGGCCAAAGATTTCACGTTCGAGATCCTCAATACCGCCGACTTCTACGACTGCCGGGGTGACGAAGGTGCCGGTTTCTGGTGCAGCCAATTTCTTCAGCACCTTGCCGTTCTTCTCGTGTGCCGCCACATAGTCGTTGATCTCGGTCTGGGCGTCGGCGTCAATGACCGGTGATACGTCGGTATCGGTATTCCAGGGGTCACCAATGGTGAGTGCATCCATGGCCCCGTAGAGCATATTGAGCAACCGGTCGCGGGCTTCTTCCTGGACATACAGCATGCGCAGCGCGGAACAGCGCTGACCGGCCGACTGGAAGGAAGAGATCAGGATATCGCGAACTGCCTGCTCGGTGAGCGCCGTGGAGTCGACGATCATGGAGTTGAGTCCACCGGTCTCGGCGATCAGCACGGCATCAGGCCCCGCGTTCTCGGCCAGCGCCTTGTGGATGATCTGCGCCACCGGAGTTGAGCCGGTAAAGCAAACACCTGCAATGCGTGGGTCGCTGGTCAGCGGGCCGCCTACCGTTGGGCCGTCGCCCGGCAACAGCTGCAGGGCCGCTTCCGGCAGGCCAGCTTCGCGCATCAGCTCGACGGCGCGTGCAGCGATCAGCGGCGTTTGCTCGGCAGGCTTGGCGAGCACCGCGTTACCAGCCACCAGGGCGGCAGCGATCTGGCCGGTGGTAATCGCCAGCGGGAAGTTCCACGGGCTAATGCAGACGAAGATACCGCGGGCGCTGCCGGGTTCTTCGGCCTCCAGCCGCTCGCCTTCGTTGGCGTAGTAGCGCAGGAAATCCACTGCTTCGCGCACTTCAGCGATACCGTCGAACATCATTTTGCCCGCTTCGCGGGTGGTGATCACGGTTAGCTCGGCGATGTGCTCCTCGTAAAGATCGGCGGTGCGGCGCAGTACTGCTGCGCGCTCGGCCACCGGGCGTGCAGACCACTCTTTGAAGCCTTGCTCAGCGGCGTCGAGAGCAGTGGCGACCTCTTCCGGGGTGGCTTCATGCACCTTGCCGATTACCCGCGAATCGTCGGCGGGGGAGAGGGCATCGCGCGCCGGGCCCTGGGGAGCGGGGTTGCCTACCAGCATCGGGCCTGCGATCCATGTGGCGTCGGCAAACGCTTCGCGGGCATTAAGCAGCGGCAGGATCGAGGCAGGCTCGTTGATGCGGTAGCCCTTGGAGTTCTTGCGATCAGGCTCAAACAACTCGCCGGGCTGGCGGATCAACGGGCTTGAGACGTCGTTGCCGAGCTGCTTAAAGCCTTCGATGGGATCTTTTGAGACGTCGCTTGCCGGAATTGAGCTATCCACCACTTGATTAACAAAGGAGGAGTTTGCCCCGTTCTCCAGCAGGCGGCGAACCAGATAGGCGAGCAGGTCGCGGTGAGCGCCAACCGGGGCGTAAATACGGCAGTGGGTGCCTTCTGTCTCTTTAACAATATGGTGTAGCGATTCGCCCATGCCGTGCAGGCGCTGGAACTCGTAGCTATCCTTGTCGTCACCCGCCATCTCGGCTACGGCAGCGCAGGTGTGGGCGTTGTGGGTGGCGAACTGGGGATAGATGCGATCGCGACGATCGAGCAGCATCTGGGCGCAGGCCATGTAGCTGACGTCGGTGTTGACCTTGCGGGTGAAAACCGGAAATGTTTTCACACCCATTTCCTGGGACAGCTTGATCTCGGTATCCCAATAAGCGCCTTTTACCAGGCGTACCATAATCTTGCGGTTGTATCGCTCGGCCAGTTCGTAGAGTGTCTCAATCACTGGCGCAGCGCGGCGCCCGTAGGCCTGCACGACCACCCCAAAACCATCCCAGCCATCGAGGCTGGGGTCGGCCATCAGCGCTTCGATCACGTCGAGGGACAGATCCAGCCGGTCTTGCTCTTCGGCGTCGATATTGAAACCGATATTGGCCTTGGCCGCCTGCTGCACCAACGCTTTGGCGCGGGGCAGAAGTTCCGCCATTACCGTGTCACGGTGGGTGTATTCATAGCGCGGGTGTAGCGCCGAGAGCTTCACCGAAATACCGGGGCTCCCGCGCACGTCGCCTTTGGCCTGCTCGGCGATGGCGGTAATCGCCTTGGCATACGCTTCATGATAACGCACGGCATCTTCGTCGGTGCGCGCCGCTTCGCCCAGCATATCGTAGGAGTAGGTGTAGCCCTGTTTCTCCAGCTCACGGGCATTCTTCATGCCCTCTTCGATGGTTTGGCCGAGCACAAACTGGCGGCCAAGAATCTTCATCGACTGACCAACCGCTTTACGCACTACCGGCTCGCCCATGCGACGTACCAGGCCCCGCAGCGCCCGCGTCGGGCCTTTCG
The DNA here is from genome assembly GCF_001651035.1 of Halomonas sp. ALS9. Lineage (GTDB taxonomy): Bacteria > Pseudomonadota > Gammaproteobacteria > Pseudomonadales > Halomonadaceae > Vreelandella. The sequence continues at coordinate 46,029 of NZ_LXRG01000065.1, forward strand.
GATCTTCTTCCAACACCTTGCCGGTTAGCAGCAGCGCCCAGGTCGAGGCATTGACCATGGATGACGAAGATTTGCCCAGGTGCGCGCCCCAGTCGGAGGGCTCGATCTTGTCGTGGATCAGGTCGTCAATGGTTTCGGCATCGGGCACTCGCAACAGCGCTTCTGCCAAACACATCAGGCCGACGCCCTCGGTGGTCGAGAGCCCGTACTCGGCCAGGAACGCTTCCATCATCGAAGGCGACCTTTCCTTGCGCACACGCTCTACGTACTTGGCGCCCACGGCAGCGACTTTCTTGCGGTCATCCTCCGACAGCTTGATACGCTCGACAAGCCCGTGCAGCACATCTGCCTCATTGGCGTCGTAGTGGCTGCGAATGCGCGAGCGTAGATCACTCACGTCGCTATGCAGATGATCGTTCATACAGGGTCTCTCCTTGCTAGCCGACACTCAGGCGTTGCTGCGTCGGTTAGGATGTAGTCATACTTTTACAGCAAACAAAATAGCCAACCTAAAGAGGGCTCCCGCGGGAGCCCTCTCGGTACGCCTGGGCGCTTACTTGCGATCGATATGCTGGTATTCACCGGCATCGGCTGTCGCGTTGCTCACCACCAGAATGGCGATGAAGGAAGCGATGAAGCCAGGAATAATTTCGTAGACACCAGGGCCACCCAGGAATTCACCGTTCCAGCCCAGTGAGATCCAGACCATAACGGTGACAGCACCTACGATCATGCCTGCGATGGCGCCATTGCCGTTGGTGCGTGACCACATTAACGACAGGATAATCAACGGGCCAAACGCGGCGCCGAAGCCTGCCCAGGCGTTACTAACCAGCCCCAGCACCTGGGAGTTTTCGTCAGAGGCAATAATCGCTGCCACAATGCCCACCAGTACTACACAGACACGGCCTACGGCCACACACTGCGCTTCAGTTGCGTTTTTGTGTAGGAACAGGCGGTAGAAGTCTTCGGTCAGTGACGAAGACGCCACCAGAAGCTGGCTGGAAACGGTGCTCATAACCGCAGCAAGCAGCGCTGCGTATAGGAAACCGGTAATCAGCGGATGGAACAGCAGGTCTGCCAGGATAATAAAGATCGTTTCCGGATCTTGAACATCTAGCCCATTACGGATGGCGTAAGCCCGTCCGAAGATGCCTAAAGAAACGGCACCGATCAAAGAAATCAGCATCCAACCCATGCCAATGTTGCGGGCAATCGGCACATCCTTGAGTGTACGAATCGCCATGAAGCGCACAATGATGTGCGGTTGGCCAAAATAACCCAGGCCCCAGGTCACGGCAGACAGCCACCCGATAAAGGTCAGCCCCGACGTCCAGGAAAGCAGGGTGGGATCGACTTCATTCAGGGTCTGAGTGGCCTGTGACAAGCCGCCGCCACCTTCGCCAAATAGCACAACTGCTGGCATGATCACCAGTGCCAGCATCATGATGCAACCCTGCACGAAGTCGGTCATGCTGACAGCCAGGAAGCCGCCAACCACCGTATAAATAAGCACTACACCCAGCGTGATCATAACGCCCATGGCGTAGTTGCTCATATCGCCGAAGTTATAAATGCCGGAAAACGCGCTTTCAAACAGCTTGCCCCCTGCCACTAGGCCTGACGCGGTATAGACTGCGAAAAAGATCACGATAACGATGGCAGACACTGTGCGCAGTGACATGGATCGGGTGGGAAAGCGGTTTGCCAGGAACGCTGGAATGGTGATCGCATTGCCATAGTGAACAGTCTGTTCACGCAGGCGCGGAGCAACCAGAATCCAGTTAAATAAAGCCCCTACGAGCAAACCAATGCCGATCCAGGCGGAACCCAAGCCAGAGACGAACATTGCCCCGGGCAAGCCCAGCAGCAACCAGCCGCTCATGTCTGACGCACCGGCCGATAGAGCCGCCACTTTTGGACTGAGGGTACGACCACCCAGCATGTAATCTTCAGAGGAAGAGGTGGATTTGCGCATCGCATAAATACCGATGCCAACCATGAGCGCAAAGTACGCTATGAGACTGATCCAAACACCAATAGCCATGTAACTTCTCCAGTTCGTCAGGAAGGAACTAGGTCCGACCTATTAGTGCGGTCACCGGGTAGAGTCCGGTAGTAAACCGCGTTGTTTTTATTAACCCTGTTGTTTATTCACGTCAAAAGGCCTAACGAGCATCTGCCAAGAATCGAGTCAGAGGGCTTGTTGGTGCCTTTGTAAGCAGTGATCCCTATATTATTGTCGACCATACGTTAGTTTCCTGTTCAGGCGTTCAGGTTGTTGATATTGATGAGTGGCTCACTCATCGTCTAGCGACATACGCAAATAAGCGAATGTAGAGTGCTGCTCCCTTTGGTGTATGTTGATTTCAGGGCAAAACGTGTCAATTTCGCGGCAAGAAGGGCTGTTATACGACTTTAGTAGAGTTTCTGCTGGCCTGCTAGTGGCCCTAAAGCAGCGTTTGACGGGTTAATGGCGACCGGTGGCACCTCCGCTTGACGCAGTTTGCGCGGCGACAAACCGTAGCTGCGGCGAAATGCATGGGAGAGCGCGCTTTGATTGGCAAAGCCAGTTTGAATGGCAATATCAGTAAGAGGGAGGCGGCTTTGTAGGATCAGTTGGCGTGCTGCATTTAGACGTTGGCGTTTGACATACTGCCAGGGCGAAAGCCCGGTTTGGGCACGAAAGCAGTCGGAAAAATGTGCTTCGCTTAAACAGGCGAGCCGTGCTAAATCGGCCACGCGCAGGTCTTCAGCGAGATGCTGCCGAATAAAGCGGTTAATGCGCGTCAAATCCAGGCGCTGCTGTGCAGTGTTAGCGGTTGACCCCAGGCGCGCTTTAAGGGAGCCCAGCAGCGTGGCGGCCAAGCGGTCTTGCTGAAAGGAATCAGTCGAGGTATCAAACCCTTGAGCAAGTTCGCTTTGCATAAACGCTAAATAGTGTTGCAGCGCATTATCCAGGCCAAAAAAACGCGGCGCATCAAACAGTGCTACCAGTTCGCGGTTCTCACCGGTGAGCGCGGGGGCGTCTTCGGGGAGATCGAAAATTAATTGCCGATTGTGCCCGTAACCCGAGTAGTAGTGTTCGTGATTTGCGGGCACGATACAGCCCGAAAAGGCATTAACCCTTCCACCTAAGCCTTCAATTTCAAATTCTGAAGAGCCGCATAGGGTAATCACAATCTGATGAAAATCATGGGTATGGTGCTGCGTTGCGCTGGCTAACGGAATTTGTCGGATGGTGCTAGGCATGCAGGACTCCTTTATCGCAATAGGTCTGCTGAACCGCTACTGCTCGCGGAGGGCTGTGTGGGCGTATAAGTGGTCGCGTAGGGCCTGAAGTTCTGCCTGCCCTTCTTGATTGAGTAACGGTTTGCCTTGAGCAACCATCCAGCGTCGTCCGTGCTGTTCCATTAAGTGCGCGGCACGGCGTCTAATGCCGTCCAGGTACTCATTGTGTCGAATTGGGTAGCCGATCATCGCATTCCACTCAGTTTCGCTTACTTGGCTGTTGAGCGCTTTATCAAACAACGCCAGTAAGTCATTGGGTTCAGTGCGGTAGCGGGGGGTGCTTGAGGTCATTAGCACCAGCATTACCGCACCAATCACCAACAAGCACACCCCAAACACCAATAGATACAGCGCCATTCGCGGTGCTCCCAGGCATCATTAATTAAAAAATTGCTCCTAAATTATACGCTTGACGCCGCTTGGGTCGAAATTTTTACTTTTTTGCGAACTTTTCCTTCATCGCGTGTCTGAGTATGTACAGGCAACATCGCGATAGCAGTCGCTAAAGTTGTTGTTCTGGCTCTATTGTTTTGATCCCTTGCTTCCGCTACTCACTGAGTAGCGGTTTTTTTTGGCTATAGATTTTTCTATCGATTGCTTACCCGTTTAATAACCCTGCTAATGGCGGCGTATAGCTAATAGCGCTATCAGGATATCACGTCGTGTCACGATGCCTACCAGCCGCTGCTGCTCAACCACCGGATAGACTTTAGGTTTTGAGCCAAGCATCTCCTGGGCCAGGTCGGTGATGCTTTTATTGGGGGAGACGCTGAGCACTTCGTGACGCATCATTTCTTTTACCAAAGGTGCTTCGTCATCATGGTAAATACTGTCCAGCACACGGCCCATGACATCCTGCTCTGAAATAAAGCCGATTAAACGATCAGCATCATCCACGACCGGCGCGCCGGGTAGGCGGTGCAGTGCCAGCCCTTTAGCCAGGGTGGTAACCGACGCGTTGGGTGAGACACGGTAGCAATCGCGGGACATGATATCGCGAACGATGTTGGGGGTTGCTCTATTCATCATGGACACTCCTTGCTCATCTTGTTCATCTTGTTCATCTTGTTCATCGCCATGGCAAGCAGGGCATCGCAAGCAAAGCGATCTGATCAGTCTAGGTGCTAAAGTAGCAACGACTCTTTAACTGTAGGTGATTTAAACCGTTGTGTTTTACCTGCAAGCCGTCTTTATTCAACGCTGTAGATAATGAATTTTCTAAGCCGTTAATTTTCTAACTACTCAAATGACCCGCAAATTAACGCATAAAGGAGCCACCCATGGATGCACGTGAGTACTTAAATCGCAAAGGGGTGGGGCTTGACCGAGACCCTGACCGGCCGAACACCTTGGAAGAGAAAGCTTGGGAGCGTGCGCGGGGTTCCGGGCACCAACGGCCAAAATCGGGGACGCCTCATGATTGGGAAGATTGGGAGCGTCACCACGATGACCTTGCTGACGGGGCTGAAACCCTGGAGCAGAAAATTGATAAAGAAGCTCATCGGCTTGCCCAGGAGCGGGCCGCGAAGGCTGCAGCAGAGCCTGCTGCCAGCACTGTGGAGCACTTCACGCCGCCCCCAAAAGCTGAACCTGCGACTGCCCAGGTTGAATCACCCAAAGCGGCCCCTGGGCCACAAACAGAGCAAACTGGGTCGGAGCCTGGCGCGTTAAAGCTTGCCTATTATGCGCTGGCGATATTTCTGCCACCGCTGGCGGTGGGTTTAACCCTGGGAGGCAGCAAACGGGTAGGCTTAGCCGTGCTGCTCACGCTAGCGGGCTGGCTGCCCGGCGTTGTATATGCATGTTGGTGGTTGCAGCAGCGTTAACTAACGCCGTTCATAGACGTTTACTGCTTGGCAGCTTCGTCCAAGTGCGTATAATTCGCGTAAACTAAATAATAGATTGAGGTTTACGATGGGTTATCTGATCGGCGTCACGGCCCTGTGGGCCTTCTCCTTTTCGCTGATAGGGGTTTATCTAGCGGGCCAGGTCGACAGCTACTTTGCGGTGCTCCTGCGGGTAGCGCTTGCCACGCTGGTGTTCTTGCCGTTTTTACGCCCCAGCCTGCTGCGGGGTAAACAGCGGCTGGCGCTCATGGGTTTAGGCGCTATCCAACTGGGGGTAATGTACACCTTCTTCTACCAATCTTTTTTACTGCTGTCAGTACCTGAAGTCCTGCTGTTCACCATCTTTACGCCTATTTATATCGCACTCCTGGATGATCTGCTGTTTGGGCGCTTTACGCCGATCTATATCGTCACTGCGCTGCTCGCCGTCATCGGGGCGGGTGTTATTCGCTACGACGGCGTTGATAGCGGATTCTGGGCAGGCTTTTTAGTCGTACAGGGGGCAAACCTCTGCTTCGCGCTTGGCCAAGTAGGCTATCGTCGCCTAGCCGCTGATTTACCACCCACCCTGGCATGGCATAACGTTTTTGGCTGGTTTTTTATTGGCGCGATGGTGGTGGCTTTGCCCGCCTATTTGCTGTTTGGCAACAGCGCCGCGCTACCGACCACGTCACTCCAGTGGGGTGTGCTGGCTTGGCTAGGCTTAGTGGCCTCTGGCGTGGGTTATTTCGCCTGGAACCAGGGCGCTACCAAAGTGGATGCGGGCACCCTAGCGATTATGAACAATGCGTTGGTACCGGCTGGGTTGATCGTCAACTTGGTCATTTGGAACCGCGATGCGGATATTCCGCGTTTGTTGCTGGGTGCTCTGATCATGGCAGCCTCCCTATGGCTCAACCATTGGTGGTGCCAGCGCCGTCAAGTGGTCGTTAGCTAAGCCTATTTGCCCGATAGCAGAGGTGTCTCCATAATGGCGGCTTACGTTAGCGAGAGTCGGCCCATGAGCAACACCTTATCAGCAAGCGCTAAGTCAGGGACTGTGTCGCCCTCCAACGATCAATCAAGCAGGCCCTTTAAAACGATTGGGCTGATTGGTCGGCTGGGGAGCGACAAAGTGGTCGATTCCCTTCAGCGGCTAATGACCTACCTGACTGCCCATGATTACTCGGTGTTGGTAGAAGACCGCACCGCCACCGCCTTGCCACACCACGGCCAACCGGAAGCAAGTCGCCGCATGCTGGGTGAGCTTTGTGACTTGGTGATTGTGGTGGGAGGAGATGGCAGCTTGCTGGGTGCAGCACGTGCTTTATGTCGAAGCGGTACGCTGATTTTAGGCGTTAACCGTGGCCGTTTGGGGTTTCTCACCGATATCTCCCCTGATGAGTTGGAAACCCGCGTTGGCGAAGTGCTGGCGGGGGAGTTTGAGGTTGAGCAGCGTTTTTTACTCGATACCGTGCTTTATCGTAATGGCGTTGCTGTGGGTAATGGTGATGCACTTAACGAAGTCGTACTGCACCCCGGTAAAGCGGTGCGCATGATTGAGTTCGAACTGTTTATTGATGGGCAGTTTGTGTACAGCCAGCGCAGCGATGGCTTGATTGTCGCTACCCCCACCGGCTCTACGGCCTACGCGCTTTCTGGTGGCGGGCCGATTATGCACCCCAAGCTTGATGTGGTGACGCTGGTGCCAATGTTCCCGCATACCCTGTCGAGTCGCCCCATTGTGATTGATGCCGCCAGCGAGATACGCATTCATATTGGCGAAACCAATCAATCTTATCCGCACATCAGCTGCGATGGACAGACCCGAGCGGTAGCCAAACCCAACGATGTGTTGGTGATTACCCGCAAGCCTGAGCGTGTCCAACTGGTGCACCCCATCGGCCATAATTTCTATGAAGTGCTGCGCAGCAAATTAGGCTGGAGCAATCGGCTGGGGGATTGAGTATGGAGGGCTACGACCTTATTGGGGATGTTCACGGCTGCGGCGCCACGCTGGCCTCACTGCTGGAAAAGCTGGGTTACCATCAGCGCAACGGCGTGTATCGCCACCCCCGTCGCAAAGTGATATTTCTGGGCGATCTGATTGATCGCGGCCCAAGGATTCGCCTGGCGGTCACCATTGCCCGACGAATGGTCGAGCAAGGCGAGGCGTATATTGTCATGGGCAATCACGAATATAACGCCCTGGCTTATACCCACCCTGGTCCCGCTGGGAGCCACAAACGCTGGTTGCGCGAGCATACGCCGCGGCATAATCGTATTATTCAAGACACCCTAGAGCAGTATCGCGACTATACCAACGAGTGGGAAGACACTTTGGCGTGGTTTAAAACCATCCCACTGTGTTTGGAAATAGATGGTATCCGCGTGGTGCATGCCTGTTGGGATGAGGCGCTGATTGAGGAGCTTAAACAGCGCCGCCCAGACGGCTGCATGGATACACAGTTTCTGATTGAGTCCACCGACCCCACCACCCAGGCGTTTCGAATCTTGGATCGTCTAACCCGGGGGGCGCATGTCTCGCTGCCTGCGGGTATTGCGATACACTCTGGTGATGGCTTTACGCGGAAAAGCTTTCGTGCCCATTTTTGGGCCCAGGCTCCTCAGCAGTGGGGTGATGTGGTCTTCCAGCCGGATAACCTGCCCGGTGATCTTGAGACTCGTGAATTGACCCATAAAGAGCGCCAGAAGCTTAGCTATTACGGGCCAGAACAGCCGCCGCTGTTTATCGGCCACTACTGGTGTGAAGGCATACCGGCACTGCCGACGAATAATATCGCCTGTCTGGATTATAGTGCCGTCAAATATGGGCGTTTAGTGGCTTATCGCTGGAGTGGTGAGACGGTCTTAAATGCGGATCATTTTGTCTGGATTAAGGTGCCAAAAGAAGAGCGGGCGTTGCCCAAACCCTGGGAAATCGACTTTGATTAACCTTTGTTGATTAACAAACGCTTCATTTTGTTACATAAAATTACATATTTTTTTCAAAATGGCTGAACTAACCCTGCCGTCGGCTATCAGAGTAAGTGTTCCCTTGAATGATCCCTTGCTTTTATTCTCCGGCGGTCCCCACCGCCGGTTTTTTTTCGCCTGTATGTTGGCAGCCGTGCGGCAAATTCAGTCGTTATGTTCAATAGCTACTCGCTGCGGTCAACATGCCGTCAGCGCCTTGATTAGAGGGATGTTATGCATCCAGTGATGCTTCTGCCCGATCACGCGGATACGAGTGAACTTCGCCAGGCGCTTTGGCGTTACCGTATTGGTCATCGCATTACCGGTGAGTACTCTGGCCGCAGAGTGCTTTGGATCGCCGACCCTCGCCAATACAATGAGCTCCGCGCCTTGGTAGAAAATTGGTTGCGTGGGGAACCATTAGTGCTTCAACAGCCTGCTAAGCGGTCATATAACATCGCCACTCTGGTGGTATTGCTTTGCCAAGTGCCGGTGACGGGGCTGATAGTAGCGATTAGCCTAGTGGTTTTTGCACTAATAGGTCTTTTTGGCGACCAGTTGATTGTCTCTTTAACCATTGTGCCGATAGGTATTTCTGGTGGCGAACTGGTATTCGGTAATCTGTCGCAAACGCTCTCCTCAGGCCAAGTATGGCGCTTGCTATCGCCTGCTTTTCTGCACTTTGGCTGGATGCACTTAATATTCAACCTAATGTGGGTGTGGTATTTCGGGCGCCAGATTGAAGCGCTACAGGGCAGTCGCACCATGCTACTGCTGCTTATCGTAGCGGGCATTGGCGCGAATGTGGCGCAGTACGCGACCGGCACCGTGCTATTTGGCGGCATGTCAGGGGTGGTTTATGCCTTACTGGCCCACGTTTGGTTGATGTCACGCCGGGTTCCTCAAAGTGGCTTCTTTGTACCGCAAATGCTGGTGGTGTTTATGCTCGGTTGGATGGTGTTCACTATGACCGATATGGCGGGCAGCGTCGGCTTTGGCAATGTCGCTAATGAAGCACATTTGGGCGGTCTACTCGTGGGGTTGGTCACAGGCTGGTATTATTCATCCCGCCGTTTGAAAAACCGCTAAGAGGCCTGCAATGAGCGAAATGACGTTCGAAAAAATGATCAACCAGATGACCCCTGCTATTTACGAAAGCCTTAAACAGGCAGTATCGCTGCGCAAGTGGCCCGACGGACGCCGCTTAACGCCGGAACAGACCGAACTCTGCCTGGAAGCAGTCATGCGTTTCGAAGCAGAGAACAACGTGCCGGAAGAGAACCGCGTAGGCTACCTAGAGCAGCGTACCTGCGGAGCGGCGGCCAGCGGCGCTGGCGTAACGCCTGAAATGGCGGGCTTGGCACGGGATGCCACGCGTGATTGAAGCGGCAGTACCGGGCTTTTCAGTACGGGGCTGTTTAAGCAAAATGGCGGCAGCGCTACCCAGCCGCCAAGACGAACAGGTCGATTACCACTTGCGCGCGGGCGAGCACCGGGTTGCGCTAAACGAGCGCATTGGTGAGCCGCTTAGCTTGCGTTGGACAGGTGCCATAGCCTGTACCCACTGTGGGCGGGCGACCAAGAAGAGCTTTGCCCAGGGCCACTGTTACCCTTGCTTCAAGCGGTTAGCCCAGTGCGATACCTGCATCATGAAGCCGGAAACCTGCCACTTTTTTCAAGGTACCTGCCGTGAGCCGGAGTGGGGCGAGCGGCACTGCTTCCAACCCCACATCGTCTATTTGGCCAACTCCTCTGGGCTCAAGGTCGGCATTACCCGCAAAACCCAAATGCCTACCCGCTGGCTGGATCAAGGCGCGATTCAGGCGCTGCCGATTCTTGAAGTGGATACGCGTCAGCAGTCCGGCTTTGTCGAAATGCTGTTTAAAGAGCAGGTGGCCGACCGCACTAACTGGCGGGCCATGCTCAAAGGCGACGTCGAGATCATGGATTTAAACGCCGAGCGTGACCGTTTGCTGACTTTGCTAGCCGATGGATTGAACCAACTGCGCGAGACTCATGGCGCGGATGCTATCCGTTTGTTGGAACAGCCAGCGCAACACTTTCACTACCCCGTCAGCGTTTTCCCCAAAAAAGTGGTATCGCATAATTTTGATAAACAGCCGCTGGTGGAAGGCGTGCTGCAAGGCATAAAAGGGCAGTATTTGATCCTTGATAGCGGCGTGATTAATCTCCGCAAATTCACGGGTTACGAGATACAAGTGAGTTAAGCGGCTAGCCAGATGAGGGTGTTTTGACTAAGGTTAAGGAGTGATTTGATCCCGCCTTATGCAACGCAAGGAAGCTCCGATGCCCTGGCTTAAACTGCTTCACATTGCCGCGCTAGTGATCTGGTGCGGCTCGCTGCTTTATCTGCCCGCCTTACTCAGCCAGACGCTGCAACTGCGCAAAGACTCTGGTTTTGCCCAGGGCACGCCGCCTATGCCGCGGTTCTTCTATAACTCTATTGCTACTCCAGCTGCCCTGGTGGCGATTGCCTCAGGCACGCTGCTGTTTCTTGTTCATGGTCTGCTGGGTGGCTGGCTGATCTTAAAGCTGGGTGCCGTGGTGGCCATGGTGGCTGCGCACGGCTGTTTTGGCTGGTTAATACTGCGTCTTGAGATGGGCCACTACCGCTGGGTTAAGCCCGCCAACTGGGCCGCGCTGTGTTTAGCCCTGGCAGGCATTCTAAGCGTGCTGGGGTTTGTGTTAGCAAAACCGCTGGATTGGAGCTAACACGATGACATCTAACGTATTGTCGTTAATCCTCCACCTCGACACCCACCGCGTGTTCATACACCAGTTGGCCACCCAGCCAGCCCGCCAGGGCGATCAACGCGGCGGTGACCAGCGAGACGGCCAGCCCCCAGGGCAGAATCGCACTCGGGTCATTAAAACGCAGCAGCCAGTTCAGCGACGCCAACGAGAGCATCACCACCGCGACGATGGCATGGCTCCAGCCGGTAATCAGGCGACGAATGCGCGGTACAGTGACCAGATCGATAATGCCTGCCGTACTGGCAATCCAGCCGCCAAATGCGCCGATGCCTGCCAGCCACAGGCCAGCGCGCAACCAGAAGGGATCGCCACTCAGCAGGTAACCGATATCGCTTGCCACCAGCGCCATCAGGGCTGCGACGGGAAAGTGAATCATCACGGGATGAAGCGGGTGGCCGGCGAGAGAGGCGCGGCTTTTAATCGAGCGCTGACGAGGTTTTGCCATGGTCACTTCCTGTGGGCAGAAACAGCAATTCAAAGGGTAAGGCACACTATTCAACGCTTAACCCTACAGCGGGTCAACTCGCTTGGCATAACGCTGGCGCTCCTGGCTGGACTGTTGCTAACCGGTTGCGCAGGGGATAAGTCTATTCTAGACCCGGCTGGCCAGGCCGCGCGAGACGTGGTGATGATCTGGTGGGTGATGCTGGGGTTTGGCACCGTGGTTCTAGTGCTGGTTACGGCTTTTTGGCTGTATACCTTCAAGCGCAAAGAGGTGGTACGAACGCCTGCGGATGAGCGCAAAATAGCGCGCCGTTGGATTATAGGTGGCGGCATTGTGCTACCAGTGGCGAGCATTACCGCGCTACTGGCCTTCGGGGTGCCCACTGGACAGCGTTTATTGCCGCTGCCGTTAGCAGATCCACCGGAAGTCATCGAAGTTATCGGCCATCAGTGGTGGTGGGAAGTGCGCTACCCGGGGGCGGAAGGGGGTGAGGTGGTGACCTCTAATCAGCTCATTATGCCGGCGGGAGAGCCGGTCGATTTTCATGTTACTGGTGCTGATGTCATTCACGCCTTCTGGGTGCCGCGTCTGGGGGGAAAGATCGATATGGTTCCTGGGCGCGTTAATAAAATCCGCTTGGAAGCGGATGAACCGACGGTATTTGGCGCCCAGTGCGCAGAGTTCTGCGGTGCCCAGCATGCCCAAATGCAGCTCTATGTAGAAGCCGTCGAGCGCGACGAGTACGAGGCTTGGCTGGCCGCGCGCCAGACGGATCAACTGGCGGCGCTAGCGGTAAACGACCAACAGCATGACTCGGCCAGGGAGGCCTTTATGACCCATTGCGCGAGCTGCCACCGGGTAGCAGGACTCTCCTCTGGTAGGGAGGGGCCGGATCTTTCTGATCTTGGCAGCCGCACCAGCCTCGGGGCGGGCATTATGGCTATGGAGAAAGGAGCGATAACCCGCTGGCTTCAGCACCATCAAGACTTAAAGCCGGGCAATAAAATGCCGCCCCACGATGATATTGAGACGGCCACCTTGGAGAGCCTGGGTGCTTGGCTGGAGACGCTCACCCCATGACCACTATCAACCGTGAAGCGACCCCCGAAGGCGATAACATCAAAGGCCCCCATCAACTGCACAGCGACTTGCACGAGATCTGGGGCAACCCACGTGGCTTGCAAGCCCTCACCATTGTTAACCACACCACGCTCGGCCTACGTTTTATGGTTACCGGGATGGTGTTCTTTTTGATTGGTGGCCTGCTGGCCATGCTGGTGCGCACCCAGCTGGCGCTCCCCGATCAAGACTTTATGTCGCCGGATATCTATAACCAAGTCACCACCATGCACGGCACGGTGATGATGTTCCTGTTCGCCATCCCCATGCTGGAAGGGCTGGCGATTTATATGATCCCCAAAATGATCGGTGCCCGGGATCTGGTCTGCCCTCGGCTGACATCGCTGGGGTACTGGTGCTATCTGTTTGGCGGCATCATCCTGTCGTTTAGTTTGGTGTTAGAGATGGCGCCGGACAGCGGCTGGTTTATGTATACCCCGCTTAGCAGCAGCGAGTATTCACCGGGGTTGGGCTCCGATTTTTGGCTGCTAGGCATTACCTTTGTTGAGATCTCCGCGCTGTCTGCCGGGGTCGAGCTGGTGGTCTCGATTCTGCGTACCCGCACCCAGGGCATGGCGCTGCACAAAATGCCGCTGTTTGCCTGGTATATCCTCGCCATGGCGCTGATGATCGTGGTCGGCTTCCCGCCACTGATTCTGGGCAGCATTCTGCTGGAACTTGAGCGTGCGGTGGGAATGCCTTTTTTTGAAGTGGCGGGTGGCGGTGACCCGATTCTTTGGCAGCACCTGTTCTGGTTGTTTGGCCATCCCGAGGTGTACATCATCTTTCTGCCCGCAGCGGGCATAGTCTCCACGCTGATACCGGTGTTCGCTGGCCGTCCGATTGTTGGCTATGGCTGGGTGGTGTTTGCCATTGCCGTGACAGGCTTTATCAGTTTTGGTCTCTGGGTTCACCACATGTTTACCGTGGGCATCCCCCAGTTGGCTCAGGCGTTCTTCTCCGCCGCCAGTATGTTGGTGGCGGTGCCCACAGCGATTCAGGTGTTTGTGTGGCTGGCCACGCTATGGCTGGGTAAGCCCAAGATGAAGCTGCCGATGCTATGGATCATGGGCTTCCTGATTATCTTTGTGTGTGGCGGCCTAACCGGGGTAATGCTGGCGCTAGTGCCGTTTAACTGGCAGGTGCACGATACCCACTTTGTCGTAGCGCATATGCACTATGTGTTGGTGGGCGGAATGTTTTTCCCGCTAATTGCCGGGCTCTACTACTGGCTGCCGCTGTTTTCCGGGCGGATGCCGTCTGAAACGCTGGGTAAATGGGGTTTTTGGCTGACCTTCCTGGGCTTTAACGGCACCTTCCTGATCATGCACTGGACGGGGCTGCTGGGCATGCCGCGGCGGGTTTACTCCTATGAGACGGGCATGGGTTGGGATATTTTCAACCTGCTCTCGTCCATGAGTAGCTTTATCATGTCTGCGGGTATTGCCATGGTGCTGCTCGATTTTGCACTGCACTTCCGTTTCGGCAAACCTGCCAAGCATAACCCCTGGAATGCGGACACCCTTGAGTGGGCTAACAACATGCCGCCCAGCGCCTATAACTTTGTCAGCCTACCCAGCGTCGAGACGCGGCATCCGCTCTGGGATAATCCCGACCTGCCCCGCACCATGGCAGAAGGTCAGCATAGCCTGGCAGTGGCGACTCACGGCCGCCGGGAAATGTGGGGCACCGACCCGATAACGGGCAAAGTGCGCGAGATCATTCACCTGCCGGGTAACTCATGGTGGCCACTGTTTGCTGCCATGGCGCTGGCAGTCGTCTGTATTAGCCTACTAACGCGTCTTTATCCGTTGGCGGGCATTGCGGTGATTATTGCGGGGCTATTTCTGTTGCGCTGGTCTTGGGAGAACGGCGCGCATCCAAAAGCTGCCCCGGATGCCGAGGTAGCACCCGGCGATCCGCCGCTGCACTCGCGTACCATGGATGGGCCCGGCCTATGGGCCATGTCAATCACGCTGCTCGCCAATGGCTCGTTCTTCCTCTCGTATCTATTTGGTTGGTTTTACCTGTGGACGGTGTCCCCCGAGTGGCGGATGCCCGAGACTTCACCGCTCTCCTTGGTGGGGCTGATTCTTGCCGGGGTGGCGCTAGCCGCTGGCGCGGCAATTCTCGAAAAACTGGTGGGCGGTTTGCGCCAGGGTAAGGATACTGGCTTGGCAATCGGCATGTATTGCATCAGTGCCCTAGGCTTTGTGCAGGTAGCGATAACGCTATGGGTGCTGTTGAGTGCAGACCTGGCGGTTACCGAGACCTCCCATGATGCAATCATTATGGTCGGGCTGGCCTATGCTCTGCTACACGGCGGTTTAGGCGCCGTGCTTGTTCTGCTCCAGGGCCTGCGGGTGGGCTATGGCTATGTGGGTGCCCATGCGCCTTTCGAGCCCGCCGTGGTTGCCCAGTGGTGGCGCTATAACCTGGTGACCTTCTGGATACTCGTGGGCGCGCTTGCCGTGTTGCCTCGTGTAATAGGGAGCTAAGCTAATGTCCATCACGATGCAGCGTTTACATCTTACCCATCCGTTACATTTTGTCATTGGCTTAACGCTATGGTGTATCTGGTTCGTCGCCGTTTACGGCGGGCATGCGGTCGCGTGCGCAGTCGCGCCGCCTGCTCCCGAGCAAGGGGTTTTTAATTTAGTGAATGCCATGCTGCTTGTGGTCAGTATCGCGGCGATTGCGTTACTGGCAGCGTTAACGGTGGGCTGTTGCCGCATGGCCAAACGCCATGAAGGGCGGCTGCGCTTTAATGCTTCGGTGTCCGCCGGGCTGTATCTTTTCTCTACCTTGGGCGTTGTGTTTGCGGCAATGCCGATTATGGGCATTCCGCCTTGCCTGTAAGCGATGCCCTTAGCAAAGAGGATGAGCAGCTCTATACCCTACACGGTATGTGGTGCACCAGCTGTGCCCTAGCCGTGGAGGGCTCGCTTAAGCGTCTTGAAGGTGTGCGTGAGGTTAGCGTGCACTACCCAAGCGCAACGCTTTGCATTAGCGGCACGCCTGCTGCTACCCAGCTCTCAACACTTGCCGCAAAGGTTAAGCGCCTGGGCTATCGGCTGACAGAGCTTGAACCGGTGGGGGACGCCCATGCGCGTTTAGAAGCGGAGAGCCGCTACCTAACGCTTAGGCTGATGGTCGGCTCGTTGTTTGGCATGTGGACGATGCTGGCTTCACTATTGATATATGCGGGTGCATTGCCTTCGGAGCGGGTTGAATTGGTGTTGGCGTGGGTGTCGGGGGCATTTTCACTGCCCGTAGTGCTGTTCGCAGGCATGCCGTTTTACCGGGCTGGGTGGCGCACGCTGCTGGCCAAGCGCCCGGGTATGGACGTGCTGGTTAGCCTGGGTGTTATCGGCGCGGTGATGGTTTCGGTATGGCTGCTATGGCGCGGCTCTGCAGAGGTCTACTTCGACACGGCGGTAATGCTAATTGTGCTTTTACTCGTTGGGCGGCTGGTGGAAACGCTGTGCCGCCATCGGGGGGTAAAAGCATTGGATACCCTGACGCTGCCAGATGTGAATATAACGGTTTGGCAAGAGAAAGCCTGGACATCGCTGCCCGTAGATCACGTGAACGCGGGAATGCGCGTTGAGCTAGCGCCCGGCGAGTTGGTAGCACTTGACGGCATCCTTGAAGAGCCAGGCTGGGTCGACACCGCCTCACTGACTGGCGAAAGCCTGCCGCGGCACTTTAATGCAGGGCAGGCGATATACGCGGGCTGCCGCTATCTGGGTACCACGCCCATCGTCATGCAGGTCAGCGCTGGAGTGGGCAAACGTCGACTGGATCGGCTGTGTGATGAAATGCGCCGCTATCAGGCCAAAAAAGGCGAATTGCAGAAGCTCGCTGACCGCTTTGCCGCCTGGCTAAGCCCGCTAGCGCTGGTGCTCGCGTTACTGACACTGCCCGCTACGCTGTTATTGGGGCTGGGCTGGGAAGATGCCTTTGTGCGCGCGCTTTCGGTGTTAGTTGTGGCATGCCCCTGCGCGGTGGGGCTTGCCGTGCCGCTGGCAAGTCTGGCGGGTAGCGGCCAGGCCATGCAGCAAAGCGTGGCACTGCGCGACCCGGCAGCGCTTGAAACTCTGGCGCGCATTCGCTCGGTCGCGCTGGATAAAACCGGCACCCTAACCACCGGTAGCCATGCAGTGCTTCACTGGCAGGCGCGGGAGGGTATTGATCAGCAAGCCCTACAACGCATGCTTAGTGCCGCCGTTGCGGGTAGCGAACATCCCTTGGCACAAGCGCTAGCACGCTGGGCAAGTAGCCTCGGCGATCAACAATCGGAACCGTGCGAAGAGATCAATGAAGTGCCTGGGGAAGGGCGCCGAGTGAAGTTAAGTAGCGGCGAATGGCTGTCGGTGGGCAGCGCTAGCTGGATGGCTCGCCAGCGCATCGTTCTGCCTGACCAAGCGGAAGACGTAGCGCTGGCTTTTGCTTCTCAAGTGATGGTAGCCGATGAGGCGGGCTGGTTAGCGACGTTCTATCTCTCCGATCAACCGGTGGACGACGCCGAGCCCAGCGTAAAACATCTGTTAGCGTCCGGGTATGTGGTGGCGATGATCAGCGGTGACCGGCAGGGCGCGGTGAGTTGGCTAGGCGAGCGGGTGGGGCTTGCCCGTGAAGCTTGCTATGCCCAACGCTCGCCGGAAGCCAAGGCGCGGCTATTGCAAGGGTTGCCATCGCCGACACTCTACGTAGGGGATGGCTTAAACGATACCTTAAGCCTGGCCGCGGCAGATGTTGGCATTGCTCCGTTGAATGCCAGCGAAGCTGCCCGAGAAGGGGCTTCCGCACAGTTAATGACACCTGGAATAGGTGGGGTCGTAAAACTGCTTGGCATTGCCAAACGCACCCGGCGCATTATGGTGCAGAACCTGTTCTTTTCGGCGCTCTATAACACCTTGGCACTCGGGCTAGTGTTGCTGATGGCCATACCGCCGTTGGTCGCAGTGCTTGCCATGGCGGCTAGCTCGTTAACAGTGACCCTTAATGCTGCGAGACTAGCGTGGGCTGAACCGGATGAAGAGGATTAAGGTAAGTTGCATTAAAGCGAATAGCCAAGCGTCTGTTTAAGCCGTTCGGCATTTGTCGCTACCCAGCTTGGATCTATCGCGCCCCAGTCACGTATTTGGTAGCGGCCAATGTTGTGGCGCTCGCCGTCATCTTTAGTAAATACACACTCGATATCCAGCTCGGCCAGGGAGGCGATCGTATCCTGGGCGGTGCGCCGCGGCATGCCGGTGGCCTCAATTAATGCAGGCACGCTGGCGATACCTTGTTCGATCAAATGGGCGACATATAAGCGGCGGTAAAAACTCGATTTGGTTTTGCTAAGCACGGGCATTCGGCTTCCTTTGCAGCTAATGGATGCATGTGCCGCTTAGCTTAAATGAATAAATCCTGCTGCGCTCGTGGCGGGCGAAAATCTCGGGTGTTCAAACCCTGCTCTGTGCGATCCTGCAACTTCCACTGGCGGCTGGCACGGGCAAAGCGCTGGGCGATTAAATCCGCAAAGGCACCCTCACCGCGAAAGCGTTTACCAAACTTGGCATCGTACGCCTTACCGCCGCGACACTGGCGCATTAGGCTCATCACTTTAGCGGCGCGTTCCGGGTAGTGGGCTTCTAACCAGGCTTCAAAAAGTGGTGCCACTTCGTAGGGCAAGCGCAGCAACATCCAGGCGGCGGTGCGTGCCCCTGCGCGGCTGGCGGCTTCCAAAAGGTTTTCGATTTCATGATCCGTCAGCCCTGGGATAACCGGCGAAATCAGCGTGCCCACGGGAATGCCCGCGGTGTTCAGTTCACGAATAGCTCGTAAGCGTGCTTGAGGCGACGCTGCGCGTGGCTCTAGTGTGCGTTTCAAATTGGCATCCAGGCTGGTCAAACTGACAAATACGCGTACCAAGCGGTGTTCGGCCATCTCCGCGAGTAGCTCTAAATCGCGCAGCACCAGGGTGCTTTTAGTCACCAGCGTTACCGGATGGCGGCACTCCAACAGCAGCTCAAGCAACCGCCGAGTGGTTTGGTGTTTGGCTTCAAGCGGTTGGTAGCAGTCGGTGTTGCCGGAAAGATTGATGGGGCGGCACACATAGTTGGGATGACAAAGCTCTTCGGTTAAAAGCTCCACTAATCCGCTGCGGGCAATCAATTTGGTTTCAAAATCCAGCCCTGGCGATAAATCCCAGTAGGCGTGGGAGGGGCGGGCGTAGCAATAAACGCAGCCGTGCTCACAGCCGCGGTAGGGGTTCAGCGAGCGGTCGAAAGGTAAATCCGGTGATTTATTCCAGGAGAGCGCGCTTTTGCTCACCTCCTCACGTACTTCGGTGGCGATAGTGGTGGATGTTTCCTCCCGCCACCAACCGTCGTCTTCTGCCACGCTACGGCTGGGCGCAAAACGGTTGTGCGGATCGTAAGTTGCCCCGCGACCTTTACGCACGGCTGACACATAAGACGCTTGTTCGGGAGTCGTCATTGGCCACCTCACCTCTAAACGCTATTGATGCATGTATATGGTTATATATACAGTATATGGAGTTTGTAAAAAGACGCAAGGAGAGGGGTAGGGGCTTAAATGCTAAATTCGGGGGATGAACAGATGCTCCGTTATTCAATACTCTTAACGAGTGCGCTGGCGCCCGTACTGCGCCTGTATCGAAAGAGGCGGTTTGACCTATGGAGCTGCAACCACTTTTTGAGCTAATGGCATCCTATAACCAGTGGATGAACGTCAAGGTATACGATGCTGCAAGCAAGCTGACGACCGCTGAACTTATCGAAGAGCGTGACGCATTCTTCGGCTCAATTTTCGGCACGCTTAATCACCTCGCGGTTGCCGACACCATTTGGCTCAAGCGGTTTGCAACGCACCCTTCTTCAACAGCAAGAACGCTTGCGGTAATGATTGACCTTCCTACGCCACAGCGACTGGATCAAGTGATGTTTGATGACTTGGAGGGCTTAAAAGCGCATCGCCGATGGCTCGATACCGTGATTATTAACTGGGTGGGCGCGCTAACGGAGGACGATTTGAGCACCACGTTGAGTTATCACAATACAAAAGGAGTAGCCTCAAAACGGTGTTTTTCGAGCCTGATTTTTCACTTCTTCAATCACCAGACCCATCACCGCGGACAAGTATCTACGCTGCTCTCGCAAGCCGGTGTGGATATTGGCGTCACCGATCTGCTGGCGCTGATTCCGGATGAGATGGAAATGTGATGATTGTTTTTGTCTCCTATAAGATACAATGCTATTCTACCTTCAGGGTGTAATTTAAGAGGTGCTCATGCCAGAGATTGATGCTCTGCTAGGGCTTTCATTTTGTATGTATTTTTTTGATAACAAGCAGCACAAGCTTCCCCACCTGCACGTGAAATATGGTGGCTATGAATTGATCATCGCTATTGAGTCAGGTGAGTGCTTAGAAGGATATTTGCCCAATAAGCAACGTAAACGGGCTGAAAACCACATTGCTGAGCATCGTGAGCAGCTAATGCATATGTGGCATAAAGCAGTAAATGGTAAAAACCCAGGCAAGTTAGGTGACATATGTTAAAAATCATTGATGTGGATTTGATTGGGCCATACAAGCTTGAGCTGGTTTATAGCGATGGTTTTCATGGTGTTGCTGATCTAACAGGCTATTTTAGCAAGGCACCCTTTTCAGAGATTAAAGACTTCCAAAAGTTTTCACTAACCGCGGATGGGTCGCTCAATTGGCGTGGTAACGAGCTTTCTGCGGCCACTTTGCGTGCAGTGACAAAGGGCGTGCAGAGAACAGCAGCTACTAACTTCAACGTGCAGGAAATGGAAGACGTTATTAAGCAAGCCTCTTGGGACTCTATGCAGGAAGGGCGTCCTGACATTTTACAGGCTGCTATTCGTTCCTATGTGGAGCAGTTTGGGCATAGCCAGGTCATTGCCAAAGCAGGTATCAAAAGCCGTACCAGTGCTTATCGTTCTTTAAAGCCACAAACCACACCCAATTTCGCCACCTTGGTTCAATTGGGGCATGCAGTCATCGAATTAGCTAAAGAAAATATCAGCGGACGTTCTGAAACACAGCTATAGATTCAGGAAACTAAATGACACCTTTCTCCATCCTACTGATACGTGTATTGGCAATTTACCTCGCGCTTAATCCTCTTCTGTCAGTGTCACCGGTTCTGTTTAGCCCGGGCTCGGAAGAGTCAATAAACGAATGGCTGCCTATGTTGATAGCTGGGGTGCTAATACCCATGGCGGCGGGCGTTGTACTCTGGTTTTTCGCGCGAGCGTTGGCTAATAAAATCCATGGTGGCTCTGCCGCAGAGCCAAGCGTAAAAATTAGTGAGACAGGCTTAGTGCGAGCAGGCAGCTTTCTGATAGGCATCTATCTATTCGTTCATCACATAGGCACAACGATCAGTCAGTGGGCCTGGGGTGGTGTTATTGCCTATGGCTCGCTGCCCGTTATCGTGATCAGCGTAGGATTGATAGTAGGAGCTAACTCTATGGGTAAACTATATAAGAAGATTAAGTACGCAGGTGTTGATTCATAGCCGACGTTAAATATCCATTGCAGTGGTGCAGCCTTATCTCTATTGACGGTTTAGTTTGCTACGCTTTAGCGGCACTGCTGGCAAGCGTCCGGAGTGTAAACAGGTTAACGAGTGCTAAATGATCAAGCTAGAAAAACTTAATGCAGCGGATATTGCCGAGGTACGCAACATCGCGGTGCGCGATGATCAGCTGAAATTTGTGGGCACCGCTAAGGAGTTTCTCGCTGATAGCAATGAGGCTACGCACCTGCATGTGATTAAACACAATGACCAGGCGGTAGGATGCTTCAAAATCGATATAGCCTATGCTGATGGTTATGACTTTTGTACGGAAGGTAGCATAGGCCTACGCGCATTTATTATTGACGCCAAGCAGCAGGGCAAAGGTCTTGGTACGCTGGCGGTAAAAGCATTGTTTCCCTACCTAAAAGAGAACTATGCGAATTACCCTCGAATCTATCTGACGGTGAACACCGAGAACCCCGCAGCTTACACCTGTTACCAAAAGGCGGGCTTACATGAAACAGGTGAGCAATACTTGGGCGGGGCTGCAGGGCCTCAACATATTATGTATTGGGATATTCAGAGATCTAACCGTCGCTTCTAGCACTGGTCAGTTTGTACTGGCAATTTGGCTAGAGGTTTCGGTCATCGCATACCAATCCTATTCTGTCTACCTTTAGTAGCTAAAAATTCCCGGTTACATATTGGGAATTTCGCTTAGAGGCTAATCGATAAGTAACTCTCTCGTAAGAGGCCGCATTACATATTAGCTAATTTAGTTTAGTGACATGTGTGATAAGCGCTGCTAAAGTGCCTACTTTTTATTACGAAAAGTCGGAGAGGGATTTCATGGCGATTATCGGAATAGACTTGGGAACCACCAATAGTGCTTGTGGTGTGATGACAGATGACGGGGTCAAACTGATTCCTAATCGTCTAGGAGATCTCCTAACACCTTCCGTAGTCGGATTGGATGAAAAGGGATCAATACTTGTTGGTCGGCATGCCAAAGAGCGACTAATTCATCATGCGGATTCAACTGTAGCTTCATTCAAACGCCTAATGGGTGCTGAGCACAAAATCAAGCTGGGAAAGAAACAACTTTTTTCACCTGTGGAACTTTCAGCATTGGTTTTGAAATCGCTTAAGGAGGATGCTGAAACGTGGTTGGGTGAGCCAGTTGAGGAGGCGGTGATTAGCGTACCTGCCTATTTCAATGATAATCAGCGTCAAGCAACACGACAGGCAGGGGAGTTGGTTGGGCTTAAAGTGGAACGACTCATCAATGAACCTACGGCTGCATCACTTGCCTATGGTTTAGATGACCAACTGGAAGGAACCTTTTTAGTACTGGATATGGGCGGTGGTACCTTTGATGTCTCATTAATTGAGTATTTCGATGGTGTGATGGAAGTGCATGCCAGCGCTGGCGATAACTTCCTCGGAGGTGAAGACTTTGTCGAGGCAATGATTAGTGAAGTGCTGCGCGAGAACGAGATTGAGCGTAAACAGCTTTTCGCCCATCAGTTGCAAACGCTTTACATGCAGATGGAAACGGTCAAGCGCCGGATCAGTCAGCAGCCAGATCAGACGTTGAATATTCAGCTGGGTGAAAGCTCAATAGAATGGCGCTGTACTTCAGAGTGGTTCGAAAAAACATGTACACCATTATTATTGCGGGTGAAGCGGCCAATAGAACAGACGCTGCGCGATGCAAAAATTTCAGCGGGTCAGATAGATAATGTGATACTGGTAGGTGGTTCAACGCGATTGTCACACTTCCGCTCTATTGTTGGTCGCATGTTCGGGCGCCTACCTTCCTGCCATCTTGACCCTGACACTGTGGTTGCTCTGGGTGCTGCTATTCAAGCTGGGTTGAAATCACGCCACCAGGCCCTAGATGAGGTCGTGTTGACGGATGTCTGCCCGTATACTCTTGGCACAGGTATTCTTAATCATGATAATCCTGCCGATGGGCTTAAGTATTTCCCGATTATCGAACGTAACAGCACCGTGCCTATTAGTATTGTTCGCCAAATATGTACTGCCTATGACAACCAAGAGGAGTTAAGCGCTAAAATATATCAGGGTGAGCATCGGCTAGTTGACCGCAACGTATATCTTGGCGAGCTTGTTGTGTCTGTTCCCAAAGGTCCTCGGGGGAAAGAAGTACTCGATATTCGCTTTAGTTACGATATGAATGGGCTGCTGGAAGTAGATGCTACCGTGGTTTCCACGGGAAAGACCTATAGCAAAGTGATCGAGTTTAGCCCCGGGTCACTGTCAGAGGAGCAAAAATCAGCTTCTCGCGAAAAGCTTGCTGGCTTAAAGTTTCACCCGCGTGAAGACGAAAGAAACAGCACGATTTTAGCGCGAGCAGAGCGCTTGTATGAATCAAATTTAGGATCTAAAAGAGAAGCGATAGCCGATTTGATTGGGCAGTTTGAACGTGTATTGGATGGACAGAATCCTCATGAGATTCACAAGGCTAGAGAGAACGTCGATAGACTCCTTGACTCTTTGGACGGTGAGGATTGGTTATAATGAATGTGTGGGAGACCCTGGGGATCACATCTGATAGCGATATTAAGACGATAAAGCGCGCATACGCCAAGCTTTTGAAGAAAAACCGTCCAGACGAACATCCTGCCGAATTTCAGCAGTTGCACGCAGCTTACCGCCACGCTCTGGATTTAGTTGAGAGACAACAGAGTCAAAAAAAATCTGAGGTAAGCGAGTTCGCGTTAACGGCTACTGATGCTGAGATCACTGAGACTCAAACAGACAAGCACCTAACGAAATCGATTTGTGTCAGCTCAGAATGGCGCGATCAGGAAGAGGCTCAGTCTCCGGAGATAGAGGAGGCTGTGCTCACATCAAAACGCGAAATAGCTGCGGCAAGAGATCAAGAGTTTGAAAGGTTAATGGCGGGAATTGATAAGCTGCTGTTAGATCCTCACGCATCTTGCCACCGTGACCGGTGGCAATTCCTTGGCAACTCTTCATGGTTACTAGAGAACGAATTCAATCATGAGCTTGGGCTTGAGGTGTTTGACCGTGTGACTGAGTTGAGCTCTATCCAGATTGATGCTGACCAGGATGATCGTTGTGTCCTTCCTCAAGATGTTTTGACCTTTTTGAACGAAATTTTTAGCTGGGATCAGGAAAAAAGATACTTGGTTAACGAATTTGGCCTGGAAAAAACTAACATGATTTTTAATGTGTTAGATATGCAGCCAACTTCAGAAGGTATAGCCGACAGTGTGCGTGGCGGAAGTATCATTATCCAGGAAAAAGCGTTTGTAGGAGATCAATTTCAATGGGTGACTGAGGTGTCCTTGGTCAGAAAATTAGCAGCAATAGCGTTGGACTTGGTTGTATTCGCGGTAGTTGCTTTTGTCGTTTCAAAAAATATTATATTTGGTGACTCGCAAGAACATGCATCATTTATTGAGAGCTATATGTATGACGTAAAGACTCAGCTGTCTTTATTAATTGGCTATCCGCTTTTGTCATGGGTGATGAAGTGGTCCACTCCCGGAAAATGGCTCTTGGGTTATCAGGTGTTTGGCGGGAAAACATGCCAGCTCGATATGCAGAGAGGGATTGGGCTTATGATAGCGTTTCTTTTGCTGATCATGTGGCTAAGTTTCATAGTGCATTTTTTTATTGGTTAATGGCTGTTTTGCCTAACCATTTAGGTGCCAGGAGTTATTGTTTTTGATTATGATAAAATAAGAGTTTTTTAGTTTTTAAACTCTAAGATTATTTTGATGGTGTAAGGGTGAGGTGGATGACTAATTTTAAATATATAAAGCTGTTTGTTATATGTGGGGTTCCAGTGTTTATGCATTGGAGCCTCAGTATGGTGCTTCTGTTGCTAGTGCTGTATTCAGCTGCAGATGTTTCGATGTTGATCGCTGCGATTTCATTTTTCACAATAATGTTTTTTCATGAACTGGGCCATATGTGGTTTGCTGCTAAGCTAGGCCTTAAGTCGTTAAAGATAAAGCTTTATTTGTTTCATGGTCGGTTTTGTTTTGAAGAATCTAACAATGAATACCATACCTGCTTGGTTGCATGGGGCGGAGTTGTCGTTCAGGCGATAATTTTTATACCATGTATAGTTATATTTAGCCTTTATAGCGATGTGCTGCCCTGGTTCGTGAATCTTCCTCTGGTTATATTAGGCTATATAAATGCATTGATAGCAGTGTTTAACTTGATTCCTGCTAAAGGGTTAGATGGGAGAAGGTGCTGGAAATCTATTTCTCTATACTTTAGGTATGGTAGGTCAAAGGCTAGTCGGCATAAAAATCGTAAGAAGCATCTTAGGTCTATAAAATGAATGTGTTTTATAACTATATTATACTGTGGTGTTTTTATGTTTCGGATATCAAATATTATTGAATTAAATGTGATGTTTTTCTTTGTCAATATTTATAGGGGGGTAGTTGATGTTTGAGTTTGCATTGGTGAGTGTTTCTATATTTGGCTTTGGGGATTGGTATTGTAGTCCTGAACCAAGCTATGAAGGTGGTATAAGAGAGTCAATACACACTCATGTGGTGACGCATGAAGATCTTAGCTATGATGAGTCAATCATTCTTCAGTATCAAATGGAAGATGCTGACAGGACTCAATCACAGCTAAGAGTATTTGTTTCGGGCGAAAAAAATGTGATTGGAAATGATTTTACAGTACACCCCCAAGAAATAAAAATTTCTGTTGATTTTGATAAAATTGAAATGTTTACACCTGAGTTTTTACAGGTGGCTCAAGATTTTTATTTAGAAGATTCGGGGGTAATTGAAGTGGTGGATGTCAACGAGCAAGAAATGAAGCTTCGATCTAAAGAAGCGGGAAATGAGATTGTTTGCCAATCTAGTCCTGGATTTAATCAGTAAGAACACTCCTCAGGTTTATCGCGCATGGAGTATTTTCCTAAAAGTACATAACCTCGAAAAAGCGTCGTCGGATAGTAGGGCACAGGACACCCCTCTGCTGACCGGCCGTTATCTCAGCGTGATAAAGCGCTGGTTAAATCGATCTACTCAATGAAATCGCTTTGAGCTTGTTAACCTATTACGAACCTCACAAGCTGATATTTTTCGCCAGTATAATTAGACATTAAGATAAAAAAAGCAATAAAATGAACAACAGAGCGTAGCAGAGACGTGTACACAAAGCTTCTCTGTTCTGTAGGATTCTTTTTATGTGAGTGAGGTGTTGATAAATGCATATTATTCTTGGGGCTCTAGGATCCATAGCAACGATACTTTGGGTTCTGTATCGGTTCGCAGAACTAGGGGTTGATCTCGGTGGCTTAAACCCGTTCCTTTGGAGGCGCCGACGACGTTGGAGAAAGCAGTATGACGCTAATCCTATTTACTCTATTGAGAAGCCCATTGAAGCCGCCGCATTAGCGTTAACTGCAACCGCGAAAGTGAATGGCGAGATATCGTCTGAAGAGAAGCGCGAGCTACTTGCGATATTCGAAAATGAATTTCATGTTAGTAAGCGTGAGGCTGTCGACCTGCTGGCATCTAGCACTTTCCTGATCGGGCGTGGAGATGAAATTAGAAACTCACTGGAAAAAGTGTTGGCACCGAGCGTACCCAATTTCACTTCAGAGCAAGCAGAATCAGTATTGAATCTGGCGAATAAAATTGCGAAAACGGGTGGGGAGCCCACCGCTGTTCAAATAGAGTTTATATCAAGCTTACATAAGCACTTGATGCCAGAGTCAGGTGAAAAGGCGAAATGGAGTTGAAGGCTAAAATATTTCTTTGGGCAGCTATGTGTTAAAAATGCATTGAAGAGGCGACTAAGTTCACACATCAAAAACGCCTTGGTTTGCTCAAACCAAGGCGTTTGTTTTTCTCCCGTTTAACAAACTAGCCTAGCGCTTCTTCTTGGCAGGCTTCTTTCCGGCACTGGTCGGGGCGCTCTCCTTCTCGCCGCTACCGCCATTAGGGAAGTGGGCACGAACCAGTTCCAGCAGTCCTTGCGTTGAGGTGTCGAAGTCGGCGGCGTTGGTGTCGATACGCTCGCTGATTTCACCGGCGATGCGCTTGCCCAGCTGTACGCCCCACTGGTCAAAGGAGTTGATGTTCCAGATCACCCCTTGCACAAACACCTTGTGCTCATAGAGCGCAATCAATGCACCCAGGTTTTTCGGCGTTAGTTCGTCCAGCAGCAGGGTACTGGAAGGGCGGTTGCCGGGGCAGCTGTAGGGGTCGTGCTGGCTGAGCTCTTTGCTATCCCCCTGGCTGCCTTCCATAAAGGCGTTGGCCTGGGCGAGCATATTGGTTAGCAGGGCGAAGTGGTGATCTTCCACGCCGGGCTCGGGCTTGAGCGAGGCGATAAAGTCGATAGGTACGTAGCGGGTGCCCTGGTGCAGCAGTTGGAAGAAGGCGTGCTGGCCGTTGGAGCCGGTTTGGCCCCATACAATCGGGCCTGTTTTGTAGTTCACTGGGTGGCCAAAAATATCCACGGACTTACCGTTAGACTCCATATCCAACTGCTGTAGGAAAGAGGGCAGTTGGTTCAGCGCCTGATCGTAGGGGACGATGGCTTGGGTTTCGGCACCTACAAAGTTGATGTACCAAATGCCTATTAGCGCCATCAACACGGGCATGTTCTCGGAGAAAGGCGCGTTGATGAAATGGTTATCCATCTCGTGGGCGCCTTCCAACAGCTCGATAAAGCCTTCAAAACCGATCGACAGCGCAATCGGTAGGCCGATAGACGACCACATGGAGTAGCGACCGCCCACCCAAGCCCAGAACTCGAACACGTTCTCTTCGCGAATGCCGAACTCCATCGCCGCTTTGCGGTTGGTGGAGGCGGCGATAAAGTGTGCGCCCACGTCTGCGTCTTCGCCAGCGTTCTCTAGGAACCAGCGCCGGGCTGTTTTTGCGTTGAGCAGCGTTTCCTGGGTCGAGAAGGTTTTGGTGGAGACGATAAATAGCGTGGTGGCGGGGTCAAGGCGCGAGAGCACCTTCTGAATATGAGTGCCGTCCACGTTGGAAACGAAGTGGAAATGCAGCTCCGGGTGGCGGTATTTGAGCAGCGCGCGCACCGCCATATTGGGGCCTAAATCCGAGCCGCCAATACCGATATTGACCACGTCCTTAATGCGCTGACCGTTGTAGCCTTTCCACTCGCCGCTGCGCACCGCTTCAGAGAACACCTTGATTTGCTCGCGGGTGCGGGTGATTTCCGGCATCACGTCTTCGCCGTCTACATGGATCGGTTCATCGCTCAAATTGCGCAGAGCGGTGTGTAGTACCGGGCGGTTTTCAGTGACGTTGATAATGTCGCCGGAGAACATCTGCGCGCGGCGCTGAACCAGCGCGGAGTGGTCGGCCAGCTCGAGCAGTTTGGCGAGCACCTCATCGGAGACGTGGTGCTTGGAGTAGTCCAGAAACAGACCGCCTACCCGTAGGCTCATTTTCTCAAAGCGCTGCGGGTCATTGGTGAAGTAGTCACGAATGCGGTCGTTGGCGGTTTTGTCGCGCAGGCGGTCAAGCGCCTGCCAGGTAACGCTGCGGGTGAGTTGAAACATAGGGCGATCCATTTGTTATAAGTGAATGTGGTAACCAAATGCGAAAAGTGGCGTTATGTAAAAATACTACATAAAAAATGACAAAGAGTAGAGGGTATAGCGGCTGTAGAAAGAGATTAAATGCGTAAAGCTACGTGCTTAAAAGGGCAGGCATGTTCGCCTGCCCTCACTTTTGGCTAAAAGCTGTTTAAGTGGCAACGGCGACTTGGGCCGCGCCGCGCTTGATAAACGCATAGCCTAAACCTGTCACCAACGAGCCCGCTATAATGGCGCCAAGGTAGAGTAGCGCCGGGGTAATGGCGTTGGGGATCAGGAGTACAAAGATGCCGCCGTGAGGCGCCATGAGCTTAGCGCCCACTAACATAGAGAGGGCGCCGGTGAGGGCACCGCCCACCATGCAGGCGGGGATCACCCGCAGCGGGTCTTTGGCCGCAAAGGGGATCGCGCCTTCACTGATAAAGCATAGGCCAAGTACAAACGATGCTTTACCTGCTTCGCGCTCCGGTGCAGAGAACTTGTTGCGCGCCACAAAGCTGGCAATCCCCATACCAATGGCGGGCACCATGCCCGCGGCCATAATCGCCGCCATGGGGCCGTAGGTTTCTGAAGCGAGCAGACCCACGCCAAAGGTGTAAGCGGCTTTGTTGACCGGGCCACCCAGGTCAAAGCACATCATCGCGCCCAGCAGAATGCCTAGTAGCACCGCATTGGTGGAGCCCATGGATTCCAGGAAGCTGGTCAGGGCATTGAGAAGCGCCGCGACCGGTTCGCCAATCACGTAGATCATCGTCAGGCCGGTGACCAAGCTGGCGACCAGCGGAATGATCAGAATCGGTTTGAGGGATTCAACGCTGGAAGGCAGTTTGACGTAGCGCGTCACCGCCAGCGCCACGTAGCCTGCCAGGAAACCAGCCAAAATACCGCCGATAAAGCCGGAGCCGATATTAGCCGCCAGCATACCGCCAATCATACCCGGCGCGATACCGGGGCGGTCGGCGATGGAGTAGGCGATGTAGCCTGCCAACACGGGAATCATCAGCGCGAAGGCGGTGCCGCCACCAATCTGCATCAGTGCGGCGGCCAGAGTGCCTTCCTGCTCGAAGGCTTCAATGCCAAACACAAAGGAGAGCGCTATCAGCAAACCGCCCGCCACCACCATTGGCAGCATAAAAGAAACGCCGGTAAGCAGATGCTTATAAACGCCTTTCTCCTTGACGCTCTTATTGGCGCTGCCCGCGCTGCTGTTGCCGCTTTCTATAGCCGCCTCGCTGAGCGCGGCTTCAAGGGTGGGGCGCGGCTTTTTCAGCGCGTTGCCGGTCGAGGTGCGGTAGATGCGTTTGCCTGCGAACCGCGCTGGATCAACGTCGATATCGCAAGCCAGTACGACCACATCGGCATTGGCGATCTCTTCTTCCGTCAGCTGATTTTGGGCGCCTACCGAGCCTTGGGTTTCCACACGAATGGCGTGGCCCATGGCTTTGCCTGCCTCCGCGAGCGCTTCGGCGGCCATAAAGGTGTGGGCTACGCCGGTGGGGCAGGCGGTAACGGCAACGATTTTCTTGCCACCCGTTTCACTTGGCGTTGCGGCTGTTGCCGTAGCAGCTGGGGCGCTATAAATAGGCGCTTCACGCTTGGCCTGGGCGAGAAAGCCACTGGGGTCGGGGAGGGCGCTGGCAATCGGCGCTTGGAATAGCCGCTTGCCTTCAAAGCGCTCTGGGGCAGGCACGTGATCAGCGGCGACCACGATCAAATCGGCATTGGCGATCTGCTCGGCGGTGGCGGCTTGGAGCGGCGCGACTTCACCATGCATTTCTACATGCGCCGACCAGCCTTGGCGCTGGGCGGCTTGTTCCAGGCGCTTAGCCGCGAGGAAGGTGGTCGCCATGCCGCTGGGGCAGGCGGTAATCAGAATAATATTCATAGCGTGGCTCCCTCGGTGATGGTGTCATCAAGACGCCGTATCCGGGTGTGTTGTTGGAGTGAATCGAAATCGGCTGCATGGGGATCGCCCACGCCGACGTGGCGAACGGCCTCGGCAGACAACGCCGTGGCGAAGCGAAGGGTGTGCTCGGGGGCGTGGCCGCTAAGCAGGCCATGCAACATGCCAGCGACAAAGGTGTCCCCGGCGCAGACGGTATTGGTGGCGGTGACCCTGGGCGGTGTGGCGTGCCAGACGCCTTGGGCGCTCACCCACAGCACTCCTTCGGCACCCGCTGAAATCAGCGTATGGGCGATGCCGCTTTCATGCAGCCGCTTGGCCGCATTCAGGCGCGCATCGGAAGACGTCATCTCTTTGCCCGCCCACTCTGCCAGTTCGTTTTCATTAGGCTTAACACCGGCGGGGTGAGTCGCTATGGCCGCATTGAGTGCCGGGCCGCTGGTATCCACCCATAGCGGCACGCCGCTGGCGTTCAAATGGTTTAACAGTCGGCTGAAATCGTCAAGGGAGAACCCAGGGGGCAGACTGCCCGCCACAACGATGGCTTGTGGAGGCGTTGCACTGGTCAGCTCGGCATCCAACTTATGAGTCAGCGCTTGCAAATGCTCTGCGTCGATCGGCATGCCGGGGCCGTTAATGTCGGTAACGCGACCGCTCTGTTCCGCAATTTTGGCATTTATGCGGGTTTCGCCAGGCACCCGCACAAAGGCATCGGTTAAGGCGTACTTGGCAAAGGCCAATTGGAAAGGCGCGTCATTATCGGCGCCTAAAAAACCGCTGACGGTAACGTCGTGGCCTAGCCCTGCCAATACGCGGGCAACATTGACCCCTTTGCCCGCAGCTTCTAATTGCGCGCTGGTGGGGCGGTTGACACTGCCCAGCACCAGCGCGTCGAGATTAAACGCCAAATCCAGCGCTGGGTTGAGGGTAATACACAGCACACGGGCCATTAGCGCGCCTCCAGCGCATCGCGCACTTCATCGCTGGTCGCTTGGGAAAGCGCGAGTTGAGCGCTGGCCTGGGCATCTGCAAAATCAAATTCGCGCAGGCGAGCCTTGACCAGCGGAATCTGCCGTGCGCTGACGGAAAGTTCGTCTACGCCAAGGCCGACCAACACTGGAATGGCCACGGCGTCAGAGGCTAACTCGCCGCACACGCCGACCCATTTACCTTGGGTGTGGGCAGCCGCCACGGTCATCTGAATCAAACGCAGCACCGCAGGGTGCAAACCATCGGCCTGGGCGGAAAGCTCCGGGTGGCCGCGGTCGATGGCCAGGGTGTACTGGGTTAGGTCGTTGGTGCCGACTGAGAAGAAGTCCACCTCGGCGGCTAGGCTTGGGGCTAACAGCGCGCTAGAGGGGATTTCAATCATCACTCCAAGCTGTACGTCGGTGGCGCGCTGGGAAGTCGGAATCTCCTGGAGTAGGCGATCATAGATGAGTTTGACCGCGCGGAACTCGGCAATGTCTTTGACCATCGGCAGCATAATACGCAGAGGGCTGTCTTTGCCGGCCATCAACAGCGCGCGCAGCTGGGTTTCGAGCACTTCGGGCTGGGTCAGAGCCAGGCGAATACCGCGCAGGCCCAGGAAGGGGTTGTCTTCCTGAGGCACCGGCCAGTAGGGCAGCGGTTTGTCGCCACCCACATCTAGCGTGCGGGCGACCAGCGGGCGGCCATCGAGGGCGTCAATCGCCTGGCGGTACTCGCTAACCTGAGTGGCTAAATCCGGGGCGCTGGCGTGGGCCATAAACAGGAATTCGGTACGTAGCAGGCCAACGGCCTCGGCGCCGCGCTCCACCGCATCGGCGGCGTGGGCGGTGTTGCCCAGATTAGCAGCGACTTCGACACGGTGCCCGTCGCGGGTTTGGGCGATCTCAAAGCGGGTTTCCCAGGCATCGGCTTCGCGCTGTTGGAGGTCGAGCAACTGCTGTTCGGCGCGCTGCAGGCGCTCTTCGGAAGGCTGCGATGTGACTCGGCCGCGTTCGCCGTCCAAAATCATCATGCTGGCGTTGTTGAGTGCCATTATTGCCTGGCCAGCGCCGACGACCGCAGGGATGCCTAGCGCGCGGGCCAGAATAGCGCTATGCGCCGTGGCGCCGCCGCGAACGGTGAGCAGGCCGCGCACACGGGAAGTATCCAGACGGGCCACATCGGAAGGGCCGATATCGTCCATGACCAGAATGTAGGGGTGATCCGGCGGTTCCGGAAGTGTTACGTCGCACAGCACGCCTAGCACTCGTCGGCCTACGTCGCGCAAATCGGCGGCGCGTTCGGCCAACAGGCGATCGGCGAGCATTTCCTGGGCGTGGGCGGCGGTTTCAATGGCTTCCCACCAGCCTGCTTCGGCTGAGCGGCCTTCACGAATGGCATCCACTGCCGCATGATGGAGTTCGGGGTCGTCGAGCATCTCTTCGTGCATGGAGAGGATATCGGCGACTTCGCCACCGGGGGCCTTGCGCACCAAGCTTTCCAGTTGGGCGGCACCCTCTTTTAGCGCGCTGTTCAAACGGCTGATTTCGTGTTCAGCGTCGCTGGCGTGTTCGGCGTAGTCGAATTGCATCGGGCGAATGACAAACACCGGCGCAATGGCCAAACCGGGGGAGGCGGCCACGCCCGCGTGGGGCGTGTCAGCCGCGAGGGGCTCGATATCCGCTTGGGCCGTGCTCGCTTGCGGGGTGCTGTCAAAGCCACCGTCAAAGGGCATTACTTTTTCTCCCAGACCCGATTCAACGGCTTCAGCAACGGCCTCAAGCGCTGCGCTCGCCTGCTCGCCTTCGGCTGAAAGTACCAGCCACTGGCCGCGCCGAGCGCCCAGGCCGATCACTTTGGTCAGGCTGGCGGCGGAAACCGGGGTGGCGCTGCCTTCTTCCAGGCGTGCCTGAATCGGCATGGCCTGGGCGCGAGCAACTTGCACCAACTGCTTGGCGGGGCGGGCGTGCAGGCCGTGGGGGTTAAGCACACGCACCCGGCGGGTCTGGGTGCTGGCGGTCTCGCCTGCCAGGGTGGCCAGTAGTTGAGCGCTGGTTTTGCCCACTAAGCTTTGGCTTTCGCCGTTGTCTAATACCTCCATTAGCTGTTCTAAAAGCGTTCGGTGGGCATCGCCGTGGGCGGCCAGGCAGAACAACGCATGCACTGGATGACCAGCGCTTTCCAGGCTCTGCTCCGCTGGCGTAGCGACCCCCAGCGCGGGCTGGTTAACGCCCTGGGCGCTGCTTGCCAGCCACAGTCCTTTACCTAACCAAGTTGGCTGTGCCGCGGCGACGGCGGTAATAAAGCGGTTATCGACACAACCGCTTTGGCGTAAGCGGGCGGCCGCGGCTAAAACGAGCTCTTGTGGATCGCGGGCGGGAAAGTTGACGCATAGGGTGTCGGCGTCCAGGCGCGGCTCTAATGCGGGTTTGGAAAGCAGCCGAGCAACATCTGCCGCGGAAGTGGCACTGGCCAACTGCTCTGAAACGCCCTCTTTGTCGAGTACGTGGGTCAGCTGGCGCAGAATATCCAGGTGTTCATCGTTTTGAGCCGCAATCGTTACCAGTACGTGAACCTGCTGGCCGTCGTGCCACTCAACCCCTTGGGGAAACTGCAGTACGCGCACGCCCGTTTGCTTTACATACTGGCGGCTTTCCGGCGTACCGTGGGGTATCGCAATGGCGTTGCCTAAAAACGTTGAGGACTGCGCCTCGCGGGCATGTAGGCCGTCGCGGTACTCGGCCTCAACCAAGCCGGCGTCAACCAGCGCCTCAGCGGCACTGTCGAGCGCGGTTTGCCAGCTGTCGGCGTTGCGGCCTAGCAAGATGTCATTGGGGCCGAGTGTCAACATAGGTGTCTCCGTGTAGAACCATAGTCGTAGCGCATCGAAGTGAGCTAGATGAATCTTCTCATCTGTGTATAGTTGGCTATGCTGAATCGATTCACTGAATGACACAAGGTTTGTGCTTTTAGACTTTGGTCTGGTAGGCGCTAACTTGCTGATAAACTGCTCGATCACACCGAGGGGGAACCGCATGACACTTGCCGATATTGCCCGGCTAGCCGGCGTCTCGCGCACGACCGCTAGTTACGTGATTAATGGCCAGGCCGAGCAGCGACGCATTAGCGCAGCCACCATCGATAAGGTGATGGCAGTGGTGCGCCAACACCGCTACCACATTGACCCCCAGGCGGCTGCGCTGCGCCGGGGCGCAAGCCGCTTGCTGGGGCTTATCGTGCCAGATCTGGAGAACATCAGTTACGCCCGGCTAGCCAAGCGCCTAGAGCGTGGCGCTCGGGAGAAGGGGTATCAGCTGTTGATCGTCAGCTCAGATGACTGCGCAGAGAGTGAACGAACGCTCGCCTTGGCGCTACGTGCCCAGCGCTGCGAAGTATTGATCACCGCCAGTTGCCTGCCTAGCGACGACACTTTTTATGCCGACCTGGTCGATGAGGGCTGGTGCGTGGTGGGCATGGACCGTGGCCTTAATCCGGCCCGTTTTGCCAGTGTGGTGAGTAACGACCAGGAGGCGGCTAAGACGTTGACGCGCTCGGTAATTGGCGAGGCAACACAGCGTGTGGCGTGGTTAGAGGCGATGCCGGATCTGTCGGTGAGTCGCGAACGGCGGGCGGGCTTTCAGGCGGCGCTTAAAGGTACTGCTATTGAGCCGCTTTATCTCACCGGATCGCACTATGAGCGCAGCGAGGGGGCACGTTTAGCAGCACAGCTGTTAGACCAGCAGGGCGGCGCTGATGCGCTGGTGACTGGCTCTTACACACTGATGGAAGGGGTGTTTGATGTGTTCTTGGAACGTGGCGGCTTGCCGGAGAATATTCGTCTGGCCACCTTTGGCGACCACCGGCTGCTGGATTTCCTGCCTCAGCCCGTTAACTCGGCGCTGCAAGATTACGACCGTATCGCCGAGTTAACACTGCGCTGTGCCCTAGCCGCCATGAGCGGTCATTATGAAAGTGGACTGCAGGTTGTGGCTCGCCACCTGCACCGGCGTTAAACCGTGCGTGCCTGGGCCCAGGCGGCTGCATCCGGTATCGACATGTCGTAGCTCTCGCTCAAGTAGGGCGAGGAGAGCAGGAAGTCGGCGCTCGCCGCATTGCAGGCAACCGGCACATTCCACAGCGCCGCTAAACGCAGCAGCGCTTTGACATCCGGGTCGTGGGGCTGGGGTGAGAAAGGATCCCAAAAGAAGATCAGCACATCTAACTGCTGCTCGGCAATCCGTGCGCCAATCTGCTGGTCACCGCCCAAGGGCCCGCTCATTAGGCCCTCGACTTCTAACCCTAACGCGGTCTTAAGCCGCTTAGACGTAGTGCCCGTGCCAATCAGTTCGTGCTGGCTTAGCGTATCCTGCCAGCGGGTTGCCCACTCCAGCATCTCAGTTTTTTTACCATCATGGGCAATCAGCGCAATGCGCTTGCGCGCTTGCAGGGTTCGGATAGCCTGACGGGGCGGTTGTGCGTCACTCATATCGTCACTTTCCTCTTGGTTGTTTTGCTTTTGAAAGGTCGCTAAAGATTAAAGCTCGCTACAGAGGTTAGCCCGTTACTCGCTATCCAAGGCAAGGCTTTTCATCGTGTTGGTGCCGCCATGAGCGTTCATATGGTCGCCACGGGTCAGAATGACATGCTCGCCAGGGTGGATAAATCCCTGTGCCTGCAGGCGCTTCAAGGCCTCTTGGTTGAGATTGGTAGGATCCATGTCGGTGGTGTCGAAAGGTATTGAGACAACGCCGCGATAGAGCGCCATGCGCCGTTGGGCGATAGGGTTATGGGCTAAGCCGACAATGGGCAGGCCGGAGCGAATCCGCGAAGCGATTAAAGGCGTATAGCCGGTTGCTGTCATGCAGGCGATGGCGCTGACGCCGGATAGATGGTTCGCCGCATACATTGCTGATAGCGCAATGGTTTCATCGATACGCTCGAAGCCTTCATGAATGCGGTGGCCTGACTCCTGGGCCATGCGTTCACGCTCGGCACCCAGGCAAACGCGATCCATCGCTTCAATGGTTTCCACCGGATAATCACCCGCGGCGGTCTCTGCTGACAGCATCACTGCATCGGTGGCGTCGAGCACCGCGTTGGCCACGTCAAAGACTTCGGCGCGGGTAGGTAGCGGCGACTCAATCATCGACTCCATCATCTGAGTAGCGGTGATTACCGCACGATTAAGAGTGCGAGCATGTTTAATAATGCGCTTCTGGGTGCCAATCAACGCCGCGTCGCCAATCTCAACGCCCAGGTCGCCCCTGGCCACCATGACGGCCTCTGAGGCTTCGATAATGCCATCCAGGGTGGCGTCGTCGGCAACCGCCTCAGCGCGTTCGAGCTTAGCCACCAGGCCAATCTCTTTACCGGCTTCGCCAAGCAGTTCGCGGGCTTCCTGCATATCCGCGGCGTTGCGTGGGAAGGAGACCGCTAGATAGTCAACGCCGATCTCGATAGCGGTTTTCAGGTCGGCCTTATCTTTCTCCGTGAGGGCAGGCGCGGATAGACCGCCGCCCTGTTTGTTAATGCCTTTATTGTTGGAGAGCTTGCCGCCCACGTGAACCCGGGTGTGGACTTCCTGTCCAATCACACGAGTGACATCCAAAACCAAACGGCCGTCGTCGAGCAATAGGCGGTCGCCTTCAATGACATCCTCAGGCAGGGTTTGGTAGTCGCAGCCAACGCGCTCTGCGGTACCGCTGTTGGCGTCCAGCGCCATGTCCAAGACAAATGGCTGGCCGACATCGAGTTTGACGGCGCCTCCAATAAAGCGCGCAATACGAATTTTCGGCCCCTGTAGGTCGCCCAGCGCCGCAACGCTGCGACCAAGTCGCTCGGCGATCTCGCGCACCTCGCCTAAGCGGCGGCGGTGGTCATCTGCCGAGCCGTGGGAGAAGTTAAGCCGCACCACATCCACACCGGCTTTGAGCATCGCTTCCAGCACGCCGGGGCGATCGCTGGCGGGGCCGAGGGTGGCAACGATTTTAGTGCGCCGTAGCGGGGTATGTAAGTTGGTAGCGGTGTTCGGAAGAGGGGCAGTAGACGTCTGGGCTGCTGTGTTCGAGGTAGCATTTGTCACGAGAGCGCTCTCCTTATACAAGGGTATTGTTGGCAATTTAGTATTGGACTACGATAGCGTTTATATAGTAATTTTACTACATATTGGATTTCTACTAGCCTTTTGGGGCGGTTAAAACGCTATTTATCGGCCTCATGACGCTTAAATACGTATTTTTAGTAATTTTTTTACTAAAAGTACTTTTCATCATTATTGGTCAATTGAGGAGCTATCATGACAATAAGAGTTGCGATTAACGGATTTGGCCGTATTGGCCGCAACGTGTTGCGCGCCCTTTACGAAAACAGCTACCGTGACCGCGTTCAGGTGGTTGCCATTAACGATCTAGGCGATCCCTCGCTAAATTCCCACCTGCTGCGTCACGACACCGTGCATGGTCACTTTCCTTTTAAAGTAGAACATGATGCCGAGAGCATCACGGTGGATGGTGATCGTATCGCCATCTCCTCAGAGCGTGACCCGTCACAGTTGCCTTGGGCATCAATGAATATTGATTTGGTGATGGAGTGCACTGGGTTATTCACCAAGCGTGCGGCGGCGGCTAAGCATATCGAAGCAGGCGCAAAGCGCGTGCTGATTTCTGCTCCTAGTCCTGATGCCGATGCGATGATCGTTTATGGTGTCAATGAAGGTGTGTTGACCGCTGAAGATACCGTTGTCTCTAACGCTTCCTGCACCACCAACTGCTTAGCACCGGTAGCGAAAGCCATAAACGATGTTGTGGGTATCGAAAACGGTTTGATGACCACCGTGCACGCTTACACCAATGATCAAAACCTGTCGGATGTTTACCACACTGACCCCTACCGGGCGCGCAGTGCCACCCACTCGATGATCCCGACTAAAACCGGCGCTGCCGCGGCGGTAGGCATTGTATTGCCGGAGCTGGCGGGTAAGTTCGATGGTCTTGCAGTTCGTGTGCCGGTGATCAACGTTTCGCTGGTGGATCTCACGTTTACCGCCGGACGTGATACCACCAAAGAAGAGATCAACGCCATCGTTGAGAAGGCTGCCGCCAACTCGCCGGTTTTGGCCGTTAATGCCGAGCCGCTGGTGTCTATCGACTTCAACCACGATGCTAACTCGTCGACCTTTGATGCCAACCACACCCGCGTGAATGGCCGCCTGGTTAAAATCATGGCCTGGTACGACAACGAGTGGGGCTTCTCCAACCGTATGCTGGATACCGCACTGGCGATGCAGGCGACGGCTAAATAACGCCTTCCTAAGGGCAGGTATCGCCCAGCAGCAGCTCCGTTTGCAGCAGCTGTTGGGCAAGGGGCACGCGGCCAAGAATCATCTGTGCTGCGATCCGCCCCTTCCCCCCACTATCCTGACGTACCGTGGTTAAGCGCGGTGCGCGGTACTGACCTTCGGCAATACCATCAAAGCCAGTAATGCGTAGCTCTTCCGGTACGCGAATACCGCGCTGTTCGGCGAGCGTTAGCGCCGTCAGCGCAATGCGGTCAGACATGCACAGCAGCAGGTCTGGCCGCTGTTCGATGGGCTGGTCGAGAATCTCGGCAATTACCGGCGAGCACACTTCGAAGGTATTCTCCTCGATATTCCATAGTGGCACCTGTTCTGCATCCATACCTTGCTTATTGAGTGCGTCATGAAAGCCCTCAAGGCGGGCGCGGCTGATCGTGCTGGTGTTGGGCAGCAAGGTATGCTCGGGGGTTACTCGGCCGTTGCAGACCTCTTTGGTTAAGCGCAGGTTGATGATTGCCGGACGTTTGGGCAATAGGCTCAGCGCATGCCGGGCGATTTTATAGCTGGCAGCGGTATCGTCGATATGCACCGTTGGGCAGCCTTCTATATCAAAATCAACGGATACCAAATTACGCTGGGCAGGCAGTTCATCAAGCAGTTTGTTGTTGGGCATTAGCCCATAGACGATAAAGCCATCGGCGATATTGGCCGAGCCCGGTGGTTGGGAGGCGTGGCCGCGACCCGGCAATAGCAGCATCGTATGGCCGTGGGCATCAAGGACTTCGGCGACCCCGGAGAGAAACTCGCTGGCCACGGCGTCGTTCAAGCTGTAGGTAAGGCTTTCGGCAAGAATGACCGCAATGATCCGCGAGCGGCCGGTTCGCAGGCTGCGCGCTTTGGCGTCAGGGCCGCTGTAACCCAACCGTTTAGCCTGTTTGAGTATCCGTTCGCGTAGGGCGGGAGAGAGCTGATCCGGGCGGTTAAAGGCATTGGAAATCGTCGCCGTGGAGACGTTGAGTTCCTGCGCAAGATCCTTGAGTGTCATTCGGCGCTGATCAGTCACAATGTGTCCTTAGCAGGCTATTTTTTAATAATTGAAGGCTTAGCTATTTAAAAGGCGCGTTAGATAAAATCGACCCGCTGGGTGCTGCCTCTCCCCATGATAAGCGAAGGGGAGGTTAGGCACACACAGCGGGTCGGTAATGCGGGTATCTTGGTTGTCTCGTGAGTTAAGCGGCCGCCTGCTGTTCAGCTAATTTCAGCGCCGTACCGTTGTCATCAAACAAGTGGACTTTTTCCCAATCCGCTGCCAGTGATACCTGCTGACCTTCCTTCCACTGGCTGGGTGCTTCGCTGCGGTGAATCAGTAGCGTATCGCCCTGTTTGGGCTCAAGGTAGACGTAAACCTCGTTGCCTAAATACTCGACGTTGACGATATCAAAGCAGTTGCTATCAGTGGGCGCCGCCAAGCATAGATGCTCTGGGCGAATGCCCAGCGTCAACGCTTCACCGCTTTGCCGTTGCTGGGCATCCTGGGGTAGGTCAAGTTCGCCAATCCCCGTGGCCTGCACGCGGCAGCCTCTGGCGTTGCCAGCGAGCAACTCTGCGGGCATAAAGTTCATGGTCGGTGAGCCCATAAACCCGGCAACAAATTTCGTCGCTGGACGCTGATAAAGCTCGTGGGGGCTACCGACCTGCTCGACGTAGCCGCCGTTCAGCACCACGATTTTGTCGGCCAGGGTCATGGCTTCCACCTGGTCGTGGGTGACGTAAATCATGGTGGAGCCAAGACGGTTATGTAGCCGGGCGATCTCGTTACGCATCTGCACCCGCAGTGAGGCGTCCAGGTTGGAAAGCGGCTCATCAAACAGCAGAATACGTGGTTCACGCGCCATGGCTCGACCCATGGCCACCCGCTGGCGCTGGCCGCCGGAAAGCGCCTTGGGTTTACGGTGCAGGAGCTCTTCGAGCTGCAAAATCTTGGCTGTGCTCATGACCCGCTCGTGTACCGTCTCTTTGGCGGTTTTGGCCAGTTTCAGCCCAAACGCCATATTGTCGTAGACGGTCATGTGCGGGTAGAGCGCATAGGATTGAAACACCATGCCCACCCCGCGTTCCCGCGGTGGCAAGTCATTGACCACGGTGTCGTCCATGCGCAGGTCGCCATCGCTAATCGATTCCAAACCAGCGATCAGGCGCAAAAGGGTCGACTTGCCGCAGCCGGAAGGGCCAACGAACACCACAAACTCGCCGTCGCCAATATGTAGATCCACATCGTTAATAATGTGATCGCTGCCAAACACTTTGTTGATCTTGCTAAGCGTTACACTGGCCATGGGTGACTCCTTGCCGACCTCACTGCTTTGCACGCGTTGGGCCGGCCTGTTGTTTTGTATGGTTAAGTATTATCGGCGACGCGCATAAAGGCCGCTTGATACCCTGGCAGCGTCAGGCTGTCACCGTCGCGCTGGGTGGAAAAGCCGTGGCCCTGTAAATCGCTATCTATCGCTAGCGGCAGGCTAACCGTCTGCGCCTCGGCGGTAAGGTTGAAAACGCACAGCAGCTTTTCAGCATCTTTTTGACGGCTAAAGCCGAGCAGCGTTTCGCCTACATCGACCAGCGTTAAGTCGCCGTCGAACAGCGCGGGGTGCTGGCGACGGAAATCCAGCATGCTGCGCAGCGCATTCAGGGTGGAATTAGCATCATCCTGCTGGCGGCTTACCGCCAGGTCGCGGTGGCTGGCCTCCATGGGGAGCCAGGGCTCAACGTTGGAGAAGCCGCCGTGTTCGCTGTCGTTCCAGGGCATTGGCGTGCGGCAACCGTCGCGACCTTTGAACTCCGGCCACAGCACTTTGCCGTAAGGGTCTTGGATGCGTTCAAAGGGGACGTCGGCTTCCGGTAGGCCCAGCTCTTCGCCTTGGTAAAGGCAGACGCTACCGCGTAGCGAGCAGAGCATGGCCAGCGCCACTTTAGGGTAGGCGGTAGGGTGTTCACCTGCGCCCCAGCGGGTGGCGCTGCGTACCACATCGTGGTTAGAGGTTGCCCAGCAGGGCCAGGCATCGCCCGCCAGGCGCTGAAAGCGCTCCAGCACTTCATGAATATAGCGTGCCGAGTGGGGCTTGTTGAGCAGGTCGAAGGTGTACGCCATATGCAGCTTGTCGCCACCGGCGGTGTACTCGGCCATACGCTCAAGCGGGTTATCGTCGCCGATTTCACCCACGGTCGTGGTGCCCGGATATTCATCCATCAGCGCGCGCAGATCTTTCAGAAAGTCGAGATTTTCCGGGCGGCTAAGGTCGTAAACATGGCGCTGCCAGGTATAGGGATTGCTATCAGGCGCGCCCAGGGTTTTGGCTTCGCCTTTGGGAACCGGCGGGTTGTCGCGCAGCTCGGCGTCGTGGAAGTAGAAGTTGACGGTATCCAAGCGGAAACCGTCCACGCCCAACTCCAGCCAGAATCGCATATTATCCAACTGCGCCTGGCGCGCTTCCGGGTTATGGAAGTTTACGTCCGGCTGGCTGGTGAGGAAATTATGCATATAGTACTGCTGGCGCCGTGAATCAAACGTCCACGCCGGGCCACCGAAAATCGACAGCCAGTTGTTGGGTGGCGTGCCGTCCGGCTTTGGGTCGGCCCATACAAACCAGTCGGCCTTGGGGTTGGTACGATCTTGGCGGCTTTCCTGAAACCAGGCGTGTTGATCCGATGTATGGCTAATCACCTGATCGATCATCACCTTAAGCCCCAGCGAGTGGGCCTTTTTCAGCAGTGCTTTAAAGTCCTCCAGGGTGCCGAACATGGGGTCAACATCGCAGTAGTCGCTAATGTCGTAGCCAAAATCGAGCATTGGCGAGGTGAAAAATGGCGACAGCCAGATACCGTCCACGTTCAGAGACGCCACGTAATCGAGTTTTTCAGTGATGCCTTTAAGGTCGCCAATACCGTCGCCACGGCTATCCATAAAGCTGCGCGGGTAAATCTGGTAGATAACGCCGCCGCGCCACCAAAGAGTGTTGTCTTGCATCTTGAAATCCATTGTTGACATAAAAAATCCTTAGCCTTTAACGGCACCGGCGGTAAGGCCTGACACAATGCGGCGCTGGAAGATAATCACTAATACGACCAGCGGCACCGTGACCACCACAGAAGCGGCCATAATCGGCCCCCAGGGCAGTTCGTAGGCGCTGCCGCCTGACAGCAACGCGATGGCGACGGGCACCGTGCGCTGGGTGTCGGTGAGTGTGAAGGTGAGGGCAAACAGAAACTCGTTCCAAGCGGCGATAAATGCCAGCAATCCTGTGGTCGCCATGGCGGGCCACATGAGCGGCAGAAACACTTTTGTGATCGTTACCCAGGGCGTGGCGCCGTCCATAATGGCGGCCTCTTCCAGCTCCATGGGTAGCTGCTTCATAAAAGTGGTCAACACCCAGACGGTGAAGGGCAGGGTGAAGATGGTGTAGCTGAGAATCAGCCCAGCAGGGTTGTTGTAGAGATTGAGTGCACGGATCACCTCAAACAGACCTGAGAGCACCGCCACCTGGGGGAACATCGAGACGCCCAGAATCACCAGCAGCACCGTTGAGCGGCCGCGAAAGCGCACGCGGCCCAGGGCGTATGACGCGGTAATGCCGAGCAGTAGAGCGATGAACACCACGCTAACCGCCACGATGATGGAGTTGAAAATAGCGCGCAGAAAGCTGGTCTGGGTGAAGACGCTGATGTAGTTATCGAAGTTCCAGTTCGACGGC
This sequence comes from Halomonas sp. ALS9, assembly GCF_001651035.1. Classification (GTDB taxonomy): domain Bacteria; phylum Pseudomonadota; class Gammaproteobacteria; order Pseudomonadales; family Halomonadaceae; genus Vreelandella. The sequence continues at coordinate 89,541 of NZ_LXRG01000065.1, forward strand.
CACAGCTCAACCCGGAACAGGTCGCTCGAGGGTTTTAATGAGGTGACCACCGCGTAGTAGAACGGGAAAACGGCGTACACCATGATCAGCACAATCAGCGCCCAAAACCCGACGCGCTTGGCTACTTTGGCCAACTGACGCGTGTTCATTAGTCACCTCCCAATTGGATTTGTTTACGCCCAACGTAGAGATAAGCCACGGTGGCCAGAGCAATAATTAAGAACAGCAGGGTAGAGGCAGCGCTGCCGTAACCGACATCCTGGAATTCGACCAACTGCTGGCGGGCGTATACCGACATCGACATGGTGCTGGTGGAATTTGAGGTCAGTACGTAGATCACGTCGAACACGCGCAGCGCGTCGAGCAAGCGGAAAATCACCGCTACCATGAGCGCCGGGGTAATTAACGGCAGGGTGACCTTGAAGAACACTCGAATCGGGTGGATGCCGTCTACTTCAGCGGCCTCGTAGCAATCCTTGGGGAGCATTTGCAGGGCAGCAAGCACCAGCAACGCCACGAAGGGGATGGTTTTCCACACATCGACCATAATCACCGCCCACATGGAGTAGGTGGCGTTGGCTGTCCAGGCGATGGGAGCGTCAATCACCCCAAGACCCATCAACATATAGTTGATAATGCCGAACTGGTCGTTGAGCATCCACGCCCACATTTGCGCAGAAACGATGGTGGGAATTGCCCAGGGAATCAGTACCGCAGCGCGAACGATTACGCGGCCCTTAAACTCGGCATTCAAGATCAGCGCGACAATCACCCCGAATACCACTTCCAGGGATACCGACACCACCGAGAAGTAAACGGTGTTCCATACCGACTGCCACCACACCGAGTCGGCCAGTACCCCGTACCAGCGGCCATCGTCATAGACGAGGTAATTCTCGAAGCCAATCAGATTGGCGGCGCCTAAGTCTGACAGTGACGCATCGGTGAAGCTGAGAAAAAAGGTGCGCACCAGCGGCCAACCAGCGACCAGGGTTAACGCAATCAGCATTGGGGCTAAAAACAACCAAGCGGCTTTTACTCGCTGACGGCGAACCTTGGTGCCTCGGCGCTGCTTGGTAGTCAAAGAACGCGCCCCAGTGGGCGCGTCATTTTGCTTGATGGAGGTCGACATGGAGGGGCTCCAGGGTTACCAGTTGCGACGCTTCAGGCGAGCCAATTCGTCTTCAAGGTCAGCGACCGCTTGAGTGCCATCTTTAGTGCCGGAAAGCACATCATGGGAGGTGCTGAAGAAGGCGTTGCTGACCCGGCCATAGGCATCGCCGGTGGGTGCGGAGGGCCGTGCAACAGCGTTAACAAAGGTTTCGTAGAGAGTGCCAAAGAAGGGCACCGCTTCGAGCACTTCGTCGTCCTGGTAGAGGGCGTCGATTGTGGGGTTGTAAGAGGCTTGAATGGCGCGACGCTTCTGCTCTTCTTCTCCAGTCAGGAAGGCAACCAGATCGGCGGCTAACTCAGGGTGTTCGCTGTAACGCGACACGGCTAGGTTCCAGCCGCCCAGGCCAGCGGCGCTATGGCCATTTTCACCACCTGCGGGGAGTTGAGTTACACCTACTTTGCCGCGAACGTCACTGTCTTCGCTTTGCGCCAGCGACCAGGCGTAGGGCCAATTGCGCATAAACACCGCGCCGCCACTTTGGAAGACGCCGCGCGCTTCCTCTTCGGTGTAATTGAGTACGCCGTTGGGCGAGATGTCGCCAATCCAGGAGGCGGCAAGATCCAGTGCCTCGGCAGCGTGTTCGTTGTTAATGCTAATCTCGCCATCAGTTTCCACGATGTTTCCGCCGCCAAAACTGGCCACCCACTCAAGGGCATTAACGGTCAAGCCCTCATAAGCACGTCCCTGGAAGACATACCCCTGCATACTGTCTTTGCCTTCAGCGCGTTCGGCGTCTTTTATCTCGCGGGCAATTTCGGTGAGTTCTTGCCAGGTGGTCGGCGCTTCGTGGCCATATTTTTCTAATAAATCTTCACGGTAATAGAGCACACCCGCATCGGTGAACCACGGCATGGCGACTAAGCGGTCATCAATGGTGTTGTTGGTGACGATGGTGTCAAAGTGGCCGGCGGCGGCGTCTTCGCCCAACACTTCTCGAAGGTCAAGCAAGTGGTTGGCGAGCAGACCAGGCCACACCACGTCGATCTGCATCACATCGATATCGCTGGAGTTAGCCGACAGGATCTGCTGATAAAGTGAAAGACGCTCGGTGGAGGAGTTGGGCGTTGAAACCACGTCGACGCTATGGCCGGTTTTCTCCTCCCAGGCGGCGACGCCCTCCTGGCAAAGCGTTAGCTCCGCGCCTACCGCACCGCAAGAAATAGTCAGTTCTTCAGCCTGGGCCTGGCTTGTCGCGCTCAGCGTGCTGGCCACGGCGATAGCGGTAGTGATTAAAGTCTTTTTCATAACGGCGTACCTCGACGTTTATTGTTGTGGACGATGTTGCATCAAAAACAGCGCTAAACAGCTAGCTAAAGTGCGCTCGATCGCTCTCTTAACTTTTATCTTAATCGATTAAGATAATGCCACTCAGTTAGCCGCTTCGGCTGCAAAAGTTCAATAGCGACTTTTGTCTAACGGGATTATTCAGTTTTCACTAAATAAAATAGTTCCTTAGACATTAGTCGCTAATTAGCAACTAGCCGTTGGCAATAAGCGACTTAATCGATTAAGTTCTGGCTATCTTTCCTTAAGCATCGTGGCGTTTAATGACTGCCGCTACCCGCGCTGGGCGAACTGTGCAAGGGAAGTGTTATCGATATGATCTTAATCGATTTAGACATAAGTTCTTAATAATAGCTGCTAAATAGACAGCTGCTTACCAATAACAATAGGATCCTCAAAACAATGCATAAAATGACATTTAAAACGCCGTTAGCGATTGCGATTGCCGCCGCCAGTTTAGGGATCAGCGGAGTTGCTTCGGCACAGATGACCATGGAACAACGCTTTGCCGAGCTTGAAGCTCGCATTGAAGCGGCGGAACAACGCGCTGATGCCGCCGAGCGCCGTGCCGAGATCGCCGAGCAATCACAATCGACAGCCGTGGCGACAGAGAGCGACGCGGAGATCGAAGAGCGTCTGGCCCGGGTGGAGCGCTACGCCGATGGCGAAGAGGGCTTCTCGTTTAACGTTTACGCCCGCTCAGGTTTGCTGATTGGTGAAGATGGTAAAAGCGAGAACGCCGGGCCTTATTTGACTCCCGCCGGTGGCGAGGGGGGCGCCGTTGGTCGTTTAGGCAATGAGCCCGATACCTACGCCGAAGCGATTTTCAACTATCGCATGCAGTTTGATAATGGCGCCAAAGCGCTTTACCGCACCATGATCGCTGACGGCACGACCTCAAGCAATGACTGGACCGGCGGTGAGTCGGATCTCAACGTGCGCCAGGTATTTGCCGAATTCAGCGACCTGCCCAGCTTCACCGGTGCCTTTGAAAACGCCTCTATCTGGGCGGGTAAACGCTTTGACCGTGATAACTTCGATATCCATTGGCTCGACAGCGACGTAGTCTTCCTGGCGGGTACCGGTGGTGGTATCTACGACATGCAGTTGGCCGACAACTGGAAGTCCAACCTGTCGATTTATGGTCGCAGCTTTGCCGACTACCCGATCGTTGACCGTGAGAACCCCGGGCTCGAAGGCGATACCGACAACTTGATTTTGACCTCTAACAACTACTTCGGTAACTGGCAGTGGATGGTCAACGGTATGTCCGCGGCGGACAACGACGAGCGTGACATTGATGTCGGCCAGACCGCAGCTGATACCGGTTTCCATACCATGATTGCTTACCATGGCGACAGCTTCTTCGGCATGGGCGAGGGCAATTTCAAAGCGGCTGTGTTGCATGGTCAGGGTTTAGGCGCCGAGACCAAAAGTATTGGTTCACGGGGTGATCTTACCGATGACGCCACCGCCACGCGTCTAGCGCTCTACGGCACTACTTATATTGCTCCACAGTGGCGCGTTGCCCCCTCTATTCTGGCTGAAACCAGTGAAGACCGTTATGTCCAGGGCGATAAGTACAACTGGGCAGGGCTTAACGTACGCCTAGCCAACGAGCTAACGCAGAACTTTGAAATGCAGTACGAAGCTGGCTATCAGTGGATGGATCTCGATCCTCAGGGATACAGTGGTCGTAACGCCGTGGATGGTGGCTTCAGCAAGTTCACTATCGCGCCTACCTTCAAGCCGGAAGTTGGTGGCTTCTGGCAGCGGCCTGAGATTCGTCTATTCACTACTTTCAGCGACTGGGATGACGACCTCAACAACTACGGTGCCAGCTCACTGGGCAACGAAGGCTTTACCGGCGGCCAGTGGACCTTCGGCGTTCAGACCGAAGTGTGGTTCTAAATGATGCGAGTTGCTTGATGTAACTGTTTCTTCTCCAATGCACTTTGCCCGCGATACGTCGCGGGCTTTTTTATAGGGCTTTAATCGCATTGGTGAACGGTGAGCAGGGCTACCCAGGGGAGGGCTGATGTCACTTCTTCAAGAGAAACTAAAAGCACCGCTACTGCCGCTTAGCGTGGTAGCCAGACCGCGCCTAAATGACCATTTTGGTTTAAATGAACATGTTCGCTTACTGATGGTGCAGGCCCCTTCGGGGTATGGCAAAACCACGCTGCTGGCCGAGCGACTACCGGCGCTGGAGCAGGAAGCTGCTTGGCTTCGTTTGGATCAGCGAGATGATCAGCCTGCGCGATTTTTAGCCTATTGGCAGGCAGCGCTCAACTCGCTGTTGGATGAAAAAGCGCCACTGTCACCGGTGGCCGAAGAGGCCGACTGCGTTGAGCAGTTAGAGCGCTGGCTTGGCGAGTTGCCCGAGCAGCGCCTATCGTGCCGGTTGGTGGTGGATGAATTTGAACACCTGACGCATCCCGATATTTTAGCTGGGCTGGCCCACTGGCTGCGCCACCAGCCGCCCTGGCTAACCTTAACTCTGGCTAGCCGATCACGTCCCGCTCTGGGGCTAGCCAGCTTACGGTTACGCGGCGAGCTTGAAGAGATCGACCTCAGCGCCCTGGCCTTTGATAGTGAAGAGGCGCAAACCCTGTGCGCAGAGCAGCTCAGCTTTCCACCCACACGAGTAAGCCTGGAGCGCGCGCTGCGCAGAAGCGGTGGCTGGGTCATGGCGCTGAGCTGGCTGGTAGAGCGCACCACCACACGGGCAGGCTTCGACGCCCTGGTTGATCGGTTAAGTGGCGCTCACCCCGACTTTGTCGCCTGGTTTGACGAGTTGCTCTCCTCAGCACTGCCTTTAGAAGAGCGTGAGCTTATGTTGCAACTGGGGGTGCTGGAGCGTTTTTCTCCTGAGCTAATGGCGCGCTTGCTGGAAGGCGAGCGGCTAACACAGCGCTTGGAGGCCTTTGAACAGGCGGGGCTATTTATTGAACGGCCTGATCCCCACGCTCAGTGGTACCGCTTCCAACGGCTGTTTGGTGAGTATCTACGCCACCGCCGTCATGAGCTAAGCCTTGCCACCCAGCGCACGCTCCACCGGCGTGCCAGCCAAGCGTGGCTAGCCTTGAACGATCCGGTGATGGCTCTGCGCCAGGCGATACTCGCCGAAGCCCCTGAAGGCGTGGCCAGTCTACTGACCGCAGAAGGGCCAGCCCTATTGGCAAGGGGTGCCTACGCACTGTTGGCCAAGGGCTTTGCTCTGCTCGGTGAGCCGCGGCTCACCACCAGCCCAGAGCTTGCACTGCTGTATGGCTGGGTTTCCCATGCTCAGTTCCAGTTTGAGATTATCGCACGCGTGATTGGCTGGATTGAAGCGCAGTTGCATGCGCCAGAGTGGCAACTTCTTAGCGCTGAATTCGCTACGCTGCGCGCCCAATTGGCGATTAATCAAGGCGACGCTGAGCGCGCCGCGCCGCTGGCGGAACAGGCACTGGCCGTACCCGCCCGCTATTTAGCTTCAACGCCGCTCTCCGCCACCGCTATATTGAGCGAGGCGCGCTTTGTGCAGGGGTATTTAAACGAGTCGCTGCAGCGAGTTCGTGAGGTAGAGCGCCAATCCCGCCAACATGAAGACCACCAGTTGCTGCTCTGGTCGTTTTGTCATCAATCCGAAGTGCTGGTTGCCCAAGGACGCCTCCAGGCCGCCTACGATATCCAAGAGCGCGCCTTTGCCCACTTGGAGCGGGCTGAGCTTGAGCATCTGCCCGTGGCAGAATTTCTCTACCGCATTCGCAGCCAAGTGCTGTGGGAGTGGCACCGCTTGGATGAAGCTGAACAGGCGGCCTTGAAAGGTATCGCCGTGCTGGATAACCAGGGCGAGCGCTGGACATTACAGTGCCATATTCAACTCGCCAAAGTCGCCCAAAGCCGCGGCGACCAGGCCCAGTGCGCTGACCATATTCGTCGGTTGCGTAAAATTCTTGCCGAAGGGGATTACCATATCGACTGGGTCGCGAACGCCCACGCTACGCTGCTGGCCTGGTGGCACTCCACCCATGATATGGATGCCGTAGAACGCTGGCGCCAGGAAGCGCCGACCCCCATCACCGAAGGGGCTACCAACCACTTTTCCCAGTGCAATGTGCGCAACCACGCCCGTGCGCTCACGCTGCTGGGGCGCTTTGATGAAGCCTGCACGCTATTAGAGGCCCTTGAAGGGCACACCCAGCGATTGGGGCTGGTCACGGACGCTAATCGTAACCAGCTCTGCTTAGCCGCAGCGGCGTGGAATGCAGGAAGAGAGGAGCATGCCCACCAGCATATGCATCAAGCGCTGAGCTTGGCTTCCCGCACCGCACTGGTGGGCAGCTTTCTGCGTTTGGGAAAACCACTAGGGGAGTTGCTCAATAGGTTGCTCTATAGCGGCACCTTGGATGCCTTAGAGCAGGCGAGGGCAGAGCGGTTGCTGGCGCTGGCGGGCCGCCAGAAGGATTTTGGCAGCGCCCGACGCTTAATGCTGGATGAGACGGTGATCGCCGATATTGTTGCCCGGCCCGATGTGCCCGAGCTGATCCGCACCTCGCCGCTCACCCGCCGTGAGTGGCAAATCCTGGGGCTGATTCATGCCGGGCTTTCCAATGAGCAGATCGCCGAGCAGCTGTCGGTGGCACCTACCACCATCAAAACCCATATCCGCAGCCTCTATCAAAAGCAGAATATTCGCCGCCGCGATGAAGCGATCGCTCTGGCCGGGCAGTTGCTGGCGCATATTCAGGGGGAATAAGTAGACAGGCGGGCTACTCCTAACGCCTACGCCCAGAGTCACCCTGGGGGGAGGATTTTATCTTGTGAGCAACCCTGCATCATGCCAAGTAACCAGCAAGAACTATGGCAAGGACTATGACAAGAACTATGGCAAGGACAAAACAATGATGCAGACACCCTCTACTTCCCACTACGTTGGCAGCCAAGGGGCCGACTGGTGGCGCGGCGCAGTGATTTATCAAATCTACCCGCGCAGCTTTATGGACAGCAACGGCGACGGCATTGGCGACTTAAAAGGCGTGATCGACAAGCTCGATTACATCGCCTCGCTTAACGTCGATGCGATTTGGCTTTCGCCGTTCTTTACCTCACCGATGAAAGACTTTGGCTACGACATCAGCAACTATCGCGATGTTGATCCGATGTTTGGCACCCTGGAGGATTTCGACCGTTTAGTTGAGGGTGCCCATGCCAGAGGGCTAAAAGTCACCATCGATCAAGTCATGTCGCACACTGCCGATCAGCATGCCTGGTTTGAAGAAAGCCGCCAAAGTCGCGATAACCCCAAAGCCGACTGGTACGTGTGGGCCGACCCGAAACCCGATGGCGCGCCGCCCACTAACTGGCAATCCGTATTTGGCGGCAGCGCCTGGCAGTGGGACACCCGGCGCTGCCAGTATTACCTGCATAACTTTCTGGTCAGCCAGCCGGATCTAAACTTCCGCACCCCAGCGGTGGTGGATGCCATGCTGGATGAAGTGCGCTTCTGGCTAGAGCGGGGCGTAGATGGCTTCCGGCTGGATGCGGTTAACTTCTGCACCCATGGCGAGCTAAAGGATAACCCGCCGCGCCAGGAAATTACCGAAAGTTTTCTAGGCGTTCGCCCCGACAATCCCTACGGTTACCAGCTCCACCAGTACGACAAAACCCAGCCGGAAAACCTTGCGTTTCTGGAGCGGCTGCGCGCTCTGCTGGATGAGTACCCCGGCACCACCAGCGTGGGCGAAGTCGGCGATGACGACGCGCTGGGCGTGATGGCGGAGTACTCCCAGGGCGGCAAGCGGCTGCACATGTGCTACTCGTTCAACCTGCTCACCGATAAAGCCGACCCCGGCTACTTGCACGAAACGCTAACTGAAATGGAAGCACGTATTGGCGATGGCTGGCCCTGCTGGGCGCTGGGCAATCACGATGTCACACGGCTGGCGACCCGCTGGCAGGCGGAAGGGCAGCTCGATAAGCTGCGCCTTTATATGGTGTTTCTACTCACCCAGCGCGGTAGCGTCTGCCTTTACCAGGGTGAAGAGTTGGGCTTGCCCGAAGCTCAGCTAACGTTTGAACAGTTGGTTGACCCTGCGGGTATTACCTTCTGGCCCGCTTATAAAGGCCGAGACGGCTGCCGAACGCCGCATCCATGGCAGGCGGACGCTCGCCATGCAGGCTTCAGCAGCGCCACACCTTGGCTACCGGTGCCTGATGCTCAGGCTAGCCTCGCCGTTGACCAGCAAGATAACGATACTGAATCATTGTTCAATGCCTACCGTGATTTTTTAGCCTTCCGCCGTACTCAGCCTGCGCTGGTAAAAGGCGATGTGCTCTACCACCCTGTACGTGATGAAGTGCTTTGCCTGGAGCGCACCTACCAACAAACGCGCTTACTGATTGCGCTCAATTTTAGCGGCCAAACGGTTACCCGCGCAGCACCCGAGGGTACTGAAGCCATCGCCGGTGCTCCCATGTGGCTTAACAGTGAGTGGCAAGAGGGCGCGCTGACGCTACCTCAACTGTCCCTTCCTCCCTATGGCGTGGCGATTGCCCGTTGCCCGCAATCCCAGGAGGACGCGCCATGGGACGTTTAACCCTAAGCGGTATTGGTAAATCTTTTGATGGCGTGGAAATCTCCCGGGATATCGATCTCACCATTGAAGACGGCGAGTTTGTAGTCTTTGTTGGCCCCTCCGGCTGCGGAAAGTCCACGCTGCTGCGTATGATTGCCGGCCTGGAAGATATCAGCGAAGGGGATATGCAGCTGGATGGCCAGCGGATCAACGAAATTCCGCCCCAGGAGCGGGACATCGGCATGGTATTCCAATCTTACGCGCTCTACCCGCATATGAGCGTGGCAGAGAACATGGCGTTTGGCCTGAAGCTGGCGCGGACTGACAAGGCGGAGATTCGCCGGCGAGTCCAGCATGCCGCTGAGATGCTGCACCTTACTGAGCTGTTGGAGCGTAAGCCCAAAGACCTCTCCGGTGGCCAGCGTCAGCGGGTAGCTATTGGCCGAACCCTGGTAAAAGAACCAGCAGTGTTTCTATTTGATGAACCGCTCTCTAACCTGGATGCCGCGCTGCGGGTAGATATGCGGGTGCAGATCGCCGCGCTGCATAAACGCTTGAACGCTACCATGATCTACGTAACCCATGATCAGGTAGAGGCGATGACCCTAGCTGACCGCATTGTGTTGCTATCCAAGGGCCGTATTGCCCAGGTGGGTGCGCCGCTGTCGCTTTATCACTTTCCCAATACCTTAGAGGTGGCTGAGTTTATCGGCTCACCGCGGATTAATACCTTCCCAGTGACGGTAGTAGACCCTGGCGATCGCCAAACGGTGGTGCGCCTGGATAGTGGCGACACCCTAGCGGTGGCGGTTAATGGCCAACACCTTCACTCAGGCGAGAGCGCCACACTGGGATTGCGAGCAGAAGACTTTGTCGCCCCCGATCAGGCCGAAGCCACGTTAGGCGCTACCTTGATGGTGGCAGAGAAGCTGGGCTATGAGACCCTCGCTCATTGGCAGGTGGCAGGTATCGACACTCCCTTAACCCAGCGCCTGGACGGCTTAACGCAACTAACCGAAGGTCAAACGGTCGCTTTGGGCTTAGCGGGCCAGCACTGTCATCTTTTTGATCAGCAGGGCAATGCCTGCCCTCGGCAGGTGGTGGTCGATGGGGTTAGCCATTCATGATCTTGGACAAAAGGGCTTGGTGAATTCTGCGCGGTGTCGCCCACATAAGGACGACGTTCATTTTATTGGCCAAGCCCGCGACTACGCTAATTCGGCCAGCATCCAGTGCTTGAATGCCAGCCCGAACGACGGGAGGTGCTGGCATCATGATTGAGCGCAGCATTGGCGTCATGCGTTGACCAGCGTTGCTGACAAAACCGGTGTCGCTCAGCCCTGGGCACAGGGTGGTTACGGTGACATTGTCGCGCTTGAATTCGCGATGTAAGGCTTCACCAAAGCGAAGTACATATGACTTGGCGGCGGAGTACACGGCATAATTCTCAACTCCTTGGTAGGCTAGAATGCTGGCAATTTGCAAAATCTGCCCCCGCTTGCGCGTTCGCATATCCTGACCAAAGACCTGAGTCATCGCCGTGAGGCTGGCGATATCCAGCTGAATCATCGACATCGTGGCGTCCAGCGGGCTGTCCAGAAACGGCCCCTGCAGGCCATGCCCTGCATTATTGATCAGCACGTCCACTTCAACGCTCTGTTCGGTGAGGCGCGCATGAAGGTCGGTGATGGCAGCGATGTTGGACAGGTCAACCTGTTCCACTAGTACGTCGACTTTATATTGCTCGCGCAGAGTGACGGCTAAGGCTTCTAGCCGATCCAGTCGACGTGCGACTAGCACCAGGCGATGGCCGCGTTTTGCGTACTGTTTGGCAAACTCTTCGCCGAAGCCGCTCGACGCGCCGGTAATAAGCACGGTGGATTGGGGGGTAGTCATGGAGTTTTCCTTGAATCAAGGTAATCATCTTGGCGTGCGCTGTAGGCAAGGTTGCTTAACGCACGCCGTCAACGTTTAGGCCAGTGAAGCCAGGTCTTCTGCGGCGAAGCCGCGCAATTCCTGTAGCTGTCCTGTGCGCACTTTGTTAACCCACTGAGGATCTGAGATCAGCACCCGGCCCACGGCGATCAGGTCGAACTCTTCCCGCTCCATTCGCGCATGTAAGCTGTCGAGCGCCGCAGCACCGGAACCGACACCGCCGAAGGCGCCGAAGAAGTCTGAATCCAGTCCCACCGATCCCACACTAATGGTCGCCGCCCCCGTCAATTTCTTCGCCCAGCCAGCAAAGTTCAGGCCTTCGGCACCATCTATTTCTGCGAACTCAGGTTCCCAAAAGCGTCGCTGTGAGCAGTGGAGAATATCGACCCCTGCTTCTACCAGCGGGGCGAGCCACTCGGTCATCTCTTGTGGTGAAGTAGCCAAGCGGGCGCTGTAGTCCTGCTGCTTCCACTGGCTTACGCGCAGAATCAGCGGGAAGTCTGGCCCAACGGCAACACGTACAGCACGCACAATCTCTGCCGCGAACCTTGAGCGCTCGCCGATGGTGGCGCCGCCAAAAGCATCGTTACGGGTATTGGTGCCGGGCCAGAAAAATTGGTCGATCAAATAACCATGGGCACCGTGCAACTCGAGGGTGTCAAAGCCCAAGCGCTTTGCATCCAAGGCAGCACTGGCGAAGGCCGCAACGCTGTCGGCAATATCCTCTTCGCTCATCGCAACGCCGTGTGGAGTGGCCGGGCTCACTAACCCTGAAGGACTTTCCGCTGGGCCGTCGGGCTGCCACCCCTGCGCTTCCTGTGGCACTGGGATTGAGCCGGTATGCCACAGCTGCGGGCCAATCAGGCCACCGACGGCATGCACGGCGTTGGCAACTTCCGCCCAACCGGCCAGGGCAGGCTCGCTATGAAACAGCGGAATGCCTGGCATATTGCGCGCCGCTGGTCGGTTGACCACGGTGCCTTCAGTAAGGATCAAGCCCACACCGCCGATGGCACGACGTCGGTAATATTCCGCTTGTGACGCGCCGGGGATACCGCCTTCGGCCATCGCCCGGGTCATCGGTGCCATGACGATGCGGTTTGGCAGTGTCAGGCCTTTTAAAGTGAAGGGGGTAAATAGAATATCGTTGGACATGGATGTTTCTCCTGGTGAATGAAATCAATAATGATGATCAACATCTAAAAAGTCAATATCTTTGATTATGGTCAACATCAATGTAGGATATGCGTCTGGTTCATAAGCAACCTAGAGGTTCTTAAATGAAGGTCACCAAAGCGCAGGCTCAGGAAAATCGGGCACGCATTGTTGAGACGGCGGCAACGCTGTTTCGCGAGCGGGGCTATGACGGCGTAGGGATTGCTGAATTGATGGCGGCTGCTGGTTTTACCCATGGGGGGTTCTACAAGCACTTTCGCTCTAAGGCTGACCTAATGGCAGAAGCGGCCGCCTGCGGTATGGCACAGCAAGTGGCGAACAGTGGCGACACCGATCTGGTTGAATTTGTCACTCATTACTTGTCCCGTGAACATCGCGATGACCGCGGTGCGGGCTGTACCATGGCTGCTCTCAGTGGTGATGCCGCGCGACAGTCGGGGGATGTCAAAACGATGTTTGCAGACGGTATCGAACGCAGCATTGCTGAATTTCAGCGCCAAGACGCAGCGTCGGGTGGGCTCAGCCAAGACCAAGCGCGGGCAAAAATGATCGCTACCTTTGCGCATGTGGTGGGAGCGCTGGTGATGTCACGTGCCTGCCCAGATGACTCGCCGCTGGCCGATGAGATTCTGCAAGTGTGCTGCGAGCAGATACTTACCGCACACAAATAGAACAAGCCGATTAACAGCATTAGTCCTTAACACGGCCAAGCGCTTGCTATGAATGCGACAGCATTACGGCGTAAGCGCTGAAATATTTTTTAAAAGAGTGCATCCAAAACGTCTCCTCGCGGGTATTCCCTATACAGCTGCTATTGATGGCGGCTGATAACAACCCTTTTAGGAGACTGAAAATGACCATTCATCATCTAACGCGGGCTACCCTGGCCGCCACTCTGATTGCATCCTTCAGTCATGCCGCACTGGCCGAGACGCCTGCGGATGTTCAAGTACCGGACGGCAACACCGTTGCGCTCGAAACCGTCGGCGTTGGTGCAATCACTTATATGTGTGAAATGAACGACGAAGACACCATGGCTTGGGTTTTTAAAGGCCCGCACGCTGCGCTCAATGATAGCGACGGCAGCCAGGTTGGCAGTTACTACGGTCCGCCCGCCACCTGGGAAGCGTTGGATGGTTCAAAAATCACTGGCACTCAGCTAGCCACGGCTGCCAATGGTGATGGCAATATTCCGCTCCAGCTTGTTGAAGCTAATCCTGCTGAAGGAGAAGGCGCAATGTCTGGGGTTAGTTACATTCAGCGCTTGAACACCCAGGGTGGCGTTGCCCCTGATGTGGCCTGCGATATGGATCACAACGGTGCCACTGCTGTCGTTACCTACCAGGCCGATTACATCTTCTGGACAGCTGAATAAGTCAACGTAAGCGCTAATGCCGCTGGGGGCTCGTTTGTCGAGCCCCCAGCGGCTATGCTGTCTTCGAGAACGACGACTGGCGTCGGTGCCGTCAACAGGGAGCTGAAGTTTGACTGACGTGTCTTCAGAGTTTGATTACGCTGCGGCAATAGCCAACTGTGCCCGTGGCGAGCATGACGCCTTGCACCAACTCTACGTTCATGAGGGTGCTCGACTATTAGGTGTTGTGGTAAGAATCGTTAAAGATCGTGGTATGGCAGAAGATATTGTCCACGATGCCTGCCTCAATATTTGGCAACGTGCAGACAGTTTTGACCCTGATAAAGGCTCTGCACGCGCATGGATATTTAGTGTGGCACGCCACTTGGCACTTAATGCCATCCGGTACCGTGACCGGGAAGTCACTTTTGATAGTACTTTTGATAGCAATGATCCGACCGAGTTAGACCACCCAGAACATTTCCAGCACGCGACGGTTGCCGAAGACACCTTTGATTGGCAGACCGGCCAGCGAATGGATAGCTGTTTAGAACAACTTGAACCAGAGCGGCGTAACTGCGTACTTCACGCCTATGTTGATGGTCTTAGCCACGCGCAAATTTCAGCGCATACCGGGGCGCCGCTGGGCACCGTTAAAGCCTGGATCAAACGCAGTTTGCAGCGCCTAAGGGAGTGTATGACATGACTCGCCCCAGTCAGCACGAACCAGAACAAGACGATGATCATGCCTTGGCGGGTGAATACGTGCTGGGTACGCTGTTGCTAGAGCAGCGCAAAGCGCTGGAAGCGCGGTTGCCCAATGAGCCTGAGTTGCAAAAAGCGGTGATGGCGTGGGAGGAGCGTTTCTTACCCTATACCGCTATCGCCGAGCCGGTAACGCCTTCTGATTATTTATGGCCGCGCATTGAGCGCAGCTTAAAAGCACGCGAGACGTCCGTTAAACGGGCTGGATCGGCTATTGCGCAGCCAAGACCCGGTCGCATGCTACACAGCTTGCCACTTTGGCGGAGCGCTGCCGGGTTTGGCTTAGCAGCGGCGTTAATGATGGGTGTGATGCTGGCAAACGAAGTCACCAAGCCGACAATTCCCACTACGCCTGAGTACATGGTGGTGCTACTTGCCCCGCAAACGCAGTCAGCGGGTTGGGTGGTGCAAGCCTCATCGCGGCAGGAAATCGAGCTTATTCCGCTGGGTACGTTCGAAGTGCCTGAAGGTAAAGCGCTAGAGTTCTGGACTAAAGCGGATGAGTGGCAGGCACCGGTATCGCTGGGTTTAGTGGAGCCAGGCCAGCCGATCCGGATGCGCTTAGACCAATTGCCGCCGCTGGAAGATAACCAGCTGTTTGAGCTAACGCTGGAAGACGAAGCCGGTTCGGCCACCGGCTTGCCTACAGGCCCCATTGAGTTTATTGGCCGGGCGGTCGAGATTTAACCTGCGTCAAAGCGGCTGTTTAGCGCGGCTTTAAAAAAATGATAAACCGACTTGGAACAGGCGCTCCACATCGCGAATGCGGCGTTTATCAACCACAAATAGAATCACATGGTCGCCGCTTTCTACCTTGACGTCGCCGTGAGCAATTATTACCTCTTTGCCGCGCACAATCGCACCAATGGTCGTGCCGTCGGGCAGGTCGACCTCGCGAATCGTACGGCCCACCACTTTAGACGACTGCTTATCACCGTGGGCGATAGCCTCTATGGCTTCGGCGGCACCCCGGCGCAGCGAGTGAACGTTAACAATATCGCCGCGGCGTACATGGGTCAGCAAGCTGCCGATGGTGGCCTGCTGGGGCGAGATGGCAATATCGATCTCGCCACCTTGAACCAAGTCGACGTAGGCGGCGTTGTTAATCAGCGTGAGCACTTTCTTGGCGCCTAAGCGCTTGGCGAGCAGCGACGACATGATATTAACCTCGTCGTCGTTGGTCAGCGCACAGAAGATATCGCACTCTTCGATGTTCTCTTCTTCCAGCAAACGCTTGCTGGTGGCGCTGCCATGGAGCACGACGGTGCGATCCAGCCGTTCTGAGAGTGTGGTGCAGCGCTCCAGGCTGTGTTCGATGATTTTGACCTGGTGGCTGTGCTCCAAATGCTCCGCCAGCCGCTCACCGATATTGCCACCCCCGGCAATCACCACTCGACGGAAGTCCCGCTCCACCCGGCGCAGTTCGCTCATCACCGCACGAATATCCCGCCGGGCGGCGAGGAAAAACACTTCATCGTCAGCTTCGATGACCGTATCGCCACGGGGAAGAATTGGTCGATTACGCCGGTAGATCGCCGCCACTCGGGTATCCACGTTGGGCATATGGCGGCGCAGAAAGGCCAAGTCCTGGCCCACCAGCGGGCCGCCGTAGAAGGCTTTTACCGCCACCAGCTGTACCAAACCCCCGGCAAACTCCAATACCTGCAGGGCGCCGGGGTGCTCGATCAGACGGCGCACATGGTCGGTCACTACCTGCTCGGGGCTGATCAGTACATCAATGGGAATGGCTTCGTGGGCAAACAGCCCTTTGCGGGTTAAATACGCCGTGGCGCGCACCCGGGCGATCTTGGTGGGGGTGCGAAACAGCGTATGGGCAACCTGACAGGCGATCATATTGATCTCATCGCTGCTGGTCACGGCAATCAACATATCAGCGTCTTCGCAGCCAGCCTGGCGCAGCACAATCGGGTAAGAGCCCGCCCCAGTAACGGTGCGGATGTCGATTTTGGTGTGCAGCTCACGCAGTTTTTTGGCGTCAGTATCAATGACGGTGATGTCGTTTTCCTCGCGGGCGAGGTGCTCAGCCAGTGTGCCGCCGACCTGGCCGGCGCCGAGAATGATGATTTTCATAGGGTCTTGTCCTCACTGTCGGGCTCAAGAAAGAGTCGGTAACCGATGCCGGGCTCGGTTTGTAATAGGGTCGGTGACTGAGGGTCGTCGCCCAGTTTTTGACGCAGCTTGCTCACCACGATGCGCAAATAGTGAGTATCTTCCTGGTGGGTCGGGCCCCATACCTGGCGCAATAGCTGAGTCTGCGTAACCACACGCCCAGCGGAGGCAACAAGCTTGGCTAGAACGGCGAACTCTTTAGGCGTCAGACGAATAGCCTCGCCGTGCAAGCTCACTTGATAAGCGGCCAGGTCGACCATCAAACCGCCGTGTTGGAAGCGCTGAACGCTTGGGCTGGCGCGTCGCCTTAATAGGGCTCGAATACGGGCCAGCAACTCTTGAATGCCGAAGGGCTTGGTGACGTAGTCGCTTGCACCATTATCTAGAGCACGCACTTTTTCAGTCTCATGACCACGCACTGACACAATGATCACGGGTATCTCGCTGTGCTGGCGGATCGCATCAAGTACCTGCTGACCATCCATATCCGGCAAACCAAGATCCAGCAAAACGATGTCGGCACAAGGCGTGAGGGCCGTCGCATTGAGTTTTTTCAGCCCTTCGCGACCACTGGCCGCCTCAATCACCTGAAAGCCTTGTGAAGTGAGGCTGATACGTAAAAAGTGGCGAATGTGTGGCTCGTCATCAATGACTAGGACGCGCGCTGGATTAGTGGTCATCCTCGGCCTCTTTGCTGGCTGCCGATAGCGGCAGCGTCATGGTAATTCTGGTGCCAGCACCGTCAGGCCCCGGGCTTGCGTGAATTTGACCCGCATGGGCGCCAAGCACCCCCCGACAAATTGCCAGTCCCAGGCCGCTACCGTGCAGGCTGCGGTCTCCTTCGTTACCGGTGACAAACATATCGAACACGCGCTCGCGCAGGGCTGCGGGTATGCCAGGGCCTTGGTCGCTAACCGAAAACTGCAGGACGGGATGATCTCCGCCGCTGTTTTCATCGCTACACTGGGCTTCAATAGTGATACGGCCATTGAGGGGTGAGAAGCGCGCCGCGTTTTCAAGTACGTTGACCAACGCTTGCTCGATCAGGGCGGGGTTAACGTAAAGTAGCGGTAAATTATTAGGCCAGTTTTTGGCTACCTGAAAGCCTTCAAGGGCACTGCCTAAGCGCTTTAGCGCTGAGGTGACTAAATCATCAAAGGCTACCCAGTCACGCTCAATTCTCATGTCGCCATGGCCTAATCGGGTCATATCCAACAAATTTTGAATGTAGCGGTTTAGGCGTTCGCTTTCGCTTAGCACACCATCTAATAACGCAAATCGATCCTGCTGGCTAAGCTGTGCATCCAGTGTGCGCAGTGAGCTGGCTGCACCAATAATCGACGCTAGTGGAGTACGCAGGTCGTGGGAAACCGACGATAGCAGCGCTGAGCGCAATCTCTCCTGCTCTTCAGCCAAGCGAGCGGCGCTAAGCTCCAGCAGGCGTTGGCGGCTGTCACCAGCGAGCTTGCCAACTACCAATGCGACTAATAGAAAGAAAAGCAGCGTTAGCAGTTGCTCTTGCTCCTCAACGGCTAATGAAAAGTGCGGAACGGTGAAGCAAAAATTAAATGTCAGAAAGCCCAGTGCAGCACTGAGCAGCGCCGCGTAGCTCCCCGCTAACACGGCGCTGGCGAGAACCGCGGTAAGAAAAATCAGCGAAAGATTGGCTAAGGCTAACCAGGTATACAGCCCCCAGGCGATCAACAGCGCGACAAACGTACTCGCCAGCGCGATCACAATTTCTGACAGCAGGGGTAAGCGCAGTTGAACCGCAAACTGCTCAGCAGGTTTGAACATCGATTTTCTAAGTGTCATGACACGATTGCCCTTCAAAATGATTGGCTAGCGCCGCCAGAACATCGGAGTGAGCAGCACCACGACGGTGAGTATTTCTAATCGGCCCATCAGCATGCCAATGCATAACAGCCACTTCGCCGCGTCGGGTAGCGAGGCAAAGTTACCTGCGGGGCCGATGATATCGCCTAACCCCGGCCCCACATTAGTGACCGCCGTAGCGGCTCCGGAAAGGGCGGTGACTAAGTCCAATCCCAAGGCTGAAAGGCTTAGCGCCAGAGCTGCTATGGTGATAAAGAAGAAGAAAGAGAAGGCCACCACGCTGCGCGAAATATCGCTGGTGACCGGCTGCTGGTTATAGCGCGTAGTAAACACGCCATTGGCATGGATGAGATACCGCAACTGGTTAAGCAGCATCAAAGAGGCAATTTGAAACCGGAATATCTTCATCCCGCCACTGGTTGAACCGCTGCAACCGCCGACAAAGGTAAGGTAGAAAAAAGCCACCACCGGCAGCGACCCCCACTGGGTGTAGTCATCAGACGCATAGCCCGTGGTGGTCACCACTGAAATGATGTTAAAGGTGACGTGGGTAAGCGATTCAAACCAATTGTCGCCCTGGATGATGCGCCAGACACTGAGTAACAAAACCGCCGCCATCAGAAGCTTTAACAGCCCGAGTACCTGCTGATCTTTCCATAGCGCACTGTGCGATCCGCGTAAAAAACGGATATACAGCACAAAGGGAAGCGCGCCGCTGAGCATAAAAAAGCTGGCCATCCAGAGTAACCACGGCTGCTCGCTATAGGCGCCAAAGGAGGCATCAGAATTGGCAAAACCGCCGGTGGAAAGCGAGGTCATGCCGTGTACGGTGGCGTCCAGTAGCGTCATGCCGCCAAACCAATAGCTGCCAATGGCGACGAGTGTAAGACTGACATAGATCGTTAGCGTCGCTTTAGCGATACCGCCAGTGCGTGGCATGACTTTATCCGACCAGTCAGATGACTCAGTATGAAACAAACGCATACCGCCGACTTTAAGAAACGGCAAAATGGCAATGCCCATCACGATAATGCCGATGCCGCCCATCCACTGCATCAGCCCTCGCCATAGCTTCAAGCCATCGGAAAAGTGCTCAATGCCGACCAGAATGGTAGACCCCGTCGTGGTAATCGCCGATACCGATTCAAACACCGCATTGGTAAAGGTTAACTGAGGCGCACCAAGCACTAGTGGCAGACTGGCAAAACCGCTGATAGTGACCCAGCTGGCGGTGGTAAGAATAAACATCTGCCAAGGCTTTAGTTCCAGCGCTGCGCGATAGGTGAATAGCCAAGTCAGCGTCGCGGCGCCAAGTATCATCAAAATGGATATACCGAAGGCGAGCGCGTCAGGGTCTTGCTCGATCAGCAGCACAATGAAAGGCACCAGCATAAACAGCGCAAGCACAATCCAGAGAATCGAAATGATTTTAAAAACAGGCGCCCAGTGCCGATACACATCTCTGCTGCGATAAAACCATGGTGTGAATGGAGTCATATGCCCAGCTCGCCATTGAGTATTCTTAATATCCGCTATGACACCATGAGCTTGTATAAAAAGTCTGTAAAAAAGCCGATTAAAATAAAAACTCCCAGCGAGTTGCTGGGAGCGGAGGAGTGCCTAGTAAGGAGCTATTTTGGTGAATTCAGGATTTAACTGTTGGTATATTTAACTGCGTTTACCCTTTCACACCCCCTGCCGTTAAACCACCAATAATCCAGCGCTGGCAGATCAAAAACGCTACGGTAATCGGTAGGCCGGAAAGCACGGCGGCAGCGGCAAAGTTGCCCCAGCGCTGGTTGTGGTCGGCAAGATACTGCTGAGCCCCGACAGCCAGGGTGAGTTTGTGCTCATCCACCAGCAACACCGAGGCCATGGGGTACTCCATAATGCTCATCACAAACGCCAGAATGAATACGACCATCAATATGGGGATGGAAAGCGGCAGCAAAATATAACGAAACGCCTGCCAAGTACTGGCTCCATCGACCATTGCGGCCTCTTCAAGCGACCCATCGATTGATTCGAAGTAGCCTTTGATTGTCCAGATATGCAGGGCCACTGCGCCCAAGGAAGCCACAATTAACGCGCCGTGAGTATTAATGCCTAACCAGCCCACAAACTGTCCTAGTCGATCAAATAGCGCGTAGAGTGCCACCAGCGAAAGCACTGCAGGGAACATCTGGAAAATCAGCATGCCTTTCAACAGCGGCTCCTTGCCCTTAAAGCGCATGCGGGCAAAGGCGTAGGCACTGGTGGTTGCTAACATAAGAATCAATACTGACGATACCACCGCCACTTTGATCGAGTTCCATAGCCACAGCAGCACCGGGAAGGGCGGCTGGACAATGCTGCCGTCTGGCCGCTCCCAGGGAATACCCAGCGCCAGCGACCAGTGCTCTAACGAGAAGCGCTCGGGTATCAAACTGCCCGAGGCAAAGTTGCCCTCACGGAACGAAATTGAAATTACCAGCAGCAGCGGAAACACGATCAGCGACACAAAGCCAATCAATGCCAAGTGTGCTCCCAGGCGGCGGGCGCCAATCGAGCGGGGTTGAACCATCGCCATGAGAAACCTCCTAAACCTTAACCTTGGAAAGGCGCAAATTAAGCAGCGACATGCCCGCCACCAATAAGAAAATAAGCGTGGCGATAGCGGCTGCCAGCCCAAAGTTCTGTCCGGCATCCTGAAAAGCGATGCGATAGGTGTAACTGACTAATAGGTCGGTGGTACCCGCAGGGGTACTCGCGCCAAGAATATCCGGGTTGCCCCCAGTGAGTAGCGCAATCAGCACAAAGTTATTGAAGTTAAACGCAAATGCAGCAATCAGTAGTGGTGTGAGCGGTTTGATAATCAGCGGCAGCGTAATCTTGAACAGGTTGGTGAGCGGGCCGCCGCCGTCTACTGCAGAGGCTTCGTAGAGATCCTGAGGTATCGCCTGGATTAACCCCATGCAGAGCAGCAACATATAGGGGTAACCCAGCCAAGTGTTGACGATCAGCAGCATGGAGCGTGCGAGCCACGGGTCAGTAAACCATTCAGGACGAATGCCAAACAGTGTATCTAAAATCATATTCACTTCGCCGAAGTGCTGATTAAACATGCCCTTGAAAATCAGTATCGAGATAAACGCAGGGACAGCGTAGGGCAGTATCAGCAGCGTGCGATAAATGGCTTTGCCTTTGAGCTGATCCCACTGCAACAGCGATGCCAGTACAAAACCGACGGCCAAGGTAAAGACCACCGTTAGCGCAGCGAAAGCAAACGTCCATACAAAAATCTGCATAAACGGCCCGCGAATATCAGGGTCGGTAAAAATCTTTGCGTAGTGGGTAAAGCCGACGTTTACCGGCCACCCCGGGGTAATCTGTTCGCCGTTGTCGGCGACAAAGAAACCGGTGGTTTGATCAGGTATCAGCACGCGGTCTTCGCGGCGGTCATAGAGCGAACCATCATCGCGGGTTTCGTAGCGGTTCACCATGGGGGCAAACTGGCGCAATCCCGCCATACGCAGCTCAGTACCCTCGGGTGTTAGTAGTCGAAGCCCTTGCAGCGAATCACGTGCCTGAATAATGGCACGCATGCCCAGGGGATCCTGAGCAGGTGTTGCATCGACAGATTGAATACCGATTTGGCGGGTTTCCTGGTTGGCAAGGTTGAGCGGAGAGGAAACAAAACGTTGAACCTTGTTTTCATGATCGTTTTCTCCGTCGCTCTGCAAATACAGTCGCACCAGCTCACCTTCCTGGTAGAGCGTTAGATCAAACGCCTTACCTTCCGCCTGATAAGTTTGGCTTAACAGCTGGCCGCGCACGCGCTCTTCAGAGAGCAGGTTGCTAGAGCTGTAGTTACTAAAGCTAATGCCAATGGTGTAAAGCAGCGGGAAAATAACAAACACCCCAAGTCCTGCGACGGCAGGAAAAATATAGCGATGGCTCATTAACGTGCGTTTGGTAAATACAACGGCTAACGAACCACCCAGCACTAAAAAGAGCAGGGCAAACATCCACTGGCCGTTAAGGTGAAATGCCATCACCAGCCATAAAAGCGCAATCACCAGAACAGCGATCACGCAGCGCAGGGCCCAGCGGGTGTAGCGTTCGGAGAGGTGACGAGAGCGGTGACGGGGAAGGCCGCGAGACGCGTTGGTGGTATACATGATGACTTCCTGAAAGCTGCTCGGCAGTCTGCGCCACCGAACAGTAAAGGCACAAAAAGAGCGTGGTAAGGAAAGAGGGTGGTAAAGATAGCGCTACTGGCGCATGCGCCGTGCCGCCGCATCCAACGCTTCTTGAGGCGATTGACGCCCGCTGCCGATGTTTTGCAGTGCCGGTTCCATGGCCGCCCAAAAGGCGCCCATCTCAGGAATATTGGGCATGGGCATGCCTACTTCCGCATTTTCCAGCGTGGCAGCAATGTTGGGATTGTCGGCAAGCTCAGCCTGATAGTTGATATGGGCTACCGCGCCCAGCGAGCCGTCGCTATTAAAGGTGCGCATGCCCGCTTCGCTGAGCAGGTAGTTCTCTAAAAACTCAACGGCGAGAAAGTCGTTCGGCGTGGCGGAGTTGATCATTGCTGTCATCACACCAAACATCGGTTTCGCTCGCTCGTCGCCCACCTTAGGCAGTAGTGCGACGCCGTAATCAATCCCGCTACGCTCCAGATTAGGCCACGCCCAGGGGCCGCTGATCATGGTGGCGACTTCACCCTGGTTAAAGCGGGTATCCATCAGGTTGTAGTCGGTGCCGCGGGGCAGTACATCGCTTTCGATCAGCTCAACCAGCAGCTCTGCTCCCTGTAAGGCCCCGGCGTTGTTGACACCAATATCGCTAACGTCATAACCGCTGTCGGTCTGTTTGAACGGGTAGCCGCCGTTGGCTGCCAGCAGTGTCCAGCCGTAGTATGGTTCGCTGTAATCAAACAGGATGGCCTTTTTGCCCTCTTGGGAAAGCGTCTGGTCTAGTTCCATTAGCTCGGCAAAGCTCTCCGGTGGTGTGTCCACCAGTGCTTTGTTGTAAATGAGC
Organism: Halomonas sp. ALS9; assembly: GCF_001651035.1. Lineage (GTDB taxonomy): Bacteria > Pseudomonadota > Gammaproteobacteria > Pseudomonadales > Halomonadaceae > Vreelandella. Next base: position 112,783 of record NZ_LXRG01000065.1, read on the forward strand.
CCGAGGGATTCGACTGAAATTGGGTAGCCGTAGGTTTCGCCATTCCAAAGTGCAGCCTCCCAGGTAAAATCGTAAAACGCCGCGCGGAAAGTGTCACTAGGCGCTACCTGTTTTAATAGGCCGCTTTGTGCCCACTCGCCCATGCGGTCGTGGGCCCAAATCACGATATCTGGCCCCTGGCCACTGCCCGCCGCCTGTTGGAAACGATCAGTCAGGTTATCTGGGAAGACCACTTCAACTTCAATGCCGGTATCTTCGAGGAACTGCTCGGCCACGAGCTGAATGCCTTCCTGGCCTTTGTTATCGCCCATCCAGATGGTTAACCGATTATCTTCAAAGGCGAAGGCGGGCAAGGTAGCGCTGGCAGCCAGCGTGGCGGAGAGTAGGGGTCTGATAACATAGCGTAGTGATGCCATTAAATAATAGCCTCGTTGTTGTTGTGGTCATTTTGGTGTTGTGGTCATTGATGTATCAACTTCCGCAGCGTGGCCAATTCTGCTCAAGGCTGCCTCCTCCTTAGGGGGCGTAGTAGTGGCGTATGTGAAAGGCGTAGAGTAAAAGTGGAAAATGGCATGAGGGGGAAGCGGAGTGTGCGTTGAAAGCGCAGCAGGCATGGTTATTTTGTAGTAAAATTACACGAAATATTGCGTATAATGCCCCCTTTACGGTAGATTTTAGGTAATCTAACTACATTAGATGCCTAATTATAAATAGGAGCGACGATGAGCCAGTCCACTGCTTCCCAAGGTGCACCGCTGGGCGATCCGAATCACGCTATTGATTTAGCGCTGTTTGGGGCGCTGGGTGATCTTGCCATGCGTAAGTTATTTCCTGCCTTATACCATCTTGATCGCGAAGGCTTGATGCCAGAAAGTACGCGCATTATGGGGCTGGCTCGCCATGAGCACGACGCAGCGTCATTTCGCAAAATGGTTAACGATGCGCTGCAAAAACGGCTAAAAAGTAACGAGCAGGATAAGCAGAGCCTTGAACGTTTTCTTGCCCGCTTGGATTACTTAAAACTAGATTTCTCCAGCGTTGAAGGGTACGACGCTATTCGTCAGTGGCGTAAAGGCTCACCGCGCCCCATGGTGGTTTATCTCTCCGTTGGTGCGCCCATTTATGGCGATATCTGCCGTCACTTGCAGGCCAGTAAAAGTCTGGATGATGAGTCCCGCGTGGTGGTTGAAAAACCCATCGGCTACGACCTGCACTCATCCATTGAAATTAACGACGCCATCGGTCAAGTGTTCCCTGAATCGCGGATTTACCGTATCGACCACTATTTGGGCAAAGAGACTGTCCAAAACCTGATTGCGCTACGTTTTGCCAACCCGCTGTTCGGCACCCAGTGGAACCAGAACAATATCTCCCACGTGGAGATTACCGTTGCCGAAAAAGTCGGCATCGAAGGGCGCTGGGGATATTTCGATGAGGCAGGCCAGCTGCGCGATATGGTGCAAAACCACTTGCTGCAACTACTGTGCTTAATCGCTATGGATCCGCCCTCGAATCTAGATGCCGATGCCATTCGCGATGAGAAAGTGAAGGTGCTTAAAGCGCTCAAGCCCTTTGTGGGCGAAGCGCTTGGCCGCGATGTGGTGCGCGGCCAATATATTGCCGGTACTAGTGACGGCCAGTCGGTGCCGGGTTACCTGGAAGAAGAGGGCGCCAACACCCAGAGCCAGACCGAAACCTTTGTGGCCATGAAAACCGAAGTGGCTAACTGGCGCTGGGCGGGCGTGCCGTTTTATCTGCGCACCGGCAAGCGCATGCCGGATAAGCTCTCGCAGATCGTCATTCACTTCCGCCAGCAGCCGCACTATATCTTCGATCCGGATCAGCGCGGCATCGCCTCGAATAAGCTGATTATTCGCCTGCAGCCGGAAGAGGGGATCGCTCTGCAGGTGTTGACCAAAGATAGCGGCTTGGATAAAGGCATGCGCCTACGCCCCGGCCCGCTGCATTTGGACTTCAACAATGCATTTCCCAAATCGCGGATACCTGATGCCTACGAGCGACTGCTGCTTGAAGTTATGAAAGGTCAGCAATATCTGTTTGTCCGCCGCGATGAAATCGAACACGCCTGGCGTTGGTGCGACCAGCTTATTGACGGCTGGAAAAAACGCGACACGCCGCCGCGCCGCTACCCGGCAGGCTCTTGGGGCCCGGTCGCCTCTATTGCCATGATTACCCAGGATGGCCGCAGCTGGTACGAGGATTATTGATATGAGTCAAGCACGTCAACAGTTGGCCGAGCAGCTTGCCGAAGCCGTTTTTCAGGCGCTGCACGACGACTTAAACCATCAAGAGCGCGTCCTGCTGGTGGTTTCAGGAGGTTCCACCCCGGTGCCTTTCTTTAAGGCGTTGGCGGCCAAACCGCTACCCTGGGAGCGCATTGACGTGACGCTTGCCGACGAGCGCTGGGTAGATGAGCAGAGCAGTGATAGCAACGCCAAGTTGGTGCGTGAGCATCTCCTTCAGGGCAAAGCAGGAGCGGCCACTTTTATACCGTTAACTTGCGGTGCAGCCACCCCCGAAGAGGGCGTAGATGAAGTGGCCAGGCAAGCGGAATCACTGGCGTGGCCTGCCAGCGTGGTGATTTTAGGTATGGGGGGGGATGGCCACACCGCATCACTGTTTCCCGATAGTCCTGAACTGACCCTGGCGCTCGCCACGGACGAATTGTTAGTGGCGGTAAGAACGCCTAGTCAGCCGCAGCCACGGATTACCTTTTCGGCCGACCGCCTGCATCAGGCGCGGCGGCATATTCTGCATATTACCGGTGATGATAAACGCGCCGTATTGGCCAAGGCATTAAACGGCGACGATGTCCGTCAGTTGCCTATTCGTGCTTTCTTAACCTGCCCACTGGCCATTTATTGGGCGCCTTGATCGTTTGCTGGCTTAGCCAATAATAAGTTGCTTGGAGACTCACTAATGACTATCGATAAACAGTTACCTTCTACCCGTACCGCAGAGCTGGATAGCATCTGCTTGAAAGCCGAAGTGATTCCGGTCATCACCATTGAGCGCTTGGAAGACGCAGTGCCGTTAGGGCGCGCTCTGGTGGAAGGCGGCTTAACCGTGCTGGAGATTACCCTGCGCACCGATTGCGCCCTGGACGCCATCAAGCGCATGAAAGAAGCGCTGCCGGGCGCCAGCATTGGGGTGGGTACCGTGTTAACACCCGCACAATATCGCCAAGCCGAGCAGGTAGGCGCTGATTTCGTTGTCACGCCGGGCGCAACGGAGGCCCTTTATCGCTATGGCGTGGAAAGCCCAGTGCCGATGCTGCCAGGCGTATCGACCATTTCTGAGCTGATGACCGGCTGGCAGTATGGCTATCGTCGGTTTAAGTTCTTCCCGGCGGAATCCAGCGGTGGTGCCAATGCCATCAAAGCATTTGGCGCGCCGATCCCTGAAGCACGCTTCTGTCCTACCGGCGGCATTACCGTTGACAATGCAGACTCTTATCTGTCCCTGCCGAACGTGATGTGTGTAGGTGGCTCCTGGTTGACGCCGAAAGCGATGGTGGAAGCCGAAGATTGGAACGGCATTCGTGAACTGGCCCGTCAATCGGCGGAGCGCTTTCATCACTAAACAGGCATTACCGAATAGGCATCCATAAGCAACCTATTGAAGATTACGTAAATGCTGGCCCTAGTTATGGTTTTTAACCATTGCTAGGGTTTTTTTATAGCGAAATTTTGTCATTCGCGTATCGTAGCCGCCTGCGTACGACCAAAGACGTATAACGGGCTATATTCAGCTCAACTAAAATGACGGCACGATTTGTCTGACATTTCGCTATACGCGCATACAGTAACGTGCGTGCCACTTACAATGATCATGAGGTGAGTCAAAATGCACGCTTTGACCCTGGCGTCCTTCCTGTTTTTTACAGGGCTTGTCGCCTTTATCACTTGGCAAATCACTCGCCGAGATGACCACTCAAGTACCAGCGGCTACTTTCTGGCAGGGCGTACGCTAACTTTCCCGCTGATCGCTGGCTCTTTGCTAATGACCAACCTCTCCACCGAGCAAATGGTGGGGCTCAATGGGGCAGCGTTTTCCGATGGTTTAAGCGTGATGGCCTGGGAAGTGGTTGCGGTTATCGCACTGGTGGCATTGGCGCTCTTCTTCCTGCCGCGGTTTTTGAAAAGTGGTATTGCCACGCTGCCACAGCTACTCGAAATTCGTTTCGATAAGACCACCCAGCTAATCACCAATATCATTTTCCTAATTGCTTATGCAGTGGTTCTGCTGCCGATTATTCTCTATTCCGGCGCCATCGGTCTGCAGGGGATGCTCGATCTTCAGGGGCTTACCGGTATCGAGTCTTCGGCGACGCTGCTTTGGTTAACGGTGTGGATCGTCGGTATTATCGGCGCGGTGTATGCACTGTTTGGTGGACTACGCACGGTTGCGGTTTCGGATACGCTTAACGGCGTTGGGCTATTGATCGGCGGTTTTGTGATCGTCTATTTCGGCCTCCAGGCCGTGAGTGACGGCAGCGGCATTATGGAAGGCTGGAGCATCCTCAAAGAAAGCGACCCGGATAAGCTTAATTCGATTGGCGGCGCTGATCAGCAGGTGCCGTTCTTTACTCTGTTTACCGGCGTTTTCCTGATTAACTTGTTCTACTGGACCACCAATCAGCAGATTATTCAGCGTACCTTTGCGGCCAAAAACCTGGCTGAAGGTCAGAAGGGCGTGCTGCTGACCGGTCTGTTTAAACTACTGGGGCCACTCTATCTGGTGCTGCCCGGCATTATTGCTTATCACCTTTATGCTGATCAGGGCGTGCGTGCCGATGAAGCCTACGGCCATTTGGTGTTTAACGTACTGCCGCCGTATCTCACCGGGTTTTTTGCCGCGGTGATGGTAGGCGCGATCCTGTCGTCGTTTAACTCTGCACTTAACAGTACCACCACGATTTTCAGCTTGGGCATCTATAAAGGTGTGCTGAACAAAGAGGCGACGGAAGAGCAGGTGGTTAAATCGGGTAAGGTGTTTGGCTGGATCATGGCCATCATTACCATGATTATCGCACCGTTGCTGGCCGGTCAGGATAGCCTGTTCGGTTACCTGCAGAAGATGAACGCGATCTACTTTATTCCGATTCTAGCAGTAGTGCTGGTAGGGCTATTAACCAAGCGTGTTCCACCGATGGCGGCCAAGATTGCTCTTGTGGGCGGCTGCTTGTTGATTGCCGCCGGTTACTTTGTGCCACCGTTTACACTGCTGCCGCAGATCATGCACGAGTTCCACTTCGTGGCGCTGGTCTTTGTGCTGCTAGTAGTCGTGATGCTGATTATTGGCAAGCTGCGCCCCAGGGAAACCGACTGGATTCAGCAGCACAGCGGCGATGTGGATCTAACACCCTGGAAAGGCGCAGTACCCGCCGGTATTGTCCTGGTCGTGTTAGTGATCGTGATGTATATAAGCTTTGCGGGTTAAACGGCTTTCTGAAGCATTTAGCTTGTGTAGCACCTAATTAGTTTGACCTCTATGTCGTCTTTGAACGCCCGCTGCATTGCAGCGGGCTTTCTGTCTTTCAGGGGCCAGATTAATGCGGGCTCGGCTATAACATTTGATTCATTCGTTGATCATGCTGCGTGCCTAGTTCAGTATTTTGAGATTTTCTGACTTTTCCTAGCCATAGTGGATACTCGTTTAAGAGTTTAAAGAGCACTTGACCGGTGCGTCGTGTACCAGCTTTAAAGGCACCTGCCTTTGCCGATAATCGAGGACGAGAGAATGACACAAGCCGGTGGGCCTGCTGCGATCAATGGCTTCCTTTACCAGATTCTCCATCACTTAGGATGGATTACGGAAGTTTCGCTCTCCGGCACTATAGATGGAGCGCTGATCGATGATGCATGTCTGGTTCTTGAGCCGCGCAATGGCGGTGACGCAAGAGCTGAGGCGGCTGGCGTATATCTCGTTGAGCAGTACAAGTCACGTAAAAATGGCACATGGTCTGTCAAGGATATCGTCTCTGTTCTTGTTGATCTGCGAAAGTCAATACCATCCCAGTATCCAGCTTATGCACGTTATCGATTTGTCACTGATGGTCAGGAAGGCCGTTTAGAGCCTTTAAAACTGTTTCTCACGGATGTTGAATCAGCAGTGGCACCTGATGATCTAGATCAGTTGATAAAAAGGAAATTCAGCTCAGAGCTAATCTGTACCAATAGCGAATTCTTCGACCATATTGTTGTGGCTAGCCGCGCAATTGGAAAACTACTGGAGGACGATGAGCGGATACAAGTATTTCATCTTCTTCAGCACCTGCAGCTAGAGTTTGAATCGGATGGCACTAAACAGGCTTATGCTGTAGATAAATTGCTGCGCCGCTATGCTCCTAACCTGGGAGACGAAAGCGGTATTAGGGAACGGCTTGTAGGTATTCTTGTTGAGAAATTAAGTAAGGGAGAAGCAAAGCTTGATCGCCAAGAGATAAACGATATGTTTCGCAATGTAGGGCTCAATCCCGATAGGATTGTTCGTCTTGAGCAACTAGCTGAAACGATGGGTGAGCGGACTCGCAATCGTCTTGATCGTATGGGTTATCGCCCTGAGTGTGATGTGCGGAACCCTCCGGATTGGCCAGATAGTAAGCCCGTTCTTTTGATCGCTGGCGCAAGCGGTATGGGAAAAACTTGGCAACTGGGTCGGCTTCTGGAGACTCTGGCGAAAAGCCGTGAGATAGTCACACTCGTACCTTCTAACAGCGCTTCGGAAACAGTGCTGAAAGATGCAGCACAGGATATCTGGCAAACCGGGCTCGACGAAACATCTGAGAAATCACTTGTTGCGGTTGCGCGATTCCTTTGCGAGCTTGTTCCAAACGCTGAGGGTCGAAAGATCACGATCGCCGTGGATGATGTTCAGGACGTGGATGTTGCCCGTGCTCTCATTCGACAGGATTGGGCCGAGTGGGGCATGCGTCTTGTCATTACAGTACCGCTTGAGTTGAGCGGAACGCTAAAGTTAGCTGACAGTGAACGTATTCATCTGCATCAGGTCGGGGATTTCTCGATCAATGATCTTGATTGCCTCTTGAGCCGGAATGGTAAAAGGTGGACTGAACTCCCTCCCGACCTTAAGAAGCTTCTGCGCGCTCCAATTTTGGCCGGCCTTTTACTCAAACTTCCTTATAGCTCCATACAACGTGCTCCTCGAAGCGAGTATGAAATCTTTGAGTCCTTTTGGGAGCGCATTGCTTCAAGGGGAGTTCTTAGTGATGTAGGCATCGTGCTCGCGCTCGCTGCTTTATACGTCGGTGGGGAGGTTTATCCGCTTCCCCGGCAGAGATGGAACGAAATCGATCTGAACGGTGAGAGTCGCGCCCGGTTGGAAGCGGCTGGATGGCTTCGAACCACTGAATATGGCGAAGTTGCATTTGCGCATGACCGTCTGCTGAATTGGGCTGTCGCTCAAGAGTTTGTCCGCCAGTATCAGCACAAACAACTTAGCGAGGAAAAGCTTGGTGAATTTTTTTCAGGTGGCAGTAGCAAAGACCAGTCACAGTGGCGTCGCCTCGGATATGTGCCGATGGATGCGATCTGGCTGCTCGGGAAAAACGATCAAAGCGCCGAACCGCTGGGCGTGATCGTCGCACGAATGGAACAAAGCCGAGAGTTCGGAAGCTATGGAGGAGAGCTGTACAAGTACCTGCTTCCGACATTGGGTCAGCGTGCGGTTCCAATTCTTCTCTCTCGCTTGCATTCTGTAGTTTCCTATGAGGCTGGAGATTACCGTGTGAGTCTGATCGGCCAAGCCTTTGCCAGTTTGGCTCGGCAGGATCATGTTGACCTGACGAATGTTGTAAGATCACTTCTCCGATCCAACTCATGGGATCTTCAGAGTGTGGCGATAGCGGTGTTAACAGTCGCACCGGATGCCGATTGGCTCGACAGGATTTGGGAAATTCACCAGCGTTGCGTCGCTATTTTAGAAGATCGATCGAACAGCGTACCGCACGATGGCTATCAAGCCAGTATGGCCGCCTTGCGCGCCGGGGTTGCCCAGAACCCCGCATGGCTTCAGCTACGAATCCTCTCTGTCAATCCCAGTACGGAATCCGTCTGGGATCTTGGATATTTATTAAATACCCTAGAACATCCCGATGCGCTGAATATCTGGAGAAAAACACGGGATCGTTTGATTGAAATGATGCCTGCGAGTAAGCCGCGTAGCCTGCTGCATTGCATCGCACGCTTTGGCGACCGAGAAAAGATAGATTTCGTTGCGCAGCATTTATCACTGCAGCAAGACTTCGCCAGCGGGGCCGCTCTCTACGCTCTGTCCGTTCTTGATCCGGGTGCCGCAATTAATCGGTTCATGGAGGTCAGTGAAGCGGAACGCTACTTATCTCGAAATCAATGGTTCCCTGGTTTACTAAACGTCGAGCCGGAATTGACCCGGCATCGCGTGTTTGAGCTAGCTAAAGCGCAGCCGAAAGGCCGCCACATTATTGAAATACTTTTCGGTGACCGGCCGGATGAAATCAACGAAGAAATGCTGCGGTTTGTGCTGCGCACCCTTGAGCAAGACTTGCGGGAAGATCTCGATGCGATCACCGTGGGAGATCTGCGCTGGCCTGATCGACCGCTAAGTTTTTTGGGGAGTATCACGCGTCCGGATCTTCTTTCCATCATAATGGCGGAGGAAGGGGGTGAGCTAGAAGCAATGCTCGTTACCATCGGCTGCTGTCGGCCACGAATAAATAGTATGGGTAACGAGCCTGTGCATGAGGGCCTGCGTAGGCTTCTCATCCTGATAGGCGGTGAAGGGATCACTACGCTACTCAAGCACGAGCTAGAGTCTGAGCACTACTGGGTACGCCATGGCGGTTTAAAGTGGGCTTTTGTACGTCAAGATTCTGGAGTTATAGAGCGATTAGCTGCCATCGCCCTCCGACCAATTCCACGAGATGCTATTGGAAAACTGGAATCGGAACCTTATAGCGATTTCCATAAAGCAGTAAGCGGACTGGCTGCATTAGGTGCTGATACCAGTTTGGTCGATGCTATTTTCGAGATCGGAATATCTGAAGTACCACTCGAACTTTTTCTTCTTAGATTACATCAAGGGCCAATGCCGATTGCTCTCCTAAACAGAGCTATTTTGACTCTGAAAAATAGAGCAGCAGTAGAAAATGAGCTTTGTGTCGCTGTGATTACTGCTTGGTTCAGCAATAATGAGGAGCTCATACCTATTGTGCGCGACTTGTTGGGGAGAACTGATCCTGCCAGTCGTTTGGCAATATATCTTTGTATCGCGCTCCGCGAGCTTGGTGATCAATCCGAAGAATTTGCCCAGTTTGCTTTTTTTGTAGCGCAAACGAAAGAGAATGTTCGGTGGGGTATTGATGCTCTTACAAGCGTAGGGGATGGCGGTGAGGAATTACTGCTGGAATGGCTACAAAATCAGAGCGTGGGTTTATGGAGCCGCTATGAGGTTTTCGTTATTCGTATGCTATATAGGCGTTCGGAGACGCGAGATCAAGCCATAGCAGCTGCAGGAATAGCCTGTGAGCGGGTTAGCTATTTCGATGAGACCCCTTATGACATAGCAGCTGAAGCGAATGATCCTGGGTTGCGGGATACAATTCTTGAAAAGGCGTTTTCTGAAAACTCTTTCTTCGTGACAGAGCCACTGAACGCCATCGAAGGCCTAGCCAAATTTAATATGCCGCGCGCTGTTGATGCAATTGAGTTGGCTTTCCAAACCCACCCAAAGATTGAGCGAGAGTTGGCGAGGCTGCTCGTTCGCCTCGCACCAGATGTAGCAGCCGAGAAGCTGATTAATGCGGCTGTTATGATTGAGCGGGATTCGATTAGAAGTGCCGTCGGACGAGCTCTGCGACAGCTCGATCCTGCAATAATTGCCCCGCTGTTTGCCGAGCGCGTAAAGGGTACAGCTTCCGAGAGAAAGGTCATCGCTGAATTAGCTGCTTGGTTGCCACTTCCTCAAATTAATAACGTCCTCGTCGGACTTGCTGACCAAGATAGCGCTAGCGAAGTCAGGCATTCGGCACTGCAGGCGCTCGAATACCATCGTAAGGAAGCAGGCCTAAGAGCGCTGCTAGAGGCCTTTAAAACTGCAGGTTATGACAAGCGGTGGAGTCTGCTAACGGCCATCCTGAATGGTGCTGATGCTCATTTGTTGAAGAGCCGTGATGATCCACTTTGGTTAGGCCACATCCTAACGGACGAACTCCCATTTATATTTGAACACCATGCTAATAATGTGCTGAAGCAAAGAGTCCAGCGAGGCAAGTAGTGGCAGACCCTAGTCCGCCAACAGTACGTATCGCCTTAAGGCAACACACTGAAACAAGGTCAACATGGCAAGCAGCTTCAATGAAGAAGGCCTGATCTTTTAAGTGGCTGTTCAAATTGATCGCGTAATTAGATCCGTAACGACCGAGTAGGTGATCGATTGTGCTGCAGGGGCAGTCAAATAAGAGATTCGCACTCAATAGTAGCCCCGCGATTGCGGGGCTTTCTCATATCTGGCTAAGCCAAGCGTAGCGGTGGCTCGGCGAGTCCAGTGATGCCGGTCTCGACCACATAAAGTGAGCCCGCGGTGGGCTCTTGGGCTAGCTGCTCTGCACTAAACCCCTCTTGCGCTGTGGTGATATAGAGTGTTTTTAGATCAGGGCCTGCAAAAGCCGGGCAGGAGGGTTGGCTGACGGGCAGTTCAACCCGGCCAATAATTTGACCATCGTGATCCAAACGCACCACCTGCCCAGCTCCCCACAGCGCTAGCCATAGGCAGCCTTCGCTATCCATGACTGCGCCATCGGGATTGCCCAGGCTGGAGAAAAAATCCGCCCAGGGCTGCGGCTCGCCCTGGGGCCAGCCGTCGCTATCCAGCGCCCAGCGCATTACTACCCCGGTCACCGTATCGGTAAACCAGGCAAACTCACCGTTTTCAGCAAAGCAGATAGCATTGGGAATCGTCAGCCCTGTACGCAGCCGCGATAGCTCACCGCGATGGAGGCGATAAAGGCTTCCCGCGTTTCTTTCCGCGCTTTTGCCCATGCTGGAAAGCCACAGGCTGCCGTGGCGATCAATGCGGGCGTCATTGCTGCGGGTGACCGGGTTATCGGCCTCGAAATCACACAGCTTTTCTGCCTTGCCGCTGTCTGGGTCGAAGCGGCTTAGGCGGTCTTCGCCGACTAACAGCAGGCCACCCTCTTCAAGGGGTGCAGCCAGTGACACTCGATGATCAAATTGAAAGTGGCCGCTCTCACCGCTGGCGGGGGAGAGCCAGTGCAACTGCTTTTCTAGAATGTCGCACCAATAGAGGCGTTGATTTTTGGCGTCCCACTGTGGGCCTTCACCCAGAGTGCAACGGCAATCAACCGCTAACTCTGCTTGCCACGTTGAAACATGCATACCTGTGCTCATTGTTGTTAGTTCTCCTTATTGTTCTCCTGCTAACCAAGCATCGACAAGGGCTTGAGCCTGTTGCCCTACTTGAGAAGCGCTTTGGCCGGGTTTATATAACGCGCTGCCCAGGCCTGCACCATCGACACCTGCTGCGCGCCAAGCGGCGAAGTTATCGACCCCAACGCCGCCAACCGCATACAAAAGGGTGCCTGTGGGCAGTACTGAGCGCACTGCCTGCATGCCCTCTAATCCTACCTGCACCGCGGGGAAAAGTTTAAGTCCGGTGGCACCTGCATCGAGTGCCTCGAAGGCTTCAGAGGGTGTCACAATCCCTGGCCAACTCGCCATACCGAGTCTATGCGTCTCTTCAATGACCGCAGGCCGACAGTTGGGAGAAACGATCAGGCGTCCACCAGCAGCGTGAACTTCACGCACCTGAGCCGGAGTGAGCACCGTACCTGCACCAATGACTGCGCTCTCGCCAAATGCGTCTACCAAGCGGCGAATGCTTTCCAGCGGGTTGGGTGAATTAAGCGGCACTTCAATCTGGGTAATACCCGCGTCCAGCACCGCTTTAGCAATATCAACCACTTCGTCGGGCGCCACGCCGCGCAAAATACCGATTAAGGGCAAGGTCATAGTCACTCTCTCCATTAACAGTTAGCCGCCTTAAGCGCTTGATGGGCAAGCCGAAGGCCAGCGAGTACCGCGGCGTCACCATCCACATGCTGCGCCTGATGGCCGATCGTATTGAGCGCCAGCGTATAGCGCTGGCTTAGGGCTTGGTTGCCAATCAGCATGATCGGCTTATCGGTGGGACATTCACGGCAGGCACCGGCAAGTTCAAGGCCAATAGCAAGTCCTGAGAGCCTGGCCGCCAGTACGGCGCCACGCGTGTCGCCAGTAGGTAGTCGACCATCGAGTAAATCCTGGGCGCGTAGGCCGAACAAGCGACTACTAAAGGTTTCGGGCGCCGCGTAGATCTCGCTAACGGCCGCAATAAACGTTTCACGGCAAACAGGGTCTTGAAGCCCATCGCTGCCGATTGAGTGGCGCAAAACTGATTTGTTGGCCAATAGCTGGTAGAGCTCGCCGGTTAAGTAGGTCGAAAACCCACTCACCGCGCCCGCTTCAAGAGTGGCCCATTTGGCGTGGGTGCCGGGCAGGCAGGCGAGACCCGTAAAGTCAGGTGAGTCAGCGACGAGGCCTGCTAGCTGTGTCTCCTCGCCACGCATTACATCAAAGTGAGTCGCCGTGCTGCGGATTTGGCTTAAACCGGGCAGTAGATAAACACGTAGCTGGTCGCCTGAAAGCGTTGGTGTGACTGCGCCTTGGCTAAGTTGGTCAAGCCGGGTAGGCACTGGCAAATAGGCGGCTTCCAGCCAGCCCTGGCGGGCGCCTGCCATACCGCACACCAGGACATCAGTCTGGCCGGTGGTGGGCAGCCAGTCGCCCACCAGCCGCAGCAGTTCGGCTTCGTATTCATCGGCTTTCAACGACAGCATACCTTTGTCGCTAGTGGCTTGGGTAATCACTTGGTCGTGTTGATCCAGCCCCCAGGCGCGCAGGTTGCTAGAGCCCCAGTCCACGGCAATCCACGCCAGCTGTTGCTCTAACGTTGCAGTCGTCGTGCTCATTGGGTAAGCCTCATCGTTGATTGCATGGCTTACCACTCCGCAATAGAGCCGTCTTCGTGGTTCCACACCGGGTTGCGCCAGCGGTGGCCCACTTTGGCGCGTTCTTCAACGAACTCTTCGTTAATCTCAACGCCAAGCCCTGGGCCTTGGGGAATGGCGCAGAAGCCGTCTTCAATCGCCAGGGCGGACTTATCGACCAGGTAGTCGAGTACATCGTTACCTTGGTTGTAATGAATGCCCATGCTCTGCTCTTGGATAAAGGCGTTGTGGCTGACCGCATCCAGCTGAAGCGAAGCGGCTAAGGTCAATGGGCCGAGCGGACAGTGGGGCGCCAGGGCGACATCGTAGGCGGATGCCAGCGCGGCAATTTTGAGGCCTTCGCTGATGCCGCCGCAGTGGGAAATATCCGGTTGGATAATATCGATCATGCCGTCGGCCAGCAGATCGCGGAACTGAAAGCGAGTGTGCAGCCGCTCGCCGGTGGCCAGCGGGTAGCCCAGACCTCCAGCAATGTCTTTCAGGCAGGGCAGGTGCTCGGGAGCAACCGGCTCTTCCACAAACATGGGGTGGAAGGGCTCTAGCTCGCGCAGCAGCGCTTTGGCCATGGGGCGGTGCACGCGGCCATGAAAGTCGATGCCAATGCCGACATCCGGCCCCACCGCATCGCGGGCTTCCGCAACACGAGCGACGGCTTCATCAACCTTGCGGTGAGAATCGACGATTTGCATCTCGGGGGTGCCGTTCATTTTGAAGGCCGTAAAGCCTTTTTCGACCAATGCTTTGGCACCTGCGCCCACATCGCTGGGGCGGTCGCCGCCCGTCCAGGCATACATGCGCATTTTATCGCGCACAGCACCGCCAAGCAGTTGGTGAACGGGCACACCCAGGTCACGACCTTTAAGATCCCACAGCGCCTGATCAATGCCGGCGATCGCACTCATTAAAATCGGCCCACCGCGATAAAACCCGGCGCGGTACATCGTGTTCCATAGGTGCTCAATTCGGTGTGGGTCCTGGCCAATCAGGTAGTCAGAGAGCTCATGCACGGCGGCCTCAACGGTCGCCGCACGGCCTTCAATCACGGGTTCTCCCCAACCGTAGCAGCCTTCGTCGGTTTCGATCTTGAGAAACAGCCAGCGTGGGGGAACTTGCCAGGTCTTGAGTTTGGTAATTTTCATGTTCGATTATCCTTCTGAATAGAAGTATTGATTGAATTTTTAACTGACGATGCCAAGGTCGATAGCCGTGCGGCGCAGTACTTCTCTCGCGGCGGTTTCTGCGGCGTTGGCATTGCGGCTACGGATAGCGTCAAGTACATGACGGTGCCGTGTAAGGCTGTCGTCTAAGGTGTCCGTGCGATCTTGCGAGCGGTGTATCAGCGCCATAATGGAGGGGCGCAGCAGATGCCCCATTTGCCGCCAGACTAAATTGTGGCTGGCCCGGTAAGTGGCATCGTGAAACGCGACGTCGTACTCGGCATGCTCGGCACGGGCTTCCACGCTGCTGGCCGTTTTTTCCATGCCTGTAAAGGCGCTCTCAAGGCGTTCAATGTCTTCAGCCTGGGCCTCCTGTGCCGCCAAGCCTGCCACCACGGGTTCGGCTGAGTAGCGGAACGCGTAAATAGCCCTGACCAGTTGCGGGTCAAGATTGACTAGGCCGGTCATCCATTCGCTCATCAGCGGGTCTAGCAGGTGCCAGTCGCCGATCTCGCGCACCATCGTGCCGCGCCCTGCGGTGCGCTCTAAGAGCCCCGCCGCGGTGAGGCTGGTCAGTGCATTGCGTACCTGATTACGGCTGACGTCAAAATGAGCGCCGATATCCAGCTCGCGGGGAAAAACATCACCGGGTTGCCAATGGCCTGCCAGTAGTGCCTGGGCGAGTAGGCGCGCTAATTGTTCAGCGCCACCTCGATGGGGCGGCAGAGCGTCTAGCGTCATCGGTTGTCTCTTATTATGTGTTCGATGACAGCTAGTCTAGTAAATGTCTGACATTTAGACAAGGCGTGCTGTGGTCGCCTTTAGGCTAACGATGAGTCTTGATCCAAGCAAAAAAAGCCCACATCTGTTGGCAACAGATGTGGGCAAATCGTGGTTAGTAAATCGTAGTTAGTAAGTCGTGGCTGAAACGTTATCCCTTAACGGCACCTGCGGTCATACCTGTAACGATATAGCGGTTGGCGAGCAGCGCAAAGATAATCACGGGCAGCACAATCAAGCTGGCATAAGCGGCAATAACCCCGTACTGGGCACCGGCTTCAACGCCGCCCATAAAGCGAGTAATCCCCACCGTGAGTGGCTGGGCGTCGCTGCCTGCAAGGAACAGCGCAAACAGGTACTCGTTCCAGGACATGATAAAAATCAGAATCGCCAATGCGTTTAGGCCTGGGCGAACGACAGGGAGCGAAATGCTCCAGAAAAGCTTCCAGGGGCCGCAGCCATCAACGATGGCAGCTTCTTCCATCTCTTTGGGCACGTTTTCAAAAAAGCCCACCATCATCCATACGGCGAAGGGTATATGAATCGCCAAATGGGCAAACAGCAGCCCCGTGCGTGAGCCAGATAACCCTAAGTCGACAAAGATCAGAAACAGCGGCAGCGCCAGCACCACGTGAGGAAGGAAGCGCATGGCCAGTATCGCAAACGACAGCGCGCCGCGTATTTTAGGGCGTAGTTTGTTAAGCCCATAAGCCATAGGTACGCATACCGCCACCGAAATAATCACCGATGCTACGGCGATAATCACGCTGTTACGGAAATAGAACCAAAAATCGCCAGCGTTAAAGGCAACGCTAAAGTTGTTAAGGGTAAAGTCGCTTAACGTTAGTAGCGCTAGCGGAGAGCGAAACATGGCGGTTTCGTTAAAGGCCGCCGCGAGCAGAATAACTGGTGGCAGCAGTGAAATAATCAGCCAAATGGTTAAGCCGACATACTGACCAGCGAGTTTTGCGTTGGCTTTGTTACGATCATTCATGCGCTGGCCTCCTTATTTACCTTGTAGACTTTAATATACAGCCAGGCCACTACCGCCATAATCATAAACATGGTAAAGGCGATGGTGTTGGCCATGCCCATATCTTGATTGGCGATGCCGCGGTTATAAGCCAAGATACTCATCACGGTTGTCGAGCGCCCTGGGCCACCGCCGGTCATGGTGTAGACCATGTCAAATTCGCGGAATGCACTGGTCATGATGATGATGGAGACAAACAGAATGTGTGCCCGAATCATGGGTAGTACCACGTACCATAGGGTCTGGAATGCACCGGCCCCGTCGACCTTAGCGGCCTCATACATATCGTCGGGAATCGTGGTAAGCGCCGCGTAGAGCACTAATATTGCCATCGGCGTTAAGTGCCAGGCATTGGTAAGAGCGGTGGCAAACAGGGCCGTTGAACTATCGGTTAGCCAGTAGGGGCCGGTAATGCCGAAAAAGCCTAGCAGTTGATTAATCACCCCAAAGTCCGGTTCCCACATAAATAGCCGCCAGGTGATCCCGACAATTACCGGGGTCATTACAAAGGGCAGCAGAAATAACGCCATCCAACCGGCTTTAAAGCGAATGCGCTTGCCGCTTAATAAAAAGGCAACCAGTAAACCGACGATTAAGCAACCGAGAGTATTGGCGAGGGTAAAGAGTAGCGTCACCTTGACGGAGTTAATAAAGAGGGGATCTGTCCAGGCGCGCGTGTAGTTTTCCAGCCCGACAAACCATTGGTTACTGAAATCATAAAGAAATACGTCGTGTAAACTGAAGCGTGCGGCGATGCCAAGGGGAAACGCCACAATCAGCAACATAACGATTAAGCCGGGCAATACAAAATACCAGCCCCGGGTATAGCGATTAAGGAGATTGTTTTGCATAGCGCAAACCTCGTTAAAGCATCAATTCAAAAGCAGTGGCGGCTTAGCCGGGTGTAGGCCAAGCCGCCACCGCCAAAGAGGTTAGGGTACGAGGTCGCCTAGCGTTCGAGGTAGCCTGCGCGCTGGAAGGTACGGGTCATGTTATCTACCCAGCGATCCTGCGCTTGCTCTGGGGTTAGGTCGCCGCTGAGCACTTCGGTGGCGAAGTCAACGGTGCCCTGCCACATAACGGTGCCGTATTCAGGAATGCCCTGACGAACAAATACGTGTTCAAGGGTCTGCTCGTAGGCGGGCAAGAAGTCAGCATAATGAGGCTCTAGGCTGCGCAGTTCTTCGCTGTTGAAGTGGGCTACGCGTGAAAATTGCTTGGTGCGTTTGCCCCACTCGATTTCGTTATCCTGCAACATCCATTTCAGAAATTTAAACGCTTCTTCGGAATTCTCAGTATCCATAACGAAGACCCCGCCGCCGCCTAAGAAGGGCACGCCTTGGGGGTAATCCTGCAGGTTACCTTCAAAGGCGGGGAGCGGCTGATAGCCCACGTTACCGGCGGCTTCGCCTTGAGGGTCTTCAACCGTAGAAAGCCCTTGGGGCCACATAGTGGCCATGGCTAAACGGCCATCGCGGAAGTAGCTTAGCCCTTCAAGAAAATCCCAGTTACGGGCAGCGCGGGGCGCCACGTCATTGGCAAGATCGACAAACAGGTTGGCGGCCTCGACTAAGATGGGGTGATCAAGGTCGGGTTGGTAGTTTTCGTCCCAGCCTTCAAGGCCCGTGGAGTAGAGCATGACGATAAAACTACGTGCCACGCCGCTGCCCGCACCTAAGGCGTCGGTCCAGCCGTATAGATCCTCTTCGAGAGTTTCACCGGCCACCGTTTCACCCGCTTCACGCGTGAAAAATTCCCCCACTTCGTAAAGCTCTTGCCAGGTGCGCGGGACTTCAAGCTCGCGCCCGTACTCTTCCTCGAAAGCTGCCTGCTCGTCCGGGTGTGAGAAGAAATCTTCGCGGACAATTAACATCGGCGCTGCGGGGGTGGTGGGCAGGGCGATAATTTCACCAGGGCGAGCGCTGCTCTCCATATGCGATTCGCGAATTCGCTCAGGGTAAGCGTCGATATCAAAATCATATTTTTCGATGTAAGGCGTTAAGTCGACCACATGGTCTTTGAAACTGCCAAACCAGCCGGGGCTGTGGTAGCCCATGTCCCAACGCCCGGTGCCGCCAATGGCTTCGATCGACATACGGTCACGTAACTGATCGGGTGGCAGTATTTCACCAATCACTTTAACGCCGGTTTGGCGCTCATATTCGGGGGCGAAGTAGTTCACTACGGCATCGGCTTCTTCACCCGGGTGAAGCGCCCAGCGGATGGTAACGTCTTCCGCCATTGCTGTAGCGCTGGCCGTGGCTATGGCCAGGCCTAATCCGGTGGCGGTGAGCATGCGTGTTGTTGTCATGTGTCAATCTCCTAAGGCTCTTTATTGTTATGCCCTTTCTCTCGAAAGTAAGCATCGCCGCTGCAAGGTTGAATCGCTAGAACCCACTATGATTATCGGTCAGGAATTGCTTCAAGACACTTTGTTGGCAGAGAGGGTTGATTTGAACTTCAAGCTAACCGACGTCCAACATAAAGGATTTGCAGAATCGTGTCACCTAGCGTAATTAATAGCTACAGGGTGAGCCGAGAATAAGTAACACTAGTGTTCTTTGATCGGTAACACAATAGCAGGATATGAATATAAAAATCATAAAAAACATGTGCTTATGTTTTTTATGGGGTTGAGGGAAGAGGCGATAATGATCTTTTTAAACATTGAGTATTTAAGTTTAAATAGATAATTCTTTGGACTAATGTCTAACGCTAAACATTGGATGCCGATACTTTTAGCCGTTTTACTGCTCTTATTAGACCAAAGAAGGATATAACAACGATGGCTAACATTACGCTGGAAAATGTGCAGAAACGCTTTGGGGAAGAACGGGTGATCCACGGTGTGGATATCGAAATTAACGATGGTGAATTTGTCATTCTGGTGGGGCCTTCCGGCTGCGGTAAGTCCACGTTGCTGCGCATGATTGCCGGGCTCGAGTCGATCAGCGACGGTAATGTGAAGATTGGCGGGACGGTGGTGAACGATATGTCACCCAAAGCGCGGGATATCGCCATGGTATTTCAGAGCTACGCGCTCTATCCGCACATGACGGTCGCTGACAATATGGGCTTCTCACTCAAGCTCTCCAAAGTGTCGAAAAGTGAGATAAATGACAAAGTGAATGCTGCCGCTGAGATTCTCAATTTAGAGCCCCTGCTAAAACGTTTTCCCCGTGAACTTTCCGGTGGCCAGCGCCAGCGGGTGGCGATGGGTCGAGCGATTGTGCGCGACCCGCAGGTGTTCCTGTTTGATGAACCGCTCTCCAATCTGGATGCCAAACTGCGTGTTTCCATGCGCACAGAAATTAAAGAGCTACATCAGCGGCTTAAAACCACTACCGTGTATGTTACCCACGACCAAATTGAAGCCATGACCATGGCTGACCGAATTGTTGTTTTACACCAAGGCTACGTTCAACAAATGGGCACGCCGCTGGAGCTTTACGACCATCCCGCCAATTTATTTGTGGCCAGTTTTATCGGCTCGCCGGGCATGAACTTGATTCATGGCCAAGTGGGCGACGGTGGGCAGTTCCAGGTGCGGGGCGGTGGCCAATTGCCGTTGGGGGATATTGATATCTCCAACTCGGCGGGCGACGCGGTCTACGGTATTCGCCCTGAGGATATGACGCTGGCAGATCAAGGCGTTCCGGTAGAGGTGATCACGGTGGAGCCCACCGGCGCTGAGATTCATGTAGTCGCTAAGTTAGGCGATCAACATATCACCATTGTGTTTCGCGAGCGCCATCAGGTTAAGCCCGGCGATACCATCCACCTGGCCATCAACGTGAATAAAAACCATCTGTTTGATGCGGCGAGTGGCGAACGCATTGCCTGGCACGCCTCCTCCCGGGCAGCCTAACCACAAGGCGGAAGGCCCCAATGAGTATGCAGACGTATTTAGGCTTGGATATTGGTACTTCAGCGGTAAAAGGCGTGCTGGTTGATACCCATCAGCTGTGTTTGGCTACCGCAAGTTCGGCTTACAGCGTTACCCACCCCCGCGCTGGCTGGGCGGAACAAGACCCTGAGCTGTGGTGGCAAGCCGTTGAGGAGGTGGTCGCGCAATTAATGCAGCAGGCTGGCGCTGCCATGGCCAAAGTAGCCGGGATAGGTCTCTCCGGCCAAATGCATGGGCTGGTGGTTCAGAACCAACACGGTGAGGTTATTCGCCCGGCTATTTTGTGGAACGACAGCCGGGCGAGCCAACAGTGTCAGCAGCTTAAAGAGCTCCTACCTTCCCTGGCAACGATAACCAGCGTTGAGCCCATGCCGGCCTTTTGGGCGGCCAAACTGTTGTGGTTAAAAGCTCACGAGCCGGAAACGCTAGCCAATGCCCACCACTTCCTTTTGCCAAAGGATTACGTGCGTTGGCGGATGAGTGGTGAGCGTATCACCGATATGTGTGATGCGGCGGGCACCCAACTGCTTGATCAAGCCAGGCGAGCGTGGAGTCCGGAAATATTGGCAGTGTGTGGGGTCGCAGAGCGCCAGTTGCCGCAATTGGCGGAGGGCAGCACCGCTTTGGCCACGCTCAAACCGGATATCGCAGCTCGATGGCGCATTGAGTGGGGTATTGAAAACCAGGTTCCGATTGCAGCCGGCGCGGGAGATGTAGCAGCAGGGGCGATAGGGTTGGGAGCCATTAACGAGGGGGATGCCTTCTTTACCCTGGGAACGTCGAGTCAGCTGTTTATCGCCACCTCTGGCTATCGCCCTGCGCCTGAGCATGCGTTACACGCCTTTGCACATGCGCTTCCGGAACGATGGTTTCAAATGGCGGCCATGCTCAATGGGGCAAGTGCTCTGGCCTGGGCAGCGAAGTTGATGGGAGTCTCAATTGACGAGGCGCTGACTGCCGCTGAGGAGCAACAGGGGAGTGCGTCGTCGCTACTGTTTTTGCCGTATTTAAACGGCGAGCGAACCCCGCATAACAACCCTGATGCCCGCGGTGTACTGTTTGGCTTACACCCTTCCAGTGGCGTCGGCGAAGTGATTCAGGCGGTATTGGAAGGTGTGGGCTTTTCGTTGCGGGAGGCGCGAGATGTCATCGAGCAGGCCGGTACGCCGATAGCGCGATTAACTGTGATTGGCGGGGGCAGCCGTAGTGATTATTGGCTACAGCTTCTGGCGGATATTTTAGAGCGACCAATTGCGCGTTGTGAAGAGAGTGAGTCGGGGCCTGCCTTTGGCGCCGCACGTCTAGCGCGCTTGGCGGTCACCCAGGAAAATCCCGAGGTGGTCTGTCAGCCGCCGCGAATTGAAAAGGTGTTTCAGCCGAACCTGGAAAATCATCGGCATAGCCATAATTTCGAGCGTTACAAGCGGCTATACCGTGCTCTAGCACATGAATTTGCCATAGCATCCAAACTTGATAATTAACCAGCCGCTAGCAAACGCCACCCGAATTAGGTGGCGTTTTAGATTAAGGGCTTTCAGCAGCCATAGCCTGACTTGATATCAACCTGCACGCAACGCTTCAATATCCGCGTGAGTAGGGAGTGAGGCGTAAGCGCCTGGGCGGGTAACCGCATGGGCGCCGCAGCGGCAGGCGGTATCTACTGCCCGATGAAGGAAATCGGCATCGCTCTGCCAGTTTTCATTGATGCCGTGGGCTGAGAGCTCAGCCAACAGCCCGCCAATAAAAGCATCGCCACCGGCGGTGGTATCGACTGCCTCCACTTTAGGTGGCGCAATGCGCTGGTCGATGCCGACGCCTTTGAGCAGGACGTCGTTGGGTCCATCGGTAATCAAGATAACTTTAACCCCAGCTGCCAGCCGTTCTGAAAGCCATGACTCTGCGGGGTGATCGGCGCGCAAATAGTCGAGCTCTTCCTGGGAGAGCTTGAGCAGCTCGGCGCCGTCCAGCAGCTGTGTGACTAAGCTGGCATCCGCTTCACCGCCGGGCCACAGGTTATGGCGTAAGTTGGCGTCTACGCTGACCAGGCAGCCTGCGCGCTTGGCCATGGTGGCCATCGCCAGGGTGACGTCGGCGATCTCAGGGTCAGTCAGGCTGTTACTGCACAAGTGCAGAATGGCCGGGTTCTCGAAGACGCCATGGGGTAGATGCTCAAGGCGATAGAGCAGATCAGCGGCGGGTGGGCGATAAAAATCAAAGGTGCGTTCGCCAACGTCATCCCGGGAAACGAACGCCAGCGCCGTGCGTGACTGTTTTGTGAGCATAACGCCGCTGGTGTCGACGCCATGACTTTTAAGTTCACGCAGCAAAAAATGCCCAAAGGTATCGTCACCCACCATACCCAGAAACTGGCTAGGTACACCCAAGCGGGCGCAGGCGACCGCCACGTTCGCGGGCGCGCCACCGGCGTAGGGGGTAAAGGTTTCCTGGGTATCAGTCGCGGCTCCCAAACGACTGGAGAGCATATCGACCAGCGCTTCCCCAAAGGCAATAACGGGTGTCATTTGTGGCTCCTTATTGTGATTAATGTATTTGTTTTAAAACAGGCAGTTTTGCACCGGGCTGTTTTTTACCTGACAGTGTTGCACTGGACAACTTTATGCCACGCAGTGGCCGCGTGCAGCTTCAAGCAGTTCGTACCACGCTTCCCGGGGGAGCGTTGCGGGGCCATTAAGCATATCGCTGATGCGCTCAGGTTTAACGCTGCCAATCACCGGTACCGGCGAGTTGGACAGGCTGCGCAGCCATGCCAGCGCTAAAGCGCTGGGAGCGCACTCAAGCTTGGTTGCCCACTTATCCAAACAGTCGCTAACAGCGCCTTGCATCAATTGCCCGCTTGCCAGAGGTGACCACGCCATGGGAGCGTGGCCATCGGCACATAGATCGTCAAAGCTACCGTCAAATAGCGGGGCTGTGTGAGCAATCGAGAGCTCAATCTGGTTGGCGGATAAGCGGTGATGCATGGCGCCTTGCAAGCGCCGCCACTGGCTGGGCAGGTGGTTGGAAATGCCTGCAGCGCCAATTTTGCCTGCTTCAATGGCATCGTCCAGCGCGCGACCAGTGGCGTCAGCGTTCATGAGCAGATCGGGGCGGTGGATCAGGAAATGATCGAGGCGTTCGACGTTTAAACGCCCAAGCGATGCGTCGATGGCGCTACTTAGATAAGCGGGGCTAGCGTTGTAGTGCTTTACCTTACTCGACCCGGGGGCTGGGTTGTCGTTGGCGATGCTTGCTTTAGTGACGATATGAACCCGCCGAGCCAGGGCAGGGCGGGTTTTTAGCGCGGCGCCAAACAGCGTTTCACCCTGGTTGCCGCCGTAGATATCGGCATGGTCAAACCAGTTTAGGCCCTGTTCCAGGCGTGCTTCGATCCAATCGGCCAACTGTTTAGGGTCATGCATGTCAGACGCTTCGTGCAAACGCATCATGCCGAGTACAAACGGCACATCAAAGGTGGCGGCGGGCATAGCAGGTTCCCTGTTGATTTTATTAGAAATGCTGTTAGAAAACTTCTTCGTTATGCAGCGCTTCGGCGGCGCCTAGCAGCCCCGTCCAGGGCGCGGTCACCACCCACACGGGAATGTCGGCGTTATAGGCGCCCATGCGGCCTTTATTGACAAAAGCGTCGCGTAGTTCGCTTTTTGGCAGCCACTCCAGTAGGCGTGGAAGAATGCCGCCGCATAGATAGACCCCACCCCTGGCGCCCATGGTTAAGGTGGCATCGCCGCACACATCGCCGAGTATTTTTAGAAAGCGCAGCAAGGCTGCGGTGGCCAGGCTATCGCCCTCGTTGGCCGCTGTGGTCACTTCTGCCGGGCTGGTAAGGCGTGGTTCAACTCCCTCAAGGCTACAGTGCGCTTGGTAAAGCTCCAGTAAACCCTGGCCGCATAGGATGCGCTCTACGCTCACCCGTTTGTGACGCTGGAGAAATACCTCCAACAGCGCCCGCTCGGTGCTATCTGTGGGCGCGAAAGTGACGTGGCCGCCTTCGGTGGGCAGCGGAATCCAGGCGTGCTGCCCAGGAAATACCCCGGCAACGCCCAACCCGGTGCCAGGGCCGATCACCAACCGCGTCGAGTGGGCTTGGGTCTGACCTGGCTGGATTTCCACTAAATCACTTTCAGCCACATGAGGTACGCCCAATGCCTGTGCGGTGAAGTCGTTGATGACTTTAAAAAGGGACAGATTCAGCGTCTGTCGAACGTCACTCTTTAAAAAGTCCCAGTGGTTGTTGGTCATTTTGACCCGCTCGTTATGTACGGGGCAGGCAAAAGCTAAGCACGCCTCTTGAGGCGCGTTGTCACCGGTGGCGCCCACGCGACTCAAGTAATCTTGAACGGCTTCTACAACGCCAGGGTAGTCGGCGCAGGGTAAGTTCAAAATATCACGCGGGGTTATTTCACCTGGCGACACCAACGCCAGACGTGCGTTGGTGCCGCCGATATCGCCGATTAAAGCCGGTCGCATCAGGCATCCTCTTGTGAGATTTGCCCCTGCTGGCGGGCGAGATCATCGGCTTCAAAACCACCAAATACTCCAGCGCCTTCTTCACCGCGCATGGCCAGGTGGCGAAAGCCTGAAAACAGCTCACGGCCCAGGCCGACGTGGTAGTGATCTAGGTTGCCAATTGCCAGTTCACGTTCTGCCCAGGTGGAAGGGGCAACTTTGGCTTCCAGCGTACCGGCGTTGGCATCCAGACGCACGATGTCGCCATCGCGGAGTTTGGCCAGCGGGCCGCCGTCCAGGGCCTCCGGGCTCATGTGAATGGAGGCAGGCACCTTGCCCGACGCGCCCGACATGCGGCCGTCAGTCACTAGCGCTACTTTATAACCACGATCTTGTAACACGCCCAGGAACGGCGTCAGTTTATGCAGTTCTGGCATGCCGTTGGCTTTGGGGCCTTGGAAACGGACGACCACGATCACGTCACGATCCAAATCGCCGGACTCGAAGGCCGCTTTCATTTCGTTCTGGTCTTCGAAAATCTTCACCGGTGCTTCTACAATGCGATGCTCCTCGGCCACCGCGGAGACTTTGATCACACCACGGCCCAGGTTGCCTTTCATAACGGTTAAACCACCCGTCGGCGCAAAAGGCGTGGCGACGGGGCGCAGCACGTTCTCATCAAGGCTGTTTTCGGGGCCTTCGTGCCAGACGACTTTGCCGTCTTCCAGAAAAGGCTCCTGGGTGTAGGCGGTCAGGTCGGTGCCAAACACGGTGGGAATATCGCCGTGGAGCAGGCCAGCGCCAAGCAGTTCGCGGAACAGGTAGCTCATGCCGCCAGCGGCCTGGAAGTGGTTAATATCCGCTTGGCCGTTGGGGTAGACCTGCATCAGGCTGGGGGTGACCGCAGAAAGCGCGGTGAAGTCATCCCAGTTCAGGGTAATACCGGCAGCGGCGGCCATGGCGATCAAATGCAGCGTGTGGTTGGTCGAACCGCCAGAAGCAAGAAGCCCAACGACGGCATTGACGATGGCGCGCTCGTCGATTTGCTTGTAGAACGGGCGGTAGTTGCCACCGGGCTCGGTGTTGCGAATCGCCTGCTCGGTGGCATAACGGGTCAACGCTTCACGCATCTCGGTGCCAGGGTTGACGAAGGAAGTGCCCGGCAGGTGCAGGCCCATCACTTCCATCATCAGCTGGTTGGAGTTGGCCGTGCCGTAAAAGGTGCAGGTGCCGGGGCTGTGGTATGAATCCGACTCTGCTTCAAGCAGCGCATCGCGACCCACCTTGCCCTCGGCATACAGCTGACGAACGCGGGCTTTTTCCTTGTTGGGCAGGCCGCTGGGCATGGGCCCTGCTGGCACAAACATCGCGGGCAGGTGGCCAAAGCGCGCGGCGCTAATAAACAGCCCGGGGATAATTTTATCGCACACGCCCAGGTAGAGTGCAGCGTCGAACATGTTGTGGGAAAGTCCCACGGCGGCGGCCATGGCAATCACATCCCGTGAGAATAGCGACAACTCCATGCCCGGCTGGCCCTGGGTCACGCCATCGCACATGGCCGGTACACCACCGGCAAACTGGGCCGTTGACCCCATCGCGTTGGCAGCGGCTTTGATAGTGGCCGGGAAAGTTTCGAACGGCTGGTGGGCCGAGAGCATATCGTTGTAGGCCGAAATGATCCCCAGGTTGGCACTGTTCATCAGCTTGAGGGAATCTTTGTCCTGCGGGTTGCAGGCAGCAAAGCCGTGGGCCAGATTACCGCAGCTTAACTCAGCACGGTGCACACCGCGTTTATGCTGGTCAGCCATGCGCTGTTCGTAGAGGGCGCGACGCTCTGCAGAACGCTCACGAATACGCTGGGTAACCTCAGCAACGGTAGGGTTTAAAGTGGCGGGTGTTGAGCTCGGCATAGGAACCTCTGCATGATAGAGACGGTGAGTAAATATTGTAGTTATTTTACATTTTTTAGCGTCGATTTAAGAGACTTTACGGTAATAAAAACCACATTTGTAGTTTTATTACCCGAATGTAGGGTGCCGGTCGCCTCACGTAAAGCACGCGATGGTATACATGGAACCCAACGAGGGTGGAATGATGGCCAGTGAAATAGCAAGTATAGCATCCAGGCTTTTGCTACCATTTTGAGCTTTAACTTTGAATGTTTGATGACCCTTACTGGGCCGGAGCCTGCATGCACGCCATTGTTGACCAGATTCAGTCAGTTGATCCCAGGGCTGGAGAAGCGACGCGACGCTACTTGGATACGTTGACCAAACCGCAAGGTAGTTTGGGGGCCCTGGAAGAATTGGCTATTCAGCTGAGCGCCATCACCGGTGAGCTTAAGCCCATTGTGATGCCGCCTGCGGTAATCGTGTTTGCTGCGGATCATGGCGTTGCCATTGAGGGAGTATCCGCCTTTCCCCAGGCAGTGACTGCCCAGATGGTGGCCAACTTCGACAACGGTGGGGCGGCAATTAATGTGTTTGCCCGGCAAATAGGTGCGCAGGTCGAGATAGTAGACGTAGGCGTAGCTTCGTCCTTAACAATGTCTGGCGTGACTTCTGCCAAAGTGCGCGCGGGAACCGCCAATATGGTGGTGGAAGATGCCATGCAGGCTGATCAGGCATTGGCCGCTATAGAGGTAGGTGTCGCCGCCGTTGAACGGGCAAAAAAGGCGGCAGCAAAGTGCCTTATTGTCGGCGAGATGGGCATTGCCAATACCACTGCCAGCAGTGCCATGCTGGCGGTGCTAACAGGTGAATCGGTAGCCAGCGTCGTTGGTGCGGGTACCGGGATTAACCCACAGCAGCAGGCACACAAAGTAGCCGTGATTGAGCGCGCCATCGCGGCGCGTAACGCTGATCCCCAGACCCCTCTAGAGGTGCTGGCCAAGCTAGGCGGCCTGGAAATTGCCGCGATGACCGGCGCTTATTTGGCAGCCGCGGCCAATCAGATGCCTGCGATTGTGGATGGCTTTATTGCCACCGTGGCCGCGCTCACCGCCTGCCGAATATGCCCCGCTGTGCGCGGTTATCTGATTTTTGGCCACCGTTCCCAGGAGCCAGGGCATGACGTAGCGCTAACGGCTCTAGAGGCTAGGCCGCTTCTCGATATGGGCATGCGGCTAGGGGAGGGCAGTGGTGCCGCGCTGGCGTATCCATTGCTGCAGGCGGCGACAGCGATGGTGGCGGAGATGGCGACCTTTAACGATGCCGGTGTTAGCGATAAGGCAGCGCCATGATGGTCGGCGATCCACTCGCTGGGTTGGCGCTGGTTGTTCTGGCGATAGTGATTGACTTAATGATTGGCGATCCGCGCTCATTGCCGCATCCAGTGGTATTGATAGGACGTTTTATCAGCGCCTTTGAGCGGCTATGGAACCGTGGCGTGGCGCAGCAGCGCAGAGTCAGTGGCTTCCTGCTAACCACTATTGTCGTCGGTGGCGTATGGGGGATTAGCTGGCTAGCGCTAGCGCTGCTAGAACGATTGCACCCAGGACTAGCGTTAATCGCCGAGCTTTGGCTGCTGTCTACTACGCTTGCGATTAAAGGTCTAGGCGATGCGGCCCGCGCCGTGGTTGAACCGCTGACAAAAGGCGATCTGCCCTCCGCACGCAAGGCGTTGGGAATGATAGTGGGGCGCGATACGCATAGCTTGGATGAAGCAGAAATCACCCGAGGTACGGTGGAAACTGTGGCGGAAAACACCGTTGACGGCATTACCGCACCGCTATTTTTCGCCCTAATCGGCGGGGCGCCGCTAGCGCTGGCGTATAAGGCGGTGAATACCCTGGATTCGATGGTAGGCTACAAAAACCAGCGCTATGCCGATTTTGGTTTCGCCTCCGCGAAGCTGGACGACCTAGCCAATTGGATTCCCGCACGCTTAACCGCACTGTGTTTGTGGCTCGCTGGTTTGCTATTGGATGTTTCAGGTGTTTTGAATCTGCGCTGGAAAGGCGCACTGAACGGCACCTGCCGTGATGCGCCGCGACATCCAAGCCCCAATGCGGGCTGGCCGGAGGCCATGGTGGCAAGGCTGCTCGGCGTTCAGTTGGGTGGCACTAATTACTATCAAGGCGTGGTGTCTCAGCGCGCTACCCTAGGTGAGCCGCTTGAAGTGCTGCAGGTAACGCATATCACTGCTGCGGTGCGTTTAATGCACGGCGCTTGGCTACTGTTTATGGTGCTGTCAGTGGTGGTGATAGCAGCACTTATGTTGATTAGAGGGCTGTTATGAACATGTCCCCATGGCCCGCGCACGGCGGCCAAGCTGAGGCGCTACTCGCGCACTTCGGCTTGCCCGCCGACCACCGCCTGGAAGACTTTAGCGCTAACCTTAACCCTTTGGGGCCTCCGGCCTGGGTAAGCGATTGGTTAGTGAAGCAGTTGGCAGGTCTCGAGCGTTATCCTGCGCCGGATTACTCCGTTGCTCGCCACGCTATTGCGGCCCACCACCACCTCCAGCCCGAACAGGTGCTGCTAACCAACGGCGGCGCCGAGGCGATTTTCCTCGCCGCTGCGCTGCATGCCGGTAAACGGGCGGCGGTTCTTACTCCCAGCTTTGGCGAATATGCCCGCGCTTGCCGCGCCCATCGGCTCGCGGTCACAGACATCGCGCTGTCCGCGCCGCACTTTGCGCTGGACGTTGACTCTCTATTGGCAGAGGTTGACGGCATTGATGTGCTGTTTCTATGCCGGCCCAATAACCCGACGGCGACGCTTATCGATGCCCCGGCAATGGAAGCGCTGCTGGATGTCACCGCTTCAATTGGCTGTCGCGTTGTTGTCGATGAAGCGTTCGTGGATATGGTGGGCGATACCCAACTGCAGTCGTCACTAGCACCTTTGCTGGCCCGCTATTCACATCTGATTCTGCTGCACTCGATGACCAAGTTTTATACTCTTCCGGGCTTGAGGCTGGGCTATATGCTGGCAGATGGGGCGACTATCAAAGCAGCAGAGTCTCACCAGCCGCCTTGGAGCGTTAACCATTTGGCGGCAGAGCTGGTGGCGCCGCTGCTGGCAGACCGTGGCTTTGCTCAGCGTACCCACCAATGGATCACCAATGAACGCCCGCGCATGGAGCAGGCGCTGACACAGTTGGGCTTGGAAGTCGTCCCTAGTCTCGCCTGTTTTTTCCTTATCCGCCCTGGTGCTGAACATGCAATGACCAGCGATGTGCTGTTTGAACGGCTGCTACGCCAAGGCATGCTGGTACGTCATACCCATAGCTTTGCTGGATTAGACGGCGGCTGGCTGCGCATCGCACTGCGCGATGGGCCCGCCAACCAGCGGCTATTAGAGGTGATACATGATTGTCTTTGTTAGCGGCGGCGCACGCTCCGGTAAAAGTGAGGCTGCCGAGCAGCTGGCGCTCAGCGCGGCTGGTACGGATAGCTGTTACTACCTTGCCACCGCCAACGTGTATGACGATGAGATGGCCGAGCGAGTGGCACGACACCAGCAGGCGAGGAACGCGCAAGGGCAAAGCGTCAATTGGATAACGATTGAGGCGCCGCTAGCGATTGATCAAGCGTTGGCAGGCGTGCCTGATGGCAGTGCGGTGCTGCTGGATTGCCTAACCCTATGGGCCAGCCAAGTGCTATACGCCAGTTCCCTTAGCGCAGAGGAGGGCTTGGAGCTGCTGCAACGGGCCATGCAAAGCGCTAAAGCTCGCCATATTCAGTTGGTGATTGTCTCCAACGACATTAACGAATCGCTACCGCCTAGCGATAATGAGACCTGGCGCTACCTGACGTTTCTTCAGCGTGCTCACCGCTGGGTAGCGGCAGAGGCGGACTCAGTGCTAGAAGTGGTCGCGGGCTGTGCCATTGAATGGAAAAATGACGGAAAGCTTCTTTGGAAGAGAGCACTGTGAAAAACGTTCTATTCGGTTTTGTGCTGGCCCTTCAGTTTTTGACGCGCATCCCGATTCCCATTGCCGCCCCCTGGACACCCGACACTCGTCGCTGGGCGGTACGCGCTTATCCCTTGGTGGGTCTGTTGATCGGCAGTTTGCTGGTGATGCTGGCATTTGCGATGCACAACGCTCCCACACCGATCACCGCGCTGGCGATATTAAGCGTCTGGGTGGCCCTCTCAGGTGGGCTGCACCTGGATGGTGTGATGGATGTCGCCGATGCCCTGGGCAGCAATCAGCCCCTGGCGCGCCGCTGGGAGATTATGAAAGACCCGCAAATCGGTAGCTTTGGTATCCTGGCGCTGGTGTTTCTACTCGCCTGGAAGGGGGTATTGCTATGGGCATTGCTTACCTATCAAGCGCCGCTCTGGTGGCTGCTGGTGGTGCCCGCGCTAGGGCGCTGGGGGGGCGTTGCCTTGCTAGTGCTGACGCCCTGCGCCCAGCCGAAAGGCCTGGCGAGGAGCTGGCAACAGTCGCTTAGCGGCCAGGATGTGGCACTGGGGCTGGTACCGCTGGCGGTTATCGCGCTATTAGCCTCCAGTCTGGTGCTGTGGGGGCTAACGGTCATGGTTTTTGTGGTACTAATGCGCTGGTTTATGTTGCGACTGTTTAATGGCATTAACGGCGATATGGTCGGTGCCACCATTGAAGGAGGAGAGCTTTGGCTACTGATCTTAATGTGGAGCTGGTGGCAGTTCGCCACGGTATCACCGCTTGGAATTTAGAACGCCGTTATCAAGGCCAGCAAGATATTCCGCTGCTGTTTCCCGATGCAGAAACAGGGTTGCTGGCGCTGCGTGATGCGCTGTTTGATGAGCGTTTAGATGCTATTTACTCTAGTGATCTGCAACGCTGCCAGCAAACCTTGGAATGGGCCCAGGCCGCAAAAGAGGGGCTTCCAGTAATGCTGGAGCCACGCCTGCGGGAGCTCGATTTTGGTGAATACGAAGGCAAGGTTTACGACGAGCTAAAGGATTTACCCCATTACCGCGCCTGGATTGATAGCGTCGGCGAGTTGCAGATTCCCAGCGGCGAATCGGCGGCTCAATTGCGTAAGCGTCTAGACGCTTGGCTGGATAACGTGGCAATAAATGCCCAAGAGGGTGGCCACAAAAAAATTCTAGTCGTTACCCACGGTGGCGTGATTCGTGAGCTGCGCCGCCGCTTTGAAACCATTCATTTTTGGGATGGCACGGTAGCTCAGGCCCAAGGCAGGCGCTGGCAACTGATTTATAAGCAAAACGAACAAGGCAAAGAGGAATGGCAATGCAGCTCTTCATCGGCGGTGCCTGCGCTGGAAAGCGCGACGCCGTAGCGGCTCGCTTTCCCGACGCTTTATGGCATCGGCTAATGCCGGGTCAGCAACTGGCGGCGTGCCAGCAAACGCTGATTGCTGATAGACCGCTGGTGATAAGCGGTGTGCTTGCCTGGCTAGAAGCCGCGTTAGTAAACGCGGAAAACGACCCTTTGCGCCAGCAGTGGCAGGGCGATATGACACAGCTCTGCCAGCGTGCCAAACAGTTAAATGCGGCGTTAGTTATCATCACTACCGAAGTCGGCCGCGGCATTGTGCCCATGCAGCCCGAACAGCGCCGCCTGCGTGATTTAAACGGCTGGTTTAACCAAGACGCCTCTGTTCAGGCCAAGCAGGTGTGGTATGTGCGGCATGGGCTGCTGATGGCGATTAAGTAGCCACTGAAACTTTTGCTTAACAGTGTCATGCCACCTCCAATTGACCGCCCCCCAACAAGTTGCTAGCTTACGCCCACTCTCAGGTGCTGGCGGTGTAAAAAGCCTCTAGTGAAACGGGAAGTTGGTGATTTACGTGATTCCAACGCTGCCCCCGCAACGGTGATCGAGATAACAACGGCTATAACGCCACTGTGCTTATGCACGGGAAGGTGGTCGTTCGGAAAGAATGGTTCTTTGCTAGAGACATCTTTCGCTCGTCAGCCCGGAGACCGGCCCGAGAGTAACGGTTCTCGCCTGAACCGATACATGCCGAGACGCGGTGGGTGCTCTCAGGGCGATTAACGGTGGCACGACGCAATTATGCAGTGCGACCGTGATTTCCTTGTCTTGTCCTGCGCTCGGTCAATAAAACGACGTTGTGCGGGTGAGCACGACGAGCAAGGGATCCTCCATGAACCACCGTTTCCACACCACCGCCAAACGGGCGGCGTTTAGTATGGCTGCTTTACCGCTAGCCTTTCACATCCAGGCCGAGGCCCAATACGCCGAAGCGACGACCGAATTAGCCACGCTTGATCCTGTCGTAGTGACCGCTGTGTTAGCGCCGCGCACTGCCAACGAGAGCCTTTCATCGGTTAGCGTGCTGGACGAAGCCACTTTTCGCCGCCAAGATCCCACCAGCTTGAGCGATCTTCTGCGCGGCCAGCCGGGTGTTGATATCACCAGCAACGGCAGCTTTGGTAAAAACAGCAGCGTTTACCTGCGTGGTACGCCCAGCGATGCCTCCGTGCTGATGATCGACGGTATTCGCCTGCGATCTGCCACGGCGGGCGGCGCCGCATTTCAGTATCTAGACCCACGCATATTTGATCGCGCGGAAATCGTACGCGGCCCACGCGGTAGCCTTTACGGTGCGGATGCGGTCGGTGGTGTCATTCAGCTGTTTACCCCTGATGGCGACGAAGAGGGCCCGCGCCCCAGAATCTCAGTGGGCGGTGGTTCCTTTAATACCCAGCGTTTAAGCGCAGGCGTTTCTGGCCGTGAGGGGGGCACACGCTACAGCTTTGCCGCTAGCCATTTCAATACCGATGGCCAGCCCGTTCGTCGCGGCGGTGACGACAAAGGCTACGACAATACGTCGGCGCTGGCCCGCGTTGCACATACCTTTGAGAGTGGCGCTGAAGTCGGCATGCTGGCGCTGCGCGCGCGCGGTAACAACGAATATGACGGTGGAGAGAATGACTTCGTCCAGCAGGTGACTGGCATCTACGGCGAGGTGCCGGTAACCGATACCTGGCAGAGTCGCCTGACCCTTAGCGAAGCCCGCGACGAGCTGGATACGCTAGATAATTTTGGCGACTCGATCATTGATACCCGCACCCGAGCCGCCCGCTGGCAGAACAACCTTCAGTTTGGCGCCCATGAATTGATCGCTGGCGCTGAAATCAGTGAAGACCGCG
Source organism: Halomonas sp. ALS9 (assembly GCF_001651035.1). GTDB lineage: Bacteria > Pseudomonadota > Gammaproteobacteria > Pseudomonadales > Halomonadaceae > Vreelandella. The sequence continues at coordinate 146,285 of NZ_LXRG01000065.1, forward strand.
TTTCAAGCACCAACGATTTTGATGTCACCAGCCGCGATAACACCGCTGTGTTTACCCAAGGGCTGCTCGACTTCTCATCGTTTGCTATTCAAGCCAGCCTGCGTTACGACGACAACGAAGCCTATGGCGATGAAGTCACCGGCAGCTTGGCGCTAGGCTACGAGCTGGATAACGATCACACACTGCGTGCCAGTGTAGGCACTGCGTTCAAAGCGCCGAGCTTTAATGATCTCTATTGGCCGGATTCGGGTAACCCCGATCTCAATCCGGAAACCTCTGAAACTGTTGAAGTGGGTGTTCGCGGCCAATACAGCCAGTGGTTCTGGGATTTGGCCGCCTTTCAAAACGACTACGATGATCTGATTGCCTGGGCACCAACATCGAGCGGTTTATGGGCACCGCAAAACGTTAACCGTGCGCGTATACGTGGTGCCGAGCTAGCCAGCGGAGTCGAGGTCAACGATTGGACACTCCAGGCTGCCTTTACCTATCTGGATCCGGAAGATCGAGATACCGGTAATCGCTTAGCCCGCCGTGCCAGTCAAAGTGTGCGCCTGGATGCAGACCGCGAGCTTGGCGATTGGTCGTTGGGCGGCTCGTTAGTGGCGCAGAGTTACCGCTACGATAACGTCGCCAATACGCAACGATTAGGGGGCTATGGGCTGGTTAACCTGCGCGCAGGATGGCGGTTTGCGCCACTCTGGAGCGCTCGTGTTACGCTAGAAAATGCCTTTGATAAAGAGTATTCGACGTCACGTGACTATATTAACGCTGGTCGAGCAGGATTCTTGAGTGTTCACTTTGGCCAATAGAGCAAGGAGTGTTGCGCGTGGGGCCTTGGGCCTCGCGCTGTTGCTAATGTCGGCAGCGTCGTTGGGTCACGATCACTCGCGCTGCGTTGTGGATGATCGTGACCGTGAAGTGTGTCTTCATAACGCTGCCCAGCGCATCGCCACGCTCTCGCCCGGCGCCACTGAACTGACCTATGCGGCGGGCGCAGGGGATCAAGTGGTCGCCGTCGTCTCTTTTAGCGATTACCCGCCGGAAGCCCAACAAGTGGTCTCGGTGGGCAGCCATACCCGAATTGATCTAGAAACGCTGGTGAGGTTGGCACCTGATCTAGTCATTGGTTGGGTGACCGGCAACCCCGCCGAACAACTTGAAACCCTTGAAGCCCTGGGCATGCCTGTGTTCTATATCGAACCCCGCGATGTAGCAGGCGTGGCCAGTGCCATTGAGCGCTTGGCGCGATTGGCAGGCACTGAGGTGGTCGGGCAGACGGTGGCCGATAATTTCCGCGACACCATGGCCGCGCTTGCGTCGCGCTACCGAGATCGCGACCCAGTAACCACGTTCTACCAAGTGTGGGATGAGCCGCTAATGAGCATTAACGACCAGCACCTGATCGGTCAGGTGATCGAGATTTGCGGTGGTCAAAATGTGTTTGGCGGGCTGTCGCGGCGGGTGCCGCGTATCGATGATGAGGCCGTGTTAGCCGCGAATCCTGAAGCAATTGTTGCCGGGGGTATGGGCGAAGAGAATCGCCACTGGCTGACCCACTGGGAGCAGTACCCCAATCTGAAGGCCGTGGCCGAAGACAATCTCTTTTTTGTGCCGCCTTCGTTGATCCAACGGCCTACGCCGCGGCTGATGGAGGGCACACAGATACTCTGTGAGAAGCTGGATATTGCACGCCAAAAGCGTGGGCGCAGTTAATGCTTTCACGCTTGGGTCTGCCGCTTAGCCTGCTATTACTAGCGGCGTTGGCGTCGCTGATCATCGCCCTTGGAGTTGGCAGTGCGCAGATTTCTCCGGCGCAAATTTGGGACGTTGCACTTGGTCATATAGGGCAGAGTGGAGATGACGCTCTGGCGCGCACCATGGTGATGGAGTTGCGCCTACCTAGGGCACTCTCGGCGTTTGCTGTCGGCGGTTTGTTGGCGGTCGCGGGCGCCTTGATGCAGGTACTACTGCGCAATCCTCTCGCTGACCCTTATGTGCTGGGGCTTTCCGGCGGTGCCTCGATTGGCGCGCTGGCGGCCATGCTGGGTGGTCTCGGCGGGCTGGCGATTTCAGGTTCGGCCTTTGGCGGTGCGCTTTTTTCTACTTTTTTAGTGTTTGGCTTGGCCCACGGCAGCGGAAGTTGGACGCCTTCGCGATTACTGCTTACCGGCGTAGTGGTCGCGGCGGGGTGGGGCGCGGTGATTACGCTAATGCTGGCGATGAGCCCCGCCGAACGCCTGCCGGGCATGCTCTACTGGCTGATGGGCGATCTCTCCTACGCGCGAACACCTTGGCCGCCGCTTCTACTATTATTGGCTACCTGCGTGGTACTGATTCCGCTGGGGCGTAGCCTGAATGTGCTGGCCCGTGGCCCGCAGCAAGCCGCCGCGCTGGGCGTTGCGGTTAGGCCGCTGGAGTGGGGTATTTACGTTGCCGCCAGCCTGCTCACCGCTGCGGCCGTGACCACCGCAGGCAGCATTGGTTTTGTCGGGTTGGTGGTGCCGCATATGTTGCGCCTGCTGTTAGGCAACGACCAGCGACTGATACTGCCTGCCTGCGCACTGGCGGGCGGCACGCTTTTAGTGCTGGCCGATACTCTGGCGCGCACCATGATCGCCCCGGAACAGCTGCCCGTTGGGGTAATCACGGCACTATTGGGCGTGCCCACCTTCCTGTTCCTGCTCTACCGGAGCCGCTGATGAGCGTACTGGCTACCCGAGACCTCATCATCGACGTGCCCGAACGCGCAGGAGGTACGCCGTTAAACCTAGTCATTGAACCAGGCCAGGTGTGGGGAGTGTTAGGCCCTAACGGGGCGGGTAAAACCACGCTGCTGCATACCTTGGCAGGGCTGCATGCTCCACGTTCAGGCAGCGTTCAACTCAACGACACAACGCTTGGTCAACTGCGCCGCCGCCACATCGCCCAGCGTTTAGGCGTGGTATTTCAAGATCGCCAGGATGGATTCCCGGCGACCGTGCTGGAAACGGCACTGATTGGTCGCCATCCCTACCTATCCCCATGGCAGATGGAGGGCGCCGATGACTACGCCCGCGCCGAAGCTGCTCTGGAGTGCCTGGATGTGGCGCATCTACGTGACCGCTTGGTCAGCACGCTTTCTGGCGGCGAGCGCCAGCGGGTGGCAATAGCTACTGTACTGACCCAGGCGCCCAACCTGTGGTTGGCCGACGAGCCCACCAACCATCTTGATCTGCACCACCAGAGCGCTGTAATGACGCTGATGGCGGAGCAGGCTGCCAAGGGGCAAGCCGTGGTGATGTGTCTACATGACTTAAATCTGGCGGCGCGCTGGTGCGACCATATTTTACTGATCTATCCTAATGGGGAGGCGTGCTGGGGCCCGCGAGATAGCATGCTGGTGCCCAGTGCTTTAGTACGCCTCTACCGCCAGCGACTAGCAGTGGTAGAAGTGGATGGCGCGCCGGTGTTTGTGCCGATAAAAGGGTGATGCTGATTTTAATCCGCTGCCAAATCATCAAATGCTGCGGGAAAAGGTTATTTAACGCGTTGATTGGCAATCTTATTGACTTCTTCAACGCGCCTGGCCCCCACGGTGATAATTAATACCTGAATGGCGTCACCGTCCACTTTGTAAACAATGCGAATGTTGCCGGTGCGCATCCGCCGACATCCCGCCAGGGCACCCCGTAGCGGTTTTCCAAGTTTACCGGGTTCTCCGTCGCGGATGCGTTCCTCGATGACGTCAAGGATACGGTTAGCGGCGGCAGCACCCAGCCTGGTCAAATCCCGTTGGACGTCAGGGTGGTAAATAACCTGCCAAGCCATTGATTATTCGCCCTGGCTGAAGAGCAAGCGCATATCGTCGTGGGAGACCGCCTGGTCAGCTTGGAAGATTGCCAAGCGGTCTCGAGCGGCAGAGCTTCCAATTCGTCTATCAACTTCTGGTACTCCTGAACATTCATAAGGACGGCTGCTGACAGGTTGTCTTGGTACTCAATTAGAAAACGCTTTGACTTTAAATGTACGGTAGAAGTGATGGCCCACCATGAAAGCTCCTCAACCATCTAGTGAATGTATTGCACTCTGGGTCTACGTTCACCCAGCTATTGAAAAATAAATAATAAACCATTGGCTAAATTGTTTTCACGGAATTTTCTTTTTCTAAACAATTTATGTCTTAAGTGAAAAAGTCATTCGTTGAGTTTCAGGAGGATAATAAGCGTTGTGTTGTCAACCGTTATAAAGAGGCCGTACGAATGGAAAAGCTCATTATTACCGCTGCAGTAAACGGTGGAATAACCTCACGCGGAAAAAATCCAAGTGTTCCTTACACTCCTGAAGAAATTGCTGAGTCTGTCTACCAGTGCTGGCAGGCTGGTGCGAGTATTGCCCACATACATGCTCGCGACTCGGAAGGTAGCCCAAGCTACGACTTCAATGTATGGAGAGAGATTGTTGAGAGAGTTCGCGAACGCTGTGATATTTTAATTAATTTAAGTACTTCCGGACTAAATCTTCCTCCACATTTAGCTCCAGAAGAGGCATGGAATCATCTTTCTCTATGCCCTGAAATTGCATCTTTTAATTGCGGGTCAGTTAATCATGGGGCTAAGCCGTTTGTTAATCCACCTGCATTGGCTAAAAAACTTGCCGAAGATATTAATAGGTTCAACGTGATTCCGGAGGTTGAGGTTTATCACTCAGGTGTAATTAACGAAGCGGTATCTTTGGGAAAGGAGGGCTTTCTGAAATTACCGATGCTCTTCTCTTTTGCTATGGGAATTCATGGAGGTGTGACAGCCGAATGTAAAAATTTAATGAATCTTATAGATAATATACCTGATGATAGTATGTGGTCTGCTATAGGGATTGGTAGAAAACAGCTGCCAATTAATATACACACAATACTTCTTGGAGGTCACGTCCGCACGGGGCTGGAAGATAATGTTTATTATAATAAAGGGGAGTTAGCAACTGGAAGTGCTCAGCTTGTGGAGCGCATCGTTCGCATTTCACGTGAGCTTGGGCGTGATATTTCAAGTCCCGATGAAACCAGGGAGGCCATCGGGCTTAATTTTGAGAGGGCAGTTGCATGAATATAATTCATCGCCCCCGCCGGATGCGTAAAAATAATGAATTTCGTCAACTTGTTAAAGAAAACGGTTTAACTCTGAGTGATTTAGTACAACCTATATTTGTCGAGGAGGTTGCAATTGAGCGTACTCCTATAAAGGAACTCCCAGGTATTTGTCGAATACCTGAATCATTGCTTTGTGAAGAGATAGAGTCACTTTATGAGCTAGGTATCCGTTACGTCATGCCATTTGGAATATCCCATAATAAAGATGGTCTGGGTAGTGATACTCTTTCCAATGATGGGTTGCTGGCACGCATGATTCGTACCATTAAGGAATGTAGATCCGATATGCTGGTTATTCCAGATATCTGTTTCTGCGAATACACCACTCATGGCCATTGTGGAGTAGTTACGGAAGGACAAGTTGACAACGACAAAACTGTCGAAAACCTAGTTAAGCAATCCCTTGTTGCTGCTCAAGCAGGTGCTGATATGTTAGCACCATCATCTATGATGGACGGGCAGGTGGGGGCAATACGTCATGCACTGGATAAATCTGGTTATACCGAGGTTGCCATACTGGCCCATGCGGTAAAGTTTTCATCTGCTTTTTATGGCCCCTTTCGTTCCGCAGTTGACTGTAAGCTTGAAGGCGATCGTCTAGGTTATCAAGCGGATAATGCAAATGGCCGTCAGGCTATGATTGAAGCCCGCCTTGATGAGGAACAAGGGGCTGACATCCTGATGGTAAAACCTGGTATGCCATATTTAGACGTCGTTAGCCAACTTCGAAATCGCACTGATCTTCCTTTAGCTATTTACCAAGTAGCCGGTGAATATGCCGCTATCAAATTCGGCTCGCTAGCTGGTGCTTTAGATGAAAAAGAAACCGTCATGGAGGTCATGACAGGTTTCAAACGTGCAGGTGCCGACATTATAGTTAGTTACTATACGCGCCAAATAGCTCAGTGGATAAGGAAATAACCGCAATTAGGATATAAAGGTGAATATAATGGATGCATGTGATAATAAATATATCTCAAAGTATATTGGAGAGAAGCTTTCACCTGGTAAAAAGGTTGTAATACTTCTTCACGGGCGACGTCAATCTCCAGATGATTTTTTCGACATAGCAAAACAAATTGGTATTTTGGAAGCCACTTGGATCCTTGCATGTGCACCAGGGAAAACTTGGTATCCGCACAGTTTCCTTCGCGCTATAGAAAAAAATCAACCTCATTTAGATGATGCATTGAACTATATTGAATCTATAGTTGAAAATTTGATTGAAAGCGGCATTAGAGAAGAGAATGTCTTTCTAGTGGGCTTCTCTCAGGGTGCTTGTGTTGCCAGCCAATATTTATTTAAATTTAGAAGAAGATTGGGTGGAGCGTTTATCTTTACTGGTGGGATATTCGGGCCAGAGATAAATGTGAAGAAAGAGGATGATTCCAGTCTTTTAGGTATGCCCATTTTTATCAGCGGAAGCATGACCGATAGTTGGGTTCCTGCATCGCGAATTATAGATACAGCTAACTGTTTTGAAAATCTAGGAGCGAAAGTAAAAGAGATTGTCTTTGAGGAAAGGAAACATCTGGTTTCTAGTGAGGAAATTGAAGAGTCTAAAAGATGGTTTGAAAAAATACTGAATTCGATGCATGAGAAAGAGTGAGATTGACTATGACTAATTCCTTTATATGTGATTATGTTAGAACACCTATTGGTAAGTACGCTGGCTCACTTTCAAATATTAGAGCCGATGATTTAGCAGCTATTCCTCTGAGAACTCTTAAGTCTCGTTATTCTAACATAGAATGGAGTTGCTTAGATGATGTTATAATGGGATGTGCTAATCAGGCGGGAGAAGATAACCGAAATGTAGCTCGAATGAGTCTATTGTTGGCAGGATTTGATATTGGTGTTCCTGGAACCACCATCAATAGGTTATGTGCTTCAGGTATGGATGCCATCGCTATGGCCTCCCGTTATATCAAGTCAGGTGAAGCAGAACTATTGCTGGCTGGGGGAGTCGAGTCTATGTCCAGAGCACCATTGGTTCTGCCGAAGCCTGAACAGGCCTTCTCTCGACATGCTGAAATATATGACACTACGATTGGCTGGCGTTTTATAAACCCAAGAATGGACTCAGTGTATGGTGTCGATACCATGCCAGAAACTGCAGAAAACGTTGCAAGCCAATTTGGTATCGAACGAGAAGAGCAGGACAATTTCGCATTTTGGAGCCAACAGAAATACAAAGTTGCTTCAGAAGCAGGGGTGTTCAAGGAGGAAATCACTCCTGTTGAGGTCAAAATATCTCGCCATGAAACGCGTCTTATAGAACACGATGAACATCCTCGTGCTACCACTCTTGAAGGCCTTAAGCAACTAGCTACGCCATTTCGGAAGGAAGGTGGCACAGTCACTGCAGGCAATTCGTCTGGCGTTAATGATGGAGCCGCAGCGCTTTTGGTTGCTTCAAATAATGCCGTTTTGAAGCACAATTTAAAACCACGAGCGCGTATTGTCGCTAGCGCTGCTTCGGGAGTTCAGCCCAGCATCATGGGGATTGGGCCAATACCTGCCGTAAATAAGGTATTGAACATAGCAAAAATGACCCTTGATGATATAGATGTACTGGAGATAAATGAGGCTTTTGCATCCCAGGCGCTTGCCGTTGTCCGAAAGCTAGGATTAGACGATAAAGATCCACGCATCAATCCTAATGGTGGAGCCATTGCTCTTGGACATCCTTTGGGCATGAGTGGTGCCCGTTTGGTGGGCACCTCAATTAATCACCTCCATCGTATCCATGGGCGCTATGCGCTGTGCACTATGTGTGTAGGTGTTGGACAAGGAATGGCTATCATTGTTGAACGCTGTGACTAGCTAGACTTAATTTTCAAAGCTGTCCCGCGAGCATAATGTTTGCGGGACATGATGAACAAACCTGCACCTACCAACGCACCGCCTATAATCTCGTGCCATTCAGGGCGTTGTCCGATCAACATGAATGCAACCAGGGCAGCGAATAGTGGACAGAGAAACAGGAAGCCGCTCGTATGCACGGAGCCGCCAATCTTTAACGCCGCAAACCAAAGCCCTATCGCCCCAGTCGATGCGGGAATTGCCAGCCACATAAACATTCCCCAATGGTAAGCATCAGTGGGTAGGGAAAAAGGCTGTTTGCTTAATGCTGCTATCGCAATAAGCAGCAGAGAGCCAAGCAGCATCTGCCAGAAAGTGACTATCCAGGGAGAATGCGTAATTGCAAATTTCTTGCTTAACACGGTGGAGGATGCCCAGCAGGTTGAAGCTAACATAACAAACACTTCCCCATGCCCTATCCCATGGGTTCCGTCACTGTCGAGACCAATGCAGATCACCACGCCAACAAATGCAAAAGCTAAGCCTAACAAGGCAAGTGCCGAGGAGCGTTCCCCCAGAATCAGCCAGGCTAAGACAACCACTATTAGAGGATTACTGGCCATTAGGATAGCTGCTATTGAGGAGGTAGTCGCTGTTAGTCCAATATTGAGCAGCGACATTACTCCCGCAGTCTGAAACCCACCAATTATTAACAGTTTTATCCAAGGAAGGTCTTTAAAAAATATCTTATGCTTTCGCATTTGCATCAAAACAAAAGGCGATAAAGATACTGCTGCGATAAGGAAGCGAGCAGATGCTAACCACAAAGGCGACATATCTTCCATGACGATCTTTGTGCTGACAAAAGAAGATCCTTGCAGAAACGTGGATGCGATTATCAGAAAGTAATAGTGCTCAGTCAGTGGTTTTAGCGAAAGCTTCATATATTCCTCTACCTGCTATTTCAATAAGTAGAGGAACAATATCAATCTCATTCGAATCTTATTCTTCCGTACACGACAATTTTATTTGAGAACGGGACAGGTCGTTCAAATACTCTCGCGGGGATTTTCCCGTTACACGCTTGAACATGACAGTAAACGCTCCTTGTGAAGCATATCCCAGATTTTCAGCAACTTGGCTGACACGTTCTCCGGTGCTTAAACCCGAAATAGCACTTATGATGCGCACCTGCTCCCGCCATTGGCTAAAAGAAACACCTGTCTCGCTGCGAAATAGTCGGGTTAACGTACGAGTGGTTGCTCCCACCTCATTCGCCCAATCTGCCAATGAGCGTACATCCCCAGGATTTTCCAGCAACGTATCGCATATTTTTTTCAAGCGCTTATCTCTACCCATGGGAAGCTTTAATCCAGCCTCAAATGCATGCCTCATTTCTTCCAGTGTTAGTCTCAATAAGCGCTCTTCAAAACTGTCAGGCTGGTAATTTATCGGGAAATAAGAGGCTCGGATCAGTAGTTCCCGCAAGAGCGGGGTGACACCTATACCTACTGGGTGACTAGGTAGGCTTAAGATAAATGACTCGACATTGACATATAATGTTCGTAAAGACACCGATGTGCTGGCACTCATTTCATGGTCTACGTCAGGGGGCATCCATACGCCACGAAACGGAGGTAGCAACCAATATTCATCGCAAGTTTTTAGTCTCATGGTACCTGCGCTGGCATATATCAACTGCCCACGCTGATGTTGATGTGGAGGAATATGATGGCCCGCAGGGTACTCTTTGGACATTGATACCACTGGGTTTTTTGCATTTTCCCATTTGTCAAGGTGCTCATTTGGTGAGTGGTCAGTATTCATTCATTCGGGGCTCAATATTTGAAAAGAAATAGATGGTAATGCCTCTGTGATCGTACCAACTTCAATCAGTTTTCATATAGAGTCTGTTGACGCTGCCGCGCGCGCCGCGATGAAGCGTCAACAGAGCCTAGCATAACCCCTTATTTTCCCAGTTGGCTTTACTGCTCCATCTCATCCCGCCAGGAGTGGCGCGGTGCAAAGCCGACCAAGCGACGCGCTTTTTCGTTGCTGTAGAAGGTCTCAAATTCGCCCATTTCGCGCTTGATCGGTACGCCAGCGTAGAAGCGGTCGATGACTTCGGGGTTGGTCAGGCCCATCGAAAGGTCGTCATTGGCTACGTTGAATACCTGGTAGCCCAAGCCGTCTGTCTTCAGGCAGCAATCGACCATCTGGCCAAGGTCGCGGGCGTCGATGTAGGCGAAGATATTGCGCCGACGCAGGGCGGGGTTGTCCATGTAGGCCGGAAAGTTCTGGCGGTATTCGTGGGGTTCGATAACGTTGTTAATACGTAGGCCGTAGATGTCGATGCCCGAGCGTGCCTGGAAAGAGCGCGCCGTTACCTCGTTGACCACCTTGCTCATGGCGTAGCTGTCTTGAGGCACGGTGGGGTGCTCTTCATCGATGGGGAGGTAGTCAGGCTTCTTTTCGCCATCGGCGAAACAGACGCCATAAGTGGTCTCGCTGGAAGCGAAGATGACCTTGGGAATGCCCAGTTTGGTGGCGGCATCTAGAACGTTATAAGTGCTCAACGTATTGATACGGTAGGTCTCGTTGTCTGGCCGGTGCAGGATAGCGGGAATAGCCGCGAAGTGGACAATGGCATCGTAACGCGGCACGCCAGTGCCTGGCTCCAGTTCGTCGAACCCGGCGTAAGCCTGGCAAGCATTGAATACTTGACCTGCATCGGTCAGGTCGGTCTTCAGGGTGGTAATGCCGGGCACATCGGACGACACCCAATCCAGGTTGGTAACACGGTGGCCTTGATCGCGAAGATACGCCGTCGCATGACGACCAGCCTTGCCACTGCCGCCGGTGAATAAAAGTCGCATAGGAATATCCCATCAATTAATAGAATGAACCACTTCACCTTAGCAAAGAAAAGTCGGTTCCGTCGGGCTCTAAGCATGGGAAATGTTGCAGGGCCGTCTTGCTAAGCGTGATGTGATAAGTCACACTTGCAAGATGATCATCAGCTTTCGAAATAAAGGCTTGCGCGCCTTTTTTGAGACGGGCACGACTAAGGGAATTCGCGCTGACCATGCCAAACGTCTGGGGCGGATTCTTGCGCTGCTTAATCGCGCCGAAGACCCCGAGGCGGTGAATCTACCGGGCTGGCGACTGCATGCACTGAAGGGCGAGTGGACAGGTTTCTGGTCGATCACAGTTAGCGGCAATTGGCGGGTGATTTTTCGCTTCACGGGCTCGGATGTTGAGCTGGTCGATTACCTGGACTATCACTAGGAGATGGCATATGACTCACATGCACAACCCCCCGCATCCCGGTGAGACGCTACGCGAGGATGTGTTGCCAGCGCTAGGTATTAGTGTGACGGAAATGGCTCGACGCTTGGGTGTGGCGCGGGAAACGCTGTCGCGGATTCTGCATGGGCGAGCACCGATTAGCCCCGACTTGGCGGTTCGCCTGGAGCGGGCAGGCATTGGCCGGGCACGAGCCTGGCTGGCGGTGCAGAGCGATTACGAACTATGGCAGGCCGAACATCGCACCCAGCCGGTTATTGAGCGCTTCGCAGACCTAGCGTAAAGCTAGTTTTGGAAAGTTTTTACCCAAACAAAATAGATCAATGAGATAAGGCGCCCACCCACCAGACCCAGGGAGATATAAACATGCCAATCGTGACTATTCAGCAGTCGCCGCGTTCAGTCGAAATGAAGCGTGAACTGGCCCATAAAATCACCGAAGCGTTCGTGCAAGCTTATGAAGTTTCACCTGATGCGGTGCAAATTTTCTTTGCTGAAACCAGCCATGAGAATTGGGCAAAAGGGGGCGAGCTAGCGATTGATTGGAAAAAACCGTAGAGGCCTGCCACTTTTCCGGATGTCTGCGGTGGTCAATGGCGTGGTCGACGCTAACTGGCGTCGCTGTGGATACTCTCTGGGCGTATTTCTCACTAACAATGGATTAAAGCCTCTCCTAAAATAATGTTTGTGTTCTACACTAAATTTGATTCGGTGCTTTGTTGGTCTGCTCGATCAACGTCTGACCCTAACAGCCTGACCCTAATAACCTGATCCTAATAACAATGCATCTACAAAATCGGGAGGTCGTTATGATCCATCATGTTTGGGGGCTTCTCCATCATCCTGAAAAAGAGTGGCATTTGATCCGTGGCGAGCATGAATCTATCAGCCATCTCTATGCCCACCATGTCCTGTTACTCGCTGCTATTCCCGTCGTCTGTGCGCTGATAGGCACTACCCAGGTCGGCTGGACGTATGGTGGCTCTGAAACCTATAAAGTCTCACTTCCCAACGGTATTGCATTAGGCGTGGCTTTTTATGCGTTGATGCTAATGGCTGTGGGGGTGGTGGGCAGTATGATTCATTGGTTGGCCCGTCGTATAGAAAACCGCCCCAGCCGCCGTGATTGCCTTATTTTTGCGGGTTACATTGCGACACCGATGTTCTTGTGCGGCGTTTTTGCCCTCTATCCGGCTTTTTGGTTCTGTATGCTGGGGATGGTGATCGGGCTGCTCTACAGCGCCTATCTACTCTATAAAGGAACCCCCAGCTTTTTAGGCATCAGCCATGAGCGCGGGTTTATCCTGTCAACAACGACGCTGGGTATCGGTGTTTTGGTGCTGGAGGCGCTGCTCGTAGTGATCGTACTGCTGTGGAGTATGGGCACGGATCACAGCGTGGTGTGGCATCTTTTCCGTTAAAGGGTTTTCCTACATGCTTGAAGCAGGCGCTAGCTAAATCGCACTACGAAACCGCATGACCTGCTTGCCATCAACAGGGTCATCAATCACATGGGTATACACCCCAAAGGTTTGTTGTAGCCTGCTGGTGGTGAGGACGTCTTCTGGGGGGCCGCTGTCGATCAGGCGGCCGCCATCCATCACGCCGATGCGATCACACTCCATGGCCTGGTTAAGGTCGTGCAACGAGATAATCACCGTAATCGGCAACTGCCTGACCAGTTCAAGGATCGACAGCTGATGGCGGATATCCAGATGATTGGTGGGTTCATCCAGTAGCAGGATTTTCGGCTGCTGGGCCAATGCCCGGGCAATATGCACCCGCTGGCGCTCGCCGCCTGAAAGGGTGTGCCAAAGTCGATCCGCCATATGCGTCATATCGACATCCACTAGCGCCTGAACCACGATGGCGTCATCTTTAGTTGACCAGGGGCGTAGCGCGGTAAGAAAGGGCGTCCGGCCCAGCGCCACTACGTCGTGAACGCTAATTCTATCGGTAGTGTCGGCCTGCTGCTCGACTAAGGCAATAGACTGGGCAATCGCCCGTTGCTTGAGGGTGTGTAGAGGTTGGCCATCAATCAGTACTCGCCCTGCCTTGGGTTTGTTCAAGCCTGCCAACAGGCGAAGCAGCGAGGTTTTTCCCGAGCCGTTCGGCCCCACCAGACCATAGGTTTGGCGGGGTTCGACGGTAAGGTTGACGTCAATAAGCAGAGGCGTGCCATGCACCGCCCAGGCGAGTTGTTCAGTTGATAACTGCATTATGACCTCTTGCCGCGCACTAGAATCAGCGCAAAAGCAGGCGCGCCGATCAGCGAAGTAATCACCCCGATAGGGAGTACCTGGCCGGGCACCAGCACCCGGGAAAGAATATCCGAGCCGATTAAAAACACCGCACCGGCCAAGGCAGTTGCCGGTACCAGCCGGGTGTGGCGGCTACCGACGATAAAACGCATGGCATGGGGAATCACCAAGCCCACAAAGCCAATCGCCCCCACAATAGACACCATCACCGCCGTGACCAGTGCCATAGCAATAATCAGCATGCCACGCACTGGGCGCACCGCAATCCCCATGGAGGCGGCGCTGTCGGCACCGAAGGTAAAGGCATCCAGTGAACGCCGGTGCCATAGGCAAACCAGTAGCCCGAACAGTGCGGCAGGCACCGCCAAGGTCACATCGGCCCAGCGCACCCCGGAGAGATTGCCCATCAGCCAAAACATAATGCCCCGTGCCTGCTCGGCGCTTGCCGACTTGGTGATGATAAAAGCTGTCAGCGCATTGAACAGCTGCGAACCGGCAATGCCTGCCAAAATAATCGCCCCTGCAGCCTGAACGCCGCGCCCGCCGCCTACACCGCTATTGGCCGCATGGGCGAGCATCACTACGATGCCAAAGGCGAGGAGGGCGCCCACAAAAGCGCCCAGGGAAAGCGAAAGCGCTCCCGCGCCTAATCCGGCCACTGCTACGGCGACCGCGCCGGTAGAAGCCCCAGCAGATATGCCCATTAAGTAGGGGTCGGCCAAAGGGTTGCGAAGCAGCGCCTGAAGTACGACCCCCGCTAGCGCCAGGCTGGTGCCGCAGCAGGCGGCCACAACGGCACGACTAAGCCGGTAGTTCCAGATAATCCCTGCATCGATCCGGTCAACCGCGTAATCCGCACCCAGTAGCTGATTGGCGAGTACTTTGAGAATGGTATCAACGGGAATCGGCGTTTCGCCGATGGCGGTACCCGCGATTAGCGCCGCCACGAGCACCAGCGGCGTGATCCATAGCCAACGCAGCCCAAAGCCCGACGTTGATAGCCGCGTTAACGCTATGCTCATTGGTCAAATGCCATCGTCGATAGCGCCTCGGCCAGTGATTCCAGGCCGTAAATAGTGCGCATAGTCGCGCTCATGGCATGGGCATCCATCTCCACGATGCGGTTGTTTTTAACCGCGCTCATTTCGCTAGTGACCGGGTCACTGCGCAGGAACTCACGCTTGGCTTCAATATCGTCAGCGGGAAAGCGGCGGCGATCCATGTGGGCGATCACGAGCACATCAGGGTCAGCTCTTGCGATGCTCTCCCAGCCCACCGTGGGCCACTCCTCATCGGACTCAATCACATTATGAATGCCGAGTTTGTCCATCATATAGCCCGGCGCGCCCAACTGGCCTGCAACAAAGGGACTAACCCCTAGGTCTGTCGATGAAAACCAGAATGCCGCCGACAGGTCTTCCGGTAGATCAAGGCTGCTCGCTAGAGCAATAGCACGCGCTTCACGGTCAATAAGATCGGCCACCAGCGCTTCGCCAGCGTCTTGTACATCATAAATCTGGGCAAGCTCGGTAATGCCTTTATAGATCGAATCCGTTGAGAAAGCGGCCGTGCGGGTACCATCGCCACCGGTAGAGTTATCCTTGGTATCGCAGTCGGCGGGCATAATATAGGTGTTAATACCCAGCTCATGGAATTGCTCACGGGTGGCGACGCTTCCGGTGGGGCCTACGTGCCACTCGTATTGCACGGCCACCAGGTCAGGCCGTTTATTGACCACGGCCTCAAAGCTTGGGTCGTCATCGGCGATCCGCTCAATCGCTTCATTGGCTTCAGTAAACGCGGGCAGAACCGGGTTGAACCACACCGAGGTGCCGTTCACTCGATCAGCTAGCCCCAGTGAATAGAGGATCTCTGTGGCTGATTGGCCCACCGTCACCGTTCGCTCCGGGGGCGCCGTCACGCTGAACTCTACGCCGCAGTTGTTGAGCGTAAGCGGGTAGTCGGTGGAGGCGTAAGCCGCCTGGGCAAGGCCAACAGCGCTCGCGGCGATGGCCGTGGTCAATCTCAACATCATGTACACTCCCGTGCATGATGAGCTTGGGATTCGGC
Organism: Halomonas sp. ALS9; assembly: GCF_001651035.1. GTDB lineage: Bacteria > Pseudomonadota > Gammaproteobacteria > Pseudomonadales > Halomonadaceae > Vreelandella. The sequence goes on from NZ_LXRG01000065.1 coordinate 161,852, forward strand.
CAGCAAATACTGACCGAGCCACTTCGCTCAATGTAAGTAATATGTCGGCAGTTCTCCTGACTGACGGGTCATGGCTAGCTCGCCTTCCCAGACTATGTGTCCAGTGGCATTAAAGAGCATCGCTCACCGCCTACAGTTGCGGGGGCAGTTCCGTTTCGCGGCAAGCCGCGGCGGATTCTCTATTAAGTTCCGTGGGGAACACCGACACTGGCCATTCTAGGTGGCAGGTGGGTAGCGAACAACAGAAAGCCTAAGGATCTTATGAGACCCCGCAATATATGTAATGTTATAACATTATATTTTGAGTGCGTGTAAAAATCCAGCAGCATTCTTAACGTGAACTGACATACGGCCTCGCAAAGTTAACGGCTTGCAACAGATTGGCCTCCCCGCCATGCCTTCCTCTAAACTGAACGCCTTTTGTATTTCCACTTCTTTATGAATGGTTTTATTATCACTTGGCTAGTTAGCATGAATTATATTCAAGTGCCACATTCCCTGGATCAGTTGGCTAATAGTGATCGGTTAGTGGGCTTGGCAAGATCACGCGGTGGTTAGAGTTAGGCACAGGGCCACTAATAAGGCCCGAAACATCGAAGATTTAGTCGCGATTCATTACTCACCAGGACTGGGAAAGAGTCCTTCGCTAATAAATTGTTCGGTTTGGCTTCGGTATCGACTTGGGTCGCCTTCCACTACGTTCGCTTGCGCATTTTCAACGATGGGGGTGCTGAAATCCTGACTGCGATCTTGATCGCATTGCAAGCAGAATGCTTCCCACCACACAAGTGCTTCACCTTTCCCTGAAAAACCTACAATAAGTGTGTGTAGATAGTGAGGTTGTGGAAATTCCTCATACAACTCTTCAACACGATCACTAAAATCTTCTGGAAGCGAAAGATCAATTTGGTGAAAAGTTTTGGTTCTGTAAGAATACCAGCGCGCTTGTACCGATTTGGGAGCTGGCTTTGGCGATAATATTACCATTGCTCCCCCTGGTGGGCTGTCGTCGAACCCTCCTCTAAGGATGCCTCCCGGAGCACTCCAGTTATTGTCAAATGTGAGTTCTTCAACTCTGACTGGCCAAGCTGTGGGGCCACCTGCCACTGAAATAACAAAATTATATTCACGGGGTTCGCTGGAGCACGCGGTGGTTAGGGTTAGGGACAGGGGTACTAGCAAGGCTCGAAGCATCGAATATTTAGCCGTCATTCATTACTCACCAGGCCTGGGAAAGAGCCCTTCGTTAATAAATTGTTCGGTTTGGCTTCGGTATCGACTTGGATCACCTTCCACTACGTTCGCTTGCGCACTTTCAACAATGGGGGTGCTGAAATCCTCACTGCGATCATAGCCACAGTCCATGCACCTTACTCGCCACCACACAAGGGCTTCTCCTTTTCCGGAAAAGCCCACAATAAAGTAGTGTCGATATTTGGGTTCAGGGTACTTCTGGTACCACTCATCAACGCGGTCACTAAAATCTTCTGGAAGCGACAGGTCAATTTGATAAAAAGTTTGGGTTCTGTGTGAAAACCAGCGGGCTTGTACCGAATCGGGAGCCGCCTTCGGCGAAGCCAATACTACTAATGCCCCACCCGGTGGATTATGGTCAAAGCCAGCCCTGAGTATACCTGCCGGAGCCCCCCAGCTATTGTCAAATGTGAGCATCTCTACCCTGGATGGCCAGCCTGGGGGGCCACCAGCGACTGAAATGCCAAAATTATATTTACTTGGTTCGCCGGAACACGCAGTTGCTAAGGGTAGGCAAAAGGCTACTAGCAAGGCTCGAAGTATCGAAGATTTAGCTGCCATTAATCACCAGGTCTGGGAAAAAGACCTTCGCTAATAAATTGTTCGGTTTGGCTTCGGTATCGACTTGGGTCGCCTTCCACTACATTCGCTTGTGCATTTTCAACGATGGGGGTGCTGAAATCCTCGCTTCGATCATAGCCACAATCCATGCATCTCGCCCGCCACCAAATAAGGGCCTCACCTTTTCCGGAAAACCCAACAATTAAGTAGTGCCGATATTTGGGTTCAGGGTATTTTTGGTACCATCCATCAACACGGTCACTAAAATTTTCTGGAAGTGAAAGGTCAATCTGGTAAAACGTTTCGGTTCTGTACGAAAACCAGCGTGCTTGTACAGAGCTGGGTACCGCCTTTGGCGACGACAATACCACCATTGCTCCCCCCGGTGGATTGTGGTCGAAGCCACCATCTATACTGCCTGCCGGTACACTCCAAGTATTGTCAAATGTAAGCCTTTCCATCCAGATTGGCCATCCAATCGGCCCTCCAGCTACTGAAATGCCAAAATCATATTCACGAGGTTCGCCGGAACACGCGGTGGTTAGGGTTAGGCACACAGCTACTAGCAAGGCTCGAAACATCGAAGATTTAGCCGTCATTCATTACTCACCAGGATTGGGAAAGAGCCCCTCGTTAATAAATTGTTCGGTTTGGCTTCGGTATTGGCTCGCGTCACCTCCCACAACAGACGCTTGTGCATTTTCAACGATGGGGGTGCTGAAATCCTGACTGCGATCTTGATCGCATTGCAAGCAGAATGCTTCCCACCATACAAGTGCTTCACCTTTCCCTGAAAAACCTACAATAAGCGTGTGTAGATAGTGAGGTTGTGGAAATTCCTCATACCACTCTTCAACACGATCACTAAAATCTTCTGGAAGCGAAAGATCAATTTGGTGAAAAGTTTTGGTTCTGTAAGAATACCAGCGGGCTTGTACCGAGTTGGGAGCTGGCTTTGGCGATAATATTACCATTGCTCCCCCAGGTGGGCTGTGGTCGAACCCTCCTCTAAGGATGCCTCCCGGAGCACTCCAGTTATTGTCAAATGTAAGTTCTTCAACTCTGACTGGCCAACCTGTGGGGCCGCCTGCCACTGAAATGCCAAAATCATATTCACGAGATTCGCCGGAACACGCGGTGGTCATGGTTAGGCACAGAACCATTAATAAGGCTCGAAATGTCGAAGGTTTAGTCACCATGACTCACCTGCCCCCTTGGCTGTGCTGCACGCTGGGAATTGCTTAGAAAAAAGCGCCGTATCCGATTCGGCTCTGGCCTATGGGCAATAGACTCAAAACTGGTAATAGGCCCAACGCGGTAAGAAGTATGAATATAATCATAAAGATAATCACGTGCATTCATTAAGTCGCCACCAGTGGTCTGCCACTGATTAAGGGCATCTTGCAACGGGGCGGGTATGGGATAATCATCCATAGAGTCTAAAGGCACGCCCGCATTAACTGCGTAATCGTACATTTTATGCAAAGCGTAGTAAGACAGCTCCTTGCGGGTAGGGCGGCGCTCCACGGCGATAACATCGCTTCCTTCTACTCGTGGCTGAATATTTCGTGAGTCTGCGGCGTTAAGTTCCGTAATCTTCTGCTGGGCAGACTGAATTGTTCGAGGGTTAAGACCATGCCCCTGATACCGCCTTACCTCAAACCGTTCATAGTTATGAAAGTCCACTTCAGGGTTCTCATAACCCCCACCCACATCGGAATGAACCCCCGGCAAGGCTACTTCTATAAAGTTGCCGGGCAGGCCGTTACTCCCGCTTATCTTTGACAGCGGAAAGTTTGTGCGGATTTCATGAAAGGCGGTTAGGTGAACAACCTGCTCGGCGCTATGGGCTCCTATATTCAAGTTGAAATCAAAGTTCTGATCATTACCAGGAAAGTAAAAACTGCCCACCGTATCAAACAAGCCGACAAACCCGACGCTAGCGTTAACGCCTTGAGGAAAAGCAGCCACCTCCCTGTGCTCTATTCTCGGTTGCGGCCACCATTTAAGCTCAGGTAGCACTATGCTCTCCGGCCAAGCATTGACCAGATTGACGAAGTGCCTAGCCAGTGCAGCACCGCGGCTGAATCCAAATACATCAACTATAACTGTATCGTAGGTCTCACTTAATAGTATTCTGCGCAATCTATTTAATACAGATTCAATACGAGCATGCCCACCCGTGGCCCCCAAACCTAATGCCAGCCCCCAACTATCTTCCGGCGCAACAAAGCCGTCATCGGTCTCTTCACCATCAACTGTGCCGGGGCCCTCAACATATATCCTTTGCTCGGTTCCTCCAGAGCCTAAGTCACGGTAAAAGTCGTACAATCGAGCCACATTGGTAATATCACGATCCGTAAGCCGTTGGTCGTTCTGCATATGGTTGCCCGTGCCGTCGAAGAACACCCCCAGCCGTAGGGTTCTGGGTGAGTCTTCTTCCTCATTTGTCGCTTGGGATTGCGACGAGTCACCCGTCCCAGTCTGTCCTTCCTGCCCATTGTGCAGTGCGCTTGTACCCGGCTGGCGGGTAGTACGGAGAAGCAACGCTTGGTTAAGTCGAGCATTAGTGGCTGATTGGTGAGCGTTAGCACTGCTGGAATTAGCGTGCAATGCCGTCGCAGCCCCAACTCCAGCCCCTTGCAGAGAGCGAGAGGGTGTCGCTATCTGATCATCGCCGATGATCACACTGCCACTGCCTATAGTAACGCCACCACAGTCGACTGAGCCGCCGGTGAGGGCGGCGGGCCTGCCGTTGATAAGTACGGTGGTTGAGCCACTGGCGATAGAGCGCGGGTGAGGAGGATGGTTCGGCTTGGCGTGGGGTTCCAGAGGGTCACCCACCCGTCCTACGGGTTTGCTGTCAACAAAAACATCCGGCGAGCCAGCGGTGACTGGTGAGGGCGGAAAGTTCTCGTGATCCGTGCCCATATCACCCACGACGACAATTTTCTTACTCACTCCCTGTCTCCCTTCTTTCCTTTAAGAGTGCATATCATCTTTACTAACGGTTAATTAGCATTAGCTTAATGGAGCGCGGCGCAATATGAAAGTGTACAGGCAAGTATAATGAGCCTTTAAACCAGTACGGCTCATGGCAGCGGAACAGATTGGCCTCCCCGCCATGCCTTCCTCTATACTGAACGCCTTTTCTGTTCCCACTTCTTTATGAATGGTTTTATTATCACATGGGCAGTTAGCATGAATCATATTCAAGTCCCTTGCTCCCCTGATCAGTTGGCCAATATTGATCGGTTAGCGGGCTTGGCCAGCACGGGAGGTGCCGGTGAGTGAGTTTCCCTTTGCGGCGGTGGTTGGCCAAGAAGCGCTAAAAACGGCGCTGCTTCTTAATGCTATTAACCCGCGTATCGGCGGGGTGCTGATCAGTGGGCCTAGAGGCAGCGCTAAATCGACCTTAGCCCGGGCGCTGGCCGCCATTTTGCCCAGCGATAGCGAAGGGCAGCGTGCCCCTTTTGTCACTCTGCCATTGGGCGCCAGCGAAGATCGGCTAGTGGGCAGTCTGGATCTGCAAAAGGTATTGACCGATGGCGAAGCCACCTTTCATGCTGGGCTGCTGGCTAAAGCCGACGGCGGAGTGCTGTATGTGGATGAAGTCAATCTGCTACCGGATACCTTGGTTGATTTGCTGTTAGACGTCGCCGCCAGCGGCACCAATATCGTTGAGCGCGACGGCATTAGCCACTCCCACCCGGCGCGCTTTAGCCTGATCGGCACCATGAACCCGGATGAAGGCGAGCTGCGCCCTCAACTGCTCGATCGCTTTGGGCTTTGCCTTGAACAGGCGGGTGCGCTAAGCATCGACGAGCGGATCGCCATTGTGCAGCAGCGGGAAGCTTTTGACCGCGACCCGGCTGGCTCCCTCGAACGGGTTGAGCATGACCAAACTGCCCTGACCGAGCGTATTGCCAACGCGCAGCGCTTACTCAAGGAGATCACCACCGACCCCTGGGTGTACCGCACCATTGCCACCCGCTGTGAAGCCGCCGGGGTTGAAGGCCTGCGCGCCGACGTTACCTGGCACCGCGCTGCTCAGGCCCATGCCGTCTGGCGTGGCGTGGAGAGCGTTGAACAGCAGGATATCGATACCGTTGAGCCATGGGTGCTGGCGCATCGGCGTACTCAGCCGCCAGAGCAGAGCCCGCCGTCATTGCCGCCTAATCAAACCCCTCCGAATGGGGAGGGCGGTTCGTCGTCAGCTGACAACACACCCAGCGGCGGGTCATCCCATCAGCAAGGTGAACAGGGCCAGTGGGGCGCTATGCCTTCCATGGCTCAAGCGTCGATTAGCCAGCCAGCGGCGAACTTGCCCGATAGCGAAGACCTTTTTCAGCGGGCTGAACGCACCGATACCGCTTCTAGCGCGGGCAAAGGCGGTACGTTGGGCAGGGGGCGCTCTCAAGTGGCGACTTCACGGCTGGACGGATTTGCGACCGTGATCGCCAATCGCGGTCAGTGGCCCTGGCGGCAGTTAAAAATGCGCAAATCTCGCGCGGGGCAGGCAACGGCGCATCTGGTGCTGCTGGATACCTCTGGCTCGACCCTGGGCCAGCGCCTGTTGGGTCAGGCGAAAGGGCTGGTTGAATCGCTGGTGACCCAAGCCTACGCCGCGCGGGAGCAGGTAGCGGTGCTGGGATTTGGTAATGGCGGAGTGGTGCCAATACTCTCCCGCCGTCGTGCGCCCAAAAACGCTCGGGGGACTCTCGACAGTGCCAAAGGCGGCGGCGGAACACCCCTGCGGGAAGCGATTATCGAAGCCAGGCGGCTGATTCGCCAGTGGCAGCGCCGCGAGCCCGGCCTGCAGGTGCGCACCTACCTGATTACCGATGGCCGCACCCGGGAGTCCGTTGACGATCTCGCCCCGTTAGGCGAGTGTCTGTTAATCGATACCGAACAGTCCAAGGTCAAGCGCGGCCAGGGGGCACGCATTGCGCAGCAGTTGGGCGCGCTCTATTGGCCCGCTGATTTTGGAAAGCCTTCTTTTATAAAGCCATCTTTGAACCCTATTTGACCGACTAACCGGGGAAACCCCATGAGCGACGCTAGCCATCTAAACCGTATGCAGCGCAAAAAAGAGGTGGTCGATGAGCGAATCAGCCGCGCCACCGAAGAGCGCGGCGTACTGATTCTGCTCAAAGGCAACGGGAAGGGCAAAAGCAGCTCCGCCTTTGGCACCATGGCGCGCTCGCTGGGGCACGGCCAGCAGTGCGCGGTGATTCAGTTTATTAAAGGCCGTCGCGAAACCGGCGAGTACCTGTTTTTCCGCGATCATCCCAAGCTCGACTGGCACATTATGGGCCACGGTTTTACCTGGGAAACCCAAGACCGGGAGCGGGATATCGAAGCCGCCCAGGCCGCCTGGCTGGTTGCTAAAGGGCTACTGGAGAACCCCACTTATCATCTGATCGTGCTGGATGAAATGAGCTATATGTTCAAGTACGGCTATCTCGACCCCGAGCCGGTGGTGGAAGCACTCAAGCGCCGTCCGGCCCATCAAAACGTGATCATTACCGGGCGCACCATGGCCACGCCACTGCAGGAAATCGCCGATACCATCAGCACCGTTCAGGACGAGCGCCACGCCTTTCGGGGCGGTGTTAAAGCGCAGCTGGGGATCGAATACTGATGAGCACGCCCACGACGACTTGCCCCGCGCTATTTCTTTCCGCCCCCGCCTCGGGCCAGGGCAAAACCACCGTCACGGCAGGGTTGGCGCGGCTGCTGCGTAATCAGGGCAAAGTGGTTCGGGTGTTTAAGACCGGCCCGGACTATCTAGACCCGCAGATTCTCTCCCAGGCCTCCGGCCAGCCGGTAGATCAGCTGGATCTATGGATGGCCGGGGAAGCTTACTGCCGTCAGCGCTTTTATGAAGCCGCCTGTGAAGCGGACTTGATTTTAGTGGAAGGCGCTATGGGGCTATTCGATGGCGAGCCCTCCAGCGCGGATCTGGCGGCGCTGTTTGGCATCCCCCTGGCTATCGTCATGGATGTGAAAGGCATGGCTCAAACCGCCGCGGCGCTGGTCTCGGGCCTGGCCAGCTTTCGTGACGATATCCATATCGCCGGGCTGATCGCTAACGCCTGCGGCTCGGCGCGCCATCGGGAGCTGATTGAAGACGCGCTGCCGCCATCGATTCCGTTGCTGGCCGCCGTGCCACGCGACCCCGCGCTGTCGCTTCCCGAGCGCCATCTGGGGTTGGTGCAGGCGGCAGAGATTCGCGAGGATCTGGAAGCGCGCTTTGAGGCCGCCGCCAAAGCGCTGGAAGCGGCCGGGCTGCTGGAAGCGCTCGCAATGCTGCCGCCGGTGACCTTTAGTGCGCCTCAACAGCAGCTTGCCGCCGTTCAGCCTGTGCTTAACGGCCACACCATTGGCGTGGCCCGGGACGCCGCCTTTAGCTTTATCTACCAGGCCAATTTAGATCTGTTAGAGCAGATGGGCGCCACGCTGCGTTTCTTCTCGCCGCTAATGGATAGCCAACTGCCCGAGTGCGATGCCCTGTGGCTACCGGGAGGCTACCCGGAGCTGCACGCCCAAACCCTTGCCGATAACAGCGCCATGCGCGCGGCCATTCAGACGTTCTTTAACGCCGATAAGCCTATCCTCGCCGAGTGCGGTGGCCTGCTGTACTGCCTGGAAACCCTGACCGGCTATGACGATGTGACCCATACCCTGCTGGGCCTGCTGCCAGGGCAGGGCGCCATGCGTGGTCGCCGGGGCTGCCAGGGGATGCAAACCGCCGAGTTGCCGGAAGGGCGGGTGCGCGGCCATGCTCACCACCGCTCCATGGCGGAAGGCACGCCGGAGCCGATTGCCCACGGCCGCCGCCAACGCCACCCCGCACCGGGGGAAGCGATTTACCGTGATAAGCGCTTGACGGCTACCTATTTACATCTGTTTTTCCCCAACAATCCTGACGCCGTGGCGCGCTTGTTTTTATCAGATCCGTTTTTATCAGCTTCTTTGTCATCAACTCAGGCGCCCGCCGAACAGCAATTCGATAGTGAGGAGTTCATTCATGCAACTCAATAAGATTCCGGCCACAGTGGTCACCGGTTTCCTCGGCAGCGGCAAGACAACGCTGCTGGCCAATATTTTGCGCCAGGTGACCGGCAGGCGGATCGCCGTGATCGTTAATGAGTTCGGCGAGCAGGATATCGACTCCAGCCTGCTGCGTAGCTGCGCACTGGGTTGCGAGCCGGGTAGCGAAGGCGAGCAGCTAGACGGTGAAGATGGCAGTATCTATGAGCTGGCCAACGGCTGCATCTGCTGCACGGTGGAGGAGGAGTTTCTACCGGTGATGAAAAAGCTGGTCGCCCGCCGTAACGATATCGACCATATCCTGATCGAAACCAGCGGCCTGGCGCTGCCCAAGCCGCTGGTGCAGGCGTTTAACTGGCCCGATGTGCGCCAACACTGCACCGTGGATGCGATTATTACCGTGATCGATGGCCCCGCCGTGGCCGCTGGCCGCTATGCCAGCGACGTGGATAAAGTTGAAGCCCAGCGCCGCGCCGACGAAAGCCTCGACCATGACCCCAGCCTGCGCGAATTGCTCGACGACCAGCTTAGCGCAGCGGATCTGGTGCTGGTGAGCAAGGCAGACCTGCTTAGCCCGGAAGAGCGTACCCGGGTGGAAGCGGTGATTCAGGCGCGGGTGAGTGCGTCGGTGAAAACGTTGTTTATCGATCAGACAGTGACCGGCGATACCGCCCAGTTGGAAGCGCTGATGGGCATTGGCGCGGCCAGCGAAGAGAACATTGATAGCATCACCAATCACCACGATAAGCACCACGCCGAAGGCGCTCACCACGACCACGCCCACGATAACTTTGATTCCTGCGTGATTACCCTGGGTGAAGTAGATGGCGACGCCCTGGCCAGCAAGCTGCAGCAGCTGCTGATCGACCACGAGATCTATCGCGCCAAGGGCTTTGCGGCGATTCCCGGTAAACCGATGCGGCGAGTGATTCAGGCGGTGGGCGAGCGCCTGGAAGGTTACTTCGACCGGCTGTGGGCCCAGGACGAAACCCGCCAAACCCAGCTGGTGATTATTGGTAAAGACCTGGATATCCCAGCGCTGCGTGAAGCGCTGGCTGATATAGAGGTTCAAACGGCTTCTCAAACGGCTACCTAATGCACTTATTCGCCGCTAAGCCGGGGGGCTTTGTCGATGATGAAGGCATCATCGATCTACAGCAGAGCCCCGCCGAGGTCGTGATCATGTCCGCCGCCGATAGCAATCTTTCGGCGTTGGCCCAGGCGGTTGATCGCCTGGGTGAGGCGTACCCCTCGGTGCGGTTGGCCAACTGGATGAACCTGGTCAAGCCTGCCGCCTATGATCTTTACGAAGATCGGGTGCTGGAAAAGGCCCAGCTGGTGATTGTCTCGCTGCTGGGCGGCAAGGCCTACTGGCCCTACGGCCATGAGCGCCTGCTCGCCTGGGCGGCGGCGAAACCCGGTCGCCAGCTGATTCTGGTGCCAGGCTGCGACGCCCCGGATGATGCGCTGCTGGAAGACTCCACCATTGCCTTTGATGGCGCCTACCGGGTGTGGCGCTATCTACGCGAGGGCGGTACTGATAACGCCGAGCAGCTGCTGCGCTTTGTCGCCAGCGAGTGCCTGCCCAGCGAGTGCATAAATAGTGAGTTAGGCGACTGGCAGGAGCCCAAGGTGATTCCGCCAGCGGTGATTTATGCGCCGCAAGAGCAGCAGGCGTCAAGCCTAAGCGAGTGGCGAGATCGTCAGGTGCCGGGGCGGCCGGTGTGCCTGCTGCTGTTTTATCGCAGCCACCTGCAGGGGGCGAATACCGCCGTGCCCGACGGCATGATCGCAGCGCTTAAAGACCAGGGGCTGGAGCCGTTGGCGGTGGCGGTGGCGTCCTTAAAAGAGGGACCGTGCATTGATTTTATTAATCATCTAATTGAGCAGACCGGCGCCATGCTGGTGATTAACACCACCAGCTTTGCGGTCAATCGCAATGCCGATGGGTTGGATGCCCTGGGGGATACGCTTTTAGACAGCTTGTTTGTCGGTCGACCTGTGGTACTCCAGGCGATCCTAGCCAGCAGCACCACGGAAGATTGGCAGGGCATGGCCGCCGGGCTGCATAGCCGCGATGTGGCCATGCAGGTGGTGCTGCCGGAAATGGACGGGCGCATCATTACCCGGGCGGTGGGGTTTAAAGCCGAAGCCCACTATAACCAGCGCTGCCAACTGGCGGTCACCCATCATGTGGTGCATCCGGAACGCGCCGCCTTTGTCGCCGAGCTGGCCCGGCGCATCTGTTCCCTGCGGCTCACTCCCAATAGTCAAAAGCGCATCGCGCTGATCATGGCCAACTACCCCAATCGCGATGGTCGGATCGGCAATGGGGTAGGGCTGGATACGCCGGCCTCTACGCTGCAAATTTTAAACGCATTAAAAGAGGCAGGTTATCCACTCAGCGAGCTGCCGGAAAATGGCGATGAATTAATCCGCCAGCTTCAGGGGTCGGTGACGAATGACCACGCCAGTCTCGATCAACGCGCCTGCTGGCAGAGCATCAGCGTTGACGACTACCTGGCCTGGTTTAACACTCTGCCTGCAGAGCTGCAGGACATCGTATGGACACGCTGGGGCGCCCCGCAGGATGACCCAAAATGCCGTCAGGGGCGGCTAATGATCGCGGGTATCCGCTTGGGCGACACCTTTGTGGGTATACAGCCGGAAAGAGATTTTATCGACGATCTCACCCAGTCCTACCACGATATGCAGTTAGCGCCGCCCCACAGCTACCTGGCGTTTTACTTTTGGCTGCGGGAGCACTACCGGGTCGATGCGGTTATCCACGTGGGCAAGCACGGCAATTTAGAGTGGCTGCCGGGGAAAAGCACTGCGCTAAGCGCCGACTGCTGGCCGGATATTGCCCTGGGGCCGCTGCCGCACTTTTATCCGTTTATCGTCAATGACCCCGGCGAAGGTGCCCAGGCCAAGCGGCGCAGCCAGGCGGTGATTATCGACCACCTGATGCCGCCCCTGGCGCGAGCTGAACTTTACGGCGCCATGGCGGAGCTTGAAGCGCTATGTGACGAATATTACCAAGCGCTGGATATGGATCCCCGCCGGGAAGCACTGATCCGTGGGCAGATTTTAGCCCACCTGCGGGACACCGGGATTGATCAGGAATTGGCTCACGCCAGCGACGACGCCGAACTTCTCAACGAGCTGGATACCTTCCTTTGCGATATCAAAGAGTCCCAGATTCGTCATGGCCTGCACGTGCTCGGCACGCTGCCGCCAGAAGAGAAGCGGGCGGGCACCCTGGTGGCGTTACTGCGGCTGCCCAGGGGCGAAGCGGTGGCCCAGCGCGGCCTGCTGCACAATTTAGCCTGCGATCTGGGGCTGGCTGATCAACATGACGGCAAGCCTTTTGACCCGCTGGCCGCTGCCAACGAGCCATGGCAGGGGCCAAAGCCTGCCATTTTGATCGAACAGCTTGATGCCCCTTGGCGCACCGGCGCGGATACTAGAGAACGTCTGGAACTGCTCGCCGAACGCTGGGTAAGCGACTACGTATTAGCTCCATTAACCCCAGGCTGCCTGGATGAGCTGGCCCTGGATTACCCCGATACGGCGGAGCAGTTGCGCTACGCCCGCGAGCACTTATGGGTCGCCATGCAGCGGGGCGTAAAGATGGAGCTTCAGTCGCTGCTGGATGGTCTTGAGGGCATCTTTGTACCCGCCGGGCCCAGCGGTGCACCCAGCCGGGGGCGGTTGGATACGCTGCCCACCGGGCGTAATTTTTTTAGCGTGGACAACCGCTCGATTCCATCTCCCGCCGCCTGGACACTGGGCGAAAAATCCGCCCAGGCGTTTGTCGAGCGCTATCTGCAGGATAACGGCGACTATCCGCGACGACTGGGCCTATCGATATGGGGCACTGCCACCATGCGCACCGGCGGCGACGACATTGCCCAGGCTTTTGCGCTGATGGGCGTACGCCCTAAATGGTCGCTAGGCTCCCAGCGGGTAACGGACTTCGAGGTCATTCCCTCGATGCTGCTCAATCGCCCGCGGGTAGACGTTACGCTGCGGGTCTCCGGGTTTTTCCGCGATGCGTTTCCTAACGTGATTCGATTGTTCGACGCCGCGGTGCAGGCGGTCGCCGCCTATGAGGAACCGGGCAACAGCAATACCATCCGTGAGGCGGTGTTAGCCCGCCAGCAAACCCTGGAAGCCCAGGGGCTAAGCCCGGAAATGGCCGCCCAGCAGGCGAGCTACCGTATCTTTGGCAGCAAGCCCGGCGAGTATGGCGCGGGCCTTAACCGGCTGATTGAAAACCGCTCCTGGGACAACGCCGACGATTTAGCTGAAGCCTATCTGGATGCCGGGGCCTACGCCTACGGCCAGTTTAAGGAGTCGGGTACCGCTGCACGGGGTGCCTTTGAACAGCAGCTCCAAGGGCTGGATGCGGTGATGCAGAATCAGGATAACCGCGAGCACGATATTCTCGACTCCAACAGCTACTACGCCTTTCAGGGCGGGATGGCCAACGCCAGCCGAGCGCTAAGCGGTCAGGCGCCGGTGATCTACCACGCCGACCACGCCAATCCCGCCGCGCCCAAGATTCGTACCTTGAAAGAAGAGTTGGCCCGGGTGATTCGTTCTCGGGTGTTAAACCCCAAGTGGATCAACGCCATGCGCGAGCACGGCTATAAGGGCGCTTTTGAAATGGCCGCCACGGTGGACTACCTGTTTGCCTACGACGCCACCACCGATTTGGTCGCAGATTACCAGTACGCCCAAGTCAGCGATGCGCTGGTGCTCGACAAGGCCAATCAGCAGTTCCTCCGTGAGCACAACCCGGCCGCGCTAGAAGAGATGGCCGAACGCTTACTTGAAGCCGCCCAGCGGGGCATGTGGCAAGCCCCCGGCGAGCACGGCGATGCGCTAAAAGACCTGCTGCTGGAAATGGATGAAGCCAAAGAGACCGGCGGTTATGTTGCCCAGCCCGCGCATTAAAGGCTGGTGCCCCGGCGCATGGCGACCCATGGCCACCGGCGATGGCCTGTTGGTGCGGGTGCGCCCGCCCATGGGCGAGCTATCGCGGACTCAAATGCTGGCGCTATGCGAGGCCGCCGAGACCTTCGGCAGTGGTTTGATAGAGCTCACCAGCCGGGCCAATTTCCAGCTGCGCGGCGTGACCGACGACAGTTGGCCGCCGTTAATGGCCTTTTTAATCGAGCATCAGCTGGTCAGCGCCGACCCGGAAGCGGAACGCCAGCCGCAGCTGATGCTGGCGCCGCACTGGCAAGCGGGGGATGACTCGCCTACCATTGCCAGCCTGTTGCAAACGCGGGGCAGCGAATTAGCCGCCATGCCCGGCAAGGTGGGTATCGCCATCGATGCGGGAAAAGCGCCGGTATTGAGCGATAGCGCCGCTGATTTTCGCATTGAACGCTCGATGGAAGGCGGCCTGATGGTGCGTTGCGATAGCTCTGCACTAGGCACCGCAGTAAGCGATGTTGAAGCCGCCGTTGAGCAGCTAATCCGCCTCACCCACTGGTTTGTGGAGAGCGGCGGCTGGGAGGCCGGACGTATGCGTCGCCATACAGCGCCATTGCCGAATTGGGCGCCCGCTGACACCGCCCCAGCAGCCTCCGGCGCCAAGCTGGCGCTGGGCAGCCATCCCGCTGGTCAGGTGGTAGGGCTGCCCTTTGGACGTGCCACCGCCGCAACGCTGCGTGAGTTGGTAGCGCCCACAAGTATCACCGCCGTTCAGGTCACGCCCTGGCGACGCTTGCTGGTTAAGCAGACATTAGTGCAGGGCGATACTGCGCCAGCGGTGGATGGCTTAATCCGGCATAATAGCGACCCGCGGCTATCAATAGATGCCTGCCCCGGCGCGCCTTACTGCGAGCAGGCGAGTGTCGCCACTCAGCCGCTCGCGGAGCGGCTAAGCGGTCTGCAAAACAGCAGCGCCCATATATCCGGCTGCGCCAAAGGCTGTGCCCGCCAACAGCCAGCGGCATTATGCCTAGTCGGCCGCGATGGGCGCTTTGATTTGATTGTCAATGGCCGCGCCGATAGCGCTCCGAAGGCCTCTGGCCTGAGTGAATCTGAAGTCATAAGTTATTTGGAGAATTTGGGTGCCCTATAAGTACGAAACAAGCGGCCCGGCGATTTACCGGCAGTCATTTGCCATTATCCGCAGCGAGGCCGAGCTTGCCCGCTTTTCAGCGGAGGAAGAAACTGTAGCAGTGCGCATGATTCACGCCGCCGGGCTGGTGGAGCTGGCCGCGCATATTCACTTTCAAAATGACGTGGTCAATAAAGCCCGCGCCGCGTTAGAGCAGGGCGCCCCGATTCTTTGCGATGCACGAATGGTCTCGGAAGGCATTACCCGTAAGCGGCTGCCTGCGGATAACCAAGTCATCTGCACCCTCAACGATGAGCGCACCCCCACGCTCGCCCAGGAAATGGCCAATACCCGCTCGGCAGCGGCGCTGGAACTGTGGCGCCCAAACCTCGAAGGCGCCGTGGTCGCGATTGGCAACGCGCCCACCGCGCTGTTTCACCTGCTCAATATGCTCGAAGACCCAGACTGCCCCCGCCCCGCAGCGGTTATCGGCTGCCCGGTAGGCTTTGTCGGCGCAGCGGAATCCAAGGAAGCGCTGCTGGCGAATACAGAGCTTTCCAGCTGTATCGTGCGCGGCCGTCTGGGTGGCAGCGCAGTGACGGTAGCGGCCATTAACGCCATGGCGGATCGCATCGAATGAGCCAAGGGACGATTTATGGGGTTGGCTTAGGGCCAGGCTGCCAAGACTTGATGAGCGTGCGCGCCGACCGCTTGATTCGCGGCGCCAGTCACGTGGCCTATTTTCGTAAGAAGGGTCGCTGCGGCCATGCCCGCTCCATCGTGGAGGGCTTGATTGCACCAGATGCAACCGAGCTGCCTATGGAGTACCCGGTTACCACGGAAATCCCCTTTGACGATCCCCGCTACAACGAACTGCTGTCAGCCTTTTACGAGCGCAGCGTGGCCCAACTGATCGAGATGGCCGAGGCCGGGTGCGATGTGGTGGTGCTGTGCGAAGGCGACCCGTTTTTCTACGGCTCCTTTATGCACCTCTACACGCGGCTACTGAACCGCGTGCCGGTCTCGGTGGTGCCGGGCATTACCGGCATGTCGGCGGCGTGGACGGCTACCGGCCAGCCGATTACCTGGGGCGATGACATCATGACCGTGCTGATGGCCACGCTACCCGAAGAGGCCTTGGCCGAGCGCATCGCCCACACCGACGCGCTGGTGGTGATGAAGATTGGCCGCAACCTGGCCAAGCTACGCCGGGCGCTGGCTCAAGCTGGCCGTGAAGAGCAAGCCTGGCTAATCGAGTACGCCGCCATGACCCAACAACGCGTATTGCCACTAAGCGACGTTGGCGAGAGCGTGCCGTACTTCTCGATTGTGCTGATCCATGGCAACGGGCGGCGTCCATGAGCGGCTGGCTGAAAATCGTCGGCCTAGGGCCGGGTTCAGAAGCGATGATTACCCCGGAAGTCACGGCCGCGCTGCAGGATGCCACCGATGTGGTGGGCTACGTGCCCTACGTCAATCGGGTCGCGCCAAGAGCAGGGCTGGTTCGCCACGGCTCGGATAACCGCGAAGAGATTCGTCGGGCAGAGCATGCGCTACAGCTGGCGCTTGAGGGCCACAGAGTAGTGGTAGTCTCCTCCGGCGACCCCGGCGTCTTTGCCATGGCGGCGGCGGTGTTTGAGGCCTTGGAAGCCGGTGATGCCCAGTGGCGCAGGCTGGATATCCAGGTGCTGCCGGGTATCTCCGCCATGCTGGCCGCCAGCGCAAGCGCCGGTGCACCGTTAGGCCACGACTTCTGCTGCATCAATCTATCCGACAACCTCAAGCCCTGGGCGCTAATTGAAAAGCGCCTGCGTCTGGCCGCGGAAGCCGACTTCGCCATGGCGTTTTACAATCCCCGCTCCAAGGCGCGGCCAGAGGGTTTTACGCGCACCCTAGAGGTACTGCGGGAAGCCTGCGGCCCGGAACGGTTGATCATCTTCGCCCGCGCGGTTTCCACCCCGGAGGAGTCGATTCGCGTCACTACGCTAGGCGAGGCAACGCCGGAAATGGCCGATATGCGCACGCTGGTAATCGTGGGTTCCCAGCAGACGCGGTTAATCGAGCGGGATGGCGCGCCGCTGGTGTATACGCCGCGTTCCTCCCAGTGAGTATGAAAGGGCTAAACAGGTTTATCGCATTTAAAAATAGCTACTGTTACAAATATACGACAACGGGGCGAGGGCAGGTTGATGCGAGGGTCTTTTCCCAGGGATGGGAAAAGTAGCGCCCAAGGACGGGTTCACAGCGCCCTCGCAGCAACCTGCCCTCGCTACCGAGATGTGCCGCTGACTGCGGTAGCCCTGTAGGGTTAAGTTATCCAATTGATAACCTCATCAACAGTATGAGCTTCATGGCGAGATGGCAGGTGAGGCCGTTCGATCATCACAATGGGTAAGCCGAGCCTACGGGCAGCAATAAGTTTGGAGGCCGCGCCTTCGCCGCCGGAGTTTTTACATACGATACGCTCAATCCGCTGGGTTTCCAGCAGGGCCAGGTCGCCCTCCAGGGTAAACGGGCCTCGATCAATCACGGCGGTATAATCAGCAAGCGAAGGCGGGCTGGTAGGCTGATCAACCAGGCGAAGAACGTAATGATGCTGGGGCTGGGCGGCAAAGGCAGCCAGGTGCATGCGGCCAATGGCGAGCAGTACACGCTGGGGTGGGCCAGCCAGGGCGCTAACCGCCTCATCAATACTTGCCACACTCTGCCACTGGTCGCCATCAACAGGTTGCCAAGCGGGCCGGGTAAGGGCAATGGCTTTAACCCCGCACTGTGCTGCAGCGGCGATGACGTTAGCGCTCATCTGCACGGCAAAGGGGTGGGTGGCATCGACAATATGGGTAATGCGCTCCTGGGCTAAAAAAGCCACAAGCCTACTCACGCCGCCAAACCCGCCAATGCGGGTGGGTAAGGGCTGGGGTTTTGGCGAGTTCACCCGCCCGGCATAGCTGAAAATAGCGGGAAGGCCGCGCTTCGCGATAGCGTCGGCCAGGGCGCTGGCTTCAGAGGTTCCCCCAAGAATTAGGATTTTGATCATGGCAGAGGTTAACAACGCTCCCTGGTTGACGCTATTAGGCTGGGGGGAGAGTGGCATAGCGGGGCTAACCCCGGCAAGCCGTGAAGCGCTGGAAAATGCCC
The DNA here is from genome assembly GCF_001651035.1 of Halomonas sp. ALS9. Taxonomy (GTDB): domain Bacteria; phylum Pseudomonadota; class Gammaproteobacteria; order Pseudomonadales; family Halomonadaceae; genus Vreelandella. The sequence continues at coordinate 179,940 of NZ_LXRG01000065.1, forward strand.
AAGTGGTATTCGGTGCCCGCCGCCATTTACGCCTGCTGCCACCCCTGAACACTGACCTGCATGAATGGCCGGTGCCCTTTGCCGACGGCATTCCCATGCTGTTAAACCAGCGCGGCTGCCGGGTCGTTATGCTGGTTTCTGGCGACCCTTTCTGGTTTGGAGCGGGCACTTCCATATCACACCACCTGGCGGCAGACGAGTGGCAGGCGCTGCCATCGCCCTCCACCTTTAGCCTGGCGGCTTCCCGTTTAGGCTGGCCGTTGGAACGCTGCACCTGCCTGGGCCTGCACGCCAAACCGCTAACGCGCATTCGGCCTTACCTTCATGCGGGCAGGCGTTTATTGGTGCTGGTGAGAGACGGCGAGGCGGTGGCCGAGTTAGCTGCGCTGGTGAACAGCTTCGGCTTTGACGACTCCCAATTAACGCTGCTGGAATCCCTAGGCGGTGCCAACGAACGCATTCGCCATTGTCGTATTGATACCGCCTTGCCCGATGATATTGCCCACCCGGTCGCGGTAGCGCTGGACGTCGCAGGCGCTGGCCCCGCCTTACCGCTTACCCCCGGCCTGCCGGATAGCTTCTTTGACCATGATGGCCAAATCACCAAACAGGCCATTCGGGCGATCACGCTATCCGCGTTAGCCCCCATGCCGGGGGGGCGGCTATGGGATATCGGCACCGGGTCTGGCTCCATCGCCATTGAGTGGCTGCTTGCTCATGGGGATAATCAGGCGATTGGCTTTGAGCGCCACCCCGAAAGGGCAGACAGGGCGCGAGCTAACGCAGCGAACCTGGGCGTTGACTGGCTTGAGGTCAAAGAGGGCAGCGCGCTTGAAATGCTCAATGAGGCACCGCTGCCGGATGCGGTGTTTATCGGCGGCGGGTTATCGGCAGCGCTGTTAGATGCGCTATGGCAGCGCCTACCCAAAGGCGTGCGCATCGTCGCCAATGCTGTGACCCTGGAATCCGAAGCGCTGCTGGCCCACTGGCATCAGCAGGCAGGCGGCGAGCTGCTGCGCCTTGAACTGGCTAACGCTGCCCCCATCGGCACCCGCCGGGGCTGGAAAGCCAGTTACCCCATTGTTCAGTGGCGGGGCGTTAGATGAAGGGGCAGAAGATAAAAGTAGCGGGGTTTGGCTTTCGCAGTGAAGCGCCGCTGGCGTCCCTTGCCCAAGCACTGGATCAACTGATCGAGCAGTATGGCGCCATCGACCAACTAGCGGCGGCCCACTCCATGCTGCCCTTGGTTCAACAGCTGGGCCGACTGCGCAGCCTGGAGGTTATCGCCGTGGCGGACTCCGAACTCTCTTCAGCTGCAACGCTCACCCACTCGGCACGCAGCAGGCAGGCCCGAGGTGCCGGCAGCGTGGCCGAAGCCGTGGCGCTGCTGGCGGCAGGCCCAGGGGCAACGCTGCTTGGCCCAAGGATTATATCAGCGGATCGACAGGCGACCGCCGCGGTGGCAGAAGGCGCTGACTAGAGGAATGACGCAATGACCGTACACTTTATCGGCGCAGGCCCCGGCGCGCCGGATCTGCTTACCCTACGCGGGCGCGACTTAATCGCCGCCTGCCCGGTGTGCCTCTATGCCGGCTCACTAGTGCCGGAGCAGATACTGGAACACTGCCCGCCAGGTGCCAGGGTGATCAACACCGCGCCGCTCTCGCTAGACGAGATACTTCACGAAATTCAAACCGCCCACGCCGAAGGCTTGGACGTTGCCAGGCTGCACTCGGGGGATCTTTCGGTATGGTCAGCCATGGGCGAGCAGCTGCGCCGCCTGCGCGAGCTGGATATCCCCTATAGCATCACCCCCGGCGTGCCATCCTTTGCCGCAGCGGCGGCGACGCTAGGTCAGGAGCTAACGCTACCCGGCGTGGCCCAGTCGGTGGTGCTTACTCGCACGTCGGGGCGGGCCAGCGCCATGCCCAGTGAAGAGACCCTGGCCAACTTTGCCCGCACCGGCGCCACGCTGGCGATTCATCTCTCTATCCACAACCTTGCCCAGGTAGTGGAAAGCCTGACGCCTTACTACGGCGAGCAGTGCCCGGTGGCGATTGTATGGCGGGCCAGCTGGCCGGACGAGCGGGTGGTGCGGGGGCGGCTCGCCAGCATAGAAGGGCTGATTGATAACACTATGCAACGCACCGCGCTGATACTGGTGGGGCCAGTGCTGGAGAGCGAAGACTTCGATGAGAGCAGCCTCTACGCGGTGGGCTACGACCGCCGCTTTCGCCCCCAGTCGGCGGATTCGCCCTTTGCTACACCCACTTATAAGAGCGAACCATGATCACGCTGTCACTGATTGGTATCGGCACCGGCAATATTGACCACGTCACCCTGGCAGCAGTGCGCGCCCTGAACAGCGCCGACGTCATCCTGCTGCCCCGCAAAGGCGATGCCAAATCCGACCTGCTCGACCTGCGCCGCTTGCTATGTGAGCGGCTGTTAGAAGCGCCGGTGACCACCCACATCGTCGAGTTCGATCTGCCTAGTCGTGATGATGGCCGGGATAGCCGCAATGACTACCTGGGCGCAGTGGACGACTGGCACGCTGCCATTGCCAGCGTATGGGCGCAGCTAATCGATCAACACCTCCCCAACGGCGGGCGAGTCGGCATGCTGGTGTGGGGCGATCCATCACTCTATGACAGCAGCCTGCGCATTACCCAGCGGCTAAGCGCAGCGGGCAGGGCGGTTGAGGTAGAAGTCGTGCCAGGCATCACCAGCCTGCAGGTGCTCACCGCCGAGCATAAAATCCCCCTTAACGCCCTCGCCGAGCCGGTACAAATCACCACCGGCCGCCGCCTACGCGAACGCGGCTGGCCTAGTGATGCCGCCACGGTAGCGGTAATGCTCGACAGCGGCGGCGCCTTCAGCACGCTGCCGCCTGAAGATACCTACATTTGGTGGGGCGCCTACCTGGGCATGGAGAAACAGTGCCTGATCAAAGGCTGGCTAAATGATGTCAGCGACGAAATCATCCAGCGCCGCGCCGAACTGCGCGAACAGCACGGCTGGATTATGGATATCTACCTGCTAGCCAAACAGCCCCTGCTATAACGCAGGTATGAATATGGAATATTTTTCCATAAAATAACGCTACCTACTCCTAGCCAGCAGAAAGGAAAAATCATGAGCTTTTACGTCTACCTATCCGGAGAGATCCACACCGACTGGCGCGATGAGATCCAACGCGGCGCCGACGCAGCGGGCCTGGATATCGTCTTCACCGCCCCGGTCACCGACCACGACGCCAGTGACGCCGCAGGCGACCACCTGGGCGAGCAAAGCAGCCAATTCTGGCGCGACCACCAATCATCCAAGGTCAACGCCATCCGCACCCGTACCATGATCGAACAGGCGGATCTGGTCGTTGTGCGCTTCGGCGACAAATACAAGCAGTGGAATGCCGCGTTTGATGCAGGCTACTGCGCCGCACTCGCCAAGCCCTACATTACCCTGCACAGCGAAGACATCATCCACCCGCTGAAAGAAGTCGATGCCGGTGCGCAAGCCTGGTGCACGACTACAGATCAAGTGGTTGAAACCCTGCGTTACGTCCTCAAAGCTTAAACCCCTGCGACTCCCACAACCCCGTCACCACCTCAGTGCTGTTGCACCGGTGTTGTGGGAGGGCGCTTCAGCGCGCGAAGAACCTGCCCCATAAACAATCCAGCCCAATAGAGTGCCATGGGCCACGATTGCGGGCATGCTCCGCTTGCTACGCACTACAAACCCCTTAAAATCAAACGATTGCACACTTGTAGCGCGGCGTAACGCTTGGCGAGGAACGAGCCAAAAGGCACCCGCGAAGGCAGCGCCAGCTGCCCAATGTCTGCGCCAGCACATTTTTCTGCAAAGCTGCGTGACCTCAGCCAATTTTATGAATACAGTATGATTAGACCAGCAAAACAAGCGCGCACTCGAATTTTGGATATACAGCCAAGCTATTATTAATTAAATATTAGATGGTTAGGTCTATTCCGGCGTGCGTGATAAGAATATTGAATAGAGCAGCTCGTTGATTCAATATCAGAACGTGTAGTCTAATTACTGTTATGCATTTAAAGGATAGCTATGGAGTTTATACGCGGCATTTTAGAAGAGTTCGGGCTTGTATCTGTAACTTCACTGCTTGGTTTTGCGTGTGTGCTCCTTATTGCCTATTACAAAAAGCATGAGAGCATTTTGAAAGAGCGCATTGAAGGATTGAAAGATCAAGTCGAGCTTCATAAATCTATGAGTGTGATGGATTTTGTTGACAGGACTAAAGCATACAAGCAATTCTCCGAAGAGGAAGTAAGAAGAGCTGAAAACAAGTTAGCACAGTTACAGAAAAGGCTCGAAAAAGATAATGATGAAACTAATCGGTATTTCGACGAAGCTCAAAAACTGAAAGATGATGTTCGGGCGCTTCAGGATCAAGTTGCTGAATCTGAGAGAATAATTCAAAAGCTTTCTCGCGACAACAACTTGACTGTTGGCAACGAATTTGTCCTTGCTGCTGGCACCTTTCGGTATAGCGGGAAACAGTTCGTTGCAGGTGTCGTGAATGGAATACACATGCACTTTGCTGTTGATCATGTCAAAGATGTTTTAGTTGGGGTCTCTACAAACCCAAATGCACCTTTATCGAAATTTCCCGACTCTGATAAATACGTCCTCACTTTATGTCCAGAGGGTAGCTTCAAAATTACGATTACTGAAGAAGAAGTGCAGGCTCTTCAGAATCAAGTTAGGAATATAAATGCATAACAAGGCGGATAAACGAGAGCGAAAAATATACGAAGGGTATAGGCATGCGTGAGCATTACGATTTTTCAGAGTCAGTCAAAAACCCATACGCCAAGAAGCTTAAAAAGCAGGTCACGATCCGCCTGGATGAAGATACCATCGCGTATTTCAAGAATCTGGCGGAAGAAAAAGATCTTACCTATCAGAGCTTGATTAATCTCTATCTGCGTGACTGCGCACAGTCACATAGAGACCTTAAGCTTGAGTGGCAATAAACGGTGCGGCACTAGCCAAGCCCTACATCACCCTGGACAGAATGCTGTTGCACCAGTATTGTGGGAGGGCGCTTCAGCGCGCAAAGATTTGACCACATAAACAATCTAGCCAATAGAGTGCCAGGCCGCTATCGCGTTTCACTTTTCAGGCTTTGAAAAAGCCCGGAAATCAAGCCATTGCACACCTGTAGCGCGACGTAACACTTGGCGAGGAACGAGCCAAAAGGCACCCGCGAAGGCAGCTCCAGCTGCCCAAAAGCCCGCTTCAGCTCAATTTTTCTGCAAAGTCACGTGACCTAAGCCGATTTTATGAATACAGTATGATTAGATCTGCAAAACAAGCACATACGTGAATTTTGGACATGCTGCTAAAATATTTTATTAATAATGTCAAATGGTTAGGTGGTTTTTTGACGCGCGTGATAAGAATGTTGAACAGCGCAGCGCGTTTATTCAATATCAGAACGCGCAGTCTAATCACTGTTATGCCTGAGGAGGATGTCTTGCAAGAAAGTGCCGATAATAGACGCAATAAGCTATTGCAGATTCGTTCGAACGCGCTTTCTGCTGACTATATTTATTCGTCTGAGCTGTCTAAAATTAACTGGATCACAAACGCGATAACTATCTTGGCAATAGTTGTACCAATTATCACTACTTTCTCATTGGTGCTAGCCAAAGATACGAGTTACACCACATTGCTTAATACATTTTCGTTTATTTTTTCAGGCTTTCTATTATGCTTATCAGTGCTCGCTCTGATTTTTCGGCTAGAGCACAAGAAAGAGCTTTATCTGATTTCTCGAAGAGCCAATATTTACATTAGCAATGAAGCTAGCGAGCTTCTTGAAAACTCCTCAGTAGATCCGCGATGGTTCTACAACTATGTGTCAGATCAAGATGCCCGTGACAAGGAAAATATAAGTAAAGTCAGGGAGAAGAGGAGGCAAGAGGCATACCGATATTCAATGAAACTCCTCCACCCAAGCGACAGTGGTGTGGTGTGCTCTGTTTGTGGGTCTTCACCTTATATTTTTAAAAAGGGGGCGTGCCAACTTTGTGGTAATACGCCTTCAATAACTGGAGAGAAAAATGTCAAATAAAGAGACGTTTGATAAATGGTTCAATAATTTAAGCGAGCAGGAACAAGACGAAATTATCAGTTATATCATCAGCACCAAGCTAAGCATTTCAAATGAAGGATTTTTTTCTGGCCCTACCGGAAAAAGGCTTGAAGAGGGGCTGTTTTCTGGGCCCGCTGGAAGCTCATCCAGAGAAGTGTGTGGCGGGTGCGGGCGTCCGATTTAGCGGGCATAACAATTGGTTGTTGCTGGACGTGCCTACGCTACGCTTCGGCACGCTGCAAAACCAAGCGTAATACAAAGCGTCCGTCTTGACGTACGTACTTTAAAGCGTACACTTGGCGGATAGCTTAACACGCAAGAGGTGCGTCATGACCGGAATCACAGCGACTGAGGCGCGCAGCAACCTTTATAGGTTGATTGACGAAACGGCCGAGTCCCATCAACCAATTGTCATCATGGGCAAGCGGAACAAGGCTGTCTTAGTATCTGAAGAAGACTGGTCAGCCATTCAAGAAACACTTTACCTGCTATCTGTACCTGGAATGCGTGAGTCTATTCGTGAGGGGATGGATACCCCCGTGGATGAGTGCGATGAGGAGCTAGCCTGGTGACATGGAAGTTGATCTACACCAAACAAGCCCAAAGAGACGCAAAGAAACTAGCTTCTAGCGATCTCAAGCTAAAAGCTCAGGAGTTGTTGGAACTGGTTGCAGAAGACCCCTACCGCAAACCGCCTCCATTTGAGAAGTTAATTGGCGATCTTGCGGGAGCCTATTCTCGCCGAATCAATATCCAGCATCGCTTGGTGTACCAAGTACTCGAAGATGAGCAAGTGGTAAAAGTCCTCCGGCTTTGGAGCCACTACGAATAACGCGTAACGAGTCGCTGTTGCCGGACAATTTCTCTATCGCTTTCTCTATCGCTGCGCGGCTCCAAAATTGCCGCAAAGTACGGACGCCGAGGGTGTAGAAAAACGCCGCAGATGGCTAAGTTCTGGTGGCGATCAACTACCAAGATCAGTTCCACCCCGTTACCTTTGAGCATGCGGTGTATTATCTGATTGAGCGCAAGTTGGACTTATCCGTATTCCATGCCAAGTACCGCAAAGCTGCGACAGGTCGGGTGGCCTATGAGCCACCCATCATGCTGAAAATCACTGATAGCAAAGGCACTGAAGTTTTTCCCAAAGCTTTCTGATCGCTCGCAAACGTGCATCGCCTATATAAGTGTTAAGAGGTAGGATAAAAATATGTCTATCGGAACCTGGATTGAAATTACAAAGCTAGCTCTTGGGTCGTTAACTCTTTTATCAGTGTTAATTGCATTTCTAGCGTATCGTGCAAATGTCAAAAAACAAGAGGATGACCGTGTTCGGGAGCGAGATAGAGAGTTGACTTCACAGGCCAAAAAGTCATTTCAATGGGCGTATAATGTCCTTACGGACAACGGCGAGAATATCCCACCAGTTGCAGATAGGCTGAATTGGCTTACTGCTGCTAGGCATTTACTGCGTGCAAAAAAGCTTGGCGAAAAAGTGACGCACTCCACCTATAAAATTATATTTGACGAAATAGAAGAATATTGGCGCCACAGGTTTTATGTGGCGCTGTCGCACGAACCACTCCGTCGATGGACATATTTTGCTGATGACGATAATCCAGATTGGCCAGAGAATATAGAGATAAACTCAGCGCTTATTATTATTGATTTTTCCAACTGGAAAGATGATGTAGAAGACCCAACCGATAATGTAGATAGAGCTGAGATGATTCAAAAAGGAGTTTTAAAGGGACAAGCAGGGCGAGGGCTTAAATCTTACATGCAGCGCTTTGAAGAAATTAGGGCTCAGTGGAAATAGTGTGACTGATAGCTCTATAGCCGTTAAGTAGTTTTTTGGCCGACGCGTATTCTTTTTCGCTTCGACCGCATTTTAATAGCTGGTGCTAACAATGAGCTGTTAAAGGTGGCAACTTTCACTCGATGGATATGAAGAGGTGTTGGGTTCTCGCTTTTGGTGCAGCCTGATCCAGAAGCACCGGGCCGCTGCCTGCAAGACCAATATCATTTTTAAAGCGCTGCAGCCATTCTATAAATTCAAGTTATTCAAGGCGATCCATCAATATTATGGCAAGAAAAACACTAAGTCTGAAGACGAAAAAACAGGTAGATGACACGCCCACCGACGAAGTGGAAGATCAATTCCCTGATGATCCCGAACAACGGTTTTTAAATGGCGTCGCTGTTCATCCTTCCCCGCGCATTTACTTAGAGCCTGGTTCTCAGCAGCGTACTGTGCGAGCGATGGATTTGATTACGCCCATTGGGATGGGACAACGTGGGTTGATTGTGGCGCCGCCAGGCTCCGGCAAGACGACGATGTTAAAACATATCTGTCAGGCCGTGGCCGAGTCCCATCCGGAAATAAAGCTGTATGCCTTGCTGATTGATGAGCGCCCGGAAGAAGTGACCGATTTTAAGCGCAGTGTGTCGGCAGAAGTGCATGCATCGTCTTCAGACGAAAGCTACACACACCATGTCAATATGGCAGACAAGCTGCTTGAGACGGCGCGTAAGCAAGCAGGCGAGGGGCACAATGTGATGATTGTGATCGACTCGCTTACCAGACTCTCGCGCGTTCATAATGCCGAGCAGCGAGGCAATGGTCGCACTATGTCGGGTGGGCTGGATTCCCGCGCGATGGAAATACCCCGAAAACTGTTTGGCGCGGCGAGAAAGATCGAAAACGGCGGGTCGCTCACCATTCTGGCCACCGTACTGGTGGATACGGGAAGCCGAATGGATCAGGTGATTTTCGAGGAGTTCAAGGGTACGGGCAATATGGAGCTGGTGTTATCACGTGATGTGGCCAATCAACGGATTTTCCCGGCGATAGATATTGCCAAAAGCAGTACCCGTCGAGAAGAGCTTTTGATTGATGCAAAAGATATTGAAAAAGTAAGGACATTGCGTAGAGGTTTGACAACGCTTAAGCCCGTAGAAGGCGCGCAGAAGCTGCTTGAGTTATTGGATAAATATCCTACGAATGCCGAGCTATTAGAGGCATTTTTACCCGCCTCTTGAAATGTCTATGATAAAGAAGCTCACCTTTGGTTTTTTTTAAGAATCCAGGGAGGTGAGCTTCTTTGGTAAGTATTAACGATTACTTTGTTTATTAAAATTCAAGTTCGACTCGGGTACTGCTTTTCGAACCGGAAAGCCTGCAATCTCTTTGCGCTCAATAGTGCTTTTTAATCGTCTTTCAATGGCACAAAGATTTTTAAAGTCACTCATGTCGACAAAAGAAATGGCTTCACCTGAGGCACCCGCGCGACCGGTTCGGCCAATGCGGTGGACGTACTCTTCGGGCTTAAAAGGTAAATCGTAATTCACCACACGGCTCAGTTCACCAATATCCAAACCACGCGCGGCAACCCCCGTAGCGACCAAGTACTTTAATTCGCCAGATTTGAACTGAGCCAGAATCTTTTCGCGCATCGCTTGGCTTCTATCGCCATGAATGGAGTCCGCTTTGATGCCGCGTTTTTCCAGTTGAGCAACAAGCTTGGCTGCATTGTGTTTTTTCTCGGTAAAAATAAGTGCCTGATCCCACTGTTGCTCGTTAATCAAGTGACTCAGCAAAGCGGATTTAGTGTCCTTGTCGACGGTGATCAGCCACTGTTTGATATTAGCGGCGGCGCGAATGTTGGGCGAAATGGATATTTCAGCCGCCAGATCGGTCATCTTGCTATCTGAAAAATCGTAGGCCAGCGCCCGAACGTCATCGGTCATGGTGGCCGAAAACAGCAGGTTTTGACGGTCTTCAGGGAGGCGATCTATGATTTTATGGATATCGTCGACAAACCCCATGTCGACCATTCTGTCGGCTTCGTCCAATACCAAGACTTTAAGTTCATCAAAGTGCAGCGCACGCTGATGCGCCAAATCAAGCAACCTGCCCGGCGTGGCGACCAGAATATCGACCCCTTTGATCAGGCGCTCTTTTTGAGCTTCGGTATCCACACCGCCATACATCGCCATAGAGGTTAGGTGCGTGCGTTTAGCGTATTGAGCCACATTGGCTTCGACCTGAACCGCTAACTCACGGGTCGGCACGAGAATCAGCGCACGGATGCGTTTGCCGCGTAACGTTCCCGCGTTGCTGAACCGTTCCAGCAGAGGCAGCACAAAGGCAGCGGTTTTGCCTGTGCCTGTTTGTGCAGTGGCGATTAAGTCGTTACCCGAAAGAATGGCAGGAATCGCTTGTTCCTGGATGGGCGTTGGCGTTTTGTAACCTAGTTCGGTAATCGCTTGAACAAGAGGAGTGGATAATCCTAGTTTTGCAAATGGCATAAGGCGCCCTGACAGATCGTCGTAAGGTGTGTCGAAAATAAAAGATGGGGCAGTATAAAGTAAAAGCAGCCGACCGCTGAAACCGATTGAGGCGTTTGAAGCTCTTACTTGGCTTCACAATTCCAACATTAACCCGCATAAGGCCAGTTTCTGCACGTTAACCTGTCTAGCGATTCACCCTGGCCTGCTGCTCAGCCTGATCCAGAAGCACCGCACCGCTACCTAATTCAGCCAGCTTGTCATCGGGGTTGTAGAGCGGGCAGCTGGTCATGCTCAGGCAACCACAGCCTATGCAGCCAGCCAGCTTATTGCGCAGCTTTTGTAGGTAAGCAATACACCTATCTAGTATCTGTTGCCATTTTTTCGCAAAAACTACTTTACCTAAAGTTAAGTTGAGGTTTTATCCTGCCATTTCACCTAACGCAAGGAGACACTAATGTACTTAGAACACGTTAATCTGGTGGTTGCTGATATGGATGCCATGCTGGATTTTTACCGCGCCGTGTTCCCGCATTGGCGGGTGCGCGATGAAGGCCATGGCGAGTGGTATGGCAAGCCACGCAAATGGATTCACTTTGGTGACGATGGCCACTACCTGGCGTTAAGCGATCATGGCGAAGGGGTAAACCGTGATCTGAAAGGCTACACCGTTGGACTGGCCCATTTTGCTTACGTGACCGATAACCTTGATGCCGTTGTGGCCAGGTTAAATAACGCCGGTTTTGCCATTGCCAAACCTGGCGCTAAAGAGCCATTTCGCAAAAATGTCTATTTTGTCGATCCGGCCGGGTTTGAAGTGGAGTTTGTCGAGTACCTGAGTGACATCCCGGCCGAGCGGAATTTAAACCGCGATGCTCAGTAGCATGCGGTGCAGGTAGAAGCACAACAACCAGAAGCGCAGAAACGGCAGGGTGAGGAGAGATGAGAACTGCCGTTTCGTAACCGCGTTTGCTGAGCGGCGTTAAGTAATAGGAGAGTTTATGAACTCGAATGTAGCCCGCTACGGGGTAATCCTGAACACTGAGAACTACGCGGAGTGCGTAGCTTTCTACCGAGATCTATTAGGTTTGCGTCAATTGTTCGAGAGAGAGGACGACGGCTTTAAGCTGACTTGTCTTGAGTTCGGTCATGGATATTTAATGGTCGAGCAGGGCGGCAAAGCAAAGAACGGCGTCAAATCGCCAGAAGAGGGTAGCTTTAAATTGCGATTCAACGTGGACGACATGGAGGAAGCGCTGATGGAAATCAGGTCCTGGGGCATTCAAGCTGCCATTACCGAAAACACGTGGGGCAGAACCATCAATATCAGCGACCCTGATGGCAACCGGGTTGGAATCAGAGATGAGGCTGGCTTCGTACACCAGATCAATACCCGTTGCTGAATGTGGAATAACTACGTGCTGCGCTCTCTCAATTTTCCGATGAGTAACTCGTTAGGGCTATGAGCGAATACATGACATTAGTTGAGTTTTTCATATTGCTGGCATGGTGGTTCGCTCCGCCATTGATTATTGCGTCAAGTATTCACATTTTGTTGTACTGTAAATGGACACCACTTAGAAACAAACCGGCTTTGGCTCTGATTGGAATCTTCGGCGTCATCATCATTAGTCCGGTACTCGGGGTCTTTGGGTTGATTTTGCCAATCTCTATGCCGCGATGGCTGGGCGCGACTGACAACCTGCTTTTTTTACCCATGGCATTCATCATCGTTGGCGTATCCACCGCTGTAATGTTGTTCACTGTTTCGTTGCTTCATAGGCGCACTTCCGCGCCCTAATAACTCAAGGGCAAGGTATACTAAGCCTTGAAGAACTTTCGGATCAAAAGAACCTACAACTTTGCCGTACCACTATTTCGAGCGAAGCGGTTCAGTGGTTACAAGACAATCTAGCCACTAACAATGCACTGTATTTTTGCATCATTAGTACGAGTCTAATTAGGTGCGTCATTTGGGGCCTATGGCCCCGGCGGTGCGCACAAATTCGTGCGAAGGCGCACGGCGTAATGCTAAAGGCGATTAAAGTGCGACACAGACTGATAGCAATTTTATTAATTGTTCTGGTTCTTGGGGCAGGTGCCTACTTTGCAGATTCCCGCTTGCCAGCGTTGCTTGCTGAAGAACTTCCGCAGGCAGAGGCAGTGCTGGTTATCAAAGAAGAGCGGAAACTTTATCTATTAAGGGATGGTGAGCCCTACCGTGAATACGGGATTGCACTCGGGGGTAATCCGGTCGGGCATAAAAAGGAGGAAGGTGATCAACGGACACCGGAAGGCGACTATGTACTCGATTGGAGAAACCCTAACAGCATGGCGCATCTGTCTCTCCACGTTTCATACCCAAACGAGGAGGATCAAGCTCAGGCGGAGGCGCGTGGTGTTTCGGCTGGGGGGATGATCATGATCCACGGCCAGAGAAACGGATTTGGCTGGTTGGGTCGTCTACTCCAACGGTGGGATTGGACTGATGGTTGCATAGCCGTGACAAATGTCGAGATGGAAGAAATTTGGCACGCGGTGCCAAACGGAACACCAATTCGTATTGAGCCCTAGATGCATGCTAAGTCACGCCACGCCTAAGCTCGCTCTAAAACACGAAGTTTCTGCAAAGCAACGCTAGCTAAGCCAAACCTATCAATTCAGGTTGGTTAGCTGCCTTTATGAGTCTAGAAATCAATTATGAGTGTGCACCGGCTGATTTCGAAATCGTAGCGGTTAATGGTTTGGGCGGGGTTTGATAAACGCTTAAGCGGGGGAGGCTGGTTATTTTGTAAAAGGTAGCAGTTCAGTTTGAATAGATGAGGCCCAAATTAAATTTTACCTTTTGCGGTGAATAAGTGGCTGTCTTGTTCTATCTTGGTAGGCAGCAATGTACCGCTTCGCCAGTCGTACTATTTCTTCAGTTTCAGTTCTGAGATTCATGAGCCTAAGCGGCGCCAAAGCGACTAGCTTCTTGGTGTCGTTCCATACAAAAAGGGAGTGACAGATGACTGAGATCGCCTACGCCAAAATCCACCCGGCCATTGGCATCGCCAGGGTTGGCAATTCCAAGCAAACTGACGGTTTCTACATCGGCCCCCAGGTCACAGAACCCCTGCCTAGGGAGTCGGGCGCCTATCGGGACGCCACCGGTGCCTTGAAGCGCGAGGTGGCTGAATTCCGAATCTACGCTTACGACGGCAACGGTAGGGTCGTGCGGGAGCTGACCATGGATTCCGCCACCGAGATTACCTGGACAGTGGAGGTAGCTAACCATAAAGCAGCTTGGTACAACTTCGAGCTCGCGCTGGATATCCCCGAAGCGGAGAAGGCAGCACCTTCCACGCGTCGTAACGCCGAGGTGGCTCTACGGGATAGGCACAGTCTGTCCATCATCCCAGGCGCTCGCAGCATCAGTACCTGCTCCGGCGAGGCTCAGTTTCAGGGCGGCAAGTTCATGGGAATAGAGGTGCCTCTGGGGGAGATACGCACCGACGACGTCGGTCGCCTGCAGGTCTTCGGCGGCCATGGGCACTCCGCCTCCTATCAGGAAAAGCCTCCCACCACCTTCGCCAATAATGACGGCTGGTATGATGACACCAGTGACGGCCCCGTGACGGCCACCGTATTGGTGGATGGCCGTCCGGTTGCCGTGACGCCAGCCTGGGTGGTGGTGGCGCCGCCCAATTACGGCCCCCAGCAGAAGGCGGTGCGTACTATGTACGCGCTGATGACGGATGTGGCTATCCAGGCTGGCCAGTTACCGGCACCCACCAGGCCCTCTTTCAGCGACGACATACTGCCCATCCTCAAAGCCATGTGCGATCTACAATGGATGAATGCGGGTTTTGCCGCTGGCTTCGGCTATGGTATGCCCCAGCACTTCCTGGAGCCCCGCTACCTGTCGCAACTGGCCGAGCCGGGTGAAACCTACGCCGAACTCAGGCGCACCGTGTTTAATAGTTTCCGCAATCCTCAGGTTGGCGATATCTCTATGAAGCCCTGGCCCTGGGTCTATGGCGATGCCATGGATGTTCCCATGCCCAGTGTGCCCGACGCCATGAACGCTCTGACCACTACCCAACTGGCTCTGCTGGACAAGTGGGCGGAAGGGGATTTCGAGGCGGACTACGATCCGCATCGGCAATCACCTGAGAGCATCGACAAGGTACCGTTGGAGCAGCAGCCCGCCATGCTGGACAGGGCAGCGATGGAGTTCTGCATCGCCGATGCTTTCCATCCAGGGTGTGAGATGACCTGGCCGGTACGCCACAGCACCATGTATATGGAACCCTACCGCTGGCGCCACCGTAGTCCCGAAGATCCGGAGCCGGACTATGGCACGACCCTGACGCCGGCCATGGTGAAGTCCTATAACGGCCCCCTTTACGGCCAATTTCCTGGCTCCGTTACCCGTTGGATGGCCATCCCCTGGCAAACTGATACCGCCAGTTGCCGCTCCGGCTACGACACTGAATACGATCCTTATCTGCCCACATTCTGGCCTGCCCGGGTACCTAATCAGGTGCTGATTAAGGAGAACTATGACAAGGTGATGAACGACTCGTTGTCGAGGGAAGAGCGTTTGGCTGCTTACCATCAGCGTTCCGACTGGGATCGCACCCTGGGCGCTGACCACAATAAACAGTTGGCGAGAATGGTGACTGATTTTGATCAGATGGGGATTGTGGAGGTGCAGCCAGGGCTCAGTGGGGATTCCGACTTCCCACCTCAGATGCAGGTCGAAGATAGAGGCGGCCGTGACTTGACGCCCGAGGAGCGGCACAACATCGACAAGGGCATGCGTAAGCTGTTGATCGCCCAACGACGCGGCCGCTAATGGCCAACTATCGTCCCTTCGACGTGGTGATTGTTGGAGCCGGGCCCGCGGGACTGGCGCTAGGCACTTTGCTGCGGCCGGAGCAGCGAGTGCTGGTATTGGAACGTCGTGCTCTCCCAGCCAGCTCACCTCCCATCGGGGAGTCCCTGCCGGGAGCGGCCGCCGTGCTGCTGCAGCGTCTTCAATTGCTGGCGGCTTTTCGAGAATCTGGGCACCGGGAACGGGGCGCTGCAGTATCGGTGTGGGACGAGGACAGGCCGGTCTGGCGGGATGCCATCCAGGATCCGGCTGGCCCCGGTTGGTATCTGGATCGGCGGAAATTCGAGCAGATGCTGCGTCGGCGAGCCCTGGATGTCGGGGTGACGCTGGAGGAGGGCTGCAAGCAAATGGATATCCGCCACTGTCAGGCCCAGTGGCAGTTGGATACCACACTTGGGTCGTTCAGTGCGCCGGTGTTGGTAGATGCCACGGGGCGTAGTGGGCACTTGGGGCGCCGATTGGGATTGCGGCGCTACGCTGATGATCCTCTGCTGTGTCTCTACTGTTTTCTGGATCAGGCGGCCGAGAGCCAGGACGCTACTATGCGCATTCAGGCGGATTCCCATGGCTGGTGGTATACGGTGAACCTGCCTTACGGGCAGCGGGTGTTGGCCTACCATATGGATGTTGATGATCCGCTGTGCCGTCGACTGTTGCGCCGCCCTGACGCCTTTCTGGCCCGAGCCAGGGAACATGCCTTGTTGGCAGAGGTACTGGCGGGGCTGGCACCTGCCCGTGTACGTGGCCGACCAGCGGGCTCTTCCCTGTTGGAAGTAGAGCAGCTACCGAAGGCAGGGCCGGGGTTTCTGGCCATCGGGGATGCACTGCTAGCCTTTGACCCACTGGCTTCCCAAGGGCTGTTTCATTCCCTGGCTTCTGCAGCCAGTGCGGCCAAGGCCATCGAATCTGGCTTGCACCAATCACTGGGTGCCTATCAGCAGGAGATGCAAGCGGTCAGTCAGCGTTATCTCTGGCACCTCAAGGCAAGCTATCAGGGGCCAAGGCGTTTCAGTCATTCAACTTTCTGGCAACGGCGGCAGCAAACAGCAAATTGGGGTCGAATGGGGTGATAAATATTATAAATCGCCTGATATTTTCACAGGTAATTCTGGGTCTTTAGCTTGTTAATAAGGGATAAGGCAGTCTCATTCACGTAATTTTTCCTTTTTGCGTGACCCATTAAAACATCATAAATAAAATATGGCTGCTCAAATTAATTAAAAGGGACTGAGATGAAAATTTGGCTGCGACGCTTATTAGGAGCTATCACCATTGGTGGGGGAGGAGCGGGGGTCGCATCTGTCTTACCATCTTTCATGAATGCGGGACATTTCTTTGACTGGCTTTTCTGTATAGGTTTTTTACTACTCTATGCTTGGGGAGTGTGGTGTGGTATTCAGTTGATTGAAAATCATGCTAAAGCTGCCCGCTCGAATTTTAGGTTTTGGCTGGTTCAAGTGCCTCTCTTCAGCTCGCCTCTCTTAGGCTATTTTTTTGCTTCAGGTGCTTTCTTTACCGTCTGGATAGGCCTTGATACATGGGACTATAGCTTTAATTTTGTACTGGGCAGCTCATTTCAATACTCATTTTTGAATTCTTATTTTCCGCCTTTCGTAGGCGTAAATATACTGGCTCTGCTACTGAGTGGTTGGTTTTATAGAAAAGCTTATGGTAGTGAGTCGGAGTCAACGCCTAATGACTTTGCCAACTAATCTATCAATTAATTACTTGCCTTTAGAGCTGGAGGATGTGGCTGCGCTAGAATCGGTAACGCTGCCGGTTCTAGCGCAACTATGTGCTTAACATGGAGGATGAAATGTCAGAAGAGCTCTTTTTCCCGGTTATTGAAACCGAGCGATTAACACTAAGGCCTTTAGAAACCGATGATGCGGTGAGTTTACTAGCAATATTCTCTGACCCTGAGGTCATGAAATATTGGAATACAGCACCTTGGGCGGGCGTCAAGGATGCTTACAGCTTTATAAAGGACAGCAACGATTCGATGCTACGTCAGGAATCACTTGTGCTCGGCATATATGCCAAGTCTACAGGTGAGTTGGCTGGAAAATGTATGCTGTTCAGTTATGACAAAGGATCCAAACGTGCGGAGATCGGTTTTGGTTTAAGCCGATCCTGTTGGGGGATGGGCTATATTGGTGAGGCCGGGGAAGCATTAATTCAGTATGGGTTTAAGTCATTGGGGCTGCGTCGAATTGAGGCTGAGATCGATTCCGATAATTACCCCTCAGCGAAAGCATTAGAAAAGCTTGGTTTTTCTAAAGAGGGTCTGTTAAAGCAGCGGTGGGAAATCAACGGGGTTGTCTCGGATTCCGCGCTATATGGCAGACTGGCGAGTGATCGGCTCCCCCTTCATATATGAGGAAATGGGCGCGACAACCTCATAATGATGACGTTAGGAGTCTCAAATGATCACCGACCCTTGGCTCGAACGCTGGTTGCCGCTATTGCGCGAACGCGCTGGCAAAGATGTTGTCCTGGAAATCGGATGCGGGCATGGAGATGACACGGCCATACTGGCTAGCGCCGGACTTAGCGTCTTCGCTTTTGATCTGTCTCGTACGGCAGTGGGTGTCACCAGCGTCAGAGTTCCGTCTGCTACGGTTAAGTGCCGAGATATTCGTGAACCATTCCCTGAGCAGGTTCGTGAGGTCGGCGCCATTGTGGCAAGCCTATCGCTACACTATTTCGCTTGGGATGAAACTCAAGCCATTGTTCAGCGGATTCATTCCGCATTACGACCCGGGGGCATTCTGCTTTGCCGTCTCAACTCCACACAGGATCATAATTTTGGGGCTAGTGGTCATGCAGAGCTCGAACCGAACTTATTTCTTGTGGAGGGCAGTCCTAAGCGCTTCTTCGATAAAGTCTCAGTTGAATTACTGTTCGGCGAAGGCTGGAACAAGCTTTCAATGGAGCACTATGTCACTAGCAAGTATGTCAAACCGAAAGCGCTGTGGGAGATCATACTTGAGCGAAGCGACGCCTAACTCCTTGTTTCAAGCTTTATAGCGAGTTGCCGTGCGATAAAAATAGGGGATTGATTCAGCAAAACATACAGTATGATATCAACATACTGCCGCTGGGTTTGGAGCCTCGCTATGAGCATGCATCTGAAAACGATCACCTTGACCGAGCAACAAGACAGCTGGGTAAGAGGTCAGGTTGAAAGCGGGCGATTCGGCAATGATGGTGAGTATATCCGCTATCTTATCCGTCGCGACCAGCAGGCCCAAGAGCGTCTTACCACGCTGAGGAAAGCTCTCATTGAGGATGAATTAAGCGAGCCCAAGCAGCTGGATATATCGGCTACCAAGGCAGCTGGGCGAAAGCGGATGAAGGCAGTTAAGTAGTGGTCAAACGCAGCATTGGTAACCAAATGAACCCCGTCATTCAAGAAGAAACATCAGGTTGTGGTATCGCGGCATGCGCGGTACTTGCGGGCAGCACCTACGCGCAGACAAAAGAGACAGCAAACGCCTTGGGTATCTATGCTGAAGACACCGCGCTTTGGTCAGACACCGAGTACGTTCGTAAACTTTTACGTGCTTTGGGTATCACGGCTGCACCCACCGAAACACCATTCGATACTTGGGATAGTCTGCCAGATAAGGCGTTGTTAGCGATCAAATGGCGTATGGAGCAGGGGAGGCCTTTCTGGCATTGGGTGGTATTTGTTAGAAATGAACGGGATACGGTGGTACTCGATTCCAAAAAAGCCTTGAAAACAAACACCCGTCGAGACTTCGGGCGCATCAAGCCCAAGTGGTTCATACGTGTAGATTAAGGCTTAGTGGCTATTATTCAGGTTTGCTATTCAGTGCTATGAACTGGCGTTTGGTGCTTGTTGGGTTTTCTGGGCTTTCGCCTTCTGTTCTGCCTGATCCAGAAGCACCGCGCCGCTACCTGATTCGGCCAGTTTGTCATCCGGATTATAGAGCGGGCAACTGGTCATGCTTAGGCAGCCACAGCCGATACAGCCTGCTAGGTTATTGCGCAGCTTTTGCAGGTAAGCAATACGTCCATCTAGCATCTGCTGCCAGTTTTTTGAAAGCTGCTGCCAATCTTCAACCGTTGGCGTGCGGTTATTGGGCAGTGATTCAAAGGCCAGTTTAATCTCTTCCAGGCTGACGCCGACTTTCTGCGCGGCTTTAATCACCGAAATCCGCCGTAACACTTCAGGTTTATAGCGGCGCTGATTGCCTGCATTGCGCGAGCTTTGGATCAGGCCTTGCTGCTCGTAAAAATGCAGGGTGCTGACGTTTATACCGCAGCGCTTGGCAACCTTGCCGACACTCCAAATCGTTTCTGCCATTACTTTCCCCTGAATCTTTTTTGTCATTCTTTCGCAAAAAACACTTTACCTCAAGTTGAGTTGAGGTTTTATCCTGCCATTTCACTTAACGCAAGGAGACACTTATGTACTTGGAACACGTTAATCTGGTGGTTGCTGATATGGATACCATGCTGGATTTTTACCGCGCAGTCTTCCCGCACTGGCGGATCCGCGATGAGGGCCATGGCGAATGGTATGGCAAGCCACGCAAATGGATTCACTTTGGCGACGATGATCACTACTTGGCGTTAAGCGATCATGGCGAAGGGGAAAACCGTGATCTGAAAGGCCACAGCGTTGGGCTGGCCCATTTTGCTTACGTGACCGATAACCTTGATGCCGTAGTGGCCAGGTTAAATAACGCCGGTTTTGCCATTGCCAAACCTGGCGCAACAGAGCCATTTCGCAAAAATGTCTACTTTGTCGATCCGGCCGGGTTTGAGGTGGAGTTTGTCGAGTATCTGAGTGATATTCCTGCCGAACGCAATTTAAATCGTGATGCCCAATGATCAGGATGTCAGCACCACTCAGGGGGCTGACCTGTGTTAGGTTTCGATTTTAAGCACCATCAAATATTCTGCGCATAATCTGTTAAAATTCTAGCGCTTTCGGTAAGGAT
Source organism: Halomonas sp. ALS9 (assembly GCF_001651035.1). GTDB lineage: Bacteria > Pseudomonadota > Gammaproteobacteria > Pseudomonadales > Halomonadaceae > Vreelandella. Next base: position 200,218 of record NZ_LXRG01000065.1, read on the forward strand.
TGGGAGCAAAAAGCTTTTATAACCTGAAGAAAACTTGCCAATTCCAATGCAAGCAAAGTATCTACCCCAAGGAAGGCAAAGCATTTCTGCCTTATTTTATAAAGCTGCCTAGCCCTGGAACAGATGTGAACCTATCCCAGGACTAGGCAGCTTTTAGTTACGCCTTTGGCGCATTTGACCATCATTAGGAACCTCTAGATGATACGTGAATACCGGAAGGCAGATATTGAACAAATTTTGGATATCTGGCTTTCCGCATCGATTAAAGCTCACGACTTTGTTGGGCCAGCATTTTGGAAGTCAAAAGTTAGCGATATGCGTAATGAATATATCCCTGCATCGGAGACCTTTGTATTTGAACTTGATGGGCAGATAGTCGGGTTTTATTGCCTCTATGGAAGTACGTTGGCTGCCATTTTTGTGTCGCCAAGCTTGCAGGGTAAAGGGATAGGTTCAGCGCTGATGGATGATGCCAAGAGCAGAAGGTCGTGCTTACAGCTAAGTGTCTATAGCCAAAATACCCCCAGTATCAATTTTTATAAGCAGCATGGCTTCATTTCATTAGGCGAGCAGGTTGATGAACAAACGGGTGAACCTGAGTTCATCATGGAGCATTACTGTTAATAGCGGTAGAGCGATTATTTTGGGCCATTCTGCACGACGTACTGAAGGAACGATTGATGAAAGGTGAATGTCTCTGCGGAGAGGTGGTGTTTGAAGTTAAGGGTGAGCTACCAAACCTCTACCAATGCCACTGTTCCTTATGTCGCAAAGCGACTGGGTCTAACGCTAACGCTGCCACGTTTGTGGATGGAAAACACTTTCATTGGTTGTCCGGTCTGTCGAGCATACGCTCTTTTCAAAAGCCAACTGGCTACCGCAGTGACTTCTGTTCGGTCTGCGGTAGCCCAGTACCTAATAAGTTAAGAGACACTGATTTGATATGGGTTCCAGCTGGTTTGCTTGATGAAACGACGGCAGCTCAAGTGGCTGTGCATCTCCATCTGTCTTCAGCGGCCACATGGGCGCAAGATTTAGACAGCTGTGTTCGGCTGGCAGGTGGCCCTGATAGCTTGGAATCACTTCACGACGCATTGCAGTGGAAACGAGATTAGCTTGTATATTATGGGCAAGCGACTCGGCAATGATGTTTCACCAAGTGCCGACTAGTTGCGCTTGTAACTTGCAGGCAAGCGGCAAATAAAAGTGAGGGTTTATGGGAATGGAAATTTGGTTCTTGTATGTGAGCACGGTATTTATCTTGATGAGCACTCCAGGGCCCAGCCAGCTTTTGATGCTCTCTAACAGCATTGCCAGTGGTTTCCAAAAATCGCTATTTACAGCCGCTGGCGATCTGTCTGCTAATTTTTTGCAGATGATAGTCGCATCGATAGGTTTGGTTAGCATTGTGCAGCAATCAAGCGATTTTTTTGTCGTTGTGAAATGGGCAGGGGTGGCATATTTATCGTACTTAGGCTTGCGGTTGATTTTCTCCAAAAAAGCCAACAGTGCCAATCTGGCCAGCCAGGTAAGGTCGAGCCGTAGCTTGTATTGGCAAGGCTTTGTCACTTCAGCTGCTAATCCTAAAGCGGTTATCTTTTTCGCTGCTCTTTTCCCCCAATTTATTAATCCAACAGAGCCGCTGTTGAGTCAGTTTGCGATATTGAGCGCTACGTATCTGATTATGGATGCAATGTTCCTGTTTTCCTACGGCAAGTCAGCCGCGTGGATTAGCGCGAAGTTAAAGTCATCGGCACGCCAGCACTTAGGTAAAATATCAGGTTCCTTTTTGATTGGAGCGGCAGTGCTTTTAGGGTTGAAAGAAGTAGATACAAGCCTTTAAAAAGAGCCCCGTCAGTGAGGGCATCAACAATGAAGCTGACCAGTAGCAGAAGGGCCGAGAGTTAGGTCTCGAAATGGATGATGAAGCAGTGATCAAAAGTTGGGCAAGGAATGAGTCCGAGCGAATGGGGCGCTAGCCATAGCGGCTACGCAGAAACTGCTACTTCTCAGCGCTGGCGCAACAGGTATCTTACGATCGCCCGGATAAACTGTTGTTTAGCCTGACGCTGTTCCCGCCGCACTTTCTCAATATCAATACCTCCCAGCCTATCTTGGTAGCTAAGCGGGATGGCTGACTTGTCATCGACACTTTCTTTTTCCGCCACTTCTTCATCGCAACGAGCTAGCGGATCGCCGTCATTAAAATACGCTTTCTGTTTTGAAGCTATCATGCCCCTGATCTCCATAACGTCGCCCTGGGGATCAGGACGCTTGGGTTATCTTGTTGTGTCAGGGAGATGTTAGTGTTGTTCTATTACGCAAGCTATTCCATAAATGTGAGTGCAGACTTTGCAAAAAAGAACAGCCAAAAAGAGCGGGCAGTCCTCTATCTCTACACAAAAAACACGCAGTTACCTGGCGTGGAATGATTTTGAGGTCATTCTTGCCATCGCGACTGAAGGTTCTCTTTCTGGAGCCTCGCGCGCCTTGGGGGTGAGTCATGCCACTGTTTTTCGGCGGCTGGGCGAGGTGGAGCAGCGTCTAGGCGTTACTCTCTTTGAAAGGAGTCGTACCGGTTATCAGCCAACGCTGGCAGGGGAAGAACTCGCCGATACGGCTAGGATCATGGATGAAGCAGCCCTGGCGGCGGAGCGTAAAGTCGCCGGTCGTGACCTAGAGCCGAGTGGCGAAATCTATACCACCACAACGGACTCCTTGCTGATGGGGTTGTTGGCACCTTTATTCACGCAATTCCGTTATCAATATCCGGCCATCATGCTGGACGTGGCTATCTCGAACCAGTTGTTCAACCTAACTCGCCGGGAGGCGGACGTCGCGATTCGTCCCTCCAACCTGCCGCCTGAAAACTTGATTGGTCGACGACTGACCACAATTGGCCAGGCTGTTTACGGGCATCGCAGCCTCGGTCTAACCCCGGGGGCCTCTATTGAGACTCTTGCCAGCCAACCATGGATTGGAGCTGGGCCACGATTGCAGGATTCAGCGCTAGACCAGTGGATGGATAAAAATGCGCTGAAGGCGGCCTGTGTTTACCGTGTGGATACCTTGGTCAGCATACTCAGCGCGATACATGCGCGCATGGGGTTGGCCGTTCTGCCATGTTACTTGGCGGACGAGGATCCGGACATTATCCAGCTTAGCGACCCTATCCCCGAGCTGGAATACGGGCTGTGGTTTCTGATGCACCCAGACCTGAGAGGCGTTGTTAAAATTCACGCTTTAAAAGACTTTTTGACAGATGCTATCCAGGCACAGAAACAGCGCCTAGCCGGGCCTCTGTTGGGCTAGGCTGCATTATCGCCATCATAAACACTTCACTTTGGACTCCGGTGAAGAAAGCGACAAAACGGCCGCCCGAAAAAGTGTGATCTTGGGCTATAATGGCGCGGTTCGGGTGGAAGTCGCATCAGGTGAACCTGGAACGAGTTAAGGTGTGTTGCAATTGCCCGCCTATGGGTACGGTTAACGGCCTGATCATCTAGATTATAAAAATCAGTCGTTAAATGAGTAAATGCTCTGACTTGTTAATTATTTTTTATTGTTTTTTCAGTAGATAAAAGGTTTTTAGTAATGATTAATACCAAAATATACAAGGCAGTTTACGACCTCGCTGAAAAACTCATGAAGGCTGCTGATAAAGAGGATAGAGACGCTTTTGATGCGCTCTATGCGCAGTTGGAAACGGTCTGCACTGAGAACGAAAACACCGATAAAGATCACCCCGAACAGTGGGAAACGCTGGCAGATTTTACTGAAGAGCTCGATGAGGCGCTGGCTGTCTACGAGAAAGCCTTTGAAAAAGCTGTCGCGATTAATTCGACAGACCATATGTCATCCATCGCGTTCTCCATGGCAAAATTGCAAGTTGAACTGGGCCAAACTGACGCGGCGATCAGCAATCTTAAAAATGCCCAAATCACCGCCAACAAAATTGAAGATGGCGAGCTGAAAGAAGAAATCAATGAGCTGCTTGAGAAGCTGACGGCAGGCTAGGCTTGTTACGTTACTGATTTTACGACCAATCACGATTGACGCGGATGTACATAACGCCTGATTGTGCTGGGTTTGCCTAAGACTAGGGACACTATTTTGACCAATAACGATATTTTTCGCCGCATACGTTACACCTTTGATTTAAAAGACAGCACCATCGTGGATATCTTCGCCTTGGCAGAGGTCAGCGTGGCTCAAGAGCAGGTCACTGCCTGGCTGAAAAAAGATGAAGACGATGCCTTTGTGACGATGAAGAACAAGGAATTGGCGGCGTTTTTGAACGGCTTTATTAGCTTTAAGCGCGGCAAGCGCGAAGGCCCACAGCCCGTGCCAGAATCGCAGCTGAACAACAATATGGTGTTTCAGAAGCTGCGCATTGCGCTGAATCTGAAGGCTGAAGATATTTTGGCTGCGTTTGAACTAGCCGGCTTCAATCTAAGTAACCATGAATTAAGCGCGTTTTTCCGCAAGCCGAGCCACAAAAATTATCGCGAGTGCAAAGATCAGGTGCTGCGCAATTTTTTGCTCGGCATCCAGCTTCAGTTGCGGCCTAACCAGGACGTTTCAAGCGCTGAGTCCTGAGTTCATAGCCTGAGTTCACCGAACAGCTGCAGCATTTTTTGTCATAAGGTAGAGGCCAATTTTGGTTTCGATGGTACGTTTTAATAGCCGTCGAATCAGGCCATTATTGGCCGTTTAGCAGGAGAGTGTGATGTCTATTGATCCAATGGCGGTATGGGCGAATATGACATTGAAAGTCTGGCCTGAACGCTACTGGATGCTGGATCTTAGCGATACATCTGCTCAAGAGGTGGCTAACGTGTTCGTGGCCAGCGATGCTCGGTACAGTTGCTTAATTCGCGATCAGTCCGGTATATCAGCGATTGTCGAAGAGGCTGCTGTCGAAGGCTTAAAAACTCAGGTCTCGATAAGAGGTAGTTTCGGCCCGTTTCGAGTTATATCAACAGATGGGGAGCTTCCTTTCGATGTGATTGGTTTCCTTGGCCCTGTTCTGCGAGCGCTAAATGAACAAGGCATCAAAGCTGGCCCGCAGTGTGGTGCCGTATTCGATCACCTGTTTATTTATGAACGGGACGTTGAGAGAGCGGTGGCTCTTCTAGAAGATTTCATTAATCAGGCTAGGGAGAGTCACTGAGTTGCTCTGGTAAGGCGCTTAACAGGGCATTTGATGCCTGTTAGCTTGGCTGTAGGTATGAACTGTGACTAGACTCCCAGATTTCGCTACTCACTACTATTTGCGAGAGTCCGGCCCGTTTCGGAGTCTCTCAGAGCTTCCTGCGGGCTCGGAAAACCCTGTGTTCCTTGACCTCCTGACTCGCCATCAGCGTGATCCTGGGTACCGGCGGCGCTACGGTAGGAACTATATAGGAGTCCGGCGTGAGGTTGAGGCTCGGCTGCGCGAACTCTTCATTGCGCGTGGGGGTAAGCCGCGCCGCGATCATCCCTTCTATCTGGTGCTTGGAGAATCATCTTGGTTTCACAACCTGAACGCGGATCAACGTGAGCTTAGAATCCCTCTCTCGGAGCTTGATCCCGAAGTAACGTCTTTGACTTACCCTGATAGCTTTATTGCGTTAACCCGAGACGACAAGCCTTACTACAATCAAGTGTTTCTGCTTAGCGAAGTGAATAAGCTCGTTACACGCTTCGGTATTCCTGCCAATGATCACTTGATCCCTTACGAGCGTTATTGGGAAACTGATTTTGAGCTCTATATCGAGGTGCAGCTTTGGGACACTCCATCCATAATCAATGTCTAAACAGTGATAACAATTCAGCCTTTTGTGACCAAAAGCAGAAAAGCTATGCAGTCGTTGCGAACGATAGGCATCCAAACCGGATTGCCGTTTCCAAACAGCTGGAATTGAGGTACTACAGATCAGAAGATATCGCACGTATCTTTGAAAGCTATACGGGCGACTTAAGCTCAGCAAAGTACCTTGCGCGGCGCCCTCACACGGAAGTCGAACAAACCGAAACGATGCTCCAAAATCTTTCCATTCCTGAAAGCATGGCATTAACAGGCAAGTGCATTTGGGTTGTAGATGCCATTAGCGAGGGGGAAGGTGCCATAGGGCTGGTAACTATTGTGAACGATAATGACTCAATGGCTGTTCACTTTGGTATCGGTAGACCCTATAGAGGTCGCGGTTACGCAGCAGAGGCGTTGTTACTTACCGCACAGTACTTACTCGCAACAGGTCAGGCAACAAGCGTTAACTCTTTTACTGACGTTGAAAACGTGGTTGCTCAAATGGCTTTAGAAAAAGCGGGTTTTATATACACCACAAGAACCGATAAGTTTTATCAGGCCCCACAAATGAACGGCGAGTATAGGGACGTTTTCCATTACAAGTTCAGGGCTTGATAAAGGCTTGCCTACGGCTGCTTATGCGCTGTGTAGGCCCTCGCAAAAAAAAACAGTAGTGAGTCAGAGGGGAGGGTTCTCAGTGCTCAGGCAAGTGGATGGCGTTAAGATGCAACCTAAGCACAGAGCCATCTGACAATGTGACATGGTTGAGCTTGAACTCAATCTCCCGATGGCCTTGTTGATCCGAAAAGGCTGGACCGAAAGAATCGTTTTACGTTCGTTTGTTGCAAACCGGTGAACCGGAGACGTTGCGAGATATGCTTTCGCTGGCTTATGGTGTAGTTGGTCGTGTTCGGAAACATCGCACGCTGTACCTTGTTGACAGGATACGTATACATCTCGATAGGGTTAAGGCCCTTGGGCACTTTATTGAATACTTTCCTCCAGCGAGTCATCTCAGCTCTTTGAAGCCTCTTATGTTGATTTGTTTGAAAAAAAACGGGGAGCTAATCATTTATTCTACAGGGGCTAAGTGGCTCCATATAAGTTACCGCGCATTTCAACCATTACAACTCAATGGGTTACAAGCTGCCGGTGCTTGTTTATTTTTGCGCAACCACTTAAGCAAGAAGTCGCGAAGGTCAATGAATCCAGATGTTAAGGCAACGGCTATGGGAATCGAAGCGGATCTGATAGAAAAAGAAAGGGCATTGCTCAGCTTTGGTGTGCGCAGCTCACCGGAGATACTGCGCTCTTTGCTGTCTCCGGAATTTTTGGAGATCGGAGCGTCAGGCGATTTTTTTGGGTTAGATAGTGTTCTTGATAGTTTGCCACTCGAGTCTTCGTGGTCGGCTGTATCCCAGGACTTTGAACACCGGAGATTGAGCTCTGATCTCATTCAGCTCTTTTATCGAGTTGTGATCAGTCGTCAAAATGGCTTAATGACAAGCTATTCTCGGCGAACGTCAATATGGCGGAAAGAGGAAGGGGGATGGAAAATGATTTACAACCAAGGCACGGCTATTTCTCCTTTTGACCTTCATTCTTAAATCGTCGATCCTGCGAGTGTTAGACATTTAAATTTTTAAAATTGATATACAATCGTTAGGAAATAAATCTATGGAAATTGCTAGCATAGATAAAGAAAATATCGATGATCTTTATGGCTTAAATGCCAAGCTTGCCGAATCCGAAAATCAAAGCCACTTGTTTACTGCTGATAGACAAAGTTACGCTGACGCTTTTTTGGCCACTACGCCTGCTTGTTTTTGATTCTTGGTTTATCAAGACAACCAACCCATTGGTTTTTATATATATAATTTTAAGTTTGCGAGTTATATCGCTTCACGTGTTCTTTATATTGAAGATCTGTACTTGATCGATGGCTTTGCTACTGAAGAAAATAAAAAATTACTTCTGCAACATGCTGTGAGCATATCACAATCTGAAAATTGCTGTAGAGTCGAGATGCGCGTTCTTAAAGAGGTTAATTTTGGGTATGATCCTATAAAAAGCTTTGGCTTCAGTGAGATCAAAAAGTGGGATGTGTATCGTCTAGATCTTTAACCCTCAATAGCATAGATGTGGAGCCTGTAATGAAATCAACCGTAGAAGAGTGTATCCGCTCATTGGGCTTGGAACTACCCGTCGTTACAACGCCTAGGGGCAACTTTCGTTCCTATGTTATTTCGAACAATATGCTCTATCTGTCAGGTAAGGGCGCTCCGTTGCGAGAAGAGGGAGTGGCTGTCCCAAAAGTGGGGCAGGAAGTGACTGTTGAGCAGGCTCGGGCCTACGCTCAAGAGGTTGGTCTGTATCTCCTCGCGCTCATCAAAGAAGCTCTGGGAGACTTTGATCGGGTTCAACGTGTTGTGAAGATGTTTGGTATGGTCAATGCTGATCCCAGCTTTACTTCCCACACTGAAGTCATCAACGGTTGTTCCGATCTGTTTGTTACTGTGCTTGGTGAGCGCGGTGAGCATGCACGCTCTGCCATTGGCGTTGGATCACTGCCAAAGGGGTTTGCTGTGGAAATTGAGGCCATCGTTGAGTTTTCTTTGCCACACGATCGCTATGCTTAACCTCTTCATTGAACTGCACCCACGTCTGTTAGCTACTTTTATAAAGCGCTGAGGCCGATAAAAGCCCAGCGAGGATCGGCAAAGGAGAAAAGGCTTGTGATCAGGCAAGTAGGCAGGGTGAAAATTCAACCTAAGCACAGGGCGACATGCCACTGCGGCATAGTAGAGCTCGAACTTGATTTGCCTGAAGGGCTTGTCGATCCGAAACGGTGTAACTGCTCTATTTGCAGGCGCAAAGGCGCTGTCATGGCCTATGTGCCATTGAACGGTCTTCGTATTCTCCGCGGCGCTGAGCATTTAAAGCTATACCAGTTTAATTCAGGCGACGCTAAGCACTACTTCTGTTCAAACTGCGGCATCTACACTCACCACCAAACGCGCTCGAACCCTACTGTGTATGGATTTAATGTCGGGTGTATGGAAGGTATTAATCCCTTCGACTTGGATGATTTGCCAGTTAGTGATGGTATCAACCATGAGTCTGATCAATAACAAGGGATAAGGAAGGCTTAGCATTTTGTTTGATTGGTTTTTCGTGGCTTCGTAGCTATAAATAAGCGTATGAGTTAGGTATTTAGATGGATCAGGGAGCAGTGATCAAACATTGGGTGACGAATGAACCGGTGCGGATGGAGGCGCTTACTATAGCGGCTGCTCAGAGACTGCCGGGTTGGTGCCTCGCTGCTGGGTTCGTTAGAAATTTGGTGTGGGACAAGCTACATGATTTTTCAGCGAGTACACCGCTAAACGACATTGATTTAATTTATTTCGATTTACACGACACCAGCGATTCTCGTGATCGGGAAATTGAAGGCGAGTTAAGGGCCGCTTTGAAGCTCCCGTGGTCGGTAAAGAATCAGGCCAGAATGCACGAGCGGAATATGGATCGTCCATATACCTCAACTGAAGATGCTATGAGTTTTTGGGTTGAAGTAGAGACTGCCGTAGGTGCTTCTTTGGCTGATGATGGAGAAGTCATTATTGTGGCTCCCTTTGGTGTTAAGCCACTGTTTGACTATACCGTCACATTAAATCCCAAAAGGCCAAAGCGAGCAGATTTTGAGGCACGTATATATAGCAAACGGTGGCTGCAAACCTGGCCAAAATTGGTCGTAAATACGGTACTTCCCACGACAATCAATCGTGTTCGGGGCTAGCGCTTGCCGAGAGCATCATCAACAAGGAGGAAGTGGTGCAAACTTGCGAAACGGAAAGGCTATTTATACGGACATTATCCCTAGATGATGTTCCCGAGCTGACCACCATCCTCAGCGATCCTGAGGTGATGAAATACTCGATCCGTGGCGTTTGCGATGAAGCGGCGACCCGGCGATTTATTGAATGGTGTTTGAAGAGCTATGCCTCTCACAGTATCGGGCCGTTGGCATTGGTAGAAAAGGTTTCCGGTAAGCTTGTCGGCTTTTGCGGTGTCGGTACCGAAGAGGTAAATGGCGTTGAGGAGAACGGTTTAGGGTATCGGCTAGCCAAACAGTACTGGAGTAAAGGTCTGGCGTCTGAAGCAGTGCAAGCGGTGCTCAATGATGCATTTAGTCAAAAGCAACTATCGTCGGTGGTGGCGATTATTGAGCCTGAGAATATTGCGTCACTTAAGGTTGCAGCAAAAGCAGGGTTTTCTACGTTCGACATCTATGACTTCCATGGCCGCCCAGTGAGGTTGTATCGGTTAAATCAGAGTCAGTGGGACGCACTTCATACTAAGGGCATGAACGCGACAATTGCACGATGAGTAGCCCCAAGAGTTGGAGACCGTCAGCTGACTCGATTATGCCAGTACCCTGGCTTTCTCGAATGATGGGCGAAAGCAACAATGGTAATTGTTTGGTTATTGACCACAGTCACAAGGGAAAAAGGAAATTGTTGAAGGATCAAACCCTTTGCGCCAAGTTTTCTTGCTTGGCCTATCCCATCAAAATTAGTTCCTTATCAGAGCTCGGGCACGTTTAAGGGCTTCGCTTACTTCTAACGATTCGGTTTTGCCAGATTCCAGATTATTGATTCTGCGACATATCTCCTCGTCCCAGGCTTCCGATACACTGATTTCAGCCATACCGTCCAAGCTTGCAACCAAATCATGAGCGAGTTGAGCCCGTTCCTTCTCCGATAGGGTCATTGCTTCGCTCGTGATAGTTTCGAGTTGCGCTGTATTCATTTTTCACTCAGCCTTGTGAAACGGCAATTTCAAAATCATGCAGTAGATTAGACCTGATGACAAGGCCATCAAGCCCGTCTATAGACTGTTGTTGGAGCCACATTATCGGCCCTGGTAGTGGATTATGCGTCGAGGAAAATTCAATGCCAAAGGTCATACTGAAAGGATTTATTATCGTCCCCGAACAGGATCTGGACGCCGTTAAAACAGAGCTCATCAACCATAAGCGGTTAACCCTGGCTGAGCCAGGCTGCCTCGTTTTGAGGTTGTTCAATGCACTACAAATCCCTATCGATTCGATGTGTATGAGGAATTTTTAAATCGAGAATCTTTTGCGTTTCATCAAGTTAGAGTGAAAGCTTCCGCGTGGGGGAAGATATCAGCCAATGTTGAAAGGCATTACAGTCAGTAAGCCGCTGGGTAGCTAAACCCCAGCGGCTATATCAACGTCCAATGTTGAATCAATTAGCCGCACTTCTTACCAGCATTTCTCAAACTCATTGCGTAAATAATAAACATGGTCAGTGACCCCAGCACAAAGCACCATACGCCTACGGTTGCATAGATCGCGCCTGCGGGAAGAAATAAAAGACTGCCAAAGAAGAAAAATAAGCTTGATAAGAGACCGAGTAGATTGGGTAGCTGTTGACGCTGCGTCGTCTCATTGTTCATTTTATTTCCTTGTCTGCAATATTACTTTCAAGTGCTTCACCGGGTTTAAATACTGATGTCGGGGGCAAACTGAAAGCCCACCGATATCCGATTCCAGCTGTTGATTTGAACAATAATGGCGGTGAGGTCAATCAGCCCCTGCTCGCCAAACGCATCTAGGGCGTTTTGATAGTCGTTGTCACTCACAGCTTGCTGGCTGACAAGTGTGAGCGCTTCTGCCCAGGCGAGTGCGGCGCGCTCTTGTGTGCTGAAGCAGGGAGCTTCACGCCATGCAGGCAATACGTCCAGGCGAACCTGGTGCTCGCCGTCGTCTCTGGCCTCTTGCGAATGCATGTGCTGACAAAAGCAGCAGTGATTAATTTGCGAAACACGCAGTTTTACTAAGTGGATTATCGAGCGATTAACCGTTGAGTCTGAAGTAATGTTACCTAATGCGGTGAGGTGCTTAGCTAGGCTTGGGCAAAGACGATATACCGTCTGTTGAGACATACGAGTAGACATTTAGGAGACCTCGATGAGTAAGTTGAGGGCTCAGCTTAACGTCGAGGTTTTTTTACGCCTTGTAAATTTGCGACAGTTTGCGTTTGCGATAGGCGGCGGGCGTTTCATAGGCAAGTGATTGGAAGGCGTGGGTGAAGTGAGCCTGGTCATAGTAGCCGCATTGCAGCGCTATTTCCGCTAGGGGCAGTGTGGTTGCCAGCAGACCTTGCCGGGCACGGTTGAGTCGGGCATAGGCGACTAATTGGCCTGGGGTAACGCCCACCTCGCGTTTTAATTTGCGCTCCAGGGTGCGGCGCGTAAACCCTAGCTTGGCGCCTAACTGCTGGGGTGGAAGCTGTAGCTCTCCAATGGCTTGAACAAGCGAAGTGATACGGCTATTGGCAGGTGGCTGGCTTTTTAGTCGATCTAGCAGCCATGTTTCCAGCAGTCGTAAGCCTTGCTGTGAGTCCGATTGGTAAAGGCGCTCTACCACGGGCATTAATCCTTGCAACTTTAATTTTTGCAAACTTAGTGCTTCAAGCTCGTTTTCCAAGCGATGGTATGTATCTGTGAATGCTTCGGGTAGTAAGCCCAGCAAGCTGTGGGCACCTGCAGCTCTAAAACGAATGCCCAAACAGGGGGTGGTCGTATCGAGCGTCTCTATCAACGTTCGCCTGTTGAAACAGAGCGTGATGACAGGGTGGGAACTGGCGAGCTTTATGCTAAGACTAGCCCCGGCATCGGGGTAGAATTTTTCGGTTCTGGGCTCGGTGAGGTGACCAGGGCCTCCCATTGACCAAAAGCATTGAACCCAGGGGGTTAATCGCTTATCAGGCAGACGATACCGAAAGTTTAGATCGTTAGCGTTGCCTGGCAGAATAAGGTTGGTCATGGTGTCAATCAGCGAGAAGTTTTATTAATGATAGCCTCTTATTGACTCAATCAGGCCGTTTTTGGGAGCTGGCCCGCCGCCATACGCTAGGCGGTGCTTTTTCCTGGCGTGCCCATACGCGCCTGAGCTGGCGCTCATCTCCGAATCCGGACGCTTCGGCTATGCGCGCTAGCGTCCAGGTCGTTTCGGTCATTAACGCTTTGGCACGCTGCAAGCGTAATCCCGTGATGTAGTCGCCCACCAGCATGCCGGTGAGACTTTTGAATTGGCGCCGAAAATGCCGCTCGCTCATGGCTGCCTGAGCCGCCAATGTTTCGATACGCCAGGTCTGCGAGGGCGCGGCGCATATGGCATCTTGAACGCGATGCAGCCGCTCATCCACATGATTGCGACCCTCAAGCCAGGCGCCCAGTTGAGGTTCCTGACCACTGCGACGCAGATACAGCACCATCTCCCTTGCAACCGCCAGGGCCAGCGAGTGTCCACACGCGCGGGTAAGCCAGTAGAGCATGGTATCAATACCGGTTGAGATCCCCGCGCTGGTTAAGTAGCGCCCATCCTCAATAAAGATACAGTCGCTCTGTACTTTAGCTTGTGGGGCTTTAAGGCGTAACTGTTCGATGAGAGCGTGATGGGTGGTGCAGCGTCGCCCCTCTAATAGCCCCGCATCCGCAAGTAATAGCGTGCCGGAGCAAACGGTCATTAGCGTATCTGCATATCGGGCGTTCGCCTTGAGCCAACCGACACACTCTTGTTGCGCCAATGGCTCAAGGCTATTGCGGTATTGCCCCGGAATCAGCAGTAAATCTTGAGGAGCAAGCTGTTCGGGTAATGGGTCAATGCCGCTAAGGGTTAGCGGCCCTAACCACTGCATGGCCGTTTTGGGGCCTATATAGCGCACCTGAACGTCTATAGAGAGCCGGTCAGCACACTGCAAAACCTGAAGTGGGCCAATCAAATCGAGCGGCACCTGGCCGGGCATCATCAGCACCGCAATCTGCAAGGTTTTAGCTCTTGCAGATTGCAGCTGGCTAGTTTGTTGCTCTTCACTCACGCGTATTTTGCCATTCGTTGATCATGTCATGTGTACTGATAATACGTGCAAAGCGGCCTTCCAGTACCAGTTCGGTGCGGGCTTTAATCTCATCGGCTGACCAGGTGACGCCGTGGCGCGTCATGGGGAAGGTGAGGGTAGCATCGCTGATAAAGTCGACGCTAAAGCCTAAATCTGACGCCACCCGTGCGGTGGTTTCACAACATTGCTCGGTGCGAATACCGCTAATCGCCAGCCGCTCAATGCCGCGCTCCCTTAACCAGCCTTCAAGCGAGGTATCGGTGAAGGCGTTATGGACACGTTTATTGTAGGTCACCGTCACTTCATCGTTAAAGCCATCAAGCGGACGAATCAGGCCATTATCAGGGTCGAAAGCTCCTTGGCTGCCAAGCTCTTCATGCAGAATGCGCACTACGGGAATATTGTTTGCCTGTGCGGCGTTCAGCACTGCACGTTGCTTCGGGCGCCACGCCTGAGCCATCGATTCTACCCAGTAATCGCGAGCGGGGAAGGAGGCTTGAACGTCAATTAATAGCAGCGCCGTTTTAGACTGGATCATGGCTAATCTCATCGTGTGGAAGTGAGATTACAGATTAGCTTTTATACATTCTGCCAACGATGCGTTGTCCGGTCACAAAGGGGGCAGATTCGGCCATGTCTAGGCATTGTCTTCTAGTTAACACCACGGCAAAGGGAGATCCCAGGCGCAAGTAGGGGTTATTTCTTCACGCAGACAAAAATAGCGTTTCCAGAGGTCGTATCCCAGGGCTTGATGGTCTCGTAGTTGTGCTCAAACACGTGCACTTCAAAGTAAGGCGCTAGCAGGGCAGTTAACTCCGCAAAATTGACCGCCACCATGGGGTGTTCGTCGTTCCACACTTGCTTCGCGTCTGCATTGGCTTTCTCAATGCTCAGCCTAAGTGACTGTTTTTCGCCTTGACCGCTGTAGTGCCATCCAGAGCGGAAGGTAAATAAATCGTTTGCTTGTTTGGCGGTGTGCTTAACAAATAAATCGTTATTGATTTTGTCTTTATCGACCGCGTTAAAACAGAAAATACCGCCGGATGCTAGCGCGCGATGCGCGCTGGATATACACGCTGTGAGCTTTTCAATCCCATCGTTGTAGTGGATGGAGTACAAAAAGCAGGTGATTAAGTCGCTGGGTTCACCAACCTCAAAATGACTCATGTCTTGGCGCGTGAACTGAGCTTCTGGGCAACGCGCGGCGGCGATATCTAGCATGGGTTGATTGATATCAAGACCGCTGCTGGTATAGCCAAAATCTATGAAATGGCGCACGTGTGGGCCGGTGCCACAGGCTAAATCCAGGTGCGTAGTTCCGCCGTTACCGAATATCTGATGCAGTCTATAAATGGCGTTGCTTTGCGCGGGATAGTCGATGTCCACGCACATCAAATCATAGTAGCCAGAAAGGTCGGTATAGAGGGCGTTGGCGGACATGGTGGCCTAATAGTGGCAATTGAAAAATGGTGGGTGGCGCATAGTAAACGAGCGGGTAGGGTTTTAGAAGCGTGTACGGCAGGTAGCATTGGTGTTAGTCAAATACCTTCTGTGGCCCTAAAGAAATCCTGACATTTACCGATATATAACTAAGGCCATGAAGATTTCTCTGGTCGTTGCTAAATGCCAAGAGACCCTGCTATGCCTAAAACGCTGATCTTTATTTTTGCTACCTTGTTTCTCACGCTACCCTCCCAAGCTTATGCACACACTAGTGATGCAGAGGCGGCGGCGTTGGCGTGGCTGGAGGCCATCGATAGTGGCCAGTATGAACAGGCATGGGAATCATCATCTCCGCTACTAAAGAAGCCGCTTTCGCCGCATATGTTAGAACGTACGATTGGGGCGGCGCGTCGCGACTTTGGGGCCGTTCAATCGCGTCGGCGAGTGGGCGTTGTCCGTGAAACGTCTATGCCAGGAGCTCCACGAGGCGACTATGCAGTGCTAACCTTTCAGACACGCTTCGAGAACAAACCTCAAATCACTGAGACCATCACTCCTCACTTGGAAGAGGGCACTTGGCGGGTAAGCGGCTATTATGTGAACTAATCGTTTCTGCATAATGGTTAACCACACTGCATGAATAAAATGATTTCGCTACTGTTCGCTTTCGTTTCATTGTCAGCGTTTGCGACAGATGCTGCGCCAGATTGCCAAAACGCCACGACGACGATGGAAATCAATCAGTGTGCGCTGTTGCAGCTAGAAATGGCTGAGGCGGAAATGTACCGCTATTTAGATGCGGCGCTAAACGACCATGAAGCAGATGCCAGCTTAGTGGAGTCGATTCAGCTGGCTCAAGAGGCTTGGGAAGGCTACCGCGAAGCCCATTGCGATGCGGTGTATACCCAGTGGCGTGATGGTACGATAAGGGGCGTGATGTCGCTTTCATGTAAAAAACAGCTTACCCAGGCGCGTACACATACGTTATGGGCGAGCTTTTTAATCACAATGGAAGGCGAGTCGTCACTTCCGGAGCCTGAGCATTAAACTGGGCTTATTGGTGCGAGCTTCATTCCTTTTTTAACCGCGACGAGGCCTATGCTATATATCGCTGACACCCCTGAACCTCCTTACTACGCGGTTATTTTTACCTCACGACGCACCGAGGTCGATGATGGCTATGACGAGATGGCGGCAAAAATGGTTGAGCTTGCAGCCCAGCAGCCGGGATTTTTGGGGGTGGAATCCGCCAGAAATGAAGTGGGTGTGACCGTTTCCTACTGGGCTGATATAGCATCTATTAAAGCGTGGAAAGCCCATGCAGAGCATCAAGAAGCCCAGCGGCTGGGGCATCAACAGTGGTATCAGCACTTTAAAACCCGTATCGCCAAGGTAGAGCGGGATTACGGCATTTAAGAGATGAACCACAGGTTCAGTTGCCTATACTACCATCCCTGCCAGCGCCTGCATCCCTAGCGCTACTACCAGTACAATGACCCCTGCTACCAAACTGGTTACCAAGGCGTGGCGTTTCCATAACACCAGAACGTCATGGCCAAAGCGGTGAACCAGCCAAGCCAGGCCGAAATAGCGTAAGCCGCGGGCGATGAGCGCCGCCAGGGCAAAAAGCAGAATGGGGTAGCCAGACAGCCCGGCGGTAATCATCGCGATCTGAAAAGGAATTGGCAAAATGCCAATGGCCAGAATCGCAGCAAAACCGTACTGGTCGAAGAAGCTTTGGAACGCCTGATAGCTCTGCTCCATCCCCATGAATTCGATAAACCAGGTACCAACGGATTGGAATAGCACCATGCCCACGCCATAGCCGATGAGCGACGCCACTAAGCAGCCCAGCGTGGTGGCCGTGGCAATTGCCCAGATGCGCTGTCGGTTCGCCGCCATCAGCGGTATCAATACCAACTCGATGGGAATGGGCAGAATAATTGTCTCCAGAAAGGAGAGAGTTCCTAGTAACCACAGCATGTTCTTTGAGCCATTAATGCGCTCGAACCACTGTTTAGTTCGCTTTGAGGTTATGGCCATGGTGGTGACTACATCTCGGGATTAATGCGACGGTAAATAGCTGCTAGCACACTATAAAGACCGAATGCGAATAACCCTAAAGCGACAAATGCAAGCAGCCACTGGCCGTAGGGTTGTCCTCGCAGCGTGCTAAACACTTCACCCATCCCGCCTGCTTCATTGGGGGCGATTTGATAAGCGGCGATGATAAAAAAGCTACCCACGATTACAAACACAAGTCCACGAATCACTAAGCCAAAGCGGCAGATGGGATAGGCCCATTGTTGAGTTTGTGGTGGCATTGCAAAGTGTTTGTCGAATTTGGATTTGTAGCCTTTCAGCGCGTGGGCAATACCTACGCCAATCATGACTAAACCAACCCCGCCTACCAGCCAACGCCCGAAAGGCTGCTCCATTAGCCAGCCGGCCACACCCTGCGAGCCGCCACCTGAATCACCCGAAGAACCCGCATATTGGAAGATGAGCGTTGCGGCAAAAAACGCTAATAGCGTATGGGTAATGGCGCTGGCTAATAAGCCCGCACGAATCGCTAAGCCTTTGGCGCCATTGCCGTGGTGGTCGGCGTCTTTAACCGCTTGGATAGTCCGCCACATAGCGTAGCCCACCAAGCCAACGGCAATGAAACCTAGCAACACGTTACCAAAGGGGGCGGTGAGCACGCGTTCCAAGGCGCCCCGACTGCCCTCGGTCTGACCGCCTTGGCCAAGGGGTGCCAGCGCTGCAAGGCCGCCTACTAATACATACACAATACCGCGAGAGGCGTAGCCCATACGGGCGAAAAGGGTAATCGCATCACGATGGTCGGGTTTTTTCATACTGTCGGCCATGGTGTCCTCCTGACGTATTTGGCGTTGCATATCCTATGCAATCTAGTTCATATAGTGCTTAACAGCGGCCCATACTGTGCTTGTGCTGTGCTATTGTCCAGCTTAGGTCAAGTAACAGAGCTAATCGCTGTTTTCACTATTTTTTAATATTGTGAGCAGAGCATGAGTAGAGTTTCAGCACCTATTTCAGCACCTATTTCAGCATCTCTTTCAGCATCTACCTCGGCACCTATCTTCTGGCGCGATGCGCGTATGCCCTATGTGGAACTGCGTAAAATCAGCGATGCTCGACAGGTCTGCTATGCACCGCACAGCCATTCGCATTGGTCGCTGGGGGCTGTGACCGCAGGTAAAAGCACCTTTTGCTATCGTGACGCGACGTATCAGATTAGTGCGGGTGACATCGTGATGATGAACCCCCACTGGGTGCATGCCTGTAACCCCATCGAGAATCAGCCCTGGGCTTACTTGATGCTCTACGTCGATACCGCGTGGCTGAGTGAGTTGCGCTATCAATTGGGCCTGCTGGATGCGCCTAACTGGCAGGACATTGCTACCGCCGTTATTACCCAGCCAGCGCTTTATGCTGGGTACTGCGATATGGCCGCTTGTTTGCTGGATGAACAACGGGAAATTGTTGATAAGCAGGCGACGCTAATCGAGTACTTGTCTACCATGATGCAAGTGCTTGCCCAAGAATCCCCTGCGGCATTGCCCCAAGCGCCCAGTGCGTTAGAACAGGTTGCGGCCTATTTGCGTGCCAATTGTGCCGCTGATATCTCGCTTGAACGCTTATGTCAGCAGTCGGGCTATAGTGCTGGGCACCTGATTCGTGCCTTTAAACAGCACTTCGGGCTGACGCCTCATGCCTACCTGATTAACCAGCGAATCCAACTGGGGCAAAAAGCCCTCAAGCAAGGGCAGCCGATTGTTGAGGCCGCTTTGAACGCAGGCTTTAATGATCAACCCCACTTTCAAAGAACGTTTAAGCGGCTGGTGGCCGCAACGCCCAACCAGTACCGCTACCCGCTTCCCAAATAACAGCAGTCACATAAAACAACAGCCACTCAAAACAACAGAACAGCCACTCAAAACAACAGAAACAGTGCACTAGCGGCCAGACAAATAGCCAATACGCGGTTAATCGTCAGCAGGACGATGGGGCGGTGCACATAGCGTTTGAGAAAAGCCCCAGCAGCTACCCAGCTGGCTAGCGAAAGCCAGCAAATAGGCAAATAAAGCGCAGCGAACAGCCATAGCAGGAAGGGCTTGCTACCACTGGTATAAGCCCCAATGCCAGCGGCAGACGCCAGCCATGCTTTAGGGTTAAGCCACTGCATCATTGCGCCTGCCCAAAACCCTGGTGCGTTGTCGCCGCCTCGTTCCTGTACTCGTCCATCGTGCTGAAACAGTTGATAGCTAAGGTAGAGTAAAAAACCAATACCTGCCCAACGTAAAAGCGCTTCCAACAGCGGCGCCACACTCAGCAGTGAGTAAAGCCCCGCGCCGATGGCTAAAAACAGCGCAACAAACCCCAGCGTGGCGCCGGTTACAAAAATAAGCCCTTTGACAATGGGGTAGTGCGTGCCGCTACTCAAGCAAACAATGTTGACCGGCCCCGGCGAAATAGACGCGGCGAGAGCAAATGCAGACATGGGTAGTAGCGTCGGCAGCAGTAGGGTAGTGCTCATTGTTATCCTCCTTGGTAGTGCAAGGAGTTTGCAGGGGTGCCCACTGGCGGTATTGAACAAAATTGAGGTGGCTACTTAAGCGACTGCCTTTTACGCTTAGCTTTTAATAATGCCCAAACACCGACCAGCCGGTACGCTGCACAAACATTTCCAGCGCCTGGGTGCCCAGTAAACTATTACCATAGGCGTCTAACCCCGGCGACCAGACGGCAATAGAACCGTGTCCCGGTGCAATCGCCAGAATGCCGCCGCCGACGCCACTTTTGCCGGGTAGGCCGACGCGGAAGGCGAATTCTCCCGAGGCGTCGTAGTGCCCGCACATCATCATCAATGAGTTGATCCGGCGGGCCCGCTGGGGCGCTACCACGCGTTTGCCACTGGGTTTGTTGATACCATCCGAGGCCAAAAACAATCCTGCATGGGCAAGCTGCTCGCAGCTCATAGCGATGGCGCACTGGTGGAAGTAAGTGCCCAGCACTTTATCGACATCGTGGCGTAGATGGCCAAAGGCTTTCATAAAGTGCGCCAGTGACGCGTTGCGGTCGCGGTGGGCCATCTCTGAGGCGGCCACGGCGTGGTCGAAATAAATGCTGTCGTCATCGGCGATATAGCGCACAAAGCTGAGAATCTCGCCCAGTGTCTCTTTGGGTTCATGGCCCATCATGATCGCATCGACCACCGCAATAGCCCCGGCATTGATAAACGGATTACGCGGCTTGCCGCTTTCATGCTCTAGTTGAACGATGGAGTTAAATGGATCGCCTGAGGGCTCCCGGCCGACTTTCGACCACAGCGAATCACCCACTTGCCCCAGCGCTATAGTCAGCGTAAATACCTTGGAGATACTCTGAATGGAGAAGGGGGTTGTGGCACATCCCGCCGAGTACACGTTGCCATCTACGGTCGACAGCGAAATGGCAAACTGCTGTGGGTCAACGTGGCCAAGCTCGGGGATATAGTCGGCGACCTTGCCACGCTGTTCGGCATTTGCCATGGTGGCCGCGATGTCATTGATCAAGTCTTGCATGGGCGTATCGTGTACCGTCAGTGGAGGCGGGGCATTACCCTAGCGGAAAAGTCGGGAGCTGTCTGCTAACGCCATTAGCAAGATTCGGGTCGGCAACTCGCTTGTGAACGCTTAGGCTGATGAAGATAGGCAGTCCCAAGGCACAGAGATAACACAATGAACGACTATGCGCGTATCGAAAAAGCCATGGCTTATATGGTGGCCCATGCAGCGGAGCAACCCAACCTGGAAACAGTGGCCGCGCAGGTGCATTTAAGCGCCTTTCATTTCCAGCGGCTATTTTGTCGTTATGCGGGTATCAGCCCCAAACGCTTTTTGCAGGCGCTGACGTTAGAGCGCAGTAAGCAACTGATTCAGGCATCGACATCCCTGCTGGATATTGCCCATACGCTGGGGCTAAGCGGCGGCTCCCGGCTCTACGATCACTTTGTGCAGTTAGAAGCGGTCACCCCGGGAGAGTATAAGCGCCAGGGTGAAGGCGTGGAGATCGCCTACGGGGTTCATGAAACGCCCTTAGGTAGCATGTTTGTAGCGGTAACCCCCCGGGGTATCTGCCGTATGGGTTTTGTCGATGCGACGAATTCAGAGGAGTTACTGGCTCGGCTTGCCAAAGAGTGGCCGCGCAGCATGCTGTGCCATAGCCCCGATGCTACCCGTTTTGCGGTGGAAAAGCTTTTTAATCAACCCGAAGAGGGAACTGCTGCTTTGTCGCTGCACGTGACCGGCACTAACTTTCAAATAGCGGTTTGGCGGGCGCTGCTGACGATTCCCGAAGGTCAGTTGGCCAGCTATTCGCATATCGCCCAGGCATTGGGCACGCCTAAATCGTCCCGTGCAGTGGGCAATGCGGTGGGCGCTAACCCCATCGCGGTATGGATACCCTGCCACCGGGTGATTCAACAAAGTGGCGCACTGGGTGGCTATCGCTGGGGGTTAGACAAAAAGCAGATGGTACAAGCCTGGGAGTTGGCAAAGGTCAACGACGAATCGCTTTCTCCCATGGCCGCGTCTTAATCAATTAGCCCATTCGCATCATAAAACGGAAAAGGGCCGGGGTAGGAATCAATAAACCCTTGGTGAGTCACCATGCCGTTAGCTGCCGACCAGTGGTGCAGCAGGTAACCGGGAGGCTCAAGCTGAAAGTGGGCGGGGCCGTCTGGGGTGAGATCCAGGCTAACCTGATGGGAAACCCCGGGGCAGCTAATCGCCAGGGTGTTCGCAAAGCGGGCTTGGATCGAACGGTGCAGATGCCCACAGAGCACGCGCTCGACCTGGGCATGCTGGCCAATGACGTCGGCTAGCGCTTCTGGTCGTTTGAGCGGCTGGCGATCCATATGGTCGATGCCACTCACGAACGGGTGGTGGTGCACCATGACCAGCGTCGGTTTATCGGGCTGCGCTGCCAGCGTTTTATCCAGCCACTGCAGGCTCTCATCGCTTAGCTCCCCGTGGGGTTTGTCCGGCACCGATGAGTCGAGACCCACTAAGCGCACCGGGTAATCATCCACCACCCACTGCAAGTAGCCGTTATGCTGAAACAGGTAGCGGTGTTCCGGAAAGGCGGCGCGCAGGTGCTGGCGGTCATCGTGATTGCCAGGGATCAAGTACACCGGCAGCACCAGGTCAGCCAGGATTTGCGTAAAAGTGGCGTACTCGTCGGGATGACCAAAATCAACCAAGTCACCGCTAATCAGCACCAGGTCGGGCCGCGGCGCTAGCTGATTGAGCGTGCTGATCGCTTGGCGCAGCGCATTGGCGGTATCCACCTGACGGTAAGAAAGTTTTCCACCCGCCTTGATATGCGGGTCGCTAATCTGGGCGATAAGGCATTGCCGGGTAGGATCAGGCGTTGAGCTTTTAAGACAGTGATCAGCCATTGGCCATCTCCTTGGCATTAACAGAGGGTGTGAGCTTATCTGGATGAAAAAGCACGCGGGAGGGGAGTGCCAGGCCAATCGCGGTACCGTTGGGCCAGCGCTGGCGGGAAGGTGCCTCAATCTGGAGGGGTGAGGCGTTGCCAGTGTCCACCATCAGGCGTTGGCTCTGGCCCAGGAAAATGCTTTGCACTACCGTGCCTTTTACATCGGCTTGGTCCAGCGGCACTACCTGAATATCTTCTGGCCGGCAGTAGACCGTGGGTACGCCCTGCAAGTGAGAGGCAGAGAGTTCACCGCCATGCACGATTAACCCGCCATCTGCTCGGCTGCCGATCACGTCCAGGCAGTTAACCGCGCCAATAAAATCGGCCACAAAGGCATTGGCTGGCTGATGGTAAATCTCTTGGGGTGTGCCTAACTGGGCAATACGTCCGGCTTGCATTACCGCGATGCGGTCACCCAGGGCCATCGCCTCGTCTTGATCGTGGGTGACGTACACGGCGGTGGTGCCCAATTCACGCAGCAACTGGCCAATCTCGATGCGCAGGCGGTCACGCAGCTTGGCATCGAGCGCCGCCAATGGCTCGTCAAACAGCAGCACCTTGGGGCGCACGGCAATTGCGCGGGCGAGGGCGACGCGCTGCTTTTGCCCGCCGGAGAGGGCGTCGATACGCCGATCGCCAAAGCCTTGCAAATCGACCATGTGCATCACTTCGTCAAGCCTTTGGGCAATCTCGGCCCGCGGCAAACGCTGTATTTTAAGACCGTAGGCAATGTTGTCGGCAACGCTCATGTTGGGAAATAGCGCATAGTTTTGAAACACCATTCCCACGTCGCGCTTCTCAATCGGCAGGGCGGTGACATCGCGCTCGCCAAACAGCACTTGCCCACCTTTGTCGGGGCTTTCCAGGCCGCTGATAATACGCAGGGTCGTGGTTTTGCCGCAGCCGGAAGGGCCCAGCAGTACCAGGGTTTCGCCTGGATTAACCTGCAGATCCAGCGGCTGTAGCGCCGTGTTGCCGCCAGCGAAGGTGCGGCTGCATTGGTTGAGCGTAATGCTCACAGATGAACTCATAATGGATTCTCAACTAAAACAGTCAGGTGTCTTTCAATAGGCATTTAGCGACGCTGCTCGGTGAGACGACCTGCCCACTGAATCGCCACCAGCAAGGGCACCACCATCACTAGAAATATCAGCGTGTAAGCCGAGCCGATTTCCAGGCGCATCGAGGCGTAGCTGTCGGCTAGCCCAACCGGTAGCGTTTTGGTCAAGGGGGTATGCAGCATCCAGGTGATGTTGAATTCACCGATTGATAAGGTGATTACCATCAGCGCGCCCGCCAGAATGCCGCTCATGCAGTTGGGGATAACGACCCCGAAAAAGCGTTGCCGTAAGCTGGCGCCCAGGCTGGCGGCGGCTTCCTCTAGCTGGGGAAGCTTGGCGGTCTGCATCACGGAGAGCACTGCGCGCACCATAAAGGGCAACGTAAACAGCACATGGCCGACAAGAATAAACAGCCAACTGCCGCGAAATTCCCGATAGCTACCGTAGGCGAGCAGTAGGGCAAGAGCGGTGGCCAGCCCAGGCACGGCAACCGGTAGCAACAGCAGCTCTTCAATGGCATTGGCCCAGCGGCGGCGGCTGCGCAGTAGACCGTAGGCGGCGGGGACGCCGATCAGAACAGTGATCAGTAAGCAGGCGAGCGCCAGTTTAATGGAGAGCCAGATGGTATCGGCGTAGAGCTGCCACACCTCATTGACCCAGCGCAAGGTCAGCCCACTCTCAAGGCCGACAAAGTAGTTCTCGGTCAGACCCGCCATCACCGACATGGCCACGGGCACGATCATAAATAAGCACACCAGCAGGGTGAAAACCAATTGAAGCGTGAAGCGTAGACGCGATTTCATACGGAGGCTCCCAGATTGCCGCCTGCCAACCGACGAGCAAGGCTTAACGCCATCCAGGTGATCACACCCAGTACCACCGAAAGCGCAGCCGCCATGGCGAAGTTGGCGTAGTTGGTGAATTCGCCGTAGATATTGAGCGGCAGGATGCTTAGCCGTGTGCCCAGGGTAAACGCCGTTCCAAAGGCGCCCATACTGGTAGCAAAGCAGATGGCACCGGTTGACAGCAGTGCGGGCGCAATGCCGGGCACGATAACGTCTTTAGTGACTTGCCAGGTATTTGCTCCTAACGAGCGGGCCGCCTCTTCAAGGCTTTGATCTAGGTTGTCGCAGGCAGCCATTACCGTGGTGATAACGCGAGGAATGGAGAAGTAGAGGTAGCCAATAAATAACCCGGCCAGCGAGTAGGCGAACATCCAGCGCTCGCCAAACAGCCATAGGCTGGTTTGCGCCAGTGCACCCTGGCGCCCGCCCAGCATAATGACCAGAAAGCCCACCACTACGCCTGGAAAGGCCAGCGGAAAGGTCAGGATAGCCACTAATATGGACTTGCCAAAAAAATGCTGCCGGGCGAGAAAAAAACCGGCAACACCGGCAATGGCTACCGCTACCAGAGACACTACCAGCGAGAGACCAACGGTGGTCGCTAGGCTAATCAAGTACTGCCGATGGGTGAGAATCGTCATATAAGCACTGATACCACTACTTGGGTCTGCCTCGGCCCCCATCATGATCAGACGTGAAAAAGGCAGTAACCAAAAGGCGCAGAAGATCACCAGTGCAGGCAGTAAGGCGACCATAGCGATAAAGCTTTTCTGTCGCGCGGGGCCCACCATGATTGGACGACTATTGACGTAAGAAGCAGCCCCGGAGGGCTGCTTGGATGCCGCTGTCATGATTAACGCACCTCCGACAGATATCGCTCGGAGAAGCTTCGCTGGGCAGCCGCCATTGCGGTGTAGTCGAGTGCCTCGGCGCGGTCATACTCGCTATCGGGGAGGAATACGTCGCGTGCCTCTGCGGAGATAGCGCTTGCGCGCACGGGGCGCAGGTAGGCGTCTGCCCATACCGCTTGGCCTTGGTCAGAGAGTACAAAATCGAGTACCTGCTGGCCGTTCTCGGGGTTAGGGCCATCTTTCACCAGGCTCATAACATAAGGCACTACCACGGTACCCTCTTCGGGAATCACGAACTCCACGTTGGCACCATCGCTGTGGCGAGCCCGGTAAGCGTTGAAGTCGTAATCAAGTAAAATCGGGATCTCGCCGGAAAGCACCCGCGCATAGCTGGTTTGCTTGGGCACAATCGGATCGTTGTCGGCAAGCTGATTGAAGTAGTCGATTGCCGGGGTAAAGTCGTTAAGATCGCCCCCCATGGCCTGGTTGACCGCCGCGGCACCGACGTAGCCGACAAAGGCACTGGCCGGATCAAGGTAGCCCACCATGCCGCGATACTCGGGCTTGAGCAGGTCTTCCCATGAGGTCGGCACCGGCGCGCCATCCAGGGCATCGATGTTAACCATAAAACCGAGCGTGCCGGAATGAATGGCAAACCAGTTGCCTTCGGGATCTTTCAGTCCTTCGGGGATCTCCTCCCAGTGCGCAGGTTGGTAGGGCGTTACCACATCCTCTTCCATGGCCTGAATGCCGAAGGTCACCCCGTAGTAGACGACATCCGCCACCGGGCTAACTGCTTCAGCCACCAGCTGGGCTAATGACTGGCCGGAGTTTTTGTTGTCTTGAGGCACGCGAATGCCGATTTCCTGCTCAATCAAACGCAGCTGCGTGCCCCAGTCTGCCCATTCTGGCGGGCAGTTGTAGCAGATCGCGTTGTCGCTTGATTGCGCCAAAACGCTTCCCGATGTGCTGATCACTGCCGTGGCCAATAATGCTTGGTAAAGACGATTAAGGTTCATACTGTGCTCCTCTCTAAAGTACCGAACGTGGACTAACGGGGTGTCGGGGTTGCGACACTTTCGCCCTTACGCAGTGCGTGGGGCAGGGGAGCGGGCGCGCAGCGCTCTCCCCGAATCATGGCGAGCAGTGTGTGGACAGCACTGCGCCCGATCTCGGCGCGAGGCTGCTCAATGGTGCACAGCGACGGGTAGAGGTGCTTGCCCAAGGCAATACCATCAAAGCCCATGACGGAAAGGTCATCAGGCACCCTAAATCCGGCGCGCTGAAGTTCGCCCATCAGGCTGATGGCGAGCAGGTCGTTGGTGCAGATCACCCCCGTGAGAGCATCAGCGCCATGTAACGCCGACGTGAGGCAGGTTAGTTCTGCTTGGGTATGGTTGGCCATCTCTACCAGCGGGCGGGCGACAAGGCCTGCTCCGTCCATCGCGTGGCAGTAACCCGCAAAGCGTTGTTGGGCGCGGTCTGACTGCAGCAGCGGGCCAGCGACCATGCCAATTCGCTTATGGCCCAGGGCGATCAAGTGGCGGGTGGCATCAACGCTGGCGGCACGGTTATCGACACCGACCGAGGGGAAGCCGCTGCTGCCAGGCGGGTTGTAGACCAGCAAGCAGGGGGTAGTTTCCAAGCGCAGCTTGTCCAGCACGGCGCTGTTATCCGCTTCCGCTACGGTAAGCACCAAGCCGTCGACGCGCTGGCGCAGCATCTCTTCGACGATGTCACCCTCTCTGCTGGGTGAGTATTCGCTGGTGGTCACGATCAGTGAGTAACCCGCCGCACGGGCAGCTACTTCCATGGCTTGTAGCTGCTCGGCAAACACCGGGTTGTCGAGGCTCGGCACCATCACGCCAATCATCTGCGTGGCCTGCGAACGTAGCTGTTGAGCGACTTTATTGGGCCTGAACGCCAGTTGCCGGGCGGCGGTAAAAACGCGTTCTCGGGTGGCTGGGCGTACCAAATCGGGACTTGAAAAAGCCCGCGCCGCGGTTGCCCGAGAGACGCCTGCGAGTTTGGCCACAGTGAGTAAATCTGCCATGCGAATACCTGTTTTCAATGCAATGAGATCGATCTCATTTATGAGGTATCAGCCTAGAGTGGGTATGTGACGGCCAAATGGCGGGAATATGTATTTTTAGAGTGATTATGATGACAAGGCGATTAATAACCATGCAGTTCGAGGGCAATTGAAAAGGAGGACTGTTTTGCTTGATCACATTGCGCTGATTTCCAGGGGCCGCTAAAGTCTCGCTCTTGTTCACCTGGGCGAGACCTTCCTATGGCCACACTGATGATTCAGGGCACTACCTCGGATGCGGGCAAAAGTACCGTGGTGGCCGCGCTCTGCCGTGCGTTGGCAAGGCGTGGCATATCAGTGGCGCCATTTAAACCCCAGAATATGGCGCTAAATAGCGCCGTCACCGAGGATGGCGGTGAAATTGGCCGCTCTACGGCCTTGCAGGCCCAGGCCTGCTATTTGGGCCCCCACAGCGATATGAATCCGGTATTGCTCAAGCCGGAAACCGACCGCGGCGCCCAGGTGATTTTGCGCGGTAAAGTGCATGGGCATATGGACGCCCTGGATTACCACGCCTTCAAGCGGACGGCCAAAGAGAGCGTAATGGCCGCATGGCAGGCATTAGAGAGCCGTTTTGATGTGATTATTGCCGAAGGTGCAGGTAGCCCCGCGGAAATAAACCTACGTGAGGGCGATATCGCTAATATGGGCTTTGCCGAAGCGGCTGACTGCCCGGTATTACTCGTCGGTGATATTGATCGTGGTGGGGTATTCGCCCAGTTGGTGGGGACGTTGGCGCTATTGAGCGAGAGTGAGCAGGCGCGCACCAAGGGTTTTATTATTAACCGCTTTCGGGGCGATATGGCGCTGCTCAACCCTGGGCTTGAATGGCTGGAGGAGCGCACTGGAAAACCCGTACTGGGCACGCTGCCTTATCTTCAAGGGCTGGTGCTCGATGCCGAAGATAGCGTTGGTTTAACCCACGCCGAAAAAGCTGGTCAGACGCTCAACGTGATTGTGCCAGCGTTGCCGCGTATCAGTAATCACACCGATTTTGACCCGCTGCGTCTGCACCCGCAGGTATCGCTGACCTTTGTGGGGCCTGACCAACCGATACCCGCTGCCGATGTGATCATTCTGCCTGGTAGTAAAAGTACCGCCAGTGACTTGGCGTGGCTAAAACGCCAGGGCTGGGATAATGCCATTCAGCGCCACCTGCGTTATGGCGGCAAGGTATTGGGTATTTGCGGTGGATTTCAAATGTTGGGCGAGTGGGTGGATGATCCTGAAGGCTTGGAGGGCAAGCCTGGCAAAGTAGCCGGATTGGGTTTATTGAATCTCACCACGCGCATGGTCGCTGGCAAGCAGTTGCGCAACGTTCGCGGCGTGACAATAGCGGAAGGGGCAGCCGTTACCGGGTATGAAATTCATAACGGCGTAAGCGAAGGGCAGGCCCTTGAATCCCCGCTGTTTGAAGTCGACGGGCGCAATGAAGGCGCCGTTAGCGACGACGGGCAAATAATGGGGACTTATCTGCATGGCTTATTTGATCATACGCAAGCGTGCAGAGCCCTGCTTAGCCGTCTCGGGCTTCAGAATGCAGTGCATCTCGATTATCAAGCCCACCGTGAGCGTGAGCTTGATCGGCTAGCCGATATGCTAGAAGCGAATATTGATATTGAAGCGGTTATTGCTCTGATTGAAGCTGGCGCTTAGCCATTACGGTAATTTCAATACTGCTTCCCCCGCAGATATGGGGAGATTCGGTGCAGGTGCGGGCAGGGTAGCGGCCAGGCTCAAAATGCTCCGCGTAAACACTATCCATATCTTGGATGGCGTGTAGATCAGTGAGGTGGATGTCCACGCGCAGGATATCCGCGAGGCTGCCACCCTCCATCTCAAGCATGCGCGATAGCGCGCGCATTACAAGGCGCGTCTCTTCTTTAACGTCACCCCGTGCGGCGTGGCCGTTAGAAAGGTCAGAAACGGTCAGCCCCGAAATAAACACATAATGGTCGTCCAATACCATGTGACTGCCGGGGAAGCTCGGTGTGGGCATGGTAGGGTCATTCATAAAAGTGGGCATGTTAGCTCCTTCTAAGTCACTGTTCACGTTTACAGTCACTTTTGACAGGTTGTGAGCCATCGTGTTCAGTATCAGTAAAAATGAATGGACGTAGCACTGGGTATAATCCGCTGTCAAAACGGCGATAATTACTCTAGGCTTGCGGCTTTTTAGTCGGTGAGGATGATTCAAATGAAGGTCGTACACGTTAACGCAGAGGCCCAGCGCAATGCCTGTCTGGCGCGATTATGCGCTGAGGTTTACGGGCAACAGGCTGGTCTTACGCCGCTGGTCGTGTTCACCGGCACCTGTAGTGTGTTTTTTCCGCAAGAAGCCGCGCGTCTGTTTGCCGCTGTTGACGGCCAGGGTAAACCTCAAGCACTGGCGCTGCTAGTGCTGGACGAAGAGGGCGAGGGCATGACGGTGACCCACGCCTGCGCGCTTGACCAAGCAAATGCCCAGCAGCGTTTGATCAGCGAGCTTACCTTGAAGGCGCCGCTGCGCGTTGACGTTGATACCGCCGAACAAGAGGCGTTCTATCAACAAAGTGGCATTAAACGTTGGTTTGGCGGAGTGGGTGGAAAGCGCATCGGCTTAGGCGCACGCCACCCTGCCAAAAGCGTCAGTGAACTGACGCCTACTCTGGGCTTAGACGAAGCGTTGATCCTGCGTCGTTTCAAACACGACCCGAAAGCATTTGAAGAGGCTAAACAGGCCTTTTTGCAAGGCTTAAACGATTTTCCGCAGACGCTTTAAACGGCTGCTTTTGTCATGCCTACTTCTTCGCTAGCTCGCGCATGGCGGTTTCCAGGCCTTCCATGGTCATGGGGTACATGCGGTCTTCAATAATTTCGCGAATCAGCGTTGTCGAGTAGGTGTACTCCCATGCTCGTGGCGGCATGGGATTAAGCCATGCCAAGCGGGGGAACGTTTCGCATAAGCGCTTAAGCCAAAGGCCTCCAGGTTCGTCGTTAAAGTGCTCTACGCTGCCGCCTGGGTGGGTCACTTCATAAGGGGACATAGCTGCATCACCAACAATCACGACTTGGTAATCCGCGCCGTAGGTATGCAAAACATCCATGGTCGGGATACGCTCACTGCCGCGGCGCATGTTGTTACGCCAAACGCCTTCGTACAGGCAGTTGTGAAAGTAGTAGTGCTCCAGGTGCTTAAACTCTGAACGGGCCGCCGAAAACAGCTCTTCGCAGACACGAATATGGTCATCCATCGAGCCGCCTACATCCAAAAATAGCAGCACCTTCACCGCATTATGTCGCTCTGGGCGCATCTGCACGTTGAGTAGTCCGGCGTCCTTGGCGGTTTCACGGATGGTGCTATCCACGTCAAACTCATCTAACGCCCCTTGGCGGGCAAACTTGCGCAGGCGACGCAGCGCCATTTTGATATTGCGCGTGCCTAACTCTAGAGAATCATCGTAATCACGGAAGCGCCGCTCGTCCCAGGCCTTGGTGGCACGGCGGTGGCGCGAGCCCTCCTGGCCAATGCGAATGCCTTCGGGGTTGTAGCCGTAGGCGCCAAAGGGGCTGGTGCCTCCGGTACCGATCCATTTGTTGCCGCCCGCGTGGCGCTCTTTTTGCTCCTCCAGGCGTTTTTTAAACGTCTCGATGAGCTCTTCAAGGCCACCCAGAGATTCGATTTTGGCTTTCTCTTCCTCCGTTAGCTGCTTCTCGAACTCACGGCGTAGCCAGTCGTCAGGGATTAGCGACTCAATGGCGGCGTCCATGTCCTCAAGGCCTTTAAACCATGCGGCGAAGGCACGGTCAAAGCGGTCGAAGTGGCGCTCATCTTTGACCATCACCGTGCGGGCCACTTGATAGAAAGCTTCCATATCGGCGAACACCACGCCGCGCTCCACCACAGCATGAAGATCCAGCAGCTCCCGCAGCGAGACCGGCACGCCCGCGCGTTTTAATGTCTCAAACAGGCCGATAAACATGACTTAGCGGCCTGTGCCTTTCTGGCGGCGGATCATAAACGCCAGGCGTTCCAGCAACTGGGTATCCTGCTCGTTTTTAACCAGTGCACCCGCCATTGGTGGCAATGCTTTGGCCGGGTCGCGGTTGTAGAGCGCTTCTTGAGCAATATCGTCAGCCATCAGTAGCTTGAGCCAATCGACCAGTTCAGACGTTGATGGTTTTTTCTTAAGGCCCGGCGCTTTACGCAGCTCGAAAAATACCTCTAAGGCTTCGCTGACAAGCCGGGGAGCGATATCCGGAAAGTGCACATCGACAATCGCCTGCATGGTCTCCCGGTCGGGGAATTCGATGTAGTGGAAAAAGCAGCGGCGCAAAAATGCATCCGGCAGCTCTTTTTCGTTGTTTGAGGTGATGATGATAATCGGGCGCTGCTCGGCGCGGATGGTTTCGCCAGTCTCATAAACATGAAACTCCATACGATCCAGCTCTTGGAGCAGGTCGTTGGGGAATTCGATATCGGCCTTGTCGATCTCATCAATCAGCAGCACTACCCGCTGATTGGCGGTGAAGGCTTCCCACAGTTTGCCGGGCTTGATGTAGTTGGCGACGTTCTCCACGCCTTCCACACCCAGCTGCGAGTCACGCAGGCGGCTGACAGCATCGTACTCGTAAAGCCCCTGGGCCGCTTTGGTGCTGGATTTGATATGCCAAGTAATTAACTGGGTATCGAGTGATTCAGCCAACTCTTCGGCCAATAGGGTTTTGCCGGTACCCGGCTCGCCTTTGATTAATAGCGGCCGCTCGAGCACCACGGCAGCATTCACCGCCTGCTTAAGCGCATCAGTTGCGATATAGGAAGAAGTGGAATCAAACGCCATGGGAGAGCCTCGGCTTGTCGAAAGCGGGGTTATAAAAGGATTCAAACAAGTGTACGTGAGGGTCGCCTTCAAGGCCAACAGCCTTCTCTATCGTCATCCCTGCCAATTTGGCGGCACGATGCCTTGGCGCTGCATTTGCCGGTAGACTGTGGGCCGCGAAACCCCCAGCGCACGAGCCACGGCGCTTATGTTCCAGTAGTGCTCCTTAAGCATTTCCAGCAGTGTGTGATCGGTGTCGCTACCAGTGCCTGCAGGCAGGGAAGGCGCCTGCTGGGTAATGCGTTGGCTTAGGCACTGTTCGGGTAGATCATGAACGGTGATTTCGTCGCTTTCCGAGGTTGCTAGGGCAAAGGCCAACGCATTTTTTAGCTGCCGGATATTGCCGGGCCAGGCGTAGGCGAGCAGGGCGCTAATGGCATCCGCCCTTAGCCTGGGTGAGGGGCTGCCGCCGCGTTCGCTGACTACGTCGTTAAACACCTGACGAATCACGTAGAGCTTATCGGCCCGTTCGCGCAGCGCGGGCAGGCGGAGTTGGGCTCCGTTAAGGCGGTAGTAGAGATCTTCGCGAAATTCGCCCTGATCGATCATCGCATCGATATTGCGGTGTGTGGCGGTAATCACCCGTATATCGACTTTCACGGGCGTATTGGCACCCAGCGGCATGACTTCCCTCTCTGCCAGCACTCGCAGCAGCCGGGTTTGTAGGGCCAAGGGCATATCGCCGATTTCATCTAAAAACAGTGTGCCGCCGTGGGCTTGGGGGATTAGCCCCCGCATACCTTTGGCTCGACCCCCGGTAAACGCGCCAGACTCGTAACCAAACAGCTCGCTTTCGATCAGCGCTTCAGGGATGGCAGCGCAGTTAACCGCGATAAAGGGGCCTTTTGATCGGTTGCCGCTGTCATGCAGCGCGCGGGCAACGACCTCTTTGCCGGTGCCGGTTTCTCCGCTAATCAGTACATTAACGCTGGCTTCGTTGCGCAGCCGTTCGGCCAGCTTCTGGACTTTGCGCATAGCGGGGTCGTCAGCGCCCAATCGTGCCAGTGCCCCTGGCAGGCTGGAAGGCAGCGATTGTGCTTGCTGAGCAGGCCGGGGGCGACGCGGTTCCAGCAGGCTTATAAAGTAAATGGTGTTGTCGACTCTGGCACGAAAAGCGCGCAGTTGATCGTCAGTGGCGCTGTTGATGCTAAGGACATCGGCGATCTCGCACTCGAATAGCTCCCCTAACATATGGGTGTGATGGGGTGACCAGGGTGGCCAACGACGCTGATGGCTGGCGATCAGCTCACGGCCCACGGCGTTGGCGGCAATCACCTGCCCGTTTTCTTCAATGGCGATTAAACCACGCCCGTTCACATGGACAAACTCACGTGAAGTGTCCAGGCGCACCATCAGGCAGTCGCGGTAGCGCTGCAGAAAGTAGGCATCCTCAATCATGCGGGCGTAGAGCGTTACCAGCGAGAGGCTGAAGTTTTGGCTCTCATGCTGAGTAGGCGATTGCAGCGCAGAGATATCCAGCACGGCCATCACATTGCCCTGTGGGTCGGCGATGGGCGCGGCGGTGCAGGTGAGCGAAATATGCGAGGCGTCGAAGTGCTCCTGGCGGTGACAGATAATCGCCTGGCGGTCATGCAGGCAGGTGCCCACCGCACAGGTGCCCGCAAAACGCTCGTCCCAGTCGGCACCCAGATAGAGGCCCGCTTTTCGCAGCTGCTGGTCTTGGTTGGGGTCGCCGCGAAACTCAACGGTTATACCTCGGTGGTCGGTAAGCAGCAGCACATAGCCTAGCTGGGCGATTTGTTGATAGAGCTGGTCAACCCCAGCGCGTGCCACGTGCAAAAGTTCATCGACAGATTCCCGATGCTCAATCAGGGTCTGCTGGGGTACAACGCGGGCAGGGCGGGGTCGAGTCGGGTCGAGCTGGTACTCGTTTAGACAGCGCAGCCAGGAGCGTCGGATGGTCGCTTGAGCCGGTAGCTGCGGTACGTCCAAGCCTTCGCCGAGCTGGAAAACATGCTCGATATGCTGGCGCTGCACCGATTGCAGCCGTGCAGGCAGGGGCAATTGAGAGGGCATGGCGTGATTCACTCTGGAGATTGTTATTGTCCTTCCAGCCTATGCGCTCTGGCGTGGCTGTCAACGCAGCGCTATTACGCCGTTAGTCGCGGGTTACACCTGTAACGGCTGACTGTAAACCATGTGACAGGTGTACGCGCTGCATAACGCCCAGTTGGTAACGGTTTTTTAGTTTTTATTTTAATTTTTCAATAGCTTGTAGTTTGTTTTGAGTGATTGGCATAGCGGGTGCTTAGGGTTGAGTGTCACAAGACAGTCAACAATAACAAACCTGCATGGAGTACCCGCTATGTCAGAGACACATACTCAAGCACAAACCCAGCAAACCGCCACGGCCACTGTTCAAGGCTGGTTGAGTAATTTTGATCAGGCGCTGCAAGCCCAGGACATTCAGGGTGTGCTCGCGCTGTTTAATGAAGAGTGCTACTGGCGCGACTTCCTTACCTTCACTTGGAATTTAAAGACCTGCGAGGGCAAGGATGCTATTCAAGCCATGCTCAATGCCACTTTGGAGAACGCGCGCCCTTCAAACTGGCAGCTAGAAGGCGAAGCGACTCAAAATGGCGATATTACTGAGTCGTGGTTCACCTTTGAGACTGCGGTTGCCAGCGGCAAAGGCTACCTGCGGCTGAAAGAGGGTAAGTGCTGGACGCTGCTAACCACGATGCAGTCCCTACACGACTTCCCTGAACCGCGTAATCACCACCGCCCCAAAGGCGCTGAGCACGGTGCCAATAAGCAGCGTGAAACCTGGCTTGAAGCGCGAGAGCGTGAAGAGGCAGAGCTTGGCTACACGCAGCAGCCCTACTGCGTAGTGATTGGTGGCGGCCAGGGCGGTATTGGCTTGGGGGCACGGCTGAAGCAGATGGGCGTGCCGACCATTATTATCGAGCGTAACGAGCGTGCGGGGGATTCCTGGCGCAAGCGTTATAAGTCGCTCTGTCTGCACGATCCGGTCTGGTACGACCACCTACCCTATATTCCTTTCCCTGAAAACTGGCCGGTGTTTGCGCCCAAAGACAAGGTAGGTGATTGGCTGGAGATGTACACAAAAGTGATGGAGCTCAATTATTGGAGTTCCACCGAGTGTCAGAATGCACACTTCGACGAAGCCGCAGGCGAGTGGGTGGTGAACGTCAAGCGTAACGGCGAAGCGATCACTTTGCGACCCAAGCAACTGGTGATGGCCACCGGGA
The DNA here is from genome assembly GCF_001651035.1 of Halomonas sp. ALS9. Classification (GTDB taxonomy): domain Bacteria; phylum Pseudomonadota; class Gammaproteobacteria; order Pseudomonadales; family Halomonadaceae; genus Vreelandella. The sequence continues at coordinate 235,830 of NZ_LXRG01000065.1, forward strand.
TGTCGGGAATGGCTAATGTGCCGACATTCCCTGGCGCGGAAAGCTTTGCAGGGGAGCAGCAGCACTCCAGCCAGCACCCCGGGCCGGATGCCTACAAAGGTAAGAAGTGCGTCATTGTGGGCTCCAATAACTCCGCCCACGATATTGCCGCCGCGCTATGGGAGCACGATGCTGATGTGACCATGTTACAGCGTTCATCTACCCATATCGTTAAGTCGGATTCGCTGATGGAGGAAGTGCTCGGGCCGCTATATTCGGAAGAAGCCGTTGCCGGTGGGGTGACCACTGAAAAAGCCGATCTGATTTTTGCTTCGATTCCTTACAAGGTGTTGCCAGACGTTCAACGCCCGGCATTTGAGGCGATCAAACAGCGCGACGCCGAGTTCTATCAAAAGCTCGAAGACGCGGGTTTTCTGCTCGACTTCGGGGACGATGATTCTGGACTGTTTTTGAAGTATCTACGCCGGGGCTCGGGTTACTACATCGATGTGGGCGCCTGTGATCTGGTCGCCAATGGCGATATCAAGCTGCGCAGCGGCGTAGGCATTGAGCGGATCAATCCCCACTCCATCACACTGACCGATGGCAGCGAGCTAGAAGCAGACTTAATCGTTTATGCCACCGGCTATGGCTCCATGAACGGCTGGGCGGCGCGGCTTATCTCCCAAGAGGTGGCGGATAAAGTGGGCAAATGCTGGGGCTTAGGCTCTGACACGACTAAAGACCCCGGCCCATGGGAGGGCGAGCTGCGCAATATGTGGAAACCCACCCAGCAGGAGGCGCTGTGGTTCCACGGCGGTAACCTGCACCAGTCGCGGCACTACTCACACTATTTGGCGCTGCAGTTGAAGGCACGCATGGAGGGGCTGGAAACGCCTGTCTATGGTTTGCAGCCGGTTCACCACACGTCTTAACAGGAAGGGTAACCTATGAGTCAGTCCATCAGTCAGCAAACGATGCAGGCCGCGGTGTGGTACGCGGCAAAAGACCTTCGCGTCGAACAAGTACCGGTTCCCACTATCAACGATCCCCATGCGGTGAAGGTAAAAGTCGCCGCCTGTGGTATCTGCGGTAGTGATCTGCACGAGTACGCCGCCGGGCCAATTTTTATTCCGGTGGGTAAGCCGCACCCGATTAGTGGCGAACAGGCGCCGATTATTATGGGCCACGAATTCGCCGGGGAAGTGGTTGAGGTCGGCGATAAGGTAACGCGAGTGAAAGTGGGCGACCGTGTCGCTATTGAGCCGATTCTCTCGCCTAATAAAGACGGCGCCTACCAAATGGAGCGCTATAACCTGACGCCCATGCTCGGCTTTCACGGCCTCTCGGGCGGTGGTGGCGGCTTCTCTGAGTTCACTGTGATGGGTGAGCACATGGTGCATAAGCTGCCAGATGAGCTTAGCTACGAGCAAGGCGCCCTGGTAGAGCCCGCGGCGGTAGCGCTACATGCGGTGCGTCAAAGCTGCCTGAAAGCCGGGGATAGTGCGGCGGTATTCGGCGCAGGGCCCATTGGCTTGATGACCATTGAAGCGCTAAAAGCGGCCGGGGCAGCGCAAATTTATGCCGTTGAGGTGGCGCCTTCTCGAAAAGCCAAAGCCGAAGCGTTAGGCGCCATTGTGGTTGACCCGCAGCAGGAGGATGCGGTGGCAAAAATTCAATCACTGAGCGGTGGCGGCGTGGACGTGGCGTTTGAGGTAACTGGCATTCCTGCGGTGCTGAATCAGGCGCTGCATAGCACCCACGAAGGCGGTGAAGTGGTGGTGGTCAGTATATGGGAAGGGGAGGCCAGCTTTCAGCCTAACGATCTGGTCATTAAAGAGCGCACCATGAAGGGCATTATCGCCTATCGCCATGTGTATCCAGCGGTAATGGCGCTAATGCAACGGGGCTATTTCCGGGCCGAAGATATGGTCACCCAGCGCATTCCCCTGGCGGACATTGTGGAGGAGGGCTTTGAGGCGCTGTTAAACGATAAGGCTCAAGTGAAGATCATCGTGACACCCTAGTGACTTTGATGATTTCTAGACGCTAGCTAACTCACATGATGCTTTGTGATGCAAAAAGGCTACAAATTGCGCAATGCTGGTGCAGTTTATTTGCTGCAATGCGAGAGAGATCAATAAAGATCAAACTATATTTTATTAATACATTGTTTTATATGTATTTTTTAAAAATTGGCACGCAGATCGCAATATATATGGCAAAGGGTGAGTGAATAGAGAAACAACGGCTTAGATAGTTTGCTTCTCTCCCTTCTTCACCTACATCGCTACCACTTAGTAGCGATAAACCGAGTGAGCTGGCGTGCTCCACCTGGGTCCCCTTCGGGGGACTTTTTTTATGGCCGAATTTTATGTACGCATTTTATAAAATAGAAAAACTATCAGGGCGCACTTTCTTATAACAATATTTCACAAGACATTTGGAAACAGTGTTCGTATACTACATTCTGTACAGGAAAGTAGGATAGCAAGTACCGCAATCCCAAGCGCATGGAACTGCGCACTGCATAGAGGATGACCCTGATGAGTAATATGAAACTGATTTCTGCCGCTGTTATCACCGCTAGCTTTGCTCTGGCAAGCCAGGCAGCATTGGCTTATAACGCTGGTGACGTATTTGTTCGTGGCGGCGTTGCCCAAACGGATACGGGTTCAGGTAATGGTAATCTGAATGGTGATTCACTGAACGTGCAGAGCGCTCGCGGCTTTACCTTCGGTGCTGGTTACCTGTTTACCGATAAGGTCGGCGTTGAGCTCAACAGCTCTGAGAAGTTCGAGCACGATCTGAATACATCTGCTTTAGGCGATGTGGGTAGCGTAGATCGTCTGCCTGTTAACCTATTAGTTAACTACTACCCAATGGGTGGTTTGGATTCCAAAGTTCAGCCTTACGTGGGTGCTGGCCTTAATTACACACGCTTCTCTGGCGAGCCTAGCGGTGTAAACGTTGATGAGAGTTATGGCGCCATCGGCCAAGTGGGTGTTGATCTGGCTGTGACCGATAACATCATGCTCAATGGCTATGCAAGCTATGCTGATGTGAACGCTGATATCAACGTGGGCGGTGAAGTCGACATTGAACCTGTCACCATTGGCGGTGGTGTTACTTACCGCTTCTAAGTTTCGTTTCTAAGTTCCATCTGGCTACACTTGATAGCCAGACACAATTCAACGCCCGGCCATGTGCCGGGCGTTGTTTGTTTTAGTACTTGGAAAGCGCTGTTACAGAGCTTAGGGCGTGAGATTTGCAAAGCCACTTTCTGTCACCACCACATTATCTTCAATACGAATACCGCCACAGGGCGCAAGCTGGTCGACGAGCTGCCAGTTAATAGGCAGATCCGTATTGCGCAGCGGGGCGAGGAGCATATGGATAAAATACAGCCCGGGCTCAATGGTAATGACCATGCCAGGGCGCAGCGTGCGTGTAAGCCGCAGCGCTGGGTGCTGTTCTGGGGCAGGGGCTGGCGTGCCATCCGGGTGGCGTAACCCAGCCACATCGTGTACCTGGAGGCCCAGAGAATGACCCAGTCCATGAGGGCAGAATGCACGCGTAATGCCTTCGGCCACCGCTTGATTGGCGGTGCCTTTAAACAGATCGTTAGCCACCAATATTTCGCCTAGCTGCTGATGCATTTGCTCGTGCAGTGATACAAAACTAACGTCTGGTGCTACGTCTTTGACCAGCGCATCTTTTAACCCCTGCATGGCGGTGACCAGCTCGCCAAACACAGAGGGTGCATCGGGGCCTACATAAGTGCGGGTAATATCGGCGCAGTAACCGCGAAAGCGGCGGCCTGCATCGACCAGCAGGCTGTAGCGCTGTTTCGGCGCGCTAAGGTCGTAGTGTTGGTAGTGCAGAACCCCAGCATGTGCGTTTAAGCCAATAATATTTTGGTAAGGCACGTTTGATTCGCGCTGACGGCTGGCCCCCAGGTATGCCAATTGAATATCCAGCTCAGCGGATGCCCCCATAAAAGCGGCTTGTGCGGCCTGGTGTCCCGCTATCGCTAGGCGGTTGGCTTCACGAAGACAGGCGATCTCATAGGGCGTTTTAAACAGACGTAGCTCATCCAGTGCCGTAATCACTGGCTCGGGTTGAACGTCAGCCTTTGACGCCAGTTGGGCACCGCTGGTGAGTCGCCCGATATCACCAATAACGGCGGTTTTGCCGGTCAATGGTGGGGCGATTTTATCGCTGCATAGGTGGATGTCGAATTCAGTTACCCAGGGCTCTTCGGGTAACTGAGTAGGCAAATGCCAAAAGTCGGCGGGCGCATATAAGTAGAGCTGTGGGCGTTTTTCAGGCTGAATAATCAGCCAGCTATGCTGCACATCCGCTAACCCCACCCAGTGCATAAAATGCCCATAGGTTTGAAAAGGCGGGGCATGGTCATCAGCAAAGTGCGTGCTCGCGTGACCACTATAAATTGCTAGGCTATCCAGTTTTTGGTCAGCCAGAATTTCAGCATAAGCACGCTGTAGATGCGCGATATGGTCGCGTTGCAAGTTAAATAAGCTAGTTGACATTTAAAACGGTGCCTTCTGTTAAGTAAGCTTTCTCAAATACGCCTTTTCAAATACGCCTTCTCAAATACGTGCTTAGGCACGTGGCGGAGTAAGCTCGCTCCAGAACCCATCCAGTTCAGCATGGTGATGGCTTTGGTGGCGATATAGCCGTAGCTCCATGGGGACATCCCAGCGGCTATCGCCCGCTCTTACCAGAGTACCTTGAGCAAGCTCCGCGGCCACGTTGCGCTCAGGCAGCCAGCTCATTCCATAGCCCAGCAGCACCAGCTCTTTAATGCCCGCCGCGTAGAGATTTTCACTCTGCGCAGTTAGAAAGGTGGTTTGCGGAAGCCTGGCTAAGTGGGCTTTTACCGCAGATCCCAGCAACCCGCGCTTAGGGTAGGCAAGCCATGGCAATGGCTGGGAGCGCGATCCTGGCAACAGTGCGCGGGGTTTGCCCTCTGGGGTTAGCCCGGTCACTGGAATCAGTCGCTCATGCCCAATCACGCGATAGTTGCAGGCGCTAGTGTCGATATCCAGGTCGCAGCGTCCGATCGGCCAGTAACAGATCGCCAAGTCGCACTCGGCTCGAGCTAAGGCTTGAAAATAGTCATTGGCTACCCAGCCGGTCGCCCGCAAATAGGGCTGAACGCGATCTTGCCAGCCTGTAGAGGCTAGCCATTCCGGTAAAAAGTGCGGCAATAGGCTCTGCGGCGCGGCGACCATAATACGCCGCTGCTGACCTGCGTTAATCTCGCGCACTCGGTCACGGGTCAAACGCACTCGCTCAGTCACCTGTTCGCACAGGGTCAAAAATTCCTCCCCTGCCGGGGTGAGCGAAAGCGGTAGCGTTTGACGATTAATCAGCGTTACGCCCATCTCCTCCTCAAGCAGTTTAATCCGCCGGGAGAAGGTGGGCTGGGTAACGTGTTGATCATCCGCTGCGCGAGAGAAGTGCCGCGTTCTGGCCAGGGCGATAAAATCTTCTAGCCAGCGAATTTCCATGCGCTACCTCTTAGTGCAGGAATCAGTGCAGGAATTAGTGCAGGAATAAATAGCCGCCTCACAGGCGCCCCTCCTCAACAGCGTGGCACGCTACACGGGTTCCATCACCCTGGGTTTGCAGCACGGGAATCTCTTGCTTGCAGCGGGCGTTGGCATGGGGACAGCGACCATGGAAGACGCAGCCGCTGGGTAGATTAACCGGAGTCGGCACTTCGCCGGTTAGCCGAATATGCTGGGGGCGGTCATCCTTCAAACGTGGAATCGCCGAGAGCAGCGCCTGGGTATAGGGGTGGCGCGGCTTTTCAAACAGCGTGGCCGTAGTGGCAATTTCACACACCGTGCCTAAGTACATCACCGCCACCCGGGTGCCAAAGTGCTCTACGACGGCTAGGTCGTGGGTAATGAATAGATAGGTCAGATTACGTTCTTGCTGGGCTTCCATCAGCAGGTTGAGTACCTGGGCTTGAATGGAGACATCCAGCGCAGAAATGGGCTCATCGGCAACGATAAACTCCGGATCCACGGCCAGCGCACGAGCAATGGCAATACGCTGGCGTTGCCCGCCGGAGAACTCATGACCAAAGCGCTTACCCCAGTCTGGGTCGATACCCACCGAGCGCATCACCTCTTCCACCTTGTCGAGAATCTGCGGCCGTTTCCAATCAGGATGGTGCAAACGCAGCGGCTCTTCCAGAGTTTGTTGAATTGTCATGCGTGGATTGAGCGACGCATAAGGGTTCTGGAAGATCATCTGCATGCGCTTGCGATACGGCAGCAACTGGCGGGAACTCAAGTTGTCGATGCGGTTACCATCGTAGCGTATTTCACCTTCAGACGGGGTTAGCAGCCCCATAACGGTGCGAGCCACGGTGGATTTGCCACAGCCTGACTCGCCCACCACGCACAGCGCTTCACCGCGTTTGATATCCAGATTGACGCCGTTAATAGCGTGAACGTGTTCCTGGTGACGCACCAGTTTACCGCCCTTAAAACGCAGCTGATCCAGAAAATCGCCAGAGAGAGAAAAACGCTTTTTAAGATCGCGAATCTGCAGCAGCGAGTCGGCGCTCTCTTCATTCTGCGTGTGAGGCGCGTTCAGCGTTTCTGCCTGTGCACTCATAAGGTTTCCTCTTTCAAACGGCGATCTTCGAGCATTTCAGCGACCATATGACATGCCACACGGCAGTTGCCGGATTCGACAAATTCTGGCACCTGCTGGGTGCAGGCGGGGCGGGGCTGACCATCGGCACGATTGATAAAATCGCAGCGTGGATGAAACGCGCAGCCGCTAGGCAGGTTAGAGAGTGACGGCATGCTGCCACGAATTTGATTGAGCTTCTCGCCCGGTGTTGCCATTTGTGGCAGGGCGTTGATTAACCCCTGTGTATAGGGGTGCTGCGGGTCATTAATAATTTCCCGGGTTGGCCCTTGTTCAATGACTCGACCGGCGTACATGACCAGCATGCGCTGGGTAACTTGGCTGACCACGCCCAGATCGTGGGTGATCAAAATCAGCCCCACGTTATGCTGCTCGCAAAGATCTAGCAGCAGCGCCATGATTTCGGCCTGGATCGTCACGTCGAGTGCCGTGGTAGGCTCGTCGGCGATAATAATATCTGGATCAAGGAGTAGCGCGATGGCGATAATAATCCGCTGGCGCATACCACCGGAAAGCTCGTGGGGGTACTGATCCAGACGCGTTTCTGGCGAAGGGATTTGCACCTGACGCAGCTTATCCAGAGCAATCCCGCGAGCCTCTTTGGAGGAGATGCGTCGGTGCGCTTTTAAGCACTCGACCATCTGTTCGCCAATAGAGAGCACTGGGTTGAGCGTCATCATCGGGTCTTGGAAAATCATTGAAACGCGATTGCCGCGCACTTTTCGCAGACCGCGCTCAGACATGCGGTTAAGCACCTGACCGTCAAAAGTCACCGTGCCGCCGGCGATAAAGCCCGGTTTGGCAATCAGGTTGAGTAGCGAGAACGCAGCGACGGATTTGCCTGCGCCGGACTCACCGACAATGCCCAAGCGCTCACCACGCTCAAGGCTGAAACAAATATCGCGCAGGGCGTGTACGTCACCTTGGCGCAGCGCAAAACGGACATCGAGGTTGTTGACTTCAAGTAGTGCCATGGTGTCCTCAGCCTTTGTAGAGTCGTGGGTTCATGACATCACGCAGCCAATCGCCGAGTAGATTGATCGACAGCACCAGCACCACCAGTACAGCACCTGGAATCAAGGTGATCCACCAGGAGCCTGACTGAATATAGTCAAAGCCAGACTTGATCAGTGAGCCCAGCGACGGGTGCGTCTCTGGCATACCCAGTCCCAAAAACGACAGTGCCGCTTCAGAGATAATCGCGTTGGCAATCTGCACGGTGGAGATAACAAAGATCGGCGACATGGTGTTAGGCAGCACGTGGCGGAACATAATCCGTTTGCTGCGCAGCCCCATCACACGGGCAGCATCAACGTACTCTTTGTTCTTCTCTGCAAGCACTGAGGCGCGCACGGTACGCGCATACTGAGGCCATTCGGCCAGGCCGATAATCAGGATCAGCATCATCACCGCGTACTGGCTATAGAAGGCGCTGCCCATGGTCGCTTTGACCAAGGCGCCCACCACAATAGCGACCATTAGCGTCGAAAAGGAGAGCTGAATATCCGCCAGGCGCATCAAAATCGTATCAACACGACCGCCTAGATACCCCGCCATCAGGCCGAAAGTGACCCCTAGAAGGGCCTGCAAAATAACTGCGCCGAAGCCGATCAGTAGCGAGACACGGGTGCCATACAGCACTACCGACCACAAATCGCGGCCCTGAGCGTCGGTACCCAGGGCGAAGCGGTCATCAGCTCCATCGATCCAGAAGGGAGGTAGCTCGGATGACATGATGTCGATCTGAGAGAGGTCATAAGGGTTTGTGGGTGCCAGCAGCGGTGAGGCAAAGGCCGCGATCACCATGCAAATAAACACAGCCAGGCAGAGCTGGGCAGTGTAATCCCGTTTAAAGCTGTACCACATATAAGAGTCGCGTAGGCGCGCCCAGCGGCTGGGTGGAGCGCTCGCGGGGGAATTAGGTGTCATACTCATGCGGGCTTCCCAGTCAGTTTAACAGTGGGGTTCACCATGCCGTAGATCAGATCTACAATCGTGTTGGTGACCACAAAAATAACCCCGACAATCATCAGGTAGGTCACAATTAACGGGATATCGGCGCGGTTAATCGCGTCTAGGAACATCAGTCCCATCCCCGGCCATTGGAAAACGGTTTCGGTCAAAATGGTGTACGCCACCATGGTGCCGATCTGCACGCCGCCCACGGTAATCACTGGCAGCATGGTGTTCTTGAGGGCGTGAACGAAATACACCCGACGCATCGAAATGCCTTTAGCGCGGGCGTACTTCACATACTCCGACTGCAGGACTTCCATCATTTCAGCGCGAATCAGGCGAATAAACAGCGGTAGCATGATGGAGGCTAGGGAGACCGCCGGTAGTACCAGATGCTGTAAACCGTTCCAGGTCGCCAGGTTGGTGTCCCAGTGACCCACCACGTTGACGAGATCATAGCCACGGCCGAAGGAGGGCATATTACCTTCGGTGGAGAAGAAAGCATTGAGCCATGCGCCCCAGCCGGTACTTTCTGGGAACAACGTAACGGTGACGCCAATGGCGAAAATCTGAATCAGTACAATCGCGGTCAAAAACACCGGAATCGAAATGCCGATGATCGACACGCCCATAAACAGGCGCGATATCGGCGAGCGCGGTTTGATGGCGCTATACACTCCTATGGGGACTGAAAACAGCACAATAATCAGCGTCGCGGCAAATACCAGCTCCAGGGTGGCGGGTAAATGGCGGGCGATTACTTCTAACGCTGGTTCGCGGTAGAAATACGAGTAGCCAAAATCACCTTGCACGGCATTTTTGGCAAAGCGGACGTATTGCACCAGAAACGAGTCATTGAGGCCTAAGCGCTCGCGAATCTCTGCGCGCTCACTTTCCGGCACCGACTGGCCGACCATCTGCTGTACGGGGTCACCCAGGTTGTCCTGAATGGCGAAGGCCAGCACGCTGATGACAAACATCACCAAAATCGCGTGCATCAGCCGCTTGATTAAAAAGGCAATCATGGCGTACGCCACCTATGTGAAGGGTTCATCAAAGGGAGTAGGGGCATGTAATACAGAGTTTTCCCAGCCTCAAACCGCCATGCAAAAGGCTTCGCCCCCTAAACGCTTAGGGAGCGAAGCATCCTTGCGGTTTATGCTGAAGTGACTCTTTTGATTTAATGCTAGGCACTTAATCAGCGATGTTGATGCTTAGTCGTCGCTGCGATTAATTACTAGATCACCCAGGTAGGGGAAATCGATGGCGTTGACCACGGGTTCAACCTCAATGCCGTCAGCGGCGGCGTAGGCAAGGTTCTGCCAGTGCAGCATGATGTAGCCTACATCTTCGTAAAGCATAGCTTCGGCTTCACGCAGCATTTCTTTGCGTTTTTCGAGATCGGTTTCGCTATCGGCTTCTGTCACCAATGCATCAATCTCTTCGTTGCAGTAGTTGCCGTAGTTGTACTGACCCGCACCGGTCTCTTCATCAATACAGAAAGAGAGGTACTGGAAGAAGTTAGCGGTATCTTCGGTGTCAGCGTGCCAGCCGATCATCGCCATATCGGATTGGCGAGTATCGTATTCAGGCCAGTACTGCGCCAGGGGCATGGTACGCAAATCAACGTTAATATTGATTTGTGCCAGCATGTTAGCGACCGCTTGGGCAATCTGGGCATCGTTTACATAACGGTTGTTGGGGGCAATCATTTCAACGCTGAAGCCCTCTTCGTAGCCCGCTTCAGCCATTAGCTCTTTGGCGCGTTCAATGTCGTAGCGTGGCGTTAGATCTGGGTTATGACCTGAGTAGCCCTCAGGCGAGAATTGACCTGCTGGTGTGGCGAAACCGCGCATCAAACGGTCGGCAATGGCTTCTTGGTTAATGGCCAAATCGACTGCTTGACGAACACGTGCGTCTTGGAAGGCTTCAACGCGCTCTTCGTTCATTTGGAAGCCAATGATACGTGTACCGTCAATCTCAATCAGGTTGACGCCATCGGCCTCGCGTACACGATCCAGATCGTTAGGCGGAACGGCATCAATAAAGTCGACCCCGCCGGAGAGCAAGGCAGCAACCCGTGAGGCGTTCTCAGCGATAGGTGTCAGTACAATGCTAGATACATTGCCTTCACTTTCGGTATCCCAATAATCTGCAAAGCGTTCAAAATCAACCCGGACACCCTGGCGGCGGTCGGTGACAATAAATGGGCCGGTGCCGGAAACGTTGCGCGAAGCAAAGGAGTTGCCTGCTTTGACGATTTCAGTTTTGTCATTGCCGTCGTCGGTTTCGCCGGTGTAGAACTCGCTATCCATCGGGAAGATGTAGGTAGCCAGGTTGAGTAGCAATGGGTAAGGTTCGGTGGTGACGATCTCAACGGTATAGTCGTCAACGGCTTCAGCGCTGGCAACCGGCTCAAAAATAGCACGGTAGTCAGGGCTCTCTTTTAGACGCTCAATGGTCCATACCACGTCTTTGGCAGTAAAATCGTTCCCAGAGTGGAAAGTAACGCCTTCACGCAGCGTCATACGCATGGTGGTTTCGTCGACTTGCTCCCACTCGGTGGCCAAGCGCGGTTCAAACTGGAAATCTTTTGTCCAGCGGACAAGCGGATCAAACGCAAGGTGAGAGAAGCGCAACATGCCGCCAGAGAGCTGCTCGTGGATATCGAGGGTTTCAGGGTCAGCGGAGTAACCAATGCGAAGCGTTTCAGCACTTGCGGTCATTGGCAGCAACGCCGTACCCGCTACCACTGCACCAATAACGGAAGCCAGTAAGGTTTTCTTGAGCGTCATATTCGTTCCCTTAAATCATTGTTTATTGTTCGCTTTGTCGCCGTTTGCCTAGCTTGAGGCACTCTTCCCGCTAGGCAAACGTCAGCAAAACAGACACGGTCAGTCTGTAAGCCCTCTTTACAACATAAGCTTACAACCTAGGCTTACAACATAGAGAGTGCTTATCACGTCATACAATCGAAATAATGACAGGCATCATTCGTCTACTGAATGATGAGGCTAATAGCGGCACGCTGATGGCTTAGCTTAAGACGAAAGTAGTAAGCGAAAAGCGACGCATAACTGGACGGAAACACCTTATGTGGAAAAAACTTGGGATAGCGTTGATCGCTTCTTGGCTACCTATCAATGGTTTTGCCGCTGAGCCTGTGGAGCAACGTAGCCCTAATCACGGGGGGGCAGAGCGCGCAGCGCCTGAAATAGCAGGCACGTTAGACGATGAACTACATGAGTGGTTTATTTTAAGTCACGGCAATGACTCAAATGCGTCTTTTGTTGAACTGGGTAACGATATCAGTATTGATATCACTGGTTCTGTTGACGATGAGGCATGGGAAGGCGAGGAGTCGCTCTCTATTAGCTTAACCGTGAACGAAGAGCAGTTAATCAATGCGGTGGTTATTTATTCCATTGGAAGTTCTATCTCCCCGCCGTTATTCACCTCTGAAGGCGGTGAAGTGGTCATAACGCTGACGCGCTATGAACGCTCCAGCCAAATCGTGCATGTGGCGGGTAAAATAACGGGTATATTGGCGTTGCAAATCGAGCTGGGTGAACCGCCAAGCCTAGACGAGGGCATTGAAATTGACGTGGCGTTCGATGTAGAAGCGCAAAAAATAGAGTTCTAATCCAGCAGGCCGACCTTTGCCAACCTGCTGAAAGCGCCTGGCAGGGCGATGTTAGGAAAATTGCTGGTGTAGCCAGGTATTAATGGCGTCAGATTCGTACATCCACTCTTCACGTCCATCGTCGTGGGTAATTTTCAAGCAGGGCACTTTGACTTTACCGCCCCCTTCCAACAGCGCCTGCTTATGGGCAGGGTCGAGCTGGGCATCACGTCGTTCAATGTTCAGGCCTAAGCGTGCCATTTCTTTGCGCACCTTGATGCAAAAAGGGCAGGTGCGAAATTGGTATAGCGCCAGCTTCTGGCAGGCTTGATCCACGCTAGCTTGCTCTTCAGGCGAGCGCTCTACAGACTTAGGCGTGGAAAGCTTCTCGGAGACCATCATGACCGGCGCAAGCACCAGGCGAAGGCCACGGAAAAAATAGCGAATTAAAACGCGCATCGAAAAGCTCCTTTGCTGATGTGTCGGCTCTCACCAGCGTAACGAGTGGGAAGTAAGTGATAGCCACTATTGATAAACAGTGGCTGCATCCTGCAACAACTGGAGGGATTTGTCACTTGAGGGTCGATTTGCCAGCGTTTATAGCGATGAGGTGATGAGCGAAAAGCGTCAACATGCTAGGCTGCTAGCCATTTTTAGACTATTTGGCTATTTCTAAACCATTTGGTTATTTTTACGTCATTTTTTGGCTTTTAGTAACTCAGTTTATGAGCGATTAACGGGGCGAGAGCCATGCATCTGCATATTATGGGTATCTGTGGCACCTTTATGGGTAGCCTTGCGCTGTTGGCGCGTGAAATGGGGCACCAGGTGAGTGGCTCCGATCAGAATGTTTACCCACCGATGAGCACCCAGTTGGTTGATGCGGGCATTACCCTGATGGAGGGCTATCACGCCGAGCATCTGTCGCCAGCGGCGGATCTTGTGATCGTCGGCAACGCTTTGTCACGGGGCAATGAAGAGGTTGAGGCGCTACTCAATAGCGGCTTGCCGTATACCTCGGGCGCGCAGTGGCTAGCCGAGCATGTGCTGCCTGGACGGCGCGTCATTGCCGTGGCGGGCACCCATGGAAAAACGACCACTGCAAGTGTATTAGCCTGGTTGCTAGACAGCGCGGGCTTAGCACCGGGTTTTCTGATTGGTGGCGTGCCGCGTAATTTTGGCGTGTCGGCGCGTTTGGGCGACCCGCAAGCACCGTTTGTGGTGGAAGCCGATGAGTACGATACGGCGTTCTTCGATAAACGCTCCAAATTTGTTCACTACCGCCCGCATATCGCCATACTCAATAATCTTGAATTTGACCACGCCGATATCTTTCCAGACCTGGCCGCTATTGAGCGCCAGTTTCATCACTTGGTGCGCACCGTGCCCAGCCAGGGCCAGTTGTTAGTTGCCGATCAGCAGCCTGCGCTTGAGCGTGTGTTAGAGCAGGGAGTCTGGACGCCGGTGGTGCACTTTGGCGATCAGGACACGAGCGAATGGCAGCTCAAGCTGGAGCGTGCCGACGCCAGTCGCTTCCAGGTCATTTATAGCGGTGATAAGACGGGTCAGGCGGGCAGCAGCCAAGAGCAGGATGGGGTCGTTGAGTGGCCGCTCACCGGCGAGCATAATGCCCGCAATGCACTGGCAGCGCTGGCGGCGGCCCATTTGTGTGGGGTGGATTTAGTCCGTGGCTGCGCGGCGCTGGCGCGTTTTGAAACGCCCAGACGACGCCAGGAAGTGCGCGGTGAGATCAATGGCATCCAGGTCATTGATGATTTCGCCCACCACCCCACGGCGATAGCCGCCACGCTTAAAGGTCTACGTGCAGCGACGACCAAAGGGCGTCTGCTGGCGGTAATTGAACCACGCTCTAACACCATGCGTTTAGGCGCGCTGCGCGAACGGCTAATGGAGAGCGTGGCAGACGCGGATGGCGTATTTTGGTTTCAGCCTGCTGGACTTGACTGGTCGATGGACGAACTCGTCGCCCGCCAGGGCGAGCACGCCCAGCTCTTTAGCGACATTGACGCGCTGGTGGCGGCCGTGGTCACTCAAGCGTCACCGCTAGACCGTATTGTGGTGATGTCCAACGGTGGCTTTGAGGGTGTTCATGAGCGACTGCTGGCCGCATTAGCGATAGCCAAAGAGGGAAAAGCGTGACAGATAGAGCAGAGGCAGCGTTTAAAAAGCCGATTACCGTGGCGCTCACCGGTGCGTCGGGGGCGCAATACGGTTTACGTCTGATCGATGTGTTAGTCGCAGCGGGTCATGAAGTGTGGGTAATGATTTCCAAAGCCGCCCATATGGTCATCGCCACGGAAACTGATATTGAGCTGCCTGCACAGCCCCAGCGTTTAGCCGAAGCGCTGAGTGAGCGCAGTGGCGCGCAGCCGGGTCAGATTCGCTGTTTCGGCCGCGAAGACTGGATGGCACCGGTGGCATCAGGTTCTGGTGCACCCTCTGCCATGGTGGTGTGCCCGTGCTCTACTGGCACGCTTTCAGCCGTGGCAACAGGGGCCAGCAATAACCTGATTGAGCGGGCGGCGGATGTGGCGATTAAAGAGCGCCGCACGCTGGTGCTAGTGCCGCGGGAAAGTCCATTTTCACCGATTCACCTAGAGCATATGCTGGCCTTGAGCCGTTTGGGAGTGGTCATCTTGCCGGCCGCGCCAGGGTTTTATCACTGCCCACAAAGTATTGATGATCTGATTGATTTTATTGTCGCGCGAATCCTTAATCAGTTGGGCATCGAGCATACGCTGGTACCTCGCTGGGGAGAGGTTGGAGATAAGGATGAGTGATCTATGATGTCTTGGGCCACACTGTCAGTTTTTGTGCCAACGTTTCTGTTCGTCTCGCTGACTCCTGGTATGTGCATGACCCTGGCTATGGTGCTGGGCATGACCCAAGGTGTTAAGCGTACGCTATGGATGATGATGGGTGAGCTGCTGGGCGTAGGCTTAGTGGCTGCCGCCGCAGGCGCGGGTGTGGCGGCGTTAATGCTGCGTCAGCCAGAGCTATTTGTGCTGTTTAAATGGGTGGGCGGCGCTTACCTGGGCTATTTGGGCATTATGATGTGGCGTTCCCGTGGGCGCATGGCGATTCCCAGTGAGCTGGATGCGGGCCCGCCCGCAAGCCCTCTGCAGTTAGCCATGCAAGGGTTTGTTACCGCGGTGGCAAACCCGAAAGGGTGGGCATTTTTTATGGTGCTGCTGCCGCCATTTTTGGATAGCAGCCGCCCGCTGCCAGGCCAGCTGAGTCTGCTGATCGCGGTCATTTTGACCATTGAGTTTGCCAGCATGCTGGTCTATGCCACTGGCGGCAAAACGTTGCGCAATGTGCTGGGTAAGAGTGGCAATGTGCGGTTACTTAACCGCATCGCCGGAACGCTGATGATTGGCGTTGGTTTATGGCTGGCGCTCGGTTAGGAGGGGCTTTTAAACTGGCGGTAAGAGGCCCACGCGTGCGCTAATCAGTACCAGCGAAGCGGCGCTGAGCAGACGCCACGGGCAAGGGCGCATGGAAGGGCGGGGCTGCTGCTGCCAGTGCAGCAGTGTGAGCGCGCAGACGACCAGGCCCAGTAGCGCACCGCCTACCAAGTCACTGAACCAGTGCACACCCACGACCAGCCTTGATAGCGCCATGGGCAGCGCCAGGGTTAGTGCAATCCAGTAAACCCAAAAACGTTTTTGGCGGGGCATCTCGGCAGCAACGAAGGCTGCGGTAAGGCCAAATAGCACCACCGCGGTTGAAGTATGGGCACTGGGGTAGGAAAACGACCCGATCAGGTAGTCCGGTGTCTCCGGGCGAGCGCGCCCAAACAGCGCCTTACCGATAATGTTCAGCAGGGCAACGCCAGTAAAGGCGCTACACCAGTGCAGCAATGCCGCCCATCGCTTACTCACCAGCAACCACATCGCCCAGGGGAGTATTAAGGCGATAATGCCCAGGGTGTCACCGATGCGCGCAAAAATATTCCCCGCTAGATAAGTAACATCACTTTGCAGCTGGGCGAACAATTGCTGAATAAGCAGATCCATTTCCAGCGGACCATGGTGGGTAATGACCAGCAGTGTCCAACCCGACAGGCTGCCTAGCGCGATTACCAGCAGCAATAGTGAGGCTAATGGAACGTCACCGGTTTGGCTCATAGCGAGCCAAGGTCTGCGTAGCAGTGGCACACGGCGAATGCTTCCGGCAATCGCCCGGTAAAGTCGGCCATGCCGTGTCGCCTGGTGTCGACCCCAGGAAAAAATTATCGCGAGCACAACAATGATCGCAGCAAGGATAAGTAAAGCCGCCTCTAGGCCTGGCGGAAGATTTAAGTGGTGCTGCCAGGTACGCCCCAACAAATAGCCGGGTAGTACATAGGCAGGTGCCCACAGCGCTGCAGAGGTTAGATTGGCCCAAACAAACGTCCGTGGTGGCATCCGCATCATGCCTGCTACCAGCGGAATAATTGGCCGCACAGGGCCGACAAATCGGCCGATAAAAACCGACCATATGCCATAACGCTCAAAGAACCGCGCCCCTCGACCTAGCCATTCCGGATGCTGTGACAGTGGCCACCTCTTTGTGACCTGTTCTCGATGCTTGAAGCCTAACGAAAAACTAATCCCATCGCCTAAAACAGCGCCTATTAAGGCAGCGCCGATTAACCACGCTAAGCCGATATCCTGATGCCCCGCCAGGGATGCAGCGGTAGTGATTAACACCACTCCTGGTACCAGTAACCCCACTAGGGCAAGGGATTCTACTAATGAAATCACCAACACCAAAAAGATAATAAGCGGCGGTGATGGTGTTAATGAGTGGAGCATATCTGCTAGTGGCACTGAGTACTCCGGCGGCAAGTAATAGAAAGTGATAAAAGTGAGCCCTAGACGTTGGCAAGCGCCATGCCGCGAGCGCCAAGGCGCTTTAGATACTGCTCAAAATGTTCCGTACGGCTGGGTAAGCAGGCTGCAATGCGAGCTTCTAGCTGGCCAGTCTCTACCAATACACGCTGTGAGAGTGCTCGTTGCAAGCGTTCGCGTACCAGTAGAGCACCGCTTTCACTGGTGTCCGGTAGCACTAGCCAGAAAGTGGCACTGTCCGCGCGCCCAAGTACGTCATGGTCGCGACAGCGGCTATTCACTTCACTGCATAGCGCCCCCAGCAGAGCTGATTGTGCGCGATGACCAAACTGCTCTTCTGCCATATCCAGCTGCGGCAAATAAAGTACCAGTACTGCGAGTTGCTGGTTGAGCATGGCCGCCCGTTGGAACTCGCTGTGTAAGCGCTCTTTTAGCGTGTCAATGTGGTAGGCATTGCAGTCGCTGTCGTTGGGATCCGTAGCACGCAGGAGAGCACGGCGTCGCGCGTGTTCCCAGCGGGGGAGTGCGAGTAGCAGCGTCAAGGCAGCATAGCCAACAATAATGGCCGGTGGCGCAGACGCGACCGAGGGGAGCAGCCACCACAATGGCCCAAAGGCGATATTGATCAGTAACGCCGCCCAAAGCGGTAGTAGTAAAAAAGCGGCGGTAATCGGCAGGCCTAGCCAAATAGGCGATACTTGAGGCTGATAGTAGAAAGCGCCTAGCACTACCGAATAAGTAGCGCAAAGTAAAATAATACGCGGTAGATAGCTTTTCACCCCTTGCCCAATATGCATTAACAGGGCAGATATAAGCAGCAGGGTCATAAAAGTGGGGATCAGCAGGTCGCGGTAATCTCCCATGGCATACAGCCATAGCGCGTAGCCTGCCATCAGCGGGATGCTGGTGGTATAGGCGAGCGTCATCAACCGCTTGGGAATGTGGTGCACAGTCATATTGGCTCCTGCACCCGCTCGGTCGGCAGTTTGCTGATCTCACCCACCGAAAGCGTTGCCGGCTCAATATCAATTAGCTCAAGATGTTCGCTAGTGATATTGTCGGGTAAATCGGCGAGTAGCAGGCTGCGCCGTCGCAAGGCTTCTTTGGGGGAGCGGGCGAGAATTAACGTCACCAGTGTTGTGCTGCTTAAACGGTAAACGTTTTCAAAATCATAGGTTAGCTCGCACAGTTTTTGAGCCGTTGGCCACAGTTGATGGCGTTTTACATGCAAAATAAATAGCTCTGCATGAACACCTTCGCGCTCACAGCGCGTTTGTTCCCGGCTTATATCGCGCAGCAGTTGCTCACCGGCCCATAGGTTAAGGCCTGGGATTAACCGAAGGCGTTGACGAATGGAGCCATTCATATCG
Organism: Halomonas sp. ALS9; assembly: GCF_001651035.1. Lineage (GTDB taxonomy): Bacteria > Pseudomonadota > Gammaproteobacteria > Pseudomonadales > Halomonadaceae > Vreelandella. The sequence continues at coordinate 254,309 of NZ_LXRG01000065.1, forward strand.
ATAAGCTGCTGTGCTCTGGATAAGGCAAGCAGGCCAAGTACCAGCAGAGCGCAAATCAGCAGAATAAATGTCGGCCCATTCAGCAGAGGCGCTACCATGACAGAACTAATCAGCCCAGCACTGAGATTGAAAGCAGCTACCCAGTTTTTTTGTGGCAGCATCAGCATCGCGGCCCACGCCCAGATTAAAATGCCGTGCCGCTCTGGGGCAGCGGCTATTAAACTTAGTAGCAGTGCGCCAGGCACCATTTGCCACGGCAATCCTCGTGAATGACGGTGACTAAAATCAAGCATTAACGCGGTGATAAATAACCAGCCGACTGATAGCCACAGCACTAGGGCCGCAGCGGGGGGGGTGGCAGGTGTCCAGAATGCCAAGGCTACGGCAGCGGCTAAAAGATTGGCACGTAGCAGGCGGATTTTGTACTTGCTTTGCATGGTGACTTACTATTTGTCCTGAATAACCAGATGCATCTCATCAAGTAGGGTAATTGTAGAATAATTAATCTACACGACCCACATTAGTGCCTTAAGCCTCCTGAGTATAACGGCGAAATGGCGTAACATAAGCAAAACGTTTAAATCGGCGGCACTCGGTTAATTAAAAACTTAAACACTCTTACTGCACGGAGACACTATGAGCGCTTCAACACCGTTCCAAGATGAGGCCTATCAGCACTTATCTGACGGGAATGTGCCCGCCTATATGCGTGCCTTGGGTCAAGCGGCGCGGCGTGCAGCTAGCGAACTGCGGCGGGCGGATACAGGTTTGAAAAACCGTGCCTTGATGGCGATGGCCCACCGCTTGGCCGAAGCACGTGGCCAAATATTGGCTGCCAACGCTGAAGACTTGCAGCGTGGCCGCCAGAACGGTTTGGAGAGTGCTCTGCTAGACCGTTTAGCCCTAAATGATGCGCGAATTGACGCCATGATTGAAGGGCTGCAGCAGGTTGCGGGCTTGCCCGACCCGGTGGGCGAAATTGGCGATATGCGCTATCGGCCTAGTGGCATCCAAGTGGGCAAAATGCGTGTACCACTGGGTGTTATCGGGATTATTTACGAGTCGCGCCCGAATGTGACCTTGGAAGCAGCAAGCCTGTGTTTGAAATCAGGCAACGCCTGTATCTTGCGCGGCGGATCGGAAGCTAGCCAGTCAAATGCCGCCATTAGCGCCTGTATCCAAGCCGGGTTAGCCGATGTGGGGCTGCCCGCCGGTAGCGTGCAGGTCGTCGCCACCACTGATCGCGCAGCGGTGGGGGAAATGATCAGCATGCCTGAATATGTCGATGTGATTATTCCGCGCGGTGGCAAGTCGCTGATTGAGCGTATTAGCCGTGATGCCCGCGTACCGGTTATCAAACATCTCGACGGCGTTTGTCATGTGTACATCGATACTACCGCCGATCCCGCCAAAGCGTTAGCCATCGCCGTTAATGCGAAAACTCATCGCTACGGCACCTGCAATACCATGGAAACGCTGCTAGTTGATGCCCCGATTGCCGACCTGCTGCTACCGGAATTGGCCCGCGCCTATGCGGAGCATGACGTCGAACTGCGTGGTTGCCAGCGCACACAGGCTCTGTTGCCCCAGGCCGCAGCCGCTGAAGAGTCGGATTGGTATGCCGAGTATTTGGCCCCGGTGCTGGCCATAAAAGTGGTCGATGGTATCGACGAGGCGATTGCTCATATTGAGCAGTACGGCTCTCACCACACTGATGCGATTGTCACCCAGGATTATTCACTCGCCCGGCGTTTTATGGCGGAAGTGGATTCCAGCTCGGTGATTGTTAACGCCTCGACTCGCTTTGCCGATGGTTTTGAGTACGGGCTGGGCGCCGAGATTGGCATTTCTACCGACAAGCTTCACGCCCGAGGGCCTGTGGGGTTAGAGGGCCTAACCACGCAGAAATACGTGGTATTCGGTGACGGCCAGGTGCGTGAGTAGTGAGTTACTGTGGACAAGGGGGTGCTGTAAACAGGGTGTTTGTATGAATAGTACTGGTATGGATGGTACTGGTATGAATAGTACTGGTATGAATGGTATCGGCAGGAATAGGGAGCTGGCATGAGTCAAACGGAGCTACGCATCGGCATGTTGGGCGGCACCTTTGACCCTATTCATTTAGGCCATTTGCGCAGCGCGGTAGAACTGCATGAGGCGCTGTCGCTTGATCGACTACACATGATACCCGCTCAGCAGCCGCCGTTACGCGGGCGGCCCCAGGTTTCTGCTCAGCAGCGTTTGGCACTTTTGGCCGCGGGCATAGCTGACACCCCCGGACTAGTCGCCGATGACCGCGAGCTGCGGCGTGAAGGGCCCTCTTATAGTGCAGATACGCTGGCTGAGCTGCGCGCCGAGGTTGGCAACCAGGCGCGTTTGGCCATGGTTATTGGCTTTGATGCCTTCTTACGACTCACCCAGTGGTACCAGCCAGAGCGCTTGTTCGAGCTTGCTCATTTAGTGGTGATTGCTAGGCCGGGCTATAGTGACCCGCTACCAGCATCGTTAATGGAACTGGTAGAGCATCGCAGAGTCGATAGCGTAGAGACATTGATGCAGCGGCCCTTTGGTGGCTACCTGCCGCTGGAATTGCCGTCGCTAATGGCGATCTCAGCGACCTATATTCGTGAGTGTTTAGAAGCGGGGAAAAGCGTGCGCTATTTGCTGCCAGACGCCGTTGAACAGGCCATTGAACAGGGCGGTCTTTATCGCCAACGCGAATAGCGCTGGCAGTCATCAAAGAAGCCGTTACAATGGCCGGCTTTATTGATCGATTAACCAATAAGGTTATCTTTAGGAGTCATGCACATCGATACATTGAAAAATCTAGCGGTTGACGCGCTAGAAGAACTGAAAGCACGTGACATTACGCAGTTAAATGTTGCCAAATTAACCGAGGTTACCGACCTCATGCTGATTGCCAGCGGCACTTCAACACGCCATGTGGCGGCGCTGGCACAAAACGTAGTGGAAAAAGCCAAGGCCGCAGGGCTAGGGCCGCTGGGCGTTGAAGGTGGCGATAACGCCGATTGGGTACTGGTTGACCTTGGCGATGTTGTTGTCCACGTAATGATGCCTGAGGCACGTGCCCTCTATGACTTAGAGCGCCTGTGGGCCGACCTGCCGAGCGATTCGGGTGCCATTGGTGAGTCCCTTGAGCGCTTTCAAGAGCGAGCCAGCATGTCATGAGGATCCGGCTGTTAGCGGTGGGAAGCAAAATGCCTGGATGGGTAGAAGAGGGCGTTGACACTTACCGCAAGCGGCTCCCGAGAGATTTTAGTCTCGAAATAGAAGAAATTGCCCTCGGTCAGCGTGGCAAAAACGCAGATATCGCGAAAGCGCGTGCTCAAGAGGCGCAGCGTATTCGCGATAAGCTACGTGGCGACGAATACGTGGTAGCCCTGGAAGTCAAAGGTAAGCCTTGGACCACTGAACAGCTGGCGCAAGAAGCTGACGCTTGGCGCATGGCTGGGCGTGATATTGTCTTGCTTGTGGGTGGGCCGGATGGTCTTGAGCCCTCGCTATCGGCGATGGCTGATAAAAGGTGGTCGATCTCTCCGTTGACGCTGCCTCATCCGCTGGTGCGGATTATGCTGGCCGAACAGCTCTATCGCGCCTGGACATTACTGATAGGTCACCCTTATCACCGCTAACGGCTGACAGAAATGGTGAGCGATCACTGTTATAGCCTGCTGTGCCCTTTGTTTGAATTGATTGTTTGATTTGAGAGTCATCGTTGCCATGCTCAAGCGCCCCAACACGCTAAAAAACTCCGAGCAAGAACTGCGTATTTTTCGTGTTAGAGCGCTTCTCGCGGTGTTAGTGGTGCTAACGCTTGCAGGCTTACTATCGGGGCGCTTAGTTTATTTACAGATCGTTCAGCACGATATGTACAGCACACGCTCCGAAAATAACCGAGTGCGTGTCGAGCCACTGCCACCTAACCGCGGCTTGATCTACGACCGTAATGGCGTCTTGCTGGCTGAAAACCGTCCTACCTACAACCTCACACTGGTTCGCGAGCGTGTCGATAACCTTGACGAAACGCTGGCGCTGTTGGTTGATCTGCTTGAATTGCCTGACGAAGAAATTGAGGCGTTCAATGTGCGTTCGCGCCAACGCCAGCGCCCCTTCCAGCCCGCGCTACTTACCAGTGACCTAAGCGAAGAGCAAATTGCCCGTTTGGCGGTTAACCGACACCGCTTGCCTGGTGTTGAGATAGAGGCTCAGCCGCTGCGTTATTATCCCGATGCTGAAATCATGGCGCATGCCTTGGGCTATGTTGGTCGTATTAACGCTGAAGAGATGGAAACGCTGGATGCGGGTCGCTACGCGGGCACCCACTTTATCGGCAAAACCGGTATTGAGCGTTTTTACGAAGAGGAACTGCACGGTCAGGCAGGCTTGCGCAAAGTAGAAACGAACGCCCGAGGACGGGTACTGCGAGAACTTGGCCGGACTGACCCCGTGCCTGGGGCGAATCTGACGTTAACGTTAGACAAGTCCATGCAGATGCTGGCCTATGAGCTGCTGGATGGCCGGCGCGGCTCTATCGTGGCTATCGTGCCAGCTACAGGCGAGATCCTGGCTATGGTATCGACTCCTGGGTTTGACAGTAACCAGTTTGTCACTGGGATTGACGTTGCTTCTTACCGTGGGCTGCAGGAAGACCTTGACCTACCGCTGTTTAATCGCGCTATTCGTGGCCACTATCCGCCAGGCTCTACGATCAAACCGTTTCTAGCCCTGGCGGGGTTGGTGGAAGGGGTGATCACCCCGGATAGCACCATTAATGACCCCGGTTACTACCAATTACCTAACGATTCCCGTCGCTACCGCAACTGGCTGCGTTGGGGGCATGGCCGTGTCGATATGGAACGCTCCATTGCCGTCTCCAATAACACCTATTACTACACCTTGGCACATGACCTGGGCATCGATAATTTGCATGAGCAAATGAGTAATTTTGGCTTTGGCCAGCGCGTAGCCCATGACGTACAAGGCGAAAGCACCGCATTGATGCCCTCGCGGGACTGGAAGCGTGGCCGCTTTAATCAGCCCTGGTACCCCGGTGAAACCCTTTCGGTGGGGATTGGGCAAGGCTATTGGCAAGTGACGCCTCTTCAGCTTGCTAGTGCCACGGCAACGTTGGCCAATCGCGGTCACTGGGTGAAACCGAGGCTGGCTCGTCAGATTGGCGACACCCCCGTTCCTCGTGATCTGCCAGATACCCTGGATGATATTCAGCTAGCCAATGATAGCTGGTGGGATAGGGTATTCAGTGGGATGGAAAAAGTGATGAGTGGCCGTGAGGGTACTGCTCGCAGAACCGGTGTCGGGCTTGAATACCGTATGGGCGGTAAATCAGGCACGGCACAGGTATTTTCGTTAGGTCAGGATCAGCGCTACAACGCTGACGAGCTAGCAGAGCGTTTACGTGACCACGCCCTGTTTATGGCCTTTGCGCCGTTGGATGATCCTCAGATTGCCGTCTCCGTCATTGTCGAGAATGCTGGCGGCGGTAGTACCCATGCGGCCCACTTGGCGCGCGCTATGACGGATGCATGGTTGCTCAAAGATGATGCCCCCGGCGTTGAGGAAGTGCGTGAAGTGCTAGAGGAAGATAATGCCAATGTGGAGGGTAACTAAGCCATGCCTTGGCATTACTTAGCCCGTTCGATGCGTGGCCATCCTGTGCGTCCACCCGAAAGTGGTATCGCCCGGCGCAAAAGTATATGGGAACGAATTCATCTTGATCCTTGGCTGCTAGGCTTGCTGTTAGTGTTAATGGGGAGCGGTCTAATTGTTCTTTATAGCGCTTCCGGTCAATCCCTTGATGCGGTTATCGGCCAGGGCATGCGCTTTTGTATCGCATTGGTGGGGATGGTGATTATTGCCCAATTTTCACCGTCCACCTTTCTACGCTGGGCACCGCTGGCCTACGGCGTTGGTGTTGCCATGCTGGTTGCCGTTGATGTGGTGGGCGATGTGGGCATGGGTGCCAAGCGCTGGCTAGAGATACCGGGGGTAATACGTTTTCAACCATCAGAAATGATGAAGTTGGCGGCTCCGTTAATGGTAGCGGCCTATCTTAATCGCTGCGAACTACCACCCCGCCTGCGCGATATTGTCGTCTGCGGAGTCATTATTGGCGTCCCTGTGGTGCTAACCGCGATTCAGCCTGATTTAGGTACCTCTCTGTTGGTATCCAGTGCGGCTCTAATTGTAGTGCTGCTGGCGGGCTTGTCGTGGCGTTTGATCGGATTTATAGCTGTGCTAGGGGCAGCCGCTGTGCCACTGCTCTGGATGAATATGCATAACTACCAGCGCCAGCGGGTATTGACGTTTCTAAACCCTGAAAGCGATCCACTGGGTGCTGGCTGGAACATTATCCAGTCGACCACGGCTATTGGCAGTGGCGGGCTATGGGGGAAAGGTTGGCTGCAGGGAACCCAGTCTCAGCTAGAGTTTTTGCCTGAGCGGCACACCGATTTCATTATTGCCGTTTTAGGCGAGGAGTTTGGTTTGGTCGGTATGCTGGTGTTGTTGTTCCTGTATCTATTGATTGTGAGTCGTGGCTTGTGGATGGCAAGTTCAGCGCAGGATACCTTTGGCCGCTTGGTGGCAGGTAGCATCATTTTAACGTTTTTCATCTACGTGTTTGTCAATATGGGCATGGTGAGCGGCATTTTACCCGTGGTAGGTGTGCCGCTGCCGTTGGTTAGTTATGGTGGCACCTCAAGCGTGACCTTGTTGGCGGGTTTCGGTATTCTCATGTCGATACATGCTCATCGACGGCTGCTGTCGCGTTAGTCGGGCTTTCGCGTTAGCCGGGCTGTCTAGTTCAGACGGCGATGTTGCTCGATAGCTAGGTTGTTCAATAACTGGGTTGTTCAATAACTAGGTTGTTAAATGACAGGGTTGCTCATTAATTTTGTTGCTCGGCAATAGAAAGCTCAGGCATGGATGGTTCTGGAATGAATAGCTCAAGAGTGGAGAGCCAATGAACAAGGTTCAAGGGAAGACGAGCAGCTATGTGTTGGCCGCGCTAATGTGCTGGGCAACGCCCGCGGCGTTTGCTGATCAACCTTCACAGGGATCTCAATTCGCTGTTCCCCAGCACTTCGCACCCCAGCAGAATGCTGACAGCCAAGTGTTGATGGAAGAACTGATCGAACAAGGATTGCCGCAGGCGTGGCTGGAAAAGGCGCTGTCTCAGGCAAACTACACCCAGAGCGTGTTAGACGCGATGGAAGGGGCCGCAGAACGCCGCCTAAAGTGGCATGAGTATCGCGCTATTTTTCTGACTCAGCAGCGCATTGAAGAGGGCGCAGAATTTATTGACGCGCATGCTGATGCCCTTGCGCGTGCTGAAAGTAGCTACGGTGTACCCGCTGAGGTTATTGCCGCCATTATTGGCGTTGAAACCTACTATGGTCGGCATAAAGGCCAGCACCGCGTGCTGGATTCGCTTGCCACGCTGGCGTTTCACCACCCGACAAGGGGGGCTTTTTTTCGCGGTGAGCTAGCGGCCTTTTTAAGGATCGCCTACGAGCAGGAGGTTGATCCTACCGGGCTACGCGGCTCCTATGCGGGTGCAATGGGCTATCCTCAGTTTATTCCCACCAGTTATCAAGCCTATGCCGTGGATTTTGATGACGACGGGCGGCGTGATCTTTGGGAAAATCCGGTCGATGCAATTGGCAGCGTCGCCAATTACTTTGCGGAACATAACTGGCAGCCGGGAGCCGATATTGTTCATCAGGCCAGCGGGCCAGAGGTACTGCCCGTAGAGTTACTGCAGGAACTCTCGTTTAATCAAACGTCGCCTCCCACGGTGAGTATTGCTCAGTTGGCCTCACATGGGTTTGAGCCCAGCGAGCCACTCGATGATAATTTGTTGGTTGTGCCTTTGGCGCTTGAGTTTGCCGATGGGACAACCCGCTACCGGTTTGGCGAGTATAATTTTTATGTGATTACCCGCTACAACCATAGTCATCTCTATGCCATGGCCGTAGCTGAGTTGGCGGAAGCGATTGCTGAACGGCACGATAAGCTACACGAGGATGGGGCATGAAAAGCAAACTGACGATGACCCAGCGTGCGGGCGGCATGATTGCCTTGCTGGCGTTGGTCAGCGGCTGTGCCAGCAATGGCACTCAGCGGATAGACGCGCCGCCGGAACCCGGCAAACAAACGACGGCTCCGGCCTCAACGGCGGCCAGCACTAGCGGAGGCCGCTATGCAATGAGTGGTGATGCCTACCCGCTTGAGCCGCCGGATGTTACCAAGGTGCCTGATGCAGAGCCGCGTGTTGAGCAACCTTCTCGTGCGGGCAACCGTCCTAGCTATGACGTTTGGGGCAAAACCTACCACGTGCTGCCTGATGCAACGGGCTACGAGAAGCGAGGCACGGCATCCTGGTATGGCGAAAAATTTCATGGCTATGCAACCTCAAACGGTGAAATCTACGACATGTATAAAATGTCGGCGGCGCACCGTTCTTTACCTCTGCCCACCTTTGCGCGGGTGACTAGCCTGGATAACGGCCGATCGGTAATCGTCCGTGTGAATGACCGCGGTCCCTTCCACAGTGACCGGGAGATTGACCTTTCCTACGCGGCGGCTGCACGCCTGGGCTTTCTCGACAATGGTACCGGGGCCGTTAAAGTTGAAGCGATCAATCCGGTACAGTGGTTAGCCGAACGTGGTAGGGGCGGCAGCGCCCCTGCTCAGGCAAGGGAGGCGCCGCGCGTCGCTTCAAACGCTTCACCTGCGGCAGCTTCGCAAGTACCGCCGGCAGCATCCGCGCCTGCTTCCTCGTCACAAGTGCCTCAGTCGCCGCAGAATCAGGGCGGAACAAGTGATGCGGTGTATCTACAGATCGCGGCATTAGGTAATCCTGAAGGCGCTCAGCAGTTACAGCAGCGTTTACAAGGTGAGCAGCCCCATGCGGTGCGTATTATGAACGATGCTGACGTTTATCGTGTTCAAGTAGGGCCCATTGCGCCAAGCCAAGAACCTCAGGCGCGAGAAACACTGCGCCAAGCGGGGTTCCCCCAAGTCTTTGTTGTGCGATAATTCACCCCCTATTTATTCCTTGTGGCGCGTCTGAAGCGCCTCTGTATTTTACAAATAAGCTTTGCAGGTAGCTTTGCAAGCAAGCTTTCAAGTTAAGTGAGACAATCGTATGAACGTGTTTACATCCATTGGTCGCTCTGCACGCCTGTGCCTTTTTGCTGCCATGGCAACAGTTGCTGTGCCTGTCAGTGCCCAGTCAGTTCCTCAACCCGTTATTCCGCAGCCGCAAACCATTATCCCTGCAGCCCCTCAGTTAGCGGCAAGTTCGTGGATACTCATGGATGCTAACAGTGGCCGTATACTGGCGGAACATAACTCCGATGAGCGTCTGCCGCCGGCGAGTCTGACCAAGCTGATGACCGCCTATTTGGTGGAGCGTGAGCTGGATCGCGGCACTATCAAGCTGACCGATATGATCAACATCAGTGAGAATGCTTGGCGTACCGGCGGTTCGAAAATGTTCATCGAGGTGGGTGATCAAGTATCGGTAGATAACCTGCTCCACGGTATTATTATTGTTTCGGGTAACGATGCCAGTGTTGCCATGGCGGAGCATTTAGCCGGTGGTGAAACACCGTTTGCCGACCTGATGAATCAGCATGCTACTCGTTTGGGCATGAATAATACCAACTTCCAGAACGCCACCGGTTTGCCGGGTGATAATCACTACTCAACTGCCCATGACATGGCGCGGTTATCGCAGCACATCATTAACGATTATCCAGATCACTACGCTATCTACTCTCAGCGTACTTTCTCCTACGGTGGTATTGATCAACCCAACCGTAACCGTCTGCTATGGCGTGACCCGTCTGTAGATGGCCTGAAAACGGGCTGGACGACAGAAGCGGGTTTCTGCCTGGTATCATCGGCCAAGCGTGACGATATGCGCTTAATTTCAGTGGTGATGGGTACCAACTCCGATGAGGCGCGCGCCCAAGAAACCCAAAAGTTGCTCAGCTACGGTTTCCGCTTTTTCGAAACTATGAAGCTCTATGAGCGTGGTGCTGTACTGGCAACACCGCGTGTTTGGGGTGGCGATATCAACGAACTACGCGTGGGTGTTGATGAAGAGGTGTTTATGACCCTGCCACGCAACCGCAACGAAGAGCTGCGTGCACGTCTCAACCTCAACCCAGACCTAAAAGCACCGATTGCCATTGGCGACGAGGTTGGTACGCTGGAAGTGCATTTAGGTGACGAAGTGGTCGGTGAGCGCCGCTTAGTAGCGCTGGAAAACATCGAAGAGGGTGGTTTTTTCAAGCGTCTGTTCGATCAAGTGCAGCGCTTCTTCAGTAATTTGATTAGTAGTTTTACCGATTAATCAGCTCAACGAGCTGTACATTGAATGGTTTTATCGTGTATCCGTAATGAACGGTGTCTTTACGAAATAGGCTGGTTATGAAAAAAGATGCTCCCCAGGGGCTGCGTGATTTGCGCCAACCGGCGGCTCAGGAGCCGCCGAAAATCACCTTTCCATGTGATTACTCGTTAAAAGTTGTCGGTGATGCCGCCGAGGATTTTCCTGCCTGTGTGTGCCAGGTAATTGTGCGCCACGACCCCAACTTCGATGCAACAGCGATGCAGGTGGTCGACAGCCGTAATGGCCGTTTTCAATCGGTACGTGTGGTGATTAGAGCGACCGGTGAGCAGCATATTAAAGAGCTGTTTGAGGATCTCAAAGCTACCGGCCGTGTACATATGGTGGTGTGAGCGTGGACAACGCTGTACCGATTGAGTTACATAATTTGGGCCACCAAGCCTATTTGCCGGTTTGGCAGGCGATGCGTACGCTCACTGATACACGGGATGCGCAAACCCTTGATCAGTTTTGGCTGGTTGAGCACGATCCGGTGTTTACCCAGGGACAGGCGGGCAAGCCTGAGCATTTGCTGCTGCCCGGTGATATTCCGGTGGTGCACGTTGATCGCGGAGGGCAAATCACTTACCACGGGCCGGGGCAGGTGGTGCTGTATCCGCTGCTGGATGTGCGGCGGGGTAAAATAGGCGTGCGTGATTTAGTCACTGCATTGGAAAATGCCGTGATTGATGTGTTGAGCCACTATGGAGTAAGCGCTCGGGCTCGGCCCGATGCGCCCGGTGTTTATGTTATGACAGAAGCGGGTGAGGCGAAGATTGCTTCACTTGGCTTACGTATTCGGCGGGGTGCTAGCTTTCACGGCGTGGCGTTAAATGTAGACGGTGACTTGACGCCTTTTTTGCGGATTAACCCCTGCGGTTATGCGGGTATGCCGATGACGAAGTTGGCTGATTTGGTGGCATTGCCAAGCGACCATCGGGTAGGAGAACAACTGGCCGAAGCATTAGCGGTGCGTTTAAAGCGTGGTTTGGTAACAGGTCAGGAATGGCCGTTATAATCAGAAATTAACTCGATTAAGAGGGGGCTACCCTCTTAATCGTGTTTGATAGCTTAATCGTGGTTGATAGCGTCTTAAGCGATTGGGTGTTAACCCACGTTCATTGCCGGAATCAGGTTGGGGTTCGCTTCCTGCTCCTGGCCGGGAATCGCTGCGGGTGAGGCGAGCCCCAGGTTGTTTTTCTCGAACACGCGATCCGCGCGGTAGCTGGAGCGAACCAGCGGACCAGAAGGCACTTCCATAAAGCCTTTTTCCAGGCCAATCTCGCGGTAACGATCAAACTCTTCAGGCGTCACCCAGCGCTCCACCGAAAGGTGGTTTTTGGTCGGGCGAAGGTACTGACCGAGTGTGACGATATCCACGCCGATCTCACGAAGATCATCAAAGGTTTGCAAAATCTCTTCGTCGGTTTCACCCAGGCCCAGCATCAGGCTAGTTTTGGTGATGATATCTGGGCGGTAGCGCTTGGCATGGGCAAGTACATCGAGTGTTTTACGGTAACCTGCCCGCCGGTCACGCACGCGACCTGTTAGCCTTTCGACGGTTTCCACATTCTGGGCAAATACTTGCAGGCCAGAATCGACCACCCGTTCGATAGCAGCAAGTTCACCATCAAAGTCAGGTGTTAAAGCTTCTACTACCACGTCTGGCGTTCGTGCTTTGATCGCGCGAATGCAGTTGGCGTAATGAGTGGCACCGCCGTCGTCGAGATCGTCACGGTCAACTGAGGTGAGGACGATATAGCGCAGCCCCATGAGCTCTACCGACTTGGCAGTGTTCTCAGGCTCTTCGTGGTCTAGCCACCCCTGGGGGTTGCCGGTGTCCACCGCGCAGAATCGACAGGCACGGGTGCATACCGAGCCCATTAGCATAATGGTGGCGGTGCCGTTGCTCCAGCACTCACCCATGTTAGGGCAGTGGGATTCGGCGCATACGGTACTTAGTCGATGGGTGGCGACGTTTTTCTTGACTGCCTCAAAACGCTCGCCCCCTGGGATCTGTGCCCGTAACCACTTGGGTTTGCGTTCAAGCTCAACAGAAGGGGCCTCTGGCTGCGCTTTGCGCTGCTTCATGCCATCCTTGATCACCGACATGCCATGTTCGTTACGGTATTTTTCACCGCTGGACACGCGCTGTGAGGGGTTATTGCTCATAGGGACAGAGCCTCTCTTCTGTGCGGTAGGCCAAAGGCATGAAAGGGCGTTGAACCTCCCAAAACCTGCCAATTGTTACCTAATTAATACGAAGTACGCGCGATATTTAATCGCGCTAGTTACCACTAATGTAACATATCTCGTTGTCTACAAGACACCGTAAACCGTTACTCGCCTTCAGGGAGAAAGTATCGGTAAACAGGCGACACCGTGGCTGGGCAGGGGGCTTGAAGGTGCCTGGAAATGGCGGCGGTAGTCGGGTAAGTGTTCACGAACAAAGCTTAAAAAGAGCTCAGCAACCGGCGTAGGTAAGCGCTCTCGCGTATAGACTGTGCACCACGAGCGGTGGATGGGGAAGTCGGGTAGCCCCAGCTCAAAAAGTAACCCCTGCTCTAGCTCCAGTTGTACCGCCAACCGCGGCAGCACGGCGACACCCAAGTGCGCCATAACACCCCCTTTGATCGCTTCATTGGTACCTAGCTCAATACAGTGGGGAAGGGCGACCTGCTGGTTGGCGGCCATTTGTTCAAAGGCATTGCGCACGCCCGAGCCGGGTTCACGCATCAGCACGTAGTGGCGAGCGAAGTCTGCTAGCGAGGGCTGTGGCGTTGAAAGTAGCGGATGCTCTGGCCAGACGACGGCGATCAGTTCGTTATCTATAATCGGCATGACCACTAAGCGATCATCTTCAGGCACCATCGCCATAATGACGAGATCGTCTTGTTGCTCGGTCAGCCGTTCAAGCGCCTGACGGCGGTTGCAGACCTTTAAGCGCACATGCACCTCGGGGTAGTGAGCACGGAAGCGGGCGAGTAAGTAGGGCACTACATACTGGGCCGAGGAAACCGCGGCGATATTAAGTTCGCCGCTAATTTTGCCGTTAATATCCGATAGGTTCATTTCCAGCCGTGACAGCTGGCCAAAAATTTCTCGCGTCGAGTGGGCGAGGGTATCGGCGGCGGGAAGTGAGTGGAGCGTTTTGCCCGAGTAGTTAAACAGTGTCTGGCCCAGTGTCAGCTCAAGCTGACGTATTTGCGCGCTCACCGCCGGCTGGGTAAGTCCTAGCTGTTCAGCCGCGCGGGAGTATGAGCGCTGCCGATGCACTGCCTGGAAGACCTGTAGCTGACGAAATGTGAGGCGATTGAGCAGGTTAGGGGACGACATAGCAACCTCGTAGTGAGCACCCTTTAATAACGGAAAAATTAATATCAAAATCAGACTTCATCGCCAGGGCAAAGCATGCTAACACTGAATCTTTGGCACTGCCTAAACAGGGCTTCATTAGTCGTGTAAGGCGTAATTGTCAGGGTTAATGATCGACGTCGCGCACGTAGTGGACTAGACTATATTGCATTGCAGCATTATTGCTTTCGGGTCTGGTGCTTGTGCATCAACCCAACGGGAGACCCTATGAACTTTCTTGCCAATCCTCTGACCACCTCTTTGTTTCCAGCTAGCGCTTTTACAAGCGCGTGGTCGAAACAGCACAATGACGCCACCACGGTGCCCGGTAGCGAGGCGATCTCAGCTTTTTTCGACCCGTTCGGGTTTGGCCGTGCTGCCTTTGGGTACTGGCGCGATAGTATGGAGCGTAGCGTCCTGTATTTGGACGTTATGCGCGAGCGTGGTAATCAGTACCTTGAGCATATGGAGCAAACCAAGCCCAATGTGCTCGGGTTTGATACCGAGGTGCTAATGGATGGTCGGACGCTACCCCGGCCAACCAACTACGAGCTACTGCGTGTACTACCCCACGACGGGACGGAAATTGATCTGCAGAAGCGTCCTTTTGTGGTGGTAGACCCACGTGCGGGGCACGGGCCAGGGATTGGTGGTTTTAAGCCGGACAGCGAGTTGGGCGTGGCGCTCAAAGCGGGGCATCCCTGCTATTTTATTGGCTTTTTGCCGTTTCCAGAGCCGGGCCAAACCGTCGAAGATGTGGTTGAAGCGGAAGTTGCCTTCCTTCGTCATGTGATCGAACTTCATCCCGAAACCACCGAAAAACCGATGGTGGTGGGCAATTGCCAGGCGGGCTGGCAAATCATGATGGCGGCGGCCTTAGAGCCGGACGTTTTTGGACCTATCCTTATCGCTGGTGCTCCGCTTTCCTACTGGGCGGGTGAGCACGGCAAAGCCCCAATGCGCTATACCGGCGGTATGGCGGGGGGGAGCTGGATTACGGCGCTGACGAGTGATATTGGTGACGGCCTGTTTGACGGGGCGTGGTTGGTTCAGAACTTCGAGCGTTTGAATCCGGCTAATACCTACTGGAAGAAGCAGTACCACCTCTACGACAATATCGACACCGAAGCGGGCAGATACCTCGATTTTGAACGCTGGTGGGGCGGTCACGTCGTACTGGGCGGTGAAGAAATTCAATATATTGTCGATAACTTGTTTGTCGGCAATCGACTCTCTACCGCACAGTTGGTGACCCGCGATGGGCGTCGCATCGACCTGCGCAATGTGCGCTCTCCGGTGGTTGTGTTCTGCTCGCGTGGCGACGATATTACCCCGCCGCCCCAAGCCCTGGGCTGGATTCGTGACTTGTATGAAAATGCAGACGACATTATTGCCAACGAGCAAACTATCGTTTATTGCCAGCACGATACCACCGGCCACCTAGGTATTTTCGTTTCGGGCAGTGTGTCGCGCAAAGAGCATACCGAATTCACCGCCAATATGGATTACATCGACGTATTGCCGCCCGGGCTATATGAAACGTCCATATCACCGGCCGAAAAGGGTGAAGACGCCGAGTTATTTGAACGCGACTATCTACTCGAGTTTATGCCGCGGAACTTTGAAGAGTTAGACCGTGCGGTAATGCATAAGCCAGAGGATGATCGTCGCTTTGCCACCGTGGCGCGTATCTCAGAGATTAACTTGGGCTTGTATCGGCTCTTTATGCAGCCCTGGCTAAAAGCCATTATGACGCCGGAAGCTGCCCGCTTTATTCGGCGTATGCACCCAATCCGCTTGGGCTATAAGCTGCTTTCTGATCGAAACCCGCTTTCAGTACCGCTACCGGTAATGGCGGAAGCCGTGCGTAAAAATCGCCATCCGGTATCTCAAGACAATCTGTTTAAAGCGCTTGAAACCATGGGCTCTGACCAACTGGTCGCAAGCCTTAACGCGATGCGCGATCTGCGTGATAGCAGCACCGAAAAAATGTTTATGGACATCTACGGCCAGCCGTTGTTGCAGGCCGCCGTTGGCCTGTATGGCGATGCCCATGTGCATCGCCGTCGTCCAGGGGCTGAGCCTGAGCACCGCCGCTTTATTGAGCAGCGTCAGGAAGAGCTGACTGAGAAAATTGCCAAGGGTAGTGCCCATGAAGCAGTGATGCGCTCGCTTATCTACGTGCTCGGCGGCGCTCCAGCCACGGATGAGCGTAACTTTAAGCGCTTGAGGGCTTCGCGCGCGGAGCTTGAACCAGGTATTGAACTGAGTGAATTCAAACGGTTAGTGCGCGAGCAGTTTTTTATCTTGAAGCTGGATCGCGAACTGGCGTTGAACTCATTGCCTGATTTGCTTGCAGGTAACAGTAATGCCGATATTGATGGCCATATTAGTCATCTTGAGCACGTGTTCGCTGCTAGCGGAGATCTTTCAGAGCATGCCGCAGAGCGCTTTGCTCAGATTAAGGCACTGTTCGATAAGGCAAGGCCCGATAAGTCGGTGTCGAGTAAGCCGGTGTCGAGCAAGGCAGTAGCCAGCAAATCGGCTTCGGCGGTTAAACCCGCTGCTGCGCAGAAGCCAGCGCCAAGCGTTGAAGCGGTACCTGCTCAAGCCAAGGCCTCGGAAAAAGTTAGCTCCGCAAAGCCTGGCCCTGCAAAACCTGGCCCTGCAAAACCAGAGCCCACCGCTAAACCAACCGCCTCCACTAAGGCTACAGCGTCTACTAAGTCCAAGGCCGCCTCGGCGAAACCGCCACAGGCTGACGCTGAAGGCTCTAGTAAAGGTGGGGTGAGTAAACCGAAGGCATCCACAGCTGTCAAAGCAGCGCCTGATGCTACTAAACCGACAGTGTCTGAGACGCAAGCAGTCAAGCCTGCGCCAGTGGCTAAAGGGTCGGTTGTCGAAGATTCGGCGCCAAAATCAGCTGCGGCTAACGAGTCGTCCAGTGAGCCAACGACTAAAGTCGATAGCACTGCTGAGCGTAAAAAGACGCCGACTAAACGCTAAAACAGTGCTTTAGCTCATCGCGCCCCTGCCTATTTGGTGGGGGCGCTTTGTTTGTCTCAATCGCTTTTGGGTTGCTGTAATGCTGGCGGCAGTCTAGTGTCTAGCTACTATTTATCTGAAATATAACCTTGGTTGTCCAAAATCGACTGATTCTTAGGAACTGGTTGCCACTGGCGCTTAGCTAAGGGCTGGGGTAGGGTAGGCGCATTTTTTCATCCGTATCTTTTTAACGGGCGGTTTCATCCCGGTGATACGGCACCGAATTCAGAGCACGCGCTAGACGTCCGTGCATTAGGAAAGTGGAGCACTATGGGCAAGTCACTGGTCATCGTCGAGTCGCCGGCTAAAGCGAAGACGATTAACAAATACCTCGGCAACGATTTCATCGTGAAGTCGAGCGTGGGTCACATTCGTGACCTGCCGACCAGCGGCTCAGGTAAGGCAGCCTCCGACCCCAAGGAGCGCGCGCGCCAGGCCGCAGCGACACGCAAGATGTCGGCGGAAGAGAAAGTAGAGTACAAAAAGCGTAAAAGCCAGGATCAGCTGATTCGACGGATGGGGATTGACCCCAATAACGGTTGGGAAGCCCGCTATGAGGTGCTGCCCGGAAAAGAGAAAGTCGTTGCTGAACTAAAAAAGCTGGCTGAGAAAGCTGACGCTGTCTATCTCGCAACGGATTTGGACCGCGAAGGGGAAGCCATTGCTTGGCACCTGCGCGAGACCATCGGTGGAGATGACAGTCGCTACAAGCGCGTGGTGTTTAACGAAATCACTAAAAATGCTATTCAGGACGCCTTCAAGGCACCCGGGGCGCTCAATATACCGCGGGTAGAAGCGCAGCAAGCAAGGCGCTTTCTGGATCGTGTTGTGGGCTTTATGCTTTCGCCTTTACTGTGGGCGAAAGTGGCACGTGGGCTGTCAGCTGGCCGCGTTCAGTCGGTTGCGGTACGTCTCATTGTCGAGCGCGAGCGTGAAATTCGCGCCTTTATTCCTGAAGAGTTTTGGGATGTGCACGCGGATTTGGCCTCACCCGAAGGTGAGCTGGTGCGTTTTGCCCTGGTTCGTCAGGATGGCAAAGCCTTTAAACCCACCTCTGAAAAAGACACCCTGGCGCGTATTGAGCAGCTTAGAAAAGCCAAGCTAGCGATTACCTCTCGGGAAGATAAGCCGACTAGTTCAAAACCCACGGCGCCCTTTATTACCTCTACGCTGCAGCAAGCGGCGAGCGGTCGGTTAGGCTTTTCCGTCAAGAAAACCATGACCATGGCTCAGCGCCTCTATGAGGCGGGTTACATCACCTATATGCGTACCGACTCAACCAACTTGTCGAAAGATGCGGTTGAAAGTGTGCGCAGTTATATTGGTGAAGAGTTTGGCCAGCGCTACTTGCCAGAAGCGCCTAACCGCTACAGCAGCAAAGAGAGTGCTCAAGAGGCCCACGAGGCGATTCGGCCTTCCAGCGTTGAGCGTAAGGCATCCGACCTTGCTGGTATGGAGCGTGATGCCGAGCGCCTTTACGAGCTGATCTGGCGTCAGTTCGTGGCCTGTCAAATGACCCCTGCCGAGTACCTGTCGAGTACGCTCAGCGTGGAAGTTGATGGCTATGAGCTGCGTGCAAAAGGCCGTGTGCTGAAGTTTGATGGTTATACCCGGGTGATGAAGCCCAGTGGTAAAAACGAAGACCAGAGCCTGCCCGACTTGCCTAAAGGCACGCCCATGGCGCTGGAAGCACTTGACCCCCAGCAGCACTTCACCAAGCCTGCCCCACGCTACACCGAAGCAAGCCTGGTGAAGGAGCTTGAAAAGCAGGGAATTGGTCGACCTTCTACCTATGCCTCGATCATCTCGACGATCCAGGATCGCGGCTATGTGAAGTTGGAAAACCGCCGCTTCTACGCCGAAAAACTGGGCGATATCGTTACCGAGCGTTTAAAAGAGTCTTTCCCAGATTTGATGGACTTTTCGTTTACCGCCCGCATGGAGGATGGCCTGGATGAAGTCGCTGAGGGTGAGCGTAACTGGCAGGCCCTGTTAGATACCTTCTATGGGGAGTTTCGTGAAGAGCTGGCCAAAGCGGAGAGCGAAGATGGCATGCGGCCCAATCAGCCGGTGCCAACGGATATCGACTGCCCAAGTTGTGGCCGTCATATGCAGATTCGTACCGCTTCTACCGGGGTTTTCCTGGGCTGTAGTGGTTACAATCTGCCGCCCAAGGAGCGTTGCAAAACCACCATTGACCTGATTCCAGGTGAAGAGGCGGTAGCCGAAGACGCGGGCGAAGAGGCCGAAACGGATGCGCTGCGTGCCAAGCGTCGTTGCTCCAAGTGTGGCACGGCGATGGACAACTACTTGATCGATGAAACACGTAAGCTGCACATCTGCGGTAATAGCCCCGATTGTGATGGCTACGAGGTGGAAAGCGGCAAATTCAAGATCAAGGGCTACGACGGCCCAATTATCGAATGCGACAAATGTGGCTCTGAAATGCAGTTGAAATCTGGCCGCTTTGGCAAGTATTTTGGCTGCACCAATAGTGAGTGTAAGAACACTCGTAAACTATTGAAGAGTGGTGAAGTGGCGCCGCCGAAAATGGATCCGATTCCCATGCCGGAGCTGGCCTGTCAAAAAGTTGACGACCACTACGTGCTACGTGACGGGGCAAGCGGACTGTTTTTAGCCGCTAGCAAGTTTCCTAAAAATCGTGAAACGCGACCACCGCTGGTGAAAGAGCTTAAAGCGCATGCCGATGAGCTGCCTGAGAAATATCACTTTATTCTCAAAGCGCCCAGCGAAGATCCGGATGGCCGCCCGGCCCAGATCCGCTACTCGCGTAAGAGTAAAGAGCAGTACGTGATGACCGACGAAGAGGGTAAGGCCACTGGTTGGAAGGCCATGTTTGATGCCGGTAAATGGCACGTGGAGGACAAGCGCAAGTGAATGCACGGTCACGAACCAACCAACTGCTCTATCAAGCTGAGCTATTAGCCAGCTTGCCTGCCGGGGATGATGAGCATGCCCCGGCGCGGCAGATGGCGCTGGAGGAGAGTGCGTTGGCGCTGTTTGAACTGGCACTGGAGTCTCTGCTGCGAGAGGTTACTGAACACGCCCGTTTGTCTGACCATCGCTGGTCGATATTGCTAGCCCAAGAAGGCCCTGCTTTAGCCGAGCTACAGCGTCTGCGCGACTTAGCAGGTCAGCCGGAAAGTTGGCTGAATTGGTTGTTAGTGCAGCTTGTGCGCCTGCATAGTGATGACGGAGCTGCACGGCGCACGACTCACAATCCGGCCCTGATTGCAGTGGGTAATCAAGCCGGTTTGTGCCAGCAACTGCTGGATAACCTGCAGGCTGCCAAGCGTGAAATAGGTGCGCTGCGCGAAACCAGTTTGGAGTGGTGAGTGGCGAGGCATTGCTCAAGTAGTCAGGAAGGGAGATTATAATGCGCTATAACCAAGTCAAAGACTTAGTCGAATGGGCTGCCGGTTTCCATGCGCGGATGGCAGAACAGTATAGCGAAGCCGCTGATAAAGCGGACAGCGAGCGTCTGCAAATGGCGTTTAATTACCTGGTCAGCCGCGAGCTGAAAATGAAAACGGGCCTAGAAGATCTTTTTCATGATGGCTCTGATCATTCAGAGGTTTTGGAGATATGGTTCGATGATTCGAGCGATTTCCCCCAACCGCCTGAGTTGGATCGCTTAGCGGAGCAAACGGTAACCGGCTCAATAGACGATGCAATGGCAACCGCAACCTCTGCACATCAGCGTCTCCAAACGCTTTACGAACATCGCGCTTCGCGGGCTAAAATCGAACCTGAAGAAGAGTTTTTCAATGCTCTTGCTCAAGGGCATAATGCTGAAATACGCCATATAATGGCCAGTATGGAAGAGTTGCAGGGCGTTTAATGGGTCTCTATCAGTGGTTTATGGATCATTGCTTTTGGGGTGCGTTAGCCGCGTATATGACGAAATTACTAACGGCGGATGTGGGAATGAGGTATAACAGCCACCAGATACGCCTAGTCGGTCAACCACGGGCTTACTTGTTTCGAGAGCTGCCATGTTTTTAGTTAATCGCCGTCGTTTTTTAGCCATGGCACTGAGCTTGCCAGCCGTGGCTAGCGCTGCTGTCTCTACACCCAGCCAGGCCGTTCCCACTGACCTCGTGGAAACGATGCTTAGCCGTGCCCATGTGCCGCGCCATAGCAACGAGCTGTGGGTACTGGTTGATGACCAAGAAGCGACCCTTAGTGTGTTTCGTGGCAATGCGCTATTGGAGCGCTTTTCCCCCATATCGCTCGGGCGCGCAGGGGCTAAAACCCAGCGGATTCGCGGTGATAACGTCACGCCTATGGGTGAGTTTCGTATCAATCGTTTTAATTACGAGAGCCAGTGGCGTACGTTCATTGGCATTGACTACCCAACACCAGTGCACGCTAGAATGGCGCTGGAAAAAGGGATTTATTCCCAAACAGACTATGATGATTACTTCGACTACTATCGACGTTACGGACACCCACCGCAAAACACCGCACTGGGTGGTGCGATCGGTATCCATGGCCTAGGTAGCGCAGACCCTGATATTCATGGGCGCTATCATTGGACCCAGGGGTGCGTCGCCGTGACTAACGAGCAAATTGATCGCTTGGCAGCGCTTGTGGGTGTTGGCACTCGTGTAGTGATCCGTTAAGCTATTGCCGTTGATGGAAGTTCGAGGTTTTAAATAAGTGGCTATAGACAACCGCTGTGGACTATTATAAAACAGCGTTTGACTTGCGAGCATCGCAACAAGTCACTGAAAAGAACCTGCACCGCAGGTAGACAAATTTAAGCTAAGCATGTTATTTAAGTGCGTGACCTTATTTTTGTCATACCCTTAACGTAGTACCCAAGGACGACTCAAGGAGAACATTATGACTCTGAAAACTACTCTGAAGATGACTGCTGCTGCCGCTTCACTGGCTATTCTTGCTGGTTGTGCTTCTACCAGCGCGCTGGAAGAAGTTCGCATGACTGCAGAATCTGCACAAGCTGACGCTGCAGAAGCACGCAGCATGGCTTCACAAGCAATGAACACTGCAAACCAAGCCCAGCGCGATGCGCAGGCTGCTCTGCAGATGTCTGAGCAGAACCGTGAAGAAATGAACCGTATGTTCCAGCGTTCCATGCAGAAGTAATTCTGCTTGGGCTGCTGAGGGAGTCACCAGACTCTCTCAGCAGCTGCTGGATGAAAGTTGTAGTTAGTACAGCGTTGGTAAGTTAAGACGTCAGGCAAGCATTTTTTGCCACTAGCTACGCAAAAACCCCGCCTAGGCGGGGTTTTTTGTTACTACGCTTTTGCTTTTGTTGCTGCGCTTTCGGTTAAGCGTCTTTTTCAGTGCTGGGTGTGACGCTGAGCTCTACCTCTTCAAATAGCTCGACAGGCTCGGGTTCTGGTTCAGGCGCTTGAGGGCCGTAGAGGGCAATAAACTGGCCATCTGGCGCTGCAACCGCTCGCTCGATCTGCTCAGAGTCGATCTCAATATTATCCTCAGTCAGATCGGTGACTCGCTGAAGAGCGTTCAGCAGCGGCTCAAAATCGCCTACATTCTCTTCCAGCTGTGGGAAAGATTGTACAAACAGCGTGCCGTCGGCTGCCCAGCCCGCTTTGAACGGAGCATCCATCAGGTTGACCTGGGTGCCGCTGGGTAAGCGTTCATAAAGCGACTTAATATCTTCGGGGTACATGCGAATACAGCCGCGGCTAACGCGCATGCCCACGCCATCGGGACGGTTGGTGCCGTGAATTAGATAGCTAGGCATGGCCAGCAGAATGGCGTGCTCGCCAAGGGGGTTCTGCGGGCCAGGCGGCACTATCGACGGGGCAGGTTCGCCGCGCTCGGCTGCTTCGCGGCGCATGGACGCCGGTGGCGCCCAGGCCGGGTCTTTGACTTTAACGGTTGTGCGGGTGATGCCGACCGGAGTAGCGAACTCTTCGCGCCCTACGCTGACCGGGTAAGTTTCGACGATGCCGGGCTTATTGGCAGGGTAATAGTAGAGGCGCAGCTCAGAAAGATTGACCACAACGCCTTCC
Source organism: Halomonas sp. ALS9 (assembly GCF_001651035.1). Lineage (GTDB taxonomy): Bacteria > Pseudomonadota > Gammaproteobacteria > Pseudomonadales > Halomonadaceae > Vreelandella. Next base: position 277,178 of record NZ_LXRG01000065.1, read on the forward strand.
CGCGGCGCAGGCGGTAGAATGTACTGGGCGGGAATCACTACCTCGGTACCTACCCCTGGCACCCATAGGCTGACATCTGGGTTAGCCATGCGGATCTCTTCATAGCCGATGTTGTGGCGCCGGGCGATGTCGATCAGCGTCTGCTTGGGGTCTTCAACAACAACGGTATAGCGCTCCCCAATCACGTCACCTTTTTCAGGTAAGCGGAAGTGGCCGCGGGGCAGTTCGTCCTGGTCAGCCACCTGAACAGCGCTATCCACGGCGTCAATGCTGACTTCCTGCGCTTGTTCTTGTGACGCCTCGGCTGATTGTTCCTGCGTTTGCTGTTCTTGCGCTTGGCTGTCGGCTTGCTCGTCAACCGGTTGCGCATAAGCGGGGCTAAGCAGGCTGGCGGTGAGTAGCACGGCCAGGCTGGTGGGGCCCCAGAGGGTAAAGGTATCGCGAATGTTCATGGTCGTTCCTAGTGTGTTAATTCACTGCTGCTGCACGTTGTTGGGCCGCTGTTGCTGATTAGCAGCTGGCTACTGGCAAGTTTGCCCCAAGCTTCACGCCGCCGCTACTTTTTGATTAAGGGTGCTGAATAGGTTTTCAAGTTGCTGGAAGCGCTTGTCGACACTTTCCATTGGTAATTCAAATCGTAAGGTGTCAGAACCGTCTAAACGGTAATGTGTGGGAGAGGTCTGAATAAGCGTCACCAGGGTTAAGGGATCCACCTGGGTGCTGCCGTCAAACAGCACTCTGCCACGGCTTTCGCCGGCCTCGATTTTGCTGATGCCCAACTGCTCTGCGCGGTGGCGCAGCTTGGTCTGGCGAATCAGGTTTTTAAGCGGGTTGGGGAGTAGCCCATAACGATCAATTAGCTCCACCTGCAGCTCTTTAAGCTCGCTATCACTTTGGGTGTTGGCAATCCGTTTATACATGACCAGCCGCTGCTGGACATCGTGAATGTAATCATTGGGAATCAGTGCGGGCAGGTTAAGATTAATCTCCACGCCGGTATTGAAGGGCGCATCGATATTGGGTGTTTTGCCCGCACGAATAGCCTTCACCGCTCGATCCAACATCTCCATATAAAGCGTGTAGCCGATGGTTTCCATCTGGCCGCTCTGCTCATCCCCCAGCAGTTCACCCGCGCCGCGGATCTCCATGTCGTGGCTGGCCAGGGTAAAGCCAGCACCTAAATCGTCTGAAGCGCTGATCGCTTCCAGGCGTTTGATGGCATCACGGGTCATCGCTTTGGGCGGTGGTGTTAACAGGTAAGCGTAAGCCTGGTGGTGGCTACGCCCAACCCGGCCCCGCAGCTGGTGCAGTTGCGCCAGGCCAAATTTATCGGCGCGTTCGATGATGATGGTATTGGCGCTAGGTACATCAATGCCGGTTTCAATAATGGTTGAGCATACCAGCACGTTAAAACGGCGGTGATAGAAGTCCGACATGATGCGTTCCAGGCTGCGCTCGGGGAGCTGGCCGTGGGCAACCGCCACGCGGGCTTCTGGGATCAGCTCACGGATCTTTTCCGCTGCATTTTCGATCGTCTTAACTTCATTATGCAGTACGTAGACTTGGCCACCGCGGAGTATCTCGCGCAGCAGGGCTTCCTTGATAATGCTGGCGTCATGCTGCTGGACGAATGTTTTGACCGATAGGCGGCGGGCGGGCGGTGTGGCGATAATCGACAGATCGCGGATGCCACTCATGGCCATATTCAGCGTGCGCGGTATAGGGGTGGCAGTCAGCGTCAAAATATCGACTTCAGCGCGCAGCGTTTTGAGCTTCTCTTTTTGCGCTACGCCAAAGCGGTGCTCCTCATCGATGATCAGTAAGCCCATTTTGGGCAGCTCAACGCTTTTGGCGAGCAGCTTGTGGGTGCCAATGACGATATCCGTTTGGCCGCTTTTAATGCTCTCTAGCGTTTGGGTGACCTCTTTGCCGCTGGTAAAGCGGGAAATTAGGCCAATATTGACGGCGGTGTCGGCAAAGCGGTCGCGGAAGTTCTCAAAGTGTTGGCGCGCCAGCAGCGTAGTGGGCACCAGTACCACCACTTGACGACCAGACTGTACGGCCAAAAACGCCGCGCGCATGGCCACTTCGGTTTTGCCGAAACCGACGTCACCACAGACCACGCGATCCATGGGCTGCGGCGAGGTCATATCACTGATTACTGCTTCAATCGCTGCATGCTGGTCGGGGGTTTCCTCAAACGGGAAATTGCCTGCAAAGCGCAGGTAATCCTCGCCTGGCGCTTCATAGACCACCCCTTGCTGGGCTTCCCGGCGGGCGTAGACGTCCAGCAGCTCCGCGGCGGTATCACGAATCTTCTCGGCGGCTTTACGGCGGGCTTTTTCCCATTGATCTGAGCCTAGTTTGTGCAGCGGGGCCAGTTCGTCACCGGCACCGCTGTAGCGGGAGATCATATGCAGGCTGTCAACGGGCACATAAAGCTTGGCGCCATCGGCGTAGGAGAGCGCCAGGAACTCATTCGCCTGGCCACCGGCCTCTAAGGTTTCTAGCCCTAAGTAGCGGCCAACGCCATGGGCCTGGTGAACCACGGGCGCGCCTTCGCGCAGCTCCGACAAATGGCGGACCGCAAGCTCGTTGTCATCTGTGGCTTTTTCGCGCCGACGGCTCTGGCGTACCACGTCGCCAAACAACTCGGTTTCACTAATCACCGCAACGCTTGGATTACTCAGCCAAAGGCCACTATCCACCAAGCCTTCGGTGATGGCGTAGGGTTGGTTGTCAGCGAGAAAGTCATGAAAGCTATCGGTATGCGGTAGCGAGAGCTTAAGCGGTGACAGTATCTCTTCCAGCGCTTCCCGACGTCCCCGCGACTCCGCCACAAACAACACCCGGGTTTGGGCATGGGAGTGTAAGAAGGCTGATATCTCGGCTAATGGCTGTTTGGCGCGGGCATTGATAGACAGTGTGGGGAGCGGCTCAGCTTCAGGCTGCTGCGCATGGCGCTGCTCGCTATCTTCGGTCAGCTCTATGCGCGGGCGGGCTTTGATCGCCGAGAATACGTCGTTGACCGGAAAAAACGCCCGATGCGGAGGCAGTAGCGGTCGGGTTGGGTCAACGCCCAAATTAACGTAGCGTGCATCGATTGACTGCCAGTGCTGCTCGGCCGCCTCAAAAACCCCTGGCAGCAGTGCTACACGGGTATCGTCGGTCAGGTGGTCAAACAGCGATGCGGTCTGCTCGAAAAAAAGCGGTAGGTAGTGCTCAAGCCCCGGCGAAGGAATGCCTTTCAGCGCATCGTTATATAGCGGACATTGGCGTGGGTCGACGTCAAACAGGGTCTCAAACTGCTCACGAAAACAGGCGATAGCGCTGCGGCTTAACGAATATTCGTGGGCGGGGAGGAGTTCCAGGGCGTCTAGTTTGTCGGTGGAGCGTTGGCTACCCGGGTCAAAGTGGCGCAGTGAATCGATCTCATCGTCGAACAGATCAATGCGGATCGGTTCGTCCATGCCCATGGCAAACAGATCAATTAGCGCGCCGCGCATGGCGTATTCGCCGGGCTCATAAACAGTTTCGACGGCGCGATAGCCCGCTCGGGAGAGCGCTTCACGAAACGCTTCGCGATCCAGTCGCTCGCCGGTTTTAAGCGTCATTACCCGTCCGGCGATATATTCAACCGGGGGTAAGCGCTGCATCAGCGTATTGATCGGCACTAGCACAATGCCGCGCACGCCGTCTTGCAGTTGGCGCAGAGTGCGCAGCCGGGCCGAGACAATATCCTGGTGGGGTGAAAAGCTGTCGTAGGGCAGCGTTTCCCAGTCGGGGAAAGGCAGTACCGGTACATCACTATAGAAGTAGAGATCTTGTTCCAGGCGCTGGGCACTGGCCGTATTGGGGGTGATCACCAATAGCGGGGCTTTGGCGGCAACGCGGGAGAGTGCCAGTGCGGTCGCGCTGCCCGGCGGCGATGTCCAGTAGAGCGTATCGCGAGTCCCTTGAGGCTGGGGCGGATCGAGCAGAGAGAATGTCGGCATAAGCAAGATATCGTTTTGCGCTGAAACGGAAAAGAGATCATACACGATCACCCGTTTCAGTTAGAGTGCCGCGACGGATAGTAGCGGCTGAATCTGTTCACGTAAGACAGTTTTGTAGTCAGTTCGTCGTTTCTGTAATACCCCTACACGGTGTGCGACTATCCATTCATTGCGGCCACGAAGCTCGCCCCGGATAATGTACTCACTGTTTCCATTACCTGATGAGGCCGCACGTGAGTCAGCAAGCGCTCGAAAACGTTTTTCAAGAATGGCAAGGCAACGAAGCCTTGGCGGAGCAGATGATCCCGTTAGTAGGGCAGCTCTATCGTCAGAATAATGTCGTTGCCACCATGTTCGGACGTTCGCTGATCAAACGCTCGGTCATCCGTATCCTTAAAGACCACCGTTTTGTGCGCAAGTTAGAGGGCACTGAGCTCTTGGTTGAGGATACCTACCCCCTGGTGAAGGGCATGGTCGCTTTGAACCTTGGCCCTGCGCATGTGGATGTGGGCAAGCTGGCGGTGATGTTCAAGCACCAGGGCGGTGGTGATGTCGACGCCTTTCTGCGTAAAGAGCTGCGTGAAATTATTGATGGCTACCAGCCAGGTGCCAGCACCGGCGAGCCGCAAGACGTAGTGCTTTATGGTTTTGGTCGCATTGGCCGTTTGTTGGCGCGGGTTATGATTGAGAAGGCCGGTGGCGGCAATTTGCTGCGTCTTCGCGCTATTGTGGTGCGTGGCCGCGGGGATGTCGCCAAAGACCTGGAAAAACGCGCCAGCCTGCTGCGTCGTGACTCCGTCCATGGGCCCTTTGACGGCACCATCATGGTTGATGCAGAGGCCCGCACGCTAACGGTCAACGGCAATGTTATTCAGGTGATTTACGCCGATTCGCCCAGCGATATCGACTACACCGAGTATGATATCGATAACGCAGTGATTGTGGATAATACCGGTATTTGGCGCGATGAAGCGGGCCTGGGTCAGCACCTGCAATGTAAAGGCGCTGCTAAAGCGCTGTTAACAGCGCCGGGTAAAGGTGATATTAAGAATATCGTTTACGGCATCAACCACGAGTCTATCGGCGACAATGATTTAATCGTTTCCGCTGCGTCTTGCACCACCAACGCGATCGTGCCGGTATTGAAAGTGCTTAACGATGAGTACGGTGTGGTCAATGGTCACGTAGAAACCGTGCATGCTTACACCAACGACCAGAACCTGATCGATAACTACCATAAAGGTGATCGTCGTGGTCGCAGTGCGGCGCTAAACATGGTGTTGACCGAGACAGGTGCAGCTAAAGCGGTGGCCAAAGCACTGCCTGAGCTTGAGGGTAAGCTGACCGGTAATGCCATTCGCGTACCGATCCCCAACGTCTCTATGGCGATTCTTAACCTGACCCTAGACAAAACCACTGATGCTGTCGCACTAAATGATTACTTGCGGCGTATGTCGATTGACTCTGCCTATCAGAAGCAAATCGACTTTGTTGACTCGGCAGAAGTGGTGTCGTCGGACTTTGTCGGCAACCGCCATGCCGGTATTGTCGATGCTAAAGCGACTATCGCCAATGGTCATCACGCTGTCGTATACATGTGGTACGACAATGAATTTGGCTATAGTTGCCAAGTTGTACGTATTTTACAGCAGATGTCTAATGTGCGGTTTTTGAAGCTGCCTCGCTAACCTACGGGGGCGGATTGCCCTTATACGGGGCTCTCAGGCTCAACTCGGTTACCAACGCCACCTTCGGGTGGCGTTTTTTTTACCTCAATAAAGCCTTTTTTCGTTGTCTATAACACTTTAGGTGGCCCTCAGGGATGTGGTCATTGGCCGCGCTTATCTTTATAATACGATGGATTTTTCGGGGTGGTTCAAGTGCTGCTTGGGCCCGACTGGTAACAATCTGAACAGAAAACAACAATTCACTGAGCAGAAAAGAAGCATTCGAACCCCATACCTTCGTATATCCGATCCAACAACTGGGCGAGACTATGATCGAAGTCAAAAAAGGCCTGGATCTCCCCATCACGGGAGCGCCCGAGCAGCGTATTGAAGATGCGCGGTTTGTGCGCCACGTGGCAATCCTGGGAACTGACTACGTTGGCATGAAGCCGACAATGGAAGTACAGGAAGGGGATAAGGTCAAACTGGGCCAATTGCTTTTCACCGATAAGAAAATTGATGGTGTGCGCTATACAGCGCCCGCTGCCGGTGAAGTGCTTGCAATAAACCGTGGCGAAAAACGTCGTTTACTATCTGTCGTGATCAAAGTCGATGAAACTGAGGAAGCGGTTGAATTCGCAGCTCACGATCGTAATGCCTTGGCGCAGCTTGAGCGTCAGGTCGTCGTCGACCAACTGGTAGAGTCAGGACTGTGGACGGCTTTACGCACCCGTCCTTTCTCGCGTACACCGGCCATTGATAGCACTCCGGCCGATATTTTTGTAACCGCTGTGGATACTCATCCACTTAGCCCTGATCCTGCACTGATCATTAATGAACAGTCGCAGGCATTCGAAGATGGCCTCAAGGTGTTAGCGCGCCTGACCGAGGGCAACGTCTTCCTGTGTACAGGGGCTAGCGGTACAGGCGAAAATGCCTCAATTCCAGGCGGCGATGTGGACGGCGTAAAAGTCGAAAGCTTTGCAGGCCCTCATCCTGCCGGGCTTGTCGGTACGCATATTCACTACCTTTCGCCGGTCGCGCTGCATAAAAAGGTTTGGCATATCGGCTATCAGGACGTTATTGCGTTCGGTAAGTTGTTTGTCGAAGGGAAGCTGGATATGAGCCGAGTGGTTGCCATTGGCGGCCCGCGTGCTGAAAATCCTCGCTTGGTGCGTACACGTGTTGGCGTCAACACGGATGAACTCCTGGCAGGCGAAGTCATCAAACCCGATGACACCCGCGTTATCTCTGGTTCTGTATTCTCTGGTTTCGCCGCTGAAGGTAAGTTGACTTACCTTGGCCGGTTCAGCAATCAACTCAGTTTGCTGGAAGAAGGCAACAAGCGCACGTTTATGGGTTGGCTCTCTCCTGGTGCCAATCGCCACTCGGTCTTGGGTATCTACATCTCCAAGATCAAGGGCCTGAGCAACTATGCGCCAACTACCTCTACCAATGGCTCTGAGCGTGCTATGGTGCCGGTAGGTGCATATGAGACGGTGATGCCGTTGGATATCATGCCAACTCAGTTACTGCGTTCGCTGATCGTGGGCGACATTGAGGTTGCCATGCAGCTTGGGTGTTTGGAGCTGGACGAAGAGGATCTGGCGCTATGCACGTATGTTTGCCCTGGCAAATACGAATATGGCCCCATCCTGCGTGACAATCTCACCATGATTGAGAAAGAGGCCTGATAATGGGTATTCAACAGACACTCCAAAATATCGAGCCGCATTTCCACAAAGGCGGAAAGTACGAAAAGTTCTATCCGCTCTTTGAAGCGGTAGATACCATTTTCTATACGCCACCGAGCGTGGCTAAAACCACCGCTCACGTGCGTGACGGTATCGATCTAAAACGCATCATGATTACTGTATGGATGTGTACCTTCCCCGCCATGCTGTTCGGTATGTGGAACGCAGGCTGGCAGGCTAACACCGCCATCGACGCAGGTTACGCCTCTATGGCTGGCTGGCGCGAAGCAATTATGATGGTCTTTGCGTCCGGGCATGATCCCAGCAGTTTTTGGGCCAACTTTGTCCTTGGCGCTACTTACTTCCTGCCTATCTATCTGGTCACCTTTGTCGTCGGTGGCTTTTGGGAAGTGCTGTTTGCTATCAAGCGTGGCCACGAAGTTAACGAAGGCTTCTTCGTTACCTCGGTGCTGTTTGCGCTGATACTTCCGGCCACTATTCCGTTGTGGCAGGTGGCTCTGGGCATCACCTTTGGTGTGGTAATCGGTAAAGAGATCTTCGGTGGCACGGGTAAAAATTTCTTGAACCCCGCACTCACTGGCCGTGCATTCCTTTACTTTGCTTATCCTGCGCAAATCTCCGGTGACTCTGTATGGGTGGCCGCCGATGGCTATACCGGTGCAACGGCCCTCTCTATGGCGTTCCAGGATGGTATGTCTGCGCTGACAAACACCTTTAGCTGGTGGGATGCCTTCCTTGGCTTTATCCCCGGCTCAGTGGGGGAGGTCTCGACGCTAGCGATCTTTATCGGTGCTGCTGTGCTGCTGTGGACGCGAATCGCCTCCTGGCGAATCATGCTGGGTGTATTCCTGGGCATGGTGGTGACCAGCACGCTGTTTAATCTGATCGGCTCTGATACCAACCCAATGTTTGCCATGCCCTGGTACTGGCATTTGGTCATTGGTGGTTTCGCTTTCGGTATGGTGTTCATGGCGACTGACCCTGTGTCAGCCTCAATGACTAACCAAGGCAGACTGCTGTTTGGTGCGCTGATCGGTGTGATGACCGTCTTGATTCGCGTTGTGAACCCGGCTTTCCCGGAGGGCATCATGCTGGCGATTCTGTTCGCTAACCTGTTTGCACCGCTGATTGACCATTTCTTCGTTCAGGCCAATATCAAGCGTCGCGTGAAGCGTACCGGCGTACCGGCCGAGGAGACTGCCTAATGGCACAAGGTAACAACTCCATCAAGAAAATCCTGATTGTGGCGTTCTCACTGTGTATCGTGTGTTCCGTCATCGTCTCGACCGCTGCGGTCGCATTGCGGCCCATGCAGCAGCTTAATCAGGAGCTCGATCGCAAAACTAATATCCTGAACGTTGCCAAGCTTTATGAGCCGGGCATGGACGTTGAAAAGGTGTTTAGCGATGAGATCACTGCGCGAGTCGTTGACTTGGATACGGGCGAATACTCCGATGAGTTTGATCCTGATACCTACGATAGCTTTGAAGCCGCCCGTGACCCCGCCTCGGGTCGCACGCTTTCCGGCGATCAGGATATCGCAGGCCTATCACGCGTCGAAAACTACGCTACGGTTTACCTGATTGGCGGTGAAGACGATCCGGAACAGATCGTGCTACCTATTCGTGGTCAAGGTCTTTGGGGCCTAATGCGTGGCTTCCTGGCCGTAGAGGGTGATGGCAATACCATCGTCAGTATCACCTACTACGAGCACAGCGAAACACCGGGTCTAGGCGCTGAAGTAAACAATCCGCGCTGGCAAGCACAGTGGGAGGGTAAGAAAATTTACGATGAAGAGGGCGACCTCTCACCGGAAATTCACCTGACCAAAGGTGGCGCTAGCAGCGAATACGAAGTCGATGCGCTATCTGGCGCTACGCTAACCAGTAACGGCGTCACTAACATGCTGCAGTTCTGGCTAAGCGAAGAGGCTTTCGGTCCGTATTTGGCTAAATTCCGTAGTGGCACTGAGCCGGAAGACGCCGAAGAGTCCGATACCAACTTCGAAGACGTTGAGGGGGCCTGATCATGGCGGACGTAAATGCAAAAGGCGTTTTAACGGCGCCGATTTTTCACAACAACCCCATTGCGCTACAAATACTGGGGATTTGTTCGGCACTTGCGGTAACCACCAGCATGAGCGTATCGCTCGTTATGGCGCTGGCAGTTATTTTCGTAACATCGCTTTCGAATCTGTTCGTATCGCTGATCAGGAATCATATTCCCTCTTCGATTCGTATCATTGTGCAGATGACCATTATTGCCTCGCTGGTTATCGTGGTTGATCAGATTCTTAAAGCCTATGCCTATGAGATGTCCAAGCAACTCTCGGTATTCGTTGGCCTGATCATTACCAACTGTATCGTCATGGGGCGTGCGGAAGGTTTTGCGATGTCCAACACGCCAGGCATGTCGTTTTTAGACGGTATCGGCAACGGCCTGGGCTACGGTTTTGTACTGATGGTAGTGGGCTTTGTCCGCGAGCTGCTTGGTTCTGGCAGCGTATTTGGGTTTACCATCTTCCAGACTGTTCAAAACGGTGGTTGGTACGTTCCCAACGGCTTGCTGTTACTGCCGCCTTCTGCGTTCTTTATTATCGGTCTACTGATCTGGGTGATGCGCTCCGTTAACCCTGAGCAGGTAGAAGATAATGAGTTCAAAATGAAGGAAAACACCAAACCCAAGGAGGCCGTGTAACATGGAACATTATCTGAGTCTTTTTGTTGCCTCGGTGTTTGTTGAAAACATGGCACTGGCTTTCTTCCTGGGGATGTGTACTTTTTTGGCAGTGTCCAAAAAAGTCTCTTCAGCGATTGGCCTGGGCATTGCGGTTATTGTTGTACTGACTGTCACCGTACCGGTTAACAACCTCGTTTATACCTTCTTGCTGCAGGAAGGTGCGTTAACCTGGACCGGTATTAGCGGTGCTGAAAACATTGACCTTTCATTCCTTGGGTTGCTCTCCTATATCGGTGTTATTGCCGCGCTGGTACAGATCATGGAAATGTTCCTTGATAAGTATGTGCCGACGCTCTACAACGCGCTAGGGGTATTCCTGCCGCTGATTACCGTTAACTGTGCCATCCTTGGTGGCGTGCTGTTTATGGTGGAGCGTAGCTATAACTTTGGCGAAGCCGTGGTCTATGGCTTTGGTGCGGGCACCGGTTGGGCACTTGCCATTGCTGCCCTGGCGGGTATTCGTGAAAAGCTGAAGTACAGCGATGTGCCGGGTGGCCTCCAAGGACTGGGCATTACTTTTATCACCGTGGGGCTGATGTCGTTGGGCTTCATGTCCTTCTCAGGCATTCAGCTTTAAGCGCAGCCGGTTTTTCCCAGCGGTGCCAAGCGCTGCTGGGTAATAGAAAACCTCCAGCAATAGGAAACCGACATGGTTGATACAACAGTCATCTTGCTCGGTGTTGTCATGTTCACGGTCATCGTTATTAGCTTAACGGCGATCATTCTGGCAGCGCGCAGCAAGCTTGTGAGTAGCGGGGACGTGACCATCGAGGTCAACGGTGACCCCGAGCACACTTTAAAGACCCAGGCCGGTGGTAAGCTGCTAAACACGCTTGCCGCTAACGGCATTTTCCTCTCTTCCGCCTGTGGTGGCGGCGGTTCTTGTGCCCAGTGTAAGTGCCGGGTAGAAGAAGGTGGCGGCTCTATCCTGCCGACCGAAGAGTCACACTTCACCATGCGTGAGAAGAAAGAGGGCTGGCGCCTCTCTTGTCAGGTACCTGTGAAACAGGACATGAAAGTCGAAGTGCCAGAAGAAGTTTTTGGGGTGAAGAAGTGGGAAACGGAGGTTATTGCTAACCCCAATGTGGCCACCTTTATCAAAGAGCTGAACCTGAAACTGCCAGAGGGCGAAGAAGTTGCCTTCCGCGCCGGTGGTTACGTGCAGCTTGTTGCGCCGCCTTACGATATCAAGTTCTCTGACTTTGATATTGATGAGGAGTACCGGGGTGATTGGGAAAAATTTGATATGTTCAAAGTTTCCCATAAGAACAACGAGGAAGTGATTCGCGCCTACTCTATGGCGAACTACCCAGACGAAAAGGGTATCCTCAAGTTCAACATCCGTATTGCCACGCCGCCTCCCGGCACTAACCATCCGCCTGGCCTGATGTCCACCTTCGTCTTCAACCTGAAAGAAGGCGATAAGGTCACCGTTATGGGGCCGTTCGGTGAGTTCTTTGCCCGTGATACTGACGCCGAAATGATCTTTATCGGTGGTGGTGCAGGCATGGCGCCGATGCGTAGCCATATCTTCGATCAGCTCAAGCGTTTGAAATCGAAACGCAAGATCAGTTTCTGGTACGGTGCCCGCTCCTGGCGTGAAACCTTCTACAACGAAGAGTATGACCAGTTAGCCGAAGAGTTCCCCAACTTTGAGTGGCACCTGGCGCTGTCTGATGCCCAGCCGGAAGATAACTGGGAAGGGCCGACAGGCTTTATCCATAACGTGCTGTACGAGAACTATCTGAAGGATCACCCTGCGCCTGAAGATTGCGAGTACTACATGTGTGGGCCACCAATGATGAACGCCTCGGTTATCAAGTTGCTGCTTGATATGGGTGTTGAGCCGGAAAATATCCTGTTGGATGACTTCGGTGGCTAATCACCTGGCATGAATCGATAGTAGCTGTAAGCGGGGCTGGCCTTTTGGTCGGCCCCGTTTGTTTATAAATGAAGACTCGCCTCAAGCGCTGATATGAATAGCTTGGCTGAGGTACAATAGATCCAATTAATAAAGACTGTGAGGCACTTATCAGTACGGCTGTTGTCGGCAGGTGAGGCCAATAATTTAAAGCTAGGCAATGTAATGCTGGGAGGTTGATATGACGATTTGGCTACTGGTATTTGGTTTTATGGCACTGATCATGGGTGCTATGGCCGTGGGTGTCTTAATGGGCCGCAAGCCGATTGCTGGCTCTTGCGGTGGTTTAAACCAAATTGGCATGAAAGATGGTTGTGATATTTGCGGCGGTAAAGACGAAGTCTGTGAAGAAGAGAACCGCAAGCGTGGCAGTATTCGCCGCCGTAGCGACGAGAGCCGCGGCGCTGACTTAGGCTACGACGCCACCCGTCGATAAGAAAATCGTGTGGTAGAGAAAAGGGTCACGCTTAACAAACGGGAATAGGAGACGCAGAGAGTATGGCGGTTCACAATTACGATGTTGTGGTTATCGGTACGGGGCCTGCAGGGGAAAGCGCTGCTATTAACGCCGCAAAACATGGCAAGCGCGTAGCGATTATTGAGAAGCAGGCGCAGGTCGGTGGCAACTGTACTCACTGGGGTACTATTCCTTCTAAAGCGTTGCGCCATCAGGTCAAACAGATCATGGCGTTCAACACCAACCGGATGTTCCGCGATATTGGTGAACCACGCTGGTTCTCTTTTCCTAAAGTAATGGAGCGTTCACGCGGCACTATCGACAAACAGGTCGAAATGCGCACCACCTTCTATGCACGTAACCGCATTGACCTGTTTCACGGCGTCGCCCGGTTTAAGGATGAGCACACCTTAGTGGTGCGTGACAGTCAGGAAGGTATGGAAGAACTAGTGGCTAAAAAAGTGGTGATTGCCACCGGTTCGCGCCCTTATCGTCCTGCTGATATAAACTTCCGCCATCCGCGAATTTACTGCTCTGATACCATATTAAGTCTCTCGCACACCCCGCGCACCCTGGTGATTTTTGGCGCTGGCGTGATTGGTTGTGAATACGCCTCGATCTTTTCAGGCTTGGGTGTCAAAGTTGATCTCATTAATAACCGTGACAGCCTGCTGTCGTTTCTTGATGATGAAATTAGTGATGCGCTCTCTTACCATTTGCGCAAGCACGGTGTGTTAGTGCGACATAATGAGGAATATGAGAGCGTGGAGGGGGATGACTCAGGTGTTGTTGTGCGCCTTCAGTCAGGCAAGAAAATTCGTGCTGATGCTTTTTTGTGGGCCAATGGACGCACCGGCAATACCGACAGTCTAGGCCTTGAGAACATTGGCTTAACCGCTAATGGGCGCGGGCAGCTAAGCGTCGATGAGCATTATCGTACCGAAGTTCCGCACATCTACGCAGCGGGCGATGTGATTGGCTGGCCGAGTCTAGCGAGCGCTGCTTATGATCAAGGCCTGAATTCGTGCAATGAACTGCTTGATAAAGAGTATCGCTTTGTCAGTGATGTGCCCACCGGGATTTATACCATCCCCGAGATTAGCTCGTTTGGCCCAAATGAGCGTGAGCTCACGGAAGCAAAAGTGCCTTACGAGGTAGGTAAAGCCTTCTTTAAAGATACCGCTAGGGCGCAGATTACCGGCGATACCGTAGGTATGCTAAAAATTCTTTTCCACCAGGACACCCTGGAAATATTGGGGATTCACTGCTTTGGTGACCAGGCCTCAGAAATTTTGCATATCGGGCAAGCCATCATGCAGCAAGAGGGCGGGGCCAATACGCTCAAGTACTTTGTGAATACCACCTTTAACTACCCCACCATGGCAGAAGCATATCGAGTGGCTGCGCAGAACGGTTTAAACCGGGTTTTCTAATCGTGGCTTCCTTGTGCCTTCGAGGTTCAAGAGTCGCTGGGCTCGTGAATAAACGTTTGGGCGTAAGTTTGTGGGTCGTTGTAAGCTGATGGGGCACTGGGGGGCAACAGACTTTCAACACGGTTGCGCCCCAGTGCTTTGGCTTGATAGAGCGCTTTGTCGGCAAACGAATAAAGCTGTTCAAACGTCAGCGAGCCGCTTTGGCACGTCGTCACGCCGATGCTAATGGTTGGGTGGGCGTGAAGGTCTATACCAATCAGCGTATTGACTTCAATTTCTCGGCGCAGCCGATCTGCTGCCTGTAGCGCATCATGGGTAGCCGTGTTGGGCATCAATAAGCAAAACTCCTCGCCACCAATTCTTGCTAATGTGTCCGATGGACGGCATAGCAGGCGAAGCTGTTGACTAATCTGGCGCAAAACCTCATCGCCGGTAGGGTGCCCATAGGTATCGTTGACTTGTTTGAAGTGATCGATATCCAACAGCATTAAGCTGAGCGGTGCCTGATCACGCCGTGCCTGGGTGATCGCGGCGAAGGCGACATTAACCAAATGACGCCGGTTATATAGTCCGGTCAGCTCATCGGTCAGAAGTTGCTGATGCATGACGGTACGCTGACTGCGCAGGTAAATAACCGCCAAACAGAGCGTGGTCGCCGCACTAACCATGAGCACCAGTAGCACACTCACAGCGATTGATAGGCGCTGCATGATCAAACGTTGCTGACTGGCAATGGTGTGAACGTCTTCCAGCAGTTGATTATACAACCATACCTGAGAGGCACCGATCTCCATGGCCGTGGGCTGGAGCGCTTCGACCAGCTCTGGTCGCCGCTGGGCCTCGCGCGTTTGCTGGGTTAACTCAACAAGGTGGTTATTAAGCTTATTGAAATAGCTATTGAGATACTCGACATCTGCAATGAGGTAACGATGGCGTTCGATACTGCCCTGGATGTTATCTAAATGCTGTTTGGAAAGGGCAGTAAAATATTCGATATATTCGATATGCTCGCTATCAGGCCTACGGCTGCCTTCCTCCAGCGCGGCTCGTAACTGAGGTGTCGCTTGCTGAGCCAGTAAAATGTCGCTGATTAACGTGGTGTAGTCGGCACTGGCTTTTTGACACGCACTGTAGACGTAGCTACCCATCACCACGGACATTGCGCAGAGTATGACAGCAAAAATGGACGCAAAGCGCCCGCCAGGCTGATGAAAAAAGAGAGGCATCATCCTAAGATAATCAACGAGCTGGCAGTAATGATGCCCCTCTTTGCATACTGACGAGTAGGCGCAAGTACGATGGGCAATAAAGTGTGGTCATCAAAAAAGTGCTTCCGTAGCAAAGGGCAGTTCTGCATGGCACCTCTCCTGTTAATGGTTAGGTAATCCAATGAACAGCTTCAAGACATCATCCTTATGCAACTTAAGCACTCAGTTGCCATACATGCCATCCCACAACTTTACTAATTACAGGATCATACTTGTGCTCGTTATTATTAATAACGCTGTTAGTGTTTGATATTTAATCGTTATTTAGAGAGTCTAAGGCTAAGCGTGCTTTTCCCTGCCAGCTACCCTCAAGCGATGCTGCCTGGGTTAATGCCTCGCGCGCTTCCTCTGGCGCATCGTTTTGTAGCAGTAAAAGGCCGAGATTTAGCCAAGCGGCGCCCATGTTTTCATCCAGTTCGGTTGCCCGCTCAAAGGCCTTGCGTGCGTTGTCGGGTTGTTGATCAGCGTAAAGCGAGTTGCCCAGCGCAAACTGGCCCATTGCGTTACCAGGATGGTGCTCTATAAACGCTTGCCAGCTCGAAAGCGTGGCACGCGGCCCATGAGACTCCTCGTAGGCGCTAATTGCCTCTAGCGCGTTACGGGCTGTGATGCCCGTGGGTAGTGTTCCCGGCTCGGTGACCACAAACCCCCAGTGCTCCGTGCGTGCCCAAGTGGCATCGAAGCGGCTGAACGACATGCTATGACGCTCAATTTCGCCGCTGCGCAAGATGAGCGTTTCATTGGGCAGATCGTAGCCAATGGCGACGGCGTAGTGCCACATCGGGTAAATTGGCAACGACAAATTCTGCATGACGACCACCGGGTCGCCCGCCGCCAAATGGTTTAAGAGGACATCCATGGTGCCGCGAATAGGAAACGCCAGGCGCTCATGCCGCCGCACGGTAGCCAGCATTTCTGGCTGCACACTGCCATCGCGTCCGGGTAAAAACACCTGGGGGATCAATTGTTCGACGTTTGTGTCAACGCCCTGATGATTGAGTACCATCGCCAGCGTGGCAGGGCCGCACTGATATTCCGTTTGAGCATAAAACGGCACGCTGGAGATCTCTGCATGGGGTGGTAGCGCTTGATAGGTGCTTTGCAGCAATACCGGATTTCGCGCACAGCCGCTAAGCAGCAGCATAATAAAAACGCCCGCAAAGCGGGCGTTAGTAAGCAGGTTGGTCATGTACTGCCTATTGATTAACGAGTAAACGGGTAAACGTCGGTCAGGCCAAGAATATCGGTTACCAGCAGAATGATGAAAACGGCAAATAAAGCGCCTACAACGCCAGCACCAGCAGGCAGTTGCTCAAGCTGTTCGGCCATTTGCTGTGCTTCAGCATCGCTCAGTGCGGCAACACGAGCTTCGACTTCGTCCAAGTCAACACCTTGTTTTACCAGTTGATCTTGCACATCAGCGCGGGCCAGAATTTCGCTGATGCGCTCACGATCAGCGCCAGCATGGTCAGCTGCCAAAGCAGATTGGGTAGTGACTAAATCCATAGATTGAGGCGCAGTGGAAGCAGCTGCTACGGGTAAGCTGGTAATAACAAGCGCTGCAATCAGCAGGGTGGAGAGGTAAGCACGCAATGTCTTCATCGTCTTCTTCCTTATAGACTAGTCGGGATGGTGTGGAATGAGTATAGAAACAAATGGTTTGATTTTTAAGCTTAATATGCAAAATGCTAATTGTTTGCACTAATGCGATAGGTCCACGCGGATTCGGAGAGCAGCCCGCGGCCACCGGCCATGGTCATCGCCAAATCGTGCAGGCCAGGCCATAGCGGCACCGCCGCAGCGCCCTTGACGGCTAAATCGAGTCGTTGCGCCATTAACAGCAATTTGTGTAGTCGTTTCATGGACAAGCGGCCAATCGCTTTCTGGTACGCTGGGCGGCGCTTATCAAAAATCATCGGCTTTTGGGTTTTACAGGCATGGTCAAAACTCTGCCCCTGATCCAAGTGCTGGTGCAGCGAGAGCAGAGTGCGTAGTTCCCTGCTAAGCGCCCAGAGTACAATCGGGGCCTCAACGCCTTCGCTGCGTAGGCCATTGACAATGCGCGAAGCGCGGCTGGGCTCGCCTTTCAAGCAGGCATCGGCCAAGTTGAAAACATCAAAGCGAGTGCTGTCTTCGACCCCTTGGGCAATGCTCTCTACGTTCAAGCGCGTACCCTGAGGATGAATGAGTGCCAGTTTCTGAAGCTCCTGGTCGGCGGCCAGTAAATTGCCTTCGGTGCGCTCGCCTAGCAGTCGAGCGGCGTCCAGGTCAATCTGTAAGCCATGGAGCGATGCCCGGTCTCGCAGCCAGTAGCCCAAGCGTGAAGCATCCACCGGCCAAACGGGTACAAACAGGCCGTGCTTATCCAGCGTTTTGAACCAGGCGGTTTTTTGCTGCTTGGCGTCTAGTTTACCCATGCTGATTAGCAGTACGTCGTCGCTGTTATCCAGCGTTTCAGCGTACTGGGCTAATGCTTTACTGCCTTCTTGGCCTAGCTTGTGATTGCCGAGCCGCAGCTCCAGCAGCTTGCTGGTCGCAAACAGCGAGAGATTGCTCGACATTTCCATCAAGCGGCCCCAAGCGAAGTTGGGCTCGACATCAAGTACTTCGCGCTCTTCAACGCCCGCCTGACGCGCGGCAACCCTCACAGCATCGCAGGCGTCGCGATGCTGTAAGGGCTCATCTCCTGCGACAATGACTACGCGGGGAAGCTTTTTTGCCAACGCAGCGGGTAGCTGATCAGCAAATACCTTCACTGCATGCCCTCAACGTAAGCTAGGCGTTCGATAATGCGATCAGAGAGCTGGCGTGAAAGCGTTTGCTCAGCTTCCATCATCAGTGTTTCACGGTTGAGCAGGTCGTCATCGCTGACCCGAATACGCGTATCCGTGGACAGGGTCTGGTTATTGATGTGATAGGCATTGGACGCTCGCTCCTGTACCGAGAGGCGAATGCTGAGCGTTAGCTCGTGTTCGCGGCTTGCCCGGCCATCGCCACCCAAGCGACGTTCGGTTAAGGCAGGCGTGCCCAGCGTAACCCGCCAGGGCGCACCAGAGGCTACTTGGGTGCCTAGCTGTTGAAGGCGTGAGGCAACCTGCTGAGCGACGGCACTATTGGTGTTGCCCTCCAAGGACAGGGTTGGCAGGGTAGGTAGCGATGCTTGGCCACGAAGATGGAACCCGCAGCCGCTGAGCAGCACCGCCGCCGAGGTGGCGATGCTTGCGGTTAGAAAAGTGCGTCGGTTCATCCGCTCACCACGATATTAACCAGTTTTCCGGGCACTACGATCACTTTACGCACGGTGTTGCCCTCAAGATGGCGCTGAACGTTTTCGTGTTCCATCGCCATTTTTTCAATAGCCGCTTTATCGGCGCTTGCCGGTACTTCAAGGCGCGCGCGCAGTTTGCCGTTGACCTGTACCACCAACTCAATAGTGTCACGAGTAAGGGCAGACTCATCCACCACCGGCCAGGCTGCTTCAATCGCCGGGCCAGAGTGGCCAAGCGCTTCCCACAGACTATGGCACAGGTGCGGGGTGATCGGCGAGAGCAGCAGCACGCAGGCTTCCAGCGCTTCGCGGCTAACCGCTAGGCCAAGCTCTGAGCTATCGTCGAACTTGCCAATGGCGTTGGAGAGCTCCATCACCGCGGCAATGGCGGTATTGAAGGTGGTGCGGCGGCCAATATCGTCGCTGGCTTTCTTGATCGTCTCGTGGGTTTTGCGGCGCAGCGCTTTTTGATCGTCATTAAGCGCATCGCTGTTCAGCGTGCCCGGCGTACCCGCCGCCAAATGATCATTCACTTGACGCCATAGGCGTTTCAAAAAGCGGTGAGCGCCTTCAACGCCGGAGTCCGACCACTCCAGTGACTGTTCCGGCGGTGCGGCAAACATCATAAACAGGCGCACGGTATCGGCACCGAATTTGTCGATCATCGACTGCGGATCAACGCCGTTGTTTTTTGACTTGGACATCTTCTCAATGCCGCCCATCTCCACCGGCTCGCCGTCGCTCATCAAAATGGCGCTGAGCGGGCGACCTTTCTCGTCGCGCTTCACTTCCACATCAGCGGGATTAAACCACTGCTTGCCGCCGTTATCGGTAGGGCGATAGAAGGTTTCCGCAATAACCATGCCTTGGGTCAGCAGCTGCTGGAACGGCTCATCGGAATCAACCAAACCAAAGTCACGCATTAGCTTGTGGAAGAAGCGCGCATACAGCAGGTGCAGAATGGCGTGCTCGATGCCGCCAATGTAGAGATCCACCGGCAGCCAGTAGTTGGCGCGCTCATCCAGCATCGCCTCAGTGTTATCGGCACAGCAGAAGCGTGCGTAGTACCAGGAGGACTCCATAAAGGTGTCGAAGGTGTCGGTTTCCCGAGTCCAGCCATCGCCCAGATCAGAGAATGCCGGCATCTTTTTCAGCGGCGAGCCAGACGCATCCACAGTCACTTCCATGGGCAGCGATACCGGCAGCTCGTCGTCGGTGAGCGGCACGGTTTGACCTTCCGGGCCGTATTTGACCGGAATCGGCGCGCCCCAGTAGCGCTGGCGGGCGACGCCCCAGTCGCGTAGGCGGAAGTTGGTTTTAACTTCGCCACGACCAAGTTCCGCAAGCTTTGCGGCAATGGCCTCGAACGCTTGCTCAAAGCCCAGCCCATCGAACTCCCCGGAATTCACCACCGTGCCGTACTCGGCGTAAGCCGCTTCGGAAATATCCGCGGGCTGACCACTCTCATCAGCAATCACCGCTTTAATCGGGATGCCGTACTTGGTGGCAAACTCCCAATCACGCTGGTCGTGTCCGGGCACCGCCATCACCGCGCCGGTACCAAACTCCATCAGTACGAAGTTGGCCACATAGACAGGCACTTCATCGCCGGTCAGCGGGTGAACCGCTACATGGCCGGTGAGCATACCTTTCTTCTCTTTGGTGGCCATTTCGGCTTCAGTGGTGCCGCCCTTGGCGCACTCATCGCAGAAGGCAGCCAGCTCGCTATTCTGCTCATCCGCTTGCTTGGCCAGCGGATGACTCGCGGCAACGGCTACATAGGTCACGCCCAGCAGCGTATCCGGGCGGGTGGTATAAACTGCTAGCGGCTCATTGGCTTGGCCATCAGCGTCTTTAACATCAAAGGTCAGCTCGACGCCGCGGGATTTACCAATCCAGTTGCGCTGCATGGTTTTGACCTGCTCGGGCCACTCGACTTTATCCAGGTCGGCCAGCAGCTCATCGGCATAGTCGGTAATCTTCAAGAACCACAGCGGTATCTCTTTACGCTCAACCAGCGCACCGGAGCGCCAGCCGCGGCCTTCGATAACCTGCTCATTGGCGAGGACGGTCTGATCAACCGGATCCCAGTTCACCGTCGACATCTTTTTATATACCAAGCCCTTCTCCACTAGCTTGGTGAAGAACCACTGTTCCCAGCGGTAGTAGCTGGTATCGCAGGTGGCAAACTCACGGCTCCAGTCGTAGGCAAAGCCCAGCGCTTTTAACTGATTGCGCATGTAATCAATGTTTTGGTAGGTCCACTTGGCGGGCGGTACCTGGTTCTGGATGGCGGCGTTCTCCGCAGGCATACCAAACGCATCCCAGCCCATGGGCTGCATGACATTTTTACCCTGCATGCGCTGGAAACGGGACACAACGTCGCCGATAGTATAGTTACGCACGTGGCCCATGTGCAGCTTGCCGCTGGGGTAGGGGAACATGGAGAGGCAGTAGAACTTCTCGCGGTTGGCGTCCTCTACGGCTTTGAAGCACTGATGTTTGTCCCAGTACTGTTGGGCGTCGCGTTCGATATCACGAGGGCTGTAGTGTGCGTCCATCGGTTTATTAATGCCTTGGCGTATTCGCCCAAAAGGGGCGCAAAGTGAATGTTAGATGACAACTGTCAGATATGTGAGGTCGATTGTATCCTATGCGGGTGTATCCTTGAACGGTAAGCCGATGATAGATAACTGCACGCGTCGACAAAAGGAGAGGCACCATGAGTGAACAGCAGAATGACAATCGCCTACGCGAAGGCTACGAACGCTTGCTAGAGCGGATGCAAGGGGGCGCTAACGAGCTAACCTGGGAAAACTTGCAGAAGGATCTGGACGACGCGGTGGAGTTTGAAGCGGAGCTGGAAGAGTACACCAAGGACGAGCTTGCCCTGCTGCGCGCCTGGGTCGAGCGTGACCTAAAAGACATGCGCCACTACATGGCCGACACCGGTAAGCAGGTGGCCAGCTGGTTAGGCATCGATATCGATGGCCTTTCCCGCCGCGTGGCGGAGTCGCTACTGTCGATTGCTGACCGCAGCGTGGTCGAGCGCGAACGCTTTGAGGAAGATCTAGAAGCCGCCCGCGCCGACTACTGCGAAGGTGAAATGGCTGCACCCGGCCTAATGGCCTGCACCCACTGCGATGCCCAGGTAATGCTGCCATCTGTTGCCCGCCTGGAACCCTGCCATCAGTGCGGCCACCGCTACTTCTACCGCTTCCCCAATAAAATCATTGAGACCTGATCGATTAGGTAACCAGTAAGCTGACGCCTGCGATCGCTCCCAGCGAAAGCAGGCTCATCACCGCCGCGTAGAGCAGGTTATTTTTCATCATCCGGTAACCGCTCACCCCGTAGCGCCCCTGCAGTGAAAGATTAATCCCCGAAAGCGGGCCCACGCTGGTGCCTACCGCCCACGAGGTTAACGCCACAAACGCAAACACGGTCTGTTCGCCGCCCTGCAAATTGAGGATCGACGCCAGCACCGAGACGCCAATAATTGGATGTAAGCCTGCCAGTGCACTAAGCGTGATCGCCGCAAAGCTGAGCATCGCCTGCGGCGCCCCAAAGCGTGTGAACAGCGTCCAGTCGCTGCCAGCCGCGGCCGTGACCAGCGTCGAAAGGCCAATGGTTAATAACCCCGCCGCCAAAAATAGCGAAATCTCACCGCGCATAGCGGGTAAACGTGTAGTGGTGTGCTGACGAATGCGCCGTAGGGAAAATTTGGGCCCATGGGGGAGGTTACTTAGCAGCGCAACGCTAGGCAGCAGAAAGGTAATAATACTGACAATGGTCAGGGCAGGGGTAAGCACAAAGTGAAACAGCATTACCAACGCCGCCATGCCCACTGGCATAAACAGGCTGCGTGGCGCCAGGGAATAGCCATCCACTTCGCTGAGATCAAACCGGCGCCGTAACTCAAGCGTGGTTAACAGCCCCGACAGCATCGCCATGGGAAAGCCCACCACGGCAATTTGCGCGTACTCAACGTCGGGCACTAGTGCTATTACTACGCCCATGGAGGCAAAAAACGGTGACCATAGCGCCGCACTGGAGAGGCCCCGGTTAAGCGCCAACAGCTGCGGAGTCGCAAACGGCCCACGCCGAGCCAGCTTATCGCCTACCATAAACACGGTAGAGAGATTCAAAATCGTACCCAGGAAGTGCACCCCCAACCAGGTACTCATCACGCCGCTGGCACCGGTAACACGCTTACCCGACGCGCCCTTATTACCTTGCTTGCCAATCAGCGAGATAAAGCTAACGCCCACCAGCATCGCCGCCACAAACGAATTGCCCTGCAACATGGCGGGCCAGTCCACCTCGGCGCCATACACAAACCGCGCCACCAGCAACATGCCCGCCCCCAGCGCAATCAGTACGGCCGCCTGAATGCGCGAACGACGGGGAATATCCCGCCACAGCAACACAACTGCCGCCCACAGCAAATAGCTCACCGCATGGGCAGTGCTCAACCAGCCGGTAAAACCAATAATTTGCGCGATCAAACCAAGCAAAATCAGCACGCCTGCCAAGCGCTGCCGAGAAGTCGTCTCTTGCATGCCAAACCCTTAATAGTGAATTAGCAGGCTAATCGGATTTGCGGAGGAAGGCCAGCAGTAAGCAGAGAGTGAGGAGTAGATGCTTTTCGTAGCGCGCGGTAAGGAGCGCAGCGAGGCACCCGCGAAAGTACCGCGCAGCGGTACCAGGTCAATGCAACCAACGAGCTATTGGCTCCGAGAGGCAGCACTTTTTTTTGCATCGATACGTGACCTAAGCCAAATTTATGAATAAAGTATGATTAATTATCCAGGCACGGTCGCAATTGGCGCGTTTTTAACATAACCAAGGTGTGCCGTGGCGGTAGCGTGGTTAGAGTAAATATCTAATTGTCGGGTTCCTCGTGTTTGATCCAGCGGGCTGCTTCATTGCCGAGGAGGACAGCGAGGTCACCGGGGGCGATATTTTCGTTTTCCTACCCTTGGCACTCCGGCAATCTCACCTGTATCCAGGAGCTTTCCGTTTCCGCAGCATGCAGCAGGAAGCAGAGCGAAGCCCGCGCATTGATACAAATTCTAAAAATCGGCGGTGCTTGGTTGGTGGCCCACAAGGGGGCTGGCGCAGTCAAGTTTTATCAACGAATGGGGTTTCGTACAGCTGATTTATACGAGTTTCACTACGGTGCAATCACCTCATAACCAGTTGCGTCACGCAGATGCCCTTTACGCCGCTTCGTTTTGTAAAGACTAGTGGTGCGCTTTGCGTTAAAAATATAGGGAGAGTATATGGCTTACTGGGTGGCTCGCCTCATGGGAGAGGCAGAGCAAAATTTTTCTTTGGACTTACTGCACACGTTGTATGACGAGCTTTCCGGTGCCGATGGGGAACATACGGACGTATCTCTCACGCATGAGTCAGAGTGGTGTCTAGCTGCATTCTTTTCCGGTTTGCTTGTTTGGGAAAACGTCGCAGGCGAGGGTGAGCCAAAACATATGAAAGGCATCTCCCGTGAAAAAGTCCTCACCCTCTGGAAGTTGCTTGCGTCAGGCAGGATTGACGAGATTGATCAAGAGTCCTGGGTCTCGGGGTATGGACAATGAACTATTAACATGGAGCAGCAGTTCGCGCTTAATGGCCTCCGGCGCCCTTCCCATGGCTCCTTCGTCGCCATTTCAAGTGCGCCGCTGTGCTCAGCGTTAAAAACTATCGAGTATGGTATGAAGATTGGTTTGGGTATTGTTTCAGTGGTGCTTCTTGTGACTGTAATAGCCATTTGGTTCGCGCGCGTACCGTTCACCTATGATGATATGGATTTAAATCAAGATGGGTGGCTAGGCCTTTCCGAAGCAATGTACTTTTTTGACCATGGAGTCAGAAAAGTCACGGTTGAAGGTGAAGTCTGTACAGAGTACTACGCGCTCAAAGACGGCCTGCCTCTCAAGGTGGTTTGTGAAAACTAGCGGTTTTAACAATCGCAGGCATAGCAACGGCTTTTCCATTGAGGCTTCGCCTCCATTCCAAAACCGCGCATGCTGCAGGCGTTATAGCGCTTCAACGGAGACAGTTTAGTGCCAAAGATATGGTTATCACTCCTTTCCCTATTCCTAGTAGCTCTTTTGCTTTGGGCTGCACTGGGGGTATCTGAAACACAGCATCGTATAGCTATTCTGGCTATAGTTGGTGTTGTTCTTACTGCTATGAGCTCTGTGTTTACAATCGTTATTAACAATAAGGAAGCGCGGGATCGTGAGATCAGGTTATTGATACAGAAAGAGCAGCAGAAGGTATTTGAGCATTTCTATACAGCATTCTTTGAAATGCTCAAAGCTGCGAAGAGCTCCAACAAAAACCTGTTGACGAAAAATGCCATTAATGAAATGTACGAATTTAAACGAGGGCTCATGAACTGGGGAAGTGAGAAGTTGATCGCGGATTATCTGCAGTACGAAGCCGAAATGGAGGAAGCCTCTAGTCGGGGTGCGTCAGCAATGCTCCAAGTAGGAGATAAATTTCTAAAGAGCATGAGGAAGGAGTTAGGATTTGAAGATAAGGGCTCTGTTAATATCATGAGTATTATTTTGGACACGCAAGCGCGCAAGGAGTTAGTAAAGTGAGGCCGCGCTATAAAAAATAAAAGCAGCTCGGCCCTACGGGCCCAGACATCACTTCGCTTCCCCACTTTTTTGGGCGTTAAAAGCATCGAAATTGAAACCATCCGTTTACGGATAAGATAAGGAGCCATATGGTAACCTGCTATCTGCGTTATATCGTCGATCCATATCAACTGAATGAGTTTGAGTGTTACGCAAAGCTATGGATTCCGCTCGTCGAGAAGTTTGGGGGCCAGCACCATGGGTACTTTCTTCCTTCGGAGGGCGCGAGCAATGTGGCACTTGCACTCTTTACCTTCCCTAGCTTCGCAGCCTATGAGCAGTATCGATTGGAATCATTTGACGACCCGGAATGTCAAGCGGCCTTCAAGTATGCGGAAGATACCCGCTGCATTCTCAGTTATGAGCGGAGCTTCTTCCGGCCCGTTCTTGAGTGAAGCGGCTAACTAGGCCAAGCAAGGCGATGGAGTTTTTGTTGCGGCACTACAAAGTTGCGCGTGTTAGCGGCGTTATAGGCCAGGGGAGGGGTAGTGCACCTAGTCTTGTTTGACATAGACGGAACACTGGTTGAGTCATATGATTTCGATACGGAGTGCTTTCAAGCCGCTGTCGAGGATGTGTTGGGTGTGACGGTAGATCCTGATTGGAGTCGCTACAAACATGTGACTGATTCCGGCATTCTTGCCGAGTTGATCGATGAACTAGGGCTCAAAAGTGACGCTGATCGAATTACTGCGGAAGTTAAAGAACAGTTCTTGAGTCGAGTAGCAGATTACATCGCGTGTCATGATGTAGCACCGATATCCGGTGCACATGAGTTCTTATCACAACTTATCGCGCGGAAGAATGTCACGGTGGCTTTTGCAACTGGTGGCTGGAGTGAATCGGCGAGGATGAAACTTGTGGCTGCCGGGATTAACTTCTCGTCAATACCACTGGCCTCTTCCTCTGACCACTATAGCCGGACTGAGATTATGCGGTTGAACGAAAGGACTACAGGTGTTGAGGGTTTTGATTCTATTACCTATTTTGGAGACGGCCCTTGGGATCAAAAAGCATCTAAAACACTGGGCTATAACTTTGTTTTAGTAGGAAATCGCATTTCTAGCTCCCAATCTATTCAAGATTATACTAAAGCCGATGCAGCCCTTAAATACATTGGCTTATAACTAAGCCAAGCATGGCGATAGCTTTTCCGTTACGGCTTCGCCTCAACTACCAGGCTACGCGTGTCGGCGGCATTAACCTCAATGGATATCGAACAATTACGTCAAGTTCGGAACAAGAATGTTCAGCAGCAGAACCAACTGAAGTATCTTGAAATGAAACAGGAGGCCGAATCGTTTTGTGGTCAACCTGATATATACCCGTGGCTCGTGGCTGTATTGTTAAAGCATGGTCTTCGGCCATCTGATGGATTGCTTGTCTCCTGTTCATCCGTACCTGAGCAGGAGGGAAACGAGTGGATCGGAGTATGGATAACAGGTGATCGCCGATTCTTCGAATTTGACGTTATGGCCGACCGAGCGTCAGGTGAATTACTAAGAGTCGATGCATGGGAAGAGTTCAGCCCTGAAATGTCGGCTCATCGAAGAGGGATTGGGGAGACATTCGGGTATCTAGCGCTACGATTGTTAACTGCCTATGAAAGCTTGGAATAAAATTGCAATCTCTTTGGGTATCGTGGTTGTTGGTGTTCCGCTAGCAATCGCGGGACTCTTCATTTATGCGACCCGCGATATGTGTGGGAACGAGGTGTACTCTGAGTTATTGTCGCCCAATAGAGAACATAAAGTAATTGTGTTTCAAAGATACTGCGGTGCAACAACTGGTTTCAGTACTCAGATTTCAATACTCGATTCTGATGAAGAGCTGAAAAATAACAGTGGAAATATATACATTATCGATGGACACCCCAAGGATGTCTTGCCTGATGCGAGATGGGCTTCGAACACAGAACTGAGAATAGAGAGACGCTTGAACGGTTCTGAGTATAAAGCTGAATCTAGTTGGGGGTTTCTAGACGAAATTAAAGTTACTTATGGTGCAGGCAGCCGCTAAAATGTTTGTCAAAAGGACACTTTTGGCATCGAGTCTTTTGAAAAAAAGCATTAGATTTTTTTATCCAGTTTAGTGATGAATATTGAGAACGTTGAAAAAGCAGACTACCTTACACTGATAGAAATTTGGGAAGCATCGGTCAGAGCAACCCACGATTTTTTGGCTGAAGATGATCTACAGGAGCTAAAGCCGTTAATTCTGGAGCAGTATTTTGACGCTGTTGATTTAAGGTGCGCTAAAAACGGCGACGGCGAAATACAGGGGTTCTGCGGTGTACATGATAGTAATATTGAAATGTTGTTTATCTCACCTGATGCGCGCGGAAAATGTATTGGTTCTCTGTTAACGGCCCATGCTATCAAAGAACAGGGAGCATCAAAGGTCGATGTAAACGAGCAGAATGAAAAGGCGCTAGGTTTTTACCAGCATATTGGCTTTAAAGTGACAGGCCGCTCAGAAGTCGATGGGCAGGGTAAGCCTTATCCACTGTTGCATATGACGCTATAAAAATTTAACAAGGCCAGGCACGGCGACGCCTTTTTCGTTGCGGCTTGGCCTTCACTACAAAACTGCGCGTGGTTGCGGCGCTAGCACTAAAAGGAGATAGCACCTTGTCAACTAACGAAGGGTATAAGGACTTAACAAGTCTAACTGCTTGGGTTCGATACACGCTTTATGCACAAATCCTAATCGCTGTGATCTCAATAGTTTCTGGAAATTTGGAATATCAATTATTATCTGACTATCAAAATGAAATTTATACGTCTCAAGAACAAGCGATAGCTGATTGGGTGGCAAACAACCAACGCCAAGAACTAATCGAAACCCTCTATGTTATTGCGTTTGTAGTCTCAGGGTTTCTGATATTGCGATGGATTCATAGAGCAAACTACAACGCAAGACAACTGGGAGCAGAGAATATGAAATTCTCACCTGGTTGGTCTATTGGGTACTACTTCATTCCGATTCTGACATTATGGAAACCATACCAAGCAATGAAAGAAATATGGAAGGCGAGTAAAAGGCCTTCTGACTGGGGGGCGCAAGACACATGCGGTATTCTGCCGCTATGGTGGTTCTTGTGGTTAGTATCGATTTTTCTTGGCCAGGCAATTTTTAGGCTGTCCATGCAGGCAGAGGAGATTCATGAGTTAATAAAGCTTAACATTGTCACTCAAATAACAGACGCATTATATATACCTTTAGCATTGGTATTTTTGGCCATCGTAAACAGAATCCAAAGTATGCAGGTGAGACGACTGGCCAGTGCTAACAATCAAATGCAGCCGACTGCTGATAGCGTCGGCTGATTTAAGCGTTGAGTTTGTAGAAAAAAACACTGACTCCTAAGTTTTGGTAGGATCGAGAAAACAGACGAGGCTTGGTCAGCATGCCCCGCTTCAAACCCTATAACCACGATTAGAACGCTATGGTGGTGATCAACTACCTAGATCAGTCCCAACCAGGCACCTTTGAACACGCTGTGCACTACCTGATCGAGCGCAAACTCGACTTGTCCGTCCATTGCAAGGGAGCTGGCCGGCAAGTGCCTTTTATTATCGAGAACAAACGCTTACCCAATTACACCGGGTGGATAGCCCGAAGGGCAAGGAAACCTACAGTCATCGCATGTCAGTTGTAGAGCCGGTATTTGGCAATATTGGCACGACGAAAAGACTGAACCGCTTCAGCCTTCGGGGTAAGAAAAAGGTGCAAGGTCAGTGGCAGCTAATATTGAGAAGTTAGCGAATTACGGTCACTTAGCCGCGACATGAAGGGCTTAGAGCGGGATAAGTTGCTTTTTAAGAGCAAAAGACCGTCTTCAACAAGCTTTGGTTGGGCGCTCAAGTGGCTGAATGCTGATATTAGTATTACCCAACCAGGTGACTGGCTGGGTAAATGAATTAGGACGACAGGCGGTGGAGAGAGCTCTAAATCGGGTTTTCTACAGCCTCGTTATGTAAACGGAAACAACGATGTCATCAGTCCCAAAATCAAAAGATGAGCTGCTTTCCGCTATAAACTCGATATTTCCTAAGCTGATGGCTGACTATCAAGTTGTCCCTGAATCACAGTCACGCAAATGTGAAGTTGAAGGAAACGTAAAAGGAACACAAATTAGCATCTGTGACACCGTTGCTTATCTTGTTGGTTGGGGAAAATTAGTCTTAAAGTGGTATAGTTTGAAATCCCAAGGCTTGCCAGTGGACTTCCCTGAAACGGGTTATAAATGGAATCAACTTGGTCTGCTGGCTGTCAGTTTTCAAGACCAGTACAGCAACTGGAAATACAAAGACTTACTCGATGAACTGGACTCAACGATAAGTGAGCTAATCGCGTTAGTTTCAAGTTTAAGCAACGATGAATTGTATGAACGAACGTGGTACGAGAAATGGACGTTGGGACGTATGATCCAGTTCAATACATCTTCACCTATGAAAAATATACGAATTAAAATTAGACGATTTAATAAAAATAACGGGTTGCAGTGAAAAATTTACATAACAAAGCACGGCAGCATAGCATTCCATGCTTGTCTTGCTGTTCCTTATATAAATCATGTGCTTATGTCGTTTTTAGGGTCTTGCCTTGGGCGCCATTTCGATTTACCTCGAATCATCTCGCCTCATCGAGCCGCGCATCATCACTGATCTTGCCTGCCTTTCGATTCATGAGGATCACTCCTGAATTTCCCATCGATTTTCAAAGTTCACGCCACCAGTCTCTCGACCATCAAAACGATCGAGTGGATCTCCTGGATACAGTCGGCGTAGCCGAAGTGAGGAACCCGAACTTCCACGTCAGCGAGCCCCGCCAATTTCAATTCCATGGGGCTTCCTTTGGGCGAGCATGGCTGACGAGGATACCAAGCCTGCATGCCGATGCTTTCGATGTGGAACTGGAACGCGACATGTGCCGGCTGGATAGCCAATCGTCACCTTGCTAGCCTAGTGTGAGCGAAGCATACTATCGAATTACCACGCGAGCCCACCTCCAACATGAATGCACCGTGAATTTCGAGACGATTCTGATCATCGCCTGTGCATATCTTGTGGCTGCCTTCGTCAAAGGGGCAACCGGTCTGGGGTTCTCAACATCCGCGCTACCCATCCTCGCGCTTGGGCTGGGCCTCAAATCCGCCATGCCGCTGGTCATCATTCCCTCGCTGGTGAGCAATGCCATCGTGATGATGCAGGCAGGGCATTTTGGGGAGACGGTGCGGCGCTTCTGGCCGATGTTTCTCGCCACCATTCCCGGCCTGCTGATCGGGCTCGCCGTACTGGATCTGATCGATAGCTTCGTCGCCGGCGCGATACTGGGCCTGGTGCTTATCGGCTACGGCGCTTTCACGCTGTTTCGCCCTGGCCAACCGATGTCGGAGAGCCTGGGCCGCAAACTTGCTCCGGTTTCCGGCTTTCTCACCGGTGTGGTGAATGGCATGACCGGATCGCAAGTCATGCCGGTCTTGCCGTTCCTGCTGGCGCTTCAACTCGATCCCAAACGGTTTATCCAGGCGATCAATATCTCCTTTAGCCTTTCGAGCCTGATCATGGCGGTCGGCCTGGCGAAGCAGGGACTCATGACGGTCGAATCGATTTGGATCTCGCTGCTGGGGCTGATACCCGTCTACGTCGGCACCAAGATCGGCGGTATCGTGCGCCAGCGGATGGATGCCGATACCTTCCGCAAAGTGGTGTTGCTGATGCTGATCGCCTTCGGTGTCGTGCTAGTCAGCAAAACCGCCCTTGCATAGGGCGGGCAGCTCCTTTCGTGGCGGCTGTGGGATCTGATAGCGGCCGTGGCAGCATGACCGCCGATTCCCGAACAGCTTCCACTGGCGAGCTCTCTCTGTAGCTTGTATCCACGCTTTGGCGAGCAACGGGCATCATCGTCCCCTGTGGGCACCATCCTGCCATTATCTCGCCGCAATCTGCCTGAGCTGAAATCGTAAGTGATGGAGCTGGGCACCGGCTTTTTTCTTTGCCTCAGATGAGGCAGTAATAGATTCTGGCGAGTGGAAAGCTAAGTCCAGAGTGGCGAGCTAGACGGAATAAAATTGCTACGGACACTCGTAAGTTGATGGTGGTGCTTCTCAGTGATCTTGACTATGTTGATACGGTTCTAACCAAAGATGACTTTTTGAAACGATTCATCACTGATTGGCACACATATCAGATGGTTACTGTCACTGATGACAAACAGGCATAACCAAGCCATTTAATTCGCTCCCTTCGGTCGCAGGAGGCTCCTTCCTCGCGCTGTTTATGGAGGGCGTATGAGCCTAAAGAAAAAGGGGAACGAAATGAATGGTAATGAAAAATTGGTGAGCAATGCTTATCAGATATTCATGCAGGAAGCGCCGGAGCATGCTCAAGCATGGATGATAGCAGTCCAGAGTTTGGGCAATACCTGTGCTTTAGACAAGAAAACAGAGAGCCTTGCTTACTTAGCCGTATTGTCTGTTAAAGGCCTTGATAGTGGTGTTCAATTTCATGTGAAGGTTGCGAAGGAGGCGGGCGCATCTAGAGAAGAAATAATCAGTGCAATACTCGTTGGCCTGCCAGCAGCAGGCAACATAGTTATACGCTCGCTGCCTGTCGCCCTTCAAGCCTATGACAGCTAGAGCCCACTATGAAAAAACCGAACGCAGAGTGGCATCGCAACCATAGGATGCCTAAGAACCCTACCTTAGAGGAAAGAATTGAGTGGCACTTGGAGCATTTTAAAAACTGTTCCTGTCGCCCCATTCCGCAAAACCTTGAGGAAGTAATGAAAAGAAGAGGAATGATCGTATAACGAGCAAAATAAGCCTGACGCGTAAACGCTCCGCTATTTTGAGCGTTAGATCCTTATCGAACACATCAGCACCTATAAGGAAGTTTACGTAATGGACATCCCACGCATATTTAACGTTATGGAAAGTACCCACCGCATCCATAACCCTTTTACTCCCGAAAAGTTTGCCACTCTTGGCGCAGCCCTCCGTCTGGAGTCGGGTAGCCGTGTCCTTGATCTTGGTAGTGGCTCTGGAGAAATGCTGTGTACATGGGCGCGTGATTACGGTGTCATTGGCACCGGTGTCGACATGAGCCAATTATTTATTGAGCAGGCTATACTTCGTGCTGAAGAACTGGGCGTGGCCGATCAAATAAAATTCGTCCATGACGATGCTGCAGGCTATGTCTCAAAGGAAAAGGTCGATGTGGCAGCCTGTGTGGGTGCTACCTGGATCGGAGGTGGGGTCGCCGGGACGATTGAGCTTTTGGCTCGGAGCATGCGCACTGGTGGGATCATCCTTATCGGCGAGCCTTTCTGGCGGCAATTGCCACCAACAGAAGAGATTGCCAAGGGATGTCTCGCGAACGCGGTTTCCGACTTCCTGGTGTTACCAGAACTGGTCGCATCTTTCGGTCATTTGGGTTACGACGTTGTTGAAATGGTCCTGGCTAATCAAGATGGATGGGACAGATATGAAGCGGCTAAATGGCTCACCATGCGTCGATGGCTTGAAGCCAATACAGATGATGAATTAGCCCAAGAGGTGCGGTCAAAGTTGACCTCCGAACCTGAGCGCCATGCTAGGTACACACGCGAGTACCTGGGCTGGGGCGTGTTCGCGCTGATGCAGCGGAACTAACTTAAGCCGGCCTAACATTTCATTCAAACCGATGCCGCTTGGCGGTGCAGCTTAATTCAGGCGTTGAGGTTGTAGAAAAAACGCTGACGCTGAAATATTGACAGGATCGATAAAATAGACAAAAAGTGGGCAGCATACTGCGCTTCAAGCCCTATAACCACGATCAATACGCCATGGTGATGATTAACTACCAAGATCCGCTTTAGCCAGGTACCTTTCATGTAGCGCACTATCTGATCGAGCACTGACAGTTCTCCATCCTGAGGGATGTGCTTACAGTGGAATAATGTCACGGCAGATTGCGCATAATCATGCACCACCTCGGCAGCGGCTCAGATGAATGTCCAGGCCAATATCCGTGTGATCTTATTTCCCTGCTTCATCTCTATTTCCCGACTATCAACTGCCCCGAGCTTGCGAATCAGCTTCTTGGCAGGCTTAACATTGTCAGCTTTTGAAACCAGGCTGCTAAACCAGCGGCACTGAGTCGAATATGCTTCGCTTTCTCTTATTAGCTTTTTAAGAAACAGCTGTTCGCCTCCCTTGCACCAAAGCTCGGCCCCAAGCCCGCCAAAATTCAGCGTAGGCGATTGGGTGTTTGCTTTTTGCTCACCGCGACTACGCGCAAGGTTATTGAGTTTACGCTGGCTACCTTTAAGTGCTTCATCAAGCGAGGCGTGAAAGGGTGGGTTGCATACACTGACATCAAAAAACTCCCCCGCTTGAATGATCCCTTCAAATATGTGGTTTTTATCGTGTTGCGTGCGCAGCGTGAAGCAATCTTTGAGCGTGGGGTTGTGGGAGATAATCGTGGCGACGTTCTCAAGTGACTGAGGGTTAATGTCACTACCGACACACTGCCAGCCGTAAATTTGGCAGGCCAGTAGCGGATAGATTCCATTTGCTCCAGTCCCTATATCGAGCAGCTTGATGCTGGGCTGTTTATGTCCAAGCCCAAACTCCAATAAATCCGCCATGTAATGGATATAGTCAGCTCTGCCTGGGATGGGAGGGCAAAGCGCGCCCTCTGGAATATCCCAATCGACAATGTTGTAGTATCGGTTTAACAACGCGGCGTTGAGCGTTTTTACTGCCAGTGGATCTGCGAAATCGATGGATAGCTCACCATGAGCGTTCGGCTTCACATGGGAGGCTAGCGCTGGGTGACTTTTTACGAGAGCTGGGAAGTCATAGCCTTGGTTGTGTAGATTCTTTGGGTGCAGGCCTTTGCGAACAGGCTTGGCTCGGCTATTTTCACTTCTATGGTGGTTGTTGTTCACAGTAATAGGCTCGAGGCTTGGCGTTCATGTCGAGGGGGCTTAGACCGTGATTATAACCTTAAATGGTTGTGTTGAGCTTACTCGGTAGTTAGAGGATGGCGAGAGGAACTCCCTGAGCATATGGTAAACCCAGAGATACCAGATGAAGCAAGGCAGGCACAGTCAGTTGGTTCTTGCGACGTTAGTGTGGTCTATTGCGCCATTTTTGAGATGTCAGTAAAAAATACGTCTAACAAGCGCCGTATTCTGTCTTTTTTATGTAAAAGCAGCATGAGAATCGGCAGGTTGCTATACATTTGAGGCAGGTGTGAACTCCTGAGGGGCTATGATCGAAGACATTATTAGAGAAGAAATTATGAAGAGGATCAAAGACGCTGAAGCAGAGCATGGCGTCCGGGTTCTCTATGCGGTGGAGTCAGGTAGCCGAGCGTGGGGGTTTGCATCTCCTAATAGCGACTATGATGTCAGGTTTATCTACGCCCACCCAAAAGATTGGTATGTCTCTGTAGATTTAGAAGAGAAACGAGATGTAATCGAATATGAGATAGTGGATGAGATTGATATCAATGGGTGGGATGTCCGGAAGGCCCTCAGGCTCTTCCGGAAATCAAACCCCGCCTTCGTCGAATGGCTGCAGTCTCCTATCATCTACATTGAACGAGGTAGCTTTGCATCGAAAGCCAGAGACTTAATGGCGGAAACCTATTCGGTTGAGAAGGGCATCTATCATTACCGTAGTATGGCTAAAACGAATTACCGGGGGTATTTGAGGGAGGATACGGTACCCTTGAAAAAATATTTCTATGTACTTCGGCCTTTGCTTTCAATTATGTGGCTTGAGAAATATCGTGAGCCTGCGCCTATCGAGTTTGATAAGCTGCGCACCATTTTATCTGATAACGAGTGTATCACCAGGCAAATTGAGAAACTTCTTGAGAGAAAGAAACGCAGCCTTGAAAAAGAGCTTGCTCCTCCTGTAGCGGAGCTTAATAAGTTTATCGAAAGTGAGTTGGTTCGTCTGGAAAAATATAATGAACACCCAGGCTCGCGTGCTAATGATATCACAAGGCTTAATACGTTATTTCATGAGGTATTGATTTAGCAGATTGCCGAGTGTGAATGAATTTAGCTGGTGTTTTTTATTCAGTTGTCGCCAAAGTGACATTGCTAACAGTCTATTTCATTAGCTAAGCCTATGTGTTCCATATGCCTTTGTTTACCTATATGCCTTTGTTATGTGGTTGATTGATAGATGAAAGCCATTAGTAAAGCGCGTCAAAGTGGTGTATCTCTTTGTTTTCATGCCGGCATCGTTGTAGCGGTTTTTTTTCTATTGCCACCTATGCGAATGCAGTCTGGCCTGCGCTATATTTAGAACTGCGTCTATTCTCCTGGTGGGCAATATCTGTTGGCTTAGTGATTGAGTATTTTTTGTGCGCAAGCTTCTCCTGGCTTCGCCACAGAAAACTGTCTTAGCCACAGTTACGGCAAATATTGCATCTGCAGTTCTGGGTTTTTTTCTGATTCCTTTAGCAGGTGTTGTGTGGGCGATTTTTCCTGGGCTCGTTTTTCATTATCTTTTTAATATGGACGCTTTCCACCCCGTCACATGGGTGGTGACTTTCCTGTTTGCATGCGCAGTTAATGTTGTATTGTAAGTTTGGGTGTATAAAGAAGTGTTTAAGATTAATTTATTTTTTAAAAGCAAAGTATTTTTGTGGTTCATGTTAGCTAATGCGGAAAGTGTAGGTGTTGCTATGGCTAGTTTGGTGATGGTTTCGGTGCAGTCATGATTATGTTATTTGCCAATAAAGACCTTGTTCAGATAACACCTTCCGAAGACTATTGGGCTTTACTTATATCCTTTGTTGGGTATCCTGGATACGGAAAAGACTTTATCTTAAATAATTCAGATTATTGCCTAGTTGATCGTATTGGTGTTGAATGCAATGAAGAGAGCTTACAAAAGATGTTTACCAAGGCCTTTGAAGAGGAACTAGCGGAAAGCGTTGCTCCCAAAGAGAGGTGGCTGAATACCAGAGTTATGCAATATTTAAAGTCTACTTCAGGATTGATATTCATCCGCTGATTGCAGACCTTGCTCAACAGCCATTGCAGACTGGAGAACAGGATTCATACTAATTTCAGTGTTTTGGAGGCCGACAATGACAGTGGGCTTTAAAGCTGGGAGCATTGTCGATGAAATTGGCACTGCTGATTTCTTGCATGCCTTTTTCAGTACCGTCAGTTATAATCTTGAAGAAGGATGGGGAAGTCGCTTTCCTATTCTTTTGAATCATCTTTATCAGGGTGAATTGAAGACTAGCCTGGCTGAAGAAGCAGTCATAGAGCTCCAACTGATACAGCAGGAGCTTTCAGTGTTGGAGCTGGATAGGGTCATTTGGGATATCGAAAATATATCCAGGCAACCGCCATGGGGTGACGATATTTCACCACAAATCACATCATTGGCCAATTATTTTATTACATCTACTGGCCGTGATCTTATATTAACCTTACTTGAAGTGCTTGGCGAAGCTGCCGTAAGGAAACAAACCGTTACCATCGTTCAGTGCTAACGACGCTATGCGTAACGGTGGGGTGTTATGAACCTCGTTTAAGTATCATTAAAAGTAAGAAGTTGCTAAGGCCAATCAAGTTTCTCCTTTTCGATGATAGAATCCCCTTTGATATAGCCGATTTTTGGACGTTATATGATACCTAGCGAAATAGAAGCGATGGATAATTCAAGCACACTACGGGATGCTTTTGAACATTATACAGAGACGCTCAGAGAACATGGCTCTGCTACTCCAGAGGTCATTTTGTCCGCTTCAATTGAGGAGGTTGAAGCATTAAATAAATTAGACGGCGTGATGCTTCCCGAGTCAGTAAAACAATTTTTACTGGTTGCGGGAGGTTGTGACCACGTAAAAGAGAGCGAGCTTAACCTGTTTGAACCTCATTTCGCCTGGGGCATGCATTTGTTGTCGTTGAGCAGTATCGCCAGCCATTATGACAGTTGCGCAGGCTGTGGCGACGACGACAATCCCGATTATTGGCCTCTGGGTTTTGTTCCATTATTACAAGATGGTTGCGGCGGCTACCTGGTCGTAAATTGTATCGCGGGGTCTCCTACCTATGGAGGCGTGTATGACATGGGTGATGGAGTTGGCTGCAATCTTGTATCGCCGTCACTTGAAGCGTTTCTTGTTGGCGCAGCGAAAGAACTTGAGCTGAGAGTTCGGGTATTTAGCTGTGCAGATTTTTCAGAAGTGTCTCGATTTGAAACCTACTTAAAAGATGCTGCTGACATATTTGGGTATACACCCTATTTTTCCCGGGCGGGAAAAATGGATCAGCAGATTGTAG
The DNA here is from genome assembly GCF_001651035.1 of Halomonas sp. ALS9. Classification (GTDB taxonomy): domain Bacteria; phylum Pseudomonadota; class Gammaproteobacteria; order Pseudomonadales; family Halomonadaceae; genus Vreelandella. The sequence goes on from NZ_LXRG01000065.1 coordinate 314,603, forward strand.
ATTGGCACTAACAATATCTGATTGATTGGATGATTTAACATAAATAAACTTACAGGCTTTATTTTTTTGCCAATGCTAACCACGGTAGTTGAGTACATGCTTTATGAAACAGTTGATAATCGAACGTAGCGTTATATCCGCATTAAGGGCGCTTAATTATTCGATTCAAGTGGGGGGCAAAAGTAAGATCGTGGCTGATATGTCTGCACTTATTGAGGCGACCTCGAAACTGCCTCTTACCAATTTTGATTATTGGGAACATTTAATTCGTGCTGAGTATTCGGAAGCCTTCGCAAGACCGGCGTCGCCAAAATGGATGTTCTGGTCAAAACCGATGGAGAGGTTTACCTGGCTAGATTTGATTAGTGGAGACGGTTACCGGCGGGAGAAGACGTTACGCGCATTAACTGGGGCGGCACCCAATGCGTTTTTCCTGTCACTTGCTGTTCGCAGGATGAATGACTGGGTGCCTCAGGTACGGGAGGCTGCCAGAGAAAAGCTCCCCTTTATAGTCAATGCAACAGACCCGCATGATGCCGCTGAAGCGCTATGTATCGTACTGTCCAGTTGGCATTCATGGGGGCGGATCGAAGATGCAGATAAACAAGTGTTGTTGCAGATCATATCTGAAGGCCCGATAGCAGAGTTTCTTATCGCTCAGATAAAATATGCTACGTCCGGGCCAATGCCATCACTGCTTGCTCAGCTTGGCCGTACCGCAATTCTGGATGACCGACTTGAAGACATCGCTGAGCAATCCATACAACCTGCTGTTCGAGCAAAGGCGTACCGCAGCCTTTTCGAAGGTCGAATCACCTGGGTGGAAGAACGGAAGTGGCAATGGACGAACATCCGTGACGGTGAGGGTGGGATCAAGGAAGTGGTTTCTGAACGTGCATTGAAGGTTAATACGCCATTGCACGAGCTATTAAGAAATTCAGCTGAAGACCGCTCTTCGATTGTCAGGCGAGTGTCAGCAGAGATACTGATTCGCGAGCTAGCGACTATGGGGAGCATCGCTAAGGAGCTCGCAGAGAAGTTCGCATCAGATAAATCCAGCCCCGTCGCTGAAAGAGGGCAGTTTGCTATAAAAAAACTGAAGAATGTTGAGGATGTCGATATTTCCTAGGGCTTGTACGAAAAGTCGGTGGGCTCAGGCAGTTTTCGTGCAAAGCCTAATCAGTCACTGGGGAGGTGTTGATTGGCGTTGGTGCCGAGCGAGGTAACCATTGCCGTTTGATTCGTGTTAGGGGGGCATATAGAGGACAGGAGGCATCAATGTTTGCGGTAAAAGCAACCCAGCATGTGCTGGCAGTTAACGACCTTGAAAAGACCGAGAGTTACTTTCTCGACAAACTTGGCTTCTCGCTACGTTTCCGTGTGGATGGCTGGTCGTTTCTGAGTTTGGGTGGTTTTCACGTTATGCTGGGGCACTGCCCGGACGAACTTCCCGCCCGTGATACACACGAACATTCTTACTTTGCGTATGTAAACTGCGAGGGGATAGATGAGCTTCACCTTGATTATCAGCAGCGGGGCGTCGAGATTTTCCAGGCAATAGCTGATAAGCCATGGGGGCTGCGTGAGTTTGGTGTTGTAGCGCCGGAAGTGCATCGAATTATGTTCGGTCAAGACATCGAACCATCAGCAAGCTCGTAGCCTGTTGCTCAAATTAATTATCGAGAAGAGATTTACCATTGGCTTTATCTACGGCTTCGTTAGCGTTTGGGGAGGTTTGCATGGAACAAGTCGCTTATAGCCAAGAAGTCATTGATCTCTTGGTTGCTTGTGACCTGCCAGTTTCTGATTTGCGGGATGATAGTGACGTTTACTTCTTCGGCTTCCATCATGAAAGCGAGCTTTGGGGTGTCATAGGGGTAGAGGTGTGCGGTGATTTCGGTCTTCTTCGCTCGCTTGCGATTTCTGCAGCCCATAGAAGCAATCGTCTTGGACAAAAACTTGTAGCATTTTCTGAAGAGTGGGCAGCGCGCTCTCATTTAAAGGCGCTGTATCTTCTTACCACCACGGCGGATGGTTTTTTTGAGAGGTTGGGCTATGAGGTGCTAGATCGTTCAGACGCTCCAAAAGCCATCACTCAGACTCCCCAATTTGCTGGACTCTGCCCGGCGTCATCGGTTTTCATGGGTAAAGCGCTAGGCGCTGACTAAGCATTGCGCCAGAAAAACCGGTGTCTGCGGTGTTATACAGAAATAGTTTATAAAGGAGAATTTCAATGATTAAAGGGAGATCGAAGCAGTTAGGTCGTATATTTTCGGTTATCAGTGCTGCCGGGTTTTCAATCGTATTATTGCTAAACGTCGTTGCCATTTTTATGTTTGGAAAGCCCGAAGCTATTTATTTCTCCCCCGGGTGGTGGTTCCAGTGGTTTCCTGCTTATATCGCATGGTTCCCATTCCTGATTTTGGCTATCGTTTTTCGTACCAATGATAACTGTCGTGTTGATTGAGTTTTGACATCACAAATACTGGCGCGGGGCCGCCCTTTTGTCCATTGCACCTTTAGTTTTATTTCAATGGCGCACAAGCTGCAAGCGCTAGGCGCTGTTGTTGCATAGTGAGGAACAGGCTGGCGTAATGAAGATTGCTTCGTCTCCGCTTGCCTTGGATTAACTAAGGAGGCATTTATGCATACAGCGGAAACACTTTGCTCACAAGATGCAGTAATCGCCGTGGATGTGCAGAACGATTTTTGCCCCGGCGGGGCGCTGGGCATTGAAGGTGGCGATGCGGTGGTGCCTGTGCTCAACGATTGGTTGGCTAAGGCCGCTCGGCAGGGCGTTCTTGTTATTGCTTCCAGGGACTGGCACCCGGTGGCGCACTGCTCCTTTGAGAGCCAAGGTGGCCCCTGGCCAGAGCACTGCCTTCAGGACACCGAAGGTGCCGCCTTTCATCCAGGGCTGCAATTGCCACCGGACACTGTGCGAGTGAGCAAGGGCACAGCATTCGACCGCGATGCTTACTCCGCCTTCGACGGCACTGGCCTTCAGGGCTTTCTTGAGAGTCGAGGGATCAAGCGCGTTTGGATTGGTGGGCTGGCCTGCGATGTCTGCGTTAAGGCTACCGTGCTAGACGCCTGTAAATTCGGCTTTGAAACCCACTTAATCGCCGATGCCACCCGCGCAGTGAACCCGGAGCAATTGAGCGCCGTGATGGACGAAATGCGTGAAGCCGGGGCGATTATCGAAGACAACGCATGAACGATAGGTTGAACGAAGGTGCTCTGTTCAGTCAGCATTTCCAGTATTAGCCGTAGTAAAGGAAGCTTTCATTAGCGAGCGTCAGCTATGCGTCGTAATAGATGGGGGAGTTTATGAGCGATCAGAGCAGAATCCGCGTGGAGTGCGTGGTGGGCGATATTGCCCAACAGTCCGATGTGGATGCAGTGGTTAATGCTGCCAACGCGCAATTGCGAACCGGTGGCGGCGTCGCTGGGGCGCTTCATCGCGCTGCAGGCCCCGGCCTTGCTGAAGAGGGGCGGCCTATGGCACCCATCGCTCCGGGCCAAGCGGTACTCACTGGCGGCCATAATTTGCCCAATCGCTGGGTGATTCACTGCCTGGGCCCGGTATATGGCGTCGATAAGCCGGAGGATCAACTGCTGGCTGGCTGTTATCGCAATGCGCTGAAGTTAGCCGATGAGCACGGCATTGAGCGGCTGGCCTTCCCGGCACTCTCTACTGGTGCTTTCGGTTACCCAGCGGAAGCAGCTGCTCAAGTGTGCGCGGCTACCCTGGAAACCATACTGCCGACCTTGCACAAAGTGACCCTGATCCGTTTTGTACTATTCAACGAAGCGGCTGGGCAGATTCTCCAAGAAGCATTGGCTCAACGCTTAACCATTGACCCTTTAGAATTCTAGCTTCGGTATGTTTTTGGGCGAGATTTGCATAGCAGTACGCAGTGGCCGGATTACTTGTCAGCAGGCGCTTTATTGCCGCTGGTGAGCCTAGACGCTAGTGTCCACATGGAGATAATCGAATGCCGATTGATACATTTTTAGTCGAGTGTTCATGTGGCCAAGTTGCCGTTGAGCTTGTGGGAGCGCCAATTTATTGCACTGTGTGCCATTGTGATGATTGTCAATTTGCGGCAGATGAGCTTGCAAAACTTTTGCCGCCGGAGCCCGTCATGGATCAATTCCTGGGAACCCCCTATGTGCTTCATCGTAATGATCGATACGCTGTAGTGCGCGGTCAGGGGCTTCTACATCCTTATACATTTCGTGATAACTCGCCCACGAGACGTATGGTGGCAACGTGCTGCAATTCACCTCTTTTTGTTACGTTCGAAAATTCGCAGCACTGGATCTCGTTGTATCGCCAACGATTTGTAGGCGAAACCCCGGCTCTTCAGTCACGTATTGCAACCAAGTTTCTCAAGGATCCCAGTTCTCTTCCAACTGATCCACCTGCCTATAAGTCATTTCCTTTGAAGCTGATCGTTCGCCTACTTGTTAGTAGGCTTCAGATGATTATTGGCCGGTGATTATTCTACCCGATCAGATATGGGTAGCTTGGGGATCGAATATATGCTGGTGGGCCTCATCGCATGTCTGGTTGGTGTCAAGATTCGGGCCAGCATTAATCATACCAACAAAGCCTGTGAACTAAACCACGGGGGAAGCCATGCATCAGATCCTTGTTTACGCAGACTCATTAAGCTGGGGCATTATCCCGGATACCCGTAGTCGGTTAAATTTCGAACGCCGTTGGCCAGGAGTGTTGGAAAAGAAACTGCTTGAAGCGGGCATTTCTGTAAGGATTATCGAGGATTGCCTGAATGGACGTCGAACCGTGTGGGATGACCCTTACAAACCAGGACGCAACGGATTGGAGGGGATAGAGCAGCGCATAGAGATCAATTCGCCGTTGTCGCTGGTAGTTATGCTATTAGGCACTAACGACTTTCAATCTATGCATCATTTCAATGCTTGGCAATCAGCGCAGGGGTTAAAGACACTGGTTAGCGCCATTCGACGTGCTCCCATTGAGCCGGGCATGCCAGTGCCTCCGGTCATGCTCGTTGCTCCTCCCGAAATTCAAAAAGCGAAAGGCAATATAGCACCAAAGTTTGAAGGAGCCGAGGGAAAAGCGGTGGGATTATCTGCAGCCATTGAAGCAGTCGCCGAAGAGTGCGAATGCTACTTTTTCGATGCGGGACTGGTGACACCCACTAGCCGGATTGATGGCGTTCATTTGGACGAAGATCAGCACTACGCCCTTGGCTCGGCTTTGGCCAAAATAATTCATCCGCTGGTGTCGTAATGTTGCGGAATTATCAATCTAGCACGATGGCGGGGTTTCGTTGCCACTGGACCATGGCGAGAAAGCTAAGCGTGCTGTTATATACCCCTTTGAACCAAAATATACCCGCCCATAGCGGAAGGCCCTCATAGATTAAAAGGGGCCAATAGTTAGAGTGCAATTTTGAGCTATCTCGGCTTTTAAGGATTAAATACGATTTAAGTGTCATAACAACTGATGGAGACAAGCATGGCATCTACCACACAACTTCAGGGGGCTTGCCTGTGCGGTATAGTCAGCGTCACCGTTACCACCCAAAGCAACCATGTCGGCGTTTGCCACTGTTCGATATGTAGAAAGTGGGGTGGTGGCCCGTTGTTTGCGGTTGAGTTTGCCGGTGACGTGGACTTTAAAGGCTCAGAGCATATAGCCACCTTCAGTTCTTCTGAGTGGGCTGAGCGTGGTTTCTGCCAGCAGTGTGGCACCCACCTCTTCTATCGCTTAAAGCAGGATGGACATTACGCGCTTCCCGTTGGGCTTCTTGATGGTGCGGATGATTGGATAATAACCGAGCAAATATTTATCGATCAAAAGCCGCGCTTCTATTCACTAGCAGAAAAAACCAAGCAATTGACCGGCGAAGAAGTGTTCGCCCAGTTTGGTAAATAGAGGGGCAGTTTAGGAGGCGTCGGAACGACGCTCAGTGGCATACACCAACCCTGGCACCGCTGCGCGCTGCTCCCGCGGGAGGCGGCGGAACGGCGCCCAGTGGCAACCAACCAACAATGCCCACAAGAGCCAAATCCCGTCACCGCTGCACGCTGCTTCCGCGGGTGCGCTTCGCTTACCACGTGCTACGAAAATCATCGATCCCGCTTCGCGCACATACCGTGTGTGGCAACGAGAAAACGAGTTCTACGAGTGTTTAGAGGCCCCCATGGGTGCACATGAGGTTTATTTGATAACACTCTCACCCCGCGTATTTTCCAACTCCTCAATCATCCTGCGTGCCGCATTCGACAGCGTTCGGTTGGTATGCACCAAATACCCCAGCGGGCGGTAAATCGGTGGGGTGTCTACACTAAGCTCGACCAGTTCGCTGTCGATCATCTTTTCTGGCAGCAGGCTCCAGCCCAGCCCCACGCTGCACATCATCTTTAGCGTTTCTAAATAGTTGGTCGCCATGCTAACAGGCAAGTGCAAACCAGCTTCGCTGAAACGCTGCGCAATAAGTGACCCTGTAAAGGTCTTCGCCCCCGGCATCACGCAGTTGTATTCGCATAGGTCGATCAGAGAGAGTTCGCTCTGAGGAGGCTGATGGTTAAGAGGGTGATCGATAGCGCAGGCAAAACATAGCCGGTCGCGCCACAGTTCTACCACCTGCAGTTGTTCATGGGGGTGGGGGGCTAGCGTCACCACGGCCATTTCCAGGGTGCCATCCAACACGCCCTGGTAAGCCTGCTCTGAATCCAGAAAGTGCAGGTCTAGTGTGACCTCCGGGTGGCGCTGGGTGTACTGCTTTAATAGCGGCGGTAAGCGGTGTAGGCCAATATGGTGGCTGGTGGCAAGGGTCAACTTGCCGCCTACCTGGCCGGAAAGGTTGGCCAGCGCTCGGCGGCTGTCCTCAACGGTCAAAAGAATGCGCCGCGCTTGGGGGAGCAGCACGCTACCGGCTTCGGTTAGCGCAATGCGCCGACCAATGCGGTCAAATAGCCGTGTGCCTACTTGAGATTCCAAGGTGGCAATGCGCTTGCTTACCGCTGGCTGGGTAAGGTGCAGCTGTTCAGCCGCCCGTGAGAAACTTTGCGTATCTGCCACGGCCAAAAAGGCTTGTAAGCTTTGGGTGTCCACGGGCTGCTCCCTAATTAGCTATTCCAGTTTGGAATCTAAACTATGAATAACATGAATTGCTTTTATGCGCGAGTCGCGTGACACTGACTCCACAAGCAATTTAAGCAGCCCATAGAGGCGGCTATACCGAACTAGCAGGGCACTGCCCAGGAGAGACACATGTCAGGCCAAACGCTTTACGACAAACTTTGGAATCAACACTTGGTGAAGCAGCGTGATGATGGCACCGCGTTGATATACATCGACCGGCAATTGCTTCACGAAGTGACATCGCCCCAGGCATTTGAAGGGCTGCGTTTAGCCAACCGCAAGCCGTGGCGTTTGGATGCAAATTTGGCCACGCCTGACCATAACGTGCCAACGACCACTAAAGAGCGGGCGGAGGGCAACAGTGGGATTAAAGACCCGGTGTCATTGATTCAGGTGCAAACCCTGGACGACAACTGCCTTGAGTACGGCATCGAAGAGTTCAAAATCAACGATCCTCGTCAGGGTATCGTGCACGTAGTCGGCCCCGAGCAAGGCGCAACACTGCCGGGCATGACCGTGGTATGTGGCGACTCTCACACCGCTACCCACGGTGCCTTTGGCGCCTTGGCACATGGTATCGGCACCTCTGAGGTCGAACACGTGATGGCGACCCAGTGCTTGCTGGCGCAAAAAATGAAGAATATGCAGGTGCGCGTGGAAGGCGAGTTGGGCCTGGGCGTGACTGCGAAAGACGTAGTGCTGGCGATTATCGGCAAAATTGGTACCGCTGGCGGCACTGGTTACGCCATTGAGTTTGCCGGTAGTGCTATTGCTTCGCTCTCTATGGAAGGGCGCATGACCGTGTGCAACATGGCCATTGAGGCGGGCGCACGGGTCGGTTTGATCGCCGTGGACGACACCACCATTGATTACTTAGCCAAGCGTCCTTTCGCGCCCACGGCAGAGCAGTGGGAAGCCGCCGTGGCGGACTGGCGCAATCTGGTCTCCGACACCGATGCAGAGTTCGATAAGGTCGTCACCCTGAAAGCGGAAGAGATCGAGCCGCAGGTGAGTTGGGGTACCAGCCCGGAAATGGTCACCGGTATTTCCGGCCAAGTGCCTGACCCGTTGGCCGCACTGGATGAAACCGTGCAACGTAGCCACACCCGCGCACTGGAGTACATGGGCCTTCAGCCCAACCAGAAAATCACCGATATCAAGCTGGATAAGATCTTTATCGGTTCCTGCACCAACTCGCGTATCGAAGACCTGCGTGAAGCCGCCAAGGTGGCCAAAGGCAAAAAAGTGGCTGATTCGATCAAACTGGCCATGGTGGTGCCGGGTTCGGGCTTGGTGAAACGCCAGGCGGAAGCTGAAGGCTTGGATAAAATCTTTATTGAAGCCGGTTTCGAGTGGCGCGAGCCGGGCTGCTCCATGTGTTTGGCCATGAACGCGGACAAACTGGGTGCTGGTGAACACTGCGCTTCGACTTCTAACCGCAATTTTGAAGGTCGCCAGGGCTACGGTGGTCGTACGCACTTGGTTAGCCCTGCCATGGCAGCGGCCGCGGCAATCGCCGGTCACTTTGTTGATGTTCGCAGCCTGCCCGCTAACGACGCCACTCACGCTCAGGAGGCCTAAGCCATGAAAAAATTTGAACGCTTTGAAGGCGTGGTTGCGCCCCTTGATCGCGCCAACGTCGATACCGATTTGATTATCCCGAAACAGTTTTTGAAGTCGATCAAGCGCACTGGTTTTGGCGTTAACTTGTTTGACGAACTGCGTTACCTGGATGAAGGCCAGCCGGGCCAGGACTGCTCGCAGCGCCCGCTCAACCCTAATTTCGTTTTGAACCAGCCGCGCTTCAAAAATGCTGAAGTGCTGCTTGCCCGGCGTAACTTTGGCTGCGGGAGCTCACGTGAGCATGCGCCATGGGCGCTGGAAGATTTCGGTTTTAAAGTGGTGATTGCGCCCAGCTTTGCGGATATTTTCTACAACAACTCGTTCAAGAACGGTATTTTGCTGATTACCTTCCCAGAAGACGTGGTCGATCGGCTGTTTGCCGAAGTGGAGGCCAACGAAGGCTACCAGTTGGATGTGGATCTGGAGAACCAACGCGTAGTCACCCCTAGCGGTGAGATTTTAGAGTTTGAAGTGGATGAGTTCCGCAAGCACTGTCTGCTGGAAGGGTTGGACGATATTGGCCTGACGCTCAAAGACGAAGACGCCATCCGTGCCTTTGAGCAGAAGCATAAAGCCGCACGCCCCTGGTTGTTCCGGCAGTCTGCGTAAGCCAGTCTCCAATAATTAAATGCTAAGGAAGTTGCATGACACACAAGATCCTATTGCTGCCGGGTGACGGTATTGGCCCCGAGATTGCCGCTCAAGCGGCGCGTTTGTTGAAGGCGTGCCAGGAAGCGGGCTTGGATATTGAAGTCGAAGAAGGGCTAGTGGGTGGTTCTGCCTACGATGTTCATGGCGAGCCGCTGCCCGCGGAAACTCTGGAAAAAGCCAAAGCCGCCAGCGCTATTTTGTTGGGTGCGGTGGGTGGCCCCAAGTGGGATAAAATTGAGGATCTCGCCAAGCGCCCGGAGAAAGGCCTGCTGGGGCTGCGCAAAAACTTGGGGCTGTTCGGTAATTTGCGCCCGGCCATGCTCTACCCGCAGTTGGCCAGCGCTTCAAGCCTGAAGCCTGAACTGGTCGCCGGACTGGATATTATGATTGTCCGCGAGCTCACGGGCGGCATCTACTTCGGTCAGCCCCGAGGCATTGAAGAGCGCAACGGCGAGCGAGTGGGTTTTAACACCTATATCTACTCCGAGAGCGAGATTGAGCGCATCGGCCGTGTTGCCTTTGAAATGGCCCAAAAACGTGGCAAAAAACTCTGCTCGGTAGATAAAGCCAACGTATTGGAAGTGACCATTTTGTGGCGTGAAGTGATGGAGCGTTTGGCGCCGGAGTATCCGGATGTCGAGCTTTCCCATATGTACGTGGATAACGCCGCCATGCAGCTGGTGCGTGCGCCCAAGCAGTTTGATGTGGTGGTCACTGGCAATATGTTCGGCGATATCCTTTCCGATGCCGCTGCGATGTTGACCGGTTCCATCGGTATGCTGCCTTCTGCATCATTAAACGAGAGCGGGCAGGGCATGTACGAGCCATGCCACGGCAGTGCACCAGATATCGCCGGTCAAAACGTGGCTAACCCGCTGGCGATGATGCTTTCGGTGGCCATGATGCTACGCTACTCGCTGAATGAGAATGCCATGGCAGAGCGTATTGAAGCCGCTGTGGGCAGTGTGCTGGATGACGGCCTGCGCACCGCTGATATTGCATCTGAGGGCATGCAGACCATCGGCACCGATGCCATGGGCGATGCCGTGTTAGCGGCGTTTTCAAAGCAGTGAGAGAAGTCGTCGGGCTACCCCGGCGACCTTGTTTACTCTTTCGTTATCATGGAGCCGCTTTGGGCGGTTTCAAAATCACTGTGAAGAAGTGTGTATAATATAGGGACTCATTCTTTGCAGGAGGGCTTCATATGTTGAAAGTCGGTTTCGTGGGATGGCGCGGTATGGTGGGCTCAGTGCTCATGCAGCGCATGCAGGAAGATGGTGATTTTAACGGCATTGAGCCGGTATTCTTCACCACCTCCCAGGTTGGTCAGCCCGGTCCCGACATCGGTGTAGACGTGCCTCCGCTGAAAGACGCCTTTGATATCGAAGCGCTCAAAGCGCTGGATGTTGTCGTCACCTGTCAGGGCGGTGATTACACCAAGCCGGTCTATAAGGATCTGCGCAGCGCAGGCTGGAAGGGCTACTGGATCGACGCCGCCAGTACCCTGCGTATGGAAGATGAAGCGACCATCGTGCTGGATCCCGTCAACCGCAAGGTCATTGACGATCAGCTAGCCAAAGGCGCTAAAACCTTTGTAGGCGGCAACTGCACCGTAAGTTTGATGTTGATGGGTCTGGGCGGCTTGTTCGAAGCCGATATGGTCGAATGGATGACTTCCATGACTTATCAAGCGGCTTCTGGCTCCGGTGCCAAGCATATGCGCGAGCTGCTCAACCAAATGGGCCAGCTTCGCGATAGCGTGGGCGAAGAGCTAAAAGACCCGTCCAGCGCGATTCTGGATATCGATCGTAAAGTAACGGCAGCCATGCGCAGCGGTGACTTCCCGACCGATAACTTTGCCGCGCCGCTGGCGGGTAGCTTGCTACCTTGGATCGATACCAAGCTAGATAATGGACAGAGCCGCGAGGAGTGGAAGGGCAGCGTTGAGACCAACAAGATTCTTGGCCTCGACAACAACCCGATCCCCATCGATGGTCTGTGCGTGCGTATCGGCGCCATGCGTTCGCATAGCCAGGCATTCACGATCAAGCTCAAGCACGATGTGCCGCTGGATGAAATCGAAGACCGCATCGCCAAGCACAACGAGTGGGTCAAGCTGATTCCTAACGATAAAGACGCCACCATCGCTGGCCTAACGCCTGCGGCTTCCACAGGTACGCTGCAAGTGCCAGTTGGCCGTCTGCGTAAGCTGCAAATGGGGGGGGAATACCTCTCAGCATTCAGCGTGGGTGACCAGTTGCTGTGGGGCGCCGCAGAGCCGCTGAAGCGGATGCTGAAGATCCTGCGCGAACAGTAATTGTTTGTTGTAGTACGTTATTTAGCACGTCATCTAGTACGCCAGTCGAAAACGGGAAGCTGTTCGCAGCTTCCCGTTTTTTTTCGCCCTTATCTACCACGTTAGTGGGAAAAAACGCGCTATTTCGTTAAGTTATGATAAAACACGCGTAATACAATAATCTGGTATCAATAGTTAAAAGTAACTAAGCGATAGTTAAAATAAGTAGGCGATCGGGGTACATTCATGAAAAAAACACTGACATGGATTGCATGGCTCTCGTTGAGTTCAGTGAGTCCTATTGTGCTAGCCGTTGGCTTAGGGCAGGCGAATGTCAGCTCGTATCTGAATGCTCCTTTAGATGCCTCGATCCCGCTATTGGAAAGCAGTGATTATGCGCTAGACAATATTCGTGTAGCCATTGCCGACCGCTCTGATTTCGCAACAGCAGGCCTTGAGTGGACGCCGTTAGCTGCCAGTGTTCGTGCTCAGGTGGTGGAGCGTCAGGGCCAGCGACAGGTGCGCTTAAGTTCTGATCAAACGATGCAAGAGCCCTGGCTTGATTTGCTGTTAACGGTTGAATATCCAGGCGGGCAACAATTACGCGATATCACACTGCTGTTTGACCCCCAGGGCTATTCTCAACAGGGCTATTCTCAACAAGGTCAGTTGCCACAGGGCCAGAGGCAAACCGCTAGTGCCTCAGCGGTTGCCACCCCAGTTGCTGAAGCCAGGCCTGCAGCGTCCGCTGGCGTCCACGGCAATGCCAGTAGCACTTATATTGGCAGTGGCGATACGCTATGGAGTGTTGCCGAACGTATTAAGCCTGACAAGACAAGTGTCCAGCAGATGATGGTCGCGCTACTGGAGGCCAACCCAGAGGTCTTTCCTTCAGGCAATATCAACGACATGCGCGCTGGCAGAATGCTAGAAGTGCCTGACGCTCAACGCATGCTGGCACGTTCTCATGCCGATGCCGACGCTGCGATTAAAGCCATGAATGAAGCCTGGCAGGCGCGCCGCAATGGCTCGTTGCAGGCAGTGCCGCTACCGGCGATTGAAGCCGCACCTGTTGCTGATACCGCCATAGCGGCCGTCCAAACCCTCCAGGCTAATGGTTCTCGTCAACCTGATAGCGCGCTTGCCGCTGGCGGTTTGGAAACGGTCGTGCCAGACGGCTCAGAACCCGGTGAGCCGGAAGTGTTAACTCGTGCAGAGCTGACCGAGCAACTGCGCCTTAGTCAAGCGACGCTTCAGCAGGTGCTTGAAGAGCGTAAGTTGATGCGCTCAGAGCTTGATGAACTGCGTGGTGAAGTCGCCTCGCTGACCCAGGCGATAAGCGAGGCATTGGCGGTTCAAGAGTCGTCGCCAGAGCCATTCGCTGACACTTTAATTGATACAGGCAGGAGCGTTACTGACAGGAATGAGGCGGATAGCCCGGGCATGGCGGCTTTAATTGAACGTTACCAGTGGCCGCTGGCGTTGGCGACCATTGCACTGCTGGTAGCGCTATTAGTGTGGCTACGTAAGCGCCGGGAACAGACCTGGGATGAGGCCCCGCTTGTTGAGCCAGTGGTGAAGCCAACGGTGTCGCCTAGCGCGGCGCCCGAGGTAACGCCTATGCCGGAGGGTGTGGTTGTCGCGACTCCAAACCTACCCAATAATGATGCAGTGGGCGAGCCCCATAATGACAGCGGCAAATCAGTCGCGTTTGACCACGAACCAGAGCCCAAGACTAAAATCACTATTCCTGCTACTAATGACGAGCTATCAATAGATACTGACCAATGGCTGGTTGACGATAAAGCGCAGCCGCCAGCGCAAGATGACACGCTTCGCTATCATAAAAGCCAGGCATCCGGGCTGGCAGAGCAGGGCCGTCAGCGGCGGCTTGGGCTGCATGCTGTGGCCACTGATAGTTCTGAAAGCGTTTCATTAGCACCACCGCCGAGTGCCGCGCCTATGAGCCAACTGCTGGCTTCTATCGCTGCGGGTTTACCCGCGTCTGAGCCAGTGGCGGCTGTGCAGCAAACCGAGTCTGCCCCTGAAACAGCCGAGGATCCAGGCCATCGCTTTATCGATTACCACCCGCCGATCTTAAATAGCCCCTCAAATAGCCCTTCAAATAGCTTTTCAGGCAGACAAGATAACCTGCGCAGCGAAACGCCCATTCAGCCCACGGTAGAGTTCACCAGTGAGCCGCATGCAGAGCCGGTGCCACCTGCTAGTCAGCCGCGTCGGCCAGTTGAGGAGGAGTGGGAAATTGAAGAGGTAGCATTCAAGCCGCGAGGGCTGGATAATAGCGATCCTTCAAAATCTTCAACATGATGTGGCTTGATGACGCTGTTCTATCACTTCGATGAAAAAATTCCGCTTACCGGCCGCTTGGCAATGGGTATCGAGTACGACGGTACCCGTTACTGCGGCTTTCAGCGCTTAAAACACGCCGCATCGGTTCAGGCATCATTAGAAGATGCGCTGTCCAAGGTGGCCAACGAGCCCATCCAGGTAAGTGCCAGTGGCCGCACCGATTCGGGTGTGCACGCGACACGTCAGATTGTACATTTTGACCCACCGGTTGGGCGCTCCGAAAAAGCCTGGATCTTTGGCGCTAATACCCATTTACCCCGCGATATCGCCGTGCGCTGGGTAAAGCCCGTAGGAGACGACTTCCATTCACGCTTGTGTGCCTTGGGGCGTCGTTATCGCTATGTGCTGCTGAACCAGATTAGTCGCCCGGTATTGGAGCGGGCCAATGTGACCTGGTGTCGCGACCCATTAGACGCCGATGCCATGCACCGAGCCGCCCAGGCGCTGGTAGGGGAGCACGATTTTTCCAGCTTTCGCGCCGCGGGCTGTCAGTCCAAAACCCCCTGGCGGCATATGCACTTTGTTGACGTAAAGCGTTACGGTCAACTGGTGATGATCGATATTCAAGGCAATGCGTTTTTGCACCATATGATTCGTAACATCGCCGGGGCACTGGTAAGTGTCGGACGCGGTGCTCAGGATGAAGCTTATATTGGTGAACTTTTAGCGCTTAAAAACCGTCGCAAAGGTGACGTTACAGCACCCGCCTGCGGGCTGCACTTTGTCGATTCGGTTTACGATGAGCGGTTTGACCTGCCAAAAGAGCCGCTGGGGCCCCATCTGCTCTCGTTTACCGGTGAATGGACGGGAGAGCGTGAGCTTCCTGATACGCCGCGGGTGGCCTATCGGCGCAATCGCTCGCTGCGTAATCCGGCAGCGACTACTGAACAGGAGGCGTCGTCATGAGTGCTACTGAGCTAACCCGTACCCGCATCAAGTTCTGTGGTTTTACGCGAGGTGAGGATGTTGACCGCGCCGTGGCGCTGGGCGTGGACGCCTTGGGTTTCGTCATGTGGCCGAAAAGCTCGCGTAGCGTGAGGGTTGAGCAACTGGCCGCGCTGTCCGCCCGGGTGCCTGCCTTTGTGACTCGCGTGGGGTTGTTCGTGGACCAGCCTGCGGAGTTCATTGAGCAGTGCTTGCCCTATCTGGATATGCTCCAATTTCACGGCAATGAAACGCCGGATGAGTGCCAGCGCTTTGCGCTACCCTGGATGAAAGCGCTGCGTATGCGCGATGAGATTGATCTAGGCCATGAGGCACAACGCTACCATCAGGCCCAGGCGCTATTGTTAGATGCCTATCGACCGGGAACGCCGGGGGGCACCGGGGAGACCTTTGATTGGTCGAGAATCCCCGCAAATCTTGCAAAACCTGTTATCCTCGCCGGTGGGTTGAGTGCTGATAACATTGCTGACGCTGTGCGTCAGGTAGCACCTTATGCAGTCGATGTATCCGGCGGTATTGAAGTTTCCCACGGCTGTAAAGATGCCGACAAGATGGCGTCTTTTGTGCGTTATGTAGCGTTAGCCGACGCTCGTTAAAGTACGCCGCGCAGATACCTGTACTGAATCTGCTGCGTTATTAGTGAGTTCATTTATTGTTTGCCTGTTCTGGCGATCTTGTGAGGTATCTCTGTGACAGTTTCTGCGACGCCTGCTCCGAAAACTAAATTCAGCGATCTGACCCGAATGCCGGATGCCCGTGGTCATTTTGGCCCCTACGGCGGTCGGTTCGTGTCAGAAACTCTCAGCTTTGCGTTGGAAGAGTTGGAGAAGACCTACCTAAGCCTGCGTGATGACCCCGACTTCCAGGCCGAGTTTGACTATGACCTTGCTCACTACGTGGGGCGCCCGTCACCGCTTTACCACGCCAAGCGCTGGTCGGCGAGTCTTGGCGGTGCGCAGATTTGGTTGAAGCGCGAAGACCTTAATCATACCGGCGCTCACAAGGTCAACAACACCATCGGCCAGGCACTGCTGGCCAAAAAAACCGGCAAGCCGCGCATTATCGCTGAAACCGGGGCGGGCCAGCATGGCGTTGCCTCGGCAACCGTGGCCGCTCGTTTAGGGCTTGAGTGCGACGTTTATATGGGCGCTGAAGACGTCCAGCGTCAAAAGCTCAATGTCTATCGTATGCGCTTGCTGGGCGCGCGGGTGATTCCGGTGGAGTCCGGTACTCGCACGCTTAAAGATGCCATGAACGAGGCGCTGCGTGACTGGGTCACCAACGTTGATAACACCTTCTATATCATCGGTACCGTGGCGGGCCCGCACCCTTATCCGCTACTGGTGCGCGATTTCAATGCGGTGGTGGGGCGTGAAGCGCGACGTCAGTCGCTGGAGCAGATCGGTCGTCTACCCGATGCGCTGATTGCCTGTGTGGGCGGTGGCTCCAACGCCTTGGGTCTGTTCTACCCGTTTGTGGAAGATGACGACGTGGCCATGTACGGCGTCGAAGCCGGTGGTGATGGCGTGGAAACCGGCCGTCATGCGGCGCCGCTGGCATCCAATGCCCCCCGCGGCGTACTGCACGGTAACCGCACCTACTTAATGTCGGATGAAGCCGGGCAGGTGTCTGATACGCACTCTATTTCAGCAGGCCTAGATTATCCGGGCGTAGGCCCTGAGCATGCGCTGTGGAAGGATGTGGGGCGGGTTTCCTATGTAGCGGCAAACGATAAAGAAGTGCTGGAAGCGTTTCGCGAGCTGACCCATATGGAGGGCATTATGCCTGCCCTTGAGTCAGCTCACGCGCTGGCTCATGCCAAGGTGTTGGCGCCCACCATGCGTCCTGACCAGCATATCGTGGTCAACCTCTCCGGGCGTGGCGACAAAGACATCATGACCGTTGCTAAGATTGACGGCATCGAATTTTAAGGGCAGCTTTTTTTAAGGGCGAGCATGAACCGTATTGATCAGCGTTTCAGTGAACTTAAGCAGCAGGGTCGTAAGGCCCTGATCCCCTATATCACCGCCGGGGATCCAGCGCCGCAGTACACCGTAGGGTTTATGCATGCCCTGGTGGAGGCGGGCGCCGATGTCATTGAACTAGGCGTGCCTTTTTCCGATCCCATGGCCGATGGCCCGGTGATTCAAAAAGCCTGTGAGCGTGCCTTAAAGCAGGGTACGCGGCTGGTTGACCTTATGCAGATGGTCAAAGAGTTTCGCCAAACCGATACCACCACGCCGGTGGTGCTGATGGGGTACTTGAATCCTATTGAACGAATTGGCTACGAAAACTTTGCCGATCAAGCCGCCAGTGTGGGCGTAGACGGCGTTCTGATAGTGGATATGCCTCCGGAAGAGGCTGATGAGATTGGACCACTGCTGAAATCACGGGATTTAGCCGCGATTTTTCTCGTTGCGCCTACCACTTCGCATCAGCGTGCCGCTACAATATGCGCCCATGGTGAAGGCTATCTCTATTATGTTTCGCTGAAAGGCGTGACCGGAGCCGCCACCCTCAACGCAGACGATGTAGCCGAGCACTTGGCGCCGCTGCGGGGGATGACCGATTTACCGCTCTGTGTTGGTTTCGGCATTCGCGATGGTGTGACCGCTGCGGAAGTCGCTAAAGTCGCCGATGGTGTGATTGTAGGCAGTGCTTTGGTTAACCGTATTGCCGAAAGCGCCGATGCGCCGGAAACCATTGCGGGTCATTTGAAAAGTGTACTAGCAGAGATGCGTACGGCGATGGATGCCTAAAGCGAAATGCTTTATCGCCTATACTGAATTGATTAACGACACTCATCAAGCCTGGTTTTTTCCAGGCGTTGACGTATAACGGAAGCCTTTTTGATATGAGCTGGTTAGACAAGATCGTACCCTCCATGGGTCGTATCCAGCGTAAAGACCGTCGCGCTAGCGTGCCCGACGGCCTCTGGCGTAAATGTCCCAAGTGCGAAGCGGTTCTCTACCTCCCTGAGCTAGAGAAACATAACAGTGTCTGTCCCAAGTGCGATCATCACCTGCGCTTGACGGCACGCAAACGCTTGGACTGGTTCTTGGATAAAGCAGGACGCGAAGAAATTGCGGCGGAAATCGAGCCTGTTGATCGATTGAAGTTCCGCGACTCTAAAAAATACAAAGACCGCCTGACCGCGGCACAAAAAGACACCGGCGAGAAAGATGCGCTGGTTGCTATGCGCGGTGAGTTGGATGGTCTACCGGTGGTCGCCGTTGCCTTTGAGTTCACCTTTATGGGCGGCTCAATGGGGGCGGTCGTCGGCGAGAAATTTATTCGCGCCGCTACCCTGGCCCTGAATGAGAATATCCCGCTGGTGTGTTTTGCCGCCTCCGGTGGTGCACGCATGCAGGAAGCGCTGTTCTCGTTGATGCAGATGGCCAAAACCTCTGCCGCGCTCGAAAAGCTCAAGCAAGCGGGGGTGCCGTACATTTCGGTGCTCACGGATCCTGTCTTTGGTGGTGTTTCCGCCTCGCTGGCGATGTTGGGTGATTTGAATATTGCCGAACCCAATGCCTTGATTGGTTTCGCAGGCCCGCGGGTTATCGAGCAAACGGTGCGTGAAACCTTGCCAGAAGGTTTTCAGCGCAGCGAATTTCTGCTTGAGCACGGCACCGTCGATATGATCGTCCATCGCCATGAAATGCGTGCCCGCGTGGGCAGCGTGCTGCGTAAGCTAACGCACCACGAAGCGACGCTGGATACTTCGACAACCCCTGATGATGCTGAAGTGGTTGAGCCGATCGTTGAAGAAGCTAGCTTAGCGGACACTGCTAACGTCACTTTTGACAAGGTCGATGCGACCAAGAAGGACGCTGCTTCCGTTAAGAGTGATGATAATTCACGCAATGCCTGACTCTCTAGAACCACACGCTCTCCAGCCGTCTTCTGTGCCGCTATATTCTTTAAAACAGTGGCTTGAGCATTTGGAAACCCTGCACCCGGTGGGGATCGAGCTGGGCCTAGAGCGGGTCTCACAGGTGGCAAAACGTATGGGGCTGCTTTCATGCCCCATCGCCCCTTGTGTTATTACAGTGGCAGGTACCAATGGCAAGGGCTCAACCCTTGCCATGATTGATAGTATTGCCCGTGCCCATGGTTGGCGCGTGGGTACCTACACTTCCCCCCATTTATTGCGCTACAACGAACGCGTTAAAATCGACGGCCAGGAAGCCGACGACCAACTGCTTGTGCAGGGGTTTGAACAGGTGGAACGTGCGCGCTTGCAGGGTAGTGAAATCAGCCTCACCTATTTTGAAGCGGGTACGCTGTGTGGTCTGTGGTGCCTGGTCAATGCAGAGCTTGATCTTGCGGTACTGGAAGTCGGGCTGGGTGGGCGCCTTGATGCGGTCAATATCATTGATGCGGATGTGGCTATCGTCACCACCATTGCTCAGGATCACGCTAACTTCTTGGGCACCGACTTAGCCCAGATTGGGCGTGAAAAAGCCGGTATTTTTCGTCCCAATCGACCCGCCGTGTTAGGTAGCCAAACGCTTCCTCCGAGTGTTGCTGAGTGTGCTCAGCTGCTATCGGCACCCACGTTTAGTTTGGGCCAGCAATTCACCCATCAGGCGATGGCGGGTGAGGCTTGCCAATGGCGCTGGCAGGGCCAGCATGCGGATGGCCAGCGCGTCGTGATTGATGAGCTCGCAGATCCCGGACTGCCTATCGATAACGCCGCTACGGCTTTGCAGGCACTTTTGCTTGCCGGGCTCGAGTTAGAAAAATCGCCTGTGCAAGCAGCGCTTGGTTCGGTGCAGTTGGCAGGACGGATGCAATGGATTGGATCCTGGTGCCTGGACGTGGGGCATAATCCTCATGCCGCCGAATATGTCGTTCGCCATTTGCCATCACCGCCGGAAGGTGGTCGCCAGTGGTGCCTTATCGGCATGTTGAATGATAAGGATATTGACGGTGTCATAAAAACGTTAGCGTCCCGCATTGGTGATTGGGTATGCGTGTCGCTGAGTGGGGAGCGAGGTTGCCGGGCAAGCGAGTTGTCGCAACGTATTATTGCTCAGGGAGGGCGGGTGCATTTTTGTGCGGATTCGCCGCAAGCAGGCGTCGATTGGCTCGCGCAAATGTTAACGCCCAATGATCGTGTCTTGGCCACCGGGTCGTTCTTTACAGTCGCGGCACTGTTAGCTCGACCACTGCCAACAGGCGCTGCGTCGCTTGATGGAGGCGAAAATGAAATACGGTAAAACGGAACGCATTAGCGGCATTGTGATTCTACTCGCGTTACTGGCGATCTTTGTGCCGTGGTTAATGAGTGACCCCGCGCCGAGAGAAGAGCGCCCCCAGCCGAGCTTTGTAATTGAGCAGCCGGTTGAAGTTGAGCGCCGTGACGTTCCTGCACCGGAACGGCCTGCAACCATTGGTGAATTATCGGCCCCGCAGGGAGAGGGTGAAGAGGGCGATATCCCTATTGACGCCAATCCGCGGTTGCCGGACACCGATCAAATCGCGGCTTCGTCTTCCCGCCCTGAAGCGGCGGGCTCCAGTGAACCGGATGAAGCCCCAGCCAGCTCCAATAGCGACCCTATCGCGGACTTAATCGCCAGCAATAGCGGCAGTGGTCAAAGCAACGCTGGAGGCACGTCGCAGAGCTCTTCACAAAATTCTTCCCAAAGCTCTTCACAAAGCTCTTCACAAAGCTCTTCACAAAGTACGTCGCAAAGCTCGTCATCTAGCGCACCGAGCCCCTCATCCAGCGCTCAGGGAGAGTGGGCCGTTCAGGTTGGCAGTTTTGGTGAGCCCGGCAATGCGCAGCGCCTAAGCGAACAGCTTTCTGGTGAGGGCTTTACTGTTTATCAGCGTCAGCGCGATAACAATATGACCACTGTCTTTGTGGGCCCTTATGCCACCTCGGAAGAGGGCGAGTCCGCGATGTCTTCGATTAAACAGCGGGCTAATGTGCAGGGCCTGCTTGTGCGGGTAAGAGACTAACCCATGGCGTTAACCTGGATTGACGCGCTGTTCTTAGCCGTGTTGGCGTTGTCGATGCTGGCTGGTTTCGTCAGAGGATTTGTTCGCGAAGCCTTGGGGTTAGCCGCCTGGGTAGTGGCGTTAATGGTTGCCCGAGTGCTCGCCGAGCCGGTGGCCGAGCTGATGAGCGGGTTTATCGAAAGCTTTGATGCCCGCCTGGTACTCGCTTTTATACTTGTGATCTTTGCCGTTATTTTGCTTTGCGGCATCGTGATTCGCTTAGTGCACGCCGCGATTGAGTGGGTGGGCATGGGGCTTTTGAACCGCGTGGCGGGGGCCGCTTTTGGCGTTGCCCGCGGGGCGGTTATTTTGCTTATTGCCACCGTGCTGATTACCCTTACGCCGCTGGCGGAGCTGCAGGCGTGGCAACAGGCGGAGCTGCGGCCCACCTTTATTCAGTTGCGCGATTGGGCGGTGAGCCAGTTAGACCAGTGGGATCGTGAGCTACCTGAGGCGCCAGCGTCACTGCGCGACATTTCTCTACCCGAACTGCGCATGCCTGGTGCGGCAGAGCGAGAAGTTATCCCGACAGGTGATTGACCTGTTACTGAAGAAGTTGATTCTACGAACGTTCGGGCTTGCATAGTTAGGTGACTTAGGTAAGTGACTTAAACAAGCCATGGCATTAAGCGAGGTAACGTGAATGTGCGGTATAGTGGGCCTTCTGGGCAAGCAGGCGGTAAATCAGGGAATCTACGATGCCCTGACCGTACTTCAGCATCGTGGCCAGGACGCTGCCGGCATGATGACATGGAGCGAGGGACGCTTCCTACTGCGCAAGAGTAACGGCTTGGTGCGTGATGTTTTTCACACCCGCCATATGGCACGCCTAAAAGGTAATCTAGGCATTGGTCACGTGCGTTACCCAACGGCAGGCTCTTCCAGCGAAGCCGAGTCGCAGCCGTTCTATGTGAACTCTCCATACGGCATTGCGCTGGCGCACAACGGCAACCTGACCAACTCTGAGCAGTTGAAGCAGGAGCTGTTCTCCACCGATCTGCGTCATATCAATACCAGCTCCGATTCCGAAGTGCTGCTCAACGTGTTTGCCCACGAGCTGGGCAAGCAGGGCTTGCACCTGGAAGCGGAAGATATCTTTGACGCCGTGCGTCGAGTTCACCGTCGCTGTAAAGGTGGCTATGCCGCGGTGGCAATTATTAACGGCTTCGGTATGGTGGCATTCCGTGATCCTTTCGGTATTCGCCCGGTGGTGTTTGGTACCCGCGAAGAAGAAAACGGCCAAGCGGTAATGATCGCTTCCGAATCCGTTGCCCTGGATGTCGGCGGTTTCGAGCTTGAACGTGATCTATCGCCGGGCGAAGCCATTTTTGTCGATATCGAAGGCAATATTCATACGCAGGTGTGCGCGGATCGTCCGCAGCTGCGCTCGTGTATTTTTGAGCACGTGTATCTAGCGCGTCCGGATTCACTGTTGGACGGCGCCTATGTGTATGGCACCCGGATGCAGATGGGCCGTAAGCTGGGCGACCGCATTCTCAACGAGTGGCCGGATCACGATATTGATGTGGTGATTCCTATCCCCGATACCTCGCGCACCTCCGCCCTTGAAATGGCGCAGCATTTGGGTGTGACTTATCGCGAAGGGTTTATGAAGAACCGCTATATTGGTCGCACCTTTATTATGCCGGGGCAGACCCAGCGTAAAAAATCGGTACGTCAGAAGCTGAATGCCATCGACGTTGAGTTTAAGGGCAAAAACGTCCTGCTCGTAGACGACTCTATTGTGCGCGGCACCACCTGCAAGCAAATTATTCAGATGGCCCGCGATGCCGGGGCGCGCAAGGTCTATTTCGCCTCGGCGGCGCCGCCGGTTCGCTTCCCCAACGTGTACGGCATTGATATGCCCGCGGCCTCTGAGTTGATAGCTCATGGCCGTAGCGAAGAGGAAGTGGGGGATCTGATTGGCGCTGACCGCATCTTCTATCAAAACCTGGACGATCTAAAAGCGGCCTGCCGTGAAGTGAATCCTGAGATGGAAGAGTTTGATTGCTCGGTGTTTGACGGCAACTACGTGACGGGTGATATCGACGACGCCTACCTGGCCGCCCTGGAAGCTAGCCGCAATGATTCTGCCAAGG
Source organism: Halomonas sp. ALS9 (assembly GCF_001651035.1). Classification (GTDB taxonomy): domain Bacteria; phylum Pseudomonadota; class Gammaproteobacteria; order Pseudomonadales; family Halomonadaceae; genus Vreelandella. Next base: position 337,740 of record NZ_LXRG01000065.1, read on the forward strand.
ATCAAAGCGCCGGTGACCATGCTCTGGTCGATATGCACAATCAGGACGATGACCTGGACGATTAGGAGAGACGCCTTATGCATGATGATAATCACCAGGAAAACAGTCACCAGATAGACAGTCATCAGGACGAGTGGTCACTTGAGACGCTGGCGATCCGTGCGGGCCATCAGCGCACCTTTGAGCAGGAGCACTCGGAGCCTATATTTCCGACCTCAAGCTTTGTTTACGCAAGCGCTGCTGAAGCGGCGCGTAAGTTCGGTGGGCAGGAGCCGGGCAACGTTTACTCGCGCTTTACCAACCCTACGGTGCATACCTTTGAGCGCCGCCTGGCGGCTCTTGAGGGTGGCGAGCGCTGTGTGGCCACCAGTTCAGGTATGTCGGCGATCCTTTCCACCGTGCTGGCGCTGCTGTCAGCAGGCGATGAGATTGTTGCTTCCCGGTCGCTGTTTGGCTCGACGGTGAGTCTGTTTGATAAATATTTTGGTAAGTTCGGTATTACCACGCGCTATGTTGAGCTTTCCAACCTCTCTGCCTGGGAGGCTGCCATTACCCCCAAAACGAGACTGCTATTTGCCGAAACGCCCTCAAATCCGCTGTCAGAAATTGCCGATATATCGGCTCTTGCAGCGTTGGCAAAGCGTCACGATGCGCTATTGGCCATCGATAACTGCTTTCTTACCCCGGCACTCCAGCAGCCGCTGGCGTTTGGCGCTGATTTGGTGATTCACTCGGCGACCAAGTATCTGGACGGCCAAGGCCGTGCCGTCGGGGGGGCTGTGGTAGGTAGTCATAAACTGCTTGAGGAAGTTTTCGGTGTGGTGCGTACTTGCGGACCTTGCCTTAGCCCCTTCAACGCGTGGATTTTTACCAAAGGACTGGAAACCCTGTCGCTACGTATGAATGCCCACTGTGACAACGCCTTGACCCTGGCGCGCTGGCTGGATGCCCACCCGGCGGTTACGCAAGTCTTCTATAGCGGTCTGGAACATCATCCCCAGCACGATTTGGCTAAACAGCAGCAAAAAGGTTTTGGTGCCGTTTTGGGTTTTGAAGTGAAGGGCGGCCAGGAGGGTGCGTGGCAGGTGATCGACGCGACTCGTATGCTCTCTATCACGGGTAACCTAGGTGATGTAAAAACCACCATTACTCATCCTGCGACCACCACCCATGGCCGTTTATCCGATACGCAAAAAGAAGCGGCGGGTATTACGCCAGGGCTAATTCGCGTGGCAGTAGGCCTTGAGAGCCAGCAGGATATCCAGCGCGATCTTGCCCGTGGCCTGGATGTTCTCGCTGGCTAGTTGATAGTGAGCAATCCGGCGCTAACGAAAAACCCACCTTTGATGAAGGTGGGTTTTTCGTATTTCTGAAACTTAATGGATCATATGCTGTGCAAGCAAAGAACCATTCTGTGTTTTAAGAAGCGTTGCGGTGGGGCAGGTCTGACAGCGCAATCTGGTCTTCATTATTGGAAGAGTGATTGATGTGCGAGCTCGGAGCAACAACGCTGTTATTCTCTGCACCGCCGTTAACTAAAGGCAAATCAGCCGGCGTCATGTGCAAAGTGTCAGTGCTGTAATTCGCTGAAGAGCTAGGGTGAACAATCTGGTTAAGTTCGCCAGAGCCCTGTTCAGCTAGAACGGCAGTAGAAGTCAACGTCATGGCAATAGCAGTGATAAGGGTGATCTTTTTCATGATTGGCGCTCTCTAATAGAAAATTTGTGTGCAGCTTTTAAGCTCGTTGCACAATGTCTCTTAGGACATGCGCTAATAGTAAGCGTGCAAACAAAATAATTAAATTGATTAAACTTGCAGGATTTGTTCGATTTTGTAGAATGGTTTTTCGGTAAATTTTTCAGAAAGGTGTTTCGTTAAAAATCGTTAGCTGGTTATTCAATGGTTTTTACGAATGAAATATTCTGCTTTTTTCAGAGGTTTTCAGTAGCCTGTAGCGGTAAGGTTCAAAGCATGGTGCATTGCGCAATCCAAGCTCTGATAAGCGCGTTGGCGAAATTGAAGTACCCATGGATAAGAAGCAGTCATGATAATAAGCAGTCATAGATAAAATGAGGAATAGCAAAATGTTGCGAAACAGTCGCAGCGGATGGGGATTGATCAGTATTCTATTTCACTGGTTAAGTGCGCTGACCATTATCGGACTGTTTGCATTGGGCTGGTGGATGACCGATCTGGGCTATTATGACCCTTGGTATAATCAGGGGCCCTGGGTACACCGCTCAATTGGTATCTTGCTGCTGTTTGCCACACTGGCGCGTTTGGTATGGCGCTTCGTCCAGCCGACACCCCGTGCAGAGGGTAGCCGATTGGAAACTATTGCGGCTCATCTCGGTCACATTATTCTTTATGTACTTGTATTAGGCGTCATGGTGAGTGGCTACTTGATCTCTACCGCCGATGGGCGTGGTATCAGCGTATTTGGTTGGTTCGAGGTGCCTGCGCTGTTATCTGATCTGCCCAATCAGGCAAGCTTGGCGGGTGACATCCATTGGTACAGTGCTTTGGCGCTAATGATTTTAGCCGGTGGGCATGCGCTCGCAGCGCTTAAGCACCATTGGTTAGACAAGCACACAACGCTGGTGCGTATGTTTAACCCCGCTTATAGCATGCGCTCTGATTCAGAGTCGTAAGATAGATCCGTTTTGACCGCCGTGAAGACGATGTCCGCCTGTCACGGTGTTTATTAAGTAACCCAAGGAGTTGTTATTCATGTTAAAGAAGACTGCATTTGCCACTGCGATTGCCGCCGCGGCGCTGGTACCATTGAGCCAGGCTCAGGCAGCTGATTATCAAATCGATACCGAAGGCCAGCATGCCTTCGTTCAATTTAAAATTTCCCACCTGGGCTTCTCTTACATTCTGGGTAGCTTTGAAGAGTTCGATGGTCAGTTTGCTTACGATCCTGAAAACCTCGATGCCTCCTCTGCCGAAATCGAAGTACAGGTTAATAGCCTGACCAGTAACCACGCCGAGCGTGATCGTCATATCTTAAGCGGTGACTTCCTCAACGCCAGCGAGTTCCCCACCGCCACATTCACCTCAACAGGCTTTGAATCAACGGGTGAAAATGAAGGCGTACTGACCGGTGACCTGACCCTGCACGGCGAAACCCAGGAAATTGAAATGCCGGTGACGTTGATGGGTGAAGGCGATGACCCTTGGGGCAACTACCGTGCTGGTTTTGAAGGCAGCACAACGCTGACTCTGAGCGATTACGGAATCGATATGAGCGATTTCCCTGAATCCATGCATGAGCTTGAGCTATACGTGACGTTCGAAGGTATTCGTCAGTAAAGAGTACGTTTAGTTAAACGCCATCACCCCGCTAGGGGTGATGGCGTTTTTGCGTTTAAGGTGAATGAAAGGAGAGTTGACTTGGCAATTGTTATGCAACAACGCGAGTTGGCAATAACCCTATGGCGCCAAACATGGCCAATGGCCATTGGGGTATTGGCGCTATTGGGTTTTCAACTTGTTGATAGTGCGTTTATTGCCCGCCTGGGTACCGCACAGCTAGCCGCCCAGTCGTTCACCTTTCCGCTGTCCTTTCTGATTATCGGCATTCAGGTGGGCATGGGCATTGCCATTGCTGCGCTTATTTCCCGGGCATTAGGCGCAGGGGAAGGTGATCGGGCTAGGCGCTTAAGCAGTTTGGTGTTAATGGCTGGCGGCGGGGTGATCGGTCTATTGGCGATCGCTTTATGGCTATTCCACGTGCCAATTTTTCAACTACTGGGGGCGGATCAAACCACACTCTCGTATATCCGCATTTATTGGGGCCCGCAGCTGCTATCAGCTTGGCTGGGGGCACTGCTCTATTTTAGCTATAGCGTCTTTCGCGCCCATGGGGACACCCGTTTACCGGGCAAGATGATGGTGCTGAGTAGCCTCGTTAACCTTGCGCTCGACCCTCTGCTGATTTTTGGGGTAGGCGATTGGCAGGGCTGGGGATTGCCGGGTGCTGCCTGGGCAACCGCGATTGCCTTTTCCGTGGGGCTGTTGGTGACCTCGCGCAAATTGCTCAAACGCCAGTGGGCATCGCAACAGGGACTGTGGTTAGAAGCACAACAGTCGTGGCGGCCGTTTGCTGGCATTGCGGCTCCCGCTATGGTCAGCCAACTAATGCCACCCTTGGCGGCGATGCTGGCTATTTCTGTGGTGGCGGGCCTGGGTGAAAGTGAAGTAGCGGCCTGGGGCTTGGCGAGCCGTTTGGAAACGCTCTCGCTGATGGTGATTCTGGCCATGACCATGTCGCTGCCACCGTGGTTAGGACGCTGCTACGGCGCCGGTGATTGGGGGCAGATACAGCAGCTGATGCGTTTGGCGGTCAAGGTCGCGCTAGCTTGGCAGCTAGGCCTTGGCGTGGTGCTAGCGTTAGGGGCTCCCTGGCTAGCCATGGCCTTAGCGGGTAACCCTGACGTGCAAAGCGAGCTCACGCTGCTGATTCGCTTTTTACTCCCCAGCTACGCAGCGCTGGGCGTTTGTATGCTAGTGGTTTCGGCGGGGAATGCCTTAGGTTGGCCGCTGCGAGCGATGCTGCTATCCAGCGCTCGGCTGTTTATTTGCTATTTACCCTGCCTATGGCTGGGCTCGCAGTTATTCGGTTGGTGGGGGCTGGCGGCGGGCGCCGCCGTGGGTAACCTGCTGGCGGGCTTTATGGCGTGGCAAGTTATGCGACGTATTTTGTCCCGCCCGCATCGGCAGGCGGGATTCGTCAATTAACGCAGTCGACCTGCTTCTTGAAAAGAGAAGTAGATAAACAGTAGTGCCATACCCAGGTAGCCCATCACGAACTCAGGGGCGGCATTGGGCGATAGCTCCGGGGCATGCATCAGCCCAACGAAGGAAAAGCCTGCGGCAATGGCCGCGAAGGCGGCCGCGCGCCGGAACTGGTGGTCAATCACCGACACGGTCATAGCACCGAGCAGAATGGCCATAAACATGGCCCCTTGGCCCATCACCACAATGGCGCTGGAAATGTCTGTGACGACCTCGCCCGCCCCGCGGTTAAAGCGCGTCATTACGTAGTTGGCGAAGTAGGGCAGCATGGCCAGCGCCACAGCGGGGTAGTAGCGCGTGTCGTTGGCTTGAAAGGCGGTGGCAATCATCGACATACCGACAAACACCAGGATGGGTGCGACCACCGAAACGGGAATAATCGCGGCCAAGGCGGCGATTAAGCCGAACATGGTCGCCAGCGCATATACCGCGCCGTTGAGCAGGCTGTAGCCGCGGCCTGCGCCCATCCACTTGGCCCCCACGGTGGCAATATAGACCGTGGTAGGAAACACGCCGCCAAATAGGGCACCAATCATAGTTCCTGCGCCATCCACTGCCTGACACTCGCGGACATCGTACTTATCGCCCGCGGCTTCCATCGCCTCCACATTATTCATCGTCTCAATAGCGTTATAGAGCGTGATTGGCAGCACCACGGTAAGTACCGCTAGCATACTGGTGAGCAGTAACCCCAGCCCTTCAAACCAGGCCAGATTGGGAAGCAGCGGATAAAAACCCAAGTGGGTAAATGCATCGCTGAAGCGCTCGGTACCGGCATCGCCAATCAAATAGGCCATGGCGGTGCCGACGATGATGGCGAAGAGCGAGGTGGGTAGCTTAAACGGCATGCTCACTCTAGCAACCAGACCCACAATAATGATCGCTAACACCAGCAGACCAATAATCGGCATTTCCAGGGTTTTGAACAGCATTTCACCGGCGATAAAGGTCAGGGCGACACCGGCAACGGCGCCCAGCATGGCAGCACGCGGCAGGTGATACTGCACCCAGCGGCCAATCACGCTGATGGCGGCTTCGATGGCGCCGCTGATAAAGCAGGCGGCCACCGCTACTTTCCAGGCCATTTCTGCATCACCGGTGAGCTGTTTGGCGGGTAGCAGTACGCCGAACAAGAACACAAACATGACCGGTGTTGAAATGCCGTAAGAGAGCGCCGTGACATCGGCACGGTTCTCTTTGCGTGCCAGCCTTGCCGCGCTCCACGCGTAGTAGAAGTTGCCCACCATTACCGCTACCGCAGCACCCGGAAGCACCTGGCCGTATACAATAGAGGAGGGAAAGCCCATGCCCAGCATCGTGATCGCGATAATCACAAAGTTGGCAATGTTATTTTGAAACAGAGCGAAGAACGCGTCGGTGTCTTCTTTTTTGTACCAGGGGTAGTGGGTGCTGGCAGCCGCCATATTAGGCCTCTTGATTATGGTGTGTTGTATACAAGGCAATACTGAGTGTGCCTAAGAGTTGACTAATCGGTCAAGCGCCCGGTACTCAAAAACGTTCAGCACACAAAAACGCCCAGGAAGGCCTGGGCGTTTGTAGTGCGGTAGTACTTGTTAAGTGCTCGGACGCTACCTAGTCGTTGACAGCGGCGATCGCTTTAGCCAAGTAGGGCAGGTTCTCCTGGGAGAAGCCCGCTACGTTGGCGCGACCCGAGCGCACCATGTAGATGCCAAACTCATCGCGCAGACGATCTACCTGTTCCGGGGTTAAGCCGGTGTAGGAAAACATACCGCGCTGCTCTGCTACGCAGGCGTATTTCTCATCCAGCCCGTAGGGCTTCAGCGCTTCAACGAAATCGCGACGCAGAGTATTAATACGATCACGCATTTCGGTGAGCTCTTCACGCCATAGCGCGGTCAGTTCGGCGTCGTGGAGAATCTCGCTGACGATAGCGCTGCCGTGAGCAGGCGGGTTTGAGTAGTTTTCCCGGGCAACAATCGCGACCTGGGAACGAATGTTACCCATCTGCTCGCTGTCTTTTGCGACCATGATCAAGCAGCCGGTACGCTCGCAGTAAATACCGAAGTTCTTGGAGCAGGAACTGGTGATGATCGCCTCACCCAGGTTTTCCGCCATTAGACGAACGCCATAAGCGTCCTCATCCAGACCTTCGCCGAAGCCCTGATAAGCAAAGTCGATCAGCGGCAGTAGCTTGCGTTCACGGACAATTTCCAGCACTTCCTGCCACTGGTCGTGGGAAAGATCAAACCCGGTAGGATTGTGGCAGCAGGCGTGAAGTACCACTACATCGCCTTGTGGAATGCTTTTTAGCGCTGTTCGCATACCGTCAAAATCGAGACGATTGTCAGGATCAACGTAAGGATACTTGTGCAGCTCAATACCCGCCGCGGTGAAAATACCGTGGTGGTTGGGCCACGTTGGGTCGCTTACCCAGATACCTTTGCCCGGCAACTGTGAGGAAATGAAGTCGGCTGCTAGACGCAGGGCGCCTGTACCGCCAGGTGACTGGGTAGCGCTGGCACGATTGGCTTTCAATACAGGTGACTCGGCGCCAAACACCATGGGAAGGACTACTTCACCGTAGCTGGGCGCTCCGTGAGAACCAATATAGGTTTTCGTCGTTTCATTCTTGAGCAGACGAGCTTCTGCTTCCTTAACGGCGCGCATAACCGGCGTATTGCCTTGGGTATCGCGGTAAACACCAACACCTAAGTCCACCTTTTGCGGATTGGTATCTTTTTTGAAAGCTTCGATCAGCCCGAGAATGGCGTCTCCTGGGACTCGCTCAATATGCTCAAACATTTAGTTGGCTACCTCGTCGGTTCTGGCGGCAAGAATGAAATCATTAAGATGCAGGCCTTTGATAGCGTGAGACTACCACGTGACGGTGGCTTTGCCCCACTCAGTCATGATAACGGGGTGATGGCCCGCCTGCTCTGCAATATCGCCAACGCGTTGGGTAAAGGCCAATGCGCTAGCAAAGTCACGGAATTTAAAACGTCGCGACAGCTTCATGATGCCATCGTGCTCGACAATCTGCCACTGGCTGAGGCTTTTTAGCCGCTCTTGGGCTTCATCTTTGCTTAGCGGCTGAGCATTTTTGCGGCAAGGTTCGCAAATAGCGTCGGCTAGCGTGGTCATCGTTTTCCTCCTGCGCTGTGGCATTTACTTTTAGCGTAGATGGCAAACGCAGTCGCGACCAACGTCTTTAGCGCTATATAGCGCTTGGTCGGCGCGCTCAATCAAACTGGTGAGGGGTTCTCCACAGCGATACTCGGCAACCCCAATGCTTAGCGTCACCTGGCCCGGCCCCATACCAAAGTCGCGTACACTGATGGCTTGGCGTAAGCGGTCAGCAAGTGCATGGCATTGCTGCAGCGGTGTGAGCGGCAGCACGACCATAAACTCTTCTCCTCCCAGCCGGGCAATCATGTCTTCACACCGCAGTAGCGATTGGGCGTGAGTTGCCAGCTGTTTAAGAACGTCATCGCCATGCAGATGGCCCCAGCGATCGTTAAGGCGTTTAAAATGATCGATATCGATCATCATGATGGAGAGCGGAGTGCCGTGACGGGTGCTCAATGATGCAACATGGGTTAAGTGCATCATCAGTTTGCGCCGATTGGGCAGTTGGGTCAGAGGGTCTGTGTCGCATAGCTTACGCAGTCGCTGCTCTTCGCCAACCTGATCGCTAATGTCCATCATTATGCCGTTCCACTGAACACCGTCGGCAACGGGCTTTGGCTGGGCGCTAACCGCAATCCAGTGAGGTTTTTGTTTTGGAAATGGTAGCCGAAAGCGCGTAGTGAGAGGCAGCATCCAGCGCGCCGAGCGTTCGATCGCCGACATTATCTTTGGGTGGTCGTTGCCGGTCAGTTGCTCAACCAGCTGGCCAGCATTTTGCGCGAGCAGGTCGCGGTCAATATGTTTAAGAGCCGCGCCGCCGCCCTCTAAATAGGGGAACCGCATATGGCCATTGCGAGCGCGGTGAAACTGAAAGATAACGCCGGGTATGTGAGCAACAAGGTGGTCTGCACTGACTCGCTCGGGTGCGTCTATATCATTCACGGGCATGCGTGAATCTCCAAACATATGCCAATTTGAATTCGATCGTGAAGATTAGCCCTAAATACGTAATCAGGATGTAAGCCATTGCAGACAAAATGGCTATTATCTATATTTTTTTAGAATATATATGTTCTATTTTTATATATATTCGATTGTATTCTAAGCAACAGGCAAGGCGTTATTGGCTTTTAGTGGTAAAATTAATTACTTTTTTGCATATCAAAAACTTTTTTTATTCCTGGGGTGGTTTCTTGGAAGCAGGACGAGAGCAAACGTCTCAGCCATACGGCTTGGTAAGTTTAGTGGGCGCAGGGCCTGGCGATCCGGAGTTGTTAACGCTAAAAGCGTATAAGCGCCTTCAGTCCGCTGAAGTGGTGTTGTATGACCGCTTGGTTAGCGATGAAATCGTCGCCTTTATTCCCACGCAGGCACAGCGCTTTTATGTGGGCAAAGCACGCTCGCTGCACAGCGTTCCCCAAGAGGGCATCAATCAAGCGCTAGTCAAATGGGCTCAGCAAGGTAAGCGCGTTGTGCGCTTGAAAGGCGGCGACCCGTTTATTTTTGGCCGTGGTGGAGAAGAGCTTGAAGCGCTGGTGGCGGCGAAAGTGAGCGTGGAAGTGATTCCTGGTGTAACAGCGGCATCAGGCTGTGCGGCGTATGCCGGTATTCCTTTAACCCATCGCGATCACGCTCAGTCGGTGCGCTTTGTTACCGGCCACTTGCAGCAGGGTGAGTGTGAGCTTGACTGGGATGCGTTAGCACGGCCAGGGCAAACCCTGGTGTTTTATATGGGGTTAGGCAGCGTTAGAGTGATTAGCCAAGCATTGGTTAAGCACGGTTTAGCGCCAGACACGCCGCTGGCATTAATTGAGCAGGGGACAACTCGCCAACAGCTTACCCATGTAGGTACGCTGTATGCACTGCCCGATACTTTCTTGGCGGGCCACATTAAACCGCCTACGCTGCTAATTGTGGGTAGCGTAGTGTCGCTGCATACCACCCTGGATTGGTTCGATGCGCTTAGTGGAGAGGCTTCGGGCTTTCATGAGGGAAAGCATCCCTCTTCAGACTAAAATGATAAATATCTTTGCTTGGTTGGTAACACTGCGGCAACATTTATACACGATTTTGCAAACAGACTGGCTAGATACTGCGAGCTGTGTATGCTGAAGGGGGAGATCATTCACGGTTAGCGCATTTTCCACGTACTTGATTATCGTCAGTTCGGATAAACGTTAGCTTGGACAAACGTTAGCTTAGACCATAGAGGAAAGCATAATGTCGGAAGCAAACCACTCGGATCACCAGTCGCCAGCCAACAAGCCACAGCCGGCTAAAAAGTCGGACATGAAAACCCTCTTCCAAGATAACCGGGTAAAAGCCATTGCTGGTATCGCAGCTATTGCGGTTATTTGGGCGATTATGGCGCAGTCTAATGCAAGCTCCCGCCAGGATCGCGTGGATAGCTTAGAAGAGCAGCTCGCCAGCGCTGAGCAAGAAAATAACCAAATGAGCCAGCGTGTCAGCGAAATCGAGGAAGCTGAAACCAATTTAGCCGCGCTGCAGGAGGAGATGGCATCTCTAGAAGCGCAGCAGCAAGAGGCCCGCTCGTCACTTGAGAGCGCCGAGGGCAATGTCAGTGATGTAGAGTCTCGTTTAGCAGAGCTTGAGTCTGAGCGAGATGCGTTGGAAGAAGAAATTGCCACTCTTAATGAACAGGTAGCTACCGCTGAGAGCGAGATGGGCTCACTGCGTGAGGAACGCGACGAGATTACCAGTACTCGTGATGAAGCGGAGAGCGCCCTCCAGCAAGTTGAAGAAGCACGTACGAGCGCTGAAGAAGCCCGTCAGGAGGCTGAAGCCGCCCGTCAGGAAGCTGAGCAGCAGCGTCAGCAAGCGGTTGAAGAGCTGGGGGCCACTCAAGAAGAGTTATCTTCGCTTGAAGAACAGATTAGCCAAGCTAACGAACAGCTAAGCGGCTTGGAGGAGGAAATTTCCTCTGCCCAAAGCGAGCTAGATGAGCTAAAAAATGAACGCGACTCACTCACCAGTGAACGTGATGAACTGCAGAATAATGTTGATTCTCTGACAGCACTGCGCGAAGAGGAAGAGCAAAGCTTAAGCCAGGTGCGCAGTGAACTGGATGACGTTATGGTCGCTCTGGATATGGGGCGTGAAGAGGTGGCCAGCGTCGAGAGTGACATCGAACAGCGTGAAAATCAGTTGGAGCGTTTGGAGAACCAGTTAAGCGAATGGCGCGATGAACTGTCGACTCTCGACAGCCGTTTGGCCGATGCAGAGCAGTCTGCGGCTGAGGCCACTTCGTCTTCACAGGACAGCTCTTCACAGAATGGCTCTTCACAGAACGGCGGTTCTGAACAGTCTTCAACAGAGGGGAGTTCAACAGAGGAGAGTTCCTCAGATCAAGGTTCTTCAAGTGAAAGCTCTTCGAGTGAGAGCGCCAACGACAGTGATGGCGGCAGTGAAGAGTCGCAGCAAAACGCTGGCTAATAGTAGGCTAGAAGGTAATGCGCTAACGCACCTTTCGCGTTAGCAAAATGAGGGCGGATGACGGGGAACCGGCATCCGCCCTCTTGTTGTTGGTTTATGATTGGGGCTACGAGGCGTATCATTCACTCAAATCTTAATGCAGTTGTTAACAGCATAAAACGAGGAGTGCCATTGAATGGATGGGGTTAAGCATATTATTGCAGTGGCATCGGGCAAAGGGGGCGTGGGGAAATCCACTGTCACCGTGAACTTGGCGTTAGCGTTGGCGGCACAGGGCTATCGCGTGGGTGTCCTAGATGCTGATATCTATGGGCCCAGCCAGGCGCAAATGCTCGGTGTTAAAGAGGGCGTGCGCCCTCAGGCGGCAGGCAATGACAAATTCCTTCCGCTCCAGGCCCATGGCATTCAGGCCATGTCGATGGCGTTTATGGTTAATACCCGTGAGCCAATGGTATGGCGTGGGCCGATGGTGGTAGGCGCATTCCAGCAGATGCTGACGCAGACTCAATGGGATAATCTCGATTTTCTATTGATCGACATGCCCCCAGGTACTGGCGATATCCAGCTGACCTTGGCCCAGAAAGTGCCGGTGGCAGGCGCGGTGATTGTGACTACCCCACAGGACATTGCACTGTTAGATGCCCGTAAAGGGATCGAAATGTTCCGTAAGGTTAACGTGCCAGTGCTTGGCGTTGTTGAAAATATGAGCCTTTACCATTGCGAAAATTGCGGTCATGAGGCGGCGATTTTTGGCACTGGCGGTGGCGATAGCATCGCTCAGGAGTACGATACGCAAGTGCTTGGACGACTACCGCTGACGCTTTCCATCCGAGAGCTGACTGATTCGGGACGCCCAAGCGTCGTTTCTGAGCCTGAGGGGGCGGTAAGTCAGACTTTTGCGGCTATCGCTAAAAAAGTCGCTGAAGCGGTTAGCGCGAATCAAGGCGACGGCCCAACTATTTCTTTTAGTGAGTGATAACGAAATAAATGAGTATCAAATCTGATAATTGGATTCGTCGCATGGCCAAAAGCGACGCGATGATCGAGCCCTTTGAAGCCGAGCAAGTGCGCTATGTAAATGAGCAGCGCGTGATTTCTTACGGTACCTCAAGCTACGGCTATGACGTGCGCTGCTCAGATGAATTCAAAGTCTTTACCAATATTCACTCCGCTATTGTTGATCCCAAAGCGTTTGATGCGAAAAGCTTTGTCGATATTAAAGGCGACGTATGCATTATTCCGCCTAACTCGTTTGCCCTGGCGCGCACGGTGGAGTACTTCCGTATTCCCCGTAACGTGCTGACTATCTGCTTGGGTAAATCCACTTACGCGCGCTGTGGCATTATTGTTAACGTGACACCGCTGGAGCCCGAGTGGGAAGGCCACGTGACCTTGGAATTCTCTAATACCACCAATCTGCCGGCGAAAATCTATGCCCATGAGGGTGTGGCGCAGATGCTGTTCCTAGAGTCCGATGAAGTGTGCGAAACGTCGTATAAAGACCGCGGCGGGAAGTATATGGGGCAGCGTGGCGTTACTCTGCCGCGTACCTAGCCCTAGGTAATGCATTGCTACAAAAAGCGCCTTACTGGAAAACCGTAAGGCGCTTTTTTAATGCTTACTACGAAGATGATGTGCTAGTCCGGCGACTCTTCGTCGAGCTCCTCATCAAGCTCTTCTGCAGCGTCGGCGTGGGCAAGCCGCATACCGTGTTCTGGCAGCAGATGACCATCCATTTTGGCGCCTTCGGCGCTGAACTGTAGCCTGCCTTCCAAAAACCACTGCACCGCAATCGGGTAGATCAGATGCTCCCGGGCGCGAACCTTCTCTTGCAGTGTTTCAGCGCTATCATCAGCGCTGACCAGCAGCTCCGCCTGCAGTACCACCGGGCCACCGTCCAGCTCTTCAGTGACGAAGTGAACGCTACAGCCATGGCTGGCAACACCGTCTGCCAAGGCGCGGGCGTGGGTGTTAAGCCCTTGGTAAGCTGGCAGCAGCGAAGGGTGGATGTTCAGCATCCGTCCCAGAAAGCGCTGCACAAAACGAGGTGTCAAAATGCGCATGAAGCCGGCGAGGACGATCAGATCTGGCTCGTGGCGCTCAATGACCTTGATTAAGGCGCCGTCATAAGCTTCGCGACTATCGTATTCCCGGTGGGGTAGGGCAACCGCTTCAATGCCTGCTTCATGGGCACGCTTCAAGCCATAGGCGTCAGCGATATTGGAAATGACCGCGACAATCTCACCACCGCCTAATCGGTCATGGGACTGAGCATCAATCAGGGCCTGCAGATTGCTACCACTGCCTGAAATAAGCACTACAATACGTCGCGCACCGAGGGGCTCCGGCGTTACATCTTTAATAGTATCGCTCTGGTAGTCCGTATTGGTCATGCCGAGAGGTTCTCCAGAATAACGGCGTCCCCTTGGCGTTTAACGATCTGACCTAGACGATAAACGGATTCGCCTTCGGCTTCCAGATGCGCCACAGCCTGCTCTGCTTGATGTTGCGGCACTACAACGACCATGCCAATACCGCAATTAAGTACGCGGTGCATTTCGGTTTCATTCACGTTGCCGTGAGCCTGCAGCCAGTCAAACACAGCGGGGCGCTGCCAGCTGGCAATATCGATATGCGCAGCGAGGTTGTCGGGCAGCACGCGGGGAATGTTTTCAAGCAAGCCGCCGCCAGTAATGTGCGATAACGCGTGTACAGCAATATCGCTGCCGCGCATTAAGGAGAGCAGTGATTTTACATAGATGCGGGTAGGTGCCATCAGCGCATCGCCGAGGGTTTTGCCGTCGATGTCGGTCTCTAGCGAAGCATTGCTGACCTCGAGTATTTTACGAATCAGCGAGTAGCCATTGGAGTGTGGTCCAGATGACGCCAGCCCTAAGATTACATCACCTTCGGCCACTTTACTGCCATCTAAAATATCGGCTTTTTCAACCACGCCCACGCAAAAGCCCGCTAAATCGTAGTCACTGCCTTCGTACATGCCCGGCATTTCGGCAGTTTCGCCGCCTACGAGAGCGCAGCCAGCCAGTTCGCAACCAGCGCCAATGCCGGTAACAACGTCAGCAGCAATATCCACATCTAGCTTACCCGTGGCATAGTAGTCGAGAAATAGTAGCGGTTCGGCGCCAGCCACGATGAGATCGTTGACACACATAGCGACCAAGTCAATACCGATGGTGTCGTGCTTGCCAAGATCCATCGCCAGGCGCAGCTTGGTGCCGACGCCATCGGTGCCTGAGACAAGTACGGGCTGCCGGTAGCCCGCTGGTATTTCGCATAGCGCGCCAAAACCGCCAAGGCCGCCCATTACTTCTGGGCGAGTAGTGCGTTTGGCAACATGTTTAATGCGGTCAACTAAGGCGTTACCGGCATCAATATCGACGCCGGCGTCCTTATAGCTGAGAGAAGGAGTAGCCGAAGAAGAGGAAGTCTCGGTCATGACAGATCCTGTGAAGCAAATAGCGGTGCTGGTAGTGCTGGCGACGAGGCCAGTGCTAGACGATAACTGGAGCGGATTGTAACACTCAGCGGCGCAGGCCGCACCGCTGTCGCACATGATGAAAAGCTTACGAGCGAGTTTCGCCAATATGCGGCATAGTAGTGATGAGTAAAAATAGTAGTAATGAGTAAAAACAGTAGTGGTAAGTAAAAATAGTAACGATAAGTGAAACTGGTCAGATTCAATCCACGTTTGAGAGGAAACTATGCGGAATTCTTGGTGGGGTGTCCTATTTTTGGTGGTGATAGGCGGCTTGATCTATTTGTTAGACGCGGTGCTGATGCCTTTTATTGCTGGGATGATACTCGCTTACTTAGCTGATCCGCTGGCTAACCGTTTCCAACGCTGGGGCATGAATCGGCCGTTCGCGGTAAGTAGCGTGTTTTTAGTACTGTTGATCGTGCTTGTGGCGAGTTTGTTGATACTAATACCGCTTCTTGTTCAACAGCTTAAGCAGCTGGGCGAGGCAATCCCCGGTATCTTCAATTGGGTAGAAAATACCCTCGCTCCCCAGGTACAAGAGTGGACGGGTTATGACCTCACCGCAGAGTTAACCAATGCGCGTGAGACGCTGGTCGAAAACTGGCGCGATGCAGGTGGCTACCTAGCCCAGGCGCTTGGTCAAATAGGCCGTTCTGGCATGGCCTTTGCGTCTTGGATCACCTATGTAGCACTGATTCCTGTGGTTACCTTCTATTTGCTGTTGGATTGGAACCGGCTGCTGACCAATATCGCTAATCTCATACCACGCCAGTGGGCGGACGATACCTTCCGGCTAGCGCGTCGCTGCGATGAGGTGCTGTCGTCGTTTTTACGTGGACAACTGCTGGTGATGCTCTGTCTAGGGATTATTTATGCAGTGGGTTTAACGCTGATGGGGCTTAATTTTGGCCTGTTGATTGGCTTTGTGTCTGGGTTAGTAAGCATCGTGCCGTTCTTGGGCTTTATTGTCGGCTTGGTGATAGCGCTTGTTGTTGCACTGTTCCAATACGCTACCTGGTGGGCAGTACTCGGGGTCATCTTGGTATTTAGCATTGGTCAAATGGCCGAGAGCGTGATTCTACAGCCTAAATTATTGGGCGATAAAATTGGCCTGCACCCGGTCGCGGTTATATTTGCCGTACTGGCGGGCGGCAATCTGTTTGGGTTAACCGGTGTGCTGCTGGCACTTCCGGTTGCTGCGGTTATCCTGGTGCTACTCAAGGAAGTTAAAGTTCGCTATCAGGACAGCGAGCTTTACGATGATCATAATGCTGATAATCATACAATAATCGAGGTCAGTTCTTCGCACCATGATGAGCTGGGACGTCGTGATGAACGGGAGTCACCATGAGCCGAATGCCGGCACAGCTTCCCTTGGGAATTGGTCTGCGTGATGACGCGACCTTCGACAACTACTATGTGGCGCGATCAAATAAACCGCTGGTAGAGCACCTTACCCAGCAGCTTACTTCAGAGGGAGAACAGTTTCTCTTTTTGTGGGGTTCGCCAGGGGTGGGGCGAAGCCACCTGCTTCAGGCGGCGTGCCATGCAGCGTCAGATGCCGATAAACGCGCGCTTTACTTGCCGCTGAATGACTTGGGCCACTTTCCACCATTAATGCTGGAAGACATTGAGCGCTTGGATCTTGTCGCCATTGATGACCTGGAGTGCGTGATGGGGCGCAAGCGCTGGGAGGAAGCGCTGTTTCATGCTTTTAACCGGCTAAGAGATGCGGGGAAAAAATTAGTCATCGCCGCCAGTGCCTCTCCGCGACAGCTAAACGTGGTGCTACCTGATTTGGCTTCGCGCCTGGCCTGGGGAGTCACTTTTCATGTTCATCCCTTAGAGGATGATGACGAACGTTTGGCAGCGCTAAAGCTGCGCGCCAGCGTGAGAGGTATGCAATTGCCTGATGACGTTGGGCGCTATATTTTGCACCGTGGTCCTCGCGAGTTAGGTGAGCTTTGCCGCGCCGTGGAAACCCTGGATAAAGCATCGCTATCAGCCAAGCGTAAATTGACGATTCCGTTTGTGAAATCCGCCCTCGGTTGGTAAAGCCGCTGGTAAAATAGGCTAAAGATAGTAACTAAAACGCCCCTGTCAGCGAGAGCCGACAGGGGCGTTTATACGACTTGCTTACCAGCTTATTGATTCAATAAGCGATTAAGCGGTTTTGCTCAACTTGCTAGCAGCGGTTTGCGCCTGCTTAACGTTGTCTTCGGTAATTTTCTGGCTTTTCTGGATGAAGTCTTGCTGTAGGGATACGACTTTATCGGTATCGCCCTTAACACGCTCAGCCAGCTCTTTAGCCACTTTTTGCTGACCTTCCATATAGCTGCGCAGACCTTCTGCGTCTTTCACGTCCATCATTTGACGCATTTGCGCAATGCCGGTATCAACGTAGGCTTTGCTGGCGTCCATTTGAGCGTTAAGCATTTTTTCGCTGTAATCGATGCTCAGCGCCATGTAAGCGCGTACTGGCGCCATAAACATGTTGTCAAATTGCTGAGTCATTTCGTTAGTATTTAATGTACGCATCGTCATACCCTCCAGGGTTTGGTCTTGCCAAAAGCAGCTATCCAGAGGTTGGCGCTGCCTATTGAGTGGTTAGCTTTTTAAGCTATCTTGCGTTGCAGCATAGCAACTGTTTTTGTGCAGTGCAACATTTGGTTTTTGGCATTTAATGCCCGTGGGGTAAGCATATGTTTACCCGTATGGTCTAAACAGCTAGCTTGAAGGTAGAGAAGGTGGCTTTAAACAGCGAACGATAGACCAGTTACGGGCTCAGATAAGCATCACTGTTAATCTCACTGTTGGGAGAAAGAGCAATGGCAACACGGAAGGAACGCGACAGCATGGGCGAATTGGAAGTGCCATCTGAGGCCCTTTATGGTGCGCAGACTCAGCGGGCAATCAATAACTTTCCTGTCTCTCATTCGCCCATGCCCCCGGCCTTTATTCACGCCGTCGCGCGTATCAAGCTAGCGGCAGCCCGCGCTAATCAAACCCTGGGAGGGCTTGATAGCGCGCGTGGGGAGGCAATTCAAAAAGCGGCGCGCGAAGTGTTAACGGGTAAGCATGATCAGCACTTTCCCATCGACGTGTTTCAAACCGGTTCAGGCACCTCCACCAATATGAACGTCAATGAAGTGTTGGCGACCTTGGCAAGCCGAGAGGGGGTTGAGGTAACCCCGAACGATCACGTCAATATGGGGCAGTCCAGCAATGACGTAATTCCTACGGCGATTCACCTGTCGGCTGCCATCGCGGTGCACGAATCGCTGCGCCCAGCCCTGGTTCACCTGCGCGATACCATCGACCAGCGCGCCAGTGAGTTGAGCCATGTGGTGAAAACTGGACGTACCCATCTCATGGACGCCATGCCGCTGCGTATGGATCAAGAGCTGGGCGCTTGGTCGAGTCAATTGAGTCAGGCCATTGAGCGCTTTGATAGCGCCATGAAGAGGCTGTGTCGGTTAGCCCAGGGCGGCACCGCCGTGGGTACCGGCATTAACGCACCTATCGGCTTTGCTGAGCAGATAGCGCAAGAGCTGAGCGAGCAGACGGGGTTGATGTTCACCCCTAACGACAGCTTCTTTGCCAGCCTCTCTTCCCAGGATGCAGCGGTAGAGCTTTCCGGGCAGTTGAAAGGCTTGGCCTGCGTGATTATGAAAATTGCCAACGACTTGCGCTGGATGAATTCAGGCCCGCTGGCGGGGCTGGGTGAGATCGAGCTAGAGGCGCTTCAGCCCGGCAGTTCGATTATGCCGGGGAAAGTTAACCCCGTTATTCCTGAGTCGGCTGCTCAAGCTGCTGCTCAAGTCATCGGTCTGGATGCTGCGATTACCGTCGCGGGGCAAAGTGGCAATTTCCAATTAAATGTAATGTTGCCGCTGATAGCTTCCAATCTGCTTACCTCCATTAGCTTGATGAGTAATACCGCACGGCTGCTGGCTGACCGTGCGATTGCCACCTTTAAGGTTCGTGAAGATAACCTAAAAGAACCGTTGGCGAGGAATCCTATCTTGGTGACCGCGCTAAATGGTGCCATTGGCTACAACGCCGCCGCGGCTATTGCCAAAGAGGCTTATCAAGCGGGGCGGCCGATTATTGATGTGGCGGAAGAGAAAACTGACCTTGACCGGGAGACGCTAGAGCGGCTGCTGGATCCGGCCGCGTTAACTCAGGGAGGCATCCCGGAGTAAAGCGTTTAAGGTCAGCTTACGTGAGGCTTCCCGTTTTCAGGTCTCTTGCTGCTCAGTTTTACCTTGCTGGATTGTTTCGCTGGCTTCGCTACGCTCTTCGGTATTAGCTTCGGGTGTTTCATGCTCGTTTTGGCGCGAGGGGCGATAGCAAAAGGTGGCCAGTATCGGAAAGTGGTCGGAGCCGAAGTAGCTAAGGCGCTGCATGCCGACTAAGGTGAAGTGCTCGGTCACAAAGATATGATCTAGGGGCCAGCGCAATACTGGATATTTTGCGTGAAAGGTGCTGAATAAGCCACGTCCCCGGCGTGGATCGAGCATGCCGCCAACACGGCAAAACAGTCGTGTTGTGCGTGACCAAGCCACATCGTTCAGATCGCCAGCGACCAATGTCGCTTGTGGATCTTCATGAATCTTTTTACCCACCAGCAGCAGCTCTGCATCCCGCCACAGGGATTTTTCACTTTCGCTGGGCGCTGGTGGTCGGGGGTGGAGTGCGTAAAAGCGAATTCTATCGCCGTTGGCTAGCGTTACGCGGGTATGAATGGACGGAATGTCGTCTTGAATCAGCCACTCGACGGAGGTGTCGGAGAGTTCGAGGTGCGAGTACAGGTGCATGCCGTAGAGGTTGTCGAGTGGGATTTTAACGCTGTACGGCCACTGTTCTGCGAGCGCAGGATCCAGTTGATCCTGCCACCACTGATCTGACTCCAGGGTCAGTACAATGTCGGGCTGATGCTGTTTAATCATATCGATCAAGGGTTGAACTTGCCGATTCGGGGTCAGCACGTTAGCGATCAAAAGCGTGATCTTTTTATCTGCATCGTTACTCTCTGCCGCCTTAACCTGCACAGGCCACAACGTTGTGAAGGGCAAAATGTAGTAGCCTTGAAATAGCACAGTGATACCCGAGGCGAGTAGGGCCACCCATAACCAGGGGCCTGATTCAACCAAGGAAACGGCTAATAACCAGGTGATTAGGGCTAGGAAAGCGATCTGCAGGCGTGGGAATTCAAAACTGCGAATCCACCACCAGTGCAAATGTATGCGTGCTATCAGCGTCGCTAATAACAGCACGATCGCTATGCTTCCTAGCAAAATACCTGGCATGGTTTATCTCCCTGTAGATAACGACCAACAAATTGAAGCGCTAAGCCTAGCGCTAGAAGGTTGTAGGTGTCGAATTGAACATCTATTCGACATGGGAGTAAAGCCGGTGGGAAGAGGGCGCACAATGGGAAAGAGCTTGCAATTCAGTGATAAAAGCGTAAGATATGCATCCGTTGCAAGGCGTGCAGCTATCCAAATAGCGCACTCCAGATAGACTAATAGCAGATAGACAGATAGACAGATAGACAGATAGACAGATAGACAGATAGACAGATAGACAGATAGACAGATAGATAGCGTAATAGAACCATAGCTCAGTTGGTTAGAGCGCCACGTTGACATCGTGGAGGTCGGCGGTTCAAATCCGCCTGGTTCTACCATTTTAATGTCAAGCCTTTTTTCAGGACCATAGCTCAGTTGGTTAGAGCGCCACGTTGACATCGTGGAGGTCGGCGGTTCAAATCCGCCTGGTTCTACCAGCTTTTATCAAAAACGCCCCAGGCATTTACTGCTTGGGGCGTTTTTGCGTGGACGTTATGTAGCGGCAGGCTCTATCAGGTCGGGCAGCTCGGTCTGGCGCATAAACGTTGCTACCAGCGCTTCAACACCGGCTTGATCTTGTTGAGTAAAGCGCGCATGCATTGGGCTATCCAGATCCAAGACGCCCCACAGAAGGCCATCCACTACGATGGGAACCACTAGCTCAGAGCGAGAGTTGGCGTCGCAGGCAATATGGTCGGCAACCGCATGCACGTCGTCCACTCGCTGGGTGGTTTGCAGTCGGGCAGCCGCGCCGCATACGCCTTTGCTAAAGGGAATCGGATGGCAAGCGGGTTGACCCTGAAACGGGCCTAGGCCTAATACCTTTGGCTGGCGCTGAAGGTAAAAGCCCACCCAGTTTAAGTTGCTAAGCTGTTGGTAAATAAAGGCACAGGTTTGCGCGCTGTTGGTCAGCCAATCGCGGGTATCGAGCAGTGCTTCAAGCTGGCGATTGAGGAGGGGGTAGTCAACACTGTTTTGCATTTGGCATCCTTCGCTACTAATGCAGCAGGCCGGCACTTTTGCATAGGGGGTTACCTATGCGTGCCGGCCTGCATGTTATCTATTGATGGCTAGTGTGCAGTGTTACTCGATCCAGCCAGGTACGGCTGCGCCTTTGAATAGCTCTTCGGCTTTCTCGATCACTTCATCGCGCTGATAAGCGTCGACCAGCTGGCGAATCTCTTCACGATCTTCGTCGCCGCCGCGTACTGCAATCAGGTTGACGTAAGGGGACTCGGGGCCCTCTTTGATTAAGGCGTCATCCAGGCTTAAGCCAGCCGGCTGTGCGAAGGTGTTGTTGATGAACGCCATGTCCACATCGGGCAGCACGCGGGGTAGCTGGGCAGCTTCAATTTCGCGGAAACGGAAGTCGCGGGGGTTTTCCGCGATATCGATTGGTGTGGATTCTAAGAATTCAGGATCATTAAGGGTGATCAGGCCCTCGTTGTGCATCAAAATCAGCGCGCGTCCTTCATTGGAAGGGTCGTTGGGCAGCGCGATCTGAGCACCGTCAGGCAAGTCATCAATGCTGTCATATTTTTCGGAATAGGCGCCAATCGGGTAAACGAACGTATAGCCAGCGATGGCCAAATCATAGCCACGGTCGTCGACCATCGACTGTAAATAGGGCTCATGCTGGTAGGCATTGGCATCTAAGCTGCCGTCGGCCAGGGCGGCATTGGGAGTGACGTAGTCGGTAAACTCGATGATTTCGACATCAAGGTTGTACTCTTCTTTGGCAATGCGCGCTGCCACTTCCATCACTTCAGTTTCAGGGCCCGCAACAGTGCCCATTTTGATGCTGCGCGTTTCAGCATTGGCGACGTTAACCGCAAGCGCCAGGGCGGTAAGGCTACCGATAATTAGTTTTTGCATAAGATCTCTCCAGTGACGTTGTGCTTAATGGTGCAATGATGCGGCAATAAAAAACCGCTGTCTAATGCATTTTTGTTATAAAGGATGATTGATGTACGCAATGTCACTTACGGTCACTTTTGCGTACCAAGTAGTCGCCCAGGCTCTGAAAGCCCTGCACCATGATGACCAAGATCACCACCGTAATAAGCATGATGGTAGGGTTGAAACGGTTATAGCCGTAGCGAATGCCTAAGTCGCCGAGGCCGCCGCCGCCCACTGCGCCTGCCATGGCGGAGTAGCTGACCAGTGTCACAACGGTAATGGTTAAGCCTGTCATGATCCCACCGCGAGCCTCTGGAATTAGCACTTTGCGAATAATTTGCCAAGGCGTAGCCCCCATGGCTTGGGCGGCTTCAATTAACCCCGGCGAGATTTCATTAAGGGCCGCCTCGACCAATCGAGCGACAAACGGGATAGCGGCAATCGTCAGCGGTACCGACGCTGCATTAATACCAATCGAGGTACCCACCAGCATGCGTGTAAAAGGAATGATCGCCACCATCAAAATAATAAACGGGATGGAGCGGCCAACGTTGGTGACAATGCTCAGCACCTGATTAAGTACCGGCTTGGCTAATATTTGTCGCGGGCGAGTAACATAGAGCATCACCCCGAGAGGGAGGCCGACGAGGGTAGAAATCAATCCTGAAACGGCCACCATATAAAGGGTATCCAGCGTGGCCTGTAAAATTAAATCAATCATTGCGCTGGACATGGCCGAGTACCTCCACTTGCAGTTGATGAGATTCGAGATAGTGCATGGCTTGCTGGGTTTGCGTCGGAGAGCCTAGCAGCTCCGCAATCATCAGGCCCAGGGTGCGTTCCTGAATGGACTCTACTTTTGCTTGCAGAATGCTCACATCGACCCCGCATTCGCGAGCTAAGCGCGAAATCAACGGAGTTGAGACCGCGTCGCCCGAGAAGGTTAAGCGTACCACTGGATGGGTATGTTCACCGGGGGCATCAAGGAGCCTTTCGATTAGCTCTTTGGGGGGTGTTAGCTGTAGGAAGTCGTTGAGAAACTCACGTCCAAGTTGGGTGCGCGGGGCGGTAAAGAAGTCGCCGACTTCTGAATCCTCCACCAATTCGCCATCCGAAATCAGGCTCACCCGGTGGCAAATCGATTTAACTACTTCCATCTCGTGGGTAATTAGCAGGATGGTAATGCCCAGTTGATGGTTAATATCGCGCAGTAGCTCCAGTATGGAGCTGGTGGTTTGTGGATCTAGCGCGGAGGTTGCCTCATCGCAGAGTAGTACCTGTGGTTTGCTGGCTAACGCTCGGGCGATTGCGACTCGCTGCTTCTGGCCACCAGAAAGCTGAGCGGGGTACTGATTGGCTTTATCTGCCAGGCCGACCATTTCCAGCAGCGGAACAACGCGCTCTTGCACGGCACTCTGTTTTTGCCCCATTAATTCAAGCGGGAGTGCAACGTTGTCGAAAACCGTACGTGTAGTGAGCAGGTTGAAGTGCTGAAAAATCATGCCAATACGATGGCGTGCGCGGTTTAAGGCCGCGTTGCTCAGGCGCGTCATTTCTTGACCATCTACTGTGACGCTGCCGCTAGTCGGGCGTTCTAGCAAATTCACGCAGCGAATCAACGTGGACTTACCTGCGCCAGAAAGGCCGATGACGCCATGAATGGTGCCTTTAGGCACAGTGAGGTTTGCTGCTTTGAGCGCATGGACGGCGCTTGTGCCGCTACCATATGTTTTACTGACGTTGCTAAGTTCAATCATGGCGTCTGCCTTGCTGGTAGGCCGAAGACGAAGTGCGGGAGAATAGGAGCAGGCGTAGGGCGGGGATAAAAAAAGCCACCCTCGTGGGTGGCCATTAACGCTGGACACACCCTTTTAGCTGCACTTCACTAGGCTGCTGGCCTGGTGGACGCCCGCAAGATGGGTACAAATCGGCGTCGTTTCATTTGCGCCAAAAGTCTAAAGATAGGCGGTTGGCATGTCAATTAGAAGCGAGGTGACTGCACAAAGATGAGGCACCAGTAGTAAGCTTGCAGATTACATCCATGATTTTTACGAGCTTAAGGAGCAGGGCGCTATGTTTACCGGCATTGTGCAGGGTGTGGCTACAGTGGAGGCGGTGCGCGAGCTAGATGATTTTCGCGTGCATGTGATAAAAATGCCGCCTGCGATGCGTGAGGGTCTTGAGATCGGGGCGTCTGTTGCTCATAACGGTGTTTGTTTAACGGTAACGTCGATAGAAGGCGATAGCGTTAGTTTTGATTTGATGCGTGAAACGCTACGTTTGACTAATCTTGGTGCAGTCACTCCTGGGCAATGCGTCAATATAGAGCGTGCTGCTCGTTTTGGTGATGAGATTGGTGGGCACTCGATGTCGGGGCACATCATTTCCATGGCAGACGTAGTGGCCATTGAAGAGGCGCCTAACAACCGTCGGCTGTGGTTTTCACTGCCGGAAAGACTGGGCCGATTTGTGTTTGAAAAGGGCTATATCGGGGTAGACGGTATCAGTTTGACGATCGGTGATGTACGCCACGCTGAGAACGGAGCTGTGGAGTTCAGCGTCAACTTAATCCCTGAAACGCTATCGCGCACCACACTTCAGGAGCGCGCGCCCGGGGATCAGGTCAACATCGAAATTGACCCACAAACTCAGGTGATTGTTGAAACCGTTGAGCGCGTGCTTGCTAAGCAAGGTAGGGCTCAGTAAAGCGGGACTAACAAAAAGCGGGGCACGGCAGCATCAGTAATGGTGTTTGTTGGTTTTTGGTTGACCGATCGGTTAGGTTGTGGCCTAAAGATTGCTTGGTATTCACTGGTGGGGCTCGCCCCGTCAATATTGGTCGCCTTGCTGAGGCGCTCGCATCAAGGCGAGCGTTTCGGTAGTATGTGCGGCTTTTCTCAGCACCCGAACGCATACAAATCATGCGGCGTTAGCGCTAAGGACAACAAACTTCATGAAACTTCTGGATAACTATTTCAAGCTCTCCGAGCAAAAAACCAACGTGAAGACAGAAGTTATCGCCGGGATTACCACCTTCCTGACGATGGCCTATATCATCTTTGTTAACCCGAGCATCCTGTCACAAGCAGGGATGGACTACGGCGCGGTGTTTGTGGCGACTTGCCTGGCGGCAGCGATTGGCTGTTTTGTCATGGGGCTGTGGGCCAATTATCCCATTGCTCAGGCACCAGGCATGGGGCTAAACGCCTTCTTCACCTACGGCGTGGTGCTGGGCATGGGATATACTTGGGAGGCCGCGTTGGGGGCGGTCTTCTTCTCTGGTTTAACGTTCTTCTTGTTAAGTATTTTTAAAATTCGCGAGTGGATCATTAACGCCATTCCAATGACGTTACGGCTGGGGATCGCCGCCGGTATTGGTCTGTTCCTGGCGATGATCGCGTTGAAAAACGCCGGCATTGTGGTTGCCAATCAGGCTACCTACGTGACGCTGGGTGATCTATCTCAACCACCGGCTATTTATGCGCTGCTAGGCTTTTTTGTGATTACCGCGCTGGCATACCTGAAAGTCACCGGTGCTGTGATGATTGGTATTTTGGGTGTGACCGTAGCGGCAATGGTGCTTGGCCATAATGAGTACGGTGGTCTTATGTCGATGCCACCCTCTATCGCGCCGACCTTTATGGCCATGGATTTAATGGGCGCCCTGGATGTGGCGATGCTCAGCGTGATCTTTGCCTTTCTATTTGTGGATCTATTTGATACTTCAGGCACGCTGGTCGGTGTTGCCCATCGTGGCAAGCTGCTAGACAAAGATGGCAAGTTGCCGCGTATTGGTCGTGCCATGATGGCTGACAGTACTGCGTCAATGGCGGGCGCCGCCTTGGGTACTTCCACGACAACAAGCTATATTGAATCAACCGCGGGCATCGCATCGGGTGGCCGTACTGGCTTGACGGCGGTAGTCGTGGGTGTTTTGTTTCTGATCAGCCTGTTTTTCGCACCGTTGGCGGGTTCGATTCCGGCCTACGCTACCGCGGGTGCGTTGCTGTATGTAGCGGTACTGATGGCGGGCAGCTTGGCCCACGCGAACTGGGAAGACCCCACCGATGCAGCGCCTGTGTTGATTGCTGCCCTAGCAATGCCGCTAACATTCTCGATTGCCGAAGGAATCGCGCTAGGCTTTATTAGCTACGTGGCGATCAAGACGCTTTCGGGCCGCTTTAGCGACCTGAACCCGGCGGTGATTATTTTGTCACTGCTGTTTGCGGCAAGATATCTTTTCTTGGTTTGATTAAACACCACCCCTTTTATTACTCAATGAGAGACGCGATGAGCATCTACGGCGACTATATTAAGTCCGTTATTCGCACGGTTCCCGATTGGCCTGAAAAGGGCGTGAATTTTCGCGATATTACCCCCTTGTTGCAAAATAGCGCTGCCTTTCGCAAGCTGATCGATAGCTTCGTACACCGCTACCAAGAGATGAACCTGGATGCCATCGCGGCCATTGATGCGCGAGGGTTTATTATTGGTGCGCCGCTCGCCTATGAGTTGGGCTGCAGCTTTGTGCCGGTGCGCAAGAAGGGCAAATTACCCTTCAAAACCATCAGCGAGACCTACACCCTGGAGTACGGTCATTCTGAAGTGGAACTGCACTCCGATGCGTTCCAGAAAGATGACCGTATCCTGCTAATGGATGACTTGATCGCCACCGGTGGCACCATGCTGGCAGCGGCCAATCTGATTCAGCGCAGCGGTGGTCAGGTGGTTGAAACGGCCACTATTATCGATCTGCCCGAGCTTGGCGGTTCACAAAAAATTCGCGATGCCGGTTACAGCGTATTCGCCGTTTGTTCTTTCACCGAAGACGAGTAATTCCCCATGAGCAGCGATCGTTATCACCAGCATTTCACTGTCTCCTGGGATCAGTTGCACCGGGATGTGCGCACCCTGTGTCATCAGATGATCGAGCGTGATTTCAAAGGCATTGTAGCGATTACCCGCGGCGGTTTAATTCCTGCCGCGCTAATAGCTCGAGAGCTTAATATCCGCTTGATCGATACCGTGTGTATTAAAAGCTATGACCATATGGATCAAGGCGGCCTGGATATTATGAAAGGCGTTGATCATGACGGTGAAGGCTGGTTGCTGGTCGATGACTTGGTGGATACCGGCAAAACAGCGCGGGCAGTACGCAAAATGTTGCCTAAAGCTCACTTTGTGACTATCTACGCCAAGCCGGACGGTCGCCCCCTGGTGGATCAATACCTGACGGAAGTTTCCCAACAATGCTGGATTCAATTCCCCTGGGATATGGGCGTTGCTTACGTTGAGCCGCTTGTCGATCAAATGAAGAGGTAATGATGGCCAATCCACTTCCCGGCGATTGGAGTCAGTGGCTGGGTAATGAGTTTCAGGCTGACTATATGCTGGCGCTAAAAGCCTTTTTGGCGCAGCAGAAAGCGGCCAAGAAAATTATCTACCCACACTCCACACAATGGTTTCGCGCCTTTGAGCTGACGCCGTTGAGCGAAGTGAAGGTGGTTATTTTAGGCCAAGATCCCTATCACGGCCCTAATCAGGCTCATGGCTTATGTTTTTCCGTGCAGCCCGGTGTTCCTGTGCCGCCATCGTTGGTCAATATCTACAAAGAGTTGGCCACCGATGTCGGTTTCACCCCTGTGCGCCACGGCCATCTGGAAGCATGGGCCAAGCAGGGCGTGCTGTTGTTAAACACCTCGCTTACCGTTGAGCAGGGCAATGCGGCCTCGCATCGCGGTAAAGGGTGGGAGCCGTTCACCGACCGCGCCATTGAAACTGTTAGCCAGCACGCGCCGCCGTGTGTATTTCTGTTATGGGGAAGTCATGCGCGCCAGAAGAAGGCGTTAATCGACCAGGGGCGCCACTTAATACTTGAAGCCCCGCATCCTTCACCGCTCTCTGCGCACCGGGGCTTTTTCGGTACTCGGCATTTTTCCCAAGCCAATCAGTTTCTGCAGGCCCAGGGTCGAGCCCCCATTGAGTGGCAATTGCCGGAAACCCCTTAACCTCGTAAGTGGTTGCGGGTAGAATACGCGCAATTTTGTGCCTAGCTGATGCAACCCTGGTTGCCATTCTGAATCCCCTGCAGTGAGGAAGTCCCATGAGTGTTTACGCCATTAACCATCCGCTTGTTCAACATAAGCTGGGACTGATGCGCGAAGCTGACCTGAGCACTAAGAGCTTTCGTGAACTGGCAGGTGAAGTCGCCAAGCTATTGACCTATGAAGCAACCAAAGGTCTTGAGTTGGAAGATCATGAAATCCAGGGATGGAACGGCGAGCCGATTGCCACCCGTCGGCTAAAAGGTAAAAAAGTCACCGTTGTACCGATTCTGCGTGCTGGGCTCGGCATGTTGGAAGGCGTAACGGATCTGATCCCCAGTGCCCGGGTAAGCGTTGTCGGTCTATACCGCGATGAAGAGACGCTGCAGCCGGTGCCTTACTTTGCCAAGTTTGCCAACGATATCGAAGAGCGCATGGCGATCGTGATTGACCCTATGTTGGCTACCGGCGGCTCGATGGTGGCAACACTGGACATGCTGCGTGAACGCGGCTGTGAAAGCATGAAGGTGATCGTGTTAGTTGCCGCCCCTGAAGGCATCAAACGGGTGCAGGATGCTTACCCCGATATCGAAATTTACACTGCCTCAATCGATGACCGCCTCGACGAAAATGGCTACATCGTCCCTGGATTGGGTGACGCTGGCGATAAGATTTTCGGAACGCGCTAAGCATCGTTACTGACATTGCCCCTTACGCCCAGCGTCAGGGGCATTTTTTTGCACACCTACAATCGAATAATCACTAGGAATTCACTTATGCGTGAAGCTGCCAGTCAGGCTGAGTCGTGGCCAAAAGTCATTTTAACCGGCGCGCAAATGCTGTTTGTAGCGTTTGGCGCCTTGGTGTTAGTGCCTCTTCTGACCGGTCTTGACCCGAGTGTTGCACTGTTCACGGCCGGGGTGGGAACCCTAGTATTTCACGCGGTTACCAAACAAAGCGTGCCAGTTTTTTTGGCCTCATCGTTTGCTTTTATTGCCCCCATTCAAGGCTCTGTGGCGAGTTTTGGCGTGTCAGCGACCATGGGCGGGTTAATGGCGGCGGGGCTGGTCTATGTGGCGATTTCCCAGGCGGTGCGCTTAAAAGGTACTGCTTGGCTGCACCGCTTGCTTCCCGCTGTAGTGGTGGGGCCGGTGATTATGGTGATTGGCCTGTCGCTGGCACCGGTGGCGGTTAGCATGGCGACCGGGGAAACCAGTGACAACATCGGCTATGGCGCGGCAATCTTTCTCTCGATGACCAGTTTATTAGTGACGTTAGTGCTAGCCGTATTTGGCCGCGGGCTACTTCGCCTAGTGCCGATTATCGGCGGCATTGTCACCGGCTATTGTTTGGCGTTGGTGATGGGGGCCGTCGACTTTACGCCTGTGCGTGAGGCAGCGTGGCTATCAATCCCCAGCTTTACCGCTCCGAGTTTTCACTGGGCGGCTATTCTGTTTATGATTCCGGTCGCGATTGCCCCGGCGGTAGAGCACATTGGTGATATGGTGGCGATTGGTTCGGTGACCCGCAAAAACTACCTAGAAAAGCCTGGCCTACATCGCACGCTGTTAGGCGATGGGTTGGCAACCAGCGTGGCAGCGCTATTCGGCGGGCCGCCGAATACGACCTACTCGGAAGTCACCGGCGCCGTAACCCTCACTCGGGCGTTTAATCCCAAGTACATGATCGTTGCCGCGATTATTGCCATTGTGCTGGCGTTTGTGTCCAAGCTTGGCGCGCTGCTGCAGACCATTCCTGGCCCGGTAATGGGCGGCATTATGACGCTACTGTTTGGCTCCATTGCGGTGGTTGGTATGAACACTCTGGTACGCGCTGGTCAGTCGCTGACGGCACCCCGCAATTTAGTGGTGGTCTCACTGATACTGGTGTTCGGTATTGGCGGCATGCAGTTTGGCGGTGGCCAGTTTACGCTGCAGGGCGTTAGCCTGGCCGCCTTAGTGGGTATTGCGTTGAACTGGCTATTACCCCGCGAGCAAGAGGGCGAGTAGAGTCATTCTCTATAGCGCTGCGTGAATCGTTAGAACGGTAGCGTTTAGTGATTATCAGGAGTCTTGGCAGCATGGAAAACGAATTAACCGCGCCCTTTCCCGTACTGGGGATTGCTGCCTGGAGCGGCACCGGAAAAACGACGCTGTTAGAGAAGCTGCTACCGCGATTAGGCGAGTATGGCTTGAAAGTTGCTGTCATTAAGCACGCTCACCACTCGTTTGATGTCGACCAGCCCGGCAAAGATAGTTATAAACTGCGCAGCGCCGGTGCTGCGCCGGTACTGGTGGCTTCTCGTCAACGGTTTGCGCTGATGCAGGAAACCCCCGGGCAGGAAGAGCCGGATTTAGCCCAGTTAATTGCCATGATGGCGCCGCACCAACCCGACTTGGTGATTGTCGAAGGTTTCAAGGCTTGGCCGATTCCCAAGCTGGTGCTTTACCGCGAAGGCATTGGTGATACGGCTATTTTAACCGGCCAATGGGTCGAGGCAGCCGCGCTGAGCGCACCACCGCCTATCGACCTAGCGGCTACGGTGACCCAGTTAAATCTAGACGATAGCGAAGCAATAGCGCGCTGGATAGTCAGTTGGTTAAGCGCGAAAAACGACGCTAGATTTTCAAGTTCTTCGGCTTCAAGTATCTAAATTTCAAGTGCTTGGGCTTCAAAAAAGCAACGGTGACAATATGCATCTTACCCACCTCAATACCCGTGGCGAAGCCAATATGGTGGATGTCGGCGATAAACAAGAAACTCGCCGCGAAGCCGTCGCTTCAGGCCGTATTGTCATGCAGCCTGAAACGCTGAAACTGCTTAGCGATGGTGAGTTGCCCAAGGGCGATGTGCTGGCCACCGCACGTATCGCCGGCATTCAGGCGGCCAAACGCACCCATGAGCTGATTCCACTCTGTCATGCATTGGCGCTCTCTAAGGTGTCCGTTGAGTTTGACATCGATATTGCCGAATCCTGCGTTCATGTGACGTCTCTGTGTCGTTTGAATGGCCGCACTGGGGTTGAAATGGAAGCCCTTACCGCCGTTTCGGTAGCCTGTTTGACGCTTTACGATATGTGCAAAGCGGTCGATAAAGGTATGCGGATCGAAGCCATTCAGCTCGACAGCAAGCAGGGTGGACTGCGTGGTGACTACCAGCGTATGAGCGCTCAGGCGCCCATTGTTACCGGCGACGGCGTGGCCGGAGAAGTCAGCTTGGGCGAACGCTGCCCTTCACCCTGCATACGGGTTAAGTTTTTAGCTGAGCTGCGTGAGCGGGTTGGCGAGAGCGAGGCAGTGGTGAGCCTTGATCAACTGGCTAGCCGCGACATTAGCGGACTGAAAGCCGCGCTGACCGAGCGCGATAGCCGCTTTAAACAGCTAACCGACCAGCGCACGTTGTGTGCGATTAACCAAGTCATGGCCAATGACGAAGCGTTAGTGACCGATGATGACGAAGTGGCGTTTTTCCCGCCAGTCACAGGGGGGTGAGGGTGGATAGTAAGCTGGATATTAAAGTAGCCATTCAAGCAGCCCCGTTCTCAATGGCCTATGGCTATGACGATGCCTTGGCGGGGCGCAGCGATATTGGCGCGGTAGTCAGTTTTACCGGCTTGGTGCGTGATTTTAATGAGACGCCTGACGTCACGGGGTTAACGCTGGAACACTATCCGGGCATGACCGAGCGCACGCTGACAGAGATTGGTGAGCAGGCCTGGCAGCGCTGGTCGCTCCAAGCGGTGCGGATTATTCATCGCGTTGGCTATCTGGAGCCGGGTGATCCAATTGTGCGGGTGCTGGTGGCTAGTGCACACCGGCGTGAGGCATTCGAAGCCTGCGATTTCATAATGGATTACCTGAAAACCCAGGCGCCTTTCTGGAAGAAAGAGCACTCTACCCAGGGTGAGTATTGGGTTAAAGAGCGCCACTCTGATCAGCAGGATGCAGCGCGCTGGCGTTAATGTAGGTCCAGCGCGAGTAGACTCCTATCGATTGGCGGCGTTGTCCAGGATGACTGTGTCTGGCATTTCGGCGGCCATAATCTGTAGGTGCACATCGGGCAGGTGCTGCATATGCTCCGCCAGCCAGTGAACCAAGCGGGGCTGCAATGCCTGACGCAAGTCGGCAAGCGTCTCTGCTGCAATCTCCTCAAGCTGATCATCCAGCCAATCGCTAAAGCTATCTTCATCCAGCGGGCTGGCCCCTGAGGCATCCAACATCAAGCGGCCAATCCGTGCCCAGCCAGTGTCAGTCGCGGTCACCGGTAGCGCAAGGTATAAGCTGCCGCGACGGGTCTTATTGGCGTCATTCAACTCAAGACCGGGATGGGGCACCACGCTGTTCTGACTGACTATGCAGGGCGGCTGCGGATAGCGCGCCTCGCAGCGCAGCCCGTGGCTATCAAAATTGATCAGATCGCCGTTTATCGGTGTCAGTGGGGCACTAATGCCCAGCTGGTTGGCGATGGCCTGATGGGCCTGCTGATGGCGTGCTTCGCCATGCACCGGCATAAGATGCTTGGGCCTGACCCACTGATAGAGTTTGATCAGCTCATCCTGAGCAGGATGCCCTGTGGCATGTAATTCAGGGTGATTGAACTCGTCATAGATGCTGACACCGAGATGCGCCAAACGCTTTTTAAGCTGCTCGATGGGGCGCTCATTGCCGGGAATGGCTTTAGCCGAGAAAATGACGTTATCGCCCGGCTGAAGATCCACATAGGGGTGACGGCCCTGGGCGAGACGCTGAAGTGCGGCGCGGGGCTCGCCCTGACTCCCGGTGGCGATAATCACCACTTCATCCCGAGGCAGGTAGCCAAGGTCGTGGTTGGGCACCAGCGGCGGCAGATCATCCATATAGCCTAACCCACGCGCGACGCTGACCATGCGCTCCATGGAGCGCCCCATTAAGCTGATACGACGGCCGCATCGATGCGCCGCGCGTCCTATCGCTAACACCCGGGCAAGATTGCTGGCAAAGCAAGAGATCACCACGCGGCCCTGGCAATTGCTGAGGGTTTTTGCCAACGCCCGGGCGACGTCCCCTTCGCTGCCAGAGTGGCCAGGCATTGGAGCGTTGGTGGAGTCGCCCACGACTAAGTCAATTGGTGCAAGCGCCTTGAAGTGGGTGGCGCTGATCGGCGTGCCGATGATCGGTTCGGGGTCGAGTTTCCAGTCACCGGTATGCAAGACACGGTAGCCACCGGCGATCATCATTAACGCACAGCTCTCTGGGATCGAGTGCGTTAACAGCAAATAGCGCAGCGTGAACGGTCCGCTTTCCAGCGCCTCGCCAGGTTCAATGACATGGATAGCCGCGCTGCTAAGCTGATGCTCGGCAAACTTTAGCCGCAACAGGCCCGCCGCTAGCGGAGTGGCGTAAATGGGACAGTTCCACATCGGCCAGAGCCAGGCCACCGCGCCAATGTGGTCTTCATGGCCGTGGGTGATAAACAGCGCTTTGGGTACAATCCCTAATGCTTTCGGCGTATCGAGATTGGGCACTTGTAGCGGTGAGTTGGGAAGATCCTGGCGGATCGTCATGCCGCAGTCCACGGCTATCCAGTGGTCGTCATAGCCGTATAGCGTTAGATTCATTCCAATCTCACCGCAGCCCCCCAGCGGCAAGATGCGCAGCGGTGGACGACGACGGGGACGAATTTGAACGCGTGGTGAATGCATCTGTTATGAAAAACCTAAAAAGTAGTGACTTAACTATACGGGAAGGCAGGGGCGGCTAACAATCATCCTTGGCCTTCCGATACAATATGCAGCCTAAGCCGCTGGTTTGTCATAATTACCTTAGAAATAGGTCAAGAGTAGCTCACATGTCTCATTATTATCGTTTAGTGGTTTCCTGTCCTGACCGGGTGGGGATTGTTGCAAGGGTCTCGAGTTTTATTGCCCAGCAGGGCGGCTCTATTACCGAAGCCAGCCAGCACTCTGATTTAGAAACCGGCTGCTTTTTTATGCGCTATGAAATTTTGGCGGATTCGGTAGGTATGACCGTAGAAGCGTTGCGCGAGGCGTTTGCGCCGGTAGCCAGCGAATTCAATATGCAGTGGTCACTGGTGGATACCCAACAACGTCGGCGGGTAGTACTGATGGTATCGCGAGAGTCACACTGCTTGGTCGATCTACTTTACCGCTGGCAAGCGGGTGAGCTGGATTGCGATATTGTTGGGGTTATCTCCAATCATGACGATATGCGTTCTTTGACAGAGTGGTACGGCATTCCATACCACCATGTGCCGGTAGACCCTGACAATAAGCAAGCCTCCTTTGCCAAGGTACAGGCCGAAATCGACAGTGCCCGCGCTGACTGCGTGGTGTTGGCACGCTATATGCAAATTCTGCCCCCTGATCTGTGTGCACGCTATGCGGGACGCGTGATCAATATCCATCACAGCTTTTTGCCCTCTTTTGCCGGGGCAAAACCCTACCACCAGGCTTACCAGCGGGGCGTAAAACTTATCGGGGCTACCTGCCACTATGTGACCGAGGAGCTCGATGCAGGCCCCATCATCGAACAGGATATTCATCGTGTTAGCCACTGCCATACACCTACGGATTTAGTACGCTTTGGCCGTGATGTAGAGAAGGCGGTGCTCGCTCGCGGGTTGCGTTGGCACTTAGAAGATCGCGTGCTGGTGCACGGCAATAAGACAGTGGTCTTTAGCTAGAGGCTCCCTAACGCCATCAACCCGAGAGGCCGCCATGTCATTCGCGCAAAGTGTTTTAGCGCCCTGGGCGCTGCTGTTTACCTGGCTACTCTCGCTAGGCGTTTTAGCGTGGGCACTTTGGGGGCGGCCCTGGCAGGTGTTGCTAGCGGATACGGCGCTTCAGCACCGCTGGCTAGGCGCCACGCTGGCAGTGCTGCTGATGTGGCAGCTTCGTGCGCAGGCGGTTGATTGGCTCACGCTGCACCTTGTTTTCACAGTATTAATGACACTCGTTTTTAAAGCACCATTAGCGCTGATTAGCAACGTGCTGATTAATATCGCTATGGTGGTCATTGGTCGCAACGAGTGGATGCTAATGGGGGCAAACGTACTGGTTACCGGTGTCGTCCCGGCGGCCGTCATTGGCACGGTATGGCGGCTGGTAGATCGCCGCCTGCCGGATAATTTAATGGTCTTTCTGTTTGCCTGCGGCTTTTTCGGCGCGGCGCTGGCAACGCTGGGGGGAGGGTTAGCGGCGGTACTGCTGATTATCGTCTCAGGAACCGATCCAGAGGCGATCTATCTCGCCCAGGAGTATGCGCGCTTCTTACCGCTACTAATGCCTTCAGAGGCCTTTATAACCGGCATGCTGCTGAGTATTCTGCTGGTCTATCACCCTAACTGGGTGGCCACCTTCAATGACCACCGCTATATCGACCTGCAATAGTGGTGGTTGCTAGCCGAGTGCCTGGCCGTTACCGCCACGAATTACCCCTACACCAACGCCTTCGATATCGAGCGACTGGGATCGCAGGTCGATTTCAATGGGCGCAAAGTCGGGGTTTTCAGCAAATAGCGTCACTTGGTGCCCCTGGCGTTTGAAGCGTTTGACCGTTACTTCATCATCTAGTCGTGCTACTACAATCTGGCCA
This sequence comes from Halomonas sp. ALS9, assembly GCF_001651035.1. GTDB lineage: Bacteria > Pseudomonadota > Gammaproteobacteria > Pseudomonadales > Halomonadaceae > Vreelandella. The sequence continues at coordinate 373,489 of NZ_LXRG01000065.1, forward strand.
TCGCGCACCCGGTCGGTGCGATGCACCGCTAATAAATCGCCTTCCAAAATACCAATATCTTTCATCGAAAGCCCGCGTACGCGCAGCAGGTAGTCGGCTTTGGGTGTAAAATACTCGGCTGGCAGGGGGCAGTAACGATCAATATGTTCAGCGGCTAAAATGGGGCTGCCAGCGGCCACCTCACCGATTACGGGCAGTCCAGTCGGCAGCGTCTCAACGTTGGCAGCAGGTAACGAGGTGACGGCGTTTTCCAGGACGTCTTGAGGTTCCTGGTTGGGCAGGCGGATGCCACGAGAGGTGTTGCGGATAATGCGAATAACGCCTTTGCGTTCCAGCGCGCGCAGGTGCTCTTCTGCAGCGTTGGGAGAGCGGAAGCCAAGTGCTTTGGCAATTTCGGCGCGGGTAGGAGGGTAGCCAAATTCGCCCATAGTCTTAACGATAAAATCAAACACGTGCTGTTGGCGAGCGGTTAGCGGACGCGACATACCAGACTCCATAAATTGTGAATAGACAGTAACAAGTTAAATGTCGACTTAATCAATGAGTGGTTAAGTATACAGTATGTTCCTCTGTCCAGTATATGGCTTGTCAGCGCCTATCGGTGATGCCTATGCAATTTTCCTAATCGTTTGAAACTAAGTTTCTGCTTATTTAACCAGCCACATTTTGTCAATAAATCAAGCGTTGAGCCCGCCAAAGTTATGGCATAGTATTTTGCTATGTTTTAAACACCTGTTTCCCTGGAGAGCGACATGGCTCAATCTGATACGGTGACACGTATACTCGATACCGCTGAGGTGCTGTTTGCAGAGCGGGGTTTTGCCGAAACGTCGCTGCGTAACATCACAAGCAAAGCGCGCGTTAACCTGGCCGCCGTCAATTACCACTTTGGTTCCAAAAAAGCCCTGATTCAGGCTGTTTTTTCGCGATATCTGGATCCTTTTAATCAGCGTTTTCACACCGCTTTGGATGAGCTGGAAGGCCAACACGCTGGGCGCGTTATCCCGCTTGAAACACTGCTCGAAACCATGGCCACAACTGTTCTTGCGGTGCCAGCTGAGCGCAACAGTTTAAAAGTGTTTATGCGTCTGCTCGGTCTTGCCTACAGCCAGGCCCAGGGACATCTCCGGCGCCATATCCAGCAAGAGTACGGCGATGTATTTACCCGCTTCACCGAGCTTGTCCGTAAAGCAACGCCAAACCTGCCTGACGCAGAGCGTTTTTGGCGGCTACACTTTATGCTTGGCACGGTTATATTTACCCTGTCTGGCCTTGATGCACTGCGCGATATCGCGGAGAAGGATTATCACGAACAGGTCTCTGTGCGTGACTTGGTAAGGCGGCTGCTCCCGGTCGTTGTAGCTGCCATGAATGCGCCTTTACCTCTGACCCTTGAAGAAGCCAAGCCTGAAGAAGGAAAACATGCGAACGCCTACGCTAGCTGAGCTACCTCCGACTGATAATATCTGGCTGGAAATTGATACCACTCAACAGCAACTGCGCTGTTGGCGAGGACCTAAAGTGCTCCACGAGTGTGCAATTTCATCCGGTGCCGCTGGAAGCGGGGAGCTCAGTGGTAGTGGTCAAACGCCCCACGGCTGGCACTATGTGCGAGCCGCTATTGGTGGCAACATGCCCGAAAATGCTGTGTTTCGAGGCCGCCGCTGGACGGGCGAGATATTTTCAGCCGCGCTAGCTGAAGCTTATCCTAAACGTGACTGGATTTTGACCCGCATCCTGTGGCTGTGTGGATTGGAGAGGGGGGTGAACCGCGGTAAGCAGGTGGACTCTCAGCGGCGCTATATTTATCTTCACGGCACACCACCTGAGGAGCCCATGGGCGTTGCTGCTTCCCACGGCTGTATTCGTTTACGTAATAGTGATTTGCTGACCATTTTTTCTTTAGCGTTGCCGGGTACCCCTGTTTGGTTGCACGGTGGCCGTCAATGCTTTGATTAATCAGATTTTGACACCGCTAGACGATCGTCTAGAATCATCGCCCCTTTCAATGGATCTCTCACGATGACTCAACCGTTAGGCCCGGTCATGCTTGACCTTGAAGGCCCAAAATTGACGGCTGCAGAGAAACGCTTGTTGCTAGAACCGACGGTAGGGGGTGTCATTTTATTTGCCCGCAATGTCGAAAATGGCTATCAGGTGCGCCAGCTTTGTAGCGATATTCGCCGCGTGCGGGCTGATTTACTGCTTGCCGTGGATCAGGAAGGCGGTCGCGTGCAGCGCATTAAGGAGGGCTTAACACGTCTTCCTGCCATGGCGCGTATCGGCGAATGTTATCACGCTACCCCGGAAGATGGCCTGGCGTTAGCCAAAGATGCTGGTTGGCTGCTGGGGATGGAGATGGCCGCCTGCGGGCTGGATCTAAGCTTCGCTCCGGTATTGGATGTTGAGAGCGGCCTATCCAGTGTTATCGGTGACCGTAGTTTTAGTAGTGATCCTCTGCACGTGGCCCAACTGGGCAGTGCCTTTATTCAAGGGCTTCACGATGCCGGTATGGCCGCTGTGGGTAAGCATTTCCCGGGTCATGGCGGCGTTGCAGCGGACTCCCACGTTGCGCTACCGGTCGATGACCGCCCGCTAGACGTGATTAAACAGCATGATCTTGTGCCCTTTACCCAGTTAGCCTCACGGCTGGATGGGGTTATGCCTGCGCACGTTATTTATAGCGCTTTCGATACGCGCCCAGCGGGGTTTTCACCCACTTGGCTGGGCATGCTACGGGAATCGCTAGGCTTCAAAGGCTGCATTTTTTCAGATGATCTAAGTATGGCGGGCGCCCATGAAGCAGGAGACCCCAAAGCGCGTGCCCAGGCCGCACTTGCAGCAGGTTGCGATATGCTGCTGGTGTGTAATGACCGTACCGCCGCGCTTGATGTCATGCAAGCATGCCAAGGGGTCAATACCAAACGCCCCGCAAAGCTACGTTATGGCCGTGCGCGACCAGACCTGGATGCACTGAGTGCGCTGGGCCGTTGGCGGCGTGCCCACGCCAAGTTGGAAGCGCTAGCGGACAAGCCCAAGCCAAGCGCTGAATAGATCTCTTGCTCAAATAACTGAAGCTTTTAACCCGCGTGGAGTTGGTAGATGTCAAAGCTGGATAAAGAAGCCTTAGAGTCGTTGGACTCGATGCGCGAATTGATGGATAACGCCGACTGCCTTATTTCACAGCAAGAGGTAGAGCGGGCGCTTGACCGCATGGCGGAAGCGATCACACAAGATTTAGGCGATAAACTGCCAGTGTTTTACTGCGTGATGAATGGCGGCTTGATTACCACCGGGCACCTGCTGACCCGCTTGGGCTTCCCGCTGGAAGTGGATTATTTGCATGCCACCCGCTACCGCAACGAGCTGCGTGGCGGCGAGCTATTTTGGCGCGTTTCCCCAGAAGTGCCGATGGCCGGTCGCCATGTGGTTATTGTTGACGATATTTTGGATGAGGGCGCGACCCTGGCGGCGATTCTGGCTTACTGCGAAGAAGCCCAGGCCGCCAGTGTCACTACGGCAGTGCTGGTAGATAAACAGCACAACCGCAAAGCCGTACCCGGTTTAAAAGCTGACTATTGCAGCCTGGAAGTTGCCGACCGCTACGTGTTTGGCTTTGGCATGGATTACAAAGGGTACTGGCGCAACGCACCGGGAATTTTTGCCCCCAAAGGTATGTAATCCGCTGAGGGCTTGTGGTGATTTTTTACGCTTAGCGGGGCGAGAAACGCCTCGCTAAGCCCGTTTCGGCAATCATCCGCGTCGAAATTTCTTCTACCGAGAAGCGCGTTGCGTCAATAAACGGAATGTGCATAGTACGGTAGAGCGACTCTGCCTGTTCCACTTCTTGCAGGCACTTATCCATAGAGCTGTAACGGCTATTGGGGCGTCTTTCGTTGCGAATCGCCGATAAGCGTCGCGCATCGATGGTTAGGCCAAACAGCTTTTGCCGATGGGGTGCTAACGCCTTGGGTAGCTTGAGCATGCCGTCTTCATCTAGATCATCTTCTGTTAGCGGATAGTTAGCCGCTCGAATGCCAAACTGTAACGCCAGATAGAGTGAGGTAGGGGTTTTACCGCAGCGCGAAACGCCAACCAGGATGATATCGGCCTTATCATATTGGTGGGTGCGGGCACCGTCGTCGTTATCCAGTGCAAAATGCACGGAATGAATACGATCCATATAGACGTCGTCGCTGCCAATCGAGTGAGTGCGGCCAACGCTGTAGGAAGAGTGCGTCTCTAACTCTTGCTCTAAGGGTTCTAAGAAAGTTGAAAATATATCGACTTTAAACCCGGATGCCTGACGAATAACGTCGCGAATCTGTTGATCCACAATGGTGTCAATGATGATCGGGCGGTGGCCGTCGCGGCTAGCTGTTGACTCAATAATCGCGGCTAACGCCTGAGCTTTTTCCAACGTGTCAATATAGGGCTTGGTCTGCATGTCGATTTCAACATCGCTGAACTGGGCCAACAAGCTTCGCCCTAGACTTTCCGCCGTAATCCCGGTGCCATCTGAAATAAAAAAAGCCGTACGCTTCATAACGCAATCCACTGGTGAGTGATTCGCCTATTGTGTGCCGAGGCGTTTGCCAGCACAACGTGTCATCGGTTGTCAGGACGGCGTCAAAGGCGTCTGACTACATAAATAGTCCAGAAAGCGCCGCTGTTGTAAAAATCCTCCACTCTCTTCGCTATTAGACCAATGGCGAATGTATCGGCGCGGTGCTAGGGTAGCTCAGTGTATTATCCATGGCCTACGGCATTAATGCCCATATCAGTGGCCATGCCGATATCTATGAGAGAGGGGGTTACGTGGAAGAGTACATTCTGTGGTTCGATCAGTTGGGCATGGCGGACGTCGAACGCGTAGGTGGTAAAAACGCCTCTCTGGGTGAAATGATTTCCAACCTGTCCGGTGCTGGCGTAACGGTTCCCGGCGGCTTTGCGACTACCGCCCATGCTTACCGTGAATTTCTCTCCCACGAAAGCTTAAACCAACGCATTAATACCACCCTGGCCCGTCTTGACGTCGACGATGTTAAGGCACTGGCTGAGGCGGGCCGCACCATTCGCCAGTGGATTATCGATACGCCGCTCCCCCCTAGCTTTGAAGCAGCCCTGCGTGATGCTTACGGCCAGTTGCAGCAACAGCACCCGCAACTGAAAGTGGCCGTGCGCAGCTCAGCGACCGCTGAAGACCTGCCTGATGCCTCCTTCGCAGGCCAGCAGGAAACCTTCCTCAATATTGAGGGCTTCGAGAATATCAAGCGTGCGGTGCATGAAGTCTTCGCCTCGCTATTTAATGACCGTGCGATCTCTTATCGTGTGCACCGCGGCTACGCCCACGAAAATGTCGCCTTGTCGGCAGGCATACAGAAAATGGTGCGCTCAGAGACCGGCGCAGCTGGCGTTATGTTTACTTTAGACACCGAATCCGGCTTTAAAGAGGCCGTTTTCGTCACCGCCTCTTGGGGCTTGGGTGAAACCGTGGTGCAGGGTGCCGTCAACCCCGATGAATTCTACGTGCACAAACCGACCCTGGCAGCAGGTCGCCCGGCGGTGCTACGCCGGAACCTAGGTTCCAAGCTAATCAAGATGGTTTACGGTCAGGACGCCAGCGCGGGTAAATCGGTGGAAACCGTCGATGTGCCGCACCAGGATCGGGGTCGTTTTTGTCTTAATGATCAGCAAGTGATGGATCTTGCTCGCCAAGCGATGACCATTGAACAGCACTACCAGCGGCCTATGGATATTGAGTGGGCGTTAGACGGTGATGACGGTGAGCTTTACATCGTTCAGGCGCGCCCTGAAACGGTGGTCTCCCAGCAGGAGGGCGGCAAGCTCGAGCGCTTTCAACTGCGTGAAAAAGGCCGCACGTTAATTACTGGCCGGGCAATTGGTCAGCGCATCGGCCGAGGTACTGTCAAAGTCGTACTCAGCCCTGACGATATGGATAAGATCCATGATGGCGATATCCTGGTCACTGATATGACTGACCCGGATTGGGAGCCAATCATGAAGCGGGCTTCCGCGATCGTCACCAATCGCGGCGGACGAACCTGCCACGCGGCGATCATCGCCCGTGAACTTGGCATTCCCGCAGTGGTCGGCTGTGGCGATGCCACTACCCAGTTAAAAGAAGGGGTCGACGTCACGGTCTCTTGCGCGGAAGGCGATACTGGCAATGTCTATGAGGGGCTGTTGGAGTTTGATTGCAAGGTCTCCAGCGTCGATGCAATGCCGGAAATTCCCTTCAAAATTATGATGAATGTGGGTAACCCTGATCGCGCCTTTGGCTTTGCCAGTTTGCCTCACGCTGGCGTGGGGTTAGCGCGTCTCGAATTTATCATTAACCGCATGATCGGCGTGCATCCCAAAGCGCTGTTGGAGTACAGCACGCTGCCAGTGGACTTGCAGCAGGTGATCGATTTACGTACCGCGGGCTATAGCGATCCGGTCAGCTTCTATGTCGATAAGCTGGTTGAAGGCATCTCTACATTGGCGGCGGCGTTCTATCCCCAGCGTGTCATCGTGCGGCTGTCAGACTTCAAGTCAAACGAATACGAAAACCTGATTGGCGGTAAACTCTATGAGCCGGGTGAAGAGAACCCCATGTTGGGTTTCCGGGGCGCATCACGCTACATTTCAGAGGCATTCCGACCCTGCTTTGAGCTTGAGTGTCGCGCGCTGAAGAGGGTGCGTGAAGAGATGGGTTTCGAGAATATCGAAATCATGGTGCCTTTTGTGCGCACCACCGACGAAGCGCGTGAGGTGGTAGAGCTACTGGCTGCAAACGGCCTGGAGCGCGGCGGCCCAACAGGCTTGAAAGTGATTATGATGTGCGAGCTGCCGGCTAACGCTTTGCTCGCCGATGAGTTCCTGGAGTATTTTGACGGTTTCTCCATCGGCTCAAACGACCTGACCCAGCTAACGTTAGGATTGGATCGTGACTCGGGTATCGTGGCGCATCTGTTTGACGAGCGTAATGGGGCGGTTAAAAAGCTCCTTGCCATGGCAATTCAGGCGTGCAAAGCGAAGGGTAAATATGTCGGTATCTGTGGGCAGGGGCCGTCAGACCATCCTGATCTGGCTAAGTGGTTGATGGAGCAGGGCATTGACTCTGTATCACTCAACCCCGACGCGGTACTGGAAACCTGGTTTATGCTCGCAGGCCAAACAATCGAATAGTTACATTTATTTTAACTAATTTACCGCCCGGCCATTGTGCCGGGCGTCGTTGTTTTTATAGGCTACTCTTTTGGAGTAGTTTTTCCGGAGTAGTTTTTCCGGAGTGGTTTTTCTGGAGTAGTTTTTCTGGAGTTGTCTTTTAATTTGTCGCGGAGAGCGCTGAGATGTCCCCAAAGTCAGTTAAGTTCGCGCTACCTGTTTTGCTGGTGGCGCCTTTATATAGCTGGGGGTTTAGCTATGAGACTCCTTCCATTTCGCCTGAAAGCGAGTCTGGTTACGAAGAGAAGCCAGGTTGGGCGGCGGAGTCGTTCGCGGTGGCCGCAGCCAACCCGTTAGCCACCGATGCCGGTTATCAAGTCCTTAAAGCCGGTGGCAATGCCATTGATGCGGCCATTGCGGTACAAATGGTGCTGAATTTGGTGGAGCCGCAATCAAGCGGTATTGGCGGCGGTGCTTTTTTGATGCACTACGACGGCGACGAGGTTCGCGCCTACGATGGACGTGAAACGGCCCCCCAGGGCGTTAACGGCGAACTATTTTTACAGGATGGTGAGCCACTGGCGTTTAACGATGCCGTGGTTAGTGGTCTCTCCGTGGGCGTTCCGGGCACGCTGCGTATGCTTGAGAAGGCTCACGCTGAGCATGGTGAACTGGAATGGGCGGAACTGTTTAAGCCAGCGATTACCTTAGCGGAAGAGGGCTTTGCTGTGAGTAATCGGCTGCACACCAGCCTTGAAAGCGATGAATTCTTGCGCCAAGACCCTCTGGCGAGCCAGTTTTATTACGATGCTGAAGGCGAGCCCATCGCCGCGGGCGAAATGCTCAAAAACCCTGCCTTAGCAGCGGTATTTCGCCAACTCGCTGAACAAGGCAGCGCCGCTCTGCATGAAGGAGCAGTGGCCGAAGATATCGTTGAGCGCGTTCAGAACCATCCTGAACGCCCAGGCAGCTTATCGATGGAAGATATGAGTGGCTATGAAGCGCTTGATCGCGAGCCGCTGTGCACGCCTTGGCAACAGTGGGAAGTATGTGGCTTCCCGCCGCCCTCGTCGGGTCATCTAACCATCATGCAGATTTTGGGCATGCTTGATCAGCAGCCGCTACTTGAAGCCCCGCTAGATGATGGTGTTTCCAGCAGCGGGTGGCTGCACCAGTTTTTAGAAGCTTCGCGCTTAGCGTTTGCGGATCGTGGCCGTTACATTGCCGACCCAGACTTTGTCGAGGCACCGGGTGGTGACTGGTCTCTGATGCTGGCGCCCAATTATCTTGAACAGCGTAGTGCACTTATCGACGAGATGAGTATGGGCGATAGCGCTGAACCCGGTAATCCTGGCGAGCTAAGCGTTAGCTGGGCAAGCCAGCCCGAACAGCCTGAGTACGGTACCAGCCATATCAGCATTATCGATGAGGAGGGTAACGCGGTGGCGATGACTACCACCATCGAGCAGGCATTTGGCTCGCGGATCATGTCTGATGGCGGCACGGGGCTAACCGGTGGTTTCCTGCTTAATAACGAACTCACCGACTTTTCATTTGTACCCGAGGTTGATGGCGAACCGGTGGCAAACCGAGTCGAGCCCGGTAAACGTCCGCGTTCGAGCATGAGTCCGACCCTGGTATTCAATCAGGACAGCGGTGAGTTGGTGGCAAGTCTTGGTTCTCCAGGCGGTGCTGCCATTATTCATTATACCGCCCGTACTTTAGTGGCCATGCGTGACTGGGGCTTGAGTGCGCAGGAAGCGCTCAACCTTCCCCATGCTATTACGCTCGGCGGGGATGTCTATGTGGAGGAGGGACGTTTCCCTGAGGCGACTATCGAGTCACTGCGCGAACGCGGCCATACGGTCAGCGAGCGCGAACTCACCAGCGGTCTCCAGGCCATTATGCGCCTTAGCGATGGCACCCTGTTTGGTGGCGCTGACCCCCGTCGCGAAGGTGTGGTAATGGGTGATTAAGTAAGCGCCTATTGGCGAAGCCAATTGCGCAACTTCACCAACATCAGCGCCCCGTCGCTCAATTCGCGCCGGTCTTGAATGAGTTCGCTTAAACGATCTGGGTAGTCGGTAATGATCGCATCGACACCCAGATCAATCAGCGTCGACATTCGCGCTCGATCATTGACAGTCCAGGCATGTATTTCATAGCCATATAGACGCGCTAAACGAACTTCTCCTTCCGTGATGCGGTTATGACGCAGCCCCAGTGCATCAAAGTCACGCCGGTTCAGTGTGCCAGGCAGTATCAGCTGGGCCAGCAAGGTCACGCGGAGTTCCGGTGCTTGGGTTTTGATATGCTTAACTAATGAAGGTGACATGGTTGCCATACGCATGTCTAAGAGCGCATGGGGGAAACCGCACGCTGTATAGCCGTCGAATGCGCTTTGTTGGGTCGCCCAGCAGCGATAGCGCACGTCGCTCTCTGCATGTAAGGCCTCAATAACGGCATCGGCTAACGCCTGTTCTTGACCTGGTAGAGGCTTGATATCAATCATTAACCCTGCTTTGCCACGAACCCTTTCGAGTGCTTCGTCCAAGCCGGGAATATTCTCGCCTTGAAAAGCATCACCAAACCAACTGCCCACATCGAATTGACTAAGCTGCTCTCTGGTCAGTTCACCAAACTCACGGCTATCGCCGGTTAGCCGCGCCATACTGCGGTCGTGGTAGAGCATTACCTGCTGGTCACTGCTCAAACGTACGTCGATTTCGATATAGTCAGCGCCATCAATCAGTGACTGCTCTAACGCGGCTAGGGTGTTTTCAGGCGCGACCATAGAGCTGCCGCGGTGGGCAATCACCGCGACGTTATCGCGTATCTCAAAGCTATTCAGGATCCACCACGCTTGAAGGCCGGCAAAAATCAGCACGCTGAGTTCAACCGCCCAGGCCAATTTGCCTGCGTTAATGTCTTCAGGAGGGGCTGCTGGACGGGGTTCGCGGTGAGCCAACTGCATATACAGGCAGGCGGAAAGCAGCGCATTGGCGGCAATACCGATAAACGTAATGGCCAGGGTGACCAGTACATAGCCGAGTAAGTAGGCGAGCATCGCCGGGATAAGCACGGCATTATATTCGGGTAGCCACCACAGTAACGGCGTAAATAGCCGGTCAAACAGCAGTGTCACCAACAGCGGCAGGCTAACGATCAGCACCAAAAGCAGCAATACCGCAGCGCCAATAGAGCGGCGCCAGCCACGGGTTAGGTTGACGCTGCGCTTAAGTGCCTGCCACGGGCTGCAGTGTTCCAGTGCCACTAGGGGCAGCGCCAATAGCCAGCGTAGGTAGAGCCATGACGCAGCCCATGCCCAAGCGACAATCAGCGGCAGTGCGCAGGCAATGAAATACCACAGGGCAGGTGGGCGCACGCGCTGTAGATAGTAGGGGTCTATACCGCTTAGCCAGACATCGTAAACCCATGCGAGCCCGGCCATAAAGGGTGCCAGCAGTAATAAGTGAGTGCCTACTTGGAGTATGACCAGGCCTGCCAAAGCAGGCAGTCGTCGGGTACTCAGCCAGAGTGCTTCAAGGGCTAGCCGATAGTGATTGTCGCGGGGTCTGACGGCTACCTGCAGCATGCCCGCCTGCTGCCAATAAATAATCACAAAAGTGAAGCCAAGCCCTACCAGCATTCCGAGCAGTCCCAGCGGGCTGAAGAGTAGCCCAATCAACTCGTCGTTGGTGACCACGGTGCGGTTAAGTTGGGCTAGCAGCCCACGCGTCACCCAGGTGATCGCTGGCAGCAGCAAGGCTGAGGCGAGCAGGGTAAAAAACAGGTGGTAGGCGATCAGTGGGCGAAGATGATCGCGTAAGGTACGCAGTAAGGCTGAGCCAAGGTAGGTCAAAGGCTGCATCGTCATTAAACGGTAAGAATGAACCACCAGGGTGGCAGTAACCGCCACACCTGGCAAGGGGCTCTATTTAAAACAAGCTTGGTTAATACACAGCCGTTATTAAGCAAGGGGCAACTCATGCTCTGCAACAATAATGCCGTTGTTATCGGCATATAGCCACTGGCCAGGCCGCAGGGTGACACCGGCAAAGGTAACGTCGATGTCACGCTGTCCTTCGCCGCGTTTTTCACTTTTGCGCGGGTGGCTACCCAATGCCTGAACGCCAATGGGTAGGGCGGCAAGTATATCCACATCGCGTACGCAGCCGTACATGACAACGCCTGACCAGCCGTTGGCGACTGCCTGCTCGGCGAGCATATCGCCCAACATGGCGCAGCGGTGCGAGCCACCGGCATCCACCACCAGGACAGCGCCGTTACCCGGCTCGGCGACGGCTTGTTTAACCATGGAGTTATCTTCAAAGCACTTTATTGTACGAATGGGTCCGTAGAAGGCTTCAAGCCCACCAAAATTGACAAACAGCGGGTCAAGCACTGCCACATCTGGGTGTGCATCGCAGAGATCGGGCGTCACTATATCAATTGAATTCGTCATCATAGGCTCCTGTTATGAAAGGCTAGTACTAGCATAGGCAGCTAACCGAATCGTGCAAAAAAACGCCCCGCCCTGTAAAGACAGTGGCGGGGCGTTCGGTCATCGACTCAGAAAATGCAATTTGTCACATCGTCTGCGATGTTGCGAGCATCGGCGATGGGGCGGTCTATCTCAAGCACTTAACGAACGTTAGGCTTCTTGAGCGACCGGAATCACGTTTGAGGCGATCTTTTGATACTCCTCAATCTCGTGAAAGTTCATGTAACGATAAATCTCGCCCGCCATAGCGTCAAACTCACCCATATAGCGTTGATACTCTTCAACGCTGGGTAGGCGTCCTTCTACTGCGGCAACGGCCGCCAGTTCCGCCGAGGCGAGGTACACATTGGCACCATCACCCAAACGGTTCGGGAAGTTACGTGTAGACGTAGACACCACGGTGCTCTTAGCGGCAACGCGGGCCTGGTTACCCATACACAGTGAACAACCCGGCATCTCCATACGGGCACCGGCACGGCCGTAAATACCGTAGTAGCCTTCTTCAGTCAGCTGGTGCTGATCCATTTTCGTCGGTGGTGCCAGCCACAGGCGGGTTTTTAAGCTGCCAGCAGGCTGCTTTTCAAGCAGTTTGCCAGCAGCCCGGAAGTGGCCGATGTTGGTCATGCATGAGCCGATAAAGACTTCGTCGATTTTCTGGCCTGCCACTTCAGACAGCAGGCGCGCATCGTCCGGGTCATTCGGCGCACACAGAACCGGCTCTTTAATTTCAGCCAGATCAATTTCGATAACTTCGGTGTACTCGGCGTCTTGGTCGGCACGCATCAGGCTAGGGTTGGCCAGCCACGCTTCCATGCCTTCAATACGACGGCTGATGGTGCGCTCGTCGCCGTAACCGTTGCCCATCATCCACTTCAGCAGCGTGATGTTGGACTTCAGATACTCGGTAACGCTCTCTTCTGACAGGGTAATAGTACAGCCAGCAGCAGAGCGCTCGGCGGACGCATCAGAAAGTTCAAAGGCTTGCTCTACGGTCAGATCTTCCAGACCTTCAATTTCCAACACGCGCCCGGAGAAGGCGTTTTTCTTGTTGGATTTATCAACGGTCAGCAAGCCTTGCTTGATGGCGTAGAGCGGAATAGCGTGAACCAGGTCGCGCAGGGTTACGCCAGGCTGGCGCTTGCCTTTAAAGCGAACCAGTACCGATTCCGGCATGTCCAGCGGCATGACGCCGGTGGCAGCGGCAAACGCGACTAGGCCCGAACCGGCTGGGAACGAGATGCCAAGCGGGAAACGGGTGTGCGAGTCGCCGCCGGTGCCCACTGTATCGGGGAGCAGCATACGGTTCAGCCAGCTGTGAATAATGCCGTCGCCAGGGCGCAGCGAAACGCCGCCACGGTTCATGATGAAGTCAGGCAGGGTATGGTGGGTATCCACATCAACCGGCTTCGGATAAGCGGCGGTATGGCAGAACGACTGCATGACCAGGTCGGCCTGAAAGCCCAGGCAGGCAAGGTCTTTCAGCTCATCACGAGTCATTGGCCCTGTGGTGTCTTGTGAGCCAACGGTGGTCATCTTGGGCTCGCAGTACATGCCGGGACGCACGCCGTCCAAGCCACACGCTTTACCGACCATTTTCTGCGCTAAAGTAAAGCCTTTACCGGTATCTTTGGGCTGATCAGGTAGGCGGAAAACGTCTGAAGTGGGTAGGCCCAGCGACTCACGCGCTTTACCGGTCAGGCCACGGCCAATGATCAGGGGAATACGGCCGCCAGCGCGTACTTCATCCAGAATCAGCTGTGTTTTAAGCTCGAAGGTGGTGAGTACATCATCGCTATCGTGTTTGCACACTTTACCTGCGTAAGGGTAAACATCGATGACATCGCCCATGTTCAGGTTAGTGACGTCCATCTCAACCGGCAGGGCGCCTGAATCTTCCATAGTATTAAAGAAGATAGGGGCAATTTTGCTGCCAAAACAGAAGCCGCCAGCACGCTTGTTGGGAGCGTAAGGGATATCGTCGCCGAAGAACCACAGGACAGAGTTGGTGGCTGACTTACGCGATGAACCGGTGCCAACAACGTCGCCTACGTATACGACCGGAAAACCTTTGGCTTTAACATCTTCAATCTGTTTGAGCGGGCCTGTGGTGCCAGGGGCGACAGGCTCAATGCCGTCACGCTCGTTTTTAAGCATGGCATTGGCGTGCAGCGGAATATCCGGGCGAGACCAGGCATCCGGCGCAGGAGAAAGGTCGTCAGTATTGGTTTCGCCAGGGACCTTAAACACGCTAAGGGTGATTTTTTCAGCCAGTGCGGGTTTAGACAGGAACCACTCAGCGTCTGCCCAGGATTGAATCACTTCTTTAGCGACGCTGTTGCCGTTTTTGGCACGGCTTTCCACATCGTGGAAGGCGTCGAACATCAGCAGTGTGTGCTTGAGTTGTTCGCCTGCTTCACGGGCAAGCTCCTCGTTATCGAGTAGCTCCACCATCGATACGATGTTGTAGCCACCCTGCATGGTGCCCAGCAGCTTAACGGCGTGAATCTTGTCGATCAGCGGGGAGCTTGCTTCACCTTTCGCAATGGCGGTGAGAAAGCCTGCTTTAACATAAGCGGCCTCGTCAACGCCCGGCGGGACGCGGTTGGTGATTAAATCGAGGATAAACTCCTCCTCACCGGCCGGTGGCGTTTTCAGTAGCTCAACCAGTGAGGCTACTTGTTCGGCGGTTAAGGGTTTGGGCGGGACGCCCTCAGCGGCACGTTCATCGACATGTTGGCGGTAAGCTTCAAGCACGTTGGGGCCCTCTCATTCACGTTTCATTTACTTTATGGTGACGGCCTGCACGTTGCACGGTGTTGGCCGCGCAGTTGTTGTAAAGTGGGGCCGGTCACATGTGACATACGCTTGACAAACAGCGTGTGGTTGGTTGGCTGAGATTCTACGGCAAACTGTCGACAATGTTAAGCTGGCAAGCAGAGACGGCTGTTGTACTTTATGTTGATGCCACAATTTCAACGGATCAAAAAAGCGCTTTTTATTAACCAATTGGCTTAAGTGAGGGAAATTTTTCTCCCATTTCATAGCCAACTGCTGGCTGTGCGGGTGTGATTGTCGTTACAGCGCGTTACCATACGCTTCGCTTTATAACCTTAAAGCCCTTTTTACTGTTGTGGTACTTACGTAGGCATGTTGATTAAAAGTGTGTGGAGCATTTTTAAACGCGCATCTACATTAGTAATTGTCGATTTAGATCAAGAAGAATGGAATTCAACAGGGAACTATGAGCGCCTTGCGCGCTTATATGTTGTACAATAATGAGATACAAGCTTGGTGATGGTATTATGTTGATACAACCTGGTATGTCACAGCCCGCTGTGCAAACGAGTGCTTTGCAAACGGCTGATCACGCGGTGAAAGCGGATGATCTATTGCCGGAAAGTTTGCACCAGTTTTTGGCCTGTGCAACGCCTGACGCGTGGCTGCGGTGGGCGCTCGAAAATCCAGAAACGCTGCTGATTGACCATGCGCAGTGTGAAAAAAAAGCCGCTTCTACCGCCATGAGTTTACTCTATCGCTACGTTGATCAGCCCCTTTTGTTAAGCAAAATGTCCCAATTAGCTCGGGAAGAACTGCTGCATTTTGAACAGGTGGTTGCGCTCATGGAGGCACGCGGAGTGGCTTACCAGCACCTAACCGCTTCACGTTACGCGGAAGGCCTCAGACGACATCTGCGCAGCAACGATCCCGAACGGCTAATTGATGTATTAATCATTGGTGCCCTTATCGAGGCACGTAGCTGTGAACGATTCGCTTGTTTAATTCCTTATTTAGATGAAGAGCTTGCCAGGTTTTATCGCACCCTGGTGAAGTCAGAAGGCCGTCATTTTGAGGACTACCTGCTACTTGCTCGCCAGCAGACATCGGAATCAATCGATGAGCGGATCGCTTTTTTTGTAGCGCGTGAAGCGGAGCTGATTACTTCGCCCGATACGGCTTTTCGTTTTCATAGCGGTGTGCCAGCTTAAGCCGCTTAGCCCGGCAGGATGATTATCATGCGCGATGCTCGTGAAACAGATCAGTTAACGCTCTTTGGCCACTTTTCGCTTACCCAGGGCGAAGACGTATTAACCCACTTCAGCTACGACAAAGTGAAAGCGCTGCTCGTTTATCTGCTGCTGCATCGTCAGCCGGTTAACCGGGCTGCGCTGGCCGAGTTGTTGTGGCCCGACCAAGGGTTATCTTCCGGCAGAACCAACCTCCGTCACGCGCTGCACTGTTTGCGCCAGTCACTAGGTGAGAGCGCAGATCAAGTGTTGAGCGTCTCCCGGCAAACGATTGCCTTCCAACTTCCTGCCCATTGGAAAGTCGACCTGCACACGCTGCAGCAGTTGCTTGAAGGGCCACGCGATTTAGACACCTTAGAAGCACTGATGACTTGCTACCAAGGTGACTTGATTGAAGAGCTTCAATTGGCAAGCTGTAGTGAATTCCAGCGCTGGTTAGTCCAAGTGCGTAATGAGTGGCGCCAACGCGTTATTCGTTTTGCTGAACAGGTGCTTGACGCCCACACCGATGTGCCCGACTTGATCCTGGAAACCTTGGTCAGTCGCTTTTCGGGCTATGGCCCGTTTCATGAGCGTTTGGTGCGCCAGTTGGCTGAGCAAAATCAAATGGCCGCTGCTCATGAACAGTATAATAGCTACTTGCAGTTACTGGCGCTGTCAGGCCAGCAGCCTGAACCGAGTTTTTTGCAGCTAGCGAGCTATTGGTCTGATGGTCACCACGACCCCCGCATGATGAGCCCACAGGGTGCTTTTTCTCGCGCGCTGGCGGCGGACAGCAAGCCACTGCGTGAAGATGAAATTGAGCTGCGCCAGCTGTCTGTGATGGCTATCAGGTTGCGCTTGAAAGGGGAGTGGCAAGACCGAGCCGCGACCCGGCACTGCCTGACTCTGCAGTTAGAGCTGCTGCGCTGGTTAGAGCAGCAGTGCCATCACCTGGGCGGCTTCTGGTTGCCTGGCGCCACTGGCGGCCTGGGATTGGCGTGTTTCGGTACCCATGGGCCTGCTCACCAGTTGGCTGAGTTAGTGGCGCTCTATGAGCACTGCCGTCAGGCACTTCCCCAAGAAAGCGCCCGTCACTGGACTGGCGAAGACGACGTGCCGCAATTTGAGCTGGCGGCTGGTTTGCATAGCGGGCGAGTTGTCTACCTGCCTGAGCGGCAATTGGCGGATCCCCTTGGGCAAGTTACCCAAACTTCTTTGGAATTAATGAGCGCGGCTGAAGGCAGTGAACTGGTTATCTCGCAAGAGGCCAGCCAGCACATGCCGCCAGCGCTTGATCTTCAGCCACGGCTGGTGTCGCGCTTGGTGGCCAGCGACGGTCGCGTACGTTTACGTGCCTTGGTGCTGGGCCAGAACGAGGGCGGCCGCGATGCGCTGCCACCCAGTTTGGTCGGGCGTGAAACCTCGCTGCGCACCTTGCGCGATGCGCTGGCGCGGGCAGGTATTGGTTTGCGTCAGAGCGTTTTAGTCCGCGGGGCGTCAGGTATGGGGAAATCGGCGCTGATGGTCGGTTTTCGCCAATTAGAACTTAGTCGCGATGCGGCTATTTGCTGGCAGCCCACCACGCGGCTATCGGTGCTAGATCCCTACGGCGTTGCCCGCACGCTGGTGGGTTGGTATCTCAAGCAACCGCTCACCGTTGAGGCGATTCACGCGCTGCAGGAAACGCTTGAGTTGGCTCAGCTTACACCCGAGCGCCAGCAGCTGTTGGAAGAGGCACTGGGGGTGCACGAAGTTCAGGAGAGCACCCAGCTTGCCCAAAGCGGTGAAGCCGTTGAACTGGTGGTGATGCTACTGCACCGCTTAATCGAGCGACAAGCGACCACCCATACCCTGGTGCTAATGGTCGACGATCTGCAGTGGCTGGATGAGCCTTCCTTCAAAGTGCTCGCTGGGCTACAGGCACGCTTGCCGATCAATACCGCCTTTATGCTGGTGGCGAGCCACCATGGTCGCGAACTGTTGCCGGTGAAGCTGCACTGGGATCAGCAAATTAGTTTGGGAAATCTGGATCCTCTGCAGTCTTCCCGGCTATTGTCACAGCTGTCACGGCGCTACCGCATTCATTTGAGCCCACGGCTACGCAACCAGATTATTGAGCGCTGCGATGGCGTGCCACTCTATATGCAGGAGATTTGTCGCCGCTTGGATATGGATCGTCGCGAAGGACGCAGTGTCCAGTTCGACGAACTCCCCAAAGGGTTACTGGGTTTATTGGCCAGCCGTATTGATCAACTGGAAAGCGATCGAGAAATTGCCCATGTGGCAGCGGTGTTAGGTAAGCGTTTCCGGTTGGATTTCCTACAGGAGTGCAGTGGCTGGGAA
This sequence comes from Halomonas sp. ALS9, assembly GCF_001651035.1. GTDB lineage: Bacteria > Pseudomonadota > Gammaproteobacteria > Pseudomonadales > Halomonadaceae > Vreelandella. The sequence continues at coordinate 391,516 of NZ_LXRG01000065.1, forward strand.
AAAGGGCGGCTGAACCAAGCGCTCGAACATATGCGCGCTTTGGAGATTGTTGAGCTGGTCGATAAGGAGAGCGGTGAGCACGAGTACCAGTTTAGCCATCAGTTGCTGCAAGAAGCTGCTTATCTTTCTTGCCCTCGAGATGTACGGGTTAAACTGCACCAGCAGGTAGTGACTTTAATTGAGGAGCGCTTCCCGGTATGGATTAGTCGTCACCCCGGTGATTTTGCCACCCATTTGCGCCGCAGCGGCCACTACGCCCGTGGCGCTCGCTATTTTGAGCTAGCTGCACGGGAGGCGCTAAAAGTCAGCGCTAACCGAACCGCGCTACGTATGGCCGATTTCGGTTTGGCGAGCCTGCGCCATGTTGAACATGAGATTGAGCGTGAGGTGAGTTTACTCACCGTGCGCGGTCAGGCGGCGTTCTCGTTAGAAGGCCACGGTTCGCCAACCGCTCATGAAAGCTTTGTGCGTGCGCGGGAGCTGCTGCGCGAATCGGGTGCCGATAGTCTGGAAGACCCTGAAGATCTCGAACAGATATTCCTGGTCAAATGGGGGCTTTGGGTGGGGCGTAGCCAGCGCTATGCCCATGCGGATGCTTTTGCACTGGCTTCAACTCTCGCTGATATCGCCGCGCGTCTTGAAGATCCTCGTTATCGTCGTTTGGCCGATTATGCCCGAGCCAACTGCGAGTATTGGGCCGGTCGTATTCAGCAGGCCCACGACCACCTGGATGAAATCGATCCGCTCAATGCGCAGATGATGATCGAATGGCTGCCATTCTCTGATCACCCGCAAGTCTCAGCCGCCTGTTTCCAGGGCTGGGCGCTGTGCCTGCGGGGTGATTATCAGCGTGCAGAGCGCCAGGTGTCGGCGGCGATTCGGCTGGCGGAGAAGATTGCTCACCCCGGTACCTTGGCGCTGGCACTTCTCTTTGCCGCTGCGCTCTATCGTCAGCTAGGCCACGTCCACTTGGCTGCTCGCCATGCCGAACGAGCGGCGGCAATGACGGGAACGCCCGATTTACAGCTGTGGCAAATTTCTAGCCAGTGCATCCTCGGCTGGCAACGAGCTCTGGCAGGTGATGCCTCCGGGTTGGCTCAGTTGCGCGATAGCCTAGATCAAATGGCGGAGCTGAATGGGCGCGACCGCTATCAGCGGCCGGTACTGTGGTACTCCGATGCCTGTATTGAGCTGGGCGAGTTAAATGCCGCAGAGGATTACCTTGACCAGTGCCTGGTGATTGCCCGAGAGCGTACTACGCTGTTTCTGCCTGAATTAGCCACTCAACTAGCCAAGGTACGTGACCTGTTGGGGCATCCCGCCAATGAAGTCAAAGCGCTGGCTGAAATGGCGATTAATCAGGCCCGGGAACACGGCAATCGCCATCAAGAGTTAGCGGCTCTTGAGCTATGGCTGACGCGCATTGAGCCCAACGACCAGCAGGCTAAAGAGAGCTTTAGGCAGTTGTTGAGTGAAGTCAGCCACAGTGATGCGCCGGTACTGACACGCTGGATTAGCTTGTTGGATCGCCGTTTGCCGCGGCCGGTAGGCGCTGAAGGTTGATAAGCTAAAGCAGGGCGCTGTTTATCGTGTGTCCTGTTCCAGCCAAGTTAAGGTGGCGAGTGCCTCTTCCCGGTGCTTGCCGCATACGCTAGCGTCAAAGTTAAAACGCTCGCAAACCCTAGGACGACTTGGGTCGCCAAATAGGCGGCATAGATTGTGCTCATCTAACTGCACGCAGCGAACGCCCGCCGGCTTGCCCTCAGGCATGCCGGGGATGGCTGACGTTATTGAGGGCGCGATGCAGCAGGCGCCACACCCAGCACGACATCCTTCACTCATGGCATAGCACTTGATAAAGCACTGGGTATAGCACTTTGTATAGCACCGGGTGAAGACATCGCGATCGCACCCTTGTTGATACCCTCAAACGCTTGTATGCGCGTGATTACGCCGCTTTGTAAGGCCACTTCTTTTGCCAGCCAGGCGGCGATATTTTCTACCGTGGTGGGGCCGGGGAGGACTGCGCATAGCGACTGTGGCAACGTAATGGCGAAATCACCTTGGGCGGCCCTGTAGCCGCAAGTAAGGAAATCGTTATCGCGTTTGGTGATATCCGCTTCCTCGAGGAGGTAGCGATTTTCCAGCCACTTAGCCCACTGTTGTTCAAGCTTTGGTTGCCGCACCCCCTGTTGAAAGATATGTAGCCGCGAACGGTGGCCGTGAGCGATACGCTGGCAGTTGCCTAGGTGGCGCTTAAGGCCATGCGTATAACCATAGGCAGCGCCATCAATGGCCTCATCGCTAAGCGTCAGGGTCACTTGGTGGACATTCTCTGGGCGCTGTTCTGTGAGCTGGTGGCTTAAATGCTCGGCGACCGTGTCAGTATCAATAGCCTGCCAGGGCAGTAAACTAAAGGCCTCTTTCGGCCCGCGCACTTCCATGGTGTAGGGGGTGGTGGTACGTATGCAGATGCCTTCAGGGCACTCCGTCACCGTGACCCCAGGTGCTTGAGTCGGTACCAGTAGTGTGTGGTCGAGTCCGCTGTCGAGCGTGCGTTTGATCCATGGCTTGACTTCACCAAAGTCGAACAGCATACCGTCTTCACCCAGCTCGCCATCGAGCACTGCGTCTACCTGCCAGCTACAGCCGACTAAGCCGCGCTGGGGACACCAGAGGGAGACATCAATATGGGTCAGTTGTTGAACAAATAAGGACATTAATCAAAACCTGCTAATTTGTGCATTTGCAGCGACAAACGCCACTGGGGGTTAGCCATACAGTAAGCGGTCGCTTCAGCGACAGTGCTCTTAGCCTGGTCGAGAGGGGCAAGATCCATCGGCTGTAGAAAAAAGTGGCGAAACCCCAGGCGTGAAAACTGCTCTGGGGGAGCGTCTGCCTGAGGGTAAACGAGCTTTAATTCGTCGCCTCGGGTAACCGCCAGCGGATTGCTACCCTTGGGGCTTACACAGAGCCAGTCAATGCCAGGGGGCGGCTTCAATGTACCGTTGGTTTCGACAGCCACCTCAAACCCATGGCTATGTAAAGTGGCAATCAACGCTGCGTCAAGCTGCAGCAAAGGCTCACCGCCGGTAAACACCACATAGGGCGTCGCATTGTCGTTATGGCTGGGCCAGAGCGCAGCAATATGCTCGGCCAGGGTCGTGGCGGTGGCAAATTTGCCGCCATTGATGCCGTTAGTGCCGATAAAATCCGTATCGCAAAAGGTACATTTAGCCGTTGACCGGTCAACCTCGCGGCCCGACCACAGGTTGCAGCCGCTAAACCGACAAAAAACGCTCGCTCTGCCAGCTTGGGCACCTTCCCCTTGCAGGGTATAAAACGCTTCTTTGACCTGATACATCAGTGCTGACCTACTGCGCTGTCTACGCTGTAAGTCAATGGATCGGTGACACCGTTGGCGGCAAAGGCGGCCAGTCGTTCGCGGCAGCTACCGCACACGCCGCAGGCAAGCTCGCGGCCTTCATAGCACGTCCAGGTATGGCGATAATCCAAACCCATGGCCAGGCCATCGCGCAGGATATCGGCCTTACTTGCAGTGAGATAGGGAGCGTGTAGCTCCACGGGTTCGAAGTTGGCAATGCCTGCTACATGATTCATCGCCTCAACAAATTCGGGGCGACAGTCGGGGTAGAGAACGTGGTCGCCGCCATGAGCGCCGTAATCGACTCGCTCTGCGCCAATGTTGACGGCTTTAGCGATCGCCAGGGAGAGCAGAATCATATTACGATTAGGCACCACGGTAGCGCGTAAGTTGTCCGCGCCATAATCACCCTGGGGCATTGTCTGGTCTGGGTCGGTGAGCGCTGAATTATAAATTAACCCGTGTATCGCACGAATATCGACCACCTGGTGGGGCAGCTCCAGTGAAGCGCATACTTGACGTGCAGTATCGAGTTCGCGGGCATGCCGCTGACCATAGTTAAACGAAAGCGCATGTACGTTAAGCCCTTCCCGCAGCGCGCGGTGAAGCACGGTAAAAGAGTCCATTCCACCGGAATAGATAACAACGGTCGTGGTTGCTGTGTCAGCAGCCAATGGGGGTAGTAATGACATGAGAAAACACTCTTTGTCGGAGAATTTATTAATCGCGAGCAGCGTTTAGCTGGCGCGGCGTTCCGGGGTCCGGTCCGGAAGGGCGGCAGTTTACGCAATAGCCGCTAATCTGACTAGTTTTAGCGCCCAATGGAGTACCGTGTTGAGGTAAAAAGTGCGTAGGCGGGCAGCATTAATATCAACATGCTACGCTATCCCTCCATGCTGTTAGAGGTAAACCAATGGCAACGATTGAACATAGTGAAATCATTAATGCGCCGCCCGAACGCGTTTTTGAACTATTGCGTCGCGTCGAGGATTTTGCCGATTACTCGGATTTGATTCGCTCGATTGAAACGTTGGGCGATAACCGTTATCGCTGGCACGTCCGTGCAGTGGGCATGGATTGGGCGTTTGATGTCATGGTCACCGAGATACAGCCACCCTATATGCTTGCCTGGGAATCATTGGATGGCGTAAAAAACCAGGGTCGTTATCGCCTTCGCGAGGTTCCCGAAGGCACTGAGGTGGCGTTGACGCTCACTTATGAGATCCGCAATCGTCTGATGGAAAAAGCCGTTAACAAAGCGGCGAAGCCGCTAGTCGGCAAAGTCAGCCGACAAATTCTGGAACGTGTAGAGGCGCGTTTGAATGAATAATAGGTTTGTATGAATAGCCCGCCAAGACACCCTTGGCGTTGGGCGTTAGGGTTTACATGTTTTGCCATGTTGGCTTATGTCTGGCTTTGGTATTCGCCGGATTTGATGGCGGTGAAGCAGTGGGCTTCCCAAGCATCGCATTATCCTGTTGTTATTATAGGGGTGATGGTGATTATGGCTGTTACGTTAGCCATTGGATTACCCGGCAGTATTGGGCTGTGGTTAATTGCCCCCTTTTACCCACCGCTAGTGGCTACTGTAATGTTGACACTCAGCAGCGTGGCAGGTGCGTTGGGAGCGTATCAAATAGCTGCGCGCGCTGGAAAAAACTGGAACCCAAGCGGTTTAACGCTGAAGGTTATGAAGATGCTTGAGCAGCGTAGCGACTTAATGACCCAGTGTGCTCTGCGGATACTGCCTGGCTTTCCTCACTCGGTTATCAATTTTGCGGCAGGTTTACGTAGTATTTCCCTGAAGACGTATTTGTTGGCAGCAACGCTTGGTTTAGCGGTGAAATGGGGTGTTTACAGTAGTGCGATTTATGGCGCTTTGGAGGCAATTGAGGAGGAGAATGCGTTGCAATTTGATGTGTTGCTTCCATTAATAGCGCTGGCACTGTTGTTATTGATAGGCGCGTGGTTCAGGCGCCGCGTAGAGGCGGCGCGCAACGTTTATTGAGTCGGTGACCTTATTGGCGCTTATGCATTGAGGCGTCAAGGTGATCAACAACCTCTGCCCAGTCGGCATCCTCATCCACGGCTTCTTTTAAAAATTCTGCTTGGCCCTCGTTCCAGCAGGGGGCGTCAGCCAATGGCATTGTTTCTGGCAGTGGAGCATTGCGCTGGATAAAGCGTTCAATTGAATCAGCGTCAGATGCCAAGCCCAATTGCTCGAATAGTTCACTGAAATGGTGCACCGGTTTTTCCATAATCTGTTGCTCCTTCAGACGGTTAGAATGCTCCCTACAACATAGCTTGATTCTCAGTCTGCGCCACCCTTCAACTGCTTTGATTGACTAACGTTCACCGATTAGTGGCGTTAAAAAGCGCTGACGCTGGTCTTCTAACGTGAGTGGTTGTGCCAGTAGATGGGCCAGCTTGGTGAAAGCCGCTTCGGGCGTCATATCATCGCCTGCTAGAACGCCTGCATCGCTAAGGCCATGCCCCGCGGCATAAGCGCCCAGGTGGACACTGCCCTGTGGGCACTGGCTGATGGCGGCGAGTAATTTGCCTTCCCCGCTGGCCTTGGCGAGTACGTCCAGTAAGCTTGGGTCGTCGGGCAGGTTACCGGCGCCCCAGAGTTGTAGTAACGCTCCTTTAACCCGTGGGTCACTCAGCCAGGCGCTTAACTGCCAGGCCGACATGCCTGGCCAAAGAGCGATGCGAACGATCTCTCCTTGATTGACTAGTCGGTAGTCGGGGAGCTCGAAACGCGGCGCGCCACGCTGCTGGAGGCCAAGCCCGCGGCTCGGGTAATAAATATAATCGTCGCCTACTCGCTCCCCGAGCAGTGGGTAGTTGGGACTGGTGAACACGTTGGCTGCTTCGCAGTGCTGTTTGATGGCGCGGGCGCCACGCAGTAATTGCCCTGCAAAGTAAATAGCCACTTCTTGGAGCGCGGGCTTGGCGGCAAACTGCAGCGCGCCGTGCAAATTGTCCAAAGCATCGCTTCCGGGCGATTCCAATGGCAGCATTGAGCCCGTTATGACGACTGGTCGATCTAATCCCTGGAGTTGATAGGCAAGGCTAGCCGCGGTCCAGCTGAGCGTATCGGTGCCGTGAATAATCACAAAACCGGCGTAGGTCGTTAGCTGGTCGTTAATATCGCCAGCGAGCTGTTGCCAGGTGAGCGGTGTAGCCGCACTAGAGTCAATCAGCGTGGTATAGCTGACGACCTCATAAGAGGGAAGTGATTGTTGTTGGGCAGGCGTTAGCTGTTTAAGAGCCCTCTCCATGCGAATGGCAAAATCACCGCTAGGCGCAAGCCCCTCAGCATGCTGTTGCATACCAATGGTTCCACCCGTGTAGATGACTAATATGCGCTCTTGGGTGGGAACGCTGTCGGCTAAAGGGGAGTAGGAAATCATCGCCATCTCCTGGTTTTTGTGCGAAAGCTGCTAATCAGAACGTGGGCGCGTTACAACTACTAAAAGTTCGCCGCTACGATCGTCTAAGCGATGATTGCGGCCTGCGAGCAGGGCAAAGCCACAGCATACCGTGATCAGGGCGATCAATAACCAAGCGATTTGTGACGTGTTGGCGCCTGATTGCAGCATAACCCCCACACCAAACGGACCGAGAGCGGCCAACGTATAACCACCACCCTGGACGAGCCCAGAAAGCTGACCGGCAAGGCGCGAGTTGGCCGTGCGTAATACTAACAGGCTTAGCGCCAGGCTAAAGCTGCCTCCTTGGCCGACACCAAGTAGTGCGGCACCGAACCATTGCCATGCTAGTGGCGCGATAAGCAGCATCCACAATCCAATGGCGGTGCTAAGTAGCACAAGTATTAGCGCGGGGCGTTGGTTACGCCCCATGCGGGCAAGCCAAGGGGCGCCCAGGGCGGAGGCAAGCTGGCACATAATAGACACTGCCATGGTCCAGCCCGCATCGGCCTCGTTATAGCCGCGATCAACCAGCAGCGTAGGCAGCCAGCCAAATACGATGTACGCCATGGAGGATTGAATGCCCATGAATAGCATGACGTGCCAGGTAAGCGGTTGCTTAAGAAGCCTTAAAATACCGCTTTTGGGCGATGCTGATGTGTTTGCCAGTGTGGTATGGGGCATATGGAAATGCCAAAGCAGCAACGCGAAGAGTGCTAGCAGTGACCAGCTCATTAAACTCGCCTGCCAGCTGCCTAGTAATTGGGTCAAAGGAACGCTAAACCCGGCACCTAACGCTCCTCCAAGGCAGAGCGCCATGGTGTATAAGCCGGTGAGCAGGTCGGCACTGTCGGGAAGTTCACGCTTAACCAAGGCCGGTAGCAGAGTGCCGCCAAGACCAATTGCACAGCCTGCCATCGCTGAACCAACAAAGAGCACGCCTGGAATTGGCAAACCACGCAAAATTAGTCCTATTGCCAGCAGTAGCAGAGCTGCGCTCAGCGCCCGTTCACTGCCAATGCGTTTAGCCAAGGCAGGCGCAAGCGGGGCGGAGAGGCCTAAGAAAAGGACGGGAAGCGTGGTGAGTAACCCCGCTGCGGTAGCTGAAAGCCCTGCACTTTCTTGTAGGCGAGTAAGTAAAGGGGCAACCGAGGACATGGCGGGGCGTAGATTTAGCCCCACCACGACCATCAGCAAAATAAACGTAATTGAACGTCGCGATGCCATATAGATGCTTACTTAGGACCAATGCTTACTTAAGGTGCGGACGCAAGTCTCCGCGAACGGCATCGAGCAGCGTAATGAAGTGATAATCCTGGGGGGTGTCCAAACAATCAACCCTAACGTTAGTGCGCATCCCTTTATCCATATTCAACTGGTCAAATATTTCTAACGTTAGTTTGCGTGCAGGCTTATCACCTGGCGCCATGATGCCATCTTCAAGGGTAAAGGTTTCAAGCAGGGTGACGCGTACGCGAGTGCTGTTGCCTTCGCTAAGCACACGGCGCACAAACAGCCAGCCCTCGCAAGGAAGTGCGTGATTGTCATCCCGTTCGTGTAAGAAAATCGTGCGGTAGCAGGCGCCTTCAACCGACGCTTTTTCAGCCATGCTGCGATAGGCTTGAACTACTTGATTCGCTGACGCTCGGGCGTCCTCTAAACGCTGCACGATTCCTTGATGTTCGCGGCTGAGCTGCTCTTGACGTTGAAACGTCAGCCATTGGCGGTACTCGGCCATCAATTGAGAAGACGCCATAATCACTCCGTGAAAGGTATTGGCTAAAATAGCTGCTGGAAACAGCGGCATGGAATATGCAAAGGCGACACCTTCGCATATTCCTGTGATCTGAGCTAGCGCCGCGCGCGGCGTTTACGCTCGCCGCCGGTATTGGCACTTTGGCCTTCGGGTTTGCGTTTAGCGCGTGGCTGACGTTGATTGCGCCTGCCATTCTCGATTGGCTCAGGTTTGATGCTGGGGTCAGGCTCAAAGCCCGGTTCAATGTGCTTTGGCAGCGTCTGTTTGATTAGCCGTTCAATATTGCCTAGCAGGGCGTCTTCATCGACACATACCAGTGAGACGGCTTCGCCATCGCTGCCAGCACGGCCAGTACGGCCAATGCGGTGGACATAATCTTCCGCCACGTTGGGCAGGTCGAAATTGACAACGTGGGGTAGTTCATTGATATCCAGACCGCGTGCTGCGATATCGGTGGCCACGAGAACCTGCAGGTCGCCACTCTTAAATGCCGTCAACGCGCGCGTGCGAGCTCCCTGGCTTTTATTACCATGGATCGCCATGGATGGGATGTTTTGCTTCGAGAGCTGCTCGGCAAGGCGGTTAGCGCCATGTTTGGTGCGCGTAAATACCAGTACTTGGAACCAGCCATTTTGCTGAATTAAGTGGGCCAGCAGTTCGCGTTTCTTCTCGCGGTCGACACGGTAAATGGCCTGCTCAATTTTATCGGCAGTGGCATTGCGCGGCGCTACTTCAATCATCGCCGGGTTATCCAGCAGCTGTTGTGCTAGGGTTTGGATCTCGTTAGAGAATGTCGCCGAAAATAGTAGGTTTTGGCGCTTTTTAGGCACCAGGCGTAGCAAGCGCTTTATGTCATGAATGAAGCCCATATCCAGCATTCGGTCAGCTTCATCAAGGACTAAAATCTCAACGCAGGAGAGATCCACGTGTCCCTGCTGGTGAAGATCCAACAGGCGACCTGGTGTGGCAACAAGCACATCCAAACCGGCTTTTAGTGCATCGATTTGAGGTTGTTGGCCGACACCACCAAAAATAATGTGGGAGCGCAGTGCCAGATGTTGACCATAGGTCGACACGCTTTCGCCTACCTGAGCGGCAAGCTCACGTGTAGGGGTGAGCACTAGTGCACGTACCTGACGTTTCTCAGGTCGTTTGCCGGTGTTTAGACGTTGCAGCATCGGTAGCGTAAAGCCAGCGGTTTTACCAGTGCCGGTTTGGGCGCTGGCCAGCATGTCGCGTCCTTCTAATACGACGGGGATAGCCTGTCGTTGTATCGGGGTAGGCTCGGTGTAACCTTGCGCTGTGACAGCGCGTAACAAATCGGCGTGCAGGCCAAGTTCAGAAAAGCTCATGCGTTCTCCGCAGTCACCTAGTGAGTTAATACCGGTAAATGGTTGTTATCACTAGGTGTAATGTTCAAAAAGCGAGGTTGATTCACCTTCGCGGCAACGAAGTGTGCCAGATAATTCAGCGTGCCGCGATGGTCGTTGGTTAGCCGTGGATGACCGTGACAGGAGACGTGAAGGTTATAGCGCGGAGGGCGCTATCATCTGATGTGCACAGACACACCAGAAAGCCTAGGCGTTAATAACACGTGTCAATAATAAGCCGTGTAGTGTAACACGCTTATGAGACCTCAGCTTGTTTAGCTGTCTCGATTCAGGGGGAAGGCTGCAAACGCAACTGCATTCAGCCTCACGTATTATTAGGGCCTAGTTGAAGTAATTGCCTTGACGTATTTCAGCGGCGATAAGCTCGGCGACCTGATCCCAGCTATCACTTAATGCGCGAACCAAGGCAGGGTAGCCATCCTCTGCAAGGGAGGTTTCGGCGTAGAAATTTTCCATTTCTAGCAGTTCACCGGCACCGTTAAGCAACTGCCATTGGCCACTAGCCACGGCGACACCGTCAAAGCGGCCCTGGAACTGATCAACGTTCAGGCGCAGGGTCAAGGCATTAGCCTGTTTTCCTTCCTCACGCATAACCCGCAGTGTTGGTAATGCATGCGTTAGGTTGGCGCGCAGTTTTCTTTCTAGCTGTCTGCCTAACCCTTCTGTCCACTGGTGATCCCGAGCGGCATTCAGCGTAATGTCGTCAAGCTGCATCACAATACCGTCGACATCCAGGTAGTGAGCAAGCCGAGGAGAACTCAGTATTAGCGTGCCCTCTGGCTGATTGGGTATGCTTGCCAATGGGTCGCTCGGTAACATGTAGCGTGCGGGTGGAGTGACGCTGCTAGCGCAGGCAGAAACCAGTGCGCAGATCAGCAACATTGGCAAGCATCTCACCCATGTCAGCATACTTACTCCTTTAAACATTTTCGTCCCTGTCAACATATTCGTCCTTGTGAGCATATTCGTCCTTGTGAGCATAGTGGGCTCCTTAATCTCGTGGCGCACGCGGAATGGGATCTTGGGCATCCAGATTATCAAACAGTAAAGCTCTGGGGTTGTCATTGAGCGTGCGAGTGAGTGGCTGCAAGTCACGCATCAAGCGATCCAATCGTTCAATGGCTGTTGTAAGTTCTTGATAGGCTGGCGATGAAGGGGATAAGCCCTGTAGCGTATTGCGTAGCTCATCCAGCGTCGCGTTAAGATTTCCTCCCACGGCCTGGGTTTCAGGGTCATTGAGCAACTGATTAAGAGAGGCGCTCACGTCGCGCACTTCATTCAGCATGGTCTCAGAAGCCTGCAGGTTGCGATCTAAACCGGCGAGCAGTGGTTCAACCTCAAGGGCGTTTAGCTTATCAAGTAAATCGGTTACCTGAGCCTGTATCTGGGCAAAGCCGCCAGGCACGGTGGGGAACACTGCGCGATCCGAGAAGCGCTCGGCAACATAATCATCGGCGAGGTCACGCTGGAAATTCAAGTCGACAAACAGGGCGCCCGTTAGCAGGCTGCCGCTTTTTAGTGAAGCGCGCAGCCCCAGGCCAAACATGCGCTGAAAACGCGCATCCCACTCTTCGAGATTAATATCGCTATTTTCAATACCCAGGCGCTGAGGCTCAATCCTAATCAGGACGGGAATGGCAAAGCGTGCGCGAGAGTCTGGCTGCGGCGCGGTAAAGTTCCAGGGCACGGCGGCAACGGTGCCCATTCGCACACCGCGAAACTCTACCGGCGCTCCTTTGGAAAGACCGCGGACCGTTTCGTCTACCAGCAGCACATACTCCAAATAGCGGTTAAAGGTGCCTTCCCGTGCGGCGTTTTCATCGGCATAGAGGGTGAAGTGTGTATTGGCTTCAACCGGTTGCCCCATAGGTAGGTCTTCGGGCACGCCGAAGGTAACTCCGCCACCCAGTAGGGCCTCCAGGGATTCAACGTTAACGCGCACACCGTCGGCGTCTAAGCGGAAATCGATACCGCTAGACGTCCAGAATCGGGTGCTGTCGGTGACTAAATTGGTATATGGCTCCTCAATAAACACCTGGTGCTGCATGGTGCGTGAAAGAGGCTCAAAACTATTTTCTTCGATGCGCCCCACGGTATAGCCCTGGTAAGAGACCGGGTCACCTACCCGCAGTGAATTACCCAATTGACTCGTCAGGCTAAGACGCAGTCCTGCCTGGCCAGCGGGCGCAACTGGGGGAATATCGCTAACCGGGAACTCCCGTCGCGGTGCTTCCTCTGTGCCTGGCTCAAGCTGAATATAAGCGCCAGAGAGCACCGTGCCCAGTCCACTGATGCCTTCACGGCCAATGCGCGGCTTGACCACCCAAAAACGGGTGTCTTCACGCAGCATATCCTCTACTTCTGGCTGGATGCTGGCGGTTAACACCGCATGGGAAAGGTCGTCAGACAAGCGCACACTCTGCACTCGGCCCACTTCGACATTGCGGCTGCGAATCAGCGTATTGCCCGCTTCAATACCCTCTGCATTCTCCATGGTCAGTGTCACTAAGGTTCCGCGACTGGCGTAGTTGTCATAAACCAGCCATAAACCAATGGCAATCGCGACAATAGGTACGACCCAAATGGGCGATAACCGGGTTTGACGTGATGTTTTGGCTTTACTTAGATCCTGACCGTTCGTTGGATTGGGATTTGACGATGCTGGTTCATTAGCCATCAACAGGTTCCTTGGTGGCCGCTTTACGGCGAAGAAGAGAGTGGCGAGGTGGAAGTGGAGTGTCCCAGATTAAGCGCGGATCAAAGCTCATTGCCGCTAGCATGGTTAACACAACCACCGCGCCAAAGGCGAGTGCCGCCGGGCCCGGTGTAATTGACATTAACGAGCCCGCGCGAATCAGCGCTACTAAAATGGCCACCACGAAAACATCGACCATTGACCAGCGACCGATAAATTCTGTTAAGCGATACAGCCGAGTGCGGCTTTGGGCGTTTAATACACTGCTTCGCCTAACGACCAAACAAAGCCAAGTTAATGCCACTAATTTGCCGACGGGGACGATTACGCTGGCAATAAAGATGATCATCGCAATCGGCCATGAGCCCATCTGAATCAGTTGCACTACACCGCCAATAATGGTTGAAGGTGAGGAGTTGCCCAAGCTGGTGGTGGTCATAATGGGGTATACATTAGCTGGAATGTACATGATGGCTGATGCACCGAGCAGCGCCCATGTGCGCTGCAAGCTGTTAGGTAGCCGCTGATGCAGCTTTTCATAGCAGCGAATGCAGCGCCCGCGGCCCTGTGGCGATAGGCGATTGATTAGCCCACAGGTGGGGCAGCCAGTTAGCCCTTGCTCGCCAGCAGGTAGTCCTGTTTCAGTGCCTTCGGGAGCCAGTGGTTCTCCCTCTAGCGAGAACCACATCCAATCGGCATCCAGGGACTGACTTGTCATCAGCAGCAGTAGTGCAAAAGCACAAAATGCCCAAAAGGAGATGCCTATTGTAACGTCAGCCAGCCCGGCTATTTTGATCAGGCTTACTAGCGCGCCGATGATAAAAACATCGGCCATCATCCACGGCGTTAAATGCGACAGTGAGCGTGCAATATCACGGCTAAAGGGCAGGGGGCGATCACGGAGTAACCCAAACTGGAGCCAAAGTACGCCGACTAGATAAACCGCGGGTAGTACCACAATGGTCATAATAACGGCGATGGCGACCACTGGCTGGTGAAAACCAATCAGTGTGGTGGCGGTCTGCGTCAGCTCAATGCGGTTACTCACTCCGCTGACCGTAAAGCTAATAAAGGGGAACGACACTGCCATTATAAGCGCCGCAAGCGAGGCGATAGCCAGAGCCATGCTGCGCTGGGCTGGATAGCGGTGGCGTTTAACCAGCACGTGTGAGCAGCGCGGGCAGCTTGCTTTTTCTCCAGAGTTCAATGGCGGCAGCGCTGATACCCAATCGCACTCATGACAGGCGCGCAAACGCCGTCGCTGAGTTCTAGCCTCAGGTGGCAAGCGATCAACGAGGGGAGCATTGACCGGCAATGTACGGCGTTTAATCAATCGTTGTGGAAGCAAAAACCAAAACTCTCAGTGCTAGCCCCTAGTAAAACCACTAGGATGTGGTGGATTAAGCTGTCAAATACGCAGATTAGCAAGTCTACATCGCTGAAATAATGCCTAAAAAACATAGGTTAGCCGCTTGACCAAGGCGTCAGTTTAGACAACGATGCTGCGGCGCAGTGTTAAACCGTTAAACCCGATCAAAGTGGCCGCGTAATTCTGCGCCGGATCAATTTCTCAGTGTCGCAAAATAGTGGCAAGAATTGCTAGTAATAACATCTTACTAACGTCGCTATGAAGTGGTACTTAGCGTCAGAAGCTGCGAACAGTTCCAATCATTATGCCATGAAGGAAATGAAATGTTGCTTCCCACATTAGCCGTTGTATTTGGTTTGATCCTACTGGTTTGGAGTGCCGAGAAGTTTATCGACGGCGCTGCGGCAACCTCGCGCTGGCTTGGCTTGTCGCCACTATTAATCGGGATGTTGGTTATCGGGTTTGGTACCTCGGCGCCGGAAATGATGGTGTCAGTACTGGCGGCGATGGACGGCAATCCTGGTTTGGCAGTTGGTAATGCCTACGGTTCCAATATTGCCAATATCGGTCTGATACTTGGCTTGATCGCGCTTATCGCGCCCCTTTCGGTTCACTCTAGCGTTATCCGTAAGGAGATGCCGATATTGATGCTGGTGATGCTAGCAACAGGCTTGATACTGTTGGACGGGTTTGTTGCGCGCTGGGAGGCCATTGGTCTTTTGCTGGCATTGGTTGTTTTTATTGTTGTCAGTATTTTGCGTTCTCGTAACCAGCCCGAAGATTCAATCGAAGCTGAAGTCGCAGAAACCCTGGACAGCAAGCCGATGTCCAGGGGTAAAGCCATTATGTGGACGCTAGTGGGACTGGTGCTGTTAATCGCTAGCTCACGTCTGCTGGTATGGGGAGCTGTTGAAATCGCGCTGCGCTTCGGTGTGAGCGACTTGATTATTGGTCTGACCGTGGTGGCCATTGGTACATCACTGCCCGAACTAGCATCCTCTATCACCGCTTTGCGTCGCAAGGAACACGATATGGTGCTGGGTAATGTGGTCGGTTCTAACCTGTTTAACAGTTTGGCGGTCGTTGGGCTTGCGGGGGTGATTGCGCCTATTGAAGCCGGTCGGGAGGTACTGGTGCGCGACTGGAGCGTGATGACTGGCATGACGCTGCTAATGATCCTGTTTGCTTTTTCTTGGCGCGGCCGCCCACGGCGCATAAACCGTCTGGAAGGGGGTGTTCTGCTGGCGCTATTTGTCGCGTACACCGGCTACATGGTCAGCGTCGTTATAATGTCTCGGTAATGCGTTTATCGCCATAGCGCGCCTATCGCCATGGTGCGCCGCTATGGCCGTCAGTGCAGGGTAATTGGTGCGTCAATGCGACTCATCTTGGACAGTCGGAGACTGTCTTATAATGATTGTCCAAGAGGGGCGCTAATCTCAGAGTTTTAGCGTAAAGAAATAAGCTTAGTGCTTATAACTAAAAGTGTCGTGCCATAAAGGCTCTACTAAGCTTGTGTTAACCCATATGGGATACCGATTCAGGTCTTAGGAGAGTGAAATGGAACTTGATCCGCTGGTGTTATCGCGATTGCAATTTGCATTCGTTGTGTCGTTTCACGCTATCTTCCCAGTGTTTACGATTGGCTTGGCGTCCTACATCGCGCTGCTCCATGGCCTGTTCTTCAAAACGAAGAATCCTGCTTGGGATCGCCTCTCGCTATTCTGGACAAAGGTGTTTGCCGTTGTCTTTGGGATGGGGGTGGTGTCAGGGATCGTCATGTCATTCCAGTTTGGTACTAACTGGAGCAACTTTTCCCAGGCTTCTTCGAATTTCCTCGGCCCCATGCTCAGCTATGAAGTCGTCACTGCGTTCTTCTTAGAGGCAGCCTTCTTGGGCGTACTGCTATTCGGCCGCGGTAAGGTGCCTCAGGGGGTGCATTTATTTGCTGCCATTATGGTGGCGGTGGGAACCTTTATCTCTTCCTTCTGGATTCTATCGGCTAACAGCTGGCTGCATACGCCTGCCGGCGTTGAGCTGATCGACTTTCGCTTCCACGTGACTTCCTGGAGCGAGGCGATCTTTAACCCTTCGTTTCCCTACCGCTTTATGCACATGGCCGTTGCCTCGTTTTTGACCGGTGGCTTTGTTGTGGCAGGGGTGAGTGCCTGGTTTCTGTTACGTGACCGTGACCCGGAAGCAAATCGTCGCGCACTCTCCATGTGTCTCTGGTTATTGCTGTTTTTAGCACCCACCCAGGCGGTCATTGGCGATTTCCATGGCATTAACACCTTAGAGCACCAGCCGACGAAAGTGGCGGCCATGGAAGGGCACTGGGAGACCTCAGGCAATGTGCCGCTGCTGCTGTTTGCCATCCCTGACCAGGAAGCGCAAACCAACCACTTTGAGCTGGGCATTCCCAACCTGGCCAGCATCATCTTGACCCACTCTATTGACGGGGAAGTGCCGGGTATAAGCGAAGTGCCGCCTGAAGAGCAGCCGCCAGTGCTAATCGTCTTTTGGGGCTTCCGGGTCATGGTGGGTATTGGTCTGCTAATGATTGCAGTGGCGCTGACAGGGCTGGTATTGCGCCGCAAAGGGCGTATTTACGACAAGCGGTTATTCTTAAAAGGCCTGACGGCAATGATTCCCATGCCCTTTGTTGCTGTCCTGGCTGGCTGGATCGTTACAGAGTCAGGCCGTTCCCCGTGGTTGGTTTACGGCATGATGACCCATGCTGAGGGTTTAACGCCTTCGCTGACTGGGCCTATGGCACTGTTTACGTTGATTGGTTATGCCTTGGTCTACGGCGTGGTGTTTTATGCGGGTATTTATTACCTCACACGCGTAGTTCGCAACGGTATGCTGCCGGAAGAAGAGCGCGAAACGACCGACGAAAACTTCAAGCGCCCAATGCGGCCTTTGTCGGCGGCGCATACACCTTTTGATGATGACGTTGATCCGGTGAGGAGCTAATCATGAGCTTGGAAATGTTTGATTTAACGTTGATCTGGGCCTTCATTATCGGTTTCGGCATCATGATGTATGTGCTGATGGATGGGTTTGATTTGGGGTTGGGCATTCTCTACCCCTTTGCGCCTGATGAAGATGCGCGGGATGTGATGATGAATTCGGTGGCGCCGATATGGGACGGCAACGAAACATGGCTGGTGCTTGGCGGTGCTGGCTTGTTAGGTGCCTTCCCACTGGTTTATTCGGTGTTCTTGCCTGCGCTTTACATTGGCGTTTTCTTAATGCTGGCAGGGTTGATCTTTCGTGGCGTTGCCTTTGAATTTCGTTTCAAGTCACGCCGCAACAGACGCTGGTGGAACCGCGCCTTTTGTTGGGGGTCCGCGATCGCCGCCTTTGCTCAAGGGGCTGTAGTAGGGGCCTATATCCAAGGCTTCCCGGTTGAAAACTTTGCCTACGTGGGTGGCGCGTTTGACTGGCTAACGCCTTTCTCAGTTCTTACCGGGCTTGGCTTAATGGCAGGTTACGCGCTGCTGGGGGCCACTTGGCTGATCTTGAAGTCAGAAGGACATGTGCAGGACTGGGCCTACAAAATCACTCCGTTGCTACTGGCGCTGGTGCTGTTTGTTTTCGCCGTGATTAGTTTGTGGACGCCGTTTGTGAATCCGCTGGTATGGGAGCGTTGGTTTGGCAATATTCAACTGATTTGGATTTTCCCCTTCCTCGCTCTGGCCTGTGCTTTTGTGGTTTTCCGTTCGGTACAAAAGCGTCGTGAAGGTGTGCCTTTCCTGGCGACTATCGGCATCTATGTCTTTACCTACCTAGGACTGATCGTCAGTAAATGGCCGGTGATTGTGCCCCCGAACTACACGTTGTGGGACGCGGCTTCTTCACCTGAATCACAGCTATTCCTGCTCGTCGGTATGGTATTTGTTATCCCGATTATATTGACCTATACCGCTTGGACCTATTGGGTGTTCCGCGGCAAGGTGCGTGTCGGCGAGGGATACCACTGATCCATGATAACTGAAGACGCGCTTTCTCTTACGCCGCGCAGTTGGCTGCAGGTGTTGGCTAAGGGGGAGCGCAAGCGCCTGCTGGGCGCCGCACTTTGCGGCGTGCTGGCAGGTAGTCAAACCATCGTCGTGGTCGTGGGCCTTGCCTGGCTGATTGATCAGTTGGTGGTTCAAGACCAATCGCCAATCTCTCTAGTACCCATGTTCTGCCTGCTGTTGGCCTGCGTGCTGTTACGCGCTGCTTTTCAGTGGGGGCATGAAACGCTGAGCTTGGACGCGAGCCTGCGAATTCGTCAGCGTGCCAGGGCTCAACTGCTGGATAAGTTATCTGCCTTAGGGCCGGTTTGGCTAACCAGCCAGCACAGTGGTTCCTTGGCCAATCAGGTGGTTGAACATATTGACGCGCTTGAAGGCTATTTCGCGCGTTTTTACCCACAACTGCGGATTACGCTCTGCTTGCCGCTATTGATACTAGCGGTGGCGGGGTGGCTAGATTATCTAGTGGCTCTGTTTCTACTGCTTTCAGCTCCATTGATTCCGCTTTTTATGGCGTTGGTGGGTATGGGAGCTGAGCGCCTTAATCGCGATCAGTTTGTGGCGGTATCGCGATTGTCAGCGCATTTTATTGACCGTGTGCGAGGCATGACCACGCTGCAGCTATTTGGCCGTACATCAGCCGCGCAGCAGGATGTTTGGTATGCCACTGATGGTTACCGGCGCCTTAGCATGCGTACCCTTCGGTTGGCATTTCTCTCATCGGCGGTGCTGGAGTTTTTTTCCTCAGTGGCGATTGCGGTTGTGGCCATGTATGTCGGTTTCGGCCTGCTGGGCTACATCGAGTATGGGCCGTCACCATCACTGACGCTTTTTTCGGGTTTAGCGGTGTTGCTGCTGGCGCCTGAGTTTTTCCAGCCTCTGCGTACGCTTTCTCAGCACTACCATGATCGCGCAGCGGCACTTGGTGCTGCTGAAAGCATCGTGAATATACTCAATCAGCCAAGTTTGGTGAGCGAATATCGCGCTGTGGCACCGCGGTCAGATAGGTCGGTCATTGAGTTAATGGCGGCTTGCGTTGCTTACCCAGGCCGTGGGAAGGTGATTGGCCCGATCAATCTCACTATTCAGCGTGGCGAAGTAGTGGCCCTTAGCGGTGCCTCCGGTAGTGGGAAGTCGACGTTATTGGCCCTGCTCGCGGGCTTTATCGCACCCAGTGCTGGGGAGTATCGACGACAACAAAATAGTCGCTACGCATGGCTTGATCAGCAGCCCTGTCTTTTGCACGGCAGTTTAATTGATAACCTGCGCTTAGCGGCACCCGCAGCTTCCCGCGAAGAAATGCTTGCCGCGCTGCATCGTGCTGGTTTTGGGCCCCTATTAACACAGCTACCCGAGGGTCTGGATACGTTAATCGGCGAGCGTGGAGTAGGGTTGTCGGGTGGTCAAGCCCAGCGTTTGGCACTTGCCCGCGTATATCTTAGCGATGCGCCACTGCTACTATTAGATGAGCCTACGGCGAGTTTAGACCAGGAGACTGAGCAGTTTGTTTTGGCGGCGTTGTTAGAGCTTGCCCACGAGGGGCGCACCCTGGTGATAGCGACCCATCATCCGGCAGTGATCGCCGTTGCCCAGCGCCACTTTGCTTTTGAGCAGGATGAGCTGGTCGAGGTGATCTCATGATGGCTATTTATCGCGACTTCCGCCCTTGGCTGCTGCTTTTAATGCGCCGTCGCAGGCGCTTTTTGTTGGGCGCTTTGCTAGTTTGGATCACTCTGATGGCCGGACTTGCATTGTTGGGTTTATCCGGTTGGTTTATTACTGCCAGCGCTCTTACCGGTATCGCCCTGGCCCTGGGTATTCCTGCACGGCTAGATGTGTATGTCCCCGGTGGTGGTATCCGTTTTTTCGCCTTGGCGCGCACCGTGGCGCGCTATGTTGAGCGTCTGTATAACCATAATACGGTGTTAACGCTGCTTGCCGACTTGCGTTATCGGGTATTTGGCTATTTGACGCGCTTTGACGACGCTCGCTTGCATGGTGAACGTGCCAGCGATTGGCTGAGCCGGTTAACGGCGGATATCGATACCCTAGATAACTTTTATCTGCGGCTCTTGGTACCACCGTTGGTGGCGCTGCTTAGCGTGGTGGCAGTGTCGCTTTTTGTAGCTATTTGGTTGCCCGGGGTTGGCGTGCTGATGGCAGTGTCGCTGAGCTTACTCTGGTTAGTGGCGACCCTGTTAGCTGCTGCCTGGGGATTTTCGCAAAGCTATCAGCAGGTGGTTGATCAGCAGTCGCTGCGTCGATTGGTGGTCGATCAAGTGCAGGCTTCTGCTGAGTTGATGAGCTACCGAACGACACAGTGGCACCGGGCGATGATTGCTAACCAAGAGCGGCAAGCGTTCAACAACCAGCGCCGTTTGGGGCGTAAGGCGGCACTAATAAACTGCCTAGTGAGTGTCATTAGCGGTTTACTGGTAGTGGCAGTAGTGTGGTTCGCTAGCCTTGTGTTTAGCCAACAATTGGTACCGGGCCCTATTTTGGTGATGGCAGCTTTGATAGCGCTGGGAGCGAATGAGGCGTTTATTACGCTACCGGCTAGCTTTATCAAGTTGGGCGCTAGCTATGCAGCGGTTTGCCGGCTAAATGAGTTAACCAGTGACTCAATGTCGGCTGTCCCCGCCGTTGCGCTACCTGAAAATGTTGACCTAAGCATTCAAGCTAATCAGCTTTCTCTGCGCTACTCAAAAACATTAGAGCCCGCGTTAAGTTGTATTAGCCTGCAGCTGCCCGCTGGAAAGCGGGCGGTGATTACCGGCAACTCCGGTGCCGGAAAATCGTCTTTAGCCAGTCTGTTGATGGGGCGCTTAAAAGCCAACCAGGGTGAGGCGCTGGTCGGTGGCGTGCCAGCGTGGCAGCTCACGGACGAAAACCGGGCTAATCACTTTGCCATGCTCACTCAGCAGGTCGACCTGTTTGATGCCTCTATTGCTGAGAATCTGCGTATTGCCAACCCTGCTGCTAGCGATGGCATGCTCTGGGAAGTATTAAAAGGGGTTGCCTTGGATGGCTGGGTTGAGCAGTTGCCGCAAGGATTAGCCACTGCGGTGGGCGAGAAAGGTCAGCAGCTTTCCGGGGGGCAAGGCCGGCGTTTGGCATTAGCGCGCTTGCTGCTATGCAATCCTCAAGTGGTGATTCTTGACGAGCCGTTTGCAGGCGTTGATGCGGCGACGGCCAAGCACATCGCGGCGACCCTGGATAAATGGCTGGTTGATCGAACGGCTATTTTCTTTGTCCATCAGGTTAGTTCGCTGAGTCTATTGCCTGGGGTCGAGTACCACTGGCATCTAGATGCCGGTAAACTTGAGCAATGCCCGCTTAAATAATGAGTGGCATTGATCAATTGATAAGACAGCTAGGAGCCCTTCATGCACGAATTTTTACGTGATCTTCCCAAAGTAGAACTCCATTTGCATATCGAAGGCTCGTTGGAACCTGAGTTGATGTTTGCTTTAGCGCAGCGCAATGGCATTGAGTTGCCTTATGCGACAGTTCAAGACGCCAAAGATGCCTACCGCTTCAGCGATCTGCAGGGGTTTTTGAATCTCTATTTTCAGGGTATGAGCGTGCTTCGTAATGAAGAGGATTTTTACGACCTGGCGATGGATTATTTCAAGCGTGCGCGGGGAGAGGGCGTGGTGCATATCGACATGCACTTTGACCCCCAAGCGCATCTTCAGCGTGGCGTGCCGCTTGAAGTGGTAATGGCTGGGCTTTTAAAAGCTAAGCGAGAAGCAGAGGAAACCCTCGATCTCTCTATTGGTATGATCATGGCTTTTTTGCGCGATCGTCCAGCAGAAGAGGCGTTGCATGTGCTGGAACAGGCGGCGCCATACTGGAAGGTGCTGGATGCCATTGGCTTGGATAGCGCTGAGTTAAACAATCCTCCCGCTGACTTTGTCGACGTATTTGAGCGCGCGAAGCAGCTTGGGCTGGTCTGCGTGGCCCATGCCGGTGAAGAGGGGCCCGCTGAATATATTACAGAAGCCCTGGATCTGCTTGATGTTCAACGTATAGACCACGGTGTGCGCTGCTTAGAAAGTGATAAAGTAGTTAGGCGCTTGCGCGGTGAGCAAATTGTTTTAACGGTCTGCCCGCTTTCTAACGTCAGCTTGAAGGTGGTAGAGGATCTTCGCGATCATCCGCTCCCGAAGCTTTTAGCTGAAGGGCTCAAAGTAACTATTAGTTCTGACGACCCCGCTTACTTTGGGGGCGGTATGCTGTCCAATCACCTTGCTTGCGCCGAAGCGTTTGGCTGGGATGAAGCGGTCTTTCGCCAGCTAACCCGTAATGCTATCGAAGAGGCCTTTGCTACCCCTGAGCGACGCGAAGAGTTGATGGCTCGTTTGGTTGCAGCGTAAAGTGCTTACGCCAAGTTTATTTGCTAGGTGTGACGACTATATATATGCAGGACTAGGTTTTTACTCATAAATGTTCAAATCGCTGTTGACCCTGACGGGAAATCGGGTAGTATACGCACACGTCAACGGGGCACGGCCTCAACGACTAGCTCTTTAACAATTTGATCAGGTAATTCATGTGGGCGCTTGCTGACGTTGGTGACAAATCACCAAATATCAAGGCAAGCGGTCATGAGAACGAAAGTTTGAATGAATTCGTTTGAACCTTGAGCCAAGTTTGATCCGCTTTTGTTATCTTCGGATGACGAGTAAGGATTACAATGATTGTAAAC
>NZ_LXRG01000066.1 GCF_001651035.1 Halomonas sp. ALS9
ATTATAAACTCACTGATTTATTACGCTCCTAATAAAGGCCTTACTATAGGCTTGTTCGGTGATAGTTAGCAGGCAATTTACGAAGACGGGATAGGTTCAGCAAGAAAACTTATCGATGATGAGCAGTTAATGTTAATTGTAAAAGAAAATAAGTATCGCTGTTCGTCTCAAGTAATTGATGTTGCGCATAAATTTCGTTCCGATGGTCTAATTCAAAAAGTCGGTTTAAAGGAAGTTGATGGAATACTGGAAGATCCAGATGAGCGGGAGTGAGAAGCAATTTTTTACTACTCTATTAAGCCTCCAGCACCAGTAAAACCGACTAAACCGAAGAAAACCGATTCTGATGAGGTGAATAGTGCGTATGAAACGGATAGGGCCAAGTATGATCTGCGATTAGAGG
>NZ_LXRG01000067.1 GCF_001651035.1 Halomonas sp. ALS9
AAGTTCAATATCGAGACGTTGCTCTCTCTGTGCATTCATATCAGTTCTGAAAAGCTGGTAATGATTGCAGCCGCTACTCTTGGCGTAATACATAGCCGTATCGGCATTATTGAGCAGCGTACGAGCATCGGTACCGTGATCAGGATAGAGGCTAATGCCGATAATGGTGGTAATGCGCAGTTAGTGGGTATCGATTCGATCGGGTGTAGCCCACACACGAAG
>NZ_LXRG01000068.1 GCF_001651035.1 Halomonas sp. ALS9
GCTAGTTTTCTCATTTTTTTGAATTGCTTCCATCACTGTTTTTCCTTGGTTAGTTATTTTGTTGGATGGTGTTGTGTTTTCTTTCGTTGATAATAATGCTGTTCATTAATAGTTGGTGAATGCTATATGGATTGGCATTGGAGGTCCTACGTCAATCATTGACCATACGTTATTCCATAGGATTTTATTATGTGCAATAGGGCTTCATGTGAAACGTACTCGGAAATTGTTTGCTTGCCACGCTCTTTAGCAATTTTAGATATTGCGGCAAC
>NZ_LXRG01000069.1 GCF_001651035.1 Halomonas sp. ALS9
AACATAACGATAGGCACACCACTATCTCTGTACTCGACCGCCTTCTCAATTTTTCGACCAAATGTCTCGTGGGCCCAACTGTCTGTCACGTAAGTTCCGAGAACAAGGTAATTGAGATTCTTATTAACGCCTTTCGCGATAGCTCCTCCAAGGGACTCGGTTGCTTCATGGCATAGCTTCCGAGACACGAACGCGCAGGTTCAAGTGAATAGAAACGATGTGCCCTCAAAAACTATTCCGGTAAGTGGCTCATAAATAGAAAGATAGGAAGTCTTTGCTA
>NZ_LXRG01000070.1 GCF_001651035.1 Halomonas sp. ALS9
CCTGGTCGTCGTCAGCGACGCCCCCCGAGAGTGCCCCGTGTGCGCTCCGTGGGAACGCCAGGTGCTGACGATCAGCGGGCCCACAGGGGCGCGCACGGTCGAGGCCGAGCACCCAGTCGAGCACGGCCGCATGGTGACCGTCCGCGTCGCGGGCAGCCTCGACGAGGCCCGCACCCGCGGGTTGCAGCACCCGAATTGCCGCCACGCCGTGAGCATGTACTCACCCGGCCTGACCCAGACCGAGCAGGCCACCAGCGACCCGGACGGATACGCCGCCGGCCAGCGTCAGCGCCAGATCGACCGGACCATACGGAAGTGGAAGCGCCGCGAAGCCGCCGCCCGTGATACCGTCCA
>NZ_LXRG01000071.1 GCF_001651035.1 Halomonas sp. ALS9
GGTGCACGGGGTCGGGGAAGCGGCGCGAGGAGGGGCGGTACGGGGAGGGGTCGGTGGGCTTCCCGGGAACGGCCGCGTGCAGGGGGTTGACCTGGACGAACCCGGAGCCGAGGGTGCGCCCGGCCCAGGCGGCGAGGTCGGCCAGGTCGCCGAGGTCACCCATGCCCCAGGAGCGGGCGGAGAGCAGGGAGTAGAGCTGGACCAGGAAGCCGTGGGTGCGCTCGGGCGGCTGCGGGACCCTGGCCGGGGCGACGACCAGGGTGGCGGCGGCCTCGTGGTGGTCGGGCGCACGGACGTGGAGGCGGTGGACACCGTACGGGGGGTCGGTCCACCCTGCGGGCCGGGGCCCGGCGGTCTCCGGGACCGCCGTCGGTGCCTCCGGGCTCTGCGTGACCGCCTCCGGGGTCTCGGGGACCTTCCAGGACGAGGCGGCCTCCGGCACCTTCCAGGAGGTGGCGGGCGCGGGGGGCCCGGAGGCCGGCTCCGGCTCGACCGTGACGGTCGAGCCGGGCGGCAGCGCGGTCAGCGCGGGCGGCAGCGGCTCACCGGCCCAGACCACCACGGGCGGCGGCAGCAGGCGCGAGCGGGACCCCGCGGCGACGAGTGACCTCCGTACGTCCCCCGGGGTGCCGGCGTCCCCGCCC
>NZ_LXRG01000072.1 GCF_001651035.1 Halomonas sp. ALS9
GATGAGCAGCGATGAATGGCAGGCGGTTTGCCATGGCGCTCGATCGGTTCTAGATCGGGGTTATAGGCGATATGCTGGGCGAAGCGGGTTATTTCGATACTGGAGCGGTAATATTTATTCAGCGTCACGTACATTGACTGACGCAGCACCTGGCGTATCTGCTCGGCTTTCGAGGCGCTATAGGCGTTAACTGATTGGTAGCTTTCGCCTAGACCGGTTTTTTTGCAACG
>NZ_LXRG01000073.1 GCF_001651035.1 Halomonas sp. ALS9
GGAAAGTGAGCTTTTCGGATATGCAGAAGGAGCTTTCACGGGAGCCATGAAAGGCGGAAAGCAAGGATTTTTTGAACTGGCCCATAGAGGAACGATTTTTTTAGATGAAATAGGAGAAATCTCCCCAAAAATGCAAAGCCGGCTGCTGCGTGTCCTGCAGGAGCGTGAAATCATGCGCATAGGTGATGATAAAGTAATCCCGGTTGATGTGAGAATAGTG
>NZ_LXRG01000074.1 GCF_001651035.1 Halomonas sp. ALS9
GTTTGCCTCTGTGACACGCTATGGTGATCCCGACGATACCCAAGGCGCGCATATTGCGCTTCCCTGTGGCGGTGTTTTAGAAGTGTTGATCGAACGCCTGCGCTCAACAGCTGACACCCAGAAGCACTTGGCCACGCTGCTAGCTACCCTTGATGGCCATCACCGTTTGATACGAAACGTGAATTTAACAACGGGAGAGCAAACCTTCAGCGAGGAG
>NZ_LXRG01000075.1 GCF_001651035.1 Halomonas sp. ALS9
AAAGGTAGGCACACCGATCCTCAAGTGGACCATTTACTCTTTGCCTTAATGGGGAACGGAGATTTCGCTAACCGATTGACGTAAGGACTCTGCGCTTCTCCTTGCCTGAGCCAGGGTGCAACTGGGGAGCAGCACGCCAAACTCGTCGCCCCCTTGGCGCGCCACATGGTCACTACGGCGAACCTCCCAGGCAACCACCTGGGCGATGCGGCGAAACATTTCGTCGCCTAGCGAATGGCCAC
>NZ_LXRG01000076.1 GCF_001651035.1 Halomonas sp. ALS9
CAAGTTTATGGGGTCAGTTCAATTTCAGCGGGCTTCGTTTTGCCATGATCAATTACGAATTAAATAGTCGAAAGCACCCAACGATGCCTTGGCACCTTCGCCCATGGCGATGATGATCTGCTTATAGGGCACCGTCGTCACATCGCCTGCGGCGAATACCCCGGGCACGGACGTCATGCCGTGAGCATCAACGATGATCTCGCCGCGTGGCGTCATCTCAATGGGTGAACCTTTCAACCACTCGGTATTAGGCACCAGTCCAATCTGAACAAAGATACCTTCCAGCGCGATAGATTTGCTCTCATCAGACGTGCGGTCTTTATAGTTCAAACCATTGACCCGGCTGCCATCGCCCGTCACTTCAGTGGTTTGTGCGTTGAGAATAATATCGACGTTAGGCAGGCTCTTAAGCTTTTTTTGCAATACCGCGTCGGCGCGCATCTCGCCCATAAACTCTATCAGCGTGACATGGCCGACAATTCCCGCCAGATCAATCGCCGCTTCAACGCCGGAGTTACCGCCGCCAATTACCGCGACCCGCTTACCTTTAAACAGTGGGCCGTCACAGTGGGGGCAGTAGGCAACGCCTTTGTTGCGATACTGCTGTTCGCCGGGCACATTCATTTCGCGCCAGCGGGCACCCGTCGCCAGCACCAGGGTTTTGCTCTTAAGCGTCGCGCCGGACTCAAAAGTGACTTCGTGCAAACCACCTTCCGCCTCGGCAGCTTTAAAGGCGGTGGCAAGCTGCAAGTTCATGACATCGACTTCATACTCTTTTACGTGCTCTTCAAGCGCGCTAACCAGCTTGGGGCCTTCGGTATGGGAAACGGAGATAAAGTTTTCAATCCCCATGGTGTCCGCTACCTGGCCACCGAAGCGCTCAGCGGCAACGCCGGTATTAATACCTTTACGCGCTGAGTAAATCGCTGCTGCGGCGCCTGCCGGGCCGCCACCAATCACCAGCGTATCGAAAGCGGCTTTTTGGCTTAGCTTTTTGGCGTCGCGTTCGGCGGCGCCGGTATCCACCTTGGCCAGAATCTGCTCAAGGGTCATGCGGCCCTGATCGAACGGCTTACCGTTCAGATAGATGCTCGGTACCGACATGATTTCCCGCGACTCGACTTCATCCTGGAACAGTGCACCGTCGATTGCGACGTGGCGCACGTTCGGGTTGAAGATTGCCATCAGGTTTAGCGCTTGAACCACGTCCGGGCAGTTCTGGCATGACAGCGAGTAGTAAGTCTCGAACAGCATTTCGCCGTTAAGGTCTTTGATTTGGTCGAGTAACTCATCAGAGGTTTTGGGCGGATGGCCGCCGACTTGCAGCAGCGCCAACACCAGCGATGTGAACTCGTGACCCATGGGGATACCAGCAAACACCACGCCGGTCTCTTCACCGGGTCGGTTAATCGCAAACGATGGCTTGCGGGCGTCCTGGCCGTCGCTGTGTAGCGTAATCTTATCGCTTAGGCTGCTGATGTCCTCAAGCAGGCCGAGAAGTTCTTGTGACTTGGCACCGTCATCGAGGGAGGCAACAATCTCGAACGGCTGAGTCACTTTTTCCAGATACGCTTTTAACTGGGATTTTAAATTGGCGTCCAGCATGACAGTAGCTTCCTCGCAGGTAACAGACGTATTGAACACACGCGTGTGACGGTGCTAATCATTAATATTTTAAAAACGGTTTTGAAAACTGGTTTAAAACAGAACGCCCGGGCGAAACCCGGGCGTTGAACCTGCACGCGCTTGCGCTACGCACATAAAAGCAAGCGCGTGAAAGCCGTAGGCGGCTTAGATTTTGCCGACAAGATCCAGCGAAGGTGCCAGTGTTTCTTCGCCTTCTTTCCATTTGGCCGGGCATACTTCATTCGGGTTGGCACGCACGTATTGAGCGGCTTTCACTTTACGCAGCAGTTCTTCGGCATTACGGCCAATGTTGCCAGCGTTGATTTCAACAATCTGGATTTTGCCATCGGGGTCGACAACAAAGGTGCCGCGTTCAGCAAGACCTGCATCTTCAATCAACACTTCGAAATTGCGTGAAATACGCAGTGTCGGGTCAGCGATCATCGGGTACTGCAGTTTGCCGATAGTTTCAGAACTGTCGTGCCAAGCTTTGTGAGTAAAGTGGGTATCGGTTGAAACACTGTAGATTTCAACGCCAAGCTTCTTGAACTCAGCGTAGTGATCAGCTAGATCACCAAGCTCAGTCGGGCAAACGAAAGTAAAGTCGGCCGGGTAGAAGAAGAAAATAGACCACTGGCCCTGCAGATCCGCTTCAGTCACATCGACGAACTCGCCATTCAGGTAAGCGGTGGCTTTAAACGGTTTTACTTCAGTGTTGATCAAGGACATTGAGATAGTCTCCTGGTGTGATGGGTTTAGGGTTTATAAAGTATGGCTAATACTAACGGTTAGCGACTAATGTCTAAAATTAAAAAAAACCATCCAGCCAATAGTGTTGCCCTATTGGCGGGTAAAAGAACGTTGGTATCAAAGAACATCGTTTTACACGCTACTTAATGGGGCCGTTAGGGCAAAATACAAGAATTTTTCACATTGGCTTGCGGTAGCCGTCACTGCACCGCAAAATTCGCACGGTCAGCATTATGGCCTACGCTATTGTTAGCCGCTGATGGCAAGCTTTGAAGTGCATTGGGTAAGGCGTACTTGATAAGCAATACTTGGCAAATTATTTGGCTGAATTATTTAGTGAAATAGTTGGGACACCAGTCAGGACAACAGGAGCAGTGATAATGGGGAACATCCACAAACTTTCCGCGGCCGTTGCGGCTATCTCATTCGCCGCAGCGGCTAGCGCTGCCCACGCTGAAGAGGTGCGGGTGTTTAACTGGTCAGACTACATTGCACCGGAAACGCTGGAAAAGTTCACTGAGCGTACCGGCATTGAAGTGACCTATGACGTTTATGATAGCAATGAGATTTTGGATGCCGCACTGCTTGCAGGGCGCTCCGGTTATGATGTGGTAGTACCCTCTACCTACTATTTTACTCGCCAAGTGAAAGCCGGTGTTTTCCAGCCGCTTGACCATGAGTTATTGCCCAATTTAGCCAATCTCAACCCCGAACTGATGGCCAACCTGGAAACCATCGACGCCGGTAGCGAATACTCGGTTCCTTATATGTGGGGCACCAATGGTATTGGTTATAACGTTGAGCGTGTTAAAGAAATTTTGGGTGACGACGCGCCGGTAGATAGCTGGGCACTGCTGTTCGATCCGCAAATAACCGCCGCGTTGAGCGAAGCGGGCTGTGGCCTTTCGATGCTGGATTCCGCCGATGAGATGCTTTCGCCTGCCATGGCTTATCTAGGGCTAGATCCATTGAGTGAGAATATTGACGACATAGAAGCCGCGGGTGAACTGATTGCCAAGGTTCGCGACGACATGACTTATTTCCACTCTTCGCGCTATGTGTCCGATCTCGCTAACGGCAATATCTGCGTGGCAGCAGGCTATTCTGGCGATATTTTCCAAGCCGCCGAACGTGCTGAAGAAGCTGGCAGAGACTTCTCCATTGGTTACAGCATACCTAAAGAGGGCGCAGCGCTCTGGTTCGATATGATGGCTGTGCCCGCTGACGCACCAAATACTGACAACGCCCACGCCTTTATTAACTTTATTCTCGATCCTGAAATCGCCGCTGAAATTACCGAGTACGTGCGTTATGCCAACCCTAACGCAGCGGCCGATGAGTATCTTTCCGAAGAGATCCTCAATGACCCGGCTATCTACCCGGAAACCGAGGTCATGCAAAACCTATACGTCCAGGCCGAAAAGCCTCAAGATGTGCTGCGCGCCCGCACGCGTATATGGAATCGCGTTAAGTCGGGTCGTTAAACCGACCTTTATCTGACGGCGAGCCTGGGGTTGATACCCAGGCTCGTTGTTCGTCTTTTTAATGCCCGGCTTGCCGGGCCTTTTGATGGGAGTGGCGAATGGTCACTACGCCCCTGTCGAACGAGCCTTCATCTGCTTCACCCATCACGCCTTCTACGTCGCGGCCCCTGGGCAAAACCCCGCGGTTTGCTGAAGATGTGGTGCTGGAAGTTAAACGCTTAAGCAAGCGGTTTGATGATGCGCTGGCGGTGGATGATGTCAATTTGCAGGTTAAACGCGGGGAAATCTTCGCGCTACTGGGCGGTTCTGGGTCGGGTAAATCAACCCTATTGCGGATGCTGGCGGGCTTTGAAACCCCAACAGAAGGCCGCATTTTATTAGACGGTGAAAATATCACCGCGATGCCCCCGCACAAGCGGCCTATCAATATGATGTTCCAATCCTATGCGCTATTTCCGCATATGACCGTGGCGCAAAATATTGCCTTTGGCTTAAAGCAGGACAAGCTCCCCAAAGCGGATATCGACGCTCGTGTCGAGCAAATGCTCAAGCTGGTGCATATGCAGCGCTTTGCCAAGCGCAAGCCGCACCAGCTGTCTGGTGGCCAGCGCCAGCGGGTGGCACTGGCGCGATCACTCGCTAAGCGCCCCAAGTTGCTGCTGTTAGACGAGCCCATGGGCGCGCTGGATAAAAAGCTGCGCACGGAAATGCAGCTAGAGGTGGTGGAGATCATCGAGCAGGTCGGCGTTACCTGTATTATGGTCACCCACGATCAGGAAGAGGCCATGACCATGGCCGACCGAGTGGCGATTATGGCCGATGGCTGGATCGAACAGATAGGCTCGCCCATCGATATTTATGAAAGCCCGGTGAGCCGCATGGTGGCGGAATTTGTCGGCACGGTAAATCTGTTCGAAGGGGAGATTATCGAAGACGCCGCCGACCACTGTCGCATCACCGCTCCCGCGCTTGAACGCCCCATTTATATTGATCACGGTATTACTACTCAGGCGTCGAATCGTCGGGTTTGGGTCGCGCTGCGTCCTGAAAAGATCTGGCTGACCCGAGAAAAACCCACCACAGAGTATAACTGGGCGGAAGGCAAGGTGGATGATATTGCCTACTTAGGTGGTTTCTCGCTCTATTACGTGCGCACACCGTCGGGCCAGATCATTAAGGTCAGTATGGCCAATACCGAGCGTCGCGGTGATCGTCCCACTTGGGAAGACAGTGTCTATGTCTACTGGGAAGATCACAGCACGATTGTGCTCAATCGCTGATGGCCGAGTTTCTAAAGACTGAGTTTCTAAAGGCTGGGTTTTTAAAGACTGGTTACTTTCTAGGAGGAGACTGTCTTAAATGATGCCATCTCGTGTTTCAGCGTTGTTCAAGCGCTGGCAATTGGGGCGAAGGGCGGTGATAGCGTTTCCATTAGTGTGGTTAACGCTGTTTTTTTTGCTGCCCTTTGCACTGGTACTTAAAATCAGCCTCTCCGAGGCGGCGATTGCTATACCTCCTTATGGCCCGCTGCTTGAGTATGCCGACCAGACGCTGCATGTCTTTCTTAATTTAGGCAATTACCTTTTTCTACTCTCAGACTCGCTGTATATCGCTGCCTACTGGGGCTCGGTGAAGACGGCGTTTACCGCTACACTGGTCTGTTTGTTGTTGGGTTACCCGATGGCCTATGCCATGGCAAGAGCACCGGCGCGCTGGCAGTTGCTGCTACTGCTGCTGGTGATGTTGCCGTCGTGGACGTCTTTTCTTATTCGAGTCTACGCTTGGATGGGAATTCTCAGTAACAGCGGCTTAATCAATAACCTCTTGCTCGGGCTAGGCCTGATCAATTCGCCGCTGCGTATGATGAATACCCAGTTCGCGGTCACCATTGGCATTGTCTACGCCTACCTGCCGTTTATGGTGTTGCCGCTATACGCCCACCTGACCCGGATGGATAACTCGCTACTTGAGGCCGCTGCAGACCTTGGCTCGCGCAAGCTCAATACGTTTATTAAAGTCACTTTGCCGCTCTCAATGGGGGGCATCGTCGCAGGTTCAATGCTGGTTTTTATCCCGGCGGTAGGGGAGTTTGTGATTCCTGAGCTGCTGGGTGGCCCTGACACGCTAATGATCGGCAAAGTGCTATGGGAGGAGTTTTTCCTCAACCGCGACTGGCCGGTGGCATCAGCGCTGGCCATGGTGATGCTGCTGCTGTTATTGGTGCCGATTGTTTGGTTCCACCGTTACCAGTCCAGGGAGCTTGAATAATGAGCATGCGACGGCCGAACTTTTCGACGGTTATGCTGGTACTTGGCCTGCTGTTTCTTTACCTGCCTATGTTTGTGCTGGTGGTGTATTCGTTTAACGCCTCGAAACTGGTCACGGTGTGGGCGGGGTTTTCTACCCAGTGGTACGGTGAGCTGTTTCGTGATCAGCAGATATTGTCGGCGGTGTGGACGAGTCTGCGCATCGCCTTTTTTGCGGCCAGTATGGCGGTTTGCTTGGGTACCGTGGCCGCCTTTGTGATGACTCGCTACGGGCATTTCCGGGGCAAAACAGCTCTCTCTAGCATGGTGACAGCGCCGCTGGTCATGCCCGAAGTCATAACGGGTCTGTCGCTACTGCTGCTATTTGTGCAGATGGCGCAAATTACCGGCTGGCCAGCTGACCGGGGCATGGCAACCATTTGGATTGCCCACACTACCTTTTGCAGTGCCTATGTGGCGGTAGTGGTGGCCGCGCGCCTGCGTGAAGTGGATCGCTCCATAGAAGAAGCAGCCATGGATCTAGGCTCTCCGCCGCTTAAAACTTTCTTTTCGATAACCCTGCCGATCATCACGCCCGCGCTGGCTGCTGGCTGGCTGCTGGCGTTTACGCTCTCCCTTGACGATCTAGTGATTGCTAGCTTTGTCTCTGGCCCTGGGGCGAATACGCTGCCCATGGTAGTGTTCTCGTCGGTGCGGATGGGGGTGTCGCCGAAGATTAACGCGCTGGCTACGCTGATTATTTTGATCGTATCCCTGGCGACGTTGTTGGCGTGGTTTTTTATGCGTCGCAGCGAAACCAAGCGCAAGGCTGCCTTGCGAGACGTTTAACTCTAGACATTTAACTCAAGACGTTAAATTCAAGGCTAGAGAACGTCATCGTCCCGACCGGCAACGACGCTGTCGAGTTCGCCGGTGACGGGAGAGACAATAATTTGTAGTTGGATGGGCGCGCAGCACTGATGACAATCTTCCCAGGTGTCGTGACTACCTTGGGAAGTATCAATCAGGAAGGTTAATGGCGAATCGCAGTAAGGGCAGTAGAAGTCATAATTGACCAGAGCGTCGTCTTGCATGGTTGGCTTCCTTGTATAGCGGGTGCGCTGAATTAGCTGCTTATTCGTTCAGTGTAGCAGTGTGGTCGTTGGGTAGGGCATCGTGTGGTTGAATCAGGTAGGATAGCTAGGCTCTAAATTCCTAAAGCAACGCAGTGAGAGTAGCGATGATGTTACGTAACATGGCAGTAGCGGCCCTAGTGGCCTTTCCGATGGTCGCGTTGGCTGAAACCCCTAATGTGACCCCTGGCGAGTGGGAGTTTGTCAGTAAAACCAGCGTCACCGGTGAGATGGAAATTCCAGATCAAACGGAAACCGAGCGCCAGTGTATTAGTCAGGAAGAGCTTGATGATGCCGCATTCGGTTTCATCGAGGAAGAAGAAGGCTGTGAGCTGCTTGACCAAGACATGAAGGCGGATGGCCTAAGCTACAGCATGGTATGCCGCGCTGAAGGTGGCGAAGCGACTATCGATGGCGAAATGCGCTTTATGGGCGAGCGTATCGAAGGCAGCGTCGATATCCTTACCCAGTCGCCCATGGGTGAGCTAAGCATGAATACCGTGATTGAAGGCGAGTATCTTGGCGAGTGTGAGTAATCGCTGCTTGTTAGTTAACACCAGTTTTGTTGATAACTGCTCAGTTAAAAAATGGTTTAGCTAACAAATGGTTTAGCTAACAAATAGCATAGTTAACAGTTAACAGTTAACAGTTAACAGTTAACAGTTAACAGTTAACAGTTAACAGTTAGCCCGGTAGTTCATCAAAGGGGCGCTCCATTGGGGCGCCCCTTTGGTTTGCTGTCTTTAATTGTCGGATGTTCCCCCCGGTGCGTTAGCTATTTCCTCCTCTAACTGTCGCTTCACCGCTCCAGGTGAGCCGGTGTGGCGCGCTAGCAAGTCGTATGCCACAGGCACGACAAACAGCGTAAATAGCGTTGCCGAGCCTACCCCCGCCATAATCACGGTGCCGATGACCAGGCGCGACTCAGCCCCCGGGCCGGTCGAGACAATCAATGTAATGGCGCCGGCCATGGTCGTCACGGCGGTCATTAAAATGGGCCTTAACCGCGTCACGGAGGCTTCAATTAGCGCCGCTCGAAACGCTTTACCCTCGTCGCGCAATTGGTTGGCAAATTCGACGATAAGAATGCCGTTTTTAGCGGCTAGGCCAATTAGCAGTACCAGCCCCACTTGGCTGTAGATATTCAGTGATTGACCGCTAAGCAGTAGCGCCAGTAGAGCGCCGCTCATCGCTAGCGGCACCGTGAGCATAATCACAAAGGGGTGAATCAGGCTCTCAAACTGCGCGGCTAGCACTAAAAAGACCACCAGCGCGCCAAGTATCAGCAGAAAAGCGGTGGCGCCGCTGGCCTGCTGGAAATCTCGCGAGGCGCCTGCAACATTGGTTTGCGCTTCCTCCGGCAGGAGCTCCACGGCGCTCTGCTCTAAATACGTCAAGGCTTCGCCGAGGGGATAGCCATCCGCGAGATTGGCTTCAATGGTAATCGCCCTTATACGGTCAAAGCGGTTCAGGGTGCTGGCACCCGCAAAGTCGGAGAGGGTGACCAAGCTTGCCAGGGGAATCAGTTCACCTGTGCGTGCAGAGCGAACCTGTATGTTATCTAGCGTTCTCGGGCTGTTTTGGCTGGCGCGATCGCCTTCCAAAATTACGTCGTACTCTTCACCGTCATCCACGTAGCGAGTGACATTACGGCCACCCAGTAGGACTTCCAACGTTCTGCCGATCTCGGTCACGGTAACGCCTAGCGAAGCCGCTCGTTCGTAGTTTATATCGACCCGCAGCTGTGGCTGGGTTTCGTTATAGTTGCTTTCCAATGCCATTAGGCGTGGGTTATTTTCGCGCACATGATCAATCAAAATGTCGCGCCACTGGGCGATTTCTTCGTAACTGCCGCCGCCCAGGACAAACTGCACCGGCTTCTCTGTACGTTGACCAAACCCTTGGCGCATCACCGGGAAAGCCTGCACACCTGGCAGGGTGCTAAGACTTTGGCGTACCTCCGCCATAATCTCCCAAGCGCTACGTCGGCTGCCCCAGTCGGCCATATTGACGATAATAAAGCCGCTATTAAAATTCTCGATGTTGCCGTAGCCACGTGGGGCGCGAACGACCACGCGCTCCAACTCGCCGCTCTCTATTAGTGGGTTCATGCGCGCTTCGATTTCATCCATATAATCCATCATGTAGTCGAAGGTGGCGCCTTCTGGGCCGTTGACGAGCACGATGAAGTTACCGCGATCCTCTTGGGGGGTGTATTCGTTGGGTAGCACAGTGGCGAGCCAAGCGGTAGCCGCAATCAGCAATGCAAACGTGGTCACCACTAGCCAGCGCATTTTGAGCATCCACTCTAACACTGCCTGATAACGGCGCTGGGTGCCGCTGAGAAGCCACTGCACCGCTTTGCCAATACGGCTGTCGTGCATGCCCGGCTTAAGGATTTTTGACGCCATCATCGGCGTAAGCGTCAGCGCTAGCAGGGTAGAGACCACTACCGCGGCGGCCATGGTCAGCGCGAACTCGGAAAATAGCCGACCAATATCGCCTTGCAACATACTGAGTGGCACGAAGACCGCCACCAACACCAGGGTGGTGGCGATGACGGCAAAGGCGATCTGTCGAGTACCGCGAAAGGCGGCGACTAGGGGTGTTTCGCCGTAGTCGTGCATACGCCGGTTAATGTTTTCAAGCACCACGATGGCATCATCGACAATCAGGCCGATCGCCAGCACCAGTGCTAGCAGCGTCAGTAGGTTGATCGAGAAATTCATCGCCGCCAGAGCGGTAAAGGCGCCGATAACGGCAATCGGAACGGTCACCGCAGGTACCAGGGTGGTGCGCAAATTGCCTAGAAACATAAAGATCACCAGCACGACCAGCCCCATGGCGATGAACAGCGTCATAACGACCTGCTCAATGGCACCGGAGACGAATAGTGAGGCGTCGTAGTTCAGGCTCAATGACATGCCTTCTGGCAGCGTGCCCTGCAGGCGTTCAAGCTCCCCCTGCACCGCTTCGGAAAGTTCTATCACATTGGCCGTGGACTGCATGATCATCCCCAGCCCAACCATGGGTATGCCGTTGGAGCGGAATACCGAGCGGTCCTCTACCGCGCCCACTTCGACCCTGGCCACATCAGCAAGGCGCACCAGATAGCCATTTTCGCCCTGATTGGGGGAGGCGTTGCGGGGAGAATTGAGGGCGAGGCGCTGAAAATCTTCGGCACTGGCAAAACTGCGCGGGAGGCGCACAATAAACTGACGATCTTCAGATTCAATCGAACCAGCAGGCAGTTCAACGTTCTCGGCCCGTAGCGCATCTTCAATATCGCTGACGGTGAGCCCGCGTGCGGCTAAGGCGTTCCGGTCTAGCCACACGCGCATAGCGTAGTCGCTGCCGCCGCCGACACGCACCCTTGCCACCCCAGGCTGGACGGAGAGGCTGTCGACCAGAAAACGGTTGGCGTAGTCGGTCAGCTCGGTGATCGAGTAGTCTTCGCCAGAAAGGCTGAGCCACACGACGATCTCTTCGCTGCTATCGGCTTTGGTGACCTCGGGGTTATCGGCGTCGTCGGGCAGGTTGCGCAGCGCGCCGGATATGCGGTCGCGAATATCGTTGGCGGCGGCATTAATATCCATATCAATGCTAAATTCGATTTCAATCTGAGAGCGGCCATCCTCGCTTTCCGAGGTAATCAACTCAATGCCTTCAACGCCTGCAATACGGTCTTCTAACACTTGGGTAATGCGGGTTTCGACGACACTTGCCGAGGCGCCGGGGTAGCGGGTATCGATGGTGACCACTGGAGGGTCGATGGTGGGGTACTCTTGCAGCGGCAGGCGATTGAGCGCTAGCAGGCCAAAGGCAATAATCAGGGCTGCGATCACCATCGCGAGGACGGGGCGCTGAACAGAGATATCCGATAAGCGCATTAGCGGTCGGCCTCCAGCAGCGCACGTATGCCGGTCTCGTCATCGGCAATCCCGATTAACCTCGCCTCTTGCCCATCGCGAGCAAGCTGTAGGCCGTGAAAGACAATTAAATCATCCTGGGCTAACCCTTCAAGAATTTCCACCTCGCCATTACGCCGCTCGCCAATCTTGACCTCATGTTGGGCTAGGCGCGTAGTGCCAGCTTGTTGCTCAATCAACATAACGAAATGCCGATCACCGCTAGGCTCAATGGCCGCTTCAGGGATAACAATGGTGTCGCGTACGCGCTGCTGAACGATCACCTCCATCAGCATTCCAGGGCGCAAAAGCCCATCGGCGTTATCGAGCTCCGCACGAACGCTTACGCTACGTGTTAGCGGATCTACCCGCGTGCCGATGGTAGCAATTTCACCGCTAAACAGGTCGTCAGGGTAGGCGGCAGTGGTGGCATTGAGCATTAAACCTGGCGAGAGACGGCCCAGAAATACTTCGGGTACGCTGAAATCGAGTTGCATAACATCCAACTTATCGAGCGTCACCAAGTCCATCCCTGGAGTGACCAGAGCACCGATACTGATATTACGAAAACCAACGCGGCCGCTGAAAGGCGCTTTTATGCGGTAATTGGATAGCTCAGCTTCAATTGCCTGAATATCGGCGTCCGCCTGGCGCAGCCGTGATCGACTGTCTTCTACGTCGGCTCGTGCCGCAAGGTTGCGCTCTTGCAGCTGAGAAGCGCGATTTGACGCATTGAGCCGCTCTTCGCGTAGCGCTTGGGATGCCCTTAGCTGCGCCTGCTCTTCTGCGTCTTCTAAGCGAATAAGCAGACGTCCCTCTTCGACCTGCTCCCCATCGCGGAAATTGATCTCGGCAACAATATCCGTGACGGTAGCAGATAACGTAACACTCTCATCAGCACTAAGCGTTCCCAAAGCTTCCAGTGGATCCGACCACGTGGTCATGACCACCCGCGTGCCGATGACCGACGGCGCCGTTTGGGCGATTGTCACATTGGATAGCAGCAGGGTGAGCGGCACAAGCGCGAGTCGCAGTAGACATCGTCGATGAATAGGCAAAAGCATAGTGTTCTCAACGTTAGATATTATTTATACAATTATTGTATAGGATGATTTTGTCATATAGTAATTTTTAAGCCTGACCCTGTTAGAATGCCTGATTTTTACAGCGGGAGTCGCCCTCAACATGAGCTGTCCATTATGATCTATGACGTCGTCATCATCGGTGCTGGCGCCGCGGGCTTAATGTGCGCGGCGCAAGCGGGCTATACCGGCAAGCGGGTGTTAGTGCTTGATCATGCTAACAAAGCGGGCAAGAAGATTTTGATGTCAGGGGGCGGTCGATGCAACTTTACCCATCTTGGCACGACGCCACAGCATTTTTACTCGTCAAACCCTCACTTTTGTATATCGGCGCTCAAACGCTACCGGCCTGAGCACTTTGTCGAGCTGGTTGAGCGTCATGGTGTTGAACATGTCGAGAAAACACCGGGGCAGCTATTTTGTGCAACCTCGGCCAAAGAGATCGTCCGCACGTTGCTTACTGAATGCGAGTGGGCAGGGGCTGAAATAAAACTCAGCACACAGATTACTCGCCTGGAGCAGCAGGGCAGTGCCATGCGGCTAACCACCTCGATCGGTAACATTGATGCGGGGGTGGTGGTGGTGGCGAGTGGTGGGCTTTCTATTCCGAGTATGGGCGCGACGGGATTTGGCTACGCCATAGCACGTCAATTTGGCCTTGAGGTATTCGATACCCGCCCAGGATTGGTTCCCTTTACCTTGAGCGATACGTGGAAGGCGCGCGCAGCAGAGCTTTCAGGCGTCAGCCTGCCCGTGGCCGTAAGCGCTGGCAGTCGCCGCTTTGTGGATCCGATGCTGTTTACCCATCGCGGCTTATCAGGCCCTGCGATGCTGCAGATATCCAGCGTTTGGCAGCCTGGAGAGGCGATTAGCATAGATCTGCTGCCCGGTGAGAAGGTGGCGGAATCGCTGCGCGAAGCGCGCCAAGAAACCCCCAAACGCCAATTATCTACCTGGCTTGGCGAACGCTTCCCCAAACGATTGGCGCAGGCGCTGCTGGAGTGGTACCCCGACAGTGACCCGGCTAGACCACTGGCCCAATATGCCAACGCAGCGCTGGATGAGTGGGCGGGAAGGCTTAACGCTTGGCAACTGAAACCAGCGGGCACCGAAGGCTGGCGAACCGCAGAGGTGACCATGGGTGGGGTCAATACCGAAGCGCTATCGTCCAAGACTTTTGAAGTTAAAGGCCTGCCGCAACTACGTTTTATCGGAGAGGTATTGGATGTGACAGGTGAGCTAGGCGGGTATAACTTCCAGTGGGCGTGGGCGAGTGGGGTCGCCTGCGGGCAGTCCTGTTAGGCTAGGATGTACATTTCACATACATCCTAGCCTCGTACAAAAAACAGTGCAAAAAAGCCCAGTGCAAAAAAACTCAGTGCAAAAAAGCTTTAACCTAATTAGCTACAATCTAAGTAGCCACTTTGGCTAATAACTTAAGCTTTTTAAATAGCATATAGCCCGCAAGCGCTTTTCTACCTGCTGCCATGGCGCCACTTGGGTGGCGTGCTAGCTTATAAGCAGCAAAGCCGCCGACGGCGTAGAGCGGCAATTTGAAGCTTTGCCAGCTTTGGTCTAGCGGCGAGGCTGCCTGCTGCAAATATTCGCTATCCACCAAAATATCTACACGCTGCTGCTCTAATTCTGCTAGCAGCAGCGCTTTTCGCTCAGCGCGACTCAAAGGTTTTGCTGGCGGTTTAGCGGTGTCTGCGGATGGTTTCATCACTTGGCTCCTCAAGCAGTGCTCGATCAGCGGCAAGCTGTTTGAGTGTTTCTTTTAAAAGCGAGTGACGCTTTGACTGGCGAATCGCGATAACCGCGAGTAGCAAACTGGCGCCTATCAACACACCAGCACTGATTGCAATGGCGGTTAAGCGATAGGTATCCCAGAAGAGAACCACTACCAATGCCGTCAGCGTGGCAATACCTAACAAGAGCAGCAGTAAACTTGCTCCTGCTAGAAGCAGTAGAACCAGTAAGCGAGCACGCTCTTCTTCTAACTCAAACACCGCCAAACGCAGGCGGGTTTCGCTATTAGCAATCAGCGATTTCAGTAGGCGTTTGGCGGCAGAGAAGACGCGTTGGGTTGGACCCAAAGCCATTAGCGACGACCGAGCAGCATACCCACAACCATACCAGCTGCGGCACCGATGCCAATGCTCGTCCAGGGGTTTTCATGCACGTAGCGATCGCACGCATCGGCTTGGTTGGTCAACGTATCGCGGGTTTCGTCATAAATACGCTCACCGCGAGCTTCAAGACGTGCACGAGTGTCTTTCAGGCGGCGCTCGGCACGTGAACGTAGATCGTTCATCTCTCCGCTGGCGTCTTTAGCGGTCGCATTGACCAGCTCTTCAACGGTTTCACTCAAGTGACGCAGATCATCTTTGAGTTGATCGGCTTGAGTAGAGTAAGTGGGTTGACGTTTAGCCATGGAGTCTTCCTTTGACGAGTGAATGATAGGCTGTGGCCTGATACACGTATAAGCATAGCAGCCACTGATTAACAGACAAGCGAATGCGCCTATCGGTTCAGCCCTGTAGCACTAAATAAGGGATTTAAACTAAACCCAAGGCTTAAGCGGTGCACGCGATGATCATAATCGATCATGCTTTCACCATATCCGTAGTAGTACTGGACATGCGCCCGCAAGCTGTTGAAAGCTGGCCAGCTGTAATCAATCTGGGTGCCTATATTGCCTGCACTGGGGTTGCCGCGTAATTGACCACTTACCTCATGATTATTATTGAGGCGTTTGGCAAGGCGAATATCGCCGTATCCCATGTAGCGTTCGATATCTGGGTTGTCGTCATTTCCTGTGGATTCTGGTATGCGCCAATGCGGTGCCAGGGTAAATGCCCAGTCCCCGCGTTGAAAAATACTTTCAAGATAAACCCGGTTCCAGCTACGTGAGAGAGGATCTGAGCGTCCATTAGACTGGTGATTAAGGGATATTCGATTGCGAGTATTCACCCAGCCGAGCGCCTCCCAGGCATTATCAAAGTCAATAAATACTTCAGGCTCGTAGTTGGTTTCCCGAAAGGGGGACGAGGCGTCGGTGTTATAAGCCTGCCACCAACTGCGCTGGGTGTAGCCAAAGTAGACATCACCATAGTTACCGAATACCTGCTCCGCGAGATTAACTTTGGCGCTGAACTGGAATTTCAACTCGACGCTATCTGCAGGGGTGCCGTTAGCCACAGTGCGAAAGCTTTCACGGTTTTTGTTGGCATTATAACTAACTGGAAACAGGTAGTTGGTGCGGTGGGTTGTGATTGAGAACGGGTTTCGGCTTGATTCCTGTTCAAGCTCACGGCGCTCGCTTAAATCTTCCCGTGCAACTTCTTCCGGCAACTGTTCAAGCGGTAAGCCCTGCGCGGCATCTTCGGGGCTCTCAATCTGCTGTAACTGTTGATGCAGATCATACAGCTCGGCGTTGAGGGCACGGATACGTGCCTCAATCTCTTGTTGAGACTCGGCGATGGCACTCGCACTAAAAGTAGCAAGACTCAGCAGGACAAGAAGTTTCGTCAACGGCAGTTTTCGGGGGACCATCAAGGTGACTCGCAAAATGAATGAATAGGCAAATGCCAAGCTTGTTTCTATCACGCCGACTGTGGAAGTCAACAGCTCTGATTGCGCTGACTATCAGAACGCCTGACAATAACCTCATTCTCCGTCTCTGCGGAGCATTTGATGTCAGCGAGGCCCTAAGTAACGTGTTGATACGTAACGTGGTGAGATGCGCCTGTAAGTGGAGTATAACCTGTTTGTTGCTGTTGCTCATGATTAGCAGCGGCGGCGCATTTAATTCAGCCAACGCTGCACTTCAGGCCAGCATGCTTGAGCGGGTGCCTGAACAGGCTGAACTGGCATCAAGGCTTGCTCAGTTAGAAGCGCTTGAGGGAACCTTGACCGCTCAGCAGGTAAGCGATAAAGAGGCTCTGGAAGCGGCGCTTGAGGCCTATGAACGGCTTGCCTCTATCGATGAGCGCCTTGCTGCGTTAGACACCCGTGTAGAACAAGCCCCTGAAATGCTAGCACGCCTGCAGCGTGAGTTGAGTGAAGCTGAAGAAGCCTCGCAGCAGCTAAGCGTTGACGACTTGAGCGATCGCCCCCTCGACGAGTTGCAAACCAACGCCGTGGTCGAGCTACAGCAATTGCAAAGCCAACTGGCGGAAGTGAACTCGCAGCTGCTGGCCGCCCAAACACTGCCTGAACGTGCCCAACAATCCATCGCAGAAACCCTTCAGCGCACGGAGAGTTTA
Source organism: Halomonas sp. ALS9 (assembly GCF_001651035.1). GTDB lineage: Bacteria > Pseudomonadota > Gammaproteobacteria > Pseudomonadales > Halomonadaceae > Vreelandella. The sequence continues at coordinate 16,498 of NZ_LXRG01000076.1, forward strand.
CGTCGACAGCACGATGAGCGAGAGGCACTGCTGGCGGATCGGCAACTCTCTGCACTGAGCGATGCTCGGCTTATTCAGCTGCGCCTGGAACGGGCACTTGCCGAACGCGAAATAAGTTTTTATCAGCGCGAGCTAAGCGCTAATAGCCGCCTGCGTGAATTAGCGCAAGAGCGCCGTGATGTGCTGATGGTGCAGATCGATTATCAAGAGCAGCAGCTAACGATGTTGCAAGGGGTGATTGATCGGCAGCGTCGGTTGGCCTCTGAGCAAGCCATTGCCGATGCTGCCAGGGATAACCCATTAATCGCTGCGGGCCATCCGGTGGTGGTGCAAGCACAGCAAACCAACCAGACACTGAGCCTGGAGCTATTGCGGGCAACTGACCGCGCTAACAGTATTGTGCGCGAAAATATTGAAGCCCAGCGTCAGTTGGAGAATGTGCGCCAGCTACAGCGTAGTCTTAATGAGCAAATTGAGGCTATCCGCGGCAGCCAACTGCTGTCGCGTATTTTGCGTGAACAGCGCAAGTCACTACCCCCTTTGTCGGCACCACGAGATTTGCAGGACGAAATCGCCGACCTGCGTTTAAAACAGTTTGATTTAGTTCGCCAGCGCGACCAGCTACGCCAAAGCGAACAGTATGCCACTACGCGTTTGGCGGAGGCGGGCATAGAGGCGACGCCGGGGCTGGTCGATTCACTTTCACAGCTTTATCAATCACGCCGTGAGCTGGTCGAGCAACTAGAACAGTCTTACGGCAGCTTATTAAGCGCGGCGATTGAGTTGCAGCTCAACCAGCAGCAGCTCATAACGACGACCAGCGAGTTGCGCAAAACCATCGATGAGCAGTTGTTTTGGGTAGCCAATAGCCGCCCATTGGATCTTAATTGGGTGCGCCAATTGCCCCGCAACCTGCAGCTAGAGTGGCAAGAAGGGGAGTGGCGCGCGATTTTACCGACTCATTGGCAAGGGTTTTCATGGCAAGTGCTCAGAGGAGCACCGCTGGTGATGTTAAGCCTAGTATTAATTGTCTTGCGTCGGCGAATTAAGGCCCGCTTGGCCAAGCTGCATTCGCAAATTGGTCGATTGAAAAGCGATACCCAGCTGCATACCCCTAAGGCGGTGCTGCTCAACGCGCTGCTGGCGCTTCCAGGGCCGCTGGCATTAGCAGGTGTTGGCGTTGGGTTGCTTGGGGCGGCGGGGTCGTTGGCAAATAGTGTTGCCCCGTCGCTGCTTCAATTAGCGCTTAGCTGGGCAGCTGTCGCCTGGCTGCGTAGGTTGTTGGTCGCCGATGGCGTGGCTGAACGCCACTTTACCTGGTCGACGCACTACAATGCCCGGTTGCGTCAGCTGTTAGGCGGGTTGGGCATCGCCCTAATGCCGGTGATTGCTATTGCGGCGATGTCTGGAGAGATGGATACACCGCTGGCCTTGCGTCCTGTTGCCTTGGGGTTGTTGTCGTGTGGTCTGATGGCGATGAGCTGGTGGTTGGCACAGTTGATACTGGCGCATATCCCCATTTTTGGCGTGCGCCTGTTTCGCTTACTGTTGGGGCTAGCAATGGCGTTGGTGCCATTGATGCTGCTGGGGTTGGTCGTCTGGGGCTATGAATACACCGCGTTACGCTTGGTGGGGCGATTTGCGATTACCCTGTACTTGCTGGGTCTATGGGTCGTGGTAGAGGCCACATTGGTGAGAAGTCTCGCGGTAGCCGCACGACGACTCGCTTATCGTCGTGCGCTGGCGCGCCGTCGCGCTCAGGTGCAAGAGGGTGCGGAGGGTGGGCTCGAAGTAGTAGAAGAGCCCCCACTTGATATGGAGCAGATCAACAGCCAGTCGCTGCGCCTTTCTAAACTGATTGTGTTGATTGGCTTTAGCGCTCTGCTCTACTTGGTGTGGGCGGATCTGATTTCGGTGCTTGGCTATTTGGACAACGTATCGTTGTGGGAGTCCCAGAGTGGGGAACTGGTCGATAATGCGCTAACAATATCAGATACCTTTGCGGCCCTGCTGATTGTTGCTATTACGTTTATTATGGCGGGTAATTTACCCGGCCTACTGGAAGTGATGGTGCTATCCAGGCTGTCATTGAAACAGGGTAGCGCCTATGCCATTAGCTCATTGCTCTCCTATATCATTGTGGGCACGGGGATTGTCATGGGGCTGTCGACCCTTGGTGTTTCCTGGGACAAATTGCAGTGGCTGGTGGCTGCTCTGAGTGTGGGGTTGGGGTTTGGATTGCAGGAGATTTTTGCCAACTTTATATCGGGCTTGATCATTCTGTTTGAACGCCCGATTCGGATCGGCGATACCATCACGATTGGCAATTTGCACGGCACCGTCAGCCGTATCCGTATCCGCGCGACTACCGTCACTGATTTTGACCGCAAAGAAATTATTATCCCCAATAAAACCTTTGTGACCGATCAACTAATAAACTGGTCTTTGTCGGATAATATCACCCGTGTCGTGCTCACCTACGGCGTGGCACACGGCTCTGATATGGCCAAGGTGCACCAACTATTACGTAAGGTGGCGGATGAAAACCCGCGCGTGCTAACCGATCCTGAGCCCCAAGTTTTCTGTTTAAGCTATGGGCAGCACAGCCTCAATTTTGAGCTGCGTATTTTCGTCAACGATCTACTAGATCGCCTGTTTGCCGCCGATGAAATTAACTGCCGAGTGGATGCACTGTTTCGCGAAGCGGGCGTACGCGTGGCGTTTGAGCAGATGGATGTGTGGTTGCACCCTGATCAGGGCGAAGCGATAAAAGTGCAATCCGCTAATCAACTGACGCCCCCCACATCATCGACTTAGTCCTTTTTTTAGGCCTCTTTAATGGCGTGCAGGAGAAACTCGCGGTTGCCATCGCTGCCTGTAATCGGGCTCTCCTGCCAGTGGCGGATGGTTAGCCCGCAGACGCCGCAGGCGCTGCGAATGTTGGCTTCCACTGCTGAAAAGTGCTTAGTGTCACGTACCACACCGCGTTTATTAAGGGCGTCGGGGGATAGCTCAAACTGCGGTTTAACTAGCGAAATCAACTCTCCCCCCAGTGGTAGTAGAGCAGCAATTTCGGGCAGAATCAGCGTTTGAGATATAAATGAAACATCCATAATGGCGCTATCAATGGGCTGAACGGAGAGCACGCGGTTGAGAACCTCGCTGCTACTCATTGAGCGCGCATTTAACCCTTCCAGGCAGGTGACGCGTGGGTCGTCGCGCAGCTCAGATGCAAGTTGCCCATGGCCAACTTCTACACCAATAACATGGCGAGCGCCAAACCGCAGCGCGCAGTCGCTAAAGCCGCCGGTTGATTGACCAATATCGAGCACGACGCAGCCGTCAAATCGCAGTTCAAGCGTTGTGAGCACCGCCTCCAACTTCAAGCCCGCCCGTGACACATAACGCTCTTCGGGATCGTCTTCTACTGCAAAACGGGTATCTTCGGGCCATTTTTCGGACGCTTTGATTAACGGCTTGCCATTATCTGCAAGGCTTATTCGTCCGTGACGAATAAGCCTTTGGGCGCGTGTGCGCGAGTTGGCCAGCCCCTGGCTGACCAACAGTTGATCGAGTCGCATCATTGTGGTTTGAAAGTGTCGTGGTTCAAAATGTCGTAGTTGAAAATATCGTGGTTGAAAATATCGTAGTTGAAAGGGCCGCTAAGCGTGTCTGTTGTTACCCTTCGTTTGGGGGCGTATTGGGCAGTGATGAATCGGGCACCGATGAATTGGAGCCTTGATCCGCCTGCAGTTCAGTAGGTGGTAGGCGTGAGGCCCCCCAGCTACGGTGCAGGTAGTGTTTAACATTTTCCACCTCTTCGTTTGTTACGTCGGCTATGTCGACGCGCTCAAGAGGATCGTAGTGATAAATATACAGCCGCGATGCAAAGCGATCGAAAGGCAGCGAGGCCTCGCCAAAGCGTTCACCATTGCCCGATGTGCTGACAATCACGTCATCGCCCCAATCCTGTCCACTATCATTGTTAGGGTTATAGAAATACACCCGCATTACATCCGACGGGTCTAGGGATGCCCGCAAAATGGTAATCGCGTGCCAACCGATAAAGCGCGCTGCGCTGTCGGTGACCGCAATGCCCGCCGGTTGAGGATGAATCAGCGGCTGATTGCCATTGTAGTAGGGGTGATAGTAGGCGAAAAAGTGGCGTATAAAATCATCCACATCGCTTAGTTGGCCAGTGGCCACGTCGACGTTGATGCGAAAGCCGCGGCCTGACCACCAGCCATGAAATTCGGGATTCACCCAGCGATGTGGATCACCTTCTCGGCCAATGCAGCGCCGACCCATTTCGGCATAAATGCGATCCAAATGGGGCACCACAATCAGCGAAACCGGGTCGAGATCGATGGGCAACTGCGTCGCCACGCCTGATAGGCTCGCCATAGATGAGATGGCCTGGCCTTCAAAATGCATAATGATTTCGTCGTCGCGGGCTGCCCAAGCCACCATCTGCAGCAAATAGTCTGGATCGTTGTACGCCCACATGGAGAGCGCTCGGGCCGACTGGCAGGTGGGGTTATTGCCCTGGCCAACGCCTAGCGGCAAGCCCAACATGCAGAGCACGCCTTCAATCAAGCGTGCGCGGGGAGAAACGGTGTCGCCATAAGCCAAGGATAGCCGCGACTGCGCCCATTCTGAGAGCGGCAGATTAAGTTGACGCCACATCGCGGGGGCTACCGGCGGCTGATAGAGAATGCCGCGCTCGAGCATCAGTGCCAGGCCATACACTGCTTGCGCAGTGGCGGGATAAACGCCGCCACGAATAAGCGCTTGAACTAACTCGCGATAGCAGAGTAGACAGTCACGGCCGGTAGATGAAAGGCCCAACGCCTCGGAGAGTAAGTGGTCACCCTCTTCAAGTAGATGACGCAACAGCACGGCGTGATACGGTGATACTAGGCCGGTATCATGCATTGCCCGGGCGAAGCCGGTAGATTCAGCCTGTAGCGCCGCCTGATCCATATGCTCTAACCGTTCACGATAAATATCTACACCGGGGTCTTCGCGACAGGCTTGGGTAGGCCCGTAAAGCGAGCTGACAAGACGGTCAGCGCCCTGGCCGCTCGCGCCAAGATCAATCGTCGGGTTAGCCTGACACAGCGCAATTTGGGTGATCATCTGTTTGATCGAATCAACCTGAATAGGGCGCTGTTTCAAAATGCGCCAAATCTCATCAATGAGTTGATCAACAATATGTTCGTAGCCAATGCGATCGGCTAAATGTTGGAAGAGATAGCGAGGAATGGTCGCCAGTCGCCCTTGGGTTTCCCGCTCGGCTTCGCTGGGCGGCAAAAACAGCAGCCATAAATTAATCGCCATTACCTGGGTAAGGTAGTGGTGTGAGTGCTCTGAGGAAACCAGCGAGTGCTCAAAATTGCCTTTAGCGACGGCTAGGAGTCGAAGCTCGCTTAATGCCTCAATGACGACCACATTGGCATCCGCGCTTTTCAACGCGAAGGTTGTTAGGGTAGGCACCAAAAATTGCGGTGTTTCCCAATCGGAGCCCAAAAAAACACCAGCTTCCTCAAACGCTTGGGCGCGGGACTCCAGTGCTTCACAGCCGCCATCCTGAAGCAGTACGCGTCGTGCGGTATCCATTACTCGCGGCAGCTTGGCGGGCTTCGAGAAGGCTGGCGCCTGCGTAAGCAGGCGCACGGCATCATCAAAGTTGCTCAACAGTACATTGAGCTTGCTATCTTCTTGAGAAGACGTTGCTTGATCTGTCTCCACGGTGACTCCTTATCCCAGCATCAGCGGGGATTATACATAGAAGTCGAGATCTTCTTGGCGTTTTAGCAGATCGCGAATCGTATGCGCATCCTCGCCTTTAAAGTAGATCAGACCCCAATGGGTACCAAACGCGGTGCGTTTAGTAACGGTTTCTTCTACTGGTGAGGTTAGCTCATGAGACTCAAAATAGGCATGATCTTCGGTCTCTTCGGGAATTTCCAAGCGGCTGACCACACGACGGCGGGGGTAAACGCCAAAGCAACCGGCAAAACCATCGGCATCAACCACTTCTTTCGGGAAGAATTTAGCCACTTCTTCTTTCGTGGTTTTCGGGTCGAACACTAACATTGACGCTTGATAAGCATTAAAACCGTAAACACGCTCAAGCAGTTCAAATACTTTGAAGCCGGGCGGGCGATAAGCTACTTCGCCAAAGTACATCTCACCATCGCTGGTGACAAAGTATTCTGGGTGAATCAAGCCAAATTCAATATCAAAGGCTTTAACCAGCTTCTCGATTTGCTGAGTGATCTGTTCGCGGTAAATCTCAAGTTCAGGTGAGGCGGGCACAAACACCGAGTAACCTAGCGTCACGTATTCGGAGATGTTCAAGAAGGCAATTTTGCCATCGTGAATCCACGCTTCAACGGCAAATTCCCAGCCATCCAGGTGCGACTCCATCAACACCGGGAACTCTTCCTCCGGTATGGTATCGACTTCATCTGGGGTACGGATAACACGGTGGCCAAGGCAGCCCGCTTTATCAAACGCTTTAAGGTGAATCGGGTCGTTGGGGTCACCGTCCAGTTTGAGCAGCGTCTGGTTAACCCGCTTCAGGAAGCGCACCACATCCTCTTTATCGTGGGCTTCTTCAAAAATACCCACGCGGATACCGCCTAGCTGGGCGCGGCGCTTCATCAATGCTTTATCGCGCAACAGCAGCGACTGGCCGTAAAGGCGTGGGTTATCCAGTAGTACAGAGTTGATGGCCCCGGCCCACTCAACGGTCTCTTCGTAGAGCGGAATGGCGACATCAACGCCTTTCTCTTTGAGTGTCTCGGCAATTTCCATCGAGCGGTCATTGAGTCGCTCGAAATTCCAAGGCACATAGGGAATGTCATGTTTTTGGCAATACTCTTCCGCCCAATCAGGTGCAACGACAATGTAGCGACGGTCAAAATTTTCGGCCGCTTCAATCGCATTGAGACTCCAGCCTAGCAGGGCAATATAGCCCTTATTGGGATCTTTCTGCATGTTGATGACTCCTACCTGGTGAAAAAGCACTATTGCCAAACTTCGCTGACTACCATACACGAGGGGGACATGCCCGGCTAATAAGCGCATTATCTAAGCGCATTATCCGCCGCCTTAACGCTAAGCCTTCTAAGGGGGTAAGCCTAAAGGCGCAGCGGCAGGAATATGGTAAGCTTGGCGGTTCAACTTAATGTACGAATGGCAAGAGGATTAGGCCAAGATGGCGGCCAAGCCGATCTACCGTGTGGTGGTTCACCAGCAGGGTGAAATTTGGGATTTATACGTCCGAGAGATCTTTCAAAGCGAACTCTGGGGCTTTATTGAAGTCGAGGAGTTTGTCTTTGACGATGCTTCACGGGTAGTGGTTGACCCTGCGACTGAAAAATTGCAACGAACCTTCGATGGTGTCAAGCGTAGCTACCTGCCCTTAAATGCGATTGTGCGCATTGATGAAGTAGAGCGCGAAGGGCCATTGAAGGCGGTCAAAACCGATGCCCGGGTTGCGGAGTTCCCCCGTCCCTTTCCGTTGCCCCCGCGCGGAGAAGGGTAAGCGTATGAGACAAGCGCACCGCTAAGCTAAGCGATAAGCGCTGTTGGCTTCGTCCGCCTTGCAGCGTTTTTAATCAGGACATGATGTCATGCTAGTAAACAGAACTCGTTATCGAAATTACGCCGCTGCGGCTGGCCTTTTACTCAGTGTTACCAGCTTCAATGCCACGGCCCAATCCGCTAACCAAGCGTGGGTGACCGATGAGTTGAGCACCTATGTGCGCAGCGGCCCCACCGATGGATATCGGATCATCGGTACGCTCAACGCAGGTGAGCAGGTGGAGGTGCTGGAAACCAGCGGTGACTACACCCGTGTGCGCAACAGCGACGGCAATGCGGTCTGGGTGTTGAGCAATGAGCTTCAGCAAACGCCGAGTGCGGTGGAGCAGCTACCCGCGTTAGAAGCGCAGGTAGAAGAGTTAACCGCCGAGCTTGAGGGTATCAATGAAACCTGGGAGCAGCGTACTGCCTCAATGACGGAAACGCTTGAAGTTCGCGAACGCCGTATTGCCGAGCTCGAAGCGAGCAATCAGGCGTTAGATAGCCAGGCAGAGCAGTCGCGCCAGCAGGTTAGAGGGCTTCAGGCTCGTTTGGAAACCCAGGAAGAAGACCTACTGATGCGTTACTTTATGTATGGCGGCGGTGTCGCTGGCGCGGGCTTGTTGGTGGGGCTGATTGTGCCGCATCTGCCGCGTCGGCGTAAAAAGCGTGACCGTTGGTTCTAAAAGCGCGGTAAGCCCTATCTGCGTGTAAACCCTATCCGCAGATAGCGCAAGCGATGACAAGGTGGTTAGACAATGAGCGATCAATGGCGCAAGCGCTGGCAAGAAGGGCGTATTGGCTTTCACTTGCAGCAGGCGCACCCGGCACTGTTGCGCCATTGGGCGTCCCTTGGCGTTGCTAATCGCACCAAGGTGCTGGTGCCGCTGTGCGGTAAAAGCCTGGATATGCGCTGGCTGGCGGATAAAGGGTATCCCGTGTTGGGGATTGAGTTTGCCCCTGAAGCCATTGAGCAGTTTTTGGCCCAGCGCAGCGCGCCAGTTTCTCGTTACCGTCAGGCAGGGTTTACGATCTCCCGTCAGGGCAGTGTGGAATTATGGTGCGGGGACTTTTTTCACCTGCATATACAACAGGCCGCTGAGATTGGCGCGTTTTATGATCGCGCCTCGCTGATAGCGTTGCCGCCAGCCACTCGGCAGCGCTATGCGTTTCACCTTGCGCAATTGGTGCCGCCCGGTGCCAAAGGCCTGCTGATTAGTCTATCGCATACCGATGGTAATGCCGGGCCGCCCTATAGCGTGCCCGCTAGCGAGATCGAAAGCTTGTTTACCGCTAACTTCACGTTAACGTTTCTGGAAGAGGGTGCACCCGATGAGCGCGGGCGCACAGAGAGCGTATGGGCGCTAGAACGACGCGGGCCGCGCCTTTAAAACGTTAACAATAGCGTTATAAAGGTGCAGCCCTGTGTTGCTGCGGTAAGGAGGGATACCTTAGCGTGCGAGTAAACGGCCCAACTCTGGGTCGCTAAAAGCACGGTTCATGCCATCGCTAAGTAGATCGCTCAGCATGCGCGTATTGCTGTCGGCATCGGGCTTTAGAGCGTAGCCCTGAGTACGGCGTGAGGTGTAGGTGCCGGTATAGGTGGTACCCTTGTTTTGAGCGATAGCGCGGAAAACACCTTCAAGACGCGCTTCATCGACCAGTGGCTGGCCGCTGTCGCCACGGGCGTAGTTCAGGCTGGCAAGTTCCAGCGTTAAGCTCGGGCGGCCCTCGGCCTGCTCAGTGGTAGGGCTAAAGCCCATATCCCGCACGGCGCGCTCAGCCTCTTCCTGCAGACGTGGAATTAGCTCGTGGCTGCTAACGGTAATATGTGCCGTCGACATGCCGCCGCCAGCACGATTGCCGATAATGTCGCTCTCGCGGCCATCTTGGGCAATAACAGTAACCTGCTGGCCTGAGCCAACTTGCGGCACCTGTGCGCTGCGCTCAGGACTGAGCTGCAAGTATTGGGGGCTGGCGCAACCAGCAAGCCATGCACTGGCAAGCAGTACACCTGAAATCCGTAAAAAGTGACGCCGAAGCATGGTCTTCCTCCGCTATGGCTAAAACACCAGTATAACGCGGGTGACGCGTTGGCGGTATGTTCCAGGGCTTGTTTTGCGCTACGCCACTGTGATGGTTGAAGAGTGAAGCTAACGGGGGCTTCAGGCTGCTTTTTTCGAATCGGATCCCACGATTAGCCAGACTGACAGTAAAACGATCAATGAACCAAGTAAAAATCCGCTGGAAATTGTTTCATCAAGAACTAAAAAGCCCCACAACACAGCGAAGGGCGGCACTAAGAATGTAACGGTGAGCGACCTTAACGGCCCAATGTCGGCGACCAGTCGAAAATAAAGAATATAAGCGAGGGAGGTGCATAAAAAGCCGACAGCTAGCAGACTGAACCACACATCACCTTGGAGCCAATCAATGCTGGGGCCAGATGAAATGTTCCAAAGCAAAAAGGGAGTGAGAAAAGCGGTAGCGCCTATTTGGCTGCCAAACGCAACCAGGGTTGAATCCAGGCCGCCCTGTTGGGTTATCCACTTTCGGGTAAGAAAGCCCGCAAAGCCGTAACCAATAGTGGCTATGATACAGGCAGCAACGCCAATATAGATGTTGCCAACAATATTTGAATCACCCACGGTGGTAATAACGGTAATGCCAATAATACCTAGCGTTACACCCAGCCATTTTTTTATAGTTAATCTCTCGCTAAAGATAAAAAAGCCGATCATGGCACCCGTTAAAGGCGTTGTCGCATTTAAAATCGCTGAATAGCCAGCAGGTAGTAACGTGGCGGCTATGCTGTACATAAGAAATGGAATACCTGAGTTTATGGCACCCAAAATCAAAATTTTGCCTAGTTTGCCTCTGAACGCAAGGCTTTTACGTATGATAACGATGATTACAGCCAAACCCATGAGCCCAAAAAAGACTCTAAAAAACGCTGTGTTGATCGGGCCTATCGCCGGGGAGGCGATTCGCATAAAGAGAAAGCTTGCTCCCCAGATAGCGGCTAGCGACAGTAGGCGTAAATAGTCTATTGTTCTCATTTTATGCCCTTTTCAAGGTTTCTATTAGTCAAATGGCGATTGGGTTGGCACAGTGAGACATAGTATTGCCTTCTTAATGGTGTGGAAAACCCGTTTCTTGCTGTCTTTGTAGTGAGCACAAAATAGGCACAGCTATGACGTTTACAGATCTGTTTGAAAACGATGATATGAAGTTGATTAATCTGCTTCCACACGATGGTTTTGCTTATTATTATGGCAAAATCTCAGACTTAGCTACCGCCGATAGTTATTTAATCAAGTGCTTAAGCGAACTAAGCTGGGAGCATGATCGCGCGTTTATTTACGGGAAAGAGATCGTTACAAAGAGGAAAATAGCTTGGTATGCGGATGAGCCGGTCTCCTATACCTACTCCGGGTATACCAAGAAGGCGTTGGTATGGCCGGACTTCCTGCGCGAAATTAAGCAGCGGGTGGAGAGCGACTGTGGAGAGACGTTTAATTCGTGCCTGTGCAATTTTTATAGTTCAGGCGAGGAAGGCATGAGTTGGCACAGTGATGCCGAGAAAGACCTTGTCGAGAATGGGGTCATCGGGGCATTGACCTTAGGCGGAGAAAGGAAGTTTTCGTTTAAACATAGACAAACAGGGGAGAGTGTTTCGCTTACGTTAGAGCACGGTAGCCTGTTGATTATGAAAGGCCATACGCAAAAAAATTGGTTACACAGTCTGCCCAAAACCAAGAAAAATGTTGAGCCACGAGTGAGCTTAACCTTTAGGCAAATGCGTTGCTGAGCTAATCCGATGAAATGCTAACGCTAGCTACCCCTCCTCGGGCGCGCTAGCGCTTCTGCTGCGTTATGCAACGCGGGTTTGTTCCGCCGCTTCTGCTTCTACTTTAGGAAAACGACGCCAGTGGCGGGGGTGAGCGAATAAGCGCTGCCCACGTTGTAGCGCCAAGTGTTCAAAATCGGTATGACGTATGGTGGCCAGCCACGGCTGGGCGAGCCAATCAGCTTCAAGCTCCACGCGCACTTCAGCACCGACTGGTGAGATCGCTGTGATCGTGACCGGCAGGTGGCTCTCAGCGGTAGGCTGCTCGGTGAGGCGCACTTCGTGGGGGCGTAGCAATAGCTCCTGATGGCCGTTGGGCAGGTCAACGTGCCAATAGGCGTCTCCGCAGGTTAAAACGCCGTTGCTTACCTTGCCTTCGAGATGATTCACATCGCCCAGAAACTCAAACACAAAGCGATTTTTGGGAGTGCGGTAGAGGTCATCGGGGGTATCGATCTGCTCAATACGGCCATTGCTCATTACCACCACGCGGTCAGATAACTCCAGCGCTTCTTCCTGATCGTGAGTCACAAACACGCTGGTAAAGTTAAGTTCGTCATGGAGATGGCGCAGCCAGCGGCGTAGCTCTTGGCGTACCTTGGCATCGAGTGCACCAAATGGTTCGTCCAGTAGCAGTACTTCAGGCTCCACGGCTAAGGCGCGAGCCAGAGAGACCCGCTGCTGCTGGCCACCTGATAGCTGAGCAGGATAGCGATTGGCAAGGTGCTCTAACTTAACCATTTCCAGCAGCCTAAATACCCGGGCACGAATTTCGCCGCTACTGGGACGACGCTTTCGCGACAGTACGGTCAGCCCAAAGGCCACGTTGTCGTAGACGCTCATATGGCGAAACAGCGCGTAGTGCTGAAAGACGAAGCCGATACGCCGGTCGCGCACATGTACGTTGGTAACATCGCGATCGCCAAACAGAATCTTACCCGGCTTAGGAGATCGGTCTGCATTTTCCAGGCCCGCAATAATCCGCAATAGGGTGGTTTTGCCCGAACCCGAAGGGCCGAGTAGGCCGACCAACTCGCCTTCGTGAATATCCAGATTGATCGGCTCTAACGCCTGGGTATTGCCGAAGTGCTTAGCGATATTGTGTAAGCGAATGCTCATGCAAATGCCTCCCGGCGCGCTGCGCGCCATTCCAGCCCGGCCTTGGCGGCGAGCGTCAGTAGGGCAATCAATGCGAGTAGGGCCGCGCAGGCAAACGCCCCCACGGCATTATAATCCTGATAAAGCTGCTCAAGGTGCAGAGGCAGCGTATTGGTCTTGCCGCGTATAGCGCCAGAGACCACTGATACGGCACCAAATTCACCCACTGCACGGGCGTTGGTAAGAATCACACCATACAGGAGTGCCCAGCGAATGTTGGGCAGCGTGACGCGACGAAAGGTTGTCCAGCCGGATGCGCCCAGCGTCACGGCTGCCTCCTCTTCACGAGAACCTTGCGCCTGCATCAATGGAATCAGTTCACGGGCAACAAAGGGGCAGGTCACAAAAATGGTCACCATCAGAATGCCCGGCCAGGAGAACATTAGCTGGATATCGTAAGTATCCAGCCATCCGCCGATCCAGCCGTTGCGGCCGTATAGCAGGAGGTAGATAAGACCAGCCACAACGGGGGATACCGCAAAAGGAATATCGATTAGCGTTTGCAGAATGCGCCGTCCGGGAAAGCTGAAACGCGTAACCAGCCATGCCAGGGCAACGCCAAACACCAAACATACTGGAATGGTTAACAGCGCGATCACCAACGTTAAGCCAATTGCATGCAGGGTAAAGGTATTACTCACGTTGACCCAGAAGACCATAACGCCCTGAGAGAATGCTTGAGCAAAAATGGCCACTAGCGGCAGCAGTAAAAAAAGCGCTGATAGCACCAGGGCGACACCTATCAGCAGACGCCGTATAAGCGGCGCATCACCAATTCGACGCATTACCCCTTACCTCCATGCAGACGGCGCACAAAGCGGCCCTGCCAAATGTTGATCGCCAGCAGCAGCGCCAGGGAGACAAACAGCACTACCGAGGCAATCGCTGATGCCCCGGCATAGTCATATTCTTGCAGCTTGACGAAAATCATCAGTGCGGTGATTTCCGTTTCGTAAGGCATATTGCCGGCGATAAAGATAATTGCGCCGAACTCGCCCAGCGAACGCACAAACGCAAGCCCAGTACCGGTCACCAAAGCAGGCCAGATATGCGGCAGGATGACACGGCGAAATGCCACACCGTCGGTAGCACCGAGCGACATGGCGGCTTCGTCGACCTCCGCGGGCAGGTCTTCCAGCACCGGCTGCACCGTGCGCACCACAAATGGGATGCTGGTAAAGGCCATGGCTAGGGCAATACCTACCCAGGTGTAAGCGACTTGAAAACCTAACGGCTCCAGCAATCTACCCATCCAGCCGCTGCTGGCGTAAAGCGTTGCCAGCGTAATGCCTGCCACGGCCGTGGGCAGCGCGAAAGGGAGATCCATCAGCGCGTCGAGCAGCCGTTTGCCGGGGAACTCATAGCGCACCAATACCCACGCCAGTAATAGCCCAAAGATAGCGTTGATGATGGCGGCCACCGCCGCCGCGCCAATGGTGACCATATAGCTGGCGACGACGCGACCTTCGGTGATGATCGCCCAGTACTCGGCAAAGCTAAGCCCCGCTAACTGGCCAAACAGGCCGGTTATCGGCAGCAGCAGTACCAGCGAGATAAACAGCACGCTGATACCCATAGAAAGGCCAAAACCCGGCAGCACGCGTGTGCTGCCGGATCGCCAGGTGGCAAGTTGACTCATAGTTCAGGTTGGCTCATAGGTGAATATTAGCGACGCTGTAACTGGTCGAGAAGGCCACCACTGCCAAAGTGAGTTTCCATTGCCTCGTCCCAGCTGCCGAACACATCGTCAACTTCGAGCAATTCGGTTTCCGGGAAGTGATCAGCAAACTCTTCAACTACCGCTTCGTTATGCACCCGGTAGTTGAAGCCCGCCAGCAGTCGCTGGGTCTCTTCGGTATAGAGGTACTCAAGATAGCTCTGGGCCAAGTCGCTGTTACCGTTGCGTTCAGCGTTCTCGCCGACAACCGCCACCGGGAACTCGGCCAGAATGCTAACGGGTGGGACAATCACTTCGTAATCATCGCTACCGTATTCGCTACGAATATTGTTGACTTCCGACTCAAAGCTAATCAGCACATCGCCAATTTCACGCTCGATAAAGCTGGTGGTTGCCCCACGACCGCCGGTATCAAATACCGCTACGTTGGCCAAGAAGGTGCGCATAAAGTCTTCGATTTGCGCTTCATCGCCGTCGAATTCGTTTTCGGCAAAGCCCCAGGCAGCTAAGTAGGTATAGCGTCCATTACCCGAGGTTTTGGGGTTGGGGAACACCATCTCGACATCTTCTTTAACCAGGTCGTCCCAGCTCTCGATGCCTTTAGGGTTGCCTTTACGCACTAAGAAGGCGGTGGTGGAGTAGTAAGGTGAGGCGTTGTTCTCAAACGCATCCTGCCAATCTTCAGCCACTAGCCCTGCATCGGCGAGTACCTGCACATCGGTGACTTGGTTGAAGGTCACCACATCGGCCCGAAGGCCCTGCAAAATGGCGCGCGCTTGGGCAGAGGAGCCGCCGTGTGATTGGCTGATCTCAATCTCTTCGCCGTGCTCCTCCTGCCACCAGGCTTGAAATTCAGGGTTTATCGCCGCAAATAGCTCGCGAGCAATATCGTAAGATGAGTTGAGCAGTTCCCGCTCTTGGGCGGCGGCGGTTCCACTTACCGTAACGCCTAGTGCCATCGCAATCAGGCTGCGGCGGAAAATTGTGGGCAGTGCCATAAAAGACTCCTTAAAACAGTAAGCGTGTTGTGTCGCAATACTGGCAAGGTTAAATCTATCAATGTGGAATTACAATCATGTTTTATATTCTATTTAAGAATATGGGTGTGCATCGATGCACAATGTAAGAGCCTCTGAGTGATGGGGCTTAGCGGGTGGCTCTGGTAACATAGCGGACTCATTCCCTTGTTAATTTAGGAACCTGTTATGACCGCTGCGCAGGACTTTTTGATTGCCCCCTCTATTCTTTCCGCTAACTTTGCGCGGCTTGGCGAGGAAGTCGACAACGTGCTGGCGGCTGGCGCGGATGTGGTGCATTTCGATGTCATGGACAATCACTATGTGCCCAACCTCACCATTGGCCCCATGGTATGCAAAGCGCTGCGCCAGCACGGGGTGACGGCACCGATTGACGTGCATTTAATGGTCAAGCCGGTAGACCGTATGATCAGTGATTTTATCGAAGCGGGTGCCAGCTACATTACTTTTCACCCGGAAGCCTCGGAGCACGTTGACCGTTCGCTGCAGTTAATCCGTGATGGTGGTTGTAAAGCAGGCTTAGTGTTTAACCCCGCCACGCCGCTCTCTTACCTCGACTATGTGATGGATAAAGTCGATATGGTACTGCTGATGAGCGTTAACCCTGGTTTTGGCGGGCAGTCCTTTATTCCCGGCACGCTAAACAAACTACGCGAAGCGCGGGCGCGTATTGATGCCTCAGGACGTCCGATTCGCCTGGAAATCGACGGTGGGGTGAAAGTGGATAATATCGCTGAAATCGCCGCCGCGGGCGCCGATATGTTCGTGGCGGGCTCAGCTATATTCAGCGCCCACCAAGCCAGCGACCCACACGGCTATGACACGGTAATCAAGCAGATGCGTGCGGCGCTGGCTAAGTAAAGGGTCTCTAAGTGTCGCTTAGTGAAGCTTCATGCGCGGTTTTAAGTAACGATTAAGTTTATCAACCAGCCACGCGAGTCCCGTCTTCGGCGCCCCATGAATAGAGAGCTGGTGCATGCGGTAGAGCGATGCATAGGCTTGGCGAGCCAGCCAGCCCTCTAAAAACAGCCCCTTGGAGGCGGAACTACGCATTAAATTGCCCACCGCATCAAAGCGGGCCAGCGATACCAGCGAGCCGTGATCGCGGTAGCGGAAATCGGCGAGCGGTTTGCCTTCCAGTTGGTTGACCAAGTTTTTGGCCAGTAGCTTAGCCTGTTGATGAGCCGCCTGGGCGCGAGGCGGCACGCTGCTATCCTCACCCATTGGGCAACTGGCGCAGTCGCCCAGGGCAAAAATCTTCTCATCATCAATGCTTTGCAGGGTTCTGTTCACTTCAATTTGGTTTTTCTTATTCGTTGTCAGGCCAAGTTCGGTCAAGAACGGTGGCGCTTTAATCCCCGCTGCCCAAACGTTTATGTCGGTTTCAATCACTTCATCTGTACCGGTGACCAACTGGTGCGCCTGGGCCTCCTTAATGGCGGTGTCGATGTGGACGGTCACGCCCAAACTTTCAAGTTCTGTTTTGACGGTTTGACTAATACGTTCGGAGAGCCCTGGGAGCAGGCGAGGGGCGGCTTCAATCAAATGAACGCTAATCGTTTGGTGATCTTCCGCCGTCACGCCGTAGGCGTTGAGCATTCGCGAGGCATCAAACAATTCAGCCGCAAGCTCTACGCCCGTCGCACCGCCGCCGACGATGCCAATGGTCAACTGGGTATGCTGGCGCAGGTTAGGGTCGGTATAGCGTAGGAAGGTATTGATCATATCGCGCTGAAACGCTTTAGCCTGCTGGGGCGAGTCAATAAAATGGCAGTGCTCCGCCACGCCGGGCGTGCCGAAATCGTTGGAAACGCTGCCTATTGCCATGACCAGGTAGTCATAGGCAAGCTCCCGGGCGGGCAGCACTTCTTGCCCATCCTCATCATGGATCGGCGCTAATTGCAGCGTCTGCTGCTCACGATTGATGCCGGTTAGCGAACCGCGCTGATAGCGATAGAAGTGAGCAGATGAATGCCCGCGAAGATCCACCTCGTCCATGCTCGAATTCAGCACGCCGGTGGCCAGTTCGTGGAGCAGCGGTTTCCAGACATGGGTGGTATTGCGATCCAGCAGCACAATTTCTGCGCGTTTGCGCTTACCTAAGGTGCGACCTAACCGGGTGGCGAGGGCTAAGCCACCCGCGCCGCCGCCAACAATCACGATTCTGGGAGTGGGCATATCACTACCTCCTTAACTAAAATAGCCCTAGCATAGAAGGTTCTCACGCGTCTGACTAATGCGAACGTTTGCTTTGAGAGGGTAAACTGATGTTTAAATTAAAACGAGGTAGAGAGTATTGAAGATTCACCCAATAGATGATTCAGCGCTACACGCTGTACTTCAGGGTAAGCGGCTGATTGCCTTCGATTTAGACAGCACCCTGATCGATTCAGTGCCGGATCTTGCCGCTGCCGTGGCGCGCACATTAAAAGAGTTAGCTCTGCCCGAGCCAGACGATACAAAAGTACGCGACTGGGTCGGCAACGGTGCGCCAGTGTTAGTCGAAAGAGCCTTGAATTGGGCGTTAAGCGCGACACCTGATCCCATGCTTCAGCAGCGCGCCTACGAGGCTTTTATGCGCCACTATGGCGCTGCACCCAATACTCTGACGACGCTCTACCCGGGGGCTCAGCAGACGCTTAAGGCACTGCATCAACACGGTTTGATGCTGGTGTTGATCACCAATAAACCCGAGCGCTTTATTGAGCCTCTGTTAAAGCACTTCGAACTGCTGAGCTACTTTACCCTATGGATCGGCGGTGATTCACTGGCCGAAAAGAAACCCCACCCTATACCGCTGCTGCATGCCGCTCAACACTGCCAAATACCGCCAGCTGAGTGTGTGATGGTTGGCGATTCACGGCATGATATGGCTGCCGGTAAGGCGGCGGGTTTTACTACCCTTGCGCTACCCTACGGTTATAACCATGGTGAGCCGATTGAAAACAGTCACCCCGATCTAGTGCTCAATTCGTTAACCGAATTGCTAATAACTGCTCCCAAATGACCCAGGCGACTGATTGATCGCCAAGATCCTACTGAGCCGTAGCGCCTCCCAGGGCAGTGTGCATAACCTCAGCGTTATGGTGCAGCATGGCAGAGTAGTTGGCAGCGGGCCCATCTGCACCGCTCAGCGAGTCGACATACAGCGGGCCTGCCAGGGGGAGCGATGCTTCCCGTGACAGGGCGTCCATATGAATACTGGGCGTGGTGCTTTCAAAAAAAAGCGCTGGTGGGCGTGGGCGATTATTAGCAAGGTATTCGCTCATTTTGGCCATGGCCTGGGCACTGCCTTGGGTCTCATGGTTAACTCCCCATACGCCTTGCGCTTCAAATGCGTAAGCGCGGGCGAAATAGCCAAAACCTGCTTCGCTGGTCACTAATGTACGGTTAGTTTGTGGAATGCCTTCGAGTCGCTCTTTCACCGCTAGGTTTAGAGTGTTCAGCGCCTTGCGTGCCTCTTCAGCGCGGGTATAAAACGCCTCAGCCTGATCCGGGAGATGCTCCGCTAGGGTCTCGGCAATGACATCGATGTAGGCCGCAGCTCCCTCTGGATCCATCCACATGTGTGGGTCTAATTCACCTTTGTACTGGCCGGTCGAGATCATTAGCGGTGCATAGTCGGCCTTTTTAGCCACTTCCACTAGAGTAAGCTGGTCGTGAGACATCGCCTCAACGTGGCGTATCCATGGCTCCAGCCCCAGCCCGTTGTAAAACACGATATGGGTCTCTTCTAAGGCCAGCACATTGGGCGGGGTTAACTCCCAGCGGTGGACATCTTCTCCCCGTGGAACAATGACGTTAACGCTGACCGTATCGCCAGCCACTCGTTTGACCAACTCCTCCATGACTGAAAACGAGGCAATAACGCGAAGCGTTGAGCTGGCATAGGCTGGCGCAGCGCTTATCAGCGCGACGAATAAGAGCGTACATACCCAGGTAACCCACTTTGACATCCCACGCTCCTAACTGGCTAAAAAAGCTATCGAAAAAGACCGCTGATAATAAAGACTGCGGTGGCCCGTTGCCAGTTTCAAAGCAACGGCAGGCCAAAAGAAGTATTGCCCAAGGGAGGATTCCCTCTAGGGGAAAGTGCCACTATGCTGGATAGTATTACACTCCTGAGCATAGCGTGTCTTATGACTGACCGAATGGTTTCTTCTTTGCGGCGTCGGCGTGGCCATCCCCAAGGCCGCGATCTATCCCCCGTGGCGCTGGTGTCGTTAAGAGCGCTACTGGGTGACGAGCGAAAGCAGCCCAGTATGCGTCAACACGATCAGTTGCTGGAGCATTTGCACGCTATTCAGGACGCCCATGGCCATTTGTCGCTGGTTGAACTGCGGGCTTTAGCGGCCTATATGAACCTGCCTATGGCGACAGTGTACGAAACCGCCACCTTTTATGCCCACTTTGATGTGCTGCACGACGGACAAACGGCGCCCCCAGACACCACCGTGCGAGTGTGTGACTCGCTCTCTTGCCAGTTAGCCGGAGCGGCCCAGCTTAAAGCTAAATTGGAGGCAGGCTTAGATCCATACAGGGTGCGAGTGCTGCGCGCGCCCTGTATGGGGCGTTGCGATAGCGCGCCGGTGGTTGAAGTGGGCCACCACCATGTGAAGTTTGCTACCGCCGAAGGCGTTGCTGCGGTAGTGGATACGGGACATTTTCACCCCGAAGCGATTTTATGGCAGCGTCTGGAAGCATATCAGCAGGCGGGTGGCTATCAACTGCTGGCCGACTGTCATGCGGGCAACGTCAGCGTTGACGCACTAATGGCGACGTTGGAAGGAGCGGGCTTAAGAGGGCTCGGCGGCGCGGGGTTCCCCACCTTTAAAAAGTGGCACTTTGTTCGCCAAGAGCCTGGGCCGCGCTACTGCGTCATCAATGCTGATGAAGGAGAGCCCGGTACCTTTAAAGATCGTTACCACCTCGAAAAATCACCTCATCAGTTTTTAGAAGGTGCACTGATCAGCGCCTGGGCGGTAGAAGCCAAGGCGCTGTATATCTATCTGCGCGACGAGTACCCTGGGCTTCACCGTGTGCTGGGTGAAGCGATTGAAGAGCTTGAGTATGCAGGGTGGGTAGATGCTGGATTTATCGTGCTACGTCGAGGAGCAGGCGCCTACATTTGCGGTGAAGAGTCGGCGCTGATTGAGTCGCTGGAGGGCAAACCAGGCAAGCCTCGCCATCGTCCGCCCTACGTGGCGCAACAGGGGCTGTTTGGCTGCCCGACGTTGGTCAATAACGTTGAGACGGTATACTGGATCGCGCCGATTTGGCAGAAGGGCGCCGAATGGTTTGCCGGCCAAGGCCGCAATGGTCGCTCAGGGCTACGCAGCTTTTCGGTCTCTGGTCGGGTCAAACATCCAGGGGTTTACCTTGCCCCTGCGGGCATTACCCTGCGCGAATTAGTTGACGAGTATTGTGGCGGTATGGCGGAGGGGCATCAGTTGGCGGCCTATCTACCCGGCGGTGCCTCGGGGGGGATTTTGCCCGCCAGCAAAGCGGATATCCCGCTGGATTTTGATACGCTTCAGGCTCACGGTTGTTTTATCGGTTCTGCGGCGGTAATCGTGTTGTCTCAGCAGGATAATTTGCAAGCGGTGGCGACCAACTTGCTGGCGTTTTTTGCCGATGAATCCTGCGGCCAGTGCACACCTTGTCGAGTGGGCACTGAAAAAATGCTTACCCTGCTAGAGCGAAACGACTGGGACGTTGGCCAGTTAACCCGGCTGGCCCAGGTGATGCAGGACGCTTCTATCTGTGGTCTGGGCCAGGCGGCGCCTAATCCGGTGTTGGGGCTGCTAAAAGATTTTCGCACTGAGCTGAGTCAGCAACAGATTATTGTCAGTGATGCGGCAAAAGGAGATGCGCTGTGACCGCCCCGTTTACGCTCACCTTGGACGGTGCCGAAATAAGCGCCTACGCTGGCGAAACCCTGTGGCAGGTTGCCAAGCGTGCCGGGGAAACCATCCCCCACCTGTGCTTTAAAGACGCCCCTGGCTACCGCGCCGATGGCAACTGCCGCGTGTGTATGGTCGAGGTGGAGGGCGAGCGCGCCCTAACGGCCAGTTGCCTGCGTGAGGCCATGCCTAATATGGTGGTGCATAGTGCAAGCTCTGAGCGCGTTAAAGTGGCTAGGGAAGGGGTATTAGAGCTACTGATGGCGGATCAGCCCTCGCGTCAACAAAGCCCGGATCGCTCCAGCCATTTTTGGGCGATGGCCGACCAGCTAGGCGTTGAGGAGAATGCTGTGAAAGCCTGGCTACCGCCTCGGCGTGAAGAGGCGCTGAGTCCAGATCAAACGGTGGACACCAGCCATCCTGCCATGCAGGTTAATTTAGATGCCTGCATTGAGTGTACCCTCTGTGTGCGTGCCTGCCGTGAAGTACAAAGCAATGATGTGATTGGTGTTGCTCATCGCGGTGCAGCGTCCAAAATAATCTTCGACTTTGACGACCCCATGGGGGCAAGCACCTGCGTGGGCTGCGGCGAGTGTGTGCAGGCCTGTCCGACGGGGGCGTTAATGCCGGCGACGCTGATGAACGCTGTGGGGCAGGGCGACTCAAAGGCCGTTGATCGCCAAGTTGATTCAGTTTGCCCCTACTGTGGTGTGGGCTGTCAGCTTACCTACCATATTAAAGACGAGACTATCGCCTACGTAGAAGGGCGCGACGGCCCCTCTAATCACAACCGGTTGTGCGTGAAAGGTCGCTTTGGTTTTGATTACCCCAGTCATCCAGCGCGTTTAAAGACGCCGCTGATTCGTAAGCCCGGCGTTCCGAAAAGCTTGGATCCTAGTTTTGATCCTGCTCAGCCGCTCACGCATTTTCGTGCAGCGACTTGGGAAGAAGCGTTAAGCGCTGCGTCGGACGGCTTGGCTAAGTTAAAACACCAGTATGGCCCAAGCGCGCTAGCGGGGTTGGGCAGTGCCAAGTGCTCCAATGAAGAGGCCTGGCTATTTCAGAAACTGGTACGCACCGGCTTTGGCAACAACAACGTCGACCACTGTACGCGGCTGTGTCACGCCAGCTCCGTTGCCGCGCTGATGGAGTGTTTGGGTTCGGGGGCGGTGACCGCCTCGTTTATGCAGGCATTGGAAGCAGACGTGGTGATTCTCACTGGCTGCAACCCCGCCGTGAATCACCCTGTGGCGGCGACGTTTTTTAAGCAGGCCGCCAAGCGCGGCACCGAAATCATTATTCTCGACCCCCGCGGCCAGGCGCTGGACGCCTACGCCACCCTGAGCGTGCGTTTTAAACCAGGGGCGGACGTAGCGCTGTTCAACGCTATCCTTCACGTGATTATTGCTGAAGCGCTCTACGACGAGACGTATATTGCTGAGCATACCGAAGGATTCGAAGCGCTGAAGCAGAGCGTAGCGATGAGCACACCCGAATCGATGAGCGAGCTATGCGGCGTTGCGCCCAGCATGATTCGCGACATTGCCCGCCGCTACGCCAATGCAGAAAAGGCCATGATCTTCTGGGGCATGGGTATCTCCCAGCATACCCACGGCACCGACAACGCCCGCTGCTTAATCTCCTTGGCGCTGGCCTGTGGCCACACCGGGCGTCCTGGCACTGGCCTGCATCCACTGCGCGGCCAGAATAACGTACAGGGGGCGTCGGATGCGGGCCTGATACCCATGGTATTACCGGACTATCAGCCGGTAGGCGATGCTCAGCTGCGCGCCGCCTTTGAAGAACTATGGAGCACGTCGTTAGATGCCGAACCAGGCCTGACGGTGGTAGAAATCATGGATGCCATTCACGCGGGTCAGGTGCGCGGTATGTATATTTTGGGCGAAAATCCGGCGATGTCTGACCCTGATCTACACCACGCCCGGGCGGCGCTGGGCAAGTTGGAACATTTGGTGGTGCAGGATCTGTTTGTCACCGAAACCGCTCAGTTTGCCGACGTGATTTTGCCCGCATCCGCGTGGCCGGAAAAAGAGGGCACGGTGACCAATACTAATCGCCAGGTTCAATTGGGGCGCATTGCACTGCCGCTCCCCGGCGAGGCCAAACCCGACTGGTGGATTATTCAACAGATTGCCAACCGCTTTGGTTTGGCATGGAATTATACCCACCCCCAAGAAGTGTTTGCTGAGATGCAGCAGGGTATGGCTTCCCTAAATCACATCAGTTGGGAGCGCTTGGTGCGAGAGGGCTCGGTCACTTATCCCTGTGCATCTGAAGATGCCCCCGGCCAAGACGTGGTATTTAGCGACGCTTTTCCCCGCGCCGGAGGGCGCGCCAAATTTGCCCCCACGCGTCCCTTGCCGCCCGACGAACCAGTGGATGACGATTATCCAACAGTACTCACCACCGGGCGACAGCTGGAGCATTGGCATACGGGCTCTATGACCCGGCGCAGCATGGTATTGGACGCCCTAGAGCCCGAGGCCGTAGCCAGTCTTTCAGCTGGGGAACTCAATCGTTTGGGCGTGGCGCCGGGAGATCCGCTGACCATCACCACTCGTCGCGGCACGATTACGCTGGCCGCACGGGTGGATCCGAAAATTCCCGATGGCATGGTGTTTGTGCCCTTCGCCTACGCGGAAGCCGCCGCCAATCTGCTCACCAACCCGGCGCTCGATCCATACGGCAAAATCCCCGAGTTCAAGTATGCCGCCTGTCGGCTAACGCGGGGTGGCGCGCGAGTCGGCACTTAACCCCTGCAAGGGAGTGCTCGGTTGCGGTATCATCACCGCATTAGTGGTTTTATCTGTGGTCGAAATGACGCAATGGAGTAAATGGGGTAATGGCGCAAGCTCAGTCGGTGCGAAAGCAGTCAGCGCGTAAAGTCCTCATGCTGGATAATTACGACAGCTTCACGTTTAACATCGTGCAGTACCTGGGTGAGCTGGGCGCGGAAGTGATCACTCACCTCAATGACGACATCACCATTGAGCAAATTGAAGCGCTGGCGCCAACGCACTTGGTGGTATCGCCAGGGCCATGCACGCCCAACGAAGCGGGGATCTCCATGGCCGCCATCAAACACTTTGCAGGCAGGCTGCCTATTTTAGGCGTCTGCCTGGGCCATCAGGCGATTGGCCAAGTTTATGGTGGCAAGGTCGTTCACGCTCCGCAGGTCATGCACGGAAAAACCTCGGCAGTGCTGCACGCTAATCAGGGTCTGTTTGAGGGACTGGATAATCCTGTTGAGGTTACCCGCTATCACTCTTTGGTCGTCGATAAAGCTAGCCTGCCCGATTGTTTAGAAGTCACTGCCTGGACAGGCGATGACGACATAACCCCAGGGTTAGTCATGGGGTTTCGTCACCGCGAGCTGGATATTGAAGGGGTGCAGTTTCACCCCGAGTCGATTCTTACCCGCCAAGGCCATGAACTGTTGGCCAACTTTTTAAAACGCGGCTGATGGCCGGTTTCACACGCTTTTAGGGGCCCCTCTGCTCATGCAAATGCGAGATGCGATTAATGCGGTGATGCGCCGCGAAGACCTCTCTTTCGATGCCATGCACACCTTGATGCGCCAGATCATGACTGGCGATGCTACGGATGCGCAAATTGGTGGCCTGCTGGTTGGTTTAGCCATGAAAGGCGAAAGTGCGGTAGAGATCAGCGCCGCCGCTCAGGTAATGCGAGAGCTGATGAAGCGCGTTGAGCTGGATGCAGAAAACATTGTGGACATCGTCGGCACCGGTGGCGATGGCGCCAACCTGTTTAATGTATCCACCGCCGCCAGTTTTGTCGCCGCTGCTGCTGGCGCCCATGTGGCCAAACACGGTAACCGCAGCGTTTCGTCGTCGTCGGGTAGTGCGGATCTGTTCGATGTGGCGGGTATCTACCTGGATCTCAAGCCGGATCAAGTAGCGCGCTGTATTGAACAGGTAGGCGTCGGTTTTATGTTTGCCCCCAATCACCACCCGGCGATGCGCTATGCCATTGGGCCCCGCCGTGAAATGGGCGTGCGCACGCTATTTAATATTTTAGGCCCGCTGACCAACCCGGCTGGCGCACCCAACCAAGTGCTGGGCGTTTACGCCCCAGAACTGGTGCCGCTGATGGCGGAAGTGCTGAAAACTTTGGGTAGCCGCCACGTGATGGTGGTGCACTCAGAAGACGGCCTGGATGAAATATCCCTGGCCAGCCCCACCTTGGTGGCTGAACTCAAAGAGGGTGAGATTACCCAGTACACCATTACACCCGAAGAGCTGGGCATAGAGCGCCAGAGCCTGGCAACGCTGAAAGCTAATAGTGCAGAAGATAGCCTGCGCCTGGTCAAGGCAGCGCTTTCCGGTGAGGGCGCCGCTGCCGATATGGTCGCGCTAAACGCGGGGGCTGCGCTTTATTGTTCAGGCGTTGCAGATACCTTGAAAGAGGGCGTGATGGTGGCCCAGGACGCACAAGCCTCCAAACTGCCGCTCGAAAAACTCAAAGAGCTTTCGCACTTTACCAGCGTTTTTAAGCAGTAGGCTGTTAAAAAAGATAAGTATTTAAACAAGACGAGATCATCATGACTCAACAGGCAACGCCGACTATTTTAACGCGCATTCTGGCTCGCAAAGAGCAGGAAGTGGCCGAGCGCCGTCAGGCCGTTTCAGAGGCAGATCTGCTCGCCCTCGGGAAGCAGCAAAGCGCACCGCGTGGCTTTATCGATGCGCTCAACACGCGCATTGCGGAGGGGGATCCGGCCATCATCGCCGAGGTGAAAAAAGCCTCGCCCTCAAAGGGAGTGATTCGTGAAGAGTTTCATCCTTCGGATATTGCCAAAAGCTATGCCCAGGGCGGCGCGGCCTGTTTGTCGGTACTCACCGACGCGGACTTTTTTCAGGGACACGAAGACTATTTGATTGCTGCCCGTGATGTCTGCACGCTGCCGGTGATTCGCAAAGACTTTATCACCCACGGCTACCAGGTCAGTGAAGCGAGAGCGATTGGCGCGGACTGCATTTTGCTGATCGTGGCTGCACTGGACGACGCACAGCTACGCGACCTGAACCAGCAGGCTATTGCGTTGGGTATGGATGTACTGGTCGAAGTCCACGATGCGGACGAACTAGAGCGGGCCTTCGCGCTTGATCTAAAGCTAGTGGGTATCAATAACCGTAACCTGCACACCTTTGACACCAGCCTGAATACCACCCTTGATTTGCTGCCACGTATTCCCGAAGGCGTCACGGTGATTACCGAATCCGGCATTCATACCCGCGATGACGTTGAACTGATGCGCGACCATAACGTCAATGGCTTCCTGGTTGGCGAAGCCTTTATGCGCGAAAGCGATCCCGGCCTAGCGCTTAAGCGGCTGTTTTTCTAACCCACAGCTTTTAGTTCGCCTTTTTGGTTTTCCAACTGAGCACGGCAACCGTAAGGGCGGGCAGAAAAGTAACGGTGACGATAGCCGTGCCGAGTAGTCCGAATAGCACAATGGCACCGACGCCGCGGTAAAGCTCGGTGCCTTCCCCCGGTAGAAATACCAGCGGTGAAAGGCCGCACAGGGTAGTGAGAGTGGTCATGGCGATAGGCCGTAGGCGGCTTTCCACTGCCTGCTGAACGGCTTCACGAACCCCCATGTTCGCCGTGCGTAGATTCTCCCTCGCCTGATGCACCACCAGTATCGGGTTGTTGACCACCGTGCCCATCAAAATCAAAAAGCCCAGCATAGTAATCATATCGAACGGCTGACTGATGGCATTTAAGCCTATTTTTGGCAGCTGAGCGCCTACGCTGTTCATCAGCCAGAGCCCGACAATCCCGCCCGCAGCGCCTAACGGAATGGTGGCCAGAATCAGTAGCGGGTAACCCCAATGGGCAAAAATTGCCACCAGCAGCAGATACACAATCGCCAGCGCAATCAGCGCATTACCGGTCAGCGCCTGGCGAGTGGCGTCTAACTGATCGCCCGCACCGCTCACGGTGACATTGATGTTGGCGGGCAGCTCGCCTTCATCGCCTAAGTAGTCGATCACCTCACGCTGCATCCGCTCGATGCCGGCTTCCAGCGCCACGCTGCGCGGTGGAATAACGTCCAGGGTGACACTGCGGCGACCATCTACTCGGCGTAGCGTGGCGGTGCCGACCGTTTCGCGGATTTCAGCGAGGGTATTGAGAGGAACGTTAATGCCCGACGGGGTGTGAATTGGCAGAGTAGCCAGGGCATCCAGGTCAATATCGCCTGCTTCGGGGCCGTACCCGTAAAGATCGATTTTCTCGTCGTCGAGATAAAAATCATCCAGGTAGGCGCCGTTGGTAAGCACCGCCACGGTGGTGCCCAGCTCGCCGGTATCTATGCCAACTTCGGCGGCGCGCTCCCAGTCAGGGTAAATTTCAATCAGCGGCTGGCCAAGGTCTAACGCAGAGGGGCGCGACTGAATGCGCGGGTTGTCGAAAACCGTCTGGGCGCGCTGGTAAATCGCATTGGCGGTAGTATAAAGCTCGTCTAAATCATTGCCCGCGATATCCAGGGTAATACTGCGCGTCCCACCATCATTGCTGGAGATAATCGAGCCGCGGGCGGCGAAAGCGCGCATATCCGGGTACTGTTCATAGCGCTGGGTGAGGGCGTCCATCAAAGCGTCGATATGGGTGGGGTCGATGGTTTCCGCAATAATGCGCAGGCTCTGGGCTTCGGCCTGAATGCCCATGGTGCGAATCGGTGGAACATCGGTGTCGCCACGCTCGAAGCCTTCAGGATCGGCGCCTACATGGGGTTCAAGCTCACGCTGCAGGGTTTGGGCAATGGCATCCATGGTCGCCAGGTTATAGCTCGCCGGGGCGTTCATGCTGGCAAAGGTCTTGGCCTCTTCACCTTCGGGCAGGTACTCCGCGGGAGGCGTTAGCCAGATAAAAATCGCAAAGCCCCCGGCAATCCCCATTACGATAGCGAGAAAACGCCGAGCAGCCGTACGAACCATGTTATCCACTACCCACAAGCAGCCGCGTACCCAGCGTGGAGACGACGTCGAAGCGCTCTCCTTGCCGCGAAAATCGATATGCGCACCGAGAGTGGGAATTACCGTGATCGCCACTACCATCGAGACAATAATCGAGGTCGAGATGGCCACGGCGATATCGGAGTAGAGCTGACCAGCCTCCTGCTGGATAAAGAAGATCGGCACAAAGACTAAAATAGTCGTCAGCGTAGAAGCCAGCACGGCGGGCCATACTTGCTTAACGCCCTCCAGAGCCGCTTCAAAGCGGGCCAGCCCACGGCGGCGCTGAGTCTCGATGCTCTCCAGTACCACGATGGTGTTATCAATGGTCATGCCAATGGCAAAAGCAACGCCCGCCAGGGAGATAACGTTGAGCGTGCGGCCTGCCAGTAGCAGGCCTAGAAAAGCAGCGATGGTGCAGATTGGGATACCGATCACACCAGCAAACGTGGCGCGCGCCGAGCGTAGAAAAGCGTACATCACTAGGGTGGCAAACAGCGCACCCAGGCCCAGGTTGACCCACACATTGGCAATGGAGGACTCCACGTAGCGCACGTCGTCGTTGGAGAGCGTCATACGCATACCCTGCTCCAACAGCAGCCCGTCGTTCAACGCTTCTACTTCTTCCAGCATGGCGCGCTTGATATCGATGACATTGGCGCCTGGCTCCCGGCGAACCTGCACGCTAAGCACCGGGTCGCCATCCGAGTTGTACGCTCGCGAGGTGAGTTCGGCATAGGATTGGCGCACCTCGGCGACATCGCTCAGTCGGGTGACCGCGTCGCCTTCGCGGCTGAGGATCAGCGCTTCTAGGCTTTCAACATCCTCAAAGCGGCCCACGGTACGCAGTAAGTAGCGGCGCTTGCCACTCTCTAAGTTGCCGCCAGAAACATCCTGGTTGCGCGCCTGCAGGGCCGCTTGAATATCGCTAATGCTCAACGCGCGAGCGGCGAGCGCCTCTGGGTCGATAAGAAGCTGCATTTGCCGTTCGGCGCCACCGGACACCGTGACCTCCGATACGCCCGCAACGCTCTCCATGCGTGGGCGCACGTTATCTTCCAGGTAGTCGCGCATGGCCGGCATATCGAGCTGGCGCGGGTTGCCTTCCCGTGGGCCAACGTTAAAGTACATAAAGGCGTTAGCGGAAAAAGAGTTGGCGACAATGCGCGGTTGATCGACGTTGTTGGGATAGGAGGGTACTTGGCTAAGCGCATTGTTTACCCGAATCAAGGTTTCGGTGAGATCCACTCCGAACGGGAACTCCAGCTCGATTTCGGCGCTGCCGCTGCTGGCGGTGGACTCCATACGCTGCAGGTTGGGCACATTGCGCAGGAACTCCTCCTGCTCGATCAAGATGTCTTTTTCAATATCCTGCGGTGTCGCACCCGGCCACTGGGTCTCGATGCCCACTACGCGGGTTTCCAGGTCGGGGATCATCTGCACCGGAATACGCCAGATGGCAGCGATACCTAGAATCAACAGGATCAGCGTAATCACGCTAACCAAGATGCCGTGACGGATAATAGCGGCAAACATAGCTGAGGGCGGCTCCTTTAGTCGTCGCTCAGGGACACGTTTTGCCCCTCTTCAAGGCGTTCGTTGCCGACGACAATGACACGGTCACCCGCCGATAGGCCCTCGTTGATAGCGACTTCGCCCTGGTGGCTGCTACCGATCTCAACCCGCTGTTCAAACGCCCGCCAAGTGTCCTCTTCTTGACGGGCGTCTTGACGGGCGTTTTGGCGGGCGATCCAAACGCTGACACTGCCATCCGGGCGGCGGATTAACGCATCCCGCGGCACGCTGGGGCCACTTTCGCCGTTGAGCTGCAAGCGGCCTTCCACCGCCATGCCCGGTAGCATTTCCAGTGGCTTTTCAGGTACAGCACGGAGCAGAAACTGCCGTGAACTGGCATCAAGCGGAATGCGTGCAACGGTTCGTGCCGAGAGCCATTCATCACTGCCTTCCAAACGCACCTCTAGCTGTGAGCCCTCAAAGCGCTGATAGGCGGAGAGCGGTACCGAGAAATCTAAGCGAAGAGACACTAAATCGACCAGGGTGAGCAGGGTGTCGCCAGGGCTAACCCACTCACCGATATTGCTCTCCCGCTGAGTGACCATGCCGTCAAAGGGCGCACGGACTTGATGACGCTCAAGCTGTAGCTGAGTAAGGGCGTAATCCGCTCGGCGGGCTTCAAGAGTGGCCTGCGCCGCTGCTAATCGGCTTTCACGCTGGCGGCGCTCGCTGGCGGCAAAGTTTTGCGCTGAAAGTTGATTGGCCTCGCTCACCAAACGTTGGGCTTCGTTGCGATCGACTTCTGCTTGAGCCAAATCGGCGCGGGCGCGCTGGCTTTCTAGCGTGATATCGCGGGTATCAAGTGAGAGCAACGACTGGCCTTGAGTCACCCTGTCGCCTATTTCAGCCGTTAATTCAATGACTTGGCCTTCTTCAGCGCTCGACAGCTGTGAGGTTTGCGGGGCGCTGACGCTGCCGGTGAGCGGCAATACGTCTACTCGGGGAGTATCTTCAACCACCTTGGTTTCAACGCGGCTTTGCTGAGCGAGGGCCGTGGCCACGAGGCTTAGCATTAGGGTTATTATTAGCACAACGCCAGCGCCCAGGCGGGCCAGGGTGGGGGAGAGAGGCAACAAGAAGGCTCCTGAAAACGAATCAATAAGTCGGGCGACAGTTTTAACACTATCGCCCGTTAGTCATGTCAACGTTATACAAGGTTCAATGTGTGTACAAATTTTAGCGGCGCTTTAACGCTAACAACAGGGCTTGTAGTGGGTGAGGCAGCACTTGATTCGAGAAACGCTTTACCTGACTGCGGCAGGAGTAGCCGGTCGCCAACAGCTTGTCCGCGTTGGCATCGGCCTCTACCTGGGGCTGCCAGGATTGGGCGTAGATCTTTTTTGAGGTGGCGGCGTTGCGGGTTTCGTGGCCGTAGGTGCCGGACATACCGCAGCAGCCAGTGGCCATTAGCTCAAGCTCTAAACCAAACGCCGCAAAGACTTGCTGCCACGCTTTGGGGCTGCCCGGCGCGTTGGTCTTCTCGG
Organism: Halomonas sp. ALS9; assembly: GCF_001651035.1. Lineage (GTDB taxonomy): Bacteria > Pseudomonadota > Gammaproteobacteria > Pseudomonadales > Halomonadaceae > Vreelandella. The sequence goes on from NZ_LXRG01000076.1 coordinate 47,777, forward strand.
TGCAGTGGGAAAGCAGCTTAAAGCCCGGGTCGGTGAGCTTAAGCTGACTGGGCGTCAGGATATTGATGCGCGTCGCCAGCCACTCCTGCAGCATGAATACTTCTGGTACGGCCTCATTGCCAAGCGCTTTAACGTACTCCTGGCGATAGGTCAGCGTCATCGCCGGGTCGATACCCACCATGGGAATATCAAAACGGGCCAGGGTGCGCAGCCGCTCGGCCTGCTTGGCAGCGGTGCGCTCGAAGGCGCCCAAGAAGCCCTGCACTTGAAGCGGTTTGCCGTTCGCGGAGAAGGGCATCACAAACACGCGCAGATTGAGGCGTGACAGCAGTTCTACCACGTCCATCACCAGCTTGGCTTCAAAGTGGGTTGTAAAGGCGTCCTGAACAATAATCACGCTGTTGGCGCGCTGTTGTTCGGTTAATAGCGCCAGCGAGAGCGGCGTTGCCTCGGCAATGCCCCAGGCCTTCAGCTGTTTCTTAACGCTGGCACGAGAGAGGGCGGGGGAATCGCTCATGCCTAAGGTGCTGCGCATTAGTTTTTCCACCCAGCGCTGACCAATCACCGCGTTATATAGCGGCACGGCCTTGGCCAGGGTGGGCAGCATAAACTCGGTGCCGCCAATCACGTAGTCGCGCAGCGGGCGCAGGTAGCGGCCGTGGTAGACCTCTAAAAACTGCGAACGGAACTGGGGCACGTTGACCTTGATGGGGCACTGACCTGCGCAGGATTTACACGCCAGGCAGCCCGCCATGGCGTCGTAAACCTCGTGGGAGTAGTCATGGTGTTGCTGGCGACTTAGCGTGTTCGCCACCCGCAGCGGAAAGCGTTTAATAAAGCCCCAGCCGCCTTCGGCTTTCTTCTTGCGTGACTCTTCTACCACATCAATCCCCGCCTGGGACTGCAGGCGCAGCCATTCGCGGATCAGGCTGGCGCGGCCTTTGGGCGAGTGGCGGCGATCCCGGGTGGCCTTCCATGAGGGGCACATGGGGTCGTCAAGGTCGTAGTTATAGCAAGCGCCGTTGCCATTACAGTAGACCGCGGCGTCGTAGGCTTGCCAAGCGCGCTCGTCGATGGTGCGGTCGAGCTGGCCGCGCATGGGTACGCCGTCAATGGTCAACAGATCAGGGTCACTATCCTTGGCAATGAGGTCACTGCTCTCGGAAGGCGTTGCGATCTTGCCGGGATTAAGCTGGTTAAACGGATCAAAGGCGGCTTTGACCCGCTGTAGGCTGGGGTAGAGTTCGCCAAAGAACTTGGGCGCGTACTCCGAGCGCACGCCCTTACCGTGTTCGCCCCACAGCAAACCGCCGTATTTTTGGGTAAGCGCTGCCACTTCGTCAGAGACCGCGCGAATCAGTTTCTCCTGTTCGGGATCCTTCATATCGATGGCCGGGCGAACGTGCAATACCCCCGCATCTACATGGCCAAACATGCCGTAAGAGAGCCCGCGGGCATCCAGCGCGGCGCGGAACTCGGCGATAAAGTCCGCCAGATGCTCAGGCGGCACGGCGGTATCTTCCACAAACGGTATCGGGCGCTTCTCACCCTGGACGTTGCCGAGCAGGCCCACCGAGCGTTTGCGCATGGCGTAGACTTTCTGAATCTGCCCGCGCCCTTCGGCCAGGGTGTAGCCCAGCCGCTCGACGCTGGTGTCTTGGCTCAGTTGTTCGATAAATGACGTTACCCGTTCGGCGAGGGCGCTTTCATCGTCGTCATTAAACTCGATCAGGTTGATGCCGCGAATCGGCGCGTTTTCGGTTGCCGGAAAGAATTCCGCCACGCTGTCCCAAACAAAGTCCTCTATCGCCAGTTGCAGCACGGTGTCGTCGATGGTTTCGATAGAGGTGGGCCGAGCGCTGGCGGTTTTCAGCGTTTTGGCATCGCGTAGCGCGTCCATAAAGCTGGTATAGCGCACATTGACCAGCGTCGAGTGCTTGGGAATCGGCAGCACATTCAGCACCGCTTCGTTCAAAAAGCCCAATGAGCCTTCCGAGCCGCACAGCAAGCTGTTGAGATTAAGCTGGCCTTCATCAGTGCGCAGGTGTGCTAAATCGTAGCCGGTTAAACAGCGGTTGAGCGGCGGGAATGTTGCCGCAATCAGCTCGCGCTGCTGATCGATAATCTCGGCGGCAGTGGTATGCACACGGCCTAGAATCCCTTCCTGCTGGCGTTCGGTCTGCTCTTCGTCCGAGGTTAAAGCGCGGCTGTGCAAGTGCTGGCCGCCGATCAGAACGGTATCGAGTTCCAGTACATGGTCGCGGGTTTTGCCGTATTCGCAGCTGCCCTGGCCGCTGGCATCGGTGGAGATCATGCCGCCAAGGGTGGCGCGATTGGAGGTGGAGAGTTCTGGGGCGAAAAACAGCCCATGGGGTTTTAGCGCAGCGTTGAGCTGGTCTTTGATCACCCCGGCCTGGACGCGTACCCGACGGTTTTCAACATCAATGTTAAGGATTTGGTTCATATGGCGGGAGATGTCCACCACAATGCCGTCTGTCAGCGACTGACCGTTAGTGCCGGTGCCGCCGCCGCGGGGCGTTAACACAATCCCTCGATGGGTGGTTTGCGCGGCCAGCCGGGTCAGGCGCTCAAGATCTTCTGCGTGCTTGGGGTAAACCGCCGCCTGGGGCAAGCGCTGGTAAATCGAGTTGTCGGTTGCCAGCACCGTGCGGTTGGCATAATCGGGGGCTATTTCGCCCTCAAAGCCGCGGGTTTTGAGGGCTTGCAGAAATCGCAGGTAATCTTTGCCCAAACGTTCAAACGGGGCGGTACGGGTATCCAAGGATGCAATCATAGTTGATCAAGCCGTCAGTGCCGGGGGCGCAATAAAAGAAGACCGCTACTTTACCGCAGCGGCTGCCCGGCTGCATCTCACGCTAGCGCTTTACTCCACACCTTATTCCGCCCCCAGGGCCTCTTTTACCAGTGCTAATGAGGCGTCAGTCATTGGCAGGGTTAGGGCCAACTCGTGGGCGCGGGGTGACATTTTGCGCCAGGTCATCTGCACAATACGTACCATGTGGTCGTGCTCAATCTTGCGCGAGAAGTCGGCAAAGTAGTTCTCTAGAAACACTAGGCAGGCACAATCTTCCAGCGCCTGCACGTCGGGGTCGCGGCCCAAGCCTTTTTTGCCAATCATTGTTTTGGCTCGGTTGGCGTCTTCGTCACTGTAGCCAGCCTCCCGCATCAACTGGGCGGTGGTATCTCCAGCGCGCTTGCCCTGGTCGCGCCGCCAGGTTAAATAACCCACGCGTCCTTCAGGATACTCTTCCCGCGGCACCAGCCAGCGCTGCAAGTGCTGGGCGCGAACGGCTAAGCGCAGCACTTCATCCGGTGCGTTATGCACATGGTCTAGCCAGCCGCTCATGCGCTGAGCATAGGCCAGTTCCTGGGGCATGGACGTGCCATCAGCAAGCATCGTGGAACGTGGATCTTCAGCATGCAGGGCATCGATGGCGTCGAGCGTTTGATCAAAAGCGGTAGGCATGGCAGCGGTGCTCGGCTAGAAAGTGGTCGACAATAGAGACTAGGTTGCCGAGAAACCGCGCGAATCACAACTGCTGTATTAGAAGAAAAGGGTATCAAGGAGGGTAGCAGCGCCTGCTGCTATTCACTGCTCGCAGCAGGCGCCTGTTCACATGCTTAAATGCTAGCGTTAGCGACGATTGTAGATTTCTTCGTTGAGCTCACCCTCGCTTTTACCCACCAGGGTCGTCACCATTAAATCGCCGGCGACGTTGACGCTGGTGCGTGCCATATCAAGAATACGGTCAATCCCAGCGACCACCGCGATGGCTTCTAACGGCAGGCCAACCTGCGCCATCACAATCGAGAGCATAATCAAGCCCGCGCCCGGTACGCCCGCCGTGCCAATGGAAGCCAGCGTGCCGGTGGCAACAATCATGCCGTAATCCATCATGCTTAAATCCGTGCCGGTCATTTGGGCAATAAATAGCACCACTACGCCCTGATAAAGCGCGGTGCCGTCCATATTGATAGTGGCGCCCACGGGTAGCACGAACCCGGAAACCCCTTCGGACACGCCTAGGTTCTTCTGCGCACAGCGGATAGAGACCGGCAGAGTGCCCGCAGAAGAGGCGGACGAGAACGCCACCACAATAGCGTCCAGGCTGCCCTGTAAATAGCGCATAGGATTTAGCCGACCCAGTAGCGAGATAAAGCCTGAGTAGATTACTAGCACGTGCAGGATACTGGCCAGGTATGCCACGCCAATCAGTTTGGCCAGCGGTAGCAGTATCTCTAAACCGTACTGGCCGGAGACGTGGGCAATTAAGCCAAAGACGCCGAACGGGGCGAAGGCCATTACAATGCCAGTGAGCTTGTACATCGCCTCGGCAAAGCTATCGAACACCTTCATCACCGGCTCGCCTTTATCGCCAATCAGCGTTAGCGAAATCCCCAGGCCAATGGCAAACACAATGATCTGCATAATGTTGCCGTTGGCCAGGGCGTCCAGCGGGTTGCGCGGCACTAAATTTACCAGGATAGAGACCAGTGATGGTGCTTCGCTGGCGGCCACCTCAGAGTCAAAGCTTAATTCGACGCCCACGCCCGGTTGCAGCAGGGTTGAAAGTACCAGGCCGATGGAAATAGCAAAGGCGGTAGTGATCAGGTAGAGCGTGATTGTACGTGCGCCAATCCGGCCCATTTTCTGAGGGTCGCGCATGGAGGTAATGCCCACCACCAGGGTGGAAAACACCAGCGGCACAATCAGCATCATAATGGCGTTTATAAAAATATCGCCAAGCGGCTTAAACACGCTGGCGGTGTCACCCAGCAGCGCGCCTGCCAAAATACCCAACGCCAAACCCGCGAGAATCTTCTTCCATAGTGCGATTCGTCGCCACCAGGCAAACTTTCCTTGCTGTGCTGTTTCCTGCACGGCCTTTCTCCTGTCAAAAAGTGGGAAAATCTATTATTCAGCGATTCGCTAGTGGAATCGGCGGGCACTCTATCACTTTTGACTAATGGGCGGGGGTGGTTATGCAGAGCAGTCATAGCGCATGCGGTTGATTCGTACATTCTGCTTAGTTAGCGGCTGGCCATGGGTCTTAAAGCGTAGCTATTAAAATGGGGAGTTGAGATGCAGCGTGGTGAAGGGCACGCTTCTCGCCATAGTGATCAATAGAGGATAGCGCCTACTTATACGCTAGAAATATACCTATCTGCAGTCTCGTTGAGTCGATCACTCACTTGGAAATTTCTGTTTCTGATGAAGCACTCGCATGATGCGAATAGTGGGGCCATCGACCCAGTAGGAAATAATTATCGAGATCTCAGGGATGATAAGCAGCCTGCCTGGAATGCCATCTCGCTGCACGCCCATCAACGGTTGCTCAAGTAGGTTTTCAGCTTTAGTTTCAATAAGGTTATCGGTTTTCTCCGCCACCAAAGGGTTAAAGTCGTGAAGAAACTCGAAGATTACCTCCCGATCATTAAGCGATTCTTCTTCCCAAAAAATCATGGTTTAGCTCGGTGACGGATTTTAGCTTTGCGTTCAGCCATCTGTGCTTTTGCGCTTTCATGATCAATAAAGGAAGCTTGTCCCTCATCATATTTCTCAAACGCCTGATTAACTTGCTGTGTCAACCATGTATCGTGAGATAACACCTTGCGCTGTTGCTCAGCCAACTGCTCGGTAAATTCACGGCAGGCATCGCTAAGCGTACGCCCCTGGCTCTCAGCCATTTGTTGGCTTAAGCGTTTTGTTTCCTCATCGACACGAAACTGTATTCTGGTGTCCATGGTGAGCTCCAAACCAATATGTGTGTACGAATGTTAGCACAAGAATAGATAGCCAAGATATTTCAGTGAAGTTATAAACGTAGCTGCAAACTTCCAAGCAGCGCTTTGCGCTGCATCCGCGGGTGCTTACCACGCGCTACTCGGTTAGTGGTGCTACAGAATATCTTACTGATCTAACCTTTAATGCTGCTAAGCAAGTGCTGCGTGGCACCGCCCATAGCCCCCACCCGCGCTTTTGCCTACAATAGCTGCCTTTACGCACGCGCATCTGCGCGCTGCTTTTATTGTTTTCAGGCCAAGGGACAGGATTCATGCTCGATCCGAAACTGCTGCGTGGTGATCTTGACACGGTTGCTCATCAACTGGCCCGCCGGGGCTTTGTGCTTGATAAGGCGGTGCTACAGGCGCTGGAGTCGCGTCGCCGTGAGCTGCAAACGCAAACCGAGCAGCTGCAAAACGAGCGTAATATGCGCTCCAAAGCGATTGGTAAGGCCAAGGCTAACGGTGAAGATATTCAGCCGCTGCTGGACGAAGTCAGCGATTTAGGCGATCGCCTGGATAACGCCAAGAAAGAACTGGCCGAGGTGCAGGAAGAGTGGGACGACGCCATCAGCGGTATTCCCAACCTGCCCCACGAAAGCGTGCCGGAAGGCAAAAGCGAAGACGATAACGTTGAACTGCACCGCTGGGGCACGCCGCGGGCATTCGATTTCACGGTGCTGGATCACGTTGATTTGGGAAAGAAGTCGGGCTATCTCGATTTTGAGCTGGCGGCTAAAATCACCGGTGCTCGCTTTGCGGTTATGCGTGGGCCGATTGCGCGCCTGCACCGGGCGCTGGCCCAGTTTATGCTGGATACCCAAACCGAGCAGCACGGTTATGAAGAGTGCTACGTGCCGTATATGGTCAACCGTGATTCGCTCATGGGTACCGGCCAACTGCCGAAGTTTGGCGAAGATCTGTTTAGGCTGGACGATGAGCGCGAATACCACCTGATTCCCACCTCGGAAGTGCCGCTGACTAACTTTGTGCGCGATGAAATTGTTGAGCTGTCGGCCTTGCCTATGAAGCTTACCGCCCATACGCCGTGTTTCCGTAGTGAGGCAGGCTCCCACGGGCGCGATACCCGCGGCATGATCCGTCAGCACCAGTTCGATAAAGTCGAAATGGTACAGATCGTAGAGCCGGAGAAGAGCTACGCAGCGCTGGAAGAGATGCGCGGCCATGCGGAGGCGATCCTGCAGGCGCTGGATCTGCCGTATCGAGTGGTAACGCTATGCACGGGGGATATGGGCTTTGGGGCGACGAAAACTTACGATTTGGAAGTGTGGCTGCCCAGCCAGGAGACCTACCGGGAGATTTCTTCGGTGTCTAACTGCGAAGATTTTCAGGCTCGGCGCATGCAGGCACGTTACCGCCATCCGGATGCTAAAAAGCCGCAGTTGCTGCATACCTTGAATGGTTCAGGGTTGGCGGTAGGCCGTTGCCTGCTGGCGGTGCTTGAAAACCACCAGCAGGCGGATGGCTCGGTAACTATTCCTGAGCCGCTACGTCGCTACCTGGGCGGCGTGGAGCGTCTGGCCCTTTAAGCGCCCACTCAACGCTAACCCCGGCATCAATGCGAATGGTGCCGGGGCTGTAATCACTGGCGGCACCTGATTGGTTGGCAGCAGAATCGCTTTCTGCCCGCATTGCCATCATGCGTGGTTGGAAAATAGGCGATTGGGTCTCTTCAATGCGCTGCACATGGCCAAGTTCGGCCTCTAAGCTGTCAGCCATCAAGTTGGCCTTGTGCTGCGCTTTCTCTAGCGCTTTAACCAGTGCTTCGTCGGTGGCTGCATCACGGTCTTGCAGGTCAAACTGAACACCGTCCAGTGAGTTAACACCGGCGGCTATTAGCGCGTCTAATACTTGGCTTAACTGATCCAGGTCGGTGAGTTCGACGGTGATTGGGCGCTCAAGGCGCGTGCGCTGCAGGGTTTCATGCTCCCCGTCTTCTTTGCGTGGCCCTTGAACATGTTCAGGATAGACATTCAGTGAGCCCGCATTAATAGCGTTGCGTTCAAGGCCGGTGGCTTCCATCTGTTCGATTAATTCGCTGGCGCGGCTCTCCAAACGCTCGCGGGCATCGCTAAGTGCGCTACTATCGCTCTCTTCCAAGGTGGAAAGAGCGGGAGTATTCTCCCATAGCCGTGCATTTAAAGTGGCTTTGTCAGGCTCTACCTCCACCCATGACTGCGCTTGAACATGTAGGCTGGGTTGTGGCGGAGGGGGCGGTGAAGCGTGTGCTAAAGGCGCGCTTAGGAGTGCCAGCAGGGCACTGCCAAGCAGGCCGTAGCTTAGAAATTGAGAGCGCAGCCGCGGAGAGATAGGTGATATTGCTTTCATAGATGGCTTCCTTAATGAGCGGACAATCGTGCCGCTAGGTTAATACCCGATTTTAAAAAGCGGTTTCAAGAAGTTAGGGCAGACGAAGTTTGGAAGCCTAGAGGAAGAGAAAGTTCAGCACGGAAGAGTGGACGTAAAACAGTTGCTTATTATTTGCACGGTTTGTGCAATATGCCGAATACAGCCATTATATATGGACAACAAACTAGGGATAGGTTATGTCGAAATTGTCGGATGAAAATTACCGCAGCGTTCCGCTCCATGCCACCTTGGCCCTCGCCGCGCTGGTAGTGATTATTGCGGGCATGAAGGTAGGCGCGGACTTATTGGTGCCGCTGTTACTGGCGATTTTTATCGCAGTAGTGTGCACCTCACCTGTGCAGTGGCTACATCGGTGTGGCCTGAGCATGAGGGTATCGGCATTCCTGACCTTAATGGTGTTGCTAGGTTTTATATCGCTGATTGGCCTGTTGGTGGTCAATAGTTTCAGTACCTTTGTAACTGCCTTGCCCGATATTGAGTCGCGGCTTTACGAACAGTATTGGAATTTGCTCAATGCACTGTCTTCGCGGGGGCTGGCGATTAATCCTGATCAGATCAACTCGCTCTTCGAAGGGGAGGACGAAGGCTCCTGGATGCCCGCGCTATTGAGCCAGCTTGGCAACCTCTTCATGCAGAGCATTATTGTTGGGCTGCTGGTCATCTTCATGTTGTTTGAAACACTCAATGTGCGTGACAAGGTCTCTCGAGCATTGGAAAACCCCGCACCCAGCTTGAAACGCTTTAGCGAATTTAGTTTAACGTTGAAGCGTTATTTGGCCGTGAAAACAGCTATTAGCCTTGTTACGGGAATATTGGTTTGGCTCTCTTGCCTGATTATTGGCGTAGAGTTTGCGTTGCTGTGGGGGGTGTTAGCGTTTGCGCTAAATTTTATTCCCAATATTGGCTCAGCGCTGGCAGCGATACCGCCAGTACTGTTGTTACTGATTGCGCCGGATGGTGGCGCATTTCAGGCGATGCTGTTGGCTTCTGCCTATCTGGTGATCAACTTTTTGCTTGGAAATTTGATTGAGCCACGGGTAATGGGGCAGGCGCTAGGGCTATCTACCTTTGTAGCATTTTTATCACTAGTGGTATGGGGGTGGATCTTTGGGGCGGCGGGGATGCTGCTTTCAGTGATGCTGACAATGACGCTGAAAATTGCCTTGGATAGTCACCCAGAAACGCGTTGGATCGCGCGGCTGTTAGGGCCGGGAAAGCGTCGCGTTAAAGATGGTCAAGCAAGTGATGCTAGTCTGCCGCCGTGGAAGCGCTAAAGTGAAGGTAGCTGAAGTTCAGATAACTGAAAGTTAAGGTAAAGAGTTGTGAAAAGGCTACCGCCGACAGTGTCGGCGGTAGTTGTATTTTCTAGCTGCATTCATCAAGCATTTTGTTCGATGAACTGCGTCAGTTGTGATTTAGACTGCGCGCCAACCAGTGAAGCGACTTTGGTACCGGACTTAAACAGCATGACGGTAGGTACACCGCGCACGCCCTGTTCGGCAGCAATTTCAGGTGCGTCGTCGACATTGACGCTAACGACTTTCAGGCTATCTTGACGCTCGGAAGCCACTTCATCAACGACTGGGGCCATCACTTTGCACGGGCCACACCACGGCGCCCAGAATTTCATTAGCACAGGCTGGTCAGCGTTGAGGACTTCTTGCTCAAAATTGGCGTTGGTGACATCAACATTATTAGCCATTTGCTTCTCCGTTTGCGTTGCTCTTACTGTTTCGTTGCCTCAAATGGAGCAACGGTCATTACGCGATCAATTGGCGCTCGTTCACCACGCCTCATGTCTATCGCGATAAGCGTGGGCAGATGTTAGCGGGCGCGGAGGTTGCTGGCAAATTTCCTGCATAGTGAGTTAACTAAATAGCAGAAATTAATGAGTGCTGGTAGGGCGTTTTTTTTATAATATAAAGATATTATTATGATGTTTTTTATTCTATATGGTGCTGTAGAGTGTCGAATCGACAGCGCAACCTCCCAGACGCGATGAATAGCAGCGCTTGGGGTGTTGATTGAATGGGCTGACAAGGTTTTTTGAAAGGGTTTGTTGATAGGGTGTGTTGATAAGGTTTGTTGATAAAGTTTATCGAAAGAGCTTGTTGATAGAGCTAGTTGATAGAGCTAGTTGATAGAGCTTGTGGAAAGAGTTTGTCGATAGGTACGGCCTACATAGATCTGTTTAGAGAATAAATAAGGTGAGGATATGAAGCTACAGCAGCTACGCTATATCTGGGAAGTCAATCGACATAACCTAAACGTCTCAGCCACAGCGCAAAGTCTATTTACCTCACAGCCAGGGATTTCCAAGCAGATACGTTTGTTGGAAGATGAACTTGGCGTCGAGATTTTTGCCCGTAGCGGTAAGCACCTGACTCGGGTTACGCCTGCCGGGCAGTCGATTATCGACCTGGCCGGGCAGGTGTTGCGTCTGACAGAAAACATCAAGCAGGTGTCTCAGGAGCATAGCGATGAGCGCCGCGGTAGCCTAGCCATTGCCACAACTCATACCCAGGCTCGCTACGCGCTGCCCCCCATTATCAGCGAATTTACTCTGAAATATCCGGATGTGGCCCTGCATATGCAGCAGGGTACGCCCAAGCAGATCGCGCAGATGGTCAGCGAAGGGCAAGCCGATTTCGCCATCGCGACCGAGTCGTTAGAACTGTTTACCGATTTAGTGCTGCTGCCGTGCTATCGCTGGAACCGCTGCGTACTGGTGCCTAAGGGACATCCTTTGGCAACCCATGACGGCCCGCTAACCTTAGAAGCGCTCGCTGAACACCCGTTGGTGACCTATGTGTTTGGATTTACTGGCCGCTCGCAGTTAGACGACGCTTTTAAGGCCAAAGGCCTAACGCCCAATGTGGTGCTGACTGCCGCTGATGCTGACGTGATCAAAACCTACGTACGGTTGGGCATGGGAGTTGGCATTGTGGCGCATATGGCCGTGGATGAGGCGCTTGATAATGATTTGGTAGCGCTCGATGCTAGCCATTTATTTGCGAGTTCCACTACCAAGATTGGTATTCGTCGTGGCACTTTTATGCGCGGCTATATGTATGATTTCTTGGAGCGTTTTGCGCCTCACTTAACCCGTGACCGGGTCGAGGAAGCGCTAATGGCAGGCCCGCGTCACGAACAGACGCTGTTCGATGGCTTAGACCTGCCCGAATATTAAGTGGCGGGGTTAATGCTGTAAATGCAATCCGCATTCGCGCTTCTCTTCCACTTTGGTGGGGTCGAAGTAGTCGAAGTTGTCGGGCAGATTATGAGCCTGTAGGTACTGGTACATATCTTTAGCACTCCACTGCAGCAGCGGAGCCACTTTCAATAGGCCATCGCTGTTGCGGCTAACCGGCTGCATTTTGGCCCGCTCAGGGGTGTCTTCAGCGCGCAGCGCGGTAAACCATACGTCGGGCTGCATTTCACGCAGCGCGCGTTCAAAAGGCTCAATTTTGACTTCCTGAGTAAAGGCTGCGTGGCGTGGGTCGTCGATACCGGGCATAGGGCCTTCCAACGCTTCACGGTGGGCGCGGGTGCGCTGGGGAATAAAGCTCACCAGATTGAGATTGAGCTGTTTAATGACCTCGTCAGCAAACTGATAGGTCGCCTCAGTATTGTAGCCGCTGTCCATCCAGACAATGGGAATATCCGGGCGCACCTGGGTGACCATATGCAAAATCACTGCCTCAAAGGGTCGAAAGTTGGTGGTGCAAATAGGCCGCGCGCCCTGGGCAAGCGCCCACTCGACTAATCCTTGGGGGTTATTTGCGAAATCTCTGTTAATCGCTGCAAGCTCTGAGGACATGCTGCCTCCTAATCGGGAATTAAATGTCGGGAATTAATTATCGATAGTTAAATATCGAAAGTTAAATAATGCTGACTAGGCTACCAAACAGGAGGCAGCGAACCCCAATACCGTTTAGTTTGGCTTTTATATTCCTTTTTGATATAGAGCTCGCGCTGCTTATTCCAAAGCGCCAATTAGGTGACGAATTTTATCCAGCGTCTCGGTGTACTCTTCCTCCGCCTGGGAGTCTGCTACTAAGCCTCCGCCGCCCCATACATGCACTCTTCCTGCCTCGGCCACCATAGTACGAATAGCGATGGAGGTGTCCATGCTGCCGCGTACATCCACATAGCCTAAGCTGCCGCAGTAAACGCTGCGCTGGCAGGGCTCCAGCTCCTCGATGATCTGCATCGCGCGAATTTTGGGTGCGCCGGTAATTGAGCCGCCGGGAAAGGCCGCCTTAAGCAGTGCCAGTGGTGTGTAGTGGCTGGCCAGCGTTCCCTGCACCACGCTAACCAAGTGGTGCACGTTAGGGTAGCTCTCTAAGCGACATAGTTGCGGAACGCGAATGGAGCCTGGCTGACAGACTCGGCCCAGGTCATTGCGCAGTAGGTCGACAATCATCACATTCTCAGCGCGATCTTTAGTGCTGCTCATTAACTGTTCAGCCAGCGCCTGATCTTCTTCAAGCGTCGCGCCTCGCGGGCGGGTACCTTTTATCGGCCGTGTTTCGACCTCGCCGTTGCGGCACTGAATAAACCGCTCGGGCGAAAGTGACAGTACGGCCTTATCGCCCCAGGCCATAAAACCTGAATAGGGCGTGGGGGTTGCTTTGCGTAACTGTAGGTATGCCTGCCACTCATCCCCTTGGTAATCGGCATAAAAGCGCTGAGCCAAATTGATTTGGTAGCAGTCACCCGCCCGAATATAGCGCTGCACGGCGTTAAAGCGCTCGACGTACTCGGCATGGCTAAGTTCTGCTTTGAAGGTATCAGTTACTGCGAATGGGCTGGGCGGCACTGGCGTCTGGGTAAGCCAGCTCTCCACTTGCTCACGACGCTGCGAGGTGGCGATTAACCACGCCTGCTGAGCCATGTGATCCAGTGTGATGCACCAGTCGTAAAGCCCTAAACGGGCTTGGGGTAGTGTGACTGGGCTTTTCTGACCGCTTGGGATGGATAAGGTTTTACGACCAAGATCGTAGCCCCAGTACCCTATTAGGCCGCCTAGGAAAGGGAGTTCGCTGGTTTTATCAGGGATATCCAGTTGGTTCAGTAGCCACTGCTGAAGGGCAAAGGCATCGTTGACCAAATGCGCCGGCGGGCTAAGCTGATCCGACGCGATACTTGCTTCGCCATAATGACCAACTTCCAGCGTAGCAAGCGGGTCGCTACTGATGATATCAAATCGACCGGTGGCGACAGGGCGACCACTATCGAGTAGCACCGCGCCGGGCCTGGCACGCAGGCAGGCGAATATCCCCAATGGGTCGGGTGAATAGGGCAGGGCAGTTATCGTCAACGCCTTGATCATTAAGCAAACGCCTGGCCAGTTAGGGCGGGCCATTTTAGAGTGGCGTAGACGATGACACCAGCACAGGGCTTCGACGCCTTTCTCACGTTCGACCTTTATGCACTCCCATCTCGCAGAGCGCTAACGCTATTTGCCAGTAGCGCAATTCATATAACGAATGACCAATAACAGTTTGATTGTTGACAGGCCAGGTTTTGTTGTCACTGCCAGTACAACGAAAGGCGTATAAAATCGGCTAACATGGCTAGTTGACGGTTTAATTATCACGCGCTAGAGTCTGTTTACTTTTCAATTGTCGACAATTCCCCATGGATACACTCGCTACAAGCTCACTATCTCGCTCACTGAAAGCCGCTGAAGTGGCATCCGACAGCGATGAGTCTGAGGACGCAATTTCTGCAATCTCGGCTTCTGAAGCAACCGTGCCTGAAGTTCGCACGCTCGCCGAGCGGGTATTTCATCAGCTACAGGATGCCATTGTGCGCGGCGAGCTTGCGCCCGGCAGTAAAATAACCGAGCCAGGGCTATCTAAAACCTATGGTATTTCTCGTGGCCCGTTGCGCGAGGCGATGCGGCGTTTGGAAGCCCACCGCCTGATTGAGCGCGTTCCTCATGTGGGCGCACGGGTGGTTAAGCTTTCGATGAAAGAGCTTCTAGAGCTGTTTGACCTGCGTGAAGCCCTTGAAAGCATGGCGGCGCGTCTGGCCGCTGAGCATATGTCACCGGAAGAGGTTCAGGGCTTGCGAGATGTGCTGGCGCTGCACGAAGGCCAGGCGGATTTAAAGCGTGGTGAAGCTTACTACCAACGCGAAGGTGATCTCGATTTTCACTACTGCATCGTCCAGGGCAGCCATAACAAAATGCTCATGAACCTACTCTGCGACGATCTTTACTACCTTGTGCGCCTTTACCGCACTCAGTTTAGTGCCAGTGGTACGCGGCCCCAGCGCGCTTTTGTGGAGCACCACCGCATTGTGGATGCCATAGAAGCGGGCGATGCGGAGCTGGCCGAGCTGCTAATGCGCCGCCATGTCAGCGCCTCCCGCACCAATGTGGCAGATCGTTACGCCGCGGCCCTGGAACAGTCAGCCGCTAAATCGCAAAGCTAAAGCATAATTAAAATCAGCAACAGGAGAAACGCCCCATGTCCCAGATGACTCCCGGCGCCCGCTTTCGGGCCGCGCTTGAGGCTAACCGCCCGCTGCCAATCCTAGGCACCATTAATGCCTATACAGCGCTGATGGCCGATAAGGTGGGCCATCAAGCGATCTACCTTTCCGGTGGCGGCGTGGCTAACGCCTCGTTCGGCTTGCCGGATTTGGGCATGACGACCATGAACGACGTGGTCGAGGATGCCCACCGTATTTGCGGCGCGACCGAGCTGCCGCTGTTGGTGGATATCGATACTGGTTGGGGCGGCGCCTTTAATATTGCCCGTACCGTCAAAGAGATGCAGCGCGCTGGCGTTGCGGCGATTCATATGGAAGACCAGGTGGCACAAAAGCGCTGCGGTCATCGCCCCAACAAGGCGATCGTCTCGCAGCAGGAGATGGTCGACCGCATTAAAGCCGCGGCGGATGCCAAGATCGATCCCGATTTCTACCTGATTGCCCGCACCGATGCGTTTCAAAAAGAGGGTCTTGACGCCGCCATTGAGCGCGCCAACGCCTGTGTGGAAGCGGGTGCAGATGCCATCTTCGCCGAAGCGGTGCACACCCTGGATGATTACAAGGCTTTCTGCCAGCGGGTCAACGCACCGATTCTAGCCAATATCACCGAATTTGGCGCAACACCGCTGTTTACTCAAACGGAGCTTGGCGACGTTGGCTGCCGTATGGTGCTTTACCCGCTATCTGCGTTCCGCGCCATGAACGCTGCGGCCCTGCAGGTCTATCAAAGCATTCTGGATAACGGTCACCAAAAAGAGGTTGTGCCGTTAATGCAAACCCGCGACGAGCTCTACGATTTCCTGAACTACCACGATTTTGAGCAGAAACTGGACGCCCTTTTTGCCGAGAAAGGTGATGACCAGTAAGCCTGCCCTCGTCGCCGAGACTAAAGTTTAATGAAATACACAATTTAAAATAAAAGCAGTAATAGGAGACACACCATGGCTGATAAACCCGTGACAGGTGCAGGACTACGTGGTCAAAGCGCCGGTTCCACCGCGCTATGTACGGTAGGCAAAACAGGTTCAGGCCTGACCTACCGTGGCTTTGATATCAAAGAGCTCGCTGAAAAAGCCAAATTTGAAGAGGTCGCTTACCTGCTATTGAAGGGCAAGCTTCCCAACCAGGCTGAACTGGATCACTACATCGCCAAGCTGAAAAGTCTACGTGGGCTGCCCGAGGCGCTGAAAACAGTGCTTGAGCAAATTCCCAAAGATGCCCACCCGATGGATGTGATGCGCACTGGCACTTCGATGCTGGGTAATCTGGAAACCGAGGAGAACTTCGACCAGCAGCAGGACGTTGCCGACCGCCTTCTGGCGGTGCTGCCCTCGATTATCTGTTACTGGTACCGCTTCTCTCACGACGGCGTGCGCATTGATACCGAAACGGATGACGACTCGGTAGGCGGCCATTTCCTTAATATGCTACGCGGTGAGCCTGCCTCTGAGTTGCATGCGCGGGTGATGAACGTATCGCTGATTCTCTACGCCGAGCATGAATTTAACGCCTCTACCTTTACCGCTCGGGTATGCGCCTCAACGCTTTCTGATATGCACTCCTGCGTCACCGGGGCGATTGGCTCGCTGCGCGGCCCGCTTCACGGCGGCGCCAACGAAGCAGCCATGGCGATGATTGAGGACTGGCAGTCGCCGGAAGAAGCGGAAAGCAAGATCATGGGCATGCTGGAACGCAAAGATAAGATCATGGGCTTCGGGCATGCGATCTATCGCGAGTCCGATCCGCGCAATGCGATTATCAAGCACTGGTCCAAAAAGCTGGCTGACGATGTCGGCGACAAAGTGCTCTACCCGGTTTCCGAGCGGGTTGAAGACGTCATGTGGCGTGAGAAAAAGCTGTTCTGTAACGCCGACTTCTTCCACGCCAGCGCGTATCACTTTATGGATATTCCCACCAAACTGTTCACGCCGATTTTTGTGATGTCGCGGCTCACCGGCTGGGCGGCCCACGTGTTTGAGCAGCGCGCCAATAACCGCATTATTCGCCCCAGCGCCGATTATACGGGCCCCGAAAAGAGCGAGTGGGTGCCGATAGAAGCGCGAGACTGATTCGCGTGCTGCCCGGTGGCTTGATCACCGGGCTTTTTTCAGCCCCTTCTTGTGAGTCTTCCTGCTATGAATACCCAATACCGTAAACCACTGCCTGGCACAGCGCTGGAGTTTTTTGACGCTCGCGAGGCAGTGGAAGATATCCAGCCCGGTGCCTATGCACAGCTGCCTTACACATCCCGCGTGCTAGCGGAGCAATTGGTGCGCCGCTGCGATCCTGGGCTGCTCACCGATGCGCTAAAACAGCTGATTGAGCGTAAGAGCGACCTGGATTTCCCTTGGTATCCTGCGCGTGTCGTTTGTCACGACATTCTCGGCCAAACTGCGTTGGTGGATTTGGCCGGGCTGCGCGACGCCATTGCCGAAAAGGGTGGCGACCCTGCCAAGGTTAATCCCGTCGTGCCGACCCAACTGATTGTCGACCACTCGCTGGCGGTGGAGCACGCTGGATCGGAAGAGGGCGCTTTCGAGAAAAACCGCGCCATTGAAGATCGCCGCAACGATGATCGCTTCCACTTTATCAACTGGACGAAGACGGCCTTTGAGAATGTCGATGTGATTCCCCCCGGTAACGGCATCATGCACCAGATCAATCTGGAGAAGATGTCGCCGGTGGTGCAGAACCGCGACGGCATTGCCTATCCGGATACCTGTGTGGGTACCGATAGCCATACGCCCATGGTCGATGCCCTGGGTGTTATCTCCGTAGGCGTGGGTGGCCTGGAAGCCGAAAGCGTGATGCTGGGCCGTGCCTCTATGATGCGCCTGCCGGATATCGTCGGCGTAGAGCTGACCGGCAAATTGCAGCCCGGTATTACCGGCACCGATATGGTGCTGGCGATTACCGAGTTTCTACGTAAAGAGCGGGTAGTCGGTGCCTATCTTGAGTTTTACGGCGAAGGCGCCGATGCGCTGACGGTGGGCGATCGCGCTACCATCTCCAATATGACCCCCGAATACGGCGCCACGGCGGCGATGTTCTATATCGATGGCCAAACCATCGATTACCTGAAACTCACCGGTCGCGAAGACGAGCAGGTAGCTCTGGTCGAAACCTATGCCAAGCACACTGGCCTCTGGGCCGATAGCTTGACCGAGGTTGAGTATGAGCGGGTGCTGACCTTTAATCTCTCGTCGGTCACTCGTACCTTGGCAGGGCCTTCTAATCCCCACGCCCACCTGCCCACCTCAGAGCTTGCCCAGCGTGGCATTGCCGTGGGTCTGGAGGCGGCGCAGGCGGAAGAGAAAGCGGGTAAAATGCCCGATGGTGCGGTGATCATCGCCGCTATCACCAGCTGCACCAACACCTCTAACCCGCGCAATATGGTCGCCGCCGGGCTGATCGCCCGTAACGCCAATCGGCTTGGATTACTGCGTAAACCTTGGGTGAAGTCGTCGCTGGCGCCGGGCTCAAAAACGGTCAAGATGTACCTGGAAGAAGCCGGTTTGATGAGCGAACTGGAGAATCTCGGCTTCGGGGTAGTGGCCTACGCCTGCACCACCTGTAACGGGATGTCCGGGGCGCTGGATCCTAAAATCCAGCAGGAGATTATCGAGCGTGATCTCTACGCTACGGCGGTGCTTTCCGGCAACCGCAATTTTGACGGTCGTATCCATCCCCATGCCCAGCAGGCTTTTTTAGCGTCACCGCCGCTGGTGGTCGCTTACGCTATTGCTGGAACGATTCGCTTCGATATCGAAAAAGACGTCCTGGGTGTGGATCAGGCGGGGAGCCCCGTCACTTTGAAAGATATCTGGCCAGCGGATGAAGAGATCGATGCGATTGTCAAAGCGTCGGTGAAGCCGGAGCAGTTCCGCCAGACTTATATTCCCATGTTCGATCTGGACAAAAGCGGCCGCGCCCAGGTCAGCCCGCTTTATGACTGGCGGCCGCAAAGCACCTATATCCGCCGTCCGCCCTACTGGGAGGGCAATATGGCGAAAGTACGCACCCTTAAAGGCATGCGGCCGCTAGCGATTCTGCCGGACAATATCACTACCGATCACCTATCGCCCTCTAACGCGATTCAGTTGAACAGCGCGGCGGGTGAGTACCTGGATAAAATGGGCGTGCCGGAGGAGGACTTCAACTCCTACGCCACCCACCGGGGCGACCATCTCACTGCTCAGCGCGCGACCTTCGCCAATCCGAAGCTATTTAACGAGATGGTGCGCGACGCCGACGGCAACGTAAAACAGGGTTCGCTGGCGCGGGTAGAGCCGGAAGGCGAGGTCAAGCGCATGTGGGAAGCTATCGAAACCTACATGGCCCGCAAGCAGCCGCTGATTATTATTGCCGGAGCGGATTACGGCCAGGGTTCCTCACGTGATTGGGCGGCCAAAGGCGTGGCGCTGGCGGGCGTGGAGGCAATTGCCGCGGAAGGCTTTGAGCGTATTCACCGCACCAACCTGATTGGGATGGGAGTGATGCCGCTGGAGTTTGAGCCAGGTACCACGCGTATCACGCTAGGCTTAGACGGCACCGAAACCTTTGATGTGGAAGGCGCCGTTTCGCCCGGGGCAATGCTGACGCTGGTCATTTATCGCCAAAACGGTGAAGGCGAGCGCGTACCGGTGAAGTGCCGTTTGGATACCGCCGAGGAGGTGTCGATTTACACCGCTGGCGGCGTGCTGCAGCGCTTTGCCCAAGACTTTCTCGAATCCACCAGCGCTGCATAGTCGGAGATAACGCTTATGCATTATGCCCCTCAGATTAAAATCCCCGCCACCTATATGCGTGGCGGCACCAGTAAGGGCGTGTTTTTTAAACTTAGCGATCTACCCGCAGCCGCCCAGCAGCCCGGCGTCGCGCGGGATCAACTGTTGCTGCGGGTGATAGGCAGCCCCGACCCTTATGAGAAGCAGATTGATGGCATGGGGGCTGCCACCTCAAGCACTAGTAAGACGGTGATCCTGTCCAAAAGCGAGTCTGCCGAGCACGATGTGGATTACCTGTTTGGTCAGGTCTCCATCGACAAGCCCTTTGTGGATTGGAGCGGCAATTGCGGCAATCTCTCTGCGGCGGTCGGTCCCTTTGCGATTGCCAATGGGCTGGTTGATTCGGCGCGTATTCCTGAAAACGGTGTGGCCGAGATACGCATTTGGCAGCTGAATATTCAAAAAACCATCGTCTCACGGGTGCCCATCGTTAATGGCGAAGTGCAGGAAACCGGTGATTTTGAACTGGATGGAGTGACCTTTCCCGCCGCTGAGATTCCGGTGGCCTTTATGGATCCTGCGGACGGCGAAGGGGCCATTTTCCCCACCGGTAATCTCATTGACCAGCTTGACGTTCCCGGCGTGGGGATACTGGAAGCGACGCTGATTAATGCCGGTATTCCCACCGTATTTATTAACGCCGCAGATATTGGTTATACCGGAGCCGAGCTGCAGGATGTTATCAATGGCGACAACAAAGCGCTGGCGATGTTTGAAACCATTCGTGCTTATGGCGCAGTGCGGATGGGGCTAATCAGTGACATAAGTGAAGCCGCCAACCGTCAACACACACCCAAAGTAGCCTTTGTTGGGCCTTCAGTGGATTACGTTTCATCGAGCGGAAAAAACGTGCAGGCGGTCGATATCGATCTGTTGGTGCGAGCGCTCTCCATGGGCAAGCTGCACCATGCCATGATGGGCACCGCCGCAGTGGCTATTGCTGCTGCCGCGGCCATTGAAGGCACGCTGGTAAACTTGGCGGCAGGTGGCGGCAAACTTAATGCCGTAACCTTTGGGCATCCTTCGGGTAGCCTACGCGTCGGTGCAGAAGCAAACCTGATAGAGGGGCGTTGGCAGATTGAACAGGCGGTTATGAGTCGCAGTGCGCGGGTATTGATGGAAGGGTTTGTAAGAGTTCCTGGTGACAGCTTTTAGGATGCATTCCTTGGGCCATACTGACTTGAGCCATACTGAGTAGGTGATTCAACAGCAGGAGAGCGCGCTATGATTTCCAGACCGTCTGCAAAATCTTCAGCCACATCAGAAGCCAATGAGCGGCCTGATTACGACCCCGAGTTACAGGCTATTGCCGACTATGTGCTCAATTATCAGGTGGAATCTCAAGAGGCATTGGAAACCGCCCATTACTGTCTGATGGATACGCTGGGCTGTGGGCTACTGGCGCTGCGTTTTCCTGAATGCACCAAGCATCTGGGGCCGATCGTGGAAGGCACTGTGGTGCCCTTTGGGGCACGGGTGCCGGGTACGTCTCTACGCCTTGACCCGGTGAAGGCGGCGTGGGACATCGGCTGTATCATCCGCTGGTTGGATTATAACGATACTTGGCTTGCCGCCGAGTGGGGCCATCCCTCCGATAATCTGGGTGGGATACTTGCCGTGGCTGATCATCTTTCCCAGCAGCGGGCAGCGCAAGGCGAAGCGCCGCTGGTGATGCGCGACGTGCTTAACGCCATGATCATGGCCCATGAGATCCAGGGCGTGCTGGCGCTGGAGAATAGCTTCAATCGCGTCGGTCTGGATCACGTGGTGCTGGTGAAAGTGGCCTCTACCGCGGTGGCCGCAAAGCTGATGGGGGCTAATCGCGAGCAGTTACTCTCGGCTCTCTCTCATGCCTGGGTAGATGGCCAGAGCCTGCGCACCTATCGCCATGCCCCCAATGCTGGGTCGCGTAAAAGCTGGGCCGCTGGGGATGCCACATCAAGAGGCGTGCGCTTGGCAGATATCGCCCTGCGAGGTGAAATGGGTATCCCCAGCGTGCTATCGGCTCCCCAATGGGGCTTCTACGATGTGCTGTTTAGTCATGCCAATAAAGATTTGGGCCTAAAGCCGGAAGCTGACCGCCGCCTGCGCTTTCAACGTGAGTTTGGCAGCTACGTGATGGAGAACATTTTGTTTAAGATCTCCTTCCCGGCGGAATTTCACGCCCAAACAGCCTGTGAAGCTGCCGTGACGCTGCACCCGCAGGTGAAAGACCGCTTAGCTGAGATTGATAAGATTGTACTCACCACCCACGATTCGGCTATTCGAATTATTTCCAAAACCGGCGCGCTCGCCAATCCAGCGGATCGCGACCACTGCCTGCAATATATGACCGCGGTGCCACTTATTTTTGGCTCGCTGACCGCGGATCACTATGAAGATAGCTTCCATGCGGCTCATCCGCTGATAGATGAGCTGCGCGACAAGATGGTGGTGGAGGAAAATGTCGAGTATTCGGCGGCTTACCACGACCCTGATAAACGCTCCATCGCAAATGCAGTACAGGTGTTTTTCCGCGATGGCACGTCAACTGAGAACATCGCGGTAGAGTATCCGCTAGGCCATCGGCGTCGCCGAGAAGAGGGGATGCCGCTGTTAGTTGAAAAGTTTGAGCGCCATTTAGCGACTCGCTTTCCGGCAAGTCGTTGCCAAACCATTGCACAGCTATGCAGTCAGCGGACAGCGCTTGAGGCGTTGCCAGTACACAAATTTATGGATTTGTGGATGATTTAAAGCGAGCTATAACAATGCCCGGCGGCTTATGCACACCGGGCTATTACGGTGGTTAACGAAGACTCACTCTACTCAAACGTGACTTGATCACGCATGCGGTCGACGGTGGCAGAACCAATGCCGCTGACGCGCTCAAGATCTGCAGCACTTTCAAAAGCGCCATTGGTTTCGCGCTCTTCAATGATCGCGTCGGCTCGGCTTGGGCCAATGCCCGGTAGTTCGGCCAGCAGTTCGGCGTCGGCAGTATTGACGTTAATCGGTGCTATTTCTTGGGCCAGTACGCTACTGGAAAGTCCTAAGCTAACGCTAAGCAGTAGTGCGGCCAACATTGCTTTAAATGTCATGTTCATCCTCAATGATCCTTTTAATAACGTTGGAGTACGTGGGTTGCATAGACGACGTTGATAAGCGTCGCTGCATCACTAACTTAGCTTTATTGAAAGCGCGTTTCTGTAAGAGATCTATGACGGCGTTTGTAAGTTTTTTGCTATCGGCATATGGCAAATGGCTTACATATAGCTTTTATACTGAGGACGCGAGGAGTTGAAGAGAGGCTGATATAATGGTCTAAACCGTATTTGGAGTAACGTTGTGGTCACTGATTCCCCGATTATTATTGCCCTTGATTACCCTTCGCTAGACGCTGCGCTGTGTATGGCTGATCAGTTGGATCCCGCCCGCTGCCGAGTGAAAGTAGGTAAAGAGCTGTTCACCCGCAGCGGGCCGGCAGTGCTTGAGGCGCTCCACGGGCGCGGGTTTGAAGTGTTTCTAGATCTTAAATTTCACGATATTCCCAATACCGTTGCCAGCGCAGTGCAGGCGGCGGCGGAGCAGGGCGTGTGGATGGTCAACGTGCATGCAAGCGGCGGGCGGCGGATGATGGAGGCAGCCGTGCAACGCCTGGATCAACACGCCTTAACGACCCATTTAATCGCTGTTACCGTATTGACCAGTATGCAGGCCGATGATTTGACAGAGCTGGGTATTAACACCCCGCTCGCCGAGCACGTGGAGCACTTAGCGCTGCTTGCAAAGCAGAGTGGTTTGCAAGGAGTGGTCTGCTCGGCTCAGGAGTCCGCGCGGATTAAAACGCTATGCGGTGAGTCGTTTTTGAAAGTAACCCCCGGTATTCGGCCAAGCTTTGCAGCCGCTAATGATCAGCAGCGGACGATGAGCCCCAGCGAAGCCATTGAGGCGGGAAGCAGTCATCTGGTCATAGGACGACCCGTTACTCAGGCCGTCGACCCTATGGCCGCGCTGGAGGCGATTGAGGCCGAGTTGGCGCCCCGCTAAACGATTAGCGGGGCTGACTATTCACCCTCTACGCCAATGACTGGCTTGATCGTGCCCCAGTAGCGGCAACTGGGGCACTGCCACTGTAACGCGTCGCTGGCAAAGCCACAGCGTTGGCAGCGGTGACGCGTTCGGTTAAGCAGCAGCGCATCGGTATGATGCTTTAATAGCAACAGGCGCGTATCAGGGGAAGGTTTTCCGCTAAGCCGCTGGCTTTCAATATACAGATCGATCAAATAATCCAGCCCGCCTAAGCTCGGCACAGCGCGCAATCGCTCACCGATTAACTCAATCGCTTTGTCGACACCGTCACGCTGATGTACGAGCTGCCCTAGCGCAATAATAGTACTGGTGTATGGCGCTTGCTCAAGTAGCCGATAAAGGTGAGCCTCAAACCCCACCTCATCATTATTGCGCAAATAGGCGTGCTTAAGGGCGGGCAGCATGGTTGGAATATGCGCTATCTCTTGGCCCGGTATGTTGTCTAATCGTTCAATTGCGCGGGCATAATGACCGTTGTCCATCTCTAATTCGGCCAGCAGCAGCGTGGCGCGAACGCAGTTTGCATCTAGTTGTAGGGCTCTTTTGAGATGTTTTTTAGCCAGTGGTCGGCTGGCTTCGCTAATGTCTTCCAGCGCCAGCTCACATAGCCAGTGAGCCGCGGGGCGTCGCATCTTAGGGTACTGTTTAAGCAGCGGCTGGATCACGTCGAAGGCTTGCTGCCAAGCTTTTTCGCGCTCTAATAAATCGACGAGCAATTGTTTGGCAGCATAGCGGTGGTCGTCATCACCGCTGTTTTCCAGCAGCGTATTGAGTAGTCGCTGCGCGCGGTCATGCACTCCAAGCGCCATAAAATCCCGGGCAAGCTCGAGCTGTATCTGTTCGTTGGTATGTTGCGAAAGGGCGGGCCGCGCCAATAGGTTTTGGTGAATGCTAACCGCTTTATCGGCTTCGCCTCGGGCGCGAAACAGTTTGCCGAGGGCGATATGAGTGTGAACGGTGTCGCTGTTGACCGAAAGCACGTTGATAAAGGTATTGATCGCTTCGTCGGGCTGCTCGTTAAGCAGGTAGTTAAGCCCGACGAAGTAATCACGGGAGAGCGCCTGCGAGGAGGACGCGGACGGTTGGGAGCGATGTCGGCGGCGTCCGGCTTGGCGATAACCTAACCCGTAACCGATGGCAATGGCGACCAACAGTACGCTTAGCAGCGCGACATCCAGCATTTATGCCAGTTCCTTGAACTCCTGGGTGCGTAGGCTATCAAGCTCTTTACGCTGCTGCTTATTCTGTCGCTGACTGCGGGCCAGGGTCGCTTTTAATCGCACATAGACGCCCAGCATGGCGAGCATGCCCAGCACAACGCCAAACACCAGTGTTGCTAGCAGCCAAACCGATAGCGATACCGCTGGCAGCTCCAGCCAAATAAGGTTTAAGGCAATGGTTTGCTGATTGTTAACGGCAAACAGAATACCTACCAGCACTACTATCAGTAAAATAACGGCTAGAAACAGCCCTTTGATCCAACGCATTTGAGTTTCCTAGTCTGTGACGTTCACGGTAGCGCTATTGTGTACGACTCGAGCCGCGCCGTCATCCCGCAGAAGGTCTAGGCTTCTATAAATCCTATTTAATAGTCGCGTTTTAGTAGCCAAGTGCTCGGCTAGCATCTACCTGCTCGCGTAGTTCCTTGCCTGGCTTAAAGTGCGGTACATACTTGCCTTCCAGATCAACGGCGTCGCCTGTTTTTGGATTGCGTCCTACCCGCGGCTCCCGGTAGTGCAGTGAAAAACTGCCGAAACCACGGATCTCAACGCGACCACCGCTAGAAAGAGAATCCGTCATATCGTCCAGGATAATACGCACCGCCGTTTCAACATCTTTGGCGGACAACTCCGGCTGACGCATCGCAATTTGTTCGATTAATTCAGATTTAGTCATCGGTTGGCTCCCTGCGAACATTGAAGGCCGTGGCGCTTGCGACCTCGCTAATTTCAAATTCAGCATACTGCGCAAATCAGTATAAAACAATTCAGATAAAACAAGGTTCTACACTAATTAACAGCATAGGTGATGGTGGGCGCTGGCGCGACCCTACAGCTTAGGTATACTGGTTTTTCATTTCTTAGATCGGAGCGGCTGACGTTGAACGACGACAATTCCCCAGCAGCCATTTTGCGCAAACGGCTTTACTGGCACTCCCGGCGCGGTATGTGGGAGCTTGATCTGCTGCTTATACCCTTTCTTGAACAGCGTTTTGACCATCTCAGCGAAGCGGATCAACTTGCCTATCAACAGCTCATTGAAGGTGAGGATCAGGATCTATTTGTTTGGCTGATGCACCGGGAGTGGCCTGAGGAGCCTAGCCAGCGGCGTATCGTACAGATGATTATTGAGCATGCTGAAACCACCGATAATTCTGCCTATCGTACCCTCTAAGTATTGGCTACTTGCCCAATGTGGGCTGTTGTTCGGCATAGTGGCGATGAGCTATTGGGTGGGGGGTAAGCCAGCAGCAATAGCAATGGTTATGCTAGGCGGTGTCCTTGGATGGCGCGGCTATATTCGTCAACCCAAAGGCGTGCTTTCGCTGGCGTCTGCAGCGCCACAGGTTCAAGGCCGCTGGCTGTGTGAGTCGCAGTCAGCGGAGGGTTCACTGACGCAAAGCGAGGGCCTGGGGGATGCGGATCAAGTACGCTGTGACTATTTAGGGCCCTGGTTAATCGGCCTGTATGTGGGTAAGCAGCGGGTTTGGCTCTGGCCGGATAGCGCAACTAAAAAAAGCCTGCGTGAGGTACGGCAGTTATTCCACCGCCCTGGCCGCTAGCGTTTTTTTCTCACGCTTGTGTTAAATCGGTTATCGAAAGCGAAGAGGCAGCGGCTTTGGGTTGTTGGTGGGGCCAGTCGGTGGAGTAATGCAGCCCGCGGGACTCATGGCGTTGCAGGGCGGCGAGTACCGTCAATATGGCCAGTTGTAGTGTCTGGTGTAAGCGTTTGCCTTCCGGGGAGGTTAGGGCCCCTTCTAGTTCTTCCAGGCTGTTTAGCAGTGCCTTTAGGTTCGCCAGCGCGGCGGTTAGCCCGGTTGCGCTACGTACAATCGAAACATGCTGGCTCATGGTGGCGCGCATCTGTTGGCGTATATCACTGAGCACTGTCTCGGGCACGGCGGTGGCTGCGGCCCGCCCCGGGGGCTGAAGCTCGCCACAACGGGTCGTTTGGTCGTGTTGTTCCGGCGCTTGTGTGAGCAACGCTTGAGCACAGCTGCGGGCAAATACTAAACACTCTAACAGTGAGTTGCTGGCCATACGGTTGGCGCCGTGGAGGCCCGTGCACGCGGTTTCTCCGATGGCATAGAGGTTGGCAACATCGCTGGCGCCTTGCAGGTTGGTGGCGACACCGCCGCAGCTGTAGTGGGCGGCAGGCACCACGGGAATGGCCTGCTGGGTGATGTCGATGCCTCGGGTGGCACAGTGCGCCAGAATAGTAGGGAAGTGGTGGCGAATCGCTTGTTCACCTAAATGGCGAATGTCCAGCCACACATGTCCCAGTGAGCTGTGCTGTATTTCAGCATCAATGGCGCGGGCGACTACATCGCGAGGGGCTAACTCGGCGCGCTTATCCAGCACCAGCATAAACCGCTCTCCCGCCTCGTTAAGCAAATGACCGCCTTCTCCGCGAACTGCCTCGCTAATCAAAAACGCCGGGCCTTCAGGGTCAAACAGGCAGGTAGGGTGAAATTGCTGGAACTCCAGATTCATTAACCGAGCGCCCAGCTCTGCGGCCATCATCATGCCTTCGCCACTGCTCGGAGCGGGGGTAGTCGTGTGACGGTAAAGGCCGCTTGCGCCGCCGGTTGCCAGCACGGTATGGCGTGCGGTGATTGAGTGCCATTGGTGGTTAGTATCGTTGCCGTAGGCGCCGCGGCAAGCGCCTTGGTCATCTTGTAACAGGCCAACCACGGTTAGGTCGTTGCGCTGGGTTATGTTGGGATGTCTTGCAACGCTGTCTAATAAGGTGTCCACCACGGCGCGGCCTGTGGCGTCGTCAGCGTGGATTATACGCCGGGCATTGTGACCACCTTCACGGGTCAGGTGATAAGGGTAGCGCGCGGTGGGGTCGGGCTCGGGTGTAAAAGGAACGCCCTTATCAATCAACCACTGAATGGCAGCGGGCCCGTGGGTAACAGTAAAGCGAACGGCCTCGATATCACACAGCCCATCGCCAGCAATAAGGGTATCGTTGATATGCGCGTCGAGATCGTCATCCGGCGAGAGCACGGCAGCAATGCCGCCTTGGGCCCAGCGGCTAGCGCCTTGGTCATCTTGAGCGGGGCGCACCAGCGTTACTGACCTGTGATCAGCCACTTCCAAGGCAAGGGTTAACCCAGCGACGCCGCCGCCAATGATAAGTACATCGGATGTTGGCGTACTCATAGTGCCCGCTCCCTCTTGATACTGACCGAATTATTGCAAACCCTGAATGTCGCTAGCGTTGCCGATAGCAACTGGTTAGGAGGCAGGCATCATAGCGTGGCAATTCGCGTTTAGCGATGTTTTCGGATAAGAAATACGGGATGTTTGAGCGCAAGAATAAGCGCAGCTGAAAGCAGCGTATAAGAATGAGTAAAATGAAAATAAACGAATATGGGGGAAACTGGAAGGGAGTAATCTAGTTTGTAAAATGGTGCCCGGAGCCGGACTTGAACCGGCACGGGGTTACCCCCGAGAGATTTTAAGTCTCTTGCGTCTACCGATTTCGCCATCCGGGCTAGACATTACAAACAATCATACTGCAATGCTGTTTCGTGCTACTTAAAACATCACTGCTACACAAATATGGAGGCTGGAGTCGGAATCGAACCGGCGTACACGGAGTTGCAGTCCGCTGCATAACCACTCTGCCATCCAGCCTCAAAAGTCGTTGGAGCGGGAAAGGAGATTCGAACTCCCGACCCTCGCCTTGGCAAGGCGATGCTCTACCACTGAGCTATTCCCGCTTGACTCGAGGGCGAATTATACGGATCACCGCCAAGTTGTCAATCAATTAATGTGCGCTCCTTATTGCCTTATCAGCAGCTTACATAGAACGGCTAAGGTGCGGCCAGGCGGCTTTCAGGTACTGGATCATCGACCACAACGTCAGGATAGCGGCGCTATACAGCACTACAACGCCCAGCAGTGCAAATTCATGGGTCGGCGGAAGTGCCAGCAAGATTAGCAGCGACACCATTTGCAGGGTCGTTTTCAACTTGCCTACCCAGGAAACCGCCACCATGCCACGTTTGCCCATTTCAGCCATCCATTCGCGCAGCGCCGAAATGACAATTTCACGGCCAATAATGACCAGCGCTGGAAGCGTTAGCACCAGGGTGTCATAAAGCTCAATTAATAACGCCAGGGCCACGACCACCATGAGTTTATCGGCTACTGGGTCTAGAAAGGCGCCAAAAGGCGTTGACTGGTTCCAGCGACGCGCCAAATAGCCGTCCAGCCAGTCGGTGATGGAGGCCAATCCAAACAGGCCCGCCGCCACGGGCATGCTCCAGCTGAAGGGTAGATAAAATAGCACCACCAGCAGTGGAATAAAGGCGATTCTCGCCAGTGTCAATATATTGGGTATGTTCATCGCAGGGTGCGATCCTTGCCGGAAAATCAGAGGATTCGAAGTGTCTGGGGCTCATTCTATCCCCCTTGGTCGATAGCATCCATGCCAAACGGGCGTTTATCCGTTGAGTGCCCGATAAATACTTTCTGCTAACGACGCATTAATGCCCGGTACCCGGGCTAACTCATCGCGGCTGGCCTTTTGCACCCCTTGAAGGCCGCCAAAAAAACGCAGTAACTCGCGCCGACGTTTAGGGCCAATGCCGGGGATGTCCTGCAAGGTGGAGGTGCGTCGCGCTTTATCGCGCTGAGCGCGGTGGCCAGCAATGGCAAAACGGTGTGATTCATCGCGAATATGCTGGATCAGGTGTAAAGCGGGGGAGGCCGGATCCAGGTCGAGCGGGTTGTCAGCGGTTTCTACAAACAAGCTTTCAAGCCCCGCTTTACGCGTAGTGCCTTTGGCAACGCCCAGTAGCATTATGTTGCTGATGTCGAGTTGTTTAAACACCTCGCGGGCCATATTGAGCTGCCCTTTGCCGCCGTCGACGATCAAAATGTCGGGGGCAATCGCTTCGCCACTTTTTACTCGCTTAAGACGCCGTGTCAGGGCTTGTTGCATAGCGGCGTAGTCGTCGCCGGCGGCTACCCCCTCAATGCGGAAGTGGCGGTAGTCGCTTTTACGGGGGCCTTGATGATCAAATACGACACAGGAGGCAACGGTTGCCTCTCCGTGACTATGGCTAATGTCGAAACACTCCAAGCGCTGCGGCGTTTCTGCTAAGCCCAACGCTTTCTGCAGGGCGGTAAAGCGCTGGGTAAGCTGGGTTTGATTAGCCAGTTGCGAGGCCAACTGTTGCTCGGCGTTGGTAATGGCGAGCTGTTGCCACTGGGCGCGGTGACCGCGTACTTGGCTGGTAACGCGAATGCGCTTGCCTGCCTGCTGGGTTAGTGCCTCGGCAATCAGGTCGCTATCGTCGAGGGGATGGCTAGTAATTACTTCGCTGGGCACGTTGTGCGGTTGACCAAAATAGTATTGGCTAACTACTTCGGTGAGCAGTGTCTCTAGCGGCAGATCCAGGTCGTTTTTGGGCGTGTGATGGCGCGCCCCCAGCAGCCGGCCGTCGCGGACGCTTAGCACTGAAACGCCAAGCGCGCCGGGGCGCTGGGCGAGGGCGAAAATATCGGCATCTCCGCCGCCGGTGTCGACAAACTGACGCTGCTGAAGCTGTCGCAACTGTTGAACCTGATCACGCAGGCGAGCGGCCTCTTCAAAGTTAAGCGCCTGGCTAGCGGTTTCCATTGCTTCCATTAATTCTTGTGTAACACGCTCACTTTTACCTTCAAGGCACATTACCGCGTGTTCGAGATCCCGGCGGTAGTCTTCGGCGGAAATATAGTCGACGCAGGGGGCGCTACAGCGCTGTATCTGATATTGCAAGCAGGGGCGCGAGCGGTGGGCAAACACGCTGTCTTCGCAGTTGCGAATATGAAATATCTTTTGCATCAATGCCAGGCTTTCGCGCACAGCGCCGCTGCTGGGGTAGGGGCCTAAGTAGCGTCCATCGTCGCTGCGTTGCCGGGCGCGTTTGTACTCAAGGGCCGGGTAGGGGTGGCGGTCAGTGACAAATACAAACGGATAGGACTTATCGTCGCGCAGCAAAATATTGTAGGGCGGACGCAGTTGTTTAATCAGCGTTTGTTCGAGCAGCAGCGCTTCGGTTTCGGTACGCGTGACGGTGACTTGAACGTCAGCGATACGCCCCACCATGGCCTGGGTTTTGGTGTTCAACTGACCACGAAAATAGCTGGTAAGGCGCGTTTTT
This sequence comes from Halomonas sp. ALS9, assembly GCF_001651035.1. Lineage (GTDB taxonomy): Bacteria > Pseudomonadota > Gammaproteobacteria > Pseudomonadales > Halomonadaceae > Vreelandella. The sequence continues at coordinate 78,713 of NZ_LXRG01000076.1, forward strand.
AAGCGCTTGGCTTTGCCCACATAGAGGGTGTTGCTTTGCTCATCAAGCATCCGATAAACCCCCGGTGAGGAGCTTACCGAGCTTAAGAACTGTTTTGAATCAAAGGTCATAGCAGCGTGTCGATACCCGATAACAGCAGGGGAGGGTGGGGTTATATTTGAGTCGCGTCAAACCCCTCTACCAGCCCGTGGCGGAGCGCTAGATGAGTCAGCTCGACGTCGGTGGCTACCGGTAGTTTATCAAACAGTCGATAACGGTAGGTATTGACCGTTTTAGGGCTTAGATGCAGACGATCGGAGATATCTTGTACGCGCTGGCAGTTCACAATCATAAGGGCGATCTGTAGCTCACGGTGGGAGAGATGGCTAAACGGATTATCCTCATCGGTAAAATGTGACATAGCCAGCCGTTGGGCAATTTGTTGACTTACATAGCGTCGGCCGTGGAAGACTTGGCGGATGGCATCGGTCATTTCTGTTGCATCTGCGCCTTTGCTCAAAAAGCCTGAGGCGCCGGCTTCCAGCATGCGACGCAGTACGCTGTCTTCCATATGTGCAGTTAAGATCAAAACCTTGACGTCTTTCATATTTCGGTGAATACGCCGAGTGGCCTCAAGCCCGCCAATGCCTGGCATGCGAATGTCCATCAGCACGATGTCGGGTTTTAAATGACGGCACTGGGTCACGGCACTTTCACCGTCGTCGACCTCGCCCACAATTTTAATGTCACGCTCTTCGTTTAGCAGGTGAGCGATGCTAGTTCTAACTAGGTGATGATCATCGGCGATAAGTACAGTGATCAATGGACAGGCTCCTGCATGGAAACATCATGGGCTCAGGCGTTGGCCTTGTACTCTAATGCATAGAGTGCCACAGCTAACGACAAAGGAGAATTAGTTAGCCGCGGATGATGTGAATACTTGACCAGGACAAAGGTACAACGTAGTATTCGCCTCGCTGTTGAAGGATAGCATGTGGGGCCTTAGCTCAGCTGGGAGAGCGCAACACTGGCAGTGTTGAGGTCAGCGGTTCGATCCCGCTAGGCTCCACCAAGTTAATCCCTGCCAAAACAATCTTTACCGAAATTCTAGAAAAAAGCCTCGTTATTCAGACGAGGCTTTTTTTATTGAAAAAAACGATTAGTCAGCGACTTTTCCTAGTAGTAAAAATTCAATCAGTGCTTTTTGGGCATGCAGGCGATTCCCTGCTTCCTGCCAAACTACTGCGCGGGGGTCGTCGAGCAGGGTGTGACTGATTTCTTCGCCGCGATGTGCGGGTAGGCAGTGCAGGAAGAGTACGTCTTGATTAGCCTGATCGAGCATGGCTTCTGTCACTTGGAACCCGGCGAAGTCGGCCTCACGTTTTGCCTGCTCCTCTTCCTGGCCCATAGAAGCCCAAACGTCGGTGGTGATCAGGTCGACCTGCTTTACCGCTTCCTGGGGGTCGTGTAGTAGCGTTACTTGATCGCCAGCGGCTGCCATAATATCGGCACGAGGCTCGTAGCCTTTCGGGCAGCAAATGCGCAGATGAAAACCGAACTGTCGAGCGGCATTTATCCATGAATGGCACATGTTGTTGCCATCGCCAATCCACACCGCTGTGCGTCCTTTTACACTGCCGCGTAGTTCAGTCCAAGTCATTACGTCGGCAAGCAGTTGGCAGGGGTGATAGTCATCGCTCAAGGCGTTAATCACCGGTACGCTGCTGGCGCTGGCGTAAGTTTCTAGCCCCGCGTGAGAGAAGGTACGAATCATTACCGCATCGACCATTTCAGACAGTACTCGAGCGGTGTCTTCAATTGGCTCGCCCCGGCCTAGCTGAGTATCGCGGGGGGAGAGGAAGAGTGCGTGGCCGCCAAACTGTGCCATTCCCGTTTCAAACGAAACCCGCGTACGTGTCGATGATTTTTCAAAGATCATCGCCAGGGTGCGGTTAGGTAATGGTGTATAAACAGGACCTTGGGCTTTGAGATTGGTTTTGATCGTAATGGCGCGCTGGATCAAATAGTCCAGTTCATCCGGGGTCAAATCTAGCAAGGTCAGGAAATGGCGTGTCGCCATAAGAGCTTCTCTCCGCGCAAAAACACTATCCTAGCGATGCTGCAGGGGATGCGCAACGCGGACGGCATGCGTAGAATGCCCTTTACACGTTAAAACCGAGCGCTCTACTCAGGTACTGGTCTTAAGAACCATATTAAGTACTAGTCTCAAGTCCTCATTACAAGGGCTAGGTTCACGAGCTAGGTTCAAGGGCTAGGGCCGAGCCAAGTAAATGAGTGAGAGAGCATCGGTCATTGATAAGCAAGGAGAATAGTATGAGCACGACTGCCGAAAACATTCAGCGTCAAATTAGCGAAAACCCGATTCTGATTTACATGAAAGGTTCGCCCCAACTGCCCCAGTGTGGGTTTTCTGCCCAGACCGTTCAGGCGTTGATGAGCTGCGGCGAGCGCTTTGCGTTCGTTAACGTCCTGGATAACCCTGATATTCGCGCTGAACTGCCTAAGATTGCTAACTGGCCCACCTTCCCGCAGCTGTGGGTAGAAGGTGAACTGGTGGGTGGCTGCGATATCGTGGTTGAAATGCACCAAAACGGGGAGTTGGAAAAGCTGGTAAAAGCCGCTGCTGAGCGTGCCGGTGCGGCGGAAAGCGGTGGTAACGCCTAAGCGTTGTCGAATATTCCGCCTGTTTCTGGCGGTTGGCGGGCTGCGGTGCAACCGCTAGAATGGCGTTTGTTATCGCATCGTCTTTGTTATGCATCGTGGCACTTGTCTCGCGCTGGCTCCAGCGCGAGACAAGTCTGCCCGCCGAAGGAAGTACAGCTTCATGAGTTATCAGGTTCTGGCCCGCAAGTGGCGGCCTCGCACATTCCACGAACTCGTGGGCCAGGCCCATGTTCAGCGCGCCTTGGTCAATGCCCTTGATCAGGGCCGTCTGCACCACGCCTACCTATTTACGGGTACCCGCGGCGTGGGTAAAACCACATTAGCGCGTATTCTTGCCAAGTGTTTGAATTGCACGGCCAATGGCCGTGGTGATGAAGGCATTACCTCTACCCCGTGTGGACAGTGCGATAGCTGTCAAGCAATCGATGAAGGGCGTTTTGTTGATCTTATTGAGGTAGATGCGGCGTCAAGAACTAAAGTAGAAGATACCCGGGAACTGCTGGATAACGTTCAGTACGCGCCTACCCAAGGGCGTTATAAGGTGTACTTGATTGATGAGGTGCACATGCTCTCCACTAGCAGTTTCAATGCGCTGCTGAAAACGCTGGAAGAGCCGCCTCCCCACGTTAAATTTTTGCTGGCGACCACCGACCCGCAAAAACTGCCGCCGACGGTGCTCTCGCGCTGCCTCCAATTTACCCTCAAACATATGCCGCCAGAGCGGGTGGTTGAGCACCTTACCTATGTGCTGGGTGAAGAGGGCGTCGCCTTTGATGAGAGCGCCTTGTGGCTGCTGGGTAAAGCAGCGGAAGGCTCAATGCGCGATGCCATGAGCCTAACCGACCAAGCCATTGCATTTGGTCAGGGAGCCGTCCGTCATGCGGATGTGGCTGCCATGCTAGGCACCTTGGATCATCGCCATATTCTCGGTTTGGCAGAGGCCCTGGCCGATGTAGATGTGCAGCGGCTGTTAGCCGAAGTCGCTCAGTTAGCTGAGCAAGGCCCGGATTTTGCCGCGGTGCTGGATGAGCTATCAAGCATGTTGCACCGTTTGGCGGTGGCACAAATGGTGCCTGACGCCGTAGATAACAGCCACGGTGATCGTGACGTTATCCTGCAGTTGGCAAGCCGTTTCACCGCTGAAGATGTTCAACTCTATTACCAGATTGGTATTCAGGGTCGCGGGGACATGGTGCATGCCCCTGATCTGCGTAGCGCGTTAGAGATGACGCTGCTACGCATGCTGGCGTTTCGCCCTCAAGGCGTGCCGAAGCCTCCACGTACTCCTCTACCTCTCCGCCGGGAGCCTTCTGAGGCAACTGCGACTGATGTGAGTGCTCAAGCGTCAGTGGTAGAGACAGCATCACGCGAGTCGCAGCCTGCGGCAGAAGCTGAAGCCCGTTCAGGCGCTCAGCCAGAATCTCAGTCAAAGCCGCTGGCGGAGGCTCAGCTTCAAACGTCCGTGCCTTCCGCTGAAGAGGAGCCGCCGCTGCAAGAGCCACCCCCATGGACAGTCGAAGCTGATGCAGCAGTGATAGAGAATGAAGCTGCCCAGCAAACCGCAGAGCCAGCGGCGATGGCTGAGCCGGAACATGCTGCTGAACCAGAGCCAACCTTAACGCCCGGCCCCGCCTCTGAGCCCGAGGCCTTGGAGCCCGCCACGGCTGAGCCACCCACAGCTCAACCAGAGGCACTTTCTGAAGCCATTCCAGAAACCCGGCCAGAAGCCATTCCAGAAACCATTCTAGAGACTGTTCCTGAAGTCGTTTCTGAAGCTGTTTCTGAAACCGTTTCTCAAACCCTGCCAGGCAAGTTGGATAATACTAAGTGGTTGGAGTGCTTTGACTCCCTGGGCTTGGGTGGCTTAACTCGTAACCTGGCGGGCAATTGTTTGGTCGAGGGTGACGACGGCACGCTGCTGACGCTTCGCCTAGACCCCAGTCAAGAGGCCATGCAGGCGGAGGTGCACCAAACGCGCATCGAACGGGCGCTGAAAGAGCAGGGCATGCCCCGGCGCATAGCGTTTTACGTGGCCGAGTTGTCTACTAGCATGGAAACACCCCGGCAGCGCGAAGAGCGTCTTAATAAAGAGCGCCACGCCCAGGCGGTTGATCTACTCAATCACGACCCCCATGTACAGAAGTTACAGCAGGCATTTGGTGCAAAGCTGATAGAATCCAGCGTAAAGCCTGCCGACGCGGCACGCTAAACGCTTTTAATTCAGCCGAGACAGCAACTTTTTTAACTAGAACGTTTTATTAACAGTTTAACTACTTACGTTGGAGATAAGGCCATGTTTAAAGGTGGAATGGGCAATTTGATGCAACAAGCCCAAGAGATGCAGGAAAAAATGCAGCGCGCCCAAGAAGAAGTCGCTAATACCGAAGTGCAGGGCGAGGCGGGTGCCGGAATGGTTAAGGTTACCATGAACGGTCGCCACGACGTTTCCAACGTGTCCATTGACCCCAGCGTCATGGAAGAGGACAAAGAGTTGCTGGAAGATTTGTTAGCAGCGGCGGTCAACGACGCAGTACGCAAGTTGGAAGTTAGCTCTAAACAGAAGATGGAAGAAGCAACGGCGGGCTTGAACCTTCCCCCCGGCTTTAAGATGCCGTTCTAAGCAATGCGCTTTTCTCCTCTCGTTGAGCAGTTAATGGATGCTTTTCGCATACTGCCAGGCGTTGGGCCTAAAACGGCCCAGCGTATGGCAATGCATCTACTTGAGCGCGAACGGCCAGGTGGGCAGCGACTTGCTGCGATTATTCAACAGGCGATCGAAGAAGTCGGTTATTGCCAACGTTGCCGCACGCTCACCGAGGCTGATATTTGCATGCTGTGCGAAAGCCCGCGTCGTGATGATGCGCTGCTTTGCGTGGTAGAGTCGCCTGCCGATCAACTGGCGATTGAAGAAGCCGGTGGCTTTAAAGGCCGCTACTTTGTGCTTCACGGCCACCTTTCGCCGTTAGACGGCGTGGGGCCAGAGTCAATTGGTTTAGACTTGCTGGAAGCGCGTGTTGCAGAAGGACTCATTGAAGAGGTGGTGTTGGCGACTAACCCTACCATCGAGGGTGAAGCCACTGCCCACTATATTGCTGCGCTGCTATCCGAACATGGCGTCAAACTTTCTCGGCTTGCCTATGGCGTGCCCATGGGGGGTGAGCTGGAATACGTTGATGGCGGTACCTTGAGTCGTGCCTTTAATGGGCGTCTGCCGTTTGCCAGCGAATAAGCCTACCTAAAACGCAAGCGCTAAAGCGTTTGCGCCAACTTGGAAGAATGCTTTTGTCCTCTCTTACTCCCTCTTTTCAATGGCTTGATACCCCAGATGCGCTTGATACAGCGTGCGAGCAAGTTGCCGATGCCTCTGTAATTGCACTGGATACCGAGTTTTTCCGAGAGAACACCTTTTTTCCAGTCCCTGCGTTGATTCAATTTACCGCCGGTGAAGAGGTTTATCTGATTGATCCAGTGGCCGTCCCGTGTAGCGATAAATTCCGCGCCCTGCTGCAAAATAGTGCCATCAAGTTACTGCATTCCTGCAGCGAAGACCTGGAAGTCTTTCAGCACTGGGCGGGGGTACTGCCTGAGCCGTTAATCGACACCCAGGTGGTACAGGGGTTCTTGGGCGAAAACCCAGGCATGGGGTATCAAAAGCTGGTCGAATTTTGGGTGGGTGAAACCCTGCCTAAAGAGGAAACTCGTTCAAACTGGCTAGTGCGCCCGCTGTCGCCAGCGCAGTGCCATTACGCCGCGCTGGACGTTATCTATTTACTCAAAGTCTGGACGCTACAGGCTGAAAAGCTTGCCATGCTTGGGCGCCGCGAGTGGGTAGACGATGAGTGCGCTAACCTAATCGAACAGGCCGGGCGCAGTGTTGATAACGATCAACAGTGGTATACCCGTCAACGTCAACTATGGCGCCTCACTCCCCGTCAAATGGAAGCGTATCGGCTGATGACTACGTGGCGTGAAGGCGAAACTCGCCGTCGCAACTTGCCGCGTAATTGGTTGATTAGTGACAAACTGCTGTTTGCGATCGCCGAAAAGATGCCCAGTAATCGCTTCGAACTCGCAGAGGTGGAAGGCGTTAAACCGATGCTAATCAAAAAAGAGGGCGATGCACTGCTGGCGATGGTTAAACAAGCCCTGCACTGCGATGAAACGGGACTACCCAAGCGTTGGCCAGACCCCATGCACCCGACATTCAAGTCGCGTTTTAAAGCGCTCAAGAAGGCGGTAACCGACAAAGCCAATGACTTAGGGGTGGCGCCAGAAATGCTCATGCGCCGCCGCGATATTGAAACACTGGTGATGCAGGACTTGGCGGGGGAACCTTACAGCTGGCCGAGCGGTTGGCGGGGCGAGTATTTGAATACCGCGTTAGCCAAGGCTCTTGAGGAGCGAACAGCATGAGCGACAAACTGATTTGCGAGGTTTTTAAAAGCTCGCGTAAAGATGAAATGTATTTATACGTCGATAAGCGTCAAGGGTTGGCCGATGTCCCAGAGCAACTGCTGGAAACATTCGGCAAGCCGGTGCCGGTGTTTACTATGCTGTTGACCGCTGACAAGAAATTGTCGCGGGTGAATGCAGCAGACGTGGTGGAAGGCATTAAAGATAAAGGGTTCTATTTGCAAATGCCACCGCCGAAAGAGGCCTATTTGCTCGACGTGCATCGCGCCCACGTTGCTTCACACGCTGATAAAGCGCCACCATAGCCGGCTATGAACTTTCTTGCCCATGCCTGGTTGGTGAGTGCCGGTAGCGATGATTTTCTCTACGGCAATTTAATTGCCGATGGGGTTAAGGGGCGCGATTTAAGCGCCTGGCCTAGCGCCACTGCGCTGGGTATTCGCCATCACCGCCGGGTGGATGCCTGGGTAGATAGCCATCCTAGCGTCATTGATGCACGGCGGCGTGCGCCAGCTGGTCAGCGTCGCTATGCGGGTATAGCGCTGGATATGGTGTGGGATCATTTTCTAGCCCGGGATACTGCAGGGATGGCGGATCAAGAGGCGATTGTTGAGCGTTGTTATCGGCTGCTCTCCGCACGGCCCGCGCCGAACCGGCTGGCAGGTATGATGCCGATTCTCGTCGAGCACGACTGGCTAAGAAGCTATGCGGACTTTTCCTTTACCTGTCGGGCGGTCGCAGGAATTGGCCGACGTTTATCTGGCCCCAATCAGTTGGCTGCTTTAGTGCCTTGGCTGTACGATGATTATCAAGCGTTAGAGAGCGATTTCCGGACACTATGGCCCGCGCTATTAGCCGAGTTAAGCCACCAAGATACATCCCCATAATAAAGAATTTTTCCGTGACAATGAGGCAGGCGAAGATGGAAACCGCAATGCGCGAACGTTTTTGGGAGCGCTTTACCCTTGAAGAGCTAACGCCCCAGGAGTGGGAGGCGCTATGCGACGGCTGTGGGCAGTGCTGCCTGCTGAAGTTGCACGATGAGGATACCCAGGAGTTGGCGGTGTTGAATGTAGCCTGTCGCCTGCTGGATATCCACAGCTGTCAGTGTAGCGATTATGCCAACCGTTTTGACACTGTGCCCGACTGTACTCAGCTGACGCCTGCGTTGGTTAAAGAGTTTACCTGGTTACCACAGAGCTGTGGCTACCGGCGGGTGGCGGAAGGGCGCAAGCTGGCGGGTTGGCATCCGCTGTTAAGCAATGACGCCGAGCGGGTTCACCGCAAAGGGGTCAGTGTGCGCAGCTTTGCGGTGTCCCAGGATGAGGTGCCAGAGCAGCAACTAGAGTCGCATATTATTGCTGTACTGCCGATGTGACTGAGCCCCGCCTTGCCGTTAACCAATTGCATAGCGCCTCGAAGGGCATGGGGCGAGCGAACAGGTAGCCCTGAAAAATATCGCACTTCAAGGCCACCAACTGTTGGTGCTGTTGTGACGTCTCTACTCCCTCGGCTACCACCATCAGCTCTAGATGGTGCGCAAGGGCAACTATGCCTTGCACGATGGCGGCATCCTTGCTGTTGTTGGCAATATTGTTGATAAAGCTGCGGTCAATTTTTACCTTATCAACGGGTAAGTGGCGCAAGTAGCTCAGGCTTGAAAAACCAGTACCGAAATCATCAATCGCAACACTGATCCCCATCTCGCGCAGCGCATGCAGCCTAGCAATCGCAGCGTCGGTATCGTTCATCAATATGCCTTCGGTTAACTCAAGTTCTAGCGACGTTGCGCTGAGCCCAGTGGCTGCAAGCGTGGTGCTGAGCGAGCTTAAAAAACTTGGCCGGTGAAACTGCATCGGCGAAAGGTTGACCGAAATACGGCAGTGGCTGGGAAGCTGCGGCTGAAGAATGAGAAAATCCCGTGCGGCGCGCTCAATCACCCATTGGCTTAAGGCGATAATTTGCCCTGTCTCTTCTGCAATGGGTATAAATAGATCTGGTGAGATCGCGCCTTTGACCGGATGATTCCAACGTACCAGTGCTTCAAAGCCCTGAACGTTTCCATCGATTGCTAACAATGGTTGGTAATGCAGCTCAAACTGTTCATTTAGAATGGCTTCCTGCAAATCGTTTCTTAGCGTCACTCGTTGCGTGAGCTTTTGATTAATATCCTGAGTGAAGGTTTGCAAGGCGTTGCGACCTTGCTGCTTGGCCTTATACATCGCCATATCAGCTTGCTGGAGTAACTCTTCAGGTTGCGTCAGATGTTTGTCATTAAGCGCAATACCAATGCTCGCCGAAAGGTAGAGTTCGTGGCGCTCAATGCGGTAAGGCAGAGCAAGCGCTTCGAGCAGGCGCTCGGCAATTTCTTCTGCTTGCTGGGGGCTTTCAAGATCCGGTAATAGCAATACAAACTCATCGCCCCCGAAACGACACAGGGTATCGGAAGGCCTGATGGCTTGCTCAAGCCGCCTGGCAACGTTGATAAGCACTTGGTCGCCAATGCCATGCCCGAGCGTATCGTTGATCGGTTTAAATTCATCCAGGTCAATAAACAGTACCGCTAGCTGCTGCTTATGACGCCGTGCAAGTTCGACGTCATGGCGCAAATGATCTTCAAAAAGAGCGCGGTTGCCAAGGCCTGTTAGCACATCGTGGGTAGCATGAAAAGCGAGTGCGTTCTCATGATCCCGGCGCTCAGAGATATCGTTTATGCTGCCGACAAAGTGCGTTACTTGGCCTTCAGGACTTCGCACTGGAGAGAGAAATAAGTTGTTCCAGAATGCTTGACCGTTTTTACGATAGTTGCGGAGGGTCATGGTGATATCGTGTTGCTGCTCAAGCGCATGCTGTATATCAGCAATTTGCTGTGGGTCGGTATCTGGGCCCTGTAAAAAACGCCAGCTGCGACCTTGTGCTTCTTCAAGCGTATAGCCTGTCATGTTCACAAAGGCAGAGTTTACATAAAGAATGGGGTAATCCGTTTGCTGAGCCTCACAAATTAAAATGCCGTTGCTACTGGCTTCCAAACTGCGTTGATAGATACGTAGCTGAGACTCCTTTTGGCGCAGCGCAGTCATCTCTTTGGCAATTCCGTAAACGCCTACGACTTGATCCATTACCACGGTCGGTAAAAACGACACATCTAACTGGCGTGCGTTGCCCTGTTGGTTGATGACCTCTAAGTCAAAGCGCTGGGCAATACCCAGTAATGCTTGTTGGAAGGCGGCATCCACGATGGGGTGATGTTCAGGGGCGACAAAGTCTTTCCAATGACGACCAAGAATCTGTGTTTCGTTAGTTTCAAGAAGGGTGAGCATGGATCGATTGACGCTTAAATGATAACCGCTCAAATCTAGCGAAAACACCGCATCAGGGTTTTGTGTAAACAGCGAGCGAAACCGTTGTTCGCTATCCTGCAGGGTCTTTTTTGCTTTCGAAAGTTCACGCGTGCGTTGAGCACGGGCAGATATCAAGGCAAAGCTGAAAACCAGCTGGTAAGTGAGCAGCAGCCCTGAAAGCCCCACCCCAGCGGCTATAAAGTGAGCTAGTTTTATGGGCGGGTTGGGGAGTTCCGAGAGAGCCAAATTGATGATCGTTCCTCCCGGTAGCACCATCGTATGCTCAGCGAGCATTGGCGGCTGTGGCCCGAGGAAAGAGGCTTGTAATAGGCCATTCCCTTCATGAATGAGGGAGCCGTTGGAATGGGTTATATGCAGCGAATAAGTGCTATTAACCACACTGATTTCCCGCTTGATAAGTAGCGCTAAGTCGATGGCAGCCACGAGCTGATAGGGCTGCTCTGGCTGCTTGACAGAGAGCAGCGCTAGCGTAGGGCGTTCATAGTCGGGAAACGACCACTGGATGACATTTCGCTGCTGATTAAGCCAAGTCAATGTTGCTAATGTGCTCAACTGCTCATCAAGCCAAAGTAGAGCACTGTCATGGCGAGAACGGCGCCATAGGTCATTGGCCGTAGGATTAAAGTACGCAATGGCTAATATGCTTGGATAATCTGTCCAGTAGCGCTCAACCTCCCGGTTTCGCGATGTGGGGTCGGCAAAGACCTGGCGCCACCGTTCTGTTAAGCGCTCTAGTACGATTGCCCGCGACGTCAGCATTTGATCAATATTGACCGCAATACCTTCCAGGTTTTGCTGTGCGTTTCGATGCATGTCTTCATGCTGGTTCCAGCTGACTAAAAACCAGCCTCCCATGCTCAGGCTAACCCCAAGGATTCCTGCCAATACAGCGGCACTGCTTAAGGATGTTTTCAAGTGAGGAACATGCAGGCTCACCATCATCATGGCAATGCCAAATAAAAAGCCGATCAGGCCGGGGATCAATGCGCTGGCGCGGGGTAACCAGGCGGGCACGGGCCACCCATGATGGGCCGCTAAAGTAATACAGCCAACCATCCATAAAAATAGCCCACCGAGTTGCCAAATACGGCGCTGCCAACGTCCTTGAGGGCCTACCCAGAGACAAAATGCAGCCATAAGTAATATCGGGGCGGCTTGACTAGGCAGGCGTTGATGACCACTCAGCAAGGAGGCTGCGTTATATGAAGGGTCTAGGGCATTGTGTACCAATGTATAGCAGGCAACCGCGGCGAGTGCGATGGAGGTTGCTTTGCGAAAACGTTCAAAGCCAGCCATCACTGCGCTGAGGCCTAGACCACACAATAAAATCACCAGCGCGCTATCGGGTAGCAGAGCGAGCGATTGAGGCTGGTGAACGTCAGGAAAAAAGCCCAGCAAAAAGCCACCTGCACCAATCACAATGGTGGACACCAGCAGCATAAGTAAGCCCGCTTGAAGTGCAAGTTCGCGATTATTAACGTCCATTAGCTATTATGTATGCATCCAGTGAAGGGTGTATTGACGCCTGTTTACATAAGGTACCTTTAGAAACCAATAGCTCACCAGGGGATATCATCAACGCAAAGAGGAAATACCCCTTCATTAGCGCCTATTAATTTATTAAGCCTATGTATTTAATATTTTTTTGTGTTTTGAGATTAAGTTGACAAGCCTTTTCTAGGCATAAAGGAGCATATGGTTTTTTGTAAAATATGCGCTTCAATCGTTATAAACGTCGACTATGCATCGTTCCTTATGGGTGATACGGCAGTTCAACCTTACCCGACACTGCCAGGATGCCATCATCTCATAGGTTAAATGTAGCAAAATTATTAATCAGAACTAGGCCATTAGTAGGTTCAGAGGCTTCAGGTAAAGGTGGGTAGTAGCCTAAGCCATTGCTGCATTATAAGGCAGGAGTTTATTGACCTATTTCACTCGCTTGAAAAGTCGCTTTGCCTGGCGAGGCGTGTAGACTGCTAGCGACTATACCGTTTAGTAAAGGACTGCTATGACCGCTGCTACTCCCCCTTTAGCTCCTCCTCTTGTGGTGGGTATCGGCGCTTCTGCTGGCGGATTAGAAGCCATTGCTAAGCTAATTAAACCGCTCGATCCTGATATGTCGCTGGCCTATGTCGTGTTGCAGCACGTATCGCCAACCCATAAAAGCATGCTGGTGGATATCTTAAGTCGTGAGACCCGCCTTCGGGTGCGGCATTTTGAAGATAATCAAATCCCGGAAGCCGGGGTGATTTACGTGGTGCCGGCTAATACCAGTGCCTTGATTGAAGACGGTATTTTTTATGCCACGCCCATTGAGCCGCATGTAGTACCTAAGCCCTGTATCAACGATTTTTTTATCTCTTTGGCGGCGGATGCCCACGAGGCGGCGGTGGGGATCGTGCTATCCGGCACCGGCTATGATGGTACAGCTGGGCTGCGAGCCATTATGGCGGCTGGCGGTATCACCATGGTGCAAACGCCGGCCAGTGCTAAATACAGCGGCATGCCGCAGTCGGCGTTAAACGCCGGTGTGATTGACTATGTATTGGATGCTGAGGCAATGGCGCCGCGCTTAGCCGAGCTTGTCCAGGTGCATGCAAGCCATGAAAGTAGCCAGGCAGCCGTGCCAGAGCGTTTACTGTCACTACTGAGAGAGCATCGCCAACTCGATTTTTCCGGTTACAAAAAAAACGCGCTGAGTAGGCGAATACGGCGTCGGCTGATAGCCACCAATATGGCTGACATGCAGCAGTATTTAGCGTTAGTGGAGTCAAGTCCGGCTGAGTTAGAGCTGTTGGGCCGTGATATTTTAATTTCGGTAACGGCGTTTGTGCGCGATAAGGCGGCATTTGATGCTCTGGACAGTGCTATTAGCAGCCTGATTGAGGATGCTGAGCGTGAGCCGATCCGGATATGGGTAGCAGGCTGCGCGACCGGAGAAGAGGCTTACTCCATTGCCCTGATGATTGCCGAGGCGAAGCGACGCCACGGCGATGCCAGTCGGGTCGTGCAGATATTCGCCACAGATATTGATGACGATGCCTTGGAAGTCGCCCGACGGGGAAACTATATTGGCGCTGCCTTGGAAGCACTGCCCCCTGAGTGGGTCGAACGCTATTTCATTGCGACAGAGCAGACCTTTGAAGTGAGCAAAGAATTGCGCGATATGGTGGTGTTTGCCAAACACAATTTGGTCGATGACCCACCGTTTTTACGTTTGAATCTGGTTTCTTGCCGTAATGTACTTATCTACTTTAATAACGAATTGCAGGCGCGTGTTCTCCAGCGCTTCCATTTTGGTTTAAGGGCTAAAGGGTTACTGTTTCTGGGCCGCTCGGAAAGCATCTCCCAAACCGAAAGCCTATTTACCCCGCTTAATCGGCGTGAGCGCCTTTTCAGTAAACAGGGTGAGAGCCGCGAAGTGGCTGTACGAACCACCCAAAGCGCTGGCGAGACGCCTCTGCAGCGTCGACGGGATCGTGATATGCAGCAGCTGTTAGATGCCTTGGTTGCCCATATGGAAGCGACGGTGGCAGTGTGTGATGCGCAAGGGAGCGTGCTGCATGCGGCGGGCGAAGTAGCCAAGTTTCTACCCTTTACTGCTAGTCGCAGCCAGGTGGGTATCGGTGATGTGATTAGCCCTGCTTTCCGTGGCGAGCTGATGGCGATGCTGCGTCAGTTTCAAACACAGCGAGAACCACAATTAGGGCGCCGTCGACGCTTTGAAGATCGCTGGTGGCGGCTCAGTGTGCGGGCGCTCGCAGAGGGCGATGACGACTATCGTGTGCTGGTGATGATCACCCCCCAACCGCTTGTTGAGCCTGCGTTTTCTAGCGATGGCTCGTTAGAACGGCTGATGGAGCCACTGCCGCCTGGTCAAGGCAATAGCTTAGAAAATGAGCTGGTGGCTACCCGTGAGCATCTTCAAGCACTGATTGAAGAACTGGCCACGGCTAACGAGGAGATGCAGTCGCTCAATGAAGAGGCCCAAGCATCTAATGAGGAGCTTCAAGCCACTAATGAAGAGATGGAGGCCGCCAACGAAGAGCTTCAGGCGACCAACGAAGAACTTATAAACCTTAATGAAGAGCTGAATATAAAATCCGGCGAGTTGACTAGGCTCAACGCAGAGTACACCTATCTCTATGACGCGCTTGATTTCCCACTGCTGGTGTTTGATACCGACTTCTGTCTAAAGCGCTATAACGCACCCGCGGCGCGCTATTTTAATTTCCGACCTACCGCTCTTCAGCGTCATGTGGCGGGGTTAACGTTACCTACGGCGCTTAGCAACCTTGAAGAGCAGCTAGTCAGTGTCATGGCCAGTGGGATGCCTGAAGAGGACGTGGTCGAGGACAATGGAAGGTTGCTACAGCGCGTATTGACCCCCGGTGTTAGTCGTGAGGGCAATGTAGAGCTGCTGATTGTGACACTGATGGACATTACTGACCTTAGCCACGTGCAGGCCAAGCTACGTCAATCTCAGGCGCAGTTGCATGCGTTGATGGAAAATAGCACGGTGATGATGGCGCTCAAGGATCTCAATGGTCGCTACACCTTTGCCAATCCCCAGTTTTTAAACACCTTCGATCTCTCTCAAGACGCGCTGGTGGGCCGTAACCCGTTTGAGGTATTTCCTGAACCCTACGCTAGCTCCGTATGGGCAAGCGATCTTGAGGCGCTGCGCTATCAGCGTATGGTAAAAGCGGAACACGTGCTCACTAGTTCAGCAGGAGGCGTGCGCATTTTTTCGTCGGTTCATCAGGTACTACGCGATGAACAAGGCCATCCCAATCTGATTCTGACCGAAGCCGAAGATATAACCGCTCGCAAACAGGCTGAGAGGGAAATGCAGGTGGCCGCCAAAGTCTATGAGCAGGCGGGAGAGGCGATTGTTGTCATCAATGCCTTGGGCAATGTGCAGTCGGTTAATGCTGCCTTTACGCGGATTACCGGGTTTACCACCCAGCAGGTGCTCAACACGCCTGCGCTCCCGCTGCTCTATAGTGACCAGGAGAATGGACAGGAATTAGAGCCGCCGGGCACCTGCCATATTGTCTGGGAACTGGTTCAACAGAATGGTTTTTGGCAGGGAGAGGTGTGGAACCATCGTCAAGATGGCACGCTATTTTCCCAGTGGCTAACGCTTAACAGCATCGAGCCGGACAGCCATGAAGAGATGCTCTATGTAGCGGTATTTTCAGATATTACCCACATTAAAGAGTCACAGCAGCACGCAGAGTACCTCGCCACCCATGATGCCTTGACGGGGTTACCCAACCGCACACTGTTTCAAGATCGCCTTCAGGTGGCCATTGCCCACGCGCGGCGCAATAATCAAATCAGCGCGCTGATGTTTTTGGATCTGGATAACTTTAAAAGTATTAATGATACTTTGGGTCACGATGCGGGCGATGAGTTACTGATCCAAGTGGCTGGCAGGCTCCGTGAGCTAGTGAGGGAGTTGGACACCGTGGCTCGCCTTGGGGGCGATGAATTTACCATTATTATATCCGATACCACGATTGAAGGCGCCGAGCAGGTAGCCAAGCGAATTGTAGAGGCGCTGGCAAAGCCCTTTGATGTTCGTCGTCACTCGCTATTTGTGACCTCGAGTGTTGGCTTGGCCTTCTGCCCTGATGATGGCGACGATGTGGCTGGCCTAACCAAAGCAGCGGATACCGCTATGTACCGTGCTAAAGAGAACGGTCGCGATCGGTTTGAGCTGTTCAAACCCGAGCTACAAGAGCGCTTGATGCGCGATGTGGCCATTGAGCACGCGCTGCGCGAAGGGATGGAGCAGGGCCGCTTAAGGCTAATGTATCAGCCTAAATTTACCAGCGCGTCTCCCCATAGCTTAGTCGGCGCCGAGGCGCTGCTGCGTTGGAGTGACCCCGTGCTGGGGGAGGTCAGTCCGGCTGATTTTATCCCCGTTGCCGAAGCCACTGGATTGATTTTAGAGCTTGACCGGCATGTTGCGTTGTTGTTGATTACTCAATTAGCTCAGTGGCTGGCCGATGGGGTCTGCCCACCTCCGGTGGCGATGAATGTATCTGCCCGCAGTTTCCAGGAAGAGCGTTTCATCTCTCATTTGTTCGCTTGTTTGAAACAGTACCGGGTTGCCCATGAGTTGATTCAAGTGGAGATTACCGAAAGCACCCTGGTCGATCGTTCAAGTGCGGCATTGGGCAATATTGAAAAACTGCGTGAAGCGGGGATTAAACTAGCGGTGGATGATTTCGGCACCG
Organism: Halomonas sp. ALS9; assembly: GCF_001651035.1. Classification (GTDB taxonomy): domain Bacteria; phylum Pseudomonadota; class Gammaproteobacteria; order Pseudomonadales; family Halomonadaceae; genus Vreelandella. The sequence continues at coordinate 95,403 of NZ_LXRG01000076.1, forward strand.
GCTACTCATCGCTCGCCTATTTAAAACGGCTGCCGTTGGCCGAGCTTAAGATAGACAAAAGCTTTGTAGACGGGCTTGACAGTGCAGACGAGAGCGACCAGGCGATTGCACTGGCGATTTTAGGAATGGCCAAAGCACTTAATATCCGCACCGTCGGAGAGGGCGTGGAAACCCACTCCCAGTTGAGTTGGTTGACCGCAAACGGCTGTGATTACGTCCAAGGGTATTTGTTATCCCGACCACTACCACTGGCTGAGTTTACCGTGCTAGCCGCGGGCTATGCTCCCCCTTTTAGCAACGATGATACGGGAAGGAACGCCTGACATGACGATGCAAAGCGGGTTTATTGAGCAGTGTGAGCAAGAGCAACTGCATCTTTCCGGTGCTATTCAGCCCCACGGCGTGCTCGTGGTGAGTGACCTTCAAGGCACTATCAGCCATGTGTCTGAAAATATCCTGCATTGGCTCGGTGTGGAGGCAGGGCTTGAATCGCTACTGGATCAACCGCTGCCCGCCTTTCTTGAGGAGGTGCATAGCCGGGCACCAACCCTTTCAGAAGGCGAGCGTTATACAGGCCAGAGCAATATCGGATCCCAAGAGTTCGATGTAGTAATAAGCCATAACGGTGAACAACTGATATTTGAGCTTTACCCGGTTGATGCTCATGCCGACCCCATGCCGAAGCAAGGAGAAGCTTATCCTGTGCCTGAAAATCGTCAGGGGCTTGAAGCACAGTGCCAGCAGCTGTTAGACACGCTATTGGCGTTGAGCGGTTTTGACCGTATCCACTACTACCGCTTTATGCCTGAGGGCGACGGCGAAGTCACCGCGGAGGCGCGCCAGCCTGAGGTAGCGGGCAGCTATTTAGGCTTACGTTTTCCGGCCAGCGATATCCCCCAGATAGCGCGCCAGCTGTATATGAAGAATCCATGGCGCTCTATTCCCAATAGCAGTGCTGAGCCTGTGGCGGTTGTGGGCCGCGAGCGGAACGCCATTCCCAATCTTTCATGGGTTGATTTGCGCAGCGTATCGCCTGTTCATTTGGAATATATGGCCAATATGGGGGTCGGTGCAGCGATTTCTCTCCCCATTACTCAGGCGGGGACGCTTGATGCGCTGATTTCTTGCCACAGTGCGGTACCAAAGCAGTTAACGGTTAGCCAACTACAGGCCATGAGTGCGCTTTCAGAAGCCTTTAATCTACGTCTGCGCGACTATAAAGCGCGTAGGCGGTTACAGGTGCTCGATGGCATGCAGCGCCAGTTTGACCAAGCTAAAGACGTGCTAATGCGCCACGGTGAGTTAGCGAGCGCCTGGCCCGAATTAAGCCACTGGTTAATGGATTCCTTTGCAGCGGATGGCGCCATCCTGCAGGTGGGTGGCGACACTTATCATGCTGGAGAGGGGCTGTCGGCGGCTGGAATTGAAGTCGTGGCGGAGGCGGCGCGGTTTGAAACGTCGTCGGTATGGATAAGCGATAGCTTGCGAAGCGACTGTCCCGATATGCCGCTGAGTGAAATCGCCGGCGTTGCAGTGGTAAGTGATTTACCCCTTGATCAGTACCATAGCGTTAATCTTTACCTTTGTCGGCTTGAACACCTCTATGAAGTTACCTGGGGCGGTAACCCTGACAAACCCGTGGATTACCGGGACGGTAGCCGCGGGATCGCACCGCGGCGTTCGTTTGAAGCCTGGGTAGAGCAGCGGGTGGGCCACAGCCGCCCCTGGTCAGCGAATACTCGTATGTACCTGCTGAAACTGCGCGCGCTACTGCAACAGGCTAAGTCGTTTGCCCGGAAGACGGATGAGTAATCCCACCCTGAGGGAATGGCTTAAGCGTGAAACGCGCGTGGCTCACCATCAAGTGGATCAGCATCCCGCTCTGAAGCTGCTGCTTAGTCGGGAATTAACGGTTGCAAAGTATGCTACAGCGTTAAGCGCGCTTTATGCGCCCATCGCAAGCCTTGAGCAGGCGCTGAGTAGTGGCTTACAGGCTCACGCTATGGATTACCGATTAATGCAGCGTGAGCCGCTACTGAAGGCAGATATTCAGCGATTGGGTAGAAGGGTGGCGTCGGTGCCCCTCGCGCCACTGCCGACCAGCCCGGCCAACACGGTTGGTATGCTCTATGTGCTCGAAGGCTCACGTTTGGGCGGGGCGATGATTGCCCGTCACGTCGAGAGCGTGCTGGGGCGGCAGGTGCCTTTGCAGTTCCTCACTGCCCATCCCTTAACAGGCGAACAGTGGGCTGCTTTTTGGCACTTTGCGGAGTACCGCTGCCCGCTATCTACGTGGCCTGCAGTGCTTGCCGGGGCGCAACAGGCCTTTGAGCGCTTTACTCTGGATTTGGCTGCGTTTGCGGGGCCAAACCCAGTGCCCATAGAATAAAGGCATCTTGCCGCGCAGTATCGCGCCAGGCCTTGAAGCGGCCCGATGCGCCGCCGTGGCCACTGCTCATATCGGTACGCATCAGAATTGGCGCTGACCCTTGCTGCTGTTGAGACACTTGGGCATAGAGCTTGGCAGGCTCCCAGTAGCTGACCCGGGTGTCAAACCAACTGCCCTCAATCCACAGCGCAGGGTAGGCCTGGGGCTGGATATTGTCGATCGGTGAGTAAGCGCGGATGCGGGCGGCAACCTCTGGCGCTTCCGGGTTTCCCCACTCGCTGTACTCCGCGGTGGTTAGCGGTAGTTCCGGATTCTGCATGGTGCGCAGCACGTCTAAAAAGGGTACATCTAGCAGCGCGGCGCAAAATTTTTCCGGTGCACGGTTAACACAAGTGCCGACCAGCAGCCCACCGGCGCTGGCACCATAGGCAGCGATGCGCTGTGAATCGCTGACACCCTGTTCGACAAGTGCATCACGCGCGGCCAGGAAGTCATTAAAACTGTTTTCCTTGTGCGCCATTTTACCGTTTAAGTACCAGGGCTCGCCGCGTTCGCCGCCACCGCGGACATGGGCAACCGCAAAAGCTGCACCGCGTTCAAGCAGCTCCAACCTAGCGATCGAGAACCAGGGGTCGAGCGCATCACCGTAGGCGCCGTAGCCATACAGCAGTGTGGGTTGGGGTTGGCCCGCCAGGTCGGCGCGCATCACTACCGATATGGGCACCTGCTCGCCATCGTCGCTGGTGGCCCAAAGGCGTCGACTGATTAGCTGTTGCGGTTGTAAATTGCCGTACACAGGCACCCGCTTCAGCAGTGTCCGTTCGCCGCTGGTGAGATCAAGTGCGAACCAGCTGGGCGGCTGGGTAAATGACTCTTCACGCAGATGCACTATCTGTGTATCGAAGTGCGGCGCATCTTCCAGCATCTGGGAGCAGGGTTGCTCGGGCAGTGCCAGATACTCATCCTGCGTGCATCCGTGCTGGGCATCGAACAGCAAATGCCGCAACCGCACCTGCGCCTGGGCATGATCGCGCTCCGCCAGTATCAGCCCCCAAGCGAACGCATCAACGCCTTCCAGGGTGGCTTCTTCACGGTGGGCGATTAACGTTTGCCAATTCAATTGGGGCTGACCAAGCTGACTTTCGGGCAGGAAGTCGAGCTGGAAGTGAGCACCAGCCTGGTTATGCAGGCGATAAAAACTGCCTGGTCGGTGATCAATGCTGTACTCAACCCCCGCTTGGCGCGACTGAATACACTGGGGGGGTGAATCAGGGGAGTGAGCGGGCAACAGGTGAATTTCACTGGTGTCTTTTGAGCCACTTTCGAGCAGCAGCCATGACCGCGAACGCGTTTTGCCGATGCCGAGCCAAAACTCAGGGTCTTCTTCGCGCAGTACCAGCATGGGCTCTTTTGAGGCCATCAAGTCAGCCAATGTCAGCGAAAAACGCCAAACGCTATCCGGGCGCTGGGTATCGTCAAAGCGGGTAAACAGCAAGGTAGCCGTGGTGGCCGTTTGATCTTCTGCCCAGCACAGCCCCGCGCCAATATCGCTCAATAGTTGCACCGGCTCCCCGCTAGGTAGTGCTTTCAGCCATAGCGTAAAGCGCTCATCGCCTTGGGTATCTTCTGTCCAGGCTAGCCATTGCTCATCAGGGGAGAGCGCCATATCGCCCATATCGTAGAAGTCGTGCTCGTTGGCGCGAGCTCTGACGTCAAAAAAGCATTCGTGCTGTTCCGGCTGAAGATTGGGGTGGCGCCACCAGCAAGGGTAGTCATCTTCGGCGCCGGTCTCGCTCCAGAACGTGAAGTGGTCAAGCGTTGTCTTAAGGCTGGTCACGGCTAATTCGCGGCGTGCCAGGTGACTCTGGTATAACGCTTCCTCCAGCGGGGCAAGCGGGGCAAACCAATCGGCTTGTTGCTGGTTGGCGGCCGTTAAGAAGGCGCTGACTTGCGGGTCGTCGCGCTCCTCTAACCAGTGCCATTGCGGATCATTAGCGCGATAATAGCGTGCAGCGGGTAAGCCTGAATGTATGCCTTGCTGTGCTTTCATAAATTGATAGGTACCATAACGGGAAATCAACGTCGGGTGAGTTCACCCACATGAGGGGTATTATGCTGTTTGCAAATTCAACGCCAATGCTTTGGTTGAGTTATTACGGGCTGTCGCTGTTAGTGATTATCGCGGTCTATTTTGCGCTCACTTTTCTGCCTCGCTTGCCGCGTCTTGTGCTGACCTGGACGGTTGCCGGGGCGGTATGGATCCCCGCTACTTTCCGGCTACCGCTAATAGAAGAGGGTGAATTCTATACCGGTTGGGCACCGTCGGCGATGGTAGCGGCGGTTGGCTTTTTAGAAAATAACGGCTCGGCGCTACGTGGCGGGCTGATGTGGCTGGTGTTAGGCATGGCGCTAGGAGCGCTTATTGGCGTTGCACTTTGGTGGTGGCGCCGCCCTGGCGAGGCTGAGTATGTGACCCAGGAAGAAGAAAGTGATGATGAAGGCGAATCGCCACGCCGTCGCGAACCGGTGATTGGTTGATGTCACGTTTGAACGATGTCTTGGTGTTTGTGTATGAGTACGTATATGTGAACCGTATGTGTGAATCATATGTGTGAACTGTTGGGGATGAGCGCCAATGTGCCCACCGACATCTGCTTCAGCTTTTCGGGCTTTTTGCACCGCGGTGGGGGCACTGGTCCCCATCGTGATGGCTGGGGAATCGCCTTCTATGAAGAGGGCGGCTACCGCGACTTTCGTGATCCTCATCCGTCAGTCGATTCGCCCATCGCGCGGTTGATTTGTGACTACCCGATTAAGTCCAATGTGGTGATTAGCCATATTCGCCAAGCGAATGTAGGGGGCGTAAAGCTTGCCAATACTCATCCATTTACCCGAGAAATGTGGGGGCGGCCCTGGTGCTACGCCCATAATGGCCAGCTAAGTGGCTGGGAGAGCTTAACATTAGGCAACTACACCCCGGTTGGCAGCACCGATAGCGAGCATGCCTACTGCTGGTTAATAGGTGAGTTACGCCGCACCTTTCCTACACCTCCTGCTACACCTGAACCACTCTGGAAGTGCTTGCATCAGCTGTGTGAGCAGCTAAGAACGCTGGGGGTGTTCAATATGCTGCTCTCCGATGGCTGCTATTTGTATACCTATTGCACCACTAAATTGGCGCATATTACCCGCTGTGCGCCCTTTGGCGATGCGGAACTCTCCGACGCTGAGATGACGGTGAATTTTGCCGAACACACCACGCCTAACGATATTGTTTCAGTGATTGCCACCGAGCCTCTTACTCATAATGAAGCATGGCAGCGCATGGTGCCGGGTGAGCTATTGGTCTGGCGAGATGGAGAAATTCAGGCACGTTACTGTCCATAAACGTAGGTATTGCTAAAGTGAAACAAGAGAAGTAGCACTGAATTGAACAAACCTGACTATGGGCTAAAGTTTAAACGTAAGTTTCAATCGATCGTTTTACAGCCTGTTATAGGTCGTATATCGTTGGGCTTCTTAAGCTACTTTTTAGACTAAGACCAGCGACAACAACAAGGTCGGTGATCCTACGCCGACGCCGATAGCGGAGATTGCCCATGAGCGAACACGCCAACGCCGCCGTTTTACGTGGCCCAGCGCTTGAAGGGTTGGATCAATACGATTCAGTCACGGATGTTTTTCATAACGCAGTAGCACGTTTTAAGGACAAACCCGCTTTTTCCTGTATGGGAAAAACGCTCACCTTCGCTGACCTTGACCGCCTCTCAGCGAATTTTGCGGCTTGGCTTCAGCATGAAACCGACCTCGTTCCCGGCGACCGTATTGCTATCCAGTTGCCTAACGTACTGCAGTTCCCGGTAGCGGTATTTGGCGCGCTGCGGGCAGGCTTAGTGGTGGTTAACACCAACCCGCTGTATACCGAGCGGGAAATGGCCCACCAGTTCAAGGACGCCAACGCTAAAGCCATTGTTATTTTGGCCAATATGGCCGACAAACTTGAGAAAGTACTCGATAAAACAGATATCGAGCGCGTTATCGTCACCCAACTAGCCGACTTGCACGATGTGCCCAAACGCTGGTTAATCAATGCCGTAGTTAAGCATGTTAAGAAAATGGTGCCTGCTTATTCGCTGCCCGGTGCGGTTGGTTTTCGCGATGCGCTGAAAAAAGGCGCATCGCTAAGCCATAGCGAGGACAAGAGGAGCCCCGACGATTTAGCCGCGCTTCAATATACGGGCGGCACTACGGGTATGCCAAAGGGGGCCATGCTGACCCATCGCAATCTTATCGCCAATATGCTGCAAGCGCGGCAAGCGATTGGGCCGCATCTCAGCGATGGTGAAGAACTGGTTATCGCACCGCTTCCGGTTTATCACATCTATACCTTTACGGTTAACTGTCTGTTCTTAATGGAAACCGGTAACCACTCATTGCTAATCACCAACCCTCGCGACCTGGATGGGTTTGTCAAAGAGCTCAAGGGGCTGCCTTTTACTGCCTTTATCGGCCTCAACACGCTGTTTAATGCGCTGTGTAATCGCGACGACTTCAAGCAGCTCGATTTTTCCAAGTTGAAGCTGACGATCTCCGGCGGCATGGCGCTGACCAAAGCAGCGGCGCAGCGTTGGGAGCAAACGACCGGTTGTCCAATCGCTGAGGGGTATGGTCTGACCGAGACGTCTCCCATTGTTAGCTTCAACCCCACTGATGCGATCCAACTAGGCACTATCGGCAAGCCCGTGGCAGGCACCGCGGTAAAAGTCGTCGATGCCGACGGCAACGACGTGGCACTGGGCGAGCCGGGAGAGCTGTGCGTGCAAGGCCCGCAGGTGATGAAAGGCTACTGGCAGCGCGACGATGAAACTCGCGTTTCGATTGATGAGGATGGCTGGTTCCACACGGGTGATATCGCCGTGCTGCAGGAGGATGGCTATATTCGCATCGTTGATCGTAAAAAAGACATGATCTTGGTCTCTGGCTTCAACGTTTATCCCAATGAAATCGAGGATGTGGTTGCCGCCCATCCAGATGTCCTTGAGTCGGCAGCGGTGGGTGTGCCGGATGAAAACGCTGGCGAAGTGATTAAGCTGTTCGTGGTGAGCAAAAATAGCCAGCTTGATGAGAAAACGCTACGTGACTGGTGCAAAAAAGAGCTGACCGGTTACAAGGTGCCTAAAATCATCGAGTTTCGTGACGAGTTGCCCAAAACCAACGTGGGCAAAGTGTTGCGCCGACAACTGCGCGATGAAGCACCCGCAAAAACCTAGCTATTAAAAACTAGCTTTTAAAAACGTAGCTGTTAAAAACTTAGCTGTTAGATAACGCCCCAGCGCTGCGTTAGGCGTCGTGGCGCTGAAAGCGTTACAATAGTCGGCCCGCTCACCTGTGCGGGCTGATTTTTTTATAGTTCTTTTTAATGACCCTTGTTAAATCGCCAAGCGAATGGAAGCCGACCCTATCGTGACCACTGACACATCCCTAGCCCCTACCGATAGCCAACGCCTTGCGTCGCTGAAACAGGCAGCGGGCGATGTGATGCTGCGCGATGCAGAGCGGCTGGAACGACGCCTAGCTGGGTTGAGCCGTCGCGTGCGCGATAACAAGCCTATCAGCCGTGGTTTGGACGAAGTGCAGCGCGAGCTTGATCGCGCCCAGCAGCAGCTTAGCCAGCGTGAAACCCAAAAGGTCGCCCTCAACTACCCGCCGAAACTGCCCGTGGTCGAGCGGCGGGAAGATATTATTAACGCCATACGCGATCACCAAGTGGTGGTGGTCGCAGGGGAGACCGGCTCGGGCAAAACCACCCAGTTACCCAAAATGTGTTTGGAGTTGGGGCGCGGCCGCCGTGGTTTGATTGGTCATACTCAGCCGCGCCGCCTGGCTGCCCGCAGTGTCGCCAGCCGCCTGGCGGAAGAGCTGGAAGTCTCTCTGGGCGAGCAGGTGGGCTACCAGGTGCGCTTCACCGACCAAAGCAGCCCAACAACCTTGGTCAAATTAATGACCGACGGGATCTTGCTGGCCGAGACGCAGAATGATCCGCTGCTGCTGCGCTACGACACGATCATTATTGATGAAGCTCACGAACGCAGCCTGAATATCGACTTTCTGCTCGGCTACCTCAAGCGCCTGCTCCCTAAGCGGCCCGATCTAAAAGTCATCATTACCTCGGCGACCATCGACGTGGAGCGCTTTGCCAAGCACTTCGGCACGGCCAAAACGCCTGCACCGGTAGTAGAAGTCACCGGGCGCACCTATCCCGTTGAGGTGCACTACCGGCCGCTGGTACGCGACGAGGACGATGAAGAAGACCGCACGCTGCAAGAGGGCATTCTCCACGCGGTGGAAGAAATTGAAGCGATCGAGCGGGAGAAAGGTTGGCTGCACGGCCCCCGGGACGTGCTGGTGTTTTTACCCGGTGAGCGCGAGATCCGTGAAACTGCCGATACCCTGCGCCGCGCCGAGCTGAAAGGCACCGAAATTCTGCCGCTCTACGCTCGGCTCTCTAACGAAGAACAGAACCGCGTGTTTGCCCCGCACCGCGGGCGGCGTATTGTCCTCGCCACCAACGTTGCGGAAACCTCGCTAACGGTGCCCGGTATTCGCTACGTGATCGACCCAGGGCTGGTGCGTATCAGCCGCTACAGCTACCGCTCCAAGATCCAGCGACTACCGGTGGAAGCGGTTAGTCAGGCCAGCGCCAACCAGCGCAAAGGCCGCTGCGGGCGGATTGCCGAAGGCGTGTGTATTCGCCTCTACAGCGAAGAGGATTTTCTCTCCCGGCCCGGCTTTACCGACCCCGAAATTCAGCGCACCAACTTAGCGTCGGTCATCCTTTCGATGCTGGGGTTAAAGCTTGGCGATATCGAGGCCTTCCCATTCGTCGATCCGCCGGATAGCCGCTTTGTAAAAGACGGTTTTCGGTTACTGTTCGAGCTGGGCGCGGTGGATGAAAAGCAGCACCTTTCTCCGCTCGGGCGTAAGCTGGCGCGGCTGCCGATTGACCCACGCCTGGCGCGCATGGTGCTGGCCGGTACCGAATTCGGCAGCCTGCGCGATGTGCTAATCGTCGTCTCGGCGCTGGCCATCCAAGACCCCCGCGACCGACCGGCGGATAAGCGCCAAGCCGCCGACCAAGCCCACCAGCGCTGGCACGACCCAGATTCCGACTTTGTCGCTTTGTTGAACCTCTGGCACGGCATTGAGAATGCCCGCGAAGCGCTGTCGGGTAATCAGCTGCGCCGCTGGTGCCGAGAGCACTACATCAATTACCTGCGCATGCGCGAGTGGCACGACACCTTCCGCCAGCTCCGCCAACTGCTGCGCGATATGGATATCGAAGTGCCCGCGCCGCCGCCCCGCAATGAAGACGAGAGCGAAGAGCAGGCGCGCCAAATGCGGCGTAAAACCTCGGGCAAGGTGCATCAGGCGCTACTTTCGGGGCTGCTCTCCAACCTGGGCACGCTGGTGGAGAACCGCGAGTATCTCGGCGCCCGCAATCGTAAATTTATGATTCACCCTGGCTCTGGGTTGGCCAAGAAGTCGCCCAAGTGGATCATGGCGTTCGAGATGGTGGAAACCTCCAAGTTATTTGCTCGCACCGTGGCAAAAATCGACCCTCAGTGGATTGAACCTCAGGCGCAGCACCTGGTTAAGCGCAGCTACAGCGAACCCCATTGGGAAATGAAACGTGCCCAGGTTGTCGCTTTTGAGCAAGTGACGCTGTTTGGTCTGCCGATTGTGGCGCGGCGCAAGGTACATTACGGGCCAATCGCTCCCCAGGAATCCCGAGAGCTGTTTATTCGCCGTGCGCTGGTGGAAGGGGAGTTTCAAACCAAAGGTGCCTTCTTTGCCCACAACCGCGCACTGATCGACGAAGTTGAGGCATTGGAAGATCGCGCTCGGCGGCGGGACATACTGGTCGATGAAGACACCCTGTACGATTTTTACAACCAGCGCATTCCGGCTGAAACCGTCAACGGCAAGGGATTTGAGCGCTGGCGCAAACAGGCCGAGCAGCAAAACCCGCAACTACTCCACTTCGATATTGATTCACTCAAAGCGCGGGATGCGCAGGACGTCACCCAGGCACAGTACCCCGATCATTTAATCCTGGCGGGCGTGGCCTATCCCGTCAGTTACCACTTTGACCCTGAAGCCGAAGATGACGGTGTTACGCTGACCGTTCCCGCCGCCATGCTGCCCCAGGTGCCAGTTCACGCGTTGGAGTGGCTGGTGCCGGGGCTGCTGCGCGAAAAGTGTATTGCGCTGTTGAAGTCGCTGCCGAAAAGCATCCGCCGTCAGGTGGTGCCGATTCCCGATTGGGTGGATGCGGCGTTGGAGACTCTGGTGCCCGACCAGCGCCCGTTAACCGAAGCGCTGGGCGAGTTTATTCGTCGTCGGACATCCACGCGGGTGCATCCTGACGACTGGCGCCTGGATTTGCTTGAACCGCATCTGAGCATGAATATTCGCGTAGTCGATCACGCGGGCGAGACCTTGGGGCAGGGGCGTGATCTGCGCGCCTTGGAACAGCGCTTTGAAGCCGCCGCCAGCGCAGGCGCTCAGGCGCTGGCCGAGCAGGTTAGCCATGAGCCCGCCGTTGCCGGGTTACCCAAAACGCCGCTGCCTGCTTCGCGTGTTACCACCCAGGCCGGCATCCGCGTAGAGGCGTATCCTGCCTTGGTTGTTGCTGACGTTGCAGCTGACGCCCGAGAGTTCAAGGTGGCGCTGTTTGATCACCCGGCAAAAGCGGAGGCTGCCCACCAGGAGGGCATCGCCCGACTGGCCATTGCCAAGTTACCCGAACAGGTAAAAGCGATTAAACAACTGCCGGGGGTTGAGAAGTGCGCACTACTGTTTGCCAAAGTGGGCAGTAAACAAGCTTTAGTCGATGATCTGTTGCTTGCGGTATTTACCCAAGTGGTCGCCCAGCACCCCCTGCCGCGCTCAGAAGGGGAATTTAGCCAGCGTCTAAACGCTACCCAAAGTCAACTCGTTGATGAAGCGAAAGCGCTCTTGGCACGGGTAGAGGTCGCGCTAAAAGGCCATCTGGCGGTCAGTAAGGTGCTCAAAGGGAAGCTTAATTTTGCCCTGGCGTTGGTGTACAGCGATGTTAGCGCGCAGATGCAGCGTTTGGTCTACCCAGGCTTTATCCGCGATGCAGGCGCATGGCTAGATGAATACCCGCGCTACACCGAGGCGGCGCTCATTCGGCTTGAAAAAGCAGCCCGTGAACGTGGCCGCGATCAAATGGTGATGCAAGATGTCCAGGCATTAGAGGCGCGCTTTGATGCCCGCCGCGAAAGCGAGCGCCGCGGGCGGGTGGAAGACCCAGAACTGGTCGCTTTTGGCTGGTGGTTGCAAGAGCTTAGGGTGTCGCTATTCGCTCAGCAGTTGGGTACTAGCATGGTGGTGTCGGTGAAACGATTGGAAAAGCGCTGGCAAGAGATCACTAGCGTTTAGCAGTGGTTGGAAAAAGTTGCTGGAAAAACCGCTATTTTACGCACACAGTAACGTGATGGGTTCGCCGTAAGTCGCACGCTACATTGATGGCCGGTCACGTCGGCAAGCCGCTTAGAGGAGATTGGCATGACACATGTGGTGATTACCGGTACAGGACTCTATACACCGGAACACGCCATTGATAATGCGGCCCTGGTGGCGGCATTTAATGCTTGGGTAGACAGCGAGAATGAACAGCACGCCGGCGCCATTGCGCGCGGCGAGCGCGAACCACTGGCGCACTCAAGCAGCGAATTTATCGAAAAAGCCTCCGGTATTCAGAGCCGTTACGTGCTTGATGCGTCAGGAATCCTTGACCCACAGCGTATGCGGCCTAAACTGCCGCAGCGGGGCAATGATGAACCTTCGATTCAGTGCGAGATGGCGACAGCCGCTGCACGGCAGGCGTTGGCTGCTGCCAAGGTAGATGCTGCTGACATAGAGCTGGTGATCGTTGCCTGCTCAAACCTAGAGCGCGCCTATCCCGCCGTGGCGGTAGAAGTGCAGCAAGCCCTGGAAACAAGCGGCTATGGGTTCGATATGAACGTGGCCTGTAGCTCAGCGACGTTTGCTTTGGAAACGGCTGCCAATGCCATAGCTTCAGGTAGTGTTAAGCGCGCCTTGGTGGTCAATCCAGAAGTTTGCTCGGCGCACCTCAACTTCCGAGACCGTGACAGCCACTTCATTTTCGGCGATGCTTGCACAGCAGTGGTACTAGAAAGTAGCGCAGTCGCGATTGCCGACGAGCAGTTTGAAATCCTCGGTACGCGGTTAGTTACCAAGTTTTCCAACGCGATCCGCAATAATGCTGGATTTCTAAACCGCGTAACGGACAGCGATCCGCTGGCCTTGGATAAGCTTTTTGTGCAAGAAGGGCGGCGGGTGTTTAAGGAGGTTTGCCCGATGGTGGCTAAACTGATCACTGAGCATCTGGCCTCCTTAGGGTTAGCCGGTAGTGATCTTAAGCGCATGTGGCTTCACCAGGCTAACCGGCATATGAACGATTTGATTGCCCGTAAAGTATTGGGTTATGACCCGAGTGAAGTTCAGGCGCCGATCATTCTAGACCGTTACGCCAATACCAGCTCAGCGGGCTCTATTATCGCCTTCCACCTCCATCGCGAGGGGCTTGAGGAGGGTGACATTGGTGTAATTTGCTCCTTTGGGGCAGGGTATAGCGCAGGCAGTGTGGTCATCCGGCGTTTGTAAGTTTGTAAGTGTGCAGCGGAATTGAAAAAGGAAAATGTCATGTGGCAGTGGTTAAATAACGAGAAGCCTGCGCTTTCTTTGCGTAGCAAAGGGTTGCCTCTACTGCTGGTGACGTTACTTGGAACCGGTGGCTGTGCCAGCACGCAAATGGCGGAAAATGCGGCTCCCGAAGATCCATGGGAAGGCTTTAACCGCAAAGTGTTTACATTTAACGATGTGCTGGATCGCTACGCGCTTAAGCCGGTGGCAAAAGGCTATCGCACCATTACCCCAGACCCAGTGGAAACCGGGGTGGGTAATTTTTTCTCCAATTTAGGCGAAGTGCGTACCGTGCTTAATAGCGTGCTGCAAGGCAAACCGAAGAATGCAGGCCTCGCCACATCGCGCTTTTTGATTAACTCAACGGTAGGCATTGGTGGCTTATTAGATTATGCCACCCTGATGGAAATTACCGCGGATAAAGAAGATTTCGGACAAACGTTGGCCGTGTGGGGTTGGCAAGATTCGCGCTATTTGGTGCTGCCTTTATTTGGTCCCAGCACGTTACGGGATACCACCGGTATGCCGGCTGATATGGCGGCCTATCCTGTTACCTATGTTGACGATGACGCCGTTCGATTAAGCCTTACCGCACTGAATGTGATCGATATTCGAGCGGGTTTGCTTGACCAGGAAGCGTTAATTCGCGGTGATCGCTACCGTTTTATTCGTGACGCTTACTTACAGAGCCGCCAATTTGAGGTGAGCGATGGAGAATTGGGCGATGACCCCTTCGCTAGCGAAACTTTCGAGTTTAATGACAGCGATTTTGAAGACGCTGGTTTTGAAGACTAAGGTTTTGAAGACTCAGTTTTTGAAGACTCAGGCTTCGAAAACAGTAGTTTCGAAGATAGCGGCTTTGACAACAGTGACCAGGATGATAGCGACTTTGGTGGCGACGAAGTCACCGATTGAGGCTTATGATGGATCATTCTAAGCAGTTGATCGCGGTGATCGATGAACCCGGTCGTGAACGCGATGCGCTGGCTGAAGCGATTACTTGCGACGGCATGTGGGTGTTTGCCGCTGAAGATATCAATAATCTACCCGCTGGCACGGCGCTAATTGTTGCCCACGCCAGAGCTGTTCCGCGTCAGCAATGGTCGCAGTTAACGCGTCGCTTACCTACGCTGGTGGTCAGCGACTCGCGCCAGGATGCCGACTTGATCAAGGCGATTGATGTAGGTCTGGTGGATTATATCGTCCACCCCCTACGTCACGCTGAGCTGTTGCGACGAATGATCCGTAAGGCCATTGAGCTTAACGATCTGGCACTGGAGCGCGAGCGGGATCATGCACGTCTAGCGGAGTTAAATGAAAGCTTAGAGACTCATCTGGCGCTATTGCGCATGGATCAGCAGAGCGGCGGTCATATCCAGCGGCGTTTACTACCGTTACGCCCCAAAGTAATTAACGGCGTGTATTACGACTACGTATTTGCACCTTCGCTTTATTTGTCCGGTGATTTCCTTGATTATCAACGCTATAACGAGCGTTACAGCGCCTTCTATTTTGCCGATGTATCGGGGCATGGCGCCTCGTCGGCATTCGTCACGGTGCTGCTCAAATATTTATGTAACCGTTGGCTGAGTGAGTGGGATGGTCAGCACCCGGAAAATCTGCCGCCAGATTGGCTAAAGGCGATGAACCGAGAGCTGCAGGGCACCGATATCGGCAAACATGCCACCTTATTTGTCGGTGTTATTGACCATGAGTCGCATACTCTGCACTATTCGCTCGGCGCGCAGCTTCCTATGCCCCTGTTAGCGGCGGGGGGAGAGCTACGTCGTTTAGAAGGCGAGGGAATGCCGGTAGGCCTTTTCCCCGATGTGGAGTATCCTGCGCTTAGCTGTGTTTTGCCGAGTGACTTTCGTTTGTGGCTCTGCTCAGATGGTGTATTGGAATGCTTGCCGGGTAAAACGCTCGACACGCGGCTCAAGGAGCTTGAGCAATTAGTAAGTGAGAGTGTCACGCTTGAGCAGTTGCGCGATCGGCTAGCAGAAACAAACGCTCTTCTTGCTGAAGGAGATGCGGAGTTTGATGCCAATCAAGAGCGCGATGCTTTACCCGATGATATTACAATCATGATGGTGAGCGGATTTGGTCATGCTGATTGAAGAAGGCCGCATTAAAGCGGCGTTCAATTCTGGTGTTTTTGTTTTAAAACTGTGTGGTGATGTGCGCTTGACGCTCTGCGCCACGTTGGACACCCAAGCTCAACGTCTTGCCGAGACGCCGGGGTTGCATGCCGTATTGATTGACTTGCGAGAAGCGACCAACGTGGATTCGACGGCGCTTGGCTTTCTGGCCAAGGTCGCGATGGCAGTCAAAGGGCGGCTGGAGCAATCACCGACGATTATTGTCGATAACCCTGACGTGCGACAGATGTTGGACGTAATGGGTTTTTCGCGTTTTTTTACGCTGATGGAAGCGCCACTACAGCAGGCGACTACGCTTAATAATGCGCTTGAAGAGCTTCCCCAAGAGCCCGCAGACGAAGAAGGGCTGCGTGATCGGATCCTTGAAGCCCACCGCATTTTAATGCACATGAACGAGCATAACCGCGAGCAGTTTCAGCCCCTGGTCGAGATGCTTGAGTCGCAAGACGCCACCACGCATCATTAAACGTCCCTCATCCTGAAAAGCCCCTGGTCATCCAGGGCTATTGATCGATAGCATCCAGTCCCGACAAATGTCTCAAAATCGGCTATGATTAGCGGCCTATCTATTCCAGTGCGTTCATTATCGCCTTAAGGAGACCCATGGATCTTAATCCTCGTCGGGTAGCACTGTTGGTGGCCGCCAACACGGCGCTGGCGCCTTTTGCTATCGATGCCTACTTGCCCGCCATGGGGGTCATTGCGGAGAGCATCGGGGCCAGTATTCACCGCACTGAACTCTCCATTAGCGTGTTTTTGTTCGGCTTTGCGTTGGGCCAGCTATGTTTTGGGCCGCTTTCGGATCGCATGGGCAGGAAGCCAGTGCTCCTGGGCGGTTTGGTGGTGTTTATGCTCGCTAGCCTTGCCATTACCCAGGTGGAGAGTTTGCCCACGCTATTGGCTTGGCGGTTTATCCAGGCGTTGGGGGGCGGGGCCTGTGTCGTCAATTCAGCGGCGATTGTGCGCGACTGCTTTAGTGGACGCGAGGCCGCTAAAGTCATGTCGACCATGGCGATGATTATGATGCTGGCGCCGCTAGTGGCACCTACTGTGGGTAGTTTACTGCTGCACATTGCCGGTTGGTGGCTGATTTTTGTGTTCTTGGCCGTCTATGCAGGCTTTTTACTCTGGCTATTAGGCACGCGCCTGCCTGAAACCCGCGATATGTCGCTGCCCGCCGCTTCTCCGCGTCAGGTCATCCGCAATTACGCCAGTGTACTGAAGCATCGTGAAGGCATGGGGTATATTTGTGCGGTTGCCGCCTCCTTCGCGGGCCTGTTTGCCTTCGTGACCGCTTCGCCGTTTCTATATCTTGATTATTTTGGCCTCTCGCCAGCCACCTATCCGCTGGTGTTTGGGGTCAACGTGGTAGTGATTGCGCTGTCTAATCGGGTCAATATTCATCTGCTGCGTAAGCGTACTCCCCAGCAGAATTTACGCCTGGGTCTTCTTATTCAGCTTATCGCTGCACTTGGGTTGGTCGCAGCCACTGCGCTCAACATGGCGTCGTTAATCATTGTGGTGCCGCTGATTATGCTGTTTACCGGTATGATCGGGCTGATCACGCCCAACGCGATTTCATCGCTGTTGGATCATTTTGGCCATATCAGCGCCACGGCAACGGCGCTGCTGGGCGGTATACAGTTTACTTGTGGGGCGCTGGCCGGTGTGATGGTAGGGCTATTTGAGGTTGAACACCTTTGGCCCATGGTACTCACCATGCTGGGCGCTGCGTTACTGGGCAATATTGGCGTACGCAAACTAACCAAGGCGCCCAGCGTTGAAGAACAACAGGGATAACTAGTAGGAATGAAACCTAGGAATGAACCGTAGGGATGAACAGCACTAATGGATAGCCTGCTGGTCTGGGTCAATATGCCCATGAGCACTTGGTGGGCTTGCTCCGGCGTACTGCTGCTGGGTGCCTTTGTACAGCGCGCGACCGGTTTTGGCTTGGCCGTCATCGGTGCGCCGCTACTGTTGATGCTCGAGCCACGATTAGTGCCGGTCATTCTGGTGTTGTTTGGTTTTACTGTCTCGCTGATGATGGTGCGCCACTACTGGCATGAGGTGCGCCTGGATTCCATTGGTATGGCGTTAGTAGGGCGATTACCTGGCAATGCGTTGGGTATTTGGCTGTTGCTCGCCGCGCCGATGTTTGTATTGGAAAAGCTGATTGCGGTTATCGTGCTGTTTGCGGTACTGGTCACCTTGTGCCGCTTTCAACTGCCAGTGAACCGCATAACCTTGTTTGGCGCGGGGGTACTTTCAGGCATTTTCGGCACCGTTGCTGCCATTGGCGGCCCGCCCATTGTGCTGTTGATGCATGGCCTACCGGCTGATCGCGTACGTGGTAACTTAGCGGCGTTCTTTATTTTGACCTCCCTGTTGACCTTGATAACCCTCGCCCTGGCGGATCGGATTGAGCTATGGCATTTCCAGGTCGCGCTCACTTTCTTGCCTGCTGTATTGATCGGCAACGCTCTGGCGGATGGCATTGCTCACCGTTTGGACAGAAGGCTGCTGCAAGGGGCCTCCCTTGCGCTGTGTACCTTGGCCGCGCTCGGGCTGCTGTTTTAAGCACTTTCCCCCCTTAGCAAAAAAATCTCCTGTGTTGCCCGCTGTCATGAAGTTGTCATGGAGCCGGTGCAAAGTGTGTCCTGCGAAGGCCAGATCCCTACATGAACAGGAGTATTTCGCATGAACCGTATTCTAAAAACCACCGTGCTCGCGGCTGCCGTCATGAGTGTGGCAGGTGTTGCTCAAGCCCGTGATCAAATCAATATCGTAGGCTCCAGTACCGTTTACCCATTCTCCAGCTTTGTAGCGGAAGAGTTTGGTGCAACCACTAACAACCCGACACCTGTTATTGAATCAACTGGTTCAGGCGGTGGCATGCGTCTGTTCTGTAACGGTGTTGGCACCGGTACACCGGATGTTACCAACTCCTCGCGTCGCATGAAGGTGTCTGAGTTCGAACGCTGTGTAGAAAACGGCGTTACTGATATCACTGAAGTTTATATCGGCAGTGATGGTATTGCCTTTGCTCAGTCCAATGAAAATGAGCCGATGCCGGTTACCCGTGAGCAGATATTCCTTGCGGCTGCCGATATGGTGCCGGTTGATGGTGAGTTGGTGAAAAACCCTTACACCAACTGGAACCAGATCGACGCTTCACTACCTGATCGTGAAATCGTCATCGTAGGTCCGCCGACTACGTCGGGAACCCGTGACTCTTTCGATGAGTTGGTTATGGAAGCCGCTTCTGAAAGCTTCCCAGAATATGGTGAAGCTTACTCGGATATCCGTACCGATGGTGGCTGGGTTGACGGCGGTGAAAACGACAACCTGATCGTTCAGCGTTTGACCCAGGATACGACTGCCTTTGGTGTCTTCGGTTACTCCTTCCTTGAAGAGAACGACAACGTGCTGATCGGTTCTAGCATTGATGGTGTTGATCCGACACCAGAAACGATCGCAAACGACGAATATCCGGTTGCACGTACCATGTTCTTCTACGTTAAGAACCAGCATGCTGACGAAGTACCGGTCATGTATGAATACGCAGAAATGTTCGTGTCTGACATGATGATTGGTGAAGGTGGTCTGCTTAAGGATATCGGTTTGATCCTTCCGACCGCCGATGCGCTTGAGCAAGTTCAGTCTGATTTGGCGGATCGCAAGCAGCTTGCAAAGGAAGACCTGGAGTAAGTTAGCCTTACGACAGTAAAGAAGCCGGCAGCCCACGCTGCCGGCTTCTTGCTTTTCAAAAAGGCCTGGTGCAACGGCTGTTAGTTAGTGGCGTTGTCACAAAGCTGTCATGTTCTTGCCTTAAGGTGACTCGCAAACGGATCCATTGGTTAACCTGAGATATTAACGATGCAGACCAACCAGCTTTTTTTGATTTTTTGCAGCGTACTTCTGCTGCTTGGGCTTGCCGCCTTTTTTGTCGGGCGAAGCAAGGCCACACGTGTACGTGCATCGGGAACGTCGATGTATGCGCAGCCCGACCAGTACGCTTGGTTCGCTGTGGTGGCGACTGCTGGGCCGGCCATACTGGTGAGTGCGCTTGGTGCTTTCGTCATGCTGTTGATAGGCAGCGAGATACCTACTTTTTCCCTGCTTTTGGTGAGTCTCGCTGTGGCGGTGGTGGGGCTTATCGTAGGCATGAAGCTGATTCGCTCCAATTTTCATGCTCGCCGGGCGATCGAGTCGGTCATTCTCTGGGTGCTGGCAGGTGCCGCGACGATTTCGATCCTGACGACGCTGGGTATTTTGATATCGATCGTCGGCGAAGCTCTGAATTTCTTCCAGATGCACAGTTTCTGGGAGTTTATCACCGGCACCACCTGGGCACCCGGTAATAGCTTTCTAATAGCTGCTGGTCGGGGCGAGGGCGCTAGCGGTGGCGCCGAATTTGGTTCGGTACCACTATTTGCCGGTACTTTTATGATTACTGGTATCGCTTTGGCGGTGGCGGTACCTATCGGCCTGCTCTCGGCTATTTATATGGCTGAATTTGCACCCAGCCGAGTACGTTCATTTGCTAAACCCATGTTGGAGATTCTCGCCGGTATCCCGACAGTGGTTTACGGCTTCTTTGCCGCGATTACCGTCGCCCCGTTTATTGTGCAAGTAACGGGTGCCATTGGCTTGAATGCGTCGTTTAACAACGCATTGGCTCCCGGTATCGTGATGGGGATTATGATTATTCCGTTTATTTCCTCGCTTTCCGATGACGTCATTAATGCGGTACCCGACAGCATGCGCCAGGGGTCTTTGGCTCTGGGGATGACCAAGGGTGAAACCATTCGTGACGTGGTTATTCCTGCGGCTCTTCCAGGCATTATTTCTGCCTCACTGCTGGGTATGTCTCGGGCGCTGGGCGAGACGATGATTGTGGTGATGGCCGCCGGTATGCGTCCCAATCTTACGATTAACCCGCTGGAAGAGATGACAACCGTCACTGTGCGGATTGTTGCCGCCATGACGGGTGACCTGGAGTTTGATAGTGCAGAAACGCTCTCAGCCTTTGCACTGGGTCTGGTGCTGTTTGTGGTGACACTCGTGTTGAACCTCGTGTCGGTGATTATGATTCGCCGCTTCCGTGACAAATACCGCGTCAACAATCTGTAACGCCAGGATATCCCAATGAGTGATTCATACGATCAGATAAGCCAGCAACTCAAGGGCCGCCATCGTAAATCTACGCGCCTGAAATATATGTCGATGGGCGCCTTGGCGCTGGCCGCTGCCTTCTTGCTAATATTTTTTGCCGATATGTTGAGCAAGGGCTTGCCAGCCTTCCAACAGGCGATGATCAATATAGAAGTCAACTACACCGAGGAGGCGTCCACAAATGGCCGGGCAGCGGTTGATCGAGATTTTTCCACCTTAATAAGCCGCAGTGTCGTTCGGGTTATCCCACTGCAAATGCGCAACGATCCGTCCTTATTGGGCACTACACAAAATCGTTGGGTATTGGCAGATGGCGAGGTGGATCAATATCTCAAGGGAAATCGCGTTCGTCTTGATGACGAAGAAAAGGCCAGGATTGACCGTCTAGTAGAAGAGGGCAAGGTTGAGATGCAGTTCAACTCAGGCTTCTTTTCCCGAGGGGATTCCAAAATGCCGGAACTGGCGGGTATCTTATCGGCCGTCGTCGGTACAGTTATGACTATGATCGTCACCCTGGCCATTGCCTTTCCTATCGGTGTGATGACGGCGGTTTATTTGGAAGAGTTTGCACCCGATAACCGCCTTACCCAGTTGGTTGAAATTAATATTAATAACCTGGCTGCCATCCCCTCGATTCTGTTTGGTCTACTGGGTTTGGCGATCTTTATTAACTTCTTTGGGGTACCACGCTCATCCCCCTTGGTGGGTGGTATGACACTTGCACTGATGACCTTGCCGGTCATTATTATTTCTACGCGTACCGCACTGCGCAGCGTGCCAGAATCCATTCGCCATGCGGCGTTTGGGGTGGGTTGTTCGCGCTGGCAAGTGGTTAAAGACCACGTATTGCCGCTGGCTATGCCCGGTATTATGACAGGCTCTATCATTGGACTGGCTCAGGCAATGGGGGAGACAGCGCCGCTGATTATCGTGGGCATGGTAGCGTTTATTCCAGACGTGACAGCCTCATTTACCGAAGCGGCAACAGTGATGCCCGCCCAGGTGTTTACCTGGTCCGGTGAGCCTGATCGTGCCTTTGTCGAAAAAACCGCAGGCGGGATTATAGTGCTTTTGGCAGTTCTGATTTCGCTGAACGCTGCCGCTGTCCTGTTACGCAAGAAATTTGAACGTCGCTGGTAAGCCGACCGTTTTCAAGGAAACTATTATGAACAGCCAAGTACCTGAAATGAGTGAGCAGCTAGCCCCGGCGGTTGGGCAGCCTTACACGCGTAATGATCAAGCGTGTCATGATCTGAGCATCCGCGTGCGGGATTTGAACCTCTGGTACGGTAAGGCGCAGGCGCTGAATGGTCTCAATATTGATCTTTTCCAGAAGAATGTGACGGCGTTGATCGGGCCTTCTGGTTGCGGCAAGTCGACGTTTCTTCGCTGCCTGAACCGTATGAACGACCTTATTCCTTCGGTCAGAATTGAAGGGTTGGTCGAGATGGATGGCCGCGATGTTAACGCTGCCAAGATGGACGAAGTGGCACTGCGCCGCCGGGTGGGCATGGTATTTCAGAAGCCAAACCCGTTCCCTAAGTCGATTTTTGAAAATGTGGCCTATGCTCCACGCATGCACGACATCGTCAGCCGTAAAGCCGAGCAGGAAGAGCTGGTAGAGAAAGCACTGCGCGATGCGGGTCTGTGGAACGAGGTAAAAGACAAGCTGCATGAGCCTGGCACCTCGCTTTCCGGTGGTCAGCAGCAGCGGCTGTGTATTGCCCGTGCCATTGCGGTTCAGCCCGATGTGATCTTGATGGATGAGCCAACCTCGGCGCTTGATCCGATCTCAACAGCGACTATCGAAGATTTGATGGACAAGCTGAAAGAGAAGTTCACCATCATTACCGTTACGCACAATATGCAGCAGGCGGCGCGGGTAGCGGACTATACGGCGTTCTTCCACCTGGGGGAAATCATTGAGTACAACGACACCAAAGTAATGTTCTCGACGCCAGCGCAGAAGAAGACAGAAGACTATATTTCTGGTCGCTATGGTTAATTAACGCTGGATAAACAGACCTACTGTCGATCAGTAGGTCTGTTTTTATTAACGTTTTTTTAAGTATTAATATATGTTTAAACGTATGTTAGCGTTATGCTTTTGCAAAACAGACAGCTTAGGAGGCTTCCGTGGCACTTCGTATCGGTATCAACGGCTTTGGACGTATTGGTCGCTTAGCACTGCGCAGCTTGTGGGCGCAGGTAGAGTCTGAAGCGGTAGAACTAACGCGCATTAATGATCCGGGCGGTGATGCGGCCACTTTTGCCCACTTGCTGGAGTTTGACTCAGTTCACGGGCACTGGGCGCCTGGGAAAGGAATCTCGGCAACGGATGACGCTATCGTTCTGGATGGGAAAACCGTCGCCTTTAGCGCCAACAAAGCCATTGCCGAGAGCGACTGGTCGAGTTGCGATATTGTCATTGAGTGCTCGGGCGTAATGAAAACCACCGATAAACTCCAGGCGTATCTTGATCAAGGCGTTGCGCGTGTGGTGGTCAGCGCGCCTATGAAAGAGGCGAGCGTGCTTAATGTGGTGGTGGGGGTGAACGACCATCTTTATGACCCGGCTCAGCATAAGATCGTCACCGCTGCCAGTTGCACTACCAACTGTCTGGCACCGGTGGTCAAAGTCATTCAGGAAACGTTTGGTATTCGCCATGGCTCAATGACCACCGTGCATGACATCACCAATACCCAAACGATTCTCGACGCGCCGCATAAAGACCTGCGCCGGGCTCGCGCTTGCGGTATGAGCTTGATTCCTACCACGACCGGTTCGGCCAAGGCGATTACCGCCATTTTCCCTGAGTTGGAAGGCAAGCTTAATGGCCACGCGATCCGTGTGCCGCTGGCTAATGCGTCGCTTACCGATATGGTGTTCGAGCTTGAGCGCGAAGTAAGCGTAGACGAGGTTAATCAGGCGCTGAAAGCCGCTGCCGATGGCTCGCTGGCAGGGATTTTGGGCTATGAAGAGCGCCCGCTGGTGTCGATCGATTACCGCACCGATCCTCGCAGCTCGATTATCGATGCACTCTCCACCATGGTGATCAACGGCACCCAGCTGAAACTCTACGCCTGGTACGACAATGAGTGGGGCTATGCCAACCGCACCGCCGAGCTGGCCCTTATGGTCGGGCGTGAGCAGGTGGGACGTGGCTGATTCAATGCTGACACGGGTAAAGGCGCTACCTTTCGAGGTGCGCCAATACATGCTGATTACCGGTAACTACTGGGCGTTCACGATTACCGATGGCGCGCTGCGCATGCTGGTGGTGATGCACTTCCACCAATTGGGCTACTCGCCGTTGGCCATTGCCATGCTGTTTCTATTTTATGAAGCCTTTGGCGTAGTGACTAACCTGGTCGGCGGCTGGTTGGGGGCGCGCTTGGGGCTCAATCGCACTATGAATGTGGGACTAGGGCTGCAAATTATTGCCCTTGCCATGCTGATGGTACCCGCTAGCCTGCTGACCGTTGTTTGGGTGATGGCCGCACAAGCGATTTCGGGTATTGCTAAAGACCTCAACAAAATGAGCGCTAAAAGCGCCGTTAAGGTGTTGGTTCCAAAAGAGAGCGCCAACGCCAATAGCTCACTCTACCGCTGGGTGGCGATGCTGACGGGCTCTAAAAATGCGCTTAAGGGGCTTGGCTTTTTTGTCGGCGGCGTGCTGCTCACCTTGATTGGCTTCCAGGCCGCTGTGTTTGTGATGGCGGTGATGCTGGGCGGGGTGTTGCTGCTTTCACTGCTGCGACTCAAGGCGGATTTAGGTCGGCAAAAAGTAAAGCCGAAGTTCTCCGAAATCTTCTCAAAATCACGCGCGATTAACGTGCTCTCCGCGGCGCGTTTTTGCCTATTTTCGGCGCGGGATGTGTGGTTTGTCGTAGCGCTGCCGGTATTCTTATACGATCAGCACGGCTGGACTCACTGGACCGTGGGGGGGCTGCTGGCGGTATGGGTGATTGGCTACGGTGGAGTACAAACCCAGGCGCCTAAGTTAACCCGGCTGATCAAAGGCGATGCCCGGGCACTGACCGCTGGCTGGGCGGCGGCACTGGCAGTGCTGGCGATTGTGTTGGCGATGCTGCCCTTGGCGCAAGTAGGCTGGTTAGTCGTCGGCTTGCTCGCCTTTGGGGTGCTGTTTGCGATTAACTCCAGCTGGCACAGCTATTTGATTGTGCACTATGCCCGCACCGACGGCGTCTCCATGGATGTCGGCTTTTATTATATGGCCAACGCCATGGGTCGCTTAGTCGGCACGCTGCTGTCGGGCTGGCTGTATATGGCCTACGGGCTGAGTGCCTGTCTTTGGGTATCGGCGGCCTTGGTCGCCGCGAGTTCCGCGATGGCACTGGCGTTACCTAGACAAACCGCATGATTCGTTCGCCCAGGTTTGGATTAACGCTCACCCTAGGCAGCGCGCAAACGCTAGCTTGGGCATCCAGCTACTATTTGCCCGCGATTCTTGCGGTGCCTATGGCACGTGACTTGGGGTTAACTCCCAGCTGGGTATTTGCTGCCTTTTCGGCGGCTCTATTGTTAACCGCGATGCTCGGCCCCAGCGTTGGACGTTTGATTGATAAGCAAGGTGGGCGAGGCGTGCTGATGGCTTCGAACGCTGTCTTGGCGCTTGGCCTGGTCATCATGGCGCTCTCTCAAGGTCTTCTCAGCTTAATGTTCGCTTGGCTCATTGTCGGCATTGGCATGGCGATGGGCCTATACGACGCCGCCTTTGCCACCTTGGGACGTTTGTTGGGGCGTAGTGCGCGCTCGTCAATTACCGGCGTAACGCTACTGGCGGGTTTTGCCAGTACCATCGGCTGGCCACTAACAGCGTTGATGGAAAATGAGTTCGGGTGGCGGGTAGCCTGCGGTGTCTGGGCCATGCTGCATATTGTGGTGGGGCTGCCGCTGAATGCCTGCTTGCCCAAAGCAGCCGATAGTGCGGCTCAGCAAGATGACGACAAATCGGCGCCGCCGCCGGAGCGTCCTCGCCTGGCGATGATGTTATTAGCCTATGTGTTTGCCGCGGGCTGGTTTGTCTCAACGGCGATGGCGGCGCATCTGCCCAGGCTTCTGCAGGAAACCGGCGTGTCGCTTTCGGTGGCCGTCGCCGCTGCAGCGCTAGTAGGCCCTGCGCAAGTGGCCGCTCGACTGGGTGAGTTTGCACTTTTACGCCATTTGCATCCGCTGGTAGCCGCTCGGGTCGCCACTACGCTTCACCCCTTAGGTGCGGCATTGCTGGCCACAATGGGTATGCCTGCAGCAGGCTTTGCGCTGCTGCACGGTGCGGGCAATGGCATGATGACAATTGCCTCCGGCACACTACCGCTGGCGCTGTTTGGCCCGAAGGGGTTTGGCCAGCGTCAGGGCTTGATTATCGCCCCGGCAAGGGCCGCGCAAGCCTTTGCGCCGCTGCTATTTGGACTACTAATAGAGCAAAACGGCGCTGGTGCGCTATGGCTGACCACAGGATTGATGCTGGCGGCGTGTTTAGCGCTACTGTTTATTCGTGTGCCCCGGTTGCAGGAGTAAGCCTTATATATAAAGGCCTTTTTACGCTCTAAAGCCCTGCTTAAAGCAGGGTAGTCAGTTATAAAGATGCCTCAACAGGCTCCATATTTTCGCCCATACAACATTCCGCTTGTAAGAAGCCAATCAGATTTTGTAGATGATGGTAATCAGGTATACAGACGATAGTGCGGCTGTGCTTCTCCTGCTTAATCAAACCTACTCGAGCCATACGGGATAAGTGGTGCGATAGCGTTGAAGCTGGGATATCCAACGCTTTCTGTATTTCACCGACAGGGGCACCATGATGACCAGCCTTGACTAAAAAGCGGAACACCGCCAGACGGTGGGTGTTACCAAGCTCAGCCAAACTGGCGGCGACCTCTTCATGATCCATATCACTCTCCATGCTGTTTTCTCTGTGCTCTATTTTTCATTGCTCTGCTTTCTCCGTGTTATTTTTTTCTCAGTGCTGTGTCTTCTTTGCCCATATGTTTCTATATATCTAGAAATATAGTTGACGTGAGCGAGGGGTGCAATCTAAGCTTCTATAATTCGATTAATCTAGAAATATAGGAGTTTTATCATGTCCCCTCAATTGCAAGATACGTTAGGCATGTTTGCCTTTCTCGCGGTCGAGCTATCGGCCTTGTTTATTGGCATTAGCTTCCTGGTAGGTGCGCTTCAACGCCATATCCCGCCATCCAAGGTCGAGGCTTTGCTAAGTTCTAACCGATACCGCAGCTACTTTCTCGCTGCGGGACTGGGGGCTATCACACCCTTCTGTAGTTGCTCAACGATTCCAATGCTGAAAGGCCTGATTCGTGCACGTGCCGGGTTCGGGCCTATGATGGTGTTCCTATTTGCCTCTCCGCTGTTAAACCCTATTGTTGTTGGTCTGTTGGCTGCCACCTTTGGTTTTACCCTCACCGCTATCTACGTTCTAGCGGCACTCATTGTCTCTTTGGCCGCCGGCTGGTTACTGCAGGCTTTTGGCTTCGAGCGTTACGTGCGCCGCGCCGCAACTGATACAGCTTCAGGGTGTGAAACCTCGACCAATAGCTGCGGCGTCAAGCCTTTAGCGCCCGATAGTGAAAGCAGTAGTTGCAGTAGTACTCCAGCTGCGGTTGGCTGCGGCAGTGCCGAATCGGCTGGCGCTCAATCAGGTGGCTGTTGTGGTAGTCAAACAACTGAGTCTAAACGAGGGCAAAGCAGATACAGCGGTTTATGGGGTGAAGCCTGGTCTGACTTCGTGGACGTTTTACCATACCTACTTATTGGTATTGCGATTGGTAGCGTGATCTACGGCTTTATGCCCACTGGCTTGCTGGAACAGTATGCTGGTGCCGATAATCCTTTTGCCATCCCCGTCGCCGCCGTTATCGGTGTCCCTCTGTATATCCGTGCTGAAGCCGTTATACCGTTAGCATCTGCGCTGATGGCAAAAGGCGTGGGGGCCGGAACAGTGCTGGCGTTGATTATTGGGAGTGCTGGAGCCAGCCTGACTGAGCTTATCCTGCTGCGCTCATTGTTCTCGTTTAAGCTGCTGGTGGCCTTTGTCGCGGTCGTTTTTGCGATGGCGATGATTGCGGGCTACGCCACTTTTTTGTTTTTCTAAATAGCAAGCGCATCTCGACCCACGCTTGATCGATTGCTGGGGTGCTTACGAATAGGCTATGCGTAAGAGTTAGTCATCGCTTTCCGTAAAGGATTACCCAAGGCAGGAATCTTTGTTGCACGCCTTGGGTGGTTTAAGAGAATTGGCTTAAGAGAAGCGCCGACGTTTGAAAGAGACATCTCTTAGATAGGCAGGGTTAGCGCCTATCCGTCGTAGATTTGCCCAAGTGCCCTTGTAGTAGGGGATATGGTTACGATCCGTCCACTCACTGATGACATCACCCTGCACCCCATTAGGATAGCCAAACATCATAAAGACCTGACCACGCTTCAGATCAGGTTCCAGGTAGGCCATAGCCGTGGTGGCGCCGTAATCGTTGTAGACTTCAACGATATCGCCGTTGGCGATCCCTATGTCTTGAGCGTCAAGTGGATGGATCTCAATTTGGGCCATCGGGTAGCGGCCCTTGCGAAATGCCAGATGCTGGTCATGGTAGGCCGACTGCCAGATATGGTTGGTTCTCCCGTTGTTTATCCAGAAATCATAGGTCTCTTTCTGCTGCTGAACTACCTCGGGAAAGCCGTTCCAGGGGGAAGGCTGGAAATGAGCCTTGCCATCATCAGTATCAAAATCATAGTCCGTATATAGCATCTCGGTTCCGATGAGTTTGCCGTCTCGATACTCCTTGATGGGAAGTTGGACGCCATTGTTGCCAGCCATTCGAAGCCTTTCATAGGTGGCGAGATGTCCTGTGGGGCCACCTTGGCTGTCGATTTCCTTTTCATGGGCCATGCGGAAGCCGTCGTTGAAGGCATCCTCTTCGGTTGTCCAGTTAAATCCAGCGAAACGCTCGGCCATCGTCACGTCGCCTGCCGACTCGTAGCGCTGCTTAAGAGCATTAGCCATATTGGCCGCTATCAAACAGTCTGGCTTAGCGATGCCGGGAGGATCCATGAAGCGCTCTGAAAGTCGAAGTCGTCGCTCACCGTTCATGGAGGTGAGGTTCATTTCACCGGGATGCGTAGCTGGCAACACTAAGTGTGAATATTCGGCGAACTTCGTGCGATAAAGGTCGATATCGACAATAAACAAACCGCCCTTATTTTTTACAGCGTCATAGATAATGTCGATTAATTCATCGATGCTACCGCCCCTTGCCTCTGCCATTGCCTGATTGACGATAGCGGCACGACGCTTGATTACCTGGCGGTAAGTTTCGGCATTAATAGTGGTTTGAAAAGCATTGCAGGCCCAAACCGTTAGCATCATGCCGTTACCATTAATCAATTCCTGGTCGATATAGGGCGCAGGGCGTCCACCGGGGTAGGGTGGGCGGACATAACCCTCTTGGTGGCCGCCCATACGCACCACGCCGGTGCCACGCTGGCCGACATTGTGGGTGGCCACAGCAAGATTGACGATAGCGGACTGAATCCGATAGTTATCATTGCCCCAGATGACACCCTTTTCGTAGGCATGCATAGTGCGAGGGGCGTGGCCACTGGCCTTGGGTTTATAGGCCCACTCGGCGGTTTTAATGATATCGGCTCGGCTTACACCGGTAATGCGACTACACTCATCCAACTCCATCCGATTGGCAGTGAGCATCTCTTCGAAGCCATTGGTATGCTCCGTGATAAAA
Organism: Halomonas sp. ALS9; assembly: GCF_001651035.1. Classification (GTDB taxonomy): domain Bacteria; phylum Pseudomonadota; class Gammaproteobacteria; order Pseudomonadales; family Halomonadaceae; genus Vreelandella. Next base: position 124,658 of record NZ_LXRG01000076.1, read on the forward strand.
GCCTCATCATGCCAGCCCTGATCAACCACATAGGTAAGCAATCCATTAAACAGGGCTGTATCAGTGCCTGGCTGGATCGCCAAGTGTAGAACATTCTCTTTACCAGCAATCGTTTCACAGATAGCGACGGTGGGTGTGCGTCGAGGGTCAACCAGAATGACCTTGCCTTTACCGACCGTCTCGTTAGGAAACCATTCCCGCTTCTTGGCGACGTTAGACCCCCTCAAGTTCGGCTCCCAGTGTGCCAGGAACCAGTTTGACTGAGTCTCGTAGGAGTTTCCGCCGATGGAGAAGATAACATCGGCCACCTCTGCATCCTCATAACTGTTATTGAGCTCACCAATGCCCATGTCTCGACTAGCGTGACATTCTGAGTTGTAAGCGGGGCGGTTGTGAATGCGCACCATTTTTGACTGTATGCCGTCAAAAATTAGCTTGCCAGTAGCCCATGTATTCTCAAAACCGCCTCCAGCGCCGCCATGATCAAAGAGATTGAAGAACAACTGATCCGGCCCTTCATTATCGAGGATACGTTGGGTCAGACCGGCATATAGCGCCATGGCGTGTTCCCAATTGGTTTCTGCCCAGTCGTCTCCGCTATACACCATGGGATACTTGAGGCGCCGCTCGCCGATAGGGGTTCCCTCCGAGTACATGACACTGGCCATCTGACCGCCACGCGTTGAGGATAGCCCTTTATTCACGCTGCACTTTTTGTCAGGAACGATCATGATGTTGTATTCGCGTCCATCATGGTCTTGTATTTGATTAACCATGGCGGGAGTCATAGTGAGTTGCATGGGGGGTAGCTGCTGGGTGAAGTCGAGTCCCAGCGCATTCTGGTTAGCATCTCTGCCACCTTCTTGGTTGGCAGGCCATTTATAGACGTGGTACCCACAGCCTACGATGCAGAAGTGGCAGGCCATATTGGTTTTCTGGGCATCTGCCGGGGGTAAAGGAATACGGTCTTTAAATTGTTTCATTGTTGTTCTCCCGACTTAGATGATATTGGCCTGGCGGCCATAGATCAGGCCATCAATTGACACCGCCACCAGGGCATCTTCGGTATCGTCATACTCTAGAATGACTCGTGGCAAATTCTCGGTGGCTTGGCCAATGACCATCTGGCCCGTGTTATCCGGATCGAAGATGCTGTAGTGGCAAGGGCACTTGAAGGCTTCTGCCTCTTGGTCATAAGTAACCGGGCAGCCCATATGTGTGCACTGGGTGCTATAAGCCACTACATCTTTTTCTGGGCCAACCCCGCCTTTGACCTCTCGCCCTCTGCGAATTACCACGCAGGGTGAACGATCGTCAGGGTAGCTAAAATAAATCGGCTGATTGATGGCCAACTCGCTCAGCTTTGTTACCAGTTCTCGGGGATAAGGCAATGTAGTGCTACCAGGAGGAAGTGGAGGAATACCTTGTTGTGCGTGTGCTATGGGGGCGAGCGAAAGGGTACCCACAGCGGCACTGCTGCCGGTTAGTTTGAGGAAATTACGACGACTCAGTTGTGTCATTGTTAAGCACTCCTTTATTGTTGTTGAGAAGTCTGAGACGGGGAATAGTTATATATGGCTATGCAAATATGATAGTTCGATCTGAGTCTAGTTCTGCTCTGACAGGCGCGCAAGAAACGGATAGCCCCCATTTCTAGATATACTTCAGGCTTAGAGTATCTGTTGACGTTTCATAGCTTTATTGCCTCATTGAGTGCCAGACAAAGCGAAAAATGCAGGGAAGGGGCATACCCTTTGCAAGTTTTGTAACGCTGTATGTCTATTTTTTGTGACGTAGCTTAACCAGCTGGGCCCGTTTTTATCCGCCGCGGTGTTAATCGTTATTTATTTTGAATACCCAAACCTCTCTCCTCATGTCTTGTTCTCTGAGTACGCAGTAAGTCACTCAAAAAAGATGGTTGCTACAAAATAGCATTAATGGCGGGCTTGAAAGATCCAGCTACACATAGGTTTTATGAGGCTGCGGGCTTTTATCCAACCAAACAGGGCTACCAGATAAGATTCTTTGGCCAGAGAAATAAAACTGTCAAAACTGCCAGTGTATGATTTCCGGTTGTCCACTCTTTTTACGCTGATAGCCCTTTGCTGCCGATTTTATCGGGGACGCCTACCTGGTTACTGCTGCAGCCCCCGGTGTTTGGGACGATTTGAACGCGATTGCTATCGACGCGGAGAAAAAGGGTTGGTCACTATAGTTGGTTATAATCGGTGTCGTGCGTACTGCCTCGACGCAATAGCGTCAGGCTCGGTGATTCTATCTGTACCTGTATGTGCGGTAACGGTAGCTACTTCAATACGCTATCCACATACAGATGGCGTAATTTCCAGAATCCTTCAATGTCAACGCGCAGCCCTTGGTAGGCAAGCTCTTGTGCAATAAATAGGGTGATATCTTCATCACGATGGCGCTGGTAAAGCGAAGGGTCTTTGGGAGCACACGCCTCGGCGACAGCAACGTTGGCGAGCCCTCCGCAGCAGCCGTGGCGGGGTGATAAACGCACGGTCACTACGCCACCTTGTTGCTTGATAAACGCTTTGGCCGCGTCAGAAACTGCGATTATTTCCGGCATACAGACGCCTGTTAAACGAGAACTCCCAGTTTACCAAGTAAGCTGGGAGCCAGAAAGAAATCTAGGCACCGAGCGTTTAGGCGTTGAGGAGTGCTTCGATTTTTTCGCGATCCGGGATGCCTCCGCTGTGGGCAAGTTGGCCATTGACCGCAACGGCTGGGGTCGACATGACCTGATAATGCATGATGATTTGCGGGTCAGTAACTTTAGTCACCTCAACGTCGGTGCCCAGCTCTTTGGCAATCGCGGTAATTTGCTCCGCGGTGACGGTGCACTTTTTGCAGCCTGTGCCTAATACTTCGATCTTTTTCATGTTGTGTCCTCTTGGGTTTATAAGCTGCTGAATAACCAAGGTGCCAGCAGGTTAATTATCCATCCCACCAACATGAAGTTGATGAGTAGAATGATGAAAATGGTGGCCAGTAAGCGCCACAGCATGACCTGTTTGAGCATGATAAATTCAGGAAAGCTCGCCGCGACAGTGCTCATGCAGAAAGCCAATGTTGTACCCACTGGCAATCCCTTAGTGATCAAGCTTTCCATGATGGGAATGACGCCGGTGGCGTTAGAGTAAAGCGGCAGGCCCGCCAACACGGCCACCGGGACATTCCACCACTGGCCGCTACCCAGGTTATCACTGAACCAACCATCCGGGACAAAGCCGTGCAGCGCGGCACCCAGGCCCACACCGATGATGATCCACTTCCAAATCCGCGCGACAATTTCATAAAGCTCATTGCGGGCAAATTGGTGTCGCTGTTTTAACGTTAGCGAATGAGATACGGGCGCTGGCTGATTGACTTGCGGGCTGCCAGCGGCGTTCTGATAGGCTTTCGCCGCAAAGTCTTTTAACCAGCGTTCAGCGCCTAAGCTATCCAGCAGCATGCCACCGCCTATGCCCACGGCCATGCCGATGGTGATATAGACCAGGGTGAACTCCCAGCCCAGCAGGCTCCATAGCATGATGACGGCGACTTCATTAATGATCGGTGAGGTAAACAGAAACGCCATGGTAATACCCAGGGGAATGCCTGCACTGGTGAAGCCAAGAAACAGCGGAATGCTCGAGCACGAGCAAAACGGTGTAATCGCCCCAAAGCCAGCCCCTAAGCCGTAGCCTGCGAAAAGGTTCTTTTGCTGAATGTAATAGCGTACCCGCTCCAGATTGAGCGAGGCGCGTAACAAGGCGATGACGTAAATCATCACCACCAGTAACGCAAAAATCTTGCTCGTGTCTTCGACGAAAAAGTGCAGTGAGCTGCCTAGCTTACTGTCAGGGTCAAAGCCGCCCAGATCGTATACCAGCCAACTGGCCAGCCAGGTAAAGATATCTAACATCGCTGCCTTCCTTTATATGAACTGTTCTATAAAGAAGACGAAGCAATGTGGGAAAGGATGCAGGGAAAAGCCAAATATTTATTTGCTAAAGTGGCTATTGGTTAGAAGAGGGTAGCGCACGGTGGCAGCAAACCTGGCCTTGATCATCAAAGACGATCCCACATTGGGCGACCAATCGTGAGCGGAGGCGTTTTCGAGCACGGAGTAGCCGCGCTTTGGTCGCGGGTAGGGTCAACCCATGGCGCTGGGCATAGTCGCTCTGCTTCACGCCGTTTAGATCGCAGGCCGCCACAATATCAGCGTCCTCGTCAGCGCAGTGCGCCAGCGCCTGGGTGATACAAGCGGCAAGGCTCTCTAAGGGGGGGCGGGGCTCTGGGCTATTAGATAAATGTATCGTTTCGATCTTGATATCCAGCAGTGGGGACTCCGGCTTTGGGCGGCGCCACTCATCAATCCATTCATGCTTGGCAACCTTATAAAGCCACGCTTTGGGTTCTTCCAGTTGGCAAAACTGGGCGCGATGCGTCAGTGCTTTTACATAGACACGTTGCAAGATGTCGTCGGCGGCGTCCCGGTTGTTGCATAGCGCCAAGAGGTAATAGCGCAGTGCCTGGTGGTGGCGGTTCCAAGCCTCCTCAATGCAGGGTAGGGCTTGAGTAGGAGAGGCTTGGGGCGAGATGGCATTTTTACTCATGGATAGGTCACTATCTCACCGTCTTCTTTGGTGAAGTGTGTGATCGGCTGTCCCAAAAGCGCTAATACTTGCTCGGAGGGGCGGCATAAGCGGGTACCCTTATGCGTTACCACGATGGGGCGATTAATCAGAATCGGGTGGGCCATCATGGCGTCGATAAGCTGGTCATCGTTAAGTGATGGATCATCCAGTTCTAGTTCGTCATAGGGAGTGCCTTTGCGCCGCAGCAGTTCCCGCGGTGATAGCTGCATCATCGCCAGCAGCTCGACCAGCTTTTCGCGGCTGGGCGGTGTTTCCAAATAATAGATCACCTCCGGCGATTCGCCAGAGGCTTCGATCATCGCCAGCGTATTGCGCGACGTACCGCAGCTGGGGTTGTGGTAAATGGTAACGGGCATGGTGACCTCACGTTCGATTTAGCTGTTTTCACTGCCGGGCGCGTTACGTTGAGAAGGCGCAGTTTTAAAAGCGGGCGATACCTTCGCTGGATCCACTTGCTCTTTATAGCTAGCCGCGGCTTCTGCCCACCACATCAATTGGCCTAAGGTTCGGCCAAAATAGCTTTCCCAGCGTTCCTGATCTTGGGCAAAGTGGCCATCTTCATTTAGTGCTTCCTGGGCTTTGGGTATATGAATCATGGCAGACACCGGTAGGCAGCCAAGCTCTGATAAAAACGCGCGCATGGATACGGAGGCGCGGGCGCCACCCCATTGGCCCATGGAATAAGTAACGATGGCGCTGGGTTTAAACGCAAACAGCGAGGCGCCGAAGTGGTTCAGTAGGTGGCTTAGCGCCGGGCTCATGGAGTGGTTGTACTCAGGACTGACCATCACGAAACCATCGGCGTTGGTAATTTTGTCAGCAAGCGCTGCTAAGTCCTCCGGCGCATCGGCTTTTGGGTAAGCAAAATGCGGCTTAAACGGATCGTTCAAGTTTAGCGCCAGCGGGTCAATAATCTCAGCCGTTGTTTGCGGTAACGATGAAAGCAAACGCTTGCAGGCCGTTGCTACCCGCTCGCCGAGGCGAGCCGGGGATGGCGGTGTGCTGGTGCGGGTGGAGCCTAGAAATATTAAATAGTGGGCCATAGCGCTGACTCCTTATTGAGCTTCTGCCGGAAAATGATGGCGGGTTTTATTGGCAATTCTGACCAGCGCAAGCATCAGTGGCACTTCGACCAAAACGCCTACCACCGTCGCCAGTGCTGCGCCTGACTGCAGACCAAAGAGCGCAATCGCCGCTGCGACAGCCAGCTCGAAGAAATTACTGGCCCCTACCATAGCGCCTGGGGCGGCAACGTTGTGCGGCACGCGCCACGCTTTTGCCCAGCCGTAGGCAATAAAGAAGATCAGGAACGTTTGAATAATTAGCGGTATCGCGATTAACACGATATGCAGCGGATTATTCAGAATCACCTCGCCCTGGAAGGCAAACAGCAGCACCAGGGTAATGATCAAACCAATCGGGGTGATCGGGCCGACGCGCTTCATAAAGACGTTGTCATACCACTCGGCGCCGCGTTTTTTGATCAGGATTTGGCGGGTGATATAGCCTGCCGCTAGGGGAATCACAATATACAGCACCACTGATAGGGCGACGGTGTCCCAGGGCACCTGAATATTGGAGATGCCCAGCAGGAAGATCACGATGGGGGCAAATGCAAACAGCATAATCAGATCGTTAAGCGCCACTTGTACCAGCGTGTAGGCAGCATCGCCACGGGTCAGATAGCTCCACACAAATACCATCGCGGTACACGGCGCGGCACCGAGTAGAATGGCGCCGGCTAAATACTGGCTGGCTAGCTCAGCGGGAATAAACGGCCGAAAGATCACCATCAAAAACAGCCAGGCAATGGCGAACATGGTGAAAGGCTTGATTAGCCAGTTAACCGTGGTGGTAATAATCAGACCCTTTGGCTGACGTCGAACCCCCAGCAGAGAAGTGAAGTCAATTTGCGCCATCATGGGGAATATCATCGCCCAGATGAGTATCGCCACGGGGATCGACACCTGCGCCACTTCAAAGCGCGACAGGGTTTCCGGTACCGCTGGGATAAATTGCCCGACTAAGATGCCCACCACAATGGCAAGCGCTACCCAAACCGAGAGGTAGCGCTCAAAGACGCCCATGCCTTCGGCGGTGGAGGGTGATGCGTTATCTTGCAGTGCTGACATGGGATGCTCCTAATTAGATGGCGCGTTGATTAACCCGCTTGGAGAGTTCTTCCGCGCTCTCTTTGCGCTCGGAGTAACGATCGGTGAGCAACTCGCTGCGGTCACGCACTAACAGCGTGAATTTCACCAACTCTTCCATGACGTCGACGATACGATCATAAAAAGGGGAGGCTTTCATGCGGTCGTTATCATCAAACTCCATAAACGCTTTGGGTACGGACGATTGATTAGGGATTGTCAGCATACGCATCCAACGCCCCAAAATACGCAGTTGGTTGACGGTGTTGAAAGATTGCGACCCGCCGCACACCTGCATGACAGCCAATGTCTTGCCTTGGGTTGGGCGTACGCCGCCTAGAGCAAGTGGAATCCAGTCTATTTGCGTTTTCATGATGCCGGTCATCGCGCCGTGGCGTTCGGGTGAACACCACACCATCCCTTCGGCCCATTGGGCCAGCTGGCGCAGCTCGTCGACTTTGGGGTGGCTGGCATCCTCACCATCCGGCAGCGGCAATCCTCTAGGGTCAAAGATGCGTGTTTCGGCGCCCATGGCATTGAGTAAACGTGCGGCTTCTTCAACCGCCAAACGGCTGAAGGAACGTTCACGTAGGGAGCCATATAGCAACAATATTTTCGGCGCGTGCTCAGCGCCTTGTGGGATACCCAGCCGCTCGCAGCTGGGTGGCTCAAAGAGTTCAGCGTCTATGTTGGGTAAATCTTCGAGTTGGGACATTAGGTTCTGCCTGTTCAAGCTATGGTCGGTTAGTTGTTCCATGATATATGTTTTACCGTATATTTCCAGCGCAGCCTGCCAACTGCAACAATGCCGTCATGATCCCAGCGTAAATTGATAGCCATCAATCAAATAAGAGGCTGTTTATTTATGTCAAAGCGCCGCGTGTTATTTCTCTGCAATGCGAATTCTGCACGGTCGTTGATGGGAGAGGCGCTGCTTCGCCATTTGGCGGGTGATCGTTTTGAAGCATTTAGTGCCGGTTCTGAACCGGATGAACCCCATGCATTGACCCTTGAAGCGTTGCGCAAGCAGGGGCTGCCCACCGAAGGCTTGCGCAGTAAGTCGTTGGATGAGTTTGAAAGCGAAGCCTTCGATTTTGTCATTGTGCTGTGCGACAAGGCCCAGCAAGCCTGCCGTGAATGGCAAGGTAAGTCGGGTGAGGTGTTGTTCTGGGATATTCGTGACCCTCGCCTGATCGGCAAACCAGATGCTTACGAGCAGGCGCTATTAGAGATTCGTCGTCGTCTGCAGCTTTGGCTGCCCCTACACACGTCTGATTAATCTTACTGAAAGAGGGGGGCGATATGAAATGGATCAATAACTTAAGCGTTAAAGCAAGCTGGACGCTCGTGCTAGTTGCGTTCAGTGGTTTGGTTCTCGTCATTGGTGCACTGGGACTTTTCGCCAACCATTTTGGCCGTGAAGCATTCACGTCGCTGCATGAAAGAGACATGGCGCAAATTCGCGAGCTAGATGGCGCTTACACCCAGCTACTACGTGCGCGAATTCAGATGAATCGGGCGGCGGAGTTAATCCGTACCCCTTCGTTTGATCGCCCCGAACCGCTTATGGAGGAGGCGCAGAGGTTGCTTGATGAGGCGTCTGAGCATTTCAATCGATTTACCTCTAGTAGTTTTGATCAAGATCAGCAGGCGCTGGTTGATCAGTTAGCCGCTAACTATCGATCTTTCTTTAATAATAATCTCAGTCTACAGATGATGATGCTTGAAGAGCGCGATGTGCCTGGTTTTCTTTCGGGTGAGTCGCGGGTAGATGATAGCAGTCAGCGGTTTGTAGAGAGTGCTGAGAGCTTTTTTGCCGCTTCCAACCAGCGCGGTAACGCCTTGCTCATGCGTTTTGAACAGGTGTCATCGGTGCTGTTTTGTGGGGTGATTGCGGCACTTGGCGCTTCGCTACTGGTGGTAACAGTGGTGGTCTGGGGCGTACGTAAAAACGTGCTTCGTCCGCTGAAAACGATCACTGGCCACTTCCAGCGCATTGCTAACGGGGATCTGTCAGCGCCGGTAACAGCACACTCATCCAACGAAATTGGTCAGCTGTTTAGTGAACTGAGTAAGATGCAGCAATCGTTGACAGCGACTGTTAATCGACTCAATGCGAGTAGCCAGCAGGTGTATAGCAATAGTCAGGAGATGACCGAGCAGAACCAGCTTCTGGCGAGCCAAACCGACACTCAAGTATCAGCCTTGCAGCAAATGGCGGCGAGCTTGGAGCAGCTAACCGCCACGGTGAATCAAAATGCTGAAAGCGCAGCGCATGTTAATCAATCAACGGCGGATGTATCCCACAAAGCGCGGCAGGGTGATGAGGTGATTAGCCAGTTTATCGCCACTATGGAAGCGATCAATAATCACTCCGAAGAGATTCAAAGCATCATTCGTATGATTGAAAGCATTGCCTTCCAAACCAATATTTTAGCGCTCAATGCCTCGGTTGAGGCGGCGCGTGCAGGAGAGCACGGGCGTGGATTCGCGGTGGTGGCTAATGAAGTGCGTGCGCTGGCAACCCGCAGTGCCAGTGCCGCCAGTGAGATCCGGACGCGTATCGAAGCGTCGAGTGCGAGTGTCCAGCAGGGTAGCGTGTTGTCGCAACAGGCCGGTGAGCATACTCGGGCGATCATGCAGGCAGCGAGCAATGTAGATACGCTAATGACGCAAATCACCCATGCCTCTGAGGAGCAGCGGCGAGGCATTGAAGAGGTCAACCTAGCGGTTGCCCAGATCGATACCACTACCCAGGACACCATGCGTTTAGTTAATCAGGCAGCCCAGAGCGCAGAGGTGCTGTCCCAGGAAGCCTTGCAGATGCGTGAGTATGCTGGCCAATTCAGCGTGGTGGATAAAGACTCACGCTTGGCTGAAGTGGGTGAAGAGTACGCCGAATATCCCGAATGGGAGCAGCTTAGCCACCAAGACGTCGCCTTGGCGGATACTCAAGCTCGCCGTCAAGACAGCATAATGACTCCCGCTTAGCATACTGAGGTGAGCAATTTACGTTTACTCAGCGTCAGTTAACGCTATCATGCGATTTTCTCTGAGCATCATGTAGCGTGTTGGTAACCAAGAGGGCACTGGCCCCCGTCAGTTTATTTATTCAGCGTTTTCTGAACGACCCTATGCTGCTCGCAATGAGCGTGCTATGGGTCGTTTTGTGTTGGCTGGAACCTCAGTCACTTAGCGAGATGGCTGAACGGGTTCATTGGACGACCCTGGCGGTGTTGACGGGGCTGATGGTGCTCAGTAGAGCGTTAGAGCTAAGTGGCTATCTAGCCTTCTGGGGGCGTCGGCTATTAGCCCACTTGCGTGGCGAGCGTCGTCTGGCAGTTGGGCTGGTCATGTTTTCGGCGCTACTCTCGGCGGTGGTCACCAACGATGTGGCGCTGTTTATTGTGGTACCGCTGACGCTCAGCTTAGCTGCAGTGGCAACGCTACCCACCGCACGCTTGATTGTGTTTGAGGCGCTGGCGGTGAATGCAGGGTCGTCACTTAGTCCCATCGGTAATCCGCAAAACCTCTATTTATGGCAGCTTTCAGGCGTCAGCTTTGGTGAATTTTTAGCCATCATGCTGCCCTTGGGGGTAGGCTTGATGCTGCTGCTTTTACTGCTTATTCCCTTCGCTTTCCCGAAAGCATCAATACGCTTGGATGCAGTCGCCGCTGGGCAAACGGTGCGGCGAAAAACGCCCCTCTGGACTGCGTTAATTGGTTATCCGCTGTTTTTAATGGCGGTTGAAATGGGCTGGGCGGCTCCGGCAATGGCAGGCGTTCTGCTGGTGATGTTGATCGTGGCGCGCCGTGCCGTGTTCAGTATCGATTGGCTGCTGTTAGTCGTATTTGTCTTAATGTTTGTCAATTTGAGTGTGATCGGTGAGTTGAGCGTCGTTCAGCAGGCGATGAACGCAATGAGTCAATGGCCGGGTGGAGATACCAGTGTTGGCGTGCTGCTCTCACAGGTTTTATCCAACGTACCGGCAACCCTGGTTCTTGCCCAGCAGAGTGAGTGGGAGCCGCTCGCCTGGGGTGTCAGCGTGGGTGGTTTTGGATTAGTGATTGGCTCGATGGCTAATTTAATCGCGCTGCGATTAGCTCGCCAGCCGGGGATGCTGATGGAGTTTCATCGCTGGTCGCTTCCAATGCTGGGGCTAGGTTGGTTGTTTGCCGCTGTTTGGCTAAGTCGTAGCTAGACGCCCTGGCGGAGTAATAGTGCCAGGGCGTTTGCCATATAAAGAGATGTCATCAAAGATCGCAATCAGTCGATGAGCTCGACGGCCACTGCCGTTGCTTCGCCGCCGCCAATGCATAAGCTAGCAATGCCGCGTTTGCCGCCTTTAGTGCGCAGGGCGTGAATCAGTGTGGCGATAATGCGCGAGCCGGTAGAGCCTATAGGGTGGCCTTGGGCGCAGGCGCCACCAAACACATTGACCTTGTCATGGGGCAGACCCAAGTCATCCATGGCCATCAGTGTCACCACCGCGAAGGCTTCGTTAATTTCGAATAGATCAACGTCATTAACGCCCCAGCCTAGCTTCTTCATCAGCTTCTCAATCGCCCCCACCGGCGCAATGGTGAATTCGCTCGGGTGTTGCGAGTGTGTCGAGTGACCCAGCATGCGCGCAAGTGGCTTAATACCGTGCTGATCGGCTGCTGTTTGGCTGGCCAGGATAAGTGCCGAAGCGCCGTCGGAAATTGAGCTGGCATTGGCGGCGGTAATCGTTCCGTCTTTGGCAAAAGCAGGGCGAAGCTGGCGGATTTTATCGAGTTTGGCTTGGAAGGGCTGTTCATCATGCTCGACCAGGGTTTCGCCCTGACGAGAGGTGACCATAACGGGTGCCATCTCGGTGCTTAAGTGGCCTGCGTTAGTAGCGGTCATGGCGCGCTCAAGGGAGGCTATGGCAAAGTCATCCAGGCGCTCGCGGGTATAACCGCGATCCGAGGCCACATCCTGAGCAAACACACCCATTAGTTTGCCCGTTTCGGCATCCTCCAGCCCATCCAAAAACATATGGTCTTTGAGTTCGCCGTGGCCCAGACGATAGCCGCCGCGCGCCTTGGTTAGCACGTGAGGGGCGTTAGACATCGACTCCATGCCGCCCGCCAGTAAAATATCGCCACTGCCGGCCTTGATTAAATCATGGGCAAGCATCGTCGCTTTCATGCCCGAGCCGCACAGCTTATTGATCGTCGTGGCGCCATTGGCATCGGGAATGCCCGCCTGTCGCATTGCCTGACGTGCTGGGCCCTGTTTAACGCCTGCAGGCAGTACGCAGCCCATAATGCCCTCGCTGATAGCGGCAGGGTCTATGCCTGACGCTTCAATTGCTGCTTTGATGGCGACCGCACCAAGCTCGGGTGCTGTCATGCTCGCCAGACTGCCCATCATGCCGCCCATCGGCGTGCGTTTGGCGGCTAGAAATACCACATCGGTGGGGTTGCTCATGGCCAATCTCCTTCAGGTTTATTGTGATTATCTTGCCAAGTAGTCGGTGATACGTTGACCCGTAGACGGTGCTGTGGTTCTCTCCAGAGTAACCAAGCAAGCGCTAGTGTAAATGACATGAATGTAATTAATGCATCCCCTCGCCGCAAGGAATTGACGCGCCTCGCTGCTCAGCTATTTGTCCAAGAGGGCTTTGATCGCACAACGGTGCGTATGCTGGCGCAGGAAATGGGTATTAAGTCCGGTAGCTTGTTTCACCATTTTAAAGATAAGCAGGAAATCCTCGCCGCGGTTATCGAAGAGGGCACCCAAAATGCCTTGGCAATTGCCCGCAAAGCCCTCGCTGAGTGTGCTGACGAGCCTGAGATGCGGTTGCGTGCCATGGCCCGTGCTCATCTCGAAACGCTATTTACCGACCGCAATGCCCATGTGGTGGCGCTTTTCGAATGGCGTCGCCTTGATCCTGCGGCGAGTGCTCATTTGAGCCATCTACGCGATGCTTATGAGGCGCTTTGGGTCGCTGTTATTGATGATGCGTTGGAAGCCGGGTTGATCCATGGTGACCGCTTTCTTGTCTCGCGATTTGTCCTGGGGGCGCTCAACTGGACGGTTCGCTGGTATGATCCCAACGGCCCACGTTCGCCTGATGACCTCGCTGATGAGCTTGTTGCCATGATTATGCCTACCTCTGCTTGATGCCTTGATAACAGAGACTTCGACTAACGTCTAGCGCGACAATTTATAACAGTGCTTGCTCTCTGCGCCGATTGCTTTTAGCGTTGCTATTATCTTTAAGCTTACGTTAACGTCAACGGATAAATATAACAATACTGCTTGTGCCTATTCTTACTACGAGCTCATTTCCAATAACACAAGAGAGCCATCATGACAGCGACATCACAATCACTGCCCGACTATCACCAATACCTCAATGATTTTTCCGTAGATAGCGTAATTGCTCGTCTGGATGATCACCAGGACGGCTTGCTGAATGCCTATGAAGCTTGCTGTGGGCGCCATGTGCGCGAGGGGCGCGGCGAGGTGCTGGCGCTGGTGCAGGAAGACATCGAAGGCAACATGCATACCCTGACCTACGCCGAGCTGGATGAGCAGAGTGCGAAGTTAGCGGGATGGTTTGTATCCCAAGGGTTGGGTAAAGGCGACCGCATTGCCTGCATGCTGCCGCGGTCACCACAATTATTGATTGCAGTGCTCGCCACATGGCGTATTGGCGCGGTTTATCAGCCGCTGTTTACTGCTTTTGGGCCTGATGCAGTGGACTATCGATTGGGGCGAGCGGATACCAAGCTAGTGATTACCGATCACGCCAATCGCTATAAGTTTGATGGCCTCAGCCAGTGCCCGCCGGTTCTGGCCGTAGGTGGCGCGACAAGCGAGCATGCTGAAGATCATGATTGGCAAGCAGCGTTGACGTACACGTCAATGAGTGACAAGCCACCAAGGCTTCCCCCTGAAGCGCCGTTTTTGCAAATGTTCACCTCCGGTACCGTGGGCAAGCCTAAAGGCGTTGCCGTACCGTTGGCGGGTATGACCGCCTTTGCGATCTATATGGAGCTGGCCATTGATCTGCGTGATGACGACCGTTTCTGGAATATGGCCGACCCGGGCTGGGCCTATGGCCTTTACTATGCGATCACCGGGCCACTGTTGCTCGGTGTGACGACGCATTTTTGCGAGGCAGGGTTTAGCGCCGAAGGGGCGCTGGCGTTTATGAAGCGCCATCGCATTACTAATTTTGCCGCGGCGCCGACGGCTTACCGATTGATGAAGGCATCAGGCCTGTTTGATAACGCCCATGAAACGCTTGAGCTGCGTGCGGCTAGTTCGGCGGGTGAGCCTTTAAACACGGAGGTAGTGACTTGGGTTGAGAAGTCGCTGGGCTGTCCGGTTATGGATCATTACGGTCAAACTGAAACCGGTATGACGTGCAATAACCACCATTCCCTTGATCACCTCAAGCATGTGGGCGCGATGGGCGTTCCGATGCCGGGTTATCGGCTGGCGATTTTGGATGCGGAGTATAAAGAGCTGCCTGCTGGAGAGCCGGGTGTTCTTGCTGTGGATATCAAAAATTCACCAGCGCACTTCTTCCAGGGCTATACCTGGCAAGAGAAAAACCCCTTTGTAGAGGGTTATTACCTGACCGGCGATGTGGTGATTCGTAACGAAGACGGCACCTTTCAATTTGCCGGGCGTGACGACGATATTATTACCACGGCGGGTTATCGCGTCGGGCCAACGGATGTCGAGAACAGTGTGATGACACACCCTGCAGTGGCTGAATCGGCAGCCGTGGGGCAGCCGGACGAGATTCGCGGCGAGGTGATCAAATCGTATATCGTGCTGCGCGAAGGCTATGAGGCGAGTAACGAGCTGGCTGATGAGATTAAGCAGCGGGTGCGCGAGCGGCTATCAACCCATGCTTTCCCGCGCATTATTGAGTTTGTCGATGAGCTGCCTAAAACCCCCAGCGGTAAGATTCAGCGCTTTAAATTGCGCGCCCAGGCGGTAGAAGATGCCAAGACAAGCGACTAATTCAACGTCTAGTGACAGCGATTAAAGGGAATACGGTTATGCAGGTTAAGGATAGTACGTTTTTAATTACCGGTGCCGCTTCGGGGCTAGGGGCTGCAACCGCTGAGCGATTAGTTGCCGCAGGTGCTCGCGTGGTTTTATGCGACCTAAACGATAGTGTCAAAACCCATGCTGAGCAGTTGGGAGAACAAGCTCAAGCGTGTCTGGCGGACATCACCTCAGCTGAACAAATGCAGCAGGCTGTCGATAAAGCGGTAGCGATGGGTGGCGGGCGTGGGCTTTCGGGGGTGGTCCACTGTGCTGGCGTAGTTAGCGTGGCCAAGCTGGTGGATCGAGAGGGGAATCCGGCAGATTTAGATAGCTACGCTAAAACGATCAATATCAACCTGATCGGCACTTTTAACGTTATGCGTCTCGCGGCTGCCGCGATGGCTAGAAATGCGCCTAATGAGAGTGGTGAGCGTGGGGTGATTATTAATACCGCTTCTATCGCCGCTTTTGATGGTCAGGTAGGGCAGTGTGCTTACAGTGCTTCTAAAGCGGGCGTTGTAGGGATGAGCCTTCCTGCCGCCCGTGAGTTATCGCGCCATGCTATTCGCGTCATGGCCATTGCCCCGGGTGTATTTGAAACGCCAATGATGAGTGAAATTCCCGACGAGGCTGCCCAGGCGCTAGCGGCCGCCGTGCCTTTTCCTAAGCGCTTGGGTAAGCCGGATGAATTTGCACAATTAGCCGAGCAGATTATTACCAACCCGATGCTGAACGGCGAGTTGATCCGTTTAGACGGCGGCATTCGCATGCAGTAAGTGATGGGTAAGTAGAAAGTGGGAAATATGATGACTCGCTGGCTTTTGGCTGGCGAGTTTTTTATTAATAGTGTCAGGGGATTATCGGTTGGGCGACCAAAGTTCTAGAGTGTTTTAAGGCTAAATTCAAACGCTCGCTTGACTCTGCGTGGTGCTCGCGCTAGTTTTCAAACATGTGTTTGAAAGTCTGCTGTCAAAATACTCTGATTGGCTTTCAACCCCTTATTTCAGGAGAGATGCGATGCCCAGCTATCAGGCCCCTATTCGTGATATGCGTTTCGTTATGGACGAAATGCTTGATTACCCCGCCCACTACGCGCGTCTACCCAGTGGTGACGATGCATCGCCGGATGTGGTGAGTGCAATTCTAGAAGAGGGCGCACGCTTCGCCCGTGACGTACTGCTGCCGATCAATCAGAGTGGTGATGAAGAGGGCTGCCTGTTAGAGGGGGGCGAAGTTAAAGCGCCTAACGGTTTTAAAGAGGCCTACCAGCAGTACGTAGAAGGCGGCTGGCCGAGCCTGGCAGCTGATCCTGCTCATGGTGGCCAGGGCCTGCCGCCTTCATTGGCGATGCTGCTATCGGAAATGATCTGTGCGACTAACCTGGCTTGGGGTATGTACCCAGGGCTCTCTCATGGCGCGGCCGATGCGCTGAAGCACCATGGCACCGACGAGCAAAAAGCCACGTACCTCACCAAGCTGGTTGAAGGGGTATGGACAGGCACCATGTGCCTAACTGAGTCGCACTGCGGTACCGACCTAGGTTTGATCAAGACGCGAGCGGTGCCTGCCGATGGCGACGCTTATGCAATTACCGGCACCAAAATCTTTATCTCTGCTGGTGAGCATAATCTGGCTGAAAATATCGTTCATTTGGTGTTGGCGAAGCTGCCGGATGCGCCGGAAGGCTCAAAAGGTATATCGCTGTTTGTAGTGCCTAAATTCTTACCCGATGCCCAGGGTGATGTGGGAGAGCGCAACGGCGTCACCTGTGGATCGCTTGAGCACAAGATGGGTATTCACGGTAATGCCACCTGTGTGATGAACTTCGATGGCGCAACCGGTTATTTGGTGGGGCCGCCCAATAAAGGGCTGGCGTGCATGTTCACCATGATGAACGCAGCGCGTCTCGGCGTGGGCATTCAAGGGCTGGGTTTGATTGAAGCCAGTTTTCAGAATTCATTGAGTTATGCGCGTGACCGCATACAGATGCGCGGCTTATCGGGTAAGCAGGCGCCTGAAAAGCCCGCTGACCCAATTATCGTCCATCCCGATGTTCGCCGCATGCTGCTGACCCAGAAAGCCTTCGCCGAAGGTGGGCGTATGCTGGTGCTTTACACCGCGCAAATGCTCGATGTGGTTGAGCATGGAGAGCCGGGTGAAGAGCGCGATCACGCTGAAACCCTGCTTGGCTTGCTAACGCCTATTGTTAAAGCTTTCCTGACCGAAGTGGGTTTTGAAAGTACCAACGAGGGCGTACAGATTTACGGCGGTCATGGCTTCATTAAAGAGTGGGGCATGGAGCAATTGGTGCGCGATGCTCGCATTACTCGGCTTTATGAAGGTACTACCGGTATCCAGGCGCTTGATCTGCTGGGCCGTAAAGTACTCATGAGTCAGGGTGAATCGCTGAAGGTCTTCACCAAAGAGATCCATAAGTTCTGTAAAGCTGAAGCCGACAACCCTGCACTTGAAGAGTTTGTCGAGCCGCTGGCTAAGCTCAATGCAGAGTGGGGCGAGCTGACTATGGGGGTAGGCATGAAGGCAATGCAAGACCGCGAAGAAGTAGGCGCGGCGAGTGTTGATTACCTTATGTATTCGGGCTACGTCACGCTAGCATACTTATTTGCCCGCGCGGCCAAACAGGCGTCTGCTTCTTTAGAGGGTGACGATAAAGCCTTCTACACCGCTAAGTTGAATACTGCGCGCTTCTATTACCAGCGGTTACTGCCGCGTACCAAGGCGCATGCGCAGATGATTCAATCCGGCGCTTCCAGCCTAATGGCTATCTCCAGCGAAGATTTTGGCTTGGGGTTTGAGATTTAGAAGCGTCGACTACTGATGGCGTGAGGTAAGTTGCGCCAACGGGCACTCTCTGGTCAGGCGTTCTGATCGGTGGTTTGCGGCAGAAGGGCAACCTTCTGCCGCTTTTTTATACGCAATAACTTCTTTTACTTGCTATCTTGATAGTGAGGCCTTAAAGTACGCATCCGCTGCCGGGGACGCCAAGCGTTACCAGCGGTGCATAAGGTGTAAAAGCCTTGGTTTGTCAGGAGGTTAGAGCAGTCTATATCGCTCGCTTCACTCGCTAAAAAAAGCGATTGACAAACATCAGGAAATGCGTAGAATACGCCTTCCTCGCTGAGGCAAGCCAGTTCAACGGTTTGTAAGGTGGCTCAAGCAGTCATCGTAGCGAAACAGCTCTTTAACAATTTGATCAGGTAATTCATGTGGGCGCTTGCTGACGTTGGTGACAAATCACCAAATATCAAGGCAAGCGGTCATGACAATGTAAATTGAAATGAATTCGTTTGAACCTTGAGCCAAGTTTGGTTCGCTTCTGTCACTTTCGGGTGGCGGGTAAGAACCGCATAGATATTAAACTGAAGAGTTTG
>NZ_LXRG01000077.1 GCF_001651035.1 Halomonas sp. ALS9
AAGGGGAAGGATAAATAGCTTGAGCGGAATAGTGAAGATAATGAAATCAGTGCTGTCAAAAAATTACTAGAGTATGGATTTAGTACGAAAAAGCAAATGAGAGATTATCTTGGGGAGAATGATGACGTTGATCTGGCTGCAGAGGTGGTTGAAGAAAAATACGACCAGCGTACAAAAGACGTGAAGAGCGAAGTTTTCGTTTCTGGACTATTTGGT
>NZ_LXRG01000078.1 GCF_001651035.1 Halomonas sp. ALS9
CCTTGATCAGGTCGGAGAGCTTGAGCAGGGAGGAGTCACTGCGCAGATTGGTGCCCTTGGCCGTGTTGGCGCTGGTGACGAAGATCAGTCCGGCCAGGGCGAAAACAGCAGCGGTGAGCACCCGGGCCGCCCACACGGAGGTGTGCCGGACCGGGCCTTCGGGAGAGTCGGCAGGATTGCTCAACGTACCCTTATCTCATCGGGCGCCATGGAAGCACTACGCTAACGGACGCCCGGGGGAGGCAGCATGCCCCCTGGCATCCCCGCCCCGGCGCCCGCCACAGATCCCTGCGCGGTC
>NZ_LXRG01000079.1 GCF_001651035.1 Halomonas sp. ALS9
AGAGGAGCGGTTAAATGGCATGCCACACAATGCCAAATTAGGTGGGCATGCAAAAAGCGCCGAGATTCATCGGAGAGACTGGCACTATAACAGGGACAAAAATAGAGATGCAGGCCATCCGTACTCGCCGTGGCTATTTGCTCCTGCACAACAGGGGTGAAAATTAAAAATTCGTTGATCAACTCAATAACAGGGAATGTTTCTGACCAATATGCTAGATCCTACTGCC
>NZ_LXRG01000080.1 GCF_001651035.1 Halomonas sp. ALS9
CGCCGCGCCCTGACCGATGTTGAGGTACACGAGCTGCCGGACCTGAACGCGCCTCTGCCCGCCGACACAGCCGTGCTCGTCCTGCGTTCCGGCGTCCGTCTCGGCGAGTGCGAGCTCGACGCGCTCCCTCGTCTGCGGCACGTCGTACGGACCGGCTCCGGCATCGACCACATCGATGTGAGCGCCCTCCGGCACCGTGGGATCACGCTGCACCGCAACGCCGAGGCCGGCGCAGGGGCCGTGGGCGAGTGGGTCCTCGCCGCT
>NZ_LXRG01000081.1 GCF_001651035.1 Halomonas sp. ALS9
AAGCGCTGTACGCCACCGCCAGTTACGTCCTGCTGTTCTGCTGCGCGGCCGTCGCCGCCGCGCTCTCCTTCCACGGGCTCGTCGGCTTCGGCCGGCAGAACCTGAACCTCACCGGCGGCTGGGAGTACCTGGTCCCGTTCGGACTGGACGGCGCCGCGATGTTCTGTTCCGTACTGGCCGTACGGGAGGCGAGCCACGGAGACGCGGCACTCGGCTCCCGGCTGCTGGTGGGGACGTTCGCCGGGGCCGCCGCCTGGTTCAACTGGGTGCACGCCCCGCGGGGCATGGACCACGCGGGTGCTCCGCACTTCTTCGCGGGGATGTCCCTCTCGGCAGCGGTGCTCTTCGACCGCGCACTGAAGCAGACCCGCCGGGCCGCGCTGCGCGAACAGGGCCTGGTGCCACGTCCGTTGCCGCAGATCCGCATCGTCCGCTG
>NZ_LXRG01000082.1 GCF_001651035.1 Halomonas sp. ALS9
CGAGGAACTGATTCAAGTTGATTTGGGCTTAGCTGTGCTTCGTGATCTCGCGCAACAACGGCTGGCTAAGGCATGTGGCGACGCAGGTTCGGGTGACATCAGGCTGATAGAGGATAAAAATACGTTTGAAGCCGCTCGGCAATCAATGGTAGAGCTTGAAAAAGAAGAGGAACAGCATAAGACGCAGATAGATATTTTACCA
>NZ_LXRG01000083.1 GCF_001651035.1 Halomonas sp. ALS9
CAGCGACGGCGTGGTGCTCGGCCGGCTGTGCATCCCCGCCCCCACGCCGGCACCCGGCGCGGGGGCCCCGCACGCGGGCGTCACGGCCGTCTGGGACACCTGCCGCTCCCTGATGACGTCCCTGGTCCGCCCGGCGTCCCCGGGCGCCGCCACGGCACCCCCGGGGACGTACCGGCTGCGCGTCGAGGCGGACGGGGTGCTGCTGAGCGACCTGGACGCGCCCGTGCGGGGCGTCTCGGTGCTCTCCCAGGGCGACGGGGGCCTGGCCGACGTGGTCGTGCGCACCCCGGCCGGCGAGGACGTCCCGGTGG
>NZ_LXRG01000084.1 GCF_001651035.1 Halomonas sp. ALS9
TTGACCTGACGCCCTATCGCGCACTTTGTTATGAATCAGCATAATCGGCTCTGGGGAGTAGAGTCCTGTGGTGTCCAATACCGCGTCAAAGGTGGGTAACGTACCCGTATTATCAGCCATCAATATCCTCGATGTGGGAAACAGAAAGTATGATTAAAGTTATCATCGAACGGCGAATTATGCCCGGACTTGAAGAAGAATTTGAACAATCAGCGCGGGAGGCAATGCG
>NZ_LXRG01000085.1 GCF_001651035.1 Halomonas sp. ALS9
GCCCCGGAGTTTAACGTCCAGAATGCGATCATAGTCTTCGGTCAAGATCTCTTCGAACTTACCCTGCTGAGTAATACCAGCGTTATTGATGAGCACATCAATGCGGCCGAATTTATCCATGATCGCCTTCGCTAAATTGAAGCAATCATCACGATTCGCTACGTTTCCAACCACTACTAGCGAGCGCTCTGGGTCAAACTCGCTGCTCACCTAATCGCAGGC
>NZ_LXRG01000086.1 GCF_001651035.1 Halomonas sp. ALS9
GCGAGCGCGGTGACCGGGGCGAGCGCGGGGAGCGCCGCGAGCGCCAGCGCGACCGCAGGGGCAAGGGCGACGACCAGGGCCAGCAGGGCGGCGGCGGGCAGCGCCCGCAGCGCCAGGGCCAGGGCCAGGGTCAGAGCCAGGGCGGCCAGGGCCAGCAGAACCGTGACAACGGTCCGCAGGACGACTTCGACGACGAGGCGGGCGGCCGCCGCGGCCATCGTGGCCGCCACCGCGACCGCCGCGGCCGTCCTGGCCGAGACGAAGTCGCCAGCGATGTGCAGGTGGCCGACGACGACGTCCTGATCCCCGTCGCGGGCATCCTGGACATCCTCGACAACTACGCGTTCATCCGGACCCCCGGCTACCTGCCGGGTCCGAACGACGTGTACGCCTCGCTCGCCCAGGTCCGCACGAA
>NZ_LXRG01000087.1 GCF_001651035.1 Halomonas sp. ALS9
ACCCGCCAGTTCGACCAGCAGCGCGCCCATGGGCTCGGCCAGTTGATGGGCGTAAACGGCGTTATCGGCGACGCGCACTTTGCTCACGCCGTCGAGTTTGGCAGCCGCGTCGGCCGCGGCTTGAATGCCTTCACCGGCAACCAGAATGTCAATATCGCCACCGATGGCTTGGGCGGCCGCCACCACGTGGGCAGTGGCGCCAGCCAGCTGGCCTTCGTGCAGATCAGCAAGTACCAGAATGCTCATGGAATCAGCTCCTCTTTAAAGCACCTTGTTCAAAGTACTTTGGCTTCGTTTTTGAGTTTGTCGATCAGCTCGTCTACCGAGGCGACTTTAACGCCACCTTTGCGCTCCGCTGGCGATTCGACTTTTAGCAGACTCACCTTGGAGGCCACCTCGACGCCGTAGTCGGCAGGGGTTTTGACATCCAGGGGTTTTTTCTTGGCCTTCATAATATCGGGGAGCTTGGCGTAGCGCGGCTCATTCAAACGCAGGTCGGTGGTCACAATCGCGGGCAGCGTCAGGGCGATGGTTTGCAGACCGCCATCGATTTCACGGGTGACGTTGACCTTGTCGCCATCCACCGCCACTTCCGAGGCAAAGGTGCCCTGGGGCAGGCCGGTCAACGCGGCGAGCATTTGGCCGGTCTGGTTGTTATCGGTATCGATGGCCTGCTTGCCAAGAACGACCAGGCCGGGCTGCTCTTCTTCAACCACTTTAGCCAGCAGTTTAGCCACAGCCAGAGATTCGGCGCGCTCGTCGGTTTCGATATGAATGGCGCGATCCGCGCCCAGCGCCAGCGCAGTGCGCAGCTGCTCTTGGGCGGCCTTGGGGCCCACCGTTACCGCCACGACTTCCGTGGCAACGCCCTTCTCTTTCAGGCGCACCGCCTCTTCCACGGCAATTTCGCAGAAGGGGTTCATGGCCATTTTGACGTTAGTGAGATCAACATCAGAGTGATCCGCTTTAACGCGGATTTTGACGTTGTAGTCGATGACGCGTTTCACCGCGACAAGAATTTTCATAAGGCGTGCTCCAGGCGATTAATAAATACTTCATGCGATTAACAAACATACAGTTTCGCATAGCAGAATATTATTTCACTTTATAACAAGAACGATAAAAAAACGCCGAACAAAGGTCAAGCGCTTCTTTATTGCGGCTCCCCTAAAAAGGTGACCAGACAAACCACGCCGCTAACAGTGGAATCGAGGTTACCAGAAATCGGCCGTTCCAACGGTAGCCAATGCGCGTGGCGGGCACACCAGTAAACCGCGATAGGATTAGCATCGATGCCGTCATCGGTGATGACATTAGCGCCAGCGCCCAGCCTACCATCAGCGAAGCACCAATGAGCGGTGGCGTAAGTCCTTCAATGCCCAATTGCGGCAACAGCCCCACTAACAGCGTCACTGTTACAATCGGGTTAACGCCTACCTGGGCAAGCCCCACCACCATTAGCATAGCCAGCACGGCGTTAAAGGCGCCCCACTGGTTTAACACGGTTAATAGCGGTGCCAATTGCTGGGTATCCACTAACCCAACGCATAAGTGGCCCAAATAGCCCGCCGCCCCAAGCACCACAATTTCATTGGCGCTGGGGGAAAGTAACCAGGGTAACTGGCGATGTACCGCGCTAGCGGCGGCTGGCAGCCCGCCATAACCAAGTCTTCGCCGCTGCCAAGCAAGCCAAATCAACGCCGCTGAGGGCGCGCCTAGCAGCGCGGCGATGGGTAAACGCAGTTCTAACAGCCAGGCAAGACTAAACACCAGTGCCACAATGCCCATCAGTAGCACACTGAACTGACCCAACGGGCGTAACGAAGGAGTAGCTAGCTGAGCTTTACTCGCCGGGGGATGCGGGCCGGTTAAAAAATCCACCACCCAACCAGCTAGAAAAATCAGCGCAGCGGCACCCAAAATATACGGTGACAGCTCAAGCCAGGTGACTTGAGGAAGACTGGATAACACCACCGCCACCCCAATACCCATGGGCGAAATAAGCGGCGCCAGGGAAAATCCACGCAGCAGCGCCAGCATCATGCGCCGCTGGCGGGCTTCGCGAACCCATGCCCGCCCTTGGGCAGCACTCAGGGTGTTGCTCTTTTCAATCATGGCGGCGAACAGGTTAAGCACGCCGATATTGAGAATAATGCCGAATAGCGCAGAGCCTGAAGACAGAATAGGGTAACGGCGGCTGGGCGGTTGAAGCAGCATGCTCTGCCCACAGCGGCGAACCAAACGGGATCGATAGGCAGGTAAACGTAGCATACTCAGCGCCACTACAAAGGTGGCAAAAAAAGCAAAGCGACCACTGGCCTCAAACAGCAGTTGGGCAGGATTCGGCGAACGCCAAAGCGCGAGCAGCGTCAACAGGCCCGCCGCCAGCAGTAACCCTTTGGCCATACGGGTAAGCTGACCCGCAAGCGTTGCTAAATAGAGCAGCAGTGCGACAATGCCAACCGCCTGCCAAAACAGGTTGCCGACCACCAAATGGAACAGCGTTGCCAGGGTGACTAGCAACAGTAGCGAGACCCGTAGGCGTGCTGGGTTCACTCAGAAGAATCCTCGGGGTTGTTCTCCGCAAAGCCCTCAGGCGATTCGCTGCCACTGCGACGTCGAAATGAACCTTCCCCCATCGCCACAAGATTACCCTGCTCATCAACGATTTCGCCGCTGCTCATATACGTCTTTTGACCGCCACCGCGCACGCTGCCCGTTGCCCTTAGCACGCCCTGCCGGGCGGGCCCCACAAAGGTGGTGGTCAGAGACAGCGTCATCCCACGGCGAATATTGCCCGGCACATCACAGTGCAGGCCTGCCAAGCTTAGAGCGCTATCCAACATCGAGGCTAATACGCCGCCATGCACATTGCCACTGCGGTTAAGGTGCTTGGGCTCGATGGTGAGTTCAACCACGGCACGGTCTTGCTGCCATTCAACCACCTGCATTCCCAGCAATTCGTGATAGCCCATGAGGGCTTGTTGAGACGTATCTGGCGTATGTATTTGCGAAGAGTTCATGAGGCGCTCTCCTGCTGCGCCAAGTCACGCAACCGTCCCTTGAGAATTTTGCCACTGGCAGTGGAAGGCAGCGTATCCATCAGAACAATTTGCGTGGGCCGTTTGTAAGGCGCCAGGCGCTCGGCGATAAACGCTTTGAGCTCCGCCAGATCAACCTCAATGCCTGGCTCGCACTGCACAAAGGCCACGACTTCTTCGTTTCCGGCAATTTGACGTCCTACCACAGCGGTTAGCGTGACTGCCGGGTGCTCGTTGATCACCGCTTCCACGTCAGGTGGGTAGATATTGAAGCCCGAGCGGATTATCAGTTCTTTACTACGCCCAACGATATACAGTTGATCATCGTGATCGAGCTTGGCAATGTCACCGGTATTAAGCCAACCATCTTCGGTCAGGGTGATACGGGTAGCTTCCGGTTGGCGAAAGTAGCCTTTCATAATATTGGGACCGCGCACCCATAGCTCACCTACTTCATCACCGGGCTGGTCGGAAGTACCGCTATCACTCAGCGGCTCCAGACGATACTCCAACAGGGGGAGCACTCGGCCAACGGTACTATTGGCGTGGCGATCATCAATGCGCGTTTGGCTGATGGTGGGACTCGCCTCGGTTAATCCGTAGCCATTGTGTAGCGTAAGGCCGAAGGCTGCTTCCACCCGCACCTTGGTGTCGCTGTCTAACGGCGAACCACCCGCAGACATGTAAATCAGCTCAGGCGCTTCCAGGGTGCGCTGCTCGCGTTTTAAAAACTCTAACGCCCGGGCATACATCGCAGGCACGCCCTGGAGCACGGTAATACGCTCCTGCTTTAATGTATCCAGCATATGCCCGGCATCAAAACGCGGCACGGTATATAGGCAGGCACCGTTATACAGCGATCCCATACATACAGAAGAGAGGCCAAACACATGAGACATGGGCAGTACGCCATATACTCGCTGACCTTCGCTCAGGTGGCGCATGCCCCCGGAGATCGAGGCGATATAGAGAATGCCACGATGGGTCAGCATGACGCCTTTAGGCGTGCCTGTGGTGCCCGAGGTATAAATCATTGCGGCCACCTGCTCGGCACCGCTGGCGCAAACCGGCTCGGGCTCAGTTTCGTACAGCGGTGAAATCGCCAGCCCGCCCAGTTGGGGGTGCTGATAGCGGTCGGCGGCATGTCGCTCGGCGTGGTGGCACGCTTCCGGTGACGCATCGCAGGTATAGAACACCCGCCGGGGAAGGCAGTTGCCCTGGATCAGATCGACTTCCTGGGCTGAGAGACGTGAATTCACAATCGCCACCCAGACATCCATCTCGCTGGCGGCCAGCAGCAGCACAACCAGTGCCCGACAGTTTTCGCTTACCGTCATAATCCGGTCACCGGGGCGAATATCCAACGTACTTAACCAGTCACAGGCGGCGTGTATTTCTTCAGCCAGTTCCACATAGTTCCAACGCACACTGCCATCAACAATGGCGGGTTGGTCGCCAAGGCGCTTAGCGTTTTCAATCACGCGGGTGCTAAGCCGCTCGGGGAGCTCAGCCACGAGTTCGCTGGCGAGACGGCCAAAAATATTCTCGTCCGGCGCTTGGTAAGGTACCGACAAAGCCATTAGGACGCCTCCCGCACCATATTCCGGGCAATCACGATTTGCTGAATTTGGGTAGTGCCTTCGTAAATGCGGAATAGCCGTACATCACGGTAGAAGCGCTCCACCGCGTACTCAGACATATAGCCCGCGCCGCCGTGAACCTGCACTGCACGGTCAGCCACGCGCCCCACCATCTCAGCGCAGAACAGTTTGCAGCAGGAAGCCAGCGTCGAGACATTTTCACCGTCGTCTTTGCGTCTTGCGGCATCCATCACCATGGTTTTGCCTGCATAGGCCTCGGTTTTGCTATCGGCCAGCATGGCTTGAATCAACTGGTGCTCGGCAAGGGCAGCACCAAACTGCTTACGCTCCATGGTGTAGCGCAATGACTCTTCCACTAAGCGCTCAGCCACGCCGACGCAGACAGCGGAGATATGCAGCCGCCCGCGGTCTAAAACCTTCATAGCGGTTTTAAAGCCTTGGCCCTCTTTGCCGCCAATGATATTTTCGGCGGGCACCCGGCAGTTATCAAAAATTATATCGCAGGTGTGAGCGCCCTTTTGGCCCATTTTGTTATCCGCTGCACCGCGCACTAAACCGGGGGTGTCGCCTTCAACAATAAACGCAGAAATACCCCCCGCACCTTTATTATTCGGATCAGTGCGCGCCATTACGGTAAACAGGTCAGCTTCTGGGCCGTTGGTGATATAGCGTTTGGTGCCGTTCAAAATATAGTGGTCGCCGTCGCGCACCGCGGTCGTGCGCAGGCTGGCCGCGTCAGAGCCTGAATCCGGCTCGGTTAAGCAGAACGAGCTAAGAATCTCACCCGTGGCCAGCCGCGGAACATACTTGGCCTTCTGCTCGTCAGTGCCATCAATCAAAATACCCTGGGCACCAATACCGTTGTTGGTACCAAACACCGAGCGAAAGGCGGGCGACGTTTTACCAATTTCCATCGCCACTAACGCCTCTTCTTCCATGGTTAGCCCCAGACCGCCGTACTCTTCAGGAATCGATAACCCAAATAGCCCCATCTCTTTCATTTCCGCGAGAATTTCCGGGGGCACCGCATCTTCCTCTGCCAGACGCGCTTCATTTGGAATTAGGCGCTCGCGGACAAAGCGGGCAATCGTATCGACAAGCTGGTTGATCAGTTCGGGATCGCGGATCATGACGGCTCCTGGTGGCAACGTAGTTTTTATCGTTAGCGTTTTATCATTATGAGGTAGCGCTAGCCTGGACAATGTACTCGTTTTGCATAGCAAAACTATTGTCCACTATTCTTGTCAGGCACTTTTGCATAGCCTAGGATGGCAGTCAATAATTGAAACACTATTCTGCAATGCAGAATCAAAATCTATAAAGCACTCACTTGCAGAGAGGATTTGGCGTATGGCTAGCGAATCAACACCTTCCCCCTTCACTACGCTTGGCATTGTCGGCACGGGCGCCATGGGTCGTGGCATTGCTCAGTTGGCTGCCCAGGCAGGCCTAAAGGTCATGCTGTTCGATGTAAAGGAGGGTGCTGTAACAGAAGCCAAAACGTTTATTAACGGCCTGTGGCAACGCAGCTCTGAAAAGCAGCGAATTACTACGGAACAGGCGCAGCAGTATAGTGAGCGGTTGATTGAGGCGAGCGAGCTAGCCGCCCTCGCCCCTTGTGATATCGTAGTCGAAGCGATTATTGAGAAGCTTGAGGCTAAGCAGAGCCTGTTCAGCGATTTAGAAGCGATCGTCAGCCAGCAGACGGTGCTAGCGACCAATACTTCATCGCTTTCGGTGACCGCCATTGCCGCTAGCTGCCAACACCCTGAGCGAGTGATTGGTTTCCACTTTTTTAACCCCGTGCCGTTGATGAAGATCGCCGAGGTTATTCCTGGTTTACGAACCGCTGATGAGGTTACCCATCGGGTCAGTGCTCTGGGCAACGCCATGGGCCACTTTACCGCTCAGGCCACCGATACTCCGGGATTTCTGGTCAATCATGCCGGACGCGCCTTCGGCACCGAAGCGCTGCGAATTTTAGGCGAAAGCGTTGCTGATCCAGCCACCATTGATCGCATTATGGTTGATCAAGGTGGGTTCAAAATGGGGCCCTTCACCCTGTTGGATCTGACCGGGCTCGATGTCTCCCACGCCGTGATGGAGTCGGTTTATCATCAGTATTATGAAGAGGCGCGTTTTCGCCCATCCCCACTGACCCGGCAACGTTTGGCTGCAGGTTTGCTGGGTCGTAAAACCGGCGAAGGCTTTTACCGTTATGTGGAAGGCAAGCAACAAATGCCGGATGAGCCGGATATTGCTGCGGTGTCTCCTTGCCCGGTGTGGATCAGCCAAGACGACCCCGAGTCCGCCGCAGCGCTCGTTGAATTGGTCAACACGGCGGGCTGGCCATTAGAGAGCGGTACACATCCCACTGGGCAAGCGCTCTGCCTGCTAACGCCTTTTGGCGAAGACGCTACCAGCTGCGCACTGCGCCAGGGGTTAGACGCCAAACAGTGCGTGGCTGTAGATATGCTCGCTGGGCTAGATAAACGCCGCAGCCTGATGGCCACGCCGATAACTCAGCACACTTTTATTCAATCCGCGCAAAGTCTACTCAACCATGACGGCACCCCGGTGAGCACGCTTCAAGACAGCAACGGCTTCGTTCTCCAGCGGGTGATTGCCTGCATCGTCAACGTAGGGGCCGATATTGCCCAGCAAAGCGTCGCGGAACCCGCCACTATCGACCGCGCAGTTGAGCTAGGTTTGGGATACCCCTTCGGCCCGCTGTGCATGGGTGATCACTACGGCGCCACGCGCATTATGACGATACTGAGCAACCTGCTTGAGGCCACCGGTGACCCACGTTACCGCCCTAGCCCATGGCTACGCCGCCATGCCGCCCTGCAAATATCGCTAACGACTGCTTAACTACAACTTAACAACAACAGGAAAACAATCATGCCAGACGCCTATATTTACGACGGTTTACGCACCCCTTTTAGCCGCCACGGCGGCAGCTTGGCGGCTATCCGCCCTGATGAACTGTTGGGCCTAACGCTTAAAGCGCTGGTAGCCCGCAACCCCTTTGCGCCGGAAAGCTATGAAGAGGTATTAGCAGGCTGCACCAACCAGGCAGGCGAAGACTCCCGTAACGTGGCCCGCCACGGTGCGCTGTTAGCAGGCCTTCCTATTGAAGTCGCCGGGCAAACCATCAACCGTCTGTGTGGCAGCGGCTTAGCGGCGATGATGGACGCCGCACGGGCAGCTCGACTCGGCGAAGGCGAGCTATTTCTAGCCGGTGGCGTAGAGTCTATGTCCCGTGCGCCCTATGTACTTGGCAAGGCAGACACCCCCTACGCTCGTAACCAACCAATGTACGATACGGTGATCGGCTCACGCTTTCCCAACCCCTGGATTGCCAAAGAGTACGGCAGCCACAGCATGCCGGAAACCGCCGATAACATTGCCCACGACCTGAATATTGGCCGCGATGCCAGCGATGCATTTGCCGCCCGCTCCCAGGCGCGCTATGCGAAATCGCTTGCCGCCGGTTTCTACGACGGCGAGATGTTTGGCGTAGAGGTTCCTCAAGGGCGCAAGCAGCCACCGCTATTGGTAGATAAAGACGAGCATCCACGCCCACAAAGTACGGAAGATAAGCTGGCCAAGTTAGGCGCATTATTTGAGAACGGCGTGGTGACCGCAGGCAACGCCTCAGGCCTTAACGACGGCGCCGCCGCCCTAATTGTAGGCACTAAAGCTGCCGGTGAACGGGTTGGCCTAACGCCGCGTGCACGCATTGTCGCCAGCGCCGTTGCCGGCGTGGCCCCGCGCGTGATGGGCCTGGGCCCAGTACCCGCTTCGCAAAAGGCCCTTGCCCGTGCTGGGCTCACGCTTGAACAAATGGATGTGATCGAAATTAACGAGGCGTTTGCCGTTCAGGTACTCGGCTGTGTGCAGCAGTTGGGGCTTTCCGTCGACGATCCTCGCTTAAACGCCAACGGCGGTGCAATCGCTATTGGCCATCCACTAGGGGCTTCAGGGGCGCGATTGGCGTTGACCGCCCTACGCCAGCTTGAAGCCACCGGTGGACGCTACGCGCTGGTCACCATGTGCATCGGCGTCGGTCAGGGCATTGCCACGATTATTGAGCGTCTAGATGGATAAGATAGTTTTATAATCAACACCTTTTCGTTGATAGGTATGAAAGCTGCGCCTAAGTAGATATGCGATACTAGGCGCTATAAGCCACTTACTGTTGGGATACTAAATGCACCCCACCGACACTGATGCTGACGACCCGCAGTTGCCAGGGAAAGATCGTAACTTTGTGACCGCGCTAGCGCGCGGTTTAGAATTGCTGCGCGCCTTTGGCACGGGTGAAGAGTATTTAGGCAATGCCGAGCTCTCCAATCGTACCAATATCCCCCGCCCAACGGTCTCACGGTTGACCTACACCCTTACCCAGCTTGGCTATTTGCAGCACAACACGCATTTAGAGAAGTATCGCCTAGGCCCCGGCGTTTTGGCGTTGGGTTACCGCTTTCTCGCCAATATGGGCATTCGTGAAATTGCCCGCCCGCACCTGCAGAAATTCGCCGATGCCACCGACTGCAACGTTAGTTTAGGCGGCGCTGACCGCAGCGATATGGTCTATCTTGAAACTTGTCACGGCCATGGCCCACTCATTATTCGCCTGGACACCGGTTCACGACTACCAATCGTCACCTCCGCCATTGGTCGCGCCTGGCTATGCGGCTTGTCCGATGAACGACGTCAGCAGGTGCTTCAGGAATTGGCCAGCGAGTACGGTGACGACTGGCCTCAATATGAAGCGGGCATTCAACAGAGCCTTAAAGACTATGCGCAGTATGGTTTTTGCCTTTCAGAACAGGATTGGCAGCGCGATATTAGTGCGGTAGCCATGCCACTAATTTTGGAAGATGGCGCCGAGGTCATGGCCATTAACTGCGGTGGCTCCAGCCTACGTTTGGATCATGACCGCTTGGTCAACAATCTAGGCCCAAGGCTCAAAGACGTTGCTAACCAGATCAAGCAAGAGTTGGCACCCAGGAGCCATTCTGCTCAATAGCTTAGACCTAGGAGGTCTTTAACTAACGCCCGTTTGAATGCATCATAGGCTGCTTAACAAGCGCATCGATACCAAGAGCGCCAAGGAGCTAGGATGCCAAGCGAATGGATAGCGCGTCACGATCAAACAGTAGCGCTGCAAGGCGAGTGGACGCTTGCCCATTATCGCGATATTAAATCAGCGCTTGCCCAGAGTGATATTGGCCAGTTAACACATGAAACTGTTTCCTTAGACGCGATCACTCGGCTAGATACAGCGGGTGCCGTACTGATTATTGAACTGATTGGTGTTGAAAAAGCCACATCGGTCGCCGAATGGGCAGCCGAACTGCCGAAAGAGCAGCAAGCGTTACTGATCCGCATTGCTGAGGCCATGAACGCGCCGCTCGACGTAGCTCAACCCTCCCACTCACGGATTAATCAAGCACTTGCCAGCGTTGGTCTGCAAATGGTGGGGCTTTGGTCTCAACAGCGCCAACTGCTTGCGTTTATTGGCTTGGTCATTGCTACCCTCTTCCATCTGGCATTGCGGCCTCGCCGCTGGCGCTTAACGGCCACTGTCGCCCACATTCAGCAGAGCGGCCTTAATGCAGTACCTATCGTCGCCCTTCTTACCTTTATGGTGGGTGCCGTCGTCGCCTTCCTTGGGGCCACTGTGTTGCAAGACTTTGGCGCGACGATTTATACCATAGATCTTGTAGCGTTCTCATTCTTACGCGAGTTCGGCGTTCTGCTGGCCGCGATTCTATTAGCGGGGCGAACCGCCAGCGCCTTTACCGCTCAAATTGGCGCCATGAAATCCAACGAAGAGATCGATGCCCTCCAGGCTCAAGGGCTAGACCCTATCGAGCTTTTGGTGCTTCCACGGGTAATGGCGATGTTAATTAGCCTGCCCATGCTCGCCTTTGTGGGGATGCTCAGCGGCTTGGCCGGTGGCGCTATGGTCACTTCCCTGTCACTGGATATTTCACTTACCCAGTTTATGATCACGCTGCAAAAAGATGTGTCGGTGACGCATTTTTTAGTAGGACTTAGCAAAGCACCGGTGTTTGCCTTTGTGATCGCCGTTATTGGTTGTCTTGAAGGTTTTAAGGTCAGCGGCAGTGCGCAGTCGGTGGGCGAACACACCACTTCGAGCGTCGTTCAGTCGATTTTTATGGTGATTCTGATCGATGCGGTCGCCGCGCTGTTCTTTATGGAGATGGGCTGGTGAGCGATTCAGATAAACCAATCAAGCAAACCACCCAACCGGTCATTAAAGTGAGGGGACTGATTAACCGTTTCGGCTCCGTTGTCGTTCACGACAATTTGGATCTAACCCTTAACCGCGGGGAAATTCTCGGCGTTGTAGGTGGTTCAGGTACCGGTAAATCAGTGCTTTTGCGCAGTATCGTTGGTTTGAAGCGCCCCAATGGCGGCACGGTCGAGGTACTTGGCCATACGCTTAATGAGCTAAACGACAAACAGCGCAGTCAAATAGAGCGGCGTTTTGGTGTGCTGTTTCAGCGCGGAGCCCTGTTTAGTTCGCTGAACCTGCAAGAAAATATTGCCTTAACGCTGATTGAGCATGCCAAGCTACCCCGCGAAGATGCTGAACATCTGGCCAGAATAAAGCTCTCGCTGGTCGGTTTACCACCTCAGGCGGCGCTGCAGTTTCCTGAATCGCTATCTGGCGGCATGGTTAAACGCGCGGCGCTAGCCCGGGCTTTAGCCCTTGATCCCGACATTCTATTTCTTGATGAACCCACGGCGGGACTTGACCCGATCGGCGCAGCAGCCTTCGATCAGTTGCTGGTCACGCTTCGCGATGCGCTGGGTTTCAGCGTTTTTCTGGTCACCCACGACCTGGATACACTTTACGCCGCCTGCGACCGGGTAGCCGTACTCTCGCAGCAGCATGTGTTGGTGGTGGATACCATCGACAAGGTTGCGGAAACCAATGATGAATGGGTTCAAGATTACTTTCACGGGCCGCGTGGTCGAGCCGCGCAAAGTGCTAATACTGCCTCTTCAACGAATGCTTACAGACAGGAGTGAGGGTAGATGGAAACCCGCGCGCATCACGTGTTAATCGGTTTATTCACGCTGAGCACCGCCGCTGCGGCACTGCTGTTTGCGCTATGGATGAGCTATGCAGCAGGCGAACGTAGTTATCAGCCTTACCGTATTCTATTTGAGCGCAGCGTGAGCGGTTTATCTGTCGGCAGCCGTGTGCAATATAACGGTATTGAGGTGGGGGACGTCACCGAGCTCAACCTCAATCCCGACGATCCTCGGCAAGTGATTGCCAATATTCGCGTCTACGATGACGCGCCAATTAAA
This sequence comes from Halomonas sp. ALS9, assembly GCF_001651035.1. GTDB lineage: Bacteria > Pseudomonadota > Gammaproteobacteria > Pseudomonadales > Halomonadaceae > Vreelandella. Next base: position 12,002 of record NZ_LXRG01000087.1, read on the forward strand.
ACAGACACCCGAGCAAAGCTCGCCTTTGCTAGCATCACCGGGAGCATGTCCGTTCAGCTCCACGGGGGTACCCCTGAAGCCCCACTACTCATTGACCAATCCGATACCGAAGCGCCGTTTATAAACGCAGACCCTTCGCCCATCGCCACGCTGTTTGATGAGGGCGAAGATATGATCGAAAACATCAATTCAATTCTGCAAAACGTTAACGAACTGTTTGATGAAAATAACCGTGAGCAGGCAGGCAGTATTTTAACCAATATTGCTCAGATCACTGAAATGATTGCTACCCAGCAGGATGCTCTAGACCAAAATATGGCGCTTTTCGGCGAGGCGACTCGCCAGGCGACGACTACGCTTAGCAGCATCGATGCACTTAGCCAGGAAGCAACACAGTTGCTGCGTCAGGATGGCCAAATAGTGATGCAGCGCGCTGCCGATGCGAGCAGCGATGTGGCACGTGCGGCACAGCGCATCGAGCAGTTAGTGGAGACTAACGCTGGGGCCATCGAAGGCAGCTTAAAGGGTGCGCAAGATATTGCCCCGGCGCTCGCGTCCCTGCGATCCACGCTCGCAACACTGGATCGTATCACCCGCCAGCTAGAGGAGAGCCCAACAGACTTTTTCCTCGGTCGTGATCAGGTAGAGGAGTTCAGCCCATGAAGTTACGCCCCGCTGCTTTCGTTTCTGTTGTCTGCGTTACTGCCGTACTGCTAATGAGTAGTGGCTGTTCAATATTGCCCGAAAGTGAGCCAGCGACGCTGTATCGTTTGCCCAGCGCCGATATACAGCCAGTTACCCCCTCATCCAATTCGCTGACGATCAGACAACGTCTCGCGGTGGCTGCCCCACAAGCGGGCCATTTACTCAGCAGCAACCGCATTGTGGTCTACCCCGAGGGCAATACCGTTAATGTGTATGAAGGCGCCCGCTGGCAGGAGAATGCCCCCGACTTACTCCAGACGCGCTTGATCTCAGGGTTACAGCAGAGTCGCCTCTTTGCCAGTGTGGGAAGCGACAGCCTGCCTTCTGAGCTTCTACTACTCAGCGAACTACGCCACTTCCAGAGCGATTATGTGACCCAGCCGCCCACGGTGAAAGTACAGCTCGATGTACAGCTCGTCAGCGCCCAAAACCGCACGTCTATTGCCACTCAAACCTTCACCACCAGCGCTCAAGCGAGCAGCGTCGCTATTGACAACGTGGTGGATGCGTTTGGCAGCGCCAGCGACGAGCTCACTGAACAGCTGACAGCGTGGTTGACGGATCAGGCGGATGCGATTAACAGCTCAGAGCAGAAATAGAGGGTGCTTTTACTGTTCTGTTAATTTTTTCGCATACTCTCGTGGGTCGCGGGGGTAGTAGCGCTCTGGCTGGCTTGCCAGGTGGGTAAAGTAGCGGGTGTCCTTGTAGGGCATTTTCATGTAGCCCGAAACGCCTAGGCCCTCTATTTGGTCTACTGAGGCGAGAATACTCGCCAGCAGCGTGCGAAATTCGTTCTCTCGATCAGGATCCAGCAGGCGGTAGTAGCTATGTATTTTAAGGTGCTGGGGCAACGCCTCAAAAATGATCATGCCGGTATGGTGAATGTCATTGAGCTGCTGCAGCACATGCATAATCGCCTCGGGCAGCACCAATAGTTCTTCTGGGTCGGGGCCATCTTCGAAGTAGCTGTGCTGACGGGTGCGATCTTCAAGCTCCGGTACTGCGCTCAACTCGTAGCTGATCGCCATATTCGGCTCGCTGACAAAGGCGTCATCCACTGAAGCACGCTCTAAGTGCAGTGTTTGGCGGGCATTAAACAGGCAGCTTTTAAACACGCCCTGACGATGAATCGCCCGCGCCAGGTGCACCATATTATTCACCGCCTCGATAAAAGCAGGCTTGAGTGCCGGGTCGTGCAAGTTTAACGACGAGTCAATATATACCCCTTCCCGCTCCCAGCGAACCGCCAGGCCGCCCACCACCGGATATTTCCCCAGTCGGCTTACCGACGCCAAAAAGGCTTTTTCGGTTTCCCCCATCCCCTGCATAAACTGCTTGTAGTAGCGGTCTAGTTGCACATCATTAACGTCATTTAGGGTTTCTTGAGCATTCGCCTCACGCAGAAAGGCTTTGCGTGAGCTATACACGACCGTATCAATCTCCTGCTCAGCAGGTCGACCCCAGACCGGCACTAAGGGCACATGCACACCAGAGGGCAGATCAATCATCACCACCCTGGCCATACGCGACATGCTTTGCACAAAGTAGTCCCCCGCTTTGCGCCTTACCTGTGGATCGGGGTCGAGCATGCCATCCAAGGTGCGGGCAAACTCCATGGGCAAGCCCAGCGAGGTAGCAGGGATGGCCCGATGACCAAAGCGACAGGATTGGGCCGACGCCAGCGCATACAGTGTCCCGGCTACGCCCTGCTCATCAAACCGGGGCGACGATAGTGCGCCGTTTAACTGCTCTTCGCCGATAAAATAAACATCGCCCAGGCGGGCATTGGTCTGCTGCAGATTATCGGACATCAGCTCCATCACATTGGCGCCCACAAACTGCAACTGCGCATCTAGCTGAGCAAATACCGATGAGCCCCAGTCGATTAGCGCAATAGATTCGTGTTCGCTGTCATACACTAAGTTTGAAGGCTTGATATCACCATGCACGACTGGACGAGCCTGGGGCCCCGACTCACGCCTAAGAGCGGCCAGAATATCAGCCAGCTGGGCGGCGATACGCACGATTAGCCGAGGCGATAAGCGCCCCTGCTTAAGCGATACCTGCTCTAAATTCCAGCCGGGAGCACGCTCCATGACTAAAATGGATTGGCCCCGGGAGCGCTGGTAGGCGATCAGGCCAGGTATGCGCGGGTGCGATACCTGATCGAGCATAAACGCCTCCTCTTCGAGGCGCTCCTGTAAATGGGTAGGTAGGGTAATGCGCGAGAACTTAAACACGTAGTGGGCGGTAGCGCCATGGTGGACGGTGCTTCCGGCAAATACAAAGCCGTAAGCGCCCTTGCCAATTAACTCAATGCCTTGATAACCCAACTGGGTGAGCTGCGCCTGACACAGCGCCACCCAGTCTTTCAGCTTGCGGGCATCGTGATGACTCAGCAGGTAGACCGACTGCTCTTCGGGTATATAGAACTGCTGAAGCGGCGCCTGAGAGATCATTTAGTTTCCAAGGGCTTTTTCAAGGGCTTTTTCAAGGGCTATGCCAAATGGAGCAGCATGCTGTCCGGCGCCTCTAGAAAGCCTTTCCAGGTATTGCAAAAGCGTGCGATGGTGCCGCCGTCGATAAAGCGATGATCGCCCGCCCAGGTGATCGTCATGATAGCGCGCCTCTGCACAGCACCTTGTTCATCAAAGCGTGGCAGCCACTGGGTTTTACCAATCGCCACAATGGCCGCTTCCGGGGCATTAATGATCGGCGCAGCGTAGGTACCGCCCAGCGCGCCAATATTAGAAATGCTGATGGTGCCGCCTTTCAGATCCGCCTGATCAACTCGCCCTTCCCGTGCCAACGTGGTTAATCGCCCGACCTCTCGGGCAATCTCTAGCAGCGTTAAGCGCTCAACGTTTTTAACATTGGGCACCATCAAGCCCGCTTTGCTATCCACCGCCATGCCAATATTACACTGTGGGTAGTAGAGCAGTTCATTGCCCGCCGCATTTAGCTGGGCGTTAACGATAGGCTCTTTCGCTACCGCTAATGCCATGGCTTTCATAAAGAACGGCATAAGCGTCAGCCGCTCGCCCTGGGCCTCGGCCAATGGCTTTAGGCGTTCCCGCAGCGCCAGCAGTGCGGTCACGTCGATCTCTTCGCCATAGTGGAAATGGGGAATCGTGCTCGCCGCTTCCACCATGCGTTTGGCCATCACCGCGCGTATGCCGCGCAGTGGTTCTACCCTGGGCGCGCTGTCTTCGGCTTGGCGTTTATTCGCTGCTTGGCTGGATGGGATCGTTGCTTGCGAAGCTTGATCAAGATGCGTTAGCACATCCTCTTTCAGCACCCGACCATCTTTACCACTACCCGCGATCTCCGTGAGCTGCAAAGAGTGTTCACGCACTAGGCGCCTAACGGCAGGGCTGGCGGGAACCTTGTCATATATTAGGCCAGCATCCGCAGTGCCTTTAGCGGTGGGCAGTTCTGCCTCCCTCTCATTCGGCTTTTCGCTGGCAGCCGATTCTTCAGCTTCTGACGCGGCCTGGTTCTCCCCCTCTACCCGGTAGGCATACAGCGGCGCATGCACTTTGGCAATTTGCCCCTGGGCCACATACAGCTTGGTCACAACACCGGTTTCAGGTGCGGTAATCTCGACTAGCGCCTTATCGGTCATGACTTCAACGATAGGCTGGTCTTCTTCAATGTGATCGCCCTCAGCGACGCGCCACTCGACTACTTCGCACTCGACAATGCCTTCGCCAATATCCGGCAGTAAAAAATCGCTCATTGTTTTTCTCCCCATACGCACTTAGGCATTAATGGCCTCTAAAAGTTGACGCTTTCGCGAATCGCTTCAAAAATCTTCAGGTGATCAGGCAGATACTCTTTTTCCAGCACCAACGGAAAAGGCGTATCCAGCCCCGTCACCCGGGCAATGGGCGATTCCAGGTAGAGAAAACAACGCTCTTGAATAGTGGCCGCAATTTCACCGGCAAAGCCGCCAGTTAAGGGGGCTTCATGGCTCACCACCAGCCGACCGGTTTTCAGCACCGACTCAGCCACCGTATCCGCATCCCAGGGCAGCAGCGAGCGCAGGTCGATCACTTCACAGGCAATGCCCTGCTCTTCGGCTAACTCAACCGCTTTGCCGATCACCTCCATCTGGGCGCCCCATCCCACCACGGTGATATCCGTGCCCTCTTTGGTGATTTCAGCTTCACCAATGGGTAGCTGGTAATCCTCTTCGGGCACCTCGCCTACCGCAGCGCGGTAGAGGCGTTTGGGCTCCAGAAACAGCACCGGATCCGGGTCGCGAATAGCTGCGAGCAGCAGCCCTTTGGCCTGATAGGGGTTGCGTGGCACTACAACTTTCAGGCCCGGCGTATGGGTAAAATAGGCCTCTGGAGATTGGGAGTGATAAAGGCCGCCAGCAATACCGCCACCGTAAGGGGTACGAATAGTCAGCCCGCCGACATTAAACAGATCCCCGGAGCGATAGCGAAATTTGGCGGTTTCATTAACGATTTGGTCAAAGGCCGGAAAGATATAGTCGGCGAATTGAATCTCGGCCACGGGCACCGAACCTTGCGCCGCCAAGCCATTGGCAAAACCGATAATGCCCTGCTCAACCAGCGGTGTATTAAAACAGCGCGCTTTGCCGTACTTCTCTTGCAAGTGACTGGTGGCCCGAAATACGCCACCAAAAATACCCACGTCTTCCCCGAAGCAGATAACTTTTTCATCCTCTGCCATGGCGATATCCAGCGCGTTATTGATCGCCTGGAGCATATTCATTGTGGCCATGTTACGCCTCTCCCTGGGTATCAGTGTCGGTACCTACATCCAAGTCCAACGACTTTGCCCCACGGGGGTAAGCCTCAGGATAGCGGCGAATATGCTGTTTTAACTGATCGAATTGGCGCTGCAACGCTGGGGTGATATCGGCATATACATCGCTGATCAGACTCTCTAGCGGCGGCGATGAGCGCTTTTCTGCACGCTTCATGGTTTCCAGCACTTCACGGCGCAGGGTTTCCTGCTGGGACGCCTCCTCCTCTTCGCTCCACCACTGCTTTTTCAACAACCATTTTTGCAGCCGCAGCAGTGGATCTTTCGCGCGCCACACCTCCTCCTCATCTTTCGAGCGATAGCCAGAAGGATCGTCGGAAGATGAGTGCGCGGCAAGGCGATAGCTCATGGCCTCAATCAATACCGGCTGATTTTGCTCAACGGCAATTTTGCGTGCCTGGCGGGTCGCTTCATAGACTGCCAGTACGTCGTTACCGTCTACCCGAATCACGTGCATATGGTAGCCAAAGGCGCGCGGGGCGATACCATCCGCTGCAAACTGCTCGGAAGAGGGTGTAGAAATGGCGTAGCCATTGTTACGGCAGAAAAAAATCACCGGCACTTGGTGTACCGAGGCCATATTCAGCGCGGCGTGAAAATCACCCTCGGAGGCCGCGCCTTCACCAAAAAAGGTTAACGTGCAGTGGCCTTGACCTGCGAGCTTTTGCCCATAGGCATACCCGGTCGCCTGGGGAATTTGGGTAGCCAAGGGAGACGAGATGGTCATGTAGTGCAGCTTACGCGACCCATAGTGGATCGGCATTTGGCGGCCTTTGCCGTAGTCGAGCTCGTTGCCAAACAGCTGATTCATAAATTCGTCGATGGAGAAGCCGCGATACATCAAAGCGCCCTGCTCACGGTACTGCGCCATGATCATATCGGCGTCATTAAGTGCGGCGGTGGCGCCCACCACAGCGGCTTCTTCGCCGGTACACTGCATGTAAAAGCTCAACCGCCCCTGGCGCTGAGCCGCCATCATGCGTTCATCAAGAATACGCGTGGCCAGCATCGCCTGATAGATACGTCTGGCGTGATCACGTTCAAGCTTAGGCTCAACGGCGCCGCTATGCAGCTCACCTTCGGGGTTAAGCAGGCTAAAGGTGGGAATCGAAAATTCATCGCCGGTCATGAAGTCCGGCTGGTGTACGTACTGTGTCATCATTATTGTCCTTGTTTTACCCCTTTTGAGGGCAGTGTTGTTGGTATTGACCGTTTATGCCAGTGGATTTATCTGTCATAAGCCAACGCAACATCTAGCTGCTACAACATTTGGAACAGTACCGCAGCACAAGAACTTTAGGGATGCTACTTAAGACGCAGAGACGTTAAAACACGAAGACGTTAAAACACGGAGATTAGCAATCAGAGATACGCGAACGTAGTTGACGCTGCAGCAGTTCAAACAGGCTATCGATCGTCAGGGCCAACAGTGCAATGGACAGCGCCCCCTGAACCACATAGGCCATATTGCCGTTGACGATGCCGGAGATAATCGGGTCGCCGAGGTTACTGGCGCCTACGGTCGCGCCGAGCGCTGCGGTAGCAATATTAATCGTCACCGACGTACGGATGCCCGCAAAAATGACCGGTGCTGCCAGCGGCAGTTCGACTTGGCGTAGGATTTGCGCTGGCGTCATGCCCATGGCATGGGCAGCCATTTTAATATCGCCCTCCACTCCCTGCAGACCGGCAAGGGTATTGCGCACGATAGGCAGTAGCCCGTAGAGCATTAAGGCGACAATAATAGGTAAGGTGCCAAAACCCAGCACGGGTACCGCCAGCGCTAAAACAGCCACTGGCGGAAACGTTTGTCCCAGCGATGCCAGTTGGGCCACAAGCGGTAGAAAATCACTGCCCCACCTGCGGGTAACCGCTATGCCAGCGGCTACGCCCACAATAATGGTCACGACCGCGGCGATACCGACCACGAAAAGATGACGGCCTAGCAGAACATAAAACTCGGCGCGGTCGTAAATAACGTGGCGTGCTTCGGGCTCTATCCAGCGAAACAGCGGTTCAGCAGCAGACATGCCCATAATGCTAATCAGTAGCAACGCACCCCACAGCAATGGCCACAGCCATTGCGGGGCTTTTTTGTGGGGCTGGGCAACGCTTAGGGAGTTACTCACGGGGGTTTCCATTATCCAGTTGAGCCTCCTTGATAATTCTACGCAACGACAGCTCGCCGACCGGCACATCGTGCTGGTCGACGACGGTCAGCCGGTCGGTATGGTCGCGCAGCATCATGGAGAGCGCCTGACGCAGTGAGAATACCCCAGAGATGCGCGAATGCGCTGGCAAGGTAGGCCCCATGGAGGTCATGTGATCTTTCACCCGAGTTAACGCCGCTTGTTTAAGCCCCCTTTCCAGACCACCCAACAGCGACTCGACAAACGGGTCGGCGGGGTTTTGTAGGAGCGCCAGCGGGGAACCTTGCTGCACGATTCGACCTTCACGCATCACGACTAAGTGATCCGCCAGCTTAAGCGCTTCATCCATATCGTGGGTCACAAATACCACGGTTTTGTGCAACCGCGCCTGTATCTTGGCCAGCTCATCCTGCAGCTTTTCACGGGTGATAGGATCAAGCGCACCGAAGGGTTCATCCATCAACAGAATATCCGGGTCTGCCGCCAAGGCACGCGCGACCCCCACCCGCTGCGCCTGCCCGCCGGAAAGCTGATGGGGATATTTATGCGCTAACTCATCAACCGGCAAACCCAATAAATGCATTAACTCCGCCACCCGCGACTGGACATCGGCTGCTGACCACTTCAATAACCGCGGCACCAGGCCAATGTTGCGCGCAACGTTCCAGTGAGGAAAAAGCCCGGTGTGTTGAATCACATAGCCAATGCGACGGCGCAGCTTCACCGGGTCATAGGCGTCAATCGCCTGCCCATCAAGGATGATGTCGCCTTCACTGTGCTCAATTAAGCGATTGATCATGCGTAGCGTGGTCGATTTACCACAGCCCGAGGTACCCACCAAGGCGCAGAATTTACCCTTCGGCACCCTTAGAGAAATATCGTCCACCGCAGCTTCATCTCCAAACCGCTTGGATACATGGGACAGCTCAATCATCTTATTCCTCCGGGGCGCAGCGCTTCTGACAAGGCACCTAAGCCCGCATCCACCACCAGAGCCAGCATTAAAATCGGCAGTGCGCCAAGTAACACCATATCCATGGCGGCCTGACCTAAGCCTTGAAAAATAAAGGTGCCCAGCCCGCCTGCACCGATCAGGGCGGCAACAGCGGTGAGCCCAATCGCCTGGACAGTGGTAATCCGCACCCCTTCCAACAGCACCGGCAACGCCAGCGGCAAGCGCACCTGCCAAAACCGCTGTCCGGCGCGCATGCCCATTCCTTTGGCGGCTTCGAGGGTATCGGGACTCACTTGTTCAAGCGCAGTATAGGTATTACGTACAATGGGTAGCAGGCTGTAGGCGATCAATGCGATTAAGGCAGGCGTTGTGCCAATACCGCTAACGCCAAGTTGGCCTAACCCAGGCACGTTGGCGGCAAGCCAGGCCAGCGGCGCCAGTAGTAGTCCGAATAGCGCCAGGCTGGGAATCGTCTGGAGAAAATTGAGTAGCGCAAAAGTACCTTTTTGTAGCCGGGCATAGCGGCGCATCAACATGGCGAGCGCCATCCCAAGCACAATACTGACGCTAACGGCGAGGCTTACCAGCTTAATGTGCTGGACGACGGCGTTCAGAAATTGTTGATCACGCGCTCTAAACTCTTGAACGAGCGCGAGTGTCCCAAGTCCAAAAGCCGCGAATAGCCACCACACCAGCGCGACACCACATAGCAACAGCGTGGGCCATATTCGCGCAAGGTTTAAACGCAAACGCAGTTCTACTAAGCACAGCAGCAGCACAAAAAGCACGACCCAATACGCCGCGCCTAAGCCTAGACGCGCCTGAGGCAGCTCAGGGTCAATCAATAAGTAGCTGCTCGCCATCAACCCCACCGGCATCAGCGCCAGTATGACCACTACCGCCGCGAGTAGTGCCCGGTAGTGGTGATGGCTCGGTTGCCAAGCGAGAATACCGATGCAAGAAAGTAGCAGGGTCACCAATAGCGCGCCGGGCCAGCCAAAAGCCTCCAGTGCGCCATGTCCCGTGCCCAACACAATCCGATTGGGGGCCATGCTAACCACGTCAAAAGCCCAAAATGCGGCCAGCATGATACAGCTAAAGCTAACGAGCACAATGTTAGGGTGCCGCCCCTCCCAACGAAGACGCGGGGTAGGCAGTGCATCCATTAACGACATTAATTAGTTATCCCGAGCATTAGCGTTAATTTATAAGATTACCAGGCATTAATCATTAAGCGTATCAAGGTAGTCGCTAGCCACTTGGGATGGCGACAGCCCGTTAACAGCGACGTCGGCATTGAGCGTTTGCAGGGTGACTAAATCGAGAGTGGTAAACACCTCATTGAGCAGCGCTTCAATTTCTGGGTACGTTTCCAGTACGCTTTCACGCACTACGGGAGCAGGCTGATACACTGGCTGCACACCCTTAGTGTCTTCCAGTACCACCAACCCCAGCGCATTTAAGCCACCGTCCGTGCCGTAGGTCATGGCGCCATTAACACCACTGGTCTGCTGGGCGGCGGCCTGCATAGTAGCGGCGGTATTGCCACCGGAGAGCACCAACAGTTGATCGTTGCTGAGCTCAAAACCGTAGGCTTCCTGGAACGCGGGCAGTGCTTGGGCAGACTCGACAAATTCAGCACTTGCAGCAAATTTGAATTCACCGCCATCGGCCAAGTAGGCGGCGAGATCGTCTAGGCTCACCAGCTCATTTTCAGTGGCGACATCTTCCCGGATGCTCATTGCCCAGGTGTTATTCGCACTGGCAGGCTGCAGCCATATCAAGCCTTGCTTCGCATCACGATCACGTACGGTTTCATAAGCCTTATCAGCATTATTCCATACAGGGCTATCGGCCATATCGAAAAAGAACGCACCATTACCGGTGTATTCTGGGTAAAGGTCGATCTCACCGGCTTCTAAAGCCGTGCGGACAACGCTAGTGCCGCCCAGCTGTAAACGGTTTTCCGTGGCAATATCGTGGCGTTCTAGGGTTTGAATAATCAGCTCGCCCAATACCGAACCTTCCGTGTCGATTTTGGATGACACTACGACAGGCTCATTGGCACTGGCCTGAGAAAAAGCAGCAACGGATAGGGTGCAAGCAGTGAGCAGGGACTTGGCGGTAAAAGCATTCGCTGAAAAGCGCATCTTGGAGTTCCTTTTGAAGTAGGCTTTTTAACACTGAGGCTCTTAACCAGTATAAGAGCCTTCAGCTTTTTCACTACAAAAGCCTTCAACGTTCAGGGAGCCTCAAACACCCACGACGTACCTTCCCGGGAGTCTTTCAAAATAATTCCCATTGCAGCAAGCTCATCACGGATCGCGTCCGCCTGGGCAAAATCCTTATTGGCTTTAGCCGCTACACGATGAGCAATTTTGGCTTCGATCTCGCTCTCTGTTAGCGGCATCCCCTGCTGCTGGGTGCCTTTTAAGAACGTTTGCGGCGTTTGCTGAAGCAGCCCCAAAATAGCGCCTAGCCGCTTTAACTCGCCCGCGAGCTTGGCCGCTTCATCAGGCTGCTCCTGTTTAGCGCGGTTAACCTCCCGAGCAAGCTCAAACATCACCGCCAGGGCTTCGGGAGTATTGAAGTCATCGTCCATTACCTGGGTAAAGCGCTCACGGTAAGCCGATGCGTCACCGCTCACATCATTTAAAGCGCTTAGTTCAAGACCTTCCAGCGACGTATACAGCCTAGTTAGTGATTTTCTAGCCTCCGTCAGTGAGTCAACCGAGTAGTTAATCGGGCTACGATAATGGCTGGCGACCAGCAGAAAGCGCACCACTTCCGGGTCGTGCTCGGCCAGCACGTCCCGAATGGTGAAGAAGTTGCCCAAAGACTTGGACATTTTCTCCTGGTTGACCCGCACGGCGCCTGCGTGCATCCAGGTGTTGACGTAAGTCTTCCCCGTAGCCGCCTCTGATTGAGCGATCTCATTTTCATGGTGTGGAAAGGTTAAATCTGGCCCGCCACCATGAATATCGAAGGTGTCGCCCAAGCAGCAGGTCGACATTGCTGAGCACTCAATGTGCCAGCCTGGACGCCCGTCCCCCCAGGGGGACGGCCAGTGCGCCTCCCCTGGTTTAGCCGCTTTCCAGAGCACAAAATCGAGCGGGTCTTCTTTATGCGCATCAACATCGACCCGGCTTCCTGCACGCATATCGTCGAGCTGACGATTATTGAGTTTGCCGTAATCAGCAAATTTACGAACCCGGTAGTAGACGTCGCCGTTATCTGCCGCGTAGGCAAAACCTTTCTCAATCAGCGTTTCAATCATCGCTACAATATCGTCGATATGGCCGGTAGCGCGGGGCTCATGACTGGGCGGCAAAACAAACAGGCGCTGCTCGTCTTCGTGCATGGCATCGATCATGCGCTCAGTCAGCGCAGTGATACTTTCACCATTCTCGTCGGCGCGCTTGAGGATCTTGTCGTCAATATCGGTAATGTTGCGCACGTAGTTCACGTCATAGCCGCGCTCTCGAAAATAACGAGTGATAACGTCAAAGGCGACCATGACCCGGGCGTGCCCCAGGTGGCAGTAGTCATACACCGTCATGCCGCAGACATACATGCTCACTTTTCCCGCCACTAACGGGGTGAAAGGTTCTTTGCGACGCGTCAGCGTATTGTAAATATGCATATGACGTTTTCCTTAACCCTTCTGTTTGATTTTCGCCCAGCTATCTTTTAAGCCTACGGTACGGTTAAACACCAAATGCTCTGGCGTTGTGTCATGGCGATCCGCACAGAAGTAACCGACGCGCTCGAACTGGAAGCGCGACTCCGGCGTTGCCTCGGCAAGACTTGGCTCACCGATGGCCTGGCAGACCACCAAAGACTGCGGATTCAGGTGCTCCAGAAAGTCGACGTCTTTATCGCGATCAGGCTGTTCAACGGTGAACAGGTTGTCGTACAGACGCACCTCCATCGGCACTCCGTGGCTAGCGCTAACCCAGTGAATAACGCCTTTGACCTTACGCCCTTCGGGGTTCTTACCCAAGGTATCGAAATCCACCGAGCAGTGCAGTTCGCTGATTTCGCCGGCAGCGTCTTTGATCACTTCGTCACAGCGAATCACGTAGCTGTTGCGCAGGCGTACTTCTTTACCTGGGGCCAGGCGGAAGAACTTTTTGGGCGCGTCTTCCATAAAGTCGTCTTGATCAATATACAGCTCGCGGCTAAACGGCACTTTACGCATGGTCATATCGTCGCGGGCGGGGTGCCCCGGCACTTCGTACACCTCTTCGTGGTCTTCCGGCACGTTAGTGAGCACTACTTTCAGTGGTTTTAAAACACACATGGCGCGCGGGGCATTGTCTTCAAGATCCGAGCGAATCGCATGAGTCAACATGGCGATATCTACCAGGCCACCGTCGGCGCGAGTAACCCCAATCATCTCGCAGAACTTGCGAATTGACGCTGGCGTGTAGCCACGGCGACGCATGCCGGAGATCGTTGGCATACGCGGATCATCCCAACCATTTACGATTTGCTCGTCAACCAGCAGCTTCAACTTACGCTTGGAAGTCAGGGTGTAATCGAGATTCAGCCGCGCGAACTCAATTTGGCGCGGTTTCGCAGGTACCGGCAAATTATTTAAAAACCACTCATAGAGCGGGCGGTGATCTTCAAACTCCAGGGTGCAGATGGAGTGGGTAATCCCCTCAAGGGCATCGGACTGACCATGGGTAAAGTCGTAAGAGGGGTAAATTTTCCACTTATCACCGGTTTGGTGATGGCTGGCGTGGCGAATGCGATAGATAATCGGGTCGCGTAAATTGATATTGGGTGAGGCCATATCAATCTTCGCGCGCACCACTTTTTTGCTTTCACCAAACTCACCTTCACGCATGCGCGCCAGCAAATCCAGGTTCTCTTCGACGCTGCGCTCACGGTAGGGGCTGGGCTTACCCGGCGCCGTCAGGGTGCCGCGATACTCACGGATTTCATCCGGTGACAGGTCGTCGACATAAGCTTTGCCTTCACGCATTAAGTGCTGCGCCCAGGCGTAGAGCTGATCAAAATAGTCGGAGGCAAAGCGCACAGGGCCTGCCCACTCAAAGCCTAGCCAACTGACGTCTTCTTTGATCGCATCAATGTAAGCCTGCTCTTCCTTGGCCGGGTTGGTGTCGTCAAAACGTAGATGACACTCGCCACCCAGTTGCTCCGCCAACCCGAAATTTAGACAGATCGACTTCGCATGGCCGATATGCAGGAAGCCATTGGGCTCCGGGGGGAAGCGCGTCACGATTTTAGTGACCTGGCCGCCCTCGATTTCGTCGCGTACTTGGTTGCGAATGAAGTTCGGCGCTGGGGTGGTCTCGTTGGTCATGATGGTGTTGATAACCTCGTGGTGAATGGCGTACTGAGCCGTGAAGACATGCTGTGAAAACGCTGTAAAAACATAGGATACGCCTATGGCCCTTCGCGGTGCAGGGCAAAACCGCTATTATAGCGTGACGCCGATGCACAGCGCCAAGGCGAACGCCTTTATTGAACAGGAATTTATCTATGATCGTATTACAGACCAACCATGGTGACATCACCATCGCCCTTAACCACGAGAAAGCGCCGATTAGCGCAGCGAATTTTGAGCAGTATGTTCGCGACGGATTTTACGACGGCACCCTGTTTCACCGGGTAATTGACGGTTTTATGGTGCAAGGCGGCGGTTTCGATAAAGACTTCGAGCAAAAACCGACCCGCGACCCTATCGACAACGAAGCCGATAACGGCTTGAAAAACACCATTGGCACGCTGGCAATGGCTCGCACCCAAGACCCACACTCGGCGACTGCCCAGTTTTTTATCAATGTGGGCGATAATAGTTTTCTTGATCACAGCGGTAAAAGTTTGCAGGGCTGGGGCTATGCGGTATTTGGCGAAGTCGTTGACGGCATGGATGTGGTCAACGAAATTAAAAATGTAGCGACGACCCGCCGCGGCATGCACGCCGACGTACCCTCTGAAGATGTCATTATCGAGCGCGCGTACGTTAAAGACGCGGAATAACGCGGGGAGCCTTATGCGCACACTGCTTGTTGCCGATCTTCATCTGAGCAGCGATACCCCAGCGATCAACCAGGGGTTTTATCGTTATTTGGAGCACACCGCTCCAGGAGCCGACGCGCTGTATATTCTGGGTGATCTTTTTGATGCCTGGATTGGCGATGATCTACTCGACGCCAATACGCACCCGCTTTGCGGCGTTGCCCAAGAGGTTATCAAGCGTTTACGCAAGCTTAGCAGCGATGGCACCGCTGTATACTTAATGCATGGCAATCGTGATTTTCTGCTCGGCGAGCGCTTTATTAATGCCTGTCAGGCCTTTCTACTGCCGGATATTGAGGAAGTGGAGATTCAGGGCGTACCGGTTGTGCTATTGCACGGCGACAGCATGTGTACTCGGGATGAAGCCTATATGGCTTTTCGCCAGCAGTCGCGTAACCCTGAATGGCAGTCACAGATGCTGGCGCTACCTTTGGAGCAGCGCGTAGCACTTGCCCAGAGTTTGCGCGCGCAATCGGGCGAAGCTAACGCTAATAAGACTGAAGCGATCATGGATGTCACTCATCAGGAGGTCATCCATGTTATGGAGCGCCACGGCGTGTCCACCATGATTCATGGCCATACCCACCGTCCCCACGTCCATGACTTAACGGTAGAAGATGTGCCGGCTAAACGTTATGTGCTGGGCGACTGGGATGCCCAGCATGGCTGGGATATTATTATCGAGCGCAGTGACCACACGGCGCCTCGACTGCGTCAGTTTTCATTAACGCAGTTGCCTGATGCCTAAGAGTGCTTTAAGCGTTAACCCTTTACGCATTAAAAAGCCGATCGTGAGATCGGCTTTTTTGTCTTGCTGTTTCCAACTCAGAACTTAGACGATTCTACCGCTCTATATCAGCATCGCTGCGCAAGTCATCAATTAACCCTTGCAACACCGATTGTGCACGCAACTGCTCGGCCATTTGGGCAACAAACGTCTCCATTTGTTCGTCAACCTCACCTACGCTTACGCTATCTAGCGCTACCACAGCAACGCCTTGCGGCAACTCAACCGTGCGATAGACGCTTTCGCCCTCTGCCGGGCGTGGTATACGGAAAGCTTCTTGAACAACCAATTGAGGCACAGTGGTATCGGCTTGACGGCTTACGTTATTGACCTCGAGCCAATCAACATCCACCTGCTGACTTTCCCGCAGGTTGTCGACCAGCGCCTGCGCTTCTTCACGCAGCGCCTGTTGCTGCTGCTCGGCGGCTACCGAGACTTCAACCTCATCGCGCACTTCATCAAGTGGCAGCAGCGTCGCATCGCGGTGCTCGGCTACGCGAAGTACCAAGCGTCGATCCTGATCCAACTCAATCACTTCGCTGTTGTAGCCCTCTTCAAGCACATCGCCACTAAACGCCACAGAGATCACGCCAGGCTCAGACAGCACCCCGTCAGCCTCATCATCACGGGCGAGCCAATCGCTCTCCTGCAGGGTCAGATCAAGATCATCGGCAACGCTCTGCAGGTCATCCGCTGCGAAGCTCTCATCAATCAGCTGTTGGACACGTTGGTTAAACTCATCGCCAACATCACGTAATGCGACTTCACGCGCCAACTCATCACGCTGCTGTTCAAAAGTGGGGCCCTGAATATCCGTCACCTGAATGATGTGGAAAGCGTTATCCAACTCAACCGGTTGGGAAACATCGCCCTCTTCGAGGCCAAAGGCCGCTTCATCAAAGCTGTCGCCAAAGAAGCCACGGCTAATGACCCCCAGATCGCCACCCTCTTCTGCGCTGGCGGTATCATCAGAGTAGCGCAAGGCGGTATCTGCAAACGTCTCACCGCTGTCTAGCGCTTCCCGGGCAGTCTCAGCCAATTGCTGCGCCTCATCCCGGCTGCGCTCATCACCAAAGGTGATCATGATATGGGATACTCGGCGATCGGCATAGCGATTTTGCTCGCGCCATGCGTCACGCAGTGCCTGTTCGTCTACGTCACGGCCTTCTGCCATGGATTGGCGATCAATCAACACATACTCAAGGCGCACCTGCTCGGGGCGCTCATAGCGCTCCTGGTGAGCATCATAATAGGCTTGGAGATCGTCCTCGCTAACATCGACATCAGCCTCGACGTCATCGCTATCCAGGATCAGATATCGGAAACTACGCTGCTGGCGCTGTAGCTCAGCGAGGCGCTCTTGTTCGTTCGGCAGGCTAAAATCACTGAAGGCTAGGCCCTGCTGTAAATGCTGACGCTGAATATCGACACGTAACTCTTCACGGAATGCAACCGGCGTATAGCCCGCACTGGCGAGACGGTTGCGGAACACCTCTGCGGAGAAGCGACCATCCTGATCGTGAAATTCCGGCAGGCTGACAATTAACTGATCTAATTGCTGTTCAGAAACGGCAAAACCACCCTCCTCAGCATACTGGGATAGTAGCTTCTGAGTAATCAACTGATCGAGCATATCGCGGCGCAGAGCGCGCTCTTGCTCCGGCGGCACTTGACCAGAACGTAGCGCGCGCTGAACTTCCAGCTCAAGCTGTTGGCGCATAATCGGCTGACCATTGACGCTCGCGACTTCGTTTGGATCATCGCCAAAAAGTCCAAACAGTGACTCAATCCCGAAAAGTGCCATGGCCGCGACCATAACACCAATAATAATTTTGGCACCCCAGCTCCTGGAGCCATCTCGAATACTTTGCAGCATGCTAGCCTCAGATAGTCACAGCCAAACAGATCGGCCCGCTAACCCGACAAAAATAGTGGGTTAGAAAATAACATGGGCGCATCGCCAATGCGATGCGCCCATTAGGTTACAGCAAACGCGGTCAAATTAGTTGACGGCGTCTTTCAGCGCTTTACCTGCTTTGAAGCTGGGTACTTTGGCGGCGCTGATCTGGATTGGCTCACCCGTTTGTGGGTTACGGCCAGTACGAGCGGCACGCTCTTTGATCGCGAAGGTACCAAAACCTACCAGAGATACGCTTTCGCCTTTTTTAAGGCTATCGGTGACAGACTCCACCATGGCATCCAATGCGCGGGTTGCCGCTGCTTTAGGAATATCTGCAGACGCGGCAATGGCTTCAATCAGCTCGGACTTATTCACTCTTCACCCCTTGACTGTTTCAAAAAAATGGCTCTGAACGGCATGGTCACCGATGGATACGACGATCAAAGCATAGCTGCGTTTTATAGCAATGCCTTGAAACATCTGTCAAGCAACCATGCCGCGAGATACCCGCCACACAAGCAGCGGGCAAATATTAAGTAAAATTAAAGACCAACGAGGACTTTAACAGCTTAATGAGTGCTAGCAACGACGTTATTACTAAACGATGCTTCGGTGCTTTTCAATGGCGCACCG
The DNA here is from genome assembly GCF_001651035.1 of Halomonas sp. ALS9. Taxonomy (GTDB): domain Bacteria; phylum Pseudomonadota; class Gammaproteobacteria; order Pseudomonadales; family Halomonadaceae; genus Vreelandella. Next base: position 29,986 of record NZ_LXRG01000087.1, read on the forward strand.
TCTTCTACCTTATCAGCTAGCGCTACGGCTAAGACATCATCTATCCAGCGTACCGGACGAATATCCAATGCACCTTTGATATTGTCAGGTACTTCCTTGAGATCACGGCGGTTTTCTTCAGGAATTAGCACTGTCTTTATACCACCGCGGCGGGCTGCCAGCAATTTCTCCTTCAGTCCGCCTATCGGCAATACTTCTCCGCGTAGATTGACTTCACCGGTCATTGCCACGTCGCAGCGTACCGCACGCTGGGTGTAAGCGGAAACAATCGCCGTCACCATGGCAATACCCGCACTGGGCCCATCTTTAGGTGTTGCCCCTTCAGGAACGTGGATATGCAGATCCTCTTTTTCGAACCGCTCAGGATCAATTCCATACGCTTCTGCCCTCGCACGCACGACTGTGTGGGCGGCACTCACCGACTCTTTCATCACATCGCCAAGTGAGCCGGTCTTATTAATTCGTCCTTTACCCGGCGTCACCACTGACTCGATATTTAGCAGCTCACCACCCACCGATGTCCAGGCAAGCCCTGTGACTCGGCCGATCTGGTCGTCCTGCTCCGCTAAGCCATAACTGTAGCGGCGCACGCCCGCGTAGTGCTCAATTTGCTCAGCTGTTAAGCTCTGCCCCGCTTGGACGGCTTGCGGGTCACGTTCTTGTTCAAGCCGTTCACGCAATACTTTGCGCGACACCTTGGCAATCTGACGCTCTAACTCACGCACACCGGCTTCTCGCGTGTAGTAGCGAATAAGCTCTAAAAGTGCGCTATCTTCCAGCGTTAACTCATCGCCTTTTAAACCGTTTGCGGCTAGCTGCTTGGGCAATAAGTAGCGTTTAGCGATAGCCAGCTTCTCATCTTCGGTGTAACCCGGCAAACGAATAATCTCCATGCGGTCAAGCAGTGCACTGGGAATATTCATCGAGTTAGCGGTACAGATGAACAACGTCTCAGAGAGATCGTAGTCGAGCTCCAAATAGTGATCACTAAAGCTATTGTTCTGTTCAGGATCAAGCACTTCGAGCAACGCAGAAGCCGGGTCACCGCGATGATCCATACCTAGCTTGTCGACCTCATCCAGCAAGAACAACGGGTTTTTAACCCCGGCTCTGCTCATCCGCTGCATCAACTTACCCGGCAACGAGCCAATATAGGTGCGCCGATGACCACGAATTTCCGATTCATCGCGGACACCACCCAGCGCCAAGCGAACATACTTTCGATTCGTGGCACGAGCGATGGACTGGCCAAGCGACGTTTTGCCCACCCCAGGCGGCCCGACGAGGCACAGCACCGGGCCCTTCATCTTGCGCACGCGCTTCTGTACGGCAAGATATTCCAGGATACGCGCTTTGACCTCTTCCAGGCCGTAATGATCTTCATCCAGCACTTGTTGCGCTTTGATGAGATCATGCTTGACGCGCGTACGTTTTTTCCATGGAACAGCGACTAACCAATCCAAGTAGGAACGCACCACAGTCGCTTCGGCAGAGTTTGAGGCCATCATTTTGAGCTTATTGAGCTCTTGTGTGGCTTTCTCAGACGCCTCCTTCGGCATACCAGACTCTTGAATCGCCAGCTCGTACTTCTCGGCCTCATTGGGCACATTATCCAGCTCACCCATCTCTTTCTGGATAGCTTTCATCTGTTCGTTGAGGTAGTACTCGCGCTGGGTCTTCTCCATCTGCTCTTTGACCCGCGAGCGGATGCGTTTCTCTACTTGAAGCAGATCGATTTCAGACTCAATCAGCGCCATCAGATGCTCAATACGATCACGCACCCGATCCATCTCCAGCAACTCTTGTTTGTCACCAATTTTAAGTGACAAGTGGGCACAAATAGTGTCCACCAAGCGGCTTGGATCTTCTATCCCTGACAGTGAGTTAAGCACTTCGTTGGGGACTTTTTTGGAGAGCTTAACGTACTGTTCGAACTGGTTGAGCAGCACACGCACCAGTGCTTCTTGCTCACGGCTGGTAAGCGGCTCACTCTCACGGGGCGTTAAATGCGCTTGAGTATAGCCTGCGGCGTTCTCTTCGACATTTAGAACATCCGCTCGGAAATTACCCTCAATGAGCACTTTCACCGTGCCATCGGGCAACTTAAGCAGTTGCATGATGTCTGCCACGGTGCCCATAGCGTAGAGATCCGCGTTGTCAGGCTCATCTTGAGACGCTTCACGCTGAGCCACTAGTAGCACACGCTTATCAGCCTCCATCGCCGCTTCGAGCGCCAGGATAGACTTTTCACGACCTACAAAAAGAGGGATAACCATTTGCGGATAAACAACCACATCGCGCAATGGCAAAAGGGGTAGACATTGTGTCTGTTCGGCGTTCTGCTGCATCGCAGACGTTCCTCGACAAATCGGATGAGTACTTAAAAGAGTACTTGGAATAGTACTGCACACTTTTCAAGATGCTTGCGTTTAAGACGTTAGCATTGAATCCGCTATGCAGTAACACTTCACGAATTAGGCTTTGTAGCTCTCTAGCTAAATAACTAGGCTTCACAACACGCTTTATAAGAGCACTCTACAACAGAGCTCTACAGGAACTCTCTATAATGACTCTGTGTAATAACTCTCTGTAATAGCTCTCTGCAATAGCTCTCTGCAATAACAAGGGGTCGCCTAGGCGACCCCTTGGTTTAGCGCAAGCGGGTTGAAGCTGGGCCGCGATACTCGACTAACCACTAACCATCAGTGCCGTCGACACGTGTTTCTTCCTGCTGAGAGTAGATCAGCAGAGGTTCACTCTCACCAGCAATCACCGAGCCATCGATGACGACTTTGCTGACGCCTTCAAGCGATGGGATTTCGTACATGGTATCCAGCAACACTGACTCTAAAATAGAGCGCAGCCCGCGTGCACCAGTCTTTCTCTCCATGGCTTTTTCAGCCACAGCACGTAATGCTTCATCTCTAAACTCAAGCGTCACATCTTCCATTTCAAACAGCTTAGCGTACTGCTTGACCAGCGAATTCTTAGGCTCTGTTAGAATCTGCACTAATGCATCTTCAGTGAGTTCCATCAGTGTCGCGATAATCGGTAGACGGCCCACAAACTCTGGAATCAAGCCAAATTTAACCAGGTCATCAGGCTCTACATCGGCCAGCAACTCACCCACCCCACGGGAGGACTCCTTGCTCTTCACCGCCGCATTGAAGCCGATACCGCCCTTCTCCGCGCGATCACGAATAACTTTATCCAGCCCTGCAAAAGCACCGCCGACGATAAACAGAATATTGCCCGTGTTAACCTGGACAAACTCCTGCTGGGGGTGTTTGCGTCCGCCTTGAGGCGGCACAGAAGCCGTCGTTCCTTCAATAAGCTTCAGCAATGCTTGCTGAACGCCCTCACCGGAGACATCGCGAGTGATCGAAGGGTTATCCGATTTGCGTGAAATCTTGTCGATTTCATCGATATAAACAATACCGCGCTCGGCTTTTTCGACGTCGTAATCGCACTTCTGCAACAGCTTTTGGATGATGTTTTCAACATCTTCACCGACATAGCCGGCTTCCGTCAGCGTGGTTGCATCCGCAATGGTAAAAGGTACATTCAGTAACCGCGCCATAGTCTCTGCTAGCAGCGTTTTACCACTACCAGTGGGACCAATCAGCAGTATGTTTGATTTACCTAGTTCTACATCGCCGTCACGTACATCTGTTTTCAGACGCTTGTAGTGGTTATACACCGCTACGGAAAGCACCATTTTGGCACGATCCTGTCCAATGACGTAGTCATCAAGCGTATGACGTATTTCGCGAGGCGTAGGTAAACGCTCCTCATCGCTCTCGGCATCGGCTTCGAGAACTTCCTCGCGAATGATGTCATTACATAAGTCGACACACTCATCGCAGATATAAACGGACGGGCCCGCAATCAGCTTACGCACTTCATTTTGATTTTTTCCACAAAACGAGCAGTAGAGCAGTTTGCCACCTTCGTCCTTGCCTTTGCCGTCGGCCATTCGCATACCTCTATCACTGCGGCGGCTTTCGCCGCCGGAAAAGCTCGTTAGAAAAGCAGAATCCTATCACGCTATCAGGATGTAGGCCGCTTATCCAGCACTGCATCAATCAAACCATACTCTTTGGCTGTATTGGCGCTCATGAAATTATCCCGGTCGGTATCACGCGAGACTGCTTCAATATCCTGACCCGTATGATGGGCAAGAATTTGATTTAGCTTTTCGCGAATACCCAAAATTTCACGGGTATGAATTTCAATGTCAGACGCTTGGCCCTGATAACCACCCAGCGGCTGATGAATCATCACCCGCGAGTTAGGCAAGCAGTAACGTTTGCCAGCAGCGCCTGCTGTCAACAATAGTGCGCCCATGCTAGCCGCCTGACCAATACAAACTGTAGATACATCTGGCTTCACAAACTGCATAGTGTCGTAAATCGACATACCCGCGGTGACAGAACCACCTGGCGAGTTGATATACAGGTGAATGTCTTTATCGGGATTTTCTGATTCCAGGAACAACAGCTGGGCGACAACCAGATTAGCCATGTAGTCTTCTACAGGGCCTACCAAAAAGATCACGCGCTCTTTCAAAAGGCGTGAGTAAATGTCGTAGGCTCTTTCCCCTTTGGCGCTCTGCTCAACCACCATGGGCACTAAACCGCCGGCGTTTTGAATATCAAACTCACTCATTCAGGTGATTCCTTGCGTCCGGGAAGGGAAAGGCGCACCGACATAAAGGTGCGCCACGTTCCAGGGTGTTAGGCGCTAGCTTGCTCGCCTTCTTCAGCACCCTCATCTTGCTCTGCCTGCTGTTGCGCAGCAGCAAGGGCTTGTTGGTAAGACATTTCAACGTCTTTAATTTTCGTTTGCTCAAGCAGCTTAGCAACCGCTTTCTCTTCGAGAATGGCAGATTTTACCTGGGTTTTCAGTTGCTCATTACCCATGTAGTAGCTAACCACTTCATCAGGATCTTGATACTGCTCAGCAAGCTCGGCCACTTTTGCTTTGATAGCGTCATCGTCAGCGTCAAGTTCGTTAGCCTTGATCACCTCCGCTAGCAACAAACCGACCTGAACGCGACCCTTGGCCTGCTCTTCGAACAATTCGTTAGGTAGCTGACTGACATCAAAGTCTTCGCCTAGACCAAACTGCTGCGCCGCTTGGCGCTTCATGCCGTCAGTCTCTTGCTGAACCAGTGCGCTAGGCACAGGAATTTCGTTAACTTTTTTCAGCGCATCAAGTACTTGCTGCTTAACCCGGTTATCAACGGCTTGCGACGCTTCACGGGTCATGTTCTTCTTGATTTCAGCGCGGAATTTTTCCTGGTCGCCGCCTTCAACGCCAAAGCGCTCGATAAACTCAGCGTCTACTTCGGGCAATTTCTGGCTGCTGACTTTATGCACTGTCACCTTAAAGGTGGCTTCTTTGCCAGCCAAATGTTCGGCCTGATAATCTTCTGGGAAGGTGACATTCAGCGTCTTCTCTTCACCCGCTTTAGCGCCAATTAACTGCTCTTCAAAGCCAGGAATAAAGCTATTGGAGCCAATGACCAGCGAGTGACCTTCGGCGCTACCGCCTTCAAATGGCTCATCACCAATGTAACCCTGGAAGTCGATAGTGACTTGGTCACCGTCGGCGGCAGCAGCGTCTACTTCTTCCCAGGCGGCGTTTTGCTTGCGCAAGGTATCGATCATTTCGTCGACATCAGCATCGCTGACGGAAACCACCGGACGCTCAACCTCTGTCCCTTCGATAGAGGTCAGCTCAACCTGCGGGTAAATTTCCATTACCGCAACGAACTCTAAATCTTTACCCGACTCATTGACCGATGGTTCAATTTGCGGGAAGCCAGCCGGGTTCAGGCCTTCTTCGGTAATAGCGCGCACATAGCGCTCGCGCATTACTTCGCTTACCACCTCGTTACGGACGTCTTGACCGTAGCGCTGCTGAACTACTGCCATTGGCACCCGGCCCTGGCGAAAACCATTCAAGCGAACGTTCTTCGCGGTGTCTTTCAAGCGAGCACTTACGGCCCCGTCAATTTCGGCAGCCGGCACTTGGATGGTAATGCGGCGTTCGATCTGGGAGGTCGTCTCGACAGAAACTTGCATGAATTGTCCTCTAACGGCTGGGCGTTGTGTTGATTGCATGTAATTGTGCTGATTGCATCTAAAAAGATCAAAGGGGCAATTTTAAGAACCCCAACGCATAGTGGCAAGCGCCATGCTCGCAACATGGGGGCAGTGATTTTGAAAAACAAGGGAATATGCGAGCAATTAACCGCTTTATGGCGTGTTCGGCTTAATTATTAGCTCCACGCTGCGCAATTTGTACCATTCTACTGCTTTGTACGTCTTGCAGCGACTTTTTCAATCACTGTAGTAAAACACTAGTTGGCTTGACGCTCACCTGACCACCAAAGGCTTATCGCATGAAGCAACACACCAAGGGTTGCACCATGCGAGATAAACACCTGCCAACTGATCCAGTCTGTAAACAGCGCGTGCCAGCCGCCCATCACAGCCATTCCTAATAACAGCATGATAACTAACCGCTTGCACAACTGCGGCAGTCTGCGACGTGCCTCGACCGCCAGCAAGCGCCACTGCACTACGGCCGCGAAAGCCACCAGCGCTAAAGCGAAGATAATTAGCGTCTGGCGGGTTTCATATCCACCCGCCATATAGCGTGGCAGCGTTGCCAACATAACGATACATAAGCCTAGCGCAACACTAATGCGCTCAGGCGAGGTAGGCGCTCGCTGCATCGCTTAGGCCACCTCTAATTGCTGGGCAACGATCCACTCTTCCACCCAGGGAACAGCAGCATCGTCGGCCATAAAGGTTTCCATGGCATCAACCTCTAGGCGCTCGCCTAATCGAGTCGCGCCATGATCCACCAACAATTCATCAAGCGCCCGGCCTGCGCCACAAAAGGTATCGCCGTAAGAGCTGTCACCCAGCGCGATGAGCCCATAACGAAGCGAAGTAAGCGTGGGGCTTTTCTCGCGCAAATTACGCACAAAGGGTACAAAACTGCCGGGAAAATCACCGCTGCCCGTGGTCGACACACAAAATAGCACCAAATCAGCATCACCACCGACAATATCATCGACAGAGGGCTGCTCATGAATAGTTACAGCGTAACCTGCCTGTTCAAATAGTGGCTTCACCTGTTCTGCCACGTCTAGGGCACCGCCATACATAGTACCCACCAAAATATTCAGCTTCGGCATCGTCACTCCCCTGTCAAAGTGTCACAGTGCCAACCGTCAAGTCGACAAATACCCGATGAATTTGCTCAAATATTAACATGACTGGTTAGAATGAGACACATCACCTGCAACGGGTGATTCACATACAGCACACAGGAGTGGCTATGCAGCAAACCTTCGAGACCTGGATCACCCCACTAATGATTGGCGGTCTTATCATCTTTATGTGCTTTATTATCTGGGACTTGGCCAAAAAATCGAACGCAGGCAAATTTGGCACCATCATGCTGTTTGTGGTGCTAGGCGCTGGCATGCTGGGCTACGTCATTAAAGTGGTGATTACTTGGCTGATTGAAGGCGGTGGCATTTAATAGGCACCGCAGCCGATCATTACAAAGGCGTCTTCATCATCCCCCACCGTAACGCCGACCACAAATAGGAAAGGAGCGCCCGAAGGCACTCCTTTTAAAGGACATACGTCTTATTAAGCTTGAGATTTAGAGCCTACGAACGCAGCCAAGCCCTTCAGAGTAGATCCCCACATAGACCAAAAGACTACTCACCACCTACATAGTGCTCAACCTGCTGTTTGAGCTTTTGGCCCGGGCGAAACGTCACGACTCGACGAGCAGAAATAGGAATTTCTTCCCCGGTTTTGGGGTTCCTTCCTGGTCGCTCGCGCTTATCACGCAGATCAAAGTTACCAAACCCCGACAGTTTAACCTGTTCGTTTTCACGCAGGCAGGCTCGAATCTCTTCAAAAAAAGCTTCGACCATGGCCTTCGCTTCTCGTTTAGACAACGCTAGCTCCGCATGCAAATGTTCAGCTAGCTCTGCTTTGGTCAACGCACCCATAAGGCTTCTCCTTATCCTTGCAGCAAACACAGCAACAAACGCCCTGTAGCAAACTTACAGTGGCAAACGCATTGCCAAGAACGTGATAAGCATCGTGACGTGGCCCAGGTACGTAGGTACCTATTAAAGCTACTTACCTAGCCGCGCAGCTCCGCATCGAGCTTGACACGCACTTGTGTCACAATTGAATCGACCAACTGATTGATTTCCTCGTCGTTTAGCGTGCGCGATGGATGCTGCCAGGTCAAGCCCAATGCAATACTCTTGCACCCTTCGGCGACACCTTTACCGGCATAGGCATCAAAAAGCTTAATATCTTGCAGGTATTCGCCCGCTTGCTGCTTGGCACAATCTAGTAGCGCCTGCACCGGTGTCGCTTCCTTGAGTATAAACGCCAAATCACGCCGCACCTCAGGAAAACGTGATAGTGGTTCAAAAGCGGGAATCCGGCCTTTGCTGAGCGCATCCAGGCGCACTTCAAACAATACGGCATCCATTTTTAAGCCGAGCGTTGCACGTACCTGCGGGTGCAAAGTCCCGATCCAACCCGCAGGCTCTCCATGGTGCAGCAGCTGCGCACTTTGACCAGGATGAAGCGCTGTATGCTCAGCAGGCTCAAAACGCCATGCGTCAGCGTTACCACCCAAGACCAGGAGGCTTTCCAAATCGCCTTTTAGGTCATAGAAATCTACCCGATCTTTCGCATCACTCCAGCCCTCGGCTTCCCGTGGGCCACATACCAGGGCGCCGAGCATCGGCACTTGTGACAGCGCATCCAGCTCACCGTTAAAGACCAGACCGGTTTCAAACAGTCGCACACGGGTTTGCTGGCGGTTAAGGTTGTACTCCATGGCACGTACCAAGCCGGGAAACAGGCTAGCGCGCATCACCGATAGATCAGCCGAGATCGGGTTAGCGAGCGCAGGGCTTACGGCATCAGGCAAAATGGCCGCCTGTAGCTCGGGCGCCACAAAACTGTAGGTAATCGCTTCCTGAAAACCGCGCGCAACCATCTGACGGCGCAGCCGTGCCTGAGTGAGCGTTGCCTCGTCTGCGGAGCGCAGTGCTAAGCGCGCCGCAGGACGTCGTACCGGTAAATTATTGTAGCCATGGATACGCGCCACTTCTTCGATAAGATCCTCTTCGATAGCTAGATCAAAACGCCAGCTTGGCGCGGTGACTGCCCAACCGGTATCCTGCACGCGGACATCAAGCCCTAGGCGCTGCAAGATATCGGTCACATCATCGCTATCGAGTGCTTTTGATAGCGCCTGTTCTAAACGCGCACTGCGCAAGAGAATCGCGCGCTCTGCGGGCATATGCTCAACACTTTGTGTTTCAACAACAGGCCCAGCCTGACCGCCACAGATCTCAATCAAAAGCTGCGTGGCCCGCTCGACGGCAACTGGCGTCAACTGCGGATCAACACCGCGCTCAAAACGGTGTGATGCATCAGTGTGCAACCCGTAGGAACGCGCTTGACCAGCAATGGCAAGCGGGGTAAAGAAGGCTGATTCAAGGAAAATAGTCTGGGTATTTTGATTAACGCCGGAGTTTTCCCCCCCCATCACCCCTGCCATGGCTAGCGGACCGGAATGATCGGCGATCACCAGCGTCTCAGGACGCAGCGCCACGTCATTACCATCAAGCAGCGTTAGCTTCTCGCCTGGCTTGGCCATGCGCACAACCATGCCCCCTTGCAGGTTGTCACGATCAAAGGCGTGCATCGGCTGGCCTAATTCCAGCATGACGTAGTTGGTAATATCCACGACTGGGTCAATAGAGCGCACGCCACTGCGGCGCAAGCGCTCTACCATCCACAGCGGTGTTTCGGCCTTAACATTGACACCCTTGATTACGCGGCCAATATAGCGAGGGCACTGCTCGGGCGCCTCAATACTAACCGTGAAGCTATCCTCAATGGTAGCCTCCACCGGCGCTATTGCCGGCCCATTAACCGGCAAACGGTTGAGCACACCGACTTCACGCGCCATCCCTGCAATACTTAGGCAATCGCCACGATTAGGCGTCAGATCGACCTCAATGGTCATGTCATTAAGGTGCATGAACTCTCGGAAATCGACCCCCACTGGCGCTGAAGCCGACAGCACCAGAATGCCCGGCGATGTCTCCTCTTCAAGCCCCAACTCGGAGGCTGAACAGATCATCCCCCGCGATTCAACGCCGCGCAGCTTGGCTTTTTTGATCTTGAAGTCACCCGGCAGCACACCACCCACCTGGGCAAAGGGTACTTTCTGGCCAACATCGACATTGGGCGCCCCGCAAACAACCTGAACCGGTTCGCCACTACCGTCATTAACGGTGCAGACATTGAGCTTGTCTGCATCAGGGTGCTTCTCTTTACTCAGCACCTCAGCTACCACCACGCCGCTAAAGGCGGCGGCTACCGCCTCAACAGCGTCGACTTCCAAGCCCGCCATGGTGATCTGGTCGGCCATTGCCTGCGTTTCAAGCTGCGGGGAAACCCACTCACGCAGCCACTGTTCTGAAAATTTCATGGTTGATCCTGTATTCGGCGGCGGTCTTAAGCGAATTGACGTAAAAAACGCAGATCGTTTTCAAAGAACAGGCGCAAATCATTAACGCCGTAGCGCAGCATTGCCAAACGCTCAGCCCCCATGCCGAAGGCAAATCCGGTATAGCGCTCGGTATCAATGCCCGAATAACGAAATACCTCAGGGTGCACCATGCCGCAGCCCATCACTTCCAACCAGCCGCTATGGGAACAGACGCGACAGCCTGCCCCGCTACACATCACGCACTGAATATCCACTTCGGCGGAAGGCTCAGTGAATGGGAAGTAGGAGGGGCGAAAACGCACCGAAAGATCGTCGCGCTCAAAAAATGCCTGCAAGAAGTCTTCAATGGTTCCTTTAAGGTCAGCAAAACTAACCCCTTCATCCACCAACAAGCCCTCCACTTGATGGAACATCGGCGTGTGGGTCAAATCGGAGTCGCTGCGATAGACACGCCCAGGGCAGACGATACGAATGGGCGGCTCGCTGGTTTTCATGGTGCGCACTTGCACCGGCGAGGTGTGAGTACGTAGCAAGCGTGTGGCGTCAAAATAGAAGGTATCGGCCATGCCACGCGCAGGATGGTGCGCGGGAATATTGAGGGCTTCAAAATTGTGATAGTCGTCTTCAATTTCAGGCCCTACCGCCACGTCATAACCAATACGTGTAAACAGGCCCTCTATACGTTCGAGAGTACGCGTTACAGGATGCAACCCTCCACTGGCCTGGCCACGCCCCGGCAAGGTGACATCGATACTTTCAGCGGCCAAACGGGCATTCAGCGCAGCGCTCTCAAGCTGCTGACGCTTGGCATCAATTTCGTCGGCCAGCGTTTGCTTGGCTTGGTTAATACGCTCGCCTGCCGCCGGGCGCTCTTCAGCTGACAGCTTACCCAGGCCTTTCAGCAAGGCAGTTACCTCACCTTTCTTACCTAAGTAGCGTACTCGTAACTCGTCTAGTGCGGCGACACTCTGCGCTGCCTGAATGGCGTCGCGCGCCTCAGAGACCAGAGTAGGAAGGTGATCCATCCGTTTCACTCCGAATTAAGCGGTGTCCATCCGTGAAGATGGCGTGGCACGTTGAAGGTGACAAAAAAACAGGGGAAGAGCGGCTGCTCTTCCCCTGGATGGGTCACTCTGAAATGACCTCAGGCACGTTGCACGGGCAAAAGCCCAGTACAAACTACCTTATTGGGCAGCCTTGGCTTTTTCCACGATGGCAGCAAATGCAGCCTTCTCGTGTACCGCCAAATCGGCCAATACTTTACGGTCGATTTCAATACCGGCTTTCTTAAGACCGCCTACAAAACGGCTGTAAGACATGCCGTTTACGCGCGCACCAGCGTTAATACGCTGGATCCAAAGCGCGCGGAACTGGCGCTTACGGTTGCGACGGTCACGGTAGGCGTACTGGCCCGCTTTGATAACGGCTTGCTTGGCAACGCGGAAAACACGCGAACGGGCACCGTAGTAACCTTTGGCAAGCTTCAATACTTTTTTATGGCGACGACGCGCTACTACGCCACGTTTAACTCGAGTCATAACACACTCCTGACTTTAAGGCTGAGGCAAAAAAATTGTGCACTCAGAAAAACGAAAACCCGACTTATAGATTCGGCAGCATACGCTGGATGAGCGCTTTATCAGACGCGTGGATCTGCTTCATTCCACGCAGTTGACGCTTACGCTTGGTCGATTTCTTGGTCAAGATGTGGCTACGGTGAGACTGCTTGTGCTTAAAGCCATTAGCAGTCTTCTTGAAGCGCTTGGCAGCGCCGCTGTTGCTTTTGATTTTCGGCATGAGGAAAACTCCGCTCGATATTTTTTAGAAAACCCAGGGCCGACCACCGGTTTAACGGTGGCCCGTTGACATCGCCATTGGATCACTTCTTCTTCGGGGCAATAATCATGATCATCTGGCGGCCTTCCATTTTCGGAAAGGCCTCTACCACTCCGATCTCTTCCAGGTCTGCCGCGATCCTTTCCATCAGTTTTCGGCCGATATCTTGGTGCGCCATTTCACGACCACGGAAGCGCAGTGTGACTTTGCCCTTGTCACCACCTTCCAAAAAGCGCGTCAGGTTTTTAAGCTTGACCTGATAATCGCCCTCATCGGTGCCAGGACGGAATTTAACTTCCTTAACCTGGATTTGCTTCTGCTTCTTCTTTTGAGCCGCTTTCTGCTTCTTGGTCTCAAAAACGAACTTGCCGTAGTCCATGATCTTACAGACAATGGGGTCGGCATTCGAAATTTGCACGAGATCTAAGCTCTCAGATTCAGCACGCTCTAGCGCTTCGGTGGTGGGCACAACACCCAACTGCTCACCGTCGCTACCAATAAGACGTACTTCTTCTTCGACAATTCGCTCGTTCATTGGTGGGCGTTTGTCTGCTGGACGCCCGCGCTGGTTGCTTCTCTTGATCGTTCCGTCTCCTTAGGCAATTGACGATGTCGCCAGGGCTGCTCTCTCGGCAGTATGGCGTTCAATAAATTCATTGACCGTCATTGTACCGAGGTTTTCGCCGCTGCGTGTTCGCACGGCCAGTGAGTCAGCTTCGACTTCCTTATCTCCCACCACAAGGAGATAGGGAACTTTCTGTAACGTATGCTCACGAATTTTAAAGCCGATCTTCTCGTTCCTCAAGTCCGCTTTAACACGCAAGCCACTTTTTTGCAGGCGTTTCTCCAAATCAAGCGCATATTCGCGCTGTGAATCGGTGATAGTCATGACAACCGCCTGCTGTGGCGACAGCCATAATGGCATAGCGCCCGCATAATGCTCAATCAGAATCCCCAAGAAACGCTCGAAGGAGCCTAAAATCGCGCGGTGAAGCATCACCGGGGTCTTCCGTACGCCATCTTCATCAACGTACTGAGCCCCTAAACGCCCTGGCAAGTTAAAATCGAGCTGTAGCGTACCACACTGCCAGACACGATTCAGACAATCGCGTAGAGCAAATTCAATTTTAGGGCCATAAAAAGCCCCCTCACCCGGCTGGAGATCCCACGCCAGGCCCGTCGCATTCAATGCAGCCTCAAGCCCTTGCTCGGCCTGATCCCACATTTCTGCCTCGCCTAAAAAGTCTTCCGGGCGCGTTGAAAGCTTCAGTTCAACATCTTCAAAACCAAGCGTCTTATAAACTTGCAGCGTGAGCGCTATAAAATCTTCCGCTTCAGCTTGGATCTGGCCTTCAGTACAGAAAATATGCGCATCATCTTGGGTAAAGCCGCGCACGCGCATCAGACCATGCAGCGAACCAGAAGGCTCATTACGGTGGCAACTGCCGAACTCGGCCAGACGCAGCGGCAAGTCACGGTAGCTTTTCAGGCCCTGGTTAAACACTTGCACATGGCAAGGGCAGTTCATCGGCTTGACCGCGTATTCGCGCTTCTCAGACTCGGTGGTAAACATCAGCTCACTGTAATGCCCCCAGTGCCCGGATTTTTTCCACAAAGAGAGGTCAACCACCTGGGGCGTTTTGATTTCCTGGTAGCCATGTTCGCGCTGAATGTTGCGCATGTACTCTTCCAAGGCCTGGTACATTGTCCAGCCATTGGGATGCCAAAACACCATGCCCGGCGCTTCTTCCTGAATATGGAATAAGTCCATTTTGCGGGCGAGTTTACGGTGATCACGTTTTTCAGCTTCTTCAAGACGCTTGAGATACGCTTTAAGCTGTTTTTTATCGCCCCAAGCGGTGCCGTAGATGCGCGTTAGCATGGTGTTTGCAGCGTCGCCACGCCAATAGGCACCGGCTAGCTTAGTCAGTTTGAAGGCCTTTAAATGGCGGGTATTCGGCACATGCGGCCCACGGCACATGTCGGTGTACTCTTCGTGATGATAAAGCCGGATCTTCGCATCATCGGGAATGTCGCGAACGATTTCCTGCTTATAGGGTTCATCACGGTGCAAGAAGGTCAGCATTGCCTGATCGCGATTGACGTATTCGCGTACTACGTCGTACTCGCGCTCAATCAGTGACAGCATACGCTTTTCTATCGCTTCCAGATCCTCTGGAGTAACAGATTGACCGAACTCAATATCGTAGTAAAAACCGTCATCAATGACCGGCCCGATCGCCATTTTGGCCTCGGGGTACATCTGTTTGACCGCATGACCAATGAGATGAGCACAGGAGTGACGGATAATTTCCAGCCCCTCCTCGTCACGGGCTGTAATAATGGCCACTTTCGCGTCTTGCTCAATCAGATCAGCGGCATCGACCAGCACACCATCGATTTTCCCAGCAATGCACGCCTTGGCCAAACCAGGGCCAATGGATTCTGCAAGCTGCATAATGGTCAGTGGTGCTTCGAACGTTCTTTGACTGCCGTCGGGCAGAGTAACAATAGGCATTCAGGTTCCTTGAGCGCAGTGGTGATCCATACCAAGGATCACATTTCGCTATCAATGGTCTTGGGAGGTGCAAAATATACCGCTATAAAACAGCGGCAAGCCTAGCAGACTTACCTGCCGCTTAAAATAAAAACGGGAGGCATGAGCCTCCCGTTTCTTTACCTGTAGGATGCCGTTAGCCGTTTAAAGGCAATCAGCAAACCTCAGACGACAAGTGAACTTAGTTCCACTCATCCAGTTCAACGCGACGGTTCTGGAAGCGACCTTCTTCAGTCTCGTTAGAGGCGATCGGGCGCTCTTCACCGTAGCCAACCGCACGCATGCGGTTAGAGGCTACACCGCGGCTAGCGAGGTAAGTTGCAACAGACTGAGCACGCTCTTGTGACAAGTTTTTGTTGTACTCGTCAGAACCACGTGAATCAGTGTGACCTTCGATGCTTACGCGCACATCAGGGTTGCTAACCAAACGCTCAGCGACACCGTTCAGTACATTCTGAGCGTTAGAAGTCAACTGAGCAGAATCAAACTCGAAGTTAACATCCTGTAAAACAACGCTATCCGGGCAACCCAGGGCGTTAACTTCTACGCCAGCAGGGGTATTCGGGCACTGATCACGGTAGTCCGGCACGCCGTCGTTATCGGAGTCAAGCGGGCAACCGTTGGCATTAACTTCAACGCCAGCAGGTGTGCCTGGGCACTGATCACGGTAGTCCGGTACGCCATCGCCATCAGAATCTAGCGGGCAACCTTGGGCGTCAACAGCAACACCAGCAGGAACTTCGCCGTAGCTTGGGCACTGTGGTGCAACCGGCTCCGGTGTACGGTCAGCACATAGCAAACCGCCGATAGCAGCACCAGCAGCGGCACCAGTAGCAGCACCGCTCTCTTCATCAGAACTGCTGCTGGTGGCGTAGCCAATGCTGCCACCGATTAAGCCGCCCGCCAAACCGCACACTGCAGGATGCTGGTACCAGCTACGGTCACTGCTAGCGCTTGATTGGCCGGAAGGCTGAGAGGCCGAGCTGGCACAGCCAGAGAGGCCAACTACCAGCGCAGAACCGATTAGCAAACCAGTCGTTGATTTTTTCATGCAAGACTCCTTCTTGATCCAATGCTGAAATGGTCATAAGTGACCAAATCTGTCCAATGCTTCTTATTTGCGAGAGCATCCATTTTTCGCCTGTCCTGCATCGTCAGTTAACGCTCCAAGCTCCCAGTACAAATAGCAACGTACTAATCACCTAGAACCCGATCAATACAAAACGGTGTGCCTATCATTAACGCTTAAGCGCGAGAAGGCAACAATGCCAAGATATCAACTTCTTGCCAATACCGACATCCTTCAGCATAGCAAAATTGCCGCGATAGGCATTAAAAATTAGTTTGTTATACATCTTGTCGGCTCAAACCGCTCAAAATCAAGATTAATGCAGTGCATTTTTACCTTTGGAGCGCCATTTTAACACTGCTTGTGCGGCTTCCAACACGTCTTCACGCATCTCATTTTCTGCCATCAGCCGTTCTTTGTCCTCCTGCATGCGCTCTCGGGCGGACAATTGTTGACGAGCTGAATGGGTATTCAGATGTTGAGTGCGACTATAATGCTCAGCAAATGCTTTAAATTCCGCTCGTTCCGTTAAGCTAGGGTCAATGATTTCAAGAAGTACCTTGCAGCGCCAAGCACCCTCAGTAATATCAACCTGCTCCTGAACAAGCGCGCTTGCAACATAATCTAGATTTTCTAAGCTGTTTTGCTGAGCGCGAGCATCTTCATCGCGCCGGTAAGCTTCTCGACGACTGACTTCTTTACGTAAAGACCATGCGTAGAGGCATAGGCCTATAATCACTGCAATCGCCACGGCCAGTAATACCAGCGCTACCGTTGAGCTCATGAAACTCCTCATTAAGCGAATAAATTACTTGACGAAAATTGTACACCCTTATACCACCATTAGGCCAATGGCATCCAGACTTGTGTTCCATCTAGCTGAATGAGTAGCCCAAGGATCATTTTATGCGCTGCATTACCAGACCAGTGCCACAGCGTAGTGATCGAGTATTAGCGCACCAAAAACCCCCAATAGATAGCGAATAGAGAACCAGAATGCGCCAATCGGGGCAGCAGGATCCTGCCCACGCCACACTCGCCAATTCCAGACCATAAAGCGTGCATTAAGACACGCCACGATGAATAGGTAGAGTACGCCACTCATACCTATCATCACCGGCAATAACGTGGTTAATACGGTTAACCACCCATACAGCCAAATTTGCAGCCGTGTAAAAGGAATCCCGTGAGTAACAGGTAGCATAGGGATACCTGCCCGCGCATAATCATCGCGCTTATGAATGGCCAGCGCCCAAAAATGTGGCGGCGTCCAGGCAAAAATAATCAGCATCAGCAGCAGCGGTTCAGGGGTTATTTGCCCGGTGATAGCGACCCAACCTAAAAGTGGTGGCGCCGCGCCAGCCACCCCACCAATAACGATATTTTGTGGCGTCGCCCGCTTTAAAAAAGCGGTATAAATCAGCGCATAGCCAATCAGGGAAGCAAAGGTTAGCGCAGCTGTTAAATGGTTAACCTGCCAGGCCAATAGCGCAACACCTGCGGCAGAAAGCATGCACGCCCAAACCAAGGCAATCGCCACAGGTAGCCGCTTACTTGCCACAGGGCGGCGAGCAGTTCGCGTCATTAACGCATCCAAGCGGCGGTCAATGACATGATTAAAAGCGGCCGCACCGCAAGAGGCCAAGCCGATACCGGCTAAACCAAAGATTACGTTCGTTAGCGGTGGTAGGCCCGGGATAGCTAATGCCATCCCTACGGCCGTACATACCAACATAACGGCCACCACTTTAATCTTGCACAGGCCCAATAGCTCTTTCCAGCCCCACACCATAGAAGGCAGTGCCGTGGGTAGCGTCATTGTTATATTTCGCATGGCATGCTTCCCTTTTATTGAGCGATAACGTTGTTATAAGGTGAATGAGTAGTCGTTGAGTAGACGCCAGCCTCTTGGTAGCGCCAACGCCACCATGCCCAAACGATTCCAGCGGCCAATGCAATGGCACCAGCTGTGTGCAGTAGCGCCAGCCATAGCGGCAACCAAAGCACCACATTGGCAATCCCCAAAGCGGCTTGCAGCGCATACAAGCCGACGACTATTGCTAACGGCCTTGCAACACTCTGCCAATGCCGATAACGCCACCAGAGCGCTATTAGCCCGACACCAAGCAACAATGCTACCAGGCGATGAGCCACTTGGATCGCGGTACGTGCGTCAGCATGCAACTGCCCATGTAGGTAATTGGGCCCTACGGTCTGGGTAAGATGAAATCCTTCGCTAATGTCCATCGCGGGTATCCATTGACCATTGCAAGTGGGGAATCCCTGGCAAGCGATACCGGCATAATTGCTCGACACCCAACCGCCTAGCGCCAGTTGCACAACCAGCAAACATGCCGCAATACCCCACCACGCATTAGCACGCCGCGGCTCACTTGTTGGCTTTGGCGTTGCGGTGAGGCGTAAGCGAAGATGCAACCAAAAGAACAACAGCAATACACTCAACCCGCCAAGTAGATGAAGGGTAACGACTTGAGGCCATAATTTGAGCGTAACAGTGAAGGCACCAAATGCGCCCTGGAGCAAAATAACGACGAGTAGCATCAAGCTGAGGTGCCACGGATAATCCCGACGACGGCGCAAAGGCCAACCTAACGCTACAACGCTGAGCACCAGCAGCCCCAAGAGCGTCGCAATATAGCGATGAATCATTTCCACCCACGCTTTAAAGGGCTCTAACGGGACGTCAGGATGGCGCAGCGTAGCAAGTTCACTATCGGGGACTAATAGCTTTCCGTAGCAACCAGGCCAATCGGGACAGCCTAGACCCGCATCGACTAAACGTGTCCAGGCGCCTACCAACATGACCACTGCGGTAAACAGAGTACCTGCCAGCGTTAATCGCACTAACCATCGCAAGCGGCGTTCACATAAATTGTGCATGGCGTATCCTTAACAGCAGGGGTTAGCGCATTTTTTATTGTGGATTCACTTTCAGTAAATGCCGGATATCATCAAGCACGTACTTGGTGGCAACATTTGCCTCAAATGACAATGCCGGGCGCCCCATAGGATCAAGCAACCACACTGAGTTATCTTCACGCCATGGAGGAAAGTGCCGCCATTCGCTAGTCATTTCTCCCGGTAGCGGTTCTGAATCTCCACCAATCCGCAGGCGGATTAACCTCGGTGCTTCGCGCCCTAGGGCGCGGTGAAGCCTCCAAAACTCATCCTTACGCTGTTCGCACTGCTGGGTGCAGTCAAACGCCAATATCCACTCTTCCTGGCCATTAACAGCCGACCTAGTTTCAGTCGAGCCTAGTTCATTTAACCCAGGTTCATTTAACCCAAGTCTACTTAATTCAGGCCCATCTAACCCAGGTTCATTCGACAGAGCTAAAGGCCATTCATTGAGAACGGGTAATTCCAAATCTACCTTTCCGTGAGCTGTATGCTGGTCTGGAATACCTATGCGGAACTCGACCATTCCCCAAGCAGCCACCATGGGCGCCGCAAATATTGCAAAAATAAGGATTAATTTGAGCCGCTGACGGCGTATATGTTTGGCGTCCTGCATACTTTCACCCCTATTTATTTTTATGACCTAAAGGCTCTTGTTGAGCACTATCGCGACGCAATCTTTGGCCACCAATCAACATGACCACCATGGCCGCCAGGGATAGACCCCACCACTGAAACGCATAACCCATATGCCGACTGGGAGGCATGACATTCGCTTCCCACCAAGGGATCAAAACCCCATCGCCTTCATTAGCGTGTAGCCATCCTGGGTAGCTAAAGGAACCTAGTGAAGCGTGCCAGGGTTCAAGGCTAAGCTGTTGCAGCCTCACACCTTCTCTATTCTCTCCATATAGCGGCCCGCCCGCTTGAACCTCCTGCCACTCGCCGGTTAACTCAACCATACCACTGGGTGTAGCTGCATGAGGTGGCTCACGACGAGGCCCAGTTGCTAAGAACCCTCGCTGAACAAGCCAAATCTGACCGTAAGCATCACGCAGTGGCGTTAACACCGCCACACCCACTTTTCCACTCACAACTCGGTTATCCAAATAAAGTGTATGCTCAGTCAAGTACTCCCCCCGCAACGTCACCTGGGCGCCTTGGTCTGGCTGCTCAGTAGGCTGCACCAAAGCAGGGGCTGCATTGCGAACGGCCATTGCTAAGCGCTTGTCATCTGCCCTCTCCCACTGCCATAGTCCTAAACAAGCGCCTAGCGTGACCAGCAAACTCCAAAACATACACCAACTATAAAAACGCCATTGCCGAGAGGTTCTCATCATGTGGTTACAACTACTCATTGCCGCCGTATTTATTGCGATGGTTATCAGCTTGGCCATGGGAGCAGGCTTCTTACTGCGTGATAACGCCTCTTCACGCCGCCTGCTGCTCTCGCTCAAATGGAGAATTGGCTTAGCCTGCCTGCTCATGGCCCTTATTATTTATGGCTATTGGTCGGGCCAGTTAGGCTAATGGCCTATAAGACATAGACAAAAATAAATAGCCCCACCCAGACCACATCAACAAAGTGCCAATACCAGCAAGAGGCCTCAAAACCAAAATGGTTTTCGTCAGCGAAGTGCCCCTTATAAATACGCACCAGCATGGTGGCTAAAATCAGCGTGCCGATAATGACGTGAACCCCATGGAAACCCGTCAAAATAAAGAACGTTGCACCAAAGATCCCAGCTTCTAAGGTGATTCCGTAATGGGCGTAGGCCTCGTAATACTCAATGCCCTGAATCATGATAAAGCAACAACCTAACAGCACAGTGCCCGTCAGCCAGTTGCGACATGTTTTACGGTCACCCACTTTTAAGGCTTCGTGGGCAACGGTGAGTGTGATGCTAGAAGTAATCAAAATCAGCGTATTGACGAGAGGCAGTTGCCAAGGGCTAAAGACTTGTTGGGGGCCAGCGATAGCTGAGTCTGGCGGGTTCAGCAGCGGCCATGTGGCTACAAAGTCAGGCCATAGCAGTGCAGAAACGCCTTTTGCCCCTTCCCCCCCTAACCATGGGATAGCAAACATACGTACGTAAAACAATGCGCCAAAAAAGGCGGCGAAAAACATCACTTCCGAAAAAATAAACCAGCCCATACCCCAGCGAAATGAGCGATCCATTTGAGCATCATATAGCCCACCCCGGGACTCGCTAATCACGTCACGGAACCAGAGCCCCATCACCGCAATAACGCCCAACACCCCGATTAACACCAATGGCAATCCAGTGTCGTAGACGAGTTTAATACCGGCCCCAACCATCATGGCGCCCACAGCCAATGATCCTAGAACAGGCCACCGACTACTCGCCGGAACATAATAGCTACCACTGCTCATATCGCTTCTCCCGCCGCTTTATTGTTTTTGGGGTCTATACTCAGATTATTATTGGGGTCGTTCTCATTCTCTAGGTCGCTTTTAGCGCTATTTAGTGAAGCATTCCGAATCGCATGCTCTACTGGATACAAGGTATACACCAGCGTAATGGTATTAATATCTGCAGGCAGGTCACGCGCCAGCTGGAATACCAGCGGTATGGTTAGTCGCTCCTCGCCCTTCAACAGTTGCTCTTGAAAGCAGAAGCAGCTGATTTTACGTAGATGCGTCGTAGCAGCAGAGGGAGACACACTAGGCACTGCTCTCCCCCAGCTTTCGCTATGGCTATTATTGGTAAAGGTAAAATCGACTTCCGCCATTTGCCCGGGGTGGACGCTCATTTGGCGCATTTCAACACTCATTTGCCACGGCAGCCCGGGGCTGCCACGAGTGATAAATTGCACATTGATATAGCGCGATTCATCCACCTCTTCATGCACAATGCTTTGCGCAGTGGCATCCACTTTGCCGTTAAGACCCGTGATCCGACAAAAAACGTCATAAAGCGGCACTAATGCAAAGGCAAACCCAAACATGCCGACCAGTACGGCGACTGTCCTAATGACCGTGCGGCGCACCCCCACTTGCGTCTGCTCTTGACTATTCATAACACCTCTTAGGCCAGCGACCCGTGTGGTTTATGTATTTTTAGTGAGACGTGCGGTGAAACACTGGCGGCGTTTCAAATGTATGCAGTGGCGCTGGACTAGGCACCGTCCACTCCAGGTCAACCGCACCTTCCCATGCTTTGGCGGGCGCTTTTTTACCACCACGTATGCATAGGATAACGCCTAATACAAACAGCAGTTGCGACGCACCGAAGAAGAAAGCACCGATACTTGAAAGCAAGTTAAAATCAGCAAACTGGAGAGCGTAGTCAGGGATTCGCCGTGGCATCCCCGCCAAGCCAGCGAAGTGCATGGGGAAGAAGGTTAAGTTGACGCCAATAATCGAGAACCAAAAATGCCATTGAGCCAGCCGCTCATTGGGATAGTGCCCCGTCCATTTCGGTAGCCAGTAATACACACCCGCCATAATGGCGAAGATCGCCCCTGGTACTAGCACATAGTGGAAGTGGGCTACGACGAAGTAGGTATCGTGATACTGAAAATCCGCTGGCGCGATAGCCAACATCAGACCGGAGAAGCCACCGATGGTAAATAGCACCACGAAGGCTAGGGAAAATAGCATCGGCGATTCAAAACTGATTGAGCCGCGAAACAGTGTAGTCACCCAGTTAAACACCTTAACCCCAGTAGGCACGGCGATCAGCATAGTGGAGTACATAAAAAACAGCTCTGCCACCAGGGGAAGCCCCACGATAAACATATGGTGAGCCCAGACTAAAAACGACAGCAATGCAATGGCGGCCGTGGCATACACCATGGATGCGTAGCCAAATAGAGGCTTACGCGCAAAGGTAGGGATGATCGCCGAGACAATCCCAAAGGCGGGCAGAATCATGATGTAAACTTCGGGATGACCGAAAAACCAGAACAGATGCTGAAACAACACCGGATCACCACCACCTGCTGCGTCAAAGAAACTGGTGCCAAAATTAATATCCATGAGCATCATGGTGATAACCCCAGCCAGTACCGGCATCACCGCGATAAGCAGGAAGGCTGTAATCAGCCATGTCCAAACAAATAACGGCATATCCATTAAACGCATACCCGGCGCACGCATATTTAGAATGGTCGCGATAATGTTGATGGCACCGAGAATGGAGCTAATACCCGCGATATGCAGCGCTAAAATAAAGAAGGTCGTAGAAGGCGGTGCATAAGTAGTCGACAGCGGTGCATAAAAAGTCCAGCCAAAGTTAGGGCCGCCACCGGGCATAAACAGTGTTGAAAGTAGCAACGTAAAAGCCACCGGCAGCAGCCAAAAACTGAAGTTATTTAACCGCGGTAACGCCATATCCGGTGCGCCAATCTGCAGCGGTATCATCCAGTTGGCTAGACCGGTAAAAGCCGGCATTACCGCGGCGAATACCATTATCAAGCCATGCATGGTGGTCATCTGGTTAAAAAACTCAGGTTCGACCAACTGTAAGCCGGGCTGAAAAAGCTCGGCCCTGACCACTAGGGCAAATATTCCGCCGATAAAAAACATCGTCAGCGAAAAAATCAGGTATAGAGAGCCGATCTCTTTATGGTTGGTGGTCAATAACCAACGCAAAATACCTTTGGGCGGCGCAGCATGTCCATGCGACTGCCCGTCGGCGACGGCTGTAGAGCTATGTTGTAGTGGTGGCTGAGGGGGCAATTTTGGTGCCATGTGACTCTCCGAAATATTGTTGTTGTCCGATTTGGTGGCAAACTAGGATCATTGGGCAATTAATTCAGCCACTTCAGAAGGTTGCACCACATCTCCCGTCTCATTACCCCAAGCATTACGCGTATAGGTGACCACAGCGGCCAATTCAACCGGATTCAAGGTGCTACGAAAAGCGGGCATTGCCGCACCCGAGACACCGTTGATCACCTTATCAAGGTGCCAATCCACATCGCTTAATAGCTGTTCGTTATTGGCCAGAGCCGGAAACGCAGGTGGCGCTCCCTGGCCTTCAGCTTGATGACAAGAGGAGCAGATAGCTTGATAAACGGATTCACCGCGCTCTAGTAGCTCCGCCATTTCCCATTCACGATCAACGCCCATTGCCTCCTGTTCAGCGGCCTCTTTCCGCTCGGCCAACCAAGTTTCAAACTCTTCTTCCTCTACGGCATGCACCACCACCGGCATAAAGCCATGATCGATACCGCACAGCTCCGCACATTGACCACGATAAATCCCCGGTTCATTGATTTTTACCCAGTTCTCATTAATAAAGCCGGGAATCGTATCCTGCTTGACCGCCAAGTCCGGCACCCACCATGAGTGAATAACGTCGTCCGAGGTCATTAGAAAACGCACTTTACGGTTAATTGGCAGTACCAGTGGTTCGTCGACCTCTAATAAGTAATGCTCACCGCGGGCTTCTTCGCCACTGATTTGTGCTCTCGGAGTACTCATATTGGAAGTAAATGCTACATCTTCACCAAGATACTCGTAGCGCCAACGCCACTGCTGGCCAGTAATCATGACGTCCAACTCGGCGTTTGATGAGTCGTACATATTTTTTAACGTGGCGGTAGCAGGTACTGCCATACCGACCAGGATAAGAATGGGGATGGCAGTCCATAACACTTCCACACTGGTATGTTCGTGAAAGTGAGCTGCCTTTGCTCCTTTGGAGTGGCGATAACGAAACAATGAGTAGAACATTGCCCCAAATACCACCACGCCAATCACGACACATATCCAAAAAATGGTCATGTGCAAGCCATAAATATCGCTGCTCACATCTGTTACCCCAACGGGCATGTTCCAACCGTTGGACTGAGCCTGAGACTCACTTGCAGCTAGGACTATGGCTATTAGCCACCACCACCGTGAACGCATAGAGACCTCCAATTTTATTGTTATTACTTATCGTTAGATTAGGACAGGGTTAAATGAGATATTAGCAGTATAGAAAATATGTGCGATTCGTCACGCTTTGCTTATTTAACGCTATCAACGCTTTTCAGCGGGCCGCCATCATGGCCAAAAAAATAAGCAGCAAAACAAATAGCAATGTAACCACTACCCCGGTGGCAAGATAGGCTGCTGGCCTGCCACTGCTAAAGTCCTCCTCCCTTTTTTGGTTACTCTGAACGCCTATCAAGGCCGCCAAAACTGACTTCACCACCGACCACATAGAACCTCCGAGGGGAATTGACACTCACGCATTTATTCAGCCCTGAATGAGTTAACTACTATTATCATAGGCATACATAAGCATTAAGTCAGGGTAAAGAGACGAAATCTAAGCATTTACAGTCAGGCAAATGACTACCTAAAGTTTCTCAATGTGAGATACTCAACTTATTCTCAGGATCAGCGCCAACCAATGGAGTGCCTTATGCTCAAGCGCCGCCTCGCATTACCCATCAATGCGCTATTTGTTATTGTTCCGCTGCTGTTAACCGGTTGTACGACTTATACATGGCCGGACGGCTCTCAGGAAACCGTCATCGGCGTTGTGCCTGAGGAAGAGAATCAACGCTACGAAGAAGAGCGGATAGACGGCGTGCGCTACCGCATTCCTGACGAAATCCCGGAAAAGCGCAGCGAGTAACTATCCTGCAGTTTGTATATGCGCAAAGAGTGTCAAAACAGTCATACCTTCCGCTTGGTGTGCGCAGTGGCAGGTGCCGTTAGAGGGTCTTCTGGCCAGGGGTGTTTGGGATAGCGACCGCGCATCTCTTTGCGCACTTCAGGGTAGCCATTTTGCCAAAAGCTAACTAAATCCTGTGTAACTTGCAGCGGCCGACGCGCAGGTGAAAGCAGATGAATCATCACAGCAACAGCGCCATTCACAACGGTAGGGGTTATCCGCCAGCCGAAAGCCTCCTGCAGTTTCAAGGCTAAAACAGGTGGGCGCTGAGACAGACACGGCAGGTAATCTAAGCCAACCTGCTTGCCGCTCGGCACCTCAAGCGTTAGTGGCGCTAACTGCTCAAATTCACGTTGCGCCTCCCAGTGCAGTGAATTGAGCAGATAGCGCTCTAAGGGCAATTTCTCAATTTGGCTCAGCCGACTGATCCCGATCAAGTAGGGAGCTAGCCAATGATCTAACGAGGCTAGCAATGCCTCCTCAGACCAGTCAGGCCACGCCTCTCCCTGATACTCACGAAGCAGCGCCATTCGCCCACGCAACTGCTGTAGCTTTTCGCCAAATAACTTATCGCCGAAAAGCTTTTCAGGCTGCTGACGTAAGGCGCCCAATAGCGCCTCTTTTACCGCCTTTTCCGGCATATCCGCTAAAGGCCGTTTGGCAATGATGAGGCTACCATGCGCCTGTACCTCTTCACCGGCCAGACGCCCCTCTTCTTGCGACCACCTTACCCGCGGCTGCCATTGCTGAATACTGGGGTATAGCGAAAGCAGCGACGCGATTGACAGCGGCTCGCCTGCGGTAACACGTGCCTGCCCACCCGCCGTAATATTTAACGCCACGGCGACTAAATAGGGCTGATGCGCCAGCGTATCGTTCAACGGCAAAGTAGCGGTTTTGCCATTGGCAAGCCGAAAGTTGCCAGGGCTTACTTGCTGGCCAATGCGTTCTGGGTAAGCCAGTGCTAAGAGTGGCCCAAGCGGTTCTAGCGCGGCGTCACTAAGCGCTACCCCTGCTCTTTTTGCTAGCCTAAGCGCTTCGCGCTGCCAACTGGGGAACCGCTTTGGCTGTCGAAGCCGCAGGGCTAACGCATCGTGCAGCGAGCGCTCATTGCTGTCACGCTCCTCTAGCAGAGCCGCGACCCCGCAAGCCAAAGGCACAGCATTGAAGTTAGCCGCTCGCTCCAGCATCACGGCAATTCTCGGCTCAACTGGCCAACGGGCACATCGGCTGCCCAAAGGGGTTAGCTTGTGGTGCTCGTCTAATACCCCCAGTTGCACCAGCAGTGCTTGGCCACTTCGCCAGGCGCCCTCCGGCGGCGGCGTTACCCAGCTTAGCGCTTGTGGCGCTGCGACGCCCCAGCACGCTAGCTCGAGCACTAGCGATGAGAGATCCGCCTGCTGGATTTCCGGTTCACCGTAAGGCGCCAAGGTCTGCTCCTGGGCCCAAAGCCGAAAACAGCGGCCCTCCCGCTGACGCCCTGCACGCCCCCGCCGCTGATCAGCGCTGGCGCGATTAATTCGCCGGGTCGTTAATCGGGTTAACCCGGTACGCGATTGAAAAAGCGGCACTCGCTCCAGGCCACCGTCAATCACCACATTTACGCCATCAACGGTGATACTCGATTCGGTAATGGCGGTGGAAACAATAATGCGTTGTTTTGATGTATTCGCCGCCAAGGCGGCCTGCTGCTCAGCGATGCTCATTCTGCCGTGCAGCGGCCTAATCACCAGAGCGGGTAAGGCGCTATCCAATGCCTGTACTAGGCGATTTATCTCAGCCACACCGGGCAAAATCACTAATATATCCTGAGTATCAGGTATTGAAAGTGCTTCATTGAGCACTCTAAGTGCGTGGCTGACGCTCTCTTCGCCACTTAGTGAAGGACGATAGGCAGTTGTTACCGGAAACTGGCGCCCATGGCACTCGATGACAGGCACTTCTTCACCCAGAACCCGCTTGAGCGCCTCAACATCCAAGGTTGCCGACATCACCAATAAGCGCAAATCGTCGCGGATACTGGTCTGCACGTCCAGCGCAAGCGCCAAACCCACGTCGGCTTCTAAACTACGCTCATGAAATTCATCAAAGATGATCCCGGCAACACCTTCTAGCAACGGGTCGTCTTGCAGCATTCGGGTGAGTACCCCCTGGGTCACTACCTCCAAGCGGGTTTGTGCACTAACACAGCTATCGCCACGCATGCGATACCCCACCGTTTGACCAACGTTCTCACCCAATTGCTGAGCCATAAACGTAGCAGCCAAACGCGCAGCGACGCGACGAGGCTCCAGCAGCAGTAATTTTTGCCCTTTAGCCCAATAGCTCGCTAATAAACTCAGCGGAACGCGGGTTGTCTTACCCGCCCCCGGCTGGGCAATCAGCATCAGGCGGTTATGGGAAGCTAAAACATCTTTTAAGGGATCAAGATGCTGATCAATCGGGAGCACACTCATTCGCGTTTCACTACTCCTGCGGGTGTGCTTTAACAGCTGGCTGCGGTATGCCACAGCCTTTTAAAATGACGTGCTCTAAAAACGTCGATATCGACTCAAGGTCATCGTCGTTCAGCGCATCTCTTCCTAGAATACCGGACACTTGGGCACTATATTCAGTGTAGTGCTGGGTAGCAGACCAAATCAGGAAAATCAGCCAGCGTGGATCGACAGCATCCATTTTTCCCTGTGC
Source organism: Halomonas sp. ALS9 (assembly GCF_001651035.1). Lineage (GTDB taxonomy): Bacteria > Pseudomonadota > Gammaproteobacteria > Pseudomonadales > Halomonadaceae > Vreelandella. Next base: position 58,280 of record NZ_LXRG01000087.1, read on the forward strand.
CGACCACTGGCGAATAATTGCCGCCCGCGAGGCAACCCAGTCACGTAGCTCGCCCGCCAGATAATCACTTATGAAGGGGGCACCAGCTAAAATTTCCGCCGCAAAGAGTTTGGAACCTTCGGGATAGCGCTGGCCAAGCACCATTTTAGTGCGGATAAAGTCACTGAGCACCGTCGCAGGGTCGCTGTCAGGGGTAATGTCTTCAAGCACTTCATTCCAGCGACGCATCATGCGGTTAAGCAGCCGCACATAAAGCGCCTGCTTACTGCCCATGTAGTACAAAATATTGGCTTTAGGGAGACCGGCGCGATCAGCAATCACTTGCAAGCTCGCCCCGCGGTAGCCGTGCTGAGAAAACACTTGCTCCGCGGCAAGCAGGATACTCGACTCGATTCTTTCCCGGCTAGGGCTTTCAGAAGTGGCAGATGCGGCGGTCATTAACAAGGTTCCTTGGTGATATGGCTAGGCGAGAAGCCTGTCTGACTTAACACTGTTTTACTGCGATGATCGGGCAAGCCGAACAGGCTTCTAGCGAATTGCCCCAAAAATTGGCATTTCATACTAGCTCGCCCCACTCCTGTGCAGTGAGCAAATACTTGCAAGGTAGGGCGTTTTGTCCCAAGCTCAACGCATATTGACCGATCGGTCAGCTCATTCCCGGTCTATACAATCACAGTGGAGTTCGGCATGGCAACGATTGCGTTCCTGCTAAATGGTACCCCCCAGCGGTGTGACGTTTCACCCGACACTAGTATTTTAACCCTTTTGCGCGAGCATTTGGCCCAAACGGGTACCAAAGAGGGCTGCGCTTCTGGCGACTGTGGCGCCTGTACCGTGGCGATTGGCGAGTCAACGACTGGAACGCAACGTTATACCAGCGCTAACGCCTGCATTACGCCAGCCCACCAGTTACAGGGTAGGCACCTAGTGACCGTTGAAGGGTTATCAGAAAAGGGGCATTTGCACCCCGCCCAGGAAGCGATGATCGAATGCCATGGTAGCCAATGTGGTTTTTGTACGCCGGGTATTGTCATGTCGCTTTTCACTCTGCATAGCGACCTTACCCAGCGGCCTTCACCGCTAACACCCGAGCGGCTTGAAGCCGCGCTAGGCGGCAACTTGTGCCGCTGCACCGGCTATCGGCCGATTCGGGATGCAGCACTGAGCATGAATGCTATTCCTTACCAGCGCCCTCAATGGTTCGATGCAACACTGCCCGACTCAGAAATCGATACGCAGCCTTCAGATTCGTCGCAAACGGTTGCCTTTTTTGCCCAACCGGCGTCGTTGGCTGAACTAGCGCAACTACGCCAATCATCCCCCCAGGCACGCTTGGTGGCGGGTGGCACCGACCTCTGGCTGGAGAGCACTCAGCGTTTGGCTCCCCTTGATCAATTGATTGACGTTTCTCGCGTTGCCGAGCTACTCACCATTGAAGAGGCTCAGTTGGAGAATCAAACCGGCTGGTGGATAGGCGCCGGGGTGACCTACACCCAACTTGAACCCCTGTTTGAAGCGCACTTTCCAGCGTTTGCCCATCTACTGCACCGGCTGGGCTCCCAGCAGATTCGCAACCGGGGAACCCTAGGCGGCAATATTGCCAATGCTTCCCCTATTGGCGATACGCCTCCCGTGCTGCTGGCCTTAGGTGCCCAGGTAGAGCTTGCCAGCGTAACCGGCAAGCGTCGCCTAGCGCTTGAGGATTTCTTTCTGGATTACAAAAAGACCGCGTTGGCAGCTGACGAAGTTATTTCCCGAATCTTTATTCCCCAGCTGGTTGATAGCAGCCAGCTAAGGGTCTGGAAGCTCTCCAAGCGTCGCGAGGATGATATCTCAGCGCTACTGGGTGCCTTTAGCTACCGCGTAGAGCAGAATGTTTTGCGTGATGTACGGATCGCCTTTGGCGGTATGGCCGCTACTCCCAGGCGCGCACTGGCTGCCGAAGCAGCGCTTGAGGGCAGCGCTATTACTCGCGAGGCGTTTCGCGCCGCTCAGCAAGCACTTGAAGATGATTTCCAACCTATGAGTGACGTGCGTGGCAGCCAACATTATCGCCAGCAAGCTGCCCAGAATCTCATTGAACGCCTCTACCTCTCTCTCTCAGCGACCGACCAAGAGGTGATGCTCCATGCGTACGCTCACTAAACTGGACGGCGATAGCAGCCGTGCCCGCCGTGAACTGCACGACCAAATTCAAGGCGCTGGCCCCTTGGCGCGCCATACGGTCGACAGTACTGGACAACGTCAGGCAGGTAGCGCAAGTTTTCACGAGAGTGCCGAAAAACACGTTACCGGCAAGGCGGCTTATATTGACGACTTAGCCGTACCGGCCGATGCGCTGCATGTGGCGCTAGGCCTATCGCCTGTCGCCCACGGCACCTTAACGCAGCTTGATCTTAACAAGGTCAAAGAAGCGCCGGGGGTAGTCGATGTGATTACTTTTCATGAAGTGCCCGGCCATACCGATATCGGGCCGGTCTTTCCCGGTGATCCTATTTTTGTCGATCAGGAGATCAGCTATGCAGGCCAGTGCCTGTTCGCCGTTGCGGCAACGTCGCTGCAGGTCGCTCGCCGTGCCGTCAAATTAGCCACTATCAGCATCGATGAGCAGCCTGCTAGTTTAGACCCGGTGGCCGCAACGGAGCGGGGAGAGTTTGTTCGCCCCACCCATGTGCAGACACGTGGTGATTGGCAGCAGGCGCTTGATCAAGCAGACCAGATTATTGAAGGCGAACTGTTCGTCGGCGGGCAAGAACACTTCTACTTGGAAGGCCAGGCCTGTGTGGTTCACCCTACCGAGGATGAGGGTGTTATTGTCTACACCTCTAACCAGCACCCCAGCGAAACCCAAAAGTTGGTGGCGGAGGTACTCGATATACCTTTTCATGCGGTGACCGTCGAAGTACGTCGTATGGGCGGTGGCTTTGGTGGCAAGGAAACTCAGGCGTCTCCCTGGGCGTGTATTGCCGCGATTATTGCTCGCCGCACCGGCAAGACGGTTCGCCTGCGCTTACCTCGCAGCGACGATATGCACGCCACGGGGAAACGCCACCCCTTCCATAATCGCTATCGGCTCGCCATTGATGCTGAAGGCGTTATCCAGGGGGGAGAGATCACCGTGATCGGCGACTGCGGCTACTCGCCAGATCTTTCTGACGCTATCGTTGATCGTGCGATGTTTCATGCCGACAACGCCTACTCTCTGGGAGACGCTCAGGTGGTAGGGCATCGGGCCAAAACCCACACCGCATCCAATACCGCCTTTCGGGGTTTCGGTGGCCCCCAGGGTATGATGATCATCGAAGCGGCCATGGATGACATTGCCCGCCAGGTTGGCGAAGATCCGTTGACCGTTCGCAAGCGTAACTTCTACCGCGATGGCCGCGAGGTGACCCACTATGGCCAGCAGGTCGATCAGCGCCAACTCCTGCATACACTCGTTGAAACGCTAGAAAGCGACAGCGAATACTGGGTACGGCGCAAAGCGGTCAGTGACTTCAACGCCACTAGTCCGGTTATCAAGAGAGGCTTGGCACTAACCCCGGTAAAATTTGGTATTTCGTTTACCGCTCAACACCTTAACCAGGCAGGCGCCCTGCTGCATGTTTATACCGACGGCAGCGTGATGATTAATCACGGCGGTACCGAGATGGGCCAAGGGCTGCATACCAAGATTTGCCAGGTAGTGGCCAGGGAGCTGGGACTCGATTTAGACAAGGTGCGCATTACCGCTACGCGAACCGATAAAGTCCCAAACACCTCACCGACCGCCGCTTCCAGCGGTGCTGACTTAAACGGTATGGCAGCCCGGGATGCGGCCGGCAAACTACGTGAGCGTCTGTTCGATTTTGCCGCCGGGCACTATTCAGAGGGCTTGGATCGGGAAGGCATGCGCCTGGAAGACGGTATGCTGGTGGCCGGGTTTGGTGAAAGCGAACGCACTATCCCCTGGGGTGAATTAGTGCAAACGGCCTATCTCAATCGCGTATCACTGTCTGAAAAAGGCTTTTATGCCACACCGCTGATTCACTACGATCGCTCAATCGGCCAAGGCCGCCCTTTCTATTACTATGCGTTTGGCGCTGCAGTGGCTGAAGTGAGCGTGGACACCTTGAGCGGTGAGTATCAGGTCGATCGGGTCGATATCTTGCATGATGTGGGTGACTCGCTAAATCCCGCCATTGATATTGGCCAGGTAGAGGGTGGCTTTATTCAAGGGATGGGCTGGTTAACCAGCGAAGAACTTAAGTGGAACGATAAAGGCGTTTTAGTCAGCGATGGCCCAGCAACCTATAAGATCCCCACTTTTGGTGATTTACCGCCGGTCTTCAATGTCGCCCTGCTAGAGGGGCACCCCAATTCCATGGCCAGCCTCTACCGCTCAAAAGCAGTAGGCGAGCCCCCTTTTATGCTGGGTATTTGTGTTTGGTCAGCGTTACGTGATGCCCTTTCGAGCCTTACCGATTACGCCATATCGCCTCACCTAGACACCCCGGCCACGCCGGAGCGGGTAATGTTGGCGGCCAATGCCATCAGGAAGAGAGTGCTGTGAGTGAACTTCAAGTACCGGAAACCTGGCATGCGGCACTGCATCGTTTACAGCGCGACGGCATTCCCCATGTATTAGCCACCCAGGTGACTAGCGCTGGCTCAACACCCCGCGAACCGGGTGCGCGTATGGTGATCACTGTCGATGGCATCTTCGATACCCTGGGAGGCGGTACCTTTGAATGGCAAACCATTTCCGCCGCGCGTTCCTGTTTGGCTGAACAACGCTATGGACTCAGCTTAGAAGCCTTCTCTTTGAGCGGGCGCAGCGGCCAGTGCTGCGGCGGCTTCGTGAATATCCTTTTGGAAGCCTTTCCCGGCGCTGCGGCTCACATCGCCCTCTTTGGTGCAGGTCATGTCGGTCAAGAGATCGTCAAACTGGGCGCCCCGCTCCCCTGGCAACTACATTGGTACGATAGCCGTAGTGATGTGTTTGCCGGGCATTACCAGCCGCGACTTCACTGTTATCCGCTTGGTGATGTCGAGAAATGCGTCGCCGACTTGCCTGCAGATACCCATGCGCTGGTATTAACGCACAACCATGATGAAGACTATGCGCTGATCCAAGCGTTGATTCAGCGCGACGACATCATGTCGATTGGATTGATTGGTTCAGACAGCAAGTGGGCAAGCTTTTCAGGGCGGCTGAAACGCGACGGGTACTCTGACGCACAAATGGCGCGGGTAAGAAGCCCCATTGGTCGCATCCACGCCACTAAGCTGAATAATAAAACGCCCTATGCGATTGCGCTAACGGTGGTGGCTGAGCTGCTTTGGCTAACGGACACGCCCACTTCTCAAGATAACCGCGGGCTGGATCCCCAGTCTCTGCGAACGCTATTGACCGATTCTCCGACGACCACGAGTTAATATGACGACTTCTTCTACCGATACGTTTATTCGTGCCGAACTGATCAGTTTTGCCCGCGACCCTGGAGATGGCGATACGCCCCAACCGGGCAGTTTAGAGCACTATGGTGATGGCTTACTCTGGTTGAAAGGCCAGCATATTCATGCCGTCGGCCACTTTCCTGAATTGGCGCCGTCGCTGCCCAAAGGCGCTGACGTTCTTGATTACCGTGACAAACTGATTATGCCGGGGTTTATTGACACCCATGTGCACTACGTTCAATTGGATATCATGGCGTCTTATGGCCGCCAACTGCTTGATTGGCTAAACGACTACACCTTTCCCGAAGAGTGTCGTTTTGCGAGTCACGCCCATGCAGAAGCGCTGTCTAACGCTTTTTTGGATGAGATGCTACGTGCGGGGACTACGACTGCTCAAGTATTTGGTTCTAGCCACCCCGGTTCCGTGGACGCTTTTTTCACTGCCTGCCAAAAGCGCCAATTACGTATGTTGGTGGGCAAGGTGTTAATGGATCGTAACGCGCCCGAGGCGCTGATGGACAGTGCTTCAGGCATTGCTGACAGCGAACGACTCATTGAAGACTGGCACGGTAAGAGCCGACTGGGCTATAGCGTCACGCCACGCTTTGCACCGACATCAACCAAAACGCAAATGGACGCTGCCGGCGCCCTTCTGCGTAATGACCCCACTCTTTGGTTGCAAACTCACTTGGCTGAAAACAGCGGCGAGTTAGACTGGGTAGCCGAACTGTTTCCAGGTAGTCGCGACTACTTAGCGGTTTATGAAGAAGCAGGCCTTGTTGGCCCCCGCAGCACCTTTGCCCACGGTATTCATCTCGACAATGGCATGCGCAAGCGTTTGGCAGACCGAGGCGCCAATATTGCTTTTTGCCCCAGTTCCAATCTCTTTCTTGGCAGTGGATTATTCGACCGGGAAGCCGCCAAACAAACGGGGATGGCCTATACGTTTGCCAGCGATATAGGTGCAGGCACCGACTTATCAGGGTTTGGCACGCTTAAAGCAGCCTATCAAGTGGGTCAACTAGGCGGGCAGCCCCTTACCGCATGGCAGGGCTTTTATGGCTTAACCTTGGGCAATGCAAAAGCGCTTTCGCTGGATAGTCACATTGGGCAGTTAGCCCCTAGCCTTGAGGCTGACTTTGTGGTGATTGATCCACAGGCAACATCACTGCTGTCACGGCGCATAACCCACTGCACTACGCTTGGCGAACGGCTATTTGCATTAATGATGCTGGCTGATGATCGCGCGATTTATGAAACCTGGGCCGGTGGTATTTGCCAACACCGTAGGGATGTATAAGTGAGGTGTAAGGTGTGAGGTGTTGGAGTTTACCCCTCACTCCTCACTATTTTCCCCTCACCACTTACCGCTCACGCAAAAAAAAATCCCCCAAGGCATCAGCCCTGGGGGATTTTTCACAATAAATGCCTGACGATGACCTACTCT
>NZ_LXRG01000088.1 GCF_001651035.1 Halomonas sp. ALS9
CGGTCGCAGCCGCCCGAGCGCCAGGGGTACGAGCAGCAGCGCGACCGCCACGACCAGCACCGCCAGGGCGGGCCCGGCCCCGGACGCACCGGCGGCCCTGGCCCCGGCCCCATGGGCGCCCAGCCGGCGCCCGCGCCGGGACCGGGAGAGCCGCACGCCCGGCTGAACCCGAAGTACCTCTTCGACACCTTCGTGATCGGCGCCTCCAACCGGTTCGCGCACGCCGCTGCCGTGGCCGTCGCCGAGGCGCCCGCCAAGGCGTACAACCCTCTCTTCATCTACGGGGAGTCGGGGCTCGGCAAGACCCACCTGCTGCACGCGATCGGGCACTACGCGCGCAGTCTCTACCCGGGCACCCGGGTGCGGTACGTGAGCTCGGAGGAGTTCACCAACGAGTTCATCAACTCGATCCGCGACGGCA
>NZ_LXRG01000089.1 GCF_001651035.1 Halomonas sp. ALS9
GATGGTCGGGGCGACCTCCATAACCGACTTGCCGTTGGACAGCTGGTGGCGGTAGTACTCCGGCATCGGCGGCAGCCCGACGTCCGCGATCCGCGCCCCGTCGAGGTAGAGGCCGAGCGTGCCGTCCTCGCCGCCCCGCACGACGTACGGCGAGTCGGGGTTGACCCGCACCGACACGACCGTGCGACGCAGCCCGTAGGGGCCACCGGTGAGCACGACCTCCGCCAGCGGCCGGTTGAGCGCGGCGGCGCCGAGCCCGGGCAGCGTGCGGTGG
>NZ_LXRG01000090.1 GCF_001651035.1 Halomonas sp. ALS9
CTGGCACGCTCTCTTTCACTGAGTTTCAGGGCCAGGATGCCCTCGAATTCATTAATTTAATGGGCTACGCCGCCTTTGTGCCCGGCAACCATGAGTTTGATTTGGGTGACCCAGAAGAGGGGCATCAGGCGGTAGCGGCATTTTTTGCGGGTGCCGAGTTTCCCATCCTATGCGCGTACCTGGAGTGCTCAGAGGGCCCTGAGTTTGCGGACATGCTGGGTAGTTCG
>NZ_LXRG01000091.1 GCF_001651035.1 Halomonas sp. ALS9
GCAAAAACGTCGCCTGTAAGCCAGGCAAAGGCCGTAAGGACGCCGGTTCCTAAGGAAGCTCAAGCTGACGCTGTGGCTGCTGGGCGTACTGCTCAAACGGGCCCTGCGCCGCAAGCCGCGCTCTCGTGAGCAGTTAGAACGTATGCGCGGCCTGGACTGGGGAATTGCCACGGAAGATCTAAGCATTGCCCGTCACTATCGGATGACGCCGAAAAGTGTCAGCACTGCTAAAGG
>NZ_LXRG01000092.1 GCF_001651035.1 Halomonas sp. ALS9
TTCCTCCTCGTACCCCGGCAGGTACCGGCCGTCGACGTGGGCGGTGGCCTGGCCCGGGATGACGTTGACCTTGTAGCCGGCGCCGAGCTGGGTGGGGTTGGCGGTGTTCTGCAGGGAGGCCCCGATCAGCTTGGAGATGCCGCCCAGCTTGGCCAGCGTCTCGTCCATGTTCTCCGGGTCCAGCTCGGTGCCGAGCGCGTCCGAGAGCTCGTCCAGGAAGTGCCGCAGCGTCTTGGTGACGCGGACGGGGAACTTGTGCCGACCCAGCCGCCCGACCGCCGCGGAGAGCTCAGTGATGGCGTTGTCCTTGTGGATCATCGACCCGTGCCCGGCGGTGCCGTCCACGGTGAGCTTCATCCAGTGCATGCCCTTCTGGGCCGTCTCCACCAGATAGAGGCGCAGCTTCTCGTTGACGGTGAACGAGAACCCGCCGACCTCCCTGATCGCCTCGTTGACGCCCTCGAAGAGCCCCGGGTGGTTGTCGACCAGGTAGCGGGCGCCGTACGTGCCGCCCGCCTCCTCGTCCGCGACGAAGGCCAGCACGATGTCGCGCGGGGGCTTGCGGC
>NZ_LXRG01000093.1 GCF_001651035.1 Halomonas sp. ALS9
ACCGGAGGAAGGCGCCGCCTTCTACCTCGGCCTGCGCATCGGCGACACCGACCTCGGGCTGGTGGCCAAGGCGAACCCGGGCACCGGGGCGGTGCCGCGGATCCTGCTCAGCATCGGTGTCGACGACGTCGACGAGACGCGCGCCCTGGTGGAGGCGCTCGGCGGCTCGGTCAGCGGAGGCCCCAACAACATGCCGTGGGGACAGCGCGTCGCCCACATTAAGGACCCCGACGGCAACCCGGTGAACCTCACTCAGCCGATCCCGGCCCGGTGACGCGGTTCCGGGGACATGTGCTGATCGTGGGCTACCTGCGGTAGAGATCATTTTTCGGTAGTGGCCTCGATGTTCGTCAGGACGAGCAGCGCGCGAAACAGGTGGGTGGCGCGGGCGGGGTCAGTACGGAGCTTGGTGAGGATCCGCCAGTTCTTCAGATGGGCAAAGCCGCGTTCGACGGGGACGCGTCCGGCGGCAAGTGCCCGGTTGGCGGCCTTCTGGCCGGGGGTCAGCTTGCGGGCGCGGGTGGCCTTGAATCCGGTGACGACTACGGGGTTGTCCGGATCGTCGTCCAGGCCGAGGAAGCCCAGGTCGGCTAGGGCGCCGAGGCCGGCGGCGCGCAGGTGGGCCAGCAGGCGGTCGCGGCGGGCGGCGGTGATGTCGTGGGTGCGGCCGGGCCGGGCAGCGGATATCCAGATCAGCCGGCCTTTCTCGTCGGTCAGGGCGAGGACGTGCAGGCCGTGACGGTGGTGCTTGCCGGAGTAGTTC
>NZ_LXRG01000094.1 GCF_001651035.1 Halomonas sp. ALS9
GGTCTGCTCCTCCGGGTTCCGGAGGCGGCGGTCGTGGTCGCCGCAGGGGACCGCGCATCGGCGCTTGCCCGCCTCGCGGCCCCGAACGTGCACGTCGCGAACGTGGTCCCTCAGCGCCCCGGCCCGGCTCAGTCCGCTTCGCCAAGCACCAAGTCACAGCCCCTGGGTCAGGCGGTGCAGGCGCAGGGCCAGTTGGATCTCCAGCGCGCGCGGCGGCTAGTTCCAGTCCGGGCCCAGGAGGCGGCCGATGCGTTCCAGGCGCTGCACCACCGTGTTCACGTGGACGTGGAGCAGCGTGTTGGTGCGGGTGAGGCTCGCTCCCTGGGCGAAGTACGCGTCCAGGGTGGTCACAAGGTCGGTCCCGCGCGCCGTGTCGTAGTCCAGCACGGGGCCCAGCGTCCTGGTCACGTACCCGCCGAGATCCGCCTGGTCGCCCAGGAGTACGCCGATGAACCCGAGGTCCGC
>NZ_LXRG01000095.1 GCF_001651035.1 Halomonas sp. ALS9
TCAAATGTTTCGTATATAGGCCAGATAATTAGAGCCCTTCAAATTCGTTCAGCACATCGCCTGCTGCAGTAGGACGACATCGCGCTTCTGAAAGTACTCTACTTGCCTGCCTTTGACTTCATAGCGAGGTAGCAATGTCATTCAATCCAGAAGGTGTGACGCGTCGATCTTTTTTGGGCATGGTGGGCGCGGTGGCCGGTGCAGCAGCCATGTATTCCGCAATGAGTACAATGGGCTTTGCTTCCCCATCCAATTGGCGGGGGCGTTTAAACCTTAAGGGAGCTCCCGATAACAC
>NZ_LXRG01000096.1 GCF_001651035.1 Halomonas sp. ALS9
GGCGCACGGTGGTGGCGGAGATGTCGTTCCCGCCGGCCATGTCGGCCAGGCGCTGGTCGTGCCGCAGTACGGCCAGGACGATCACGGCGGTCTTCCCAGGGGGCAGTGTCCGCCACCTCGACCGTATCGCTTGGAGATGGCGGCGCAGCAGGTCGGCGAGGTAGGTCAGGGTGCGCGTGGACAGCGGCAGGCGGCACTGGTAAACCAGGGACACGGCGTCCCCGGCCCGGTCTTTGGTTTTCGTCACACAATCCCAACGGCCACCGGGGGCGCTGCAGTTACGCTCCCGGGCGCCGCCGTTCGCGCTCCCGCCAGGGTCATGGGCGGACGGTGAACCGGCCGTCGGGCCGTTTGTGCAGCCAACCGCGGTCGGCGAGCTTGCTCAGCTTTCCGCGCAGCGGCTCCAGCTTGCCCCGCACCCCGACCTCCAGCCCCAGCACCTCACCGATCTGCCGGG
>NZ_LXRG01000097.1 GCF_001651035.1 Halomonas sp. ALS9
CACGCCGCGTTCTTCCTGCTGCTGGGCGCCTCGCTGACCCGCTTCCTGATGCGGCACCCCGGCGAGGCCCGTACACCGTGGATCATCGCCCTGTCGATCACCCTGGCGGTGCTCTACCTCCTGGGCCCCGTCCTCGGCCCGCGCCCCACCCCGCGCCGGCTCACCTGGCTCGGGGGGCTCGTCGCCGTCTGGATGGTGCTGGTCGTGCTCGCGCCCAGCTTCGCGTGGTGTGCGGTGCCGCTGTTCTACCCCGGGCTGCGCATCCTGCCGCCGCGCGCGGCGCCCGCCCTGGTCGCACTGCTGACCGCGTTCGTGGTGGCCGCCCAGCTTCGCCTGACCACCGGGTTCGACCCGAACCTGGTGCTGGCCCCGCCCGCCGTGGCGGCCGTCGCCACCGCCGTATTCGTCCATATGCAACGCCAGGCCGTACGCCAACGGGAACTGGCGGCCCGCCAGCGCGAGCTGATCGACGACCTGCTGCGCACCCGGCGCGAACTGGCCGCCACCGAGCGGCGCGAGGGGACCCTCGCCGAGCGC
>NZ_LXRG01000098.1 GCF_001651035.1 Halomonas sp. ALS9
ACTTAGTTATTGAGCGCGCGCTTAGTCCTTCTGAGGCAGGCTCTCTTGTCAGTTGGTTTTATACTGATTTTTCCTCAAACAATCCATTTAAAGATGGATTTCCAAATCTTCCTTCTGCTAGTGCTATATCAAATAATGATTATTATACTGCAAGTATAGAAGCCAATGGAGATATTTACTCTGTTTATTTAGGCTCTAAAAGAAGGGTGCGTGAGCGTGTTGACCTTAATGCCAATGATCTGACTCAGTCAACTAGACATAGGCTTTCTGGTTTAGAAAAAATTGCTGCCTACACTTTAAATGATTTGCTCAGTATTGATGTGTTGCGAATTGATGTTAGTGACGGTACTTGCGAAGTAAGACTGACTAATGCCAGTAGTAATAATATGACTAATTTTTCCAAAGAAGAAGCATTTTCTTCTATGTATAAAAAAATTAGACATTCTGTCGGGACAAGCAGAGCAATTGAAAAAAAGAATTTTTATCCATGTATTATGCCTCTTTATCAGGATAAGCATGTTAATGGGACAGATAAAGTCACAAAGTTCTATTTCGAAGCTGATGAAAATGGTAATAAAAAAGAAACTAAACCTTATGATAGAGCTGATCTTCGTGATGAGTTATATCATGGTTCTGGGTCTCAGGCGATAAACTACAATTTCAGACCATATGCAATTAGAAAAATATGGGGGATCAGTGGTTCTGTGGGTAATTACGAAGCTGGGGTTGAAGTTTTTGGCTCGCCCAGGATTTTAGATAGTTTATCACCTAAGATTGATCAAATAAAAATTTTTGGCTGTTACAACAATAGCGACTATAATTTCATGATGTCCAAAACGCTTCCTTATGCGGTTTGATAAAATGAAAATAATGCAGATTTTCAAAAGTGAGAACGATTTTATCGCTGATCTTTTTTCAGAGGAGCTCACTCGTTTTGAAGAATCTGTTGAGTCGTATGAGAAGTCTAGATGGGCTAATTTGGATTATTCAACTTATTCTTTATCAAAGATCCTAGGTTTAGATGACTCTTATAAGTTGCCATTACTGGTTGAGGCGTTATGTAATTTGCCACCCAGTATCTTAATGCCTAAATATTATTTTGTTGAAGATGGTGAGTTTGAATCGATTTCAGAATATGATGTCTCTGAAGCACTAAGTACAAACTTTATGATAAATCCGTTTACCGGTAAAGAGGATTTTAATTTTAAACCCAAAGTTATTAGAAGGTTTGTGTTGGCAGAAGGGGTTCTCAAAAGTGAGCAATGATGTTTCGTTCTATCAAGAGGATCCGGCTCATATAGCGGCTGCTAAGGTAAGGAGTTCTCAAGACTATGATACTTTTGTTGAGGGCGTTTACGGACTTATAGAATATGTAAAAATGATATGCCAAACTTCTAATAATATAATTTATTCCAGTGAGGGAGCTGAAGACAGCATAACCCATAGTATTGTTAACTACCTTAGGCCCTTTAATGCAAACATAGGAATGAAGCAGTCCGGTGGTGGTAATGCTGATATAGTTATTGCTAATACAATAAATCGTTTGAAATGGGTTGGAGAGGCTAAAATACTGAGTGATGATACTGATAATGGCTACGTATTTGAAGGCTTGTTACAGCTTTGTACTAGATATTCTAATGCATGTAAAACTGAACAGCATGGGGGTGTGCTGATATATAATTTTAAAGAAAGGTTGGATAGATGTGTGCTTGGCTGGGATAAATTCGTTTTTGAGAAGGCCCCGGAGCATGATTTCGATGGGTTTAAGAAAGTTAACCTTGGAAGTCTTAATACATTCAGCGGTTTTTTTACTGAACATAAACATCATGCGACGGGAGAAATGTATACTGTAGCTCATATACCAATTAATTTTTTCAAAAGGCAACTTGATAAGTCTGCAAGAAATAGAAAAAGTGTTTAAGTCTTTTTGATTAACCGCCCCCCAGCCGTATACGCCCGCATCAACTTATCCCAATTCGTAGTATGCGCGGGCTTCGGTTCGCGCAGCGTAGGTGCCAGGGGGCGTTCTTTTCCGGAAGGCCCAGGCGTACCGTTCCCTTTCCCATCTTCTCATTCAGCGCGTCCATGGTGGCCATTAGCTTTTGGCTGCGCTGGCGTTCTTCTTCTGTTTGCGGTGTGTCTATCTGATTGGGCTTCCGTTGTCGCCAATTGTTGGCCGAGGTAGTTAGGGCTGTTTTGCGACCGTGCAGCAATTTAAGGGGTCAGTCAGGCAGGCGAGGTGTTGGATGGTGCAGGTGAACGTTACATTGCGTAACGGGAAATAACTTGTTGGCAACTTAGCCAAACTTTGCCATATTGAAGGTGTCGCCTAAGAGCACGCGTTGCGGAAACGTTTCGCCAGAATAATGCGGCAATAAAAACCTCCGACCATGTGGAGTGGCCGGGGGTTTTTGTTTTGAAGCTAACAATTAGGACAGGCGAAAAACGGACTTCTGGGCGCGTTTCTGTGCTTCTTCAGCGCTCAGGCTGACTTTCACATTGCCTTGCCGTTTTGCAGCAAGATAGCGCTTACGTGCGGCCTCAATGGTTGCCGCCTTGCGCTGCTGTGTGATGTGTTCATTCGCGTATAAATGCATAGCATGTTCCTCTCTGGGAGGTATAGGGCGTTAGACCGCTAGCTAGGAAATAAGCTCCATAGCGTCTGTAAAGCCTTCTGTAATAGTGGCACAGCTGAGTATTGTCATCAACGGCACAGCCATAATAGCCCGAGCCCTGCATATCTTGATCAAACAGGCTAATGGACTCTAGCAAGCCCGAGCCGAGTAGATTCAACTCAGTTAAGGAATAAGGGGCTAGACCTAACTGATATCGAGTACGGTAGCCATGGGCTGGGTTATCGTCCAATAGGCTATCAAGCGTATCAAATTTGATCTCGTAGGCATCTTCTGGGATCTCAATGCCTAGTTTCTGTGACACTTTCAGAGCGGTGTTATCGTCCCATGCGGGACGGGGAATAAATAACGCGCCGTAGTTAGTACCCGCCAGCGAAAAATGCTGAACCTGTGCCCCTGGGATAGTGGTTTCGTCAATAAATTCCCTATTACCAAAAATAATGCCCATGCCGCCTCCTAAAAACGGGCAGAACATTATGGCATGGAAATGCGCTGCTTTCCTTTTACCTGGCAACGCCTTACCGCGTCTCTATTCTAATATTGCAGGGGTAGCCTCACGCCGTAAACACCGCATACACCATCTGCAGTGCCAACCCCATCAGCATAAAAGCGAATACCCGTTTGAGGAGTTTGACGGGTAGCCTATGAGCTAACTTGGCCCCAATAGGGGCGGTAAAAATACTGAAGGGTGCCATTAGCAGTAGCGCAGGCAGGTAAACGTAGCCGAGCGCCGCACTGGGCAGCCCTTGGATAGACCAGCCGTTGATGATGTAGCCCAGCGCCCCGGCAACGGCAATCGGTAGCCCTACGGCTGCAGAGGTGCCAATCGCGCGGGGTAGCTTGACGTTGCACCAGGTGAGGAAGGGCACTGTGAGTGAGCCACCGCCAATGGCGACAAGCGCGGAAATACTGCCGATGCCCAGGCCCACACCGCTGACGCCGATAGGGCCGGGTAGGCCGCGGCTGGGTTTGGGCTTGATGTTTGCCAGCATCTGGAGTGACATTAGCACCATAAAGCAGGCGAAAAAGATGGCCAGGCCACGGGTGGGAATCAGCGCAGCGATAAAGGTCGCCAAAAAAGTGCCGATTAATATGCCTGGGGTAATAAAGCGCACGATGTCCCAGCGAACGGCTCCGTGCCGGTGGTGGGAGAACAAGCTAGCGGTAGAGGCGGGAATGATGGCCGCCATGGCGGTGCCTAAGGCCAAGTGGGCCAGGTGTTCGTGAGGCACGCCTTGGAGTACAAAAAGGGAGGTGAGAATCGGCACCATAATGCCGCCACCGCCAATTCCCAATAACCCCGCCATTAAGCCTACAAAACCGCCCAGTGCTACATAGGCCAACCACCAAATGATGTCCAAAGCCGCTGCTCCTAAAATGTCTTGTTAGCATGATAAGCACATTGTACCGGAAGCGGCGCATGTAGCGGGGGCAAAACAAGTATTCCACTGTGGTGGCAGCTATGCAGTGGTAAGCTGCAGAACAAGTAATATTTCGGAGTGTGTATGCGCAATGTAATAAGCAGTGTTGGCGTGTTGATGATAACCGTTGCGCTACTGGCGGGCTGTGGCGAAACAGACGAGCCGAGTGAGTCGGTGTCAACCGCAGAGCAAACGTCAGCCCCCGAGCCGACAGCTGCCGAGACAGAGGTTGCCGAGGCGGAAGACGTTGAGCCGCTTATCGTCGAGATAACGGCGCATGTATCGCTGCGCAGCGATCGACGTTTAATGGTCGAGGGCGAAAGCAATTTACCTGATGAGACGCTGGTGCAGATTATTGTCGAACGCGAGCTCAGCAGCGGGCGTTGGCGGGAGCGGACACGTGTAGAGAATGGTGTGTTTGCAGCGGGGCCATTTGGTCCTGGCAGTGGCTTCCCCGATGGCGGCTATACAGTGCAGATTGAGGTTTCCGAAGGCAGTGTGCAGCCGGAAGCCGTTCAGGCGCGTATTGGCCACGAGGGCCAGCACCTGGCGGGAGAGCTGGTAAGCCAATCCCGCCATGGGCTGGGCCAAGTGGCCACCTACTCACGTCGCTTCTTGGTGGGGAGTGAGCCAAGACAAACGCGTGACCAGGTGGAGGTGCTAGAGAGTCCGGGGAGGTAGACGCTTTAGGCAGGATGCCAATGGGCTAACAGTACTGCATGAATCGATGTGTCGCTCGGGGCTTTGGCGAAGTGCTCAATGACGAAACGATCGTCGCGTTGCACTACATAGTGGCCCGCTTTGTGAAACACATGGGTCGGCCCAAGTAGCAGAAGGTCACCAGCGTTAACGGGTGCAAAATCTGTTCCTTGGGCAGGTGTTGCCATTACGCACGGTGCTTTCCAGTCGATGTTCAGCGGGAGGTGACTGGGCACCTTAATGGTAGTTGCCTGCACCTGTTCCCAGGGGAGGGGACCAGTGTGGGTCAACGTTAATAGCTCGGGTGCGCTGTCACCTTCCAATAGTGTTGCCAGGGAGCAGTCGAGTGCATCAGCGAGCGCGACAAGGCGTTCGTGACCGATCTGCTTGATCGCCCCAGATTCCCAATAAGAAATGGTGACATCTGACACGCCAACTTTGCGTGCGAGGGCAGCTTTGTTGAGCTTGGCCCTAAGCCGCAGTTGCTTGATACGTGAGCCTAGCGATTCCATTTCGTCTTCCTGATGATGAGCTAACAAGCTCGTTGAATGTCTTCCACTATAATAATCTTTGCTAATATAGATAGTGGCTCTATAAACATACATTATTGGTCTGTCTTAAGCTTGGGGTATGCGCCCAAGATGTTGCAGCAGAACCATACTAAGCGATTGTGCTTTAGCGCGCATTAGTGGACAAATAACGTTGAGTTAATTTCTCTGACGCTTTCCTGCGCTAGTCGTTCCCTAGGCAACGCTGTTGGTTGCGCCTAAGGTGCGTATAATATCGCCATGCATTTTTGCCAATAGGACGTTTTCATGACCGTACGTACTCGCATCGCACCTTCTCCCACTGGCGACCCCCACGTTGGCACGGCCTACATTGCGCTTTTTAACCTGTGTTTTGCGCGTCAGCATGGTGGTCAATTTATTCTACGTATTGAAGACACTGATCGTGTGCGTTCTACGTCTGAGTCGGAGCAGATGATTCTCGATTCGCTGCGTTGGCTGGGGCTTGAGTGGGATGAAGGCCCAGACATTGGTGGCCCCCACGGCCCTTATCGGCAAAGCGAACGTGGCGATATTTACGCCCAATATGCCCAGCAGCTGCTGGATGCCGGGCATGCGTTTAAATGCTACCGCACTAGTGAAGAGCTGGATGAGCTGCGTGAAACCCGTAAAGCAGCGGGATTGCACTTGGCATTGAAGCCCGCTGATTTAGTGTTGGAAAGCCAAGAGCAAGCACGCCGTGAACAGGAAGGCTGGCCTTACGTGGTACGTATGAATGTCCCTGCTGAAGGCGTTTGCGTCGTCGATGACATGCTGCGCGGCACTATTGAAGTGGAGTGGGCGCAAGTGGATGCGCAAATTCTGCTTAAATCAGACGGCATGCCTACTTATCACCTAGCAAACGTTGTTGATGACCACCTCATGCAAATTACCCATGTGTTGCGTGGGGAAGAGTGGATTAACTCCGCACCAAAGCACCAATTGCTGTACGAGTATTTTGGTTGGGAAATGCCGCAACTTTGTCACATGCCACTGCTACGTAACCCGGATAAATCCAAACTCTCGAAGCGTAAGAACCCGACGTCCATCAATTACTACCGTCGGATGGGCTTTTTACCCCAGGCCGTTACCAACTATTTGGGGCGGATGGGGTGGTCCATGCCCGATGAACGCGAGAAATTCAGCTTGCAAGAGATGATGGATGAGTTCGACGTCCAGCGCGTCTCGTTAGGTGGCCCAGTGTTTGACCTGGAGAAGCTAACCTGGCTGAACGGTGTGTATATCCGAGAAGACCTGGACGACGATGCCTTGCTGAGCGCGCTGCGCGAGTGGGCCTTCAATGAAGCCTATGTTAAGCAGATACTGCCGCAGGTACGGCCACGGGTAGAGACACTCGCCCAGGTCATGCCACTGGCAGGGCACTTCTTCTCAGGCCTTCCGCCGTTAACAAAGGAGTCGTTTGATAGCGTTAAGCTTGAGGAAGACGAGCTGGTCAAACTGCTCCAGTTCCTTGTCTGGCGATTCGAGGGCGTTTCAGCTTGGCACAAAGAGGCGCTGCTGAGCGAAGTGAAAATACTGGCCGAGCATTTTGATTTAAAAATGAAGGCCTTCCTGGCACCGGTGTTTATTGCCATTACTGGTAGCACGTCCAGTACCTCAGTGATGGATGCCATGGCGATTCTAGGATCAGACGTTACACGGGCACGCCTGCGCAGTGCGATAGAGGTATTTGGCGGCGTCTCGAAAAAACAGGCGAAGCGCTTTGAAAAAGAATTTCGTGAAATTGCTTCGTGAAATAGTTCTGTGAAATAGCTCTGTAAAAGAGTTTCGTGAAATCGCCTAACCTCGATTGTTAAAGCGTAAGCGCCAATTTCTTATTCTTATGAAATTGGCGCTTTTGCAGTTGACGAAGGGCAGGATAATCAGTATTATACGCTCCGTCTTCGCGACATGTGGGGCCTTAGCTCAGCTGGGAGAGCGCAACACTGGCAGTGTTGAGGTCAGCGGTTCGATCCCGCTAGGCTCCACCAATTAGTGATGGTTTTTAAGAAATAGCTTTTCATTAATAGTTTTTGCGAAGCGGCTCGATTTACGTCCCATTCGTCTAGTGGTCTAGGACACCGCCCTTTCACGGCGGTAACAGGGGTTCGAACCCCCTATGGGACGCCACTACTCAGATACTCTTCCTAATTGTTTTATCTCTCTAGCAATGAGCCCTCTCATTCGCTGGCTTTTTGCGTTCCTGTCGTTCACGAAAAAGCTACAAATCGTCAATTTTTGGACGATTTTGTGCTTGACTTGTCCACTTTTGCGATTCTGGTTTAAGGGTTGTGCACAACCCCTTGTTGTTGGCGCAAAAAATCTTTAACAGAACTTAAATTGTTTAAAAACAATCACTTAAGTTAGGTTAAAAAATGACCAATTTAAGGCTGGCCCACTGCCCATGGCGATTTCGGGACGTTTTGAAGTGGTTGTGAACAGGGTTATCCACAGATAGTGTGGAAAACCCTGGCCCAGGTTCAGAAGATAAAAAGTCAAGCGATAATAGGGCTGCTTTAGCGCTTTTAATAGTAGCGATTTAGCCCAATGAGTGATTCAAAAGAGGTAAAGCAAAAGGCTAACAAGCGGAACCTATCGTCGATTCGCCTGACGATATCAACGGGCTATGTTGACCAGCTACCTTTACCAACGATGTGCCATGTGTGCAAACCATGCTCAACAAGGGTACAGGGCGGCCTCTAAAGGGTGAGTTAACTCGATGCTTGATGGGAGGAGGGCGGTAGATCGTGAGCGCAGGTGATGGTGCGTTGCTGGCCTATGCGTCATAGCGTTAAACAGCCCATACGCAAAAGGCCACCCGAAGGTGGCCTTTGATCGTACTGTCAAAAGAGGGGATGCTTTATTTTTTTGGGTAGTCACGCTTGTCATGGCCAATATAGAGCTGACGCGGACGGCCAATTTTGTAGCTTTCACTGAGCATTTCGTGCCAATGGGAAATCCAGCCAATGGTGCGTGATACAGCGAAAATCACGGTGAACATATTGGTCGGGATGCCCATCGCTTTCAAGATGATGCCCGAGTAGAAATCGACGTTCGGGTACAGCTTACGCTCAATGAAGTACTCATCTTCAAGGGCGATCTGCTCAAGGCGCTTAGCAATTTTGAGCTGCGGGTCGTCGGCCATGCCAAGCTCTGCGAGTACTTCGTCGCAGGTCTCCTTCATTACCTTGGCGCGCGGGTCAAAGTTACGATAAACGCGGTGACCGAAGCCCATTAGCTTGAACGGGTCGTCTTTGTCTTTGGCCTTATCAACAAAGCGCTGGATGTTTTCTTCGGAGTCTTCGCCGATTTCGTCAAGCATGGCCAGGACGGCTTCGTTGGCGCCGCCGTGAGCGGGTCCCCATAGGGCCGCGATACCTGCGCTAATACAGGCGAATGGGTTGGCACCGGTGGAGCCTGCCAGGCGTACTGTTGAGGTGGAGGCGTTCTGCTCATGATCCGCATGCAACATAAAGATGCGATCCATGGCTTTCGCGTATACCGGGTTGATTTTGTACTCTTCGCACGGGTTGCTGAACATCATGTAGAGGAAGTTCTCTGCATAGGTCAGATCGTTGCGTGGGTAGTTAAAAGGCTGGCCGACATTATATTTGTGCGACATCGCCGCTAACGTAGGCATTTTAGCAATCAGGCGTATCGCACTGATAACACGGTCTTCTTCTTGAGTGATGTCCATATGGTCATGGTAGAAAGCCGCTAAGCCGCCTACAACACCGCACAGGATGGACATCGGGTGCGCGTCGCGGCGGAACCCTTTAAAAAAGTTATTGATTTGATCGTGAACCATGGTGTGGTTACGAATGCGCGATTCAAAATCCGCGTACTGCTCATCGTTGGGTAGCTCACCAAACAGCAGGGTGTAGCACACCTCTACGAAATTAGACTCTTTTGCCAGTTGGTCAATGGGGTAGCCGCGGTGAAGCAACACGCCCTTGCCACCATCAATATAAGTGATGGCAGACTGGCAGGAAGAGGTGGCCATAAAGCCGGGGTCGTAGGTGAACAGGCCTTCAGCACCTAGGCCGCGGACGTCGATGACGTCGGGGCCAAGTGTGCCGGAATACATGGGTAGATCGATCGGTTTATCCAGACCGTCTACCGTCAATGTCGCTTTCCTGTCAGCCATGCTGGCCTCCTTTCGAATTCGGGTTGGGACGTAAAGTCATTGCTGCGCATACCGCGCCGGCGAAAAGGCTTGCCCACTATAGAAGTGTGCGACATTTTGTCAATTAGCCTAAGCGCTAGCCACGTGTTGTACAAACATTGTTGTTGTGAGTAATTTTTGTATATGATGAGAGGGCGTGCAGTGTAGCAAAACGCCAGAGATTTTTGCCTGCATTCTAACATAAGATGTTAACAGGCTTATCAAACTGCTAGTCTCTTGCCACTATAACCATGCTGCAGCGCAAAATCGACTCAGGATGAAGACAATTTTCTTGCACCATAGTCGAGTTAGACCTGAGTTCGGTTTGTAAGCGAGGGCGAAGGTTCTTATAATCTACGGCGCGCGACCGGCAGGTAGGAGGTCGTGCCCAACTTGGCAACGGCCGAGCCCCTTCCCGAAACCACCGCCCGCTCGGGCTATGCCCGACCTGTCTCAGAGCGGACCAAGAGAGTGTGTACAAAGCCGTGAATAGTAAACGACCCGTAAACCTAGACCTTTCCACCATACATTTTCCGCTGCCTGCATTGACATCGATTACACACCGCATCACGGGTGTCATCCTGTTCGTTGGCCTGATTTTCGCTTTTTGGGCGCTGGGTAAGTCCTTGTCATCTCCGGCGGGTTTCGACGCCGTCAGCGATGCGCTGGCCAATAACTTCTTGGCTAAGTTGATCGCTTGGGGGCTGTTATCCGCATTGGCATTTCACTTTGTAGCGGGTATCAAGCACCTGCTGATGGATGCCGACATTGGAGTAACCCTCGAAGGCGGCGTTAAAAAAGCGCAGATCACCATAGTGGTCAGCGCCGTTCTGATTATTCTGGCAGGAGTTTGGGTATGGTAACTAACATTACAAGTTTTGGCCGTAGTGGGCTTTCCGACTGGCTGATGCAGCGCGTTTCTGCGGTTATTTTGGCCCTCTACACGGTCTTTATCGTTGCCTTCCTGCTGTTTAATCCGAACCTCGACTACTACGCGTGGAGCGGTCTATTCAGCCAGACGTGGATGCGGATTTTCTCGCTATTGGCCTTTATCGCCATAGCGGCACACGCCTGGATCGGTCTGTGGACCGTCACCACCGACTATCTCAAGTCCACTCGCCTGCGCGTGGGTGCCCAAGCTGTCATCATCCTGGGCATTTTCGTGTACTTGGTGTGGGGCATTCAAATTTTGTGGGGAGCTTGATTACATGTCTAATCTGCGTAGCCTGACGTTTGACGCCATTATCATTGGTGGCGGTGGCTCTGGCCTGCGAGCCGCTCTAGAACTGGCGAAGTCCGGTAAAAAGACGGCCGTGTTATCAAAAGTGTTCCCAACACGCTCTCACACCGTTTCCGCCCAAGGTGGTATCACCTGCGCAATCGCGTCTGATGATCCAAATGACGATTGGCGCTGGCACATGTACGACACCGTTAAAGGCGGCGACTATATCGCTGACCAGGACGCGGCGGAGTATATGTGTTCTGAAGGCCCGAAAGCGGTATTTGAGCTTGAGCATATGGGCCTGCCGTTTTCTCGTTTAGACAATGGCCGCATCTATCAGCGCCCGTTTGGTGGTCAGTCGAAGAACTTTGGTGAAGGCGGTCAGGCAGCACGTACCTGTGCCGCGGCTGACCGTACCGGCCACGCGCTACTGCACACGCTTTATCAGAACAACCTGAAGAACAACACCGTGTTCCTAAACGAGTGGTACGCGGTTGATCTGGTCAAAAATGCCAGTGGTGACGTGGTTGGCTGTATTGCCATGTGTATCGAAACCGGCGAAGTAGTGCACGTTAAATCCAAGGCCACGGTACTGGCCACCGGTGGTGCCGGGCGTATTTACGCCTCTACGACCAATGCGTTGATCAACACCGGTGACGGCATTGGCATGGCGCTGCGTGCGGGCTTCCCGATGCAGGACATGGAAATGTGGCAGTTCCACCCGACCGGTATCTACGGTGCGGGCACGCTGGTCACAGAAGGCTGTCGCGGTGAGGGTGGCTACCTGATCAATAAAGACGGTGAGCGCTTTATGGAGCGTTATGCGCCCAACGCCAAAGATTTGGCGGGCCGTGACGTTGTCGCTCGTTCGATGGTCATGGAGATTCTGGAAGGCCGCGGCTGCGGCGAGAAGGGCGACCACGTCTTCCTGAAGCTCGACCACCTGGGTGAAGAAGTCCTTGGCAAGCGCCTACCCGGTATCGTTGAGCTTTCTAAGACTTTTGCACATATCGATCCAGCGAAAGATCCGATCCCGGTTGTACCGACCTGTCACTACATGATGGGCGGTATTCCGACCAACATTCATGGTCAGGCGATTACCATGGATGAAAACGGTAACGATCATATCGTTAACGGTCTATTTGCCTGTGGTGAAGCGGCGTGCGTGTCGGTTCACGGTGCCAACCGCTTGGGCGGTAACTCACTGCTGGATCTGGTGGTCTTTGGGCGTGCCGCTGGCATGTTTATCGAAGGCGCGCTGAACGAAGGTATTGAGTACCTGGATGCTTCCGAGTCTGACATTGAGACGGCCATGAAGCGCATTACGCGTTGGAATGAGTCTGAAGGCGGCGAAAGCATTCCTGAGTTGAAGGCTGAGCTTCAGGAAATCATGCAGACCTCCTTCGGCGTATTCCGCGAAGAGAAAAACATGCTGGAAGGCGTCGATAAGCTAGCACTGCTGCGTGAGCGCATTTCTAATGCTTATCTGCCTGACAAGTCCAATGCCTTCAATACTGCCCGTGTCGAAGCACTTGAGCTTGATAACTTGATGGAAGTGGCTGAAGCGACGGCGATCGCTGCCCTTGAGCGTAAAGAGAGCCGCGGCGCCCACTCGCGCTATGACTATCCAGACCGTGATGACGTTAACTGGCTGAAGCACTCGTTGTTCTTCCCAGCGACGAAAGAGCTGAAAAAACGCGACGTAAACTTCAAGCCGAAAACCATGGATACGTTCGAGCCTAAGGTTCGTACCTACTAAACGCCGCATAGACGAGAGGGAGTCACTATGTCCAATCTTCAGGTGTCCGTATATCGCTACAATCCGGAAACCGACTCCGCACCTTACATGCAGGAGTTTCAGGTCGATACCAAAGGCCGCGATGTAATGGTGCTGGATGTTCTTCATATGATGAAGGAACAAGACAGCGGTTTGGCGTTTCGTCGCAGCTGCCGTGAAGGTGTCTGCGGTTCCGACGGCATGAACATGAACGGCAAAAACGGCCTAGCATGTATCACGCCGCTGTCAGACGTTGTCAAAAACAACAAGCTGACCCTGCGACCACTACCGGGCTTGCCAGTTATTCGCGATATGGTCGTGGATATGGGTCTGTTCTATAAGCAATATGAGCGTATTCAGCCGTACCTGCAGAACGACACCCCTGCGCCTGCTATTGAACGCCTGCAGTCGCCGGAAGAACGCGACAAGCTAGATGGCTTGTATGAGTGTATTCTATGCGCATGCTGTTCAACGTCGTGCCCGTCGTTCTGGTGGAACCCAGAGAAGTTCGTGGGGCCTGCTGGGCTGCTGCAATCTTACCGTTTCCTGGCTGATTCACGTGACACGGCCACCAGTGAGCGGTTGAGCAACCTGGAAGATCCGTTCTCGGTGTTCCGTTGCCGTGGCATCATGAACTGTGTAGCGGTGTGCCCAAAAGGCCTTAACCCTACTCGTGCGATTGGTAAAATTCGCGAAATGTTACTCGCTGACGCTACCTAAGCCTATGACATATGAGTAAAAAAGCGCCTGCCACTTAAGTTGGGTGATAATGCCACTTAAATCATGGCGCTTCGCTTGTTATCATAGGGTCTGTCACGCGGTGCGGCGTCACGTCGCACCGCTGATCAGACAAGTTTGAAAGCCGGTGCCTGAGGTACCGGCTTTCGAGCATGAACTGAAGACGAAACACCGTATGACCGCTAGAAACACCGTATGACCGTTAGAAACACTGAGTGATCGCTAGATGCGGCATGAAGTGTTAGATAATGAAGAGCTAGACGAACAGGGTTTCCGGCCGTTGGCCGGCGCCGCCGGCAAATGTCCCGCCCCGCCGGCAGGGCAATAGCGATGTCGCCGCACCTTTGCGACGATACCGATACCACCCCATCAGTGCAGGGTGACCGAGAGATGCAACAAGGCATAATGGAGTTGATGTGGCGTTCCTCTCACGTAAGTGGCGGTAATGTTCACTACGTGGAAGCGCTTTACGAGCAGTACCTCGCCGATCCTGAGTCTGTCCCTGACGAATGGCGCAGCTATTTTGACCAGTTGCCGCGTCCCGAGGGCAGTGCCTCCCACGATGTACCACTAAGCCCAGTCCGTGATCAGTTCTACCAGTTGGGGCGCGAAAGTCGTCCAGGCCGTGTAGTCGCCGCTGCCGATAGCGGTGAAAACAAAAAGCAGGTAAAAGTCCTGCAGCTGATTAACGCTTACCGCTTCCGTGGCCATCAAAAGGCCAATATTGACCCGCTAGGACTGCGTAATCCCACCCCCGTCCCTGATCTCGATCTGTCCTTTCATCAGCTCTCAAAAGCTGATCTGGACACCGAGTTCCAAACCGGTTCTTTCTTTTTAGGCATCGACAAAGCGCCATTGCGTGACATCGTGGACGCGTTGGAGCGCACATACTGCCGTTCCATCGGCTGCGAAATCATGCATATCGTCGATACCGAAGAGAAGCGCTGGTTGCAGCGGCGTTTTGAGTCGGTACGCAGTGCGCCTGATTTTAGCGCTGACGTGCGTAAGCACGTGCTGGAGCGTTTGACGGCCGCCGAAGGTTTGGAGAATTACCTGGCATCCAAGTATCCAGGTACCAAGCGTTTTGGTCTGGAAGGCGGTGAGTCGTTTGTGCCGATGATGGACGAACTTATCCAGCGTGCCGGCGGTTATGGCACCAAGGAAGTGGTCATCGGTATGGCGCACCGTGGGCGACTCAATCTGTTGGTCAATATTTTGGGTAAAAACCCAGCTGACTTGATTGATGAGTTTGACGGTAAGAAAGTCATCGAGCGCGGCTCAGGCGATGTGAAGTATCACCAGGGTTTCAGTTCAAACGTCATGTCCCCGGGCGGCGAAGTCCATTTGGCGATGTCGTTTAACCCATCGCACCTGGAAATTGTCGCACCTGTCGTAGAGGGTTCGGTACGTGCCCGCCAGGATCGCCGTAACGACGAAGAGGGTAGCAAGGTGCTGCCGATCAACGTCCACGGCGATGCGGCGTTTGCCGGTCAAGGCGTGGTGATGGAGACATTCCAGATGTCCCAGACCCGTGCTTATAAAACCGGTGGCACCGTCCACATTGTGATCAACAACCAAGTGGGCTTCACCACCTCGCATCCGCTGGATGCGCGCTCTACCGAATACTGCACTGATATTGCCAAGATGGTTCAAGCGCCTATTTTTCATGTCAATGGCGATGACCCGGACGCAGTGCTGCACGCCACCCAAGTCGCTCTCGACTATCGCCAGCAGTTTAAAAAGGACGTGGTAATCGATCTCGTTTGCTACCGTCGTCGTGGCCACAACGAAGCTGACGAGCCGTCAGGCACGCAGCCGATGATGTATGCCAAGATCAAAGATCATCCCTCTGCGCGCTCGCTATATGCCAAGCGCCTGGTTGAGCAGGGCGTGCTCTCAGAAGAGTCCGCTAAAGCGATGGTCGAAACCTATCGTGATGATCTAGTGGCAGGTAACCACGTTGCCAATGCATTGGTGCAAGAGCCCAACGCTTCGCTGTTCGTTGATTGGGCACCTTACCTGGGCCACGAATGGTCTGGCGATGCCGACACGACGTTTGATATGAAGCGTCTGCAGCAGCTAGCGGCACGCATGTGCGAGGTGCCGGATGGCGTCGAAGTACAGCGCCAAGTGGCCAAGATTTATGAAGATCGGCGTAAAATGCAGGCCGGTGGTTTGGCACTTAACTGGGGCTTTGCGGAAACGCTGGCCTACGCCACGCTGCTAGAGCAGGGCCACCCGATCCGGATTACCGGGCAAGACGTGGGCCGCGGTACGTTCTCCCACCGTCATGCGGTGGTGCATAACCAGAAAGATGGCACCACCTATGTGCCGCTGCAGAACATGGCCGATGGCCAGCCGCGTTTCACCATCCATGACTCCTTCCTTTCGGAAGAAGCGGTGCTGGCGTTTGAGTATGGCTACTCAACCACCGCGCCAAATGACTTGGTGATCTGGGAAGCCCAGTTTGGTGACTTCTTTAACGGCGCCCAAGTGGTCGTGGATCAGTTCATCTCATCGGGTGAAACCAAGTGGGGCCGTGTGTGTGGTTTAACCATGCTGCTGCCTCACGGCTACGAAGGCCAGGGGCCCGAGCACTCTTCGGCGCGCTTGGAGCGCTTCCTGCAAATGTGTGCTGAGCACAATATGCAGGTGTGTGTCCCCACTACGCCAGCGCAGATTTATCATTTGCTGCGTCGTCAGGTGATTCGCCCTCTGCGTAAACCGCTGGTGGTAATGACACCTAAATCGCTGCTGCGTCACAAAGAAGCGACGTCGAGCCTTGAAGATCTCGCCCACGGCAAGTTCCACATGGTACTCGCCGACCAAGCGGATCTTGCGCCAGAAAAGGTCACCCGCGTTGTGCTATGTGCTGGCAAGGTCTACTACGACTTAGCCGCGTGGCGCGCCGAGAATGAGCGTCACGACACGGCAATCGTGCGTATTGAGCAGCTATACCCCTTCCCGAAAGAAGAGCTTCTGGAAGCGCTGCAAGACTATATCAACGTAGAAGACATTGTGTGGTGCCAGGAAGAGCCGCTTAATCAGGGCGCTTGGTACTCCAGTCAGCACAATATGCGTGCGGTGGCCGATATGCTGAAAGATGGCCTCGGTCGCGAGTTGAAATTTGCCGGACGTCCCGCCTCTGCTGCTCCTGCAGCGGGCTATATGTCCGTCCACACTGAACAGCAGCGCCAGCTGGTGGAAGACGCTTTTAATTTATAAGCGACCACCGGATTTAGAGAACACATAAGGGAAACGACATGGCTACTGAGATCAAAGCGCCAACCTTTCCGGAATCCGTTGCCGAAGGCACAGTGGCGGCGTGGCATAAAAAGCCGGGTGATAGCGTTGAGCGTGACGAGCTGATTGTTGAGATCGAAACCGACAAAGTGGTGCTAGAAGTCGTCGCACCGGAAGCGGGTACCCTGACCGACGTGATGGCCGAAGAGGGCGATACCGTTGCGTCAGAGCAGGTGCTGGGCAAAATCGGTGAAGGCAGCGCGTCTAGCAGCAAAGAAGAGAGCTCTTCTGAAGCGCCGAAAGAAGAGAAGCAAGAAAAGCCTGCCAGCGGCGGTAACGGCGGTGGCAAGCAGCACGACGTAAAAGCCCCCAGCTTCCCTGAGTCTATCCAGGAAGGCACGGTAGCGACCTGGCACAAAAAGGTCGGCGAAGCGGTCAAGCGCGACGACGTGCTGGCCGACATCGAAACCGACAAAGTAGTGCTGGAAGTGGTTGCACCGGCAGACGGCGCCCTGGCTGAAATTAAAGCCGAAGAGGGTAGCCAGGTCGAATCCGAAGCGATTCTGGCCGTGTTTACCGAAGGCGCCGGTGGCGATAGTGGTAGCGAAAGCGACGGCGATTCAGCACCTGCTAAAGCAGGCAGCAGCGATGACGATGGCGCCGATGAGAAAGTCGGTGACAAAATCCTCGCCCCTGCAGCACGTAAAATGGTTGCCGAGCACGACCTAGACGTTGCCAAGATCGAGGGCACCGGCAAAGGTGGCCGCATCTTGAAAGAAGACGTTCAGAAAGCGGTCAAAGACGGCTCTGCCAAGAAGTCTGCAAAGTCTGCGGCCCCGGCTAAAGCCGCTGCTACGCCTGTTGCGGAAGGCGAACGTGTCGAGAAACGCGTGCCGATGAGCCGCCTGCGTCAGACCATCGCCAAGCGTCTGGTGCAGGCGCAGCAAACCGCGGCGATGCTGACCACGTACAACGAAGTGGACATGACTGAAATCATGGCCCTGCGTGCGCAATACAAAGATACGTTCCTAAAAGCTCACGATATCAAGCTGGGCTTTATGGGCTTCTTTGTTAAGGCAGCTTCAGAAGCGCTCAAGCGTTATCCGGATGTGAACGCCTCTATCGACGGCACCGACATCGTCTATCACGGTTACCAGGATATCGGCGTTGCCGTTTCCACCGACCGTGGTCTGGTCGTGCCGGTACTGCGTGACACCGACAGCATGAAAATTGCTGATGTCGAGCGCACCATTGTCGATTTCGGTAAGCGTGGTCGTGACGGCAAGCTGGGCATGGATGACATGATCGGCGGCACCTTTACCATCACCAATGGCGGAACCTTCGGTTCATTGATGTCGACCCCGATCATCAACCCGCCGCAAACCGCCATTCTGGGCATGCACAAAATTCAGGATCGTCCGATGGCCATTAACGGCAAGGTCGAGATTCGCCCAATGATGTATCTGGCGCTCTCTTACGACCACCGTATGATCGACGGCAAAGACGCCGTTCAATTCTTGGTCACGCTCAAAGAATTGCTGGAAGACCCGGCGCGTCTACTGCTGGATATCTAAGAAGCATAAGCGTCGTATTGATTGTAATAGTGATTGATTACGCTACTGCTTAACCAGGATATATCTGCAATTGCACACAGCCTCTCGCCCGGTTTGCGTTATCGCGGCGAGGGGCCAGCAAGCTAAAGGAGCCAACATGGCTGATAAGTTTGATGTGATCGTTATCGGTGCCGGCCCTGGTGGTTACGTCGCCGCCATTCGTGCTGCACAGATGGGCCTAAAAGCGGCCTGTATTGAAAAATGGATCGGTAAAGAAGGCAACGTTGTCCACGGCGGCACCTGCTTAAACGTGGGCTGTATCCCTTCTAAAGCACTGCTTGAAGCATCCCACAAGTTCGTTGAGGCCAAGCACGATTTCGACGATATGGGGATCCAGGCAGGCGACGTCTCCATGGACGTTACCAAAATGATGGCGCGTAAGGACAAGATCGTTAAGAACTTGACCGGCGGCATCTCTGGCCTGTTCAAGGCCAACGGCGTTACTGCTATCGAAGGTACCGGTAAAGTGGTATCGGGCAAGCAGGTTGAAGTTACCGACCGCGACGGCAATGCCACCACTTATGATGCCGACAACATCGTTATCGCCGCGGGCTCAGTGCCGGTGGAAATTCCACCGACCCCGTTAGTTGAAGGTTTGGTTGTTGACTCTACCGGTGCACTGGAATTTACTGAGACGCCGAAGCGTTTGGGCGTCATCGGTGCCGGTATTATCGGTCTTGAGTTGGGCAGCGTATGGAACCGTTTAGGTTCTGAAGTCACTGTACTTGAAGCCATGGACTCCTTCCTGCCGATGGTAGATACCACCGTTGCGAAAGAGACCCAGAAGCTTCTCAAGAAGCAGGGCCTGGACATCAAGCTGGGCGCTCGCGTTACCGGTTCTGAGGTCAATGGTGAAGAGGTGACTGTTAAGTACACCGATGCCAACGGCGAACAAGAGATGACTTTTGATAAGCTCATCGTTTGCGTTGGCCGCCGTCCTTACACCAAAGGCGTCATTGCCGACGGTGTTAGCGTTGAGCTGGATGAGCGTGGCTTTATTTTTGTTGACGACCAGTGTCGTACTAATGTGCCAGGCGTTTACGCCATCGGTGACTGTGTGCGTGGCCCGATGCTAGCGCACAAAGCCTCTGAAGAAGGCATTATGGTGGCCGATATCATCGCTGGCCATAAGGCCGAGATGAACTACGACACCATTCCTAGCGTTATCTACACCTACCCAGAAGTTGCATGGGTGGGTATGACCGAGCAAGACGCTAAAGCGAAAGGCATCGAAGTCAAAACCGGCACCTTCCCGTTCGCGGCAAGCGGCCGCGCGATGGCTAACAACGCCACCGAAGGCAGTGCCAAAATTATCGCCGATGCGGAAACTGACCGTATTCTCGGTATGCATATCGTGGGTCAGCACGCGGGCGAGATGATCGCCCAAGGCGTGATTGCCATGGAATTCGGTTCTAGCGCCGAAGACCTGGCCCTAACCTGCTACGCGCACCCGACCATGTCGGAAGCTGTTCACGAAGCAGCGCTTGCGGTTGAAGGCCACGCGATTCATATGGCCAACCGCAAGAAGCGTAAGTAATTCAGTCAGCAACAACGAAGCGCCACCTTTTAAGGGTGGCGCAAACTTTCGGCTTTGTGTTAATCCACAAAGATCGAAAGAACGGGGATGACCAGCTCTTTTAAGACCGTCCTTGTAAGACGGTTCTTAAAAGAAAACTGATCATCGTTCGAGTCACATGCAACCAATGGCATGAATCGATGAATCTTCACGAGTATCAAGGTAAACAGCTGTTTGCCGATTATGGTTTACCAGTGTCTAAAGGCTTTGCAGTCGACACTCCCGAAGAAGCCGAAGAGGCTTGCAAAAAAATCGGTGGTGACATGTGGGTGGTTAAAGCCCAGGTGCACGCTGGTGGCCGTGGTAAAGCGGGTGGCGTTAAGCTGATTAAAGACCCGGCTGAAGCCAAAGCCTTTGCTGAAAAGTGGTTAGGCAAGAACTTGGTCACCTTCCAGACTGACGAAAAAGGTCAGCCGGTTGCCAAGATTTTGGTTGAAACCTGCACCGACATCGCCGACGAGCTGTATCTCGGTGCCGTTGTCGACCGCACTACCCGTCGCGTGGTCTTTATGGCCTCTACCGAAGGTGGTGTTGAGATCGAGACGGTTGCAGAAGAGACGCCGGAAAAGATTCTTAAAGCCGAAATTGATCCGCTGGTCGGCGCACAGCCGTACCAAGCGCGTGAGCTAGCCTTTGCTCTGGGCCTGAAAGGCGACCAGATCAAGCAGTTCACCAAGATTTTCTTAGGTCTGTCTCAGCTGTTCCACGACAAAGACCTGGCACTGCTAGAAATCAACCCGCTGGTTATTACCGACGAAGGCAACCTGCACTGCCTCGACGCCAAACTGGGTCTGGATAGCAACGCGCTATACCGCCACCCTGACCTGCAGGCGATGCGTGATCCTTCGCAAGAAGATCAGCGCGAAGCCGATGCGGCGAAGTGGGAACTTAACTATGTCGCGCTTGATGGCAACATCGGCTGCATGGTTAACGGCGCAGGTTTGGCGATGGGCACCATGGACATCGTTAACCTGAGCGGCGGCAAGCCGGCTAACTTCTTGGATGTTGGCGGTGGCGCCACCAAGGAACGCGTAGCAGAAGCGTTCAAAATCATCCTGTCTGATGACAATGTTAAAGCCGTATTGGTTAACATTTTCGGCGGTATCGTACGTTGCGACATGATTGCTGAAGGCATTATCGGTGCCGTTGAGCAGGTCGGTGTTAACGTACCGGTTGTCGTACGTCTGGAAGGTAATAACGCCGAATTGGGTGCTGAGAAATTAGCATCTAGCGGTCTGAACATCATCGCGGCTACTAGTCTGACCGACGCGGCTCAGCAGGTCGTTAAAGCGGCGGAGGGCAAGTAATGAGCATCCTGATCGATAAGAACACCAAGGTCATCTGCCAGGGCTTTACCGGCGGCCAAGGTACGTTCCACTCCGAGCAGGCGATTGCCTACGGCACGAAGATGGTCGGTGGTGTTACGCCGGGCAAAGGCGGCCAAGAGCACCTCGGTCTGCCCGTTTTCAACACCGTGAAAGAAGCGGTAGCGAAAACCGGCGCGGAAGCCAGCGTTATCTACGTACCGGCACCGTTCTGTAAAGACTCAATCCTTGAAGCGGCTAACGCCGGTATCAAGCTGATTGTGTGCATCACCGAAGGCATCGCCACGTTAGACATGCTCGAAGCCAAAGTGAAGTGCGACGAGCTGGGCGTACGTCTGATCGGCCCGAACTGCCCCGGTGTTATCACCCCAGGCGAATGCAAAATCGGCATCATGCCAGGTCACATTCACCAGCCGGGCCGCGTAGGTATCGTGTCTCGCTCTGGTACCTTGACCTATGAAGCCGTTAAGCAAACGACTGATCACGGTTTTGGCCAGTCTACCTGTGTAGGCATCGGCGGCGACCCGATTCCGGGTTCCAACTTTATCGACATCCTTGAGATGTTCGAGAAGGATCCGAAAACCGAAGCCATCGTGATGATCGGTGAAATCGGTGGTACGGCTGAAGAAGAAGCGGCGGCTTACATCAAGGCCAACGTTTCTAAGCCAGTGGTTTCCTACATTGCCGGTGTGACTGCACCTCCTGGCAAGCGTATGGGCCACGCGGGCGCAATCATCTCTGGCGGTAAAGGCACCGCTGACGAGAAGTTTGCTGCTCTTGAAGACGCTGGTGTTAAAACCGTGCGCTCTTTGGCAGAAATCGGCGATGCGCTGAAAGAAGTCACTGGCTGGTAAGTCACTGACGTCAAGCTGCACGCTATAAGGGCGCCCCTAGGGGCGCCCTTATTTTTTTGCGCATTTAATGTTGCTATGGCTAATGTTGCTATGGTTAATCTTGCTATGGCGTCGGCGCGTGACGCAGCATTCGGTAGCTATACAGCATAAACAGCGGTGCACCTGCCGCCAAATAAAGATGGTAGCTCACCAGCCGCCATACCAGCACTGCTGCAGCGGCCTGATCGCGTTCCATCAACGGCAGTAACAGGCCACCCACGCCCACTTCCGCAGCACCTGCGCCGCCGGGCAGAAAGCTGAACTGGCTGGCCGCCATGGCCAGCATTTGGGTGAGAAATGTCCACATCCAATCCGCATGACCGCCTACCCCCACTACTGCCAAATAGAGCAAGCTGTAGCGCATCAGCCAGTGGGCAGTGGTCAGCAACATCATAGCGAATAGCGTGGAGCGTGGTAGCTCAAGCGTCACCTTTAACGCATGCCGACAGCGTAATAGGCGCCGTGTCAGCCAGCGCCGCCGATAGCGGCTTGGCCATGGCATACCCGCTCTAGATGAACGCAGTAGGCTGGGTAAATAGCGCATTACCATAATCACCAATGTTGCCATAAGGGCTAAACCGACCAGCGCCCATTGCACCAGCGATTGATGCGGCCACTGGGTGTCGCTGAGCAGCGAAAACAGCACCAGGCCGCTCAGCATCGTCAGAAAGAACAGCAGGTCACAACCTTGGTCAATCAGAAACATCGCCGCGCCTTTGGCGGGCGGAAAGCCGCGTTGGGCAAGCAGCATCAGTAGGGTGACAGGGCCACCGCTGCCGCCTGGGGTGGCACATAGCGCAAACTTAGACGCCAGCTCAATACCAAGAGCGCCGCGTTGTCCTAGCCTGCCTGCGCGGCCGCCCAGCATCAAACGCAGCCTCGCCGCATTGAGATTCCAGCACGCAAAGGCCATTACCAGCATCAATAGCAACAATCCGAGCGGAAACTGTTTGACGCGCTGCAGTGCCTCAGCACCACCCAACCAGGCGGTGAACACCAGCGGCGCCATCAGAGCCAAGGCAATCATTACGCCATGGATGGGTCGCCACTTGAGTCGCTGGCGACGATTAGTGGTGTTGGTTGAGTACATGAGGTTGGCTGCCGTGGCAAAGGTGCTGGTAATGCTCAAGCAGTGAATGGATAACGCTATCCCAGTTAAAATGGCGCTCCACATGGCGACGCGCATAGCGCCCGCTGGTGGCCACGTCATTACTAAACAGCGCCACACACGCCTCAGCCATGGCAGTTGGATCAAGCGGTTTGCATAAAATACCCGCCCCCAGCGGCACGTTTTCTGCCAGCGCGCCTGCATTTGCCGCTATTACCGGAAGGCCACTGGCCATCGCCTCTTGGGCAATTAAACCGAAGGTTTCGCGGGTGCCTGCGTGTAGCAGCGCATCGCTACTGGCCAGGGCTTTAGCCACCTCATGGGCGCCGCAGCAGCGATCCACAATGGTGACGTTGCTGGGAACCTGATGCGGCATGCCAGGGCCCATTAGCAGCAAATGGTAATCGCTATCCAACTGGCGCATCGTCGCCATCAGCACATCAATATTTTTCTCGCGGGAGTTACGTCCCACAAAGATCAGCAGCTTCTTATCGTTGGGTATGCCCATGGCGTGGCGGAAAGCCGAGTCACGCTGCTGGGGATTAAATTGCGTCAAATCGACGCCCAACGGCTGAACGCGAACGTTATCGACACCCCAATCCCGCAGCCGGTTAGCCATGGCGTTACAGGGAGCCAGCACGCTATCAAACTGGCTATAAAGCGCTGTGACATAGCGTATTAGGCGTCTTTCTACGTAGCGCCCAAAGCGGTCACCCATCAAGCGTGGCAAGTCGGAGTGATAGAAGCCCACCACCGGCACGTTAAGGCGTTGACCCGCGGCCAGCGCAGCCCATGCTGTTACGTACGGGTCACCGGCTTCAATAAGATCAGGTTTTAAATCAACCAAGGCATCGCGCCAGGGCGAACGACGTAGCGGAAAACGGTAGCCCTGGCCCAGGGGCAGGTGTAGTGCCGGTAAGGTATGATGATCGCCCAAACTATCGCGCTCCGCACCCGGCACCAGCAGGCTGGTACGCAGCTGAGGAATGCGCGAAAAAACGCGATGCTTGGCCTGCAAATAGGTACGCACGCCGCCGCTGGCGGGGGCATGAAACATCGTCACATCGGCAATGTGCAAGCTAACCTCCAACCCTACAAAGTGTCATCGTTTCACCATAAAGGAGAAATAAGTCAGTTCGACGACACCTGAACCGGTGCGCAGGGCTAGTTCTGAAGCTAAGATAGTATAAATACCATCCATATGGATGGTGCATGGAGTCTTTTTGAGTGTTATAGTGCCAATGAGATGTTCAATGACAAGCACAACGAGGCTTCACACATGAGCGTGCACGAACTGCGCCGCAAGGGCGGCGACTCCAGCGAGAAGATCACTATCAATCTGGGTGTGGTTGATCTGGGGCAGATCGATCTGCTGGTACAGGAAGGGTTTTACTCCAACCGAACCGATCTGATCCGAACAGCCATTCGCAATCAATTGGTGAAACATGCTGATGTCGTCAGAGAGACGGTCACTCGCAAGTCGTTTGTACTCGGGCTTGAGCACTACAGTCGCGCCGATCTAGAAGCCCTAAAGTCGGCCGGGGAGATGTTGCAGATTCAGGTGCTGGGTATGGCTAGCATTGCCGATGATGTAACGCCGGAGCTTGCCCTTGCCACCATCGAATCGGTGGTGGTGTTGGGGGCTTTAAATGCCAGTAAAGCCGTTAAGGCCGCTCTGGTGGATCGCATTCACTGAGTGAGTTACCACTCTGTTTAGTACTGCTCAGTCATGCACAAGCAATCACGCACAAGCAATCACACATGTAATCATTGAATAAGGATATTGAAAATGATCGATGCCACTATGACGAAGCGAATGGAAGAAGCGACGCGGCTCACGCGCGCGGGAAAACTGCACGAGGCCATGGCTCTCCTCCAGGGCAGCGTGCCCGAAGCGAGAAGTACAGAAACTAGAAGTACAGAAACTAGACGTTCAGAATCGCCAAATAATGTTTACCAGGGCGGCAATACCTTCGATGGGATCTGGGAGGTTGTTGGTAAACAAGACACGGGAACGAAGCCTGCGTCGGAGGCACGATCTGCTACGGGCACCTTCACGGCGGGTAGTTTCAGCAATCGAGTAGGCACGCGTGATTATAAACTGTATGTGCCTAGCGGCTATCACGGGCAAGCGTTGCCACTGGTGGTTATGCTGCATGGCTGCACTCAGAATCCTGACGATTTCGCTGCTGGCACCGAAATGAACCGACTGGCCGAAGAGCAGCCGTGTTGCGTGCTTTATCCTGCTCAGCCGATGACCGCCAACCACTCTAAGTGCTGGAACTGGTTCAAAGCCGAAGACCAGCAACGCGAGGGCGGTGAGCCGGCAATTTTGGCGGGCATGACTCGCCAGATCATCGACACCTATGGACTCGATGCTGGCCGTGTCTATGTGGCCGGGCTCTCGGCAGGTGCCGCCATGGCGACCACACTGGCAATGACCTACCCGGATCTCTTTGCCGCGGTGGGAGTGCACTCTGGCCTACCCCACGGCGTGGCCAAGAGCCTTCCCGATGCTTTAGGGGCAATGCAGGGTGGCACAGGGCCGCTCGGTGGCGGTAACCAAGCACAAGGAGCTGGATGGGCATCGAATGTGCCAGCGATTATCTTTCATGGTGACCGCGACACGACCGTTCACCCCAGCAACGCGGATCGTGTGGCCGCCCAGTACAGTACATCGCGTCAAGCAGGGGCGACGGTAGAGAAGGGGAAGGTCGCCAATGGCCACGGCTACACCTGTACCACCCACCGTGATGCTTCGGGTAAGCCATGCTTAGAGCAGTGGCGTGTCCATGGGGCGGGTCATGCTTGGTCAGGTGGCAGCAAAAAGGGCAGCTATACCGACCCTCAAGGCCCTGACGCTACCCGAGAAATGCTGCGGTTCTTCTGTCAGCATCGGCAGATAGTGTCATAGAACTGGCCGATATCCTCTCAGGTTATGTCGAGTCTGTCAGTAAGTTAGCGCAGGTGAGACGCGCTGGTACATTAGAGACACTTTGATTATGTATAAAAGTTGACAATAGTTTGCAAAGGTTGGGTTACAGTTTTCATTCTTGCTGCTTACAATCTTAGCTCTCTTACTTATTAGGATGTGGCTATGCTTTCCCGGTTCAAGATTGGCACTCGCCTAGCGTTAGCCTTTGGCTTAGTTTCGCTATTTCTTTTGGGCACCTTAGTGGCGGGGGTTGTAGGTATCACCGTCACTAAGGATACGGCTCAAAAAACCTTGGACACGGATGTGGCCTTAGCAAGCAATGCAGCGGAGATTCAGCGGTTAGCACTGCTTGCACGGCGCTTTGAAAAGGATGTATTTATCAAGGTCAACAGTCCCGAACGGGCAGAGGATCAACAAAGTTGGGCGGCGACCATAGAGGCAATTCGGGCTGTCTTTCAGGAAGGAGAAGAAATTTCGAGCCAAGACAGTTTAGATTCTCTCTATCTACAGGCAGAAAGCGCTCTTCAGGGGTATGAAGAGGGCTTCATGCAGGTGTATCGACAGATTGAGGGAGGCAGTCTTTCTGATGCCGCGCAAGCTAATCAGGTGTTTAGTGAACATAAAGAAAGCATCTATCGGTTGGCGGAATTGGCTGATGAAATCAGTCTGGTGGCGGACTCGAACGTTGAAATTGCTAATGAAGCGATAAACGCTGAGTACCGTTTAGCCCTTTGGCAGCTGTGTATCTTCGCGGGGGTGGCGTTGTTGATAGCAGTGGCACTGGCCATTGCCATTACGCGTAGTATTGTACTGCCTTTGCGGAGAGCTGTTGAGGTTGCCCAGCGCGTTGCAGAAGGAGATCTGCGGCACGATATCGTAGCCACAGGTCGTGATGAAACGGCACAGTTATTAACTTCCATGGCTGAAATGAGTAAAGCGCTCACTACCCTGGTCGCATCGCTACGTGACTCTAGCGAGAGTGTTTTGAACGGAGCCAATGAGATTGCCCAAGGTGGGCAGGAGCTCGCCGCTCGTACTGAACAGCAAGCAGCGGCCTTGCAGGAAACGGCTTCAAGCATGGAGGAGATGACGGCAACGGTTCGTCAGAATAGTGATTCAACCAAAGAGGCTGATACGCTGGCTCATAATGCGTCGCAACAGATGCAAAGTGGTGGTCAAGAAGTCTCTCGTAGCGTGGAATTAATGCGCGAAGTAGCGGCCGCCTCGCTGAGTATGAACAAAATCGTTGAAGCTATTGATGCCATTGCTTTTCAGACCAATATCCTGGCCCTCAATGCCTCCGTAGAAGCAGCGCGGGCGGGTGATAAAGGGCGTGGTTTTGCCGTGGTGGCCACCGAGGTTCGCGCGCTAGCAAGCCGTAGTGCCGCTTCAGCCGGTGAAATTCGCACTATGCTCGATGATACGCGTAGCAAAATAAAGCTATGTTCTGACCAAGCGGAGCGAGGAGCTGCCACTATTGGTGAGACAGAAGCGGTAATCCAGCGCCTTGCTATGTTAATGGTCGAAGTATCCTCTGCCACTCGGGAGCAGAGTAGTGGTATCGAGCAGATCAATACGGCTATTACTGAAATGGACTCTACCACTCAGCAAAACAGCACCCTGGTTCAGCAATCGACTAACGCCGCATTTTCCTTGGAAGATCAGGCTGGGCGTCTCCGCGAGCTGGTAGCTGCCTTTCAGATAGATGAAGCTATCGTGCAAAAAGCTTCAAAATACAAACCTGCAATGGCCTTGCCTTCGACGGCAAGACAAGCAGAGTTTTAATCCAGGATAAGTTGATAGTAGCAGCGCCTTAAGGGCGCTGCTGTCATTTGTCATGGTCTAGTAAAGTTTAATCACTAGCAGCTGGGCCATCAGCAAGCAGATCTCTTCCTAAGCTTAAACGCTCTTCATCCTTGATCTGGGTACAGTCAGGTTATAGGCAGGGTTTATATAAAAACCTACCGCTGTAAAAAGAAGGAGTGTCTGAAAAGCCACTCCTTTTGTCGTGTTGTCGGATGAAAAAAATAGTACTCCAGACTAGATTTTTAACCCGGCGCTACTCTTGACAGTAAAAGTGTCGTCTCTTATTTTGAATGTAAGTTTTAGTATTGTTTTTGTTTCAAAGTGTGAGCAGATAGTGCCATGGTTTATTTTTGATAATGATAGGTAAATAGGTAAATAGGTAAATAGGTAATCAGCAACTAGTAATAATTAACTATTAAAGCGATGGATTTTAAGGAGATAAATGTTAGAGAGGTAGTTGTTAGTAGTTAGAGGAATAGTTTTTAGTAATGGCTGGGTTTTTAATATTTAATTCGGAGAAATGAAAAATCTTATAATAATGATATTAATCATTAATGAGGTGACGTTTTGAAAATCTTAATCGTGGGGAATATGGGCTATGTTGGCCCCGCTGTGGTACGAGAGTTAGCCTTGCGACACCCATCCGCCACGCTTCATGGGTATGACACTGCCTACTTCGCACACTGTTTGACGGGCGCCGAACTTCTTCCAGAACGTTATCTCGACCAACAGTTTATGGGGGATGTGCGAGATATCCCGACTGATTTTTTTGAGGGTTATACGGCGGTGGTTCAACTGGCGGCGATTTCCAATGACCCCATGGGAGATCGTTTCGCCGCAGTGACCGATGAAGTTAATCAGCAAGCGACGATTGATATGGCCAGGGCAGCGGCTCAGGCAGGGGTAGAGAACTTCGTGTTCGCCTCAAGTTGCAGCATTTATGGTGTCGCTTTAGGAGCTCCGCGTAGTGAAGCGGATCCCGTGGCCCCCGTGACTGCCTATGCCTGCTCGAAAATAGCCGCTGAAGAAGCGTTGGCAAGCATTGAGGGCGACATGGTGATTACCAGCTTGCGCTTTGCGACTGCCTGTGGAATGTCAGAACGTTTACGGCTTGATCTGGTACTTAATGACTTCGTTGCTGGTGCCCTGAGCCAGCAGCATATTAGTGTGCTTAGCGATGGATCTCCCTGGCGGCCCTTGATCGACGTCTCCGACATGGCCCGCGCTGTCGACTGGGCAGTACAGCGCAAGCCTGAAAACGGCGGGCGCATCCTCAATATCAATACCGGCTCGAACGCACGCAATCATCAAGTGCGAGACTTAGCCACCGCAGTGGCCAAAGCGGTTCCCGGCACCACGCTGAGTATCAACACCCAAGCCCCCGCGGACAGCCGTTCCTATCAAGTGGATTTCAGTCTGTTTGCCAAGTTAGCCCCCGAGCATCAACCGCAAATGACGCTTTTGGATTCGATCAGGGGGTTGATCAATGGGCTCAAAAGCATGGAGTTTTCGGATGCCCAGTTCCGCGCCTCGCGCTATATGCGTCTGCATGCGCTACAGGCTCATATTGCTGCGGGACGGCTATCTGAAAGCCTGCGCTGGCAAAGGTGCGATGCAGTTACCCCGAGTGCTTTGCCCGTTACTACCCACGTTAACCTTGAGGCCTGAAACGGAGGCTTGACTATGAAAGTCGCAATTTTCGCGGGAGGGTTTGGAACGCGCTTAAGTGAAGAAACTGCGATTCGCCCCAAGCCTATGGTAGAAGTGGGTGGTAGGCCGATTCTTTGGCACATCATGAAGATGTACGCCCATCACGGTTTAAAGGAATTTATCGTTCTAGGTGGCTATAAGGTGGAGTACATCCGCGACTATTTCCTCAATTATCGCGGCAATCGAATTGATTACACCATTGACCTGAAGACAGGCAACGTCGACTGGCTTCAGAGTGTCAATGATGACTGGAAAATTACCGTGCTGGATACCGGTGCCGATGCCATGACCGGAGGACGGCTCAAGAAGGCCATGTCCTACCTGGCAGACGAGCCTTTCTGTTTGACCTATGGCGATGGGTTAAGTGATCTGAATATTAATGCGCTGATCGACTCACATCTGGCATCGAACAATTGGTGCACCCTGACAGCAGTAACGCAGCCTGGCCGCTATGGTGCGCTACGTTTGAAAGAGGGTAATAGCCAGGTAGAGGGCTTTCGTGAAAAGGGTGAAATAGACGGGGGGTTGATCAATGGCGGCTTCTTTGTCTGTCATCCGGAAGTGTTCGAGATGATCGACGATAGTCAGACCGTATGGGAAAACGAGCCCATGAACCGAATGATTGAACTGGGGAAATTGGGCTACTTCCATCATAACGGTTACTGGCAAAGCATGGATACGCTGAGAGACCGAATGGTGCTCGAAACCGCCTGGGCACAAGGCGCCCCCTGGAAGCTCTGGAAGGAATGAACCAACGATGATTATTGTTGATACCGCGCTTGCCAAACGCGAGGCGCAAGGTAATCCCATTCGAGTGGGGATGGTCGGGGCAGGGTTTCAAGCTAGCGGTATCGCTCTGCAGATTATGTCCGCGACACCCGGAATGCGCCTTTGTGCTATTGCCAACCGCCATCTCGATGCCGCGGTCAATGTCTTCCAGCAAACCGGGATTGAGCCAGCCGCCTGTGAGACTCAGCAGGAACTTGAAGCGGCAATTGCGGCTGGGCGACCAGCAGTCACCGAGGACGCGGTGGCACTGGCGCGCGCTGAAGGGCTGGATGCGATCATTGAAGTCACCGGCTCGTTGGAGTTCGCGGCGCATGCTGTCCTGGCGGCGTTGGAAAGCGGTAAAGACGTTATCCAAATGAATGCAGAACTCGACGGTACGATTGGCCCTATCTTAAAAGCGAAAGCCGATGCCGCAGGAGTTGTCTACAGCTTTGCCGATGGCGACCAGCCTGGTGTGCAGATGAATCTCTACCGGTTTGTTGCCGGGCTAGGTATAAAGCCTGTGCTGTGTGGCAACATTAAAGGTTTGCATGACCCCTATCGTAACCCTGCTACGCAGGAGAGTTTTGCCAAGCGCTGGGGGCAAAAACCGGCAATGGTGGCCTCTTTTGCGGATGGCACCAAAATATCGTTCGAGCAGGCGATCGTTGCCAATGGAACCGGGATGCAAGTGGCACAGCGGGGCATGCTGGGCCCAGATTTCTCAGCTGGCGTTGTCGGTGGCCCTTTAGTGCCCATCGAAGAGGCGGTGTCGGCGTTTGATCCCTACCTGAACCCAGCGGGGCCGGGTTTGGTTGATTATGTTGTTGGAGCGCGGCCAGGGCCGGGCGTATTTGTGCTGGGAACTATTGATAGTCCACGCCAGCGGCACTATCTCGAACTCTACAAGCTGGGCGAGGGGCCGTATTACTGCTTCACAACGTCTTATCATCTGTGCCATTTCGAAGTGCCCACGTCCGTTGCCCGCGCCGTGCTGTTCCGTGATCCAGTGTTATCCCCTTTAGAAGGCCCAAGGGTGGGCGTCATCGCCATAGCCAAAAAAGCGTTGCAGGAGGGCGAAACAATAGAAGAACTCGGTGGCTTCGAAGTCTATGGAGTGGCGGAAAATATCGAGGTAATACGCAGGGATCGACTGTTACCAATCGGGCTAGCGCTGGGCTGTCGGGTAGTGGGCCATCTGGAAAAGGATGCGGCGCTGACCTTTGATGATGTGCGACTACCGCCAGGGCGCTTGATCGACCGTCTATATGCTGAACAGGAAGCCATGTTTGCCCTGAAATTGACGTCTGGTGTCGCTGCTACTTTCACGGAGTAAGACATGCATTTTCATCAAACGAACCTCAAGGATGCCCGCCTGATAGAGCTTGAACCACATGGTGATGAGCGCGGTTTTTTTGCCCGCACCATGTGCCGTGCGGAGTTTGAGCGCCATGGCTTGCTAAGTGACTTTGTCCAGCAGAACACCTCTTTCTC
This sequence comes from Halomonas sp. ALS9, assembly GCF_001651035.1. GTDB lineage: Bacteria > Pseudomonadota > Gammaproteobacteria > Pseudomonadales > Halomonadaceae > Vreelandella. Next base: position 31,672 of record NZ_LXRG01000098.1, read on the forward strand.
GGCTCAGCGAGGCACGCTAAGAGGGCTGCATTATCAGCGCCAGCCCCACGCCGAAGCTAAACTGGTACGCTGCATTCGAGGCGCGATTGTCGATGTCATCGTGGATATCCGTGAAGAGTCGGAAACCTACTTGCACCATCAGTTGTTTGAATTATCTGATGCAAACCGTCACCAGCTCTATGTACCTCCAGGCTTTGCGCACTCCTTTCTGACGCTGACCGACGATGTTGAAGTCAGCTATCTTGTCTCGGCGGCTTATCACCCCAAGGCTGAAAGTGGCTTGCGTTACAACGATGAACGCCTCGCCATCGAGTGGCCGATTCCGCCGACGGTGGTATCTGAAAAAGACGCTAACTGGCCCTTAATCAGTGACCGAGACGAAGCGCTTTTTTAACTGTTAGCGACGCCAGTTGTATGCAAACGCACTAAAAAAGGGGCAGCGTGATCGCTGCCCCTTTCGGTAATGCATGGCTAGTGACGCCCCATCAATCAGCGGGCTTTGCCACCAGCGAACGGGTCTCTTCGCGTGCTTCAGTGAGCACTACGCGTAGCGGATCGCCAAGCTTGTAACGCTCTTCGCCTTCGATCTGGATACGCCCCTCTTTATCGTCAATGACCACTTTGCTGCGGTCACTGTGCATCAAGGGGGCAGGCACAAACGCTGTCGCGCCATTTTCCAGCAGACGAACGCGCATACCGCCACGGTTGATGGCCATGATTTCGGCCTCAAAGGTGTCCTGGTTCTGCGCGGAGGGCGTTAGGTAACGCACGTAGAGCCAATCTTTCACATCGCGCTCGGCCATACGGTTCAAGCGGCGACGCTCGGTCAGCTGTTCGGTCAGCTGCTGGGTGGCTTCAGCAGGTGCCTGCTCGCCTTTCAGCACGCGCTTGATCAAGCGGTGATTGACCATATCGCCATACTTACGAATCGGCGACGTCCAGGTGGCGTAGGCAGCCAGGCCAAGGCCAAAGTGCGGGCCGGGCTGGGCCGACATACTGGTGAAGCCCTGGAAACGGCGCAGGCGCGCATCCAGCCAAGCATCATCGCGGCTTTCCAGCGCACGCTTAAGCTCGGTGTAGCGGGCAAGCTCGGTCAATGCTTCGCGCTCGACCACGATCTCCTGACCTGCCAGGAACTCTTGCGCCGCTTCGGCTTTCTCCGGCTCAAAGGCGCGGTGCACGTTAAAGATACCGTGGCCGATATGCTGGGCCAGGAAATCCGCGCAGCAGGCGTTGGCCACAATCATTGACTCTTCGATCATGCGGTTGGCAATGCGGCGCTCTTCGGTGCGCACCGCCAACACGTTACCGGCGGGATCAAGGTCAAACACGTAGTCGGGGCGGTCTTTAAACACCAGCGCGTGTTCGTTACGCCAAGCGGTACGCGCTTCGGTCAAATCACGCAGCGCGGTGAGCTGCTCGGCGATTTCTTCTGCGGGCGCCCAGTCGCCCTGACCTTCGATCCAGTCGGAGACGCTATCGTAGGCAAGTTTGGCGTGGGATTTTACGTTGGCGGCAAAAAAGCGGTACTCGCCCATGCTGCCGTCGGCATTGATATCCAGCGTGCAGGCCAGCGCGGGGCGATCCTTGCCTTCCCACAACGAACAGAGATCATCTGCTAACTGCTCGGGCAGCATAGTAACGTTCTGGCCGGGTAGATAAACAGTAAAGGCGCGGGTGCGGGCTTCTAAATCAGCCGCATGGCCTTCGGCCACGTAAGCCGTGGGGTCAGCAATCGCTACGCTCAACCGCCAGCCACCTTCAGCGCGAGTAGCGACGTGCAGGGCGTCATCCATATCGCGGGTCTTCTCACCATCGATGGTGAAGAAGGGCGTGGCGGTTAAATCTTCCCGCGTCAGGCCTTCATCCATCAGCGGCCAGTCGGTGCCCGCATCGGGGCACTCTTGCTCCAGCGCATGACGTGCAAGCGTGACGCGCCATGGCACTGCCGGATCATCGCTTTTAGCGACCAGCTCATCAATCTGGGCAAAGAAAGCGCGGTCATCGGCTTTTAGCGGATGGCGTACCAGACGCGCAACGACCCAATCACCGTCAGCAATGCTGTCTTCATCAAGGCTGTTCTTAATTCGCGCCTTGATCACATTTTTAATCGACGGATGGTCGGGCACGACCGAAAGGCGACCTTCGCGCTTCTGCACGCGGGAAACAAACCGATCAAGACCCGCTTCGATCAGCTTTTCCGGCTCAATGGATTTTTTGTCACCGTTCTCGTGAATCACGCCTTCCACGCGATCACCGTGAATCACCTGCTTCATAGCGGGTGGCGGCACGAAATAGGACTCACCGTCGTCGGTTTCGAGAAAACCGAAACCTTTGTCGGTGGCTTTGATCACCCCTTCAGCACGGGGGGTGGTTTGACGAATCTGTTGCTTGAGCTGGGCAAGCATGGAGTTATTCTGAAGCATGAGCTCAATCAGTTGGCGAGAGTTAGGGTGCCACTATACGGATTCACAAGGGCTGCGCCAATTGTCGCTATGTGAAGTTGGCCCTGATATTGGCTTTGGTAACGGCGCGTCAAAGGCTTACATACGCTCAAAGTAATCGGTTAAGCTAAACTTTCATATTCATGGAGCGCGCTATGACACCTCGCCTGATTGTTTCTGACCTCGATGGCACCCTCTTAGGAAGCGACCACTCCCTACACGAAAACACCGTCGAGGTGCTAAGGGCATTGGTGGAGCAGGGGCATCATGTCGCGCTTGCCTCGGGCCGTCACTACCACGATATGAAGGTGTTTCGTGATCAGTTGGCTATTCCGCTGCACTTGATCAGCACTAACGGCGCCTATGTTCATGATCCTGAAGATACCTTGCTGGCGGCGAATCACCTTGCGCCTGAGCATGCCAAGACGCTGATCGGTCTGCCGCGTCCGCCCCAGGTGCGGTTGAATCTCTACCGCGAGAGCGGCTGGCATATTGATGCAGAGGCTCCATACCTATTATCGCTCCACGCCACTACCGGCTTTGGCTATCAAGTCGTGCCCCCTAATCAGATGGACACTAACGGCGTGGGCAAAGTGCTTTATCTGGGCGATCCAAAGGCGCTAAAAAAACTGGAAGGAGAGGCCCAGGCGGCCCATGGCGATGCGCTGCATATCACCTACTCCACGATCGATTCACTGGAAATTATGGCGGGCGGGGTCAATAAAGGCGTGGCGCTGTCATCACTGTTGGAACGGTTGGGCTTAACGCCTGCAGAGTGTTTAGCGTTTGGTGACAATCTTAACGATACCGAAATGCTCGATTTAGCAGGGGAGGCCCAGGTAATGTCCAACGCCCACCCTGATCTGTTTGACCGTGTCACCGGTGCCGAACGCATCGGCCATCACGGCGAAGCCGCCGTTGCGCAGTGGCTGAAACAGCGGTTTGGGTTGTAGAGACTCGTATTCTTTAGGTCTCTTTGCTTAATCACTTGCAGCGGCTTGGGGCTGAGGTCAATCTGAGCCAGTTCAACAGTTTGGTGGAGGACAAAGATATGTTGGCAGAGAACTTAGAGAACTTGGTAAAAAAAGAGCGTTTGGAAGGGCGTCAAGAAGGCCGACAAGAAGAAGCCCAGCGTATCCTGCGCAAGCAACTCGGCCTCAAATTTGGCGAGCTGCCTGTTTGGGCGGAACAGCGCTTGGGGCAGGCAACGCCTGAGCAGTTGGGGGAGTGGTCGGCTGCCATCTTGACCGCCAACTCCCTTGATGAGCTGTTCAAAGACTAACGTTACGCTTTACTTATTCGCTGACGGTTTCAACCAATCAAACAATTTCGTTAAAAAACTGCGCTCGGAAGGTTTTTCATCGTTCTTGCCAATAAAAGCTTCTAACAGGCTTAAGTTAAGCCGTTGAGGTAAGTCTTTGGCATCGGCCATGAGTGCTTCGCGTGAAGTGTCCTCCTCAGCGCTGGAAGTGTCTCGGGGAATATTGAGCGTCACCTCATCCGCCGTATGCATGATGTATTTGTTTTCGTTATAAGCAAAGGTGGAGAACTTCGGGTCGAGCGGAGAGGTGTCGTTGTCATTGGTTGAAAATCTAGAAACCATCTGCTCAAGAAACTCAAAATTGCTGCTGCGACCAATACTGTAACCAGGGTCTAGGATATAACTCAGGAAACCTTTGTCTATCCGCGTGGAGCTAATAGCATCGCTGTTCTGAATACGTTCAGCCGTAGCAGCGTCTGCATCAGTAAAACTGACCGTGGTTAAACGTCCCTCACTATCGTATTGATGACCGTCATTAAAGTTGCCCATCATACTGCCATTATCATGCTGTCGATATGAACCAAGATCCCCTGCTAGCATGCTGACGTACTTTAAATCTGCCCCTTGTTCCTGCGCTAACTCATACATATCTGCTAGCAGATTTCGATCCTCATGGGTCAAAAAGTGTTGAGGTGAAACCCCCAGATAATCCCCATTAGTGCGAACGCTTGGCAACACTGGCGGCTCTTTGGCACCAGAGCCAAACAGTTTAGCAATCATAAGAGCACGACCACTTATTGACACCGTGCTACTTGCTTGAGCTTGCTTATCGTTAATGACGTTAGTGTTTTTATTTTCAGTGAAGCTGGCTTTTTTGCCAGCTTCATATGTTTTAGGCGTCATTGTGGAACTGTCGAGATACCTACTCCCTACACTATTTACTGAGCTATGGATTTCCATGTCCTCTCCAATCAGTAACTAAAATGAAAAACGACCCTATCCTTTCCAGCAGGTGCTACGTGCCTAGGGAGAACTCCTGTGGCACTTTTTGCTCTATATACAAGTTGAACTTCAGTTCCTTCATTAAACCGCTGGCCACTGAAGTGCGTCGTGCTACCTGAAGAGTTAGGGGATACCTGTATGCAGCCTACGTGGTTTCTAGAATAAGGCCGGAAATAGCAGAGCTCGACACTCTGCTCAATTGCTTCAGGATACCAAGTAGTTTGCCACTCTATGGTTGTAACTCTTTTACTCGACAATCCCGAATCTTTTGGAAAGTCGTGTCTCGCTGGACGAAGGTGTGATCGAGTTACTCCTCCAATACCTTCACCACCAAGCACTAGCATCCGGCCTGGGGTGCTTTCAGTTGTAATGGAAGCATCAGTAGCGTGAGCATTGACTGAGATACTTGCCCCTACAAATGCTAACCCTAATAATGCCGATTTAAAAATTTTCACACCGTTCCCCTAATAAAAATTGCTAGGTTTTCAATTGTATATGATGCTAGTGTATTAAGATAAATTAATTATCTTATGTAATGTATCGGCTTCCTGGGAAAAACATTAGCAATAAGTTGTGTTTTTTTGTTTCTTTTAATGGTGTTGTGTCGTAAAAATGTAGCTTTCACTAATTACAATAAAGCTAACGAGCCTCCGCCAAGCATAAATTGCTGGGGTTCTAGAGGTATACGTAAATATTTAACTACGGTGATTGTTGCTGGAACGCCCCATTTATAGTCTCACCAGACCTTGCGTTAGACCAAATACCTCAATCCCGCTAGGCGTGCTTTGACCGATCTCCACTCCAAGTCTCTCGGGCTCGTCTTGAGAAGAGGCTCGGAATTCGATGTAGCTGCCATTTTCGTCCTGACGAATTGCTTCTGGTGGTACGATCATGGCTGCGTCATTCAGGTAGGTATTGATGTGTAAGTGAGCGCTCATGCCTAGGCGTATATAGCGCTGCTGTTCAAGCGTAAGTGGCGGTACGCTGACATTGATCAGATAGCTGGCGCCATTCTCATAGCCTTGGGACTCCATACGCTGTACACCGATAAAAGAGAGCTCGCCTTGCAGTTCAAAATCCGGGAAGGCATCTCCAGTAATGGTTACTGGCTGTCCCGGCTCAAGCATATTGATGTCAACTTCTTCGGCCTGAGCAACGACACGAACTCTCTCTGTGCTGGCGAGAGTGAACAGAGGTTGGCCCTGAGTGACATGTGTGCCGTTCTGCAAAGGCTCGTGTTTTGCCTCTCCATCTTGGCTGGATGGCGATATAACAACCCCTGAAAAGGGGGCATGGAGTGTGCGCTTTTCATACAGGGCTAACAAAGCTTCGTGACGCGCTGTGGCGTTCTCCAACTCCATTTCGGCGATGAGCCGGTTTTCGCCTTGCCCTTGAGCAAGAGTGGATGCCAGCTCAGACTCGGCGGCTTCAAGGTCGAGCTGTTGTATGGTGGCTTGCTGTTCCAGAGACTCCACTTCCATGCGCGGTACTATGCCTTTTTCAAGCAAAGTACGGCTCTCGCTTAAACGCCGTACAGTGTCGTTGAGATTGAGACGAACGCTGGAGAGCGTCCGCCGCGCTCGCGCGACTTCTTGCCCCTGTTCCCATTTCTGCAAATCATTGAATGCGCGCTGTGCCTGCAAGCGTTGTGCTAATGCCTCGCGCAACTGGATATCGAGTTGAGTGGTATCCAGCTTTAGTAACATTTCACCTTCTAACATCTGGCTGCCTTCTGCCACCTTCAGTTCCACCACATCGCCTTCGAAGGGTGCATTTATACTTAGTAACTCGGCAGGCTCTACTCGCCCCACCAGACCTATTTTTTGAACGTATGACTGCGGTACTACTGGCCACCAATCAGCCTGCTCTTGCGCCATAGATGGGGCGCTGTCCTCTCTTAGCCAATATAGAGACGCTAGTGCCACAGCAAGCACCAGCAATAATATTTTCTTCCAGATGTGATTAGCCATCATTGAGCGCAATGTCCCAGCTCTCCAACGTCATACCCAACCGCAAATCGAGCTGGGTCTGTGCGTTGAGATAAGCGATTAGAGTGTTAAGGCTGGCATATTGAGCATTCCGCAAATCTGCCTCCTGGCTTAATACTTGAAAGTTACTGGAGCGACCAACTGAAAGCTTCTCACGCTCTAGCGCCAGCGCTCTCCGCGAGAGCTCTGCCGCGCGCTGCGCAAGCTGGTATTGACGCCATTGAGCATCCAGGCTTCGAACGGCATCATCGATGTCCCGTGCGAGCGCTTGCTCGGTTTCAGTGAGGCGTAACGCTTGATCGAGAACGTTCACTCGTGCTTGTACCTCGTCGCGGCGCTGGCCTGCATCGCCGATGGGGATCTCCATTTGCACTCCTGCGTAAGCATCCCAGCGCCGATCACTAGCATAGTCACTATTATCAAATCGATTTTGCAACTGGCTAGCGCCACCCACCAGTGAGATATCCCATAAACGTTGGTTGTGTGCTAATTCCGCTTGAATATCAACCTGTTCCCGTGCGATCAGTTGAGTTAAATACTCAGGCTGGTGCTCTTTAGCTATGCGTTGGGCTTCTTCTGAATCAAGGTTTACCTGCTGCGCTGTGAGCGGATCACTGGCCTGGAGCTCTGTATTGATATCAAGACCGAGCAGGTGCAGCAATTCTAAACGGCGTGCTTCACGCTGGTTAATCGCTTCATCTACCTCTAATTCCCTGTTCGCCATATCGGCCTGTGTTTGCAGGATGTCAAACTCTGCCATCTGTCCTGCCGCAATTAGCGCTTCATTCACCTCGGCTAGTTGTTGTGAACGAGCAAGTGCTTCCTTGGCAATAATTAATTGTTCCTGTGCGCGCAGCAACTCACGGTAGGAAAGCACGATTTGCGTTACCACTTGCGAGACAACGGACTGTAATCCCAAGAGGTGCACTTGTTCACTTAGACGTGCAAGACGCAGAGGGGCGGTCGCCACATCCTTGCCAGCATCACGCAAGAGTGGTTGAACGACCGCGAGTGTTACTCCACGGCTATGACGGCTTCCCACTTCTCCACTTTGATTTAGGGCTTCCGTCCAGGAAAGGCTAAAGCGTGTACCCAGCGACCCGCTGATTGATACTGTGGGAGACACTTCTCCAAGCTTTTCATGGTCATCATCACGCTGAGTGGCGAGATAACGCCCCTGAATGCTCAATTGAGGATCAAACTGATCCTCCGCCACTATCAAATCGAAACGCTGAGAAATACGCTGCAGATAGGCGCTGCGGATAGTGCGATTCTGTTGAAGCCCTAGGGCTACTGCTTCTGTCAATGTCAGCTCTAGTATCTCGCTGGCAGGTAGCTTAGGTATAGTTGCTGTAGTATTCATTACGGGTGTTGATGGCAGTAAAACTTCATCTGTCCATGCTCCAGCGGAAAGACTAAACATCATCAACATTGCTGTGGCCGCTTTCAGGTATCGTGATTCATTCAGCACGCAGTGCCTCCGCTGGCTGAAGTTTAGAAGCTGATATTGCTGGGTATAATCCAAAAAAAATCCCCGTTAAAAGAGAGCAGCCTACACCTAACGGTAACGCTATTATCGATAAGGTAAATTCCCAACCGGAAAAGTGTGTAAATGAGAAAGCAATCGCAACGCCAAGCACTGCACCGACTACTGCGCCAACAATCGATAAATTGACTGCTTCCAGAAGAAATAGTGTTCGGATATCACGCTGGCGAGCGCCTAATGCCATACGGATGCCAATCTCTCGTTTACGTTCAGTCACGCTCATTAGCATGACGTTCATGACCCCTACGCCGCCCACTAACAATGAGATACCTCCTAGCGCAGCGAGCAGGTAAGAAAACGTGCTGGCTTGGTGCCTTAAACCATCTAACAGCTGCTGCGGTATCTGTATATCAACCTCTCTGCCATTAAAAATTTTAGACAAATAGTTATGCAGCACCTTGGCTAAGTCAGGTAAATCAGCTTCATCTGCCTTAATGATAATACCGGTGATTTCTGGGGCAGGGCGCAGACGTCTCATTCCTTCGATGGGGATGAGTATTGACTCATCCAGCACGATGGGGATCAAGGGAGTAGCAGGCAAACTCTCCGCAATTCCGATGACATTAAACAGGTAATTATCAATCCGTATTAAATCACCTACTCTTAGAGGATTACCTAAAGAACCTAAATCCTCGGCTACTCGGGCACCAACCACCGCAAACGTTTCTTTATGGTCATACCGGGAGAGATCGCGACCAGCATTAAATTGAAGCCCGATGGCATCAGCCAAACCTTGGGTTGTTCCAACAAGGCTGGCATCGGTATTTTGTCCATTATGGCTTAGCTGTGCGGAATGCAAAGTGATAGGTGCAATCTGACTGATGCCCGGTACTGCTTCACGTAGTGCCTGGGAGTCAAGCGTTAATGGCAAAGGCTGGCGATTCTGGTGTGAGTAGGGAAAACCGACGACTAGTATATCTGTTCCCATATTTTTGAAAATGCGAACGGCTTCATCGGCGGCATTTCCACCGATGGTGAGTAACGCAATGATTGATGAGCTCCCCACGATAATACCGAGGAGCGCTAAAATAGAGCGTCGCTTTGACAGGTTTAGATTGTCGATAGATTCGCTGAATATCTGAGTAACTTTGATATGACTACTTGCCTTATACATGTTTGTCGTCTCTGGCTACGGCGACTTCGTGCATTTTTCCTTGGCGGATTTCTAGCTTTCTATCAAAGCGATTGGCCATGGCTATATCGTGTGTCACTACGATAAGTGTGACTGACTGTTCTCGATTTAAGGCAAGCAAAATGTCTAGTATTTCGGTAGCAGTTTGGCTATCAAGGTTTCCCGTTGGTTCATCGGCAAGTATCAAGCTGGGGTTGCCGACCAATGCTCGGGCAATGGCTACGCGTTGGCACTGTCCGCCTGAAAGCTCACTGGGCAGATGTGTAACGCGATCCTCCAAACCCACTTGCTTGAGATGATCCAAAGCATGCTGACGCGCTTTGTTGCGAGAAAAGCCGCGGTAGGAGAGCGGCAATGCCACATTATCTAAAGCGGTTAGGCGTGATAGTAAATTAAAAGACTGAAAGACAAAGCCGATTTCCTGATTGCGGATTGATGCCAATACATCTGAGCTCACTGAGCACATATCGTAACCAACAAAATGGAATTCGCCAGCTTCAGGGCGGCTGAGAAGGCCAAGAATATTGAGCAACGTACTCTTTCCGGATCCCGAGCTTCCAACAATGGCGCATGACTGGCCACGCATTATATCAAGGGTAATTCCCTTCAATACGCAAAGCTCTTGCTCCCCTGTTTGATGACTATAGGTGATGCCATCCAAAGAAATGATCACCGGTTTATCTCGTCTCATATATTTTTCAACGGCATCAACTGGTTCTGATGGCTTCACATTGCTTCCATATTTACTGTAGCTTATCCACTTCAGTATAAATATACAGAATATATGGTTTTAATGGAGTCATAATTGCTGAAGAAGGTGTGAAAAGGTTGCCAGTTATAAGGCTTGGTGGTCTTCAATATAAAAAATAAGTGGAATGTAAGGACTTATTCCATTTGAATGTCTGGCTGCACAGGAAAAGGCTCTGCAAATTGAAGCATAAGCAGAGCCCTTTGGTTTTTAGCTTACCTCATCGTGAAATCAATATCCCAAGAGTGGTCATTGAAATTCGTGCGAGTAATATTGGCTTGGCATCTGGCTCCTCCGCTGGAACGTGCCCGCTTGCTCCACGTAGGAGGCATTGAACCTACTCCTGGAACATAGGCAGTGTAAAACTCGCAACTTTTGCTTCCCATACGATAGCGCACAGCCGCCATGTTGATGGTAGGAGAGAGTGTGTTGGTGACAGTATATTCGTCTAAACCACCCGGCTCTACTTCGCTAGCAGGCTTAGGGCTAGCGTATGCATAGGTTAGCGATTCATTTTGGCTAATTATGGTATATTCTGCATCGAGCTCACTGCTCGCTCCCAAATGTTTGAAAGTAATATTAACAGGCGGCCCAGCATAGGCTGTTACAGATATTGCCAATAAGCCTGCTGAAAGTAGAGCTAGCGTAATTTTGCGTATTTTCATGATCTATCTTCCCTCAATAAAATAATGGTTTTTCACTATATAGTGACCCCGTTTTAAAACAAAATATGACATTGCTACATCATTGCCACAACAGTTATTAATCCATTGGAAGATAATTGCTTTGGTTATGATATAACTCCGTTGTCGAATAGCCTCCTTAGTGCACATGGTCGAGACATATCATTAAGGATTTAATTGTCTCGCCTTTGCTATTGTCTCTGGTCAACTAACCGATGAGTTAGCAAAGCGTTTGCCAAGGTTGGCGAAGTCTTCACTCGATATCAGTATTTCAAAAATATCTTCAGGTGCCCCTTTGCCTTCGGCGCGGTGGGTCATAAAGTTGAAGTCCATCTCAATCAGGTGCTCAAGGCGTGGGGCATAGAAGTCGGGGTATTGCGCCTGCATGATAGGGGGCAGCTCGTTGTAATTACCCAGCACTTCTTTGAAGAATTCGGTCATCTTGCCGGTTTGTTCATACTCCAATTTACCTCGAGCAACAACCGCCTGTTTCCATGCAGTTTCTTGTGCACGTCCTTCTAGCCAAGCCGCACGTCGCTCATTGGCCGTAAACATGCCGCTATCGTCATAAATAACCAATGCTAGTTGATCTTGAGATAGGCCGCTAAAAGGGTTGCTGCCTCTGCCATTAACAAAGGAGGTGGCTTGTTTTGCTCGCTCCAGGAGCTCTGGGTTATCGGTGTTGGGCACTTCTGCGTCATATCGTGCTCGGTTGTTATGATAGCCTTGTCCGGTAATCTGGCTGAGTAGCGTATCGGCTTTTTGTCCTAGTGCTTTACGATCCATGCTGGCATCACGCTCTTCAGCACGTAGGGCGCTGTCGCTTAATTGCTGAGCCAATGTGGAAAGTTGGCTTGTTGGCTTCGATGAGCCAGAAGTAGGCGCTGTGTTTCCTCCCTGTTCGATGCCATTGGTTGATATGTCCTGAGTGCGGTTGCCAGACGTCGTTTGCGACGTCGCTGGGGTGGATGAACCAATACCGATTGCCATTGCGATACCTCCTTGTGGCTTTGCTTAATAGCCATTACGTGTGTAGATGCACTATGTAGAAGCCCACTGTGCTTATTAATGATTATAGTTACTATCGGCAGCTTAACCCAAAAAGTTAAGAAGATTTTGTAGTTTTATGTAAATTTTCTTATTAAGTGTCTATGCATAAGATTTTTCCGTAGGGATAGTGGTGTAAGTCAATGAATTAAATTAAATTTATGCCTGATTTTATTTTGCGTAGGCACTTAACAGGCGGGATAAGTCTAGAGCTGAAACGATGCCCGAAAGCTAAGGTCTGTCATTGCAAGTGGCTTTTTGCGTTACTTACTCCACTCATAGCGCATCAAATCAATTTCGATAATGCGCTGCACTCGTTACTTTTTTATCGTTCTAGCCAATTAAACCTCAATTATCTCTTTTCAACTAACCGTTGAGTTAGCAAAGCGTTTGCCAAGGTTAGCGAAGTCTTCACTTGACATCAGTATGTCAAAAATATCTTCAGGGGCCCCTTTGCCTTCGGCGCGGTGGGTCATAAAGTTGAAGTCCATCTCGATCAGGTGCTCAAGGCGTGGGGCATAGAAGTCGGGGTATTGTGCCTGCATGATGGGGGGCTGATCGTTGTAATTCCCCAGCACTTCTTTAAAAAACTCGGTCATCTTGCCGGTTTGGCTGTATTCCAATTTGCCACGGGCTACGACAGCCTGTCTCCATACTTGATCTTGAGCATATTCTTCTTTCCAAGCGGCTTTTCGCTCATTGGCCGTAAACGTGCCGCTATCATCATAAATAATCAGTGTCAGTTGATCTTGCGATAGGCCGCTAAAGGGGTTGCTGCCTTTGCCATTCACAAATGAGGTGGCTTGTTTTGCTCTTTCCAGTAGTTCGGGATCATCGGTGTCAGGTACTTCAGCATCATATTTTGCCCGATGAAGATGAAAGTCCCGAACGATTGGCTGGAGCAGTGCATCAGCTTTTTGCCCTAACGCTTTACGATCCATGCTGGTATCACGCTCCTCGGCACGCTGGGCGCTGTCGCTTAACTGCTGAGCCAACGTGGAAAGTTGGCTTGATGGCTTCGATGAACCAGAAGTAGGCGCTGTATTGTCGCCTTGTGCAGTGCCTTTGGCTGATACGTCCTGGGTGCGGTTACCAGACGTCGTTTGTGACGCCGATGGAGTAGGTGAACCAATACCAATTGTCATTGCGATACCTCCTTGTGACTTTGCTTAACAGCGATTACTACGTTTGTAGAAGTCCTAGGTATTTCTTAATGATAATAGTTAATATCGGCAGCTTGCTCCAAAATGTTAAGTAAATATTGTATGTTTATGTAAGCATTCTTATTAATACGCAGAAATAGCGTAGCCACGGGTGATTTCGTCATTAGTCGAAGAGGGCTTGAGATGTACAGAACCCTCGACCATCATCAATGCCCAATAAAACGACAACCACGTAGGGCGACAACCGCTGCGATGACGACACCCCCTGCTACCTTGATTGTGGTCGATGATGATCCGGAAATTTGTGAACTGCTCGCGGACTACCTGGGGCGGCACGGCTACCGGGTATTTACCGCGGAGGGTGCAGAAGCGCTGCATGTTCTGCGCGCTGAACATGCCCCTGACTTGCTGATTGTCGATCTAATGCTGCCTGGTGACGACGGCTTTACCATCTGCCGCGATGTTAGAAAGCACAGCGATGTGCCGATTATTATGCTGACCGCCAGCGCCGATGAGACCGACCGTATTCTTGGCCTTGAGTTAGGCGCTGATGATTATCTAGGCAAGCCGTTTAATCCCCGTGAACTGCTGGCGCGTATTAAAGCGGTGCTGCGGCGTACCCGCAGTGCGCCGCCTGAACTGCCCGCCGGGCAGGCGCGTTGGGTCAGTTTTGGTAATTGGCAGCTCGACCGCATGACCCGCGAGCTGATTGACCTGCAGGGCGAGCGTGCCGCACTTTCGGGGGCTGACTTTCAGTTACTGCAGGTGTTTTTAGCGCACCCCGCCAAGGTGCTCACCCGGGACGATCTCTATGCACTTACCCGAGGGCGTGATGCGCCGCCGCTCGATCGCTCCATTGATGTTCACGTTTGTCGCCTGCGACAACGGTTGGGTGAAGACGCCCAGCACTCGCAGCTGATTCGCACGGTGCGCGGGGCGGGCTACGTATTAACCGCCCAGGTAGACGCATTAACGTGAAGCCCATGAAGTGGGCAAATACCCGGCGCCGCTTATCCCGCTGGCTACCGGCTTCGCTGCGCGGACGCTTTGTGATCATTATGATCGCTGGGGTATTGGTCGCCCAAGGTGCCAGCTACGCGATCTGGACATCCCAGGTGCGCTCCAGCCATTTGGCCCAGCTGGATGAGCTGTCCACCAATATGGCGTTTAGCATCGCCTCCACTATGAAGTTTTTCCGCTCTCTGCCTGTGGATTACCGCCATATCGTGCTCGATCAACTGCGCAATATGGGCGGCACGCGGTTTTTTGTTAGCGTCAACGAACGCAGACTCGCCATCGACGATATCGGCTCGGGGCCAGAAAAACAGGTGGTGGTCAATAATGTGCGTTCGGTGCTTACCCAGCAGCTCAATATCGATGATGTGATTGTTGAGTTCTCCCGCCCGGAAAACCTGCGCGTTCTCAATAACGAAGTGCTGCTTTACGACTTGCCGCCCCGCTGGGGGCAGCACAGCCTGCTGATGGAGCCGCTCTCGCCGCCGATATTAGTGGTTCAACTAGAGCTTGCCCCAGATACCTGGCTTTACGTTGCCACACTGCTGGGCGTCCCGGATATCTTCAGCGGCTATCGTTGGCTCTCTGAAGAGCGCTTGCTGGTCGGCCTGCTGGTGCTGCTCAGCGTGCTGGCGCTCTCGTTTTTGGGCATCTCCAGCGTCACCCGACCGCTGGCGCGGCTTTCACGGGCAGCGCATCAGTTGGGCGATGACTTGGATATGCCGCCGCTAAAAGAGAGCGGCCCCAAAGAGGTCGCCGCCACTGCAGCGGCGTTTAATCGAATGCAGCGGCGCATTCGCGAGCAGATAGAGGAGCGTGAGCGGCTGTTTTCGGCGATTTCCCATGACTTGAAAACGCCGTTAACCCGTATGCGGCTGCGCGCTGAAATGCTCGATGATGACTACCAGCGGGAGCGCTTTTGCGCTTCGCTGGATGAGTTGGATAGCTTGGTAAAGGGCGCCTTGGCTTCAGTAAAAGGCTTGGATCTGCACGAAGAGCCAGCTCCCGTCTCGCTGGCGTCACTGCTTGAGGAATTGGGGGAAGAACTTAGCCTGCAGGGTGGGCAAGTGACTATTGAGAAAAACTGCCCTCCATTAGCACCACTGATCGCCAAGCCGATGGCACTCAAACGCTGCTTGGCCAATTTGCTAGAAAACGCGGTGTTCTATGGCAAGCAGGCCGATGTAGCGCTAATTGACCGGGGTAGCGCGGTCACACTGCATATTCGTGATCATGGCCCCGGCATTCCCGAAGAGCAGCTAGGGCGGGTGTTTTCGCCCTTTGTTCGTCTGGAGCCCTCACGCAGCCGTCATACCGGCGGCAGCGGCCTGGGATTGGGCATTGCCCGGCATATTGCGCGTGCTCACGGCGGTGACATTACGCTCGCCAACCATGCCGATGCGGGGCTAGTGGTAACGCTGACACTGCCCCGCCAGGAAACTATTACAGGTTTGTAATAAAACCCCAACACTATGCAGTACTCGGTAACTCACGTTGACGCTCGCCTTGGCGTAACCTCTTGGTTGTCGCACGTCCGAGAGGACAATAACAATATAAGGAGTGACTCCATGTCGACGCTAAAGAAGACGACCCTCGCGCTTGCTCTGGCAGGCGCCACGCTCGCCACTACCGCTCAAGCTAATGAAGTCGAAGTGCTGCACTGGTGGACGTCCGGTGGTGAAGCACGCGCTGCCAATGTGCTCAAAGAGTTAATGGAAGCTGAAGGCTACGGTTGGCAGGACTTTGCCGTGGCCGGTGGTGGCGGTGAAACCGCCATGACGGTACTTAAATCTCGCGCCATGTCGGGCAATCCACCTTCTGCGGCGCAAATTAAAGGCCCCGAAATTCAAGAGTGGGGTGAGCTTGGCTTGCTCGGTGACTTGAATAGCGTTGCCGATGCCGAAGGTTGGGATGAACTACTCCCTGAAGTCGTCGCCGACATTATGCGCCACGACGGCCAATACGTGGCGGTGCCTGTCAACGTGCACCGGGTAAACTGGTTGTGGGCCAACCCGCAAGTGCTGGAAGCGGCAGGGGTTGAGATGCCCACCACGCTGGACGAGCTATTTGAAGCAGGTGAAGCCATTCGCGAAGCGGGTTTCGTGCCGCTGGCGCACGGTGGCCAGGCATGGCAGGACGCGACGGTATTTGAAAGCGTGCTGTTAGGTGGTCAGGGTAGCGAGTTTTATCAGCAGGCGCTGGTAGAGCTAGACCCAGAAGCGCTGGGTGGCGAACAAATGATCGATGCCCTTGAAGACTTCAAGCGTACCCGTGAGTTGATGGATGAAGGCATGCCCGGACGCGACTGGAATGTCGCTACGGCGATGGTGATTCAAGGCGTTGCCGGGTTCCAACTCATGGGCGACTGGGCCAAAGGGGAATTCACCGCGGCTGGGTTAACCGCCGGGGAAGATTACCTGTGTGCGGCAGCGCCGGGCACTGAAGATGCGTTCACCTTCAATATCGATAGCCTGGCCATGTTCCGGGTCACCGACGACGAAGAGCGCGAGGCCCAGCAGGCGCTAGCTCGCTTGGTGCTTGAACCCACCTTCCAAGAAGCGTTTAACCTTGCTAAAGGCTCGATTCCGGCGCGGCCTGATCTGGATATGAGCGAATTCGATAGCTGTGCCCAGCAGTCGTTGGCCGACTTTCAGCGCACCGCCGAAGAGGGTGGTTTAGTGCCGAGTATGGCTCACGGTATGGCCGTTCGCGCGGATATTCAGGGCGCCATTTTTGATGTAGTGACTAACTACTTCAACGACGCCGATATGCCTGCTGAAGAAGCGGCGGAACGTATGGTGAGCGCCGCCGAAGCGGCCTCTTTCTAAGGTTTTCTAGACCTTACGTTCTCTAGACGCCGTCGCAACGGCGGCGTTTATGCTGCTTGGCAAGGATACTTCTCCAATGAGAGATTCCCTCCCCATGAAAAATACCTCTGCGACGCCTTTAGCGCCTGGCGCTAAGCGGCCGACGCCCTCCGGCGGTCTGCAGGCGTGGTTACCTCGTTTGGTGCTGGCGCCGTCCGTGGCCATTTCGCTGTTCTTTGTTTACGGCTTTATGCTCTGGACATTCGTGCTGTCGCTCACCAGCTCACGCATGCTGCCCAGCTATGACTTTGTCGGCTTTGGCCAGTATGCGCGCTTAATGGCCAATGAGCGCTGGTGGGTCGCCTCCACCAACTTGATGATTTTTGGCGTTTTGTTTGTTGCGGTTTGCCTGGTGATTGGCGCGCTGCTGGCCATATTGCTTGATCAGAAAATTCGTCAGGAGGGCGCGCTGCGCACGATTTACCTCTACCCCATGGCGCTGTCGTTTATCGTCACCGGGGTGGTGTGGAAGTGGCTGCTTAACCCGCAGTTGGGTATCCAGGCGATGGTGCAAGGCTGGGGCTTTGAGTCGTTTCGTTTTGATTGGATTGTTGACCCGGATATGGCCATTTATACCCTGGTGATTGCCGCCGTATGGCAGGCGTCCGGGTTTGTGATGGCGCTGTTTTTAGCCGGTTTGCGGGGCATCGACGACAGCATTATCAAGGCAGCCCAGTTGGATGGCGCCAGCCTGCCGCGGATTTATCTGCGCGTGGTCATGCCGTGTCTGCGTCCGGTCGTGTTTAGCGCGGTGATGATTTTGGCGCATATTGCCATCAAGAGCTTTGACCTGGTCGTCGCGCTCACCGGCGGTGGGCCAGGCTACGCCACCGACTTACCCGCCACCTTTATGTACGCTCACGCCTTCACTCGGGCGCAAATTGGCTTGGGCTCGGCCAGCGCCATGCTGATGTTGGGCGGCGTGCTGGCGATTTTGATTCCGTACCTCTACTCCGAACTAAGGAGCCGCAAGCATGGCTAATGTGATTCGTCGGCAGACGCCCGCTGCGCGGCTGGGCCGTGGCCTGCTTTATACCGTGCTGATCCTCGCCGCGCTGTTCTATATCCTGCCGCTGGTGGTGATGGTGATGACCTCGGTGAAGCCGTTGAGCGAAATCAGCGCCGGTTCGCTGCTCTCATTGCCGCAAAACCCCACTCTGGCACCGTGGACTAAGGCCTGGGGAGAAGCTTGCACGGGGATGCGTTGCGATGGCGTTGGCGGCTACTTCTGGAACTCCTTTGCCATCGTGATTCCGGCAGTGCTGATCTCCACTACGATTGGTGCGCTGAACGGCTACGCGCTGACCAAATGGCGTTTTAAAGGCTCGGAACTGGTTTTCGCGTTGATGCTGTTTGGCTGTTTTATTCCCTTTCAGGTGGTGCTGCTGCCCATGGCGCAAACCCTCGGCTGGCTGGGTATCTCCAGCTCCCGCGCTGGGTTGATTCTGGTTCACGTGGTCTTTGGTATCGCTTTCACCACGCTGTTTTTCCGCAACTTCTACGTGGGTATCCCTAACGAGCTGGTGTCGGCGGCGAAGTTGGACGGCGCGGGCTTTTTCCGCATCTTCTGGCGCATTCTGCTACCGGTTTCTGCACCGATTATCGTTGTCTCGGTGATTTGGCAGTTCACCCAAATCTGGAACGACTTCCTGTTTGGCGTGGCGTTTTCGGCCCACAACACCCAGCCGGTGACCGTGGCGCTTAACAACCTGGTCAATACCTCCACCGGCGTGCGTGAGTACAACGTCGACATGGCAGCGGCGATGATTGCCGCGCTGCCTACCCTGGTGGTGTACGTGTTGGCGGGAAAATACTTCGTGCGCGGGCTGACAGCGGGCTCGGTTAAAGGTTAGTTATTTTAAAAGCCTAACAAAAATAGGATTCCTTATTTATGGCAGCGTTAGAAATCCACAACGTGCGCAAAGAGTTCGGCAGCGAGCGGGTGCTCAAAGACGTCAGTATTTCGATCGATTCCGGCGAGTTCCTGATTCTGGTTGGCCCCTCGGGCTGCGGTAAGTCCACACTGATGAATGCCATTGCCGGGCTAGAGCCGGTGACTTCCGGCAACATCTATATCGATGGTGAAGACGTCACCTGGCGCACACCCGCGGATCGGGATATCGCCATGGTGTTTCAGTCTTACGCGCTTTACCCCAGCATGACCGTGCGCCAGAACATCAGCTTCGGGCTTGAGATGCGTAAGGTGCCTAAGCCAGAGCGGGAAGCCGCGGTGGAGCGGGTGGCCGATCTACTGCAGATTACTCACCTGCTGGAGCGAAAGCCTGCACAGCTTTCCGGCGGGCAGCGCCAGCGGGTGGCGATGGGGCGTGCGCTGGCTCGGGAGCCCAAGGTCTACCTGTTTGACGAGCCGCTCTCCAACCTGGATGCGAAACTGCGCGTGGATATGCGCACCGAGATCAAAAAGCTCCACCAACGCCTGGGCACCACCATTGTTTACGTCACCCACGACCAGGTCGAAGCCATGACCCTGGCCGACTGCATCGCGGTGATGC
Organism: Halomonas sp. ALS9; assembly: GCF_001651035.1. Lineage (GTDB taxonomy): Bacteria > Pseudomonadota > Gammaproteobacteria > Pseudomonadales > Halomonadaceae > Vreelandella. The sequence continues at coordinate 51,080 of NZ_LXRG01000098.1, forward strand.
GCGATGGGCATATTCTGCAGCTGGGCTCGCCGGATGAGGTCTACAACAACCCGGTGGATATGTTTGTGGCTGGCTTTATGGGCTCGCCGTCGATGAACTTTATTCGCGCGACTCTGGAAGATAACAACGGCGGTTATCAACTGCGGATTGCCACGCCGGGTGAGGATGAGCTGGTGCTGCCCTGGCCGGAGGAGCGTATCGCTGCGGATATGGCCGAACGGCTTAACCAGCCGGTCATTCTTGGCTTACGCCCGGAGCACTTCAGCGAAGAGGATGAGCGGTTAACCTCCCAAGCCGAAGGCACGCTGCTAAGCGCCAGCGTGGCAGTGGTGGAGCCTACCGGGGCGGATATTCTGCTGCGCCTACCGCTGGGCGAACAGGAAGTGACCGCCCGCGTCGGGCCAAAATGCGCGGTGGTGGCTGGGGAGCGCTTAGCGCTGCGCGTCGATATGGGGCGGGCGATTTTGTTTGATGCCGAGACCGAGCAGCGTATTGCGTAAGCGCCTTGGTTCCAACCCGGTGTGAAAGAATAAGGCCCCCTGCTGGTTTCAGCAGGGGGCCTTTTTTACAGTTGCCTGAAGGTTTCAGCTTCAGGTATCACTTGCGGATAAGCCGCAGCTCGCCATTGAGCGCCTTGATGATCGAATAGCACATTAGCAACATCACAATCGAGAACGGAATAGCGGTGGCGGTGACACCGGCTTGAAGCGCAGTCAGGCCACCACCAATAAGCAGCACAATCGCGATGAGACCCTCGACAACCGCCCAGAACATCCGCTGTGGCCGCGGAGCGTCGATTTTACCACCGGCGGTGATGGTATCGATGACCAGGGAGCCGGAATCCGATGAGGTGACAAAGAAGATCAGCGCCAACACGATGCCCAGGGTCGACATCAGGCCCGTCAGCGGTAGTTCGTTCAGCATGCCGAACAGCGAAAGCTCGGGTCTGTAGTTGTCGATGACATACTCTTTAACCAGGCTGCCCGCTGGGTCAGCGTAGAGCTGTTCAAGGGCAGTCGAGCCAAAGACGCCCATCCAGACAAAGATAAACAGACTAGGCACCAGCAAAACGCAGAGGATAAATTCACGCACCGTGCGGCCCCGGGATACCCGAGCGATAAACATCCCCACGAAAGGTGCCCAGCTAATCCACCAAGCCCAGTAGAAAATCGTCCAGGACTGGCGGTAGGCATCGTCGTCACGACCGAAGGGCGCGGATAGAGGAATAAAGTCCGTGACATAGGTGGTAAGCCCCGACCAGAAACCCGTCATGGCCAATAAGGTAGGGCCAGCGAAGAGCACAAAAAAGAAGAACAGAACGGCCAGGATCATATTGATCTCGGAAAGCTTCTTCAAACCACCTTCAAGACCGCGCCAGACCGAGACTAGCGCCACCGCCGTTACCAGAATGATGACGATGACCTGGGTCAAGGTGCTGACTTCCAGGCCGAAGACAAAGTTCATCCCCGCATTGGCCTGCTGGGCACCGAGCCCAAGGGACGTTGCCAGCCCAAAAAGGGTGGAAAACACCGCCAGGATATCGATTACATGGCCCCACCAGCCCCAGACGCGCTCACCGAGAATGGGAAAGAAGGCCGAGCGAATCGAGAAGGGTAGGCCCTTGTTATAGGTAAACAGGCCCAGCGCCAGCGCCATGACGATATACACCGCCCAGCCATGGATACCCCAGTGGAGATAGGTACCCGCCAGGCCCATGGCGCTGGCGTCATCAATCGCCGCTGGGTTTAGCTCACCGTCAGCACCAAACGGCGACTCGACGCCCAAGGGCAGCGAGACATTGGCGTGGTAAACCGGCTCGAGTACGCCGAAGAAGAGCAGGCCGATGCCGATACCCGCGGTGAACAGCATAGCGAACCAGGAGAGGTAGCTGTGATCCGGTCGGGCATCGGCCCCGCCCAGCCTGACTGAGCCATAAGGTAGAACCACCAGCGCTAAGCAGAACAGAATAAAGAAATCGACCAGAATCATGAAATACCAGTCCAGCGTTCCCGTCGAGAACGCGACAATGGACTGAAAAGCGTTTCCCGCACGCTCTGGAAACAGCAGGGTGAGGACGATGAAAATGGCCGAAGCAAGCGCGGATACCACAAAGACGCGATTGTGGATGTCGAAGCCAATAGGGCCAAACTGCCCCTTGATATTGTCTTGACCGACGACATAGTCGGTCTGCATATCGCTGGCTATTGGGAGCGAGTCAGAATCATTGGGGGTACTCATAAACAGTTTCTCCGCACTGGAGGATGTTATGCCAAACTCCCATCATGAGGACAAGCAGCGTTGAATCGCAAATTGTGGTCGAAAACAGACTTGGCGCCGTTGCGCCTACTTCATTCGCGGCTCTGTGGGGTCTTATCTTTGTCGAGACGCTTGATTTGCCGCCACAAGTCTTGGCGCAGATCGGCGATCCTGGGCTGTTCATCGGCAGTGAAGGGCACCGGGCGGCATAGGCGCTGGGCGCGAAGCCCCAAGCGTGCGCTAAGCAGTCCGGTAGCCAGGCCCTGGCCTGCGCGTGCAGAGAGACGCCCGGCTAAATCCAGTGAGAGCATATCCATGCTGGCGTCGGTGGCCAGTTCGCTGGCTCCGGCAAAGGCCATATTATGCAGCACATTGCGAAATAACCGCAGGCGGCTGGCGTAGCCGAGCTCGAGCCCGTAAAGGCGGCAGAGCCGATCGACCATTGCCAAGCTACGCCAGGCCACCAGCGCCATATCCACTAGCGTTAGCGGACTGATCGCGACCATGATGGCGGTTTCGCCGGACATGCGGGTAATCAGCCGCTGGGCTTCGCGGTCACGGGGCGCTAGCAGGTGGTAACGCAGCAGTGTCTGAATTTCCTCGCCGCTATGGTGAGGCTGGCTAGCGCGTTGAAAGGCTAGCCAGTGCGGATCGTCGTCGGCGAGTTTGAGTTGGCGCCTTAACTGCTCGGCCATTGCCCGGGCCTGCTTGGGTGAGCGTAGCGGCAGCTCGGCAAGCTCGCCGCGCAGTTTGTCGTGGCGTTTCAGGCGACGCAAACTGCCCAGCTCTTTGAGCAATGAGATTCCTCCTAGACCGATCAAACTGATTCCGAATGCCTGCCAAGCCATAGTCAACCACTGGGATTGGGCCAATGCATCGGGTATGCCTGTTACCAGTTCTGCAGTGCCCAAACCGGCGCCTCCCACCAGGGCGAATATAAGCCCCCAGCGTCGTTTACGCGGCACACCTAAACTGGCAGCGGGCAGGGCTTTGTCTTCTGGCAGGGGCGCTAGTGGATGGTGCTCGCTGGCGCCCGCAAAGGCTTCGCGCTGGCGAAGAGGTGTTTCTACATCAGCGACCTCTTCGGGCTTTTCATCCAGATTAAAATTGCGCCGCGGCTGTGGGGTGGTCATGTCAGTTTATCTCCAATCAGCCAGTCGATAGCGGCGTCCATGCGAATATGATCCAGCGATTCTGAGGTGGTTGGCATCGGGCGAAATCCGGGGAAGTCAAAGCCCTGCTGCTGCCAGAAATCGGCAGCGGGCAGCCGGGCGGGCACATCGCCTGGGTAAACCAGCACCTCTTCGCCCTCTAGTGTGGTGCCTCGCAGCGCAGGTGAACGCTTACCCTCATGAGCCACCTCACGGGCTTCCGTGGCACGAATCGCTGCCAGCGAGAGTGCTTTAACCGGTACATTGGCAAAGCGCAGGTCTTTAAGTGGCTCTGCCAGCAGCGCTTCTAATAACTGCACCAAATGGCCGTGCTGGTCGGGGGTTACATGATCCGCTTTGGTGGCGGCAATCGCCAGCCGGTCAATTTTGGGCGCGAACAGGCGCGTAAGCAGGCTGCGTTTGCCGTAGTCGAAGCTGTGCATTAACTGTCGCAGTGCTCGTGAAAGGTCTTCAAAGCGCTCAGGCCCGGCATTGAGCGCGCCAAGTACATCCACCAGTACAATCTGGCGGTCAAAGCGGCGGAAGTGGTCGCGATAGAAAGGTTTGACCACCTGCTGCTGGTAGTAGCGAAAGCGCGCCGCTAGAGTGGCGTAGAGGCTATTGGCGGGCAGGGCCTCCAGCGCTTCTCGAGAGGTATTGGCTCGAGACGCATTAAGCTGGGGCAGCGGGAAAAACTGCAGTACCGGCGCGCCTTCCAGTTCTCCCGGCAGCAAAAAACGCCCCGGTTGGAGGTCGGAAAACCCCGCCTGCTTGGCGCGGCGCAGGCCTTGAGCGTACTCCTCGGCCAGAGCAGCAAGTTGGGCCTCATCCGCTTCGTCAGCCGGATCGAGCTGCTCCACCGCTGCCAACCACTCGCTAAACAGGCTGCGGCGCTGTTCGCCTGCGTATAGCGCCTGAGCTTGGCTCCAGCTGTAAAAGTCGTGCTGCAATAGCGGCAGGTCGAGCAGCCACTCCCCTGGGTAGTCGAATAGATCCAGGGTTAGGTGAGCAATTTCCGGTGTTAACCAGCCGCTGCGGGCAGGGCGGTAGCGTAGCTGTAAGCGTAACTCGCTGATGCCACGGGTGGGTTCGGGCCAGCGCGGCGGGGTATCGCGCAGCGCGGCCATTCCGGGGTCGTAAGGAAAACGCGGCACGCCTAAGTCGGGCTGGTTAAGCCGCTGGGCACCGAGAAGGCGGCCCTCCCGGGCAGCGGGCAGCAAGTCGAGCCGCGCCTCAACGCCAGCGTGACGCAATTGATTGACCAGAGAGGTCAAAAAAGCGGTTTTGCCTGCTTGGGAGAGGCCCGTTACCGCTAAGCGCAACTGGCGATCCCTTCCGCGCTCCAACAAATTGCTCAGTTCGCGACTTAACGGCTGGCGCATCCTTTCAATCCCTTTGTGGCTCTTGCCTAGTCTTTATTGGCTAAACATTAATACCAATTGCGAAAGCATCGGCAGGGTGGCAATTAAAAAACCAACCCCCGCCAGGGTGTAGCCGGGCCAGCGCCGAGTCATCTTCTGCGCCAGGGTCAGGCCAGCCAAACACACCACCATACCGATTAAATTAAACGCCAGGGTGGCGGCTTCTAGCCATTGTTGCGGATCCATCGGGTCTCCCTAGCTCATCAAACGTAATGAGTGCATGGTAACAAAGCGTTAATGAACCGAAGATTAACCGCGGCTGAGGGTGGTACCTAACAGGTGCTGAGCGCCGGGTACCAGCCAGACCGGGTCTAGGCGCGTATTGGCCGCTTCAACGCAAATAAACTGACGCGCTACCTCGGCAGGTGTGTCGCTGGGCAGGTCGTTATTGGGGTGCCACACCACCGTGGAGTCGCTCGACTGCTTACCGATGCGCAGGGTACGCTCGCCATCGTTGAGCAGCACCGCTTCATTGGTGTGGTAAATGCGGTCAACGGCGCCCTGAACGGCCAGCGTGCCTTGCTGTTCGCTTTCTGCAAAGTCGCGTAGTTTGTCGAGATAGCGGGCGCCGGAAAGCCCTTTCAGGCGGCACTGATGGGTGTCAGCAACGGCTAAATAGGTGTGCAGCGCACCGCTGGTTTTGATCGGCGTTTCGCCGATGTTTTCGCTAATCAGCTCAACGTTTAAGCGCTGAGCGTTGGCTTGTACCACTAGGCGCGCGGTGAGCAGCGTATGCAGAGGCTGCGCTGGAGAAAGGTGGAGCTCAATTCCCTCGGCGTGCTCATCAACGGCATCCAAACGCCAGTCGGCGTGGCGGGCAAGGCCATGGAAAGGGCCGTCGTGGTTGGGGCTCTCGTCGGCAAAGCGCTCGTCGGCGAACCACGGCCAGCAGAGTGGTATACCACCCCGGATAGCGCCAGGCAGCGCCTGGGGCGTCGGGGTCAGCCATAACCAGTCGGTGTCACCGACAGGGCAGAAGTGCAGCACTTGAGCGCCCTGGAGGCTAATCACCAGCTCGCCCCACGGCATATTGAAAAGCACTACGTCGCGGCCTTCCCACTGAGCCGTTTGCTGTCCTTGAGTGCTTTTAATCAGTTGGTTTAGCGAGCTGGGGATCATGAATTTTCCTTTAAGAGTAACCAAGCATCGATACCTAGGGGCACCGAAAAGTAACGCCATGTGCTATGGTAGAACAAGCGTGACTGGTAGGTAAAACGCCTATCAACATACGTAGCTAAAACCCGTCATTGAAATAGTAAGGAGACTATATGGGCTTTATTGCATGGTTAATCATTGGTGGTTTGGCTGGTTGGATTGCTGGCAACATCATGCGTGGCGGCGGTTTCGGCGTCCTGGGTAATATCGGCGTCGGTATTGTGGGGGCGCTTGTCGGTGGGTTTTTGTTCAGCCTTTTAGGCCTCTCTGCGGGAGGTTTCATCGGATCGCTGGTGACCGCGACCGTGGGGGCAGTAGTGCTCCTTTGGGTGATAAGCAAAGTAAAACAATCTTAGCGATTGAGTAGCTAACCGCATGACACCGCCCGGCCTTGTGCCGGGCGGTGTCGTTTTATGCCTGCCTCTGCCCAGGGCTATCGGTGTTAGCGCCACTTTCCGTTACACTAGGCAGCTTTACTCCGGCTTTTTGCTGGTGACATTGTGCTTTTTCGAGGTGCCTCTTGATCGACGCGTTAAATGCCTGGTGGGCCCAACAGCTGGTGCTGTGTGATTGGGCGTTTACTCCTCATCCGTTGGCGGTCGATGCAGGCGCGGCGGAACAGCGGCTGCTGGAACTGGGCATTACCAGCCGGGGCGAGCTGGCCGAGCAGTTGTTCCATGGCCTGGGTGCGCCCGCAGGCAGTGCCGACCGTTTGCTAGGTGCTCTAGAGTGGGCCGCGCTGGCGGGGGCGGCGGGCTGGTTAGAGGCTGATCAAGCCCGCCATTGGGCGCATCATCTAACCCGTCGCATCACCAGCGATTACAGCGATCTACGCGCCTGGCTAGCGGATCTACGCCGTGCGTTAGGCGCACGGGGTTGGGAAGTGGGGGCCAACGACCGTTTTATCGACGCCTGTCAGGCGCTGGCCAAGCTTGAAACCGATGGCGAGGGTATTACCTGGGAGGCTCTCGAAAATGCCCTGGCTAAGCTGCCGGCTCCCGCCCCGCTATGGCCCCAACAGCCTGAAGCGCAGAGCTGGCGACTATGCGCGCTTTTTCGGCCGATTATTGTCTATCCCGCTAGTCAAACCGATTGGCCCGAGGCTACCGAGTGGCTTGCTCATGTGTGGGATGTCCATGACCGTGACGCGCTTATTGGCGTGATGCTATGGCTAGGCGCTCAAGGCGAGCGCCAGCGCTGGGATATCGAAGCCCGTGAGCTATTAAGTATGGACAATGCCCAGCGCATGGAGTGGCAGCGTAGTGTGGTAGAAGAGTCGCCCTATGCGCCGGTGCTGAATAAATTCGTCACCCAAGGCGAGCCCCTGGAGTGGGCGGCCTGGGATTGGCTGCGGATTGTTGAACTCGCCTGGGCCGGCGCCTGCTCTGGCTTGCTTAGCCAGGAAGAGGCTGATGACTTAGCGGGGCATGCCGCCGATTTGATCAGTCGCCGCTACCACGATTGGTACGCCGTCCTTAACGCCTACGGGCGCGGGCAGAGTCTTTTTGACGGTATTGATCGGCGGGGGAAAACACCCAGCGAGCGGCATCGGTTACTGCTGCACAGCGGCCATAGCCCTTGGAAGCGCTCGCCGCGGGAGCTGTTAGACGAGCCCGCGCTCAAAGCGTCTCAAACGCGCATTCGTCAATGGCGCAACACCCCCCATCACTGGCTGTTGGCGCTGGCCAGCGTGCGTGAGCCGGATGCCATGCTGCGCCAGATAGACCCCTCCGCGGCGCTACCGGAAGAGCAGCGTGCCGACGCGGCGCTGTATTTGCAGGAGTCACTTGGCCTACATGCCGATGAAGGCGCTCATGCAATGGCGCGCTACTGGCTGCCCGCCCAGGCGCACCACCTTAATCAGCTGGCAGCTGACGCTGTGCACGGTGTTTTGCCCCCTTCGCAAAGCTGGTTTGGTCAGCCGACCCCGGAAGAGCTTAAACAGCGCAATGCGGTTAAAGGGGTCAGTCGCCATGCGGCGACTATCCATATGGCCGAAAAATTCGCCTTTTATCTGCATATGTCCCTCGACAGCGGTTTATTCGATCGCGCGCCGTTAATGGCGCATGCCAGCGCATTGCGAAGCTGCCTGTGCCGTTTTTACCCCAATGCCAAGCGGCTGTTAGACGCTTGGTTCGCTTGGGAGAGCTGTCTGCCCGAACCTGAACACGCCTCGCTGGTGAATGAAATTATTTGGCATATTGAAGATCCGGGCAGCCTGTTTCACTGGCTGGATTGGCGTCACGATGCCTGGTGCGAGCCGGGCAGTCGCCCTACGTTGAGCCACTTTACTGCCATGTCATTGGTGGGACCGTTAAATAGTGCGGTGTGGAGTGAGCCCCAGCCCGAGAGCGCCCGCGAGTGCGCCGAGATTCGCGAGTGGGTGGAGAGCCACTACCACTTGAGCAATGCTGGCGATATGCAGGATTTTTTGAGTTACATGCTCGAATCGGGGGATCGCCAGGAATATCAGATTAACTATGCGCCCTATACGCTCAACACTGAGCGCTTAAGCGCTGAGATCGCCATTCTTGAATCCGGCGACTGTGCTGAAGATGAGCGCCACCATCTGCTTCGCTTACGCCGTGTGCGTGACAACGAAGACGGCTGTAATGAGGTGGATATGGCGGCCTGGGATATTGCCCAACTGGTCGATCTGGCCATTGCCGCCCGGCAGCTTGGCTGGCTGGATAGCGCGGCCTTTGCCAAGGTATTGGATCGTGCTTACCAATTGGCGGCGGATCATTATGCCGGGTGGCAGGAGTATGCTATGGGAATGTACGCTGGCTTTTCTTTTTTTATGGGCGAAACTCCGGAGCGGGAAAGCTTTTTAGCCGGTTTCCGTCAGGCGCTGGTGGCTTGGGTATGCGGTGCGCCGGTATTGGCTGGCCCATGGGTAAGTTTGGATTTTCCGGGCAATAAACCACGCCATTTTGCGCCACTGCATATTGATACTCTGCCCGGCGATCAGCGCACGTTACATTGATGCTCGCCAAACATATGATAACTAGCTTATAGTCGTGCATAGAAAAATGAGTTTTTTCATACCATCCTCTTATTAATGTCACGAGGTTAATCGCATGGTTGCGTTCCCACGCCCCGCTGTGACCGCTGTCCGTGTTGTAAGTGTTTGTTTTATAGTTACATTGGTTGCTGGCTGTGCAGGTTCTGCGCGACAGAGCAATATGCAGGCCCCCGAGAATTACTTCTCGATGACGTTACCGGGAATGGGGGCGAACCCGCAAATGTCTCCGGTTGATCCTATCGATGCGCATCTGCGCAGTTTGCAAGTACCGCCGCCAACAGTGATTCGCGAGGCGCTGTTGGCTCAACATCAGCGCTGGGCAGGAACGCCTTACCGAATTGGTGGCACCTCAGAGAGAGGCATCGACTGTTCGGCCCTGGTTCGCAATGTTTACCGTGACACCTTTAATTTAGAGCTTCCGCGCTCCACCCGTGGCCAAGTACACGAGGGACGCTCGATCGACCGCCAAGAGCTGCAGGCGGGCGATCTGGTGTTCTTCCGCCCGCCGGGTCGCTATAACCATGTGGGGATCTATGTGGGCGATGGTTATTTTCTCCACGCCTCGACCTCAAAAGGGGTGATTATTTCCAGCCTGGATAATAGTTACTGGCAGCGCTACTACTGGCAGTCACGTCGCGCGCTGGAGCCAACGCATCTGGCCCAGCTGGGTGGCAACGTTTTCCAGTAGCCGGACGTTTCTTACTCTAGGAATGGCATGATTGAAGCCAAAACGCGCGCCTGGTGGCGCGCCACCTTGGCGCTTTGCCTTGGCTCATTTCTTGTTTTTATCAATTTATACGCACCGCAGCCGCTGCTGCCAGGGTTAAAGGAGACCTATCAGGTCTCTACCTTAGGCGTCAGTCTGCTGATGTCAGCGTCGACTCTCTCCTTAGCTATTGCGCTGTTGGTCTTCGGTCCCCTTTCGGATGCTATTGGCCGCGAAGGTATCATGCGTATCACACTGCTGTTAGCAGGCGGCTGTTCGATTGCCTTGGCCTTTGCCCCCACCTTTGAAAGCTTGCTGCTGCTACGCCTGGTGCAGGGCTTTGTGCTGGGCGGTCTGCCAGCAGTGGCGATCGCTTGGATGGGCGATGAGTTTGACAAGCCTGCGCTGTTAAGCGCCGTAGGGCTCTATATTGGCGCCAATTCCCTCGGTGGCATTAGCGGACGTATTGTCGGCGGTAGCGCCGCTGAAATAGGCGGCCCCACCGCGGCATTCCTAGCAGTAGGCCTTATGACGCTTGTCGGCTGTGTGCTATTTTGGCGCCTGTTGCCCAACAGCCGTGCCTTTATTCCCCAGCGCTTCGAGCTGCGCAAAGCAGTAAGCGATTTAGTCACTCATTTACGCAACCCGGTGCTGCTCGCCGCTTACTGCTTAGGGGGTATCAACTTCCTGATTTTTATTAATCAATACAGCTATATCACCTTTCGGTTGGCGGCAGCGCCGTATCAATTAGCCGCCAGCGGTCTGGGGCTGATTTTTTTGACCTATCTCGGCGGTACCTTCGGTTCGATGATTTCTGGGCGGCTGGCTGGGCGGTTTTCTCCCGCAGCATGCATGATGGTGGGGGTAGTGACGTTAATGCTGGGCACGGCGATTACGTTAGCGGACTCGCTGGTGCTGATTATCATCGGCTTAACCGTCAATGCCTTTGGCTTTTTCCTGGCCCATTCGTTGGCCTCCAGCTGGGTAGGCCGTTATGCCCAGGGCGCCCGGGGCAGCGCCTCGGCGCTTTACTTAGTATTTTACTATGTGGGGGCCAGTTTGGGCGGCTTCTGGCTTGAACCTTTCTGGCAATGGGCCGGTTGGTTGGGCGTCACCATAGGCTCGTGGCTGCTGCTAAGTATCACGCTGATGATTGCTTTAGGCCTATGGCGTTTTGAACGTCGCCAAACTATTAGCTAGATGCTCGTCAATTGACCATCGCTTAAGTGCAAGCGCTGTGGGCAAAGCCGTTCCAGCAGGGCGCTGTCGTGACTAATCACCAGCACGCCAAGCTGGCGCTGTTCCGCCTCTCGTTTTAACGCCTGCCAAAGCTCAAGCTGGGTAATCGGGTCGAGCATGGTGGAGATCTCATCAGCGACCAGAAAGCGCACCTCCGGGGCGAGTGCCCGCAACACGCATACCCGCTGTAACTCTCCCCCCGATAGTGATTGTGGAAAGCGCGATAGCCAGCTTGGCTGCACGCCAAACGCTTGGCACTGGGCGTCGGAAGGTGTCCAGGCTTCCCGCAGTATTTTGCCTACCCGCCAGCGTGGGTTGACCGCCAGCTCCGGCGATTGTGGCAGCCACTGCACGGGCTGCACGCCGCTTTTCGGTAGCGCCGCGCCATCCAGCGTGACAGCGCCCGTTTGAGGCGCTAAATAGCCCGCTAGCAGTTTGCCCAGCGTTGATTTACCTGCCCCAGAGTCGCCGCTTAGCCCTAGCCATTGACCCGCGTTCAGCGTCAGTGAAAGAGCCCGCAGCAATGGCGCGCTGTTAGCAAACTGAAAACGAAGTTGGTGCGCTTTAAGCAACGTTTGCCTCCTGTTGCAGCTGTGGCGTCCGGCTTGTCTCGCTGGTCGAAAAGTGATTATCCGGTAGCGCCTGCCACAATGCCTTTGAATAATCATGGGTTAGCGAGTCGCCGGTGCCTTGAAAAGCATTGGCAGGCGCGGTTTCAACCCGCTTGCCGTTACGCATAATGGTGACGCGGTCAGCAATCGGTAGGGCGTGGCGCAGGTCGTGAGTGATTAACATCACCGTTTTGCCTTGGTCGGCCAGCCCGCGCAGAGCTGCTAACACACGCTGGCGCTGGTGTGGGTCAAGACCCACGCTGGGTTCGTCTGCAATCACCAGCTTGGCTTGGCTGACATGGGCCATGGCCGTCAACACACGGCGTGCCATCCCGCCGGAAAGCTCATGGGCATAGGCCTGCTGTGCACGGGCGTCTAGCTGATAGTGGTCGAGGGCTTGTTGGGAAGAGCGCCAAGCGTGGGCTGATGATTGGCCTGCGCGCTGGGCCGCCCAGGCCACCTGGCGTTGCGTACGCACCAGCGGGTCTAAGGCGCTTAGCGATTGGGGAATCAGCGCCAGCTCTCGGCCGCGAAGCTGGCGTTGGCGAATGTCATCGAGTGGTTTTCCTTGGTAGTAAAGCTGCCCATTCAAACGCGCGGGTGTCGGTAGTAAACCCATAATCGAATAGGCCAACAGACTTTTGCCGGCACCGGAGGCGCCCACCACTGCATGTACCTCTCCAGGGGAAAGCGTTAGTGAAAATGCATCCAGGCAGGTGGCCCAGTCGCGCTTCCACCAGGAGGCATACAAAGGCAGCTGTAGCGATAATTGATCAATCGTTAACACGGTAGGCCTCCTATCCATAGTTTTTACAGCTAGCGGTTTTCTGAAAAGTGCTAAAGCGCACTGCGCAAGCGGCTGGAAAGGCGCTCGAAACCCAGCACCATCAGTAACAGCCCCAAGCCGGGAAATACCCCCAGCCACCAGTAGCCACCGCTTAGGTAACGCATGGCGTCGGCCAGCAGCACGCCAATAGCGGGCTGGCTGGGGCTTAGGCCAAAGCCCAAAAAGGTCAAGGCGGCTTCGTGGAGAATCGCATGGGGAAATAACAGTAGCGCGCCGACCAAACAGTGAGGAAGCAAATGGGGGAGCAGGTGGCCATGGAGCACAAACCAGCGCGATTTACCCAGCGCACGAGAAATGCGCACATAAGGCGCTTGACGCAGTTGCAACAGCTCGGCGCGCAGCACCCGGGCCAAACTCGGCCAGTGGGTGACAGCCACGGCAATAATCACTGCTTGGGTGCCGCCGCCCAGGGCAAAGGCGATTAGCATCAATAAAATCAGGTGGGGCACGCTGAGCAACGTATCAATCAGCAGGCTTACCAACGCATCCAGACGCGCTGACAGCGTGGCCAGCGTTGCCAGGCTCAATGCAATCAGCGTGCTTAGTAGCGCCGCCAAGCAGCCCACCCAAAAGCTTAACGCCAGCCCTGCCAACGTGCGCGCCCACAGTTCCCGGCCTAGTGCATCGGTACCCAGCCAGTGGTCAACGCTCGGCGGGGCCAGCCGAGCGTCAAACTGCATCTGCTGGGCTGCATCACCTAATAGCCACTGGCTAGCGATCAGCCCCGCGACCAACAGAACGGCGACGCCCAGGCTGAAGGCGGCACGCAGGCGCGGTTGAGTATTCCGGTTTGTTAGGGTGAGTCTCATAGGTTCCCCTGCTTAATGCGGGGGTCTATGACACCATAGAGCGTATCGGCGATCATATTGCCGACGCTGACAAACAGTGCGGTAAAGAGGGCAATGCCCAGCAGCAGTGGAACATCACTACGCAGGCCGGCCGCCACTGTGGCTTGGCCTAGTCCTGGGTAGGCAAATACCTGCTCGATCAATATGGAGCCGCCAAACAGCTCGCCCAGCGAGGCAAACGCCAGGGTAATCGCCGGTAAGCTGGCATGGCGAAGACCGTGGCGCCAGGCCACATCAAGGCGGCTGGCACCCTGGGCGAAGGCGTGGATAGCAACGTCTGAGCGCATTAGCTCAAGCATGCGAGCGCGGGTGTGCAGTGTGATATTGGCGATGCCCAGCAGTGCCAGGGTGGCGATCGGCAGCACGAGATGGTGAAGGCGTGTAGCGAGAGTGACATTTTGGCTTAAGGTGCCCGTTGGGCCTGCGCAGCAGGTGGGTGTCCAGCCTAGCGTTACTGAAAAGAGCAGCACAGCAAGTATCGCTAGCCAGAAAGCGGGGGTGGAGGCGGTCAGGTAGGCATAGGTGCTAATAACTTTATCCAGCCTGGAGCCCTCTTTGGCGCCGGCTACAACGCCAAGGCTAAATCCCAGTAGCGCCGAAAGTAGCCAAGCGCCGCTTAACAGCGCAATCGAGCGCTGAAAACGCTGGCCGATCACCTCGCTAACCGGTTGGTTGTACACATGGCTCCAGCCTAAATCGCCGCTCACTAACTGGCGCAGCCAGTGGCCAAACTGCACGGCAGGAGGCTCATCAAATCCCCAGCGCTGGGCGATTAATTCGCGCTGCTCGGGGCTAACCTGGGCCATCTGAGGGCCTAGGTAGGCATCGACTGGGTCAATGGGCGAGACCATCATCAGCCCAAACGCGACCAGTGCCACGCACAGCAGCACCAGGCTTAGGCGTGACAGCCGCATGGCGAGAAGCACTATTCCTCGCACGTCCAACGCCACTCAAGCAGGTTAGCGGTGATCGGCCAGCCGTGGCCGTGGGGCGCTACGCCCAGCTCGCCAACGTCCAAGCAGCTATCGGCAAAGTAGACGTGCTCAAGATTGACCAGCCAGGCCCAGCTACTGTCGCCGCGCAGGCCATAGCCGGTCGTGCCATCCCACTGGGCGGCTTGCCAGTACTGGTTGGCTTGCTCGGGGCTGTCAGCCGCCTGGGCGGCGTCAAGGTGGGCATTAACTTCCGGGTTGGCGTAAAAGCCGCTGTTATAGAAGCCATAGCCCGCATGCTGGCTATGGAAAAGGTAGTAAATTTCCTGGGGACTGTGGCTGCCATAGCCGAACATAATCGCGTCCTGGTGCAGCGCTTCACGCTGGATTTCGTCCCAGTGGCGGCCGGTGGGCTGCATCTCAATACCCAGTGGGCGCACCATTTCGGCGCTGACTTCCGCGAGCAACTGCCGGGTGGTATCGCTGGCGGGGTAGGTAAGCCTAAAGCGGGCGGGTAAGTCTCCTTTGTAGCGTAGGCCATCGTCACGAAGCTCCCAGCCAGCGCTTTCAAGTATTTCTGCCGCATGAGTCAAGTCGGGTGCTACCACATTCTCTTTTGGATCACTCCAGGGTAGGTCGTCAGCTGGGCCAAACGCAGGGCGCCCAAAACCGTGCAGCGCTACCTCCACCAAGGTTTCACGGTCGACCGCAAGGTTGATGGCTTGGCGAATGGCAAGGTCGGCGGTGACGTCGTTGCCAATCGGTGCCCCTGATTCAGCGTGCTCCCCATTGGCAGGCTGCATGGGGAACAGAATGCCGCGGTTATCGACGCTTTCCATGATGACCCGCTGCATCTGCGCCGGTACATTGGCCGCCAGCGCTGGCGGCACGGAGGCGATATCAACCTGGCCAGCATGGGCGGCACTTAGCGTGGCGTCTTCACCGGTAAACCGAAATACCAGCCGTTCAAAGGCGGGCGTCGGGCCGTAGAAGTAAGGATTACGTTCAACAATCAACTGCTCGCCTTCCTGCCACTCGACCAGTTGATAGGGGCCGGAACCCAGGGGCTGGCGGCCATACTGCTCGCTATAGCCGTTGTCACGTTCGGCGCTCGGCACAATCCCCAGCGTCATTAGCTGATCAACAAAGGTGATACGAGGGGCGCGGAGATGAAGCGTGACGGTATACTCACCCACGGCTTGCGCATGATCCAGAGCACTTAGGTCGGCACGCCCACCTGCCTTGGCCGCTGCGTTGAAGGTATAGGCCACGTCTGCAGCGGTCAGCGGCGTGCCGTCGGCAAAACGGGCATCGCCGCGCAGGGTGAGTGTCCATGTTAGACGATCTTCAGAAAGTGACCACTGGGTAGCCAATTCAGGCTGTGGCGTAAGGTCTCTGCCCCGGGAGAGCAGCGTCGACTGGAACAGCGGATTGCCGTATTGTCCCCAGCCCAGTAGCGGGTCAAAGCCCTGCTCGGGCTCACCGCCAATGGCGAGCACTAACTGCTCTTTTGCCTGCACGGCGCTCGTGGCCACTAAACAACCGAGGGCTAAACAACTAAGTGCAATACCCAGTAAGATAGGCCGAGGGAATCCAGGCATCGCTTTATCCTTGATGTCATTGGTATGATCTTTTTTCAATAACATCATACTAACGGCATGGGCGACACTTGCAAAGTGAATCAATTGAGGGGGCGTGAATGCAGCGTGTAACGATAACGCTTGATGAGGAGCTGGTGGCAGAAGTCGATACGTTGATGCGAGAGCGCGGCTACCAAAACCGCTCAGAGGCGATTCGCGACCTGACCCGCAGTGGTTTAAAGCAGGTAAGGGAAGAGGCTGCACCGGATTCGCCCTGTATGGGCGCGCTGGTGTATGTTTATGATCATGCCGCCCGCGAGCTCTCCAAGCGTTTAACGCGCCACTCCCATGACCATCATGACCTGACGCTGTCGACCCTGCATGTGCATATCAACCATGATAGCTGCCTGGAAGTGGCGCTGCTCAAAGGTCAGGGGCGTGCGCTCAAACAATTTGCCGCCGAAGTAACGTCGTCGCGAAGCGTGCGCCACGGGCAGCTTGTGCTGATACCCGATGAGTAGAAAGGTTTTTTGTCAGGCATAAAAAAGGGCGACCCGATTGGGTCACCCTTTTTGCAACGGTTACGCGAGCGTCTTAGTGCTCAACGCCGCCTTCGCCGTGCACGTGGCCGTGCTCAACTTCTTCAGCGCTGGCTTCACGTACTTCAGCGATCTCAACATCAAAGTTGAGCTGCTGGCCTGCCAGCGGGTGGTTGCCATCGACAACCACCGTATCGCCTTCGACTTTCTTGACGGTAACCATGAGCGGGCCGCCTTGGGTCTGGGCTTGGAACTGCATGCCCGGCTCAATGCTTTCAACGCCTTGGAACGCATCGCGCGGTACTTCTTGCATCAGCTGCTCTTGCAGCTCGCCGTAACCTTCTTCAGGGGATACGGCAACGTTCAGCTTATCGCCTGCTGCACGGCCTTCCAGCTCTTTCTCAAGGCCTGGAATGATATTGCCGGCGCCGTGGAGGTAGGTAAGCGGCTCGCGGCCTTCGGAACTGTCTAGCACTTCACCTGCATCGTTGGTCAGGGTGTAGTGAAACGCGACAACCGAGTTTTGCGCAATTTGCATGGAATAACCTTTCGGTGAGTGCATGTTCCAATATGGTAACGCGTGTGGGCTGGCTTGTCAGGGGGTAGCGGCGCTTTTTCCTACTCACCACTTTCGGCGGTATTGCGCACCAGGGTGTCCAGGGATACCCTACGACCATCACTTTTTCCTTTACCCAATCACTTTTGGAGCATGCAATGACGATCTTGATTATTTGGCTTATCGCTTTCTGCCTGATTGCCTACTTTGCGAATCAGCGCTGGAACAGCGGCTTCAGCCAGGGGTTAGATAAGGTGTTGCCTGGTTTTTTGAAAACGCATGGCGATAACCGTTATCTATGGGTGATTACGTTGGCAGTGTTGGGCGCGACAACGTTAGTGAAGCCGGTTGATATGCTGCTGGTGGTTATTCTGCTGGGGCTTATTGGCTGGGCAGTCATGGCGCTGGTGAACTGGGCGGGCAGCAAAGTTCACTGACTTCGCCGATAGTTACAAAACGGTCAAAAATAGCCATTAAAAAAGCCCGGCCATCACATTAGATGGCCGGGCTTTTTTGATGTGATCAAGCGCTATTCATTAACGCTGCTTAAATCAATAAGGCGCAACGCTTACGCTACCACCACTACCGATCAGGCGAACACGCTGACCGGCTTGGAATTGGCGGTCTGCGCGCTGAACGACAACGATATCAGAGCCGTCGTCACGACGAATTTCCATCTCCAGCGCGTTGACGCGGTTAGTCGCATCTTCAGCGGCCGTACCTGCCACCGCACCACCGAGCGCACCAGCAACCGTTGCCAATTGACGACCAGAGCCACCACCGACTTGGTTGCCCAGAAGGCCACCAATGATCGCGCCACCACCACTGCCTAAAAGGCCGCCTGCACGGCTTTCAGCCTGAATCTGTACCGGACGAACCGCCACGATGGTGCCATAAGTGACGCTTTGGCTCGTTTTAGCCTGGTTACCGCTATAGACATCGCCAGAGTAGCCGGATGTGTTGGCGCAGCCAGCTAGGGTGAGAATGCTTAGTGCGGCAACGGGTAAAAGAAGACGTTTCATTAAAACCTCCAGGGTGTCTATGTTGATAACTGTCGCCCACATAGCTGTCATTCAGAGGACGGTTTGAGGAGCGATTGCAGTTATAGAACAGTGTTCGTTAAAGATAGCCGATGCTAATGGCTTTGACCAGCGATCGTTTAAAAAGATCAAAGCTGAGCAAGCTGTAGCCCAAAAATAGCTTAATCGAGAGTTTAACAGTGTATTAAGAAAACAGTGTGCAAATACCACTAGACAAACAAAAACAGGAGGCCTGAAGGCCTCCTGTTGTAGGGTTTGCATGGTGAGTTAAGGGGTTAAAACCTGCTCATTAGCCAAACTGATTCATGGTGTTGTCTTTGCCACCGGCTTTGAGCGCAGCATCGCCGTGGAAGAACTCTTTGTGGTCATCACCAATATTGGAACCCGCCATATCCTGGTGACGAACCGTGGCGATTCCCTGGCGGATTTCCTGGCGCTGTACGCCTTTTACGTAAGCCAGCATGCCTTCGTCGCCGAAGTAGCCTTTCGCCAGATTGTCGGTAGACAGGGCGGCGGTATGGTAAGTCGGCAGAGTGATCAAGTGGTGGAAGATGCCCGCTTCGCGTGATGAGTCGCGCTGGAAGTTACGCGTCCACTCGTCAGCTAACTGACCTAGTTCGGTGTTGTCGTACTCGGCGCTCATCAACTTGTCGCGCTGGTAAGCTGACACATTTTTTCCCTCTTCCTGCCAGGCATCGAACACCTGCTGGCGGAAGTTCAGCGTCCAGTTGAACGACGGTGAGTTGTTGTAGACGAGCTTGGCATCCGGCACTACTTCACGAATCCGGTTAACCATGCTGGCGATCTGGCCAACGTGGGGCTTCTCGGTTTCAATCCACAGCAAGTCGGCACCGTTTTGCAGGCTGGTGATACAGTCGAGAATCACGCGGTCTTCGCCAGTGCCGGGTTTGAACTGGTAGAGGCCAGAGGCGAGGCGCTTGGGTTTCATCAGCTTGCCGTTCTGCTTGATGACAACGTCGCCGTTGTTGATATCGGCAGCGTTCTCAATCACATCGCCGTCCAGGAAGCTGTTGTACTGATCGCCTAGATCGCCTGGTTCATTGGTGACGGCAATTTTTTGCGTCAAACCAGCGCCGAGAGAGTCGGTGCGCGCTACGATTACGCCATCTTCAATACCAAGTTCTAAAAAGGCGTAACGTACGGCGTTGATTTTGGCTAAAAAGTCTTCATGGGGCACGGTAACTTTACCGTCCTGGTGACCGCACTGCTTTTCATCAGAGACTTGGTTTTCCAGCTGGATACAGCAGGCGCCCGCTTGAATAAACTTCTTGGCCAGCAGGTAGGTGGCTTCTGCGTTACCAAAGCCCGCATCGATATCGGCAATGATGGGGACGATATGGGTTTCATAGTTATCGATTTTGCT
The DNA here is from genome assembly GCF_001651035.1 of Halomonas sp. ALS9. Lineage (GTDB taxonomy): Bacteria > Pseudomonadota > Gammaproteobacteria > Pseudomonadales > Halomonadaceae > Vreelandella. The sequence continues at coordinate 70,370 of NZ_LXRG01000098.1, forward strand.
GATCAGTTCCTTCTGTTTGCCGCTGTCGCCCGCCTCTTTGGCTTCATCCAGGGCGCGGAACAGGTGATTGAGTTCCCATGCATCGGCTTGTTTTAGGAAGGTGTAGAGCTCTTCGATCAGATCCGCGACGGACGTTTTTTCGTGCATTGACTGGTCGGGCAGCGGGCCGAACTCGGAGCGCAGCGCGGCCACCATCCAGCCTGACAGGTAGAGGTAGCTACGTTTGGTGGTGCCAAAGTGCTTTTTGATCGAGATAAGCTTCTGCTGACCGATAAAGCCGTGCCAGCAGCCCAGTGACTGGGTGTACTGGGCGGTATCAGCATCGTAAGCGGCCATATCTTCGCGCATGACTTTGGCGGTGTAGCGAGCAATGTCCAGGCCGGTGTGGAAACGGTTTTGAGCGCGCATACGGGCAGCGTACTCAGGTTTGATGGCTTCCCATTTGCCGCCTTGTGCTTCGCGTAGCTGGGCCATGGCTTTGATATCGTCGAGCAGTCCTGTCATGAGCTTACCCTCTTTGGTCTTGATGATGTTTCGCAAATTAGCACTTACTTATGCTGCACCTGCGAAGTTGTATTTAGCATCATTGAATTTCGCGTTACTGTCACTAAGTCAATCGTCTCTAGGTCGATCGTCTCTAAGCCAATCGTCTGGGGTGCTAGCTTAGAGACATCAGTGCTAGAGGCATCTGATACAGCATTGCGGGCTTAAAGCATTCGCCATAACGCTGCAATGCAACAACTATCTACTAGGATCGCTCATTCAACAATTGACACTTGGGGGCACAGTGGGTTGTAACCCGACTACAGCGGGATAATAAAGCGGTAGGTTTGTGTAGTGGTTTTTCGTCAGGAGGGCGTCAAGTGAGCATAAAAAAGCACTGCCGAAGCAGTGCTAGAGATCAAACAAGAGGATCTATTCCGCAAGCGAAAGCGTCATTTCTCGATGGGGGATGCCCGCATCGAGAAACTCTTTGCCGTGGGCGACGAAGCCTAACCGCTCATAAAACGTCAGGGCATGCACCTGAGCGCTAAGTGCCACCTGGGCGTGACCTGCATGGCGAGCCGCCTCAATCGCGGCCTGCATCAGCAGTACGCCAATGCCGGTGCCACGGGCATCAGCCAGCACCGCAACACGACCAATATGGGCATCGGGCAGCAGCCGTGCGGTGCCAACCGGTTGCCCGTCGAGAAGTGCCAAAAAGTGCTGACACTCAGGATCCAGGCCATCCCACTCCTCATCCTGGGGCACGTTTTGTTCGTCAATAAACACTCTACGGCGGATCTCGCTGGCCGCCTGGCCAAGCGTTTCCCAGTCACCCGTGCTTATGTGGGTAATCGCCATCAATACTCCTCGTCGTCACCTTCATCGCCCATAAAGCCCAGGCTCCCGGTATTGACCAACTGTGTGATGAGCGCAGCAGCACCGTCAAGTTCGAGGTCTTCAGCATAAAGCGGGGTAGTGTCGGCAAGGCGTTTAGCCAACTCAGCCGAGCAAGCGTGGCCGTCGCCATCGACAAATAGCGTGGTGCCGCTGACGTCGCTGCGCCAAGCAAAGCGTGAGCCAGGCATATGGTAAAGCGGTTCGCCGTCTTGTAGCTGAGCAACAAGCGCCACTTCGGTCATCGGTGCTTCAAGCGGTACCACTTGGTCGACATATTTTGGTTGCGTCATCACCCGGCCAAACCACTGGGCGACTTGGGTCGGGTTATCCAGCGTCGACATAATCAGCTGACGCATCCGCTCTACCGCAGCGTCGTCCAGTTCACCAGGCTGCTGGGCAGGCGCCATGCCCGCATCGCTGTAACGCTGAGAGGCAGGGAGCTGTTCGCCGAGGTAGTCCGCATATGAGGTGATCGCCTCATCGGCGGAGGGCGCACGAAAGCCCACCGAAATGGTCATGCAGTCGTCGCTCTGGCTGACGCCGTGATGCGCCCAGCCAGGGGGAAGATAAAGCATATCGCCGGGGTCAAGCACCCAATCTGAGTCTGACTCTACGGTAAATTCCTTCAGTATACGTAGATCGATACCCTGAATGATTGGCGCATCTTCCGTTAATTTGCCGCCCAACTGCCAGCGACGGTGACCGCTGGCTTGGAGTAGGAAAACGTCGTATTGATCGATGTGCGCGCCCACATTGCCGCCAGGAGGCGCGTAGCTGATCATTACGTCATCGAGCCGCCAGCGGGGAAGGAAGTCAAACTCATCCATCAGTGCTGCCACCGCGGGCACATAGTGGTCAACCGCTTGCACCAGTAGGCTCCAGTTATTTTCTGGCAGCCGTTCGAAGGTGGCTTCATCGAAGGGGCCGTGGGAGACCTGCCAGGGGCCATCCGGGCCTTCTTCTTCGACCAGGCGCGCTTCTACGCCAGGCTCGCAGGCAAGACCCGCCAGCTCATCGGCTTCAATGGGGCTGATGAAGTCGGGTATTGCGCCACGAATCAGCAGCGGCTTTTGCTGCCAATAATTGGCCAGAAAGTCTGCGGCGGTAAGGTCGCCTAGCAGGGTTAACGGCTTATCGTGATGGTTCATGGCATTCCCTGGCGTTAGTAAGTTAGCGTTATATGGCGCGTTATAAAGATGTCGCTATAAACATGTCGTTATAAACAGTTTAATTGTTGCGTCAATGCTTCGGCCTGGGCCTGGGCATTACCAATATAGTTGGCTGGCGAGAGCGCCTTCAACTCGGTTTTGACTTCGCCAGGCAGCTCTAACGTATCAATAAACGCCGCAAAGCCCGCTTGGTCAATACGTTTGCCACGGGTCAACTGTTTAAGTTTTTCGTAGGGCTTTTCGATGCCGTAGCGGCGCATCACCGTTTGGATGGGCTCGGCGAGCACTTCCCAGCTGTTATCCAGGTCAGCGTCTAAACGCTCGGGATTGGCTTCCAGCTTGCTGATGCCTTTTAGGCTGGCATGGTAAGCAATCAGACCATACGCCAAGCCTACGCCCAGATTACGCAGCACAGTGGAGTCAGTGAGGTCACGCTGCCAGCGCGAGATGGGCAGCTTTTGGGCGAGATGGCTAAGAACTGCATTCGCCAGGCCCAGGTTACCCTCGGAGTTTTCAAAGTCGATCGGGTTAACTTTGTGTGGCATGGTCGAGGAGCCAATTTCGCCCTCAACTGTGCGCTGCTTGAAGTAACCCAAGGAGATATAGCCCCATACGTCGCGATCGAAGTCGATCAGGATCGTATTGAAGCGGCAAATGGCGTCAAACAGTTCGGCGATATAGTCGTGGGGCTCGATCTGGGTGGTGTAAGGGTTGAACGTTAGCCCTAAGCCTTCTACAAAGGTGCGCGCGTTAGCTTCCCAGTCAATATCTGGGTAGGTGGTCAGATGGGCGTTGTAATTGCCCACTGCGCCGTTGATTTTGCCCAGCACTTCTACCGCTTCAATCTGCTTGAGCTGGCGCTTTAGGCGGTAGGCCACATTGGCCATCTCTTTGCCCAGCGTGGTAGGTGTCGCCGTTTGGCCATGAGTACGCGATAGCATCGGCTGGGCGGCATGGGCAATCGCCAGTTTGGCTATTTCGTCGGCGACCTCGTGCATGGTGGGCAGCATGGCGTTTAGGCCATCGCTTAGCATCACGCCGTAAGAGAGGTTGTTGATATCTTCGCTGGTGCAGGCGAAGTGAGTGAACTCGGTGACCGCATGCAGCTCGGCTTGATCGGCAATTTTCTCTTTGAGGAAATACTCCACCGCTTTGACGTCGTGGTTGGTGGTGCGCTCGATCTCTTTTATGCGCTCGGCATCGCTGATCGAAAATTCACGAATCAACTGCTCTAGAAACGCGGTCGCTTCAGCGGACAGTCTCGGCACTTCGATAATTTGTGCGTGCTCAGCCAGGCGCTGTAGCCAGCGAACTTCCACAATCACACGAGCGCGGATCAAGCCAAATTCACTGAAGTGTTCGCGCAGGGCGGCGGCTTTAGTGGCGTAGCGGCCGTCAACGGGAGAGAGGGCGGTTAAAGCGGAGAGTTGCATGGCATCGTTTCCAGGAAGTTCGAAAGAAAATTAGTCGAGAGCATGTTAATCGATTAAATAGTGGCTTAACTGAGGCTGTCCAGCGCCCGGCGTAGCGCTTTGCGCTGGAATACCAGCTTCCAACGCCGCCCGCCTTGCTGGTGCCATAACAGGCCAAAGCGAATGCCGGCCATTAAGCAGGCGCGCACGCGCTCGGGCATCATGCGGCTCTGCAGTAGCGAAGGGTCGCCCTGCACTACAATACGGGTTTTAAACGTGGAGATAGTCTCCTGGTACGCTTCCCCTAGGCTGGCGACCACGTTTTCATGGGTGGAGCCGAAGTGTTCGGCCTGACCCTGAATGCGGGTTAGCTTTTGGCCCAGCGAGTCCATCATGTCGTTATTGGTGCGCAGTTTGTTCATCAGCATTAGCAGCGAAAAGCCGTAACGCAGCACCACCGGATTCGCCTGCTTACGTCCCACCAGGGCTTCTAACGTATCCAGACCGCGGCGGAGGTTATTGGGGTGCCCGCCATAAATAGCTTCAAAGCTCTCCGGGTTGGTATCCACGGTGGCTTCAATCAGCGTTTCCCAGGCGCGTGGGTCGACTTGCCCAGTGCGAGCGAGTTCGTCAACCAGACTGGCGGCTTGAAACACGCCCGCCAACGCGAGCGCTTGGCGGGCGGCCGGGGAGTCGGGGGCTCGATGAATCGGGGTGGTGGGATTCATGCAGCGGCCTCCGCGGCTTTCTTCCAGGTTGCGCGAATAACACCGCCACCTAAGCAAATGTCGCCATCATAAAGTACCAGCGATTGGCCTGGGGTAACCGCCCACTGCGGGTCGTCGAAGGTGACTTCTACGCCGCCGTCGGGTAGCACGCGCATTTCGCAGCCGCAGTCGCTTTGCCGATAGCGCGTTTTGGCGGTAAAACGGCCCTGCTGAACGGGCGGCTCGCCCGCCACCCAATCCATCGCCTCTGTGGCCAATGTATCGGAGTAGAGCAACTGATCATGCTTGCCCTGCACCGCGACCAGCACGTTGCGATCAAGGTCTTTCGCCGCCACGTACCAGGGCTCTTCTGAATAGTTGGCCAGCCCGCCAATGCCTAGACCCTGGCGCTGGCCCAGGGTGTAGTACATCAGCCCCATATGCTGGCCAATCACGTCGCCATCCGGCGTTTCAATGCTGCCGGGCTGAGCGGGCAGATACTGCTGCAGGAAGTCGCGAAAGCGACGCTCGCCGATAAAACAGATACCGGTGGAGTCTTTTTTCTTCGCGGTAATCAGCCCGTGCTGCTCGGCCAGTGCGCGCACTGCGGGTTTTTCCAGCTCGCCCACGGGGAACAGGGTGCGTGCAATGGCGGCTTCCGGCACCGCATGCAGAAAGTAGCTTTGGTCTTTGTTGCCATCCAGCCCTTTAAGCAGCCGCGGGCGACTTTCACTCATGCCTTGGCGGACATGCCCTTGACGAACATAGTGACCGGTCGCAATTTTGTCGGCACCGAGCATTTCGGCGTACTCAAGGAACACCTTAAATTTGATTTCCCGGTTACATAGAATATCTGGGTTGGGTGTACGGCCCGCTTTGTATTCGGCTAAAAAATGCTCAAAGACGTTGTCCCAGTACTCCGCGGCAAAATTAGCGGTGTGTAGTTTAATGCCGAGCTTTTCGCAGACCGCCTCGGCGTCGGCGAGGTCTTCTTTAGCGGTGCAGTATTCAGTGCCGTCGTCTTCATCCCAGTTTTTCATAAACAAACCTTCCACCTCATAACCTTGCTGCATAAGGAGAAGGGCAGAAACGGACGAGTCGACGCCACCGGACATGCCGACGATCACTTTGCCGTTAGTGGAGGGCTCTACAGTGTTTGAGCCATTGCTGGTTGGCTGGGTATTGGATGACATCAGCATCCTCAGTAGGAAATAGTGTGCAAAAGGTGGTTTGCTAATAAGCGTTGTGCAATTGAGCGAGGATTATACACGATGGGGGGTGACGGCTTCGAGTGCTTCACTCGCGAATCACCGCCAGCGGATAACTCGTTCCGCTGAGCGCATCCTCAATACGTTTGAGCACTAGCGGGCTGCGTAGACGTGACTGGTGATCCAAGGCGCGTATTTGCTCAAGTGTGAGCCAGTGGGTGGCGAAAATATCGGGGTCAAGGGCGAGGTCGAGCTTATTGAGCGGCTCGGCAACAAAGCCGTGGCTATGAAATGTCTGCCCTGCGTCGCTATGAAATACATATAGGCCCAGATAACCGGTGAGCGATACCCGCCAGGCGGTCTCTTCCTGAACCTCGCGCAAAATCGCCGCGATGGGCCCTTCGCCGGGTTCGATATGCCCCGCGGGCTGGTTAAACACGCTCTGCGGGCCGCCGCGCTGCTCTTCTACTATTAAAAAGCGTTCACCCTGCTGGATTACGCAGGCTGCGGTGCTGCGAATATGGCTCATGAGGGTTTCCTACGTTTTGAAGTGGGGCGTGCTCGTTGATCTTTTTGCTGAGCTGTTCGCTGAGTTTTTCGCTGGCCCGGGGGCGTATTGGCGGCGCGTGGCGCGTGCAAGGTTTCTTTGCGCCATTCGCCTGGGGCTAAGCCATCCAGCCGCCAGGGGCCAACTGCCACACGAATTAAGCGCAAAGTAGGAAAGCCGACATGGGCAGTCATTCGGCGTACTTGGCGGTTACGGCCTTCGCTGATGGTGAGCTCCAGCCAGCTAGTCGACGGGTGGCGTGTGGGGTCGATGGCCGGTTGGCGTGGTGCAATCGTCGGGGGATCTATTCGACGCGCCTTGGCTGGCTGTGTTGGGCCATCTTTCAGGGTAACTCCCTGACTCAGCGCTTTAAGCGCTGCGTCATTAATATCGCCTTCCACCTGGGCCCAGTATATTTTTGGCTGCTTATGAGACGGGTGAGAAATGCGGTGAATCAACTCACCGTCATCGCTGAGCAGCAGCAGGCCTTCAGAGTCGTAATCAAGGCGTCCTGCGGCATAGACCCCAGGCACAGCAATGACATCCGCTAAGGTGGCACGCGCCTGTTTATCGGTAAATTGAGAGAGCATGCGGTAGGGTTTATGCAGTAGATATAAAGTGCTCATAATCTCTTTAGGGGGTTGGCCTTGATTTGTCGACAATCTCACATGTGATTAAAATGCAGCGCTGGTATACTTTTAACATCTGTTTCAACAACCAGCTCAACAGCTCGTTCAACCACCAGCTCAACGGCTGTTTTAGCGACTGTTTCAAAAACCGTCTCAACCACCAACGATTGATAATTGAGAAAGCCACACAACTAGAAAGTCAGGAAAAGCCCAATAAAACGGCCCCGCCTGCTTCGCGGCATGGTCTCTCGTTGTATAAGTCGCGTTGCTCAGGGTCTTTATAATCACAGCGATAGAAAAAAGAGGTTAACGCAAAATGTCTAAAACGCCGAAGATCATTTACACGCTCACCGACGAGGCGCCTGCGCTCGCAACATACTCTTTGCTACCGATTATTGATGCCTTCACAGACGCTGCTGGTATCGAAGTTGAAACCCGGGATATTTCCCTGGCGGCTCGCGTTCTGTCTTTATTCCCCGATTACTTGACTGAAGATCAGCGCATTGAGGATCACTTGGCTGAATTGGGTGCACTGGCCAAGGTTCCGGAAGCCAATATCATCAAGTTGCCGAATATCAGCGCTTCCATGCCGCAGCTTCGGGCAGTGATCAAGGAACTGCAAGAGCAGGGCTACCCGCTGCCGGAATACCCTGACGAGCCAAGCAACGACGAAGAGAAAGATATCAAAGCGCGCTACGACAAAGTCAAAGGCAGTGCGGTTAACCCCGTATTGCGTGAAGGGAACTCTGACCGTCGTGCGCCGAAGGCCGTCAAAGAGTACGCGCGCAAATACCCTCACTCAATGGGTGAGTGGAGCCAGGCCTCGCGTAGCCACGTTTCCCATATGCATAAAGGCGATTTCTACGACGGTGAGAAGTCGATAACGCTGGATCGTGCACGCAATGTGAAGATGGAACTGACCACCAAGAGTGGCGAGACCAAGGTGCTCAAATCGAATATCCCGCTACTCGAAGGCGAGATCATCGACAGTATGTTTATGAGCAAAAAAGCATTGCTCGAATTCTACGAGCGGGAAATAGAGGATGCGCGTGAATCTGGCGTCATGTTCTCGTTGCACGTCAAAGCGACAATGATGAAGGTCTCGCACCCGATTGTGTTTGGCCACTGTATCAAGATTTTTTACAAAGATGCCTTTGAGAAACACGGTGAATTGTTCAAAGAGCTCGGTGTCGACGTCAATAATGGCATCGCCAATCTTTACGAAAAGATAGAGACGTTGTCAGAATCACAGCGTGATGAAATTATCAGTGATCTGCATGCCTGCCATGAAAAGCGCCCAGAGTTGGCGATGGTCGATTCAGCGCGTGGTATCACCAACTTCCACTCGCCCAGCGATGTGATTGTGGATGCTTCGATGCCGGCGATGATTCGTGCCGGGGGCAAGATGTACGGCGGCGACGGTCGTCTTAAGGACGTCAAGGCCGTTATGCCTGAGTCCACGTTCGCGCGAATTTATCAGGAAATGATCAATTTCTGTAAATGGCACGGTGCTTTTGATCCGGCGACGATGGGCACCGTACCCAACGTTGGCTTGATGGCGCAAAAAGCCGAAGAGTATGGCTCCCACGATAAGACCTTTGAGATTTCGGAAGACGGTGTTGCCGATATCATCGATCTGGATACGGGTGAAGTGCTGTTAACCCAAAACGTGGAGCAGGGCGATATCTGGCGGATGTGCCAAGTTAAAGATGCGCCGATTCGCGACTGGGTGAAGTTGGCGGTAGAGCGTTGCCGTGATTCGGGTATGCCGACGGTATTCTGGCTCGACCCTTACCGCCCCCATGAGAACGAGTTGATCAAAAAGGTCAAAACGTATCTCAAAGATCACGACACTGATGGGCTCGAAATCCATATCATGTCCCAGGTTCGGGCAATGCGTTACACGCTAGAGCGTGTGATTCGCGGTCTCGATACGATTTCGGTGACGGGCAACATCCTGCGCGACTATCTGACGGATTTGTTCCCGATTCTTGAGCTGGGCACCAGTGCCAAGATGCTCTCTATCGTTCCCCTGATGGATGGCGGCGGTCTGTTTGAAACCGGTGCTGGTGGTTCTGCGCCCAAGCACGTTCAGCAACTGCTGGAAGAGAATCACCTGCGCTGGGACAGCCTTGGCGAGTTCCTAGCGCTGGTAGCCTCTTTGGAGCACCTGGCTAAACGCTTTGGTAACGACCGTGCTAAGCTGCTGGCGAAAGCGCTGGATGAGGCAAACGGCAAGTTTCTCGAAAGCAACAAGTCGCCTTCACGCAAAGTGGGTGAGTTGGACAACCGAGGCAGCCATTTCTACCTAGCGCTATACTGGGCAGAAGCGTTGGCGGCTCAAGATCAAGACGCTGAACTAAAAACGCGTTTTGCTCGCCTGGTGGAAACGCTGAAAGCTAATGAAGCGACCATCATTGATGAGCTTAATAGCGTTCAAGGGCAACCCGTCGATCTTAAGGGCTATTACCACCCTAATGGCGAATTGGCTAGCCAAGTCATGCGCCCGAGCAAAACGCTCAACGAAGCGCTTGCTATGGTAGCCAACGGCTAGGGCTTTAAAAACAGGCACTTCATAAGCAGTCTGCGCAGCCACTGGGCGAAGCGCATGAGAATGCTGTGATATCCCTCGCCCACTGTAGTGGGCGAGGGTTTTTTGTCTTAATTAATATGTTAATTTTGTATTTTCCATGAACCCTTGCTGATCGGCAGCGTCTTAAAAGTAGACAACACTATTTTTTAGACGCTTCCATCGGTCAGTGGCGAGACAACCAACCGTGCTGCTTATGCCTAACCTAGATAGTCCATGCTTGACCGTGCTACCCCTACATGCGGGGATGACACGGCCAAATATGCCCGATGAAGATGGTGATATAGCGGTTCAGTCAGCAGAACCGGCGCTGGCGCAACCTCCGCTTTATAAGGTGGTGCTTCACAATGACGACTACACGCCGATGGAGTTTGTTATTGAAGTGCTGCAAGATTTTTTCAATATGGACAGCGAGACGGCCGTTCAGGTTATGCTGGCTGTACATACCCAAGGAAAGGGCACCTGTGGCGTGTTTACGCGGGATATCGCGGAAACCAAAAGCTACCAGGTAAACGAATTTGCCCGGGAGTGTGAGCACCCGTTGATAAGTGATATTGAGGCTGCCAATTAAAAGCGTTGAGAAATAATTGGTGGTGAGGCTTGCAACCGTGCCATTTGTACCCGATGTTGAGAGTGCCGGTCGATTAAACTGATCCGACGCAAGCCCTAGGTGGCGATACGCCCTAGGTAGTAGCGAAAAGGGGACTGCCATGCTGAGCAAAGAACTTGAAATGACCCTGAACACGGCCTTCACCGTGGCGCGTTCAAAGCGCCATGAGTTTATGACCGTTGAGCACCTGCTGCTAGCGTTGCTAGATAATGCCTCAGCGGTAGACGTACTGAAGGCCTGCGGGGCTAACCTCGATAAGCTGCGGTCCGATCTGCAGGATTTTATTAACTCGACTACGCCACTGATTCCAGAAGGCCAGGGTGATCGCGAGACCCAGCCCACGCTAGGTTTCCAGCGTGTTTTACAGCGGGCGGTCTTCCACGTTCAGTCATCTGGCAAGAGTGAAGTATCCGGCGCGAATGTGCTGGTGGCAATCTTCTCCGAGCAAGAAAGCCAGGCGGTTTACTTCCTTAAACAGCAGAGCGTTGCGCGGGTCGATGCGGTTAACTACATCGCCCACGGTATCTCCAAAGTGGCGGGTCACGGGCCGTCTCCTGCTCCCTCTTCATCCGAGAGTGAAGACGCGGAAGAAGGTGGTAATGAAGGCGCTGCGCATCCGCTTACTGGCTACGCTACCAACTTGAACGAACAGGCGCGGCTGGGCAAAATTGATCCGCTGATTGGTCGTGACCACGAACTTGAGCGCGTGGTGCAAATTCTGGCTCGGCGGCGCAAGAATAACCCGCTGTTGGTCGGTGAAGCGGGCGTGGGTAAAACCGCGGTGGCCGAAGGCCTGGCCAAGCGTATCGTTGAAGAAGATGTTCCCGACGTTATTGCCGATGCGGTGGTCTATTCGCTGGATATGGGCGCGCTACTGGCCGGCACTAAGTACCGTGGTGATTTTGAAAAGCGCCTCAAAAGCCTGTTAACTGAGCTGCGTAAACAACCAAACGCGGTGCTGTTTATTGATGAAATTCATACCGTCATTGGCGCAGGTGCCGCCTCCGGCGGTGTGATGGATGCGTCAAACCTGCTCAAACCGTTGCTCTCTTCGGGCGAGCTGCGCTGCATTGGTTCGACCACGTTCCAAGAATTCCGCGGTATCTTCGAGAAAGATCGTGCCCTGGCGCGGCGCTTCCAGAAAGTGGATGTCATGGCGCCGTCGGTCGACGACACCATCAAAATCCTCAAAGGGCTGCGTTCTCGCTTTGAAGAGCACCACGAACTGAAGTATACCGATGGTGCGCTTGAGAGTGCCGCACGCTTGGCGGATCGCTATATTAACGACCGCTTCCTGCCCGATAAAGCGATTGATGTAATCGACGAAGCAGGTGCACACCAGCGTCTGTTGCCGCCGGAAGTGCGCGCTAAAATCATCGACGTCGAGCAAGTGGAAGCCGTGGTGGCCTCCATTGCGCGTATTCCGCCGAAGAGTGTTTCAAGCTCCGACCGCAAGCTGCTTGAGAAGCTGGATCGCGACCTGAAAATGCTGGTGTTCGGTCAAGACGAAGCAATTGATAGCCTTTCAGCGGCCATTAAGCTGTCGCGGGCAGGGCTTAAATCCCCCGATAAGCCCGTCGGTAGCTTCCTGTTTGCTGGTCCCACGGGGGTGGGTAAAACCGAAGTAGCCAAGCAGCTTGCGCATATTATGGGCATTGAGCTGGTGCGCTTTGATATGTCCGAGTACATGGAGCGTCACACCGTATCGCGCTTGATTGGTGCGCCTCCGGGCTACGTCGGTTACGACCAGGGTGGTCTGCTGACTGAAGCGGTGACCAAACAACCGCACTGCGTGCTGCTGTTGGATGAGATTGAGAAAGCGCACCCGGAAGTCTTTAACTTGCTGCTGCAGGTCATGGATCACGGACGTTTAACGGATAACAATGGCCGCGAAGCGGACTTCCGTCACGTTATCCTGATCATGACCTCTAACGCCGGTGCGGAGCAGGCGTCGCGCCGCTCAATTGGCTTCCAGCATCAAGACCATTCTACCGATGCCATGGAAGTGATCCGTCGCACCTTCTCGCCGGAGTTCCGCAACCGCCTGGATGGCATCATTCAGTTCCATGCGTTGCCGGTGTCGGTGGTACGCAATGTCGTCGACAAATTCTTGATTGAGCTGCAGGCACAACTGGATGAGAAGCGTGTTCAGATGGATGTGGACGATATGGCGCGGGATTGGCTAGCCGATAAAGGCTACGATCCGGACATGGGCGCACGCCCGATGGCGCGCCTCATTCAAGAGAAGCTGAAGAAGCCACTGGCCGAGATGATTCTGTTTGGCGAATTGGCTGATCAGGGCGGTATTGTTCATGTCAGCCTGGAAGAGGGCGAGTTGCACCTTTCCACTGAGACTGAAATGGCAGATGCGCCCTGAAAAGGGCGCTAAGCCGCATTAAAGCCCATCATTTATGTTGTACCCATAAAAACGCAGCGCCCTGTCTTTGACGGGGCGTTGTCGTTCTTAGTCAGCCGTCATCAACAAGCTGAGGGCTTAGCGCGAACGGTAGACGATACGGCCTTTGGACAGATCGTACGGTGTCAGCTCTACTTTTACCTTGTCACCGGTCAGAATGCGGATATAGTTTTTACGCATTTTGCCAGAGATGTGAGCGGTAACAACGTGACCGTTTTCCAGCTCAACCCGAAACATGGTGTTCGGAAGGGTATCGACGATAACGCCTTCCATTTCAATATGATCTTCGCGTGCCATATAGGCATGTCCTCACTGATGAGTTAGTAATGTAATAATCGGTCAGAATTTGAGTGCCGCTAGGTAGGCGCTCAAGAAACAGCGCTATATTGTGCCGTAAGCCCGCCGTCAAGGCAAAAAAGCTGGCGTGTTTAGCGAATTAATGGCCGCCAATGGCGCCCGTCGAGTATTTCCAACGGCGCAAAAGCCTGCTTGTAACGCATCTTACGGCACTCTTCGATCCAATACCCTAAATAAAGGTGTGGCAGGGCTTTTTCTCGGCTGAGTTCAATGAGCTGGAGAATAGCAAAGGTGCCTAGCGAGCGCTTGTCCAGGGCTTCGCTCACGGCAAAGAAGGTGTAAATTGCCGAGAGACCGTGCTCTAACTGGTCAAAAGCAGCTACCCCGACCAATTCGTCGTCAAGGTACATCTCCATCAGATGGGCATAGGGCTCATCAAGGGTGAGGAAGGTGCGATACTGCTCGCGGCTGGGCGGATACATATCGCCGTCGGCATGGCGCTGGCGAATATAGTTAGCGTAAAGCGAGTAGTGGCTTGAGGCAAAATGAGCGGGCATGACGCGCACGCTAATATCGGCGTTGCGGCGCCAAATTTTGCGTTGTGTGCGGTTGGCCGCAAACTGTTCAACCGGAATGCGCACCGAGCGGCAGGCGTTGCACCCCTCACAGTGAGGGCGGTATAAATGGCGCCCGCTGCGACGAAACCCTAACAGCGCCAGCGAGTCATAGACACCTGGGACTGGCGACTCCTGAGGGTCGAGAAATAGTGTCGTCGCCTCTCTGCCGGGTAAATAGCTACAGGCATGTGGCACGGTAAGGAAGAAGCGCAAATCCCGCACCGGTCGACGCGGAGTATTACTGCTCACGGCTTGCCTCCTTGTTGCAAAAAAGGGTTGAAACAGAATGAGTTCATCACTATGCACTATCCTCGTTGGCAATCGCATGCAGCCACAGCGATGCGGGAACAGTGGGTGTCTCAGTGGTTGATGAAGTGAGCGTAAACGCCTTATCGGGCAACCAGTTTTTAAGATAGTTGATGAATGCCTCGCGGGCGACTGTAATAGCGCCCAGGCTCGCCAGGTGGGGCGTATGCATTTGGCAGTCGATGAGTTTGCCACCGTGCTCGCGCATGGCCCTGGCAAGGTGGGCCAGCGCCACCTTCGAGGCATCTGGGGCATGGGAGAACATCGACTCGCCGAAAAACACTGGGCCCATGGCGATGCCATATAGCCCGCCCACTAATTGGCCGTTTTGATGGACTTCAATACTATGGGCAATGCCCATGGCATGCAGCAGGCTGTAGGCGTCGCACATGTCGTCGGTGATCCAGGTGCCGGTCTCTTCGCCGCGTGGGGCGGCGCAGGCTTGAATCACCTGGTCGAAGTGTTGATCCAGGCTGACATGGAAGCCACCATGGCGTAATCGTTTGGTTAGGCTACGACGCTGCTTAAATTGCTCCGGTAGGAGTATCATGCGCGGGTCTGGGCTCCACCACAGAATGGGGTCGTCCTCGCTGAACCAGGGGAATATGCCCTGCCGATAGGCTTCTACCAGCCAGGCGGGGGAGAGTTCACCGCCGGCGGCTAGCAGGCCATTGGGCCTGGCTAGTGCGCTATGGGTAGCTGGAAATGTAGGATGTGGCGAGGAAAGCCAAGGTAGCATTACTTGCTCCTGTTGCAGCGTGCTCTGTGACGGCGGAAGGATGCTCGGTATCATGCAAACTCGCAAGTGGATTAAAGACGCCATTGAGGTGTAAAGGGAGAGTCGCTTGAAAGTGAATAAAGCAGTCAACAAGCGAACGCAGCGTAGCGCGCGTCAAACACCATCATCGGCTTCTTCTGCGCGTGTTAACGCTGCAAAGGATAAGGCTCGTCGTTTTGGCCTGCGCTTACAAGGCTCCGTACGCGAAGGCGTAGTAGTGATACTGCTTGCGCTGTGTGTGTTTTTATTATTAGCGCTATTTAGCTACCAGCCGTCTGATCCAGGCTGGTCGTATCAGGGCCCGGAAACCGATGTTCGTAACTGGATGGGGCAAGTTGGCGCCTGGCTAGCCGATGTCCTTTATTCACTGCTTGGCGCCAGTGCGCTGTGGTGGCCGGGCATGTTTGGCTTTGCCGCGTGGTGGCTGATTCGCTCGCGCCAAGTCCGTTTTGAGCTCGACCCGGTGGCGATTGCCGTGCACGCGGGTGGCCTGGTGCTGCTTATTTTTGGTACCACCATGCTGGGTGCGCTGCACTTTTATCACCCTGAAAGCATGTTGCCCTACGCCTCTGGCGGTATTTTGGGCGAAGGCTTGGTGGGCGCACTTCGACCGCTAGTAGGCAGTGGTGGCGTGGGACTAATCGCCGCGGCGTTAATTTTAAGCGGCTTTCCGCTGTTTAGCGGTATGTCATGGCTGCAGGTGGCCGATGAGCTCGGCAAGCGGATATGTCGCTTGGGCGGATGGTTGTCGGCACGTCGGCAAGCGCGGCGTATGCGCGCTGCGCAGCGCGCAGCTGCGAAAGCCACCAAGCCAGCGCCGAAGCCTGAAGTTAAGCCCCAAGTAGCGCCTGAAGTTAAGCCCCAAGTAGCACCTGAAGTTGAGTCCCAAATAGCACCTCCAGTTAAGCCTGAAACGGTGCCCGCAGAGATGAAGCCCGCGGCGGAGCCGGTAGGCAAGAGCTCTGGTGGTCGCGAGCGGCGAGAGCCGGGCTTCTCCATACCGCTTTCTAGCAGTACTTCAGAGAGCAGCGAGACCACGGATACCTCGATTCCCTGGGAAGCTGCGGCGTTTTCAAGCAATAAGCACGTGCCTGCTAAAGCCCCGGCGCCTACCCCATCTACATCTACTGCGGAGCCCCCGGTCACAGCGCCTGAGACAGTGCGGACAGTATCTCCAGCGGATAAAGCGGTGGAAGCAACAGAGAGAGAGCCGCTTTCAGCGCCGCGAGAAAACGCCTTTGTGCGGCCTGAGACGCTGGCAACAGCGCCCCAGCCAGTTGATGAGCCCAAGGAAGCCGACGCCTCCTTCCCGCTGCGTGCGACTCGTCAAGAAGAGCCATCAGCGCCTGCTGCAAGTAACTTCTTCGTCAACGACGAAGCACCCGCTGATAAAGAGCGTGTTCAGGCAGCGCCCGTTGAACGCCGCAGCGAGCCGTCACTGAACGCTGAGCCGCCACCTCGTATCAGCGAACCTGAACCATCTGAATCCGTGCCTGAACCTGAGCCCGAACCCGCACGTAAACCTGAACGTGTCGCTGAGGTTGTTCCAGAGCCTGTCTGGGATGACGAAGAATTGGACGCTGAGGAAATAGACAGCGCGCCGCCCACGCCAGCCCCAGCGGCGCGTCAGGAACCCACTTTCTCGCCTGATGAGAGCATGCCGCAAGCGGATGAAGGCCCTGCACTGTGGACTGTGGAGCATTTGCAGAGTCAGCGGCCCGCCTTTGAAACGCTGG
The DNA here is from genome assembly GCF_001651035.1 of Halomonas sp. ALS9. Lineage (GTDB taxonomy): Bacteria > Pseudomonadota > Gammaproteobacteria > Pseudomonadales > Halomonadaceae > Vreelandella. The sequence goes on from NZ_LXRG01000098.1 coordinate 86,775, forward strand.
ATGAACCCGAAGGCGATGTGCCGAGCCTACAGCTGCTGACGCCAGCAGAGCCGTATCAGCCTAATTATACTGATGAACAGTTGGCTGATATGGCCGAATTACTTGAAGTACGGCTGCGCGAGTATGGCGTAAAGGCAGAAGTAGTGGATACCTGGCCTGGCCCGGTGATCACGCGCTTTGAGATCAAGCCCGCCGCGGGCGTCAAAGTGTCTAAAATCAGTAACCTTTCAAAAGACTTGGCGCGCTCACTGATGGTGAAAAGTGTGCGCGTGGTCGAGGTTATTCCAGGGCGCCCCACGGTGGGGATTGAAATTCCTAACCCCAACCGCGCCATGATCCGCCTGCGCGAAGTTATCGACTCCGACCGTTACCAGCAGGAGACGTCACCGCTGACCATGGCGCTTGGTCAGGATATTGGCGGCAGCCCTGTAGTCGCCAACCTGGGTAAGATGCCGCACTTGTTAGTAGCTGGTACTACCGGGTCGGGTAAATCGGTGGGCGTTAACGCCATGTTGATCTCGATGCTGCTCAAAGCCAAGCCGAGTGAGCTAAAGCTCATCATGGTCGACCCGAAAATGCTCGAGCTGTCAGTGTATGACGGCATTCCCCACCTGCTGGCACCCGTGGTTACCGATATGAAAGAGGCGGCCAACAGCCTGCGCTGGTGTGTTGCCGAAATGGAGCGTCGCTACAAGCTGATGGCAGCCATGGGAGTGCGCAACATCGCGGGCTTCAATGGCCGTTTGGATGAAGCGGAGCGCGCCGGTGCTCAAGTGGCCGACCCGCTCTGGGAACCGCAGCCCTGGGAAGTGCATCAACCTCATCCAGTGTTGGAAAAACTGCCCTATATCGTCGTGGTCATCGACGAGTTTGCCGATATGTTTATGATCGTCGGCAAAAAGGTCGAAGAGCTGATTGCCCGCCTAGCGCAAAAGGCGCGTGCCGCGGGTATTCATTTGATTTTGGCGACCCAGCGCCCCTCGGTGGACGTGGTAACGGGCTTGATTAAAGCCAACATTCCTTCGCGGATGGCATTTCAGGTCTCATCGCGGATCGATTCGCGCACTATTCTTGACCAGGGTGGTGCTGAAAGCCTGCTGGGCCATGGTGACATGCTCTATCTGCCCGCAGGTTCTGGGCCACCTAACCGCATCCACGGTGCCTTTGTGGATGATGACGAAGTACACCGGGTGGTCGATGACTGGAAGCGCCGCGGCGCGCCTGAATATATCGAAGAGATTCTTTCTGGTGGTGTATCCGCCGATGCTTTAACCGGCCTTGAGGCCGAAGGAAGCGATGGTGACGATGCGGAACAAGACGCGCTCTACGATGAAGCTGTGCAGTTTGTCACCGAAACGCGCAAAGCCTCGATTTCTGCGGTGCAGCGGCGCTTTAAAATTGGTTACAACCGGGCCGCTCGCTTGGTTGAGGCCATGGAGGGCGCTGGCGTGGTGACGTCCATGGGTTCCAACGGGGCGCGGGAAGTTCTGGCGCCGCCGCCGGTGGGCCACTAACCGTTTGCTATCAGGCGCAATTATGCAATAAGCGTGAAAGTAACGTCGTAGGTGAAACCCCACGGCGTTTTTCACGTCTGATTGTTACGTTTCCGAGTGAGGCATGAGCGGTTACACCGGCCTCAGTTATTTTTAAAAAGCTTCGTTATTTAGCAACGGTTATTTGGCAACGGTTGCCTAGGGAGATCATATGCGCGATACGCAAACAAAACGTCCGTCATCAATAGGTGCGCCACAACTGGCATTTGCGGCCAGCGCGTTGGGGTTAACATTTGGTGCTCCCGCTTGGGCGGATGATGCTGCCGAACGTTTGACCGAGCGGCTGGATCCGCTTGAGCGCTATCAAGCGGCCTTTGAACAGCAGATTCTTGATGGCAGCGGCGAAAGAATGCAAAGCGCGCGCGGTGAGATGTGGTTATCGCGCCCTGGCATGCTGCGTTGGGAAGTGGAGGCGCCGTACTCTCAAACCGTAGTGTCCGACGGTGAAGATGTGTATATGTACGACCCGGATCTTGAACAGGTCACCGTTCAAGAGATGGATGATCGAGTAACCCACACCCCCGCGTTATTGCTGTCGGGAAGTTCAAACGATTTAACCGAGAGCTATGAGGTGTTCTACGAGCAGGACGGGGGAGAAGATGTCTTTACCCTGGTGCCCATCTCTGCCGATACGCTGTTTGAAGAGTTGAGCATGGTGTTTGAAGGTGAAACGTTAACCGAGCTGTGGATGATGGACAGCACCGGTCAGCGCACTTCGATTACATTTAGCAACATTACTCTCAATGGCGATATCGCCCCGGACATGTTTGATTTTGAGATTCCCGAAGGCACCGATGTTATTCGTGAAGAGCTTTAGGGGTGAGTAGTGAGTAGCGCGTTGTGAGGGGGTGAAGTGCCCCGATTTAGCAGACTGCTGCTGGTTTAACCATCAGGCGCCTTAGGGCGCCTGATCTGCTTCCTGGTCAAGGTTTTCCCGCCACGCCATGATTTCCCCAAAGCGCTTCTCCTGGCCGATGGCGCTCGGCTTAAAAAAGTCGGCTTTAGGCAGCTCTTCAGGCCAGCAGTCGTGGGCGCTGCCCGCCGGGTAGCCGTTTGGCTCATTGTGGGCATAGCGGTAGCCCTCACCGTGGCCTAGCTGTTCCATCAACTTGGTCGGCGCGTTGCGCAGGTAGGTGGGTACTTCCACCTGGGGTTGTTGACGCACGTACTGTTTAGCTTCACTCCAGGCGCGGTCGATGCGGTTGCTTTTGGGCGCCACTGCCAAATGAATCGCCGCATGGGCAATCGCCCGCAGGCCTTCGTAATCCCCCAAGCGTAAGTAAGCATCCCAGGCCGCAATCACCAGCGGTAGCGCGCGGGGGTCGGCGTTGCCGACATCTTCTGAGGCAATGGCGGTTAGCCTGCGCACCACGTCCAGGGGGTCGCCGCCGCCCTGCATAAAGCGCGCCATATATAGCAGTGCGGCATTGGGGCGCGAAGAGCGTATCGACTTATGAATCGCCGAAAGCAGGTCATAATAGGCATCGCCCTGTTTATCGAAGGCGCTGGCCTGATGGCCGATGACATCGGCGAGTACCTCTTTATGCAGCACTTCGCGGCCCGATTCCTGAGTAGCGAAATCGCAGGCGGTCTCCAAAAGCCCCAACGCTCGCCGGGCGTCGCCTGCGCTGGCGTTGGCCAAGGCGGCAAACACCTCCTCATCAACTTGGATATCTCGCTTGCCCAGCCCCCGCTCAACGTCGTTGAGGGCTTGGCGCATCACCGTGATCAGTTCCTCCTGAGTGAGGGATTTCAGCACGTAAACCCGCGCGCGGGAAAGTAGCGCCGAATTGACTTCGAAGGAGGGGTTTTCGGTGGTGGCACCAATCAGCGTCAGCAGGCCCGACTCGACATGAGGCAGTAGGGCGTCCTGCTGGCTCTTGTTGAGGCGATGAATCTCATCTAGAAAGAGAATAACCGTGGATGACATTTGCTGGGCGCGCTCCACCACGGCGCGAATCTCTTTCACCCCAGCCATTACCGCGCTGAGCTGCTCCAGATGCGCTTGGGAAGCCCTGGCCAATAGTTCTGCCAGCGTGGTTTTGCCAACGCCTGGTGGCCCCCATAGAATCATTGAGCGCACGACGCCGGATTCCGCCATGCGGCGCAGGGGTTTATCTGGCCCCACCAGCGCCTGCTGACCCACGTAATCATTTAACTGACGTGGGCGCATACGAAAGGCTAACGGGGCGTCGTCGGCAGGTGTTGCCTGGGCGCTATCAAAAAGATCCATGTAAGCTTCCGTTATAAATCAGTACGTTGAGCAACAAATCACCAACAAGTGTGAGTGGTAAACTGCGTCTTGGCGAACTACCTTTGGCGTAATCTATCAGAAAGATACACTTGCTAGGATAGCGCTAGAGGGGCATTGTTTATGATAACCCCCTACAGTTACGACACGTTCAGGTTACGATATGTGTTAGCGACAAAACATGCTTGTTACCACGCGCTTATGATCGCATACCGTCAATCACCAAGGCTTCGACGGTAGGCATGACACAATAAAAGGAGACGGTTCGATGTTAAACCAACTGCGTCTAGATCATGCCAATATGGCGAGATTACTCCATGTGCTGCAGCTCAAGCATAAGACCCTTGCCCAGGGGGAAAGGCCCAACTTCCAGCTTATGCGCGAGGTGGTCGACTACATTTTGTCCTATATGGATGGATTTGCAGCCCCCCTAGAGCGCGTTTGCGTAGAGCGATTGCAAACCCAAGCTCCAGAGCACATTGCCCTTACCGAGCAGATGGCCAATGACTACCGTGAGTTAAAGCCGCGTTTGCAGCGCCTCTCCAACGATATTGACATGGTGTTAATGGATAACATCATGCCGATGGATCGTTTTGCCGACGACTTGAAAAATTATTTGGAAGCGCATCGTGCCTATCTGCGTCACGAACGCGAGGGACTGTTTCCGCTGATTGACGAGCATTTTAGCCAGGAAGATATGGAAGAACTTCGTCAGGCGCTCCCTGAAGGTGCAGAGAAAGAGCTAGAACGCCTACAGGAAGCATATCCTGAACTTTACGCTGAACTGCGTGGGGCCGACGTGCCCGCGGTATAGCACTAACGAACAACTGGCCCTAACGATCATCGATATAATGACGGAGCATGCTAAAATAGCTGCTCCGTTTTTTTTCAGGCAGCGTCATGAAAAGCAGAGCCATGAAAGGCCCCGTGTTAATTTTTGATTCCGGTGTCGGCGGCCTGTCGGTGGCGCAGTCGCTGCGCCAACACTACCCTGATGCTGCCCTGTGCTATGCCTGCGACAACGCTTGGTTGCCCTATGGACTGCGCGAAGACGCAGCCCTGACTGACCGCATTGTGGCGGTGTGTCGTGCCGCGGTGGAAGCATGTCAGCCGAGTGTTTTGGTCGTCGCCTGCAATACCGCGAGTACCCTGGCGTTGGAAAATTTGCGTGAGCAGTTAGCAATTCCTGTAGTGGGCACCGTGCCCGCTATCAAACCTGCCGCAGCGATTAGCCAGACACGCCATATTGGACTGCTTGCCACCAAGGCCACGGTAGGGCGGCCCTATACCCAGCACTTAATTGATAGCTTTGCCAGCGATTGTGTCATTACTCGCGTGGCCGCCGATGCCTTGGTCGTCGAAGCGGAAGCATATCTAGCAGGTATTACGCCCGATACTGACCGAATACAGGCGGCGCTGGTGCCTTTATGGAACGCCGCTGCACCTCCATCGTCTGCGCATTTTTTATCTTCTGGTCATCAGACGCTGGATGCCCCAGAGCTAGATACCGTCGTACTGGGCTGCACGCATTTTCCGCTGCTAATGCCTTGGCTGTCACAGCTTGCCCCCGTGCCGCTTCATTGGGTCGATTCCGGCGACGCGATTGCCCGCCGGGTTGCGCAAGTGATTGATCAGCTCTACAGCGAGCAACAGGATGGTCGCTGCTTTACGACAGCGCCCGCTGCTGACCTGACTGCAGGTTTAGCTCGCTATGGGTTTAAGGCCTCCCAATTACTTAACGTGGGCTACTGAAGACTATTCACCACTCTTAATGCTGATCGAATTATTCAAAGGAGCAGCTTTGGCTATCCCCGTTGTAGAACCTGAACGCTACGCTGAGCAGCTAGCCGCCAAACGCGACTACCTGGAAAGTACTTTTGCCGCTTTTCAGCCACCGGCGCTTGAGGTGTTTGAATCGCCGCCGGACTACTATCGTCAGCGCTGCGAGTTTCGCATATGGCACGAAGAGGGCGACCTTTTCTACGCTATGTTTGAAGTAGATCCTGAGAATCCGAAGAACAAGCGGGTGATTCGGTTAGATCAGTACGCAGTCGCCAGTGAACGAATCAATCAGCTAATGCCGCAGCTACGTGAAGCTTGCCTTAAATCTAATGAACTGCGCCGAAAGCTGTTTCAAGTCGAGTTTTTAACCACCCTTTCAGGTGAGGCGCTGGTCACGCTGATTTACCACCGCCCGTTAGGGGAGGAGTGGGAGCATGAGGCCCGCGCGCTGGAGGTTGAATTAGGCATCATGATTATTGGCCGCTCCCGCAAGCAGCGTCTTGTGTTGACCCAAGATCATGTCTGGGAACGACTGGAGGTGGATGGCCGAACGCTGCTCTACCAGCAGGTAGAAAACAGCTTCACCCAGCCCAATGCGCATATTTGCCAAAAAATGCTTAGCTGGGCGCGAGAGGTTACGAGTGACCAGCAAGAGAAGGATGTAAAGAAAGACCTGGTCGAGCTTTACTGCGGGAACGGCAATTTTACCATTGCCCTGGCGGATAACTTCCGCCGCGTGCTGGCCACAGAAATTTCCCGCACGTCGGTGGCCAGTGCTAACGTCAACCTGGAAGCCAATGGGGTAACCAACGCACAGATTGGTCGCATGTCAGCCGAAGAATTTTCGCTGGCGTTGAAGGGAGAAAAAGCCGGACGTCGCGTGGCGGAAATGGCGCTGGAAGAGTACGATTTTTCCACCGTGCTGGTCGATCCACCGCGTGCTGGTTTAGACGCGCAGAGCTGCGAACAACTTAGCGAGTACGCCCAGATCGTCTATATTTCATGCAACCCAGCCACGTTAGCTGAAAACATGGCGATACTGACCCACACCCATCAGATAGAGCGCTTTGCGCTGTTTGACCAGTTTCCGTTTACCGACCACTGTGAGTGTGGGGTGCTGTTAAAGCGGCGCATGGATTAATAAGTATCCGACCTAATGCGTAAACGGTATGCGTCATGAACAACACGTCAGATGATTAGGGAGGCGACGATAGGTAGCGTAAGCTAGCCGGTATGTTGGCCTAAAGGCCTATTGTCCTTCGTTTTTTGGCCGTTTAATGGCCTAGGCAGTCGAGGTGATGGATGCACTACGTTGCGATTGAAGAGAGTCGGCAAGATCTTTTGAAGCAGCTCCAGGAGCGGCTACACGCGCGGTTAGACCCCGCTCGAGCAGCCACTGTGAGCGCCTTTGCTCGGCACTTTTATGCCACCGTGCCGGTGGAAGACCTAGTGGATCGTCGCCTGGACGATCTGTATGGCGCAACGCTGTCGATCTGGCAGTTTTTGCAGCACCACGATCCACAAAGCCCCAAGGTACGGGTATTTAACCCTGATTTTGAAGAGCATGGCTGGCAGTCGACGCATACCTTTGTCGCCGTTCTGCATGAAGATATGCCATTTTTGGTCGATTCGGTTCGCATTGAGCTCAACCGCCGTGGCTTGACGGTGCATGCGATACAAAACGCCGTGCTGGCAGTTGCCCGTGATGAGCGCCACCAGTTACAAGCGCTGGCCTCGCCCCGGGCAGAAAACGCGCCTGAAGCGCGCGAGTCTCTCATTGTGATTGAGGTAGACCGGCACACTGACGTGGCATTGCTTGAGAAGATCGAAAGCAATCTCAATGACGTGCTTCGCGATGTTCGCACTGCTGTTGGCGACTTCGATGCCATGTGCTCGCAAATTACTGCGTCGATTCAAGAGCTTGAGAAAAACTGCCCACCTCAGATCGACCCTGACGACCACGAAGAGGCGATTGCCTTTTTAGAGTGGATGCTCAAAGATAACTTCACTTTCCTGGGCTACGACGAGTACCTGCTGGAAGGCAGCGAGCTACAGCGTGACGCGGATAGCGTGCTGGGCGTATTCCGCCTGGATCAGCCGCGCTACTGCGAGCGCATTCGCACCGAAGAGGGTGTTGATGAGCACAATGATTATGTGCTGGTGCCTCAGCTACTGTCGTTTGCCAAAAGCGCCCATCACTCTCGAGTGCATCGGCCGACATATCCCGATTACATCACCGTTGACCGTTATGACGACGACGGCAATGTAATCGGCGAGCGGCGCTTCTTCGGCTTGTTCACCTCTACGGTGTATAACGAGTCGCCGCGCAATATTCCGCTGCTGCGACGCAAGCTGAAAGCCGTCATGGATATCGCTGGGTTTAATCCCCAGGGCCATAATGGTAAGCAGCTACTCCAGGTATTGGAAGTTTATCCCCGCGATGACCTGTTCCAGATCGATACCGAGTCACTGGCGAGTACGGCGCTGGGTATTCTCAATATTCGCGAGCGCCGCCAAGTGCGGCTGTTTATCCGCGCTGATATCAGCGGCAAGTTCTACTCCTGTCTGGTCTTTGTACCCCGCGACGTGTTCTCCACAGATCTGCGTCAGCGGATTCAAAACGTGCTGTGCGATGAGTTAGATGCCCACTTTGGTGACTTCAACACCTATTTATCCGAATCGGTGTTGGCGCGTATTCAGTTAATTCTGCGCTTTAACGGCGACGCCCCCAGCGACTACGACCTTAAACGGTTGGAGAGCAAAGTGTCACGACTGGCGCGCAGTTGGCGCGACGAGCTGCAGAACGCGATGATCGAAGGTTTCGGTGAAGAGCGCGCTAATCTGCTGATGGATCAGTTCCGTGAGGCCTTTTCAGCCAGCTATCGGGAAGATTTTTCCGCGCGTACTGCGGTGTTTGATGTTCAGCACCTGCTAACGTTGGACAACGGCGACGATTTATCGCTGTCGCTCTACCGTCCGCTGGAAGAGCAAGGCGGCGGCGTTAACCTGAAGCTGTTCCACCGTGGCACGCAAATTCCGCTATCTGACGTGCTGCCGATGATGGAAAATCTCGGCCTGCGCGTGATCGGCGAGCGCCCCTACGATATTAACGCGCCTGAACAGCGCTACTGGATTCACGACTTTGAGCTAGAGCATAGCGGTGCGGATGTCAGTCTGGGCGATATGCGCGATGTCTTTACTGAAGCCTTTAAGCGCATCTGGACTGGCGAAGCCGACAACGATGCCTTTAACCGCCTGATTATCGGCGCGGGGCTGGATTGGCGCGAAGTGGCGATGCTGCGTGGCTACGCTCGGTATCTAAAACAGATCCGCTTCGGTATGTCTCAGGATTATATTGCGGCCACGCTAGCCAACTATCCGGCCATCACCCGTGAGCTGGTTGAGCTATTCAGGCTGCGTTTTGATCCTGAGCAGCAGAGCCATGCTACCGACGAGTGCATTGCGAGCTTGAATGAGCGCTTGGAAGGAGTGGCCAGCCTTAACGACGATCAGCTGCTGCGCCGCTTTATGGAGCTGATCCTCGCCACCCTGCGTACCAACTACTACCAGCTTGCCGAAGGTGGGCGCTTTAAAGACTATATCGCCTATAAGCTTGAGCCTTCCAAAGTCACCGGTATGCCCAAGCCGCGACCGATGTTTGAAATTTTTGTCTGCTCGCCGCGGGTGGAAGGTGTTCACCTGCGTGGTGGCAAAGTGGCCCGCGGCGGTCTGCGCTGGTCGGATCGCTTTGAAGATTACCGCACCGAAGTGCTGGGGCTGGTAAAAGCGCAGCAGGTCAAGAACGCCGTTATCGTGCCGGTTGGCGCGAAAGGCGGTTTTGTGTGCAAACGCATGCCGGAAAATGCCAGCCGCGATGTCGTTCAGAAAGAGGGCATTGCCTGTTACCAAATCTTTATCCGTGCGCTGCTGGATGTTACTGACAATCTGGTGGGGGGCGATGTTGTGCCGCCGGAAAACGTTGTCCGCCACGATGAGGACGACGCTTATCTGGTAGTAGCTGCCGACAAAGGCACCGCCACTTTCTCGGATATCGCCAACGAAATTTCCATCGAGTATGGCCACTGGCTAGGGGATGCCTTTGCCTCTGGCGGTGCCAACGGCTACGACCACAAGAAAATGGGTATCACCGCTCGCGGTGCCTGGGAGTCGGTTAAGCGCCACTTCAAAAATCTTGATCTCGACACCCAGCGCGACCTGTTTAGTGTGGTGGGGATCGGCGATATGGCCGGGGATGTGTTTGGTAACGGCATGCTGCTCTCCGACAAGATTCAACTGGTGGGTGCTTTCAACCATCTGCATATCTTTGTTGACCCCAACCCGGACGCCGAGGCGTCGTTTGCAGAGCGCAAACGGCTGTTCGAACTGCCGCGTTCCAGTTGGGAAGACTACAGTCAGGAACTGATCTCCGCCGGTGGTGGCATCTTTAACCGTAGCGCCAAATCGATAAACATCACGCCGGAGATGCAGCAGGTATTTGGTATTGAGGAAGAGCGCCTGTCGCCCAATGAGCTGATCCGCGCCATGCTCAAATCCAAGGTGGATTTGATCTGGAACGGCGGTATCGGTACCTACGTGAAGGGCTCTGATGAAACTGACGCTGATGTAGGCGATAAAGCTAACGACACGCTGCGCATTAACGGTAATGACTTAAACTGTCGTGTGGTGGGTGAAGGCGGTAACCTCGGTTTGACCCAGCGCGGGCGTATGGAAGCCGCTGCCAAGGGCGTGCGCGTTTATACCGACTTTATTGATAACGCGGGTGGGGTGAACTGCTCCGACCACGAGGTCAATATCAAAATCCTGATCGATGAAGTGGTCAAACGTGGCGATATGACCGACAAGCAGCGCAATGAACTGCTGGCGGACATGACTGATGAGGTGGGTGATCTGGTGATCCTGGATAACTACCGCCAGAGTCAGGCACTCGATCTTTCGGCGATTCTCTCCGATTATTCGATGGGCCCTTACCGCCGTTTTATCAGCGAACTGGAAGCTGCAGGACAAATTGATCGCGAGCTGGAGTTCCTGCCCACTGATGAGGTGCTAAAAGAGCGCACCAGTAACGGCCAGGGGATGCGCCTGCCCGAGCTTTCGGTGCTGATCTCCTACGCCAAGAGCACCTTGAAGGGCGACTTGATCACCTCTGAAGTGCCGGATGATCATTACATTCATCGTCATTTAGAGCGGCTGTTCCCATCAGTGCTGGTTGAGCGCTTTAAAGACGAGATGTACGAGCACCGTCTTAAGCGTGAAATCGTCGCCACCCAGGTTGCCAACGATCTGGTTGATCACATGGGTATCGTCTTTGTCCGTCGCCTGATGGACTCCACCGGCGCAGGACGTGCGGATATAGCGCGAGCCTACATTGTGGCCCGTGATAGCTTCAACTTGCCTGGCCTGTGGGCGCAAATTGAAGCCCTCGATAATCAGGTACCCAACCGCATTCAGTACTCGATGATGCTCGATCTGATGCGCTTGATCCGCCGTGCCACGCGCTGGTTTGTGCGCCAGCACTTGGGGCTCTCGACCCACGATACTATCGAGTACTTTGCGCCCCGCCTAGCGCAGTTGCAGGAAGGTATTGGTGAGCTGCTCAGCGGTGAAGAGCTTAGCGCTTGGAATAACCGCCGTGACGAGCTGTTGGAAGCAGGTGTGCCCGAGGCTTTGGCATCTACCGTGGCGGCGTCATCAAGCCTCTACGCTGGGCTAGGCATTATCCAGGCGGCGCGCCTGACCAATGAAAAACCGCAGCGGGTGGCTGAAGTGTTGTATGAAATTGGCAGTCGCCTGGAGCTACCGTGGATGATTCAGCAGGTAACCCAGCTGGAAGTACGCGACGCTTGGCAGGCCCAAGCGCGAGAAACCTTCCGCGACGACATCGAGCGTCAGCAGCTTGCGCTGACCACCAGCGTACTGAAGCTCGACGCGGGAAGTCGCGATACCCCTGAGCGGGTGGCGCAGTGGCTGGATCAGCACGCTGACCTGCACCGCCGCTGGTGTCGTCTTATCGAAGAGGTACGTGGCGGCAGTGAAGTTGGCTTTGCGCTCTTCGCCGTTGCGGTACGTGAGCTGGTAGATCTTGCCGAGAGCGATAGCGAAGCGTAAGCGCTTTTCTAGCAGTAGTGTCACCAACACCGCGCCCCGAGTTTCTCGGGGCGCGGTGTTTTTTTTTGTGATTAGCTTTTCTGCACATCGCCTTTCTGCGAATAGCGGGGGCTTTGCGCTATACTGTGCGCCGCTCGCTAAGCCATCCGTTAAGTTGCCCTGGAGAGACGCCCATAATGTACAACCTCGCTCGCTCGCTGTTCTTCTGCGTTGATCCAGAAACGTCCCACGGTATGGCGCTGGGGGCGCTAGATACACTCCATCGCGTGGGAGGTGTCTCGCGGCTATTTGGCCAGCCGGTCAATGATCCTGTCGAGCTGATGGGGTTGCTGTTTGCCAATCGGGTGGGGCTAGCTGCCGGTTTGGATAAGAACGCCGATCATCTGGATGCTCTGGGCGCGCTGGGCTTTGGTTTTGTCGAAGTGGGTACCGTCACGCCTAAACCCCAGCCGGGCAACCCTAAGCCCCGGCTGTTTCGCTTGGCGCAGCACGAGGCGATCATCAACCGCTTTGGGTTTAACAACAAAGGGGTAGAGCATCTGATTCAGCAGGTTAAACAGCGCCACTACAGTGGCATAGTGGGCATCAATATCGGTAAGAATCTGACGACTTCGGTAGAGCATGCACTGGATGATTACCTGGTGTGTTTAGACGCGGTGCACCCTTGCGCGGACTACATTGCCGTTAATGTCTCGTCTCCGAATACCCCTGGGCTGCGCAGCCTACAGTTTGGTGAGCAACTGGATGCGCTATTGGGGCCGATTCGAGCGCGAGCCATGGAGCTCAATGCCCTGGCGGGCCGCAACGTGCCGCTGCTGATTAAAATCGCCCCGGATATGAGCGCTGAAGAGGTAGCGCTGATGGCAGGAAGTATTGAGCGCAATGCCCTTGATGGTGTGATTGCCACCAATACAACGGTTTCCCGTGAAGCCGTGCAGGGCGATCGATATGCGGATGAGGCCGGAGGGCTCTCTGGGAAACCGGTTTTTGAGGCATCCAATCGCATTATTCGCCAGCTGCGTGAGCATCTCCCCCGGCTTCCGATTATTGGCGTAGGCGGTATTGATAGCGCCGCTGCCGCCCAGGCCAAGATCGCCGCTGGCGCGGATTTAGTCCAGCTCTACTCAGGGTTGATCTACCAAGGGCCTAAACTAGTCGGAGAATGTGCGAGGGCATTGAAGGCAACTAAAAAGCCCACTTGAAAAAGTGGGCTCACTGAAAACCTCGCGTTTAAAATATTTCTTTAAACATTGAAAAATAAAACGTTAGGCCATGACTAGGGGGTTTTTATGGATGCCTGAGATGCCGGTCATCCCATCCCACTGGTCGCCGCGACCTTCACGCCAACCGCTCATCCAATATTCGCGTAAATTGATATCTTGACTGGGACAGTCATCACGAGAACGACCTGATACACCTGCTTTATAACCGTGGACATAAGCCCGCTGGAAGCGATCACGTTTTTGCCGTTTCATTGGCTAACCTCTTTTCTCGAAAGTCTTTGTTTCACGAAAGCCTTTGATAAGAAATAGAATGTTGTCTAAGCGATAGCACAAAGTATGCCCGAAAACACTGCTATTCCGAGAGCTTGCTTCAAGAGCGAGACGCCACATCAACTCATCTGTCTAGCACTCACGAGCTGAACGGGCCGAGCGGCGATCTCATTCAAATCATTTCATCCAAATCATAGGCCGAGTTTTGAATCGACCCTGACAGGCAACGCATGCGTTTTTCAGTAGCTACTCTCTTATTGTTAGACCATGATGGTGTCATCTGTCGACTACCAATTTGTCATAAAACGTAAACTCATTTGCTATATATAGGAATTCCGCGCCTTTACGCGCCGCTATTATCATGACCGAGTCGAATCAACACGCCCCCTTGAGTCTGCTAGCCACTTGTCCGAAAGGTATTGAAGGCTTGCTCCACGATGAACTAGTGTCACTGGGCGCCACGCCGGGCAAAACCACGGTGGCCGGTGTCTATTTCACCGCCAGCCAAGCCATCGCCTACCGCGTATGCCTGTGGTCGCGATTGGCCAACCGGGTTATTTTAATCCTGGTGCGCGAGTCGATGATCGACACCGCGGAGCAGGTGCGCGATGTGGTCGCCCGCATCGCCTGGACGCAACACCTGGCAGCGGGTAACACGCTGGCGGTGGATTTCCACGGCCGCAGCGAGCATATTCGCCACACCCGCTTTGGTGCACAAACCGTTAAAGATGGCGTTGTGGACGCACTACAGCTGGCGGGTCAGGAACGCCCTAACGTTGATACCAAAACCCCGCATTTGCGCATCTACGCCCACCTGCACCGGATGAATTTAACCATTGGCCTGGATCTCTCTGGTGAGAGTCTGCACCGCCGCGGTTATCGCCGGGATGTGGGCCATGCGCCGCTAAAAGAGAACTTGGCCGCAGCGCTATTGGTACGCGCGGGCTGGCCCGAGCGTTTAAAAGCGGGAGAGCCGTTGATTGATCCGCTGTGCGGCGCAGGCACGCTACTCATTGAAGCCGCGATGATGGCCGCCGACCAGGCGCCCAACCTTAACCGTGAGCGCTTCGGCTTTCACGGCTGGGCAGGGCACATTGACGAAGCGTGGCGGGAGCAGAAGCGCGAAGCAGAAGCGCGCGCTTCGATTGGCCGCAAGCGCTGCAAAGCGCAGCTCTTAGGCTTCGACCAGAGCCCAGCGGCGCTCAATGCGGCCAAAGCCAATGCCATGCGAGCAGGTATTCCAGCGCTGATTTCCCTGCATGGGCAGAGCCTTGCTCAGCTTACCCGACCAGAAACGCTCAACGCAGAAAGCGGTCTACTGATTACCAACCCACCTTACGGTGAGCGCCTGGGCGAGCTGCCTGAGCTGGTACGCCTCTACGCACAGTTGGGTGAGAAAGCCAAAGCGCTGTTCCCCGGCTGGACACTGGCGGTATTTACCGGCAACCCGGATCTCGGCCACCGGCTGGCCATGCGGGCACACAAACAGTATGCGCTTAAAAACGGTGCCTTGGAGGCCAAGCTGCTGCTGATGGAGATTGGTGGTGCCGAGCGTTCGCCTGCGGCTAGCGACGTGCACCAGGTTAGCGCTGAAAATGGCGCTGAGCCGACAACGGAAGAGCGCCAAGAAACGCCTCAAGCTTCAGCCCCGAAAGGCTCAGACAACGCCCAGATGTTTGCCAACAGACTGATTAAAAATCAGAAGCGGCTGAAAAAATGGCTCAAACAGAGCGGCGAAACCAGCTACCGCGTCTATGACGCCGATATGCCCGAGTACGCTCTGGCGGTAGACCGCTACGGAGATCGTGTACACGTCCAAGAGTATGCGGCACCCAGCTCAATCAACCCGTCTCAGGCGCAGAAGCGCTTGTACGATGCCTTGGAAGTCATGCCTGAAGCGCTTAACGTTGACGCCAGCAAAATCTATATCAAGCGCCGCGAGCGTCAAGCCGGCAGCGCCCAGTACCAGAAACGCGCGGCCAGCGGTGAGCGTTTTGAGGTGCAGGAGGGCGAAGCACGGCTATGGGTCAACCTGCGTGACTATCTCGATACCGGGCTGTTTCTTGACCACCGCCCGGTACGACGCATGCTGGGCGAAATGGCCAGCGGCAAGCGCTTTTTAAACCTATTCTGTTACACCGCCACGGCGACGGTACAGGCGGCATTAGGTGGTGCCAGCGACAGCGTCAGCGTAGACATGTCCAACACCTACCTGGAGTGGGCCAAAGACAACTTTGCGCTCAATAAGCTCGATACACGACTACACCGGGTAGTGCGCGACGACTGCTTCCGTTGGCTGGAAACCGCCAACGCCGAGTTCGACCTGATCTTTATGGATCCACCGACGTTCTCTAACTCGAAGAAAATGCGCGATACGCTCGACGTGCAGCGTGATCACCCGCGGCTTGTGGAGCTCGCCATGGCGCGTTTAGCGCCCGGAGGTACCTTGGTGTTTTCTAATAACCAGCGCCGTTTTAAACTAGATGAAGCACTCAGTGAGCGCTACGCGGTAGAAGATATCACCGGGCGCAGTTTCGACCCCGATTTCCAGCGGCGCACAAACCTGCACCATGTGTTTCTACTGCGTCATAATGGGCTATAACTTACGCCATATATCAGCGCAGCAAGGGCGTTTTAAGAGAGTTCAAACATGATTCAGCTATCGCTCTATACAACGATGGGCTGCCACCTGTGCAGCCAGCTAGAAGCTCTGGTGGCCGCACTCGCTAATCAAAAAGTGTGGCTGCACCACATCGAGATTAGTGACGACACCGCCCTGGTTGAGCGCTACGGCGTGCGGATACCAGTGATAGTGGATAGTGAAGGCAATGAGCTGGACTGTGGCTTTGAGCTGGAGCGCTTAAGCGACTGGTTGCGCGAGCGTGGCTGGCTGGATGAGGCGGCGCTGGCAGCGTTCACCGAACTGCCAGACAGCGCAGCGCCCAAAGGCGCCCATGAGCGTGACGGTCGGCGTTTCTTGGGCTAGTTGAAAACAGTGCCTGAGTGAACGCGAACGGCTTACATCACGTCCAGTAGCGATAATTGACGCATCGCTTCTTGGCCTTCAGGGGTGTGGTCGGCCACTTCCAGCACTTTGCGAAAACCCCGCGAAGACTGGATGGTGGCCTCGTCCTCCAGCCACATATGGGCTTGATCCAGCGTATCGGCTAGCTGATGCTTTAGGCCGCCAAACTGGGTGCCGATTTGGCCCCAGGCGCGACTGAAAATCCAGTCACCAAACATATCCTGGTGAATATGAACCAACACATAGTCATGGTTGGTTTCCCAGCGTACGATCACAACATTCTCCTTAGATAGCCTTTAAAAGATAGTCCTTAAAAAATAGCCTTTAAACACGCCTGCCCATCAGCCGTCGCGGGCGTATTGTAAAGCCCGGATACCCAAACGCCTATGAAACTTGTCATCGACGCCAATATCCCCGCTGCCGAACGCTGCTTTGGTCATTTCGGTACGCTTACCCGTGTGGCGGGGCGGGAGATAAACGCTGCCCACCTAGAGGATACGGATGCGCTGATTGTGCGCTCTATTACCCAAGTCAATGAGCAACTGCTCATCAATAGCCCCGTACGCTTTATTGGCAGTTGCACCATCGGTACGGATCATGTCGATCAGGCAGCGCTCGCTAAACGCGATATCACCTTCGCTAGCGCCCCCGGGTGCAATGCCGAAGCGGTAGTCGATTATGTATTAAGCAGCCTGCTAACGCTGGCAGAGCGCGATGGCTGGAAGCTTGGCGAGCGCACTGTGGGGATTGTAGGAGCAGGCAATGTGGGCGGTCGACTGCAGTCACGGCTAACCGCCATGGGCGTAGCTACGCTTGCCTGTGACCTGCCTCGGGCTGAAGAGGAGGGGCAGGGAGGGTTTCACCCTCTAGACGTCCTGATCGAGCGCTGTGACGTACTCTGTCTGCATACACCGCTGACCCGCGAAGGCCCGCACGTGACTTATCAGCTACTCAATGCCCAGCGTATTGAAGAGCTGGCGCCGGGCAGCGTGTTACTGAATGCCGGACGGGGCGACTGCGTGGATGGCATGGCGCTGCGCAGTCGCCTGGCGAGTAAAGGTGATATCAGTGCCATATTGGATGTGTGGGAAGAGGAGCCCGATATCGACGCAGGCCTGCGCGATCTGGTCTCGTTGGCAACGCCGCATATTGCCGGGCATAGCCTGGACGGCAAGCTGCGCGGCACCTGGATGATTCAGCAGGCGCTGGCCCGCCACTGCGACCAGCCTAGCGAGCTAACCTTTGCCGATATTTGCCCACCGCCCGCGTTAGCGTCGCTACATTTGCAGCACGCACTCCCCCCGGAAGACGCCCTGCGGCTCTGCATGAGAGCGGTGTATGACGTACGCCGCGACCACGATGCGCTACAACGCCAAACACTGCATCACGGCATGCGCAAAGGCTTTGATGACTGCCGCGCCAACTACCCGCTGCGGCGTGAATTTGCCACGCTCACCGTGCACCTGTCAGGGGAAGCGCTAGAGCTGGAGGCTTTATTGCGTGGGGCAGGATTTAATGTGAAGGGAGGGTAATCAGTGATCCATTGCGGCTTCGTCTCCATTCCAGAGCAGCATGTGCTGAGCAGCGTTAGGATTGGTCGTAATGGCCTCCAATGGCGAAGATGTAAATAGACTTGTCGTCGAACCGATATATCAAGCGGTCTTTCTGCGATATGCGCCTTGACCATAAGCCTGTCAGGTTATGATTAAGGGGCTCAGGTTTGCCGATGCCAACTGAGGGATCTTCTGATCGGAGCATCTCTTTCAGCAGTCTGCAAAGCGCCTTGTGCAGCTTCTTATCCGTCTCGCGCATCTTTTCATACGCTTTCCAAGTACGCCCTTCAAATACCAGTGATCTCATTCATCTGCTCATCAGTAGGGGTGTACCCTTGACCTTGGTTGTGAGTATTGAGGGAAGCGGCAATTTGTTGCATCAGATCCTGGCTCTGAAGAACATGTAGCGTTTCTTGCTCTCTTTCCCAGTCTTCAGCACTCATCACCACAAATGCTTCCCCGGCCCTGCGAGTGACCTTGAGTGTCTCGTGTCGGCTAACGACTTCTTCAACAACGCTCTTTAGATTATCTCTAAACTTATTGACACTAATGGTGTCCATGACGCCACCTTTATGTACGGCATTTTCGTACGATTATAAAGTGTGTGCTCTCATAAAGCCAAGCACGGCAACGTTTTTCTGCGTTCCAGGTTCTTTCTACCAAGCAAGCCGCCCCGTGATAGAGGGGGCGGCTTATGAGGTGGCACTTACTGCCGGTAAGCGGCTTCTTTCAGCGCGCGAATGCGCTCATCCAGTGGCGGGTGGCTGGCAAACATTTTCTCTACCAGCGAGCGCGTTTGGCCTTTGGTGATGGCCATGGCGCGTAGCGTATCGGGCATTTGGTCGGGCATTTCTGTTTCAGTTTTCAAGCGAGCCAACGCACTAACCATCGCATTGGTGCCTGCTAACCGCGCACCCGCCTCATCGGCTCGGTATTCGCGGTAGCGCGAGAACCAGGCAACGATCGCTGATGCCAGAATGCCGAACACAACCTCGGCCACAATCACGACGGCGAAGTAGCCCATAAAGCCTAAACCACCTTCGCCACCGCTGCGGCTTTTCAGGAAATTATCGACTAAGTGCGCCACCACGCGAGCAAAGAACATCACGAAAGTGTTCACCACGCCTTGAATCAGCGCCAGGGTGACCATATCGCCGTTAGCTACGTGGCCAATCTCGTGGGCCAGCACCGCACGGACTTCTTCCGGGCGCATACGGTTGAGTAGGCCCGCCGAAACGGCCACCAGTGCATCATCCTTGTTCCAACCGGTGGCAAAAGCATTGGACTGCTGGGCCGGGAAGATACCCACTTCCGGCGTTTTGATACCCGCCTCCCGAGAGAGCTCGGCGACCGTGTCCAGCAACCACTGTTCTGTTGAGTTGGAGGGCGTCTCAATAATCACCGTGCCGGTGCTGCGCTTGGCCATCCATTTGGAAATGAACAGCGAGATAATCGAGCCCGCCATGCCGAAGATAAAGCAGAAAATCAGCAGGCTGGTGAAGTTGATGCCATGGCCGCGCAGATAGCCCTCTACGCCCAGCAGGCGCAGAGTAATACTGGCGACCAACAAAACCGCTATATTGGTGCCTAAAAACAGCAGAATTCGCATCATGGTGCAGGTTCTCCCCTAAGGTTCATCGAAGCATTGCTAGATTAATGGCTTAGATACGTGCTGTTCATGGCAGTTTCAAGGCATGGCGGTGTCAATGAGCTGGTTTAATGTAAGTGCTACTGCCGATAGCGAGACAGGAAATTGGCAAAGCGGTCAAGTGCATCGCCAAGCTGGTCGGCCCAGGGCAGCGTCACAATGCGCACATGATCCGGCTCTGGCCAGTTAAAGGCCGTACCCTGCACCAGCAGTATTTTTTCCTGCAGCAGCAGATCCAGCACCATTTGCTGATCATCTTTGATATTGAACACTTTAGGGTCGAGGCGCGGAAACGCGTAGAGGGCGCCTTTGGGCTTCACGCAGGAAACCCCGGGGATCGCGTTCAGTTTCTCCACCGTGATATCGCGCTGGGCCAGCAGCCGCCCACCGGGCAGGATCAAATCATTGATCGATTGATAGCCCCCCAGCGCTGTTTGAATCGCGTGCTGGGCGGGTACGTTGGCGCACAGCCGCATAGAGGCCAGCATATTCAGCCCCTGGATATAGTCCTGAGCGTTTAGCTTGGCCAGCGTGCCGGAAATGATCATCCAGCCCGAGCGGAAGCCGGCGCAGCGGTAGCTCTTGGAGAGGCCATTCATGGTAATCACTAACTGGTCATCGTCCGCCAGCGCGCCGGTGGCGGTGTGCTCAACGCCGTCATATAGAATCTTGTCGTAGATCTCGTCTGAGAACACCACCAGGTTGTGCTGCTTGGCGATCGCCAACACCTCTTTCACCACGGCAGGCGGATACACCGCGCCGGTGGGATTATTGGGGTTGATCAGCACAATGGCGCGGGTATGGCTGGTGATCTTGGCACGGATGTCCGCCATGTCGGGCGTCCAGTCGGCCTGCTCGTCGCAGAGGTAGTGCACTGCGTGACCGCCGGAGAGGTGAGCGGCGGCGGTCCAGAGCGGGTAGTCCGGCGCGGGGATCAGTACTTCATCGCCGTCGTTGAGCAGCGCCTGCATGGCCATCACAATCAGCTCAGAAACGCCGTTGCCGATGAAGATATCCTCAACCCCCACCCCTGGAATCTGCTTGCGCTGGCACTCCTGCATAATCGCCTTGCGGGCAGAGTAGAGGCCCTTGGAGTCGCAGTAGCCTTGAGCCGTGGGCAGGTTGCGCATCACATCCTGGAGAATCTCTTCCGGTGCCTCAAAGCCAAACGGCGCGGGGTTGCCGATGTTCAGCTTGAGAATGCGCTGACCTTCCTCTTCCAGGCGCTTGGCATGGTCGAGTACCGGGCCGCGAATGTCGTAGCAGACATTGTGCAGCTTATGAGATTTCTTCAGCGGTTGTGATTCGTGCGACTGCGGGGTATCCATGAGGTGTCTATCCAAAAGTGGCGAGGGGCCCAAAAGTGTCCAAAAGCATGCGTTTAAAAACCAGAGTTTAAAAACCAGTGCCCACAGGCCATCATCGGCGATAGGGCTATTAGGCCATTATGCGTCGGGAAGTACCTGATTGTCTTCGTCGTTTTGCACGGGCGGCGGGGGAATGTCAGCGGGGGTTTCCAATGTTAGCCTGCCCAGTTTGCCATCGCGTAGTTCGTGAAGCAGTACTTCCGCGCCGCGATGCATATCCACCGCGCCGCCGGGGCGCAGGCCGCCACGGCGTGCGGCAATATCTTTTAAAATGGCATTGCCATCAAAGCCAGCAATGGCAAGAAAATCGGGCTTTTTGGGGCCATCGGCATCAATGTCGTGGGGGATGTCCGGCGCCGCGTAAGGCGGCAGCTCTTTGAGCTTATAACGCTCGGTGAGCGCTTCGGGGTAGCGTTTGGCTAGCTCCGCGCTGGTCACAATCGCCACATCGGTATATTCGATGGCGGTATCGCGAATGGCTCCGGTGGCGGCGAGGCGGTAGGCGCTGGCCTGGTCTTCAATTTTGGGCCACAGTACACCAGGGGTGTCGGTAAGCGCGACACGCCCATCAATGCGCACCTTTTGCTGGCGCTTGGTCACCGCTGGCTCGTTACCGGTTTTGGCAATTTTTCGCCCAGCCAAACCATTAATTAGCGTGGATTTTCCTACGTTGGGAATGCCCATCACCATCACGCGCACATCGCGGTCGGCGCGCACGGCACCGGCCAGCTCATGGCACAGCTTGGGAATCTGCTTGAGCTCGCGGGTGTTGGTGGTCGTGATCGCCAGGGCGCGCATATTCTCTTGGGCATCAAAGTAAGCAACCCATTCGGCTGTCCGCTCGGGGTCGGCAAGATCGGCGCGGGAGAGAATTTTCAGTACCGGCTTGTGACGCGTTAGCACGGCCAGCATCGGATTAGCGCTGGAGTAGGGCAGACGGGCATCGAGCACCTCGATCACGACGTCAATTTCAGGCAGCACCTCCTGAATCTGGCGGCGGGCCTTGTTCATATGTCCTGGAAACCAGCCGAGCATGGGTCTCTCCTGCAAGTACAAAAATAACGGCACAAAAAAAGCGGGCGATCATTCTAGCAGATGACGCCCGCCTTGCCGGGTTTCCTTGCGAGGATTTAGCGGCGATTACTCGTCAGGATGAAATTCCAGTGACACAGAGTTAATGCAGTAGCGTAAGCCGGTGGTCTCCGGTGGCCCATCGGGGAAGACATGGCCCAAGTGGGCATCGCAGTGAGAGCAAACGACTTCGGTGCGCTGCATACCGTGCGTGGTATCAGTATGCTCCTCCACACAGCGGGTGCCCAGCGGCCGGTCGAAGCTTGGCCAACCGCAGCCAGCGTCAAACTTATGCTCGTTTTCAAACAGCGGCGCATGGCAGCAGACACAGTGGTAGATACCCTGCGCATCGCGCACCTGATAGTCGCCGGTGAAAGGCCGCTCTGTCCCTTTCTCGCGCGCCACGCGGTACTGCTCTGGGGTTAGCTGCTGTTGCCATTCGTCGGGGGATTTTTCTATTTTCGCCATGGGGTTCTCCTTTCCCTCTGGTTTCAATCATTCAGAGGCTTATTGGACAGACTAGCTTATCACTTGTTTAAGAGACAGCTAGCTATCTGTCCAAGTTCAGCATATGGGAAAGCCCAATTTTCACGCAGTGCAAACAGTTGCGGTCTTATTAAATGCTTGCCGCTCCACCGTTGCTGCGCGGGTCGTGGGCGCTCTCTATTAAGCCATCCGGGTGGTGCACGATGCCGCCCGCATGGCCCATAGTGTCGCTGAACGCCTCAGGAAGTACTTCCACGTCGTGGCCCGCTGACGCCAATGCGGCGACCAGCGCGTCGTCAAAGCGTGCTTCGAGTTTCAAGTTGGTGCTGGTTTCTCCCCAGGTGCGTCCCAGCAGCCAACGCGGCGCAGTGATTGCTTGTTGCAACGGCATGCCGTGCAGTGCGTAGCGCGAAAAAATCGCCGCCTGGGTTTGCGGCTGGCCTTCACCACCCATGGTGCCGTAGACCATGGTGCGACCATCATTAAATTTGGCCAGCGCCGGATTCAAAGTGTGGAAGGGTTTACGGCCTGGGGCTAAGCCGCGCAGGTCATTGGGATTAAGCGAGAAGCTGATGCCGCGGTTTTGCCACAGCACGCCGCTTTCCGATAGCACCACGCCGCTGCCGAATTCCCAGTAGATGCTCTGTATAAAGCTCACCGAACGGCCTTCGCTGTCCACGGTGCCCATCCAAATCGTGTCGCCAGGGGCGGGTTCGTGAGGCCAGGGCAGGGCGTGCTGCGGGTCAACTTTTGCCGCCTCAGCACTGATACTTTCTTCGCTGAGCAATTCTTGAAGCGGGGTAGGCACGCGTCTGGGGTCAGTGACGTTTTGATCGCGCAGGATAAAGGCGCGCTTGGTGGCTTCGATTAGCCCATGAAGGTGATCAAAACCGTTCGGCTCGGCGGCTTTTAAACGCTCATAGATGCCCAGAATCATTAATGAGGCCATGCCTTGGGTTGGAGCGGGCAGGTTATACAGCGTGGCATCTTGTAGCGTTACTTCCAGCGGCGTAACTCGCTGGGCGCGGTAATCATGAAAGTCAACTAAACGCAGTGGGCTGCCGACTGCTTCCAAGTCTTTCGCCATGCTAGCGGCCAGTTCGCCGCGATAGAAATCGTCTAATCCGGCTTCCGCCAAGCGCTTGAGGGTAGCCGCTAAACGTGGCTGGCGCAGCCGCTCACCTTCTCGAGGCACCTGGCCGTTAAGCAGCAGGGAATCACTAAAACCAGGGCTTTGAGACAGGCGCTCAACGTGTTTGGCGGTGAGTGCTTCCTGGCTTTGCGTGACTGAAATACCCGCTTCGGCATGATGAATCGCGTCGGCCAGCAGCGTGGTGAGAGGCAACTGCTTACCCCATGCTGATGCCACGTTCAGCGCTTCATGCCAGCCGCCAATGGTACCGGCCATGGTCAGAGCAGCTTTAGGGCCGCGCTCGGGGATCTGCGTTTCACCGGCGTAGAAATCCGCGCTGGCTAAGCCCGCCGCTGGGCCGCATGCATCGATAGCGACCGGCGTTTTACCCGGCTCATGAATTAACCAGAAACCGTCGCCACCCAGGGCGTTCATATGCGGATAAACCACCGCAATGGCCGCGGCAGCGGCAACCATGGCTTCCACCGCGTTACCGCCCTGTTTAAGCACATCGCGACCGGCGCTGGCGGCCAGGTGATGAGGGGCGACACAGCTGCCACCGTAACTACGTTGAGTGTGAAGCATATCCAGAAACCTTTTTTAATTGTGATTACCAGCCAATGGCGTTCGGCAGCCAAGTGGCAATACTGGGAAAGATAAACACCAGCGCCACGGCCAGAAACTGTAAGCCGATAAACGGCAGTGCGCCTTTGTAAATATCCAGCGTCGAGACTTCTTTCGGTGCCACGCCCTTGAGGAAAAACAGCGACCAGCCAAAGGGAGGGGTGAGAAACGAGGTTTGCAGCACCAGCCCGACTAAAATCCCCAGCCACACCATATCAACGCCCATCTGCACGAAGAACGGCAGAAACAGTGGTAGGGCAATATAGCTGATCTCGATCCACTCCAAAAAGAAGCCCAAGACAAACATTAGTAGCAGCATAAACAACAGCGCGCCTAGCTCACCACCGGGCACCCAGTCGAACATGCGGGCCACCAAGTGCTCTCCACCCAAGCCACGAAATGCCAGGCCAAACACTTGGGCGCTGATCAAAATAAAAAACACCATCGCCGAGATCACCAGCGTGGCTTTGGCAACCTCTTTGAGTAGTGCAAAGGTTAATCGCCCGGAGCAAGCCACAATGACTAACGCCCCCAGTGCGCCCATGGAGGCCGCCTCGGTAGGCGCCGCAATACCACCAATAATCGAGCCCAACACCGCAAACACCAAGCCCACTGGTGGGCCCACTACAGTAATGACTTTGTGAACCAGCTGGCGCCGTCCCATATCCGCGCGCTCTTCAGCTGGAATGGGTGGCATCAGGTGGGGGTAGAGTTTGGCGATAATCAGAATGGCAATAATATACACCGCCGCTAGCGTCAGCCCCGGCACCATGGCCGCAGCGAACATCGTGCCGACCGATTCACCCAGAATTTCAGCGAGTAGGATTAGCACCAGGCTGGGTGGGATAATTTGTCCCAAGGTGCCGGAGGCGCAGATCATGCCGGTGGCCAAGGTTTTGGGGTAGCCGCGGCGGAGTAGCGTGGGTAGGGTGAGCAGGCCCAGGGTGACGATCGTAGCGCCAACAATGCCCGTAGCGGCGCCTAACAGCACGCCAACTAAAATAATCGCCACACCCATGCCGCCTGAAATGCCGCCAAACAAGTGGCCGATCACATCAATCAGCTCTTCGGCCAGCTTCGACTTCTCCAGCATTACCCCCATAAAAACAAACAGCGGTATGGCCATAAAGGTGTAGTTGGTCACTACGCCGTAAATACGCGATGGCAGCAGGTTAAACAGCATCGGGCCGAAGCCAATATAGCCAAAGAAAAAAGCGGTAGCCGCGATGCTGATACCCACAGGGATACCAATCAGCAGAAACACGAAAAAAGCCACGATCATACCGATCGCTAGCCATTCATTGGGAGACATGCGTTATTCACCTCGTGAGGGTAGGGCGAACGCCTGACGCAGCGCGTGGGCCAACCCTTGCAGCGCAAGAAGGACGAAACCAAACGGAATCAGCGATTTGAGCAGCCAGCGCAGCGGCAGGCCGCCGGGGTTGGGTGACGCCTCACCACGAGCGAACGACTGGGCGATCCAGGGCAGCGTCAGCCAGGCGATATATAGCCCCATGACCAGCAGTAAGAGCCCGCCGATTACCTCAATCACTCGCTGCAGGCCCGCGGGGAATCGCTCATAGAAAACGTCCACACGTACCTGCTCGCCCGCCAATAACAGATACGACATACCAAACAACGCGATAGGCGAGATTAAGTGCCATTGCAACTCCTGCAGCCATACCGCGCCAATGCTAAACGCATAGCGCATCAATACGTCGCTAGCGACTAATCCGACTAATACCACGCAAGTCCAGGCGGCGATCCAGCCAAATAGCCGAACCACCGCCTCAACGCCGTGGACAAAACATGCCACGGTGCGCATATCAGACTCCGATAATGTCGTTTAACCAAGCGCGTTCACTGGCACCTGCCCAGCGGTCATGATTGGCTTTAAACGCCATATAGCTATCGTGCACTTTGCGCACCAGCGGGTCGGCGTTGGCTTCGCTGGAAAGCGTGTCCATGGTGGCTTCGCGCAGCGCATCAATCACAGGTTGTGGCAGCATGCTGGCGGTTACGCCTTCGTTCTCGACCAGGTCGGTCATGGCTTCACCGTTAACCGCTTCAGACCAGGTCACGCTTTCTAAACAGGCGGCCATGCAGGCACTTTTCACAATCATCTGCAGGTCTTCGGGCAGGCTGTCCCAGTGGGATTTAGAGATCAGTAGTTCGCCAGTGGTGGCAGGCTCATGCCAACCGGTGGTGTGGTAGAACTTGGCGGCGTTGTGTAGCCCCATTCGGCGATCTTGGAAGGGGCCCACAAATTCGGCGGCATCAATAACACCTCGCTCCAGCGCGGGGAAGATTTCGCCACCGGGCAATACCCGGGCATCTACGCCAAGCGAAGAGTAAACCTGACCGGCCAAGCCAGGAACGCGCATACGCAGGCCGTTGAGTTGGCTAATATCTTCAATCGGTTCGCGGAACCAGCCAGTCATTTGCACGCCGGTATTATTTAGCGGGAAGGCCACCATGCCGTAGGGTTCATACACTTCTTGCCAAAGCTCCAAGCCGCCGCCGTGATAAAGCCACGCCATATGGCCCATAAAGCTCATGCCAAACGGCACGGTAGTGAAGTATTGGGCAGCAAAGGTAGTGCCTGACCAGAAGTAGCTATTGGCGGCGTTCATTTCGATTGTGCCGCTTTGAACGGCTTCGAAGCCTTCAAAAGCCGGAATCAGTTCGCCGGATGAGAAGTGCTGGATATTGAGCCGTCCGCCTGACATGGCGTTAATTTTGGCGATCACATCAGTAGGGCTGCCAGGGCCTTCCACATAAAACGGTGATCCAGGTGGATAAGCATTGGTCATACGCCAGTTAAAGCTCTCGGCGGACTGCGCACGGGCAATAGAGGGGGCTCCCAATACAAGGCCCGCGGTGGAGGAAACAGCAGCTGTAGTGAGAAACTTGCGGCGGGATAAGGACATAACACACCTCATTCATGGGGAATTGGTCAGCAAGGGAACACAATGAGGTAGCAAGGGGTGTGCCATAAAAATCGATTTTATTTTAAATAAAAGATTTTTAAGGGTTTTGTCGGTCTTTAAGGTAAGGGCTAAGTATAAGAAAAATAACTGTTTGCACCGTTATGGCGCCTAATGAGTGCGCTAGGCACTCTCAGTGTGCATGCTGACATCGTAGAAGTTGGACTGTGAGGTAGGTGATTGAAAGCGGGTCAGTTAGCTTGGCGATGGCAGGGTGCTTGACAGCTCAATAAGGTCTGAGTAACATACGCGCCACCTCGACGAGGCAATGCAACGTCCCATTCGTCTAGTGGTCTAGGACACCGCCCTTTCACGGCGGTAACAGGGGTTCGAACCCCCTATGGGACGCCACTTATTCTTTATAGAGCTAGAGTAAGAGGTCGTCAGGGGTATCGGAATGCGGGAATAGCTCAGTGGTAGAGCATCGCCTTGCCAAGGCGAGGGTCGGGAGTTCGAATCTCCTTTCCCGCTCCAAGTGCTTGAAGTACTTACAGTGTCCCATTCGTCTAGTGGTCTAGGACACCGCCCTTTCACGGCGGTAACAGGGGTTCGAACCCCCTATGGGACGCCACTTCCGATAGTTTAGGTAAGATCAAAGCAAGAGTTCTACAAGCGGGAATAGCTCAGTGGTAGAGCATCGCCTTGCCAAGGCGAGGGTCGGGAGTTCGAATCTCCTTTCCCGCTCCAGTTTTAGGTGTCGGATTAAGTTATTATCCTGCTCCAACCAGTCCCATTCGTCTAGTGGCCTAGGACACCGCCCTTTCACGGCGGTAACAGGGGTTCGAACCCCCTATGGGACGCCATTTAGTAGCGCTAGTAGGTTGTTTACGTTGCGGGAATAGCTCAGTGGTAGAGCATCGCCTTGCCAAGGCGAGGGTCGGGAGTTCGAATCTCCTTTCCCGCTCCAAGTAAGCAAGATTAGATGGCTATGCAATGGTCGGGAGCTGGAACGCCAGCCCGGTCGAATCTCCTTTCCCGCTCCATGTAAACAAGATCAGTTAGTTCTGCAATTTCCCTGCTCCAAGCTCCTAAAAGTTTAGTCTCCCCTTTATTTCAAAGACGTGCCGGCTGATTGCTGAGCATCACTATCTGCGTGTCTGACACACGGTGGCCTTGCTCACCTTGAAAAAAGTCGTTTGCGCCCTAATGTTTCAACTTCTCTTCTTATTTTGCTGACAGGACATTTTCATGGCCGAACCGGCATTGTCGATCCGTGGCCTTACCAAAGTGTATGGCAACGGCTTTCAGGCGCTCAAAGGTATTGATCTCGACGTCCAACAGGGCGATTTTTTTGCTTTGTTAGGCCCCAATGGTGCCGGTAAATCCACCACCTTGGGGGTGGTGTGCTCACTGGTGCAAAAGACGGCGGGCAAGGTCACCATATTTGGCATTGATGTGGATAAAGACTTCGCCAAGGCCAAATACCAGTTGGGCGTGGTGCCGCAAGAGTTCAACTTCAACCAGTTTGAGAAAGTGCTCGACATCGTGCTGGCGCAGGCGGGCTATTACGGTATGACCAGTCGCGAGGCCTTGCCTCGGGCTAAACAGCTGCTGACTGATCTGGGCCTATGGGAAAAACGCAACGGCAGCGCGCGCATGCTCTCCGGCGGCATGAAGCGCCGCCTGATGATCGCTCGGGCGCTGATGCATCGCCCCAAACTGCTGATTCTCGATGAGCCAACTGCCGGGGTGGATATCGAACTGCGGCGCAGTATGTGGGAATACATGCGGCGGATTAACCAAGACGAAGGCACCACCATCATCCTCACCACTCACTACCTGGAAGAGGCCGAGAGCCTGTGCCGCAATGTGGCGATTATCAATAATGGCGATATTGTGCGTAATACCAGCGTGCGGGAGCTTCTGGCAGAGCTTGATACCGAGACCTTCCTGATTGATTTGGCTGAGCCAGTTGCAGAAGTACCCCAGATCGAAGGGTTTGAGTTGCATCAGTTGGAGCCTACCCAGCTTTCACTGCTGGTTCATCGCGGCCAGCGCTTGAACGATGTCTTCAATGCGTTGAGCGAGCAGGGCATTCAGGTGGTTTCCATGCGTAACCGAGCCAATCGCTTAGAGGAGATGTTTGTGTCGATGGTGGAGGGTAGTGGCCAAGGGGCGATAGACCAGCGCGTTGAGAAGAAGGAGGAGCGCGTATGAATGCCATGCAGACGCTGATCGCCCTATGGACGCTGGTGCTAAAAGAGATCAAGCGCTTTACCCGAATCTGGCCACAAACGCTGCTGCCACCTTCGATCACCATGGCGATGTACTTCATCATCTTCGGCAATCTCATTGGTTCACGGATTGGTGACATGGACGGCTTCAGCTACATGGACTTTATCGTCCCTGGGCTGATCATGATGTCGGTGATTACCAACAGCTACTCCAACGTGGCGTCGAGTTTCTTCTCAAACAAGTTCCAGCGTTCGATCGAAGAGATGATGGTGTCGCCCATGCCCAACTGGGTGATTCTATCCGGCTTTATTTTAGGCGGCATGGCCCGTGGTTTGGGGGTGGGGCTGATTGTGACCGTTGTTTCGCTATTTTTTACCCGCCTAACCATGGAGCATCCGCTGCTCACGGTATTGGTCGTAGTGCTGACGTCTGCGCTTTTCTCCATTGGCGGCTTTATCAATGCCTTGCTGGCCAATAAGTTCGACGATATTTCTATCGTGCCGACGTTTATTCTCACGCCGCTGACCTATTTGGGTGGGGTGTTTTACTCTATCTCGATGCTACCCGACTTCTGGCAAGGCGTTTCCATGCTCAATCCGATCTTGTACATGGTGAACGTCTTCCGCTACGGCTTTCTGGGAGTCTCGGATATCCCCGTAATTTGGGCGCTTGCCGCCATTTTTGCTTTCATCATCGTGCTGTTTGTGGCGGCGCTAATGATGCTGGAGCGCGGTAAAGGCATTCGTAGCTAACCCATAACGGTATTAAGCAGAGAGCAGCAAGCAATGACACATCGCCCCGACACCTTAGAACACGCGCCATTAGGGCGCGAATCCGCCTACCCTGAGCAGTATGACGCGGAGCTTCTCTATCCGATTCCCCGTGCGGCCAACCGATCGCCGCTGGGGATTGAAGAGGGCGCCTTGCCGTTCGTGGGAGAAGACGAATGGCACGCCTTTGAAGTCTCATGGCTGAACAGCCGAGGTAAGCCTATTGTTGCCGTAGCACGCTTTCGCTTGCCGGCAGTCTCACCCAACCTGATTGAGTCCAAATCCTGGAAGCTCTATCTCAATAGCTTCAACCAAACCCGTTTCTATACTCGTCAGGAAGTGATGGAAACGCTTGCCAATGACCTCGCGGTTGCGGCAGGGGCGGAGGTGAGCGTTGAGTTGTTTGATGTGGATGCCCCAGAGCTTTCAGCGCAGCACTTGCCTGGCGAATGCTTGGACGATTTAGATATCGCAGTAAGCGATTACACGCCTAGCAGCGCCCATCTTACGGTGGGTGAACAGGTAGTTGAAGAAACGCTTTACTCCCACCTGCTGAAATCTAACTGCCCCGTTACCGGCCAGCCGGACTGGGGCAGCGTGCTGATTCGTTATAAAGGGCCCAAAATCGACCGCGAAGGGCTGCTGCGCTACCTGATTGGGTTTCGTCAGCACCAGGATTTTCACGAACACTGCGTTGAACATATCTTTACCGACATAATGGCCCAGGCAAAGCCCACGCAACTGCTGGTGCTGGCGCGCTACGTGCGCCGCGGCGGGTTGGATATCAGCCCCTGGCGCGCAACGCCCGGGCTAACGCCGCCCACCCCGCTGCGCCTGACAAGGCAGTAAACGGTAATGTTGTGAATGACGGTGCTACAGTAGCCTCACACGATTGGATTTGGAGTCATTAATGGACGCACTCACGCTGCTTCACGAACGTAGCTCAATGGGCAAGCTGATGGAGCCAGCGCCCAGCGGCGAACAACTTACCGCCATTTATCAGGCCGCGCTACGAGCGCCCGACCATAAAGAGCTGCGTCCCTGGCGCTTTATCGAGTTCAGCGGGGAAGGGCGTGAGCGGCTAGGCGAGCTATTTGCCGAGGCGGAGTTTCAGGAGGATCCCAGCGCCGACGACGAAACGCTCAACTCAGCGCGCAAAAAACCGCTGCGGGCGCCGATGATTATCGCTGTGATCGCCAAGGTGACACCCGAACTCGAAAAAGTACCCAAAATAGAGCAGGTGATCTCCGCTGGGTGCGCCGCCCACGGCATTCTACTGGCTGCTCACGCGCTAGGCCTAGGCGCTATGTGGCGCAGCGGGAAGTATGCTTTCGACCCCGTGGTTCGCAAAGGGCTGAGCCTGGATGAGGATGACGAAGTCGTCGCGTTTATCTACCTGGGCACCTTAGGGGGCCGCCACAAGCCCGTACCCCAGCATAACGTTGCTGACTTTGTTGAGCGTTGGGACTAGGTATGAATCTGCCCCGCCAGCCAGGCATACCCCACCCCCGTTTACCGCTGCCAGAAGGCCAGCCGGAAGACCTGGCCGCCTTTCAACAGTGGTTGAGTGAAGCCATACCCATGGTGAGCGCGCTAGGCATTAACGATGTGACGCGCCAGGACGATTCGCTAACCTGGCAGTTAGCGTTATCGCCTAACCTTAACGACAAGGGTACGGGCTTTGGCGGTGCGCTCACGGCGCAGACTACGCTGCAAGGCTGGTGCTGGCTTACGCTCTGGCTGCGCGAGCGGGGCATTGCACGGGATGTCGTGGTTGCCGAGGCTAGCCAGCGTTTTCTAGCGCCGGTAACGGGTGACTACCGCTTGGTGTGCACGCCAGCTCTACCAGAAGGCCCCGCGCAGCTTGCCAACAAGCTCGCAGAGCGCGGTCAAGGGCGTATAGCGCTAACCCAACGGCTCTACTGTGGTGAGACACTCTGCCTGGAAGCCAACGGCAGTTATGCGGTGTTGCCGTCACGCTAACCGAATGGGTAATCGGCCTGAAAAGGCTTGCTATTTCGAGGCTTAGCCAATAGTATATGCGCCGTTCTGTCACGAAAGGTTCAGCCTTTCAACAGCGACAAAACGCGGAGGGGTGTCCGAGTGGTCGAAGGAGCACGCCTGGAAAGTGTGTAAGCCGCAAGGCTTCGAGGGTTCGAATCCCTCCCCCTCCGCCACAGAATTTAAAAAGCCCGCTGAGTGATTGAACTGACCCCATAAACTTGGACAGTGAACAACTAAGCGGCCAAGGCCTGATTCCGGTACTGCACCGGACTCAGGCCTTTTAGTTTGGTCTTAATACGCTCGTGGTTGTAGTAATGGATATAGTGCCGGATGCCCGCCTGTAATTGCTCAATGGTGTCAAAGCTGTTCAGGTAAAAATATTCTGACTTCAGCGTTCCAAAGAAGCTCTCCATCGCGGCATTATCTAGACAATTCCCCTTGCGTGACATGCTCTGGGTCACGCCCTGCTCGGCGAGCTTGCGCCTGTAAGCGGGCATCTGATATTGCCAGCCTTGATCGGAATGCAGTAGCGGCGCGTCTTGATCGGTCAGCTTGGCCAAGGCTTTTTTCAGCATTCCCCCGACTAACGAGAACGCCGGCCGTTTCTGCATTGAGTAGGACACGATTTCCCCATTGTAGAGATCCATCACGGGAGACAGGTAGAGCTTTTCGCCTCGGACATTGAA
>NZ_LXRG01000099.1 GCF_001651035.1 Halomonas sp. ALS9
CGCACTCCACCACGTCGTCCGTGCCCTCCAGCTCCCGAACGAGAGCGCCGATCGAGGCGGAGTGCCCAGCGGCGGTGAGGGTGAGGCCGCCGCCCCGGCCGCGGCGGGCGTCGAGCAGGTTCAGGTGCTGGAGGCGGGCGACGACCTTGGCCGCGTGTGTGTAGGGCACCCGCATCGTGTCCGCCACCTCGCGCGTGGTGGGTGGGTCCACGCCCTCCGCGACCCCCAGCCGCATGAGCACGCGGAGCGCCACATCGGTGAATCTGGTCAGCCGCATGGCGCCACCCTAGATAAGTTGCATCGGGGATGCAACTTATGCGGTCCGCGGGGCGACGGGGAGCGACGTGCCCCGACCGAAGGCCGATTAGTCACACTCTTTTGTGTAATGGCGGACGACGTCATCTGCGGAAAGGCTTCTCCAGAAGGTCAGCCCATGATTGAGAGGACGTCAGATGTCCGTTGGTGAAGAGGTTCGCGACACGCAGACGCCGCCGCAGCAGAGTCTGGGGACGGCGGCTGCGCGGAACCTCGCGACGACCACCAAATCCGCGCCGCAGATGCAGGAGATCACCTCACGGTGGTT
>NZ_LXRG01000100.1 GCF_001651035.1 Halomonas sp. ALS9
CGTACGAGCTCAGCCCTCGACGGTGCTCCGGGTGGCCGCGCCCCGTACCTCCAGGCCGTCCAGCAGCTTCATCGTGGCCTCGGTGATCTCGTCGACGGCACGGTCGAACACCTCCCGGTTGTGCGCGGCGGGCGCGCGGAAGCCGGACACCTTGCGTACGTACTGAAGGGCTGCGGCCCGCATGTCCTCCTCGGTGGCCTCTTCGGGGAGGGCGGGCGGGCGAAGGGTCTTGATGCTGCGGCACATGGCTCCATTGTGGACCGCGCCACTGACAACGGCCCGCCGTCACTCCGCGTCGCCACCGGTTCCTACTCCTCGGCCCGCTCGACGGCGGGAATCTCGTAACGCCCGTCCAGGACCGAGGCCCCCGGCGTGTACAGCCGCAGCATGGGCCGGAAGTCCCCGGCGGGCGCGGGAAGCCAGTGCGCCGCCCGGGCCGGGTCGGCGGGCCGGGCGTGGGACAGGTACAGGGTGAGCGAACCGTCGTCCGCGTGGACGAGGCCGGGCGTACGCTCCCCGATCGCGTACCGGTCGGCCGGATTTTCGACGAGGTAGTGGTCCGGGGTGCTGTACATGGTCACCGACCAGAACGACTCGACGGGCGGCGGCTCCGGGAAGCGCAGGA
>NZ_LXRG01000101.1 GCF_001651035.1 Halomonas sp. ALS9
AACATTGGCCTCCCGCGCAATGTCTTTGCTAATAAGCAAGGACATTGAATTCTGTAATACCAGGGGAAAATACAATGATAACGAATAGCACCTCACGACGCTTTATCTCCATAATGACCACTATTGGTGCTGCCGGGTTGCTCTTTATGATGCCCTTTGGAAGTGCTTATGCTGAAACGAAGTTTCGTTTTTCACACCACATTTAGACTGACTCTGAGCAGAATTTAGCGGCAGAAAAATTT
>NZ_LXRG01000102.1 GCF_001651035.1 Halomonas sp. ALS9
TTTTTTTTTTTTTTTTTTTTTTTTAATGTTCCGGCCACCACCTATATCTACCCTCTGTCCCTTCACTACCTTTTTCCGATATTGGATTTATACGGATTCCTTTTCAAGAGTTTCCAGTAAATATTAGCTATTAAGTGTGATATATCCACATTATCATAGTATAAAGCTTTTAACAGCAAGAAACTATCATTCTGTCGTGGCTTCTTCAATTGTAAGAAAATTTTCATAAATATTGAAAATAAGAACATGAAAGAAGAGGTTATGACGAATTTAGCCTCTTCTTATCATGTTTGGATGACG
>NZ_LXRG01000103.1 GCF_001651035.1 Halomonas sp. ALS9
CGCCGCCTCGGGGTTGGGCAGGAACGCCTCGCAGTGCGCCAGGTCGGGCAGCGCGTCCAGGGCCCAGCGGCCGGACTCGTCCCAGCCGACGTCGGCGAAGATCAGGGCGCCGTGCCGGGCGGCCGCGGCCACCCAGGGTTCGCCGCGGCCCGGGACGAGCGAGGCGATCGCGGCGCGGGCGCGCGGGGGGCACTGGGGGAACGCCGGGTGCGGTTCGGGGGTGGCCGGGTCGGGGGGGGCCTGCCCCGGAACGGCCGAAGGGGCCGGGGCCTCGTGGCCGGGGGAGACCATCGTGCGCTCGCCCTCGTACGCCATCGAGACCGTGACCGGGGAGGGCCAGCCGGGAACGGTGCGCGACATCGACAGGTCGATGCCCTCGCCCTGTTCGAGGGCGTCCCAGCAGTACTCGCCGTAGTGGTCGTCGCCGAAGGCGGCGGCCAGCGAGGTGCGCAGGCCG
>NZ_LXRG01000104.1 GCF_001651035.1 Halomonas sp. ALS9
AGGGAGGAGCGGCCGCGCAGTTCGTACTCCGTGTGGGCGAGGTGGGCCATCTCCTTGAGCCTGGGTCCGACGACCACCCCGCCCATGTCGCCGACCGTGCACATCATCTTCAGCTCCTCGTCGACCACCATGGACAGCTCCTCGCTCTCCTTGCGGTCCCCGAGGAACGCCAGCAGGCTCTCGGTGGTGGGCCCCTCGGCCGGGTAGCGGTAGGTCCCGCTGATCGGGTTCATCACGACGGTCCCGCCGGACATCCGTAAGTGGACCTCCGGGCTCGCCCCGACCAGCACACGCCCACCCGTCGCCCGCCGCCGCCCTGAGACGGAGGCCCCTTCGGGCCCGCTACCACCCGTGTGCACGCCGACCGTCC
>NZ_LXRG01000105.1 GCF_001651035.1 Halomonas sp. ALS9
CGCCTTCGGGTGCTCGGGGTGCGGCGACCAGTACGCGCGCGTACCGATCGTGTCGAGGGCCTGGTCGAGCGTGGGCCGGTGGGTCTCGGACAGCTGCTGGGGGGTGAGCGCGGCGGCCATGGCGGACCAACTCCTCATCGAGCCGGGCGGGGACGTACGGACGGAGTTAGAGTAACCGAACGATCGGTCGGGACAAGGGGCCGCAGGGAACCTGTGGACAATTCAGTGGTCCCCGCCTGCACGGGGACGATCCCTCATGGGGGAGGATCGCGGACATGACCACGGCCACGCGGGACACG
>NZ_LXRG01000106.1 GCF_001651035.1 Halomonas sp. ALS9
ATGTGTTAGTGACGGATGGTGCCTGCATGACGTCATCCTCTTGCGTGAACCCATCTTTGACCTACATGGCACTTAACGCTCGGGCGGTGGATTATGCCGTGGAAGAGCTTAAGCGGGGGAACCTGTCATGAATCGTCGCTAATTACTCAAAATGATCGCCATGACGACCGGTACAGCAATGATCGGCGGTAAATACCTATTTCCTTTTAGC
>NZ_LXRG01000107.1 GCF_001651035.1 Halomonas sp. ALS9
GCACGCACCCGTCGCACTTCGCCGCTGTGGTCGAAATCGACCCCTTCGCGTACGCCTAACGGCTTGGCAGTCACCAGATTGCCGGAGATCACGCTGAGCTCAACACCGTGCAGCGGCGTGCTGGGCAGGCCTAGCGAGAGCCGCGCTTCCAGCCATAGCCGTTGATGGGCAGCGACCCGCCCTACCTGGGCCATCCCCGCGCGGTCGGCGACCCCGCGGCCCCCC
>NZ_LXRG01000108.1 GCF_001651035.1 Halomonas sp. ALS9
AATACGAAGTCCCGCTCTTCGTCAAATGGCAAACTGAAAAGGTCATACCTTCTCCGAAGGCAGCGGGCAGAAACGCCCCGTCGTCGCAACGAATAGGGGCTTGAACTGTATCCCTGATTACTCGGGCAGTCTGGCTATCACCTTGATTTCAAAATCTAACCCTGACAGCCACGTCACCCCGACAGCCGTCCCGTTAGGGTAGGGTTTTTCGGGGAACGCGCGTGC
>NZ_LXRG01000109.1 GCF_001651035.1 Halomonas sp. ALS9
GGGGCCAGTTGCAGACCAAGCTGGGAAAGCCTTTGCAGCCGCCTCGACTGCCCGAGCAGCATCACTAGCGGATGCCGCCGCTGCCTGGGTGACGACGTCACCGGTAAGCGGGTTATGGCGAGTAATGGTCGCGTCTTGATGAGCGGCACAGCGCTCCCTGCCAATTAACAGATTAATATCCATGACTGCCTCTCGTTCAAAGGGTGGCAATTATTGTTATGCAGCACTTATCGCTGGTAGCTCTCCAGCCCTGGCTTGATGCTCTTGTCGTCGAGGAACTGTTTGAGCCCCTGGGCACGGCCCTGCTCGGGGTCAAGCTGCTGCGCCTGATCGAGCTTGGCGTAGAGGTACTCTTCGTTCTGCTCCCAGGTCAGTTCGCGGCACATTTTGAAGCCGATCTTGGCAGCACGCAGCACAACAGGGTTCTTGTCGCGCAGCGTAGCGGCCAGCTCGAGAGTGGCTTCGCGTAGCTCGGTCAGCGGTACACTTTTGTTAACCAGCCCCATCTTGGCTGCCTGGGGGCCAGTAAATGTTTCCCCGGTCATGATGTAGTAGAGCGCTTCCCGGTGGCCCACGGTATCGGCCATGGCTTTGCTGACCAGGTTGCCGGGGGGAATACCCCAGTTGATTTCGGAGAGGCCGAAAACCGACTCGTCGGCGGCAATCGCCAAATCGCAGGCCACCAGCGGCGAGAAAGCCCCGCCAAAGCACCAGCCATTGACCATGGCGATGGTAGGCTTGGCGTAGTGGCGCAGTAGCTTCCACTGCCAAGTAGAGGCGTCGCGGCGTACCTTGACCTGAACGATCTCGGGGCTGGCGTCGATCTCGCGGAAGTACTCTTTAAGATCCATACCGGCGGAAAAGGATTCGCCCTCGCCGGTCAAGACCAGTACGTGGGCCTCCTGATCCAGCTCGATAGTTTCCAGCACATCGATCATTTCACGGTTGAGCGTCGGGCTCATGGCGTTGCGCTTTTCAGGGCGATTCAGAGTCACCCAGGCGATGCCCTCTTCAACGTTAACCTTTACGGTTTGCCAGCGATCTTGGTATTTGCTCATCTCTTACTCCTTGGGTTTTATCAAACGACTTATAAAGCTATTTATTCAAAAGCTATTTATTAAAAAACTACTGATTGGAAAGCGGCTGCTTAGCAACTTACTCAGCGGTGAACTTGTCGATTAACTGTCTGGCATCGTTATATAGCGCTTCGCCATCGAGTCCTTTCTCTTCGGCATCGGCGATCCACTCGTCAGCCACTTCCTGGCCCACGGCTTGCCACCGGGCAGTCTCCTCACTATCAAGCTGGGTAATGGTGCCGGGCTGCTCGCCATTTTGGATGGCCTGGATCTGTACCTGGTCGGCGTCATCCATGATCTGACCTATTTTGCGGGCCTCCTGGATGCCGGAGTGAGCGTCGATAATCGCTTGCAGATCGGCGGGCAGCTCGTCGTATTTACGCTGATTCATCGCCACGATCATCATCGTGGTATAGAGCGCATTATCACCGCTGAAGACGGTATGTTCGGTAGTAATATCGGCTAATCCCATGGCGGTAATCGCTTCAAAGGGGATCACCGTTCCATCGAGAACACCCCGTGATAATGCTTCCAGCGCCTGAGCGACCGGCATACCAATGGGCTCAGCGCCCAGCTTGGCAAGGTAACGGTTCACCAGCCGGCTGGGGCCACGCATTTTTAGCCCCTCTATATCGTCGAGTGATTCAATCCGCGTCTCTTTGGTGTGCAGTGCACCAGGGCTGTGAGTATGGACAGCAATCGGGTATACGCCCGCTAACTCATCCTGCATGTAAGTCATTGCATACTCATGAGCTGCCTGGCTGGTCGCAGCGCCTGTGGTCGGTATAAACGGTAAGTCGAAGACCTCTGCCCTAGGGAAGCGACCGGCGTTATAGCCCAATACAGTCCAGATAATATCCACCTGGCCGTCTTTCGCCTGGTCATAGAGCGAGGGAGGCGTGCCGCCCAGCTGCATTGAAGGGTAGAGTTCAACCTCCAAACGCCCGTTGGACTCTTCCTCGATGGCCTCTTTCCAGGGAATAAAGTACTCCTGGTGAACGGGTGCCGAAGACGGGAAGAAATGATGCAGCCTAAGCGTGTACTCGGCCTCCTGGGCGCTGGCCTGCCCAACGCTCAAGACAAGAGGCATGGAGATGGCAAGTGCGAGTAAACGCCGGTGTAGCCTTGGGGTTGCCTGCTGTGTCATAAAAAGTACCTCGTTGTGTTTGTTATGTTGGCTGTGGTCAATGGTTAAGCGACTGAGCACGGCGCTTTAATTCACCGCGAATAAATCAATCAAAACGTTCTCCCGGGTACGCTCGGCAGCGCCGATAAAGATCGTGCGTGTTAGCCAGGCGTAGTCCGAGCTGGAGGTATAAAAGCGCGGCGTGGTCTGAAAGTAATACTCCTCTGGGGCAACGGGCTCCCCGCGCTGAAGGCGCTGCATGACTTCAGTCGAGCCGTGCCGAAACCCGATGTTTTCGACTTCGATGCGCTCGCCACTATCGGTTTCTAGAAAGTAGCGGGCATGCAGTTCGGCCACCCCATCGGTACGCAGGGTCTGCCAGTCCCCGCCACCAGGCAGAACCACGCCGTTCAACCGCTCACCACGCACCTGACCGCCAGTGATCGCAATGAAGCGACGCTTGCCCTGAGGGTTTTCACCGAGCTCCAGCGGGGTAGCGACGTCGACCGTTAAGCGCGCGATAAAAGTTGCTGTCGGTATTCGCTGGGATGCATCACGAGACATGTCGAACTCCCTTGGTCAATTGATTAAGTAGACGAAGCCAAGCGAGATGGCGGGGAAGAGCACCAGCAAAATAATGCGAATAAGGTCGGCCGCTAAAAAAGGCAGAATGCCTTTAAAGGTCTCCGTTAAGGGAATACGCGGGGCCATGGAGTGGATAATGAAGATGTTCAGCCCCACTGGCGGCGTGATCATGCCGACCTCAACGACCACCAGCGCTAAAATGCCGAACCATATCGCCACATCGGTTGCGGGCATACCGAAGTCCATCCCGGTGACGATGGGCAGAAAAATAGGCACGGTGAGCAGGATCATCGAGAGGCTGTCCATAAAGCAGCCAAGTACCAAATAGCAGAACAGAATGCCCGCCAGTACCACCCAGGGACTGATCTCGAGCCCCACAATCCAGCCTGCAGTGATTTGCGGCAGTTGAGTCAGGGCAAGGAAGCTATTAAAGATACTGGCACCGAGCACGATGAAGAAGATCATCGCCGAGGTCACCGCGGTTTCAAGAACGCAGTCCCGCAGGCCGCTCCAACGCAGGCCGCCTCGTGTTATTGCCAAGGCACCGGTGGCGACCGCACCCACGGCGGCAGCCTCGGTCGGCGTAAAGACGCCGGTATAGATGCCCCCAATCACTACGATAAAGATCGCTGCTCCTGGCCACACCTCCAGCAGTGAGCGCCAACGCTCGCCGCGAGAAGCTTTTGCCTTACTCGGCGCACTGTCAGGAAAAAATCGCACGTACAGCGAGATGGCGAGCATATAACTGAACACCGCTAACAACCCCGGCACCAACGCAGCGGCAAACATTTCGTTAATGTTCTGTTCGGCCAGGATCGCGTAGATAACCAGCACCACCGAGGGAGGGATCAGAATCCCCAGGGTACCGCCAGCTGCCAATGCGCCGGTCGCCAAGCTACCGCGATAGCCCTGGCGTTCCATCTCGGGAAGTGCCACCTGGGTCATGGTGGCGGCGGTCGCCAGCGAAGAGCCGCAAATGGCTCCAAACGCACCACAGGCGCCAATCGTGGACATCGCCAGTCCACCACGACGGTGGCCCAGCCAGTCATTGGCCGCCTGGAACATGGCCCGGGAAAGGCCGGCTCTCGCCGCAAACTGCCCCATAAGCAGGAACAGTGGAATGATGGATAGCGTATGACTGGAAAAGTGTTCGTAGGGAAGTGACTTTAAGCCATTTAAAATGCCCATCGGGCCGGTGATCAGCATCATGCCTACGGCACCGACCACCAGCATGGCCAGGCCGATAGGAATACGCGTAGCCATCATCAATAGCAGGACTACAAAACCGCTGGCGCCCAAAGTGAGAGGTGTCATCACAGGTCTCCTTGGGCGGAGTTTTCTTTAACTTGAGCTTGAGTCGAACCGGGCTGTTGCGGGCTGTAAGTAAACGCATCGCAGGTGCGATACAGGCAGACCAGCGTCAACAGCGCGAAACCCACCAGTCCGCCGATATACCCCCACCAGAGCGGTATATCCAGCAGCATGCTGGTTTCCATATAGCGGCGTTTATCGAGCAAGCCGTGATAGAGGCGCCAGGTCATTAACCCAGCTACTACCAAAAAGAGCGTTTCGGCGACAATAGCGAGCAAGCGCTGAAACATGGGCGGCGCATGCATGACCAAGAGATCCACCGTGACATGCCCGCCGCGAAGGTGGCAGTAAGGTAAAAACAGAAAAACGGCAATGGCAGTGCCCATTTCCACCAGCTCGTAATCGCCAGCGATGGGCCCCACCCACGCCAGCATGGTTATATCGCTTAACACTGGTGCACTGGCTACCCACCGGCCAAGAATGCTAACGACGGTGATGATAGCGAGTGCTGTGATTAATAATCCGCCGCTTATCGCGGCAACCCTACAGGGTATCTCAAGGCTACGGCGCATCAATGCAGTGCCGATTGTCGGTACCGTCGCTAAGCTGCTCATCGTTTCGTCTCTTGTTTTTGGAATTCGCTGTATGGTTGAAACCCACCTTGCGCGATACACCGCGAGACCGTCACAACCAAACTAGTTACTTAATATAAGTAATTGTCTTTGAGAGAGCATGCAAGCATTGCCGACAAAAATACGCCTAAAGTTTTATTCTTCGTCCGTATCCGAGGTATATATTTTCACTAACAGTGCCAGCAACTGACGCCTTTCAATTTCACTAAGTGATTGAGTTGCATTGATATCGCTCTGTTCAGCCAGCTCTTTTAGCTGTCCGGTCAAGGCTTCGCCTTTTTTGCTAAGAAAAATCCCGTGGGAGCGCTTATCTCGCTTACAGCGCACCCGCAAAGCCAGCCCTCTTTCCTCCAGGTTGTTAATAAGGCTAACGATTCTGGGAGGATCAATGTCTAGCACCTTGGCTAAATTGGTTTGGGTAATGCCGGGATACCCTTCAATCACCACAAGCGAAGAGAACTGGGCAGGACGTATTTCATGCTCCTGCATGGCCTCATTAAAATGTTTAAAAACAGCAAGCTGGGCCCTTCTCAAGGCGTAACCAAGGCGATTTTCAAGCACTAGACCGACGACAGAAGTGGGCTCTTTTTCGTCGGGCTCAACTTGTTGAATAGAAGCGCTCTTTTTAGTTATGGCCATGCGTTAATTCCTATCTCATTTAAATAATTACAACTATGGTCTTAAATCAGCATCCTAGCTAATCATCTAGTTAACAACTATAACTATATTCGCCAAGATGACAGCACACAACAAATCCAAGATTTTTCGCTATGGAGCTATTCATGTCACTCCCCCCTCCGCTGACTAACACCTTACAAGAGTTCCGACTACACGGAGGCGATGTTCCCTCTTACCCACACAGCATGACCCAGCGGCTTGCCCATTGGGCAAACAAAACACCCCTGAATACCTTTTTGGCAGAGCGCGAAGAGGGTCGGCACACGTGGCGAACGCTAACCTTCGATGAAGCAATGCCACAAGTGATCCGCCTGGCACAAGCACTGATTGATCATGGCCTGTCGACGGAGCGACCGCTAATGGTGCTATCGGGAAATAGCATCGAACACGCTCTGCTTGCCTGTGCTGCCATGCACGTGGGCATTCCCTACGTGCCGGTGTCGCCCTCTTACGCGCTGCTATCCGAAGATTTCGTTAAGCTGCGGCATGTGGTGGAACTGGTGACCCCGGGGATGCTATTTGTCGATGAGGAGGCGCGCTTTAGCCGGGCACTGGCGGCCGTTTGCGATAGTGGCGTCACCTGTGTGGCCAAGGTGCCTGCTCAGCGAGCCCTGGCTTTTGATTCACTCGCCGCAACGCCAGCGACTGTCGCGGTGGAGAGTGCCCATGCCCGCGTAACGCCTGACACTATCGCCAAACTACTGTTTACCTCAGGGTCGACGGGCATGCCCAAAGCGGTGATCAATACCCATCGTATGCTATGTAGCAATCAAGCCATGCTAGCGAAACGGCTGAGCTTTCTAGAGCAGCACACCCCGGTATTAGTAGACTGGCTACCCTGGCACCACACCTTCGGCGGCAATACGATTTTGGGGATGGCGATCCACAATGGGGGCTCTTTATATATTGATGATGGCAACCCCACTCCTCAGGGGGTTCAGCGCACCATCGAGAACCTCCGCGAGGTGTCGCCGACATTTTACTGCAATGTCCCCAAGGGGTTCGAAGCGCTGGTCGAGCATTTGCGCAACGACGACTCCCTGCGTGAGGCCTTTTTCCGCGATCTGGAAATGCTACACTTCGGGGGCGCCGTGCTACCCGCCCATGTGCGCGCCGCTCTGGAAGCGTTAGGCAAACAGACTCGCGGAGCTCCCGTTCCCATGTTGACAGGGCTCGGCTCCACCGAAGCATGTCTGGCCTTTTGCACCGAAGAGCCCAGCGATACACCAGGGTTGATCGGGAAGCCTGTACCGGGCATGGCGCTTAAACTAGTGGCAACGGACGATAAGTGGGAGGCGCGCCTTAAGGGCCTCAACATTACCCCAGGTTACTGGCGCGATTCGCAGCGAACCAGCGAAGCGTTTGACCACGAAGGTTACTACTGCACCGGGGATGCCATGCGCCTCATTGACCCCGACCACCCCGAGCGCGGGCTAATCTTTGACGGCCGGCTAAGCGAGAACTTCAAACTGGTGACCGGCACCTGGGTCAATGTGGGCACCCTGCGCCTACACCTTGTGGAACACTTTGCCCCTCTGGTACA
Source organism: Halomonas sp. ALS9 (assembly GCF_001651035.1). Lineage (GTDB taxonomy): Bacteria > Pseudomonadota > Gammaproteobacteria > Pseudomonadales > Halomonadaceae > Vreelandella. Next base: position 6,952 of record NZ_LXRG01000109.1, read on the forward strand.
GGACATCGTGGTGGTCGGCGAAGGGCGCGACTACCTGACGGGCATCGTCGTATTGAACCTTCCTGCCTGTGAGCATCAGCTTGGCAAAGTGGGCACTCCTCTTGACGCTCTGGCCACAAACGCCAACCTGCATCAGTGGTTCGCCCAGCGCCTGGCAACCCACTGCCACGGCCAGTCAAGCTCTATGCGGCTGGAGCGCCTGCTACTGCTCAACCAACCGCTCTCCGTTGACCGTGGCGAACTGACCGATAAAGGCTCGGTGAACCAACGGCTAGTGCGCGAGCGCTACTCGGATCTCGTGGCATGCCTCTACGCTGAGCCACCCCAGGATCCACGCATTATCCTGCCAGCACCTTCATAAGCCTGAATCAATGCCAGGATGGCTAAGTGACACCTCTAAGAACCTGCTTTACAGACAGGCATCCTAGAAGAGCCTTTATTAAACGATTCCGCTATACCCGCATCAAAAAGGCTGGCGAAATGCCAGCCTAAAGCTTGGTCGAAACAGTCGTCAGTCACCTACATCACCAATACCGCTATCTCGCTAGAATTGGAAGGTAGCACTTGCCTGAAGGCGACTCGCATCATTGGAGACCCCATTCCCCTGCTCGATATCAGCATGCTGGTACTCAAGACCTACTGACATGCGGTCGGTAACATCCCAAATCACATTGGCAAACCCGTAGTCGAGCGTTTCGAAATGATTGCCATAGGCTGCGGGTAAATCTTGTTCAAGCCGCGAAACACCCACAGAGCTGAACCAGCTATCCGTCCAGTAATGGTTAAGAGAGAGACCAAACGCCCGGGTTTCAATCGTTTCTAGGTTGTTACCCTGCACATAGACGTCAGGTGCGTTGCGGTGCCCTACATTGCCAGGGTTGCCCATATAGTTACCAATCCCCTCACCGTAGGTGGCACTGCCGCGCAAGCTGGTTGACGCATTAAAGGGCAAATTGAACTGCGCCTGCACCCCGTAGCCAGTGACTTCATCATCAATGGTATTGGTGATGTTATTGGTCGAAAGTTGACGCGCTATCCCGGAGAGCGCAAATAAACGCTTATATTCATAGCGCAGCGTCAAATCGGGAAGCTGGCTCTCCCCATCGGCCACTGAAGCATCATTGCGGGCAATGACCGTGGTGGGATTCTCCAAGGCAACAGAGAAACTGCCTTCCCCGACAGGCTGGGTATAGCGCAGCTGTGCCTGCCGCTCAAAGGCGTAGCCCTTAGGATCCCCGAGAGCCAAGGTGCGTGTCCCGCCCACGAAACTCATGAAATTTGACCATGTTTGCCCGGCGAGAAAACCGTTCAGCTCACCATACGCATGGCGCAACCCAAATTTACCATCGGGCACAAAATGCCCTTCGAAGTAAGTGGTTAAACGCCCATAGTCAGTCGCGGTGTGGGTACGGAAATTCAGGCGGGACTCATAGGCCGTAAAGCTGGTTCGACCATCGGTTCGATTGCCAGGGTTCATAACGGCGTAAGGATCCGTTGATGTGCCCAGGTCGTAGTCGAAGTCGTAAAACGCATCGAGCTTAACGTACCCCCCAAAGGCGATATCGGTTTTGGTGCCTGGAATATTAATCGTTGATCGATGATTCCAGGGTGGGCCTACACGGCTTGGCTCACCGGTCACGATAGGCTGTCCGGCTTCTACCACATCAAACGCATGGGCCTGGACAGCAAGCGCACAGGGAGCGAGAAGGGCGCATGCAACAAAGTGGTTAATTTTCATTGTCTGTCTCTGCTTTTGGTCGTAATGGTTAGTTGTAATTATTCTCAATGCGAACGCTGATCCGCATTACGTACCAAAGCTGCGAAAAAAACCTCCATCTGTCAATTAAAATGGAGGCTATGCATCTTAAAATTTATATAAGATATTGAATATAAATAATTTTGTATTATTAATACTTTGGTTTAATTATATAGTGTAACTAAATAAGTCGCCTTTTTATTCAGAATCGGCCAGTAGCTCAGGGTAACGCAGCCCGATCAGCGCATGCTCGCGCATTAGCATTTCTGCCCTAGCCCCCTCTCCCCGCTTAAGTGACTGAAATATAAGCTCATGATGAAACTGTGCTAACTGCAGCTTTTTAAACTCTCGCTCCAGGTCATCGCTATCAATGATGATCGAGTCGGCCGCAGCGAAAGGTAAGTGATTATTTCGTGCAATGGCATCTGCCACGACACCGCTACCGATAGAGTGAATGATAATGCCGTGGAAATGAGCATTAAGCTCACTCCATTGATTGATATCGGATTCTACAAGGTATCCTTTGGCGATTAGCTTTTTTCCTTTTTGGATCCAAAAACTCAACTCTTTATCGACGTCAGGTGGCAGCCCCTGCTCAGCCAAATGCCGAGCGGCCAGGCCCTCCAGCACCCCGCGAACTTCAACGGCACAGTGCACATCGGCTTGGGTAAACTCGCGCACCATAAACCCGCGCTTGCCCGCCTGCTGGAGCAACCCCTCTTGCTCTAATGTGCGAAAAGCCAGACGAACAGGGGTTCTTGAGACCCCAAGCTGCTCCGCTACAGCGACTTCACCCAGGCGATCCCCCGGAGAATAGCGCCCCTCACCGATTAGTTTTCGAAGTCGACCGACGACATTTTTATCGTTGTTACTCATTTAATTTTCTCTCATATCAACAATAATTTTGCTATTAGCTAGCATGCTCTACAAAAGTATAGGTTGACTGCAAAAACCTTCCCGGCATTTAATTTGGATCCAATAAAGCAATACGGCACTAAATAAACAATACTAAAAAGGAGCTTCCCGTGACGCAACAAACCTCGTTTCCTTTAAATACCTGGTACGTCGCCTGCACCCCAGAAGAGCTTACAGAGAAACCGCTTGGTCGTACTATTTGCAATAAACAACTAGTTTTCTTCCGCGGTGACGAGAATCGCGTGGCCGCCGTAGAGGACTTTTGCCCCCACCGTGGCGCGCCGCTCTCCTTGGGCTTCGTGCGTGATGGCAAGCTGGTGTGCGGCTACCACGGCCTTGAAATGAACTGCAGCGGCAAATGCGACAGCATGCCCGGCCAGCGGGTTCGAGGCTTTCCAAGCAATCGCGCCTACCCCGTTGAAGAGCGCCACGGCTTCATCTGGATTTGGCCGGGGGATCCGGATAAGGCCGACGCCGCTTTGATCCCCGAGCTGCACTGGGCCAACAACCCCGACTGGGCGTATGGCGGCGGCCTCTACCATATTCAGTGTGAATATCGCCTGATGATCGACAATCTTATGGATCTTACCCATGAGACCTATGTGCACGCTTCCAGCATCGGCCAGCCGGAGATAGAGGAAGCCGCCCCAGAAACGACGGTTAACGGCAGCGAAGTGATCACCAGCCGCGAGATGAAGAATATCCCCGCGCCGCCTTTCTGGCAGGCCGCTCTGCGTGGCAACGGACTTGCTGATGACGTCCCCGTAGACCGCTGGCAAATTTGCCGCTTTACGCCTCCCAGCCACGTATTAATCGAAGTCGGCGTGGCCCACGCGGGCAATGGCGGCGCTAAAGCACCGGCAGATGTGAGAGCGTCCAGTATCGTGGTCGACTTTATCACTCCTGAGAGCGATACCTCTATCTGGTACTTCTGGGGCATGGCCCGCAACTTCAAGCCGGAAGATCAAGAACTCACCGACAAGATCCGCGAGGGCCAGGGCAAGATCTTCGAAGAAGATCTTGAGATGCTCGAAGCCCAACAGCGCAACCTGCTGCGCTACCCCGAGCGCCAACTGCTGAAACTCAATATTGACGGCGGGGGCGTACAGGCGCGCCGCATTATTGATCGAATCTTAAAAGAGGAGCAGGCCGAGCAACCCCAGGAGGCAACGGCATGAGCCACCCCTCTCTATCGCTTATTGTTGAGGTAAAAGCTCGCCATGAGGAGGCGCTAGGCATTGCCACCTTTGAGCTTGCCGACCCGCACGGCCGACCGCTCCCCCCCTTCAGCGCAGGCGCCCATATTGACGTGCAGGTGAAAGAGGGGGTGATCCGGCAATACTCGCTGTGCAATCACTCTGAGGAGAGGGATCGCTACTTGATCGGCGTATTGCGAGATGAAGCCTCCAGAGGAGGCTCCATCGCCATGCACGATGAGATTAAAGTGGGCAGCCTGCTACTCATCAGCGCCCCTAAAAATCACTTCCCGCTTAAGCCAGCTAAACGCACTTATCTGCTGGCGGGCGGGATCGGCATCACGCCATTGCTGTGTATGGCAGAGCGTTTAGCGCGCACCGATGCAGATTTCGAACTGCACTACTGCGCCCGCTCCGCCGAGCGCATGGCCTTCCGCGAACGAATCAAAACGTCAAGCTTCGCCGATAGAGCATACTTCTACCTGGACGATGACACCGCGTCCTCAACCCTAGACCTGGAAAAGCTGCTGAGTGAGCCGGAGGCTGATGCCCAGGTCTACGTCTGCGGCCCTAGCGGATTTATTAACGCCGTCCTATCAACAGGTAAACAGTGCGGCTGGCCAGCCGACCAACTGCACACCGAGTACTTTGCCGGTGCTGATACAGTCACCGAAGACGATGGCAGCTTCGAGGTACGCATCGCCAGCAGCGGCGCGGCCTTTACCGTGCCTGCCGATAAAACCGTCTACCAAGTGCTGGCTGAAAATGGCATCGACATCATGGTCTCCTGCGAGCAGGGAGTATGCGGCACCTGCCTCACCCGGGTGCTCGAAGGCGAACCCGACCACCGGGATTTATACCTGGATGACGATGAGCACGCGGCCAACGATCAATTCACGCCCTGCTGCTCCAGAGCCAAGAGCAAAACCCTTGTATTGGATCTTTAAACCGTCTCAAACAAAGTTTCAAAAACAGCTTCAAAAACAGTTTCAAAAACAATCATAAAAACGTGCCCCATCGACTAGCAATCAGGATAACGACAATGAAAAAACTACCCACCCACCTAGCCAAGGCAACCCTGTTTGGCGTGTTCGCCGTTTCATTCGTGGCCCCCGCCGTGGAAGCCAGTACCACACTTCGCGTGGCGCACGTCTGGCCGGGCGGCTCCATGATAGACCGTGAGTTGTTTCAGGCCTGGGCTGAAAGCGTCGAAGAGGCGTCGAATGGGGAGCTGAAAGTAGAAGTATTCCCCAGCCAAACGCTGGCGAAATCGGCTCAAACCTACGAAAGCGCAGTGATGGGCATCGCCGACATAGGCGCTTCTGCCCAGGGCTATACCGCCGGCCGCTTTCCGCTCACACAAGTCGTCGAACTGCCGGGCGTGTCATCAAGCGCCCGTCAAGGGGCCTGCATTCTCCAGTCGCTTTACGATCAGGGGCATTTTGAACAGGAGTACGCCGACACACGCCCGCTGTTCTTGTTTACCACCGGCCCAGGTTACCTCCACACCAAAGATCAGCTTATTGAAACACCCGCTGATCTCGAGGGGCTTCGCCTGCGCCGCCCTACGCCAGTGGTGGGTGATATGTTCGAGCGACTCGGTGCCCAGGCGGTGGGCATGCCAGCACCGGATGTGTTTACCTCCATGCAGCGCGGCGTCGTCGACGGCCTAAGTTTTAACTGGGAAGGCATGAAGACTTTCCGGCTGAACGAACTGGCGCAGTACCACACCGAAGTGCCCCTGTATGACCTTTCCCTGTTCGCCACCATGAGTCAGCGCAGTTACGACAGCCTGCCAGCTGATTTGCAGCAAGTAATTGATGACCATAGCGGCTTAGAGTGGTCGCTTCGTGCGGCGGAGGTTTACGACGAGATGATACGCCAAGGCCGTGAAGAGGCCGTTGAAGCGGGGCATGAGTTTGTCGTCATCGAAGACGCCCTCGAAGATCCTGAATGGGGCCCAGTGTTACAGCAGACCATTGATGATTACTTGAAGGAAATTGGCGGCGCTGCCAATGAAATCTACGAAGCCGCGATGGATTTACAGCAAAGCTGCCCGGCCTAGGTTTGAAGCTATAATAAAAGGGCAGCCAGCGCAGGCTGCCCATTGTTCTTACACCCAGAATTTTTACCTACTCAATTGATAAGCACCACATTCCCCAAATGATGCGCCTATTACTAACTGCCCAACGGCCCCTTTCAAGACATCTCTCCTGGTATATCCATCGTTTCGAATAAGCGCTACGGCTGCACCTTGGTTCTACTCGAGGCGCTAAGAATCACGCTGCTGTGATCCGTTTTCTCAAACAAAATCACGGTCTTTACTTGATGATAATCACTCACTCAATAACTGATTAACTTCCTGAACTTTACTTTCAAGATCTTCTTTCTGAGCATCCAGGTACTCTGCGTCAGCCATACCAAAATATGGAATTGATGGCCCAAACATCCCGCTACCAGGCTCTAAAGTTGCAAGACGCTCGCTCACATTTTCAATCTGCGAACTTACTCGTTGTGTAAAGTTATTCTTACAAACACTGGGAGTAGTCCACCTCAAATGGCTAGGCACCGTAATATCCTGGTCGAATGCCGACTGACGCGATTCCATAAACTCAGCGCATAATTGTGCAAACTCCTCCAGGCGATCATCCAGCGAGGATTGAAGAGTCGCTATTTTCTCTTGTGCCTCATCAATTTTAGCCTGTTGCTCTGCTTCTCTCACTTCGGCATCAGCTTTCTGCTTAGCTTCTCTTGCCTCATTTCTAGCCTGCTGAGCTGCATCGCGGGATGGTTGTGCAAGTTCGCTGACTCTCTCTCCCAGTTCCCTGTTTTCAAAGTGTGAAAGCTCTATGCCCATTGGGTTTAGCTCGCTGTCTTGAAGCCTGTCACGTAGATCCGTGCGACAGTCAGCTTTGATCCTTCCAAGATACTCATCCGGGATATCTTGGACGATTTCATCTTCCAGCCCTGCAAGCAGGCGCACGCAATCTTCTGTATTGCTCAAAATGCGGGGAGGCAACGGCTGCCCATAGGCCTCGTCATGCTCGCCCAGCAATGAAACCAGCTGTTCATCAGTTGCTTCAGGAACACTATCACCACATGCAGCAAGTAACAGGACAGACGAGAAAGCAAGACAGCGTGATATATTCAAAATTCACTCCTTCGAATCAAGTAAAAGAAAAGCAGCAGTAACGCGACTTTTCCTGCAACAACAATTCTCACGATACTAACCGACAAAAGCTAATTATACCTTTTAAAAATCGCCATGACCATATTAATTAGGCATTTATTGACAACCGCTCCACTGGCAATATTATTAACAAACAAAAAGCTATATTTAATTAGCCTTCAATAAAGACATGCGCACTAACACTAGACCCACAAAAGCGAACACTACGCCCATCAATGTGCCTAAAAACGTAGTGCCCTTCCAAATACTCCTCACAAGATAGGACTCGCTTGGGTTTGAAGGATTAACCCAAGCAACGAATGTATTCACACCTTGCCTAGAATGCTCAAGTTCGCGATCAAGCCAGTTGGGATCTTTAGCTAAAACATTGTCATAGTTACTGACATTATTACTAACATACCGACTTCCTTCATATGTATACGTATAGCTGACTTCAGGCATATAACTCGGAGATGAATACCGTCTTCCCCCTGACACTTTCACCATATCCTTTTCTAAAATAACAGTGGGCACTTTATCCCAGAACATACTGCGCCCGTAATCATAAAAAGGAATCATCACCAAACCAAAAAATAAGAATAGACCGATGAAAAAACCACAGGTACCAAATATAAAGAAAAGGCCGTATCCTTTCTTAACATTTAAAAGGCTAACCATTAACTGCCCCTGCTTTGAATATTGATATTAAAATGGCAAGACGAACAGCGCCCTGTTTTCCAAATAAAGTGCCTGCCACTAATCGGCCAATGACTCCTTTCAAAACTTCTCTCCTCGTATTCCCAATAAAACTAGGACTGCACCTTGGCACTGCTCGACGCAGTAATAATCTCGCCACCATGATCGGTTTTGCAGCCCAAATAGGCGGTGGGCTTACCATCGTGGTTGGAGTGGCTGGAACCTTCAATAATAGTAGCGCCGCAGCCGGTTTTATCACCCACCCGCGCCACGGGCTGACCCTCTACCTGAGAGGGCGAACCGGAGACTATTTCCGTTGTGCCGTGGCCGGGAATCGGGCAGCGGTGTAGGTCGCCTTTGCGGGCAACGGGTTTCATCGGCAGATTTCCCACTGGCCATCACGGCGGATGAAGTAGAGGCTGACATAACTTAAACGCCCCTCTTGTAAAACATTATTAAAACGGATGGGCTCACTTACTCCTTTTGTGGTCAGCCATGCCACGCGATTATCTGCACCCAAGTTTAACGTCATGGGCTCTTCTGGGAAGTCGTCTAACTGGTAGAGATCCGGGTTATCGAAGTACAGATTGTAGCTAAACCTATCCCGCACGTAGTCTTCTGGGGTGCTTGAGGCCAGAGCAAGCTCTTGTGTCCTTGTCGATGCGGCCGCTAACAGGGCATCGTTATCGCCTGCGGCAAACAACGCATGCAGTCGGCGGTATTCACGAGTCAGGCTATCCCGGGTGGCATCATTGTCGTTTAGTACATCGCCTTCTTCCCAGCACCAAGTAGGCATCGGTTGGCGGTTGTTGAAGTTAACTTCTAGCGTATCGTTGTCTTCATCACGACTAAAGCGAATGTCATTTTGTAGTGGCTGCAAAGGAGCATCAGAGTCTGTTGACACTATCTCGGGCTTGGCGTCTTCCACGCCAGGCATCATAACGACTTCAAAGGCGGTGCTGGCTTCAGTGTTAGGATTTTGACCGGGCTCCCAATACAGCAGTGATACGCGCAGCTCATGATCAGCCTCATACTCAAGCGGCCATGTATATAACTTGACGGTATTCTTGCCATTCTTTATGTATTGGGAGATAGGCAACCGTGTATCGAGATTGCTCGGTGTACCAGAAAAATTAAGCATGATGTCTTGTACGTCAATCGAAGATGCTAACCCATTAACGCTCCAGCGAACGCCAAACTGATACTCGGTTTCCTGTGCCATTGCCTGAGTCTCCATACTGAGTAATGCCGATAGAATAAGTGCGATAAGTGGTTTCATTTGACGATGTTAATCTCCGTTGTTGAATGCATGAAAAGCTCCCGTCCAACTGTCTGCCAGGCGGTAGGCGCGAGTGGTACCATCCGCTACCCAGCGGGTGCCATCCTCGGTCTCGACCGTCTTGGCACTGCTGTGCTGGGTTTGTCGGCTTCGACCACCATCAGAAGATTGGCTATCGCGCTCAGTTACATCCCCTTTTTTATAGCCCTGCACACGTACCACCGCACCGGTGTGGGAAAGCTGGTAGCCCCATTGGTCGTTTTCGATGGCAATCGTGATACTGCCGCTGGTCGACACCTCGGCCCCGTAATTGAAGACGGTTCTCTCGGTCCATAAGTGGTCGTAGTAGCCCATCATTCCTCCGGCAATGACGGCTTTCAGGGTGATACTAATTTGCCCATCTGGATTTTCAAGCCGGCCTTTCTTGTAGTTAAAGTCAGCGCGGAGCATATGATTGCCGAGCGTTTCCTCCGTGGGCTGAGGGCCAACTCCTAAGCCAACCTCCATATACAAATAGGGCGCAAACTGATAGCTGAGAGCCCAAGTCTCTCTGCCTTTTTCGGCATCGTTTAGGAAAGCAAGTAGGGAACGAGCGGCTATCCCCGTAGGAGTAACCCAGCCCCGCCAAGAACCTCCCACAACCTCTATTGCTTTTTTGAGAGCTTGATAGATATCAATGTTGATACCGCACTCGTAGGCGATTGAAAGTCCGGGAGTGATTTTCCAGGTTGCCCCAGGGGCTCCCTCCTCCTCGGCCTGCTCAGTAGTGGCGCCTAACATCAATTCAGGCCCACGGGTGTAGAAACTGAACAACTGACTGCCATTACTCTCTGTGCCACTGAGACTGCTGGCGATACGTTGCGACGCATTGGTAAGAGTACCGATAAAGCGCTCAACTGTGTTTTGCTGTTGGCGCTGGTTCTCTGCCCGTCGCATCGAGGGGCCAGTGTCGTAGGTTACGGTGTCACTTGGGCTAGTACCCACTGTTATTGTGTCGTTGTGACTGCCACAGACAAAGGTTAAGTCAGCGTGAAAGCCCCAGCCTTGGCGTTCTGTGATTTTCCTTACGCGCGGCCCCATGTTCTGTTGAGCGGCCACCTCTTGCCCTTCTTTTTTTTCTACCGAGCGCGTGTCAACACTGGGTGGTGCCACCGTTATCAAGCCATCGAACTTCAGTTGCGGCAGCGTCACCGCCGTAAAGGTAAAGTCATTAGTGCCATCATAGGTGATACGGAAGGTCTGCTCATTTACCATGGCCGCGCGGTTCATCATCATATTCAGCAGCATGACGGCCACTTTAAGCGCAAGCTCAGCATCCGTCGGCACAAGGCCAATGAGCACACTGGGTATTGTAATAGGCGACACTGGCCGGGTCATCGCCGTAAAGTCGAGGGTCGTGGTCGCTCCTGGGGGAAGCTCAGTGCCGTTAAGTTCGTCGATCCAATATAGCGTGTGCTGCCCGTGCGAGCAGTCATCGGCCAGCGTTATCGCTACATTCCCTTCATCTTTAAGCTGTGTGCCCTCAAAAAAGTCTTCAAGGGTTCCTTCCCCCGTTACGAACTTATCAGCGACAAAATAAATTTTGCACTCGGTATCAACTAACTCGTTTTCACCTTGCAGAATCACACGCTGATTCCTCTTGGCGTGGGTGTGACATACCACCTCAACTTTCTCGATACAGGGGGTTTGTGATGCACATACGGTACAGGGTGCACCGAATTCAGGATCTTGAGCTTGGGGTCTCCCTTCAAGCACGGGTAAAGGCATAGGGGGAATTGGGCTTTCTGTGAGTGCTTCCCCACCATTTGCCAAGAAGTTGTTGTAGTGGTTTTGGGCCGTCATCGCCTCCAGTGTTTCACGCTGAACGTCGTCTGCCTGCATAGCGTTCTGGATCGATCTTAGCGTGGTCGCGGGGCTGGAGAAGCGCTCCGGTTGGTTTTGCGCTAAATACGCAATGTCTTCAATACTGGGTTGATAGCTCATGGGCGTTCCTCGTCAGCGATGGGCCGATAGTTGTCTTCATGCTCACCCGCTTGTTGATAGGGGGCCAATAGCGCATGCCGTATACACCCTCGGGGTAGCCACTCTTCCAGTAACTGGCACTTCCGCCAGCCAGCTAGCTTTGCGTTGCCGAGTATCCGCTGAGCATCGGGGTGGCGCTGGGCAAAATCAGTGCCCACCTCCAGCACACAGATGACCAGGGTTTGGATCTGCTTTTTAGAGGCAAGCCCATACCGCTTCCCTAGCTGTGTGGCGTCGATAACCGCACGCATCCGCTCACCTTCGGATACCTGGGAGTAGCGTTCTTTGAGTGACCGCGCGAGAGCTTGGCTCGCCCGTGACTGTGCAAGCGCACCAAAGTGCTGGTACTCCGCCTGCCCTATCACAAACTGCCGCCCCTGGCCGTTGGCGGCGCGGGCATCGTCACTAAGGGCGATGCGCACTAGGCGCCCGTTCACCTCACTGGCATTGGCGTCAAGCTCAATCTCGGGGATTAATGTCAGCTCAGGGGGGAACACCATTAAAGGCGAGGCAGGCACTATCACCGTTTCGAGTGGCGCCATAAAAGCCGCCAGCTTCCAGGGCTCCAGGGCTTGGCTCATATCCAGCGCTACCCGGGGGTCGTAAAAGCGGAAGTACACCGGGGCCTGGTCGTTGGCGGGCGTCCATAGCATGGTGAACTTGCGCAGGTGGCTGCGCAGTTGCTTGAGGGTGGCGTTGGATTGCAGCAGAATCCCCCAGTGCTGATCCTGGGGCAGGTTTTCCAGCCATTGGCGTACGTCGCTGTCGGCTTCCAGGCGTACCAGCCAGGGGGCATTGGCCTGGGTGGCGCTATCCGTTGAGGCATACAGGCAGGCGCTTTGTGCCTCGGCCTGTCTAAGGCGGGCCATGGCGTCTCGGCAGTTAACCCCATCGATGACCGCCCATAGCGGTGGCTGATGAGGGGCAAACAGCGCTTGCCAAGTGGTCTCTTGGTAGTTCACCGGTGGCAGGATCGCCGCCGGTGGGGGCTCCGGCACTTTCTCTGGTAAGAGGGGCAGCATCTCGCCATACGCCACCGGGTGTTGCGACGAGGTGGTGTGGGCTAGCTCCACCAACCCGTGGGCGATACCTTCGCGGCGGCAGCGCTGAAGCAGGGTTTCAATGGCATCAAGGCGGATTAGTCCTAGGCCGTCATCGTGACACTGCTGCTGCAACAGCGCTCTTACCTGAGCTTCGTCTTCGGCCAGCACCGCCGCAACGGTGACGGCTTCGTCGGCCTCTTCCTCCCAGCGCCGGGCACTGGGGGAATAGGCCATCACATGGCAGCGGGCCAACCAGTAGTCGGGCGTTGCCATGGGTTACTCCTCTTCGAGCGGGCAGTGGGATACAAACGGGCTGCCCTCCCCGGCGGCGGCTTCCAACACAGCGGGGATGCTGGGCAGTGCCGCCGCGCTGGGCGATGCCGAGCCAACATTGAGTACCGGGGTAACATCCACACTGCCGCCGCCGACCACTAGCGCGGCACCACCGGCAACCAAGGTGATTTTGCTGGCATCAAGGATAAGCTCGCCATCGGCTTTAAAGGTGATATCGCCATTGGCGTGGGTCTGGTAGCTGCCGCCTACCGTTAGCCCCCTATCACCGTCCACCTGTTCGGTGTGGTGAGTGTGCACGGTGATATCACGATTGCCGTCGATGGTTTCAACGCGATCCTTGGCGACCGCCAGGTGGGAGTTATTGCCGATGGTGGCGGTGTCGTCGAACTCGACCCGCTTCTGGCGGGAGTTGAGGACATGCAGCTCCAGATTTTTCTGGGCGTGCATATAGATGAACTCTTCCCCGGCCTTGTCTTCAAAGCACAGCTCGTTAAAGCCTTCGCCTTGGTGGGTCTGGGTTTTGATGGTGGTGCGGGTTTTGTGCTCGGGGAGTTGATACGGCGCTGTATTAGCGGCATGGTAAGTGCGCCCAGTGATCAACGGCTGGTCCGGATCGCCTTCAAGGAAAGAAATCGTGACCTCATGCCCGATCCGCGGTATGGCGATACTGCCGTAACCCGCCCCCGCCCAGCCTTGCGACACCCGTACCCAGCAGCTGGCCTTTTCATTAGGCTCCGCGTAGCGATCCCAAGGAAACTGCACCTTGACCCGGCCATACTCGTCACAGTGAATTTCTTCCCCTGGCGGCCCCACCACAAACGCCACCTGCGGGCCATCCACGCGTGGCTTGGGGTTGGGTGTTGCCCGCCAGGCTGTGTCGCCAGGCCCCAGCACCAAGGTGTTGTGGTAGCGGGTCATCCCGCCCGTATCGCTACTGGAAATACTATCTTCTTCCAGCGCTTGAGGTTGTTCGCCGTAGTGGGTGACCTCGATAAGCTGCCAGTCGCGGTTAAGGGCGTCGGCGTCGTGATCGGTGAGGGTAAAGCGCGCCCCTGGGGCGAGCTCGGGTAGGTCACTCTCGGCGTGAGCGGTGATTGCCTCTCGGCGCAGGTATTCAAGCCGCGTGCGGGTAAACGGCTTGCCGGAAGCGTCCCGCTTATAACGTCCTGGGTAGTCGTAGTGTTCATAGTCGGCACGTTGGCCGTGCTGCTCAACGTCGCGGCCCTGGTGCTCATGCAACTGTGCATAGCCAGGGTTCTTGAAGGTGTAGTCCTTCAGTGTGGCAGAGGAACTGGCCACCCGCGCTGTCTGGCGCAATTTACGCACATGGCGGGTGGGGGACGTTCCCCCGGCACGGCTGTGGTAGGTGCGTTCACCGAGAGTGCTGAGCATTTTAGGATCGTCGCTAAAGATCAGCCGGTGGGCGCCTGCCTCGAAGGTATGGTAGTAGAACAGCCCTTCTTCAGCGGCAAGGCGCTCGATAAAGGCAAGGTCGCTCTCGCGGTACTGCACACAGTACTCACGCTCGGCCAGTTCACGGGTCACGTCAAAGGTGACATCGCCAATGCCGCGCTCTTGGCAGAGGGTGGTGATAATCGTGATGGGCGTGACTTTCTGGAAAATACGCGAGTTGTGCCGCAGCGACAGCCGCCAAAGGGCGGGGCGTAGCACAAGTGAGTAGAAAGTGCGGCGATGACCGCGATCGCCTTGGGAAAATTCGCTAACAATGCCATGGATGTGGCGCAGCGCTTCTCCGCTGTGCCAAACGGTGAGCGTGGCGTCACGATCCAATAGTTCAGCGGCATTGAGTTGGCCATTGCGGCTAGCAAAGTTGAGCGTAAGCTCAAAGGGATTGGACAAGACCTCACGGTGAGTAAAATCCACCACGGCGACATCGTCTACGCCGGGCAGTGTGAGCGTAAAAGACAGACCGGTGCCGTTTGCCATCGCCTCCCTCCTTGGATCGTCCATTGCTAATAAGAGGCGCTTAGCGTAGCGAGATACTGTGAAGGTGCAACCGTTTGCAAATATGAAACGTAGATGACCTAAAGACTGCCCAGCGGTTTTAGAAGATAAAAACCAGCAATAAGCTAATAAAAACAGCCTATTGAAAAAACAAGCTTATTACCATTTCCATATTTGTAAGATATATCTTACAAAATTTTCCGAAATGGCTTACAAACGCTCTCCTGTAAACACCTCTGAATCATCAGGCTGCTGCTAAAAAATCCTAGCAAGCACAACTACAGTCAACCCCACAAAAGTAGAACTTACCTAGCTGGTAGATCATCGCGTCGGGCATATAAAAAAAGCGCCATGACAGCATCACAGCGCTTTTTTGCAGTGGCGAAAATAACGACTTAAAAATCAAAAAACACCGTCTCTCCCTTGCCCTGCAGGCGGATATCCAAGCGGTAACGCACCTTGCCGTCCACTTCTTCGCGCTTGGCGATTAGCGTTTGGCGGCGCGCCGGTGATTCGATGCGGGATAGTACCGGGCACTGGGCGTTCGCTTCAGCCTCGTCGTCAAAATAGAGCCGCGTTTGCAGGTGGATGTTCACACCCCGGGCAAACAGCGTGAGGTTAATATGCGGCGCCATTAGTTGGCCGCTGGGGTGCTTCACCGCGCCGGGTTTGATGGTGGTTAATGACCACTCGCTGCCGTGATCGAAGGTGGTAGCGGTGCGGCCAAAGCTATTAAATGGCTTTTTCAGGTCGTAATCGGCCTGATAATCGCCGTTAGCGTCGGCCTGCCACGCTTCAACAAAAGCATCGCGCACCAGATCGCCGTTGCCATCGATAACGGTACCCACCACTTCGATATGCTCGCCCTCGGCGTCGGGCTTGGCCATCTGGTTCCAGATCTCTTCGTCCCGCACCGGATTGCCCGCTGCCGCAAGGGCAAGGCCAATATGTACGTAGGGGCCAGCGGTTTGCGAGGCGGTTTCACGCAGCATCAATTCGCTGGTCGGTTGGCTGTTAGGCTGATTCATGAGGTATCCCCGCCCTTATTGGTTTTCGGCTATTGATTTTCAAAGAAGGTCTGCAGCTCACCGCGCACCACCACATCAAAGCGGTAAGCCAGGCAGTCCATCGGTTTGCTATGGGCCATATCCAGCCGCCCGATCATCGTCTCAACGGCGAGCGGGTCTTTCAGCGTGTGCACGATGGGGCAGAGGGGGATCAGCGGGTCGCCTTCAAAGTACATCTGGGTAATCAGCCGGGTAGAGATCGAAGGGCCGGTGACTGAGACGTGAATATGCGCAGGCCGCCAGCTGTTCATATCGTTGGGCCACGGATAAGGGCCGGGCTTGATAGTGCGAAAACGGTACATGCCCTGCTCATCGGTCAAACAGCGCCCCACACCGCCGAAGTTGGGATCCAGCGGCGCCAGGTACTTATCGTTTTTATGCCGGTAGCGGCCGCCCGCGTTGGCCTGCCACATCTCCACTAGGGTATGCGGTATCGGCTTGCCGAACTGATCGACCACTCGGCCAAACATGATAATTCGCTCACCCTGGGGCAGCCCGCCCTGGCTCGCATCCTGACGAAAATTCAGCAGCAGATCATTATCGTGGGGGCCCATACGCAGGTGGCTAAAATCCGGGCCGGTCAGTTCAGACACGGTCGGTTGCTGCATACTCACCAGCGCCTGCTGGGGGGAGCGGGCCACCGAGGTCTTATAACCAGGCGCGTAGGCAGGCGGGTGCCAGTTACGGTCACGGGCCACAAAGCGTTTGTTATCGTGGGTCATCACCCTTACCTCTCATTAATTATTTTGACTCGCTACTCGCCCCAGCCCAGCTCTTTAGCGAGGGCGAAGGCGTGATTGGCTGCCGGAACTCCGCCGTAAATCGCCACATGCATCAGCACTTGGCGCAGTTCGGCCTGAGTTAGCCCAATTCGCTTGGCGGTTTTTAAGTGCAGCGTTAGCTCTTCGCGACCAAGCGCGGCGAGAATCCCGGTGGTGATCAGGCTGCGTTCGCGACGAGTAAGATCGTCGTTGCTCCACAGCTCGCCCCAGGCTAAGCGGGTAATCATCTGCTGGAAGGGCGCATCCAGGCTGTTGGCGTTGGCGGTGGAGCGCGCCACGTGCTCTTCGCCCAATACCTGTTTGCGGGTCTCCAAGCCGGTGGCGTAGGCCACGCCTTGGTTGGCCACGTCACCTAAATCAGTCGCCAAAACCGCGAGCAATTTCTCGGCGAATAGCGCTGGGGCTTCAACAGAGGGCACATGGCCAACGCCGTTAAATACCTCTAGCGGTGCGCCATCGAGTTCCGCTGCCAGGGCTTCCAGCGTAGCAGGCGGTGTGGCCATATCTTCGCTGCCGCCAAACAGCTGCACTTTCGTGTTCTTACCTGCGAGCTTGCCAGTAAAGGTATCGCGACCAAGCATTTCACACAGCTGGGCGTAGGACTCATCGTCACCACGGCCCATCTGGGTGCACCAACCCGCTTTCAGCGCCGGGCTTGCCTCAAAGGCCTGTGGTGCAAACCAGCGCGGCACGATCTCTTCAGACATCGCCGCCTGGCCCTCCTGACGCACGCGACCTGCGCGGGTATTCCACAGATCCGGACTGCCGATGACCGCACCGGTGTTGGTTAGCGTGGCGGAGAGCAGGCGCTCGCTATGCTCGGCTATCAGCTGTTGGCCAACAACGCCGCCAATGGAGGTGCCAGCAAAGTGAAAGCGCGTCGCGCCCGCCAGTTCCACCAGTGCGAGTGCCTCTACCGCTAAGTCGGCGGGGGTGATTTGCTCGCCGTTGACTGCTTGGCTAGCACCGTGGCCGGGCAGATCCCAGGCCAGCACCCGGTAGCGGGGCAGCAGCGCAGGAATCACGTCATCCCATACCGCTTGGCTCATGCCCAAAGGGTGCGCCAGCACGACCAGCGGGTTTACTTGTGCACCGAGCAGCCGATACGCCACGCTGCGACCGTTGATGGTATGAAATGCCATGATTACCTCCGTTAAACCCGTTCAATCAGCGTGGCGATACCTTGGCCAACGCCCACACACATGGTGCACAGCGCATAACGTTTGCCGCTGTTTTGCAACTCATGGGCAGCGGTCATTAACAGGCGCGCACCGGACATGCCTAACGGATGGCCGAGAGCAATCGCGCCGCCGTTGGGATTCACCCGGGGGTCGTCGTCTTTAAGGCCAAGATCGCGCATGCAGGCCAGCGCCTGGGCGGCGAACGCCTCGTTAAACTCAAACACATCGATATCGTCCATCGAGATACCGGTGCGCTTGAGCAGTTTTTGTACGGCCGGTACCGGGCCATAGCCCATAATGCGCGGCTCTACGCCTGCGGTGGCCATGCCGATGATTTTCGCCATCGGCGTTAGGCCATGCTGCTTAACCGCCGCTTCGCTGGCCACCAGCATCGCGGCGGCACCGTCGTTAACGCCGGAGGCGTTGCCTGCAGTAACGCTTCCACCGTCTCGAAAAGGCGTGGGCAGTCCAGCGAGCTTATCGAGAGTGGTCTCCCGCAGGTGTTCATCCTGATCAAAGATCAGCGGTTCCTGCTTGCGACGGGGAATCTCAATGGCGGTAATTTCTTGGGCAAAACGCCCGACCTTTTGGGCGGCAGCGGCTTTCTGCTGGGAGCGTAGCGCAAAGGCGTCCTGATCTTCACGGGAGATGTTGAACTGCTCGGCGACGTTCTCTGCCGTTTCCGGCATGGAGTCAATGCCATAAGCTTTCTTCATCAGCGGGTTGACCAAGCGCCAACCGATGGTAGTGTCTTCGATTTTTTGAGTACGAGCGAAGGCGCTATCGGCCTTGCCCATCACGTAGGGCGCCCGGGACATGGACTCCACGCCACCCGCCAGCGCCAGCTCCATCTCACCGGCTTTAATGGCGCGAAACGCCGTGCCGACGGCGTCCATACCCGAGCCACACAGGCGGTTCATGGTCGTGCCGGGTACCGAGGTAGGAATGCCCGCCAGCAGCGACGACATGCGCGCCACGTTGCGGTTATCTTCACCGGCCTGGTTGGCGCAGCCCATAAACACTTCTTCGATGGCGGCAGGGTCAAGATTCGGCGCTTCCGCTAGCACGGCTTTGAAGATAGTCGCCGCGAAATCATCCGGGCGCACGCTGGCAAGCGTACCGCCAAAACGGCCAACAGCGCTGCGGCGGGGATGGCATAAATAAACGTCACTCATAGCAAACTCCTTATTCGCCCGCGTGGGCCCGCTCGGTACGTGCCTTTAGCTCACGTAAAATCGTCAGCTCGTTTTCGCTGGGCTCGGGGGTACTCTCAAGCTGTTCGGCGAAGCGGATATCCCAACCGGTGGCTTCAATCACGTCCTCGCGACTAACGCCAGGGTGCAGCGATACCACCACCAGCTCTTTGGTCTCCGGGTCTGGCTTCATCACGCACAGGTCGGTGATTACCCGGGTGGGGCCTTTGCCGATATTAGGCACGTTATCGCGGCCTTTTCCGTCACGGCCAAAGCCCAGCGTGGTGACGAAATCAACGTCTTTTACAAACGCCCGCTTGGAGTGCTTTAAGGTGATAAATACTTCGCCGGCGTTGGTAGCAATTTCCGGCGCACCGCCGCCGCCAGGCAGGCGTACCTTTGGCGCTTTGTAATCGCCGATAAGCGTGGTGTTAAGGTTAGCAAAGCGGTCGATTTGCGCGGTGCCTAAAAAGCCCACGCTCACTTTGCCGCCTTGCAGCCAGTAGCGGAACATTTCTGGCACTGCCACGGTGGTCAGCGCTGATTCACACAGTTCGCCATCACCGATGGAGAGCGGCAGCGTATCGGGCTTGGTTTGCAGCGTGCCGGACTCATAAATCAGCACCACATCCGGGGCGTGAGTCAACCGTGCCAAGTTGGCGGCTTCCGAGGGCAGCCCGATGCCTACAAAGCAGGTCATGCCATTTTCCAGCGCCCGCGCAGCGGTGACCGACATCATTTCAGAAGAGGTATATTCCAGACTCATCAGGCTTGGCCTCCTGCATTAAAGACGTTGTCATCGAGCCACTGGGTGAAGATATCGCGGTCGCGAGCAATCGCATCCCACTCTTTATAAAAGCGATTGCTGCGGCCGTAGTAGCCGTGGGTGTAGGAAGGCAGCGCGCCTTTCTCCGCTACCGCAACGGCGCTGATGGCCCAGCTGGGAATCACGCAGGCGTTGGGGGTAGCCCCCAGGTCATCAACAATCTCTTCCACCGTGACAATACTGTGCTTGGCGGCGAGTACGGCTTCCTTCTGTACGCCAACGATGCCTTCTACCAGCACGTTGCCTTGGCGATCCGCACGCTGGGCGTGAATGATCGAGACATCCGGGCGCACCGATGGCACGGCGGCCAAGCGTTCACCGGTAAACGGGCACTCGATGAATTTAATTTGATCGTTAACGCTGGGCAGTTCGCTACCGATGTAGCCGCGAAAAACTGCCAGCGGCAGACCGGCAGCGCCCGCTTCAAAAGCGCAGGCCATGGCCGCGTGGCTATGCTCAAGAATCTCGATTTTGCACGGCCAGCCTTTCTCCACCGCGTCGCGCAAGCGATGCAACGAGCCTACGCCAGGATTACCGCCCCAAGAAAAGATGACTTTTTTTGCGCAGCCCGCGCCAATCATTTGATCGTAGATGATATCCGGGGTCATGCGGATCAGCGTCAGGTCACGCTTTTTCTGGCGGATCACTTCGTGCCCGGCGGCAAATGGAATCAGGTGGGTAAAGCCTTCCATGGCCACGGTAGCGCCGTCTTGGACGTAGCGCGCTACCGCGTCATGCAAGCTGAGAAACTCGGCCATGATGGGTGCCTCTTAGCGGGTCGTTGGCGTATTTGTTAGTGAGCTGCTGCAAGTTGTTCGTTTGGCGAACATAGATCCTCTATACGAACAATCTACTGCTGAACGCTAATGGGGTCAAACCCAACGGCGACCGTCTAATGACCCTGCCGTACCCGACTTTCACTCCAGAGCTAAACGTAACGCTTTGTTTTTAAATGTTCTTATTGCGCTTCTAACCATTTTTTGGCGCGTATGACTTGGGCTGCGCTGCTACCAAGGTATAAAGCAGGGTCGCAGGCATTGCGCAACGCTTCATCATCTACGCCCCCTTTCACATCAGGGTGGTCGGCAAGCACGGCTGAGTAAGAGCGTGATTCACGACGCGCAACTTCTGCCGCTTCCGCGCTAACCGCTTTGGCTTTCTCCACGCCTAGCGTAGGCGCCAGCAAACGTGCGACGGGCTCGGCCATAATGCCGCCGCCGGTAGCTGCCAGATTTCGCCACATGTTGTCGGGGTAGACCTCTAGCCCTTCCAAAAGCACGGCCACTTGCTCTAGCGCCCCCTCTACCAGCAGAGCGCTCTCCATTAACGGCGCCCACTCCGCGTGCCATTCACCCAACCCGCGTTCAAGGGGCTGGGCAGCAGCGTTGATCAACACACTGGTATGACCATGCACTTGCCGCGCCGCGCCACGAATCAGCGCGCTGCGTACCGGGTTACGCTTATGCGGCATGGAGGAGGACTCGCCCATCCCCGGCGCCGAAGGTTCCGCCACTTCGCCGACTTCGGTTTGTGTTAGCAGCGACACATCCAGGGCGATTTTTTCAGTGGCCCCGGCTACCGCATCTAATGCCGTGCCAAGGGCATGGATCGGGTAGCGGTCGGTATGCCAGGGCAGCACCGGCACCGCCAAGCCGAGTCGCTCGGCCAAAGCGTCCATCCACTCAAGCCCCTGCGTGTCCCAGCCCGAGTGCACGCCCACCGCGCCACCAAACTGAACGGGCAGTTCCACCTCAACCAAGTGGCGGCGGCTCTGCTCCAAGCCGATTGCCCAGTGGGCCACCTTAACCCCAAAGGTGATCGGCAGCGCCTGCTGCATCAGCGTACGCCCCACCATCGGCGTGTCGATATGGGCATCCATAAGCGCTAACGCCGCCGTTCGGCAGCGCATCAGCAATTTATCTAACGCCGCTAAGCGTGGTTTCAGCAGCAGCATCAGCGCGGAGTCGACCACGTCCTGGCTGGTTGCCCCCTGGTGCCAGTAACGCTTGATGTAATCGGCGAGCACCGCGCGGCTCTGCTTTACAAACGGAATCGCCACATTGCCACCGCTGGCAATACCCGCCGCGATCTCTTCGCTATTGAATTCCGCATTCTCCAACTGTTCGCGCATTTGCTGGCTAACGCCATCAGGCACCGCGCCGCTGGCTTCCTGAACTTCAGCCAAGGCCAACTCAAAGGCCAGCATGGCACGCACCATGGCGTCATCGTCACACTCGGCGATGGCGCGCTGGCTCATAAAGGGGTGTTTTAAAAATGCGGCGGGCATGGGCGTTACGCCTCCTATTAACGTTGTTCAGAACCAGCTCAACAGTTCACAAAGGTACGATTAAGAACAGAAGTGTACAGTTGTTCGCCATTCGAACCATACGCTAAATAGGTCGGTACTTACGACTGCGAGAGCGTGGCGTCGGTGCCCACGTAGCGCAGTACCATCTCGGTAACATGATCTTCCAGTTTGCGCTGGTTCTCAGGTGCGGCTTGCTGCCAATCAAAAATCCGCGAAAAGGTGTGCTGGTTTGAGACATTGAAAAATGACAGCGCGCTAATCAGCCAGTGCAACTCCCGTGGATCTAAGCCTTCACGAAAACAGCCGGCCTCTAGACCACGGGCATAGACATTGGTTAGCGCATCAATCACCCCCGCATTGAGCGATTGAATTAACTCTGACTGCGCCAAAAAGCGGCCATGATGAATATTTTCGATCATTACCAAGCGAATAAAGTCAGGGTTTTTGGCGTGATGGCAGAAGGTAAACCGCACTAGTCGGCTAAGCGCTTCAAGCGGGGCCAGATGGTCAAGATCCAGCTCGGCCTCCTGAAGGCGCACTTTCTGGTAGGCGGCTTCCAGGGTGTGTAGGTAGAGCGTCTCTTTATCATTAAAGTAGTAGTAAATCATACGCTTGGAGGCGCGGGTTTTCTCGGCGATCTCATCGATCCGGGCCCCAGAGAGGCCTTTTTCGGAGAATTCGCGGGTGGCCACCGCAAGAATATCAGCGCGCACGGATTCGGGGTCATTTTTACGCCGTCGCGGCGCGGCAGGGGGGCTGGCCTTAGTCGAAGAGAGTGTCATAGAGCATGCCTTTTATTGTCGTGGTCGTCTTTGGTCTAGTATGCCACAGCTTGACTGAACGTACCATTTCGTACATTGTTGATTATGACAGGATGGAACGGCTAAACACGCCACTGATTTAGGCTTTTCCAAACCTTATAACAACGACCCAACAAGAGGACAACAACAATGTCTTTGACCCCTGTGTTTACAAAATCTGTGTCTATAAAGAAACGCGCCCTAACGGCGGCCCTTGCTACGGTTACGCTGGTTGCCGCTGCTAGTGCCTCCGCCCAAACGCTGCGCTTTGCCCACGTTGATCCTGATGACTGGACCACCTCGAAAAAAGGTGCGGCCGGTCAAGTGTTCAAAAACCTGGTGGAAGCCGAAACGGATCTTACCGTGGAGCTCTACCCTGCTGGCGCGCTAGGCGGTGAAACCGAGCTGATTGAAGGCGCCCAGGATGGCACCATCAGCATTGCGATGGTCTCCGGTGCCTATGCCAACTTCTGCCCGGCGGTCGCCGTGACGGATATCCCTTACACCTTCCCGTCAGCTCCCGTTGCTTGGCAAGTAATGGACGGCGAATTCGGCACTGCATTGGCTGAACACTGCTTGCAGGAAACCGGCCTACGCACACTGGCCTACGGCGAAACCGGCTTTCGCCACTTCACCAACTCTGTGCGCCCGATTCACTCGCCGGAGGATATGCAAGGGCTGAAGTTCCGCGTACAGACCATTCCGCTCTACCTGGAAATGGTCAGCGCTTTGGGTGGCGAACCCCAGGGTATCGCCTGGGGTGAAGTGCCCACGGCGCTTGCTACTGGCGTTGTCGATGGCCAAGAGAACCCTATCTCGGTGATCTACGGCAATAATTTCTATGAGTTTCAGGATTATTTGACCCTGGATCGCCACGTTTACGGCGTCGATCACCTGCTGATTAACGACGAGATCTTTCAGTCGCTAAGCGAGGAGGAGCAAGCCGCGGTGAAACGTGCCGCTGTGGTCGCTGGCACCACTGGCCGTGCCATCCAGCAGTTCAACTCAGCCGAGGGGATCACCAAACTGGCAGCCGAGGGCATGGAGATCACCCAGCCTACCGCTGAACAGATGGAAGCCTTCCGCGAAGCGGCCCAGCCGCCGGTTCAGGCGTACCTGACCGAAGAACTTGGCGATGACGCGGAGTGGATCGAGCGTCTCTCTTCCGCCGTGGAAGAAGCATCCGCACGCTTCTAAACCCCGCCTGATCAAAGCGCTTTGCGAGTGGGCCTTGGGTGGCTCACTCGCGACCCTGCGTGCCTGACTATCGATTGAAGGTGCTCTTATGTCTCATCTTCTCGCCCGGCTACACCGCGGCCTGATCCTGTTCAATGGCAGCTT
The DNA here is from genome assembly GCF_001651035.1 of Halomonas sp. ALS9. Classification (GTDB taxonomy): domain Bacteria; phylum Pseudomonadota; class Gammaproteobacteria; order Pseudomonadales; family Halomonadaceae; genus Vreelandella. The sequence goes on from NZ_LXRG01000109.1 coordinate 30,785, forward strand.
GGCAGGGCTTGCCATGGTGCTGATTTTCCTGCTGGTCGCGGGCAATGCCTTTGCCCGCTACACCTACGGCGGCTCCATTACCTGGGGAGAAGACACCGCCATCTATTTAATGATTTACGGCCTGATGTTCGGCATGTCTTGGGCGTACCTGCAGGACAAGCACATCGGCTTTGACCTTATTCGACGCCTGCTGCCGCCGCGCTGGGTGCGCTGGCAGGCCGTTGCTGTCGATTTGATGGTACTGGTGATCGGCATCGGCTTAATACTGTCGGCGGTTGAGTTTATCGCCGCGCGTGGTGGGCGCACCTCATCAAGCACGGGAATGCCGATGTGGCTGTTTCAAGCCTCCATGCTGATTGGCGGCGGGTTGCTCAGCCTCTCTGCACTGGTGATGGCGGGCCTGCGCCTGAGCACCCAGCAGGGTGAGGAGACATCAGCATGATTTTTATACTGCTTATCGCCCTTATTCTGCTTGGGGTGCCGTTTGCCTTTGCCATTCTCGGTTCGCTGACAGTGCTGATGAGCACTGGCGATTTGCCCTACCACATCCGTATAGTCTCGCAGCAGTTTTTTGGCGGCATGGAATCCTTCCCGTTGCTGGCCATACCGCTGTTTATTTTGGCGGGCGAGCTGATGAACGAAGCGGGTATTACTCACCGAATTATTAACTTGGCCACCGCCATTGTCGGCCGCCTGAAAGCCGGGCTGGCGCACGTGAATATCTGGGCGTCGGTGATTTTTGCCGGCCTCTCTGGTTCGGCGATTGCCGACACCTCTGCGCTTGGACGGGTGTTTATACCGTCAATGGAAAAAGAGGGCTACCCACGCGACTTTGCCGCTGCGCTCACCGCGGCCTCATCGGTGATTGGGCCGATTATTCCGCCAAGTATTCCGGTGATTATCTACGCGCTCACCGTGTCTGGCGTATCGGTACCGGGGCTATTTTTGGCCGGTATCGTGCCGGGTTTTTTGCTGGCGCTGGGGCTTTCCATCTACGTCTACTTTTTCGCCGGAGACCTGGGCGCTACCCAGTCAAGGCAGCAGTCGCGCCGCCATGCGCTCCTCCACGGCCTGCTGCCCGCGCTGATGCCGGTGTTTGTGGTCGGCGCGATTCTCGCCGGTATCGTCACGCCCACCGAGGCGGCGGCTTTTGCCGTGGTCTACGCGCTGATTCTGGGCGTGGTGCTCTACCGCAATATCAAACTGGTGAACCTGCCCGGCATCTTCGCCCGCGCCATGCGCGATAGCGCAGTGATTATGGTCATCATGGGCGCTGTCTCCGCCGCCAACTGGGTGCTGACGTTCGAGCGCGTGCCCAACATGCTCACCGAGTGGGCACTGATGAGTATCGATACCCAGTGGACCTTCCTGATCGCCGTGATTCTGCTACTGCTGGTGGTGGGGCTGTTCCTGGAAGGCATCGCGGCCATTTTGGTGCTGGTGCCGATTCTTCACCCCATTGCCATGGCGCTGGGTATCGACCCGCTGCACTTCGGTATCGTGGTGATTTTCAACCTGATGATGGGGCTAATCACACCGCCCATGGGGCTCTGCCTGTTTGTCGCCGACTCCGTCTCCGGGGTGGGAATGGGGCCGATTATCCGCCGCATTTTACCGATGCTGGGCGTGCAGTTTTTGATCCTGCTGCTGATTACCTTCGTACCGGCGCTGGTCACCTTCCTGCCGCGCCTGGCGGGTTACTGATATTACTCAAAGTAAGGAGCGTGATGCCATGTACTCATCCATTGCCACGGTTTGCCTAAGCGGCTCGCTGGAAGAGAAGGTAAACGCCATCGCCCAAGCGGGTTTTGAAGGGCTTGAGCTGTTTGAAAACGACTTAACCGCGTTCACCGGCACGCCGCGGGAAGCGGGCGAGCTGATTCGCGCCCGCGGACTTAAGCTGGTCACGCTCCAGCCGTTTCGCGATTTCGAAGGCCTGCAGGGGCGCGCCCGGGAACGGGCGTTCGACCGCGCCGAGCACAAGTTTGACCTCATGGAGGAGCTCGGCACGGACTTGCTCATGGCCTGCAGCACCGTTCACCCCGACTCACTGCCGGGTTTAAGCCGCGCCGCCGATGACTTCTATGAGCTAGGTGAGCGTGCCGCACGACGCAATCTGCGCGTGGCCTATGAGGCGCTGGCCTGGGGCCGCCATATTCACGACTATCGGGACAGCTGGGAAGTGGTGCGCCGCGCTGCCCATCCCAATGTCGGCCTGGTGCTGGATACCTTCCATATCTTCTCCCGCCAGACGGAGCTAGGCACCATTGGCCGCATTCCGGGGGATCGCATCTTTCTGGTACAGACCGCCGATGCGCCGCGCCTCTCTATGGATCACCTGTCGTGGAGCCGCCATTACCGCTGTTTCCCTGGCCAGGGCGAGCTGCAGATGGATAAATTCATGGCCATGTTGGACGAGACCCGTTACGACGGCCCGCTCTCCCACGAGATCTTTAACGATGTGTTCCGCATGGGCCACAGCGACCAGACTGCTCGCGACGGGCTGCGTTCCTACCACTTGCTGTGCAGCATGCAGGGCGACAGCGGCATTCCCTCGCCCCAGCCGATCGAGTCGGTCGCCTTTCTGGAGATTGCCGTTGAGCCCGACGATTTAGCACCGCTGCGCGAGTTGCTAAGCGCACTCGGCATGGCCTGCGTGGGGCGCCACCATACGCTTAACGCCGAACGTTGGGCGGCGGGCGACGTTAACCTGGTGCTCAACACCGAGGCGCACTTCACTGGCCGAGTACCGGGCCGCGATGCCACGGCCATCACCGCCATTGGCCTGCGTGTGGGCAACGCCTATGAAGCGTTCAAGCGCGCAGATAAGCTGGGCTACGACATTGTCGAGCCCGAAGAGGTGGGCGCCAGCCACCGCATGAGCGCACTGCGCAATGTGGACGGCAGCCTCTCCTATATCATTGACGACTCGCAACTTAGCCGTACCTGGGATCGTGAGTTCACTGTGGATGTTCAGCCCGTTCCCCAGAGCGCGCTGGTGGATATCGACCATATCAGCGTGGCGCTCTCCTACCACGACTACCTCTCGCTGATGCTGCAGTACCGCGCTATTTTTCAGTTGGAGCCAACGCCTTCCTTCGATGTCACCGACCCCCGCGGGCTGATCCAGAGCCAGGTGCTACAAAACTACAACGGTCGCTTCCGCCTGGCGCTTAACGCCAGCGCCTCGCCGGATACCGCCAGCAACCGCTTTGTGCGCCAATACGGCGGCTCGGGAGTTCACCATGTCGCCCTGCGCACCAACGCCATGCGCGACACCAGCGCAGCGCTGCAGCAGGCGGGCACGCCGGTACTGCCGATTCCCGGCAACTACTACCGCGACCTGGCCGCACGCGTTGACCTACCTGCACAAACCCAAGCGTGGATGCAGGCGCACCACATCCTCTTTGACCAAGACAGCCATGGGGACTTCTATCAGCTGTATACCCAGCCCGGCCGCCAGGCGTTCTTCTTTGAGCTGGTGCAGCGTGATGGCTACCAAGGGCTAGGCGCGCCGAATGCCTTTGTGCGCGTCACCGCGCAGCAGCGCCTGGAGGCAGAAATTGATGGCATGGATCAAAAAACGTCAAAGCACCCCACAGGAGGAAGCCAAGCATGATTAAACTCGGTCTGGTAGGAGAAGGCATTGCCAAGTCGCAATCACCGGATTTACACGAACGCCTGGGCGCTTCGTTGGGCGAGCCGGTACGCTACGATTTAGTCGACAGCCTGGGCGTGTCAGATTTTGACTTTCCCAACGCCATACAAAAGCTGCGTAGCGAGGGCTACCGGGGAACCAACGTTACGTTCCCTTTCAAAGAAAAAGCCGCCCAGCTGGCTGATATTCGTGGCGAAGGCGTGCGACGGGTAGGCACCGCCAATACGCTGCTGTTTGACGCTGACGGCCTGCGTGCGGAAAACACCGATTACACCGGTTTTATCAGCGCCTACCGCCACTCCTTCGGTAGCCAGCCTGCGGGGGAGGTGCTATTGATTGGCGCCGGTGGCGTGGGCCGCGCAGTGGCATGTGCACTGGGTGAACTCAATGTCAGTTGCCTGCATATTCTTGAACGTGACGCCACGCGGGCAGAAAACCTTAGCCGGGATCTTAACGCCATGGGTATTAGCGCGGCGTGCGTCACCCCGGAACAGGCGCAAAGAGAGCTTCCCAAGTGGCAGGGCGTGGTCAACTGCTCACCCATCGGCCACATCAATCACCCCGGTTGCCCAATTGATACTACCGGGCTTAGCGATCAGCACTGGGTCTTTGATGCGGTCTATATCCCCGCTCACACCGAGCTGTTAAACGCCGCTCAACGGGCGGGCGCCAAAACGCTTTCGGGGGTTGATCTGTTTGTGTTTCAGGGCGTGGATGCGTTTCGCTTTTTCAGCGCGGATCGTATCGCCCCTGAGCAGATCGACCCGCATGTGATACCGCTGCGTACCCACTACATAGAACAGCTCGTCGCGCCGTCTGCTCACTCCGAACCATAAAGTTCGGGCCATAAAGCTGGTCATGAAGTTCTGGTCAAGAGGTTCTGGCCAAGAAGCTCGAGCGATGCAGCGCGGGTAGTGAAGCGCTGAACAAATAACGTACAATTATTCGTTATTCGAACACTACTATTTCCTTTGGGCGCTAAAGAGGCCGATATGCTTGCCATTCTTGCCATTACCACGCCTATATTTCTGCTGATTGGCGCGGGTTATCTCGCAAGATGGAGCGGCATTATCCAGCGCGAGCAGGTGCAGGGGGTGGGGGTATTCGTGCTCTACTGTGCGCTGCCCGCGCTAGTGATTCGTGCGTTAACCCAGCAGCCTCTGGAAGAAATTCTCAAGCTCAACTACCTGGTAGCTTACGGCCTGGGCTCTATCGTCGTGTTCAGTGGGGGGTTACTGCTGTGCTTAAAACGACAGCGCCAGCCCCTTAACGCCAGTGCCATGCAGGCACTCGGTATGGCTGCGGCCAACAGCGGCTTTGTCGGCTACCCAGTGGCAGCCATGGTCATTGGCTCCCCTGCGGCGGTGCTCTTGGCGCTGAATATGGTGATTGAAAACCTGCTTATTATTCCCGCCGCACTGATTTTAGCTGAGCTGGGCAGCCATCAAGGTTCCAGCGTATGGAAGACGGTCAAACACACAGCGCTTAGCCTAATCAAAAATCCCGTGCTGATTGGCTTACTGGTCGGCATTAGCCTGGCGATATCCCATATACAAATACCTGGCCCGCTGTTTAAAGCCATTGATATGCTGGCCGATGCAGCAGGGCCAGCGGCACTGTTCGTGATTGGCGGGACGCTGTTTGGCCTGCAGGTAAAAGGCATGGCCAGGGACGTTGGTCAAATAGTGGTCGGCAAACTCCTCATTCACCCGTTGGCTATTTTCATCGCCTTTTATTTTGTCCCCGGTATCGATCCCCTTTATATGGCCGGTGCGCTGCTGTTTGCTGCCGCACCGTTGATCAGCATTTACCCTCTGCTCGGCCAACGCTATGGCTTAGACGGGGTGAGCGCGGCCGCCCTGCTGGTGGCGACAATCGCTTCGTTCTTTACGCTTAGCCTGATAATTTGGTTGATGACGCTATCAGGACTCATAACGTTCTAACGTTTGAGATTATACAAAAACAACGATTGATTGCCGCCAAGGACAACAAAAATGCCTCAACACCCTGGACAAAACAAAACGTCTCAGCAGCACTGCGCCGTGGTGACCGGTGGCGCCAGAAACATCGGCCAAGCCATTGCCCTGCGTCTCCAGCACGAGGGTTACCACGTTATCGTGGTGGATATCGTTGAGCCGGAGGCAGAGTCTTTGCGAGCAGACGCCGTTCTGGTCGACCTGGCCGATGCCGATGCCACTCGCCGGGTGATGGCGGAAATCGCTGCGCGCCATAGGGTGACCCGGCTGATCAATAACGTGGGCATTGTCGCCCCGGCGCTGCTTGAAGAAACGCAGATTGAAGACTTCGATAGATTAATGCACCTGAACGTACGTTCGGCGCTGATATGCACGCAGGCACTGCTGCCTTCAATGAAAGCAGCCGGCATGGGGCGCATCGTCATCAATGCCAGTCGCGTAGTACTCGGCAAAGAGGCGCGCACCATTTACAGCGCCACAAAAGGCGCGCTGCAATCCATGGCTCGCACCTGGGCATTAGAGCTGGCGGAACATGGCATTACGGTGAACTGCGTTGCCCCAGGGCCCATCGCTACCAGTGCCTTCTGGGAGAATAATCCCCCCGATTCTGAGCGCGCCCGCCGCATCATCGATAATATTCCGTTAAAGCGCATGGGCCAGCCCGAAGACGTGGCCCAGGCTGTCAGTTTTTTCTGCGACGAACGTAGCAGTTTCATTACTGGCCAGACGTTGTTTGTCTGCGGAGGAGTGACGGTCGGTTAGGCCGGGCAACTCACGTTTGGTGTGATTCGTCAGTACTATTACGCGTGCCACGTCGGGACGCGGCAAAGCGATAGATTGCCAGACCGATGGAGCCCACCGTCAGCACGATGAAGACCCAGGTGATAGGCCCACGCACGAAGATCGACAAGTCGTTGGAGCCGATGAGCAGAGAACGACGCAGGTTGTCTTCGAACATCGGCCCCAGAATGAAACCGATCAGAAACGGCGCTGCGGGTATGGCGGTACGATTGAAGATGTATCCCAAAACCCCAAAAGCCAACATCAGCCCCACGTCGAAAGTGGCGTTATTGACTGCATAAGCGCCGTAGACACAGAACATCAAGACAATGGGAAAGAGGATTGACTTGGGGATATCAGCAATTAACGAGAAGTACTTGATGGCAACGTTACCCACCACCAACAGGATGACCGAACTGCACATAATACCCAGGAACAGTGCATAGATCAGCGACAGATTTTCCTGGAACATAAGCGGGCCAGGGGTTAAGCCATGCACCATAAAAGCACCCAGGATAATGGCGGTGATGACATCCCCAGGAATCCCTAGCGATAACAGCGGAATTAATGTCGCCCCGGCAACGCCATTGTTACCGGCCTCCGCCGCGGCCACCCCTTCTACCTCGCCCTTGCCGAAATTGGCTTTGTTGGGAGAGCGCCTGCGTGCATCGCTGTAGGAAATGAACGCTGCCGCCGTCGCTCCAGTGCCAGGAATAGCGCCAATAATGACGCCAATTAAGCTGCCCCGCACAATGCTTTTCATGCAACGTTTTAGCTCAGAGAAGGCCAAACCAGCACCACTCGCCTTAGCCTTAATATGAGGAATGGCTTTCTTACGATAAAACTCGATAATCTCTGGAATAGCAAAAAGCCCAATCAACAGGGGAATAAAGGAGATGCTGTCCATTAAGTTGTAGTTGCCGAAGGTAAGCCGCTGTGAACCGAAGACCTCATCCAGCCCTACCATGGATAACAAAATACCTAGCAGCGCTGCCATCAAGCCCTTGATCATAGAGCCGCTGGCCAGAGAGATGATAATGGTGAGAGAAAAACAGATCAGCCAGAAAAATTCTGGCGCACCGAAGTTCAGCGCAATTTTGGCCAAGTAGGCGGCAAAAAAGATCAGCGCAATGTTGGAGATAAAATCGGCAATGACCGACGAGTAAAGCGCAGCCTTTAGTGCTTTTTTGGCATGCCCCTGCTGGGCCATTGGATAGCCGTCTAGCAAAGTACAGGCCGAAGCGGGTGAGCCCGGGGTTCTGATTAGAATCGCGGTAATCGAGCCGCCGTACATCCCCCCTTTATAGATACCTACTAGCAGCAGGATAGCCGCCACCGGCTGCATAGAGAAAGTGAAGGGGAGTGCCAATGCCACCGCCATGGTGGCGGTTAAACCGGGGATGGAACCAACCACCACGCCGATAACCACGCCTACGGCTATGGCCAGAAAGTTGTCCAGACTAAAGAATATGCCAACGACTTCCGAAAAGTTTTCCATAGGGCACCCAGAAAAATAAGTAGCGAATCAGAAACCGAGCGGCATTATCGGTAGTGGCACGTTCATTACTTCTACGAATAAGAGCGCCACGATAATAGGAAACAGAAATGCCAGGCTATATACCCACCAAGTGCGTACCGGGTGCGCTACGAAAAGAACTAATGTTGCCAAAATGCCGCAGAACACGGCGCCCATCGCCTCAAACAAGGCAACATATATCACCAGCGACAGCACCATTAGCACGAAACGCCGCGTGGAGCCTTTCTCAATCGCTCTCTCATCCTCCTCGGTTTTCCCTTCCAAAATGAAGGCCTGAAGAATGAGCAGAATCGAAAACAGCAGGATCAGCCAGCCGATGATCGCTGGCAGCCAGCGCGGCGACATCATTGGGTTTTGTAGGATCGGCGGTTCGTTTATATAGTTAGGCACCAGATAAAAGACCAACACGATGGCAAACCCCAGCAAGACGATGCCGGTGATGAGGTCGCTAGTATCTTTTACTTTTACTCTGCGCTTGGAACCCGAAGGTGTCATCGCGGCCTTCTCCTGGGAAACAAGAGAGGCGAGGGTAGCAGCCCTCGCCTCAGTGTTAGGACGGAAGACTACTTAGTTACTGGCTAATGCCAGCCTGCTGTGCAACGCCTTCCCAACGCTCGACTTCATCGGCAATGAACTGCTTGAACTCTTCGCCAGACACCTGACCCGGTTCCGCGCCCAGTTGATCAGCAAAGTCCAAAAACTCCTCACGTTCCATCACTTTAGCAAGGGCGTCCTGCATAACGCTTTGCGCTTCTTCAGGGAAAGAGCTGTGTGCCACCAGGCCAAACCATGCCGTCGTGACGAACTGGTCAAGGTTATACTCGCCCACTTCCGACAGTGTGGGCACATCCGGCAGGTACTCTGACCGCTCAGCGGAGGTAACCGCCAGAGCGCGCAAATCACCCGAGCGAATATGAGAAAGGACGGTCGGCATGTTCTCGAAAGAGACATCGACATCGCCGCCTAATAGCGCAGGAAGAGCCGCACCGCTGCCGGCAAAAGGCACTGCCGTCATGTTGGTTTCAGTCAGCGTCTTAAATAACTCACCGGACATATGGATGGAGCTGCCCACGCCACTGTGGCTGAACGTCATGTTCTCTTCTTTTGCCGCTTCAACAAACTCAATCACACTTTCATAAGGGCTATCGGCGGGAACCACCATGACATTGGGGATATCGATCATGTTTTGCAGGAAGACAAAATCCTCAACCGGATCATAGCCCAGGTCAGGATAGATGGCAGCGCCAATGGTGTGCCCTGGAGACGCCATCAAAATAGTGTGATCGACACCGCGGCCACCTCGAGCGAGACGACCGGTGCCCACAGTAGAACCCGCCCCCGGGCGGTTCTCCACAACCACGTTAGCATCAAGCTCTTGCTGAAGAAGATCCGCGACGCGGCGGGACAAAACATCCGTGGTGCCACCTGGGGCATAGGGGACGACAAGACGAATATCGTCAGTAGGCCACTCATTGGCACTGGCAGAGGAGACGGTAAGACCAAGCGCTAGGGCACTTCCGCAGGCAGCCAGACATGTTGCGCTAAGGAGTTTATTCATTGTTATCTTCCTGTGTATTGCATTATTTTTATGTTCGCATTTCGTACATCTATTCGTATTACATACAGCGAGGTTACTCTTTTACTTTAGTCACAAAAAACACGACTTTAGTATAAATTATTGAAACTAAAGTGTATTTAACTTAGTAAGATAATTAGCAAACTCTGCTTCATAAATCAGAATTAGCAAATATTCATAGAGGGCGCAGCAAAATTCTCACCGCTAACCAGCTTCCAGCTACGCCATAACAACTTTCCCCGCTATTGAAATCTCACCTTATGCAGTACTCGCCGAAAGCATGGATAACATAATTGCGTCCAAAGCCGCCTGATAGCCTTGAGTTCCCAGTCCGGCAATAACGCCATCGGCACGCAGCGACACATAGGAGTGATGGCGGAAGCTTTCCCGCTTGTGCACATTGGAAATGTGCACTTCGATGACCTTACCTTCAAAGGCATTCAGCGCATCCAGAATGGCCACCGAGGTGTGGGTATAGGCAGCGGGATTGATAATAATCGCCTGGGTGCCATCCAGCCGCGCCGCATGAATGGCGTCAATCAGCGCGCCTTCGTGGTTGCTCTGCAGGCAGTTTAGCTCCCAGTCAGCCATCACGGCTTTTTCCCGCAGCGCGTTATTGACGTCTTCCAGGGTCTCGTAGCCATAAATCTCCGGCTGCCGAGTGCCGAGCAGATTCAAATTAGGGCCATGCAGCACTAACACTTTACCTTGGCTCATATAGCATTTTCCTTGAGCAGTTCACGATGGTCGAGGGCAAAATAGCGTGGCTGGCTGCTGTTCAGCCGCCTCGCGCTTGGCTTTATCTTTACAGAACCGCTTGCGGGCGTCGACGCCTTGAGGCACAAATAGGCTAACACCGCGAATTAGCGCTGCGCGGCCTGAGCGGCCAAGCGAATGCCCGCGTTTGCGGCGCCAAACTGCTGATAGGCGCCACGCCGCTCAACGATTTCGAAGAAAAATCGGCCCGAGAAAGTTTCCGTATAGGCGTGAAAGAAGTCGCCTTCGTCGTTGCGGTCAAACAGAATATTGCGTTTACGCATTGCCTCTAACAGCTCCTCTTCCAGCCCGTAGCGCGCTTCAAGATCGTCGTAGTAATTCTGCGGAATCTTCAGCAGCGGCAACCCCCGCGCTTGGAGTTCATCCACCGTGGCGAAGATATCGTGGCTCTCAAAGGCGATCTGCTGCACGCCACCGCGAAACTCGCTCAGAAAACGCCCTGGCTGGGTATCCTGGGCCTGTGAAACCGTCAGCGGGATGCGAATAGTCTGCTCAGGGCTAATCACTGCTTGGCTGATCATCATGCCTCTTGGGTCGATAATCTCGTTCTCCGCAGCCGCATTGAAACCAAATACGGTGCGATGAAACAGTTGCCAGCTGAGTAGCTGTGTCGCAGGGAGTACGTAAGAGAGGTGATCTACCCGGGTAAGGCCTGCCTCATTGCGGCTCTCTTGGTCAAACAGCTCAAAATCGGTTCGCCACTGCAAGTCTTCAGCGGCCTGGTCATCCACTAGGTACACAAGGCTGCCTTCGATACCCCGCAGCGCTGAGATTTCCATCTCGTCTTCGCCCACCTGGCCACGGAATGTCTGTGCCTTAAAGGCTTTTGCACGGGCCAGCCCGCGCTCAACGTCATCAACACGGAAACCTACCGCACACACCGAGGTACCGTGAAGCAGCCGGAAAGTATGGGCAAAGCTATCCGTTTCAAAATTGAGCACCAGGTGAATTTCGCCCTGCTTCCAGAGTTCGACATTTTTGGAGCGATGGCGGCCCACATGGCGAAAGCCCAGTGCATCGATAAACTCGCCCAGCGGCGCGGCGCTCTCTTCTTCAAGGGTAAACTCAATAAAATGAATGCCGTTATAGCTGGGTGCCGGGGGAATAGGGCTTGCCCAGGGGCCATCCTCAATGAGGTTTTCGAGCAGAATGAGCGAGCGAAGACCATCCATAGCGGTAATTTCAGTTGGCGCAGCGCGGAAGGCGTCGCTAAAAATTTCCAGCGACAGCGGGCCGTCGTAACCGGTTTTGGCGAGTTCAGCCATAAAGGCTTTCAGCGCAAGGCGCCCCTGGCCGGGGAAGCAGCGGAAATGGCGACTCCACTGCAGTACATCCATATCAAGTAGCGGCGCATCGGCCACCTGGACGAAGAAGATTTTTTGTTTAGGGATTTTGCCGATGGCAGAGAGGTCATGACCGCGGGAGAGAATATGAAAGCTATCGAGCACTATGCCCAAATTAGCGTGATCGACTCGGCGCACGGCTTCCCAGGCATCGCGGTAGTCTGAGATATGCCGCCCCCAGGCCAAGGCTTCAAACCCCACCCTAATATTACGCTTTGCTGCCAGTTCGGCAAGCTCGCGCAAATCGGCCACTACGCGATCCATATCGTCGACGGCCTGGGGGGATACATTGCTACACACCAGAAAAAAATCCGTGCCTAGCTGCTCCATCAGTTCGAACTTACGCTCGGCACGCTTTAGATTGCGGCTGCGCTGAGGTTCCGGCATTGCTTCAAAATCGCGAAACGGTTGAAAGGCAACAATCGTTAGCCCAAGTCGCTCACACAGAGCACGCACTTCCTGGGGTGAGCCATCGAAGGAGAGTAGGTCATTTTCAAAGATTTCTACGCCATCAAATCCGGCACGGGCGATGGCTTCCAGCTTAGTCCGCAGGTCTCCGCTTAGACAAACAGTGGCAATGGCGCGCATAGCCTCCTCCCAGGTAGTGCATTCAAGCGAATGTGCTTTAGCACTACGACGCTATTATGTGTCGCTATGGCTGAGCCAATGGCTTCCCGTACAAACGACCATTGTTCGCATAACGTTCGTTAGTTCGCATTATGCCCGATAGGGTGGGGTGTCTGGCAACCAGTACCCAACTGCCAACATTGGATTAGTCATAAACTTTTACTATACGTAATAGAAATTTATTGTTAATAGAAATATTGTGAATAGAAACAACGCTTAATACATTCACAATTCTATTGCTACCGGCTAAACAAGCATGTTTCACATTAAGCTGAATAGGCCATCGCAATATTAAACCTTGGTCTTATACGAAGGTTTGTTGATTGACAGCCGCCATGCCGGCCTCTAGTGTTCGCCTTAAGTACTTAAGTTCGTAAGGCGAACGAATATCGCCATTAAGCAGCACTAATATAATAATTCGTTGGAGGATAAGCATAATGACTAAGCCACTTTTCACCCAGTTGGCTATCGCCATCGGCTCCTTGGCCGTCGCGGGTAGCGCCCTCGCCGATTACCCTGAGCGTAATATCCAAGGCACCATCCAGTGGGGAGCCGGGGGCGCTACCGATAACGTGGTACGCAGCCTAACCCCCCACGTGGAAGAGGTTCTGGATACCACGATTGTTCTCACCAACCGCCCTGGCGGTACCGGCGTTATTGGCATGAACCATGTCATGCGCCAGCGCCCTGACGGCTATAACCTGCTATTTGGTGCAGAGAACCCTCAGCTATACCCACTGATGGGCTTAGCCGATTTCACCTACGATGATATGTACCCTATCAATATTATCGGCCAGGGTCGGGTTGTTATCGCGACCCATCCTAATAGCCCCTTCGATACTTTTGCGGAGCTGCTTGAGTACGCCCACGAAAACCCCGACGAGCTCAAAATGGGCGGAACGGGTGCCGGTGGCTTGCCCAGTACGATTCACGCAATGATCAACTCTGTCGACGATCTTAATGTGCGTACAGTGACCTTCGGCGGCGATGGCCCAGGCGTTACAGCCCTGCTGGGTGAACATATCGACTTTATGCCGCTAAGTCTTTCCGCGGTGGCCGAACAGATCCGTGCTGGCCGCCTGAAGGGCCTGGCCGTGCTGGGTAGCGAAGAGCTGGAAGACCTGCCGGACGTTCCACCGATTACCGATGCGCTTCCCGGACTCGATTCATTCTTGCCCTGGGGGCCGTTCTGGGGTGTCTTTGTGCATGAAGATACACCCGATGACGTTAAAGCCACCTTGGAAGATGCTTACGAGCAGGCCGTTGCCAGCGATGGTTTCCAAGAATTCCTGACTAATTTTGGTGGCGAATCGCTCAACCTAAACGGCGAAGAAGCGCAGCAATACCTGGATAACTGGCAATCCGTCACAGCGTGGTCAATGTTCGAAGCGGATGCGGTCGAGAAATCCCCTGAAGAGCTGGGTATTCCACGCCCCTAACGCTATCTTCCTATGACTTAGGGGGCAGGCTAATCACCTGTCCCCTTGGAGTCTCTGTATGACTAAAAAAATCGAGCGCGTTCGTGCGGGTGAAAAAGTATTCGACTGGCTGCTGTTGCTGTTTAGTGCCGGCGTTCTCTACGAGGCTTATCGTATCGATAATGGAGTGCAGCTAAATTCAGCTGGCTCTTTTCCTGTCGGTCTAGCCTTGATAATGCTGGTCTCCTCAATAGCGATTCTTTTCAGCCATCGACGCAAGCAGCGAGATCCCCAAATTCGCAGCGCTAGCCAAGAGTTTAAAGTGTTTTTACATGAACATTTTAAAACGCATATTGTGGTGTTCTCGATAGTATCGATGCTCTATTTAGTCGCTATCGTATGGACAAGCTTCTATATAAGTACCTTTATCTTTTTAGCCGCTATGTTCATTTATTATCGTCAAGGAAAAATCATTAGCTCTTTAGTGATTGCCTCTCTCGCCATTGCGATAATTTATATGCTTTTCACGATAGTGTTTCGTGTCTATCTTCCTTGATTATGAACCCCGAGGCATCCAATGAGTGATACCTTCTCCTATCTGCTCATGGCTTGGCTTGATCCAGGTCTATTGGGCTTGACTGCCCTTGGCGTTATTGCCGGTATTTACATCGGCGCTATTCCCGGCCTCTCGGTTACGATGGCCGTCTCCATTCTGATTTCCTTTACGTTTTCCTGGGAGATTAATAACGCGCTAGCGCTGATGGTGGGCATTTACGTTGGTGGCGTTTACGGCGGTTCGCGCACCGCTATCTTACTCAATATTCCTGGTGCCCCATCAGCGGTCACTACCGCCTTTGACGGCTACCCGTTAGCCCAAAAAGGGGAAGCGGGTAAAGCAATTGGTCTAAGTACCGTAATGTCAGTAATCGGTGGTTTGATCGGTGTTGTTGTACTCGCTGCTACGGCACCACACCTTGCCGACCTTGCACTTAAGTTTGCACCCCGCGACTACTTTTTAATCGCTGCCATGGGCTTGCTATTGGTCAGCTCGCTGTCGGGTAAATCACTGGCACGCGGTATTTTCTCTGTCGCCCTGGGTGCCACCATTGGCTTGGTCGGCATGGACATGGTCACCGCCCAGCCACGCCTCACCATGGGCAGTATGGAGCTGCTGGGCGGGATTCATTACGTCGTCGTCATGATCGGCCTGTTTGGGGTCGCGGAAGCATTTTACCAGCTGCACAATATGGCCAAAGTGCCCGTTAAACAGAACGTTGACAAGATCGTTCCGCCTCTTAATATGGTGCTCAAGTTTTTACCGCTCTCTTTACGCACCTCTATTATCGGCGTCGTGGTTGGCGCACTGCCGGGCACCGGCGGCGATATTGCGTCACTGTTTGCCTATGATCACGCCAAGCGCACCGTTAAAAACCCTGAAGTGCCTTTTGGCGAAGGTGCGTATGAAGGGCTTGTGGCACCTGAAACCGCCAATAACGCCGCGGTGGGTGGCGCTTACGTGCCTATGCTTACCCTGGGCATGCCAGGCGACGCGGTCACCGCCGTTATTATCGGTGCCCTGGTTATTCATGGCCTGAACCCAGGCCCGATGCTGATGATCGAGACGCCGTATATCTTTTGGTTTACGGTCGGCAACTTGGCATTGGCCAATATTTTTCTGCTCATCTTTGGACTAACCGGTATTAAGCTTTTCTCAAAAATTGTTGAAGTGCCAAAAGCGATTATGATCCCGCTGATATTGGTGCTGTGTGTGGTGGGTACCTACTCGCTTAACAGCAGCATGACAGAAGTTTATTGGATGCTAGGCTTTGGCATTTTGGGCTACTGGTTGAAGATGTTCGGTTTTCAGATGGGCCCGATTATTCTTGGTGTTATCCTTGGCCCGCTGCTGGATCAGTCATACCGTCAGGCCATGTCATCGGTCGGCGACAGCAGTGTCGACTTCCTGCTTGCGCTGGTAATCAACCCGCTGTCATTAGTGCTTACCTCGGTAATCGTGCTGGTTTTACTGGGCAACACTCCCCTCAAAGGTTGGTTATATTCACGCTTCAAACGTAGCTAACGTTCGTATAACGGCACTTACCGTCCAGGTATAGTGCCGTTTTTGCTTGGAACCTAGCCAGCGGAGCAGCTCCGTGAGTGATGACGATACGATCCCTTTATACGCATTGGTATTTGACTTCGATGGCGTTGTTCTCGACTCTGCAACCCTAAAGCGCCAGGCGTTTGCCGACGTATATCGTCAGGCGCCTGAAAGCCAGTATCGCGCCGTTGTGGCTTACCTCAGCCGCCGCGGTGGCCAGCCTAGAGAGGTCAAGTTTCGCCATATTGAAGAGCATATACTGGGCAAGCCAGCCAGTAACGCCCGTATCCAGGCGCTTTGTCAGCAATTTAAAGCCAGTGTCGAAGAGCGTTTACTAGCCGCACCGCCAATTCCTGGAGCGCTAGAATTTTTAAGTGGTTGGCACAACCAACGTCCGCAGTATCTGCTCTCTGCCACACCCGAACAGGAACTCAAGGCTATTGTGGCGCAGCGCCAATTGGCGCTTTACTTTAAAGAAGTGGTGGGCGCGCCCCCGGATAAAGCCACGGGTTTACGCAACTTACTCACCCGACACCAGCTGGCAGCGAAAGCCACCGTTATGATTGGCGATTCGTATAATGACTATCGCGCCGCACGCTCAAACGGAACGCTTTTTGTTGGTGTCACCGCGAATCCCGCTCAATCCCCTTTTCCAAACGATGTCGTCACGATTAAAGATCTATGCACATTGGTTCAAGCGCTCAACCTTCTATAGCGAGCAGCGCATATATGTTCGCTATTCGAACAATATGCTATATTGGTCTTTTAAATTTACGCCTATTCCGATGAGTGGACACCGATGGAAGAGCAGCTTCTGGATGAAATGTTAACCCCCGATGACCGCGACTTCGTAACAGCGCTGGCGAGCGGCCTGGAAGTGATTTTAGCCTTTGATGAAAGTCACCCACGCATGACGCTTAGCGAAGTGGCCGCGCGCACGGGCATGAACAGGGCCAAGGCCCGACGCTTTCTGCTCACCCTGCATGCGTTAGGCTATGTACGCAAACAGCAGCGTTACTTTGAGCTAGCGCCGCGGGTGCTTCAACTGGGCTACTCGTTTTTGTCCGCCAATAATTACCGCAGCGCTATTCAGCAGTATCTGGAGGAGATCACCAACGAGTGTGGCGAGTCATCCTCTTTAGGCGTGCTGGATGGCGATGAGGTTATCTATGTAGCCCGTTCAGCGGCGCGCCATAGACTAATGGCCATTACGCTATCCGTAGGGACTCGCTTGCCAGCAGCACATACTTCAATGGGACGCGTTCTGCTCGCTCAATTGTCAGAAGCGGAACTGGAAGCCTACTTGGAGCGGCTGACGTTAGAGCGCTATACCGATAAAACGTTTACCACCAAAAGTGAGCTTAAAAAGTGTATTCACAAGGCGCGCCAGCAAGGTTACGCCATCGCCGATCAAGAGCTGGATTCAGGCTTACGCTCGCTGGCAGTTCCGGCCTTTGATGCCAATGGCAAACTATTGGGCGCTATCAACATTAGCACTAATGCTGCACGTATCGATTTAGATACGCTACTGAAAGAGTACTTGCCGCTCCTACAGTCAAAAGCCCGCCTAATTCGCACCACTATTAGCTGCTAACCCGCCAGGTTCACCAGCGCCTGTTCAAGCGATGTTTGCTGGCGCTGGGTATATAGCTCGATTTCATCGATGACGGCTCTGCCCAGGGCCTGCTCAAACGCCTGCTGGCTTGCGCTGCTGGCATAGTTATCATGACTGCTTCCACCCAGGTTGGATTGAAAAATACCGGCCGCACTTACGGGCAAGAAATCTTCATAAATCATGGGGGTAACTCTGAGGGCGCCTTGTTCGATCAAGCTCTCCACCCGCTCAACTGAAACCGGCCCTTGCACAGAGGCTCCCGGAACTGCTTGGTAGTGGAAAAAAGCCAACCTCTCACGGCGCAGCGTAGCGTAATCATCGGGAAATGCTTTAAACACATCCGATAAATGCGCTTGATGAGCGTCATTATCCACTGCCATAGGTGCATTTTCCTTGGCGGAGGCTAGCAGACGATCATAAAGCTCACGCCCTTTAGCGGTTAACGCAATACCGCGCTGTTCAATTTCGCCAAAGCGGGCGGTGTGCTTACCCTCAACAGCGTCCGCGAATGCGATGGTCTCTTCCAGTGCTTTAAAACTGGTTTGGCGCAACAGTATCGGGCAATCGCGACGCGGCGGGCCTTCAATAGTCGCTTTAGGGTCAATGCCCACGCTCGGCATACGCCGCTGCACGTCATCAATATCCAGCGTTCTCGGCGTTAGGTGGTTAATGTGCGGGCCACGGAAGCAGACCACATCAGCGATTAAGCGGTGTTCGGCGTGCAAACGCTCATAGGTCGCCAAATCGACCGTGGCGTTGTCGTGCCAGCGAAACGTTTCCAACGCTTCCTGCACAAACTGCTCGGCATCCTCGGCACTTAGGCCGCCCTGTTGCTCAAAACGCTCAACCAGTGTTTTGACGTTGGCAGTGAAGATATCGCGGGCCTTTAAAATTTCACTCGCCTGCTCTCTGAGCTCCGCTTTTTCAATCAACTCAAGGCGTAGTAACGAGGTAAACACACGAAATGGATTACGCTTAAGCGCACTATCCTCCACCGGCCGAAACGCCGTGGAGTGAACCGGTACGCCCGCCGCAGCTAGATCATAGTAGCCTACCGGTTCCATACCCATTACGACGAACATGCGCCGCAGCATGGCTAATTCGTTTGGGCTACCCACTCGAATAGCGCCGTGGCGTTCAACGTTGATACGCGCCAGCTCATCGCTGGTTTGCAGTTCACTATTTAGCCTGGGGTTTGCGGCTAATACCGTTTGGTTAACCGCCTCAACCAGCGACAGCAAGGTGCCGTATTGGGGTACCTCTTGCTGATACATTGCCGACATCGCGCGGGAAAACTGGTCGCGAATTTCATCACTGCTAACGTAAGTTGAACTCATCGGGCTATCCTGTTTGTAAACGGCTATAGCGGCCCATATAAGGGTGGTACCTACATAGTAGCGCTATCGAGGCATTAACAATTTCACTTTTTCCGCGCCTTGCTACAAATAAAAGCCATTTAAAAGCCGCTCTCAGCGCTTAACAGCCAAGCTTCTTAGCCTGTTATATTAGCGCTTGATCTTGTTGACGTAGGCTGGCACTCATGACGCTTCCTCTTTATCTAGGCTTGCCCATGTGGGCCAATCAAGACTGGTTGGGCAACCTTTATCCACGCCACGCTAAAACTGAGCTGTTAACCGATTACGCCGCGGTGTTTTCCAGCGTTGAGGGCAATACTACCTTTTATAGCGGCACCCCAAAGCCAGAAACTATTGCTGCCTGGGCGCGCCAAGCACCACCCCACTTTCGCTTCTGTTTTAAATTACCTGCCAGCATCACCCACGATCAGCGGTTAACGCGCTTGGAAGACGCTTGGGCATTTTTAGCGGCGCTAGAACCGCTTCATGATCGCCTAGGGCCAACCATGGTGCAGTTGCCGCGTGATTTTGGCCCTCAAGAGCTTCCCCAACTTGAAGCGCTGCTTAAAGCTTGGCCTGCCCATTTGCCTTGCGCGGTCGAGGTTCGCCACCCTGAGTTTTTCCACAAAGGGGCTGCCGAAACGGCCCTCAACCGCCTGTTGATAACTTATTCAGCCAATCGCGTGATGCTTGACGTGCGCCCGCTCTTCTCGACTCCGGCAAATGACCATTTGGGCTTGGCCCACGCTCAGCAAGAAAAGCCGAAACTCCCGCTACACGTGCTTTCCACGGCAAATGTTCCTGTCATTCGTTTCATTGGCCATATTGACAAAACGATTAATAGCAGCTACTTCACCGCCTGGAAAGACCGCCTAAAGCTGTGGATAAATCAGGGGAAAACCCCTTTCTTATTTGTGCATACTGCGGATAACCGCGAGTCTCCCCACATGGCTCGCATCCTCTATAACGCGCTAGGAGAAGTGACGCCATTACCCCCACTTGCCCCCTTCGCCGGTGAAAAGCAAAGCCAGCTGTTTTAGACCGCTTTTTTAGGTGAGCTAACTGGCATGCTTCCTTTCGATCAGATAAATTGCGTTTACTTTCGGAAAAAGACGCCGACAATGACGCATTTTTCCGAAAAAACGGTGTATCGCACCGAAAAACTCATTACAACTGATTAAAAGAAGGTGTGTCATGGCAAAACTTGCACACGCACAATGGTCATCGCGCATGGCCTTTGTGCTGGCCGCCGCTGGTTCAGCGGTAGGCCTGGGGAATATTTGGCGGTTCTCTTATTTGGTTGGTGAAAGCGGTGGTGCCGCTTTCGTGCTGGTCTATCTTGCCTGCGTGGCATTGGTCGGCGTGCCCATTCTGCTTTCTGAGTGGATGATTGGCCGACGCGGCCAGAAAAACCCCATCGACAGCATGAAGGATCTCGCCCATCAAAGCGGTAAGTCTAAGGGGTGGGCACTGGTCGGTATCAGCGGCGTAGTCGCCGGCTTTCTGATCCTGTCTTTCTACAGTGTGATTGGCGGCTGGTCGCTTAACTATACGCTGAGCTCGGTCATTGGCACCTTCAGCGGCCAAAATGCCGAAAGTATTGGCGAGATCTTCAACGGAATGCTTGCAAGCCCCGGCACGCTGCTGCTCTGGCACAGCGCCTTTATGCTACTGGTTATCGGCATCGTTGCCCGCGGCGTGACCAAGGGACTTGAGAGCGCCGCGCGCTCGTTGATGCCTGCGTTGGTCATTTTGATGCTGATTTTGGTGGGTTACGGAATGACCACCGGCCACTTCGGTGAAACCTTAACGTTTATGTTCAGCCCTGACTGGGGCGCGCTGAATGGCGGCGTGGTGCTTGCGGCCATGGGCCAGGCGTTCTTCACGCTGTCACTCGGGATGGGCATCATGATGGCCTACGGCTCGTACCTTGGCGAAGACGTCAATCTGCTGAGCACAGCGCGCACGGTCATCATTATTGATACCGCCATTGCGCTGCTTGCCGGTTTGGCTATTTTCCCCATCGTCTTTGCTAATGGCTTGAGTGCCGGCGAAGGCCCGGGGCTGATCTTTGTCACCCTGCCTATCGCGTTTGGCAATATAACTGGCGGCGCCATCCTGGGACTGATGTTCTTCCTGCTGCTGACTTTTGCCGCGTTAACCTCAGCGATCTCATTGTTGGAACCCACCGTCGCGATGCTTGAAGAGCGCACTCCGCTGTCGCGCATTCCAGCAACCCTGGTTAGCGGTATTTGCGTGTGGCTATTGGGTGTTGCAGCGCTGCTGTCGTTCAACCTGTGGTCTGACGTCTTATTCTTCGGGCTGAATATCTTTGACTTGCTGGATACCTTCACGGCGAAAATTCTACTCCCGCTTACCGGACTGGGAGCCGTCGTATTTGTCGCGTGGTGCCTGGATCGCAAGAGCGTTGAGGAAGAACTGGCGCTGTCTGCAACAGGGCTCAGCGTGTGGAACATTGTGGCACGCTTTATCGCACCGATCGGCGTTATCGTGGTGTTCCTCGCCGGTATTCTTTAATACGGGTCTGCTCGGCTCTTTGGATTCTAGAGCCGAGCGCCTATTAGCATGCTTTAAAACGGCTAGATCTCATATCAGGCATTGCCACATGGCAATGTTCTCAGTGCCGTCTCAGTGCAACTCGCTCTCTTGCCGATCTTCATCGGGTAAGGGGGCGATATCCCGCGATAACTTCTGAAACTCTCGATGCAGCTCAATACCCCGCCGCGCCCTTAAGCTACGTTGGGCTGCGCTGCGCTGGCGCTGAGCGTGCTCATCCACTTCCATACTCATAAAGATATCGAGCAATTCGCTTTTAACCGAGGTGATTCGTTCGACGTTTCTCATAATCGACGTTCCTCCAGATGAATATGCCTTCGTCCACCTGCATCCGTGACGACTGTTATGATGCAGTGCGGCACTTCAATTATTACTATAACCTACTTGACAAAATGATGACTATTCCTAAAAAAGGGGGCTAACGGCCTTTAAACGCTATACCTAACGTCGTTATCAATGCCCATTTGCGCCACCAGTCAGGCATACTGTGACCAATGCCAACGAAGCCAAGTGTGCTAGAAAGCCAAGGAGCTGTGAACGTGAGTCGCGCCCTGTTCGATGAAATGAGACGCCGCATGGAGCACTTTCGACGCTCCGAGCAAAAAGTGGCGCGGTTTGTACTGCGCAACCCCGAAGAGGTTATCCACATGCGCATTGTGGATCTGGCCACCGAAGCCACCGTTAGCGAACCTACCGTGGTGCGCTTTTGCCGTGCGCTGGGTTGCAATGGCTTTCAGGACTTCAAGCTACAGCTAGCGCAAATGCTGGCCAGCGGCAGTCAGTTCGCGCAGTTCTCCATGAACGATAGCGACTCGGTCGCTGAGTTTTCCCACAGCATCTTCGACTCGACGGTGGGCACGCTGCTCTCGGTTCGCGACCGGCTGGATAACGATGCCCTGGGCCGTGCGGTAAATGCCCTGGCGATGGCCAATCGGGTTGAGTTCTATGGCTTTGGGGCTTCCGGCGCCGTGGCCTTTGATGCCCAGCACAAGTTTTTCCGCCTACAAATTTCCACCTCTGCCTACGCCGATCCGCATATGCAGAATATGTCCGCGGTGACGTTGAACGATGGCGATGTCGTGGTGGCCATTTCCCAAACTGGCCGCACCAAAGCGCTGGTTGCCAGCGTGCGTTTAGCCCGAGAAGCGGGCGCGACGGTGATTGGCCTGTGCCCCAGCGGCTCGCCGCTGGCCGAAGAAGTCAGCCTGCCGCTGTATATCGATGTCCATGAAGATACTGAGATCTATACCCCGCTTAGCTCACGCATTGCACACTTGGTGCTAATTGACGTGCTTGCCGTCGGCGTGGCCAAAACCCGCGGCCCGAAACTCGCCGAACAGCTTAAAGCGGTTAAAAAGAGCCTTAACACGCTGCGCTTTCCTGAAGAATCCTAGTCTTTGCCTATACCGAGGGCAGGTTGTAGCGAGGGTCTTTTGACAGGGCCGGAAAATGTTCCTGACAATTCCGGCATTTCCGCCATCCATGGCGGTCAGATGTCAAAAGTAGCGCCCACGGATGGGTTCACAGCGCCCTCGCGGAAACCTGCCCTCGCACAGAGGCGAGAAGATTGCCACACCTGTATACACAGCCAGTTTGCTGGCTGTGCTAGACTAGCCGCCTATTTTTTGATCCGGCAGCGGCTACTATGGACGACGTCACGGCGATTCTCGATCAGCTCAACTCCGCCCAGCGCGAAGCAGTGAGCGCCCCCCAAGGTAATCTGTTGGTGCTCGCAGGCGCTGGCTCCGGTAAAACCCGCGTGCTGGTGCATCGCATCGCCTGGCTGATGCAGGCGGAAGGGCTGTCACCCTACGCGCTGCTCGCCGTCACCTTTACCAATAAAGCCTCAAAAGAGATGCGCACGCGCCTTGAGGCGCTGCTGAGCCTCTCAATGCGCCATGTATGGGTGGGCACCTTCCACTCTATCGCCCACCGCCTGCTACGCACTCACTGGCAGGACGCCAAGCTGCCGCAACACTTTCAAATCATCGACTCCGACGATCAGCTACGCCTGGTCAAACGGCTGCTGAAAGATTACTCCATCGACGACGAGCGCTACCCGCCGCGCCAAGTGCAGCACTTTATCTCCGGCTGTAAGGAAGAGGGGCTGCGCCCGCACCAGGTCAATGTCGATGGCGATGCCTACATGGGCCAGATGGTGGAGCTGTATGAGCGCTACCAACTGACCTGTGAGCGCGGCGGCCTGGTCGATTTCGGCGAGCTGCTGCTGAGAAGCCTCGAGCTACTGCGCGATAACCCGACGCTTCTGAAGCACTACCAGGAGCGCTTTGGCCACGTACTGGTGGATGAGTTTCAGGATACCAATACGCTACAATACGCTTGGCTAAAACTGCTCACCGGAATGAAGACGCCGATGACCGCGGTGGGCGATGACGACCAGTCGATCTACGGCTGGCGCGGCGCCAAGGTGGAGAACATCAGCCGCTTTGAGCAGGAGTTCCCGCAAACCCACACCGTTCGGCTTGAGCAGAACTACCGCTCCACCAGCGCGATTCTGGAAGCTGCTAATACGCTGATCAGCCATAACAGCGAGCGGATGGGTAAAAACCTGTGGACTGACGGCATCGAAGGCGAGCCGATCTCGATTTACGCCGGGTTTAACGACCTGGAAGAAGCCCGCTATATCGTTGATACCATTAAAGAGAAGGTCGACGAAGGCTTCAACCGCCGCGATATCGCGATTCTTTACCGCTCCAACGCCCAGTCGCGGCTGCTCGAAGAAACCCTGATTCGCCAGGGCATGCCCTACCGGATTTACGGTGGCCACCGCTTTTACGAGCGCCTGGAAATCAAAAACGCCCTGGCCTATTTACGCCTGATGCTCAACCGCGATGACGACGCTTCGCTGGAGCGGGTGATCAATGTGCCCACCCGCGGCATCGGTACGCGCACGGTGGAGATTGTCCGTCTGCGCGCCCGTGAGCAGGGCATTCAGCTGTGGCAGGCGCTCCACGATTCAATTAACGACGGCACCTTGAAAGGCCGCGCCGCCAATGCGGTGCAAACCTTCGCCAATCTGATTGAGCAACTCGATAACGATGCTGCCGGCATGGCGCTGCACGAGATTATCGATCACGTCACCGTGCATACCGGTTTGATTGAGCATCACAAAAGCGAACGCGGCGAGAAAGGCCAGGCACGGGTGGAAAACCTGGAAGAGCTAGTCACCGCTGCCCGCGCCTTTACCCATGGCGATGTGTTTGAAGCGCCTGAGGCGGGCGAAGGCATGGCGGCACTGGAAGCGTTTCTTTCCGAAGCGGCCCTTAACGCTGGCGACCACGAAGCCGAAGAGTTTGAGGATAGCGTGCAGTTAATGACGCTGCACTCTGCCAAAGGGCTGGAGTTCCCGGTGGTGTTTATTGCCGGTGTCGAAGAGGGGCTGTTCCCGCATAAGATGTCGCTGGAAGAACCGGGCAGGCTCGAAGAGGAGCGGCGACTGTGTTACGTCGGCGTCACTCGCGCCATGCAGAAGCTCTACCTGACCCACGCCGAAACCCGCCGTTTGCACGGTAAAGAGGTGTTTCCGCGCCCCTCACGCTTTCTACGCGAGCTGCCCCCGCACCTGCTGGAAGAAGTCCGCCTGCGCGGGCATATTTCCCGCCCGGTCACCGCGTCACGCACCTCTTTTGCCCAGCAAAGCGTCGAGGGCAGCGACGACCTGCCTAGCCTGCACGTCGGCCAGGGGGTTGAACATCCGGTATTTGGCGAAGGGATTATTCTTAACGCGGAAGGCGAAGGCGCCCGCGCCCGGGTACAGGTCAGCTTTGAAGGCGAAGGCGTCAAATGGTTAGTCCTCGGCTTTGCCAAGTTGACGCCGCTCTAAGGCGCAAGCGCTTGGTGTTGAGGCCAATGGCTTGCCGATTAAAACCCGCTTAGCGCATACTGGCGGACGGACACTGCGCTTTTTTGCGCGCTGACAAAAAAATCCTATAATTTCCGGAGTTTTGCTCGCCATGCAACGCCGTAACTTCCTAAAAACCGTCGGCCTGGGTGCCGCCGGTGTCGCTGCTGCCCCTTTTGTAACCACCTCTAGCGCGCGCGCTCAAGAGACCTATACCTGGGACATGGTCACCTCGTGGCCAAAAAACTTTCCCGCCCTGGGCACCGGAGCGAATGACTTCGCCCGCCGGGTAGAGCAACTTTCCAATGGCCGCATGCAGATCCGCGTCCATGGTGCGGGTGAGCTGGTACCCGCCCTGGAAGTATTCGACGCCGTGGCTGCCGGAACCGCTGAAATGGGTCACTCCGCCTCTTACTACTGGCGCGGCAAAGTGGCTGCTTCGCAGTTCTTTACCGCCGTACCGTTCGGCATGACCACCACCGAAATGAACGCCTGGTTGTACCATGGCGGTGGCCAGGAGCTGTGGGATGAGATCTACGCCAATCACAACCTGAAGCCGTTTGCCGTGGGCAATACCGGCACGCAGATGGCGGGCTGGTTCAAGAAAGAGATCAACTCGCTAGACGATATGCAGGGGCTGAAACTGCGCCTGCCTGGCTTGGCAGGTGAGGCGATGAACGGCATCGGCGTGAGTACCGTCAATATGCCGGGCTCGGAAATCTTTACCTCGCTGCAAACCGGCGCACTGGATGCCGCCGACTGGGTTGGGCCGTATAACGATCTGGCGTTTGGTTTGCACCAGGTAGCTGACTACTACTACACCTCGGCGTGGAACGAGCCCTCTGCGGTACTCGAAGGCACGATCAACCTGGATGCCTGGAATTCGCTGCCGGAGGATCTGCAGGACGTGATCCGCGAGGCCGCACGCGCGTCTAACATGGCCATGATCAGCGAATTTGCCTTCCGCAACGCCCAGGCGCTGGAAGCGCTGGTCGATGAGCATGGCGTTCAACTGCGTACTTTCCCCGAGGATGTAATGGCGGCGCTTTATACCTCGTCGTTGGAAGCCATCCAGCGTCAGGTCGATAGCGACGAAGAGTCTCGCCGTGTTTACGAGTCTTATTCTGCTTTCCAGAAGCTGCTGCGTCCGTTCAGCGATGTGGGTGAGTACGCCTACCTCAAGAACCGCGATAACGTTGAGGGCTAAAGCGTTAGGCTAAACGACAAGCACGGCCAAAGGGCGCACTAAGCGCCCTTTTGCTATTTAGGGCGGGGTTTTGATGGTGGAACTAGTCGCTATGCACCGCGCGTATGCGGCCATTATCGTCCAATGCGACCATCACAAAGCGCGCTTCAGTGACTTTCTGACGCTCTTCTATACGCTGCCCATAGGGCGGACGCACCCAGACCTCTACGTCAATTTTGATCGAGCTATGGCCAATCTCTTGTACCTGGGTGTAAACGCTGACCATTGAGCCCACGCGCACCGGGCTTAGAAAGTCCATGGCCTCAATCGCCACAGTCGCCGTGCGGCCACCCGCTTCACGCCCAGCTGCCAGCTCGGCCGCTTGATCCATCTGGTTGACCAGCCAACCTCCGGGTATATCACCATAAAAATTGGTATCTTGGCGGGAAGCCAGTAATTTTAAAGTAAGCTGCCCTTGCGGGGCGGGAGCGTCGTCCAAATCGGTTTCCAAAAGAGTCATGAGTTCGTCGCTTAGTCAGTTTATTGTTGTAAACGTTGCAGGGCGTCACGTTGTTAATGGCTGTTGCTGCATCGCAACACCAGTGAATGGATTCAGTTAACCATAAGAGGACGCTTGTTTGAATACTCCTGTGCATACTCTTTCAACGCATCGTAGCTCTTCTTTACCTCGACAGCACTTCTTGTTGCGCTGGGTAATAACGCTTCTGGTACTGGTGGCCCCCCTGGCCTGGAGTCAACCAGCCGCTATGAGTGGCACCTTGGGCGCGGTGGGCTCCGACACCATGGCGGGGCTCATGCTGCGCTGGGGCGAAACCCTGACTACTCGCTATCCAGAGGTAAAGCTGCAATTTCAAGCCAGCGGCTCGGCCAGTGCGCCCACGGCGCTGGTGGCAGGCACCACCCGGCTTGGCCCAATGTCTCGCCCGATGACGGCTGACGAGCGCGATAATTTTATTGAGCGCTATGGCTACCCGCCGCTGGAATTAAAGGTCGCCCGTGATGCGCTTATTGTGGTTGTACACCGCCACAACCCGCTTCGCACGCTAACCCGCCAGCAGGTCGATGCGATTTTCTCCACCTCTCGCGCCTGCGGTGGTGAAGCACCCATTAGGCGCTGGGAGCAACTCCCGGCGACCCGTGACTGGTCATTTGGCCATATTGCGCTGCATGGGCGTAACCTTGCCTCGGGTACCCACGGGCTATTTCAAGAGCGGGCATTATGCGGTGGTCAATTTCGCAACGATATCAGCGAACACCCTGGTTCATCGGCGGTGGTCGCCGCAGTGGGCGAATCCGCCAATGCGATGGGCTACGCCGGGTTTAACCACCTCACCCCAGCCGTGCACGCCTTAAGCCTCTATAACGATGAAGGCACCGCCATACCGCCCGATGAAGCGTCTGTACAAAGCGGCGATTACCCGTTGTCACGCTACCTTTATCTCTACGTAAACCAGCCACCGGGCGAGACGTTGCCGCCACCCGAGCAGGCATTCTTAAGGCTGATTCTATCCGAGGAGGGTCAACAGATTGCTCGTGCGTCCGGTTTTGTTCCGTTAACTCAAACGGTTATTCGCGAGCAGCAAAAGCGCCCTTAACGCTCAATAAAGGTGGTCAACCACTGTCATCTAACTGACACATAATTGTTTTAGGGTAAGGGGTTAATCTATGGAGTGTTTTCACGTCGCTCTTTTTTCACGACTCGTTTTTTCACGGCACACTTGTTCAATACCTATTGATCCGTTCTGTGATCACCTCGGTTTTGCCATGATATCGACATGACCCTACCTCGGCTCAACTCTTCTCGCCAGCCGTTACGGCTGCTGCGGGATCGCGTGGCTACCGGTTTAATTACTGCGGGTGGCGTGGGCGTGCTGCTGGCAATTCTGGCGATCGGCGTTTTTTTGGTGTGGGAAACCCTGCCGCTGCTAGCGATTGGCGATACCTTGGCGCTGGCTAAGCTCTCGCCACTGGCCTGGGGCACCCTCAAAGCCGCGCTAGCTGCACTGCTGTTCGCCATTCCCGTGGCCTTGGGTGCAGCCATCTACTCTGCGCTGTTTATGTCAGCGCGCCTGCGTTCGCGCATCAAGCCCGCGCTCGAAATGATGGAGGCTATCCCCGGTGTGGTGGTGGGCTTTATTGCCGGGCTTATTTTGGCGCCTTGGGTAGAACGTCATCTCGCCAGCGCGTTAGTGCTGATTATTTGGCTCCCGCTCAGTGCTGCGCTGGCCGGATTACTCTGGCAGTTGGCCAAAACACGCCTGCGCCGCCGCTTACCGCTCTCCTGGGCGGGCCTCTGGCTGATTCCCTGGCTCGCTTTCATGGTGGCGATAGCGCTATGGCTTGCACCATGGTTAGAGCTGCATTGGTTAGGCGGTGACCTACGCCAATTGCTCGACCAGCGCTACGGCATGGATTACGCCACCCGGAACGCGCTGATCGTCGGCATTGCCATGGGGTTTGCGGTTATCCCCAGCATCTACTCACTGGCAGAAGACGCGCTGGCAGATGTGCCCCCGACCCTAATAGAGGGCGCCCAGGCGCTGGGTGCCAGCCGCTGGCAGGCGTTATGGAAAGTGGCACTGGTGGCAGCGGGCCCTGGTATCTTCTCGGCGATAATGATTGGAGCGGGCCGGGCGGTGGGCGAAACCATGATAGTGCTTATGGCCAGCGGCAATACTGCCCTGTTTAGCGCCAGCCCCTTTGAGGGAATGCGCTCCATGACCGCGGCTATCGCCATCGAACTACCTGAAGCGTCACCCGGCGGTCAGACCTACCACCTGCTGATTTTGGCCGCGCTAGTGCTGTTTATATTTACGTTCTTGGTTAACACCCTGGCCGAGGTCGTCCGCCAACGCTTGCGCCGCCGCTACCGTCAGATAGGAGGCACACTATGACCTCTGTCTCGGCCAACTCGGCCTCTCGCCGACCTCGTTTTAGCCAGATAAATGACTTGTGGCCCTGGCTATGTGCCGCCAGCGTAGCGCTTTCCCTGCTGATGCTGGGCGCGCTTCTCACGCTACTGTTAGTACGCGGGTTAGGGCACTTTTGGCCCGCCTCGCTGGAAGAGGTCACCCTTAGCTCAGGTGAAACTTTTGCTGGCCAAGCCGTACGCGAGGTCGCGTTGCCCCAACAAACAGGGGATGAACGCCTCTACTTCACCGGCAACCAGGATATCGATGGCGCTCGCTGGCGCTGGGTGACCATCGAGCAAATTGTCGAGCGCGCCCAGCCAGCCGACCTGATACGCATTGATCGCAGCCCCTGGGGCGACTTTATTGGCCGGCTAGAAGCCATTGAGCAAGGTGACCAGCGCTGGGAGGGAGAGGCTGCTTGGCAGCAGTTGACGGCGCTCTTAGCGCTTCCCGCTAACCAGCGCCAGGCGGGCCAACTGCTGCTTACCAGCGTGGATGGCCACACCCTGCGCCAACCACTCGCTAGCGTAGTTAGCGCTCAAGCGCCCAATGCCATGAGCGGGTGGCAGAAAGCCCGTGCCTGGGGAGAGGGTGTTTGGCGATTTTTAAGCGAAGGCCCACGGGCGGCCAATACCGGTGGTGGCGTATGGCCGGCTATTTTTGGCACCGTACTGATGGTGATTTTAATGTCGGTGATGGTGACCCCATTCGGGGTGCTGGCAGCTATTTATCTTAATGAAATCGCCCATCAAGGACGGCTAACTCGCCTCGTGCGCATCGGCGTACGTAATCTGGCGGGCGTGCCGTCGATTGTGTATGGGGTATTTGGCTTGGGGGTGTTTGTATATGGTATTGGCGGCTCGCTGGATGAGTGGTTCTTTAGCGATACGCTGCCTTCGCCCACCTTTGGCACTGGCGGCCTGCTATGGGCGTCACTCACCCTCGCGCTGCTGACCCTACCGGTGGTGATTGTGGCCACAGAGGAGGGCCTGGCGCGCATTCCCGAAGCTCAGCGTGAAGGTGCCGTGGCGCTCGGCGCTACGCGCTTAGAAATGCTCACCCGCATCGTGCTGCCCATGGCCGCCCCGGCGATGCTGACAGGGGTCATCTTGGCGGTCGCCCGCGCGGCCGGTGAAGTGGCGCCGTTGATGCTTGTGGGAGTCGCCAAACTAGCGCCTCAGATGCCCATCGATGGTGAGTTTCCTTACCTGCATTTAGAGCGCAAGTTTATGCACCTTGGCTATCATTTATTTGATACCGCCTTTCACGGCGAGGATGTGCAGGCCGCCATTCCACTGGTTTACGCCACGGCGCTACTTTTAGTATTAATTGTGCTGATGCTTAACCTAACTGCCATATTTCTGCGTCATTATCTTAGCCGTCAACGGGGAAACGAATGCTAGCGTCATTACATTCAGACAACACCTCTCAGGCATCAGTGGCGCACTTTACGTCCGAGCACAGCTGCCTGAGTATCGATCACTTTAGCCTCGCCTACGCGGGGAAAGAGGCGTTACGCGACTTAACCCTCAGCGTTCCGCGGCATCGTGTAACCGCCTTCATTGGTCCGTCGGGATGCGGTAAGTCGACGCTATTAAGGGCGATTAACCGGCTGCACGATCTCAATGAGTCGGTCACCCACAGCGGTCAAATCACCCTGGAAGGGCAGGATATTCATGACCCTCAAATGAATGTCACCGAGCTGCGGCGGCGTGTCGGGATGGTATTTCAAACACCCAATCCCTTCCCCATGTCGATCTATGAAAACGTTGCCTTTGGCCTGCGGCTGCAGCAGCGCCTGCCTAAGCGCAAAAGGGACGACATTATTGAGTGGGCTTTAACCTCCGCCGCGCTATGGGATGAAGTAAAAGATCGCCTGCACCGTTCCGCCTGGCAGCTTTCGGGTGGTCAGCAGCAGCGCCTGGTCATCGCCCGCACCTTAGCCGTTCAGCCCGATGTGCTGCTGCTGGATGAACCTGCATCAGCGCTCGACCCCATATCAACCCTCAAAATTGAGGAGTTGATCCGTAACCTCAAGTCGGAGCTGACGCTGGTACTGGTCACCCATAATATGCAACAAGCGGCGCGCGTATCGGATTACACCGCCTTTTTGCATCAAGGTGAGCTGGTGGAATACGGGCCTACCGATCAAGTCTTCACCAACCCCCGTTTGCAACGCACCGAAAACTACATCACCGGCCGCATCACCTAGGCCTTAGCGACTGAACCGTCAGGAGTGCTCCATGGATATTACTAGCGACTCTCACAGCCAGCATATCTCTCGCCAGTTCAACCAGGAGCTGGAAGAGCTGAAAACCCACCTGATGGCCATGGGTGGTCTGGTGGAAAAACAAGTGCAGGACGCCGTCTTTGCCCTACTGGAAGGCGACACTCGCCTAGCCGAGCAGGTGCGTGACAATGACCGTCAGGTCAATGACCTGCAGCTGCAAATCGACGATGAATGCACCCGGGTACTGGCGCGCCGCCAGCCTGCAGCGTCTGATTTGCGTCTGGTGCTGGCCGTTATCCGCGCCACCTCTGACCTTGAGCGCATTGGCGATGAAGCCAGCAAGATCGCCCGCAATGCACTGTTACTGAGCGAAAACACCAGCACCATTCGTGGCTTAGTGGAAGTGCGTCACATTAGCGAGCACGTGCGTAAAATGCTCCGCGATGCGCTCACCGCCTTTGCCCGCTTCGATACCGATCTGGCTATGCAGGTCGTGCGCGAAGACCAGCTAGTTGACGACGAGTACAGCAGCGCTATGCGCTCGTTAATGACCTTTATGATGGAAGACTCGCGTTCGATTACATCAGTACTCAGCATCATGTGGGTGCTGCGCGCGCTGGAACGGGTAGGTGACCACGCCGACAACCTCGCCGAGTACGTGGTTTATCTCGTCAAAGGCCTGGATATTCGCCACAGCGACACCGACGACCTGGATCCGAAGGTGCTAAAAAAGTCTTGACCTGATACGGGTTTCCTCCTGCAATACGTCCAGGCTGCCAAGCGGCCTGGACGTTTGAATCACGAGGAGCTCCCCCCAAATGCTGGATGCTGTCACTGCGCTTAGCCGAGGTACACGCTGTGTGTATCAACCGGGTATGCGCCGCTATATTTTCCTGCCGATTTTAGTCAACCTGATTGTCTACGTGAGTATGTTCAGCTTTGTGCTCAGCCGCTTCGATGGCTGGTTGGCTCATTGGATGAACATGGTTCCTGCCTGGCTTGATTGGCTAGCGTGGCTTATCTGGCCCCTGTTTGTGATCAGTCTGTTAGTGGTGGTGTTTTTTACCTTCACGCTGATTACCAGCCTAATTGCCGCGCCTTTTTACGGCTTTTTAGCCGCGAAAGTTGAAATCCAAGCCACTGGCCGTGAGCCCATTGATGACCGAGGTCTGGCCAAAACAGCCATCGATGCGGTGGGCCGTGAGTTTGTTAAGCTCGCCTATATTCTGCCGCGTGCCGCCGGCCTGTTTGTGATTAGCTGGATTCCAGGCGTCAATTTAGTTGCCCCGCTACTGTGGGCGCTGTTTTCCGCCTGGGTGATGGCCATCACCTATTTGGATTACCCCATGGATAACAACAAGGTAACGTTTGCCGATATGCGGCAACGGCTAGCCAAGTGCTGGTGGCAAAGTCTCAGTTTTGGTGGGCTGGTCACGCTTATCACCTGGATTCCGCTGGCCAATCTATTTCTGATTCCCGGCGCTGTCGCGGGTGCTGTACTGCTCTGGGATGACCACTATAGAGACGGCATGTAATGATGCAAATAATGACGCACGTGGCATCACGCCGCAGTAAGCGCTTATTACCCAGGCTAAGTCGCTTTGCTACCTTTACGTTTTAGCTAAATTATCCTCCCTTCAATAAGGAATAAACGCATGTTAAAACCGATGGCTTGGCTGGGTGGCGTACTCGTGATGGCCGCCCTGTCTATTTCAATGGCGTCTGGAGCACTCGCCCACGACGTGCGAACAGACGCTCTGCGCATTGCGCACCCCTTCGCCACCCCCACCCCACCGGGCGCTGAAAACGGCGCCGCTTATGTGGATATCACCGCCTTTTCAGACCCCGTCACCCTGATTGGCGCCAGCAGCCCTGCAAGCAACAATGTTGAGCTGCACAATATGCAAATGGACGGCGATATGATGCAGATGCGGCATGTGGATGAAATTCATGTCGAGGCTGGAAAAACCATTAGCATGCGCCCTGGCGGCGGCTTTCACTTAATGTTGCTTGGATTAACCGAGCCGCTAAAAGAGGGCGAGCGGTTCCCGCTCACACTCACCTTTGCGAAACAGGGTGATGTGGACATTGAAGTCTGGATTCAAAGCGCCCAAGAAGGTAGCGAAGCAGCTGATGGGCATCATCACTAATGCCGGTTGCTTTTAATACATAGCAAATAACACATAGCAAAAAACCCCGCCAAATGAACTGACCCCATAAACT
>NZ_LXRG01000110.1 GCF_001651035.1 Halomonas sp. ALS9
TCATCGTCAGGCACTTATTATGAAAAATCCCCCAGGGCTGATGCCTTGGGGGATTTTTTTTGCGTGAGCGGTAGGTGGTGAGGGGAAAATAGTGAGGAGTGAGGAGTAAACTTCAACACCTCACACCTCACACCTCACACCTCACACCTCACCCTTTACTAAAGAAGCGTCTCTAGCGCTTCAATCAAACTATCCATCTCATCATCGGTTCCGATGGTAATACGTAGGAAGTTGTTGAGGTCTGAGGTATTAAAATGACGCACCAGAATGCCCCGCTCGCGTAGGCCAGCAAAAAGCTGCGCGCCAGGGTAGTCAGGGTGTTGAGCAAGCACAAAGTTCGCCTTTGAAGGCAAAACTTCAAATCCTAGTGCTTCAAGGCGCTGACGGGTGCGCTCACGCGTGGTAATCACATGCTCGCGGCAAGCTTCAAAATGCTCGACATCTTTCAATGCGGCGATACCGACCAGACTTGCCAAGCTATCGACTGGATAAGAGTTAAACGAGTCTTTTACCCGCAGCAGGCCATCAATCAACTCCTGTGAGCCCACCGCATAGCCCAGCCGCAAACCTGCCAAGCTACGTGACTTAGAAAACGTACCGGTGACTAGCAGGTTAGGATAGCGATCAATTAGCGCTACAGCACTCTCTGCGCCGAAATCGACATAAGCCTCATCCACCAGTACCACGCGATCCGTGACGCGCTTAAGCAGCGCCTCAATAGCCTCCAGTGGGTGTGCATGGCCGGTCGGCGCATTCGGGTTGGCGAAGATAACGCCACTACGCTCAGTCTGGCTAGCAAGCGCCTCAATATCGACCTCCCACTGCTTATTGAGCGGATGCTTACGCAGCTCCACGCCATAAAGATTGGCGTAAACGGGATAGAAGCTATAGGTGATCGTGGGTACGTCGAGTGGCGCGTTATGGCGGAAAAATGCTTGGAAAGCAAACGCCAGCACCTCATCGGAACCATTACCCACAAATACTTGGCTACTTGCTACCTTAAATGACTCCGCTAACGCTTCACGCAGCGCTGCAGAGGTTGGGTCAGGATAGAGGCGCAGATGGTCTGTTGCGTAACCGCGAAGCGCCTCACCGACGCCTGGCGCAGGTGGGTAAGGGTTTTCATTGGTATTGAGCTTAACAAGCTGCTCGCGGGGTTGTTCGCCTGGCACGTAGGGCGTAAGTTCGCGAACGGCCGGACTCCAGTATTGGCTCATGTGGGTAACCTGATTATCCTAGCAAGGTACACCATGGTCGCTTGAAGGCTACCTAAGCGCAAGCATTCGCATCGCAGGGGGTGTGCGTCGCACCTTGTAGCGGTTATGCTGTCATAAGTGCGCGTAAATAAATGTGATGTCCAACACGAGATTAAGGAGACACTCTATGCAACTTAAGAGTTTGCTGGCCGGTTCGGCTATGTTGGCACTGCTGGCTGGTTGTGCAAGCAGCCCCATGGAACAGCAGCAAGAAGAGGCGGCTGCCGCACAGCAAAATTACCAAGGTTCACTGCCTTGCCGTAATTGCGATGGTATCGATCTGGATGTCACGATGGTGGGTGAAGAGATGAGCGCGGCTGAAGAACGCACCTTCACGCTGAACGCTTCTTACCGGAACCATCCTCAAACACCCCCGGATGAAAACTACGCGGGTAATTGGGAAGTGCTGACCGGTACGCCTTCTGATCCAGATGCTACGGTTTATGAGCTGACGCCGAATGGTGATGGTCAAATCTACTACTTTATGCGTATTGATGAGAGC
Organism: Halomonas sp. ALS9; assembly: GCF_001651035.1. GTDB lineage: Bacteria > Pseudomonadota > Gammaproteobacteria > Pseudomonadales > Halomonadaceae > Vreelandella. The sequence continues at coordinate 1,759 of NZ_LXRG01000110.1, forward strand.
ACGCTGGAGTTGATTGACCCAGAGCGTCGCCGCTTTGAAAATGGTGAAATGCTGCAGCTAAAGCGTCAATAACGCGTTAGCCAGTAGTACAAAAGGCGGCCACTGGCCGCCTTTTGTGTTTGCTGGCTCTAACGATTGTAAAGTACGCGTTTGACGCAAACGATTAGTGACAGCAACCCTAGGAGTGTCATGGCAGTGGCCAAAGCCAAAAGCGCCTTTGTATGCACCGAGTGTGGCGCCGAATATCGAAAATGGCAGGGGCAGTGCAGCAGTTGCCAAGAGTGGAATACGCTCAGTGAAGTGCATTTGGCGAGCGCCCGCCCCGGTGGCGGAGCAGCTCCTGGTCGATCAGGCTATGCGGGGGATCTATCCCGGGAAGTGATCGACCTGGGTAATGTGGATCTCAGCGAAGTGCCGCGTATGAGTTCTACGTTCGCTGAGTTTGACCGTGTGCTGGGCGGCGGGCTTGTGCCTGGCTCGGCAGTGCTACTGGGGGGCAATCCTGGCGCAGGTAAATCGACGCTGTTGCTGCAAACAGCCTGCAAGCTGGCCCAGCAGCGGCGCATTCTCTATGTGACCGGAGAGGAGTCGCTCTCCCAGGTTGCCATGCGCGCTCATCGCCTACAATTGCCTACCAACGGTTTGAAGATGCTGGCCGAGACCAGCGTGGAAACTATTCTGGCGGTGGCTGAGCGGGAGAAACCAGAGATTCTGGTGATCGACTCTATTCAAACCATGCACCTGGAAGATATCGCCTCGGCGCCGGGTGGCGTTGCCCAGGTGCGCGAGTCGGCCGCCGCGCTGACGCGCTTCGCCAAGAAGACCAATACTGTCCTATTACTGGTGGGACACGTCACCAAAGACGGTTCACTGGCTGGCCCTAAAGTGCTTGAGCATATGATTGATGCCTCACTGTTACTGGAAGGCGGCGCAGACTCACGCTTTCGCACCCTACGTGGTCAGAAAAACCGCTTTGGCGCCGTTAACGAGCTAGGCGTTTTCGCTATGCTTGAACAGGGGCTTAAAGAGGTTAAAAATCCTAGCGCAATCTTTCTTTCCCGCCAAGAGGTGCAAGCGCCCGGCAGTCTTGTGATGGTGGTCTGGGAAGGCACGCGGCCGATTTTGGTCGAGGTGCAAGCGCTGGTGGATGAGTCTGCGCTGGGCAATCCACGTCGAGTCGCCGTCGGCGTGGATCAAAACCGTTTGGCCATGCTGCTGGCGGTACTTAATCGCCACGGCGGCCTATTTACCGGCGATCAGGATGTGTTTTTAAATGTCGTCGGCGGTGTCAAAGTGTTGGAAACCAGCGCCGATTTGGCAGTACTGTTGGCGGTGGTCTCTAGCCTGCAAAACCGGGCACTACCCAAAGAGCTAGTGGTATTTGGTGAGGTTGGGCTTTCCGGCGAAATACGTCCGGTACCCAGCGGCCAGGAGCGTATTGCCGAAGCCGCCAAACACGGTTTTCTACGTGCCATTGTACCGCGCGCTAATGCCCCGAAGCAGGCGCCCAAAGGCATGGAGGTGATTGCCGTGGATAAACTCAGTGACGCGTTGGACGCCCTTTAGTCTGCGCCATGCTGGGCTAAACTGATGATATTCCCCAAGTGCCAAGGAGAGACACGATGAGTTCGATTCGCTTGACTCAATATAGCCACGGTGCGGGCTGCGGCTGCAAAATCGCCCCGGATGTGCTGGATGGCATTCTTGCCAAGGCGGGGCCCGCGGCGGGCCATAAGCAGCTTATCGTCGGCAATCAAGGGCGCGAAGATGCCGCCGTTTACGATCTGGGCGATGGCCGCGGCATGATTGCCACCACGGACTTCTTTATGCCCATTGTAGATGACCCCTTCGATTTTGGGCGTATCGCGGCAACCAATGCCATCAGTGATGTTTTCGCCATGGGGGGGACGCCGGTGATGGCGTTAGGCATTCTGGGTTGGCCACTGGACAAGCTTAGCGCTGAAGTGGCGGGTGATGTCATGGCCGGTGCCCAGGCGGTATGTCGCGAATTAGGCGTTGCCCTAGCGGGCGGTCACTCTATCGATGCGCCTGAGCCAATTTTCGGGCTCGCTGTAAACGGCTTGATCGACCTGGACAAGCTGAAGCTAAACAGCACCGCCAAGCCCGGTGATCTACTGTTCTTAACCAAACCGTTAGGCGTCGGCATGCTCACCACGGCAGAGAAACGCGGTTTGCTGGAAATGGGTCACCATGGGCTTGCCCGTGAAACCATGCTTAAGCCCAATAGCATTGGTGTGAAGCTTGCCGATGTGAAAGGGGTGAACGCCATGACCGATGTCACCGGTTTTGGTTTGGCAGGCCACCTTGCGGAAATGTGCCAAGCCAGCAATGTGATGGCACAGATTGATTTTCGTAAGCTGCCACGTCTCGCTGAGGCGGAGTCCTATCGTCGCCAGGGCGCTGTGCCTGGCGGTACGCTGCGTAATCGCGATGCGCTAGGTGACAGCCTACCCATTATGGACGAAGCCCACTGGCAGTGGTTATGCGACCCACAAACTTCCGGCGGCCTGCTGCTCAGCGTCGACCCCGCCTGGGAAGACGACGTTGAGCGCATCGGCCGCGAATTCGGCCTGTCGTTACACGCATTTGGAGTAATGAAAGCGCGTCAAGGCAACGCCTCCATTGAGGTGGTCGGGTGACACTAGCCGCGATGTCAGCAACGACGCCAGTGGTTCTGAGTTTAATCAGAGAAGAGCGTCCGCTAATAGATGTGCGCGCCCCGGTGGAGTTTGCCCAGGGCGCGCTGCCCGGTGCCGTCAATCTGCCTTTAATGGTCGATGATGAGCGCCATCAGGTGGGCATTGCTTATAAAAAGCACGGCCAAGCCGCGGCGATTGAGTTAGGCGAACGCTTGGTCAGCGGCGAGGTCAAGCAGGCGCGGATCGCGGCGTGGCAGTCGTATTTAGCCGATTATCCCGACGCACTGATTTACTGCTTTCGCGGCGGGCTACGTTCAAAAATTGCTCAGCAGTGGCTAGAAGAAGCCGGTATCTCAAGGCCGCGCCTGGAGGGTGGTTGGAAAGCCATGCGTCAAGCGCTGTGTGAGCGCATCGAGACCGCCGCTCTTCAACCCATGCTGGTTGTCGCGGGGCTGACCGGATGTGCAAAAACAACGCTGATTAACCAGCTTGATAACGGCGTCGACCTGGAGGCTTACGCGCATCATAAAGGCTCCGCCTTTGGGCGCAGGCCCGAACAGCCTGCCACGCAAATCAACTTTGAGCATGCGCTGGCCAAGCGGCTAATTGGGCTGACGGAAGGGCTGGTTATTGAAGATGAGTCCCGCCAGATTGGTAATGCCAATATTCCGCTGAGCTTTTGGCGGGCACTGCAGCAAGCTCCACGGGTGCGTATCGAAATGCCATTGGACTGGCGCCTAGCTCAGATCCAGCAGGACTATATTATCGATCTGGAGCAGGCCTATGCCGCTCGCCATGGCGACTATCAAGGCTGGCAATTAATGCAGGCACAGTTAAGCAACGCGCTTATTCGTTTAGGCAAACGCTTAGGCAACGCGCGCCTGCAGCGCTTACAGCGGCTGCAGGCGCTGGCCTTTAAGGAGCATGCCCAAGGCAACCCCCAAGCCCACGAAGCCTGGCTTGCGCCGCTACTTACCGAATACTACGACCCACTCTACCGTTACCACTTAGAGAAGCAGCGCGACGCCGTTCCGCCAGAAATTCATGTGGGTGATTGGGATAGTTGCCTAGCGGCCGCCAGGCAGTGGAACCGCTGACGGCCATATTCTTGCTACGGTTACGCCGCTTTAAGCCACTGAGTCATGACGCGATCCAGTAGTGGCGCTAAATTAATAAAGCGGTTGGGGGCTTCAAGGATCTGCGTGTCATCCTGAACGTAGCGGGCGGCGGTGAGCGGTGCGCTGGGCCACTCGGCGCTGCCTAACAGCTGTTTTACGCTAGCCGCGGTGGCTTCTAGATGGCATAGCAAACCGACGACACGGCCTTTGTCCCAGGCAAACCCTTGCAGCGGTGCGGCTTCGCTACCGCCTAAGGGAAACGCATAGTCGGGGAGGCTGAAAACGTAGCGGTGCCACATGAAAGCGGTGAAGGTTTCGGGTAAATCCAGTGAGCTTTCCGGCGCAAGGGTGACCGTATGCCAGCCTGTTTCAGTATAAGTACCAGGCGCCACCACAGAGCCCAGCGCCTGGGCAATCCAGTGTGCGCCCAGGCCTATGCCCAACAGCGGTTTTTGGCCGTCCAGGTAGCGGTTGATCAGTTTGTCTTCTGCTTTAAACCACGCCGGGGGTTGGCTGAGTAGTGCCTCTGGGCCATCGAGGACAATCAGCGCATCAGATTCGTTTGGGCGGGGTGTCAGCTCGCCTGCGTAGAGATGAAAAACGGTGTAACTATGGCCCATACTGGTTAGCCAGTCGGTTAAACGGGCGGGGCCATGGTCAGGGCCGTGCTGTAGCAGATGAATATGCATGGTAATCTCCTCGCCGGCCGTACAATCATCGAAGCGCTGGGGGATCGCCCCAAGCGTATAGAGACGATAACGTACCCACTACTTTTCACCAATATCCCACGTCAAGCGATCCAGGAAATCAGTATGGTGTCGAAACCCCAGGGCTTTTACCAACGGCTGCAAGAACTCCCTCTCCCCGCCCAGCAAGCCTTTATGGCGGCGCTATGTGAGCGTTTGCTGCCTAACTATGTGCTCTATGAGCAAACTACTGGCCACGGCGATAGCCATACACTGCGTACCGTGCTGAGTTTGGTCTGGGAACGGCTTAATGTGCCTAACGCCAGTATCGACTTTGCTCGCCAGGCGGAAAAGCTCGCTGAGTGTGAGCCGCCGGAAGAGGATGACAGCTTTGGTGCTCGGCGAGCCCTGGATGCCGTGGTGTCGGTCTCGGCGCTTCTGGACACCCTACAAGGCGACTCTCCAGAAGCCGTGCTGGATGTGAGCCGCACATCGCGTGCGGGCGTGCGCGCCTTTATAGAGCTCACCGAAGGTGAAGTTGACGCGCAAGCGTTGGCACTGATGATTCGCGACCATCCGCTGATGGCCGATGAAAACGACTTTCAAGACGCTGTGCTCGACACCGTCAGCGAGCCGTTGGATAAAGCGGGGCTAAAAGACGTGCGCGAATTAGGCCGCAATGGGGGGATTAGTAACCTGGGTTTGTCGCTGGACGAAGTTGAGGAGTAGCGGCTAAAAACGCACCCCCGCGGTTACCATCATGCCAGCAGCGCCAAATACAATCAGGTCAGATTCAAATCGGCCCCACTGCACACCGATACTGGGGAGTGCTGCCGGGGCGATTTCCAAGTGATTGAGCGGAATTTTGTCGCGATACTCACCCTGGTAGCCGCGCAGGAGACCGGCGGTTAGTTTGGCGCGCACGTTTAAACCCTGATCGGTTTGCCACAGAGGAAATTCCCGCCCTGCATAGAAGTACCAAGAAGGTTGATCAAAGGAATTTTTGAACCAAGCCGCGCCCGCTAACCAGCGATTCGGATTATGCAGTTCGATGCTAATCAGGTCTTGCTGGTTGGTATGGTCTGGATCGGGGCTGAAGTGGCGGGTATAAAGGCTGGTTTGCACCAGAGTGTGATCCCACTCCAACGCCGGTGTCCAATCAGGTAGCGAGAATGCAGTAGCAGGCATGCTAATCAGCAGACCTGCTAGCCATCCCATCCATGGATGTAAGCGATACATTCGATGTTCCTGGTTGATAAAGGGCATTTTAAAGCCGCATTTCGATACCGCGTTCGGCCATATAACGTTTAGCTTCAGGAATGGTGTACTCGCCAAAGTGGAAGATACTCGCGGCCAACACCGCATCGGCGCCGCCCTTGAGCACGCCATCCACCAGGTGATCCAGGTTACCCACACCGCCTGAGGCAATGACTGGCACGCTCACTGCTTCGGAAATTGCATGGGTCACGCCCAGGTCAAAACCAATCTTGGTACCGTCGCGATCCATGCTGGTCAGCAGTAGTTCTCCCGCGCCGAATTCCACCATCTTCTTCGCCCACTCAACGGCATCCAGACCCGTTGGGCGACGGCCGCCATGGGTAAAAATTTCCCAGCGGGGTGTCTCACCCTCTTCAGAGACCCTTTTGGCGTCGATCGCCACCACAATGCACTGGCTGCCAAAGCGTTCGGCGGCTTCGCGCACAAACTCAGGATTGGTGACCGCCGCGGTGTTGATCGAGACTTTGTCTGCCCCGGCGTTCAACATGGTGCGAATGTCGTCACAGCTACGAATGCCGCCACCGACAGTCAACGGGATAAATACTTCCCCGGCGATGCGTTCGACCATTTCCACCGTAGTGTCGCGGTCTTCGTGGCTGGCGGTAATATCGAGAAAGGTGATCTCGTCGGCGCCTTGCTGGTTATAGCGCTGGGCAATCTCCACCGGATCACCGGCATCGCGAATGCCAACAAAATTGACACCTTTGACCACCCGTCCGGCGTCTACATCCAAGCAGGGGATAATGCGTTTGGTAAGGCTCATGAGCCGCCTCCCGTTAGTTGGTCGCTCAATCGCTGGGCCTCGGCGACGTCCAAGCTGCCTTCATAAATCGCCCGGCCAGTAATAGCGCCCAGGATGCCGCTATCAGCCACCTTGCAGAGGGCTTTGATGTCGTCCAGATTGGTCACACCACCCGAGGCAATCACCGGTAAACCGCCTTCTCGGGCCAGTTGCGCGGTGGCTTCCACGTTGACGCCCTGCATCATGCCGTCGCGGGCAATGTCGGTGTAGACGATGCTGGAAACGCCATCGTTGGCGAAACGCTTGGCCAATTCAGTAGCCTTAACCGTAGAGACTTCGGCCCAGCCGTCGGTGGCGACATAGCCATCTTTGGCATCGAGACCAACGATCACATGGCCGGGAAAGGCGCGGCACATCTCGCCCACAAATGCAGGCTCTTTTACCGCTTTGGTGCCGATAATGACGTAAGAGACACCGGCACTTAAATAATGCTCAATGGTTTCCGCACTGCGGATACCACCACCAATTTGAATCGGCAGGTTGGGGTAGGCGCGGGCAATCGCCGTGACAGCATCGCCATTCACCGGTTTGCCTTCAAAGGCGCCGTTCAAATCGACTAAGTGAAGGCGCCGGGCCCCTGCCTCTACCCAGCGGGCTGCCATCGCGACTGGATCATCGCCGTAAGAGGTCGCGTCTTCCATGCGGCCCTGCTTTAACCGGACACACTGGCCGTCTTTGAGATCAATAGCGGGAATTACCAACATACAAAATCCTCTCAGGGCGTCCAGGTAACAAAATTTTCAAGCAGGCGGAGGCCCGCGCGTGAGCTCTTTTCCGGATGAAACTGCACCGCGAAGGTCGAATCACGGGCAATGGCCACGTGGGCGCTTACCTTACCGTATTGGGTAGTGCCAAACACTTGGGCATCTTCCGCGGCATTAACGTAGTAGCTATGCACAAAGTAGAAGTGTTCGCGGTTATCAATACCGGCCCAGAGCGGGTGTTCATGGTGCTGTTCGACCACGTTCCAGCCCATATGCGGTACTTTCAAACGCTGCTCGTGGGCGTCGCGCATATCGCCAGGAAAGCGATCCACGCTGCCTTTAAAGAAGCCTAGGCACTCCACGCCGCCGTTCTCTTCGCTGCGCTCCAGCAGCATCTGCTGTCCCACGCAGATTCCCAATAGCGGCTTGGCTTGACGGGTTAAAATATCGTCCACCAGCCCACGTAACTCGGTGCGTTCAAGTTCGCCAACGCAGTCGCGAATGGCCCCTTGGCCGGGCAGAACCAAGCGCGTTGCGCCCAGAATGCGGCGCGGGTCTCGGGTAATGACGACATTCTCATGGGTCACATGCTCCAGCGCTTTGGCCACGGAATGTAGATTACCCATCCCATAGTCGATTACAGCAATGGTCATGAAGCGCTCCTTGGAGAAGTGGACAAAATAGGGCTAACGGCATAGCCCATGGCATCGCACAGGATACAGCGCAGCATCACAGACTTCCTTTGGTGGAGGGCATTTGGCCTGCCATGCGCGGGTCTTCTGCCACGGCCATGCGTAGCGCCCGACCGAAGGCCTTAAAAATCGTTTCCGCCTGATGGTGGGCGTTAAAACCTTTTATATTGTCGATATGCAGCGTGACGTGGGCATGGTTGACGAAGCCTTGGAAAAACTCCCAGAACAGCTGAGTGTCCATACTGCCGATGGTATCGCGAGTAAACTCAACGTTCATATGTAGCCCTGCCCGACCGGAAAAGTCGATCACCACGCGAGAAAGCGCTTCATCCAGGGGCACATAGGCGTGACCATAGCGGTAGATACCGCGTTTATCGCCAATCGCTGCAAAAAACGCTTGGCCTAGCGTAATACCCAGGTCTTCTACGGTATGGTGGTCGTCAATATGCAGGTCGCCAGTGGCGTTGATGTCGAGATCGATCATCCCGTGGCGGGCAACTTGATCAAGCATATGATCCAGAAACGGAACGCCGGTTTGGCAATTGAGACGGCCTTCACCGTCGAGATTGACGCTGACCTTGATCTGCGTTTCGTTGGTGTCACGGCTAACCGTGGCAATACGCGCTGACATGTTGCATCTCCTGCGCTAAGGCGCACTCTGAGGGATGGCCGATGGCTCTGCATCAACTTACCATTATTTGATCAGCCTAGGGCGAAGCGACCATTATAGTGAATCGGCGCCTTCATCCGCTACAATGCGCGAAATGTAGCCGCAATCAATTGCGGCAGAAATAGCAGCCAGGCTGCTTTGGCGAAGAGGATTTCACCATGCCGGTGACACTGCACCATGTCGACCAGGCCCGTTGGGAGACCGATGAGCAGATCCGCCTTGATCTGATGCGCATCTATCAGGATGCGCCCCAAGAGCGCATGCCCACTCCAACGGTTGAGCCATTTATTGAACAACATTTTGCAGGCCAGCACTTTTTTGCCTGCGCGCTTTTCAATGATCGGCTGCTGGGAGCCGTTGCCGTTCAAGAGGGCGAAGACCGAGCGTGGTGGCTTTCTGAGCTCTGCGTACGCAAAACCACTCGCCGCCGTGGCGTCGGTTCGCGCTTAATGGCCCTGCTCGGCGAGCAAGCCAAGCAGGAAGGCCGCGTGCTGCGCATTGAAACGTCTACCTTACCACTGGCTGACCGTGTGCTGCTCTCTAAGCTAGGCTATCGGCCAATGGCCAATCCAGAAACTCCGGCGGCGGGAGTGCCCGCCACCAGCGATTTTGTTGAGCTAGACCCACAAGGGAAAGGGTAATGAAACAGCTATTACGTATTGTACTGGCAGCCGTCGGTATTCTTGCCATCGTCGCGGTCGCCGCCGTGGTCTATGTGACCACCTTTCTGGATCCAGAAGACTTTAAGCCCCGTTTAACCGCCGTTGTTGAGGAACAAACCGGGCTCAACTTGGCGCTGGAAGGCCCCATTACCTGGTCATTCTACCCGCGAATCGGCGTTAGCGTAGAGAAAGCCCGCGCCTGGTTACCCGAGCAGGCTGAAGATAGCGCGGCTTTTGCGGCGATTGACCGCGCGGAAGTGAGCGTGGCATTCGGCCCGTTGCTGCGCGGGGAAATTGCCGTTGACGGCCTTACGCTAGACGGTATGCGCCTTAATCTGGAGCGCGATGAGCAAGGCGAAGGTAACTGGGAGCCCTTGTTGGAGCGCTTATCCGAACATAATGAGGGCGCGGCTGAAACGGTGCTGGCACCCGCCAGTGCAGGCCCCAATGCAGACGCCGGTAGCCTGGCGGTGGTATTAAGCATCGCCAGTGTCGAAGTGAAAAACGCCGATATTCGCTTCCGCGATGCGCAAACCCAAGCGCTGTGGCGCATGCAGCAACTGAATATCTCGGGTAGCAACGTTAACCCACTGCGCGCCTTCCCATTGAAGGCCATGTTTACCCTGACCAAACATAATCGGCTTGATGCCGAAGTGCTGGAACGCACCCCTGACCTTACCAGCGAGATTAATCTCGAAACGCGCGTGCGGCTTGGCTTGGCGGATAAGCTTTTTGCCCTGGAAAATATGGCGCTGACCACCCGCACGACTAAAGGCGCACAGGGTGAACCTCAGCAGCTTAGTTTGAAAGCCGCCGAACTCGTCGCCCGTATGGGCGAGCAGCAACTGACTATTAAAGAGGGGCTGCTTGAAACGGGCCTGCGTAATGCGGAAAACTGGCAGGGCAGCCTGGCGCTGGCTCTCGCCTTTGGCCTGGAGAGCGATTGGCAAGCACAAACGGCCCAGTTGAAAGAGCTGCAGCTCACCGGGCCTGATGGACTAAGGGTCAGTGGGCACCTTAACATTGAGCAGTTGCGCGATGCGCCGCGCTACCGTGGCCAGCTAACCGCTGCCCCGTTTACACTGCGACCCTGGCTTGCCCGTGCAGGCGTGACGCTCACTACCGCGGGCGAGTTGGCGCTCAGCGATGTGGCCATGACCAGCCCTATTGAAGGCGATGGCGAACAGTTCTCCCTGCCTAGCCTTTCATTGGTGGTCGACGACAGTACCTTTACCGGTGAGCTATCAGCTGCGCTGGATGGCTCAAGTTTGGCGTTCGATTTAGCCGGTGACCAATTAGATCTTGATCACTACCTTCCCGGTGAGGCGACAGCCAAACAGGCTAGCCGGGGCTTTTTGCGTAATGCCTTCGCCCAGGAAAGCAACACAATCGTGCCACAATCGTTTCTCAGCGGGCTGGCGCTAGAGGGCGATTTGAGTGTTGATACGCTTATGTTTGCGGGGCTTACCTTCAATAACACAAGCTTGCAGCTGCGTGGCGACGATGGCATTCACCGGCTAACGGCGTTTGAATCACGCTTCTACGAAGGTGAACTCAGCGCTACCGGCCAGCTTGATGCCACGGACTCGATTCTTGAGTGGGCGCTCTCGCCGACCATTAACAATGTTCAGGTTGCGCCACTGATTGAAGCCATTAGTAAAAAGGAAGAGGCGTCACCGCTGCGCGGCCGCTTTAATTTAGCTGGGGATGTCACCAGTCAGGGTAATACCCGCGGAGCACTCATTGGCAACCTCAATGGGGAGCTTAATGCGCGCTTAAACGATGGCGCTATTTTAAATACCAACATTTCCAAGCAAATGTGCGAGCTGGTGGCTCAGCTAGAGGGGCAGGGCACCTTGCGGGATTGGCACACCGATACACGCTTTGAGCGTTTTGATGCGACCTTCCAAATTAGCAACGGGTTAGTGGAAAGTGACGATCTGCTGATCACCCTGCCTGGCATCGATGTGCGTGGGGAAGGCGAGCTCAATCTCGCCAACTTGAATTTCGATACCCGTGCTAATGCCCGCTTGGTAGACACCGCCGACGCGGCCTGTGAGGTTAATCCGCGTTTGGAGCAACTGCCGTTACCCGTGCGCTGTGAAGGTAATTTCGGCGATGAGCGTACCGAGTGGTGCCGCTTTGACCGTGAGATGTTCCAAACCGCCGTGGTTGACCTGCTGCGTAACGAAGCCGGGGATCGGGTGGATGAAGAGCTGGAAGAGCGCTTGGGTGACTCGTTAGACAAACTAGATGAACGCCTTGGTGAAGGTGCTGCTCAAGAACTCCGCGACGGCCTGCGTAGTCTGTTTAACTGAGTATCTCGACATTCTGATCTAAACCAGTCAGTGCAGCGCCGGCCTAAACGCCGGCGCTTTTGTATAGCGACTATTTAACAACCTTACATTAGAAAGCTTGCTGTTTAAGGAACGCACATGACAGATATGCCCACGCCGCGGTTGGCGGCAAGCGAATTCCAGCAGCGTCTACTGGCCTGGTTTGATTGCTATGGTCGCCACGATTTGCCGTGGCAGTCGCCGCGCAGCGCCTACCGGGTGTGGGTGTCGGAAATCATGCTGCAGCAAACCCAAGTGACTACTGTGATTGCCTACTTTGAGCGTTTTATGGTGCGCTTTCCTACCCTGGAAAGCCTCGCCAAGGCGCCGCAGGATGAGGTGCTGCACCTCTGGACAGGCCTTGGTTACTACGCCCGCGCGCGCAACTTACATAAAGCTGCTCAGGTTGCGTTGGCGGAGCACGATGGTGAACTGCCAACGGAGAGTATCGACGCTTTAGTGGCGCTGCCCGGCATTGGCCGCTCCACCGCTGGCGCTATTATTGCGCAAAGCACTGGGCAGCGGGCAGCTATTCTAGACGGCAATGTGAAGCGTACGCTCACTCGCCTGCATGCGCTGTCAGGTTGGCCGGGCAAGCCTGGGGTGGAACGAAAGCTGTGGGCGCTGGCGGAGTACTACACTCCCACAGAGCGGCTGGCTGATTACACCCAGGCGATGATGGATTTTGGTGCCACGCTATGTAAACGCAGCACGCCCGACTGCTTGAGCTGCCCGTTTGACGATGTCTGCTTGGCCTACGCCGAAGGTGCCCCAAAGCGCTACCCAGAATCCAAACCGAAAAAGGCGCTGCCTACGCGGCAAACGATTATGCTGATGCTGCGTGACCCAGAAGGCCGGGTATGGCTGGAACAGCGCCCGCCTAGCGGCCTATGGGGCGGGTTATGGAGCTTGCCGCAGTTTGAGACGCACAGTGAACTCAACGACTGGCTTGAAACCAACGCCGTCAACCCAAAGCGGGAGACTACATCGCCCAGTTTCTACCATACCTTTAGCCATTTTCGCTTACAGATTACCCCGCAGCCGGTCAGCTGCGATAGGCTGGGCGGTGTTCGCGAAAGCGGCGTATGGTACGACGTTAATCATCCGCCCGCGCTGGGCCTTGCAGCCCCGGTTAAAGCGCTGCTCAGCCAGCTAACACCCTTTAGCCTCAATCCAACACCGGGCCACGCGTAAGCGTTTTAAGCTGGTTGGATGAGATCACGGAATTAAATTGCAGAACCAGGAGCACGTTATGAGCAATACCGTTTTTTGCCGCAAGTACCAAAAAGAGCTAGAGGCGCTGCCTTTCCCGCCCTTGCCGGGAAAGCAGGGCCAGGAAATCCAGTCCACCGTTTCAAAGCCCGCCTGGGAGGCCTGGCAGGCGCTACAGACCCGCCTGATCAATGAGAAGCACCTTAATATGCTCGACCCTGAAGCCCGTGCCTACCTTATGGAGCAGATGCAGCGTTTCCTGGATAACCAGGAGACCGATCAAGCCGAAGGCTATGTACCGCCCTCGCAGGCATGAATAGCAGGGCATGAAGAGCGCGGTTGCTCGTTCTATGGGTAGGGTAGTTTGTTCGAGCCACTGACTTGCAATCAGTGGCTCTAGGTATAGGTTTTAGGTACAGGTGTATAGAAGCCCGAGTCATAGCTGGCGCAGGTAAAAAGCCCCTAAGCATCGGTATCGCAAGAAAGTTTCACAAAGGTGTTGACGAAAAGCGGAGATTTTAGTTTAATACGCACCGTTGGCAGCGGCCAGATAGCTCAGTTGGTAGAGCAGGGGATTGAAAATCCCCGTGTCGGCGGTTCGATTCCGTCTCTGGCCACCAAACGTTGGGGTATCGCCAAGTGGTAAGGCACCGCTTTTTGGTAGCGGCATTCCCAGGTTCGAATCCTGGTACCCCAGCCATTGCCAACAAGATTTCTTGTTGATTGTGAAGCCTAACAGCAAAGCAATCATTTTCTCAAGAAAACGTGAAGCGCCGACATAGCTCAGTTGGTAGAGCAACTGACTTGTAATCAGTAGGTCCCGGGTTCGACTCCTGGTGTCGGCACCACTGAAAAGTGGTTAAAATCAGAGCGTTAGAGAATTAGATTAAGCCGTCCTTAGGGGCGGCTTTTTCGTTTCCGTAGTTCTCTACATAGATCTAACAATTTTCCTGCTTGTTTTTTTAGCCATGCCCCCCATCTTTCTGTTTCAGCCCAGCGATGAAGCTGGGGCTATGGGGTGACTTATTTAATTGGGAGAGAAGAAATGATGTTAGGTCTTGAAGGAAGCATGACTCTTAAGCTGGGCGGAGAGCAACTTACCTGTGAAGGTAAGTATTTCTCTTGGGAATCAGGCGGTCAAAACGACGAAGCCTACCTCTTTGTTTACGATGAGGAAGGTGAACGAGTTGAAATGACCCTAGATATTAAAAATGAAATAATAACTGAAATTATTAGAGTCACATGGAACTGGGAGGTGCCTACGATAGAGGATGTAGACCTTGAGGTAACGTATAACTGATGAATCACGTCTTCTAAGGCTCTTGATTTTAATTAAATCATGGGATTAGCTTCCAGATCACCGGTTAGTCGAATCATTCATCACTCCCGGGCCACCGTACAATAGGAACGCTTAAATCATAAGTGTCCATCATTGATGCCGAGCGGTGGCCGCTGGCTTCCTGTTTTTCATGGCGATTGCCTTTTGTGTCGGTGATGCCGCGACGTTTTAGGTCATGCAGTCCGAAACGCTCTTCTTTTGTGATTATCCCTTCCTCAATGGCCAATTTCATTAGCCGCTGCCAAGCCGTGTCTAGGCCTGACTTGCGAAGCAAACCGCCATCCGTTGCGACTATCAACGGGCGGCTTTCGGGGTGCATGGGTATTGGTGTTCCTCTTGCTTTCCATATCGCCGCGCGCCGTTCAACGGCGGCATTCCAGGCGGCCGTTAGGCGTGGGTACCAGCGAACGACATTATCCCGGGAGCCCTTTCTGCGGTTTGTCATCACACCATCGGCTGTGCTGTTGGCATCGCTGAGGGTTACCACTTCAATACCTCGTAAACGGCAGATATAGGCCAGCTCCATGACTATCCAAAGGTGAGTCGCGCAAGCTCCTTTCTGGCTGCGGGTCATTTGGCCGCGCTCGCGGGCAAACTCGGTTAAGCGTGCAATCGTGGTTAGTTCGGGTAGGCGTCGCTGTTTGCGCTCTTTTGCGGATTCTACGCCCTGGGCTGGATTGCTATCGCAGTAACCGCGGTTAATTCCCCAACGAAAAAGCCGACCTAAGTATCTCAATAGGTGATTGGCTTTTGAGGGTGTGCCTTCGGCTGCGATCTTGTCGACTAATCGCTGAACCAGTGCCGGGGAGAATTGCGCGGTGGGCAGATCTCCCAGCGGCTTACCCAACTTGGTAGGTATTTCCAGCACGATAGAACGGCAGTATTCATAGTCTTTCTGTGTTTTGCTGGCCAGCTCTTTGAGTTGTGCTGATTCATGGAACTGCTTGGCCAAGTAACGCAGTGTGCGTCGGTCGATGCCGCTACGTTGCTCCATGATTCGATGCAACTCTGACAGAGTCGCATCTGCCCCGGCGATTCTCTCGCTTTTCAGTTTGCCCGCTTCATCGCGATACTGAACATACCACCGGCCACGGCCGCGCTTGTCGTAATACACCCCGTTGGGGAGCTTTGACTGGTTGATGTGCGCGGGTATGTCGGGGCTGTATTTTCGCGGGCGTGTCTTCATAGTATGTCGCTAGGGCTTAGCTCTTTTCCTGGGGCGGTTTCAATGCCGCCCGCCTTGTTGATTAAGTCGATGGTAGTCCATGGGCCACGTCGACCATTAAACACGGTTACCCCTTGCTCACGCAGGCAGCGAGCCGCGTCGGCGGGCCGCTGGTAACCCGTGATGGCTTTCAGCTCATCGGAGTTTATTACGTTTTGTAGGCTCATGGCTTGTTCCTTGCCCGCCAGCGGTTGAAGCGGTTGCGGATCATGCGAAACGTTTGGCTCGCGGCTGGGTTGCTATCCAGCTCGGCGCGGCTGTTGATTTTGCAGACAGCACACAGCCATTCGCGGGCATCATCGGCATTGTGGGTGCCGTCGGGTAATTGGCTTTCTGTTAGCTGGTGTTTGTACCGGCGGCGGCGATCTAGGTAGAGCTGGAACGCTTTATCTTGGCAAAGCATCGCTGCTTGACGGGCGTAGGCGCCGCCTTTTGGGGTGTTTTTCATCACTCTGCGCCCTCTGCTTTGCTTTCTCTTTTTTTATCATCTGCAACTCTAGCCGCCTGCTTTGCGCAGCTATCGCAGATGGCCACGTTACCCCTGTCACCCGGTCGCTCTGCTGCAATCATGGCTTCCGCTTGATGCGCACTTTTGCCACAAAAATCACAGCAAATCATCACGCACTCCCTTCGGCTTGGCGGCGGAACTTATCGCCTTCGTTCCAGCACTGGTTAGCAGCGATTGGCTGATCGTAGGCTTCGAGCTTTTCTGACATGTCGAAGAGTGCTTCGGCCTTAATGAGAGCAGCTCGCTTGATAATATCGATGGTTTCTATATCGGCTTCCATGTTCACAAAAAACGCGCAACCTGCAGTGCGCTTTCTAAATTCTGGCTTCAATTTGCGCACCAACTCTTGGTCTATATCGCCGCGGATCTTCACAATCACATAGCGGTTTTCCAGGTCAGCGGGCAGCGCTTCTAGTTTCGCGCTCATGAGAGCACCTAATAACCCTTTCTGGTCGGCGTTCTGCTTATTCAGAAATTCAACGCGCTCCTGATTTTTCTGCTGCTGCGCTCTTCTTTCTTCGCTGGCCTTTTTCCTTAAAACCATTTGCGTCAGTTCGCCGTGGCGGTACTGGTCGCGCTCCTGGATGAGTAGGTCGATTTGCCTTGCTGCCTCTTCGGGGTTTTCGCGAACCCAATTTGGATCAATGGCCATGCTTCCCCCTAGAATTCGAAACGTTGTGCAATGCCCTTGGCGCTGGGCTTTACTTCAGTGCGGATCTCGATGACCTCTACCCGCGGCTTAATGTGGCTCGCGGCGCTTATGCCTAGCTGGAAAGCGCTGCCCACGCAAAAGGCCAGAACCGTAAACTTGATGACGTAGCGCCAATCTTGGGGTGTTGGGTTATGCATCGTCGCCACGATCCTCTTCAACGTGCTCGATGGCTTTATCGGTATCGGCTTTCAGCCAATCGGGCCAACTGCGCTTAATATTCTTTTCAATCTTTTGATGAACAGCGCCCGCCACTTGATAAGGGTTATTGCCTGCTCGCCACGCACCATCCAGCGCCAGTAACACAACATCGACCCACTCTTCTAGCTCGCCGCCGGATTGCTCTACCTCGATCAGCTCTTTGCGTATGTGGTCAATAATCCCTTTGAGACGAGTACCAGGACCAAATCTCTCACTAGAAAACTCCATTTGACGTTTAACTAAATTCGCTAGGTTCACGTTTTTACCGCCAAACTCTTCACCGGCATTCATCCACTCGAAGCACTTTTCGGCTTTCCAGTTATCGGGAAAAACTGCGTACTTACCGTTTGGTGCACGACTTCTATCCATACCGCCTATTTGCTCTTGCTCGTGCTCTGAAACCTGTAGGCAGATAGGTTCTAAGCTGCTTTCGTGCCATTGGTCGCCAATTTTTACGCGCATGATTTACTCCTTTATCAACAAAGCTCGGGCGGGAAGAACTCTTCTTCCTCGCTCAACGTGGATGGGGCCGGGGCGAAGAGTTCTCGGGCGGCTTTTCGGGCTGCGATAGCGTCTTGGTACTCCGCTTCGCGGTCGGCCTTATAAAAATCGGAGCTCTGCCACGCTTTGAAGCGTTCGAGCTGGGCTTTTAGCTCCGCTGGTGAAGGCTCGCGGGGCTGGATATCTGGCCCTTGCGTACAGTTAGTGACACGAGTCCAAGGGGACGCGGCTTCGCCGCCTCCCGAACACCCCTGCTCTTGATAACGTGCGGAGCTTGCGCGGCTGCGTACTTCCCACTTGTAAAAGCGGGTCAGGTATTCGTGTTCGTTGCCCCGGCCGTCGGAAACGACGATGCCGAAGGTGCCTAGCTTGCTTTCGCCGTGGCGGCCTTTGGCCTCTATGCCTTCGCGCACCTCGCCGGTGGCGTGGCTGAACTCGGGGCGTTCTAAATCCACGCGGGGCATCGTCCAGGGTTTAACCGGGCGCTGTTTGCGGGGCAGGTTGGGGCCGCCCATCAAGCGCAAGAACTGATCCCAC
Source organism: Halomonas sp. ALS9 (assembly GCF_001651035.1). Classification (GTDB taxonomy): domain Bacteria; phylum Pseudomonadota; class Gammaproteobacteria; order Pseudomonadales; family Halomonadaceae; genus Vreelandella. Next base: position 19,599 of record NZ_LXRG01000110.1, read on the forward strand.
TGGCCCGCGTTGGCCACTTTGCGAATTGCCGCCAGGCGGCCGGCGATGCGCTGGTCTGGCCGGGTGGCTTGCTCCCAGCTTTCCAGCTCATCGATGTGCTTTTCGTTCAGGCGGCGCACTTCGCGCCAAACGGTGACGCTGGGCAGGCCGACGAACTGAAACTGACGAATGCCCCACACCGCCGCCCAGGATTCAATGCGCGGGGCCACGCTGTTGAGGTCGTGGCCATAGCGGTCTTTGTGGTCATCCTTCACGGCATCGCGGGTGAACTGCTCGCCGTTGATGTTTTTCGAGATGTACTTGGCCACGTAGCCCGCTGCAGTACCGCGCTGGTAGTCGATCTTTTTCACCTTGAAGCGGGCAGTGGTTTTGCGGCCGTATCGGTCGAACAGCTCTTCGGGGGTGTCCGCTTCGGCGTGGCTGCGTAGGATTTCGTTAATGCGCTTGGCGTCTTCGCGCTTCATCCAAATCAACAGGTGCCAGTGGGGCGTGCCGTCGTGGTGGGGCTCGACCACGCGGATACCGTAAATGCCCAGGTTCTCGCGGGCTAATGCAGCGCGGGCACGTGCCCACACTTGCTGCAGGTGGGCCTGGGCTTCACGGGGCGTGGTGCCGTTGTACTTCGGGTTGCGCACGCTGTTTTCAGAGATCACCGGGTGGAAACGGCTGGGCGCGGTGATGGTGTAGAACATGCCCACGTGGCCCAGTCGGCGGGACTCCGCTTCGGTGTCGCTAATGCGCAGCATCAATTCAGCGCGGCGGTGGTCGGGGTTCGATAGGCCCAACTCGGCCAGCTCGGCCAGGGTGTAAACCTGACCTTCCTGGTTGATAGCTTCCAACGCTTCCAGCAGCGCTCGGTTGCGGTTCTTCTGGGAGCGGCGGCGTTCCAGTGTGACGTTGCTGCAGTAGATACCCGCGCGCTTGTGTACGCGGTGGGCTTCACGCTGCACCTGTTCCAACCGGCGGCCGCCCAGGCGGCGCAGCTGCCGACGCCACCAAACGGGGTCGGTGAGCTTGGCCAGCTGCACACCGCTTTTCAGCTTGAGGCTGGGCGGGTTGATGCCGTGCAGACGCGCCCGGTGGCGGGCGACTTCGAGCGCCATTTCATTGACGACGGATAGGCTCATGACCGGCGCGCGGTGCCAGTTGAACACTGCCATCAATGGAATGACGCCCAGGGGCGGGCTTAACGGATTGCGGGAGTCGGCAATTTGCAGGGCGACTTCCCGCGCCTGGCCGGAAAGGGTGCGGGCCTTGGGCGTTTTCAGGTTGAGCGGGGGCGGCAACAGCCCCAGGCGTAGGCGGCGGTTATGCTGGGCGATGCCGCCGATCAGCTTGCTGCGTTCGCGCTCAATGGCCGTGGCCTGGGCGTCGGCGTGGTTGATGACTGCTTCATCGTCGTGGGTGACGTTCAGACCATGCAGCACCAGGTTCTTTTCCACGCTGGCCAACCACTGGCAGCCCTGCTGCAAGCCTTCGATGGTAGTGGGGGCGCGTTTAACCAGCCCGTTAAAGCCGCGCTCCAGATCCTGGGCGATGGCAGGAAATCGGCGGTAAACGCTGGCCGGGTCGATCAGCTCGCGGGTGTTGCGGGCTAGCCAGCGGTTACCCGCCGCGTTGCCGTGGCGCGTAGCGACGTGAACGAAGCCCGCTGCTAACTGTTCGGCCAAGCTGGGGAGCTTATCGAAGAAGCCCTGGCGCCACTCTGCGCAGCCCGGTTTGGTGCGTGTGCCCGGTGCGCCAAATGCCCGCGACTGTTCAACCGCCGACATCACAGGGCCACCGCTGGCGTTTTGCGGAGTGTGGAAATAGCCACCTGGTGGTTTTTCAGCACGCGCTCCAGATCCATAAACTGCTGGCTCATTTTCTCCAGCTGGTGGCGTAGCTCTGCCGCGCCCAACTCGTGGCCAGCGGCTTCCAGGTCATTGGCCAGTTGTTCAAAGCGCAGCTTGGTGAGGAAGAGGCTGTCCACGGTGTTGGTGATTTTCATGCCACCCCCTTTTCGATCAGGCTTAGCCAGTGCAGTGCGGCCTTGGTGTTGCCTTCCGCCAGGGCTTGGCGGGCGTGGCTGGCCAGTTCACGGCTGGGGTGCTGGGCGCGGTTGCGCAGCTGGTCTTTCAGGCCGCTGGCGTAGTCGCTCATGCGGTGGATGGCGGCGCGGATCGCCTCGCGCTCCGGCTTGGCGAAGTGGTTAATCTGCTGGGTGGCATCGGCGGTTAGCCCGGCGCTTTTCAGCACTAGGCGGCGCTCCGGAAAGGGGAGATCTGCCCAGACGCTGATTAAGTCTTGATCCGCCGCACGGCTGTGCAGCTCGGCGCGGAGTTCGCCAAAGCCCGCCCGGTCGGTATGAACGCGGGGCGGTGCTTTGCGTGTGGGCAGTGGGGTCACGTTAGCCATGGTGGGCTCTCTCAGTAGTTCAGCTCAGTAATTCAGTTCAGTGCTCGAGGACGACGGGGCGGCGGGTATCGGCATCAACCACCTGGGCCAAGCCTGCGTCGCGGGCCTGCTGGATCATGCGGTCGAGGTCGCGGGCGGTGAACACCACCGGGCAGCCGTTGCGGGTGCGCAGTACCACTACATGGGCGGTGCTGGCGGTGAGGTCGATGGTTGCATCCAGGTTGACGCTATCCAGATCCGCAAAGGCTTGGATGGCGGCCACTTCGGCGGTGGTTTCACTGATGCCGTAGTCGTTCACCAGGGTGCCGATGGTGATGCGCAGCGCTTCGGCGCGGTTATCCCAGCGGTTTTGCCACAGCACTTCGGTGGCGATATCGAAGGGGGTTTTTGCGGTGTTAATGGGTGCGACGTTCATGGCGATTTCCTTTTGGTTTGGTGATCTCTTCTATGCCCAGACGCATCTGGCCTTCGGCTTCCAGGCGTATCTGCCGCTTCAACCAAGCCCCAAACTTGATGTTCACGTTGGGGTTCGGCTGGTAGCTGGGCACAAGCGTTTCGATAATTCCCAGGCTGGCCTTACAGCGAAACCCGCAGGCAAACTCATTGGTGCAGTGCAGATAGAGCTCGCGGTAGTCAGGTAGATGCGTCTTCGAAGTCCGCACCTTCATGTGGCTACCGCAGTGAGGGCAGTCGACGCGGAGTCGGCTAACCTCATGCATGGCTATCTCTGTGTTCTCAGTCACTGCGTCCTCCGTTGACGGCGTAGAGCGCACGCCCTCGCCCGATCATTTTCTGGCCCCCGCCGCGAATGCCTCGGGAGACCAGATATTCCATTGCCGCTTCGTGTGAGTTGAGCCCTTCCTGTTCACACACGCGTTCGAGTACCTCCTCTAGCGCTGGATCTATGTCGATGTCTGTCTTGCGGTCACGTCGCATCACTCACCTTTTGCAGGGGTGGAAGAAGGGGTGAAAGAGGGGGCAGTTTTACCCCGCACGTTGCCCCACACTTGGCATATCGCCGATGCCGACCAGTTCGCGGGCCTGGGTCATCATCATTTCGCGCATTAACGCGGCTTTGCTGATGCCGTACAGGTTGGCTAGGGCGGTTATCACCGCGTCTTCGTACTCATCCAGGTAAACGCTTTTCTTGGAGCGGAGGCGCTTAGTGTCCTGATACATGAGGGGTTTCCTTATGCAGTGTGAGAAGCAACGGTTAATCGGCGGAAAGGGTTTCCTGGTCGTATTGGGCGATGCCGCGCAGCATGAGCATGCGAGCGGTGGCCGACATCGAACGCATTTCCAGCTGGGTGATGCGTTCCAGGTGGGTACGCTCGGCTTCGGTGAGGTAGGTCATGATTGGCGAGTTACACCCTTTGGGCGCATAAATCGGCTTTGGGGCAATGGTGTTAGCGGTGGCCATGGGTTAGGCTTCCTTAATGGAGTAAAAGACTTTCAAAGGGTCGGGTTTAGCGCAGCGGCAAGCCGCTGTTGACCTGGGCGGTAATAGCTTTGTGAGTAGCAGGTGTGGCCATGGCAGTGGCTCCCTTGCGGTGTGTTGTGAAGTAAAAGACATGACTAGAATGGTTCATAAAAATGAACCTGTCAATAAGGATGGTTCATTAAAATGTTCATTGGCGAGCGCTTAAAAGAAGAACGCGAACGACTTGGACTGAGTCAAACGGCTCTGGCCCTGATTGGTGGTGTCGGAAAAACGACTCAGATCAAATATGAGAAAGGCGCTAGTAGCCCTGATTCTTCTTACCTGTCGGCGGTTTCTGATGAAGGCGTTGATATCTTTTATGTGCTCAAAGGCCAACGTTCAGGAACAGCAACTGCCCAACCACTTGGGGTTCCGTTAAATGAACCAGGCCCAGATCTCTCTCCGGTGAAGATGTACGACATTGAAGCGGCTGCGGGCGCTGGCCGCAGCTTTGAAGGCGAGCCGATTAAAACCACGCTGTACTTTTCGACTGCTGAGCTTTCCGAGCAGGGACTAGATCCTGCGCAAGTGGTGGGCATTAAAGTGCGCGGCGATTCGATGGACGGCACTCTGGCCGATGGGGACTGGGTGCTGGTGGATCGCAGCAACCGCGACCCGAAACAGGAAGGGGTGTTTTTGCTGCTGGTGAGTGGCGAGCGCAGGATTAAACGGGTGCAGCGACTGGCGGGCGGGGCGTTGTACTTGATTAGCGATAACGACCATTACCAGCCGGAGATGATCAAGCCGCAGGATATGCATGATGTGGAGATTCTTGGTCGCTGTGAAATTCGTATTGGGCGGGTCGTTTAACTGCAAAACCATGAATACATAAAAGCAGCTTTAAGACTGCCAAAATTAAAACAGGGAGTTAGGGAATGAAAAAAATTAGCATTATTGCAATGGCAGCCACCTTTGCCAGTGTGTTTTCGCTAACCGCCTTGGCGGAAGAAACACCCGAAGAGCTTATGGATGAAGCCCGAGGGCTCGTTTCTATTGGCTTTGATATGTCGGAATACAGCTCTTCTTCCAGTAACAGCGATGTGGCTCAATGCATGGATATGATGCAAGAGCATCAACCTCAGGCTGAAGAGTTACGCTCACGCATTGCTTCACTGCCTTACAGTGTTTCTAAATCAAACTTGGATATGGCTGCAATTGATTTACACCGCTGCTTATCCTGTGTGCCTGATGCTGTTTCCAGCTGCGAAGATGCTGAAACTTTGGTTGATACTGCTGGGCAATATTTGAATTAATTCTGTTGGGGTAGCGATAACGACCACACCAGCCGGAAATTTTTAAGCCGAAGGATATTCATGATGTGGAGGATTTTGGCGGTGTGAGATAGGGGCTGGGCGGGGTGTTTGATTTAAAGATCAATTTGACGCGTTTAATTTATAAATAAATTTTCTAACTTTTGGTGGATATTGTTATGGCAAGAAAAATTGATGATGAGCCTATTTCGCCAGAAAAATTGGCTGCCGCTGAAAGCCAAATAGAGGAATTCTATAGGAGATATGATTATGATATTAGAGAGTTTCCTATAGAAGTTATTTTTAATAAGTGTACCGACTTTATTGAAGAAGACGTCACTGAATGGTTTGTGCCAAGTTATCAGAGAAAGCATGTATGGCCTGATAAATTGCAGAGCCAGTTTATTGAGTCTTTGCTTTTGAATCTTCCTATACCATATCTATATGTAAGCGATACGGGCGAAGAAAGCCTTATTGAGATTGTTGATGGCAGTCAGCGTGTTAGAACAATAATTCGATTTATAAAAAATGATTTGAAATTGTCTGATATGAAAACTCTTACTAATTTAGAGGGTTTTACTTTTGGTGATTTTTCAAAACCTTCTCAGCGACGTTTTTTGAGAAAAACATTGCGCACTATCGAGCTTTTGTCGATGGACGAAGATTCTAGACGTGATTTGTTTAACCGTTTAAATACCGGTGGGGTAAAACTGTCAGATTCAGAGAAACGTTATGGTATACGTGACGGACGTTTCTTTGAGCTTGTAAAGAGGCTAGCTAATGATCCACTATTTCATCAACTGTGTCCGCTTAGTAAAAGTAAGTCTGTACGGCGTGAGTATGATGAATTAGTGCTTAGATTTTTTGCTTACGCTAATGATAGGGAAAAGTTCGTTCACAATGTTGAGAAATTTTTAGATGAATATCTCGATGAAATGAATAGTTCTGAATTTAATTATGCAGAATATGAAGAGCAGTTCATGAAGGTTATGAGATTTGTTGATGAGAATTTTGATCATGGGTTTAGAAAAAATGAACGTAATACCTCAGTTCCGCGGATTAGGTTTGAAGCTTTAGCTGTGGGTGTTTTAGATGCGCTTAATGAAAAGCCTGATCTAAAGCTTTCATCAGCTGAGTGGGTATATGATTCTAAAGACCATTTTGTTGAATTAACTACTTCTGATGCTAGTAACTCGCGCCCTAAGCTTTATGCGCGGATTGAGTATGTCAAAAATAATTTGCTACGAGCTTGATTTTATGACACCAGATATTGATGCTATTATTTCAAGCTTATATAAAGATTTTAGGGATCGTTCGCAAGAAGTTAAACGCTATACACAGTTTATACAAGTTATTGCTGATAAAAAAGCTATTGGATTGTCTCACTTGAGTGAGGGTGAATTGGCCCCTGTTGATGGTTTTACATTAGATAGGGACTTGGTTAAAACTATAAGGGCAAGTGGATATCTGCTTTTATACAACCTTGTAGAGTCTACGTTATCAAATGCAATTGATTCTATACATCAAGCAATTGATGTGCATGGTGTTGAATTTAATCAATTAAATAAAAATATGAAAGAAGTGACTTTAAGTCATTTTAAGAAAGCTATTTCTGGTAAAAAAAGTGACTTTTCCTCTCCCCACCCTATACAGGTTGCAATGTTGAAAATGGGCTATGCAAAAGAGAGCCTTTTCTCAGGTAATATTGATTGTAAGGAAATTAGAGAAATAGCTAAAAAATATGGATTTTTAGTACCAGATCCGAAATTGAATGGTAGGAATGTTGGTGATTATGTTTTGGAAGTTAAGTCTAAACGTAATGATCTTGCTCACGGTTCTATTTCATTTGAAAGGTGCGGCAGAGAGACGGCTCCAGAGCACCTTATTTTAGTAGCAGATCAAACTATATTATATCTAAGAGCTGTTTTAAGATCAGTTTCTTACTTTATTCGTTATAAGCAATTCTCAGAAATTGAATGATTAATTATAAATTAGTGATGTGTTTTTTGAAGCTCTCACCAATGATTTTGGCTAGTCTTACGGGCACGGCGTTGCCAATCATTATACCAACAGGCTTTAACAAAATTTGCTCTCCATCAGAGGCAAATTTATAATCCTTAGGGAATGATTGGAGTAAGGCGGCTTCCCTTAAAGTTATCGCTCGATCTTGCTCTGGGTGACCGAAACGTCCGTTGCCATAACCAAAACACAACGTTGTCATTGTTGGGCTTGGCTTATCCCATTCCATTCGCCCGTAGACTGCAGGATATGACTTCCCACTTTGTTTTACATGACAAGCAGCTCTGAGCTCTTCAGGCCAATCTCTCCAAGTACCACCCGGTTGGGAATGACGTATTCTTTCCATATTTATTTTTGATAATTTTGATGTTTTATGCAGAGGGTCATTCGGGCTGACATATCCCGCAAAAATCGGCTCTAAATCACCTATAGTTTCTCTCACAGTAACTAGTTTTGCGTGAGTGGGTGGCATCAACTCGATGGAGCCTAATTTTGAAGCGAGGAGTACATGCCGACGACGGTTTTGAGGTAATCCATACTCAACACATTTCACTGTATCAGCCCAAACATAGTAGCCTTCACTTTTAAGAGAGCTCACAAAGTCGTGATAGATTTTATGCTTGGTTACAGTCGGAACATTTTCCATGGTGACCAGTTCTGGCTTTGCTTCTTTAATTAAGCGTGCAAAAGAACCTAGTAGAGGCCATTTTTTATCTTTTGTGACATCCTTTCCTTGGTTGTATGTCGAAAATGGTTGGCATGGCGCACAACCAGCTAATAGGCGGATCGTATCAGGATCTTGATACCAGCTATTGATATGATCACCCGTGAGTTCTCCTACATCCTGCCTAATAAATTTCGCATGGTTGTTGTGTTCGTATGCAAATCGACAGCTCTCTTCGATATCGTAACCAGCACGTACAGTAACCCCTGCCTGACGTAAGCCAGCCGTGAGCCCTCCCGCACCACAGAACAAATCAACCGCTTCAATCATCCAGCACTCCTCTTAGCGTGCCGCTATTCTATATGTTTTTTTGCCCGTCATCGAGGAGCAATATTGGAGCTTTTCAACTGTCAGCTATTGCTGCTGTTCATTGCGTGCCGTTATTTAGCATGAGCCACCATCAACTCATCCCAGTTAGTCGTATAGCGCGGGCTTCGGTTCGCGCAGCGTAGGTGCCAGGGGGCGTTCTTTTCCGGAAGGCCCAGGCGTACCGTTCCTTTGCCCATCTTTTCGTTCAGCGCGTCCATAGTGGCCATGAGCTTTTGGCTGCGTTGGCGTTGCTCTTCCGTTTGCGGTGTGTCCATCAGGCTGAGCTGTTGGCGGTTTTGGTCGGTCAGGTCGATCAGCATCACGCCCGCTTTCTTGTAGCCGTACTTTGGCCGGTAGACCTTGCGCAGCGCTTCCTGGGCGGCGTGGAGGATGTCGCGGGTGTCTTGGCTGGGGCGTTCCATTTCTACCGCCAGGCTGGGGGAGTACTGGGGCAGGTCGGGCCGGAAACGATCGGTTTTGAGGAAGACCAGCACGGCGCGGGCGAGGCTTTTTTGCTCGCGTAGCTTTTCAGCGCCCCGTTGGGCGTGTTGGCGAATGGCGCCCTGTAGGTCGTAGAGCTGTGAAGTGGGTCGGCCAAACGATCGGCTGGTCATGATGCGCTGGCGTGGCTCGTGAACGTCGTTCATCTCCAAGCAACTGATGCCGCGCAATTCCAGCACCGTGCGCTCTATGTTCACCGAGAATTTACGACGTAGGCGCTTGGCGTCCGCTTCGCGGAGATCCCAGGCGGTGTTGATGCCAAGGATTTGTAGGCGTTCGTTTAGCCTGCGGCCTACGCCCCACACGTCGCCTACCTCGATCTGCTTTAGCAGGTGCTTGGCTTCGTCACTTTCTGCGTGAAGGATGCACACGCCGGGGTAGCCTGGGTGCTTTTTGGCGATGCGGTTGGCCAGCTTTGCCAGGGTGTGGGTAGCGGCAACACCGACACAGACAGGAATGCCGGTATAGCGTCGGATCTTCCAATGCAGTGACTTGGCGTGTGCCAGCAGCGCTTCTGGCTCGAAACCATCCATGCGCACGAACATTTCATCAATGGAGTAAGGCTCTACCCCGGCCGTCTCCTCTTCCAGAATGCCTTGCACCCGGTGAGACATATCACCGTAAAGCTCGTAGTTGGAGGAGTGGAGAAAAATCTCGCCGCGTTCGACCAGGTGACGCACCTGGTGGGCAGGGGTGCCCATCTCGATACCCAGCGTTTTCAGCTCTTCCGAACGGGCGATAATGCAGCCGTCATTGTTGGACATAATGCCCACCGGGCGCCCAACCAGCTTGGCATTAAAGACCCGTTCGCAGCTCACGTAGAAGTTATTGCAGTCCACCAGGCCAATCATATTGAGATCCACTACTTGTGTAAGACTGTTAATTTATACAGTATTATCCACCAGGGAAGCGACAGGCAAACGCTAATATACGTCGCTTAATGTGGAGCAATCACAGGGCAACAGCATGCGAGTGAATTACTTAGGGCCAGCAGTGGTGGGCGTGGAGCACCCAGCCGTGGCAGAGATGGACAGGCGTAAATTTCCGCCTAGCTGCTTTCTGGTGGAGATCAGCGAGGATGCACGCCCAGGCGGGCTTTGGATGGAAGGCGATGTGCTGGTGGTGGATGAGGCGCGTTCGTTTGGCCATGCCGATTTGGTGGTGGCAGAAGTGGAAGGCGAGTACCGGTTATTTAAAGCGCACCGCGTGGGTAGCCGCTGCCGGTTGCTGCCTACCAGTGGTGGTCAGGGGTGTTTTATCACCGCCAAGCAGTATCGAGGGGTGGTGGTTAGGCAAGCCAGGTGTTGGGCGGTGTAGGTTATTTCTTACAAACAGATGGCAAAATGCTTACATGCATTGCTCAGTTAATTTGGCATAGTAGTGTGGTCGCCTAATAGCGCGCGTGGCGGAAACGCTTCGCCAGAAGATTGCGACAACGGAATACCCCCGGCCATGTGGAGTGGTCGGGGGTTTTGTTTTTAAAAAGAGGGCATAGTGAAGATGAAGAAAATAGCATTAGGCGCCACATTGGTTTGTTTGTTGTGTACGTCTTTATTGGCGTTTGCGGATGAGTGGTACGAGGGCGGTACCTTAGAAAATGCCAATGGCAATGAATGGCGTGAAGCCAGTGAAGAAAACAAGGTAGCGTCGGCGGGTGGTCTGCTAAAGGAGATGTATGAGCAAGGGTACCTTGACCCTAGAGTATTTCCAGATGTGAACAGTGTTGATGATCTTCGACCACATGCGGAGAGCCTCTCTATGTATACAGATGAAGTGATAAATCATGTCGTTGAGGGTGCTGAAAGCCCTGCCCAAGCAGAGAGACTGTTACGTTATATGTTGGGGCCATTGACTTATGGTGCGGCAAGGATGGGTGAGGCCGCGAGTGAAAAATAAGTGCTGATACTCACCGCGTCTCCATCCGAATACTGCAGGTATACCCCCGCTCCGTGAAGTTGTGGGTGACTTCATCAATGATCCAAGGCGTGGCGTCGATCTCTGGCTTGTAGCCCTGGGCAGTGACCGGGGTTTCGGGGTAGATGTCGGCGCGGCCTTCGGCTAGATCCAGCGTTAATTCTGAATGTTTCCTCTGCAGGCGCTTGAGTTCGGCGCTTGCCTCTTCAATGGCGTGGGCCTCGGTAGCATAGGTGTGGCGTAGCCGTTTGGTGTTGTCGCTGCTGCCCACCAGTACCTCTTTGCGTTCCGCTTCATCCAGGTCGCTCCAGTAGGCGAGCACGCCGGTGAACTCTTCACGGTCGGCGATGAGATAGCGGTGGGTGTCGCCTACGCCACGCTTGAGGGTGAGCATGGGGATGGGCGTACCGCCTGCGGTCACGCCGCCGTTCATGGGCATAAACAGCAGGTTGCCGTTTTTGGCCATGCATAGGGCGTCATAGCGTTCTGCCAGGCGGTAGAGAAAATGTAAATCTGATTCGTCGGTTTGGTCGATGTGGTCGATAAAAATGCCTGCCAACGCTGGGGCAATGTTGGGGGCGAGGCCCAGGCGACCGGCGGCGGTGGCGACGATGTCTTGCAGGGTTTTCTCGTGGTAGCTTTCACAGCGTTTGGCGGGGTTCTCTTTGCGTAGATCCGCGCTGCGGGCGCGAATGGTGAGCACGTCCGGCGCGCCTGAATGTTCGACTTCATCCACGGTGAAGCTACCGCGATCCACCAGGGCTTCACCTTCCCAGCCCAGGGCTACGGTCAGGATCTTACCGCGCGGGGGGATGGCGAGGCGGCCGTCGTGGTCTTCAAGGGTTAGGGTAAGTTCGTCGGTGGTGGTACCGCGCCGGTCGGTGATGGTGAGGCTTTGTAGGCGGCCGGTGGCGGCCATGCCACCTATGGCGTAGGCGGGGCGTCGGGCGGGAATCATGCTTACACCAACCTTGGCACGGCGCGAAGGGCCATGCCTGCCAGCGGGCCGAGCATGGCCAGCAGGTTGCCGTTGTCGTCTTCTACCCGGTGCATCACCATATCAAAATCAATCTGCTGGGCGGCGCCGTCGCGCATTAGTGCGACCTTGCGCTCCTTTAGGCTTTCCATGACAAAAAAGCCGTAGTTTTTGCCGGTGCCTTCGATCAATGGCCAGGCGTGGCCTTGGCTGGCCATGTCGCGCAGCTGATCCAGGTGGGGCTGGCCACCGGTGAACTGGGGGTGAAGGGTGCCGGTGAGCGTGAAGGTGTCTTCCCCTGGGCCAAGAAACTGCCGGGCGGGCAGCAGGCCGACCCGGCCTTGGGCTTCCTGCCGCCAGTTGGTTTGGCGCTGTAGTTCTTGATAGGCGGCGGTGTCGAGTGAGAACACGAACATGCCGTAAATCATCATCATGGTGATAGTCCTCAGTGCTCTTTAATCAATGTCGTGGAAGGCGCTGCGGTGCCTTGCCTGGGCGCGGCGTTCGGCATCGCGCAGGGCGCGCTGTACTTCGGCGTTTACCAGCCTTGCGAGGGCTTGTTCATCCATACCCGGGGCGGCGTGAATCTCGATGTTGATGCCGCCGTAAATCACCAGCCCGCCTTCATTGGGTTGGCTGGCGTGGCTTTGCAGCGGTGGCCGGGCGTCGATGTGTACGCCGCTGGTGTCGACCTGCAGCGGGTCGAATTGCGGCAGTTCTGGCCACTCGAATGCCAGCGCATCCAGTGTGGGCATTTCCGGCAACGTGGGCCGATGGATCTCTAACGCGCCTAGCTCGGGCAACGCGGGCAGTGTTGGCCGCTCGATGTGTAGGGCATCAAGCGTGGGCGTTTCGGGCTTGGGTACGTGGGGCGTGGCCACCTCGCTATAGAGCGTGGGCATTGCTGGCAACGTGGGGCGCTGGATCTCTAAGGCGCCCAGTTCGGGGAGCGCGGGCAGTTCGGGTAACGAAGGCAGTTCGGGCCGCTCGATGTGCAGCGCATCCAGCGTGGGTGTTTCGGGCTTGGGTACGTTAGGCGTGGCCACCTCGCTCACCAGCGTGGGTAGTGGCGGCAGGGTGGGCGTTTGAAACTCTAACGCGAGGGCGGGCGAGGCGACCCCTGCGCCCAGCATTAGCCCGGCGGCGGCGCTTCGTAAGCGATCCGTCAGGCTGCGCACTTGCTTAACGGGGCCATCGGCGTCGGCTTCAATGCCGTTGGCCAAGCCTTGGGAGACGTAGCCACCGATGGTGGCAAACACGCGGCTGGGGGAGTGGATATCCAGCCAGCCACGCACGGTGCTGGTGACGTCGTTGGCGAGGTTGGCGGCGCTTTCCGTGGCGCGGTTGGCACCGTCGCGAATGCCTTGGCCCAGGCCATAGGCGGTATCCCTGCCAAGCTGGATTGCACGGTTGGCACCGTTGCTGAGTGACTCCAGTGCGCTACCCATGGCGTCTTGCACCCAGCCTGCGATATTGCCCGCCATGCCCATTACCTGGTCACGAAGCGCGCCGATCATGCTGCCGATGCCGTTGATCATGCCTTCGACGATATTGACGCCGAAGCCTTCAAACACGCGGCTGGGGGAGTTGATACCCAGCACCCCTTTGAACCAGTCGGCTACGCTGGTGGCGATGCTGGTAATGCGTTCGCGCAGGGCGGAGAGTTTTTCGGTTAGCCCGCCGAGCAGGCCGTCAATCACAAAGCCGCCCAGGCTGCGGAAACCTTCGGGCACTGAAATGCCCAGCCTATCCAGCGTGGAGACAAACGCGCTGTGCAGCAGCCCAAGCGGTGACCAATCAATCAGCAGCTTGGAAACGCCACCAATGCCATTGCCAAAGGCGTCGTTGACCGTTGCCCACACGCTATTTGCTGATTGGCGCACCCAGCCCATGGCGCTGCTCATACCGCTGGATAGGCCGCCGATCATCTTGCTACCCAGCTCGCTAAGTGAGCCGGGCAGCTCAATGCCCAGCAGGCCTAACGCGGATGAGATGCCGCTATAGAGCAAGCCAAGCGGTGACCAGTTGACCAGCAGGCGGGTAACGCCGCCGATGCCGTCGCCAAAGGCGTCTTTTACCTGCTGCCATAGGCCGAGGAAAAAGCCTTTGATGGGTTCCCAGTATTTGTAAATCACCAGGGCGGTGGCGGCGATAGCCAGGATGGCCCAGCCGATGGGGTTGGTGGCCAGGAATACCGCCGTTGCTTTGAGTGCGCCCAACAGGCCCACCGTTAGCGCTTTGCCCACCGCGAACAGGGCGGCACCGGCGGTTTTTAATACTGGGCCGAGTACGCCTGCCTGAATGCCCAGGGTGGACATGGCGAAGCGGGCGAACAGCAGCGGGGAGAGGATGCTGGCGAAGGTCATGGTGACGGCACCGCCGATGGTGGCCAGGGCGATCATGGCCGCCGCGACCTTGGCGATGGTGCCTGCGAGCTCGGGGTTGGCTTTTATCCAGTCGCCGACCGCGCGGGTAATCGTGGTGATGGTTTGCACCAGGTCCCGCAGGGGGCCGTCGTTGGTGTCGGTGATACTGATGCCGACTTCTTCCCAGGCGCTGCGCAGGTTTTTTAAATCGCCGCCAATGTTGTCGGCCATCACTTCGGCCATACGGGCGTTTTCGCCCATGTTGTCGCCCAGGGCGTTGATGATCTCATCCAGTCGGCCACCGCCCATGGCGTCGACCAGTTCCGCCATGCCGGAGCCCGCTTCCACGCCGAAGATATCCTGCATGATGGCTTTGCGTTCGACGTTGCCCAGGTCAGCCGTGGCTTGGCTGATATCACGCAGAATATCGGGCATGGCGCGCATATTGCCGTTGGCGTCTGACACCTGCAGGCCGATGTTTTCAATCGCGGCCGCGCCCTTGGCTGCTGGGTTGGTGAGCCGGTTCATCATGGCGCGCATGGTGGTACCGGCCTGGCTGCCCTGGATGCCGATGTTGCCGAGAATGCCCGACATCGCCGCGGCTTGTTCCATGGTCAGCTTGAGGTCTTCGGCGCCGCCCAGGTACTTCATGGTTTCGCCGAGCATTTCCAGGTTAACGTTGGCCCGGCTGGCAGTACCGGAGAGGATATCCCCGACCCGTGCCATGGCGCCTTCCGCCTCCATGTCGACCTTAAACGCACCGGCAATATTGGAGGCAATATCCGCCGCGCGGGCTAGTTCGGTATTGTTGGCCAGTGATAACGCGAGCACGTCTTTCATTGAGGCTTGAATGGCCTCGCTGCTCATCCCGGCGCGCAATAGAAACTCTTGACCTGCCCCGACTTCGGTAGCGCTGAAGGCGGTGGTTGACCCTAAGTCACGGGATTGCTGGCGTAGCCCTTGGAAGCGCTCATCGTCAGCGTCGAAGCGGCCCACGGCCTGCAGGGTGCTCATCTGTTCCGCCCAGGCAACGCCTGGCGTTAGCAGCCTGGCGGCGGCGTAACCTTGGGCCATGCCGGTGCCGAGCATGCCCATGCCCACGCCTTGGGCGCGGGCGACGTTGGCCATGCCGTTTTGGTAGCGGTCGCGGGCCTGGGTTAAGCGCCGCTGGCGGTCGGCGACTTCGGCTAGGTGACGCTTTTGTTCCTGCAGGGTGGTGTTTAGGCGCTCTTCCCGGGTGCGTAGCTCTCTTGCGCTTCGCCCCATGTTATCGGTGCTGATGCCCGCTTCATCCAGCCGTGTTTTTAAGCCCCGGATGCGCTCGGTTTGGGTGGCGTGGTTCTGGGTGAGCCGCTTTACTTCCTCGCCTGCGTTGCGGGTGCGGTTGCGGTATTCCCGCATCGCGCGGGCGGAGCGGTCAAACTCGGTTTGCTGGCCGTGGAGGCGCACGCGGGCGCGCTCCAGCGAGGCGGTCAGCTGGTCGGTGGGCTGTTTGGTGTTGAGCAGTTCTTTTGCTAAGCGGTCGTATTCCCGCCGGGCGACGGTAAGGCCGGATTTGATGCCGGTGTGCGCTTCGCGCTGGCGTTCCAGTGCCTGGGTGTATTCACGGTTGCGCGTGCGTGCGTCGCGCATTGCGCGGGTGTTGGTGCGAATAGCGGCATTGGCTTTGCGGTAGCTGGTGAGGTCGCTTTGCTGACGCTGCAGGTCTTTGAGCTGGTCGCGGGTTTCGCGCATGGCCTGGCCGGTTTGACCGGCGCTTTGGCGCATCCGCTTTAGGGGGCCGGTGACGCGATCTACCGCGTTCAACATGACTTGCAGGCGTAGATTACGCGACATCGGCTTTTTTCCTATTTGCTGCGTTTACCGTTTGGCTTGCTGCCTTCGTGGCGTTTGCGGGCGCGCTCGCGCCATTGCATGAGTTCTTCCAGCTCCATGCCGTCCATCGCGCTGGGTTCCCAGTGGAAGACCATGGCTAGATCGGCCATGGCGTCTTCCACAAACTCGGCTAACGCTAGGCTTCGATGTCCTTGAATTTCTTTGGAGTTAAAAAACCGTTCAGCGCCGTGCCGAGTTGCACCAGGTCAACGATATCCATGGTTTTGAGTTCGGCTTCTGTCAGCGCGGGGGTGGTAATGCGGGGCATGACTTTGGTAAGGGCGGCCACGTCCAGGTTCATGATGTCGACCAGGGAGACGCCGCGCATACCGCCGCTCATGGGTTTGCGCACGGTGATTTCATTCACCAATGTTTTGCCACGCTGTAGCGGGGTTTCCAGCTCGACCACTTCGGTGGGTACGCCTGGGGCGGTGACTGTCTGGGTGTCGGTGGTTTCTGCTGTTTGGCTTTCAGTCTTGTCGATCATGATATGTTCCTAAGTGTTGGGTGTGGCCACCGGGGTGGCCGTGGCCACCGGGGTGGCCGTGGGTGGGAAGTTGCCGGGCTGATTACACCCCAAGGGCGGCGCGGCGCTCTGCCAAGCGATCCTTACCGCGTACCTTGAAGATGAAGCCGGGCACGTCGCGTTCGATGACCTCTTCGCCATCGACCATTAACTTGAAGTAGCTCAGGGTGGTGGTAACGCTGATCTGGTTGTTATCGCCTTTGCTGGCGTCGCCCATGGCGATGGTTTTGTGGCGGCCGCGCATGACGATCTCGACAGGGATGATGTTGCCGTCTTCGTCGGATTCGTAAGAGCCGGTCATGCGCAGCATGGCGGCGTCGTGGATGGGGCTGCCGTAGCTTTCGTAGATATCGACAATCATGCCGCCCGCGACCCATTCGAAGGTTTGCAGTTCGTTGCCTTGATCGACTTCAATCGGGCCTTCCATGCCGCCGCCTTCGTACTCGACCATGCGGCGGGCCAGCTCAGGCAGGGTGAGTTCGGGAATCTGGCCCTGCCAGTTGTTGCCGTCGCCGAACAAATTAAAGTCTTTGAGGATGTGGGGTAACATTTTTGCTTGCTCCTGTTAGGCGTTGATGCGGTCGGCAAAATCGACCAGATAGCGGTCGGTAATGCGCTGCTGCAGCATGAGATTTTCCAGCGGCGGCACCGGGGTGTAGTCGTAGTCGATGTAGAGCTTGCCGCTTTTCAGCACTTCCTTACTGTTCAGCTCTGGATCGAACCACGCTTCCCCGCCGAGGATGTAGCCCTTGCGCGTCAGCTCGCGGAACTTGGCATTGATGCCTTCGATAATGTCGCGCACCAGGCTGGGGTGCATGGGCTTGTCCACCGCCCATAGGTGGGCTTCGGCGATGGTGTCGGCGAGCACCTGGGCGGTGCGGGTGTAGGACTCAAAGGCGAACAGCGGGTCGATGGTGCAGGTGCGCGAGCCCCAGAAGCGGAAGCCTGATTTGTTGATGAGCGTGGTGACTTCGGCGGCGTTGAGGTAACCGGCATCGGTGGCGGGATCTTGGAGATCCCAGAACACATCGTGGGTAATGCCGGTGACGCTGTTCACGGGCATGTTGGAAAGGGTTTTGTGCCAGCCGATGTCGTTATCCAAGCGGGCGCGGTGGCCAAGGGCTTTGGCGACGGCGGAGAGCGGGCGGCTTTCCTGGGCGTTAACGTCGAAGTTTTGGAAGTTGGGCCAGATCACCATGGCTTCCCGCTCGCCGAAGTTCTCCCGGTACATCACCGCTTCTTCTTTGGTTTCGCAGCCGTAAGCAGATACGTAGGCGAAGGCGCGTAGCTTGATGGCGATGCTGACCAGGGCACTGGCGACGTTTTCGTTATCCAGCTCCGGCACGCCGAGAATGCGCGGTTTCACACCAAAGCGCTGTTCGGCGGCGAGCAGCGCTTGAATGCCGGTTTTCTGACCGGTGGCGGTCACGCTGCCGATGATATTGGCGGTGGTTTCGGCTTCGTCCTCGCCTTCGGCCACGCGCACCACCACGCACAGGGCGCGGGTTTCTTCGACAATGGCGCGCAGCGAGCGGGCCAGGGTGCCGGTGGTGCCTGCCGCGCCAATGGCGCTGTAGATGTCGGTGACCAGCACCGGCGTATCGAGGGGAAAGCGTTCGGCGTCCGCCTCCGGGCCAGTAGCCACCAAGCCGATAACGGCGGTGGCCACGGTGCGGATGGGGCGAGTGCCTTCGTTGATTTCGACGACGCGGACGCCGTGATGGTAATCCTGGGCCATGCTTGTCTCCTGCGCAGGTTCAAGCGGGGTTCTGTTGAGGTGTGCTGCTATGGTGGGCAGGCTTCGCGCGGGAGGGTAGTGGCGGGCGTTGTGCGGGAGGTGGGGGACAGTGCAGAATGGCTCACTTAATGAAAATTAATCAGGGAGTTCCCGGTTTGAGTCAATCAAAAAAAGGCGCACAAGAGGCTCAAGGCGCTACACCAAAAAAAAGAGATAATACCAACAAGTGTTTGATAGTCGGGGTCGTTGTAGTTTCTATAGTGGCAATCTGTTTTTATATGGGCTGGGTTGGAATAAGTGAACCATCCCCTAAGCCAGAGGACTGGGCTAACTTTGCAACCTATCTCTCGGGCACGGTCGGAGTGGCGGCGGTAGTGGCTACGTTGTTTGCCTTTGTAAAGACACTGGGACAGCAGAAGGACTTGTTAGATAGTCAAGAAAAGCAAATATTATTGCTTAGCTATCAGGTTGAAGATAGTAAAGTGAATCTGTCTCAATTGAGAGCGGTAAATATTTTTCCAGAGATAATTAAAAACAATAACAGTAAGTCTCATTTGCTTTTAAGAAGTATAGAAGGTGTGTATGCATCAAATTTCAAAATAAAGGATTCAGACATTAAAGAGGAAGTGTCTTTTGATTCTTTAAAGATTGGGGCTTTGTTTTATGATCTTGAGAGTGTGAAAGTAATTGATAATCTTTATGATGTGCATGATAGAGCAATCAATGAAATTATTAATTATGTAATGAAAGGGCCTAAAGATGTGGTTGATTTTTGTTCGGATATGATCTCACAAGATAAATATCTTTATTATTACTTTGACTCTGAAATAATAAGAAATAAGCGTTTTATTGATTGCTATCATGCATATATGATGGGGTGTAAAATGAGCGATGAAGAAAGAGAAAAGTTTGCTTTGATTAAATCCGATGAAATTTTTGTTTCAAGTATGATTAGTACAAAAGAGGATGGTATTTTATCGAGGTGGTATGATATAGGTGAAAAATCTAGAGTAAAGGTTTGATAACATTGTATCGAATGAAAAACATCAAGCCCACTCCAGTGGGCTTGATGTTACAGGTGCTAATACTCAAGGTACAGAAGGCTTGTAGTTATTGAGTAGTTTAAGTGCCTACTGAGCCGCTTCATTAGCCTCCTCCAACGTTTCCGCCCGCTGCACCGCCGCTTTTCCGCCTAGCGCGATGCTGAGTATTAAGGTAATGTTTTGCTCGGCGAGACGGCATCAGTAGCCGTAAGCCTTCCAATACCGTTTAACACAGTTGTTAAAGGAAACAGTCATGTTAAAAAGCACGAGCAAGTTCGAAGTGGTTGAATTGATTTATAAAAAAGAGAATTCTGAAGGTGGCTTTGCGATCGCGACTGGTTACTGGGAAGGGAACCGAGAGAAGCTGGCGACTGCTTGCCGTTGGTATGAAGATGACGGTATCGGCTACCCTCAAACCTTTGGAAAACCTCAGTGGATGTTGCTACCTGCAGACGCATTTCATGTAGATGATCTTCTCAAGCTCCCCGAGAAACGTACTGCCGAGATCCTATTTTCTCAGCAATGATCCCAATATAAGTTACATATTGAACAGTAAGAAGCCCGCCAATTGGCGGGCTTCATTCGTTCTGGCTATGCGTTTATACCTCCGGCGGCCGGTAGCGGTTGAGCTGCTCGATGGCTTGCTGGGCGGCCTCTTCTTTGGCTTCGATGGTGTCAGCGCGTTGCACGGCGGCTTTGCCGCCCAGACGCAGGTTGCGGATATCGCGCAGGGCGGTTTCCCACGCTTCAGCGGTGGCGACGATCTCCTGGGCGGCGGCTTCGGCGCTGACCCCAAACATATCGATGTGATCCTGCACGCTGGAAGGAATTGCCGCTTCATCCTTGCCGCTTGCCAACCACTCGCTGGCTTCCTGCTTGGCCAGCAGGTATTCCTGGTCGATGTAGCTGCCGGGGCTGACGAAGGCGGCGCGGGCGTTGCCTGCGGCGGTGTCGATTTTGCGGCCTAGTTGGGCTTGAGCCGCATCAACAACCACGCCAAGAGGAACACCGGCAGCCTTCAATTCAGCATCGCTAGTGGATACGAATATCTTTCCATCATGCTTAACTGAGCTAATCAGCATTGTTATTTACCTCTTGGTTAGATAGTTGTGTTTGAAACGTAGTTAGGAGCAACGCTATCTAGATCCTTAAAAAGATCAGAAAAGCTATTAACGCCCGTAACCGTTGTGGCAGTTCTAGAAATATTATAAGTGCTGGCATTAAAGACGAAGCCTGCTAGGGCAGCGACATCAACTTGTGAGTTAGCTAGGGCTACGCTCAAGAAACCGCTACTAGAAACAAGAGGATGATCCTTTACCTCTGCTTTGGAACGATACAGTGATATCAGGAGCTCTCTGCCGTCACCGCTAAAGTGGTTGTGCGCTAAAATGCCATTAGGGGAAGGCCGGTAATATGTGGTACCAGCTTCCAGGGATGGCGTGACCACATTTACATTAAATAGCGATAGTCGGCACGAATGAGAGCAGCGCAGCCCAAGAACCTCTGATCCGCCGTCTGAGCTAATAAATGTTTTGAAATACACGGTCGCTTTCGCATCGTTCAGCATGTCAGGCGTTCTCAAAGTAATATTCTTTACTCCAAAAAACTGACGCTCATCACCAAACTCATGAATAGCACCCGGCTTAAGGTGTATGGAGCACGAGCCCGACTCTGGTGTTCTGGCTACCGCTTCTCCAACTGTTAAGAGTGGGCTTTCAAAGGTTCCCGCGTTCCCGTCACTGCCATCTGGGGAAACGTAAAAATCTTTCGATAAATTAGGAATAGCCTTAACTGCTGCTAATACTGCGGCGTCAATCCCTTTAACCTTATTAGCGACTTCACTGGTGAGATTGTTCGCGGCGTTAACCAGCGCGGTGATTTGGCTTTCTAGGCTCATGTGGCCTCCTGGTCTGTGGTGGTGCTGTTTTGGATGGTGGCGGCGCCTTGGGTGAAGGCGTCGGTTAAGGCGGTGAGGGCTTCGCCGAACTGGGTTTCGATGTCGCCCACCTGGGCCTTGGTGGCCTTCTTGGCCAGCTCTTCGGTGATGGTGGTGGCGAAGTTGGGGTTGTTGCCCAGGGCTTCGGCCAGCTCGGCGAGGGTGTCCAGGGTTTCCGGGGCGCTGCCGATCAGCGTTTGTATGCGCTGGTCGATTTGCGCCGTGGTGGGCACGTCGGCTTTATTGGCCTTGTTGCGCAGCTTGCCGTCGATTACCCCTAACGTATGGGTCACCGCTTGGCGTAGGGCGATCAGGTTTTCATCAAAGCTCATGGGGTGGCGTCCTCCTGGGCGGCGATCATGCCGCCGTGGTGGCTAATGGCGTCGGTGAGCGCGGCCATCATGCTGCCGAGCTGCTGGGTGGCGTGGCGGGCTTCCTCCACTTGGGCGAGGATCTCCGGCGAGAGCGTGCCGGGCGGGCCTTGGGTGCCGTGGCTGATAACCTGAAAGCGCGGCGGTGCGGGTAGGTGCACGGTTACCGAGCGCGCGGGCATTTGGACGGTTAAGCGAGTGGCATTACTCATGAAGTACCCCCGGCGTTAGCTGGAAGTGGCCGCGCAGCAGGCTGAATACGTCGCCGTTTGGGAAGGTGACGCGCAGTTCATAGCGGGCACCTGACCACTCAGGTGATACGGCGCCCGCCGTTTGCGCGGGGCGGATATGCACATTGATGCCGCCTTGCTCGGGGGCCAGCTCAATGCCGTTACCGGTTTCACAGCTGAGCAGCGGGGCGCCCTGGGTGGTGGCCACCACGAAACTCGCTTCGCAGCCGGTGAGATCTACCGGCGCGGCGTTGGGGGCGTCGCTGGCCCAGGTCGCGCTAAAGCGGTAGGTGGTACCGGCGACCAGGGAAAGCGTGGGGGCCTGGGTGTTCATGGGCGTTTCTCTAACTCATTCACGCGGAACAGCAGATCCACCTGGCGTGCCATGTTGTCGACGATGGCCGCCGCGTTGGCGGTGTACTGTTCGCCCCAAGCGGCCAGCGACAGGTTCGCGCCGGTGCCTTCCACGGTGACGGATTCAGCGGGCAGGGCGTCCAGGCGTAAATCGAATGCCAGCAGCAGCGGTACCGCGTTGGAGATGTAGGCCAGCGGCTGGGTGTCAGACCAGACCGCGAGCAGGGTGCCGTCTTCCAGAAAGAAGCCCACTTCATGCACCCAGAACTCGGGGCCATCGCCATCGACCACGCCGGTGAGGTGGATTTGGTGGGCGCTGACGCGTTGGCCATCGGCGATGCTGACCCGCCTGCGTTCGTTGACCAGCTTGAATTCGTTCTTGCTGGGGTTGCGGGCGTTGTCGCCGATGGCGATATGCGTAATACGTGCGGCCAGGCCATCGCTTTCGGCATTGAATACGGCGGCGAGGCCCGCCGTGGTAATCACGGGTACCAGCGCTGTCATGTGGTGCTCTCCATGGTGTGATGAGTAACGGCAAATCCGCGACAGGCACCGGCGACGAGCAACGATGCTGCCGGGAGGTTGGCCTGGGCCACAGAATCGGGCAGGACGGTATCGGGTGCGTTGGCCATAAGCCGACGAGTGACGGCAAGCCCGCGATAGGCACCGGCGACTAACAGCGATGCCGCCGGTAGGTTGGCTTGGGCCACAGAATCAGGCAGGTCGGTATCGGGTGCGTTGGCCATGAGCCGACGAGTGACGGCAAGCCCGCGGTAGGCGCTGATAATGGCGAGCCATGCTGGTGAAAGCGTGGCGTCAGCCGTTGCCTGTGCCGCGCGGCGAGTCAATCCACCGGCCTGATGAATTGACGTCACGGCCACGTCGGCGGCGATCTCAAGTGGCGGTTGGGTTGGGCGGGCATCGTTGCGGGCTAAACCGGCGGCACGCTGGGCGCTGGCCACGCCAACACGGCCAGGGCCGAAGTCAGCGGAAAGATCGAACATATAGTGGCTGCGCAGGTTCTTGGCGCTTTGAATGGCGTGGTGAATCTGCTGGTAAAAGCTGCCGCTGAGCTGGTCGGCGATCTCGCGGTTATCGTTCAGGTGCAGCCGGGCGCGGAAGGTGCCGGGCCGGGTGGTGGGCTGTTGTTCAAACCATTCGGTTAGGGTGACTTTAATGCCCATGGCGGCCAGGGCTTTTTCCACCGCTAAGCGGGTGCCCTTGATGCGGTGTACGGCAAAGCTTTCGGCGATCACGGCGCGCTTGGTGGCTTCTGGCCAGTCGGCTTCCCAGACATCCACCGAAAACGCCCAGGCCAGAAACGGCAGCAGCTCCGCCGGGCAGGTGGCCGGGTTCCATAGCGTGCGCAGCGGTACCGACAGGGCCAGCGGGTGCGAGGCGGCAACGCGGGCTTCCAGCGGGCTACGGTTGGGCGGTAACAGGTGGATCATGGCAGCCGCTCCGTGGTGATGTGAATCGCGGTGCAGCGGGGCGCTTGGTGTGGTTGGCTGCGTAGATCCTGCCAGTTGCGCAGGGTGACGTTTTCCACCCCTTGCACGGTAAGTGCGGCGCTAATGCCGGAACGGGTCACCCAGGTGCCCAGCTTGTAGCGGGCGTCGGTGTAGGTGTTGAGTTCTCGGCGCGCTTCCTCGATCACCAGTTCGGCATCGGGGCCGGGGCGCAGGGTCAGCGTGGCGTTGATGGTGTAGTCGACCCGGTCGGCGGGCTGCAGGGTGAGCCGGTCGGTCAGCGGCCGGAAGGGTTCCAGGTAGTCGCGCACGGTGTTGAGCAGTTCAGGTGTGGCGATGCCGTCGTTTTGGCGCGATAGCACGGTCAGCACCACATCCACCGGTTCGGGACTTTCCACCGCCACATCGCGCACATCGGGGTGGGCGGCCGCGGCGTGGAATTGGTAAGCGCCTACCGGCCCGGCAACGGATAGCCCTTCGAAGGCGAGCTGGATACGGGCGCGAAAGTCGCGGTCGTGCTCAAACGTGGGCGGTACCGGCGGCACGGCGTTGGGGTCGCCGGGGTCGAGCATCAAGCGGGTGACTTGGAAATTAGCGCCCATTTGGTCAAGGTCGCCCCCGGCAGCGTAGGCCAGCATCACGGCGCGCGCGGCGTCGTTGATGCGTTCGCGCAGCAGCAGTTCACGGTAGGCGTTTTCCTGCAGCAGCTTGGTGAGCGGTTCGCTTTCAAGGGCGAGGGTGTTGGCTAATTCTTCCCGTTCGTCGCTGGGGGTGAGTTCCAACAGGCGCGCTTTGCGCTCGCTAAGCAGCGCTTCAAAATCCAGCGGCTCAATCACATCCGGCGGGGTGATCTGGGAGAGGTCGATGGGGGTGCTCATGTGAACGGTACCTCCACATGGAAGCGCTGTCCGTCGTGGGTTTGGGCGTCAATTTCCAGCCAGGCGCGGCCGTGCTGGCTGGCATCTAACTGGCGGTTAACGCGCAGCACCCGCACCCGGGGCTCCCAGCGGGTAATGGCCATCACGCTGGCGGCGTAGGCTTGCAGCAAGGTGGTGTCGTTAAGCGGCTGATCGATCAGTTCCGGCAGCAAGGAGCCGTACTCCCGGCGCATCACGCGGGTGCCAATGGGCGTGGTGAGAATGTCGCGGATGCTTTGCTGGATATGGGCCAGCCCGCTGACCAAGTGGCCGTTTGAGGTGCGCATGCCTGCCATGGTTAGCCCCCTACAAACACATTGGGCGAGCCGGTGGCCACCAGCGAACCGCAAGCGACTGGGTCGCTCACGCGGCCCTTGGGGCGGCCGTTGACGAATACCGTTTTGGAGCCCGCTGCCAAGACCGATTCATGGGAGCAGTGACGCGCCCAGGCATCGGCCACCCGGTGGCTGGGGATGCGGTTCACAAACACATTGGGCGAGCCTGATACCGACGGCCGTGGTGAGCACGAGCCGTGGCCGGTACATATATCGCCTTGGCGGGTAGCCGCGGGCATGGGCGTTCTCCTAGGGCATCGGCGTGGGGTTAGTCATTTCCACGCGGACGTTGTCGAGCTGTTCCGATTGCTTGAGCGCGTTAAGCATGGCGGCGCGGCTTAGGCCGCCATCGCCTGGGGGCTTGGGCCTTGTATGAATACCGAGCTGATCATTGGTGGCGTGCTCAAACAGCTGCTGGGCCACCTGCTTCAACTGGAACTGCTGTTCAACGAGCAGGCCAAGGCTTGGCTTTTCGCCTTCCGGCTCAACGCCGCTTTCTTTGGGCGCTTGGGTGTAAAACGCTTCACGAATCAGCGTTAGCTCTTCATGTATCTGTTTGCCGACGGCAATCATCTGGTCAAAGTGGCTGCTGTAGTCGATAGCGCCTTCGCTGCTCGTGCTGGATTCCATGCATCCCCCTGGTTGTTATTAACTCAGTTTTCGTAGATGTTGCGGCCTTTAAGGTGCATATCGCCGCTGGCGGTAATGCGTATCTCACCGGTGGCGTTGATGGTGATATCGCCGGGGATATTGACCTTCAAATGATGCTCAACGTGGTGGTAGTCGATGACCGCGCCGTCGGGCATCACGGCGTGGAAGTGGTCGCCGTTGTCGCTGGGGGCGGGGTGTAGGCCACGAAACAGGCCGGTAAGTACCACGCCTGCATTGAGATCCCCACCGGGAGAAATAACGATGGCCTGCTCATCGACAGTGGGTGGGCACCAGGTGCGTGTGGTACCCGCGCGGCTTTCGATCCAGTGCAGCCAGCCGGTGGTGATCTCGCCAATATCGACCCGCACGCGGGGCGGTACCGGCGGCACGGCATCGGGATTGCCATAATCCACCTCGGCGATGGTGCCGATGCGAATCAGGTTGGCGATAAGGCGTTTAAGTTCGGCGACGTTGTTCATGCCGCCAATGGTGGAAGCGTTACGCGCGGATGGGTAGCGGCGGGCGTTGTGCGGGGTGGCTAGGACAAGTGACGGTGTTTAGGTGGGCGGCGTGAGGTGGTTGAGCACGCTGTCGGCGATGCGTTCGCTGTCGGCCGGGGTAATACCCACTAGCTCCCGGCGGGCGTATTGGTGTTGTGGGCCGCCTTTCTCGACGCGGTCGCGCAGGCCGTAGTGGTGTACGCGGGCGATGCGGTTGATGTGGCCTATAAACCCCACGGAGGCTTCGTCGGCGTTGGTTTTGATCTTGAGGTATTTAGCGGTGCGCAGTTTGGTGAACATCGCTTTGCGGCGGATGGCTCCGCTGCGGCCGCGTAGTTGGGTGCGCGGTTCATAGGGCGTACCGTCGGGGTTGGTTTGCGCTTTGATGCGGTTGCGGTTGGCGATACGCAGATCCCGCGCGACTTCCCTTGCCAGTACGCGGCGCTCTTTGGGGCTGAGCTTATTGATCAGCGGCGTTAGCCAGCTTTCCAGCTGTTGGAGGTCGTCGCTCATTCGCCGCCGCCTGGGCTTTGCCATTGGCTTTTGAGCTGGTGTTCTGCATCGCTTGGGCCTTTGACGTACAGCTGCCAGCTTTTCGCCGGGCAGGCGTCAATGGGGTATTCCGGCATGCGGTGTTCTGAGTCTATGCGGCCGGTTTCACAATTCACCTTGGCAACGACGCGCTCGGTTAGGCGCACGGTGATGGCCAAATCCCAACTGGTGTTATTGAGGATCTCGGCTTCCAGCTGGACGGCTTCGTCGGGATCGAGATCTGGTTGGTAGCTGTTGAGCCACTGGAGCAACGGCACCATCACGGTATCGAGTGAGCCACTGTAGTCGGTGATGATGATGTGGGCGTCGACGGTGTATTGGTGGCTCAGGTTCTGGCCCCTGGCGAACTTGATCTTGCCGTCGTTCACGAAGGTGTGAAGCTGTTCGGGGTTACGTGCCAATTTAGGGACACTAGCGATTAAATGCGCCCTTAGGTGCTGTAATTTGATCATTGTGAGCCTTCCTGGTGGCAAATGATGATGGCATCCACTTCGGCGGCGCACTGTGCCCAGGCGGCTTCGGTGCGCTCCAGCTGCAGGTGCAGTTCGCCGTTGGTGTGCGGGTTACTCGCGGGCAGGCTGCAGGGGCTGGGTGTCGCGCACTGATTGATCGTAATCACGGGCACCGGTGACGGCGGGGCGCTTGCGCAGCCGGATAACAGCGCTAGGCAGACGAGTGTTGGCCCAATTGCGTAGCGTGGCATTTTCACGGTGGAGTTCCTCAATGGTGGCCAGGCGGTTGGCGGCGGTGTGGCTAAGTACGGCCTGCTGTTCTGCCAGGGCGCGGCGCTGGGCTTCCAGGCGGCGGGCGTTCTCCCAAAGCGCGTCGATAATCACCAGGCTTTTCTGTTCCCGGTAGTGAGATTCAGCCAGCTGCTGTTCGGCCAATTCGGCGCGGGCATCCGCAGCGGTGCTGCGTTGCCACAGCGCCCAGGTGACCAGCACCACCAGCAGCAGAATGGCCAGGGCGGCGAGCAGGCGGTTCATGGGGTGGCTTCCTCTTTGATGCCTTCCAGGCACAATTCACGTTCCGTGGCGCGGCGTTTGATCAGACCGTTTAGCTGCCTGCCCCCGGCGTATACCCAGCGGCTTAGCTCGTGGCAGGCGCCGCGTAGGTCGCCAGCGTTGAGTTTGCGCAGCAGGGTGGAGCGGGCGAAGGCGCCTTCCCCTACGTTGTAAACAAACGAAGCCAGCGCGGCCCGTGTGGGCGGCGGCAATTCGACCTGGGCGCGGCGATCCACGGCGGCAAAGGCAGTGCCTAGATCCGCCTGTAGCAGTTGGGTGCATTGCGCCTGACTAAGCGTTTGTCCCATGCGCGCCGTGGCGGTGTGGCCATAGCAGATAGTGGCGATGCCGACCGGGTCGCGGTAGGCGGTGGGTTCATACCCTTCGTAGTAGGAGACCACGGCGGTGGCAATGCTGAGCGTCCCGGCGGTGGCTCCAATGGCCATGCGG
Organism: Halomonas sp. ALS9; assembly: GCF_001651035.1. Taxonomy (GTDB): domain Bacteria; phylum Pseudomonadota; class Gammaproteobacteria; order Pseudomonadales; family Halomonadaceae; genus Vreelandella. The sequence goes on from NZ_LXRG01000110.1 coordinate 47,486, forward strand.
CGTTTAAGACTCACGGCGACGCCTCCAGTAGGCCCGTAGGCGGGTTAGGTAGCGCGGCAGCAGCAAGCCGATTTGCAGCGCCAAGTAGAGCAGCGTTAGCACCGTGACCCAGTCGGCGGGTGTCATGCCGCCCATGTGCAGCAGCGAGACGACGGCCGGCGGGGCGACTTTGACGCCCTCAGTGGTGATTTCATACGGGTGGCTCATGAGCTCCTCAGTTCCAAAGTTGGAGTGGCGGTTGGGTTGCGCGGGCGTCGGGCGGTGGCGGTAACGTGACCGGAGTGCCTTCGCGCAGGACTGGCCCCTGATTCACCAGGTGTGGGTTTAGCTGCAGCGCCTGCTCGGTGATATCGGCGGTTTTGCCGTAGACGCGGTAGAGCAGGGCGTCGAGGGTTTCGCCCTGGTGGGCGTGGGCCACGCGCTTCATATCAGCTCGACCGTGGTGTGTTGGCGGCCGACTAATTCAGCGATGGCCCAGCGGGCATCGGCGCGATAGTCGTCGGCGGCCAGGTCTTTGGCTTCACCGCGTTCGTCGCCTTTGCCGGTGGCGGAGGCGTCGCGGTAGCGCTCCAAAAGATCCGCTTGGGCTTGGGCATACACGGCACGCGTGTAAAGCAACTGGATATCACCGGGCGATTGCCAGGGTTCCGGCGGTATGGCATCGCAGGCCATGCGGCCCGCCTGCTGGTGGGCGTGCTGGTAGTTGGCCAACTGGCGGTTAACATCGGCCACGGCGGCGCGCAGTGATTGCCGGATGCGCGGCGGCGTGACGTTGTGCACGCGCTCCTCTTCGCGGAAGTCGTTGGGGTCGATATCCGGCCAGAAGCCGTTGTTGATGATGGTTTCCAGCGTGGGGCTGGGGGAATTGGTGCCGTATCCGATCATGGTGGCTGCCGTATTTAAGAAGGGGGTGGACTGCTTTGCGCGAGGCTAAAAGCCCTTGCTCAGCAGTGCCCCCTTGCCGTCGGGGTGCGACTCGGTTGGCGATCAGGCGGTGGCCTGGTCGCCCTGTTTTTTGATCAGGCGTTCCAGTTGCTGGATGTCTTGCTTCACGCCAATGCGTTCATCCAGGGCTAACGCTTCTTTGAGCTGGGCCAGCGCGCTTTGGGGATCTTCGGCGGCGCGCAGGGCGTAGCCATAGGCCTTGTGTAGCTTGGCTTTGATCTCATCGTGCATATCGTGGCCATCGACAATGGCGGCGGCGCGGGCCATGACGTTGGCCAGGGCGTCGGCATCGGCACCTTCCTTGGCCAGGGCGCTTTTGACGCCTTCAGCGATCTCTTCGGCGAGGATGCTGACGGTGTCCCGGGCGTAGCGGTCGGGGGTGTCGATGTTGTGTTTCACGGCATAGGCGCCAATCGCTAGGGCTTTTTCAAAATCCCCCACGTCGATGCACCAGACCATCATGGTCATCAGCACATCGTCTTTGGCGCCGTTGCCTTCGCTTAGTACGCCGTCGATGTAGGGCAGAAATTCCGGCAGCAGCTCGCGCTTTTTCTCGATTTTGGCCTGGATCGATTTAATGCTTTTCAGCGTGCGGGTGGCTTCATAGAGCGCGCGGGCGTGGAGCTCGTACTGCTCGCCTGCCTGCTGTTGGCCGGGGGTGGCAGCGCCCGCCGCTTTCGCGGCGGACACTTGCTCAAAATGCTTTCGGGCTGGGCTTTTCATCGGTTCCCCTTATTCTGCAAATTCGATGTTTTCGACCAGGCAGCCGAAGCCGTAATCCTCAACCACATAGGCGTCGTTGCTGGATTCGTAGTTTTCGATGCGGTTGCGCTTGGGGTTGTCGATGACATGACGGCGGCGGCTGCCCAACTGCCAGTACAGGGAAAGGTTGTCCAGAGAGGTCACTAGCAGGGAGCCGTCGGGCACGAAGGGGGCGCGCACGGCTTGCAGGCCACCGACGCGCTTTTGGCTGACCATCATGTCCAGGTCGCGGGCTTCGCTGGGCGTTTCGGCGAACTCTTGGATCATGGGGAAGTATTTGTCGGCCAGCATTTTGCGGCCCATGATGGCCACCAGGGCGGTGTCTTCCCGGTACCAGGGGTCGATCATTTCGTTGATCACATCTGTTACTAAGGCATCCAGATTCGCATAGTCGCCCTTTATACCAATGACCTTGCCATCGCCGTCTTCAAGCTTTCTCTTGTCGATAACAATTTTTCCCGCTGTCTTACCTTCTTTTAGTACGCGGGCGGGGGCGTGTTCGCGATACTTCTGCAGCCAGCCCTTGTTGACGTCTTGAAGCAGCGGATTAGCAACGGGGTCGGTTTCCACGGCGGCACTGGTGCCGTTAAAGCCGACCATGATGCGATCCAACGCCTGGCGTTTGATGATGGCGTTGCGGATACGTGCCTGAAAATCCGGGAAGCGTGACCAGGCGTCCAGCTGTGCCCAGCGAATGTGAGTATCGAATTCGGTGCTGACACATTCGTAAGTGGTATCGCTAAGCTCGGTCACGTCGCGGGTGCTGCGGTCTTTTTCGTCGACGTTGGTGCGCCCGGCGATGGGGCCGGAGACGCCCAGGCCGACTTTCTGGCCTTTGATCTCATCCACGCCAATAACGTTGATTTGACCCAGGAAGGCGCTGGTTTCCTGCATCTTGCTTTCCAGCGTTTGCTGGACGCTTGGCTCGACGTTGAACTGCTCGCCAGTGTTGTCGACGCCGTTTAGCTGGGCTAAGCGAGTTTTGAAGGCGTTAAAGGCTTTACGGGTATCGTTGCGCATTGGGGTTCCTTGAAGTGGTGGCGGTGGCCCTGGTTTCTACTGGCTGGCCCGCGCTTAGCAGTCGGTTAGCTGAGCATCGCCGCCGGTGGCGGGGGCTCGGCGTGAGGTGTCCGGCGTGTTGTCGAGCTGGGTGTATAGCTCTTCAAAACGCTTTTTCAGGTCGTCGTGGGCGGTTTGCAGCTGGCTGAACTGGTCGGCGGTGGGGCGAGCTTCCAGTTCATCGGCCAGGGCGTTGTAGTGTTCGGCGACCACTTCCAAGGTGCCTTCCAGTTCGGTGCGGAAGGTTTCAAAGCCTTTGGCGGTTTTGGTGTCCTGGCGGCTGAACAGGGCGGCGATCTTGGCTTTCAATCCTTCGGCGGCCGGTGGCTTCTCTTCGCTGAAGTCGAGCTCGATCTCTACCGCTTCGCTGAACAGGTTGTCGGCGTGTTGCTTGCGGCTGGCCAGCGGTGAGGCATTACCCGCTTCGCGGCTGAACTTGATCATCTCGGTACCCAGCGAGGCGGGGGAGTCGGTGACCGCCAGGCCTTCCAGGTAGGCTTGGCCGGTATCGCCGAACTTGGGGTTGACCTCAATGGAGCTGTAAACCTTTTGGCGCTTTTTGTTGATGGCTTTGAGTTCGTCGGTGGGGTCGATCTCGGCGAACAGGGCCAGCTTGCCGTCTTCGACTTCGCGGGCTTCCACTGACAGCACATCGCCCAGGGCGTTAAACACGCTGTCGGCCGTCATGCCACGAATGTGTTCCATCCAGACGCGGGCGCCGTATTTTTTGGGGTCGTAGTTGGCGGCCATCTGTTCGATCCATTCGCGTTGGATCTCGCGGCCGTCGGTAGTTGCGCCTTCGGTGGCGACACGAAAGAACTTGGGCATGTTGGGCTTCCTGAGCAGGGTGGCGGTTGATGTGGCTCAGGTTCCGCGTGTATGCGTTTTGGCTCAACGGTTGCGCGTTGTGCGGGCGGGCTAGCACAAGGCGTGGCAGGCGTGGGCATCGCGCGCGGCGGGTACGCTGGCGACATGACGACGACAGCCCTCAACACGATCCCAAGCACGATAGAAACGCCGCGACTCACGGCCCGCCATTTGTATTGGCAGGGCTGGCGAGTGGCGCGCATTGCTGAGCATATCGGTGAGAAACCGGCCACGGTGCACAGCTGGAAAGCGCGCGACCGTTGGGAAGATGCCACGCCGACCGAGCGCGTTGAGCACACGCTTGAAGCGCGCATGGTGCAGCTCATTGCGCTACCGGAGAAAGAGGGGAAACACTACAAAGAGATTGACTTACTCGGTAGGCAGATCGAGCGGCTGGCCAGGATTCGTCAGTACCAGGAAACTGGCCGCGAAGCGGATCTAAACCCCAATATTGAGCGGCGCAACGCGGGGCCGAAGAAGAAGCCCCGGCGTAACGCGCTGGAAGAAGAGCAGATCGAGGCGCTGGACGCGGCGTTTCTGGAATCGCTGTTTGAATACCAGGCAGTGTGGCTGGAAGCGGGCCAGAAGCACCGCATTCGCAATATTCTCAAAAGCCGCCAGATTGGGGCCACCTGGTACTTCGCCCGGGAGGCGATCGTCGATGCGTTCAAAACCGGGCGCAATAAGATTTTCCTTTCCGCCAGCCGCGCCCAGGCGCATATCTTCCGCAACTACATCGTGCAGTTCGTTAAAGAGGTGTGCGATGTGGAGCTTAAAGGCGATCCGATTGTTCTGGATAACGGCGCCGAACTGCACTTCCTAGGCACCAACTCCAAAACCGCCCAGGGCTACCACGGCGATGTGTACCTGGATGAGTACTTCTGGATTCACCGCTTTGCCGAGTTTCGCAAGGTCACCAGCGGCATGGCCATGCACAAGAAGTGGCGGCAGACGTATTTCTCAACGCCTTCCAGCGTTGGCCATGAGGGGTATCCGTTCTGGAACGGTGAGCTGTTTAACAAGCGGCGTAAAAAATCCGAGCGGGCTGAGTTTGATGTCAGCCATGACGCGCTGAAGAACGGCAAGCTGTGCCCAGACGGCCATTGGCGGCAGATCGTGACAGTGCTGGATGCCATGGAGGGCGGCTGTGATCTGTTCGATCTTGATCAGCTGCGCATGGAGTACTCGCCGGAAGAGTTCGACAACCTGTTGATGTGTGGCTTTGTCGATGATAGCCAAAGCGCCTTCCCGCTGGCGGTGATGAAAGCCTGCATGGTCGATAGCTGGGAAGTGTGGGACGACTACCGGCCGTTTGCCCCGCGACCGGTGGGCGACCGGGAGGTGTGGATTGGTTACGACCCCACCGGTACCGGCGAAGATGGCGATGGGGCTGGTCTGGTGGTGGTATTGCCCGCGCGCTCCAGCGAGGAAAAGCACCGGGTGCTGGAACGCCACCGCTTGAAGGGCCAGGACTACGAAGATCAGGCCGCCTTTATCGAATCCTTCCGCGACAAGTACACCATCGGCCATATCGGCATTGATACCACCGGCATCGGCGGCGCGGTGGCCGAATACGTCGAGAAGTGGTTCCCCACGGTGGTGCGCTACCGCTACGACGTTTCGCTGAAAACAAGCATGGTGCTCCAGGCTCAGCAGATTATGCGCAAAGACCGGCTGGAGTTTGATGCGGGCTGGTCGGATCTCGCCGCTTCATTCATGGCAATCAAAAAAGAGCTGACCGGCAGCGGCCGCCAGTTCACCTATGTTTCCGGCCGCTGCAAAGCGACCGGCCACGCGGATCTCGCGTGGGCCACCATGCACGCCCTACATTTTGAGCCTCTCGACGGCCCCGCCAGTGAAGGCGCTGGCCGTTCTATCATGGAGTTTTCTGACGATGACGACTAACACCGCTGCGGCCAAGCCGCGCATTCGCGTGCCTGCGTATCAGGTTCAACACGATACCGCCCCGGTGGTGGCCACCGGCAACGGCCGTATGGAGGCGTTTACTTTTGGCGATCCGGAGCCGGTCACCAGCATGCGCGATGTTTGGTATGAAGGCGTGTGGCTAACGCCGGATGAGTGGTACGAGCCGCCGATCCCGCTAAGCGTGTTGGCCAAGAGCTACCGGGCCACCGCCCACCACGGCAGCGCTTTGCAGGTGAAACGCAATATTCTGCTGAAAACCTTTATTCCCCACCCACTGCTGAACCGCCGCACCTTCAGCTCGCTGGCCCTCGACTACCTGGTGTTTGGTAACGGCTATCTGGAGGACGTGCGCGGGCGGCTAGGGCGGCGGCTGGGTCTGCAGCACCGCGGCGCAAAGTATATGCGCCGGGGTGAGGATGACCGCTATTGGTGGGTACCCAACTACATGGAACGGGTAGAGCTGCCCGCCGGGCGTACCGTCCACCTGCTTGAACCGGATATTGATCAGACCATCTATGGGGTGCCGGACTATATCGGCAGCCTGCAAAGCGCCTGGCTTAACGAATCCGCCACCTTGTTCCGCCGCCGCTACTACCTCAACGGCAGCCACGCGGGCTTCATCATGTACGTCAACGACCCGGCCCACGATCAAAAAGACATCGACGATATGCGTAAGGCGCTGAAAAACAGCAAAGGGCCGGGCAACTTCCGCAACCTGTTCCTTTACTCACCCAGGGGCAAAAAGGACGGCGTGCAGATCATCCCGGTGTCTGAGGTCGCGGCCAAAGACGAGTTCTACAACATCAAAAACATCACCCGCGACGACCAGCTGGCCGGGCACCGTATCCCACCGCAGCTAATGGGCGTGGTGCCTCAAAACGCCGCCGGATTTGGCGACGCTGAAAAAGCCGCCAAGGTGTATGTCGCCAATGAGCTAGAGCCATTGCAGGCCACCTTCAAAGAGATCAATGAGCACGTGGGGGAAGAGGTGGTGAGGTTCGATCCGTATTTGTTGGATCTTGATGATATGTGAATTAATAAAAATAAAATTGAGATAAAGTAAAATGTATGATTCATTGAATTAAATTTAATTATCTATAAGGGCTAGCCGCAATATGCCTAAATTACCTGCAGAGCTTGATCAACTCCTTTCATGTATAGAGATAGAGAAGGAGCAATACCCTGATCGTCAGAGCGATCTGGAATCCCTACAGGACTATGTTGCGAACGGCAATACCTTCATGGTGAGGTCGACAGCGGAGAGGATCGTTGAGCAACAGCGGGCAATAAAGCAAATGCGGGAGCAGGGCTTGCCCGCAGATCTCCAGCTGTTATGCGAACGAATTGAGCAAGAAGAAGAGCAATACCCTGATCGTCAGAGCGATCTGGAATCCTTACAGGACTATGTTGCGAACGGCAATACCTTCATGGTGAGGTCGACAGCGGAGAGAATCGTTGAGCAACAGCGGGCAATAAAGCAAATGCGGGAGCAGGGCTTGCCCGCAGATCTCCAGCTGTTATGCGAACGAATTGAGCAAGAAGAAGAGCAATATCCAGATCGTCAGAGCGATCTGGAGTCCTTGCAGGAATATATTGTGAACGGCAACACTTTCATGGTGCGGTCGACAGCGGAGAGGATCATTGATCAACAGCGGGCAAGAAAGCAAATGCGAGAGCAGGGCTTGCCCTCAGATCTCCAGCTGTTATGCGAACGAATTGAGCAAGAAGAAGAGCAATATCCAGATCGTCAGAGCGATCTGGAGTCCTTGCAGGAATATATTGTGAACGGCAACACTTTCATGGTGAGGTCGACAGCGGAGAGAGTCATTGAGCAACAACGGTCAGTAAAGCAAATACGCGAACACGGTTTGCCTGCAGATCTCCAGCTATTATGTGAACGAATAGAGCAGGAAGAAGAGCTATACCCTGATCGTCAGAGCGAGCTGGAGTCCTTGCAGGACTATATTGTGAACGGCAACATCTTCATGGCGAAGTCGACAGCCGAGAGGGTCGTTGAACAACAACGTGCAGTAAGGCAGATGCGTAAGTGACATTTTTTAATCAACTCACATTTTCTTAAGCCGCTTTTTCAAAGCGGCTTTATTTATTTCAATTGATTTTGAATTTTGATTGGCCCACGCCGCGCCATCGTCACCCCGCCCCGCCCGCGCGCTAAATGCAGTGGTTTTTATGCACCCTTGCGGCAGGCACTCAAGCCGCGCCATTGCTGGGCGGGAACGCGGTTATAAGGGCTGATGTTTTTATGCGTTTTCATGCGCATTCATGCACTTTTTCGGTGCTCAGTAAAAAGGTGTTTGGAAGTGATTGGCCAGCATGGCCAATATTGTTTTGCGGTGGCCATCCCAGGTTCTTTCATCGACCATATCAGCGACTACGGTGGGCATTTCTGCGCGGGTGATCCATAGCTCGAAGGTATCGTCAGGGGTTAGGCCGATCTTTGCGCGGTGGTTTTGTAGTCTGATATCAAACTGCAGGTAGGTTCCACCGCCAGGGTGTTGGCGTAGTGAATAGGTGAATCGCTTGATTTTCATGCCATATTCTCACGGCCATTTTCTACGTAGTTCATATCGCTAAGCCAATGATTTACAATGCCGCAATGGATGGATTTAACATAGTTCTTTTTCGCATAACTCGCTGATTGATATATTTAATTGTAATATCTTGTAATCAGTAGGTCCCGGGTTCGACTCCTGGTGTCGGCACCACTGAAGAGTGGTTAAAAGCAAAGCGTTAGAGAATTAGATTAAACCGTCCTTAGGGGCGGTTTTTTCGTGTGTGTCTATAAAATGTGGCACAGTTTTCAAAAGAGCAGAAAAGCATAAGCCGATGCCATCTATGCCATGATTTCTGGCTGTGTGAAGTCCCCATAAAGACCCAACGCCAGGGATGAGTGCCACATCGTAACGCACTGAAAAAGGGCGCTAATTATTAGCGCCCCATAACCAGTGATTTACTTCGCGCTACCACGGTAGGTTATTCAGTGTGTCAACCAGATTTAGTTTGGCAATTCCACAAGCTCGACCCGGCGGTTAAGGCTGCGTCCTTCTTCGCTATGGTTGCTGGCCAGAGGTGCCATCATCCCTGCACCTGACGCTCTCAGTCGGTCAGCCTGTATGTCATGCTGACGCTCAAGATAAGCGTTCACCGCTTGAGCACGGTCAGCAGATAGGCGCAGGTTGTACTCAAAGCTGCCGTCACTGTCTGTATGACCTACAACAAGCAAACGTAACCCCGTTTCAGCTTGCAGTAACCGTGCGACCTCTGCCAGTGCTTCGCTGGATTCGGGGAGTATCTCTGCGCTGTCAAAGGCAAAGTGGATCTGCTGCAAGGCCACCCGCCCTTGGCTATCCAGTTCGGTGGCCAACCGATCTGCTTTTAACGGCTCATGCGCCATCTCACTGTCCATTTCGGTAGTGGTGACTACATCCAACAGCACGACAGGGGTATCGCTACGAGCTGGCATAAAAATCACCACTGCGGCTAACACGTTTCTATCTGCTGAGCGCACAGCAAGATATGCCACATTGGAAGCGTGGCTCATGGGTAGTCTCATCTGAGGCTTAAACCCCATCCTTTCAACAGCGCTGTATCTGCCCATAAAGCGTGTGCCACGGCGGTTATCCAGCGCATTATCCGCACTGCGCCCACTGAACAGTACCTCGAAACCTGCGCGCTCCAACGACTGCTGATAGCTGTGCATGATTCTGAGAGTAGAGGTTGTTGACTCATCGAAGAAGTAGACAATACGCAGATGTTCGCCTTCGAGTGTTTCAGTACTGTCATAACCTTGGCGATACACAAAAGGGCCGGTGGGCACCGTTACTTGCTCAAAGTCACTTCGTGAAAACCAGCCAATATAAGACCCAGCCACGCGCTCGATCAAAGGGTGATCTCCCGATCCCTCGACATCCTCATTGGCTGAAGAAAGATAAGGCAATGCCAGTAAGAGCAGTAGTACGACTATTTTTTTCATGAGATATATTCATTTAAGTTTGGATTTGAAAGTATAAACACTGCTCGCTGGCTAAGCTAGATAGGAAATTTATATCCTCGGCGGTCTCCAACTCTATGTGTTTGTTTTTATACATTCATGCTAGCTAAGCCCATTGTGGCGCAGCCGTTTCTAAAGTCCGATATTGCTTAATTTTCCTATGTCGATGGGAAGAGGTAATTGCATCGATATGCTTGATCTCAATGAGATTGCTCTGTTTGTGCCAGTAGCACGTAACGGTAGCTTCACCGAGACCGCACGCCGGTTAGGCACACCTTCCAATACGTTAAGCCATCGACTTCAAAAGCTTGAAAATCAGCTTGGTACGCGGCTACTTCAGCGGCCTACTCGCAAGCTGACACTCTTAACACTGGCCAAACATTTCACGAGCAGTGCGTAGGATCAGTCGATGGACTTATGATCCCCTGAATACTTGCTTTGATAATTTAAATATTAGTGGCTCGTTGCGTGAGCCGATTACTAATAAAGATACACCGCCTCGAAGGTCGCCAGTGGTTTGCTATTGGCATCTGACAGCACAAGCATCGCGCCATCCACGTGCCATGCTGTTACCTGCTTGAGTGAGGCAAGAAAATCGCTCTCGGTTTTCATTTGGGTCGTTGGGCAGGCCATTTTAGTGCTGGCGATTTGACTAAACTCAATGTGCTCGTTTTCCAACAGGTAGCTGCCCATCAGGGTATTACAGCCCGTAGCGCCGGCTAAGCGTGAAGCATCTTGATGAAGAACCAGGTGAGCTTCACGAAAATTCTCATGAGTGACGACCGGCGCACCATTCAGTTTCGTCAGCTTCCAATAGGTATTGACCAACGGTTCATCTAGGGTCGCGGAAGCGCCTTGGGCTTTTGTCGCGTCCACGGTGCAGCCGACGAATATTAATAGAGTGCCGATAAATCCACATATCGCTAGCAGTCGCTTCAAATTGCAATTCCTTATGAGGTTAAAGAATGATAATAGCAGTAAATAATATGAATATTAAAATCAAAAAAATGATGATATTTTTAAGCCTGAAATTTTAGTTTTTCTGAGGATTTAATGGGTATGGTGATGTTGTTGTAGTTTTTACGGTAAATTATCTTGGTGATTTAAAATTAAGTTGGCATGATTTATTTTAATGTAAGTTAAATCTTTTGTTTTGTGCTGCTTGCGGCTTGATAGACAAGGCATGTCAGCTATGCTCATTAGTGTTCGATCTATATGGTGAATTATCTAAGAGCGATGAGGTTTGTGGTTTTAAATTACTAATAAACCTAAAGATGACATATGACATTACTGCCAGTGGAAGGATTCTCTGGTAGCTCATTAAGGAGAATTTAAAATGTTTCATCATTCCGCAAAACTTCAGTATCCGGTAAAAGTCGATAAGCCTAATCCCCAGTTCGCCATGCTGCTACAGCAGGCAATTGGTGGTATAGAAGGTGAAATTCGCGTTGCGATGCAGTATTTCTTCCAAGCGATGGGCGCCCGAGGCGATGACCGTATCCGCGATATGCTCATGTCGACGGCAACGGAAGAGCTATCGCATATTGAGATGCTTGGTCATGCCGTCGCGCTTAACCTTGAAGGAGCACCCCTCTCTTACCAAGAAGAGACCGCCAAAGATCCGGTTATGAATGCAATTCTCGGCGGTGCCAACCCACGGCACCTATTATCCTCAGGTCTTTCGGCGATGCCGGTAAATGCGAATGGTGTTCCATTTGATATGAGCCATGTCTATGCCACCGGTAATATTGGTGCCGATATGCTAGCAAACGTGGCTGCGGAAGCTGGGGGCAGGGTGCTTGCATCACGCCTATATAACTGGACTGATGATCATGGCATGAAGGATTTCTTATCGTTCCTGATCGCACGAGATACCTACCATCAACAGCAATGGCTGGCCGTCATAGAAGAGTTGGGTGGCATGCAAGCGCAGCTTCCCATTCCGAACTCGACCCCAGAAGACCATGAGGCGATGCAGCACTCTTACTATTACTTGAATACCCTACTTGATAAAGAAGCGCCGAAAGGCCGCTGGGCAGAAGGCCCTTCTCTTGACGGAAAGAGCAATTATTCAGTAATGGATCAGCCTGCACCTGAAGGCCAGGAAGCGACGTTGGGTAAAGCTCCGCCAAACTCTGGCGCTCAGAACGAGCAGATGTAGATGATTATTAAGGTTGAATCGGTTATGAAATAACTGGCTGTCTCGTCAACGTTATAACGTTTTTCAAAAGAGAAAGCGTGCTAGATTGACCTGATGGTTTTAATTTGAATATTTTAAACTGTCTCACATAGTGAATGTTTAGCCTTGGCTTGTTGCCCGGGCTTTTTTGTAGCAGTTTTTATTCCTTTATTGCTTTTTATTAATTAATTATGTTGCCGCTTTTTGGCTGAGTGGGAAATGGCGGATTTCGATAATCTATATATTTAGTGTTAAGTGAATTCGCAGCCCATTTTTTAATGCATGAATAAATTGACCTTGTAGTATTTCTAATTGTTGTCTATATTATTTAGTCATCAATCGAATGGATAATGTTTCCCATTATACATTATGTAATTGAGTGTATGCCTTTTGTCTAACTACAAGGAATGTAGAAATGACAGATTATATAATTGATATTCAAAACGAAACTTCGAATATAAAAGATCACTGTGCTCAAGTGTCTGAAGTGATAGTCAATTTATCTCAGCTTACAAGTTTGGGTGATGTTTTGAATCGTTATTGTAAAATTGAAGCTGAAGCTTTGGATCGTTTGTCGAGTATTAGGTTCGATAACGTAGATTTAAAGAAAAATCAAAAAATACACTCTTTGTATCAAGAAAGGGCGGACGTTTTTGTAGTGAAGAAGGGGTGGGTAAGCTCAAGTCGTTCCGTTAAAGACCGAAGTGAAGATATATGTAATGTATATATGCCTGGTGATATTGTAGGTATCCGAGAGAGTTTTTTCGACAATCATAATATGACAGTATTGGCATTGCAGAATTGTCAGTTAGATAGGGTGTCAACTGATAGGTTGCATGAATTATTTGAAAGTTATGTGGATATAAAAAGAGCGGTAATTTCTTATATAATGGTTAATGATAATATTGCAATCGAAAGATTGAGAAGTTGTACCCATCATAAAGCTGAAAAACGGGTGGCGCATTTTCTTCTTGAGGTATATGCAAGGCATAATTTTAAAGAAATGATGGATTCAAATGCAATCTCTCTGCCAATCAAACAAGAGGTGGTGGGTGAGTTGCTGGGTATTACTAGCGTGCATGTTAGCCGTTGTATGACTGCGTTAGAGCAAAAGAAAATGATTCGAAAAACCAGAGGCTCAATTAGTTTGTTACAACCTGATCTGTTGGCTGAATATGCCGACTTTGACGAAGATTCAATCTATGGTCATTTAAAACAGGTTTGAGCTATTTTTTAAGAAAACTGATTTTTAGCTGGTAAATTGAACAACTGATACGTTGGTTAGATCATGGGTTAATTCAAGTTATGTAAGTTGTAAGTTACCGTTCAATTTTTTTCACGTAACCCACGTTATCAAATGGCTAATCACGCCTTGCGGGGAAATTTTAGTGGTCTAGGATACTCCCTGCACGATGTTTTAACCGTGCCCTACTTTTTATACGTACGTGATTATTTGTACGTACAATATGTTCGATCTGAAACCTAATCATACAAGGAGTGGATTAGATGACAGTCAAAAGCACACCGCTAAATGCGGTAACTGCCCATAAGCAATATAGCGAAATGGCCGATACGCCTAACGCTCACGTTACTCCGGCTCAGCGTACACAGGTACAGGATGCCTACCCGTCGCGCTTGGCCACTACCCCGGTAAACACTTGGTTGCCGCGCCAAGATGCGGTCATCAAGGGGCGCCAGCTTTCTGGCCCGTTAAGTCAGGCGCAGCTTGATGAGTTTGAGCGTAAGGGTTTTTTGTTTATTCCCAATCTCATTGAAGGCGCAGAGCTTGATGAGCTGCGTCAGGAAATGAAGGCGCTGATGAGCAACGATGAGTATCTCAATAAAGACTTCAGCGTGACTGAACCAAAGAGTCAGGAAATCCGCTCGCTATTTGCAGTGCATTTCCTCTCTGAGCGGCTGGGAAAACTGGCCAGCGATGAGCGTGTCGCGGGCGCTGCTCGTCAAATCATTGGCGGCGATTCTTATGTGCATCAATCGCGGATTAACTACAAGCCTGGGTTTGCCGGTAAGGGCTTTAACTGGCACTCTGATTTTGAAACTTGGCACGCAGAAGACGGCATGCCTGCGATGCATGCCGTCAGCGCATCGCTGATCTTAACCGACAACCACGAGTTCAACGGCCCGTTGATGTTGATTCCTGGCTCGCACAAAAAATTCGTGCCATGCCTAGGTGAAACGCCGGAGGATAACCATAAAAGCTCGTTGAAAGAGCAGGAAGTGGGCGTGCCCAGCCCAGAGGCGCTGGCCGAGCTAGTGGCCGAACACGGTATTGAAGCACCCAAAGGTAAGGCAGGCGGCTTGTTACTGTTCGATTGCAATACCCTGCATGCCTCGAATGCTAACCTTTCACCCGACCCACGAAGCAACGTGTTCTTTGTATTTAACTGTCACGATAATCGTTGCCAAGCGCCTTATGCGGCGGCTCAACAACGCCCAGACTTCTTGGCTCATAGCCCTGATCAAGCGGCGCAACAATATCGCTAACCCGCAGTGGGGAAACAAATTCATGGCCGAAGGGTGTGGAACCTTCGTCTAGGTGGGGTAAACTGTTGCGCCTGTCGTTGCGAATGCGGCACGCATAATGAGAAGGAGAATACCCGCCATGCGTTTTGTTCCACAGTTTACCGATGGCCAGGAGTTTCCCCACCCGTTGGGCAAGGTTGTCTGCATCGGCCGTAATTATGCCGACCATGCGAAAGAGCTGGATAATCCGGTTCCCACTGAGCCGCTGCTGTTCATTAAGCCGTCGACCAGCGTTGTGGATCTGACCAAGCCGTTGGATCCGCCGTTTTCACGCGGCGACGTACATTATGAAGTTGAGCTTGCGCTGTTAGTGGGTGAAACCTTAACCCATGCCACCCTGGATGAAGCCGAGCGCGCGATTGTCGGTATTGGGTTGGCGATGGATTTAACCCTGCGTGATGTACAGACCAAGCTGAAAGAGAAGGGGCACCCTTGGGAAATCGCCAAAGCCTTTGATGGCGCTTGCCCGCTTTCGTCGTTTCTGCCGCTAAGCCGAGTGCCCAACTGGAACGCGCTCGCTTTTACCCTTGAGATTGATGGGGAAGAGCGTCAGCACGGCGAAGGTTCCGATATGATTTTTGCTGTCCCCACGCTGGTGGCTGAAATGAGTCGCCACTTTACCCTGGAGCCGGGCGATGTAATCTTAACCGGCACGCCTTCTGGCGTTGGGGAGCTGGTTCGTGGTTCATCGCTGCGCTTAACCTTGACCGGTGGTTTGGAAGTCGAAACCAGCGTCGTCGAGTAACTAAATAGTTGACCCACAAACAGTGAAGCAGATAGCCCGCCACAAGCATTCGCTATCGTTATCAATAGAAACGCCACCCGTTAACCACAGGTGGCGTTTCTTTTTTTGGGCCGTTTAAGCCAACCTATCTAGGCAGTCCATTTAAGCCAAGCTGTTCGAGGCTGTTCAAGATAGACCATTCAAAAAAGCTCACTCAAGATAGGTATAGCCTTCCAGCCCTTCGCTTAAGCTGGCCGCAAAGCGGGCCTGCTCGTCGGCAGAGAAGCCGCTTGCGGCTAGCTGGTCGGTGAGCTTCTGCTTGAGCACGTTGGCATTGAAGTTGACGTAGGCCAGCACCTGGGCCACCGAGTCCCCGGCCAGGGGATTGGAGAGCGTCCACTCGCCGTCTGCATTGAGCGCAGCGTCAACGGAGTCGGTGTCGCCGAACAGGTTATGCAAATCGCCAAGGATCTCCTGATAGGCGCCCACCAGGAAGAAGCCTAACCAGCGCTCGTCGTCTGATGGCCATTCAGGCAGCGGCAGGGTGCTCTCGACCCCTTGGCCGTCGACGTAGCTGTCGATGCGGCCGTCGGAATCGCAGGTGATATCCTGAATCACCGCCCGTCGGGTGGGGGCCTGATCAAGCCCGCTCAACGGCAGCACCGGGAATATCTGCTCGATCCCCCAAACGTCAGGGACAGACTGGAACAATGAGAAGTTAACGAACAGCTTGTCGGCTAGTTTCTCCGCCAGCTCGTCCATGATTTCACGATGGGCCCGGTTGCGGGTATCAAGCTGGGTACGCAGTCGTGCGCAGGCAGCCATGTACACCCGCTCGCCTTCGGCGCGGGCGGTAATATTACTCAAGCCCATTACAAAGCGTTCCTGCAACTCACTTACCGCCTGAAGCAGGTCGTGCCAGGCTTCTACCAGCATGCGTGGTTCTTGAGCGGTAGCGAGTTGCTCGAACACCCGCCACAGAAGCTCCACTTGGGTATCTTCTTGAGAGTGCTGCTCAGGTGGGGTGTCGTCGATACGCTCTTCGCCAATCACGTTGGTGATCAATACCGCGTGGTGGGCGGTCAGCGCACGGCCCGATTCGCTGATCAGATGGGGCTGTGGCAGGTTCGTTTCTTGGCACAGCTGGGCAAAGGCACTCACTACGTTACGGGCGTATTCACGCATCGAGTAGTTGGCCGAGCAGAAGCTACGCGAACGAGTGCCTTCGTAGTCGATTCCCAAACCGCCGCCGACGTCTACAGTGTCAATCGGTGCACCCAGTTCCATCAGATTTTGATAAAAGCGCGCGCATTCGCGTAGGCCGCGCTGAATATCGCGGATATTGGCGATCTGGGAGCCCAAGTGGAAGTGCACCAGCTGCAGGCTTTCCAGCGCATTCTCGCGACGTAGGGTGTCTACGACCTCTAGAATCTGGCTGGCGGTGAGACCAAACTTGGATTTTTCACCGCCGGTATTCTGCCACTTGCCTTTACCCACCGAGGCTAGGCGGGCACGTAGGCCTATGCGGGGCGTGACCTCCAGCTCTCGGGCTTCTTCTAGGATCAACTGCAGTTCGGAGAGCTTTTCGACCACCAAGTAGACCTTGTGGCCCAGCTTCTCCCCTAGCAACGCCAGACGCACGTATTCGCGGTCTTTATAGCCGTTACACACAATGAGCGAGGAGCCGCTGTCGGAAAGCGCCAGGACAGCCAGTAGTTCTGGCTTGCTGCCCGCTTCGAGCCCCACCCGGCCATTGCCGCGCTCAGCGGTCGCCAGAATTTCTTCGACCACCCGACGCTGCTGGTTGACTTTAATCGGGTAAACCGCAGTGTAGCCGCCCTGATAGTCGCAGTCGCTCATGGCAGCATCAAAAGCACCGCACAGCTGCTCTACCCGGTCATGAAGAATATCGCTAAAGCGCACCAGCACCGGTAGGCGCAGCCCGGCTGCTTGCAGTTGGCGAACCAGGCCGCTAAGCGGCAGCGCCGGGCCTTCCGCATCGCTACCCAGCGGGCGTACCAGGGCCTGACCGTGGTCATCCACGTCGAAGTAGCCGCTACCCCATTGATCGATATTCCAGGTGCGCCGTGCGCGCAGGGCAGGGCTAGTCGTTGCCATCACACTCATGCAGACACCTCAGGCAGCGGCAGTGCACCGTGGGCAATGCGCGCATTTAAAATAGTACGGAAACGCTCCGGATCGTGGGGCGTCAAGTCGTGAGCTGGCGGGTCAACATAGACCACCAGTAAGCGCGACAGCCAGTAGCGCAGCGCTGTCATGCGCAGCATGGTCGGCCACAGCTCCCGTTCAGCCGCGGTTAATGGGCGGCGCGCTTGATAAGCGCTTAATAACGTATCGTGGCGCTCTAAATTAAGCGTGCCATCCTCGTTAGAGGCCCAGTCGTTGATCACAATCGCCAAATCAAACAGCAGATCGCCGGTGCAGCCATTATAAAAGTCGATAATACCGCCGAGCTGATCCCCCTCGAACAGAGTATTGTCGCGGAACAGGTCACCATGCAGAGCACCCTGGGGCAGCTCACCGTGTTGGCTGAAGGCGCTTTCGAAATCGTCGACTTCGTCCTTCATCAGCGTTTGATCAGCGGGACTTATGTAGCTCAATACCTTGTGGTGCATCACGTGCAGCCAGTTGAGATCCCGCGGATTCGGGCGGTGGCCGGGGAAGCGCTTCGATACCACGTGCATACGACCCAAAGTGTCACCTAAGGCTTGGCATTGGGCTAAATTGGGCGCTTCCGGATGACGGCCAGGCAGGCGCGGGAATAGCAGCGCTGGCTTGCCCTCCAGGCTATGCAGCGCGATACCTTCACGGTCGTGCACCGTACCCGGCACCGGTAAGCGGTGCTCGTCCAAATAGTCGAGCAGTTCAACAAAGAACGGCAGCTCCTCGTGTTCGCCTTGCTCAAAAAGGGTCAGTACAAGTTCACGGCGGTCGGTGGTCACAAAAAATGTCGAATTCTCGGTGCCGTTTGCGACGCCCTGTAGGGAAACGAAACTGCCAACATCAAATTTTTCTAAAAACGCAGCGACCTGTGCGTCGCTAAGCGGGGTAAATACAGCCATGAGAGTCTCGCCCAGGTTGCTAAGCCCGTTATTGTAGCGGCTTGGCCGCTTAGTTGGCAGCGTTGTTGTGTTAACAGAGAGGAGTTTGACTCTGCAGGCGGCCAGCGCAGCGGGTATCATGTGAGCAACTCTTTTTAAACAATCCTATTTAACAATGGAACTTGGTTATGGCTCGCGCTCCAATCGTTCTCGTCGATGGCTCTTCTTATCTTTACCGTGCCTTTCATGCGCTACCGCCGCTCACGACCTCCAATGGTCAGCCGACGGGCGCGGTGAAAGGCGTGTTGAATATGCTCAAACGGCTGATCAAGGATTACCCCGAAAGCCCCATGGCGGTGGTATTCGACGCGCCGGGTAAAACCTTCCGTGATGATATGTACAGCGACTATAAAGCGCATCGCCCGCCCATGCCCGATGATCTGCGCAGTCAGATTGCGCCGCTGCACGCCTGCGTGAAAGCGCTGGGCCTGCCATTACTGTGTATTGAAGGTGTCGAAGCGGACGATGTGATTGGTACTCTGGCCCATCACGCTACCCAGGCGGGGCGCGACGCGGTGATCTCCACCGGCGATAAGGATATGGCGCAGTTGGTCAATGCCCATATCACCCTGGTTAACACCATGAAGGATGAAACCTTGGATGAGGCGGGCGTGGAAGAGAAATTTGGTCTTCCTCCAGCGCTGATTATCGACTTTCTCGCCCTAATGGGTGACAAGGTCGATAACATTCCTGGCGTGCCCGGCGTGGGTGAAAAGACTGCGATTGGTCTGCTGCAAGGCATGGGCGGCGGGCTGGAGACCATCTACGGCGATTTAGAGCGAGTCAAAATGCTCACTTTCCGGGGCGCGAAAACGCTGCCCAAGAAGCTTGAGGAACATCGCGAACAGGCGTTTCTCTCCTATCAGTTGGCGACCATCAAGGTCGACTGCGAGCTGCCAGTGGGCTTGGATGACTTGGATATCGCCCACCCGGATCGTGAAGCGCTGGTCACCCTGTATAAAGAGATGGAGTTCCGCCAGTGGCTGGGTGAGTTGCTGGAAGGCAAAGACGAAGGTGTGGATGATGTGAAAGGCGGCGAGCCTGCGCCCGTGAGCGCTGATGAGGCAGAGACCAAGTCCGAAGCGTCGAGCGCTGCTGAAAAAACGTCTGTGCGTGAAGACCACGTTATTCTCGAACAGGCAGACTTTGAGGCTTGGCTTGCGCGGCTACAAAACGCCGAGCGCTTCTGTTTTGATCTGGAAACCACCAGCCTCAACTATATGGATGCAGAAATCGTCGGCGTCGGCTTGTCGCTAGAAGCGGGGGAGGCGGCCTATATTCCGCTGGCCCACGACTATTTGGATGCCCCCCAGCAGCTTGACCGTAAAACAGTCCTCGCCGCGCTAAAGCCGCTGTTGGAAGATCCTAAAAAAACCAAGATTGGCCAGAACCTTAAGTACGATACTTCGGTGCTGGCCAACTATGCAATCTCCGTTGCCGGGCCTTTTGCAGACACTATGCTGGCGTCGTACGTGCTCAACTCCACCGCTACGCGCCATGATATGGATTCGCTGGCGCTGAAGTATCTGGGCGAAAAGACCATCTCCTTTGAAGAGATCGCCGGTAAAGGCGCCAAGCAGCTGACCTTTAACCAAATTGCCTTGGAGCAAGCGGCGCCTTACGCCTGCGAAGATGTTGATATCACGTTAAGGCTGCAAGAAACGCTGCGCCCCCAGGTTGAGAACGAAGGGCGTCTGGCGGAAGTGCTCGATCATATCGAGCTGCCGCTAATCAAAGTGCTCTCGCGCATTGAGCGCAACGGAGTGGCGGTAGATGCTGACCTACTGTACAAACAGAGCCAGCAGTTAGAAAAGCGCATTGGTGAGTTAGAGCGCGAGGCGTTTGAACTCGCCGGGCGGGAGTTTAACCTGGGCTCGCCCAAGCAGTTGGGGCAGATTCTGTTTGAAGAGCAGAAAATCCCAGTGCTCAAGAAAACCCCTAAAGGTGCGCCCTCTACCGCGGAAGGCGTGCTGGAAGAGCTGGCGCTGGACTACCCGCTGCCGAAAGTGATTATGCAGCACCGGGGGTTGGCCAAGCTGAAGTCCACCTACACCGACAAGTTGCCGCGGCTGCTCAATAAAGCTACCGGCCGAGTGCATACCAGCTACCACCAGGCGGTCACCGCCACCGGGCGGCTGTCGTCATCAGACCCCAACTTGCAAAACATCCCCATTCGCACCGAAGAGGGGCGCAAAATTCGCCAGGCGTTTATTGCCCGCCCTGGCTATCGCATTGTCGCCGCCGACTACTCGCAGATCGAACTGCGCATTATGGCGCACCTTTCCGAAGATAAAGGCCTGCTGGAAGCCTTTGCCGAAGGGCGGGATATCCACACTGCCACCGCAGCGGAAGTCTTTGGCACCTCCCTTGAGAAGGTCTCTGGCGACCAGCGGCGCAGCGCCAAAGCGATTAACTTCGGCTTGATTTACGGTATGAGCGCCTGGGGGCTGTCGCGCCAACTGCATATCGAACGTAACCAGGCGCAGACTTATATTGACCGCTACTTCGACCGCTACCCTGGCGTGGCCCGCTACATGGAGCGCATTCGCTCCCAGGCGGCGGAAGATGGCTTCGTCGAAACTGTATTAGGTCGGCGCCTCTACCTGCCGGAAATCCAGTCGCAAAACCGCAACCGCCGCCAAGGCGCCGAGCGCACTGCAATCAATGCGCCGATGCAGGGCACCGCGGCGGATATCATCAAGCAGGCGATGATCGACGTGGATGCGTGGCTGGCGGAAGGCGAGTTCGATGCGCTAATGGTCATGCAGGTGCATGATGAGCTGGTGTTTGAAGTCGCCGAGAAACAGGTCGAGGCGTTTATCGAGCAGGTGCAAAAACGCATGCAGGGCGCGGCAAAGCTAAAAGTGCCGCTAATCGTCGAGGTGGAGAGTGGTGCCAATTGGGATGAAGCGCACTAACTCCCTAGTCTAATCATTGTTATAAACGAAAAATTGTTATAAACGAAACCCCCGCAGCCATTGGCTGCGGGGGTGGGCTAACCGCGATGGTTAGTCGCGATGCTTCGTTGCGATGATTTGGACTGAGGCTTAACGCCAGCCGACGCGATCAAAAATGCGGATCGCTTCAGGGTTGTTCTCACCCAGTACGCTGATATTCACGTCATCCGTTTTGAAGTTGCCCCAGGATTCCAGCACTGGATCTTTCTTGATGCCTTCGACTACCGGGAACTCGTTGTTGCCGGAGGCAAAGATTTCCTGGGCGGTGTCTGAGGCCAAGTACTCTAGAAAGCGGATGGCGTTGTCGCGGTTGGGCGCACCTTCTACCACACCGGCGCCGCCAACGTTGATGTGGGTGCCGCGGTCATTTTGGTTGGGGAAAATAATGCCCACTTTGCGAGCTGCTTCACGCTCGGCGTCATCGTCAGATTTCAGCAGGCGCACATAGTAGTAGTGGTTGGCTACGCCGATTTCGCACTCGCCGCTGGCAACGCCGAGAATCTGGTCGGTATCGCCACCTTCCGGATCCCGCGCCATGTTGTTAACCACGCCCTGGGCCCACTCTTCGGCACCCTCTTCGCCGTGATGCTCAATCATTGAGGCCAGCAGTGACTGGTTGTAAATGTTGTTGGAAGAGCGAATGCACACTTTGCCTTCAAACTGCGGGTCGGCCAGGTCTTCGTAGCTTTCGATCTGGCTTGGGTCGAAGTTTTCGCGGTTGTAGTAAATCGCCCGGGCGCGCTGACTAAAGCCAAACCACAGGCCGTCAGGGTGGCGCATGGCTTCGGGCAAGCGTTCATTGAGAACGTCTGACTCGATGCTTTGGAAGATACCTTCATCTTCCGCGCGCCAGAGACGGCCTGCGTCGACGGTCATCATGACATCAGCCGGGCTCGCCACGCCTTCGCGCTGAATACGCTCAATCAGTTGGTCGGAGTCGCCTTCAAGCAGGTTGACTTTGATACCGGTCTCTTCAGTGAACGCGTTGTAGAGGGGCTCGTCAGAGTCGTAATGGCGAGCAGAATAAAGGTTAAGCTCGTTTGCTAGAGCGCTGCTAGCAACGGCGGAACCCGCCAAAATGGCGGCGACTGATAGCGTCAGGCGTGCTTTTGTCATCATGAATATCTCCCTTCAGTTTTGATAATAAGTTGCATTATCAGCGGTGAGTATTCAAGCTTTAATCCCCGTTGAGGTCAAGGTGAATGCTAACCAACCGCATTCAACGAAAGGCACTAGACGTGCATCTCATTGCAATAAAAAATACAATGCAAATAACTTTCAAATGTACACAATCCGCGTTTAGTCGTTTGTCGGGCGGTTTGCCCAGCTGCAAAGTGGGGATTTATGACAGCAACCCTGAAGGTCGCCGCGGCGGTGCCTAGTTCATCGGCGTTAACCCTGCATAATGTACGTCATGCCTATGATGGCGATACGGTAGTGAAAGGCGTGGACTTAAGCGTTGCCCCTGGGGAAGTAGTTTGCCTGCTGGGCCCCTCGGGATGTGGGAAGACAACGCTGCTGCGAATCGCGGCGGGTCTTGAAGTGCTGCAAGAGGGCAGCGTTTCCTTGGAAGATATTTATATTGCCGGCCCAGGCCAGCGTCATGTGCCACCGGAGAAGCGCAATGTTGGACTGGCGTTCCAGGACTCGGCACTTTTCCCCCACCTAACCGTATTGGAAAATGTCACCTTTGGGCTTAAACATTTAGCCTCTCGCGAGCGTCGCGAGCGGGCGTCACAGCTGCTTGATCAGTTGGGTATGGCCGCCTATGCCGATGTTTACCCGCATATGCTTTCTGGTGGGCAGCAGCAGCGGGTGGCGCTGGCGCGGGCGCTGGCGCCATCGCCGCGTTTAATGCTGTTGGATGAGCCGTTCTCAAGCCTGGATGCGCGTCTACGCGACCGCATTCGCGACGATACCCTCCACGTGCTGAAAAAGGTCGGCGCGGCGACGCTGCTGGTGACCCACGACCCTGAAGAAGCCATGTTTATGGCCGATCGCATCGCGTTGATGCGGGATGGACGAATCGTGCAGACCGGAACGCCCCGCGAGCTTTACTGCGCGCCTCAAGATCCTTTTGTAGTAACCTTTTTTGGCGACGTCAATGAGCTACAGGGCAAGGTACATAATGGCGCTGTGAACACGCCAGTGGGGCGGGTGCCTGCCCCCGGATTAGCCGAGGGCAGCGACGCGCAAATCATGATTCGCCCCGAGGCGCTGCGTATTGTTGAGCGCGACTTGCCTGCTGATGCCCATCGCCATAGCCATGTGGTAATGGCGAAACTTCTTGGGCGCACCAGCCTGCTGCACCTGTGTGCCCATGGCGAAAACGGCCTTGAGGCCCACCTGCACGCTCGCGTACCCGGGGTGTTTCTACCCGCAGAAGGCCAGCCGGTGGATATTCACCTCGACCTTTCCCAAGTATTTGTTTTCCCGCTCACGGCGTAATGCTTCATCAGGACTGAGCGCCGGGGCGTGAACGGCGCATGGCCATGCTAAGCAGAATCACCGGCAGGATACCCACCACCACAATGGCCAGCGACGAGGTGGAGGCTTCGGCCAGACGCTCGTCCGAAGCGAGGTTATGCGCCCGCACCGCCAGAGTGTCGAAGTTGAAAGGTCGCAGAATAATCGTCGCGGGCAGCTCCTTCATGACGTCGACGAAGACTAAAATCCCTGCCGCCAGCAGGCTGCTGCGCATCATCGGTGTATGAATATGGCGCAGCGTGCCCCCCGCGGTTTGCCCCAGGGTGCGCGATGCGGCATCCATGCTGGGGGTGACTTTGCCCAGACTGGCCTCAACGGCATTGAACGAAACGGCTAAAAAGCGCACCACGTAGGCGTATAGCAAGATAAACGCTGACCCACTGAAGATCAGACCGATAATGTAGCCATAGTGGTTATTCAGCCAAGTGTTGAGGGCGTTATCCAACCAGGCAAACGGAATCAGAATACCCACCGCAACCACCGAGCCCGGAATCGCGTAGCCCATGGAGGCTACCCGGGAAGCCACCCGCGCAAAGGTCGTATCGTGCATGCGTACGCCGTAGCTAAGCACAACGGCTAAGCCCACGGCGATTAGCGCGGCCACGGTTGCCAGCCCCAGGCTGTTCCAGGCGTAGCCGATAAAACGCGTGCCCCACAGCGAATCGCCCCCCTGCAGCGCTAAATTGAGTAGAATGCCGCTAGGTAGTAAAAAACCCACCAACACCGGCACCAGACAGGCCAGCGTTGCAGCCACAGCGCGCCAGCCGTGCAGCGCGTATTCGGGTAACTGCTGATAGCGATTGGTGGTATGGAAATAGCGGCGCTTGCCCCGCGACCAGCGCTCCAGTAGCACTAATACAATCACGAAGGTGAGCAGGCACGCCGCCAACTGCGCCGCCGCTACCTGTTCGCCCATGCCAAACCAGGTGCGGTAGATACCGGTGGTAAAGGTATCCACGCCAAAGAACTGCACGGCACCGAACTCGTTGAGAGTCTCCATTAATACCAGCGATACACCACCTACTAGCGCCGGGCGCGCCAGCGGCACGGCGACGCTGGCAAACAGTTTCCAGGGGCCGCGCCCTAGCGTACGGCCTACATCCAGTACGCATACAGATTGCTCAAGAAACGAGGCGCGAGCCAGCAGGTAAACGTAGGGGTAGAGCACCAGGGTAATCACCGTTGCGGCGCCGCCGAGGGAGCGAATATTGGGAAAGTAGTAGTCGCCATAGCCCCAGCCAAATGTCTCGCGCAGCAGGGTCTGGAATGGCCCGGCAAACTGCAAAAAGTCAGTGTAGGCGTAGGCGATCACGTAAGTGGGCACCGCCAATGGCAGCAGTAGCGCCCACTCGAAGAGCCGTTTGCCGGGAAAGCGGCACATCACCACTAGCCAAGCCGCCCCGGTACCGATGATCAGCGTGCCAAGTCCTACGCTCACGACCAGCCAGAAGGTATTGTTTAAATAGCGGCCCAGTACGGTGCTGGCCAGGTGTTGCCAAACGCCATCGGTGGGCATCGCGATATGGGCAAAAACCACCAGTACGGGCAGCGCAACCACGAACGCTACCGCAATCAGGGCAATTGACCAGGGGGTAGCGCGACGGCTAAGCGAAGAAGAGAAGGCGAATAGCCCGCGATAGCCGGATCTGAACAAGCGAACACTCCTTGCATTGACGGAAAGCAGTCGTGGAAAGCCGGAAAGTAGCGCAGCACACTGAATGCGAAATAGTGACGGGCGTGAATAGTAGCATTGGCGCTGCTCTGCTGCAGCTTTGCAGGCCCGACAACATTACAAAAAAAGCCCGCCAAGGCGGGCCATAATGGTTGGTCGTTAAGCCTGTGAGGTGTGGCGACCTAGTAACCTCCTAACAGCATGCTAGGCAGGCCCGTAATCAGCCACGGGAAGAAGGCCATCAGCGTACACGCCAGTAGAATCAGCGCGACGAAGGGCACGACCGCTTTGTAGAGGTGGACGATTTCGACCCCAGGCGGTGCGACACCTTTTAAGTAGAACAGTGCGTAGCCAAAGGGCGGCGTCAGGAACGATGTTTGCAGCACTACCGCCACCATTACCACGAACCAAAGCATATCCACGCCCATGGTTTCGACGATGGGCAGCATGATTGGGAAGCTCAGCAAGACAATGCCCGTCCAATCCAGGAACATCCCCAGGATAAACACCAGGAACAGCATCAGGATCAGTGCCCCAATGGTGCCGCCGGGCATGGCCAGTACCAGCTCGCTGATCACGGTCATACCGCCCCCGCGGGAGAACACGCCGGTAAAGGCCGTGGCGCCCACTAGCACGAGCATTACCATCGTGGTGGTTTTGCCCGCTTCGATCATCGTCCAAAAACAGGTGGAGACTTTACGGTCACCGAAAATCAAAAACAGAATAAAGGCGATAAACACGCCGATGGCCGAGGCCTCGGTGGCCGTAGCGACGCCGGTAAATAGCGCGCCCAGCACGCCCAGAATCAACGCCATGGGCGGGAGCACGTACTTCGCCAGCATAATCAGTAGCTGCTTAGTGCTGACTTCCGCGCGCTCTTCTGGCGGTACTTTGGGGCCGTAGCTGGGTTTGATATAGCAGATAATCAACACATAGAGTGCATACATGACCCCGAGCAGCAAACCGGGAATCAGCGCGCCTGCGAACAGTGCGCCTACGGAAACCGGTGAGTAGCTGGCCATAAGGATCAGCATAATGCTGGGCGGAATCAAAATCCCCAAACAGCCGCTGGCCATAATGACCCCAGCGCTGAGTTCTTTGTTGTAGCCATACTTGAGCATGGGAACCAGGGCAATCATGCCCATCACCGCAATCGAGGCGCCAACGATGCCGGTGGTGGCCGCTAGCAGTACCGAAACGATCACCACGGTAAGCGCCAGGCCACCACGCAGGTTCGCCAGTAGTAAACGCATGGCGTCAAACATCTTCTCGGTTACGCCGGAGTCGTTTAAGAATCGCGCCATTAGGATAAACAGCGGTATCGCCACCAACACATAGTTGTCCATGGCGTTACCGAAAATATTGTTGATCAGGGTGCCGAGGATGCGCTCGCCGGGGCCAAGAAAGGCACCGATAACCGCTACACCGCCCAGCACAAACGCCAGCGGGTGGCCCATAAACAGCCCGATCATAAGGCCACCAAACATCACCAGCGTGAGTAATTCAGGACTCAGGTTCATGCTGATGTCTCCTCGCGAAGCTGCATGATGGCACGCAGCACAATGGCAATGGCCTGCAGCAAGATCAGAATAGCAGCGACCACAATCACCCCTTTAATTGGGTAGACCGGGATCGAGACCATGCCATAGGTGGTTTCACCGCGGCTCCAGGCGCGTTCAAAGAAGCTCCAGCCCAGGGTGATCAGCATCCAGATAAAGGGGACAAAGAAAATCAGATAGCCGAGTACGTCGAGCACGGCTTGCTTTCTACGCGATAACAAGCGCTTCAGTACGTCGACTTCCACATGGGTGTGATGTTTTAGCCCATAGGCCGCCATCAGCATAAAGTGGGCGCCAAACAGCATTTTGGTGACGTCAAAGGCCCAATCGCTGGGGCGCCCAAATAGAAACCGTGACGCAATGTCGAACAGAACAATCAGGGTAATGATGGCAATCAATGGAGCGATGATGCGCCCGAAGGCTTCATTGATGGCATCGATCGCCTTAGCAATCGCATTCATGGAAGATCTCCGCGGTCAGCACAAAAAACCGCCCCGGAAGCCGAGGCGGCACAGAAGCGCCTTACAGGCAGGCTTCGATCTCTTCCAGTGAGGGCAGATTGTCCATCACGCGGCTCATATTGTAGGGTGCGGAAACATCGCGCCAAGTCGCATAGTGCTCAAGATAGGCAATCATCGATTGGTAGACTTTGGCATGGTCAGGGTCTTCGCAAGCGCCGCGCAGAATAACCTCGTTGGTGACCTCCTGGATGCGTGCCAGATCCTCTTCAGAGAACTGGTTGATCGTCACCCCCGCGTCAATAAATTTCTGGGTGGCTTCGGTAGACTGGCGCTCTGACCAGGCTAATGACCAAGCCATGGTGGCGTCTGCCGCAATACGCAGGGTCTCTTGGGTCTCTTCGGAGAGCGCATCCCAGGCGTCTTTATTGATCATTACGCCAAATACGCTAGCCGACTGGTGCCAGCCGGGGGTTGCCCAGTAATCGGCCACTTCGGCAAAGCCGGCATTAAAATCAACCCCCGGGGTGGAGAACTCACCGGCATCGATAACGCCGCGCTCAATGGCTTGGTAGACTTCACCGCCTGCCAGGGTGACTTGTGAGCCGCCCAGTTCTTCGAGTACGCGGCCCTGGTCGCGGCCCGACAGACGTAGACGCTTGCCATCTAAATCGGCAATGCTCTCAATTGGAGTGCGGCCCATAAAGCCCGACTCATTGTTGGTAATGCCGTAGGGGAGATAAACCATGTTGAACTGGCCATAAATCTCTTCGTACAGTTCGCGGCCGCCCCACTGCTGAATCCAGTTGAGGTAGTCAACGCCATTAAACAGGCTGGTGGTGGTCGCCAGTGGCGAGAAGGCGGGGTTTAAGCCTGCCCAGTAGCCTGGCCAGTCGCCTGCGGCTTCAATGCTGCCCGTTTCAGTGGCGTCAAATACTTCGGTGCCGGGCATTAGCGTTCCGCCTGCGCGGAAATTGATCTGCAGCTCTTCACCCGCCAGTTTGTTGACTAGTTCCACCCAGTGCTGGTCAATCTTGATTAGATCAAGGTTTTCCGGCCAGGTGGTGGTCATTGTCCACTCTTCTTGTGCTTGGGCGGTGGTCGTTAACGTAGCGAAGGCAATACCAGCAGCGAGGCCGGTGAGGGAGAATTTGGTCATTTTTTTCATGATGTATTTCCTGGTTTGGCGTGTGGCGTTATTAGTGTTGGTTACCTGAATGCAGGAAAGTGCAGCACTGTTGAGTTACGTTTACGTAAACAAGCGTTGTTAGCGCTGCAGAGCTAAATTAGCACAACAACCCCGCTGCGGTGCAATATCAGTAATGTAAGCAGTGTTATCTATCGATTCTTATAAAAAATTTCATATGTTCAATATAAACAGCGGGTTATAGAGTGTTTTGAGAAAAAAAGAGAGGGGGGGAATCGCTTCACAACGTTGAAAGTAGTTAAATTGTTCAACCAAAGTTGTAAGTAAGAAGCTTGCCTGAAGCGCTCTTCGGCACGCTGATAGACGAAATAGGCTAACGTAATGGGAAGCAGCCGCGCTGGAGTAGGAAAATATTTGCTCAATAGTCACGTGTTAGATAACCCACAGCAAGCGCGAGTGGTGGCCACATTAGTGCATCACGCACGGCGTTTAGCCCGCCGCCGATGGCGTCAGCTAGTGTGGCTAAGCGGCGATGCTTCGCAGTGCCGCTCAATGGCACAGGCGCTATGGCAAGCCCACACCTGGCAAGCGCCGCTGTGGGTGGGAGACGAACACCTCTCGCCACGCAAGGCGCGCATGCGCCTGGGGGCAGAACACCAGTTGATAGTGCTCGACACTCACGGCAGCGGGTTTGATCCCGAGGCGCTGGGGGCGCTGGCGGGAACGATCACCGCCGGCGGTCTGCTGGTATTGCTTACACCGCAGCCGTGGGAGGAGTCGCCTGACCCGGACTACGCGCGTTTTGCCGATCACCCCTGGCATTGGTCCGAGCTGAGTTGCCACTACCTTTCGCGCTTGGCGCGTCAGTTGCAGGCTTCACCTAAGGTAGTGCGCTGGCGCGTTGATCAGTCGTTGCAGCTGCCTTACCTGCCTTTGTGCAAGGTAGACGACACGGGAACAGCTGATAGCGACTGCTCGACCGCAGATCAGGCCTGCGCGGTGAAACAACTGGTTGGTTTGAAACGCCGCCGTCCACTGGTGATGACTGCAGACCGTGGGCGTGGCAAAAGCGCCGCGCTGGGTATCGCCTGCGCACGGCTGCTAATGGGCAAAACCCAACGAATCGTGATTACTGCGCCGCGGCTGAGTGCAGTGGAAAGCGTGTTTGAGCGGGTGGCGGCACTTTGCCCAGACGGTCGTCGCGTTACCCCTGGCCAGTTTGTGCTTGCCCAGGGCAGCGAGCTGATTTTTTTACCTCCGGATGTGCTTACCGAGCAGATCAACGCCCAACGGCAGGGCGGTGATGGCAGTTATTTAATGGTCGATGAGGCGGCAGCAATCCCCGCAGCGCTGTTGGGGCACTGGCTCAGCGCCTTTCCTCGGATTGCTTTCGCCACCACGGTGCATGGTTATGAGGGTTCCGGAAGGGGGTTTGCGCTACGCTTTCGCGTGACCCTGGAGCGGCTGACACCCCAATGGAAAGCGCTGACGTTGAATGCCCCCATCCGTTGGCATAGCGGCGACCCGCTGGAAGCCCTGGTTAATCAACTGCTGTTGTTAAAAGCGCCACTGCCCATTGCGCAGCCGGATGATAGCGCAGTAGTAACGCAGGTGGTTGAGCGTGGCTGGCTTGCCCAGCAAGACGTCGCGCTGGAAAAACTGTTTGGCCTGCTGGTGCAGTCCCACTACCGCACCTCTCCCAACGACCTGCGCCAACTGCTTGACGGTCCAGCTACCCAGCTACGCACGATAGAGCAGGCAGGCGAGCCTCAGGCTGTACTGGTCACTCGGGAGGAGGGTGGCTTTGAGGCAGCCCTTGCCGATCAGGTGGCACGCGGTGAGCGTCGCCCCCAGGGGCATTTGTTGGCGCAGTCGCTGGCGACTCACGCTGGTAGCCGCACGGCGCTAACGGCCCGTTGGCGGCGGGTAGCGCGTATTGCGACGCACCCCGAGCGGCGTCGCCAAGGCTTGGGGCAAATGCTGCTGCAAGAGGATATGGTCGCCGCCAGGCAGCAGGGGGTTGCACTTTATGGCGCGACTTTCGGCGCTGAGGCATCGCTGCTACGCTTTTGGCTGGCGCAGGGGTTTACCCCGGTACGCTTAGGGTTTAGCCGGGAAACATCCACCGGTGAGTTCGCTGTTATGGTGGCGAAAGCGCTGAATGCGGAAGGCGAGGCGGTGCTGGCTGACCTCATTGAGCGCTTTCAGGCAGGTTTACCCGGTTTGCTGGCATTTGAGCTAAAGACGCTGCCGGCCGCGGTGCTGGTATTGCTACTCGCTCAAATACCGAGCGTTTCGCTAAGTGACCGCGAGTGGCAGGATATTGAGGATGTGGCCACCGCCCATCGCGACCCCGCCCTTGCCCGCCCGGCGCTGCAAGCCTTGGTCCGGGAAGCCAGCCACCGCAGTTTAAGCGAGCCACAGCAGCAGGCACATCAACAGCTAGCCGCCTGGGCGTTTCAAAATAGTGCCCTGGCGGATGCCCATAATGACGCCCTCAAAGCCCTACGCCTCGCTGTGAATAGCCTCATTGAGGTAAAGTAGGCCGGTTATCGATAATGAAGAGTCTTTATGAACGCACATCTTGACGCGCTTGAGCCCTCATTGGTTTGGCGCCACTTCCGAACGCTGTGTAATACGCCGCGGCCTTCTGGGCATGAGGCGGCACTGGTGGCTACCCTCGAAAGCTGGGCCGATGCCCAAGGCCTCGCCCACGACCGCGATAGCTTCGGTAATTTACGTCTACGTAAACCGGCCTCTGTCGGCTGCGAACAGGCGCCCGGCGTTGTGCTTCAGGGTCACCTGGATATGGTAGCCCAAGCCAATAGCGGCCACGCTCACGATTTTACCCGCGATCCGATTAGCACCTATGTAGCCGACGGCTGGCTGCACGCCGATGGCACCACCCTGGGGGCTGATAACGGGCTAGGCGTGGCGGCGATTCTCGCCGTGCTGGAAGATCCTGACCTTCGCCACGGCCCGCTGGAAGCACTGTTTACCCTGGAGGAAGAGACCTCCATGGGGGGCGCGCTTAACCTGGCTGAGCACTGGCTCGAAGGTTCGCTACTGCTCAACCTGGATAGCGAGGATCGGGGGCAGGTCTATATTGGCTGTGCGGGCGGGGCTGACGTGGAAGTGGATGCACAACTGCCTAGTGCCGCTGTTGGTGACCATGAGAGGACTATTGAGATCGCCTTGACCGGCCTGAAGGGTGGCCACTCCGGCGCGGATATCCATAAACCGCTGGGGAATGCCAACCGGTTGTTGGTCAGGGTGCTGCGCTCCCTTGAGGCATTTGATGCGCGCTTGATTAGCTATCACGGCGGCACCTTACGCAATGCGATCCCACGGGAGGCTTTTGCTCAAGTGGCGCTGCCTGCCGATGAAGTAGACGCCGCGATAGTATCAATCGCCGGGTTGGAAAAGACTCTGTTAACCGAGTTGGGCAGTGGTGATAGTGGCCTTAGTATCAACGCCCAGCGTTTGGCTGAGACGCCCACCGCGGAGCCGTTAACCCTGGATGCCAGCGTAATGCTACTGGCCGCACTTCACGCCGCCCCCTGTGGGGTCGAGCGGATGAGCGCCGATGTGCCGGGGGTGGTAGAAACCTCCAATAACCTGGGCGTACTAAGCCTGGAAAATGGGCGGCTGCACCTCTGCGCCCTGGTACGCTCACTGCACGACAGCGCGGTGGTCGCGATGGCGGATCGCTTTAAAGCGTTGTTTGGGTTGGTCGGTGCACGGGTAAAAGTGGAAAACAGCTACCCGGGCTGGGCGCCTAATCCTGACGGCGCACTGTTGGCGACCTTTAACGCGCGCCATGCGGCGCTGCTGGGCCGCGAGCCGGAGGTGAAGGTCATCCACGCGGGGCTTGAGTGCGGTATTCTTGGCAGCAAATACCCGCAGCTGGATATGATCTCCTTTGGACCACTGATTCGCGGCGCCCATTCACCGGATGAGCGGGTCGAGTTAGCCTCGGTGGAAGAGTTCTGGTCGCTGCTGCGGGCGTTGATTGAGGATCTTGCTGAGCAACGTTAGTCCGCGTCTGCAATCGATAAGTGCAACGAAAACGGCACCCACAATGGGTGCCGTTTGACGTCAATATGAATAAAAACCTTTTAAACGCTTATTTACTCAGGTATGCATTAAGCATCCAGATGGTTTTTTCCTGTTCGCGGATGTAGTCACCGGCTTGCGCCGCGGTGCCTTCATCGTCGGCGTCAGAGGCAAGCGACAGCAGTTCACGCTGCAGCTCAATAATCGTTTGGTACCCTTTGAGCACGCCTTTGACACAGGTGTTGCCGTCGTGAACGTCTTTGTCTTCCTGAATACGTGATAGCGTTACGTAGTCGCTGTAAGCGTGAACCGGTTTGTGGCCTAGGGTCAGGATACGTTCGGCAACCTCGTCCACTTTGGTCAGCAGGTCGGTGTAGAACTCTTCAAACTTGGCGTGCAGCTCAAAAAAATCGTTACCACGTACATTCCAATGGTAGCCGCGCACGTTCATATAGAAAATTTGGTAATTAGCCAGCAGGTGGTTAAGTTTTTCGGCGAGTTGACTAGCGCTACCTTCGTGTAGGCCAATGCTATTAGTATCCGTCATATCCTGCTTCCTCTTTATGCCGCAGTGTTTATGCAACAGTACTCATGCAACAGTATTGATGTCGCAATGGGCGGCGGTTAATGCGTGTAACCAGAATAGGGTGCCTTAGCGCCAGTGTGAAACAAGTTTTTTGCATCGCTGCCATAGCTCTTTGGTATAGCTTTTCGATATAGCTCTTTGGCATCAGTGTTTCGACATCTGTGCTTTGACATTATCAGCACTTCGACGTTATGTCGTCGCCGACACCCTTTGGTTACTGCATTAGATGCTGGCGATAAGGGCTTTTTTCAAGGGCTGCACATGTTGTTTTAAGGTCTATTTTAAGGTCTATGCACCCACAGCCGCAGCAGGCTTTCGCAGCGTGCTTCCAGTAGTTCAGCGGTGCGCGGTAGCGCATCAGATAAAGCCATGGGGCCATCGGCCAGCGCAAACGCTGCCGTTACGCCTTCGTCAAAGCAGGCCTGCCAGCCATCGCCTAAGCTGCCTGCCAGCACGATAACCGGTTTGTGAAGGCGCTTGGCGGCGCGGGAAACGCCAATCGGGGTTTTGCCAGACAAGCTTTGGCCATCCAGGCGCCCTTCACCGGTGATGATCAAGTCGGCACGGGCCAAAAGCGTGGCCATATCTGCCTGCTGCATAATCATCTCAATACCGGGCTTTAACGTGGCATTTAAAAACGCCTTGGCTGCAAACCCCATACCGCCCGCGGCGCCTGCGCCCGGCAGCGTTCGGAAATCATCGCCTAATGCATGCGCGCTGATATCGGCGAAGTGGCCAAGCGCACGATCCAACTGCTCAACCTCTTCAGGCGATGCCCCTTTTTGCGGGCCAAATACCGCGCTGGCCCCGCGTTCGCCCAGCAGCGGATTGTCTACATCAACGGCGGCCTCCAGGGAAAGCTTGGCTAACCGCGGGTCTAGCCCGCCAAGTTCCAAGCTCGCCAACTGGCTAAGCGCGGCACCGCCGGGCGCCAGCGGTTGGTCGTTTTGATCCAAAAAGCGCGCGCCCAGTGCCTGAAGCATGCCTGCTCCTGCGTCATTGGTAGCGCTGCCGCCGAGCAGTAAAAGTGCTTTTTCAGCGCCTTGGTTCAGCGCCGCCAGCAGCAGTTCGCCCACGCCAAAGGTGGAGGTGTGCAGCGCATTGCGCTCCTCGGCCTCAAGGTGCTGTAAACCACTGGCTTCTGCCAGCTCAATAAACGCGGTACGCTGGTCGCTCAGCCAGCCCCAGGCTGCTTGGCGAGGGCGCCCCAGGGCATCATGAACGTTGAGCTGGCGCCGCTCAGCGCCGGTAGCGGCGATTAGCGCATCCAAGCTGCCTTCGCCGCCGTCAGCCAACGGGCAAACCTGAACATGCGCTTCAGGCATGGCGCGCTGTACGCCCCGCGCCATGGCGGCCGCGGCGTCTTGGGCGCTGAGCGCATCTTTGAAGCTGTCGGGGCAAAGCAAAACATTCATTAGCACGTTCTCCGCAAAACAGTGTCTTCATTACAATGTCATTTCATTTAAGCATGACTAGCTTCGGCGAGCTAAACCAGCGGCCTCGTCCGTTAGAGGATCTAACATGAAGTCGATACCCATAAGCTTAACCTGTCTGCTAGCACTTGCTGGCTGCCAAGCAATTCCTGATCGCCTGCCGCAAGCGGAACCCGCGCCTGCGGCGGCGTGCTATTTTCCCGTCGCACAAGAGCGGGCGCTGGAAACCAGCGTTGAGGTGCTCACTGAGTGGGGCTTCACCTTGAATTCTACTGATACCAACTTGGGGTTGGTTAGCGCCAGCCGCGAACGTCCGCTACACGGCTATTATGACCCTTACGATGATGCCTATGGCTATGGGCGCGGAATGCGGGTCTTTGGTGGCTTGGGTATCGGCCGAGGTTCCGGTGTGGGGTTCGGTATAGGTAGCGGTTTTGGCGGTGGCGTAGGCCAGCAGCCGGTGGAGTCTGAGCGAGTGTCGCTACTGGTTGACGATGCGCATATACGCATATCCCGTGATATTCGCCGCTTTGATCACTGGGGTGATCTACGCGAATCCTACAGTGCCAGCAACGACGATTTCTGTCAGCGTTTTCAAACCCGCTTTGCCCAAAGTGCCCCCGCAACCGGGAGGCCGTTATGAAGATTCGCCACTGGTTGTTAATCGGACTATTGGGTGGATTAGCCGGCTGCGCGACAACAACGCCCCTGGAGCCTCGTGAGTTGGCTTATAGCACTTCATCTGAAGAGACCTTTCGCGAAGCCGTCGAGCTGATGGTGGAGCAGGGTTATGTGGTACGCCATGCGGATCTATCGTTGGGGCGGGCGGAAGCATCGCTGGCCCGCTGGCCGGAGTACCGGCTGCAACTGCAGGTGAGCGATGAGGGCAGTGGTAGCCGCGTGCGGGTGTCGGCGTTGAGGGGTAGCCAACCACTGCCGCCCCAGTTGCTCGACCCTTGGCTGGTCGCCTTGCAGCATAAGCTGGGAGTTGCGCCATGAAGTGGACTGGTAGCGCAGTCGCCGTTTTGTTGACCATGAGTAGTCTGCTGGTCAGCCCCTATGCTCGTGCCCACCCTCACGGCTGGATCGATCTGAGTGTACGGGTCATCACCGATGATCAGGGCGTAGTGAGTGGCCTGCATCAAACCTGGCGGATGGATCCTTTCTACAGTCTGGTGGTTTTTGAAGAGCTGCAACAGGTGGAAAACGCCAGTTTGGAGGAGGGGCTGGATCAGCTTGGCAGAGAGATTCGCGATAATCTCGCCGCGCAGCATTATTTAACCGAAGTGAAAATCAACGGCGAGCCCCAGGCGCTGGGCGAGGTAAGCGAATATACCGCTATGGAACGCGATGGGCGGCTAACCTTTATGTTTATTCTGCCGCTGGCAACACCACAGCCACTGACAGACGCTTTGCTGACTTACCAAGTGTTTGACCCTACCTACTACATCGAAGTGGTGCACGAGGAGGAGGGTGGCCAGCCCCAGGATGACGCGCTGATACTACACGGCGAGCCGGACTGTGAGTTGGCTATCCTCCCTGCTGATCCAGATCCTGAAATGGTGATGCAGGCGGCGCTGCTCGATAAGGATGAGAGTGGTGAGCCAGGCTTGGGACGCTATTTTGCTGAAACTGGCCAAGTTGATTGCCGCTAGCCGTTATTTAAGGCGTGCTTGTCACGCTCAACCTATCGACTATAAATGTTTTTATGTTACTTTGTAACAATTTGGCGGTGGAGCGGTAAAATGTCATTAACACGGCCGTTTAAACGACATTTAGGGTTAATGCTGGGTCTGCTGCTGGTCGCAGTAGTGCTCATCATCGTGTGGCAAGGCGGATTTCAGAGCGTGAGCTATCAGCTACTCGGTTGGCAGCGGGATCTGCACCGTTCGCTGACATTGGCGATTACCGAACTTTCACGTACCCCCACCATGGCGACATGGGTGAGCCTGCTAAGCATTAGCTTCGCCTACGGCGTGTTTCATGCTGCTGGGCCGGGGCATGGTAAAGCCGTCTTGGCGACTTACTTAGCCACCCACGGCGGTGCGGTCAAGCGTGCTTTGGGCCTATCGTTCGCTGCCTCGTTACTGCAAGGGGTGACCGCCATAGTGCTAGTCGTGGTGTTGGTGTATGGCTTGGGTTGGGTGACTCGGCAAGCCATGGGCAGCGTTGCCTGGGTGGAGCAGGCCAGTTTTTTATTGGTGGCGGCCTTGGGTGGGTGGCTATGTTGGCGAGCTGTAAAGCAACTACGGCAAGCCTACCAGCCAGGGCGAACGGCTCATTTGCACGGCCCAGCCCATGAGCATCATCAAGACCACAGCCATGAACATAGCCATGACCACAGCCACTGTTGCGGTGGAGCTCACCATATTGAGCCGCAGCAGGCGTTGGATTTGCGGACAGCGGTGATGACAGTCGGGGCCATTGGTATGCGTCCCTGCAGCGGTGCCGTGCTGATGGTAGGAGCGGCCAGCTTGCTGGGCCAGTTTGAGGTGGGCGTGGCCTCGGTAGTGGCCATGTCGATAGGCACTGGAATAACGGTGTCAGCGCTCGCGCTGGCGAGCATTTTTGCTCGAAGCTGGGCTCAGCGGCGCCTATCCAAGCAGCAGCACAGCCAACGTAGCGTGCAAAAAGCCACCGGCTGGGTAGCCTTGGCTGGCGGTGCCTTGATAGTGGTGCTGGGTATTTCACTTAGCGTGGCGGGCGTCGCCCAGCCTGCTAGCGGGCCGCTTCTTAACGATCCGCCTGCGCGGCAAGGCCATCCATTAACGGGGTAACGGTTAAACTACATATCAAGTCCATCGATAAGCGCCAGCAGTTGGTCGCGTAACTGCGCCTGACCATCCAGATCGTAGGGTTTAGCTGAGCCGTTGCCCCACACGGGAGCCGGCCAGGTTGCATCACCGTGCCGTCGGATCACCACGTGCACATGCAGCTGGCTAACCACATTGCCTAGCGTGGCAATATTAACTTTGTCCCCTCCCAGCGTTGCTTTCATGGCATTGCCTAACTGGTTGGCCTCACGCCAAAGCTGCTGCTGGTCGTGAGCCGAAAGCTCAAACACTTCACTGATAGAGGCGTGGCGTGGCACTAGAATCACCCAGGGGTAGCGCGCGTCATTCATTAGCAGCAGGCGGCTTAGCGGGAGGTCTGCGATGGGTAAGGTGTCGGCAGCAAGGCGTTCATCTAGCTCGAAATTGATCAAATGTAAGGCTCCAGTCAGCGGTTTAGGTGATTGTTAGTATAGTCGCCGCGAGGTGACGCAGGGAAAACGAGCGCGATTGCCAAAACGCTGTTACCCTGAAAAAACTCCCAACTGGCAAATTAATTTGCCAGTGGAGTTCCCCGATGTTGAATAACTCGTTAAGGAGAACGGAAAATGAAAAAAATATTGGCCATGAGCTTTATGCTGCTGATGACAGCGGGTGTGCTAACAGGTTGCAATACCATCGCTGGCGCTGGCCAGGATGTGCAAGAAGGCGGTAAAGCCGTCCAAGATGCAGCTGAATAAATAAGTAAGACTGCGTTTTAGCGTAAGTGGTACCCCACGAGCTAGGCTAACGCCTAGCTCGTGGGGTTTTATAGCCTATCCTCATAACCTTCTTTTGGAGATTCAAGGATGAAACCCCGTATTACCCTGGTTAAGTTTGCCGCTGTTAGCGCCTGTGCGCTGCTGCTAACGGCCTGTGTCAGTTCCCAAATGCCGATTTCCCCTGCCAGCGACAACGTCGACGCAGCACCACCGCCGCCCACAGTAGCGCCAAACGGTTCCAGTGATG
Organism: Halomonas sp. ALS9; assembly: GCF_001651035.1. Taxonomy (GTDB): domain Bacteria; phylum Pseudomonadota; class Gammaproteobacteria; order Pseudomonadales; family Halomonadaceae; genus Vreelandella. The sequence continues at coordinate 85,760 of NZ_LXRG01000110.1, forward strand.
AGCAGGCTGCCAGCTGTGATCTAGACGCTATTCAATACGCTATCGGTGAACCCTTCAATGAGGCTAGCTTTTCGCAGTTAAAAAGCGCTAGCGGTGTTCAACAAGTGCGCGTGTTGCGGCCTGGCGATATGGCCACTATGGATCACCGACCGGATCGCTTGAACATTCATCTTGATGATCAAGATGGCATTGAAGCGCTGCGCTGCGGCTAACCTAAGATCAGTACAACGCAGGCGGCGGTCAGTATCCCCATGGTGATGTTGAACGCCCGCCATGCGTTATCCGTTTTGATCCACTGGCCAATCGCACTACCAAAGGCGGCCCATAGCGCAATACAAGGCAGTGCTACCATTTCAGCAAAGCCTGCCAGTAGCAGCGCATTAAATACCGGTTGGCCACTTTCGGGTAGAAAGCCCGCCATCAATGCTAGCCCCATTACCCACGCTTTTGGATTGGCGAATTGAAATGCCGCTGCCTGCCAAAATGTAAACGGTACGCTATGAGCTTGGGCGTTAAGATTGGGCGGCGGCGCGCTGGCTATCTTCCATGCTAAATAGAGCAAGTAGGCGCTGCCAAGCCAGCGCAGCGCGGTTTGAATCGCTGGGTAGCGTTCAAATAGCACGCCCAGCCCCAGCGCTATGCCTGCAAAGAGTAAAAAGCAGCCCCCTAAAATCCCCCACATATGCGGCAGCGTGCGCTTAAAGCCGAAGTTGGCACCAGAGGCGGTGAGCATAACGTTATTAGGCCCAGGGGTAAGCGTCATCGACATCATATAGAGCGCGGCCGGGCCGAGAATTAACCATTCGCTGTTCATTTTATTGTATCCATACAATTTTGGATTGAAGGTTGCTTTAAAGCGGCTATTGTTAGCATAATGGGGATTAAATTGACGTCAAAGGTTTTATTGTCACCATGACAATGTGGGTGCCTTCGCTAGCTGAGTTTTCTAGTCCACGCTACCGCGCTATTGCCAGCGCCATTGAGGCCGCTATAGAGGCTGGGACGCTATTGCCTGGGGAGCGCTTGCCGCCCCAACGCCGTTTGGCGGATGCGCTAGGGGTGACTATCGGTACAGTCACCCGGGGTTACGCTGAGGCTGAGCGCAATGGCTGGGTGTCGGCACGGGTGGGTAGCGGCACTTATGTAAAGAACCAAAGCCAAGACAACGCTGTTAGCCTGACGTTTCCCGCTGACGATACAGACGGTGTGATTGATTTGAGTCTTAGCCTGCCGCCTCCCCATCCGCTGCGGCAGGCGCTGCTGAGTGAAGCACTGCTCGCTTTGGGCCAATCCGGGGCTGCATTAGCGCGCGGTGTCACCTACCAAGATGCCCAGGGGCGTCGTGAGCATCGTGAGGCGCTGGCTCGCTGGTTAAATAGCTTAGGCATGCCACTGGTAGCCGATGAACTGCTGATTACCCAGGGTGGTCAGCACGGTATTAGTCTGGCGCTTAGCACCTTGCTACGACCGGGCGAGCTGCTGGCCGCCGATGCCTTGACCTACCCCGGTGCCATCAGCGCAGCGCAGCAAGGTCATCTCAAGTTGGTGGGGATTGGTCAAGACAGCGAAGGGATGCGCATGGATCTGCTGGAGGCGCAGTGTGCCCGGCAGCCGCCGAGAGCGATTTACCTTACGCCGGAGCAGAACAACCCCACCGGCGCGTGTTTAAGCGCGCCGCGTCGCGAACAGTTGGTGACGCTGGCGAGGCGCTATGATATCTGGCTGATTGAAGACGGTGTTCAATATCTGCCCGCTGAACAGCGTGGTACACCTCTTTATAAGCTTGCGCCGGAGCGTACGCTGTTTGTGTTTAGTACCGCTAAAGTGCTGGCGGGTGGGCTGCGAATTGGCGTGCTGCGTGCGCCTAAGAGTTTGCACGAACGGCTAGCGACTGGCCTGCGCGCCCAAAGTTGGATGGTGCCACCGCTAATGGTCGATGTGGTCTGCCACTGGGTTAATCAGGCTGGGGCTGAAGAATTACTTACCTGGCAGACCCAGGAGTTAGCGGAGCGTCAGCAGTTGGCTGCAAAATGGCTGCAAGGGTTTACCCTAAGCGGGCGTTCCCATAGCAGTAATGTATGGCTAACGCTGCCAGAGGGAAGCCGGGCCGTAGAGCTGTGTGACCGGCTACTGCAGCGGGGTGTCAAGGTAAGCAGCGCGGAGCCCTTTTGTGTGGGCAGTACGCCAGCGCCCCAAGCGATTCGACTATGCATTGGAGCCGCGGCGGATCGCAGCGAGCTCATTCAGGCATTAAGTATCGTCGCCGCCTGTTTGAGCGAGCGTCCGTTAGCCCCCACCACCTTGTGAGTTATTCATAGCGGTCTTTCCAGGCTTGATGGCTTATCTGCTCTTTGAGCATTTCGAGGATGTCATACAGCACCTGCTCGGTAACGCGATTGCTGCCTTCGTCAACCGTTAGCCAGGTGTCGAAGCCGCTGTCGGCAGCGCGCTCCACCAACTGCCTAAACTCATCGGAATGAATACCTAGCAGCAGTTCATCGACGAGTCGCTGGGCAACGCCACTGAGTGATGCCTCCATCGCCCTGGTGGCCTGCTGCCCCATCGGTAGGCGGTTAAGACGCTGAATCTCGGGACTTTCCCGCAGCGTACGGCTAACCAAATCGCTGATCGCCGCCATGATGGACTGTCGGTTGTGCTGGTAGGCTTGGCCGATAGTGCTCTCTAATCGCTGGGCAATCTCATGAATTAGCTGCGACTTGCGGGGCATGATGACACGCTCAATCACGCGCTCGGTCAGCGAATCGCTGGCACGAATCTGCTGCTGCACATTGCCCAGCAGCCGCAGCGCGATACGGTCGGAAAGCTCCTCAAGTAAAATATCGTAATACTTGGCAACAAATTGGTAGATATACCAGTGGGTAACATCAATAAGGCCGAGGCGGTGTAGTCGGTTGATTAACGATACCACGCGTAGAATACGCAGCAGGCGGAAGCCAGCGAGGGGAATACAGCCCAACACGTCATACCAGTGCACGAAGGGGTAGAAAAACCAGCGGTGGTAGCGCCGCTCGGCAATAGCAATTGTCCAGCCTAGCAGTACATCGGCGATAAAAAAGCTGACAAATACCAAGTCGATGGTGATAAAACGGCTATGAATCGCCTCATCGTAAAAGGTGTGAAAACTGGGCGCGAGATTGGCGATGCCCTGGTTAATAGGGCCAAGTAAAAACAGTGAATCAAACAGCAGCAGCGCGAGGTTAATCACCACCAGCGTCAAAATGAAAAAATCCCAACCAATATGGGCGTATTCAACCGCTTTAGGCAGGTGCGGGTAGCGTTCCCTGGCGGGCATACGAACTCCTTGTCGTTGGATGGGGTTTATGTCGAGGGCTCTGTTTTTGATTTTTGATAAGGTCTATGTTGTTGGTTAGTCCTGTGATGGGGCATTAGGCTCATACTGGTGCTGGGTGAACAGCTCTTCTTTCTCGGCCTGTTTGCGTAACTTCTTGCGTAAAGCCGCCTTATCAAAGCGTAGCTGCTGTAGAGGTGTTGCCAAACTGAGCGGCGGCACATTGGCGGGTTTTCCATCTTCATCCACAGCGACCATGGTCAGGTAGCAGCTGTTGGTATGACGGATCAGCTTATTGCGAATATCTTCAGCCACGACCTTAATGCCCACTTCCATTGACGAGCGGCCAACATGATTGACGCTGGCTAAAAAGGTGACCAGCTCGCCGACATGAATCGGCTGTTTAAACAGCACCTGATCCACCGACAGTGTCACCACGTAGTGGCCCGAATACCGACTGGCGCAAGCAAAAGCGACTTCATCAAGCTTTTTAAGAATCGCGCCGCCATGCACTTTACCGCTGAAATTCGCCATGTCGGGCGTCATCAGTACGGTCATGGAAAGTTCGTGCTGCCCAGGCAGGGCAGCGTTGGCGCTGATTTCGGCGTCTGTCATACGGTGCTCCTGCGATTATTTGCAACGGCTACCCCTCCCGCCGGGCAGCCGCTGGTTATTGGTTTAGAGCCATGCGCTTATTAAAACCACAATAGGCCCACTGAGATAATAATACCGGTGATAAACAGCTGAATCAGACAGAAGCCCATAATATCTTTGGCCTTAAGCCCGGCAATGGCGAGTACCGGTAGCGCCCAGAAAGGCTGCAGCAGGTTTGTCCAGGCATCGCCCCAGGCCACTGCCATGGCGACTCGTGGGATGTCAGCCCCTAGCGCTTGGGCGGCAGGCAGCATCACCGGTGCTTGCACGGCCCACTGGCCGCCGCCGGAGGGTACAAACAGATTGACAATCCCCGCGCTGATAAACGACCAGAATGGCAGTGTCGTGGCGGTGGCAAAAGAGACCAGCCACTCGGACATGCTTTCTGCCAGCCCAGATTGAACCATGATGGCCATAATGCCCGCATAAAAGGGGAATTGGATAACGATCCCCGCACCGCCTTTAATCGCTTCGTTCAAGCTATTGAGTAGGTTGCGTGGCGTGCGGTGCAGCACAATGGCCAGGAATAGGAACAGGAAATTGACCACGTTAAGGTTTAAGCCGCCACCCCGCAGCAAAAAGTGATCCAGCAAGAACAGCAGCCCAGGAACGCCGACCAGCAGGGCGAGGGTCACGCTGTTTTCCAGGCGTTCCGCCGGGCGGGTAAGACGGCCAACGGGTTCCGGCTCATCATTCAGCACGCTGGGGTCGACGTAGACGCTATCCTTCTCATCCGGCAGCATCATGCGGTTTACCAACGGAATGGCAATGAACAGGCAGACCACGATGCCGAGGTTAAATAAGGCGAAAATCGTTGAGCCAGTGCCAATCACGCCAATCTGGTCGGCGGAAAAATGCCCTTCGGTGGCGATGGTCAACGGTATCGAGCCCGCCAAACCGCCATGCCATACCACAAAGCCAGAGTATGCGCTGGCGACGAGTAACCGGTAGTCAACGCGGATCAGTCGTGCCAGCTCTTTGGCAAAGAGTGCCCCGACTACCAAGCCAAAACCCCAGTTAATCCAACTGGCTGCCAATGACACCAGCGTGACCAGGATAATGGCGCCGCCTGGTGTTTTAGCGGTACTGGCGATTTTTTGTAGAATGCGTTTCACCGGTGGTGAGCTTGCCAGCATAAAACCGGTGACCAGCACTAGCAGCATCTGCATCGAGAAGGTCAGTAACCCCCAGAAGCCATCGCCCCAGAAGCGTAGCACCGCCAGCGGTGTTTGGCGCTCAATGGCAATCGCAGCGACCGAGGCAATTAACGTCAGCAGCAGCACGAAAATATACGGGTCGGGGAGATAGCGCTCCACCAGCTTTACCGCCGGTTTTGAGATCATTTTAAGCATGGGATGCTCTCTTTATTCATTATTAGGAAGTGGCTAAGCAAGATTTTTACAAGGTCTTTGAAGTGCCTACGCGGTGCAAGTACATAGCTAATATACGGGGGAGTGCGGTGTTTTTCACGTTGAAGCTGCTCGGCTAATCTCACGTTATTGCAGTGATGGCCAGGCGTGGATCGTTTAACGCCAGTGAGTATGGCGATAACGGCGATGGTAGTGGGCATAATAGTAGAAGATCAGCACCGCCGAGCGAACCAGCATAAACAGCATAAATGAAAACCACAGCCCATGATTGCCCAGTCCTTGGGTTAGCCACCAAACGGGCAGATAGGCGGCAAGGCCGATAAAGATACTGTTACGCATTTCACGCACCGCGGTGGTGCCAATAAATACCCCGTCAAGCAGGTAGCTCCATACCGCAATCAGCGGCATGACGACCATCCAGGGCAAATACTGCGCCGCGGTCGCACGTACTTCTTCAAGGCCAGTGAGCAGCGCGATCAGCGCATTGCCACCCAGCGCAAACAGCAGAGCGGCCACACCTGCTGTCCAGAATGAAAAATGCGCGGCGGCGCGCACGGTGGTCGCAAACTCACGCCAATTTTTGCGCCCATAGGCGCGCCCAATCAGCGATTCGGCCGCATGGGCAAAGCCATCCAACGCGTAACTGGTGAGCATAATAAATTGCAGCAGGACAGCGTTGGCAGCGAGCACTGTATCGCCCTGACGGGCGCCCTGAGCGGTAAAGAACGCCACGGCAAACAGCAGACCGAGGGTACGCACAAACAGGTTGGCGTTGACGTTAAACAGCGCTTTATAGGCTGCCAGTGCCAGCAGACGCTCGCGTAAAAAATGGCCATCCAGGCGGCTTAGCTGGCGCAGCACTAAATAGCCGCCAAAGGCTAACGCACTGTAGTCGGCGATCACGCTGGCCCAGGCTACGCCGTTGCTGGTCATGCCTAGGCCCACCACGAACCATAAATCTAGGATGATATTGACACTGTTGGTGAGCAGCAGAATCATTAGCGTGACGCGGGAATTCTGTTGGCCCAAAAACCAGCCCAGAATGGCGTAGTTGGCAAGCACTGCTGGCGCAGACCAGAGACGAATATGAGCGTACTCTCGCGCTAAGTGAGTGGCTACCACGCTACCATCTAACAGCCACAACCCCAGCGTAATCAGCGGCGAGGCAAACACAATCAGCAAGCTGCCGATTACCAGCGCCATGATCAGCGATTGCCCCAGTAGGTTACGCACATCCGAGTCGCTCTCACGGCCCATGGCTTGGGCGACCAGCCCCGTGGTGCCCATGCGCAAAAAGCCAAAGCCCCAGTAAAGGAAGCTAAACAGCGTAGCGCCGAGAGTGACGCCCGCCAGATAGCGGGAGTCGGGCAGGTGCCCGACCACAGCCGTATCCACCAGCCCAAGTAGCGGGACGGTGATATTAGAAAGGATGATTGGCCAGGCGAGGGCCCAAATGCGCATTCAGCTTAGGCGGCAGTAATGATGCGGTACTTCTTCATCAACTGTTCTTGGGTCTCGTGGCGTTCTGGATCAAGCGGGATGCAGTCCACCGGACAGACCTGTTGGCACTGAGGTTCGTCATAGTGGCCGACGCACTCGGTGCATAGGTTAGGGTCGATGACGTAGATCTCCTCGCCGGGGGAGATGGCATCGTTGGGGCATTCGGGCTCGCAGACGTCGCAGTTAATGCACTCGTCAGTAATCATCAGGGCCATGGGCATACCTCGCAGATGGCATTCGCACCCAGGCTGACAAGTACCTGAGTGTTTTACTCAACAATAGCGTTGGCTAGCTAGTGTAGTGGTTACGCAGCGCTTCGGCGACCTGTGGATGCACCAGAGGGGAAATATCGCCACCCAGCTTGGCAATCTCACGCACGATGGTTGATGAAATATACGAATTTTCCACCGCAGGGGTTAAAAACACGCTCTCAAGCTCCGGGTTCTGCGCGCGGTTCATATTGGCCAACTGTAGCTCATACTCAAAGTCGGAGACCGCGCGCAGGCCGCGCAGAATGATCGTCGCCCCCTGCTCGTGCATCATGGTCGTCAGTAGGGTCGAGAAGCCAATCACCTCAACGTTGGGCAGCGACGCACAGACCGTTTTTGCCAGCGTCATGCGTGTTTCCAGGTCGAGGTGGGGGCTTTTGCCGGGGCTTGCCGCCACCGCGATGACCACTTTGTCGAACATTCGCGCACCGCGCTCAATGAGGTCGAAATGGCCATTGGTGATGGGGTCGAAGGTGCCAGGGTAGACGGCGATATTCAGCTTGCGAGTGGTCATTCCTCGCTCTCCTCGTCCAGGTGGCCAAACGGATTATCGCTGGTTAATGAGACAGCATGCGCGTAACCGGGGATATGAATCCGATCAGCATGAATGTCCAGTTCTGGGCCCTCGAGTACCGCTTCGCCGAACTGGTAGCGTGGGGCGTAGTGGCCAACGTCTGCCTGGGCAAGGTAGGCCGCTGCCGCTTCGCGGGTGGCGACTCGTCGCGTTTTCCAGGCGCTCACCGCTTCTGCGCCGTGACGCTGAGTCAGCAGGCGCTCGGTGACTGCTGGTGACAGCACCACGCCAGTGGCATTGTTGCCGCCGAAGCCCTTGGCATTAATAAAAGCAACGTCCGCACGAAAAGTTTGTGTCGTTTGTGAAAGACGCAGCCGTTCGGCATAAACATCGTCGGCGACGGCATCCAGGGTGGGAATCCCCGGCAGCAGGCCGTGGGCAAAACTACCTAGGGCGCTCGCCAATTGATCACCGGCCGCGGTGCCCTGGGAGTGGCCGATAAAGGCTTTGATGGCCACCACCGGCCAGTCGTTAATGCCGTTGGCGCGGGCAATTGCGTCGAACACATGGGATTCGGTGATGCGGTTTTTGGGGGTGCTGGTGCCGTGCGCGTGCAAAAAACTGCGCTCTTTAAGGGCTTTTTCACCCAGCATATCGCGCACCAGGGCAGTCGCTTTGCCCAGCGTGATGTAATTGCCAATTCCCGGTGCCGAAATTGAGCGCTTGTAACCGTCAGCATTGACGAATACGTCCGGCACCGCGCCAAGAATATCCGCGCCGACTTCCATTGCCAGCGAATCGTCCATCAGCAGCACAAACTGGCTGGCTTCCGCCATGGTAAAGCCGCAGTTGCGCGCAAAGGGGCGGCAGGCGCGCTGATAGTCGCTATCGGTGAGTAGTTCAAGCGCGTCCAAGGCTTTCAAGCCCGCGTCGTCGGCCAGCGCGCCCATGGCCCTGAAGCCCTCGATAATCTCCGGGGTGATGGGTGCATCAGCGGTACCCACCATCACCACACGGCGGCGTCCGGCGCGAATATCGTCAATACCCAGGCGCAGGTTATAAAGAAAGCTGGCGCAGGCGCCTAATGCTGCGCCGGTGCCACCTACGCTGCCCAGCACATAGGCATTCAAAAAGTCGGCAGGCATCTGGCCATAGCCCAGCGGCATCTGCTTGGAGGTGGCGCGTTGGCCGCTCACCAGACTTTTCAGTAAGCCGCCCCAGCCTTGATCGTCCAATTGGCCGATAGAGTTGCCTGCATACACGGCAATATGATCTGGGTTTAACTGCTGGCGTAGCGTCTCCCATGACAAGCCGCTGGCACCCAGACAGTCGCTGGCGCCAAATACCGCCAGCGATAGGCCACGGGGGTGGTGCACACTGCGGTAGAGGCTCGCCGGATCAAAGCCGCTGGGTAGCTGAGCCGCCGCGCGCACCTTGGGTGGCTGGGCGTCGGGCAGCAGTACTTCCAGCACCCCTGCGGGTACACTCACTTCTACCTCACGGGCATCAATATCGCGCACCTGCCAATCGGCGGGCAGGTTTTCAGGCAGTTGGCGGCGGCGCAGAGTAAAACGTAGCGGCTCTGCCAACTGCATGCTGGCTTGCCGGTTAGACGGCATGCCGGGGTCGAGAAAGCGCGGGTCTTCGTTGCGGCGTATCAGGGTGTGGTTCAGCACCTGATCACGCAGCGACTGTGCCGGGGCCTTTATGGGTTGGCCTCGACTATCGTGCCACCCCTCTTCGGAGTGCTCTACTAGGCGCATAAGCGCCGCTAAGCCTTCCAGTGTCTGGCGTTGCTGGTCAGCAGGAAGGGCATCAAGCACAGTGCGGCGGAAGGCCTGATGGCCAGAGGTTCTGCCAGCGGGATTGATGCCGCCCATGCCGACAATCACCGGTAAGTGTGACAAGCCGGGTTCCTCTTAATACGGTGGTGGTAACAATTATTGGCAACGGTCATGGCAGATCTGGCCCAGTACCATGCGCTTAATAAGGTCACTAATACATTCGTTAGGCGTGATCATAGCACCGGGTGCGCAACGCCGTCATGCCGCAAGCGTTCGAGACTGATAGAATTACGCTTTTCAGCCGAGTAATGGCATGCAGCATAATTCCCGAACAGTGACGTCTAATCAGCCAGGCCCGCACCAGGATTTGGCCCGTCGAGTAAATCGCGCGCTGACCCATCCACTGCGTAAACCGATCGCCGCACACACGCAGGGTAATTTTGCCCTGGCGGCTGAGTGGTTAGCTAGCCGTCAAGCACCGTTGATACTTGATTCAGGCTGTGGCGTAGGGGTATCGACACGCCAACTGGCGGCGCAGTTCCCCGCCCATGCGGTGATTGGCGTTGATCGTAGCGAGGATCGCCTGGGGCGGGATCACGGCAAGTTGCCTGACAATGCGCTGCTGGTAAGGGCCGATCTTGTCGACTTTTGGCGTTTGGCCTATCAAGCTGGCTGGGCGCCAGAGTACCACTTTCTGCTTTATCCCAACCCTTACCCCAAGTCGGGGCACCTGAAAATGCGCTGGCATGGGCATGCGGTTTTACCCACACTGTTGGCGCTTGGAGGGCGCCTTGAATTGCGCTCCAACTGGTCACTTTATGTTAAAGAGTTTGCTTTGGCGGTGGCGCAGGTAACCGGTCAACAGGCAGTGGTGAATGAAATTGCGCCTAAAGATGACTATTTAACGCCGTTCGAGGCTAAGTATGCTCGAAGTGGCCAGGCACTGTGGCGTTTATGTGTTGATTTGGAGCGAACATGACGTTTGTCTATCTGGTGCTGGCGATTGTGGCTGAAGTGATCGCTACGAGTGCCTTAAAGGCGTCCATGGGGTTTACCCGTCCATTGCCCAGCGTGGTGGTCGTGGTGGGCTATGGCGTAGCCTTTTATTTGCTCAGCCTGGTACTGCGTACGCTGCCGGTGGGGGTTGCCTATGCGATTTGGGCGGGCCTAGGCATTGTGCTGGTCAGCTTAGTCGGCATAGTGGTGTTCGGTGAAAAGCCCGATTTACCGGCGGTGGTGGGGATTGGCTTAATAGTAGCGGGTGTGGTCATGCTGCAAGTGTTTTCTAAAATGAATGTGCATTGAGGTATCGTATGGGTCGTTTTGCTAGTAACCGTATGCGGCGCTGGTCGCTGGTAACCGGTTTTGCCACGCTGGCGCTGTGCGCCAGTTCCAGTTTGTTCGCTGATTTTAGTCGTCTGGGACAGCTGCAAAATAAAGGCTTTTCGATTAGCGCCGAAGCCCGCCTGTTGGATGCTAACGCAGGCGCCAATGCGTTATTAGGCAGCATCACCCCGGATCGCCAGCTGTCGCCAGCCTCGGTCACTAAAGCCTATCTATCCGCGGCGGCGTTGAACCGTTTTGGCCCCCAGCACCGCTTTACCAGCCAACTGGTCAGCTCAGCTAGCGTCGATAATGGCGTGCTGCGCGGCGATTTGGTGTTTGAGGGCGGAGGGGATCCAGGCCTCACCACTGAAAACCTGTGGCGCTTGGTGCAGCGTTTGCACTTAGCCGGGGTGCGTGAGGTAGATGGCGCTTTGGTGGTTAGCCAGTGGCGCTTTGGGGCGGTGGACTGCATTACCACTGACCGCTGCAATGCGCTCAATCGGGTCGCCAATGCGTATAGCGCGCCGCTCTCTTCGGCTGGCGTTAACTTCGGCAGTTGGTGTGTCAATGTCGCCCCTGCCGCTAGCGCAGGGGCGCCTGCCCAGGTGGGACTGTGCGATAGTCAGACATCGCTGCTCACCATCGATAACCAAGTGGTCACTCGCCCGGCGAATAGTGGTACTGAAATTAGCGCTGAGCGTATCACCGATGAGCGTGGCGATGTGATGCGCTTGACCGGCCAAATTTCCACCAACGCCACTGCCCGTGATGTCTACCGTGGCGCTGGCGATGCCGCCGAAACCACCGCGCAAGTGTTGATGGGCATGTTGAATCAGGCAGGTATTCAGGTGCGCGAACCGTGGCGCGTCAGCTCGTCTCAGCCGCCCAGCAACGCCCAGCGTCTGGCCGCGGTGGACAGCCAGCCATTGCAAGAGCTATTGCTGCGCATCATGAACTACTCCAATAACTACATGGCCGATGTGCTGGCGCTAGATCTCGTCGAGATACCCCAGGCGCAACTACGTCAAGCAGGTCAGGCCATAGAGAATTATGCCCAGAGCCTGCCAGGGCATGGGCCGTTAACCCTGTATAGTGGTAGCGGACTAACCACTGAGAACCGTACTTCGGCTCAGGGTGTTAACGTGATGCTGGAAGACATGTTTCGTCAAAGCAGTCTGTTTCCAAGCTTTGTAGCGGCCTTTCAGTCACCCGCTAACGGCGTAATGCGCTTTATTCGGCGAGGCTCCCCCACGTTTCAAAACAATGTCATGATCAAAACGGGCACGCTTAACCAACCCTTTGCCGTGCGCGCCGCGGCGGGTTATTTTCGCACCGCGCAAGGGCGCTGGGGGGTGTTTAGCGTCATGGTCAATGGTAACAGCAGTACACCTTATTTAAGCTGGTCTGAGGTGCTGGATCCGTTGTCACTGGATCTTGAAGCAATGATATTAGCCAACTAATCCAACTCTACGCTCACAAGGTGAGGCGATCTGCATGAAACCTGGGCATACCGGTTTAACACATTTGGTTCACTCCACGCGTTATTCGTGGAAAGGCTTAAAAGCAGCGTTCAGAAACGAAGCGGCTTTCCGCCAAGAGGTGGGCATTACGGTGGTGTTGCTGCCACTTGCTTGGTGGATTGGCGAAGGCCCCATCAGTTGGTTACTGCTGGTGGGTAGCCTGTTTTTTGTGCTGATAGTGGAGCTGCTTAATAGTGCAATTGAAAACGTGGTGGATCGGATCGGCACTGAGCATCATGAGCTTTCTGGGCGGGCCAAGGATATTGGTTCTGCGGCGGTAATGCTGTCGCTGATTATGGCCGGTCTTACCTGGGGACTATTAGGCTGGGAAAAGTTCTTTAGCTAAGCTTATTTTCAAACCATTTATTTTTAACGCGCATGGCAGCGAGGTAGATATGCAAGTGAACGACGATTTTTTACCGTTGTCAACGCTGCCAGCGTCGTTACAAAAAATCACCCAATCTGCTTGGCAGCGGCTAAGCGATGCGCTTGTCCAAGCCGATAATGTCGCCGAGATGACCAAGCAGGAGTTGCCTTCCAGTAGCTGGCAGGGGTTATCTGAGCCGCGCCGCGAAGCCCTGGCGAGAGTGCTGGCTATTTCGACCTTTGCGCTGGATACCTTAGTGCGCCACCCCCATTGGCTAGCTGAACTGGACATCGTCGGTGAATTGGACGCAAACCCAGGGCGCGATGAGCTGGCCAGTTGGCTGAATGAGTCGCTGGAAAGCGCCGAAGATGACGCTGCCATGCAGCGGGCGATTCGCCGTTTTCGCCGTAAGCGCATGCTGGGTATTGTTTGGCGTGATCTTAACCGTGCTTCCGGCCATAGCATGTGGGATACCGCTAAGGCAGTTTCAGAACTTGCCGAAATATGTTTAGAAGCTGCTTTAACCTGGCTTGAGCAGTTTTACGCGCCGCGTTGGGGCTTACCTGCCCCGCGCAAAGATGGCTCGCCTCAGCGTCTGGTAATTTTGGGCATGGGCAAGCTGGGGGCGGGAGAGCTAAATCTCTCCTCCGATATCGATCTGATCTTTGCCTTTCCCGAAAAAGGTGAAACCCAAGGTGGGCGTAAGCCATTAGAGCACCAGGAGTACTTCACTAAGTTGGGGCAAAAGCTGATCGCCGCTCTAGACGCCATGACCGCCGACGGCTTTGCCTTCCGTGTTGATATGCGCTTGCGGCCTTTGGGTGACGGAGGGCCGCTGGTGGGCAGTTTTGCCATGCTCTCCAGCTACTACCAGGATCAGGGCCGAGAGTGGGAGCGCTACGCGATGCTGAAAGCGCGCCCGGTGGCGGGGGATCTCGATGCGGGCGACGAACTATTGGCCGGGCTGCGCCCCTTTGTATATCGCAAGTATCTCGATTTTGGCGCCATTGAGTCGCTGCGTGAACTGAAAGCGATGATCAACCGCGAAGTAAAGCGCAAAGGTATGCAGAGCAATATTAAGCTTGGCCCCGGCGGCATTCGTGAGGTTGAGTTCGTGGTACAGGCGTTCCAACTGATCCGCGGCGGCCGCGATACGGAGCTGCAGGTGACATCGCTGAAAACGGCGCTTAATCGCTTGCCCGAGCTAGGCCTGTTACCGCAAGAAGTGGTTGATGAGCTGCTGCCGGATTATGCCTTTTTACGCGATGTGGAGCACGCGCTCCAAGCGCTGGAGGATCGCCAGACACAAACCCTACCCAGTGATGATAGCGATCGTGAACGGGTCGCCTTCGCCATGAACCATGAAGACTGGCCGGGGCTGGTTGCCCAGCTTGACGAAGTACGCGATCGGGTGCGCCAGCACTTTGACGCAGTGATTGCCGACCCTGAAGAGGACGTCGACGAGGCCAATGATGATAGCCAGCTTGGCTTGGCCCAGTGGCGGCTTATTTGGCGCGGTGAGTTAGAGGCGGAGGAGGCTACAGCGCACCTTGCCGAGGCGGGTTTTAATGCGCCTGAAAAAGCCTTGAAGCGGCTGCAGAGTCTTTACCACTCTCGGCAAGTGCAAAGCATGCAGCGAATTGGCTTTGAGCGCCTGGACGCGTTGATGCCGCTGTTGCTAGACGCCTTGGCGGACAATGAGGCGCCGGATACAGCGCTTGTAAGGGTGCAACCGCTGATTGAGGCTGTGCTCCGACGTACAGCTTATCTCGCCCTGCTGCGCGAAAATCCCCAGGCACTAGAACACCTGATGCGCCTGTGTGCGGCCAGCCCATGGATAGCCGAGCAGCTGTCGCGTTATCCCATTCTGCTCGACGAGCTGCTGACCCCGGAAACGCTGTATACCCCCGCCGATAAAGCGCGCCTTGCCGATGAACTGCGCCAAACGCTCAATCGTCTGCCAGAGGATGATGAAGAGGCCCAGCTAGAGGCGCTGCGCGTTTTTAAACACGCGCAGACGCTACACGTAGCGGCGTCGGATATCGTGGGTACTCGGCACTTGATGAAAGTAAGTGATTACTTAACCTTTATCGCCGAAGTCATTCTCGATGCAGTATTGGCCATGGCGTGGAAGCATATTACTCGCAAGCATGGCGTTCCTGAGGGGCTGAACGCTCGCGAGGCTGAGTTTCTGATTGTCGGCTACGGCAAGCTGGGGGGCATTGAGCTGGGCTACAGCTCAGATCTAGACCTAGTGTTCCTTCACGATAGCGATGGGCAGGGCACGACTGACGGCCCAAGGCCTATTGATACAGCGGTGTTCTTTACCCGCCTGGGTCAGCGCATTATTCACCTGCTTACTGCGGTAACACCCACCGGCACACTTTATGAAGTGGATATGCGCCTGCGGCCATCGGGAAATTCAGGGCTATTGGTCACCTCACTTAAAGCTTTCGCTGAGTATCAGCGTCAAAATGCCTGGACCTGGGAGCATCAGGCACTGGTGCGCGCCCGAGTGGTGGCGGGTAGCGATGTGCTAGCGGAAAAGTTCAGCCAGTTGCGGGGCGATATCCTGGGCGCTGAGCGTGATAAAGCCATGTTGCGCGATGAGGTGGTCAATATGCGTCATAAAATGCGCGACCACCTGGGCAGTAAAATCACCAGCCAGACCTTCAACGTCAAACAGGATGCGGGCGGGATGGTCGATATTGAGTTTCTCTGCCAATACGCGGTGTTAGCACTTGCTCACCAAACGCCTGAGTTGCTTACCTACAGCGATAATATCCGTATTTTAGAGAGTCTTACCGAGAGTGGTCACTTACCTGCTGAAGAGGCGGAGCGCCTTCGCGAGGCGTATTTGGCGTATCGTAGTGCTACCCATCGAGCGGCGCTCACCGGTGAAAAAGCGCTCAGCGATGGTGAAGAGTTCCGTGCCCATCGCGATATCGTCACGGCGTTATGGCAGCGCTTTCTTGAGCCATCAGCGGCTAATAACACCTAGTCAAACGTATTTCGCCAGACTAATCAGGAAGTGACAGTGATGCCAAGGAGCAAGGCGGGGCGGCTCGCATGATTGGACATATTCTGGCCACCTTACTGCCGGTGTTTTTAATCGCGGGGTGTGGTGCTGCCTATGGGCGCTACCGTACGCCGGATATTCGCAGTCTCAATACGCTCAATATGGAGCTGTTTGTTCCGCTATTGGTATTTGCCGTGTTGGCCGACCGTCAAGCGCCGTTGGCAGAATATGCTTGGCTTGCTACGGCGGCCATTGCGGTAGTGCTTGGCTCGGGGGTTGTGCTGTGGCCGCTCGTCAAGTGGCTAAAGCTGGATAGCAAAATCTTCCTTCCGCCGATGATGTTTAACAACGCCGGTAATATGGGCGTGCCGCTGCTGGTGCTGGCATTTGGTGCCGAAGCGCTGCCCGCAGCGGTGGTAGTCTTTATCGTTGAAATGCTGCTGCACTTTTCGGTAGGGCTTTACATGCTTAACCCGCGCACCTCGCTGTGGCGAATGCTGCGCATGCCAATTGTACTCGCGAGTTTGGCGGGCTTAGCGGTGAATATCAGTGGACTACCGCTGCCTGGCTGGCTGCTGGAGGCGATGCATATGCTGGGCGGAGTCTGTATTCCGCTAATGCTGTTTGCACTGGGGGTTCGGCTGCTGGAAATCGACTTTAGCGATTGGCGTACCGGCATGTTGGGGGCGGTGCTTTGCCCGCTTTCCGGATTAGTGATTGCCTTGCCGTTGATGTGGCTACTGCCGCTTAATGCGCTGCAGATGGCGGTACTGCTGGTGTTTGCAGCGTTGCCCCCTGCGGTGTTGACTTATTTGGTCGCAGAGCAGTACCAGCTGGCGCCACAAAAGGTCGCTTCGCTGGTACTGATTGGAAACCTGGGGAGTTTGGTGGTGATGCCGCTCACCTTGGCGGCAGCATTTACTTGGGTGTATGCGCCCCTCTAACTTTCATCGGTAGCGCAAAAAAGTAACTAACTGCGCAATTAGCGTTCATCTTTAACTTCGTAACTACCTTCTAGCACGTCCTGATGACCTGGACGGTTGTTCGCCGACGTGGGCTCGTGGGAGTAGCCGCCACCGATATCTTGCGCCTGCTGAGCACGCATTTGATCCATACGTTTTTTCATTTTATGGCGCAGAAACGGCATCATTGCCCAGCCAATTAGTAAGAAAAACAGGCCGAGTACTACACCAACTATCATTAACGCGCCAAACGCTAGCCATGTGAATAGCAGCTTTAAGCTACCCGCCAAGCCAGTAGGTTGGGTTTGCGCAGCACGGGCACGCCATTGGTTAGCCGCTTGCCATGCAGCGTTGCGTTGATCGCGATTCATCTGTGGCATAAGAGCCTCCATCGGTTATTCGCACCCATTGGAACACAGTTGCTCTAGCAAGTTCACTGTGTGGCTGTAAGGGGAGAGAGGAGCAAAACTATTATCTAGGCGCCACTTTTTACGTACAGGTTCTGTGTGCAGTTTTTAGGTACAGTTTTTTAAGTGCAGTTTCTATGACAGTGCGATGAGGTTTTTCAACTGTTACCATTAAGCTGTACAAGGCAAGTTTTGTTGTACAAGCATGCGCTTAATACGCTGCGCTTACCTAAATAGAGCTCATCTAACAGGAAGGTTATATGGCTAATCATGGAGGCAAGTCGGTATTCATCGCATCGGTGGTGATTATCTTTGGCTTGGTAATTGTTGGAGCGTCATTTCCAGAAGGATTTGCCAACGCGGCAGAGGGAGCGCTGACCACGATTACTGGGCTGTTCGGGTGGTTTTATCTATTTTCAGTTTTTGGTTTTGTGATTTTTCTGTTTGGACTAGCGCTGAGCAAGTACGGAAAAGTGCGCTTAGGTCCCCAGGATAGCCGGCCCAACTACACGTTTTTCTCGTGGATCAGCATGCTGCTGGCCGCAGGCTTTGGTGTTGGGCTGGTGTTCTACGGCATGGCGGAGCCTATGTTCCACTTTATCGAGCCGCCTTATGGTGACAGAACCGCTGAAACCGAGGCGGCGGCTCGTTACGCGATTCAATACAGCTACTTTAACTGGGGGATACATCAGTGGGCGGCCTTCTCGATCGTTGGTTTGATCATCGCCTACTTTCAGTTTCGCAAGGGGCAGGCGGGGTTGGTCTCATCAGTGCTGTCATCAATAACGGCTAAGAATCCTAAAATTCGCCCCTATGCTTCCTGGTTGGACGTGTTTGCGGTAGTCGCCACGGTGATGGGCGTTGCTACCTCGTTGGGCTTGGGTGTGCTGCAGATGAACGGTGGTTTGAACGCCGTTTTTGGTCTGCCGGAGAACGGTTTTTGGCAGTTTGTGATTCTTTTCGTGATGTTCTGCGCCTATATGGCATCGACTTGGTCGGGCTTGGATAAAGGCATTAAACGCCTCTCTAATCTCAATATGATTTTATGTATCGGGTTGATGCTGTATGTGCTGTTTACTGGCCCAACCGTGGCAATACTCGAAACCATCACGGTGGGCATTGGTGACTACCTGCAAAACTTTATTGGTATGAGCCTGCGCATTTCGCCCTATAGTGATAATGAGTGGGCGAGCACTTGGACGATTTTCTACTGGGCCTGGGTCATTGCTTGGTCACCTTTTGTCGGCACCTTTATTGCCCGGGTATCCCGTGGGCGTACCATCAAAGAGTATGTGTTTGGGGTGCTGTTTGTACCGCCGCTGTTAGCCTGTTTATGGATCGGCGTGTTCGGTGGCGCGGCGCTGCATATGGAGTTGAATGGCACCGACGTGGGGCTGGCTGCCGCGACTCAGAATAATATCACCGTCGCGCTATTCGAGATGTTTGAGCTGATGCCTTTTACGGGCGTGCTGTCGGTGGTAGCGATGCTGCTGATCTTTATTTTCCTGGTGACCTCGGCTGACTCGGCTTCGTATATCGTGGCGCAAATGACCGATAATGGTTCGATCAATCCGCCGCTGTATAAGCGCGTCATTTGGGGGGTGCTGATTGCTGCCATTTGCCTGACGTTGATTGCCTCGGGAGGTTTAACGGGGCTGCAGTCGGCATCGGTACTGTCGGCACTGCCGTTCACTTTCATCCTGTATATGATGGTGTTTGTGTTAGTCCAGGAGCTACGCGCAGACCGCAAAGCCATGCTGACCCAGCTTTATCGTCGCCATGGCGAAACGCCGGTGGGCGCCGACGCTTTTGAAGCCGAGCTGTTAGGTGAGGAAGAACGCCTGCGCCGTGCACCGAGTGTGGTCAACCGGCGCATTAATAGTTAGCATCACTCATCAGCACTAATAAAAAGTAACCAAGCCTGCGGTTGCGGGGCGGGGTAATTCGGGAGCAGTGACACATGAAGCGAATATGCTAATGGCGCGGCAAGGGCGCCATGGCGCGACGCGTAGGCAGTCCAAGGGGATTGCCGTTGATCGCTGGCTTGATCGGGTAGTCACCGTGGCTGTACTTACGGCAATGGTCATTGGTCTGGCTGCCGTGGCTGCGCACTGGCTACTCTAAAACGCCTGCTCTTCGTAATATTGGTGCTTAACGCCCGGCTTTATGCCGGGCGTTTGCGTGTCTCGACACGGTTTCGGCCCAGGCGTTTGGCGCGGTATAGGTGCTGGTCGGCGCGTTCAATCAGCGCTTCAGCGCTAATCAAAAAATCGGGCGACATGCTAGCCACCCCCATGCTGACAGTGAGGTCTGAGTGGGTGCTGGAGAAAGCATGGGGAATGGCCAGCGACAGCACGGCTTCGCGCAAGCAGTTGGCAATGCTGACGGCGTCCTCATGATCTTGGCCCGGCAGTACACAGACAAACTCTTCGCCGCCGTAGCGGGCGAGTAAATCCCTGGCGGGGTCGATACACAGATTGAGCGCATTAGCCACCGCGCGTAGCGTATCGTCCCCCATGGCATGGCCATAGTGATCGTTAAACTCTTTAAAGTTATCGATATCGATAAAAATCACTGAGAGCGACTGCTGCGCTTGCTGTGCCAAGTGCCAGTGGCGCTGATAAAAGTCATCAAATTGGCGGCGGTTCGCCACGCCGGTTAAGCCATCCATATTTGAGAGATGATGAAGCTGGTCACGCTGCTCCAAGCCCTGCTGAAACGCTTTAAGTAAATGATCCAAACTATCCACCAGATGACCCAATTCATCATGCTGATGGCCTTTCAACACTGGCTTGAGCCATTTTCCAGGTTGGGTGGGGTCGGTTTGGGCAATCGCTGCGTGTACTTTGAGCAGCGGCCGGGTAATGAAAAAGTGGAAAAAGGTGATGATGACAAGGCTTAAAATAAACGCCTCCAAAATACTCACCCCGACCAACGTATAAATACGCGCTAAAAACTGTTGGGTTAAGTAGCCTTCCGCCAGCACCAGTTCAATTTCGCCAACGACCGCTTCCGGCATATCGCTGCCCATGTAATAAGCGAGGGAGGTTCGATAATGCAGTATATCGCCAAATAAATACTGGCTGAGCCAGGTTGAATCAGCCTGTTTGGGCCGATCAAATTCAGCCAGCGCGCGGCCAAAATCATCACGAATCGACACCCATGCGACCTCATTATCATTAAATAGCCCATAGGCGATTTGGTGGGCAAGGTCGGGGTTAAGCTGGAAGGCGGCTTCTGCGGCGGCACCGTTGACGATCGTCAACTGCTGGGTGATGCGTTGTTCGGTTTCTTGACGCATTTGCGTGGCGTGACTGATAAGTTCGACACTGCCCGCTACGCTACTAATGAGCATAGCGATCAGCAGTGTGAGTAGTGCTTGCTTGGTGGTCAGGCTGCCTTTTTTAGGGTCGGGGGCTGAGAGAGAAAATCGTGGGCGAGGGCTGATCACTGGCTCTCCTCCTGCGCATTGCGGTGCAGGGTATCCAGCTGCGTTTGCAGTCTCGCCAACAGCGCTTCAGGCACGCTAGGGTGGCAGGCGAGATAGAGGGGCGCACGGTAAAAGGTAAACAAATGCGCTAACGCGATATCCTGTTCTTGTGCCATAAATTCACCGGTTGCTTTACCTGTCACGATCACATCTAGCAGGCCCGCCTTTAAACGCGCGATATTTTCTCGCTCCGAGGGAGCCAGGAGCACATTAATGCCGCGAGAAGCAACGTAATCACCTACGGCATCTTCGCGAAAACTGCCCACCCGCCAAGCGTGTAGCTCTGAAAGCGATGCAATGCTGAGCCCGCGTTCCGCTAAACTAAATGCTGCCCACTCATTAACCACCAGCGGCCCTACCCAGTGAAACAGCGCTTCACGCTCCTGGGTGCGGGTCGTAGAGTAGACGCAGTGATTATCGCGTAAGCGTGCTTCGGTGTAAGCGCGCGCCCAAGGCCGTAGCCGAAAATAAGCCTCAATGTCAGCTTGGCGTAGCGCGTTACGTAGCAGCAACGTTGCACTGCCGATAATTTGCCCTTGGTCGTCCGTATAGTTGAACGGCGGGTACTCTTCCGTGTTAATAGTGAGCGGTAGTGCTTCTGTTGTAGCCGCTAGCGGCATCGAGTGGAGTGACATACTGTAGCTGCCGAGCGTGGTGAGCAGAGCAACGCCCATGCGGTATCGCCATCGGCGAGTAACGTCATTAGCCATCGTCAACTACCTCTGGGGCTGTTCCGCTATCACCCTGTCTAATGCCTGCTGCATCAGCGTTACCAAGCGATGGTCGGTGGCTTGGTTTATGGCAAAGTATAGCGAAGATTCACTGAGAGTGTGTATCGGGATTAACTCATCTTTAGGATAACCTTCCGACTCAGCTATCCAGACAGCCACATCTTCACTGTAAGCCCATAAATCAACGCGCCCGCGGGTTAGCATGTTGAGTGCGCTACGGTTATCAATGGCCGGTACGAGTAAGCGTTCAGGGTAACCCGCTTCTAATAGCGCCTGGGCGCCAATATCTTCCCGAATGACCGCGACGCTCAGACCGCGTTCAATCGCCTGTGATAAAGACTCAATCGTCACCGGTGCATCGCGATGGGCAAGCAGTACGACCCGATCTTGAGCAATCGGCCCTACCCAGTGAAAGTTGGCCTCTCGGGCTGGGGTGCGAGTGGTTGAGAACAGCACCGTATTCGGCTGAGTGAGTGCCAGCTCATAGCCGCGAATCCAAGGGTAGTAGCGGATGTCATGGCGGTTGAGGGGCGTTTGGGTAGCCGCAAAAATAGCGTCCAATAAATCAATTGATATACCGGTTAATTGCTGATTATCGATATAGTTATAGGGCGGGTACTCTTCCGTAATAAAGGTTAATGTTGTCAAGGTGCCGGACGCATCAGCCTGTACGTTTGCGGCGTTTGCCAGCCAGAGACATAGCACTACCATCAACCTATTTAATAGTGGTCGATATAATCGCTGTGGAGATGGCTGGGCTAACTCCATCGCAGTTTATCCCTATTATTTATCAATCAACCAAACTTAGAGCAACGCTGGTCGGCTGTCACCTCTAATCTACCAACGCAAGCCGTGGCGTCTTCCTGGTTCCTCCTGTTAGGCTTACAGCTTCCCCTGTGAGAGAAAACTAATGCTGTCTGCTAACTCTGCTAAGGCGACGGATGGCTACGCGTCGCGTCGAGAAATATTTGGCTGGGCGATGTTTGATTTTGCCAACCAGGCCTACACGCTGCTGATTATTACCGTGGTATTTGGTGAGCTATTTACCACCGTTATTGTGGGGGATCGCGGCGATAACTTCCGGCTTGCCAACTTTCTATGGAGCTTGGCCCTGGCGATTAGCTATCTGATGGTGGTTATCACGGCGCCGCTATGCGGCGCCGTTATGGATTACCGGGCAGAGAAAAAGCGCTTTTTACTGATTAGCTATTTAGCCACCGTCGTCACCACGGCGATGCTTTACTTCGTTGAACCGGGTTACGTTATCGTCGGACTGCTATTGATTGTGCTGTCCAACTACGCTTACTCCATGGGGGAGTCGTTTATCGCCTCTTTTTTACCCGAGCTTGGACCACCGCAATCGTTGGGCAAAATTTCCGGTTTTGGTTGGGCGTTAGGCTACATCGGCGGGTTGTTTGCGGCGGGGTTCACGCTAGTGGTGCTAGGCGAGGCCAGTGCGGACAACTTTGAACGCATCCGTTGGGTGGGGCCTTTTGCCGCCGGCTTTTTTCTAATTACCGCTATTCCTACGTTTTTATGGCTAAAAGAGCGCGGTACGCCCCAGCCTCGCGGCGTTTCTTATCGGCATATTGCTCTGAATCGCGTCACCGCCACTTTTCACGAGTTGCGCCATTTTAAAGACTTGACCGTGTTTTTGATATCGCTGCTGTTCTCGATGGCCGGTGTCTACATCATTATCGCGTTCGCCTTTATTTATGGTGCTCAAGTGATTGGTTGGGATGAAAGCGTGCGCAATATCATGTTTATTATTGTTCAAGTTACCGCCGCGGCAGGAGCTCTGGGGTTTGGCTGGATACAGGATCAGCTCGGCGCCAAACGCACGTACCAAATGACCCTGGCGCTATGGGTACTGGCGATTATTGCTATTTGGGCAACGCCTGAGGTGACTCAGTGGGTTAATGGGCATTTTGACCTGCAGTGGCAATCTCAATACGTATTTCTGGTGGTCGGCTGCCTTGCTGGGCTTAGCCTAGGTTCTAGCCAATCGGCAAGCAGGGCGCTGGTGGGGCTATTTTCACCCTTGGCTAAATCAGCCGAGTTTTTTGGATTCTGGGGGTTGGCTAATAAGTTAGCGGGGGTGTTGGGCATCGTCATGTTGGGTGTCCTGCAAACGCTGATTGGCTTGCAAGCGTCTATTCTATTATGTGTTGCCCTGTTCGTTATCGCGATGTTGATTTGCGCCAGGGTCAACGAGCGCCGTGGCCGGGAGGCTGCGCTCGCCTGGGAAGCCAGCCCTATCAACAGCCATAAGGCTTGAAAGGGCGCCCTGACTTCAGTGAGGTGAAGTATGGCAACGCACATGGCAAGTCGAACAACTCAGCGTGGCGGCATCGTTATGATGCTGCTGTTTTGGGTACTATTAATGGCAGTGGGCACTTGGTGGATTCACGGTGGTTTGGAAGAGATGATGCGCCCTAATGCGAATATTGTGCATACGCTGCCTGCGGGGGAACCGGTTACCTTAAAGCGTAACCGAGCCGGCCATTTTGAGTCGCCGGGGCGTATCAATGGCACGCCGGTAACCTTTTTGCTCGACACTGGCGCCACCTATGTAGCCATACCGGCCGAATTGGCAAGCGAGCTAGGTCTCGAACCTGGGCGTAGCGCTTGGTTCAATACCGCCAACGGCCGAGTAGAAGGTACCTTAACTGAACTTGATGAGGTTTCGCTGGGCGGCCTAAAAGTGCAAAATGTGCAAGGGTCAATCAGTCCCGGCATGGAACGCGACACCGTACTACTCGGCATGAGCTTTCTGAATTTATTGTCGATTGAAATACATGCGGGTGAGATGGTGTTGAGCCTTCCTGAGCAGTGAGTTCAGCTTATGGATGTACCATTGATATGAAGAGCTAAGCGGCCATGTAAAAAAGGCAGACCACTGATGGTCTGCCTTTTTGATATGCTTGAGCAAAAGTTGCTTAATATGCCTTACTCATTGGTGTCGTTTCCTTCCCCGGGTGGCGCCTTATAATGCCCTGGGATTTTTAACTTCTCCCCGTTGGGCAGGTCGCGCACTTGGGCTGGAATGTAAACACGTTTTATAACACTTTTCGTTTTGCTACTTCCCATGGCAGGCTCCCCCTGTCAGATTGTCGACAGTTAGCGTTTACACATTAGTCCTCGCTTGAGGAAGAATCAAGTTTCCGGCCTCGCGCCCAAGCCAATACGTGCAATTGTAAACGACAGAAGCGGGTGTTTTGGTGGTTTTGAGTTATCCTGAGTGCCAATCATGGGCGCCTGCGTTGATATTGGGTGAGCGGGTGAGAAAATAAACAGCCTAAGCGGAGTGCATAAAGAGGATGGTAGATCATTTGGAACAGCAATTTCAGGCACTTGAGTCGCAAGAGTCTGTAACGCCTGACTATCCCGATCAGGATCATGTTTTGATCATTGAGGATGACCAGCGTCTGGCCGAGCTTACCCGTGATTACTTGGAAGCGAACGGCTTTCAAGTAACGCTGGAAGCAGACGGTGCTAAAGGGGTCGACCGCATTTTAACCCTGCAGCCCGATCTGGTGATTTTAGACTTAATGCTGCCAGGGGAGGACGGTTTAGCGATTTGTCGCCGCGTTAGACCTAATTTTGCAGGCCCGATTATGATGCTGACCGCGCGCACCGATGACCTTGATCAGGTTTTGGGGCTTGAAATGGGCGCTGACGACTATGTGCCGAAGCCGGTTCAACCGCGGGTGTTACTGGCGCGCATGCGCGCGCTGCTACGCCGGGCGGACGGGCCAGCCCCGGACGGTGAAATGCGGCTGCGTTTTGAAAATCTGGAGATCGATAACGCGACTCGCGAAGCCTGGCTCTCGGGTGAACGTATTGACTTAACCAGCGCCGAGTTCGACCTACTTTGGCTGCTGGGTCGTAACGCAGGTCGAGTGCTCACCCGTGAAGAGATATTCAGCGACCTAAGGGGCATTAAGTACGACGGCCAAGACCGTTCTATTGATGTACGCGTATCGCGTATTCGACCCAAGATTGGCGATGATCCTAATCAGCCTCACCGGATCAAAACCGTGCGCAGTAAAGGTTATCTTTTCGTCAAGGACAGTTGATCATTCAGAGGGACAGCATCATGCGGCGAGTGCTCAGTCACGGCTCGTTTTTACGCTTCTATCTGTTGCTGGGTATCGCGCTATTAGTGGTGTTTATCATCGCCCTAGCGGGGCGTTCCTTTATCGAACAGGTGCGCCGCGAAGACTACCGTGAGCAGCTTGCCGCGCTACCCATGTCGCTGATGACGCAACAGCTCGCCGCCACGCCTTTAGAACAGCGAAATACCCTGCTTGAGCGTTTTTCAGAGCAGCTCGATGTGCAACTGACTCTAGAGCCCATCAACGAAGCGGATTTGGGCTATTTTGAGCGGTCTCGGCTGGAGCGGGGCCGGATACTGGTCGCCGAAAGCCCCTGGCTCTTGCAACAGCGTCTGCCCAGCGACACCTGGCTGCTGCAAGCACGCCTTGATGACTGGAGCGAGCACCAGTGGCATGGCAGCATTGAACTGCTCGGCGAGTGGCTTGCGGCAACGCCCGCGGAAGAGCGGGATGGCCGCATTGCCCAATTACGCCAAGGGAGTTGGCCGTTGCAGCTTTTGTCGTCGTTGCCTGTGGGGCTAACAGCGCAGCAGCAGGCCCAGCTGGCCAGCGGTAACGTTATCACTAAGCTAGTCTCCGATAAGCTGTCAATTACGCTGCTCTATCAGTTACCAAGCCAGCAGTTACCAGGCGAGTCACAATGGCTGCAAGCAGGGCCTATTTCCCGCGGCGACACCCTTCCACTAAATTTACATCTGCCTCTCCTTGTCGGGCTGATGATTGTTCTCAGCCTGATTATCTATTTGATTATGCGCAGCATTGAAGCCCGTATGGCACGGCTGGAACTGGCCGCCACGCGGATTGCCAGCGGCCGCCTGGAAACCCGTGTGAAAGTTGAGAGCGGTGACTTTTTAGGCCGCTTGGGCATGGCGTTTAACGGCATGGCCAATCAGGTGCAGAGCCTGCTGCGTGGTCAGCAAGAAATGATTCGGGCGGTTTCCCACGAATTACGCACCCCCGTAGCGCGTATTCGCTTTGCCGTGCAAATGGTCGAGGATATGACTGACCAACCCGCCATTCGGCGTCAGCTTCAGGGCATTGATGCGGATATTGCCGAACTTGATGAATTAGTCGATGAAATTCTCACCTATGCGCGCCTGGGCGGGGAAACAGTGAACGGCGCCGAGCTTGAAACGGCGCTGGTAGAGTGCCGGGCTATGGCAGAAAGGGTGATTGATACGCTGTCACCGTTGCATAAAGGCCTGGCGCTGGCGCTTGCCCCAGGGCCTGAAATCGAACTGCTGGCGGAGCCGCGCTATCTTCAGCGCGCGGTGCAGAATTTAGTCGGTAATGCCTGCCGTCACGCCAAGTCCCAGGTGGTGATTCAACTCTGGGATGAGCCCAATCTGGTGCGTATCGATGTTGAAGACGACGGCCCCGGCATTCCCCCTGAGGCGCGGGCGGATATCTTCAAGCCTTTTGCCCGATTGGACGACAGCCGTGCCCGCAGCTCCGGCGGCTACGGGTTAGGGCTTTCGATTGTGCAGAAAATCATGGCCGGGCACGGCGGTAGCGTGACCATCGATACCAGCCCCACCTTGGGCGGCGCGCGCTTTACGCTGCTGGTTCCCCGTCGCGATCCGCCGGCTTAACCCCCGTTAGCACTGCAAAGGAGGTTTCCCGCGCAGTGCGTAAGAAATCCTGCATCCACGGCGCTTCATGGGTCTCTTCGCGAATCGCGGCATATAGCGTGCTCCATACCCCATGCTCACCTAGTTTTACCGCGCTCACGTAATCGCGCTCTAAATACTCGGTTAGCGCCCAGTTGGGCAGCGCGCAGACGCCGCGCCCGCTGGCCACCAGCTGCATCATCATTATGGTTAATTCGGCAGTGCGGATCTCCTTGGGGCGCACATTCGCTGGTTCCAAGAACTGGGTGAAAATATCCAGCCGCGACTGCTCGACGGGGTAGGTAATCAACGTCTCCTCGGCCAGCGCCTGGGGCTCAATGAAGCCTCGCCCCGCAAACGGGTGCTGTCGAGCAACAGCCAATAGCCCTTCATAGCGAAACAGCGGAGCGTAGTGAATACCTTCAAGGGGCTGGGGGTCGGCGGTAATCACCAGATCCAGCTGCTCCCGGGCAAGCGCTGGGAGCGGGTCGAAGTGATGGCCGCTGGGAATGTCGATTTCCACCTCCGGCCAGTGATCACGAAAGTAATCCACTGTAGGCATCAACCACTGGAAGCAGCTGTGGCACTCAATGGCCATATGCAAACGCCCCTGCTCGGTGCCTGCCAGGCGCGCTAGATCACGCTCCGCCTTGCGCACTTCGGGCAGTACCTGGTCGGCCAGGGCGAGCAGGCGTAGCCCCGCGCTGGTGAACTCCACCGGGCGGGTTTTGCGCACAAACAGCGCGCTGTCCACGCGGCTCTCTAGATCTTTGAGCTGGTGCGATAGCGCCGATTGGGTTAAATGCACGCGATCGGCAGCATCGACCAGAGAGCCGGTTTCGCGCAGCGCCAGCAGGGTGCGTAGGTGTCGTAGCTCAATCATGTAATTGCTCAATCATCGTGAGTATTTTTCATTTTTACTATTAGAAACTTTAGTTTGATTCACTAAGGCGTGGTGCCCAGACTATGTGAAATCATTCACGTTGGTAGGCTTTATCATGACAGTTTCTCATATTCTCGGCTATCCCCGCATTGGCGCCCAGCGCGAGCTCAAAAAAGTCACGGAAGCGTACTGGAAAGGCGAGTGCACGCGTAGCGAGCTTGAAAGCACCGGTCGCGAGCTGCGTTTGCGCCACTGGCAGGCGCAGCAAGACGCAGGTTTGGATTTCGTTAGCGTGGGTGATTTCGCCTTTTATGATCAGGTGCTTAACGTCTCAGTGGCACTGGGCGCGGTGCCTGCACGCTTTAATGCCCAAGCAGAAGTGGCGGGTGGCAATATCGACCTGGATACCGTCTTCCGCATGGCCCGCGGTAGAGCGCCCACTGGTGAGCCCGCCGCGGCCTGTGAAATGACTAAATACTTCGATACCAACTACCACTACCTCGTCCCCGAACTGCACGAAGGGCAAACCTTTACCCTGGCCTCTAACCGCCTGTTTGACGAAGTGGATGAAGCGTTACTCGCGGGTTTTACCCCAAAAGTAACGCTGACAGGGCCGCTAACCTGGCTATGGCTGGGCAAGACCAAAGGCGGTGATTTTGACCGCCTGACGCTGCTCGATAGCGTACTTAATGTGTATGGCGAAATATTAGCGCGGCTCGCCACCCAAGGTATTGAGTGGGTTCAGTTGGATGAGCCAGCGCTGGTGCAGGATCTGCCGCTGGCGTGGCAGCAGGCCTATGAGCGCGCCTATCACCGTCTTCAGTCTGCGCCGCTAAAACTATTGCTAGCCACTTACTTCGGCGGCTTGGGCGATAATCTTTCCCTGGCGACCCGCCTACCCGTAGCGGGTTTGCACATTGACGCCGTACGGGCGCCGCAGCAAGTCGAGAGTGTGATTGACCGTCTCGGCCCCCACCAGGTGCTATCGGTGGGTTTTGTTGATGGCCGCAATATCTGGCGGGCCGATTTGGCTGCCTTGCGCGAACGTCTGCTGCCGTTAAAGGTGCGCCTGGGCCAGCGGCTTTGGCTGGCACCGAGCTGTTCGCTGCTACATGTGCCGGTGGATCTGGCCCAGGAGACGGCGCTTGACGATGAACTGATCAGCTGGCTGGCCTTTGCGCGGCAGAAGCTAGACGAGGTGGTCACCCTGGCGCGCTTGATCGATAACCGCGCCACGCGCGCCGACGAGCAGCGCCTGGATCAGGCCACTCGGGCGCTGGATGTCCGGCGTGAATCATCACGTATTCACCAAACTGTGGTCAGTCAGCGTTTGGCGGCGATTAGCGCCGCCGATAGCCAACGCCAGGCGCCTTATCCTGTTCGCGCTGTGGCTCAGCGGCGAGCGCTTAAGCTGCCGCTTTTCCCCACCACGACGATTGGTTCTTTCCCACAAACCGATGATATTCGTGCCGCCCGGCGCACCTTTAAGGCCGGTGAGCTGTCGCTAGCCGACTACGAAGCCCGTATGCAGGCCGAAATTGCCTACGCTGTCGCGCGCCAGCAGGCCTTGGCTATCGATGTGCCGGTACACGGCGAAGCCGAGCGCAATGATATGGTGGAGTACTTCGGCGAGCAGCTAGACGGGTTTGCCTTTACCCGCTTTGGCTGGGTGCAGAGCTACGGTTCACGCTGTGTTAAGCCGCCGGTGATTTTTGGTGATGTTTCGCGCCCTAGGCCGATGACGGTACGCTGGAGCGAGTATGCCCAGAGCCTGACCGACAAACCCATGAAGGGCATGCTGACCGGGCCGGTGACGATTCTACAGTGGTCGTTTGTACGCGATGACCAGCCGCGGGAAACCACCTGCCGCCAGATTGCCTTGGCGCTGCGCGATGAGGTGCTGGATCTTGAAAAAGCGGGGATCAAGATTATTCAAATCGACGAACCGGCGCTGCGTGAAGGGCTGCCGCTTCGCCAGCATGAGTGGCAGGCGTACCTTGATTGGGCGGTGGAAAGCTTCCAGCTAAGCGCCGCAGGCGTGGCCAATGCCACCCAGATTCATACCCATATGTGTTATTCGGAGTTCAACGACATCATTGGCGCGATTGCAGCCCTTGATGCCGATGTGATCACCATCGAAACGTCACGCTCCGATATGCACCTGTTGGATGCCTTTCAAGATTTCGCCTATCCCAACGAAATCGGCCCTGGGGTTTACGATATCCACACCCCCAATATTCCCGAGGTGAGCTGGATGGTCGATTTGATGGAAAAAGCCCTGGAAAAAATCCCCGCCGAACGGCTGTGGGTAAACCCGGACTGCGGTCTAAAAACCCGCAACTGGGCGGAAGTAGAGCCAGCGCTGGCCAATATGCTGGCAGCGGCTAAGTTACTTCGCCAACGCTACGCTTGAGTTTTCGGAGTTCGTAATCAAACCCGCTGCATTCAGCAGCGGGTTTTGAGATGAGACCTAATTATGCGCAGACTAGCTTTTCGATGCATAAGCGTAGAGCAGGGTCTCCTGGGCGCTGATCGCGTCGGCATCACCGGGGTCTTGTAGCTGATAACTGCCGTCGGTCTGCAGCAGCCAGCTTTGGCAGTTATCCACCAGGTAGGTTTCGAGATCCTTGCGCACCCGGGTGGCGAGCTTTTTGTCTAGTAACGGAAAGCAGGTCTCTACGCGGTGGAACATATTGCGTGACATAAAGTCGGCGCTAGAGCACCAGGTCTCCGACTTACCGTCATTGTGGAAGTGAAAGACCCGAGTATGTTCCAGCAAACGGCCAATAATCGAGCGCACGCGAATGTTGTCTGAGACGCCCGGTATGCCGGGTTTCAAACAGCACATGCCGCGAATAATTAAGTCGCACTCAACCCCTGCCTGGGAGGCACGGTAGAGCGCCTTGATAAGCTTGGGCTCAGTTAACGAGTTGCACTTAATGATGATATGCCCGCGCTTTCCCTTACGCGCTATCTGCGCTTCCCGGTCAATCATTGCCACCAAGCGCTCATGCAGGGTGAAAGGCGCATGCAATAGCGTGTCGATTTTGCGCGCGCGGCCCATCCCCGACAACTGTTGAAACACCTTATGCACATCCGCACATAGCGCTTTGTTGGCGGTCAGCAGGCTGTAGTCGGTATACAGTTTGGCGGTTTTAGCGTGATAGTTGCCGGTGCCCAGGTGGGCGTAGTAGCACAGCTCACCTTTCTCGCGGCGCACAATGTGGAGCATTTTGGCATGAGTCTTGTAGGCCATAATGCCGTAGACAACAATTGCGCCCGCTTCCTGCAGGCGTGAAGCCAGCTGTAAGTTGTCAGCTTCATCAAAGCGCGCACGCAGCTCAATGACCACGGTGACTTCTTTACCCTGGCTGGCCGCTTCCACCAGGGCGTTAACAATGGCTGAGTCTGCGCCCGTGCGGTAAAGGGTCTGCTTCACCGCCAGGACATGTGGGTCACGGGCGGCTTCGCGCAGCAGGTCTTCAATCGGCGTAAACGACTGGAAGGGATGATGGAGCAGAATGTCGTTCTTGGCGATAGCGTCAAACAGGCTGCCTGCTTTGAGTGCTTTGGGGATGCTGGGGGTGAACGGCCGATAAAGCAGTTCGGGGCGATCTACGTCCCCTAGTACCGACATCATGCGGGTTAAGTTGACCGGCCCTTTAACGCGATATAGGTCGCCGTTATCGAGCTCAAACTGGCGCAGTAAAAAGTTGATTAAGTCATCAGGGCAGCTGTCGGCGACTTCCAGGCGCACGCCGCTGCCGTAGCGGCGTGCCAACAGCTCGCCACGCAGCGCCGAGGCGAGATCCGAGACCTCCTCAGGGTCAACGCTCATATCCGCGTTGCGGGTCAGCCGGAACTGATAGCAGCCGCGCACGCTCATGCCGGGAAATAGCTCCTCGGCGTGGGCATGGATCATCGACGAGAGGAAAACATACTCCGAAAAACCCTCCTCGCAAATCTCCTTGGGCAGTGCCATCAGGCGCGGCAGCGAACGCGGCGCGGGTAGAATCGCCATCCCTCCGGCGCGCCCAAAGGCATCTTTGCCCTCCAGCTCAACGATAAAGTTAAGGCTTTTATTGACCAGGCGCGGGAAGGGGTGCGAGGGGTCAAGCCCTATCGGGCTGATGACCGGCATAATTTCATTATCGAAAAAGGCCTTCACCCAGGCTTTTTGCTTGGAAGTCCACTGATCGCGGCGTCGAAAGCGCAGCCCATGGGTTTCCAACGCTGGCAATAAAGTGTCGTTGAGTATCTGATACTGGCGGTCAATTTGGGCGTGAGCAAGCTGTGAGATCTCCGCCAACACTGCTTTAGGCAGCCGGCCGTCGGCGGCAGTGGTATCGTCGCCCAGGGCAATTTGGTGCTTCAAGCCTGCCACGCGGATCTCGAAAAACTCATCCATGTTGGAGGAGAAAATCAGCAGGAACATTAATCGGTTGAGCAGCGGGTGGGCGTCGTCTAAGGCCTGCTCCAGCACGCGGATATTGAACTGTAGATGTGACAGTTCACGGTTAAAGTAGAGCTGAGTGTCGTCAAGATCCGTTTCAGGCAGCTCTTCACGCGCTTGAACACCGGTCGGGGTGCGATTGATCCGCAGCGGCATATCGCCGTCGCTGCTGGTGTAATCAGTAGACGATAGTGGTAATGAATCTGATGCTTGATCGTCCATGGTGGATCTCCCCGCGTTGATAGCTCGAAGGTATCATAGCCTGATACTTGTTTATCAGTAGAGTATGCGGGGAGAAGATGACAAATAAGTGTCACCTGGTTGTCATCTTAGCGTTATTGGTTAGCGTTGTTGGAGTAAACGCGCGGCGTCGAGGGCAAAGTAGGTCAGAATGCCATCCGCGCCTGCCCGTTTGAAACACATCAACGACTCCAATATCACTGGCTCCGCTGCCAACCAGCCGTTATCGAAAGCGGCGCGGTGCATGGCGTACTCGCCGCTGACCTGGTAGGCGAAGGTGGGTACCTGCAGTTCGCTTTTTACCCGGCGCACGATATCCAAGTAGGGCATGCCGGGTTTGACCATTACCATATCGGCGCCCTCGGCGATATCCATGGCCACTTCGTGCAGCGCTTCATCGCTATTGGCGGGATCCATTTGATAGGTACGTTTGTCTGCTTTGCCCAAGTTGGCAGCTGAACCGACCGCATCCCGGAAAGGGCCATAGTAGTGTGACGCGTACTTGGCGCTGTAGGCCATAATACGTACGTTGTGCAGGTGTTCTTGCTCGAGTACTTGGCGAATTGCGCCAATCCGACCATCCATCATATCGGAAGGGGCGACCACGTCGGCACCGGCTTCGGCATGGGAAAGTGCCTGTTTAAGCAGCGTGTCTACCGTACGGTCATTCTGTACGTAGCCGTGCTCATCAAGAATACCGTCCTGGCCGTGGCTGGTATAAGGGTCAAGGGCCACATCCGTGATAATACCTAAGTCTGGCAGGGCTTTTTTAAGAGCGCGTACGCTGCGCTGGACTAAACCGCTGGCGCTATAGGCCTCTTCGGCAAGCTCACTCTTGTGCTCAGGCCCGACCACAGGAAACAGCGCCAGCGCCGGGATGCCCAGTGCATATGCCTCGCGGGCTTGCTCGATCAACAGATCGATCGAGAGCCGCTCAACGCCGGGCATGGAGGCGATGGCTTCGCGCTGATTTTCTCCCTCTAACACAAACACCGGCAGAATTAGGTCGGATGGGGTTAGGCTGTTCTCCTGCATCAACCGGCGTGAAAAATCATCGCGGCGCATACGGCGCATACGCGTGGCGGGAAAATGACGGGCAGTGGGTGTACTCAAGGGAGCTCTCCATTAGAAGTCATAAAAACAGGTAACGCGAACATTAAGGATCGTAAATAAACATGCTCGAAGGCCTGGAGGGAGTATATCAGCCATGCCTTGCGGCGAAAGCCGCCTTGTGACAATACGACAGACTGACTAAAGTGGACGATTGCTTTGCTGTATTGCGTTCGGCAGACCCTGGGATAAGGAGATAGGCATGACCAAACAGGTGGCAGTGATTTTAGCCGGCTGCGGCGTTTACGATGGCTCGGAAATTTATGAGACCACGCTGACGCTGCTGCGCCTGGATCAGTTGGGGATAGATTACCGTTGTTTTGCCCCGGACATTGAGCAGCACCATGTGGTTAATCACCTCACCCAAGACGTCGTTGAGGGCGAGCAACGTAACGTTCTGCTAGAGTCTGCCCGCCTGGCGCGGGGCGACATTAGTCCATTGGACGAGTTAGTGGCGGATGATTTTGATGCTGTCATTGTCCCCGGTGGTTTTGGCGTCGCCAAGAACCTGTCGGACTTTGCCAGCGCCGGTGACAGTATGCAGGTGTTAGAGGTCTTAAAAGAGGCGCTGACCGGCTTCCGGCAAGACAACAAGCCGATTGGTTTAATGTGTATTGCGCCCGTCATCGTGCCCCGGCTGTTCGATGATGGCATCGCGGTGACGGTGGGCAATGACCCAGCGGTTTCCGGGGCGATCAGCGCCATGGGCGGGCTTCACCGGAGTTGTGGGGTAGAAGATATCGTGGTGGATATTGAACACCGCGTGGTAACTACCCCAGCCTATATGTTAGCAACGCGAATTAGCGAGGCCGCAACCGGTATCTTTAAACTGGTAGACCGCATCAATGAAATGATGGATTTAACCACTGCTTAAATAACTGTGAGCCATTAAAAAGCCGCCGCCATCATTGATGGCGGCGGCTTTTTTAATTATTCATCAGCCAATTGCCAGCGCTATACGTCGGCTTCTTGATCTTCAGCAGTCTCTTGCTCTTGTTTGCGTTTGCGCACCAGGCGGCCAAACAGCAGCCCAACTTCATACAGCAGATACATCGGAATCGCCAGCAGGCTCTGAGAAATCACGTCCGGCGGGGTGAGTAGCATGCCGACCACGAAGCAACCTAGCAGAATATAAGGGCGCTTTTTAGACAGGCTCTCTACTGTGGTAGCGCCAGAGAGGATAAGCAAGAAGGTCGCAATGGGAATTTCAAACGCTACGCCAAAGGCAAAAAACAGCTTAAGCACGAAGTTCAGATACTGGTTAATGTCGGTCATGACAGCGACATTTTCCGGCCCGGTTTGGGTGAAAAACTCAAAGAGCAGCGGAAACACCACGTAGTAAGCAAACGCCGCGCCGCCGTAGAACAGCGCAATACTTGAAACCAGAATCGGCACCGCCAGCGCTTTCTCATTATCGTAAAGCCCCGGGGCGATAAATGCCCAGGCTTGGTGCAGTACGAAGGGAATAGCGATAAACACCGCCACCACCAGGGTAAGCTTGAATGGCGCCAAGAATGGCGAAGCGACTTCCGTGGCGATCATTTGCGAGCCTTCAGGCAGTAGCGCCATTAACGGCTCGGCAACAAACGTATAGATATCATTGGCAAAGGAGTAGAGGCCCAAGAAGACCACCAAAATCACAATCACGGCCCGCATTAGCCGTGAGCGTAGCTCGATCAGGTGCTCAATCAGGGGGGCTTGGCTGTGTTCTTCCTGCGGCTCCTTTGAATCGCCAGACATACTCATTGGTGATTACGATCCTTTTCAGATTCAGCCTTATTAGGTGCAGCTGATTCAGGTTTAGCCGTTTCTGGTTCGGCCTGGCGGGAGGGCGCTGCCGGGCCGGAAGACGGCGAAGGCGTTTCTTCACGCACCGTTTGTAGGGCGTCATCCAATCGAGCGCTAGCCTTGGCAACCCGCTGTTCAGTATCGCTCTGCGCTGCTTTGGCCGGTGGCGTTTCTGCCTTTTTAGCATTAGCACCGGCGGGGGCATCGGCAATGCTCTCTACATCCAGCTTCGCTTTCTGCAAACTGTCATCGAGCTTCTTCTGCTGTTCGTTGAGCTTTTGACGCAGCTCTTCTGCTTCCAACTGGGCGCTGATTTCACGCTGCATGCCGGATACCGTGCGCTTAATTTTGCCAATCCACATGCCCGCCGTTCGGGCAGCGCGGGGCAGCCGCTCCGGGCCAAGCACCAGCAGCCCGACGATACCAATCAGCATCAGTTCAAGAAAGCCGATATCCAGCATGGTTTATTTGCGCTCTTCGTTGCGGTCGCTTGCGGCCTGTTTCTCTTCGGCTTTAACGTCATAAGTGTTGCCGGGCTCTTCATGGCTCACTTTGGCATGGGGTTGGTCAGCGTCTTCTTTATCAGCTTCTTTGTTTTTCTCCTCGTCGTGCATGGCTTTTTTGAAACCTTTGACCGCCCCGCCCAGGTCGGTGCCCACGTTGCGCAGTTTTTTGGTGCCGAAAACCAGGATGATAATGCCCAGCACAATCAGCAACTGCCAAATACTAATACCACCTAACATATGCGTTTCCTCACGGATGGTTAACTGTCTCTTTTACCACTCTCTTTTACCACTATCCCTTTTACCACTAATTCTATTACAGCGATGCAAAAGCTATGGCTGGCGGGAGGCTTTTTCCGCATGTCCAGAAATGCCAAAGCGCCTGGCCAGTTCGTCTAATACAGCCTGATGATCCATCCCCAGGTGCGACAGCATCACCAGGCTATGAAACCATAGGTCGGCGGTTTCAGAAATCAACGCTTGGCGTTCAGCCTCGCTGCCGTGCTCGGCATCTTTTGCTGCTAGCACTGTTTCCGTTGCTTCTTCGCCAACCTTTTCGAGTATCTTGTTCAAGCCCTTATGATGCAAGGAGGCAACATAAGAATCTTCCGCCGCGGCGTGGCGCCGCTGCTTTAATACCTCATTGAGCGTATCCAGCACATCGGTATGGCGAGTCGAATTGTTAGGCGATAATGCGTTGCTGTCCATGGGAATCCTTGTAAACGTTTAATGCGCCGCTCTGTTGATCTGCAGATAGATGTACCGCGCAGGCTTACTGCCATACCAACAGCAGGAGCCCGATGGCGGCGGCCGCTAGTATCGGCCACTCCTGAAGCGCAATCCAACCGCTTAACGGCTGCCATGCTAGTGCCAACGCCAGTAGAATCAAGCCAAGCCGTAGGCGGTAAAGGCGTTTGCCTTGCCGCGCCATTTGCACGCGCATGGCGTTGATCGAGTCGACCTGCTGGTGGCGCTGGCGATGCTCGTGCTCCATTCGGCTGAGCGCCTGGTGAGCCAGTCCGGGCAGTTCGGGCAACTGGTGGGAAAGCTCCGGCGCTTGACGCTTTATCGACTCCCATAACCCGCTGACCCCGGCACGCTCTTTCATCCACTGTTCTAAATAGGGTTTGGCGGTGCTCCACAGGTCTAAATCGGGGTAGAGCTGGCGCCCCAAGCCTTCAATATTGAGCAGCGTTTTTTGCAACAGTACCAGCTGCGGCTGTACTTCCATATTAAAGCGCCGCGCGGTTTGAAACAGTCCCAGCAAGACCTGACCGAAGGAGATATCTTTCAACGGCTTCTCTAAAATGGGCTCACAAACGGTGCGAATAGCCGCCGCGAACTCATTGGCGCGGGTGTTTTCGCCCACCCAGCCAGATTCAATATGCAGCGCGGCCACTTCGTAATAGTCCTGATGGAAAAACGCCAGTAGGTTGCGCGCCAGGTAGTCCTGGTCTTCCCGCGTCAGACTGCCCACAATGCCGCAGTCGATGGCAATGTACTGAGGATCTTCGGGGTTGTCACAGTTGACGAAGATATTGCCTGGGTGCATATCGGCGTGAAAGAAGTTGTCACGGAATACCTGGGTAAAGAACAGCTCAACGCCGCGCTCGGCGAGCTTTTTCAGGTTGGTGCCCCTGGCAATCAGGGTGTCCAAGTCGGCGACTGGAATACCGCGGATGCGCTCTTGCACCATCACGTGGCGGCGGGTGAAGGGCCAGTAGATGGTCGGCACAAACAGCAGCGGTGAGTCTTTGAAGTTACGTTTGAGCTGCGAGGTGTTGGCAGCCTCTTTATAAAGATCCAGCTCGTCAAACAGCGTGGCTTCGTAGTCACGAATCACTTCTACCGGGCGCAAACGGCGCGCTTCGGGGATTTTGGAGCATAATTTGGCGACTTGATACATCAGCGCCATATCTTGGCGCATCACGCGGTCAATACCGGGGCGAATAATTTTCACCACTACGTCTTCACCGCCGTGCAGCGTTGCTGCGTGCACCTGGGCAATTGAGGCCGAGGCCAATGGCACTCGGTCAAAC
Organism: Halomonas sp. ALS9; assembly: GCF_001651035.1. GTDB lineage: Bacteria > Pseudomonadota > Gammaproteobacteria > Pseudomonadales > Halomonadaceae > Vreelandella. The sequence goes on from NZ_LXRG01000110.1 coordinate 123,727, forward strand.
TCAGCAAAGGCCTCTTCCAGCGACATTTCCAGCGCTTTCTCGACCCGGGCGGCGGCTTGCTCGCCAGGGAAAGGCGGGACTTGATCTTGCAGGCGTTTCAGCTCATCGGCGATGTCTGCTGGTAGCAAATCGCGACGGGTCGAGAGCATCTGGCCGAATTTAATAAAAATCGGGCCTAGTGCCTCTAGCGACAATCGCAAGCGTTCGCCCCGTGAGCGTTTGCCAACAGGCACCAAGCGGAGTGGAGAGAACCATAGCAGCGCTCGAAGCCACCAGGGCAGCCGCTCTAACGGCAGCAGTGTGTCCAGTCGGTGGCGGCTGATCACCCAGCTTATCCGCAGCAGGCGCAGACTCATGGGCGCGACTCCTGTGACGCGGGCTGGCGCTGCTCCAGTCGTCGCTCTAAGCGGTTTAGGCGCGCTTCTAAACGGTCGGTCGCCACCTCCAGCTCAGTAAGATGCTCGCGGAGTAGGTTACGCTGCTGTCGTCCGGGTAGCAGGCGGGCCTCTTCAAAGACATATTCAGATACATCCTGCATTAGCTCGTCTTTGGTACGTAGACCCCAGCGGGCAGCACGGCGCAGGCCTTCGGCCAAGGAGTGGGCGGGCATATCGCCTAACCAGCGGGCCAGCTCGTTTTCCCAGTCGATGTCCAGATCGAGGAGCAGGTCGCGGGTGGCTTCAAGCAGATGAATACGCCCGCGCACGGCTAGCTTGCCGTCAAACATAAGACGTTCAACCGACGCCCCGCTGAGCCACTCTGAAAACGTTTCTGAGGTGAGTTCGACCACGGCGTCTACGTCGGTTTCATCAACGTCATCGCCGCGCATCAGGTCGAGCCCGGCGTGATGATAGTGAATGACCAGCGCTAAATGAGGCTGCTCCAGGCGCACCAGTAATCGACTGCCTGCCAGCTGGGCCAGCCGTGCAGGCGCCGCCGGATCACGGGCGAGTAGGGCATTGAGCGTGCGTTCACAACCGGCCAGCAGCAGGGTCGGGGTTACCAGCATGCTGACCTCTTGGCAGTGAATGTCAGGGCACAAAACGTCAGAGCACACAAAATCAGGGCACCAAAAATCAGAGCAACAAAAATCATAGCTTAATGCCGCGGTGCAGGGCCACGATACCGCCGGTCAGGTTGGTGTACTCGACCCGCTCGAGCCCTGCATCTTCCATCATGGCTTTGAGCGTTTCCTGATCCGGGTGCATGCGAATCGACTCCGCCAGGTAACGATAGCTATCGCCATCGCCTGCCACCAGTTCGCCCATTTTGGGCAGCAGGCGGAAGGAGTATTCGTCGTAAGCTTTGGATAGCAGCGGGTTGTTGGGCTTGGAGAACTCCAGTACCAACAAGCGTCCGCCGGGTTTAAGCACGCGGGTCATGGAGCGCAGTGCGGCGTCCTTGTCGGTGACGTTGCGCAGGCCAAAGGCAATGGTGATGCAGTCGAAGCTGTTGTCAGGAAACGGCAGGCTTTCGGCATTGGCTTGCACATACTCAACGTTGCCGCCTACACCGTTATCCATCAGCTTGTCGCGGCCTACTTTGAGCATCGAGGCATTGATGTCGGCGAGTACGACTTTGCCCCGGGGGCCAACCAAACGAGAAAACTTAAGGGTTAAATCCCCGGTGCCGCCGGCGATGTCCAGCACGTGGTGACCGGGGCGCACGCCTGCACGCTCGATGGTCATGCGCTTCCATATCCGGTGTATACCCATGGACATCAGGTCGTTCATTACATCGTAGCGGGCAGCTACCGAGTGGAAGACATCAGCTACTCGCGAGGCTTTTTCATCAACAGGGACTTCCTGAAAACCAAAGTCAGTAGTGCGTTTTTCTGTGGGGCTCATTGGGCAGTAGCTCCCGAATTCGAGGCGGTGGCAAATCGACCGTCAGTCTTTTGACCCATGGGCCGACGCGATAAAGAAGTTAGCGTCATTGTAGCCTTCTCCACCCTGACTTGTCTTCGTCTTGTCTGAGGCGTGCGGTCACAGCTGCTTGAATTGAATACTGGCAGGCTCTCGCGAGGCACCGGCTTCTTCTAAGCGCTGCAAGTAATTGTTCCAGTAGGCCTCTTGGTGGCAAGCGAGATCCAACAGGTAGTTCCAACTGAACAGCCCGCTGTCGTGACCATCGTCAAAGTGCAGTTTCAGCGCGTAGTTGCCTGCCTGGGTAATATTTTGCAGGCCGACATCTTTTTTACCCACTTGTAGTACCGCCGTGTCGCCGCCGTGACCGCGCACCTCGGCAGAAGGTGAATAGACACGCAGTAACTCTACCGGCAGCCGGTAGTTTTCGCCGCTGGCGTAGCCAAGTTCCAACTCGCGGGCCTGCTTATGGTAGTGAACCCGAGTGGGGGTAGGGGCATTCATAATGAGACCTCATCGCTCAGTGTCATAGAAGCGACTGACATAGCAGCAAGCCCGCAGAGAGCGGGCTTGCTGTTGCTGGCTATACCAATGCTGACTATACCAGTGCTGATAATAACGCGAGGCGCAGCTTATAAAATATACCGCGATAGATCTTCGTCGACCGCCAGTTCGCCAAGCTGGGCATTGACGTAGTCGCCATCAATGACCAGCGGGCTATCCATATCGCCGCCCCTGAAAGAAGCTTCTTCCAACAGCCGCTCCATTACCGTGTGCAGGCGGCGGGCGCCGATATTCTCGGTGCCTTCATTAACCTGCCAGGAGATCTGGGCGATACGCTCGATACCATCGGCAGTGAACTCAATGTCGAGCCCTTCGGTGGCCAGCAGCGCCTGATACTGCTTGGTCAGCGACGCGGAAGGCTCGGTAAGGATGCGTTTGAAATCGTTGGGCGTTAGCGCGTCAAGCTCAACGCGAATCGGTAACCGCCCCTGCAGTTCAGGAATCAGATCCGACGGGCGCGACAGATGGAACGCGCCAGAAGCGATAAACAGGATATGGTCGGTCTTGACCATGCCGTACTTGGTTGACACGGTAGAGCCTTCAATCAGCGGCAGCAGGTCGCGCTGAACACCCTCACGGGAGACTTCGCCACCACTGGATTGACCGCTGCCCTTGGCGACTTTATCGATCTCGTCCAGGAACACGATGCCGTGTTGTTCCACCGAGTAGACCGCACGGGCCTTGATCTCTTCTTCGTTGACCAGTTTGCCGGCTTCTTCATCGCGCAGCAGTACCAGCGCCTCTTTCACCGTAACGCGGCGGTGTTCACGCTTCTGCTGGCCCATGTTGGAGAACATGCTCTGCAGTTGGCTGGTCATCTCTTCCATGCCCGGCGGGGTCATGATATCGATGCCTGGGCCCTGGGAGGAGATCTCGATATCGATCTCTTTATCGTCCAGATGGCCCTCGCGCAGCTTCTTGCGGAAGGTTTGGCGGGTGCCGCTGTCTTCGCGGGGCTTATCTTCCTGGCCCCGCGGCGGCGGTAGCAGGGCATCGAGTACGCGGTCTTCAGCCGCATCTTCGGCGCGGTGGCTGACTTCTTCCTTGGCCTGTTCGCGTACCATCTTGATGGCGGCTTCCATTAAGTCGCGAATAATTGACTCAACGTCGCGGCCTACGTAGCCAACTTCGGTAAACTTGGTCGCTTCAACCTTGATAAACGGCGCTTTGGCCAGCTTGGCCAAACGGCGGGCAATTTCGGTCTTACCGACACCGGTGGGGCCAATCATCAAAATGTTTTTGGGCGTAACTTCCGGGCGCAGGTCATCGTCAAGCTGCATGCGGCGCCAGCGGTTGCGCAGGGCGATGGCAACGGCACGTTTAGCATCCTGTTGACCAATAATGTACTGATCCAGGGCGTGAACAATTTCGCGGGGTGTCATCTGAGTCATATAAGTAACCTTAGTGTGCAGTGAGCGGCGTTTGGGGATCGCAGGTTAGCGATCGTCAATCGACAGCTCTTCGAGGGTCACGTGGTGGTTGGTGAATACACAGATATCACCAGCGATCGAAAGCGACTTCTCGGTAATTTCACGCGCCGAAAGTTCGGTGTTTTCCAGTAGCGCTCGGGCGCTGGCCTGGGCGAAGTTGCCCCCAGAGCCAATGGCAATAATGCCGCGCTCGGGTTCGACTACGTCACCGTTACCGGTAATGATCAGCGAGGCGCTATGATCGGCGACGGCGAGCAGCGCTTCCAGGCGGCGCAGCGCCCGGTCGGTGCGCCAATCTTTGGCCAGCTCAACGGCGGCCTTGGTCAAATGGCCCTGGTATTTTTCCAGCTGGGCTTCAAAGCGCTCAAATAAGGTGAAGGCGTCCGCGGTGCCCCCGGCAAACCCGGCCAGTACCTTGCCGCGATAGAGGCGGCGCACTTTGCTGGCGTTACCCTTCATTACGGTATTGCCCAGCGACACTTGGCCGTCGCCAGCGAGGGCGACCTGGTTACCACGGCGGACAGAGACAATGGTGGTCATGGAGATAACTCCTTGGGGGGAGGCGTGCTCCCGATGACTGATCGGCCGCTGCTGGCGGCCGTAAAAAAAGCGATTCACAACAAAATGCGGGCGGCTGATAAAAAATCAACCGCCCGCAGGGTATTCAGCCGGGGATTATCAGTTTTGCAGTTGAATAAGCAGCGGTTCGATACCTTGGGTATTCATTAAATCCTGAGCTCGGTTCAGCTCACGGGTGTCCTCGTAAGGCCCTACTTGTACGCGGTGCCAGGTATTGCCGTCGGCCTGTACTTCGCTGATTTCTGCCAGCAGGCTTAAATTACGCAGTCGACCGCGCAGCTGTTCGGCGTCGCTTGCTTCGCGAAATGAGGCCGCCTGAAGCATATAGCGCCCTGGGGTGTTGGTGGCCGCTTCATTTTTTTGGGCTGCTGACACCTGATCCTCAGGCCGGGTATTGGCGGCAATGACCTGGGCGATAGGGTCGTCGCCTGCTGCGCCAGCGGCCGCTTCGCTATCCGCTGTGGGTTCTGGCGCCTCTGGGCGCACAACGCTTGACGGCAGCGAAACGCCTGGGGCAATGACCTCGGTTTCCGGCAGCAGGGTGTAAAACTCAAACGTCGGCATTGACGGCTCGGCGGCCTCCTCGGTTTCCCGGGCGGCAGCGCGCTCTTCGCTGCCCGAGGGTTTGGGCATCACTGTGGCTTGGGGCGTGTCACTCGGTTGTTCTTGCCAGGGAGCGGTACCGTGCTGGTGCTGCGCCAAAAAGAAACCAGCGGCCATGCCAGCAAGGCCCCACAGCCAGCCGGGTAGGCGAAAGCCGCCGCCTGAACTGCGATTGGACTTGCGCTGCGATGTGGCGCCGCGGCGAGGGGCGGGCTTTTTGCGCGGGCTAGCCATTGCTTACATCTCCTCTGGGGCGCTAACCCCCATTAAATCAAGCCCGTTGCGTAGCACTTGACGGGTGGCGAGGCCCAGTGCCAAACGCGTATTGCGTAGGGTGTCATCCTCGACCATGACTTTGACGGCGTTGTAGCAGGTGTGGAAATCGCCTGAAAGATCAAGCAGATACTGAGCAACCTGCTGGGGCTCGCGATTTTTGGCCGCGGTTTCAACAACTTCAGGGAAGCGCGCCAAACGGTTCAGCACAGCTTTCTCCTGGTCGCTGTCGAGTAGCGCAAGATTAGCCAGCGCCAGCGCGTGATCAAACGGTTGGCCGGCATCCTGGGCCTTGCGCAGCATGCTGCATACCCGGGCGTGGGCGTACTGGATGTAGTAAACCGGGTTGTCGTTGGACTGGGAGCGGGCCAGGTCGATATCAAAGGTGAGCTGTGAGTCGGCGCGGCGTGCGGCGAGGAAGAAGCGCGTGGCATCGCGGCCCACTTCATCGATCAAGTCGCGCACGGTGACGTAGCTACCGGCGCGCTTGGAGAGTTTCACCTCAACGCCAGAGCGGGTCACCATGACCATCTGGTGGAGCACATAGTCGGGCCAGCCTTTGGGGATGCCCACCTCCAGCGCCTGTAAACCGGCGCGCACGCGGGTGACGGTGGAGTGGTGGTCGGCGCCCTGTTCGTTGATCACGGTTTTGAAGCCGCGCTGCCACTTGTCCAGGTGGTAGGCCACATCGGGTAGGAAGTAGGTGTAGCCGCCGTCGCGTTTGCGCATCACGCGGTCTTTGTCATCACCGAAGTCGGTGGTGCGTAGCCACATGGCGCCGTCATCTTCATAGGTGTGGCCCGCGCTCACCAGCTTCTCAACGGTGGCGTCTACCTTGCCATCTTCGTAGAGTGATGACTCCAGGAAATAGACGTCAAACTCGACGCCGAAGGCCTTGAGATCCAGATCCTGCTCGCGACGCAGCCACGCCACGGCAAACGCTTGAATGGCGTCTAAATCGTCAGGATCTTTTTTGGCGGTGACTTCGCGGTCATCGGCGCTGACCGTTTTGCCTGCCAAGTAGTCGTTGGCGACATCGACGATATATTCGCCGCGATAGCCATCTTCGGGCCAGCTTTCATCGTCAGGGCCCAGGCCTTTTACCCGCGCCTGCACTGAACGGGCCAGATTGGCGATCTGGGCGCCCGCGTCGTTGTAGTAGAACTCGCGGGTGACATCAAAACCGGTGGCTTCGAGCAGGCGGCAGAGACAGTCGCCAATTGCCGCGCCGCGACCATGACCAACATGGAGCGGGCCAGTGGGGTTGGCGGAAACGAACTCGACCTGAACTTTTGCCCCTTTACCTGCCATGCTGCGCCCAAAGGTGTCGCCGCAGTCGAGCACCTGGGCAACGATTTGCGCCGCGGCGTCGGCGGCGGCGAAAAAATTGATAAAGCCGGGGCCCGCAACCTCGGTTTTTTGGATGGCGTCGCTGTCGGGCAGCGCTTCAACCAGCGCATTGGCTAATTCGCGCGGGTTTTTGCCAGCCGGTTTGGCCAGCATCAGTGCCAGATTGGTGGCGTAATCGCCGTGGGCCTTGTCTTTAGTCGGGTCGACTTTGATGCTGGGTTGTAGGTCGTTGGGCAGCACGCCTTGGTGCTTGAGCGCGGTGACTGCGCCTTCGAGCAGTGAAACTATCGTATCTTTCATTGAGGTATCCGGTGTCGTCGGTGGCGGCGTGTGCTAACGCGCAGCTGTAAAAGGTGCGTCGGTAAGGCAGCTATTATCGGCAATTGGGCCGCAGTTTCAAAGCCGCGTGATGGTAAGCCACGATTTAGGAGAGTGTTTAGGAGAGCGTTTGGGGGTCGATATCTATCGACCAACGTACTTTGCGCGCCTCGCGATTAGCTTCCAGCCACTGCACCAGCCAGCTAACGGCGGGGTGCAATTGGCTGCGTTTATCGGCGGCTAGCATAACGTGTAAATGGTAGCGGTTCTGGCGTCTTTCCATCGGGGCGGGCACTGGCCCTAGGCAGCGAGTGGCTACGCGGGACTCTTTGAGCCACTGGCGCAGGGCCTGGGCGGCCTGTTGCGCCGTCGCCAGAGCGGTCTCCTCTTTGGGGCTTTCGATGCGCAGCAACGCCATAAAGCAGAACGGCGGCAGTTGGGCGATGCGCCTCTCTTCGAGCATGTTGCGCGCCAGCGCCCCGTAGCCATGTTCGGCCAACTGACCCAAGTGAGGGTCGTCGGGGTGCAGGGTTTGCACCAGCACACGGCCAGGGTGGGCGGCGCGCCCCGCACGGCCTGCCACCTGTTCGAGCAACTGGGCGCTATGTTCGAGGGCGCGAAAATCTGCCGCATACAATCCGCCGTCGGCATTTACGACAACCACCAAAGTAACGTGGGGCAAGTGGTGGCCTTTGGCAAGCATTTGAGTGCCGACCAACACGCAGGGCTCACCGCGCTGTATCTCTTTTAACACTTGCTCAAAGCTATCCTTCCGTCGGGTGCTGTCACGGTCGATGCGGTGGATAGTCGTTTTTGGAAACAGCGTTTGCAGCGTCTCTTCGGTGCGCTCTGTGCCGCTACCCAGGGCGCGCAGGTCGCCGCTGCCGCACTCGGGGCAGGCATCCGGTAGGGCGCGGCGGCTATCGCAGTGGTGACAGGCCAGCAGCGGTGGCTGGCGGTGCAGCGTCATGCGCGCGTCGCACTGGTTACAATCGGCCATCCAGCCGCAGGCGTGGCAGGCAAGCGTCGGGGCAAAGCCGCGGCGATTGATAAAAATCAGCACCTGTTTGCCAGCGCTCAAGGTGCTTTTAATCGCCTTAATGGCACCGGGTAGCAGGCCGCCCTGACGACGCTGGTGGCGTAGGTCGATCAGTTCTAATTTGGCTGGCGGGTGCTGGCTGGGGCGCTGGGTCAGGCGAAGATGGCGGTAGGCGCCGCTAAGCGCCTGGTGCAGGCTCTCCAGGGAGGGGGTGGCACTGCCCATTAGCAGCGGAATCTTATGGTAATGGGCTCGCGCCACGGCTAAATCCCGGGCGTGGTAGCGCAAGCCGTCGTGCTGTTTGTAGGAGCCGTCGTGCTCCTCGTCGACAATAATCGCGCCGGGGTTGGCCAACGGGGTAAAAATCGCCGAGCGGGTGCCAATAATAATCAGCGCCCGGCCGCTGGCGGCGGCTTCCCACACGTCTAAACGCTCGGGGTCGGTGAGGCCGGAATGCAGCGCCACCACGGGAACGCGAAAGCGGCTTCTAAAGCGCGCGAGCGTCTGTGGGGTGAGGCCAATTTCCGGCACCAGTACCAGCGACTGTTTGCCCTTGGCGGCGATGGCTTCAATCAGTTGAAGATAGACTTCCGTTTTACCGCTGCCGGTGACACCTTCGAGCAAACAGGGGTGGTAGCCGCCGAGCTTTTCGTGCAGCGCTGCCAGCGCCGTTGCCTGCTCACGGTTAAGGGGTAGCGCTGGGGTTGCCAATAAGTTGCCGCTGGGCGGCGTTGGGGCCATCAGGATGTGTTCCTGGCTGGTCGCTAAGCCTTTCTTCTCTAGCGCTAATAGCTGGTCGCGGGCAAAACCATGGGCGCTAACCGCGCGCCCGGGCAGCCCGTGGGGGTGCTGGCGCAGCAGTGCATGCAGCGCCGCTTGTTTAGGTGCTCGGCTGAGTGTTTCTTCGGCGTCTTCGCCCTGGGCAAGCCAAAGGGTTTGGGTGCGACCGGCCATCGGGTGGCCCTGGCGCAGTCGCGCGGGCATAGCGTGGTGCAGGGTGTCGCCCAGGCTGTGCTGGTAGTACCGGGCGGCGAAGCGGCATAGCCACAGCCAATCTTCCGGCAGTGGGGCATCATCCAGTGCTTCACTGATGCTACGCAGCTGGCTGTGTGGCAGGTCACTATGGTCGGCCATTTCAACGACCACGCCGACGACTTCGCGACGCCCAAAGGGCACTCGCACTCGCAGCCCCGTCTGCCAGCCGCAGGAGGGTGCGTGCTTGGATGGCAGGTAGTCGAACAGGCGGCGCAGCGGCGAGGGCAGAGCTACCTTAAGCACATGATCGAGTGCTTGAGACGGTCTTTGCGAAGATGCCTGCGAAGAAAAAGAGTCAGCCAATTGGCCTCCGGCGTTAGTTTTGCTAGAATATGCGACCGCTCTAAATCTTAACGATCTTTCTTTCTTTGGGAAGTGTCCCTAAAGACTATCGTAACGACAGGGCGGCTAACCGGTTAGTCGTTTTTTCCAAACCCGTATGCGGTACCTGGCACGAGATCAGGTGGCGGCATATAGCTTCGTGAGGCTCGAGATGAGACAAGGTATTCACCCGAATTACAACACGGTCACCGCCAACTGTTCTTGCGGCGCCACTTTCCAAGTAGGTACGACCTCTGGTCAGGACTTCTCTTTGGATGTGTGCTCCAACTGCCACCCGTTCTACACTGGTAAGCAGAAGCAAGCGACCACTGGTGGCCGCGTAGAGCGCTTCAACAAGCGTTTCGGCGCTGCTGTTAAGCGCGGCTAATCCCAGTCGGATAAGCCATATCGCCAGCGTGCCTGTTCAGAACAGGCGAAGCTCGCGCAAAACCCACGCCCCGGCGTGGGTTTTTTGTTAGCTAAATATGCTTGCCTTATAAGCGGCGTTTGGAAAATTTTTCCATAAATGCTGTGTTGCAGCAATAAGCAAACCATTATAGGTAAGTTCTGTTTGCATAAGTTTCAGTAAATAATGGCTAAATGTGACGAATGTGAAGGGATAATTCAGTTAAACGGGCGTTTCGTTGTAAGTTGACGGCGCGCTTGAGGCGCTATGGTTTTTTCTATATTCTGAAATGACTTATCTACTTTATGTTAACTGGACTCTGACCATGACGGATGCAAATAAGCAGGCTGCTTTGGATTATCACGCGAAACCGATTCCCGGTAAGCTTTCGGTGGAGTTGACCAAACCCACCGCGACTGCACGGGATTTGGCGTTGGCGTATAGCCCAGGCGTGGCTGAGCCAGTGCTTGAAATTGCTCGGGATGCGGAAAATGCGTACCGCTATACCGGCAAGGGTAATTTGGTCGCGGTTATTACCGACGGCAGCGCTATTCTTGGTCTGGGTAACCTAGGCCCGTTGGCCAGCAAACCGGTAATGGAAGGTAAAGGCGTGCTGTTCAAGTGCTTTGCGGGCATCAACTCCGTGGATATCGAAGTGGATGCAGAAAGCCCGCAGGCGTTTATCGATACCGTAGCGCGGATTGCCGATACCTGGGGCGGCATCAATCTTGAAGATATTAAGGCGCCGGAGTGCTTTGAAATTGAAAAAGCGCTGATTGAGCGCTGCAGTATCCCTGTCTTCCACGATGACCAGCACGGCACTGCGATTGTCACGGCGGCCGGCATGCTGAATGCCTTGGATATCGCCGGTAAAAAAATCGAAGACGTCAAAATCGTCTGTATGGGCGCAGGGGCGGCGGCGATTGCCTGCATGCGGCTGCTGATCTCTTGTGGCGCTAGTAAAGATAACCTGGTGATGCTGGATCGGCGTGGCGTTATTCACACTGATCGTGAGGGCATTAACGAATATAAAGCCGAGTTTGCCCGCGATACCGAGATGCGCACCCTAGACGATGCCATCGAAAACGCGGACGTCTTTATCGGCCTGTCAGGCCCTGGGCTGCTGTCCGCTGAGCAGGTGAAGAAAATGGCGCCCGATCCGGTGATTTTTGCTTGCACCAATCCAGATCCAGAAATTCACCCTGATGTTGCTCGTGCAGTACGTTCGGATGTGATCATGGCGACCGGCCGTTCGGACTTCCCGAACCAGGTCAATAACGTGCTGGGCTTTCCTTTTATCTTCCGCGGCGCTTTGGATGTTCGCGCCACGCGCATCAATGAAGAGATGAAGCTAGCGGCGGTGCATGCGCTGAAAGACTTGGCCCGTGAACCGGTACCCCAGGAAGTGCTCAACGCCTACGAGCGTACAGAAATGAGCTTTGGCCGCGAGTACATCATTCCCACGCCGGTCGATATTCGTCTACTGGCGCGGGTTACCTCGGCGGTAGCCCAGGCCGCGGTTGATTCTGGCGTGGCGCGTAAGCCATTCCCAGCGCACTACCCGCTGCAGTCAATTAACGACGTTTACGGCGGCTAACCCCCTAACTTGTTCGCTGACTTACGCCCGCTTCTTGCGGGCGTAAGTGTTTTGAGAGACTGCCTGTTTAGTCTTTTGAATAGCGCGTCAGCCCTTCCTGAGCGGTAGAGGCCACTAAGCGGCCATCGCGGCTGTAAATATGCCCCCGCGCCAGCCCGCGAGCACCGCCTGCCCAAGGGGAGTCGATAACGTATAGCAGCCAGTCATCCAGACGGGTGTCTTGGTGGAGCCACAGAGCATGGTCAAGGCTGGCGATGCGCAGTTTGGGGTCGCGGTACTCAATACCATGGGGAATCAGGCTGGTGGTCAGTAAATTGAAGTCAGAAGCGTAAGAGAGCAGATGGCGGTGCAATGCCGGGTCGTCTGGCAGCGTGCCGGAAAGACGAAACCATAAGCATTGGCCTGCAGGCGTGCCATTGCCGGGGTTGCCGGGTAGATGCACAAACTCAATCGGGTGGCCGGGAAAGCGGTCGTGCTTGGCCTCGCCGCTTTCGATTAACGCTTCGGGGGTTGGCACATTCGGCATGGCGCGTTGATGGCTAAAGCTCGCTTCTTCACTTTGAAAGGAGGCGCTGCAGAAGAAGATCGGCCGGCCTTTCTGAATGGCAGTGACGCGGCGAGTCGTGAAGCTACCGCCATCGCGAATGGTATCCACCTGATAGACAACGGGACGGTGGGGGTCACCGGGGCGTAGAAAGTAGCCGTGCTGAGAGTGCGGCCGGCGCTCCACAGGCACTGTACGCGCCGCGGCTGCGAGCGCTTGGCCGAGTACCTGGCCACCATAGAGCTGAGGAAAGCCTAAATCCTGACTCTGGCCACGATATAGCGTCTCTTCCAGTGTTTCTAGCTCCAGTAACGCTACCAGTTTATTTAGCGCGTCTGTCATTCTCGGTATCCTTGCGGCTGTCTCAATCGAATGCTGTCGATGAAAGTGATTTGCTACGGCAGTGGACAAGCCTTTCATACGATCGTTTAGCTACCTTAGCGGAGTTTACGTTTATGCGCAGCGATGAATTTTACATGTACCGGGCGCTCGACCAAGCCCACTTGGCCGCTGCCGCAGGCGAAGTGCCCGTGGGGGCGGTGGTTGTCGATGCGCAGGGGGAAATTATTGGCGTAGGTTGTAACGCGCCGGTGGCTAGCTGCGACCCCAGCGGCCACGCGGAAGTTCGTGCCTTGCGGGAAGCGGGCAAGCGCCAGGGTAACTATCGGCTTGAGGGCTGTACGCTGTTTGTCACCCTAGAGCCGTGCATGATGTGCGCAGGTGCGATGATACACGCGCGCTTGGCGCGGTTAGTGTATGGCGCCGCCGAGCCCCGAGCGGGCATGGTTGAATCAAAAGCTAACCTATTGGCGCAGCCGTGGTTTAACCATCAGATAGAGGTGTCTGGTGGTGTTCTGGCCTCGGCCTCGCAAAAACTGCTAAAGCGTTTTTTTGCCGCGCGGCGAGCGTCGGCGGGTCAGTAAGCGCTAGGCATCTTCCGTTGTATTGAGTTCACCGCCCTCGACCCGGTTACGCCCGTTGTGTTTGGCGTGGTAGAGCGCTTCGTCAGCGGTTTGCATCATGCGTGCTATGTCGACGTCTTCAGGGCAATCAAAAGTGACAACCCCGGCGCTTAACGTGAGTGGTGTGCCGTCGGCATGGGAGAGGCTTGATGAGGCCAGCTTTTGACGCAGTTCGTCCGCCACCTTAAACGCTGAGGGTAGGGGGTGGTCAGGCAGCCAGGCGACGAACTCCTCACCGCCGTAACGGGCGAAAATACCGCCATGATATTCGATATGCGATTTACCCAATTGTGCAAAAAAGTGTAAATGCTCATCGCCGACTAAGTGTCCTAAATGGTCGTTAACCCGTTTAAAATAGTCGATATCGAACAGCACCAGGCTGATTGGGCGTACCTCCTGCAAGGCGTCGACCTGTTCTAAAAAGTGACGACGGTTAGCAATCCCAGTTAATTCATCGTGGCGTGCCAGCCACTCAACTTCCTGCTGTAACTTGCTGCGCTTGCGTATTTCCTGTTGCAGGACGGCATTGCTGTTTTGCATAGCGCTGTGCTGATGCCCCAGACGCTGAAAGGTATACAGCACGAGATAGAGTAAATACGTCAAGATTAACCCGGTGACCAGGCTAATGGTTGGTAGCCGCGAGAGCTGGCTGGCCAGGTACTCCCAGCGTGGTTGATAGGACAGCGTGAGCGTTTTATCCAACAAATTTACCTGAGAGTCGAACACCCAGGGGCCTGGTTGGGTAGCGTTGCCGTGTTGCGCTAGCAGCTGAGTGCCGTTGTGCCAGCGAATAACGCCTTCCTCGGCAGGAAGTCGGGCAAACAGCGCTTCAGCAAACAGAGGGAAGCTTACCGCCATCGCTGCTGCGCCTAAAGGAACGCCATCAGCATTAAGTACTGGGAAGTAGTGGATGACGCCTGGATCACCCTGGAGTAGCTCAATAACATCGGTACTGCCCTCTTGCTGCCCCCGGAGGGCTGGTTCAAGCGCATCTCGCCCTGCCGGTTGAACGTCAAAAAGGCGTCGTCCCAAGAGGCTTAAGTTGAGCGTGGTAATGGGGTAAACGTGGTCTATGACGCTATCAGGCGTGATAAAGGCAATGTTGATTAAATAGGCAAAGTCCTGACGGTAACCCGCCGCTTGATCTGTCCACTGTTGGTAGGTTGGTAGCGACCTCTGTAGTTGCCAAATACGCGCGAAACCGCGCATGGCATTTAAGTGGGTGTCGATTTCAAAAGAGAGCTGGTGAGTGGCTTGCTGAGCTTGTGCTCCAACCTGGTGATAGAGCGTCTGTTCGGCCTCATGGTGAAGCTTTTCCCAGAGTAGCAGTACCGCGATGAGCAGTCCGCAGGCTGGCCAAAGCGCGTTAGTCAAATAGCGTTTGCCGCGCCAGTAGCGCACTGACAGCAGGTTTTGGCACAACAGTAATAGACCTAACGTCAGCAGACCAGGCCAGTCGGCCGTATAGCGCAGCAGCGGTGCAAAATTTTGGCTGCTGGGTATCAGCTGTAAACCCGTCAGTAGTAGGGCTGCGAGCAGCAGTAGTGGCGCGCCTAAACGGGCACGCTGACGGAGCAGTATCGCGAGCGCGCTCAACTGAAGGGCCAGTGTCATTAACAGCGGTGCACGGAAACCTTCAAATGCTATGGGCTGCGCCCAATGGGTCAGCGTTTGCCAACTCTCAGTGGTGACCCAGCTTTCCGGGGTCAGGTAGCTAATAAGCCCTGGCAACAGTAGGCCAATAGCGCTAACGCATAGCAGGCAAGTGAGCCAACGAACGCCTTTAAGCGTACTCAGTTGGGCAAGCGCCACAAGCGTCAGCGCGGTAGAACTAATATTAGGATGAAGAGCGACAAGTGTAACGGCACAGCAGGCAGCAATAATCGGTAGCCAATGTGCAGCACGGGCAATGAGAAAGGGCATTGCATCCTCACGTTAATTTAGCGGCGGCACAAGCTCAAACAATAGCAGTGGATCATCGTTGACAGGCGTTTGTTCTAGTTGGAAAAACTGTTGGCGGCTGCGCTCAACATACTCAATCATTTCGTAGTAGCGGCGGATATTGCGTACATATATCACCGGCTCGCCACCCCGGGCATAGCCATAGCGTGTTTGGCTATGCCATTCACGCTGTTGCAACAGGGGTAGCGCAGCGCGCACATCAGCCCACCTGTCGGGGTCGCCGCCACGCATCTCGGTAATCTTGCGAGCGTCATATAAGTGGCCTAGGCCCACATTATAAGCAGCCATAGCCATGAATAGACGGTCATCACCGGTGATGCTTGCCGGCAAACGGTCTTTAATGCTGCGCAGATAGCGAGCGCCGCCATCAATGCTCTGGGCTGGATCGGTACGGTCGCTGACGCCCATCTCGCTAGCGGTGGGGTTGGTCAGCATCATCAAGCCGCGCACCCCCGTTGGCGAAACAGCATCAGGATCCCAGTGAGACTCCTGGTAGCCCACGGCAGCGAGCAGCTTCCAATCAAACCCCGTTTCCCGAGCAGACTGTTGGAATAGATCCGTGTAGCGGGGCAGGCGTGCATCCAGGTGATCAAGAAAAGTACGCGTGCCGACATACTCTAAGTAGTCGTCATGGCCAAAATAGCGGCTGACTAGCCGATCAAGCGTACCGCTCTCCTGCAGGTCTTGGAGAAAACGATTAGCGGCCTCGAGTAAACCCAAGCCGCGACCGCTGGGCACGGCCCAGGCCATTGAGAGCGGGTCGCCGAGGATAAAACCACGCTCAACGTTGGGGAAAAACAGCCGGTTTAAACGAAACTGGTGCTCAAAAATAACCGCTGCGTCCAGGGTGCCGTTCTCAACCCGCGCCAGCAGTTCAGCGACTTCCAGCTCATGGGACTCTTTCCAGCTCAGGGTAGGGTGGCGAACCTGCAGATCGCGCAGCGCTTCGCTGGTGCCCGCTTTGCTAAGTGTACCCAGCTCCAGACCAACGAGGTCACTTGGCTCACTAATACCGTTCAGTCCACGCCGGTATACCACAAGTGGCTGCATCTGAATGATTGGCCGGGTGTAGTAAATACCTGGCGTATTGGGCAGTAGAGGGAGGGCAGCTGCCCCCAGATCGCCGTTTTCACGTACCGCTGGCAGCACACTTTCAGGGTGATGGCGGGCGTTAAGGTTAAGGCTCACCCCAAGGTAGTCGGCAAAGCGGTGCATTAGCTCGTACTCAAAGCCGGTAGGGCCTTGGCGACCTTCGTAGTAAGTGGTGGGCGTGTTACGGGTGTGAACGGTAATAAAATCTTTTGCAGTGATCTGCATCAGATGCTCGCCGGGAGGAACCAGGGAGAGGGTAGGTACCAGAGTCAAAAGCGTAACGGCGATCAGCGCATAATAAGCGCTGGCGCGGGTTACTAAATGTCGGCAAATCAACGTCAGCATGGCGTCTTGTCGGCATGAAACAAGCTGCCACGATACCCAGCCAGGAGCAGGCTGTCACCTTGTTGATTTCGTGTGGCGGCTGGTTTCCAGTATCATAGTGGCTTTCCGTTACTAAAAAAGCACGGCCGTACTGCGGCCTGGTGATTTCCCTGCTCGAATTTCCCTGCTCTAGAGGCTTCAGGATATGCTCGAACTGCGAGGCGCGCCCGCCCTTTCTGCCTTCCGTCATGCTCGGCTGCTAACGGTGCTGCGTGAACGTGTGCCCGAGGTGGAAGCGCTGTCTGCCCACTATGTTCATTTTGTTGATGTGAACACCAAAGATCACCACCAAGAGCTTGATGATGCCTCCCGCGAGCGCTTAGCTCAGCTGCTCGATTACGGCGCTCACACGAGTGTGGAAGTGCTCGATAATGCCCAGCGCTTTTTGGTTGTGCCACGCTTAGGTACTCAATCTCCCTGGTCGTCTAAAGCCACTGATATCGCCCATAACTGCGGCCTGCGTCAGATTAGCCGCATCGAGCGCGGCATTGATTACCGCATAAGCGTCACAGCCATGCCAGATGAAGAGAGTTTGAGCGCGCTGGCGGCAATGCTGCACGACCGGATGACCGAAACGGTGCTAGCCGATGCCTCCGACGCCGCTAAGCTGTTTGCCCAACACGACCCGGCACCGCTGGGCAGTGTGGATATTTTGGAAGGCGGGCGGAACGCCCTGGCGACGGCCAATCAGGCACTCGGTCTGGCGCTGGCGGAAGACGAGATCGATTACCTGGTTGATGCCTTCAACGAGCTTGGGCGTAACCCCAGTGACGTCGAGCTGATGATGTTTGCCCAGGCCAATTCCGAGCACTGCCGTCACAAAATCTTTAACGCCGACTGGGTGATCGACGGCGAACCACAGAGTCACTCGCTGTTTAAGATGATCAAGAATACCTTTGCGTCATCGCCGGATAACGTGCTCTCGGCCTACAGCGACAACGCCGCCGTCATCAAGGGCAGCCAAGCCGGGCGCTTCTTTGCCACGCCGTTGACCGGCGCTGACGAAGAACGTGCGCTCTACGCCACTCATCAGGAGCCTATTCATATCCTGATGAAGGTAGAAACCCATAATCACCCCACCGCGATTGCCCCCTTCCCGGGGGCGGCGACGGGCTCCGGCGGGGAAATCCGCGATGAGGGCGCGACCGGCATCGGCGGTAAGCCCAAGGCCGGTTTGTCGGGCTATACCGTGTCTAATTTACGCATTCCTGAGTTTGTGCAGCCCTGGGAGGCGTTTGATTACGGCAAGCCCGAGCGCATGCAGTCGGCGCTGAACATCATGCTCGACGGCCCCATCGGCGGCGCCGCGTTTAACAATGAGTTTGGTCGCCCCAATTTAACCGGCTATTTCCGCACCTATGAGCAGGAGTCGCTGAACGACGGCGGTATCGAGCGACGCGGCTTTCATAAGCCGATTATGCTCGCCGGTGGCTACGGCAATATTCGCGCCCACCATGTTCAGAAGGGCGATATCCCCGTTGGTGGCAAGCTGATTGTAATGGGCGGCCCAGCGATGTTGATTGGCCTGGGTGGCGGTGCAGCCTCCAGCATGGCGTCCGGCACCTCCAGCGCCGATCTGGATTTCGCCTCGGTGCAGCGTGAAAACCCCGAGATCGAACGTCGCGCCCAGGAAGTGATTGACCGCTGCTGGGCGTTGGGCGATCACAACCCGATCCGCTTTATCCACGATGTGGGCGCGGGCGGGCTCTCCAACGCGCTCCCAGAGCTGGTCAAAGACGGTAATCGCGGTGGCCGCTTTGATCTGCGTGCGGTACCCAATGCCGAGCCGGGCATGAGCCCGCTGGAAATCTGGTGTAACGAAGCCCAGGAGCGCTATGTGCTTGCGGTCGCGCCAGAGGATTTGGATACTTTTGACGCGCTTTGTAAGCGTGAGCGCTGCCCCTATGCGGTAGTCGGCGAGGCGCTGGAAGCCCACCACCTTGAAGTACGCGACGGTCATTTTGACAGCAAGCCGGTCGATTTGCCGATGAGCGTACTGTTTGGCAAAGCGCCTAAAATGCAGCGCGAATTTGAGCGCCACGACCCGGCGCTTTCCGGCATGATGCTGGATAACCTCGACCTGCGCGAAGCCTTGGACCGGGTGCTGCGGCTACCCACGGTGGCATCCAAAAGCTTCCTAATCACCATTGGCGACCGCTCAATTACCGGCCAAGTGGCCCGCGACCAGATGGTCGGCCCTTGGCAGGTGCCGGTGGCCGATGTAGCGGTTACTACGGCAAGTTTTGATACCCACGCCGGTGAAGCCATGGCCATGGGCGAACGTCCGCCGGTGGCACTGATCAACCCGGCGGCCAGCGCTCGTTTGGCGGTCGCCGAAGCGATTACCAACTTGGCCGCGGCGCCGATCGCCAAGCTAAGCGACATCAAGCTCTCCGCTAATTGGATGAGCGCTGCCGACCACCCAGGTGAAAACCAGGCGTTGTATGACGCCGTCTACGCGGTGGGCATGGAAATGTGCCCGGCACTGGGCATTGCCATTCCGGTGGGCAAAGACTCTATGTCGATGCGCACGGCTTGGGTCGATGAAAGTGAGCAAGGCGAAAGTGAAGACAAGAGCGTGACCTCGCCGCTCTCGCTGGTCGTTACCGGCTTTGCTCCCGTCACCGATGCCCTAGCGACGCTGACGCCGCAGATCAACTTGGATCAAGACGAATCGGATCTGATTTTGATCGATTTAGGCAGCGGCCAGAACCGTCTGGGCGGCTCCGCTCTGGCCCAGGTGTACGGCCAAGTAGGCAACGACTGCCCGGATGTGGATGACCCGGAAGATATTAAGGCGTTCTTCGAAGTCATTCAGGGCCTTAACCGTGACGGTAAGCTACTGGCCTACCACGACCGCAGCGACGGCGGGCTGATCGTCACCCTGCTTGAAATGGCTTTTGCGGCCCACGCCGGGCTGGAGATTAAGCTCGACTGGATGATTGATGAGCCGGTGGAGGCGTTGAACGCGCTGTTCTCTGAAGAGTTGGGCGCGGTGATCCAGGTCAATCGCCAACACACCGAAGAAGTGCTGGCGCAGTTTGCCGTTGCAGGGATCGAAACCTGCGGCGTTATTGCCCGTCCCCGCTATGACGACCAGGTACGCGTCACGCTGTTCGAAGAGCCGCTGCTGGAAACCACGCGTCAACTTACCCAGCGCACCTGGACAGAAACCAGTTACCGCATGCAGGCACTGCGCGATAACCCCGAATGCGCTAAAAACGAATTCGACAATCTGCTCGATAGCCGTGACCCAGGGCTCTCCGCCACACCGTCCTTTGATGTCAATGAGGATATCAGCGCGCCGTTCGTTAATACCGCCAAGCCTGCTATGGCGGTGCTGCGTGAGCAGGGCGTCAATGGTCAAGTAGAGATGGCCTGGGCTTTCGATAAGGCCGGGTTTGAGGCAGTGGATGTGCATATGAGCGACATCCTTGAAGGGCGCGTGTCCTTGGAAGCGTTCAAAGGCCTGGTGGCCTGTGGCGGTTTCTCTTATGGCGACGTGCTGGGCGCCGGCGGCGGCTGGGCCAAGTCGGTGCTATTTAACGAGCGCGCCCGGGAGCAGTTTGCGGCGTTCTTTGCCCGCGACGACAGCTTTTCGCTGGGCGTGTGTAACGGCTGTCAGATGCTGTCGCAGTTGAAAACGCTCATTCCCGGCGCTGAAAACTGGCCGACCTTTGTGCGTAATGAGTCCGAACAGTTTGAAGCGCGAGTCTCCATGGTGCGGGTCGAGAAGAGCCCCTCGATTCTGCTCGCCGGTATGGAAGGTTCAAAGCTGCCCATTGCCGTGGCCCATGGTGAAGGACAGGCGGCGTTCCGCGACAGCGCGCATCTGCGCAGCATGCAGTCGAGCAATCAAATCGCCCTGCGCTACATCGATAACTATGGCCAGGCCACCACTCGTTACCCGGCCAACCCCAACGGCTCGCCAGCGGGCATTACCGGTTTGACCACGCCGGATGGCCGGGTGACCATTATGATGCCGCACCCGGAGCGTGTCGCCCGCGCCATCACCAACTCCTGGCGTCCGGCAGAGTGGGTCGAAGATGGTGCTTGGCTACGGCTATTCCGCAATGCACGGGTTTGGCTCAACTAATTCAAAGTATGTGTTTGTTTTAGAGATAGCGTCCACGTTAACGGCGGCTTTTGCCGCCGTTAGCCGTTTCATCAGCCTCAAGAGTGCTGCTGAGCAGTGCTCGCTGGTGTTTCTTCTGCTCCCGTCGGCGGCAGTCCTAGCTTGGCTTCCAGTGTTTCAAGCTCTAAGCGGTAGCGCTCAACGAGGTATTCAAAGCGCCCAAAATCATGTCCGCAATCCATACAGAACACATGGGCTTGACCACGCCGTGTGGCGGGCAGGCGTTTTAGACGGCTGCTGCATTCCGGGCACTCAGGGCTGAAATGGTTGGTTGTCATGACTCACCTCACTATTATCTTCTCGCTGATAGACGTTGCGAGTTCAGGGATTATTTAAACCATCATTACTACGACGCGACTAAAGTCGTAATAGTTCAATAGCAGGCTATTTAATTTGCCATCACCTAACGTCTCACGCCCGTCATCTCCAACGCCCCAGCTACGCCCCTATCAGCAGGAGGCGGTAAAGCGCGTGGTGGTGCATTTTCGCGCCTCCAGCGATCCAGCGTTGGTGGTATTGCCTACCGGCAGCGGAAAATCTCTGGTCATTGCAGAGCTAGCGCGCTTGGCGCGTGGGCGGGTGCTGGTGCTGGCCCATGTGCGGGAACTGGTGGAGCAGAACCACGCCAAGTACCAGGCCTATGGCCTTGAGGCGGATATTTTTAGCGCCGGTTTAAAGCGCAAAGAGGCCAGTCGCCAAGTGGTGTTTGGCTCGGTGCAGTCGGTGGTGCGCAACTTGGACAGTTTTAACGACGCTAACTTTACCCTGCTGGTGATCGATGAGAGCCACCGCGTATCACTTAATGAAGACGCCAGCTACCGCCAGGTGATCGAGCACCTGCGCCAGCATAATCCGCAGCTTAAAATACTTGGCCTTACCGCGACGCCATACCGCTTGGGGCAGGGGTTTATCTACTATCGCCACCACCACGGCATGGTGCGGGGCAGCGAGGAGAGCTTTTTTCGCGACTGCGTGTTTGAGCAGCCGCTGAGGCTGATGGTCAAACAGGGCTATCTCGCCGCTCCCAAACGACTGGATATGGCCATTGAGGGTTACGACTTCTCTGCGCTCAAGCCCGCTTCAAGCGGTCTGTTTGCGGAGGAAGCGCTTAATCGCGTGGTGGCGGGTAGCCGGGCAACCCCGGGCATCATTGGTCAAATTGTCGAACGCGCGGTTGAGCGCCAGGGGGTGATGGTTTTTGCCGCCACCGTGGCTCACGCCGAAGAAATTATCGGCTATTTGCCCAGGGCAGAAGCGGCGCTGATTACCGGCGCAACGCCTTCCCAGGAGCGCACGACGCTGATCGATGCATTCAAGGCGCGAGAGCTGAAGTATCTGGTCAACGTGGCGGTGCTGACCACCGGCTTTGATGCGCCACACGTGGATTTAATCGCTATTTTACGGCCCACCGAATCGGTGAGCCTCTATCAGCAGATGATAGGTAGAGGGCTGCGCTTATCGCCGGGTAAGAGCGACTGCTTGATTCTGGATTACGCCGGTAACCCCTGGGATATCTTCGCCCCAGAAGTGGGCGAACCGAAGCCGGATAGCGACAGCGAGCCGGTGCAGGTCGAGTGCCCCGCCTGTGGTCACGCCAATCTGTACTGGGGCAAGCGCGATGGCGAGCTGGTGATTGAGCACTATGGCCGTCGCTGCCAGGGATTGATTGAAGATGACGAAGGGAGGCGCCATCAATGTGACTTCCGTTTCCGTTTTAAGGTGTGTGATGAGTGCGGGGCCGAGAATGATATTGCCGCCCGGCGCTGCCACGGTTGCGAAAAACTGCTGGTGGACGCGGATGATAAGCTCAAAGATGCCCTTAAGCTGAAAGATGCCAAGGTGTTGCGGGTAAGCGGCATGCAGTTGGAAGCGACGACGAATGGGCGCGGCTTGCCGCGCTTAAAAGTCATCTATCATGACGAAGACGGTAGCCATCTTTCCGAATGGTTTGCCCTGGAAACCCCCGCCCAGCGGCGGGCTTTCTATGCTGCCTTTCTGCGCTACCACCTGCGTGCCCCTGGCGGTAAATGGCAGCCGCTAAGCGCCGACGAAGTCGTCGCCGAACAGCGACGCCTGCGCCACCCTGATTTTGTCGTAGGGCGCAAAGTAGGCCGCCATTTCCAAATCCGTGACAAGCTGTTTGACTATGCTGGCCGCTACCGCAAAGCGGTGGAGGCGGGGTAGCATGTGCCTTGTGGCGATAAACCATCTATTATTCAGTATTTAGGCTGTAAACTGTAGGAGCGCTAGATGCCGACGGTGCTACGCTTGCAGGGTTTTAGGTTCTTCTTCTATTCAAATGAAGGTAATCCTTTAGAGCCTGCCCACATCCATATATTTAAAGCGGGCGCTGAAGCTAAATTTTGGCTCTCACCTGATGTTCAATAGGCGAGAAATGATGGCTTCGACGCCAAAGCGCTACGCACTATTACGGCGATGATTCTTCAACACCGCGATATATTAGAGGGAGCCTGGCATGACTACTTCTCCTAAGCGAGTTACGTTTGATGAAGATAATTTTTGGGTTGAGTTAAGCGATGGGCGAACGGTCGGCGTACCGCTGGCTTGGTACCCGCGCCTTCTTAAAGCATCACCTCAACAATTGGCAAGCTATGAATTGAGCGCCCGTGGAATTCATTGGGATGCACTGGATGAAGATGTATCTATTGATGGGATTCTAGCCGGGCAAGGCGATTTAACGCGTCACCGTCAGACTGTTGCCTGATTTCAACCACCTTAAGAGAGTCCGACCCGCGTGAGCGAGACGCCAAGCGATGCTATCGATTTAGAAAATCCTGATGCCGCGGTCACCGAGCCTGCGGCCGCTTCGTTTGGGCGTCTGTTTGATGAGCCGATTACGCAGATGCCGGAGGATCTGTATATTCCCCCGGAAGCGCTGCGGGTCTTTCTAGAGACCTTTGAAGGCCCACTGGATCTTTTGCTCTATCTGATACGCCGTCAGAACCTGGATATCCTCACTATCAACGTGGCCACCATCACCCACCAGTATATCGAGTACGTGGAGCTGATGAAGGCCATGGAGATCGAGCTGGCGGGTGAGTACCTGCTAATGGCCGCTATGCTGGCGGAGATCAAGTCGCGCTCGCTGCTGCCCCGCCCGCCTAAAGCAGAGGGCGAGGATGAAGAAGATCCCCGCGCCGAGCTTATCCGTCGGCTACAAGAGTACGAGCGCCTTAAAGAAGCCGCAGAGACACTGGATACGCTGCCACGTATGGGGCGTGACTGGTTCAGTGTGCAGGCAGGCTTGCCGCCGCTGGAATCCCGGGTGATTCACCCTGAGGTGGAATTGGATGAGCTGCTCAGCGCGCTCTCCGATGTGCTCAAGCGTGCCGAGCTGGTGCAGGCCCACCAGATCAGCCGTGAGGTGCTGTCCACCCGCGAGCGCATGCTAAAGATTATGGAACAGCTCAATGATGATGACGGTCACCAACGCTATACCCCCTTCGAGGCACTGTTTACCCTAGAAGAAGGTCGGGCAGGCGTTGTAGTCACCTTTATGGCGATTTTAGAACTGGCTAAAGAAGCCATGATAGAGATTGTCCAGAATGCGCCGCTGTCGCCGATTCACGTGCGCGCGCGGCGTGCGGCCCTAGCTGAGGACGAGGAGGGGGCTTTTGAGCAGGATGAGAGAGACGATGACACCTATGGCGAGTCCGCTTTTGAGCCCGGCGAGGAGACGCCATGAGTAACGCCGTCACCGCGTTAGATGACATTGTTTTAGATGACATTGTTGAAGCAGCGCTGCTGGCCGCTGGCGAACCCTTGCCCTTTGAGCGTTTGGAAACCCTTTTTCTGGAAGGTGAATGCCCGACGCGCAAGGAGTTTCGCGATGTGCTTGAACGTTTGCAGCAGCGCCATGCTGGCGGCGCTTTGGAGCTGTTGGAAACCGTTTCAGGCTACCAGTTGCGCATTCGTCCGCGGCTTTCCCAGTGGGTGTCGCGGCTATGGGACGAGCGCCCCCAGCGCTACTCCCGAGCGCTACTGGAAACCCTGGCATTGATCGCCTACCGCCAGCCGGTTACCCGGGGCGATATCGAAGAGGTGCGTGGGGTTAGCGTGAGCAGCTCGATTATGCGTACCTTAGCGGAGCGCGGCTGG
This sequence comes from Halomonas sp. ALS9, assembly GCF_001651035.1. Taxonomy (GTDB): domain Bacteria; phylum Pseudomonadota; class Gammaproteobacteria; order Pseudomonadales; family Halomonadaceae; genus Vreelandella. The sequence goes on from NZ_LXRG01000110.1 coordinate 148,305, forward strand.
ATTCGGGTAGTGGGGCATAGAGATGTGCCAGGTCGCCCGGCGGTTTACGCCACCACGCGTAGTTTTTTGGACGATTTTGGCTTAAAAACCCTCGATGCACTGCCGCCCATGCATACGCTGGCCAGTTGGGAGGAGAACGAAATACCCGAAGAGCCGGGAATGATGAAAGGTGCTGACATTCATGAAGAGAATGGCTTCGTTTCAGACAATGAAGCACTGGACGAAACGAGCAAAACCGTGCAGGATGCGCCTCCCCTGCAAGATGAGATTACCGCGGCTGAAATAGCCGATAAGCACGCCGAGACGGCGTTAACCCAGCCGCTGAGTTTTGCCGATTTACAGGCCCGACTAGCGGCACGTGCGCAGCGCGCTGACGATGATGAGCGCGGGCGCACGCAGACTACCGATGTGAGGTCAGACGACCATGAGTCAGAGTGATAACACCACGCCCCCCACCAGTGAAAAACTGCAAAAAGTCCTGGCCCGTGCAGGTCTTGGTTCGCGGCGTGAGATGGAAACGGCGATTTCCGCCGGGCGCGTTAAAGTCAATAGCCAAGTGGCAAAACTGGGTGATCGCGTTGAAGCGCGGGATAAGGTCAGTTTTGATGACCGCCCGGTGGCGCTACGTCCGGAAGAGGAGTCGCCGCGTCGGGTCATTATGTACAACAAGCCGGAAGGCGAGCTGTGCACCCGTAAAGACCCGGAAGGTCGGCGCACCGTATTTGAACGTTTGCCGCGCCTGAAAGGTGAACGCTGGATTGCGATTGGCCGCCTGGATATCAACACCAGCGGTTTGCTGTTGTTCACTACCGATGGCGAGTTGGCCAACCGCTTGATGCATCCCTCTACCCAGGTAGAGCGCGAATATGCGGTTCGCGTCATGGGGGAAGTGAAGCGCGAGCATATCTTGGCGATGGTCGACGGCGTTATGCTGGAAGATGGCCCCGCGCGCTTTACCGACGTGCAGGAGTTTGGTGGCGAGGGTATCAATACCTGGTTCCACGTGGTGATTCTGGAAGGACGCAATCGTGAAGTGCGGCGTCTTTGGGAGTCCCAGGCGCTGACGGTGAGTCGTCTGAAACGCGTGCGTTATGGCAATATCTTCCTCGATAAAAGGGCAAAAGCCGGCGAATGGGTCGAACTCACCCAGGATGAGGTGGATGACTTAGCTACCCTGGCTAACTTGGAAACCCGTAAAGTGCCCGCGCTGACGCCAGATGAGAAGAACCGCTGGAACCGCGATAAACACAAGCGTAAGCCGGTGCAGGCGTTGCGCAAGCCGAAAAGCAAAGCCCGCTAAACGCAATTGTCTGAGCCCTACCTTGTCCACAGCCGTTAGCGTTTAGACTTGGCGGCGAGCCTGCCCGCATTGAGTGATGTGGGCAGGCACGAAAATGGTTGATTATTGTAGAGTGAAGGCAAAAAACGCTTGCTATCAATAAGGTGTAAGCGTAGGATATGCATCCGTTCAGGCGGGTCGTTAGCTCAGTTGGTAGAGCAGTTGACTTTTAATCAATTGGTCGCAGGTTCGAATCCTGCACGACCCACCATTCAAACAGCTGATCTTTTTGGATGAGGTTAGGTTAAGTCAGTTTGAATTAAGTAATGAACGTCTAGAGTAGATGGCGTATGTTTGATGGCGCCAGTAAGTAAGCAGCAAAGCAAGTTTGGGTCGTTAGCTCAGTTGGTAGAGCAGTTGACTTTTAATCAATTGGTCGCAGGTTCGAATCCTGCACGACCCACCAAATTCAACGCCCTTGGCAGTTTACTGCCAGGGGCGTTTTGCTATGCAGGCAGGAAAGGATCTGCTGTAACAAGTTGCTTGCAGCAAGCAGCAATTACCCACCACAATAGTCTAGAATTGATTCTAAAGCGGTAGGCTTCCGCGAGAGACGCACCGGCCTATCGCGCACGCGAGCGGCATAGCGGTATCACGATAATGACCTATGCCGTGACCCAGTGTTTAACAGGGGGATTCCCTGTTCGTCGCAGTGGTAGACACAATGACTATTATGACTACGCAAGCAGAGCTGAGTGTTCAGCTACCCACCGCTTATTGTCCAACCCGTATTCCAGAGGAAGATCAGGCCCGGGTTGAAGAGATAAAGCGGCTTTTAAAAGCCCATAACGCTGTTTTGGTCGCCCACTACTACACCGATGACGCCATTCAGCAGCTAGCGGAAGAGACCGGTGGCTGTGTCGCGGACTCGCTGGAGATGGCGCGCTTTGGTGCCCGCCATGACGCCACCACGCTGGTCGTGGCAGGGGTAAGGTTTATGGGTGAGACCGCCAAGATCCTCTCGCCTGAAAAGCGCATATTGATGCCCACTCTGGAAGCAACCTGCTCGCTGGATATTGGCTGCCCGGCGGGGGCGTTTAGCGCTTTTTGCGATGCCCACCCTGACCGTACCGTGGTGGTGTATGCCAACACTTCCGCGGCGGTTAAAGCGCGGGCGGATTGGGTGGTGACGTCGTCGATTGCGGTAGAGGTGGTTGAACACCTGCAAGCCAAAGGCGAGAAAATTCTCTGGGCACCCGACAAACACTTGGGCGGCTATATCCAGAATAAAACCGGCGCCGATATGTTGATGTGGGACGGCGCCTGCATCGTCCATGAGGAGTTCAAGGCCAAGGGCGTTGAAGACCTCAAACGCCTTTATCCGGATGCCGCGGTGCTGGTGCATCCAGAATCGCCGGAGCCGGTGGTTAAACTGGCCGATGTGGCAGGTTCCACCTCGCAGCTGATCAAGGCGGCGAAAGAGCTGCCCAACGACAAGCTGATTGTGGCGACGGATCGGGGTATCTTTTTCAAGATGCAGCAGGCCGTGCCCGACAAAACCCTGTTTGAAGCGCCTACAGCGGGCAACGGTGCCACTTGCCGCAGCTGCGCTCACTGCCCCTGGATGGCCATGAACGCGCTGGATAACCTGGCGGGTGCGTTGCGCGAAGGGAGTGGTGAGATTCAGGTGGATGAAGCGCTGCGCCTGCAGGCCTTAAAGCCGCTAGAACGTATGCTTAACTTCAAAGTATAGCTGGACTTAACCTGCTAAGAGCATACTTCGCCCATGATGCCTAACTCATGGGCGCTTTTCATGCTGAGGGCATCAACTAAAATCTTTTAGCGTTTCGCGATACGCAATAAAGTCTTCACGGCGCTGCTCAATTCTTGCCAACGCCTGCTGGTCATTTTCCCGCTCGGCGGCATCTCGTGCGATGGAAAGCTGGCGAATGCCGCGATCAACCTGGCCGGTCAGTTGAAGATACTCTGCGCGTGCTAAATGTCCCCAGCTATCGTGTCCGCTGCGCCCGGCTGCTTCGGCCAGCAGGTTAAAGCCCTGGGGGTTTTCCGGGTTTTGCGCGGTAATATCATTTAGCAGTTGGTAAGCCGCCGGAGGGTCGCGCTGAAGTTGTGCTTCAGCCAGGGTCAGCTGGGCAGGCAGGTAGTTGGGCATAAAGCGCAGTAATCGCTGACTGCGCTGAATGGCCTGGTCGTAGCGGCCAGCTTCCAGCGCGACACTCGCCGCGGAGGCGGGCAACATGGCATAGTCAGGGTGCTGGTTGGCAAGCCTATCCAGCTGCTCCAGGGCGCTGTCGGTTTGGCCGTTGCGAGCATCGATCAGCGCGGCTAAATAGTCCTGAGCGGCTTGTTCGGCGCCTTCCTGAGCAAGCCGGGAAGCTGCTTGCTGGGGAGTGTTGGTGTAAATGCTCAGCAGTGCACGGGCGCGCATCATGTCGTAGAGGGTGTTGCTGGTATAAGCATCGGCGACATTGAGTTGGGCAGCGCGGGCTTGTGCGGCGCTTAGGCGGTTATCTGAGACCGGGTGGGTGAGCAAAAATTCCGGCGGCGTATCGCCCTGCAGGCGTGCCATACGCTGCATGGCTGAGAACATGCGCACCATTGCCTGGGGGTCATAGCCCGCGTCGGCCATCGCCTGCAAGCCTATGTTGTCGGCTTCCTGTTCAAATAGCCTTGAGTAGCTGAGTTGATCCTGAATCAGTGCCGCCTGAGAGCCCATAGCGGCCGCCATACCAACGTCGCCCCCACCGCTGGCGGCAATCAGCATACCTGCCAGCATAGCTGCCATAGCGGGTAATTGGGTCTGTGACGCGCGGGCGCTCCCCCGGGCATAGTGGCGTTGAGAGAGGTGACCTAGTTCGTGGGCGAGTACCGAGACAAAGGCGCCTTCATCCTCAGCAAATGCGAAAAGCCCTGAATTGATACCCACTACGCCGCCAGGTACGGCAAAAGCGTTCAGGGAACCGTTATCGACCATCACGGTGATCGTGCGCAGGCCGTTAATTTGGCTATGTGGTGCTAGTCGGGCAATCAGGCTTTGCAAATAATCATTGGCAATCGGGTCTTGCCACTGGGGGGCTTGGGCACGAAATTGGCGCAACCACGCGCGGCCCAAGCGGTACTCTTCATTGCTGACGGAGGTAGATGCCGCCCCTAAACTTGGCAACCCATAGTCGTTACTAGCCGCGCTGGGTGGGCTAAAGAGTAGGCTGCCACAGGCACAAGCGAACGCACATATCCAGCCTGGGTAAGTAGTACGAAGGGTCGGCATGGCATCCTCTTAAGTGATGGTTAAGTATAGCGGTCAGGGTATGCATTGATTGAGAGTGTGACATTGATAAACACGGGGAAGTGCCGTTAAATCGACTACCTAGTGAAATCAATCGCTAAAAGACAGTGTATGTCGCAGGGTTTATGAAACAGGATTTATGAAACAGGGTTTAGTGAACAGGATTTATTGAACAATGTTTGTTGAAGAATGTTTGTTGAAAAAATGTTTATGCAACAGCATTGATCCATTTATGCCGTCAATAGGCAAGTGATTTTGAGGGAGAGTGTATGTCTGAGCAAACCGGGGGCTTTCAACCCGACACGGTGCTTGACGCTTGTGGGCTGCATTGCCCGTTGCCGTTGCTAAAAGCGAAGCAGGCTTTGGCGAGCTTGGCGGCAGGGCAATTATTGGAAGTACGTTCAACGGATGCGGGGTCGTGGCGGGATATGGCGTCGTTTACCGACCAGAGTGCGCATACGCTGGAAGGACGTGAACAGCGCGACGATATTTATGTGTACTGGATTAGAAAAGCTGGGGATGCGCACCCATGACCCTGCGCACGATTCTAAAAAGTTGGGTGGAGCGCTACTTCTCGGACGAAGAGGCGCTGATCCTGCTAGTAGTTCTAGTGGCGGGCTTTGCAGCGATTATTTGGTTCGGGCGGATGCTGGCGCCCTTTTTTACCGCCTTGGTGATTGCGTTTCTGTTGCAAGGCGTTGTGAGCGCGTTTACCCGGCGGGGAGTGCCGCATCTGCTGGCGGTCATCCTGGTCTTTTTGGCCTTTATTAGTGTGCTGCTGACACTGGCATTTATTCTAATGCCGTTGATCTGGAATCAGTTAGTGGGGCTGGTGCAAGAGACGCCGCGGATGTTCGCCAGTGGACAGGGATGGTTGGATGAGCTGCAGGCGCGCTACCCGAATATTATTACACCGGATCAGATGCAGAGCTGGATTGGGGTGGCGAGCCGTGAAATCAGCCAACTGGGCCAGCGCGCCTTGACGCTCTCGCTGGCGTCGCTAGGCAACATCATGTCGCTGATTATTTATCTGGTACTGGTGCCGATTCTGGTCTTTTTTATGCTTAAAGATCGTGACGTTCTGGTCGGTTTTATACTTTCACTGCTGCCCCAAAAGCGCACGCTGCTATCGCGTATTTGGCGCGAGATGGATGATCAAATAGCCAACTATATCCGCGGCAAATTTATTGAAATCATCATCGTGGGTACGGTGGCGTTCTTTACCTTTGCTTTTTTTGGTTTGCCCTACACGGCGCTGTTGGCGGTGCTTGTGGGTTTTTCAGTGCTAGTGCCCTACATCGGTGCGGCGGTGGCCACGCTGCCGGTAGCTGCGGTGGCTGGGTTTCATTTTGGCATTAGTGAGCAGTTTGCGTATGTGCTGGTGGCTTACGGCGTGATTCAAGCGCTGGATGGCAACGTTTTGGCGCCGATTTTGTTCTCTGAGACCAATAATATTCATCCGGTTTCTATCATTGTGGCGGTACTGTTTTTCGGCGGCATTTGGGGCTTCTGGGGTATTTTCTTTGCCATTCCCTTGGCAACGCTGCTGAAGGCACTGATCTACGCTTGGCCGCGCAGCCTGCAAGGGCGTGAGGAGCGACGAGGGCTGCAAGCTCCGGCAGCCCAAGAGGTCGAGTAAGGTTGATCCATTACCCGTGCGGGTTTGCACGGGTAATGGGGTTGGTTGAAGAAAAATTAGAAAAGCGGGCTAGCCAGCCGCGTTAAGTTGTTCAGCCGCAGCAAGCACTTCGTCAACGTGGCCAGGCACTTTAACACCTCGCCACTCCTGGGCTAGCTTGCCTTCCTTATCAATCAGGAAGGTGCTGCGTTCGATGCCCAGGTGCTCCTTGCCGTACATCTTCTTGAGCTTGATAACGTCAAACAGCGTGCAGACGTTTTCATCTTTGTCAGAGATCAGGTCGAAATTGAAATCCTGCTTGGCCTTAAAGTTCTCCTGGGCGCGCAGGCCATCGCGGGAGACGCCGAGAATCACCGTATTAGCGGCATCAAAGGCGGTTTTACGGTCGCGGAAGTCTCCGCCCTCGGTGGTGCAGCCAGGCGTACTGGCCTTGGGATAGAAATATACCACCACTTGTTTACCGCGCAGTGCCGATAGCGTGACGGTGGTGTCTCCGGTAGCTGAGGCGGAGAAGTCAGTGACGGTTTGACCAATTTCAATGGGCATGAAGCGTCCTCGTTGAGTGTGGGTGTTAAGGCGGTTGCTGGGGGCGATTACACGTATCCTAACCGCGTATGTCAAAGCGATAAAACAGCGTGGCTGCAAACTCGCAGCGCTTTACGCTGTACAGGCTCGAATCGCCTGAGTACCATTTGCTCTCTGTGCGATACTGGCGCTTGATACAGAGTGTCGCGATAGCGCTTAAAACACGACGTACTTAAAAACGTAGATAGTTGATACCATAATTTGGCTGGTGAGGAATAAACGGATGATCACAGGCAGCATTGTCGCCCTGGCGACGCCTATGAAGGTCAATGGCGACATCGACTGGGAGGCGCTTCGCCGTCTGGTGAACTTCCATCTCGATAATGGCACCGATGCCATTGTGGCAGCTGGCACCACGGGCGAACCGACGACTATGTCCTTCGCAGAGCACTTTGACGTTATTCGCAGTGTGGTTGAAGAGGTCAATGGCCGTATTCCCGTCATTGCGGGTACCGGCTCGAACAACACCACCGAAGCAGTGGAATTGACCCGCTACGCTAAAGAGGTCGGTGCAGATTATTGTCTGACGGTTGCTCCCTATTACAACAAGCCTACTCAGGAAGGCCTGTTTCAGCACTTTAAGGCCACCGCCGAAGCCAGTGATCTGCCGGTCATTCTTTACAATGTGCCTGGCCGTACTTGCTCTGATATCTACAACGAAACCGTGCTACGCCTAGCTGAAGTCGATAATATTATCGGTTTAAAGGACGCTACGGGGAACCTAGAGCGTGCGGAAGATCTAATCACTCGCTTAAAGGGCAGTGGCTTTATGCTCTACTCCGGCGACGATGCCACCGCCTGTGACTTTATGTTGATGGGTGGTCATGGAGATATTTCTGTCACTGCCAACGTTGCTCCCCGGGCGATGCATGAGCTTTGCGCGGCAGCCGTAGCCGGTGATTCTGATAAGGCTCACCAAATTAATACGCGTTTGATGCCGCTGCACACCAATCTGGGAATAGAATCGAACCCTATTCCGGTGAAGTGGGCGCTGAATCGTATGGGTTACGCGGACGCGGGTATTCGCTTACCGCTAACCTGGCTGTCGGAAAAGTACCACGCCACAGTGAGCGAAGCGCTGCAGTTAGCGGGCGTCGTAGAGGAGTAATTCGGCGCAATACCCTTTGCTACCCAGCACACCTACCGCTGTGCTGGGTACCTGATTTGTTGACTTAAGGTGGCTTGATGAGCTCTGTGCTTGAAATACGTGCGCTTAAATGGGTGCCGCTGGCACTCGCAGCGGCTGTCGCGCTCTCTGGTTGTGCGCGGGATGGTTTTTACGATGACCGTAATCTGGACTACACCGACGCCGCGCCAGCGCCGCCGCTAGTGCTGCCAGAGACCCGCAATACTCAACGCTATCGCGATGCGCTGCCGGTTCCTCAAGCCGCCACCCAAGGTGCACGGCTTGACGAAGCGGCAGAAATTCGTCCTCCTCAGTCACTGGCAATCGGTAGTGGCCTGGAACCTGAGTACGTTGAGCGCCGCGAAGTGGGCGATCAAACCTGGCTAGTCGTCGCCGCTGATACCGGTACGGTGTGGCCGCAGTTGGAAGCGTTTGTGCGCAGTCGTCAGTTGGAGGTGCTGCAGAGCAGCGCTTCCCAGGGTGTCATCGTTACCCCCCAGGCGGAAATACGGTTACAAAGCGCGCTGCGCGCAGGTAGCAGCGAGGTTCGCTGTGAACGTGGTGGGCAAACCATGGCTAGCTGCCTGGAGGCGCTAGAGAGCCATCTAAGTTCGCGCAGCGCGTCAGCCAGCGTCTCCTCTTCCTGGACGGCGCAACGTCTTACCGATGAGCAGACGCTGCAAATTCGCCAGCAGAACGACGAGTGGGAAGTGGTTATCCCGCAACCCGTTGACCGTGTCTGGGCCGAGTTGCACCACTACCTTGAGCTGGACTTTGCTCAGCAAGGCCAGCGTGATTTGCTGGCGGCTGATCCGGCTAGTCACGAGTTTATGGTTGAATATATGACCGAAACCGAGCGCAACCGTAATCCGCTGCAAATTGTCTTCAGCGCGGACGTGCGCAAGATGTCTCAAGAGATCCGTCTTGCCCTGCAGCCTGACGGCGATCAGACGATTCTGCGTGCCATTAACGCCAGCGAGCGGGCATTCAGCGCCGATGATCAGCGCGAGCTGCTTGAGCGTGTCTCCGGCTATTTACGTTAACTTATTGACCTTTGCCCCCTTACGGAGCCCCCATGGAAAAGCGCCAAGAACTTTACGCCGGTAAGGCGAAATCTGTGTATACCACCGACGATCCGGATTTGTTGGTGCTCAATTTTCGTGATGACACCAGCGCCTTCGATGGCAAAAAAGTGGAATCGCTGGCCCGCAAGGGAATGGTCAATAACATCTTTAACGCCTTCATTATGGAGCGGCTGCAGGAAGCGGGCATTCCCACTCACTTCGAAAAGCAGCTCTCCAATACGGAGAGTCTGGTCAAAAAGATGCAGATGATCCCGGTGGAGTGCGTAGTGCGCAACATCGCCGCAGGTGGCCTAGTAAAACGACTCGGCGTCGAAGAGGGCATCGCGCTTACGCCGCCGACCTTTGAACTGTTCCTGAAGAACGATGAGAAGGGCGACCCGATGATCAATGAATCGTTGGCGGAAACCTTCGGTTGGGCCACGCCTGAGCAGTTAACCAAAATGAAGGTATTAACCTTCAAGGTTAACCATATCCTCAAAGCGCTGTTCGCTGAGGGCGATATGCTGCTGGTGGATTACAAGCTGGAGTTCGGCGTATTCAAAGGTGAAGTCGTGCTGGGCGATGAATTCTCCCCGGACGGCTGCCGCCTGTGGGATGCCAACACCCGTGAGAAACTGGATAAAGACCGCTTCCGTCAGGGGTTGGGCGGAGTGATTGAGGCGTATGAGGAAGTTGGTCGTCGTTTGGGCATAACTTTCCCCGCTTAAACCGCCACGCTTGTGTCATTACTGGTCGTACGGCTCGATAGCCATCACCTCTAAGGTGGTGGCTTCGCCTTTTTGACGAGGGCAAAACTTAACGTCCACGTCGCGCAGCCGCACGCCGTAAAGACGATCAGACCCTCTATCCTTTTGCTTGTAGGCGGGCCTGGGGTCTTGGCTTAGCACCTGCTCAATTAAGGCCAGCAGGGTGGCACTGTCTTGGCGCTGAGCGAGCGTGTCGAGTGCCGCTGGATGAAAGACAACCTCCATGAGTGACGGTGTCTCAGGGGCAAAGCCGGCCAGTGCGTTAGGATGAGATTCGGCCCAGGGTAGATAAGGCTTGATATCGACCACCGGGGTTCCGCTGACTAAGTCGCAGCCCTGGAGCTTTAGGGCGACACCGTGCTGGGAGTCTATCCCGACTAACCTCACTAGAGAGAGCCCGAGGCGGTTAGGGCGGTGGGTGCTACGGCTGGCAAAAACCCCCACTTTTTTATTGCCCCCCAGGCGCGGCGGCCTTACCAGCGGCGACCAGCGCTCGGGGCTTTGATGAAAAATAAAGCTCAACCAAAGGTGGCTGAAGTCTTCCAAACCGCGCACAGCGTGTGGATCGTTGTAGGGAGCGGTGAGTACCAGTTGGGCATTGGCAGCAGGGGCGAGCCCTGGCTGGCGGGGAATACCGAATTTATCCGGGTAGTCGCTAACCACATGACCAATGGGCGTCAGCGTAAAGTGCTCGCTGTTATGTGCATCGTCCATCACACTGCCTTTTGCTAGGGTTGATTCGCATAGGGTTGATTTGCGTAGTATAAAGCAGGCGATGGCCCAAGCGTGACCAAATGGGGCGTGAGCGAATGTGTGTTGAACAAATGATAGCTGAACAGCTCAGAGGTGACGCATGACCAATACCGAGGGGCAGCAAGCGCCAACGCCGGCAAATGCGCGCGTTATGTACCGTGCGGCGCTGGCACGTGATGCCGTCGACCAGGCGGAAGTGTTTTACCACGCCGTGATGCAGGGCGCAGCAGCGCATTACACGCTCTCAGAGCGAAAGGCCTGGGCGCAGGCGTTGCCCCGCGAAGGCAGTGCCTGGGGGGTGCGACAAGCGCTCTATACCACTTTGGTGGCTGCCTGCGATGGTCGCTGCGTGGGCTTTTTGGAGTTGGACTTAGCCGCTGGGCGGGTTGAAACCCTCTACGTTTGGCCCTCTCTGGCCGGCCGCGGTATCGGCACCACGCTGCTGGTTCATGCCGAGCGGCTACTGTTGGAGCAGGGGCTTGGGCGGGTAGAAATAGAGGCCAGTTCGATGCTCTATGAGCGGCTAGTGCGCCGTGGCTGGGAGAACCACGGCGAAGAATGGGTAGAGCGAAGCGGAGAACGGCTGCAGCGCTATAAGCTCTCCAAGCGGCTTAACGCTGTCGAAACTTAATCATCACACGCTATAGCTGCGCGTGATGCGCATTGAAAGATCGATGGAAGCGATATCTTTGGTCAGTGCGCCGCTAGAGATACAGTCAACGCCGGTATCGGCGATTGCCCGCAGGGTGGTGGCATCCACATTGCCTGAGGCTTCCAGAGTGGCTCGGCCGCCGTTAATTTCAACCGCAACGTGCAGGTCTTCAATGGCGAAATTGTCGAGCATGACAATATCTGCCCCCGCTGCCAGCGCCTGATCCAGCTCTTCAAAGGTTTCTACCTCGACTTCAATGGGCAGGTCGCTGGCTAGCTTGCGCGCCTGGGCAACCGCTGCTTGAATGCCTCCGCAGGCGGCAATGTGGTTCTCTTTGATTAAAAACGCGTCCCACAGTCCTATGCGGTGGTTGTGTCCGCCACCGCAGGTGACCGCATATTTTTGCGCCAAGCGCATGCCGGGTAGCGTTTTGCGGGTATCCAGCAGGCGCACGCCGGTGCCTGCGATCAGGTCGACATAAGCGCGGGTAGCGGTAGCGGTGGCCGATAGTGTTTGCAGCACGTTCAGCGCTGCACGCTCGCCGGTGAGCAGTATGCGGGCGGGGCCTTCCAGAGTTAAAAAACACTGCTCAGCCTCAAGCTTATCTCCGTCGGCAGCGTGCCAGGTCAGGCTTACCCGACTATCCAGGCGGCGAAACAGTTCATCGACCCAGGGTGCTCCGCACAGTATGGCGGCTTCACGGGTAATAACATCGGCGCTGGCCCACTGGTGTTCAGGGATCAATTGCGCGGTAATATCACCCGGGCCAACGTCTTCTGCTAACAAGCGAGCGGCACTGGCGCGGATTTCTTCAGCAAGAGCGGATTGATAATGCATGGCAGTGAATTCTCTGAACGTCGTCTTCGATGTCGGGCATTGTAGTGAAAAACAGCGGTGAAGGTGAAAGAGAACGGAGAAAGAGAGCAGTGAAAAAGAGCGCTAACGTAGAGGAGCCCTCCAGTGGAAAACAAACAACCCCTTGACGGCTGGTGGGAAAAAGCGCGTAAAGTCGTTTCACCGAACTGTGATTCTCGGCCCAGCGGTGAGGTGTCGTTGCTAGTGATACATGCGATCAGTCTTCCCCCAGGTCAGTTTAGTGGTCATGCTATTGAGGCGCTATTTACCAATCAATTGGCAGTAGACGAGCATCCGTTTTTCGCCGAAATTGCCCACTTAAAGGTCTCCGCACACCTGCTTATCCGTCGCGATGGTGAGTGCGTGCAGTTTGTTGATACAGATCAGCGAGCTTGGCATGCCGGGCGCTCCGGTTGGTGGGATGCCCGCCTGCTAAGCTGGCGAAGGGCGCTCAACGATTTCTCGGTGGGGATTGAGCTTGAAGGGGATGACGTTAGCCCCTACACCAGGGCCCAATATGACGCGCTGATAGAAGCGGTGGTGTGGCTATTGGCGCGCAACCCCCAGCTAGATAGCCGTCGTATCACCAGCCATGCCCATGTGGCGCCGCTGCGCAAAACAGACCCCGGTCCGGCGTTTGACTGGGCGTATTTTAAGCAGCGGCTGATATCGCGCCTTGAGTGATGGCGACTCGGTTACGTTTTCCGCGCTAAGTATTTCACTAATAACGTAATAAAACGGTAGTTTAATTACAGCTGGCTCTCGAATGGCAGCAGTGGAAAAGGCTATATATATTGCTTATGTTGCAGTGCAATAGTTTGTTTTCGATAGGCTTTTCCGCTGCGACAGAATTGGCAGCGTGGCGACTTTGAGGTATCTTCCCCTATACAAAAGGCTAACTTTTAAGAGAATTGTGTAGCTTTACTACATTAATGAGCACGTAGCTTGTTGAATGTAGAGCTAAAACCCCTATCCGGCGTTTAATCACCGGCTGAATGTTGGCGGGTGGTGGAGTTCCACACCGCCGCCCCAGGCCCTTCAGGGTAGCGGGGATTTTTGTCATTTATCGTCATTCGGAGAGACCTCTATGAGTCTGGAGACAAGAGAAGATCTCGATCCGATCGAAACCACGGAATGGATTGATTCCCTGGAATCGGTATTGGATCGTGAGGGCGAAGATCGTGCCCGCTACCTGATGACCCGCCTGGCGGATCGCCTGCGCCGGGATGGGATGAAGGTGCCCTTCTCGGTGACAACCCCGCACCGTAATACGATCCCGGTTCACCGCGAAGCACCGATGCCTGGCGACCTGTTCATGGAGCGTCGTATTCGCTCTTTGATCCGTTACAACGCCATTGCGCAGGTCATTCGTAATAACCGTGCCAAGCCCGGCCTGGGTGGCCACATTGCCAGCTTTATGTCTTCGGCAACGCTTTATGACGTGGGCTTTAACCACTTCTTCCGCGCCCCTCAGGGCGACTTTGCCGGTGACTTGGTGTATATCCAAGGGCATGTGGCGCCGGGTATCTACGCGCGTTCCTATTTGGAAGGTCGTCTGTCTGAAGAGCAGATGGACAAATTCCGCCAAGAAGTGGACGGCGATGGCCTCTCGTCCTACCCGCACCCGTGGTTAATGCCTGACTACTGGCAGTTCCCCACTGTCTCCATGGGTCTTGGGCCGATCCAAGCGATTTATCAAGCACACGTGATGAAGTACCTGCATCACCGTGAGCTGAAGGACATGTATGACCGCAAGATCTGGTGCTTTATGGGTGACGGCGAGTGTGATGAGCCGGAATCTCTGGGTGCCATTTCGTTGGCAGGTCGCGAAAACCTCGACAACCTGATCTTCGTTATCAACTGCAACCTTCAGCGCCTTGACGGCCCGGTACGCGGCAACTCGCGTGTTATGGACGAATTCGAAGGCGTCTTCCGTGGTGCTGGCTGGAACGTGATTAAGGTCGTTTGGGGCCGTCACTGGGATCCGCTGTTCGAGAAGGACAAGAAAGGCATCCTTCAGAAGCGCATGGATGAAGCGGTCGATGGCGAGTACCAGAACTACAAAGCCAACGGCGGCGCGTATACCCGCGAGCACTTCTTTGGCAAATATCCAGAAACCGAGGCGATGGTCAACGACCTCTCCGACGAAGATATCTGGAAACTCAACCGCGGTGGCCACGACCCGTTCAAGGTTTACGCGGCATACAACGAAGCGGTTAACACCTCTAATGGCAAGCCCACGGTTATCCTGGCGCATACCGTTAAGGGGTACGGTATGGGTAGCGGCGATGGCGAAGCAGCCAACGAAGCGCACCAGGTCAAGAGCATGGAGTACGAAGCGCTCAAGACATTCCGCGATCGCTTCGGCATTCCGATCACCGATGAACAGCTCAAAGATGTGCCTTACTACAAGCCGGAGGATGATTCTCCCGAGCTGAAGTACATGCACCTGCAGCGTGAGCGTTTGGGTGGCTACTTGCCTAGCCGCCAGAGCGACTTTGAGGCACTGGAAATCCCCAGCCTCGAAGATAAAACCTTTGCCTCGCAAATGGTCGGCTCGAAAGGCCGTGAAGTCTCCACCACCATGGCGTTCGTGCGGGTACTTAACGGCTTGGTAAAAGATAAGAAGCTAGGCCAGAAAGTGGTGCCGATCATCCCCGATGAGGCGCGTACCTTCGGTATGGAGGGCATGTTCCGCCAGCTGGGTATCTACACCTCGGAAGGTCAGAAGTACGAGCCGGTGGATAAAGGCCAGATCATGTTCTACCGCGAGGATCAGAAAGGTCAGATCCTTGAAGAAGGTATTACTGAAGCGGGCGCGATGTCGGCCTGGATCGCCGCGGCGACCTCCTACAGCAACAACAACGTCACGCTATTGCCGTTCTACATCTACTACTCGATGTTCGGCTTCCAGCGCATTGGTGACTTGGCTTGGGCAGCAGGCGACCTGCAAGCACGCGGCTTTATGGTTGGCGGCACGGCGGGGCGTACCACGCTTAACGGCGAAGGTTTGCAGCACCAGGATGGTCACAGTCTGATTCAGGCCTCGACTATTCCTAACTGCCGCAGCTACGACCCGACCTACGCACATGAAGTGGCGGTTATTGTTCAGGATGGTCTGAAGCGCATGTTCTCCGACAAGGAGAACTGCTTCTACTACCTAACGGTGATGAACGAGAACTACGAGCACCCTGCGCTGGAAAACGTACCTGCCGCAGATATCGTTAAAGGCATGTACCTATTGCGTGAAACCAAGGGTGACAAAGGCCGCGTTCAGCTGATGGGTTCGGGCACCATTCTGCGCGAAGTCGAAGCTGCCGCTGAGTTGCTTGAGAATGATTGGGGCATTGGTGCCGACATCTGGAGCGTGACTAGCTTTAACGAGCTGCGTCGTGAAGCGCTGCTGCTTGATCGTGAAGCCTTCCTGAACCCAGACGCTGAGTCTAATAAGCCTCACGTCACGAAGTGCTTGGAAGGGCGCGACGGGCCGATTATTGCGTCAACCGATTACATGAAGCTGTATGCCGATCAAGTGCGCGCCTGGGTACCGGGTGACTACACTGTATTGGGTACCGATGGCTTTGGCCGTTCAGACACCCGCGAGAAGCTGCGCTACTTCTTCGAAGTAGACCGCTACTTCGTGACCGTAGCGGCGCTGCGTGCGCTGGCTGAGCGTGGCGAGATTGATCGCAAGCAGGTTGGCGAAGCGCTTAAGAAGTACGGCATTGATGCCAATAAGCCTAACCCGCTGACTAGCTAAACCGCTGACCGGTGGGCGCTTGCCCACCGGCTCGATCCGATTTGGAAGGAGCGCGACCTTGAGTAGCGAAATCATCAAAGTTCCCGATATCGGCGGCGATACCGATGTCGAAATCATCGAGATTGCGGTGTCAGTAGGCGACGTCATTGAAGCGGAAGACACCCTAATCACGCTGGAATCCGATAAAGCCAGCATGGATGTACCGGCCCCTAAAGGCGGCAAGGTGCTTAAAGTGCTGGTCAAAGAAGGCGATAGCGTCTCGGAAGGTGACGATATCGTTGAGCTGGAAGTCGAAGGTGGTGGCGACGAGAAACAAGAGAGCTCGTCTGATAGCCAGTCTGAAGAGGCCCCAGCGAAAAAAGAAACACCTAAAGAAGACAAACCACAAGAGCAGAAGTCAGCGGCTAAAAAGTCCGCCGGCGGTAAGCAGACGGTGGATATCAAAGTGCCGGATCTCGGTGGCTCTGAGAGCGTCGAAATTATCGAAGTCGCTGTCAGCGAAGGCGATGAGGTCGAGGCTGAAGACACCCTGATCACCTTGGAGTCCGACAAAGCCTCCATGGACGTGCCCAGTCCCCATAGCGGTAAGATCGTCAGCTTTACCGTAAAAGAGGGCGACACGGTCTCGGAAGGCGATGTGATCGGCCAGATGGAAATCGTTGGCGAAGGTGGCGATGACAGCGAAGACGCTTCTGACGACCAGGCATCCAACCAAGCCAGCGAACCACAAGCGGCGGCTGAGCCGGATGACGAGCCAGAAGAGGCCGCTAGCGGCGAACCGGAGCGTAAAGAGATTCGCGTACCGGATCTTTCTGGCTCTTCTGACGTGCCGATTATCGAGATCGGCGTAGCCGCGGGTGACGAGGTCAACGAAGAAGACCCGTTGATCACCCTGGAGTCCGACAAAGCCTCTATGGACGTGCCCAGCCCCTATAAAGGCAAGCTCCTTGAGCTAACCGTTAAAGAGGGCGACACGGTTTCGGAAGGCGATGTGATCGGCTATATGGAAGTGGCTGGTGCCAAAAAAGCGGCACCGAAAAAAGCCGCGCCCGAAAAAGCCGCGCAGAGCAGCTCAAGCCAGCCAAGTGCTAAGCCTGAATCACCGGCGGGTACGCCCAGCCCGGAAGCGCAGATGGCAGCCCACAAGCCCCGCGATGGCAAGTTGGTTCACGCTGGCCCTGCGGTACGCATGCTGGCTCGCGAGCTGGGCGTCGATTTGGGGCTTGTTAAGCCCAGCGGCCCGAAAGATCGCGTGCTCAAAGAGGATGTGCAGTCCTACGTGAAGCAGGCGATTGCCAATCAGGGCAAAGCCCAGCCCGGCGCGGCAGCCGCAGCGACGGGTGGTGCGGGTATTCCGCCGATCCCAGAAGTCGACTTCAGCCAGTTTGGTGAAGTGGAAGAGAAGCCCATGGGGCGCCTGCTCAAGATGGGTGCCACCAACCTGCACCGCAGCTGGCTCAATGTGCCCCACGTCACCCAGTTCGACGAAGCGGACATCACCGAGCTGGAAGCTTTCCGTAAGGCGATGAAGGCCGAAGCGGAAGCCCAAGGCGCTAAGCTGACGCCGCTGCCGTTTATGGTCAAAGCCTGTGCCTTTGCGCTGCGTAAATTCCCGCAGTTCAATGTCAGCTTGAAGGGTGACGGTGAAACCCTGGTATGGAAGAACTATGTGCATATCGGTATCGCCGTGGACACGCCCGATGGCCTGATGGTGCCGGTGGTACGTAACGCCGATAAATTGTCCTTGATCGAGATTGCCAAGGAGATGGCGGAGCTAGGCAAGAAAGCGCAAACCAAAAAGCTTAAGCGCGACGAGATGACCGGTGGCTGCTTCACCATTTCGAGCCTTGGCTCGATTGGTGGCACGGCGTTTACCCCGATCGTCAACGCGCCGGAAGTGGCTATTTTGGGTGTTTCTAAAGCGCAGATGAAGCCGGTATGGGATGGTAGTGCCTTCCAGCCGCGCCTGATGATGCCGCTGTCGCTCTCCTACGATCACCGTGCGATCAACGGCGCAGACGCGGCACGCTTTACTGCCTTCTTGGCCGATGTACTCACCGATATTCGTCGTTTACTGCTGTAATTGGTAGCGATGAACTTTCACAAGCGGCGCCCTTCGGGGCGCCGCTTGTGTTTGTTAATAAGCAGGTTAAACCGATCACCGGGCGACCAAAGTGGTAGTTTTGCCTCACCTGACTGATTTAACGTTAAAAAAGTGACATAAAAGTGGGTCTATCAGGCTTTTGGGGAGTTGTGTCGCTTGAGAGGCGCGGTTATTGTCAGCTAACAGAATTTCAATACTCGTTTTCATATTCATTTTTCATACCTTTTTTCATACTAAGAACTTCAAGGAGCAGTGCCATGCGTTTAATCCTGTTGGGTGCCCCCGGCGCGGGGAAGGGGACTCAAGCTCAGTTTATTTGCGAGCAATTTAAGATTCCTCAGATTTCCACCGGGGACATGCTGCGCACGGCCATTAAAGATGGCACTGAGCTGGGCCTGAAAGTAAAAGAGATCATGAACAGCGGTGGCCTGGTGTCTGACGACATCATCATCGACTTGGTCAAAGAGCGCATCAGCCAGCCAGACTGCGAGAATGGCTTTCTGTTCGATGGCTTCCCACGCACGATTCCCCAGGCCGATGCCATGAAAGAGGGCGGCGTTAAGCTGGATCACGTGGTGGAAATTGCCGTACCCAATGAAGAGATCGTCAGTCGCTTAGCGGGGCGCCGTGTGCATCAGGCATCAGGGCGGGTATATCACGTAGATCACAATCCGCCCAAAGAGCCGGGCAAAGATGATGTCACTGGTGAAACGCTGATCCAGCGTGAAGATGATCAAGAAGCCACAGTACGTAATCGTTTGTCGGTTTACCACGATCAAACTGCACCGCTGGTCGATTACTACCAGCAGTGGGCTAAGCAGGATCCGCAGAGCGCGCCCCAGTACCACCGCATTGAAGGTGTAGGCAGCGTGAAAGATATTACCCGCCAAGTAAAAGAAGCCCTTAGCTGATAAGAGCCTCAAATGATAGAAGCGTTTTTCGCTTTTGCCGATGGCCCGCTTAATGCGGGCCATCGTCGTGTTAGCGTGACAAAGGTATAATGCTGCAACTTTTCTTTCGAGTGGCCATTTGCTATGCCGTTACACCTGCTTGCTCTGGACGCCTCTTCGAGCGCCTGCTCTGCAGCCTTGCTGCGCCAAGACGACTCGGGCACTGAGTGCCTGGCGCGCTTTGAGATGACGCCCCGTGCCCATACCCGTCGGCTGCTGCCGATGGTGGATGAAGTGCTTGCCGAAGCGCAGCTAACGCCTTCCCAGTTGGACGCCGTGGCCTTTGGCCGTGGTCCTGGGTCGTTCACTGGCCTGCGTATAGCGGCGGGAGCCGCTCAAGGGTTGGCGTTTGGCCTCGACTGCCCCTTGTTGGGTGTGTCTACCTTGGAAGCGTTGGCCCTGCAGGCCCATCGTCGCTACCACCTGCGCCATGTGGTGACCGCCTTGGATGCGCGTATGGGTGAAGTATACGCTGCGACCTGGCACTGTCTTAAAGACTCCCTTACACCGATGAGCAAGGAGGCTGTGCTTGCCCCTGAGACGCTGCGCCTGCCAGGCGAAGAGACTGACTGGGTCGGTGTGGGCAGTGGCTTTACGCTGTGGGAGCGTTTCACTGTCGATGTACAGCTCAGCATGCCCCAACATTTGGATGATTTAGAGCCCCGCGCCGAAGAGATGGCGTGGCTGGCGGCGCGTGATTTTGCCGTTGGGCTGGGGCAAGCGGCACACCTCGTTCAACCAGTTTACTTGCGCAACGATGTTGCTTGGAAAAAGCCTGCATGAGCTTTGTAGAGCGCTATGTTGGGAGCCTCGTTGAGGGCGACGTTGAGAGCATTGTTTTGCCTGCCGACCTGCGTTTAGAGCAGCGCGATGAAGGGTTAGTGCTGATCGGTGATGAGAAGCGCTACGGCAAGCCACTCAGCGTCGACTTTGCGGCGGGCAAAGCGGCTCATCGGCGTCGCTTTGGTGGTGGCCGTGGCCAGCTAATTGCCAAGGCCTGTGGGCTTGTCAAGGGCGTGACGCCCAGTATCGTTGATGCCACGGCAGGGCTTGGGCGTGATGCCTTTGTATTGGCCAGCCTAGGCGCCCAGGTGTTGCTAATTGAGCGAGTTGCGGCGATTGCGGCGCTGTTGGGGGATGGCTTGAAGCGTGCCTCCAGACATAGCGATACGGCGGAAATTGCTGCCCGTATGACGCTGCGCCACGGCGACGCCGCTCAAGCGTTGGCTGAACTGGTGGCCAGTGCTCACTTTTCACCGCAGGTGATACACCTGGATCCGATGTTTCCGCATCGTGAGAAATCGGCGCTGGTGAAAAAAGAGATGCGTCTATTTCGCGAGCTGGCCGGTGATGATGACGATGCCCCACGCCTTCTGGAAGCGGCGCTGGATGTCGCTACACATCGGGTGGTGGTAAAGCGTCCGCGTAAAGCGCCGCCTATTGCGGGCCCGGCACCGCAGCATACCCTTGAGGGTAAAACCAGCCGTTATGATTTGTATGTCCATCGTTCATTAGTGCGTTAATTGATGAGTTAGGCAGCTCATTAGAGCGCTAATCGGCTCGCTTTTTAGCGCTAACGCAAGGAGCATCCATGCAGAACGCGTGGCGAGAAGGTAATCGATTTACACTGCTGCCGGAGGCCACACGCTTTTTGCCCGCTATGTTTCAAGCGGTGCATACCGCACGGCACTATGTGCTGGTAGAGCTCTACCTGATGGAGTCGGGGGAGCTTGCAAATCAGGTCAGTGATGCGCTGATCAAGGCTTCCCAACGCGGAGTCTGCGTCTGTCTGCTGTTGGATGGCTATGGCTCCATGGGCCTCTCCAGTAGTGATCGCCAGCGCCTCAAGCAGGGCGGTGTGCAACTGCGCTTTTTTAATCCCATCGGCTTCCACTCCTTAGCGCTGAACTTGAGCCGTGACCATCGCAAAATAGTCGTTATTGACGGCGAGCTGGCGTTCACCGGTGGTTTTGGCGCGGTGGATGAGTTTTTGAACGCCTGGTACGAGATTGCGCTGCGTATTGAAGGTCCAGTGGTGGCCGATTGGGAACAGCTGTTTCGGCGCCTGTGGCACTCACGGCTGGCCCGTGGGGAGAAGGGCGATGGTCGCGCGGTTGCTCTCCCAGAGCGGCGTGCGCCTAAGGCGCTTGCCAATGGTGTGCCTGGGCGGGCAATGTCAGCCCGTGGCTACCGTTATCAAGCAATACGTCACTCACTGCACCACCGTGTCAGCCAGGTTGAGCAGCGTCTTTGGCTGTGTACGCCCTATTTTGTGCCCACCTTTGCCCTACGTCGGCGGTTGGTTAAGGCGGCTCGCCGCGGGGTTGACGTGCGTTTATTGTTGCCGGGGGCAAAACATGACCATCCCGGCGTGCGTTTTGCCGGCCAGCGTTTTTACCACACCATGCTCAAGGCTGGCGTACGCATTTTTGAGTTTCAACCGACCTTTATTCACGCCAAATTTGTGCTCGCCGATGAGTGGGTAAGCATTGGTTCGTGTAATTTTGATCACTGGAACTTGCACTGGAACCTAGAGGCGAACCAAGAGGCAAAGGATCCGCAACTCGCGGCTGACGTACGCGAGCTGTTTGAGCGTAACTTTGCCGCCAGCCAGGAGGTCGACGCCGCGGCTTGGGCGGCGCGACCCTGGGCGCAGCGAGCCCGAGAGTGGCTCTATGGCGTGCTGGATGCCGCAGTGACAAGACTTAAATAGTGACGCGGCTTAAGTAACGAAAAGTGCTTAGCGCTTTTTGCCCTTTGCCGGCGTTTTTTTACGCGGTTTGGGTTTGGGGGTTTCTGGCGGCACGCGGTAGTGCAGGTAAAGATCCAACACCAGTTCCGGCAACTGCACCACCAGCGACTCCTGGCGCGCTTGATCTTTCGCCAGCTCGGCCATATCCGGCTCTTCGTCGAATAGCCCAGAGAGCAACATAAACGGCAGCAGTAGCGTGGCAGCGGCCTCTTCGTCGTCCTGGAACCAGGCGCTCTCGTCACTGAAGACGCCCTCCATAAAGCCCGCACACCAATCGCCAATGGGGGTGTCTTCGGCGGGTTCGCCGCCGAGCGTTAGCTCAAAGGGGAGTTCCGGAAGACCCCCTTGTTCGAGTACCGCCACCGCGTTGTCACGCAATAGCGTGAGGAGGGTGATAATCTCATCACGCTCGGCGTCATCGGCATAGCGAGGCTCGCCCTGAAACAGCTCAGCCAGCCACTGGGTGGGCGGCACTTCGCTGGGAGCCACGGCAAGGGCCACTAAAAAGCCATGGGCGGAAATGAGATCCAGGGCGTCTTCATCGACTTGATCAGAATCGAGGAAGTCGTCCAGTCTATCCAGCTGCTCATCCTCGAGCAGTGGTTGCGGCGGCGTGTTGGTGTCGGGCGTGTCACTGCGCTCTGCCATGCGTAAAGCCTCATCTATACAATTTTTTCATTGATGAGTCGTTCATCAACGAATCGTTCATCAATGGTTATCTTTAACGGCTAGTTTATCACTAATGAAGACATTACCACTGCCCCCTTGGCCCGCCGCTGAATTGGCCGCCATGTCGGAAACAGCGTTACACCAGGCCGCACGGGCGCGCGTTGAGCAGGCGTGGCAGCGCTGCCGTGAAGTGAACCCTGGGCTGCCAGCCCCTAAGGTGTGGTTTAACCTACGCGGCGCGTCAGCGGGGCAGGCCCACCTTGGCCACGGTGGCCTACGCTTAAACCCGGTGCTGTTGAGTGAAAACCGCACGGCGTTTTTTGATGAGGTGATTCCACACGAAATGGCCCATTGGCTGGTGTTTCATTTGGACAATGGCCCGCGCTTAAAACCTCACGGCCGCGAGTGGAAAACGGTGATGCGCGATCTCTTCGGCTTAGTTCCTAGTGTGACCCATCGGTTTGATATTAAGCAGGCGCAGTCCGCACCTTATCGTTATCAGTGCGATTGCCGGTTTCATCAGTTTACCCCGCGACGTCATGCTTTAGTGGTAAACGGGCGTCGTTACCGCTGTCGACAATGCGCTAAGACGTTGGTCTACAGGCCGGAATAAGTGCTTTGATTCGTTTATAAATATCTGTTTTTTAAATGAAAAATGCTAATACCAATGTCTAAAGGGAAGCCTGCTCGAGGAGGTTTATGCTAAGGGCACATTACTGGGTGTCGATACGACCAATAACGTTCAATAATCCCTGGCACAACAGTATCGACTATTTTTTCTAGACTATATTTTCTAGAGAGTGCATTTCCACGGACAGAGGCAATTTCATGAGCAATCAACAGAACATCTATCCGGTGCGCGACGATTTCGCCGCCAATGCCTGGGCCGACCAAGCCAAGTACGAGGCCATGTATCAGCAGTCGATGGACGATCCGGAAGGCTTCTGGGCTGAACAAGCCAAACGCCTCGACTGGATTAAAGCGCCCAGCAAAATTAAAAATACCTCCTTTGCGCGTGACAATGTCGATATTCGTTGGTTTGAGGATGGTCTGCTGAACGTCAGCGCCAACTGCCTTGACCGCCATCTGGATAAGCGCGGTGATCAAACGGCGATCATTTGGGAAGGCGATAACCCCGATGAGTCCAAACATATTACCTATCGCGAACTCTATGCACGCACGAATCAGCTGGCCAACGCGCTGAAAGAGCTGGGTATCGGTAAAGGCGATACCGTCACGCTATATATGCCGATGATTCCCGAAGCGGCAATGGCGATGCTTGCCTGTTCGCGCATCGGGGCCGTTCACTCGGTTGTCTTTGGTGGCTTCTCGCCGGACGCCGTTGCCCAGCGTGTCATTGGTGCCGACTCCAAACTGGTTATCACCGCCGATGAGTCGGTGCGCGGCGGCAAGCACGTGCCGCTTAAGGAGAACGTAGACGCCGCGCTAACCCGTGACGGCACCGATGTGTGTAAAAACGTTCTGGTAGTGAAGCGTACCGGTGGTGAAATCGAGTGGAAAGACGGTCGCGATATCTGGTTTGATGAGCTAGTTGATAAGCAGTCCAGCGAGTGTGAAGCTGAAGCCATGGGCGCTGAAGACCCACTGTTCATTCTGTATACCTCTGGTTCTACCGGTGCGCCTAAAGGCTTGAAACACACCACTGGCGGTTACCTGACGTACGCAGCCATGACCCACCAGTACGTTTTTGACTATCAAGAGGGTGAAATTTACTGGTGCACCGCGGATGTTGGCTGGGTCACCGGGCATAGCTATATCGTTTATGGCCCCTTGGCCAACGGCGCGACTACCCTGATGTTTGAGGGCGTTCCCAGCTATCCCACCCATGGCCGTATGGGTGATATCGTTGATAAGCACAACGTAAATATTCTTTACACTGCGCCCACCGCGGTACGCGCTCTGATGGCCCATGGCGACAACGTCATGGATTCGAGCAAGCGCGATAGCCTGCGTCTGCTGGGCTCCGTGGGCGAACCGATTAACCCTGAAGCCTGGGAGTGGTTCTATCGCGTTATCGGCAACGAAAAGTGCCCGATTGTGGATACCTGGTGGCAAACCGAAACCGGCGGCATCATGATTGCTCCGCTGCCGGGCGCTACACCGCTTAAACCGGGCTCGGCAACCATGCCGTTCTTTGGTGTGAAGCCCGCGCTGGTGGATAATGAAGGTAACATCTTAGAAGGTGCCACCGAAGGTAACTTGGTGCTTCTTGACGCCTGGCCGGGGCAGGCGCGCTCTATTTGGGGTGACCACGAACGCTATACCCAGACCTACTTCTCGACCTACGATGGTATGTACTTCACTGGTGACGGCTGTCGTCGTGATGAAGATGGTTACTACTGGATTACTGGCCGTGTGGATGACGTACTGAACGTTTCCGGTCACCGCATGGGTACCGCCGAAATTGAGTCTTCTCTGGTTGCGCACAGTGCTGTTGCTGAGGCAGCCGTTGTTGGCTTCCCGCACGATATTAAGGGACAAGGCATCTATATCTATGTCACCCTGAACGACGGTATTGAAGAGTCAGACGAACTCAAAAAAGAGCTGACCCAATGGGTGCGTAAAGATATTGGCCCGATTGCGTCGCCGGATGTGATTCAGTGGGCGCCAGGCTTGCCGAAAACCCGCTCGGGTAAAATCATGCGCCGTATCCTGCGCAAGATTGCCGCCAACGAGTGTGATGGCTTGGGCGATACCAGCACGCTGGCGGATCCGTCGGTGGTCGATGAGCTGATTGAGCATCGCGTCAATCAATAGTGGCGACACCGATGTAGGCTGTCTAGCCGCAATAGACCATTGAAAAAACGTGCCGACCCGAGTGGGTCGGCACGACTGTGTCTACAGCTACGTGTTTACAGATACGTGCTTGTAGATATGGATTTATAGTTACGCGTTTCATTGGTATGAACTATCTATTATAAATTGTGCATGTGATGCTTGGGCATGATGAAGCCCATGGGGTACCATGCTTCACAACCGTAAGAGCCTAGCGTCGCGGCGGCAGACAACCCCGCTGCTCGAGGAACCGGAGGAATATCCATGGCAGTAGCTCATAAGTTTATCGTCGCTGACGATCACCCGCTGTTTCGTGCAGCGCTGACCCAAGCGTTACGCCAGTTGGCCCCCCAGGCGGAAATTGTCGAAGCGGATACCATGGAAGCCACCACTGACGTGGTGAATCGCCACCCAGACGCCGACTTGATTCTGCTCGATCTGCACATGCCGGGAGCCCACGGCTTCTCTGGTTTGATCCAACTGCGCGGCCAAATGCCTGATATCCCTGTCGCGGTAGTGTCTGGCAGTGATGAGCCCTACGTGGTTCGTCGTGCTATTGACTACGGCGCGTCGGGTTTTATCCCTAAATCATCGTCTCTACAACTAATTGCTGAAGCCGTTGGTGAAATTCTGCAAGGCGAAGTGTGGTTGCCTGAAGCGTTGGCCAACGTGCTGGAAGAGACCAGCGAAGAGGAGTCGCGTTTTGCCGAGGCGATTGCGTCGCTAACGCCTCAGCAGTTCCGCGTCTTGAATATGCTGACCGAAGGTCTGCTAAATAAACAGATCGCTTATGAACTGAGCGTCTCAGAAGCCACGATTAAGGCCCACGTGACCGCGATTCTACGCAAGCTGGGCGTACACTCACGTACTCAGGCGGTTATCGCAGCTCAGAAACTTGAAGTTGAGCCGCCAAAAGTCGTTTCCTAAGCAAGTAGCAAGCAACGACTGTGTTAACCGCGGCGCGCTTAGCGCGCCGCACGATTGGCCTGCAGCGTGCGCGTCAATAGCGCCCGCAGTGCCGCCGGTTTAACCGGTTTCAGCAGCAGTTGATAGCCCGCCCGCTTGATCTCCTCGGCCACTGCTTCGGTACGGTCAGCGGTAATCACAATCCCCGGTACCGCTCCTTCAAAACGCTCGCTGAGCGCTTCTAGCGCCATTAAGCCGGTGACTTCGTTATCCAGGTGGTAGTCCGCCAGAATAGCGTCCGGGTCGCCATCCATATTGCGCAGGATCGACTTGGCCCCGCCAATACTGGTGGCGGTAAACACCTCGCAGCCCCAGCCGCTCAGCATTGCGGTCATGCCTTCCAGAATCAGCGTCTCGTTGTCGATACATACAATCCGCGTACCGCTTAGCTTATGGCTACCGCGTCGGCCCTGGGGTTCAAACTCGGCACTGCTCGCTGCGTGGGCGGCAACAATCGGCACGCTAACCGAGAAAACCGCGCCTTTGCCTACCGTCGAGCGAACTTTAATGGGGTGATTCAGCACCCGGCTCATACGGTCGGCAATGGAGAGCCCAAGCCCTAAGCCTTTTTCGCTCTCTTTGTGGCGCGATACTTGATCCAAACGGCGAAATTCTTGGAAGATCTCAGTTAGTTTGGATTCCGGAATACCTGGGCCGCTATCCCAAACCTCAATCGACAGCCAGCCGTTCTGGCGGCGACAGCCGAGCAACACGCGGCCCTCTTGGGTGTAGCGAATGGCGTTAGACAAAAAGTTCTGCACAATGCGTCGTAGCATCTGAGGGTCTGAGTCGACCCAAAGCTTCGTAGGCACGACCTCTAAATCCAGCCCGCGGTCATCCGCCATCACCTCGAATTCGGCGCGAAGCGGGCGGAAGATATCCGCCAGGGCAAAGTGACTGCGCCTCGGCGTTAAGGCGCCTGCGTCCAGCTTGGAGATATCCAGCAGAGTACTCAGTAGCTCCTCGGCGGCCTGCAGCGAGTTATCGATATGCCCCACGATGCGCTGGGTATCGGTGGTGGTTACGTTTTGCATCAGCGCGGAAGTAAATAGCCGAGCCGCGTTAAGCGGTTGCAGCAAGTCGTGGCTGGCGGCGGCCAAAAAGCGTGTCTTTGAGGCGTTGGCATCTTCCGCCAACTGCTTGGCTTGGCGCAAAGCAAGCTCTGCTTCAGCGCGTACGCGGTTCTCCTGGCGCAGCGCGGCGTTAGCTTCAGAGAGCGCCTGAGTACGTTCGCGTACGCGCTCTTCCAGGGTTTCGTTGGTCTCTTTAAGGGCAATTTCGGCCTGGCGGCGCTCGGTTATGTCCTGATAAAGCGCGAAAAAACCGAGAATCGCCTGGCTGTCACCAAAGTGTGGCGTGTAGGTGACCAGCATATAGCGCATCGCCTCGTTGACCCGCAGCGAGACTTCAAAGCTGACCCGTTCGCCACTGAGCGCGCGGGACACCCAGGGGGCGCGTTCCTCCGCCTGTTTAACCGGTAGTACGTCTTCAAAGCGGCGACCAATCACTGCATTGCGGTCAATATTGAACGCTTGCTCGTAGGCGCGGTTGGTAAACAGGTAGCGGCACTCTTTATCGAAGTAGGCGATCAGGGCGGGCACGTTATCGGTATAGATACGGATATTGTTTTCCGAGCGAATCAGCGCCTCTTCGATGCGCTTCTGCTGGGTAATATCCTGATAGGTATACACAAAGCCGCCGCCGGGCATCGGGTTGCCCTGCACCTCCAGCACGCTGCCATCCTGGCGGTAGCGCACGTAGCGGTGGGGCTGGCCTTCGCGAATATTGTCGAGCAGTAGCTGTACGTGCTCCTCCGGATCACCCGGGCCGTATTCGCCGTTGTGGGCGTTGTAGCGGAAGATGCGGTCTATGGGAGCGCCAACGCGAATTAAGTGGTCAGGAAAGCGGAATAGCTCCAGATAACGCTGGTTCCACACCACCAGGCGCAGGTTTTGGTCGACCACGCTAATGCCCTGGTTAATGTTTTCAATGGTGGCCTGGAGCAGCGCTCGGTTGAACTCCAATACCTGGGAGGCTTCATCGACAATCGAAATCACATCCGAGATGCCGATGCCGCGCCCTTGAAGTGCTGAGTTAACCACGATGCGAGCCGAGGATGCGCCCAGCACCGAGGCCAGAAAGCGTTCAGTGAACTGGATAATATCGATTGAGGCGCGAGTGCCATCGTCCAACGGCTTACCCACCCGGCGGGCGTAGTCTTCAAAGGCACGATCCACCTGGCCCGCCCCCAGAAAGCG
Source organism: Halomonas sp. ALS9 (assembly GCF_001651035.1). Lineage (GTDB taxonomy): Bacteria > Pseudomonadota > Gammaproteobacteria > Pseudomonadales > Halomonadaceae > Vreelandella. The sequence continues at coordinate 176,587 of NZ_LXRG01000110.1, forward strand.
CTCGCACAGCACTTTTAAATCGCCGACTGTGGTCGCCCCGGTCCAGGGGCGGTTAACTGAGGTTTGGCGGGTTTCCACGCTATCCACAAACAGCGAAGCCTGAATACGCTCAACGACGCGCTGTGAGGTGACCTGAGAAACAAATATGTAGCAGAACAGATTAACCCCGAGGGACAGCATTACGCCGTGGGTAAAGCTGTCGCCTAAGTTGAGGCCGAATAGCGCCGTGGGAGATAACCAGTTAAGACCCAACGGACCGCCGTCAAGCCAACCGGTGGGCAGCACCCCGGCATTGATCATGGCCGGCATCAGCAGGCTATAGGCCCAGATTGCGAAGCCCGCATTCATACCGACAATCACGCCTAGCCGATTGCCACGCTTCCAGTAGAGCCCACCAATCAGCGCCGGGGCAAATTGGGCGGCGGCGGCAAACGAGAGCATGCCAATCGAAGCCAGCGAGGTAAATTCAGCAATCAGCTGATAGAAGCCGTAGGCCATGGCCAGCACGGCAACAATGGTTAAACGCCGCGCGCGCAGTACCAGGCGGCCATAATCCCGCGCCTTGGTATCAAACCAGCGCAGTCGGAACAGTGCCGGGATCACAATTTCGTTGGAGATCATGATCGACACCGCTACTGCGGCAACAATGACCATGCCCGTCGCCGCCGAGAAGCCACCGATAAAGGTAAGCAGCGTTAACCACTGATGGCCTGAGGCCATGGATAACGCGAGCACGTAGGTGTCGGGCTCTACGCCGCTTTCGGAGAACAGCAGCAAGCCAGCTGCAGCCAGTGGCACCACAAAAAACGCAATGGCCAGCAGATAAAGCGGAAACAGCCAGCGGGATTTGGTGGCGTCATCAGGATGAATATTCTCGACCACAGCCACATGAAACTGGCGGGGCAGACACAGAATCGCCAGCATCGCGAGCAGCGTTTGCGCCCAGAAACTTTGGCCAAAATCCTGATTGGCAAGCTGACGCTGGAGCTCGAGCTGGCTTTCGGCATGCCCCATCAGCTCGCCTAGGCCATCGAACATACCCCAGGTAACAAAAGCGCCAAGCACCACAAAGGCCAGCAGCTTGACCAGTGATTCAAACGCCACGGCGTGGATTAAGCCTTCGTGGTGTTCGGTGGCATCGGTATGACGAGTGCCAAATAGAATCGCAAAGATCGCCATCACGATCGCCACATAGAAGGCCGTATCGCCAAATAGCGGCGTATGGGTCACATCGGTGGCATCGGTCAGGACGCTAAAAGTGGTAGAAACCGCTTTTAGCTGTAGTGCGATGTAGGGCAGGGTGCCGACAAGGGCGACCAGGCTGGCAAAGGCGGCCAGCGACTGGGTTTTGCCATAGCGGGAGGCAATAAAATCGGCAATGGATGTAACGTTTTGGTGCTTGGCGACGCGAATCATTTTGGCCAACACCGGCCAAAACAGCAGAAACGTCAATATCGGCCCGACGAAGATGCTCGCAAACGACCAGCCCGCGGTCGCCGCTTGGCCCACCGCGCCGTAAAACGTCCACGAGGTGCAGTAAATTGCCAGCGCTAAGCTATAGATGATCGGGCGCCGACGGGTGGCGCCGTGGGTGCGCGCACGACGGTCACCGTACCAAGCAATGCCGAATAGAACGGCAATATAGAGTAACGAAACCGCTACCAGTAGCCCGCCGTGAAACATGCCTTTCTCCCCGCCAGAGTGTGGTGCGCTAATAAAAAGGCTTCATTCTAGGCGAAATGGAGGGTTCTGTACGACCATTCCCTCGGCTTGTTTACACCACAGACTTTATTTGTCTAAGTGCACACGTTGTTGAGTAGCGGTGATGTTTCGCGCAGCGTGCGGATCTCTTCCAGGATGGGGTCGCGGGAGTCTTCATCCAGCGGTACTAGCTCACGGTTATCACAGTTGAGCAGATAGTGTTGGGTGATCAATATATCGGTGTGATGACGCTCAAACTGATAAAGGATAAATTCTGCTAAACGGGCGCCATCCTGCTCGCTCATAAGAATGTTTTCACTATCGACCATGCTGAACTTGGTGATCATGGGGAATGCAAAGGTCCAGGGGCGCCACACCGCCGTGCTGCTCTCCGTTGATATCACCGTAGCGGTCTCGGGTAGCTGCGCCTGCTTGTGTTCAAACCAGCTGTACTCGACCTGTATTTGATAGCCCAACATCCCCAGCGCGCCACACACCGGCACTATCCACTTGGGCAAACGTTTGCCGCTCAACGTGCGCAGTATCAAGCCAATCCCGGCAGCCGCAAGGCCTGCAAAAACGGCGGCGATCAAATGCCAAATCATAAAATATCCTTTCAAAAAGCCGTTTATAAAAGCTATCGATAAAAAGCCATCTATAAAAGCCATCGGGCCTCCCTAAGGAAGCCCGATGGTAAGGTCAATTCCTAAGCGATATCACAACAGTGCGATAAACCGCCAGGATGGATTATGACTTAATGGTCGATTGCCATACCAGCACCTTTCGGATAGCGAACGCTTTCCACCAGATCCTGAATTTCCTGCGGCGGTGCAGCTGTCACTCTTGAAACCGCGAAGGCAACGGCGAAGTTGATCATCGCGCCTACGGCACCGAAGGAGAGCGGCGAAATACCGAAGATCCAATTATCCGGCGTGTTGGCCAGCGTGTTGGTATCGGGGATAAAGAACCAGCCCAGGTAAGTGAAGATGTACAGCAGGGTGCAAATCAAGCCCGCCAGCATACCGGCAATTGCGCCTGAATTGTTCATCCGCTTGGAGAAGATGCCCATCATCAGCGCAGGGAAGAGCGAAGCACCGGCAATACCGAAGGCGAGTGCCACCGTCTGTGCCGCAAACCCTGGCGGATTGAGCCCCAGATAGGTGGCCAGTAGTATCGCACCGCCCATGGAGATTCGCGCCGCTAACATCTCACCTTTTTCGGAAATCTTCGGATTGATCATGGTCTTGATCAAATCGTGACTGATCGCCGACGAGATCGCCAGTAGCAAACCAGCGGCGGTAGACAGAGCCGCGGCAATACCACCTGCTGCGATCAAGCCGATGACCCAGCCGGGCAAGTTGGCAATTTCAGGGTTGGCGAGTACCAAGATATCGTTATTAACGGTGAGTTCGTTGCCTTCCCAGCCACGATCAGAATAGTCGGCAGCATCATTATACATCTGGATACGGCCGTCATTGTTGAGATCATTGAAGCTGATCAGGCCCGTTTCTTCCCATGTGCGCACCCAATCTGGGCGCTCTTCGTAGAGAATCGGGTTTCGCGCAGCCTCTTCGTAGTTTTCAACCTGCCCCGCCATCTCTGGATACACGGTGGTCGCCAGATTCAAGCGAGCCATAGAGCCTACCGCTGGTGCAGTCAGGTAGAGCAAGGCAATGAAGACCAGCGCCCAGCCAGCAGACCAACGCGCATCGGCCACTTTCGGTACGGTGAAGAAGCGAATGATAACGTGCGGAAGACCGGCAGTACCGACCATCAGCGACAGGGTAAACAGCACCATGTTGAGCTTGTTATCCACGTCGGCCGTGTAGTCGCGGAAGCCGAGGGCACTGACGACGTCATCCAGTTTTTCAAGCAACGGAATGCCGGATTCAGTGTGGGTGCTGAACATGCCGAACATTGGAATCGGGTTGCCGGTTAGCTGAAAGGCAATAAACACCGCAGGAATGGTGTAAGCGATGATCAGAACGATGTATTGCGCTACCTGGGTGTAGGTGATGCCTTTCATCCCGCCAAATACGGCGTAGAGGAAAACGATCAACGCGGCTAACCAGATACCCCAGGTGTTGCTGACTTCAAGAAAGCGCGAGAACGCCACGCCCGCACCGGTCATTTGACCGATAACGTAGGTCACCGACGCCACAATCAAGCACACGATCGCCACTAGGCGAGCGGTGTTGCTGTAAAAGCGATCACCAATGAAGTCGGGCACGGTAAACTTACCAAACTTACGCAGGTAAGGGGCTAACAGCATCGCTAGGATAACGTAGCCACCGGTCCAGCCCATCAGGAAGGTGGAGTTAGCATAGCCACCAGAGGCCAGCAAACCCGCCATAGAAATAAACGACGCTGCTGACATCCAGTCCGCCGCAGTGGCCATACCGTTGGTGATGGGGTGAACCCCGCCCCCGGCGACATAGAAGTCTTTTGTAGAGCCGGCGCGCGCCCAAATCGCAATGCCTATATACAAGGCAAAGGAGGCGCCGACGAACAGTAAGTTAATTGCAAACTGGCTCATACCGGCTTACTCCCCAAGGCCAAATTTTTGATCGAGCTTATTCATCTTCCAGGCATAGAAGAAGATCAGCACGATAAACGTTAGGATTGAGCCCTGTTGTGCAAACCAGAAGCCAAGGTCAGTGCCGCCAACCGGAATGCCGGCGAGCAGTGGGCGAAACAGGATAGCGCATCCGTAAGAAACAAATGCCCAAACAACCAGGCATCCGAAAATTAATCGGACGTTTGCTTTCCAGTATTCAGCAGCATTGGTTTTGTCGTCTGCCATAGTGTTGCTCTCCACTTGTGATTTTTAAGGTTGGGAAAGTTCACGAGGAATAGCGTGTGACCCATCAGGGCAATCGCACGTCTAAAGCCACTCAATCGTAAGGAGTGGTGAGTCAGTTCCTGTTGGCACGCCACCTTATTATTCGATATGAAATGTCGAGTTAGTTAGTGACGTGCGATTACCCTGCATGACTCATTGTTAATACTGGGCAATAAACGTCAAAAAATAAATCCCAGACTTTGGTATCAATAAACAGAGTAGGGGATCTTTTTTAGCTGCATGTTGTTGAAAATAGTTGTATTTAGACGCCAGTTAAGCGAATTTTTTAGCTGTTTGCAGGGCTATGGGACAATAGTCTAGTAAGCAAATAAAGGTGGTTATTGGCTACTTTAAATACATGTACTGCGTTTAATGGGCAGTGGTGGTTAGTAACTATCGATACTTTGGTAGTGTATCAAAAGTCGCTTCGACCTTAGCGTGATAGCTAAAGGTATAACAACGTTCTACTTGCTACTTGGGAAGTGAATCCTTTATACCCGTACGGCCACCTTCATATAATAATCGATAACAGTTTTTGAAGAGCTGGAGTGACGTCGTTTATATGGGGAAATATCGAGCGGTTATACATTTAATGCTACTTATACTCTGTTAATTAGCCTTTAGTTGAACGAGGTCAAATCCCATGGTCGATGTGGATCTATCCCAGCTGCCGTTTACGCTTCTTGACGATGAGGGGCGCGAGCATATTCGCCGTGGCATTGACCTTGCCTATTTCGATCGTGACGAAATCATTTTAGAGACGGGGCAAGCAGGTGAGTTTGTTTTTCTGATTCATAAAGGCGAAGTGGCGGAAATCGACCCGACATTGCCCTCGTCTACCGCGCGTATCGGCCACTACACGGCAGGGGATCTGTTTGGCGCGATCAGTATTCTCAACGGTAAAAGCCGCTACCGCTTTAAAGCGGAGCAGGAGTGCCTGTGCTACCTGCTGCCCAAAGCGTTGTTTCAGCAGTTGTGTCGTCATTACCCCGATTTCAGCAATTTCTTTCGCCAGTCGCTGACCCATAAGGCTCGCCTGCTGACCGAAAAGCGTGCCGAAGGGGGTGTCACCATGGCGGGCTTTATGTTGGCCAAGGTGAGCGAGTGTATGCGCGAGCCGCTACTGATGGCAGCGACGACCGATATTGCCAGCGCGGTGAAACAACTCAACGAAAGCCACGCCGATAGCTTGCTGGTAGAAACCCAAGACACCCTGGGCATGGTGACCAAAACCGATCTGCTCAACGCGCTAGTGCTGGAGGGCCGCGCCGTTACATCACCGGTGGATGAGATCGCCCATGTTAATTTGGTGACCGCCGCGCCGGATCAGTATTTGTTTGAGGTTTTGGTACTGATGACCCGTCATAAAGTGGCGCGGGTGGTGGTGATGGAGCACAGCGTTTTGAAAGGCGTTGTCGAGCTCACCGATGTGCTTAGTTATTTCTCAAGCCGCAGCTATGTGGTGAGCCTGCAGGTGGAGCAGGCGACCAGCTTAGAAGCGCTTTCTGCGGCCAGTCAGCGCACTCCAGAGCTGGTCAAAGCGCTAATGGCCCAGGGCGTTAAGCTGCGCTTTGCGATGGATCTGCTTGCCGCGCTGAACGGTCGTATCATAAGTAAAGCCTGGGAGTTCACCATCGATGAGCGCTACCACGAACAGAGCTGCATGATGGTGATGGGCAGCGAAGGGCGCGGTGAACAGATTCTCAAAACCGATCAGGATAACGGCCTGATTCTGGCCGATGAAACCCAGTGGCCTGACCTTGCAAGCCATATGCAGACGCTCACCGATACGCTGATTCAACTCGGCTATCCGCCGTGCCCCGGCAATATTATGGTGTCTAATCCCGAGTGGGTGGCCACGGTATCGCAGTGGAAAGGCCATATCGCCAAGTGGGCTCGGGAGCGTGATGGCGACAGCCTGATGAAACTGGCGATTATGCTCGACGCCCATGCGGTGGCGGGTAACCCAAGCCTGCTTGAAAGCGTCCGTGATGAGCTGTTTGAACGCTGTTCGAACGATGAGCTGCTGCTCTCCTATTTCGCCCGCACGGCGCTGCGTTTCTCGACCCCGCTGACGCTGTTTGGCTCATTGAAAAAGCCCCAGCACGGTATCGATATTAAGAAAGGCGGCATTTTTCCGATTGTTCACGGTGTACGCACCATGGCACTTGAACGGCGAATTAAAGCCACCTCAACGCTAGACCGGCTTGACGCCCTGGCTGCCGATGGCCGTTTAGATCGCCGCTTTGCCGATGACTTAGGCGAAGCGTTGGCGCTGTTTTCCGAGCTGCGTCTTAAACAGCAGCTAAGTGCGTTGGAAACGTCTTCGGAGACAAAAGAAGCTAACCCCCAAAACGGCAGCCGCGCTAATCGAGTTGTAGTGCAAAACCTATCTTCCCTGGAGCGCGATCTATTGCGCGAGGCGATGCATATTGTCAAAGACTTTAAGCAGCGGCTTTCCCATCGTTATCATTTGGAGTATTCGTGAGCGGAATGCGGCTGTTAGATCGACATATGGCGCTATTTAGCGGCTCGCTGCGCACCTTATTGCGCCGCGAAAGCGACCGTCGGCGCTGTGCAGACTCGCCCTATGCTTGGCTGTTTCAGCCCTATATGGGTGAAGAGTTGGTGGCGCTCGCCTGTACGACAACGCCCACGACATCATCGCCCGTAATCAGCCTGGCAGCGGTTGTGCTAAGCCAGCAACAGGTGCGAACCAGCCGTGCTTTTGTGATGACGTTAGGCAATGCCAGACAGCCCGAGAGCGCGACGCTGCGTCGTCATCATTTGTTATGCGAGGCCGGGGAGATGCAGCCGCCAAGCAGTGATAACCTGAACGCGTTAGTCGAATTTATCGGCAATCGACCCATAGTGGGCTGGCAGTTGGAGCAGCGCATTGGGGCGTTGAATACACTACTGACTAAGCGGCTGAATTTTGCCCTGCCCAATGCCCAGGTCGATGTAGCGAGACTGCATCAGCGCCAGCTGCGGCGCTTACACCCGCAGGTAGAGGCGCCCAGCAGCTTCGCTCAGGCGTTGGCGTGCTGGCAGGTGCCCTATATGGGCGTGCAGAGCGTGCTGGGCGAGGCAACCGCCAGCGCACTGCTGTATATACGCCTGCAGCGGGTTATGGCGGAGGTGGCTTAGTAATATGGGTATTTTAAACGGCTAATGATGAGATACGAGGGGAGGTTGGAGCGAGGGTCTTTCGCCATGGCCGGAAAATGTTCCCAACAATTCCGCCATTTCCGCCATCCATGGCGGTCAGATGGCGAAAGTAGCGCCCATGGAGGGGTTCACAGCGCCCTCGCGGAAACCTCCCCTCGGCCTCGAGCTTGACGATTAGTTGGGTCAGGCGGTGAGTGTTGTTAGAATAGACACTACCTTTTTCTCTCACGCCTTCTACCCTCGGCAGTGCTTATACCATGCAATCTCTTGATCACTTTGACCCTGCTCACTATGACAACGTTATAGCCGAACCGGCTAACGCTGAGCACGACCAGCCAGAGCTGGTTGATGCGAAGCAGAAGCGCGAATTTAACAAGCTGCAAAAGCGACTGCGCCGGGAAGTGGGCAATGCAATTATTGATTACCAAATGATCAATGAAGGCGATCGCGTGATGGTGTGCCTCTCCGGCGGAAAGGACAGCTACACCATGCTGGAGATTTTGCGCAACTTGCAGCGCAACGCGCCGGTCAATTTTTCACTGGTAGCGGTCAACCTGGATCAGAAACAGCCGGGGTTTCCCGAGCACGTGTTGCCTGCCTATCTGGATAAGCAGGGCGTGGAGTATCACATTGTCGAGCGCGATACCTACTCAGTGGTGAAGGAGAAAACCCCCGAAGGCAAAACTACCTGCGCGCTCTGTTCACGGCTTCGCCGCGGCTCGCTGTATGGCTTTGCTGAAGAGATTGGCGCCAACAAAATAGCGCTGGGTCATCACCGGGAAGATATCCTCGAAACCCTGTTTCTGAATATGTTCTTCGGCGGCAATCTGAAAGCGATGCCGCCCAAGCTGCTATCTGATGATGGTAAGAATATCGTTATTCGACCGTTGGCCTACTGCAAAGAGGCAGATATCGCCGAATTCTCGCGGCTGATGGAATTCCCGATCATCCCCTGCAACCTCTGCGGCTCCCAGCCCAATATGCAGCGCCAGGTAGTCAAAGAGATGCTCGCCGAGTGGGACAAGAAGTTTCCTGGTCGCCTGGAAAGCATGTTCAAAGCGGTGACCAATGTTTCCCCATCCCAACTGGCAGACCGCAACCTGTTCGATTTTGAGGGTTTGGAAGCTAAACAGGCGGAACTGCTGGCGGGGCGCATCCAGGCCTTTAACGTCAGCTAACCGTTTGCTCTTCCTCTTCGGCGAGGGTAATCAAGCGCGGCATATCGAGAATATTGACCTCTCGCCCGGAAACCGCCACCACGCTCTGCTGCTGAAAGCGGCTTAAAATGCGGCTGACGGTTTCCACCGCTAAGCCCAGGTAGTTGCCGATATCGGCTCTGGGCATTGAGAGGCGAAAGCTATAAGGCGAGTAGCCCCGACGACGAAAGCGATCCGAGAGCGTGATCAAAAAGCTCGCCAGCCGCTGGTCGGCGGTTTTACGCGACAGCAGGCGCATCATACGCCGATCATCGCGTAACTCTTTGCTCATGCTGCGATACAGCTGGCCTCGTAGCTCGGGGATCTCTTCTGAGAGCAAATCCAAGCGGTCAAAGGGAATCTCGCAGATGGTGGTGGTTTCCAGGGCGATCACGCTACCGGGGTAGTGCTCTTCGTCAATGCCATCCAGCCCCACCAGCTCACTGGGTAGGTAGAAATTGGTCAACTGCTCGCTGCCGTTACCCTCGGCGGTGATCTGCTTCAAGCTGCCCGAACGTACTGCATAAACGCTGGTAAAGGCGTCACCCTGGCGAAACAGCGGTTCGCCTTTTTTAAGCGGCGCGCGGCGGCGAATAATCGCATCGAACTGCCCCATATCGTCCAACTCAAGGGCAAGCGGCAGGCACAGTGAGCTTAAGCTGCAGGTTTGGCAGCGCGCTTCGTGGAGTAGCGAGCGCCGACGGCTCATGGGTTCCAGCATGCGTTGCTCCTTGAGTGGGTCATGCTTATCAATTAGTAAATCCTTACTTATTATAGTCGCTTTAGCATGTTTGCCTAAAAGAGATTAGACAATTTTAGAGTAGCGCTGCCCCGTTTGCCCAGCAAGATGGGCATCAAAGGCCATGGCTAAATGGCGAATCAGCAGCCGCCCCATGGGCGTGGCATTAAGTTGATCACCACTACGCGTCAGTAAGCCATCTTGCTCGGCGCTCTGTAAACGTTCCAGAGCGGGTGCGAAATAGCGGGGGGCATCGATGTTCCAGCGCTGGCTGACCACAGAAAGGTCAATGCCCATATCGCACATCAGCCGTTCAATCACGTCCCGGCGGATAAGATCGTCGTCGCTCAACCGCACGCCGCGCAAGGTAGCAAGCTGGCCCTGATCCAGCGCCGCTTCATAGCGTGCCAGATCGCTCGGGTTCTGTGCGTAGACGTCATCAATGCGCGAAATCGCCGAAACGCCAAGCCCAATTAAGTCGCACTGCGCGTGGCTGGAGTAGCCTTGGAAGTTACGCTGCAACGAGCCGTCGCGCTGGGCAACGGCCAGGCTATCATCAGGCCGGGCAAAGTGATCCATACCGATATGTACATAGCCTGCCGCGGTGAGCATCTCAATGGTAGTGCGCAGAATCGCCAGTTTCTCTTCGCCACCCGGCAAATCATCGACATTGATACGCCGCTGGGGGGCAAAGCGCTCGGGCATATGGGCGTAATTAAATACCGAAAGGCGCGCCGGGTTTAGCTCAATCACCTGGCGCAGAGTGTCGGCAAAACTCTTTTCAGTCTGAAAAGGTAAACCGTAAATAAGATCGAGATTAAGCGAGCGAAAGCCCAGGCGGTGAGCCTCCTCCATTAGCGTTTCGGTAAGTACTCGAGGCTGAATGCGGTTAATGGCTTTCTGCACCAGCGGACTTAAGTCCTGCACCCCCAGGCTGATGCGATTAAAACCGAGGGATTCGAGGTGGCGTAGAGTAAACACATCCGCTTCGCGAGGATCTATTTCAATGGCGTAATCGCGATCCGTCGACGAGGAGAGGCCAAAGCGGGCATCCAGTCGATCGATCAGGTCGCCCATTTGGTTCAAGCTAAGAAACGTTGGCGTACCACCCCCCCAATGCAGCTGTTCTACCGGCCGTGATGTATCCAGGTGGCGTGCGGTCAGCACCATCTCACGGTCAAGCCTCGTTATGTAGGGCTCGGCCAGGGCGGTATTCTTGGTAGCAATTTTATTACATGCACAGTAGAAGCAAATCTTGCGGCAAAAAGGCACGTGAACATACAGCGACAGCGGTCGCTTACTGTTATTGCTCCGCTCAAGCGCTTGGATCAGGTCGCTGGGGGTAAATTGGTCGTGAAATGACAGCGCCGTAGGGTAAGAGGTGTAGCGTGGGCCACTGGTGTCGTAGCGGCGCAGCAGGGCTTCATCCCACACCGGCTGCGTGGGCGCTGCCGCCACAGACGAGGCAAGAGGTGAAACCACAGGGGCATGAACGGGCATGAAGGGGCGCTCCGACGTTAGGAAATGCCGCTAGCCTAACCCGTAGCGAAAACGTAAAGATTGAGCCATGTCATGCTAATGATGTGCAGTGAGCGTCCACAGTTGCCACAGCGCAAAAGCGATAATCGTTAGCGCCGCCACGCTGCGCGTCGCCGGGTGACGAATCAAGTGGCTTAGCTGGCGCGCTGCGAGGCCAGTGGCGAGCAGCGCAGGCAGAGTGCCTAGTCCAAAGGCACCCATGAGTAGGGCGCCTTGTAACGGGTCGGCAATGGCTAAGCTCCAAGCCAGCATGGAATAGACCAGCCCACAGGGTAGCCAGCCCCAAAGGGCGCCTAGCGCAAAGGCTTGAGGTATATACACCACCGGCATTAAGCGCCGCCCCACGGGCTCAATAAAGCGCCACAGGCGGCGGCCAACGGCCTCCACCTTGAGTAACCCTTTCCACCAGTTGGCGATATACAGCGCCATCAGGATCAGCATCAGCGCGGCAAATACTTGAAGCAGTAGTCGCGCCGTGGCAGAAAGCGAAAATAGCGTGCCCAGCAGCGCAACCAGCGCACCTGCGCTCATATAGCTCATAATACGGCCTGCATTGTAGCTAAGCAGTAGGCCGCCCATGCGCGCCGGATGGCGCATGCTGGGAGGCACTGCAAAGGTGAGCGCGCTCATAATGCCGCCGCACATGCCAATACAGTGGGCGCCGCCCATCAAGCCAAATACAAATGCCGCCAGCAGCGGGGGCAGATCAAGCCCTGTCGGGTTCATTGCCGACGCTCTTGGTCGTCGGGTGCGTCTTTATCTTTTGCTGCGTCGGGGTGTTGCTTGGATTGCTGTCGCTGTTGACGCTGCTCAGGACTCAGGTCGTTGTCATCCTCATCAAACAGAATGCGATGCGCCGGGCCTTCTAAGTCGTCAAACTGATCATTTTTAACCGCCCAAAAAAATGCCCATACGGCGAGGCCGAGCAAAATCAGCGAGAGTGGAATGAGTAAGTACAAAATTGTCATGCGGTTACCGGGGTTGAAGTGCCAAGCGTTGGCGCGGGCTGGGCGCGCCAACGTGACAGTCGCAGGGCATTACCCACCACTACTAGCGAACTAAGTGACATACCAATCGCGGCTAGCCAGGGCGGTACCAGCCCCATCGCCGCCAGCGGCAGCGCCGAAAAGTTGTAGCAGACTGACCAAATCATGTTCTGGCGCATGATACGCCGCGTCGCGCGGGAAATCTCGATGGCTTCAAAAATGCGCATCAGGCGGGGGCTGAGCAGCACTGCGTCGGCGCGTGTGCGGGCTAAATCCGTCGCCCCATTCATGGCAATCGCTACATCGGCACCGGCTAACACCGGTACGTCGTTGATGCCATCGCCTATCATCACCACGGTTTCGCCTGCGGCTTGAAGAGTTTTCATGCGCGCCAGCTTGCCCTCTGGACTGACTCCCGCGTGCCAGGTGGCAATGTTGAGCTGGTCGGCCAGGCTTTCCACCGCCTCCTGGGTATCCCCCGAAAGCAGCTCTACGTTTAACCCCTGGGCCTGCAGGGCTGTGATCGTCGCCGCAGCATCATCGCGAACGCCGTCGTGCAGGCCAAACCAGGCGCGGGGCGCGCCGTTTTCGCTAAGCAGCAACCACTGGCCCTTGGCAGGCGCCGCGAGAACGCTATCCACGCCGCTATTCATTGCGCTATCCATTATTGCAAAGTCGGGTTTTCCCAGACGCCAACGGGCGCCGTTTAAGCTGCCTTCAAGCCCTTGCCCGGTGTGGCTGCGAATATCGTTGGCTTGCAGCGTTGCATCCCGGAATGGCCGGAAGGCACGGGCAATGGGATGTTCCGAGTGGGCCTCAAGGGCAGCGGCAATGGCTCGGGCACGCTCAGCGGTTAATTCACCGATGGGCTGAGTTTGGGTCAGGTGCATTTCGCCGCGGGTCAGGGTGCCGGTTTTATCAAAAATTACCCGGGTAACGTTAGAGAGCGTCTCCATGGCATCAGCGCGGGTGATTAACACGCCACGCTTACGCAGTTGGCCGTGGCCTGCGGTCAGTGCCGCGGGGGTGGCCAGTGCCAGCGCGCAGGGGCAGGTCACGACCAGCACCGAGAGTAGCACCCAGAGCATCCGCGAGGGGTCGATAAACCACCAGGCGATCGTCACGCAGGCGGTCACTAGCAGCAGGCGTAGTACAAAGAGGTGGGCCATGCGCGCTGCCATCTGGGCAAGCCTAGGGCGGCTGGCAAAGGCGCGGTCGGTAAGATCGACAATGCCGGCCACTCGGGCATCGCGCCCGGCGTGGGTCACCCTGATCACCAATGGGTTTTCCATGTTTTGGCTGCCGCCGGTAATGCGGTCGCCCACCCGGCGGGTGACCGGTAGGTATTCGCCGGTCAGCATCGATTCATCCAGGCTCGATTCGCCTTCCTCGATAATGCCATCGGCAGGCACACCGTGTCCGGGCTTGATCAATACACGGTCGCCGGGGACGAGTTCACTGGCGGGTAGAATGCGCTCGCTGCCGTCGTTTTCCAGCCGCGTAGCCGAAATGGGTAACACGCCACTTAGCGCATTGCCGCTATGGCCGCTGCGGCGTCTGGCGCGGCCTTCTACGTAGCGGGCAAAAAGTAAAAAGAAGGTAAACATCGCCACCGAGTCAAAATAGACCTCGCCGACGTTAAACAGCACCGCGTAGCTGCTGGCAAGGTAAGCCCCGCCAATCGCCAGCGACACCGGCACATCCATGCCCAAAACGCCGGTGCGCAGGTCGCGTAGGGCGTTGCGGAAAAACGGTTGGGCGGAGAAAAACACCACTGGCGTGGCCAGCGCAAAGGAAAGCCAGTGAAACAGGGCGTAGAAGTCGTCGCTGATTTCTCCGGGGCCAGAGACATAAATCGGAATTGAGAACATCATCACCTGCATCATGCCCACAGCGGCGATAATAAGCCGCCGCACGTTCATGCGCTCCTCATGCTGCATACGCGCCTGGGCTTGATCGGGCTCGTAGGGCTGGGCGTCGTAGCCAATGGCGGCCAGTTCGGCCAGCAGTTGCGAGAGCTTTAGCTGCTGGGGATTCCAGCTCACGCGCAACCGGTGGTGGGTTAAATTCACCGCGCTGGAGATGATCCCCGCCATGGCATTTAAGCGGTGCTCGATCAGCCAGGCACAGGCGGCGCAGGTAATGCCTTCAATGGCGAGGGTGGCTTTGACATTGCCCTCATCGCCATCGGGGTGGACAAACTGTGCCTGCAAGCCGGGGTCGTCAAACACTGACCAGGTATCCGCTTTGGCGGCCTGGCGCTCATCCGGGCGTTCGGGCAGTTCGGTACGGTAGCGGTAGTAGCTCTCTAGGCCACCGTCGACGATGGCATGGGCCACCGCTTCGCAGCCGGGGCAGCAAAGTGGGTGGGTATGCTCATCTAGGGTAATCGACCACGGTGCCGCAGCGGGCACCGGGTTACCGCAGTGGTAGCAGGGCGCGGCAGTCGTTACATCGCTCATTCGCTTTCTGTACGCCCTCCTGGCAATAGCGCGACGCTGTTTTCATTGGGGAACGTTGCTTCACCAGTGAGACGCCAATCAGCATCTTCTTGTGCGGGCTGGATCTGCAGGTACCAGCGGTAACGCAGATTGTCGGGCCCTTGGGTGATATAGCGGCCATCACGGACGTGCTCAAGTACGAAAGATTGGTCACGGTTATCTTCGGTGGGGAAGATAAGGTCTAAATAGAGCGTATCCGGGCGCGTATCGCCGCTTAAATCGACCACGATATCGCTGGTAAGCGGATCAAGGCGCAGCTCGGCGCTCAAGTTCAGCGCGCGTGCCTGCTCCTGTTTGGCCAGCACCATGTTAATGGCTTTGCCATGTTCGTAATAATCTTCCTGAACGACCATGCCGTCGAAACTCTTGATCGACATAACTGCAAAGCCACTGCTGACAATAATCGATGAAAACAGAATGCCGAGTAAAAACCACGGCCAAAACTGCTTATACCACGGTGTTACCGGGGGGGATGACATAATCTTCTATCTCCTAATATCGCCCAGGAAGCTAGTTTCGCGCTCAAGGCGAATATCCGCATCCTGCTGAGCCTGTAGCGTAAATACAATGGCGTGGCTGGGTTGCTGTAAGTCGTCGGGGCTGGCTGTCACAGTGACCACTTCCAAGCGCGACGCCCCGGCGGGTACGCTAATTGTATGGCTATCCAGGGTTAAGCTGGGTAATCCTGCAACGCTTAGCTGGTAGGTGTGGTCTTGATCATCCAGGTTGCGGATGGTCAGACTAAATACATTGCTAATTTGACCGTCGCGGGTCATTTGGTAGAGCTGAGTGCGCTCGCGCTCAGCGTCAAAATTAAGCGGCATGCGGTCGTTAATGGCCCAGGCAAAGGTGCCCACCATCAGCACCAGAGCAGCAAAGTAGCCTAGCAGGCGTGGCCGCATAATATGGCTCTTGTTGCCCTCTAGGGCGTTTTCGGTGGTGTAGCGCACCAATCCCCGCGGGTAGCCCATTTTATCCAT
This sequence comes from Halomonas sp. ALS9, assembly GCF_001651035.1. Lineage (GTDB taxonomy): Bacteria > Pseudomonadota > Gammaproteobacteria > Pseudomonadales > Halomonadaceae > Vreelandella. The sequence goes on from NZ_LXRG01000110.1 coordinate 192,239, forward strand.
CACGCTGTCGCAGGCGTCGATACAGGCGGCGCAGGTGATGCACTCGTACTGTAGCCCGTCACGGATATCGATACCGGTGGGGCAGACCTGTACGCAAAGATCACAGTCGATACAGTCGCCATAGCCAGCCTCGCGGGCTTCCAGGTGGCTTAGGCTTTTCTTCCGGTGCCCACGCGGCTCGCCACGTGTTTCGTCGTAGGAGACGATCAGCGTGTCGCGGTCAAACATCACCGATTGAAAGCGAGCGTAGGGGCACATGTAAATGCACACCTGCTCGCGCAGCCAACCTGCGTTGAGGTAGGTGAACACTAAGAAAAAGCCGACCCAGAAGTAAGACCAGCCGTGGGCCTCTATGGTGGGCAGGTCTGTTACTAAATCGCGAACCGGCGTGAAGTAACCGACAAAGGTGACGCCGGTGGCCAAGGCAATCAGTAGCCAGGCGGTGTGTTTGGCCCCTTTGCGCCAGGCTTTATCAGCGCTCATCGGTTGATTGTCGAGCTTAATACGCCGATTGCGCGAGCCTTCAATACGGTGTTCAAGCCAGATAAACAGAAACGTCCAAACGCTTTGCGGGCAGGTATAGCCACACCATACCCGACCAGCAAAAACGGTAATAAAAAATAGCCCAAAGGCGCAGATAATCAGCAACCACGACAGCAGGATAAACTCCTGGGGGTAAAACGTGGCGCTAAAGATATGGAATTCTCGACTTGGTAAGTCGAATAGAATTAGTGGCCTACCGCCGATATTAATCCAGGGTAAGAGAAAAAATGCCAGCATTAACGCCCAGTTCGCACTGCGCCGTAGCTTCTGGAAAACGCCCTTGATTTCACGCACATAAATGTGGCGTCGTTTGGCATACATTTCCTGGCTAACCGTTTCACTTGAGGGGCTGTGATGCCCCACCGGGTTCGGTGTGACGTCGTGGCTTGGTATCTTTTCCATGGTGGTATTCCCGGCTCAGAAGGCAGGAGAGGTGGCACCCAGTGCTCATTTCAGCCAGATGCTAGTCGGTCTAAATATTTCGTTACTATTGTATCGGGTTGCGTAAAATCGTACTGGGTTGTGCATAAAGAAAGGGTGCGGTTTGGGGCCGCACCCTTGCTTGGCTAACGTTGCTGACATTGACCGCTGAGATCGATCGCTGTCAGTGGTCAATTAGTCCGCTAGGCGCAGGCTGTACACGTAGGCTGCGACCAGATGAACACGCTCTTCACCGATATACGCCGCTTGCGCAGGCATATGACCGTTACGGCCGTTCCGCAGCGTTTGACGGATAGAGTCGCCCACCTCTTGGCCAGGTGCCAGGTAAAGCCAGATGTCATCGGTCAAGTTAGGCGCGCCAAGTGCCGTGTTGCCAGTGCCACTGGGGCCGTGACAGGCAGCGCACACTGCCATAAAGGTGCTTTCGCCCTGTTCAGCCTGCGCCTCGTCATGCTCTTCATTAGACAGCGACAGAACATACTGGGTCAGGTTTTCAATATTGTTCTGGCCCAACTGTTGCCAAGCAGGCATGAGGCCGTTACGGCCATTGTTCAGGGTGGTCAGGATGTTTTCTGGCTCACCACCGTACAGCCAATCGTCGTCAGTCAGGTTGGGAAAGCCGTAACCACCCCGAGCGTTTGAACCGTGACACACCGCGCAGTTGTTTTGGTAGATACGCTCAGCGACCTGCATCGCCTCGGGATCTTCGGCAAGCTCAGGAATAGATACTTCCTGGTACTGGGCAAAAATAGGCGTAAAGCGCTCTTCGGCCTGGGCGACTTCCTCTTCCCATTGACCTTCCTGCGACCAGCCTAATAGCCCCGCGTAGTTGCCCAGGCCGGGGTAAAACACTAGATAGCCCAGTGCAAAGACCACTGTAAAGATGAATAGCTGGAACCACCACTTTGGCAGAGGGTTGTCATACTCTTCGATGCCATCGGCGGCGTGGCCTGTGGTTTCTACGTTTCCGTCCGCATCAGGCGTTTTGTCGGTGCGGCGGTTGGCCAGCAGTATCCATACGCTTAGCGCTATCGTGCCCAGCGTAATGATAATGATCCAGGCGCTCCAAAAGCCGGATAGGGAGTCACCCCATAAATTATTCATAACTTCTTATCTCCCCTGTCGTCGCGGGAACGCGCTTCGCTGTCGCGTTCACGCGAAGCGTGCTTGTCACTGGTCGGTAGCTCATCGTCGTCGGCAAAGGGCAAATTAGCCGCTTCGTCGAAATCTGGCTTGCGTCGCTTGGAGTACGCCCAGAGGGCAATACCGATAAACGCGATAATCAAGATCAGCGTGATGAGGCCGCGAAAAGTTCCCGTATCCATAACTTAACGAGTGCCCTCGAGCACGGTTCCGAGCTGCTGTAGATACGCGACCAGGGCGGTAATTTCCTGGGTGCCGCGGACGTCTGCAGTAGCGTTGGCAATATCTTCGTCGGTATACGGCACGCCCAGTTGACGCAGCGTACGCATCTTTTGGGGAGTGGCATCACCATCGAGGGTGTTTTCAAACAGCCAGGGGTAAGCCGGCATGATCGACTCGGGCACTACGTCGCGGGGATTGTAGAGGTGAGCGCGGTGCCAGTCATCGCTATAGCGGCCACCGACGCGCGCCAAATCTGGCCCAGTGCGTTTGGAGCCCCACAGGAAGTTATGCTCGTAAACCTGCTCACCTGCCACGTTGTAGTGGCCGTAGCGTTCGGTTTCAGCACGGAATGGACGCACCATTTGCGAGTGACAGCCCACGCAACCTTCGCGGCGATAGATGTCTCGTCCTTCCAATTCCAGCGCCGAAAGTGGCTCCAAACCTTCAACCGGCTCGGTAGTCTGCTTCTGGAAAAACAGTGGGACGACCTCAGCCAAGCCGCCGAAACTGATCGCAACCAGGATCAACACGGCAAGCAGGCCAACGTTCTTTTCGACAATCTCGTGTTTCATTGGTCTCAACTTCCCCGGTTTAGGCAGCTTGTGGCGCTGAATGGCTGATGGCCTCACGACGCTTAACGGTCATGTACACATTGAACGCCATGATCAGCATGCCGGTGACCCAGAAGAGGCCGCCGATTAAGCGAACAAAGTAGCCCGGTGCGCTGGCTTCAACGGATTCAACAAAGGTGTACATCAAGGTGCCGTCAGGGTTGATCGCACGCCACATCAGGCCCTGTAAAATACCGTTAACCCACATGGAGGCGATGTACAGCACGGTGCCGATCGTGGCTAGCCAGAAGTGCACGGCAATCAGGTTGACCGAGTACATTTCCGTGCGACCAAAGACGCGTGGGATCAAGTGATACATCGAGCCGATGGTGATCATCGCTACCCAGCCCAGCGCGCCGGAGTGAACGTGGCCAATCGTCCAGTCAGTGTAGTGCGACAGCGCGTTGACGGTCTTAATCGCCATCATCGGACCTTCAAAGGTGGACATGCCGTAGAACGACAGCGCCACCACCAAAAAGCGTAGCGTGGGATCCGTGCGCAGTTTATGCCAAGCCCCTGACAGGGTCATCATGCCGTTGATCATGCCGCCCCAGGAGGGTGCCAGCAGAATAATCGACATAATCATACCCAGCGACTGTGCCCAGTTAGGCAGCGCGGTGTAGTGCAGGTGGTGAGGGCCTGCCCACATGTAGATCATGATCAATGCCCAGAAATGGACGATTGAGAGGCGGTAAGAGTAGATCGGACGCTCAGCCTGCTTCGGCACGAAGTAGTACATCATGCCCAGGAAGCCTGCGGTCAGGAAGAAGCCCACCGCGTTGTGTCCATACCACCACTGCACCATCGCATCCACCGCACCGGCGTAGATCGAGGTGGAGTACATCGGGGTCACAGGGATCGCCGCGTTGTTGACGATATGCAGCACCGCAACGGTCAAAATAAACGCTGCAAAGAACCAGTTCGCCACATAAATGTGCGGCGTAGTGCGTTTTTTGATCGTCATTAGGAACACGATGGCATAGCTGATCCATACGACCGCGATCAAAATGTTGATCGGCCACTCCAGCTCAGCGTACTCCTTAGTCGTGGTGTAGCCCATTGGCAGCGACACGACTGCTGAAATGATGACCGCCTGCCAGCCCCAGAACGTAAAGGCCGCTAACTTGTCAGAGAAAAGCCGTGTCTGACAGGTGCGCTGGACAACGTAGTACGACGTGGCAAAGAGCGCCGAACCGCCAAAGGCGAAAATTACGGCGTTAGTGTGCAACGGACGCAGGCGCCCAAAGCTAGTCCAAGGTAGGCCAAGGTTTAGTTGCGGCCAAACCAGTTGCGAGGCGAGGATGACACCCACTGTCATTCCCACAATGCCCCACACAACGGTCATAATCGCGAACTGCCGAACTACCTTGTAGTTGTAGGTCGGGTGTTCAAATGCTGTGCTCATGTCATGTTCCCATCGAACGCGGTTAGGGGGTAACCCGTGGCATTTTGCACGGGTGCGGCCACCCGCTTGATGATGCAGGTCAAGATCCGGTCAAGATTCTAGCGCAGCAGAGGCTTAACCTGAACACACCAATTGGTTAAAGACTGAATTATTAGGAGCGGTGGGTGTCACATTACGCTTTGTCTGGATATATCGAAGTGCCTCCCCAGGCATTAAAAGAGGCCCTTAAGCGCCAGCCAAACGGCGCTTTCCTGGTGCAGGGCATGGGGCCGTTGGCCGTCCATGGTCAAGCCAGGCTAGGGCGATTGCTGTTTGCCCATGGCGCAGGGGCGGGTCAGCAGTCTCCCTTCATGCGTCAATTTGTCACCTCGCTGGCTGGTCGGGGTGTTCAGGTTTTATGTGTTGATTTCCCCTATATGCAACAAATGCAGGAAACCGGCAAACGCCGACCACCGCCTCCTATCGCCCAGACCCTCGACCAGTTTTCTCAGTGGTACGCACTGCTGAATTCTCTGTTTGAAGGGCCGTTATGGGTTGGTGGCAAATCGATGGGTGGCCGCGTGGCGACCCTATTGGCCAGTCAACCGCTAGCCAGTCAGCAGTTAGCGAGTCAACAACTAGCCAATCAACAGCGAGCCAGCAAAGAGCCATGCCCGGGTGGAGTGCCCGGCGTAGTCGTCGCTGGTTACCCGTTTCATCCCACCAAAGCGCCGGACAAGCTGCGCCTGGATCACTGGCCTGCGATTGCTTGCCCTATGCTGATTTTACAAGGCGAGCGTGACCCCTTTGGTACCCGGGAAGAGGTGGCTGGCTATGCGTTGCCGCCAAACGCACAGCTCAGTTGGTTAAAAGATGGTGACCACGATTTTAAGCCGCGGCGCTCTTCTGGACTAAATCAAACGGTTTTGATTGACGAAGCTACCCAGATTGCGGCATCCTTCGTCCGCGCTCAAACGCCAGACGCTGAGTGAAGAGCTTCGCAACTTGGATTAAAGCAACACACTGGTTTAAATAGCTGATTTTAGAAGTAGTTCTTAAAACCAGTTTTAAACACAGTTTTTGATCCAAGCAGGTTGACTTCCCTCAAGTATTCGGTAGAATGCAGCGCCACGTGACCAGCGGGTGGTTAGCTCAGTTGGGAGAGCACCAGCCTTACAAGCTGGGGGTCACTGGTTCGAACCCAGTACCACCCACCATGTTTAGTAATGACTAAAATGGGTTGGAAGCGTGTAGTGGAAAGTATGATTAAGCTTTGATGTGCATAACGGACCGGTAGTTCAGTCGGTTAGAATGCCGGCCTGTCACGCCGGAGGTCGCGAGTTCGAGTCTCGTCCGGTCCGCCAACATCAATTCATATCTGCTTAAGCTAGCTGTTTAAATGCGGTTGTTTGAAAAAGCTGTTATCGCAATTCGGACCGGTAGTTCAGTCGGTTAGAATGCCGGCCTGTCACGCCGGAGGTCGCGAGTTCGAGTCTCGTCCGGTCCGCCACGATAACTGCTAAGCTGAATTGGTAAGCATAGCAAATACTTACCAATAGATTGGGTGGTTAGCTCAGTTGGGAGAGCACCAGCCTTACAAGCTGGGGGTCACTGGTTCGAACCCAGTACCACCCACCATCGCCTACCCTTTGGAAGCGCCTCTGAACCGCTTGTAAATGTTAGCTTTGATGGTTGTTGTAGAAATGCTTTAACGTGGACCGGTAGTTCAGTCGGTTAGAATGCCGGCCTGTCACGCCGGAGGTCGCGAGTTCGAGTCTCGTCCGGTCCGCCATTAAGCATCTTGTTGTTAGCCATTTGTGTTGTTAGCAACATATCGGCATTAGCCGAACGAATCCTAAAAAGCCCGGATCATTGATCCGGGCTTTTTCGTATGTCTGCGCTTTAATTTGCCGCTTTTAGCCGGTGATAGCGGCAACGCCTGCTTTAGCAACCTGCACATCCTGGTCGGGCTTTACGCCGGAAATGCCCACCGCGCCGACCACATGGCCGTCAACAGTGATCGGGACGCCGCCGGAAAGCAGGCCTTGCAGCGGTGCGGTTACAAACGCCGTGCGTCCGCCATTGATCATCTCTTCAAATACCTGGGTTTCCTTACGACCTAGCGCTGCACTGCGCGCCTTGTGCGTCGCGACTTCGGCACTGAAAGGGGCGGCGCCATCCAAACGACGAAGCGCCAGCAGATGACCGCCATCGTCGGTCACTGCGATGGTCACCGGCCAGCTATTGCTGTCAGCCTCTTTCTGCGCAGCGTCTAGAACGTTGATCACATCGGCTTGAGCAAGAATAGCTTTTGTTTGCATGTTTAATTCCTTGTTAAGGGGGGGAGTAAAGTGGCCGCGCTGTTAAAAGTCAGCGTGGCCTAGCGTTAAATTTCAATGCTAAGTGAGCGCTGCATCGACGATCTCTACCCAATGACGTACCGGCGTGCGATGGGCGCCTGCCAAGTGGGTCTGGCAGCCGATATTTGCCGTTACGATCACCTCGGGGTCACCGGCTTCCAGTGCATTGAGCTTATTGTCACGTAGTTGGGTGGCCAGTTCAGGCTGGGTGATCGAGTAGGTGCCCGCCGAGCCGCAGCATAGATGAGCATCTTGCACCGGGGTTAATGAAAAACCAAGCTTGCTCAGGACGCCTTCAACCGCGCCGTTAAGCTTTTGAGCGTGCTGCAGCGTACAAGGGCAGTGGAACGCCAGGCGTTGTGAGGCGGTGACATTCAATGTGTCTAGCGGCTCATCGCGCAAAATCTCGACAATATCTTTGGCTAGAGCGCTGACTTTCTGCGCTTTTGCGGCGTAAGCGGGATCATCTTTGAGCATGTCGCCATACTCTTTGACAAAAGCGCCGCAGCCGCTGGCGGTTTGAACAATGGCTTCGGTGCCTTGTTCGATATACGGCCACCAGGCATCAATATTGGCGCGCATACGCGCACGTCCATCGTTCTGAGCGTTGAGGTGAAAATCAACGGCGCCGCAGCAGCCTGCTTCAGCCACCGGCGTGACGCTAATGCCGAGCCGGTCAAGAATCCGTGCAGTGGCTGCATTGGTATTGGGTGACAGCCCCGGCTGTACGCAGCCTTCCAGCATTAACACCTGCCGGGTATGGCGGTTGGTATCAGGGCGCACGCCGGCATCGACCGGGGCGGCGGGCATTTTGCTGCGCAATTTGCCAGGCACCAGCGGTTTAAAGGTTTGCCCCAGCTTGAGCAGTGCCTGAAAGCGCTTGGGGTCGACCAACATCTTGCGTAGCGCATAGCGCTGGGCACGTTCGGCCGCCGGGCGGGGCACACGGCGCTCAATTTCGGCACGGCCAATGTTGAGCAGCTTGTGGTACTCCACGCCCGAGGGGCAGGTGGTTTCACAGTTAAGGCAGGTCAAGCAACGATCAAGATGCAGGCGCGTCTCGTCGGTGACCTGATCGTCATCGTCGCGGCTCTCCAGCAGCTCCTTCATTAGATAGATACGCCCGCGGGGGCCATCGCGCTCATCGCCCAATAGCTGGTAAGTCGGGCAGGTGGCATTACAGAATCCGCAGTGAACGCAGGTGCGCAAAATGCGCTCCGCTTCCTGGATATGCGGCTTCTGAAGGTCGGCATCGGTAAAGTGCGTCTGCATGTCAGCTCTCCTGATTAAAACGCCGCATAAAGACGACCGGGGTTAAAAATGCCATGGGCATCCAGCTCCGCCTTTAGATTTCGATGATATTTTTCCACCACGGCATTGAGCGGTGTGAACGGCTCTATGGCGCCCCCTTGCGCCTGTGGGGTATAGCAAGTGGCATGACCACCCACTGCAGCACAGGCGGCGCGGAGAGTGTCGGCATCCAGGACTGTTTTCACCCAGCGCTGACTGCCCGCCCAATCGTAAAAAATATCGGTTTCGGGAATATCCAGCGCCAGCGGTGCGGTGTTAGGCGGTAGTGACAACCGCCACAGCGCTTGACCGTCGTTACAGGCAAAGAAAGCGTGAGAATGGTCGCGCAGCTCGCGCCAGAAATCGGCGCTAAGCGGTTCGCCGCCTAGGCTTGCCTGAGTCGCGCTGACAGAGCTTTTGCCGCCTTCCAAGCGCAAAAACAGTTCACCGTGGTGCCAAGCGGCAGCGGTAATCGGTAGCGGCTTTCTACCCAGCTCGGCGAGTTTTTTGAGTGCCTCATCCAGCCCCACGGCTAAGCGAAGGCTGTGAGTCGCGGTGGGAATAGGCAGCACTTTAAACGAGATGTCGGTCAATACGCCGAGCGTGCCCTGGGCGCCTGCCATCAGACGCGACAGGTCGTAACCGGCGACATTTTTCATTACTTCGCCGCCAAAGCGGAGCAGCTTGCCCTCTTGGGTGATGATTCGCGTGCCCAGCACAAAGTCACGCGCAGCACCTGCCCAGGGGCGGCGTGGGCCGGAGAGGCCGGTGGCCACAGCGCCGCCAATGGTAGACGCTTCACCAAACATGGGCGGCTCAAAGCCCAGCATTTGGTGCTTCTCCGCCAGTACTTCCTGCAAGTCACTAAGCCGCGTGCCAGCGCGCACGGTGACCACCAGCTCCACCGGGTCGTAGCTGACAATGCCACTGTGTCCGGCCATCTGTAGTGCTTGACCTTCTACCGGTCGGCCATAAAAGGCGCGGGTATCGCCACCTACAATGCGTAGCGGTGTGCGTGCGTCATAGGCGCTGCGGACCTGTTCACACAAGGCGTCAGCGATATCGCGGTCGGCAATCGCTCGTTCGGTCATGGTCTTTCCCACTATTGGTCTTTTCCATTATTCGTTTTGGCTAATTATTATCTTGGCCGTCTTTTTACTTAACTTGGCTCGTAACTAGAAGCGCGGCAGCTCTGGGTGCGGTAGTTCGTTGTTATGCACATGCATAGCGCCAAACTCGGCGCAGCGCGCCAGCGTCGGGATGTTCTTACCCGGGTTGAGCAGCCGCTGTGGATCAAAGGCGGCTTTCAAAGCATGAAAAACGCTGATTTCATCCGCCTGGAATTGGCTGCACATTTGATTGATCTTTTCGCGCCCAACGCCATGCTCGCCGGTGATCGAGCCGCCCGCGGCCACGCAGAGCTCTAGAATCTTGCCGCCCACCTCTTCGGCAAGCGCCAGCTGACCCTCTTTGTTGGCATCAAAAAGAATTAGCGGGTGCATATTGCCATCGCCGGCGTGGAACACGTTGGCTACCGACAGACCGCTCTCCTCGGAAAGCGCAGCAATGCCTTTAAGCACGCGGGGCAGCTCGCGGCGGGGGATGGTGCCATCCATACAGTAGTAATCTGGCGACATACGACCCACCGCAGGGAAGGCGTTCTTACGCCCGGCCCAGAACTTGGCGCGCTCGGCTTCATCGCGAGCCTGCTGAATATCGGTGGCGCCCGCGGCTTCCAGTACGCGGCGTACGGTAGCGCAGTCATCATCCACGTCGGCTTCAACGCCGTCTAACTCGCAAAGCAGAATTGCTTCGGCTTCCACTGGGTAGCCTGCTTTGATGAAATCTTCTGCAGCTTTGATGGCGAGTTTGTCCATCATCTCCAGGCCACCGGGAATAATGCCTGCGGCAATAATATCGCCGACGGCGCGACCGGCTTTCTCGATGTCATCGAAGCTCGCCATCAGCACTTTTGCGGTTTCCGGCTTGGGCAGCAGCTTGACGGTGATTTCCGTGACGACGCCGAGCATGCCCTCTGAGCCGTTCATCAATGCCAGCAGGTCAAAGCCCGGCGCATCAAAAGACTCAGCGCCCAGGGTCATGTTCTCGCCCTCAATGGTGAGTACATCGACGCGCATGACGTTATGCACCGTTAGCCCATATTTTAAGCAGTGCACGCCGCCAGCGTTCTCGGCCACGTTGCCGCCAATGGAGCAGGCAATTTGCGAGGAGGGATCCGGCGCGTAGTAAAGCCCATAAGGTGCCGCAGCTTCGGAAATGGCCAGATTGCGTACCCCGGGCTGAACCCGCGCCAGACGGGCATCTGGGTCGACTTTGAGGATTTTATTGAAGCGCGACATGACCAGAAGCACGCCCTGTTCCAGCGGCAGCGCGCCACCGGAAAGCCCGGTGCCCGCGCCGCGGGTGACCACCGGCACGCTAAGCGCATGGCAGCGCTTGAGTAGCGCTTGAACCTGGGCAAAGGTTTCCGGCAGCGCCACCAGCATTGGCAATACGCGGTAGGCCGCCAGCCCATCGCACTCGAAGGGGCGCAGGTCTTCTTCGCGATGCAGTAGCGTCATCTCAGGGATGGCTTGCTGCAGGTCGGTTAAGACCTCGTTTTTATCGCGCTGCACCAGTTTGCCGTCCAGGCGCTCATCAAAGAGGATATTCATTACGACATCCCATGCTTATTATCATTAAGGGTAAAGGCTGAAACGGTCTATGTGCCTGTGCTTCACGCGTCAATTCTTTCCACGTGTTTATTTTTCGCAACGTTAGCTCAATTTGGGCTTTTTTTGCTCGCCTGTCTAGGTCGTGGTGCATTGGTCTGACCAGTAATTAGTCGACTCCGTACGTTGGGAGCGAAACATAGATGTCTTCTACTGTGAGTAGTGGCAAGCTGTTAAAACAGTTTAACGAGAGTGATTGTCATGCCAGCGGAGAATCAAGCGTTGACACCCGGCCAGCGAATGCCTGAACACGTGGCCACCCGGCTTGAGCAGCTGATTCTTGATGGGGTTTTTCGCCCCGGCCAATTGCTGCCTTCTGAGCGGCGACTGTGTGACCGGCTGGGCGTCTCCCGCGCTTCGCTGCGTGAGGGGTTAAGAATCCTGCGCAGCAAGGGCATTATCGATACCCGCCAGGGCCACGGCTCGACGGTCGCCACACTTTTGCCGGTAGGCAACCAGAGCCCGTTGATGCATCTGTTTAAAGACCATCCACGCACGCTGTTTGATCTGTTAGAGGTACGCGCCCTGCTGGAGGGGGAGTCGGCGCGGTTGGCGGCAAGCCGTGGCACCTCCGCTGACCGGGTGCTGATCACCCGGCGCTATCGCGAAATGGCCGACTATGCGGAAAGCACTGAAACCATTGATGTCGAACGTCTAGCGCGACTGGATCACGCCTTCCACCTGGCGGTTTCCCAGGCGTCCCATAATCCAGTGCTGGTGCACACGCTGCAGAGCCTTACCGATTTACTGCTGAGCTCGGTATTTGCCTCGGTCAAACACCTCTATCACTTGCCAGCACCCAGGGCGATGATCAACCAGCAGCATGCGCAATTGCACGCTGCGGTCGTCAGTGGCGACACCGCGCAGGCGGAGCAGGTGGCGCTGGAGCACCTCACCAGTATTACTCAACTGCTGCGCGATTTAGAGGAGGAGCACGAACGGCTAGAGCGTTCATCCATGCGCCTTGAAGAGTGGCAGTAGTTCAAGCACTAATACATCAACAACGACCATTAATGCACCAACAACAACCATTAATAGTTCAACAACAACCCAGGAGATCAGCGTGGCCATTTACCAATACGGCGAGCACCAGCCCAACATCCATAGCGATGTCTATATTGCCGAAACCGCGGATGTGATCGGCCAGGTAACGTTACAAGCGCGCTCAAGCGTCTGGTATCAAGCGGTACTGCGCGGTGATACCGATCACTTGGAAATTGGCGAAGAGAGCAACATTCAGGATGGCGCGGTACTGCATGCCGACCCCGGTTTTCCGCTCAAAGTCGGTAAAGGCGTGACGGTCGGGCATCAAGCCATGTTGCATGGCTGCACCGTTGGTGATGGCTGCTTAATCGGTATTCAAGCGGTGGTGCTTAACGGTGCGGTGATCGGCGAAAACAGCTTAGTGGGCGCGGGGGCTTTTATTAAGGAGGGTGCGGTATTTCCGCCCAATTCGTTAATTGTTGGTTCGCCTGCCCGCGTGGTACGTGCACTTTCCGAAGACGCGGTGGCGGGTTTGAAGCAGAACGCCCAAAGCTACGTAGAGCGCGGCAAGCTCCACAGCCAAGAACTTAAACGCATCGGCTAATGCTTAAACAATCAATAAGCAGGGCTTGAACATTGAGCTAAAAGCACAAACCCCCGGGCTAACAGCCTGGGGGTTTGCGTTTGAACACTCGCTAACGAGTTTTACGGCTACATCAATGGATCCGTTACGCCAATCACGTAGAACGCCACTAGCGCGATAATGCCGGTAAAGACGAGGTAGTAGATCGTCGGCAGGATCGTTTTCCGGATCGTCGCCCCTTCACGACCCAGCAGACCCACCGTGGCGGAGGCCGCGACCACGTTGTGAATGGCGATCATGTTACCCGCCGCCGCGCCGACTGCCTGGAGTGCAATCATCATGGCCGTTGATAGGCCGAGCGTTTCCGCAACGCTGAACTGGAACTCTGCCAGCATCAGGTTAGAAACCGTGTTCGAGCCTGCAATAAAGGCACCCATCGCGCCAACTGCAGGAGCAAAGAACGGATAGATGCCGCCCACGCTATCAGCTACCGCCTGCGCCATCATCACCGGCATTGAGACCAGGTCAGCACCGTTAACGCCGGAGTTGATCAGTATGCGTACCATCGGCACGGTAAAGATCAACACGAAGCCCGCGCCAAAGATCGTTTTGGTCGATTCTGAAACGGCCGCGCTGATTTTTTGTGGGTTCATGCGGTGCAGGAAGTAGGTGACGATGACCACGGCAATGATAATACCGCCCGGCAGATAGAGCGGCTGAACGCCACCGCTGACGCCCGCTTCGCCAAGAATATTATTCCAACTCAGGTTAATCGAAGTAAGCGCTGCTTTAAGAGGCTCTATAGTGCGAGAAGCCACCAAGAACAGGGCGAGCAGCACATAGGGTACCCAGCCTTTAAAGGTCGACATTGGGGCTCTGCCCACCACGTCATCAAGTTTGATCTGCAGGTTGCCGATCCACTCGTCGGGCCAAGCGCTCTCTGCTGGAAAATCCCAGGTGTCTTTAGGCATTAGGAAGCCACGTTTGGCGGCAGGAACAACAATCGCCAGACCCACCATAGCGCCGATCATAGACGGGAACTCTGGCCCCAGCAGCACGCCGACCAGCATGTAAGGCACGACGAAGCAGATACCGGTAAAGATGGCGAAAGGAGTAATCGACAGCCCTTCTTTCCAAGACTTATTGGCACCGAAGAAGCGCACCATAACGGTCACCAAAATCAGCGGCATTAAAATACCCACGATGCCATGAGTAATCGCCACTTCGCTGGTGACTAGCTGGAAGAACACGTCCCAGCTTGAACCGACTGAATCAAGCTGAGCAGTGATGCCCGCGCGATCCACGCCGCTCCCGACGCCAACCACAATAGGCGTACCCACGGCGCCGAAGGAGACCGGTGTAGATTGAATCATCATGCCCACGACCACCGCCGCAAGCGCCGGAAAGCCAAGCGCCACCATCAGCGGTGCAGCAACTGCGGCTGGCGTACCGAAGCCTGACGCGCCTTCGATAAAGCAACCGAACAGCCAGGCAACAATCAATGCCTGTACGCGGCGGTCAGGGCTAATGCCTGAAAAGCCGTTACGAATAGCGGTAATACCACCGGAGTGCTTGAGCGTGTTAAGCAACAGGATGGCGCCAAAGATGATCCATAAAAGACCGGCGGTCTGGATCAAGCCCTGAATAGTCGACGCCGCTACGCGACTAAACGACATGTCCCAAGCGGTTAAGCCAATAATAGCGGCGGTCAGGAAGACAATCGGCATCGCTATCTTGGCCGGTATTTTAAACCCTATGAGCAAAATACCGGCCAGCAACAGCGGCAAAAAGGCCAGAAGTGCAAGTGTCGTTTCGTTCATGGAAGGAACTGCCCCTTGTTATTGATTTGGTATGCTCCGCAATAACCGTCTGACAGTCGTACCGCCAGTCGGGTGTAGGTGAAAGATACGATTAGGCTAACCATATGACTACATTGGAAAATTGGTCTTACCAGTGTAACGCTTGTTTGGCGTATCGATTTATGCCGATTTTGTTTTGGTAGGTATTTGTTTTTTAAAAAATTTCATGCGGTTTTGTAAAAGAGCTAGCAAGCAGTGCCATTAGACTAATAGACAGTACAGATGCCATTGGAAGGATAAGTACAGCGCTGGCTAGTTGCGTCGTAGCTGGCTTACGCTCATTGTTAGCGGCAGAAGTATTTTTTTACTCACTATGCTCAACCACACGGAGGTTATGACAGTGGCAATGACTCTTTATGATCTGTGCGGCCGGGATGAACGGCTACGCTTCTCACCCTACTGCTGGCGCGTGCGCATGGCGCTTGCCCATAAAGGTTTGGAATTCACCACCGTGGCATGGCGATTCCTCGATAAGAAAGCGCTTGAGTTTGCCGACTACGACAAAGTACCGGTGCTGTGCGATGGGGATCAGGTGGTTACCGATAGTTTCGAGATTCTGCGCTACCTGGATAAGGCGTACCCCGAGGCCCCCGTATTGGGCGAAGGCATCAGCTATCAACGGGCATTGTTGTTCAAATACTACGTCGAGCGAAGCGTAAATCCGGCGCTATTCCGCATTATCGCCATGGATTTATTCGCGGCCGTGCACCCAGACGACCGTGCCTATTTCCGTGAAACTCGTGAGGCGCGGTTTGGTTGCACGCTGGAAGAGTTCCACCAACCCGAACAGGGTATGCAGCAGCTTAAACAGGCGCTGGCGCCAGTGCGTGATTTACTGCGTGACAGCCGCTTTTTAGATGGTGACTCTCCCAGCGGCTCAGATTACCTGCTGTTCGGCAGTATGATGTGGGTTCATGTTGTATCTACTCAGGCAGTGGTCGACCCCGGCGACCCGGTAGATGAGTGGTTTAAGCGTATGCTGAACGTCCACAATGGTGCTGCAAGCAGTGCGCTGACTGTGCGCGATATATAGTATTTAGTGATAGTAATTAGTGATAGTAATTTGTGATAGGTACGTAGTGCTAGAAGACAGTGTTAGTACATAGTGTTAATAGCTAGTGTTAATAGAAAGTGGCGGCACAACGATGTGCCGCCTGATGTAATGCGAAAACATTGATAAGCTCACGAGTGAATCAACGTTTTCCTAAAGGAGATGGCAATGATTGACCTGTATTACTGGACAACCCCCAACGGCCATAAAATCTCCATCATGCTCGAAGAAGCCAACCTGGCGTACCGAGTGAAGCCGATTAACATTGGCCGAGGCGAGCAGTTTGACCCTGAGTTTCTCACTATCGCCCCCAATAACCGTATTCCCGCCATTGTCGACCACGCCCCGCAAGACGGCGGCCAGCCGCTGTCGATGTTTGAGTCGGGTGCGATCCTGGAGTATCTGGCCGATAAGAGCGGGCTCTTTTTGCCTTCAGCAGGGCGCGAACGCTATATCGTATTGCAGTGGCTGCACTGGCAAATGGGCGGGCTAGGGCCGATGGCAGGTCAGAACCACCACTTTTGCCACTATGCGCCGCAAAAGATTGAGTATGCCATTGAGCGCTACGTGCGCGAAACAAATCGGCTTTACAGCGTCTTGGATCAACGTTTGGCCCATCATACTTATGTGGGTGGCGATGACTACTCGATTGCCGATATGGCGATCTACCCCTGGATTGTGCCTTGGGAAAAGCAGCGTCAAACGTTAGAAGAGTTCCCAGACCTAGAGCGCTGGTTTGACATGATCAAAGCACGCCCTGCGGTGCGCCGAGCTTACGCATTGGTCGAAGATGTTAATCCCCAGACGGGCGTAGAAATGGACGAGCAGGCGCGTAAGCACTTGTTCGGTAACCGCTAATAATTGGCGGCGATTGGCCGTTCTAACGACCTGCGAGTGAGCATGCGCAGCATGAGAAAAAATCATGTTGCGCTGCACAAAAAGCACTGCTAGCTTTAAGTACAGCAGAGGTAAAAGCCTGACTAAGAACCGCCTAACCGAGGCGCGTTTATGTACTAGCTCACACCTGGAGATATACTGATGAACAGCAGCGCTAACAAAGCCAGTACCGAAAAAACCAAGCAACAGCTTGAGTCCGTTTTTGTATCACCCATGCGTTCCTACACGCTTACCGCGCTTGATTACTACGACCAGATGTTCAGTGCTCAACTGGATGCTTTCCGTGCCTACTCGGACATGGCGATTGCACAAGCGCGTACTTGGCTTGACGTAAAAGACGCTGACAGCTTCAAAAAAGCCATAGATAGCCAGCAAAAAACGGCTAGCGAATTTATGGAGCGAGTGAAGGGCGACACAGAAAAAGTCACCTCCATCAGCAAAAGCTTTGCTGAAGAGAGCCAGCAGCAAGTAGAAGAAACCACTAAGAAAGCGGTAGAGACTGCCAAGCAGTAATCGAGCAGACCGTCATCGAAAAGTAATACCGCTTAACAGCGCCGCGCCCAGAAGGGTGCGGCGTTTTTGTATACGAAAAATGATGGTTATATGCGATGTTTATATGCAATGCATAAGTCTAGGATTTTGTCGCCCGGTCAATTAAACGAAAGCGCGCAATGCGAATAATTTGCTCAATGGCCGTTTGCCGTTCGATGGCTGCGTCGTTGTTCAGGCGCTCCTCGAAGGCGGCTAATATGGCATGGCGATCCAGCCCTTTAACGGCAATGACAAAGGGAAAGCCAAATTTCCCCTTGTACGCCGTATTAAGCGTCTCAAAACGCGCAAACTCCTCGGGGCTGCACTGATCAAGCCCAGCGCCTGCCTGTTCGCTGGTTGAATCTTGCGTGAGTTCACCCGCCATAGCCGCTTTACCCGCCAGGTCAGGATGCGCTTGGATCACCTTGATTTGCTGTTCGCTGCTCGCCTGCTGCAACATAAGCCCCATAAGCTCGGCCAGTGCATCGGGGCTATCGTGGGCCTCAGTAAGACCGTGCTGCCAAGCGGCTTCGGCCACCCAGGGCGAATGTTCATACACATCCCCATAGTGATGGGTAAGCATTTCCAGGCTGCACTTGCTAGGCGCGGGTGAAAGCAGTAACGGATTAGATGTGGGCACTGAAATCTCTCCAAAGCGTAAGGCGAGTTAAAGCCTACTATGCTGGATTTGGTGTATACAATAAATAGCATCAAAGGTACTCTTTGACCAATCGGTCAAGCAATATGACAACTTGAGGAGTGGCTATGGGACGTTTAACCACCCACGTACTGGATACTGCCAAAGGCCAGCCCGGTCATGGTATTAACATTGAGGTGTTTCGCCTTTCAGGCAGCGAACGCCAGCATCTAACCACTGTAACCACCAATAGCGACGGACGTTGCGATGCGCCCATTCTAGACGGTGATGCGTTTACAGCCGGCGAGTACGAGCTGGTGTTCCATGCCGGTGACTATCTGCGTGCCCAGGGCGTTGAAGCGGCTGAGCCACGCTTTTTAGACGTGATTCCGCTGCGCTTTGGCGTCGCTGATGCCAGCCAGCACTACCATGTGCCGCTGCTGCTCTCGCCTTACGGCTATTCCACCTACCGCGGCAGTTAAGAGGGCCGAGCATGCAGTCATATATTATCGATTTTGTTAACTTGCTACTCCGCTGGCTGCATGTGATTGCCGCTATCGCCTGGATTGGCGAGTCGGTTTATTTTGTCATGCTGGATAACAGCTTGCGCAAGCCCAAAGCCGAGGAAGACCGCGAGAAGGGCGTGTTCGGTGAAATGTGGTCGGTTCACGGTGGTGGGTTTTATCACAATCAGAAGTACGCCACGGCCCCCGCCAAGCTGCCCAATGATCTGCACTGGTCGTTCTGGAAAGCCTATACCACCTGGCTTTCTGGCTTTGCACTGTTTGTTATTCTGTACATGGTCAACCCAGGGTTCTATCTGGTAAACCCCAACAGTGACTGGCAGTGGGCCGCTAATTTAACCGGTTGGCAGGCCAACCTTCTGGCGCTGGCATTCTTGCTGGGCGGCTGGGTGGTGTACAACGAGCTTTGCAAACGCATTAGCCCCAATATGGATCGCGATGGACTGCTCAGCGTGGCGGTTGCCGTGATGATGGTGATCGTTGCCTACCTCAGTACGCAAATGTTCACCGGTCGTGCCGCCTTCCTGCTCACCGGGGCGGTGATGGCAACGGCGATGTCAGCCAACGTCTTCTTCTGGATTATTCCCGGCCAGCGGCGCATGGTAAAAGCGATGAAGGCAGGGGATGCGCCCAACCCGCTGGATGGCAAACGCGGCAAACAGCGCTCGGTGCATAACACCTACTTCACGCTGCCGGTCGTGCTACTGATGGTGAGTAATCACTACTCGTTTATCTACTCCCATGAGCTGGCTTGGATAGTAATGGTGCTGTTTATCTTTGCCGGCGCCTTGATCCGCCAATTCTTTGTCCTGATGCATGCAGGCAACACCCAGCCAGCGTATCCGGCCTTTGGGGTAGGGCTTATTCTGCTAGCGTTTTGGGTGGCCGCACCCAGTGCGTCGTCGCCTGGCGGTGCTGACGGCGTTGACGCGCCCGACCAGGCACAAATCAGCACTTTAATAGAGCAGCACTGTGTTCAGTGTCATGCTCTCAATCCTGAGCATGCCGGTTTCTCAGCGCCGCCTGCAGGGTTTGCGTTGGATAGCTGGGATGAAATCCTGGGCCATAAAGGGCAAATTCAGCAGGTAGTGGCCAGCCGCTATATGCCATTAGGCAATATGACCAACATGAGTGACGAAGAGCGCGATATCATTGCCGCTTGGGAGGAGTGATCAGAGAGGCTAACTATGAGTGATACGCAGGCGCCGGAAAAGCGGCGCGCTCCTGTTAAAGAAGGCAAAGAGAGTAAAAAAGAGAGCAAAGAGGGCGATGAGCGCCACGAGGCGATCTACCGCGCGGTGAGTGACGCGATAGTTGAGCAGCGCCTTAAGCCCGGCGCACGGTTGCGCGAAGATGCGCTGGCGGACGTCTTTGGCATTAGCCGCACCGGTATTCGTAAAATACTGCAGCGTCTGGCGCTGGAACAGTTAGTTACCCTAACGCCACGCCGTGGCGCCAGCGTCACTCGGCCCACGGCTGATGAAGCCAAAGACGTATTTGATGCCCGCCAGTTAATCGAGTGCGGGTTAATGCCCGATGTAGCGCGGCGCATGGGTGAAAAAGAGGCGGCAGAACTGCGCGAAATGGCCCGCCAGGAGCGCCAGGCGCTGCGCAGCGGCCAACAGAGCGTGGCTATTCGGCTGTCGGCAGATTTTCATGTGCGTCTAGCCCAGCTCTCAGGCAACGCCACCCTGGCAGAGTTTGTCGAACGGCTTTGCTCGCGCTCATCGCTGATCCTTGCCGTCTACGGTCACCCCGGCCACCTGGGCTGCGAATCCCACGACCACGATGACCTGATCGGCTATCTAGAAACAGGCAATGGCGAGCGCGCGAAAGCCTTTATGAGCCGCCACCTAAAAGCCATCGAAGCCTCGCTCTCCATGGTTGAAGAGGAGGAGAGCGCACCGGATCTGCAGCAGATATTTGGCGGGTAAGGGCGGTTTCTGATCGCTAAAAAACAGCGTCTGGGGCTTATTAAGAAGAGCTTATTAAAGAGGCCTTACATTAAGCTCCAGAACGCATCGACCAAGGGGTTTTTTAGGTTTTTCTTTAGGGTAAACAAACCAATATCGTAGGGCTCTAGTTCCGGCGTTACGTCGAGTACACGAATGCGATCCACCAAGGGGCTGTTGTCGAGGACGATTTTGGGCACCACGCCAATGCCAAAGCCCAGGCTCACCATACTCACAATGGCTTCATTACCGGTGACCTGCGCATAAATGCGCGGGGAGACATCCAACTGGCGAAACCACTCATCCACGCGGGCTCGCGATACACCACTCTCCGATAGGATCATTGGAATATTCGCCCATTCGGCTGGTGTGATGGGCGTGTTGATGGGCACATTCGGCACCTGCTGCTCAAGAGGGGCAATAAACAGCAAAGGCGAGGTGGCGATGGGTTTAAACGCCAGGCCACGGGGCAAGTGGGCTGGCTGGGCCGCAATGCTAAGGTCTTCTTTACCATCCAGAACATGCGCAATCGCGTGTTCAGGATCCCCCGTGCGCAGCTTGATTTCAATGACCGGGTAGGCGATACGAAAGCGGCGTAATAGCTCGTGTAAAAAGCTGTAGCTGGCGGTGACGGAGCCATACAGGCTGATTTCACCGCTTAATTGATCAGGATTGTCGGTTAATTCATGACGAATCAAATGCCATTGGCGACTGGCATCACGGGCGTACTTGAGAAACTTTTGCCCTTCCTGGGTCAACACCACGGTACGGTTGTCGCGATTAAACAGCGACACTCCCAGCTCCTCTTCTAAATGACGGATGTTGCGCGACAGGGCAGAAATGCTGATATAGCACTCATCGCTGGCGCGCCCGAAATGTAGGGTTTCTGCCAAAGCGAGGAACTGTTTTAACGTTTTAAAATTCATAAACGCCATACTAATTGAGTTTTGCAAAAAATGGGATGCGCTGTTGCAAATATATCAATTTAAGAAATGGTCACTCTTGTATAGATTGTCCCTACTCACATGCCGCTGAATCTCGCATTGAGCGGCTATGTCTCTCTTTTTCGTGTCGGTGTGTCTCACATCGATATTGTGATCATAAATATTTAGGATGTTAACGATGGCTAACTACTTCAATACCCTGCCACTCCGCGAGCAATTAGCTCAACTCGCCAAATGCCGTTTTATGTACAGCTCTGAATTTGCCGATGGCGTAGAAGCGCTTAAAGGCAAGAAAATGGTAGTGATCGGCTGTGGCGCCCAAGGCCTAAACCAGGGCTTGAACCTACGCGACAGCGGCCTGGACGTCTCTTACGCACTGCGTCCTGATGCCATTGAACAAAAGCGCCAGTCGTGGAAAAACGCCACCGAGAACGGCTTCGTGGTAGGCACTTATGAAGAGTTGATCCCCACAGCAGACGTGGTGTTGAACCTGACGCCCGATAAGCAGCACACCGCTGTTGTAACGGCGGTAATGCCGCTGATGAAAGAGGGCGCCTGCCTATCCTACTCCCACGGTTTCAACATCGTGGAAGAGGGCATGAAGATCCGTGAAGACTTAACCGTCATCATGGTGGCGCCTAAGTGCCCGGGTTCAGAAGTTCGCGCTGAATACGTGCGTGGTTTTGGTGTTCCCACCTTGATCGCTGTTCACGAGGACAATGATCCCAAAGGCGAAGGCCTTGCCCTGGCAAAAGCCTACGCGGTGGGTACTGGCGGCCACAAAGCCGGTGTATTGATGTCTTCGTTCATCGCCGAAGTTAAATCCGACCTGATGGGTGAGCAGACGATCCTCTGCGGCATGCTGCAAACTGGCTCTATCCTTTGCTTCGACAAAATGATCGAAGAAGGCATCGAGCCTGGTTACGCCTCCAAGCTGATCCAGTACGGCTGGGAAAACATCACGGAAGCACTGAAGTACGGCGGCGTGACCAACATGCTGGATCGTCTCTCTAACCCAGCGAAGATCAAAGCCTTTGACCTTGCTGAAGAGCTGAAAGAGATCATGCGTCCGCTCTACAACAAGCACCAAGACGACATCATGAGTGGCCACTTTTCGCACACCATGATGGAAGATTGGGCAAACGATGACGCTAACCTGCACAAATGGCGTGCAGAAACAGCCGAAACCAACTTCGAGAAAACGCCTGCTGGTGATGTAGAAATCACTGAACAGGAATATTTCGACAACGGCATTTTGATGGTAGCGATGGTTAAAGCGGGCGTTGAGCTTGCTTTCGAAACCATGACCGCGGCAGGCATCATCGCTGAGTCGGCTTACTACGAGTCGCTCCACGAAACGCCGCTGATCGCCAACACCATCGCGCGCAAGAAACTGTATGAGATGAACGCGACCATCTCTGACACGGCGGAATACGGTTGCTACCTCTACAACCACGCCTGTGTGCCGCTGTTGGCTGACTTTATGAAAGGCATCAAATCCGACGTTATCGGTAAAGGCCTGGATGTAGATGACAACGGCGTTGATAACGCGCGGTTGATCGAAGTCAACGATGCCCTGCGCGCTCACCCGGTTGAAGCCGTTGGCTCAGTGCTACGTGGCCACATGGCGGATATGAAGAAAATCGTTTAATCGGCTGATTAAATGATAGACCGCTAAGTCATCTAAAAAGCCGAGATATCGCCACGATATTCTCGGCTTTTTTGTCTCATCTCATGCAAATACTGACTTTTCCCCAACAATAAGGAACACATTGATGGAGCCTTCAAGCCGCTTAGCGCGTATTCAGCTAAACAACGCGACGATCAGTTTTGATGATCGCTTCACCCTAAGCGAGATTGATTGGATCATCGAGCCTCACCAGCATTGGGTCATTACGGGTACCAATGGCTCAGGCAAATCGGCCCTGGCGGCGGCGCTTGCGGGCGTTGGTAAAATTGAAGCGGGCAGTGTGCAAGGGCTGCCCAAAAACATCGGGTTGGTTTCTTTCGAAGCGCAGGCCGAACTCATCGCCAAAGAGCTGAAAAAAGACGATGCCGATATCATGGATGTCATTTCACTCGGCACCCCCGTTAATGAAATGATTTTCGAGCAGTGCCAAGACCCTGAACTTGCAAGCGAACTGGTAGAAAAGTTCGGGCTGACGAAACTCCTCGACCGTGCTTTTCGTAAACTCTCCACCGGCGAAACCCGCAAAGTGATGCTAATTCACGCGCTGGCGAGCAAGCCGGACTTGCTGATTTTAGACGAGCCGTTTGATGGGTTGGACGTCGACACCCTCGCCATGCTGCAAGCCCATCTCGCTTCCATCATCGACACCGTTCCCATGGTATTGGTGCTGAACCGCTTTGATGAGATGCCGGACTTCATTACCCATGTGGCTTATCTAGATAAGGAACGTGGGGATAAAGAGCGCTTGGAGAAAAAGAGAGGCGATAAGCAGCGGGGAGATAGCGGGCGATTAGTGCTCACGGTAGACCGTCAGGATGAAGCTGCCTTCAATGAGCTGTACCAACTGCTGCATTTAAAAACCACCGACCTAAGCGTGCCCGAAGCCGACCCTGCCACTAAATTACCCGCTCTCGACCCCAGCCAGCCGCTAGTGAAACTCAAGCAAGCGACGATCCAATACGGCGACACCGTGATTGTCGATAAACTTGATTGGACGATAGAGCAGGGCCAGCACTGGCAACTAAGTGGCCCCAACGGTAGCGGCAAAACCTGCGTGTTGTCGTTGATCACCGGCGATCACCCTCAGTGCTACACCAACGATATTTTCGTGTTTGGCTTCCAGCGCGGTAACGGCGAAAGCATTTGGCAGATCAAACAGTTTATCGGCTATGTCTCCACCGCCCTGCAGTGGGAATATCGCGTCAGCACCAGCTGTAAAAACGTGATTATTTCCGGCTTCTACGACAGCATCGGCGTGTACACAAAAGCCACCGATAACCAGAAACACATTGCCGACCAATGGCTCGAACTACTGGGTATGAAAGACCGCGCCGACCAGCCCTATAACAAACTCTCCTACGGCGACCAGCGTCTGCTACTCATCGCCCGCGCCATGGTCAAGCACCCACCGCTGTTGATTCTAGACGAGCCCTGCCTCGGGCTAGACGATATGAATCGCCAGCTGGTGCTAGCGCTTATCGAGAAAATTTGTGCAGGCAAAGAAACCACCGTGCTCTACGTCAATCACCACACGGAAGACAAGATAAAAGAGATAGACAATCATTTGGCGCTGGAGAAGAATCACTAGTTGTAACCTCCGCTCGCGATATGCACCGAAAGGAGAGGGCTGTTTATGAGCAAGCTAAAAAAGATGCCTGAGTTCAAAACCGAGGCCGAAGAACGAGAATTCTGGGAAATCCATGATTCCTCCGACTATTTGGACTGGAGCCAAGCAAAATCTATTTCTTTCTCGAAGCTGAAGCCCTCAACCAAGACTATTTCACTCCGCTTGCCGGAAAATTAGGAGCGTAGCGATTAATTTTTCCGAATGCAGCTACTTGTTGGGGGCAAGGGCACGGGGCTTGATGGAGATCTTGAAGCAGCGCCGAAAATATAGCTCCCACTACTCCAGAAGCCTTTCCGGTGCATCCATGTCCTCGTGAAGCACACGAACAACGAGCACTTTCGATTTATACAGTTGATAAAAAACAGCGTGGTGCTCGACCTGTAATCTTCGATACCCAGAAAAAACATGGTCGTAGTTCGCGCCAAGTGATGGATGATCAATCAGCCGTTTCATGCCGGTCTCAAGCCGATCCAGGTAATTATCCGCCTGATCAACGCCCCATTCCTCACAGGTATATACCCAAATTCCGATGAGATCTGATTCCGCCTTTGGCGTGACATTCAACTCAAGCACTAATCAACCGCCTTGATCCGCTGACGGCCAGCCGCCTTGATAGCCGATATATCCAGGGGTTTCGGGTTCCCGCTTGACTCACCCTCGACGAGGGCTTGCCTCAGTATGGCAAGACGTTGTTTGGCCTGCTGATCCCTTCGGATGAGATCGCGGATGTATTCACTATCGTTGCCAAAGTGGCCGCTTTCAATCTGGGCTTTCACCCAGCCGTCTTGCTGTTCAGTCAGCGTGATGGTTTTCCGGTGCATGCTCATGGCTGATGCTCCAAACATGGGAAAGGTGTGATATTATCATGCCCAGCTCGCCCCCTGAATCAATGCTCTTATTACGCCGCGCTCTGCGGTAAATTTGGAGCGCAGCGGAAATGTTAGAGCAATCACATTGGACTCTTAAACGGCGAGTGTGCATGCCTATATCTTGGCTCTTCTTGTTTGGGGCTATAGGCTCTGGCTTTTGTGTCTTCAGCTACTCGACTACCTAGAATATCTCTGGCCTCACCAAGAGACCAAACCGTGGATAAATCTTGAGTAAGATTTCTGTAGACTGCACGGAACCCCCTGGGCTGCCGTAGGTTGTAAAAGAACTCAGGAACCTTAACTTTAAAGTTATATCCTGGGACTTTAGGAAGACTGTTCAGCGCCGCATATGTGTTATATACATGCACTAGTTTAGTTACGGGAACACCTTGACGAGTTTGGAGGCCATACTTGATGCGTATATCATTGGAGGCCTTTCCGATGTCTTGAATTATGCCCGACACAGCCCTATTTGCATCTGCAATATCCTGTTCGTCAAATAGCCTACGCACTTCTCTCATTTTTTCTCGCGCTTCAACAAACTCTGGGTTGTCTCGAATGTTGTAGGCTGCCTGAACAATTTGAGCTGGATCACCAGTTTGCTTTGCCAGCCAAGCTGAGAAGATGGGAAGCTCAGTTGAGGTTGAAGTAGTCAATCCTCCACTATGTACATCCATCAAGTCTGTACTTAGCGAAGTCGAGAAGTGTTCTACTATGTGTTTCGCATAATCAAAACCATAGTGGCAAGTCTGACTAATATAACTTTGCTGATAAGCCTGTCTGATTGGGTAGAGAAATGTGTCAGCTTGCAAATATTTGGCTGTTAAAGAATAGAAAATTGAGCGGTTGGCAAGCCAAACTAAAGACGCCACGAACGCTTTAATCGCGCCTGATGCCTCTCCACTTGATGTTCCATCCCCCCATTTAGCCCCAGGTACTTTGTACCCTCTCCCAATAGGATGTCCAAACCGATCAACTAATTCGACATTACCACTAGTTCTCTTCCCAGCGTCACTTGCATCACCGAGTTCAGCAAATATTGAAGCTGCGACAGTTCCATATCTATCAAATTCTTGCGGATTGTCAGAAAGGCTTTTAAGCGTAAGATGATAAACACTTGAGCTAATATCCCACGTGCATACAATGTGCGTCTGTAGAAGTTCAATTAGCTTCTTAAAATCATCGTTTACGAACTCACCACCTTGAAGCTTTGGTTGTAATTGATTTGCTTTAGCTGTAGCGGTAGCTTCAATTTCATCTAAATTGAAATCAGATTTAGTGAGGAACGTTATATCAGGGAATGAAGCAATTCTTGCGTCACGATGCGCATGAATATAATCATCTATCGCTACCAGTCTGTCATAAAATAGAATGGCTTGGATGTAATTCTCAAAAGCAACAATATCAGTGTCGACTGAGTCCCTTGACTTAGTCAGGACTTGCCCTGTCAACCTTTGAACAGCAGTTAACGTCGAATTATCGATCAATGCGTAGGTCAATTTATTTCCTCAATTGCCGACAAGCTCTAACGCTCAAAGCAGCGGCGCATTTATTATGCGTCCGACTGGCTTTGCTTGTTATGAGGTTTTAGACTACCAACTAAATTTGCAATGTAGTTGGCCGTTGACTCACCTAAACTTTTAGTTAACTCGTAGATTTCGTTATTTTTACTCATTCTCTCTTTCGTATCCACGGTTAAAAAACCTATCACATCTTCCGACTTAGGATCCTTTACAGGAAAGACCCAAACAGATAAATATTTTGACTTCCAATTCTCGTTACTAGTGTTGTAGTAAATCGCTTCTTTAGGGCTAGAGAAATTTTCAATGAAAACCGGCTGTTTTCTATACAGCGATTCCATGAAGAGCTTGTTCTCCGCGATTGGGTACACGTCCCTCAGAATCTCTCTGTTATTGGAGTTGTTAATATCTCGTAGGTATGTACGTATATTTTCGCTACCATCTCCAACAAATATTTTGAAGCTTGCAGATGCACCAAAGTCATGCTCATCGTTGATAATTTCACTTAGCCTGCTTAATGTTTCTTGTATTGCCTTAGATGACTTGTATATGTCTTCTTTATCAAGATTGGCGTTTAATACTTTTCGATAATACTGGTTGATTAGCGAAAGCTTACGCTCTTTCCTATCTATGGTTTTTCTTGCAGCGTAAAGGGAATACGCCACAGCAGCCACGCTAAGCACTACCGACAAATACGGTAGATAATTTTGTAGAAGTTCGATGTATTCAGACATCCTTCTCTACTCCCACACCAAGAAATATTTCTCCGTCGTTAACGTGACGCATGTATCTCTCGATAGTATGGACTATAAAAAATGCAATGATTGCGATTAGTGATGATGTCGGCACATCAAAGTTAGCTGTCGTCCCTGCCTTAAGGAAACCAAATGAACATACTGAGATCATTGAAACGAGCAGGGAGACTCCTAATATTGGCAACCAATTCGAGGATACACCAATGGCTATCGTGTACATGGCAGCGGTAATCGCCCAGGTTTCATTTGCGACTGAGCCTGTTAATAGCTTTTCTACTATCAAAGGCAATAGGGGTAACGTTAAGTGAGCAATTATGGAAAAAATGAACTGCTCCCATTTCTTATTCATGTTGTACTCTCCGAATACACGGTGCATTCTTCATAACAGTTTATTAATGCGCATGCTCGTTTTCCTGAGAATCCAAAATATACTAATAATTCGCAAATGACTGATATAGAGTAAAAAACTCACTCTATCTCGCTTTAGGCCACCAGAAAATTGCGCATAAATACACATAACCTTTTTACAGCTCATCGTTTGTAATAATTTTAATGAAATGCTATCCAGAAAAAATAGCACATGTTCCTCAGAGTCTACCAGAAAAGCGCGCACGACAGATCGAAAATATCTCACTCTGCTGAGTTTTGATACCGCTAAATACGTTGGTTGGTAGAGCCATGCCAGGATGCTGGCAGGTTCCAAACTGAACGCACCAGACCGAGATCCAAAAAAAGCGCCATCGGCAAAACCGATGGCGCTTGTATTAGCTTCTAATCAGCTAGTTACGGGACGCTTGTCTACTGCTGAGCCAACACAGGTGCTGCCTTAAACTGCTTCATCAAGCCGTAGTAGAACAGACCGCCCAGACCAGCACCGATCAGCCAGCCGTAGCCGCCCAGGCTGGATAGGGCAGGGACTAACACGGTAGATAGCGAGAACAGCGCCGCCACGCCAAAGGCGATAAGCGCGCGGGTGTTCCAGCCGTTGACGTAATAGTAGGCGCCGCCCGGGGCTGATGAGAATAGCTCCTGCATATTTAAGTGCTGGCGCTTAATCAGGTAGTAGTCGACGACGATAATGCCGTAGAAGGGCGCCACGACTGCCCCCAACGCATTCACAAAGCCGGGAACGCCGATCTGGCTGATCACCGAAAGCCATAGCGCACCGACGAAGAACGCGATCACCGCGGTAATCAGGCCGCCCATTTTGAAGCTGATTTTGCTGGGGAACAGATTGGCCAAGTCGTAGGCAGGGGGAATAAAGTTGGCGACCAGGTTGATGCCCACCGTGGCGGCAAAGAAGGTCAGGGCGGCGATAATCGTCAGCGGCAGCGAGTCGACCCGCTCAACGATATCGGCGGGGTTGGTCAGCGCCTCGCCAAACAGCACCAGGGTGCCTGCAGTAATAATCAGCGCGATAAACGAGAAGAACGCGACGTTAAGCGGTAAGCCCAGCAGGTTGCCCAGCTTCATCTGGCGCTCGGTTTTTACAAAGCGGGTAAAGTCGCCGAAGTTGATCACCACCGCTGCGAAATACGCCACCATGGTGCCCACAATCGCCATAAAGGCCGCGATTGAACTGCCGCTCGTTTCACTGCCACCGCTAAAAATAGTGCCAATGGCGGGAATCAGCTCGCTGCCTGCCTGGAACCAGACAATGATCATTAGCACCAGCATCACCACGTAGACCAGCGGGCCTGCCCAGTTGAGGAAGTGTTTAATACGCTCAATGCCCTGCCAGAAAATCGCGATCTGAAACAGCCATACAATCACAAACGACACCCAGGCCACGCCTGAAAGGCCTAGGAAAGTGCTGCCATCGCCTGCGCCAACAAAGGCGGTAATCAACAGGGTGACGGCGGTTGAGGCGAAGTAGGTCTGCACGCCGTACCAAAAAATCCCCACGATAGCGCGCAGCATCGCGGGCAGGTTGGCGCCGCGTACCCCCATGCTGGCCCGCACCATCACCGGAAACGGAATGCCGTATTTAACGCTGGGTTTACCGGTCAGGTTAACCAAAAACATCACGATCACACCGGCCAGAATAATCGCCGCCATCACCGCCCAGCCGTTGAGGCCGTAGGTTAAAAACAGCGAGGCGGCCAGGGTGTAGCCGAACAGGCTCTGAATGTCGTTCGACCAGACGTTAAAAATTTCAAACGCGCCCCAGTTACGATCCTGGGGTTTCAGTGGTGCCAGATCCTCGTTATATAGGGTGGGATCGATGTGCTTGATATCTAGGTCGCTCACGTCGTTGCTCTCTTTCATTGTATTGGCTCGCAGGTTGGCAAAAAGGGATTACTGGCTAAAGCGCTGGCAGGGTGCCCAGTACTTCATGAGCAGGTAGTAGCTAACGCCTGCGGGTATCAGGCTGGCGTACCACGAGATCGCCGAGAAAGAGAGTGCCGCCGCAATACCGATAGCAGTGGCGATAAACGCAGCGAGGTTGACGCCTTGGTAGGGGCCGTTGGCGTCGTATAGCTTGTCGATATCCAGCGTGCGGCGGCGAATAACGTAATAATCCACCACCAGAATGGCGAAGATGGGGCCTAGAAAAGCGGAATAGGTCTGCACAAACAGCTGCAGGCCCGCCGCAGAGCCCGGCTGCACCAGTTTCCAGGGGAAAGTGGCGAAAGCCAGTAGCCCCACGATCACTGTGGCGACCGAGAACTTGATTTTGAATACATCCATTAGCACGTAGGTCGGCGGCACCACGTTGTTGAGTACGTTGGTGGTGACCTGGGCAAAGGCGATGAAGAGCAGAGTGGTCATCAGCAGCGGGGTGTTATCCACCGCGTTGGCAAACACCTGGATAGGATCGGCGGTGCCGGTGGCCTGGGAGACCATATAGCCGATCAAGCCCATAAAAAGCGTGCAGGGTAGAATCGACATGGCATAAATAGTGGTCAGCAGGCTTTGGGCGGTGCCCTTTTTATGCTCGCGGGAGTAGTCGCTAACGTTGAGCATCATGGTGCTGTAGATGCCCAGAAACAGCATGGTCGCGCCCCAGAACGGCATGCCCCAGGAGCCTTCCATGGTCAGCAGGCTGGCGGAAAGCTCATCGCCATAGCGCTGCACCGTGGCGTAGAACATATACATCAACGAGACGAGGATAAAGGCGCTGCCGATATTCTCTAACCACTTGATGCCCTGAAAGCCCATTACCGACAGGCCAATTTGCAGAAACTGGAAGGTAATAAAGTAGAAGATAAGGTTGTCGAAGCCGAACAGCGTGGCCGACACCATATTGAGTGCCCCAGCGCCAATCCAGCTTTGAAAGCCGTACCACACTACCGCAGGCACCGCGCGGACTAAGCCGGGTAGCCGCGTGCCGGTAAAGCCAAAGGCACTGCGCGCCTGCACCATAAACGGGATGCCGTACTTGTAGCCAGCGGCCCCGTTAATGGCCAGCGCTATCCCTATCACAAAGCAACCAATGGCGATGGCCAGCGTCGCTTGCAACAGGTTCAGGGTGCCGACCACGCTTGAGCCCATGGCGAAGGTGCCAATGGAAACGCAGCCGCCGAACCAGGCCAGAAAATAGGAGCCGCGCCCCATAATTCGGGTGTGTTGCGGGGCTAGGCTCTCTGCCCCTAATGCCTTTGATCCGTCATCGGATCGGTCTTCTGACGCAAGAGCGGAGGTTGAAGCGCTCATGGTATCGTCCTCGCAAGATTATCGGTTTTATTAATCCCCGACTTAGCATCGGGAAACGCTTGCGGCGTGGCGTGCTACTGGACGTTCGTGTTTCTTAATCTGTTGTTATTAAATGTTTTTTCGAGTCATGCTTTTTTGGACATGCTTTTTTGAGACACTGTTTTTAGGCTTTATGACTTGAGCGGTAGCGCAAGATCAGAAAGCCCGGAAAACTTACCGGTGAAGGTTTTTGGCCGGGGGTAGTCAAGATCACCATGCTTACTGGTATGCAGTCCTAAACTGACCAACGATTCGGCCAGTTTGAGCGCGGCGGTGACACCTTCTATGACTGGCAGGCCGACTTCGCGGCTGATCTCTTGGGTCAAATTCGCCATGCCGCCGCAGCCTAAAACGATGGCGCCAATGCCGTCTTCATCACGGGCGCGGCAGCACTCTTCAACAATGCGGGTAAACGCCGCTTCAGGGTGGTGCTCAAGATCCAACACCGGAATTTCAGCGGCGCGAATGCGGCGGCAGTGGTGGCTAAAGCCGTACTGCTGAAGCAAGTGCTCGGCAATAATGCCGGTGCGGCCCAAGGTGGTCACAATAGAAAAGCGGGTGCTCACCAGCGTGGCGAGATGAAACGCCGCTTCGGCAATGCCAATCACTGGCGCCCGGGTAAGTTCGCGGGCAGCGAGCAAGCCGGGGTCGCCGAAACAGGCCACGATATAAGCATCGATGCCGCCTTCGCGCTCGCCTTTAAGCATCTCTTCGGCAACCCCAACCGCGCTGATCGCTTCGTCAAAATGGCTTTCAATGGAAACCGGGCCCGCGTCAGGCTGTGAGGCGCTAACGGTTGTTCCCGCGGCTGCCTGCTGCTGCGCTGCCTGACCCATCGCAGCGGTCATGGAAGCCGTGGTGTTCGGGTTAATAAGGCGTATATGCACGTTAAGAAATCCGTATGTAAACAATATAAATTTTCTTGTATACAAAAATAGGGCGGTTTCTAGCCTTGCGCAAGCTTCTGGGCGTGAATAGACGATAAAAATGTCGCTATAAAAGTTTGACCAATCGTTCAGGATTCAACGACTTAACGGCATTTAAACTAAAAAACGCTATGAGAGACAGGGGATTAGCGTCTGGCCGCGTTGCGGTTCGTTATTAATCTCGCTATTTTGTATACAAATAATTTTCTGTATCGCTGGGCTGCTTATTCGCCAGAGACGAGCCGGAAATAGGCATACCGGGAATAGGCATACTGGAAATAGATATAAAGGGAGCTAGCTATGTCGTCATCCTCTAAGGGCCACTACC
Source organism: Halomonas sp. ALS9 (assembly GCF_001651035.1). Taxonomy (GTDB): domain Bacteria; phylum Pseudomonadota; class Gammaproteobacteria; order Pseudomonadales; family Halomonadaceae; genus Vreelandella. Next base: position 224,338 of record NZ_LXRG01000110.1, read on the forward strand.
CACGCGACTTAATCGGTTACGGGCGCAACCCGCCCCATGCCAACTGGCCCAACAAGGCCAAAATTGCCGTTCAGTTCGTGCTCAACTACGAGGAGGGCGGCGAGAACTGCGTGCTGCATGGCGACTCGGGCTCCGAGCAGTTTCTATCGGAAATTATCGGCGCACCGGCTTATCCAGATCGCCACTTGAGTATGGAGTCGATCTACGAGTACGGCTCCCGCGCTGGGGTTTGGCGTATTCTTCGTGAGTTTGAAAAACGTGATTTGCCGCTCACGGTGTTTGGCGTGGCCATGGCGCTGGAACGCAACCCGGATGTTGCCATGGCGTTTAAAGAGCTCGGCCACGAGATCGCCTGCCACGGCTACCGCTGGATTCACTATCAGGAAGTCTCTGAGCACGTTGAGCGGCAGCACCTTCAGCAGGCCATGGATATTTTTCAGCGGCTGTATGGTGAGAAACCTCAAGGCTGGTACACCGGTCGCGACAGCCCCAATACCCGGCGTTTAGTGTTGGATGAAGGCGGTTTCCTTTACGATAGCGATTACTACGGCGACGATCTGCCCTTCTGGACGCAAGTCACCGATAGTCAGGGCAGTGAGCATAACCATTTGATCGTGCCTTATACCCTGGATAGTAATGATATGCGCTTTGCCGCGCCGCAAGGTTTTAATACGGCGGATCACTTCTTTACCTACCTGCGCGATGCCTTTGACGTGCTCTACGCGGAAGGGGAGGAGGCGCCCAAAATGTTCTCCATCGGTATGCACTGCCGTTTATTGGGGCGCCCGGGGCGTTTTCGCGCGCTACAGCGCTTTTTGGATTACATCGAAACTCACGACCGCGTTTGGGTTGCTCGGCGGGTCGATATCGCCCGCCATTGGGCGGAGCACCACCCGCCCTCAACCCGCTAAATCAGATAGCTCAATAGGATGTTATGACGCCGCATATCGGACAGCGTATTACCGCCCAGTTTGACGCGCTAAGTGCCCAGGAGCAGCGGGTGGCGAGCTTTATCCTCGATCACTTTGATGATCTAGCGGTGTACAGTGCCGCTGATTTGGCGCGTTTGACCGGGGTATCCAAATCGACGGTCAGCCGCCTGTTCAAGCGGTTGGGGTTTGAGAGCTATCGCACGGTTAAAGATCATGCCCGCCAGCTGCGCAACCTGGGTGTTCCGTTGGTGATCGATGCCAACGCCATGCAGGAGGAAGCCGGCGCGCCGTTTCAGCGCCATTTGCAGCGCGAGCAGGAAAACCTGCAGCGCTGCTTAAACGGCATTGCGGCGGATCAATTTGCTGCGCTGGTAGAGCGCCTGGATAGCGCGCGTCATGTAGTCGTTATTGGTTTTCGTAACAGCTATCCGCTAGCGCTGCACTTTCGCCAGCAGTTGATTCAGGCGCGTACCCAGGTTCGGGTGGTTCCTCATCCAAACCAGTCGTTAGCGGAAGAGATTGTCGATCTCACCGAGCAGGACGTGGTGGTGTTGTTTGGTTTTCGCCGCCGCCCAGCGGCCTTTGCTTCGCTAATTGATGCGCTTGAGCGCTCACCTGCCAAGGTAACCTTACTGGCTGACCCCACCGCGGTTAATTTCGCCTCAAAGGTAACGTGGTTTTTTGAAACGCCGCTGGAAAGCCTCTCCGCCTTCGATAGCTACGCCGCTGCCAATAGCCTGATCTGCCTGATTGCCAACGGCGTTCTGCATCGGCGTCTGGCAGAAGGTCGAGAGCGCATCAGCGCGATCAGCGATGTTTACGCTGAGCTTAGTGAGCTGGAAGCGCCGACCATGAGCGTTGATTGGAATGCCCAGTAGGCTTTGCCGCCTAACATGGTGCATTTCTTCGTCCTGATGGGTTAAAGCTGCACCAATACGTTGCATTTATTTTTATTCAAACTCTCCTCCCGATGCGATTTCCACTGCGTTGCGGCTACCTGTGCTCGCTAAGCTGCTGTTATAAAAAATCTTAGTGACTTCTGGTATCGCGATTGCTCTTAGGTGATTAAGTGAAACGAAAGTTTCTTTGTTAGATTTTATGCAACAAAGCTTTCATTCGCTTTGCTTCCACTGCCAAGACCACCACTGATAATTAGCCAGCCAATTGTTTCTAGCAAAACCAAGAGTTTGCAGAACATGCGTCTGCCAGGAGAGTTTTATGAAATCGTTATCGCACCGCGTCAGTCACTCCCTTACCCGCCGCTTCAAGTGTCTGCAGTCCAGCGTTTTAGCCACGGGGCTGAGTGCCGCCGTCGCACTGGGGGCATTCGCCACCAGCCCCAGCGTTCAGGCGGATGCCCTTGAGGATATCGAGTCTCGCGGCACTATTCGGATTGCCGTGCCCCAGGATTTTCCGCCCTTTGGCTCGGTGGGTACCGACCTGCAGCCGCGCGGCTACGATATTGATATGGCCCAATACCTTGCTGATGAAATGGGCGTTACGTTAGAGCTGATTCCGGTAACTAGTGCCAACCGGATTCCCTATTTACAGACCGGCCAGGCGGATTTGGTGATTTCCAGCCTGGGTAAAAATCCTGAGCGCGAAGCGGCAATCGACTTTTCTGATGCCTATGCGCCGTTCTTTTTAGGGGTGTTCAGCGCTGATGAAGATGAAAGCGTGGATGGCCCAGAAGGCTTAGCCGATAAAACCATCGGGGTCACCCGCGGTGCCGTGGAAGATATGGAGCTATCAGAGATTGCCCCAGACTCCACCACCGTTCAGCGCTTTGAAGATAACGCCACTACCATTTCTGCGTTTCTGTCTGGTCAGGTTGATTACGTGGCTACTGGGAACGTGGTTGCCGCCGAGATCGCCGAGCGCAATAGCAGCCGTGCGCCCTCGTTGGTGTACCAGCTTAAAGATTCGCCCTGCTACGTGGGCATGAACAAAAATGAGCCCGCGCTGTTGGAAGAAGTAAATCGCCTGATCGCTCAAGGTCTGGAAGATGGCACTCTGAATGAGCTGTCCCAGCGTTGGTTTAGTGCTGACCTGCCTGAAAACTTCGGTAGCTGAGGTTCATTATGGGGCCAACACTCGACTTTCTTACCCTGTTGCCCTACGTCAGTGAACTCCTGAAAGGTCTTACCACCACGGTCATTTTGACCGTGGTGACCACCTTAACGGGATTGGCGCTGGCAGTGGCGGTAGCGTATTTACGTGTGAACGCGCAGCCATGGGTGCGTTGGGGGCTGGGTGGTTACGTTGAAGTGATCCGTAATACGCCCTTTATTGTGCAGCTGTTCTTTATCTTCTTTGGCCTGCCGGGGCTGGGTATCAAAATTGATGCCATTACTGCGGCCTTTATTGCCATGACCCTTAACCTGGCCGCCTACAGCGCCGAGATTTTACGCGCCGGTATTAGCGCCACGGCAAAAGGCCAACTGGAGGCCGGGCGCGCGCTGGGCATGACCACGCTGCAAAGCTACCGCCATGTGGTGCTGGTGCCCGCTTTTGCGCGGGTTTATCCCGCGCTCATCAGCCAGTCGATTATCGTCATGCTGGGTTCGGCGGTGGTGTCGCAGATTTCGGTATTTGATCTGACCTACGCGGCTAACTTTATCCAGTCGCGCAACTTCCGCAGCTTTGAAGTTTATCTACTGATCACGCTGGTCTATCTGCTTCTCGCCTTTGGTATGCGGCGCAGCTTTATGCTGGTGGGCAAGCGCATATTCGCCTATCAGCAAGGAGAGCAACGATGATTGAGTTCACCTTCTGGGATATTTTGCGCAACCTATTACTAGCGGCTCGCTGGACGGTGGTGCTGTCGCTAATTGCTTTTGTAGGCGGGGCGACGGTGGGGCTGCTATTGACCTTTATGCGTCTCTCCAGCAACCGCTGGCTGCAGCGATTAACGTCACTCTATGTGGATCTGTTCCAGGGTACGCCGCTGCTGATGCAGCTGTTTTTGATCTTCTTTGGCGCTGCCGCCATGGGGCATCCGATCTCTGCCTGGCTGGCCGCTTCCATCGCACTCACCCTGTTTACCAGCGCCTTTCTGTGTGACATCTGGCGCGGCTGTTTAGAGGCGGTGGCCAAAGGGCAGTGGCACGCGGCGCGGGTGCTGGGCATGAATTATTTCCAGACCATGCGCCATGTGATTCTGCCCCAGGCGCTGCGGCTATCGATTCCGCCCACGGTGGGTTTTTCGGTACAGGTGATTAAAGGCACGGCGCTTGCCTCCATCATTGGCTTTGTCGAGCTGACCAAAGCGGGCACCATGCTTAATAACGCCACCTTTGAACCCTTCACCATCTTTGCCCTTGTGGCGCTGCTTTACTTCGCGCTGTGCTTCCCCCTTTCCTGCTACGCGCGCTATCTGGAGAAAAAGCTCTATGACGCTGGTTTACGTTGATAACGTGCATAAAGCCTTTGGCGATCTGGAAGTGCTTAAAGGCATTAACCTTTCGGTCGCACAGGGCGAAGTCGTAGCGATTATTGGTCGCAGCGGTTCGGGTAAAAGTACCCTACTGCGCTGCCTGAATCAGCTTGAAAAACACGACAGCGGCCAGATCACCATCGCCGATAAGCAGCTGGATGCGGCGTCAATGTCGCCCAAAGAGTTGAGCGAAAACGTGGGTATGGTGTTTCAAAGCTTTAACCTGTTTCCGCATAAGACCGTGGGTGAAAACGTCTGCTTAGCGCCACGGGTGGTGCGCGGTGAGGCGAAAGCTGATGTTGAGAAAATTGCTCGGGAAGTGCTTGAGAAAGTCGGCCTCTCGGACAAATACGATGCCTACCCGGCCCAGCTCTCCGGCGGCCAGCAGCAGCGCGTGGCGATCGCCAGGGCGCTGGCGATGCAGCCCAAAGTGATGCTTTGCGATGAGGTGACTTCAGCGCTCGACCCCGAGCTGGTCGGGGAAGTGCTGCGGGTGCTGGAAGCCTTGGCAAAAGAGGGTATGACGCTGATTCTGGTCACCCACGAGATGAGCTTCGCCCGCGATGTGGCCGACCGCGTGGTGTTTATGCACCAGGGGCGCATCCATGAAGAGGGCGCCCCCAGCGAACTGTTCAGCAATCCACAAACGCCAGAGCTAAAGCAGTTTATCTCTGCGGTTCTTTAGCTTAGCACCGCCTCATACAGATGAGGCGGTGGTCTAGTCACTTATCCGATCCATTGCGCTGCCTGAGCAAAAATAAGGAAGCCCAGGGCGATCAGAATCCATACGCAAAAAAGTGGAAAGAAGAACTTGACCCATTTTTGCCATGGAACGCCAGCGAGCGCTAGGGTAGCCATAAAGTAGCCCGAGGTTGGGTATAAGATATTGCCAATGCCATCGCCAAGCTGGAAAGCCAATACCGCCGTTTGTCGCGTTACGCCAATGATGTCGGAGAGCGGCGCCATCAGGGGCATGGTGACCAGGGCCTGGCCGCTACCGGAAGGCACAATAAAATTGAAACCGAGTTGGGCGAAGAACATGCCAATAGCCGATAGCAGGGTGGGCAACTCCCCCACGAGATTGCCAAGCCCAAATACCAGCGTATCCATGATCTGGCCATCTTCCAGCATCACGGCAACGCCCCGTGCAACGCCTGCGATCATGGCCCCAACCAATACATCGCGGAAGCCCTGGTTGAAGCCTGCACATATTTCGTCAGTGTCGAGGCCTGCGATAAGGCCCACGACAATGCCCATGATGATAAATAGGCCCGCCATTTCCATCATGAACCAGCCTTGTTGCAGGACGCCATAGACGAGTACCGCGAAGAAGGCGAACGTTGCGATGGCGGCGAGCTTCTGGCGAGCAGTGGCGATTAATGCAGGGCTATTGTCAGCGTGTTGGTAAAGCGTGCGTTTTTCGGTTTCCCCTGTGTCGTTGCTCAGTAGGCTAAGCGAGGGTGTCTGGCGCACTATGCGGGCGTAGCGCATGACGAAGAAAATGGCCGCAGCTAACATGACTATAAACGCCATGACGCGCAGGCCATAGCCGGAGTAGAGAGGTAGGTCTGAGAGTTGCTGTGCAAGGCCGGTGTTGATGGGGTTGAGCACACCCGTTGTGAAGCCAACGGTGGTGGCGCAAAGTGCCACCGCGGCTGCAGTGACGGAATCAAAGCGCAAAGCAATCATTAACGGCAAGATGACCGGCACATAGACCAGCGCCAACTCTTGGGTACCGATCACGGTTGCTATCAGGGCAAATACGGTCATCAACACCGGGATAGTGAGCAGGCTCTGTCGCGCAAAGCGCCGCGTCAGCTTATCAACACCTATTTCTATAATGCCGGTGCGCCTTAGCACCATAAACATACCGCCAATCATAAAGGTGAAAAAGACAACTTCACCAGCACTCATCAAGCCATTAGGAATCGCCAGCATAAAGTCGACGATACCAATCGGGGTGGAGACGATCTGTTCATAAGAGGTTGGGTCAATGGTGATACGCCCGTTCGGGCCCGGAACGCGCTCGAACTGACCAGCAGGCACAAAATGCGTTGCTATCGCTGCCAAGGCGATAAAAACGAACAAAACCGCGTATATATCTGGTATCCGGCACCAGCTTTTCTTGGGTGTGGGGCTATCTGGGGAAGACGAAGAGGGGGTGTGTTGGGACATGCTAAGCCTCGCGTTATAGAGCTGCCATGCAGGATGGCTGTTGTTATAAATTGCTGACCCAGGCAACGATAGGGTTCGTGAGCGCAACGGTTTGCGGAAGCCAATTCGTGTCGAGGGTGCTGTTTGTGGACATGTTCGTATGGTTTTAGAATTATGAAACGAAAGTTTCTAAAGAAGTTACTATTGGGAGGAGTGTTTCACAAGCGTTTTGCTTAAGCGCTTCGCCAAAGATCGCTTTAATATGGTTCGCTAATATTGTATACAAGATAAATGTCTCTTGTTTTTACTAAGCAATATAGGTTTAAAAATGCCAGCTACTTACTACGCCCCCACCGGCGGGCACCCGCCGCAAACCCAGATCACTGCCGATCGTGCGGTATTTACCGAAGCCTATGCGCTGATCCCTAAAGGCGTCATGCGCGATATCGTTACCAGCAATCTGCCGTTCTGGGAAGGCACCCGGCTATGGGTGCTGGCGCGTCCGTTGTCGGGGTTTGCCGAGACGTTTTCGCAATACATTATGGAAGTACAGCCCCAGGGCGGTAGCGATAAGCCCGAGCCAGATCCCCAGGCCGAAGGCGTGCTGTTTATTGTTGAGGGTGAGTTAACGCTTACTTTGTCGGGTGAGCGCCATACCCTGCTGCCCGGCGGCTATGCGTTTATTCCCCCCGGCAGTGATTGGCTGGTGCGCAACGAATCTAACGCGCCGGTACGTTTCCACTGGGTGCGCAAGGCGTATGAGTTTGTCGAAGGGCTAGACGTGCCGCAGGCGTTTGTTACCAACGAGCAGGACATAGCGCCTATCGAAATGCCGGGCACCGAAGGACGCTGGGTCACCACGCGCTTTGTCGACCCCGCGGACGTCCGTCACGATATGCATGTCAATATCGTGACCTTTCAGCCCGGCGGCGTGATTCCCTTTGATGAAACCCATGTGATGGAACACGGTTTGTACGTGCTTGAAGGCAAAGCCGTTTATCACTTAAATCAAAACTGGGTGGAAGTAGAGGCCGGAGACTTTATGTGGCTACGCGCCTTCTGCCCTCAGGCCTGCTACGCCGCTGGCCCTGGGCCGTTTCGGTATTTGTTGTATAAAGACGTTAATCGCCATGCGTCTCTTAAACTGTCATCTCGCTAAGGAGCTGCAATGCTTGAGCTTAAAGCCGAACCGTTAACAGCAGAAGCCTTTGCCCCTTTTGGCGATGTGATGGATGCGCGTACATCAACGTCGTTTCCCATTAACGCTGGGCGCACCCAGCGCCATCACGATTTGGCGAAGGTGGAAACCCTGGGCGAAAACGCCCACACGCTGATTAATATCTTCGTGAGCCAGCCGATTACACTACCGCTGGAGCTAACGTTTCTGGAGCGTCACCCCCAGGGCAGCCAAGCCTTTATGCCGCTTCATCAGGAGCGTTTTATTGTCGTGGTGGCGCCACCCGGTGAACACATCAATCCAGAAGATGTACGAGCCTTTGTCACCGATGGCCGCCAAGGTGTGAACTACCGCGCGGGTACCTGGCATGCCATTCAGTCGGTGCTGGAGCGCGAAGGCGAATTTTTAGTGGTGGATCGGGGCGGTGATGGCAATAACTGCGATGAGTTTCCCCTCGCGATCACGGTGACATTGAAGTAATCAGCGCTTGAGTGTTGCACTGCTGTCATGTCGCACGCGTTAAACTGATAAGCTAGGGTGGAGAAATAAGGTCACTCTAACGAGTCACTACACGTTAATTCGCATGGTTGGAACATTATGAACGCACTGCACTACTCCTCGATCCGTCGTACCAAAATTGTCGCCACTCTTGGGCCTGCCAGCGACCGGGAAGGCGTGTTGGAAGCCATGCTCAAGGCGGGTGTCGATGTGGTGCGTCTTAATTTCTCCCACGGCACCGCCGATGACCATCGCCGCCGCTTGACCGAGGTGCGTGAAATCGCCGCCCAGCTAGGTCGCAGCGTAGCGGTTTTGGGTGATCTGCAGGGCCCCAAGATTCGTATTGCGCGGTTTAGGGATGGTGCCGTGGTGCTCAAAGAGGGCCAGCCGTTTATTCTCGATATGGAACTCGATGGCGATGCGGGCGATGTACACCAGGTAGGCTGTGACTATAAGACCTTGTCCCAAGACGTCACCGCCGGAGACCGCCTGCTGTTAGACGATGGGCGCTTGGTGCTTGACGTGGCCCGCGTTGAAGGCCAGCAGGTGCATACCACCGTGGTCGTGGGCGGCAAGCTTTCCAACCATAAAGGCATTAACAAACAGGGCGGCGGTCTCTCTGCTCCGGCATTGACCGATAAAGATAAGGTCGACCTCAAAACCGCTGTTGAGATTGGCGTCGACTATCTGGCCATTTCCTTTCCCCGCCATGCGGAAGACATGCTGGAAGCTCGCCGTTTGCTGGGCGAAGCGGGTAAGGAAATTGGCTTGGTGGCCAAGGTTGAACGTGCAGAAGCGGTCGCTGATGACGCCACCCTGGATGGCATTATCGAAGCGTCTGAAGCAGTCATGGTGGCGCGTGGCGATCTAGGTGTAGAAATTGGCGATGCCAAGCTGGTCGGCGTGCAAAAGCGCATGATCAAGCGCGCCCGCTCGCTCAACCGTGCTGTCATTACTGCCACACAGATGATGGAAAGCATGATTTCAGCGCCGCTACCTACGCGTGCCGAAGTCTTTGACGTCGCTAACGCGGTATTGGATGGCAGCGATGCGGTCATGCTTTCGGCAGAAACCGCCGCAGGTGACTATCCGCTGGAAACTGTAGAAGCGATGTCGCGTGTGTGTTTGGGCGCCGAGCGTGAAAAGTCCGCCCAGGAGTCTGGCCACCGTATGCATGAGGGCTTTACCCGTCCGGACGAAACCATCGCGCTTTCCGCCATGTATGCTGCCAACCACATGACGGGCGTCACCGCGATTGCCTGTATGACGTCGTCGGGCTATACGCCGCTGATTGCCTCGCGCATTAGCTCTGGCTTACCGATTGTGGGCCTGGCGCATAACCCCATCGCCCAGCGGCGCATGGCGCTCTACCGTGGCGTTGTCTCGCTGCCGTTTGACACCTCTGAAATGAGTGCCACGGAGCTAAACGGTCGCGCCCTTGAGCTACTGGTGAAGATGGGGATCTCCAAAGCAGGTGACCATGTGATCCTTACCCGCGGTGACCATATGAATGCTCACGGCGGTACCAATACCATGAAGGTAATGGAGATTACTGACGAGCATGCTAAAAGCTAAATTAGCGTATGGGTGGCTGCTAGCCTGCTCGCTTCTGATAGGCGCCCCCGCACAAGCGGGGGCGCCTATTGTGGCGGCAGCGTCTGATCTGCAGTTTGCGCTAACAGAAGCCGCCGAGCAGTTTGAGCAGCAAACCGGCCATGCCCTGCGGCTCAACTTTGGTTCGTCGGGCAACTTTCGCCGCCAAATCGAACAGGGCGCACCTTTTGAGCTCTATCTCTCTGCTGACGAGCGCTACGTTCAGGCGCTTTATGAAGAGGGCCACACCCAGGACGAAGGCGTGATCTACGCCATTGGCCGGTTAGTGTGGTTGCAGCGCAGCGGGCGTGACGATTTGCCTAGCGGGGATGCTCCGCTGGCGGCAGTACAGGATGCGCTGACAGCTCACGCAAGTGGCACCACTGAACGCATCGCCCTGGCGAATCCAGAGCATGCGCCCTACGGCGTGGCGGCGCAGCAGGCGCTTGAGCACGCCGGGCTTTGGGAGCCAACCGAGCCACTGCGGGTGCTGGGCGAAAACGTCTCCCAGGCGGCGCAGTTCGCGCTTTCCGACGATGCGCGCGGTGGTCTGGTGGCTTACTCCTTGGCACTGGCCCCCGCGTTGAGTGAGCGAAGTGAGTACGTACTTATCCCAGAGGGTTGGCATAGCCCACTACGCCAACGCATGGTGTTGACTAACCAGGCAGGAGACATCGCTAGCGATTTCTATCAATGGCTGCAAGAAGACGAAGGGCAAGCCATTCTGCGCCGCTACGGCTTTAGCGCCGAATAATGGCTGGTTCATGATGGGCTGCTCGTAATGGATGGTTCTTAATGGATTGGTCGGCGCTTTCGGTCTCGCTTCGCCTTGCCGGGTTTACCTGCTTGATTCTTATCCCTGTCGCCATCTGGCTAGGCCGCGCTCTGGCCTACGCGCGTTTTCGGGGCAAAGGTCTATGCGAAGCGCTTGTAGCGTTACCGCTGGTATTGCCGCCTACCGTCCTGGGCTTTTATCTGCTGTTGAGCTTTGGCCGCGATGCGCCGGTGGGCTCGCTTTGGGCAAACATCACCGGCAGCGGGCTGAATTTCACTTTCACGGGCATATTACTGGCCTCCCTGATCGCCAATTTGCCGTTTGCCGTACAGCCCATTCAGCGCGCCTTTGAGCACGTGCCCCACAACCTGCGGGAAGCGGCATGGTGTAGCGGGTTGAGCCCCTGGCAGACGCTCTTGCGCATCGAATTGCCCTTGGTGTGGCCAGGGATCATGTCCGCGGCAGCGCTCACGTTTGCCCATACACTGGGGGAATTTGGGGTGATTTTAATGGTGGGGGGCGCTATCGATGGCGAAACCCGCACCCTTGCCATTGCGATCTATGATCGCGTTCAAGCCTTCGATGAACAGGGCGCTGCACAAATGTCGGCGCTGCTGCTGCTGGTGTCGTTTATTACCTTGGGGCTTGTCTATGGATTGGCTGGGCGCAGACGGTGGGTACGTGGCTGATTCGCGCATCAACGTGCCGATCGAAGGACTAGACGTGGCGGTCCACCAAACGGGGCCGATTCCGCTGGCAGCCGATTTTGTTTGCCAACCCGGCGAATTGCTGGCGCTGGTAGGGCCGTCGGGTAGCGGGAAAACCACGCTGCTGCGCACCATTGCCGGGCTTTATCGTCCCCAAAGTGGGCGAGTGGCGTGCGCGGGAGACGTTTGGTTTGACGCCGAATGTAAGCATTCACTCTCGCCCCAGCGTCGGCAAGTCGGCATGGTGTTTCAGGACTATGCGCTGTTTCCGCACCTCACTGCGCTGGAAAATATTCAAGTACCCCTTCGTCATTTACCTCAACCCAAGCGCCGTGAGCAGGCTGAACAGTGGCTGGCCAAGGTGCGTTTAGACGGGCTGGGCAAGCGCTATCCCAATGCGCTTTCAGGCGGCCAGCGCCAGCGGGTGGCGCTGGCCCGCGCCTTGGCCCGCGACCCGAAAGTGCTATTGCTCGACGAACCGTTTTCAGCGGTTGATCAGGTCACCCGCCGGCGGTTGCAGCGCGAGCTGGCGCTGCTCCGACAGCAAATTGAGATCCCTATCGTGCTGGTAACGCATGACCTAGAGGAAGCCACTGCGCTTGCTGATCAAATTTGTGTGCTGCATAACGGTGTCAGCCTGCAGCAAGCCGCTCCCGAGGCGCTGTTTAGGCACCCTGCATCGCCTCTGATTGCTCGTTTGTTAGACAGGCATAATCTGTTTAAAGGCACCGTTGTCGAGGTAGCAGGGCAGCGCCGCCTGCAGTGGGGGAAAACTTACCTGGAAGTCGCCGAAGGCCTTGCCAATCTGCCGCTGGGAGAATCAGTGGCTTGGTATCTGCCACCGTCGGATATTGTGCTTCACCGCCGCGACCGGCCTTCGCAAGGCGAACGTGAGAACCCGCTGGCTGCCGCGGTGGAAGAGTTAGTAGTGCTTGGGGGCATTACGTCAGTTTCACTGCGCGTCAATCATGGCGATATGTTACGTTTCGATATCGCCACCCATGCCGCACGGCGTAACCAGTTAACCCGCGGCGCAGTGGTGAACGTTTCGTTGCTGGCGGCAGGCATTCACCTGATGCCAGGCCACCGAGTTCGCGCAGATGCGCATGACAAAAGGAAGTAAGCATGGATCCCACGCGTCGCACGCTGCTCAAAGCGTCGTTACTGTTACCGCTGGCGGCACTGCTGCCGATGTCGCTAATCAGCTCGTTTGCTTGGGGGCAGGCGACGGCGAAAGAAATGCAGACGTTGGCGCTGGCTATTCACAGCGAGGGCGGCCCACATCGTTTAGAGGTGGAAGTGGCCGAAACGGCTTCCCAGCGTCAGCGTGGATTAATGGGGCGTGAGAGCTTGCCGGAAGCGCGCGGTATGCTGTTCCGTTTTGAGAGTGAGCAGTCAGCCAACAATGCCTTTTGGATGTATCGCACCCTGATTCCCCTCGATATTGCGTTTATCGATAGCGACGGACGGATCGTGGCGATTAATACCATGCAGCCCTGCGAGTCCTCGTCGCCGAGTGACTGCCCCTCCTACCCGGCGGGTGCGGCTTACCATTCAGCGCTAGAGGTCAATGGCGGCTATTTTGCCGAGCGCGGCATCACCGTGGGTGACTGCGTGTCGATCCCTGATGAGGCCGGTTTCTGCCAGCCTGCCGATTAAGCAGGCTGTGGACGGCGGCGAAATCTAATCACAATTAGCGCAATACCCGCGACCACTAAGCCGCCGCCCACCAGTTTATGCACGCCTAGGCTGTCCCCCATTAACAGTGCGCCCAGACCGACTGCCAGTACCGGTACGAGTAGCGTCATGGGCACCACGCGATTAACCGGGTGGCGGCGCAACAGCGCGTACCAAATCCCGTAAGCAACAATCGATGACATCACGGCGGTGTAAATCATCGCCCCCCAGCCTAACCAAGTTGCCTGCTGCATCGCCTGCCACTGACCGCTCTCAAACAGCCATGAGCCTAGCGCTACCTGGGGCACTGCAAACAGGGCCATCCAGCCTGCCAGCGCCATCGGCGCAATCGGCGGGCCACGCTTGATCAATAGCTGCGATACCGCCCAGCCCATGGCACTGCACAAAAGAATCGCCAGCGGCAGCGGAGAGGGTAACGTTGGCCCACCCGCCAGCACGACGACCCCGGCAAACGACAGCAGCAGCCCGGCGATACGCTTGGGCCCCAGCTTCTCTTTTAGAAAGATCACGGCCAACAGCGTGGCAAAGGGCGTTCCCATCTGCACTAACAGCGCCCCGGTACCGGCCTCTGCGTGCTCCAGGCCAATAAACAGCAGAGCAAAGTGCAGGCTGCCAAACGTCACTGAGAGCAGCAGCAAAAAGGGCAGCTGTACCCGCGCCACTGGGTAGAAAGGCACCAGCAGTGCCGCCACTAACATAAAGCGCAGCGTGGTCATCAGCAGCGGTGGTAACTCCGCCACGCCGACCTTAATCACAATGATATTTAGCGCCCAAATGGCGATCACAAACAGGCCGAGCAGTAAATCGCGTAGTGGCACGTTGATGTCCGTAGGTAGAAGGAAATGATAGCCATTGTACCAGCTTGGCTGATGGCAAAAATAATAGTGCGACGAACGACTGTTTAGCATCGCAGCTGTGTGATACCAAAGTATTAAGTTTTTCTTTAATAGTCTATAAGTTGTTTATAACCAACTAGTTGTGAATTGATTTATGAGGGTGTTAAGTTTTTTTTGGCATCTTTTAAGCAGTAGAGCAGGCGGCTGGCTTGCACATTTAACTAAGATGATCTAAAAAAATGTAACCGATTACATTTTTGCATCGGCGCTTTCACAACCTATAACAATTCAACAACAACGAGGTGGATATGGATACCCCGCGACGTTTAAAACGTATGAGTTCACATGCTCTATTGGCTGCCAGCGCTGTGGCGCTGTCAGCGCTAAGTGCACCTGGCTTTGCCCAAGCACAAGGCAATTCAGCCGAGCTACCCATCGCCGTTCAAATGTACACGCTGCGTGATTTTGGCAGTTTGGAGGAGCAGTTAGCCGCCGTGAATAGGGCGGGCATTTCGGCGATTGAAACGGTGGGCACCCAGCAAGTAACGGCCGAAGAACTCAATGCGTTGTTAGAAGAGCACGCGCTTGAAGTGATCTCAAGCCACGTGCAACTGGATGACCTGCGCAATCGTTTAGATGAAACGGTGGCCTTTAATCAGGCGGTGGGCAACGACACCTTAACGATGCCTTATTTAGCCGAGGACGCACGCCCTAGCGACGCAGAAGGCTGGCAAGCGCTGGGTGAAGAGCTGGGTGAGATTGCCGCTGAACTAGATGCCGAAGGTTTCCGGTTGGCATATCACAACCATGATTTCGAGATGGAAGTGTATGACGGTAAAACCGCCTTGGAGCATCTGTTTGATGCGGCCGGATCTGACCTATTGGCGGAATTAGATATCGCCTGGGTAGCGCGGGGCGGGTTTGACCCGGTCGAGTACGTAACGCGTTTTGATGGGCAACTGTTTGCTGTACACGCCAAAGATAACGCGCCAGAAGGCACCGCTGAAGATGAGGGTGGGTTCGCCACGCTTGGCGCAGGCGTGCTGGATTGGGACGCGATACTGCCTGCTATCGAAGCCACTGATGTGGAGTGGTACATCATAGAACACGATATGCCGCTAGACGCTGAAGCGGTGATTACAGAAGGAAATAGCTTCCTAGCGGAGAAATTGGCAGCGCTTCGAGAAGAGTAATGCACGCATAGGCCATCTCATTTAGATGACAAACGCGAGGATGCTTTATGAAGCGCTACCTTATTGATCGGCGCAGCCTGCTGCGCCACTCCGTTACAGGTGCTATCGGCCTGGCTGGACTACCGCATCTTGGATCTAAAGCCCTAGCTGACGACACGCCTGAACCGCGGGCTTTAAAGGGCAATATCCACCATTCTGTCGCCCGCTGGACATTCGATTTTCTTTCGCTAAAGGAGCTTTGCCAGCTTTCAAATGAGTTAGGTATTAAGGCGATTGATCTGGTGGGCCCCGAGGAGTGGCCCGTGCTTCAGCGCTATGGGCTCGACTCTTCCATGTGCAATGGCGCCGAGCTGAGTCTTGAAGATGGCTGGGGCGATAGCCGTTTTCATGCCGAGCTGATTGATCGCTATCGCAGCCATATCGATTGGGTCAGCCAAGCGGGTTACGCCAACTTAATCTGCTTTAGCGGTAATGCCCGGGGCATGACCCCTGAGCAAGGTCTGGACAATGCTGAAGTGGGTTTAAAGCAGGTGATCGCCCATGCGGAGTCAAAGGGCGTGGTGCTGCAAATGGAGCTGTTCAACAGCAAAATCGACCACCCCGATTATCTGTGCGACCACTCTGCCTGGGGCATTGAGCTTTGCCGCCGCCTTGACTCACCCAACTTCAAGCTGCTCTACGACATCTATCACATGCAGATTAGTGAAGGTGATGTCATTCGCACTATCCGCGAAAACCATCACTTTTTTGGCCATTACCATACGGCCGGTGTGCCTGGGCGGCATGAAATAGATGACACCCAAGAGCTCAACTATCCGGCGATTTGTCGCGCCATTCGGGATACCGGCTTTAAGGGCTATATCGCCCAAGAGTTTCTCCCTGACCGGACTAGCCAACAGGCAAAGATAGCATCACTGCAGGCGGCTATTCAGCTCTGTGATGTGTGATTCGACGCCAACATAAAATCCCAATAACAACACAGTAAGGAAGATGACAATGCCAGATAATCACTACGATGCCATCGTGGTTGGTTCAGGTATTAGCGGCGGTTGGGCTGCTAAAGAACTCACCGAGAAAGGCTTAAAAGTATTACTGCTTGAGCGTGGGCGCAATATTGAACACGTGAAGGATTACCACAATGCCCATAAAGAAGCGTGGGATTATCCTCACCGCAATGAGCCTACCCAGGAGATGATCGCCAAGCATCCAGTGCTCAAACGCGACTACCCTCTCAATGAAGCTACCATGGGCATGTGGGCGGATGAACAGGCCAATCCCTACGTGGAAGAGAAGCGCTTTGACTGGTTTCGCGGCTACCACGTAGGCGGGCGCTCACTGCTGTGGGGGCGGCAAAGCTACCGGCTAAGCCCAATGGATTTTGAGGCCAATCAGCGTGAAGGCATCGCTATTGATTGGCCGATTCGCTACGAAGATATTGCCCCGTGGTACGATTATGTGGAGCGTTTTGCCGGTATCGCGGGCACCCAGGAGGGGCTGGATATCCTTCCCGATGGTGAGTTTCTACCGCCGATACCGCTTAACTGTGTGGAAAAAGACGCCGCCAAGCGCATTAAAGAGGCGTTTGGCGGCCAGCGCCATCTTATCCACAGCCGGGTGGCCAATATTACCCAGCCAAAACCGGAACAGAATCGAGTTAATTGCCAATACCGCAATAAGTGCTGGTTGGGCTGCCCCTATGGCGCCTATTTCAGCACCCAGTCCGCCACGCTGCCTGCGGCGGTAGCCACCGGTAATCTAACCTTGCGGCCCTTCTCGATTGTCAGCCAGGTGCTGTACGACAAAGACCGCCAACGGGCGCGAGGCGTTGAGGTGATTGATGCCGAAACTCATGAAGTCCACGAGTACACGGCCGACGTCGTATTCCTTAATGCCTCGACCTTCAATACCACCTGGATTCTGATGAACTCTGCCACCGATGTCTGGGAAGGTGGCTTGGGCAGTAGCAGCGGTGAACTGGGCCACAACGTGATGGATCACCACTTCCGCTGCGGTGCCAGCGGCGATGTGGAAGGCTATCTGGATAAATACTATTTTGGACGCCGCCCCGCAGGCTTTTACATCCCCCGTTTTCGCAACGTAGGCGATGAGCAGCGCAGCTATGTGCGTGGTTTTGGTTATCAGGGCGCAGCAAGCCGCCAGGGTTGGGATCGCGAAATTGCCGAGCTCAATATCGGCGCTGATCTAAAGCAAGCACTCACCCAGCCAGGCGGTTGGACGATCGGCATGACGGGCTTTGGCGAAATGCTGCCCGACCACGATAACCGTATTTCTCTGGATCATAGCGTTCGCGATAAGTGGGGGCTGCCGGTGCTGTCGATCAATGTGGAACTCAAGCAAAACGAGCGCGATATGCGCCGAGACATGGTTCAGGATGCGGTCGATCTGCTAGAAGCCGCTGGCGTAAAAAACGTCAAAGGCGACGTAGGTGATTACGCGCCGGGCATGGGCATTCATGAAATGGGCACTGCGCGGATGGGCCGTGACCCGAAAACATCCGTGCTGAACAGCCATAACCAGGTGTGGGACGCGCCCAATGTGTTCGTGACGGATGGTGCCTGCATGACGTCATCCTCTTGCGTGAACCCATCTTTGACCTACATGGCACTTACCGCTCGGGCGGTGGATTATGCCGTGGAAGAGCTTAAGCGGGGGAACCTGTCATGAATCGTCGCGAATTACTCAAAATGATCGCCCTGACGACCGGTACAGCAATGATCGGCGGTAAATCCCTATTTGCCTTTAGCGATGCTGGTCAGTCAGGTCACCCCTTTAGCAGCCAGGATGTAGAGCGACTGGACGAACTTGCCGAAACCATTCTGCCCAAAACGGATACTCCCGGCGCTAAGGACGCAGGCGTTGGGGAGTTTATGGCCGTGTTTGTTAGCGACTGCTACACGCCCTCTGAAAGAGAGGTGTTTTATTTTGGTTTAGCGCAGCTTGAGGCGCGTAGCCGCGCGGCCTATCAGCGTGATTTTATGGCGTTAAGCAATCAGCAGCGCTTAGAACTGGTAACGGAATTAGACCGGGAAGCGATGGCGCACACCGAGCAACAAGCCCGCAAACAGCCAACTCCCGCTGAAGCACTGACGATAGAAACCCAGACCGCTCAAAATCAAACCGCAGAAACCCTTGCATCCCAAGAGCATGCGGAGAGCGAGGAAGCACTGCCACACTACTTCACCATGATGAAGCAGCTAACGCTGTTCGGCTTCTTTACTTCTGAAGTCGGCGCGACAGAAGTCTTGCGCTACGAAGCGGTGCCGGGAAGCTACGACGGCTGTGCGCCTTATAACGGCGAGCCCGCCTGGGCAACCTAACGGAGCGGAGAGCATTGATGAAAAATCAGCATACTTACGGTCAAAAACCGCGTTTCTGTGCCCCGACGCTTTGCTTATTGGCCTGTGGAAGTTTATTGCCCTTCGACAGCGTGGCGCAGGAAGGCGCCTCACAAGAGGCATTAACACCCGAACAGCAATCTGCCAAAACCGAAGTGTGGGAACCAGTACCCACTGTCATTTCGGTACCCGAAACCGGCGCACCATCCGATGCGATCGTGCTGTTCGATGGCACCGATTTAGAGGCCTGGGAAGGCGAAGAGAGCGGGCCGGCTGAGTGGCACGTGGAAGAGGGCGCCATGACGGTGAATCGTGGCACGGGAGGCATTCGCACGCGTCAGGATTTCTGCGACGTGCAGCTCTACCTGGAGTGGCGAGCGCCATCTGATATCAAAGGTATGGATGGTCAAGATCGTGGCAATAGCGGCGTCTTCCTACAGGAGCGTTATGAAGTCCAGGTGCTGGACTCCTACGACAACCCGACTTATCCCAACGGCCAAGCGGCATCCATCTACAAGCAGAATATTCCGCTGGTCAATGCATCGCGCCCGCCGGGTGAGTGGCAGAGCTATAACATCCTCTACACCGCGCCACGCTTTGATGATGAGGGAGCTCTTGAATCTCCCGCCTACGTCACAGTTCTGCATAACGGGGTGGTGGTTCAGCACCATGCAGAAGTGCAAGGCACCACCGAATGGATTGGCGAACCCAACTACGACGAAGCCCACGGCTGCGCGCCCATTTACCTGCAGGATCACGATGCGGACGTTAGCTTTCGCAATATATGGGTAAGAGAGCTATAGCAGGGCGTTTATAGTCACTCTAAGCGCAAGCCCAGCCCGCTGATGCTATACAGCATCGGTGGTCTGGGCTTTTATGTTGCAGGGTCTGCCGTTAATTGGTGTATGTTGAGTTTTCCTTTTCGATGCTTGGTGCTGATGAAATATGAGTTTAGTGCCCTCTTTTTTAATATGTAAGCGCGTCGTGCAATAATGAGATGTTCAGCATAATCATTGCGAGCTACTACGGTTCACGCTGTCTATTACCCTAGTGGGAAGGTTGATCAGGCAATGGAGAGGAGTCGGCATTAATGCAGAACGCTCTATTGCTTTTTCGCTGCTCGTAGCTCCAAATTAACGAGTGATAGGGCGAGGAAAAATGAATATACACCCATCAATTGCAGCAGTGCTGTGCCCTATTCTGGGTTTGGTTGCGATCTCACCTTTTATTTTCTTCTCAACAGTAGCCGGCTTTATCATCGCTTTATTCTGGGTAAATGTTCTATTCGTTTGCTTGCTCGCCTATCCGGTCATGCTGTTTACCCACAGCTACCTTGTGTTTAAGGCTGCGTCGGGATACTGGCAATATAGTGCTATTGGATGTGCTTTAGCTTTTCCAGCTGTGGTCTTTTTGATTTTGGCCAAATCACCATGGGAGGCTCCTGTTCTGATTGTAGTCTGGGTGGTTCTCTCTTTTGTAATTTTTCGGGCGTTGGTGGGGCCTCTTTCGGGAAATTCTGCACGTGTCGAGCCCTATTCAAACGTTAAATGAGTGCATCAAAAATGTACTCTGCATATTTCTAACGATAGGGTTTAGTATTGTTAGCGAACCGAAAAAAAGAAGCTAGCATTCCATAGCTCTGGATTTTTCTATAGTCTTGAAACGTTTATACGAAAAGGAATTTTATGGACGGGTTTTTTGAAGAGATAGGCAAGGGGTTTTTTAGGGTAATAGGTTACATACTTGCAGAGATATTCTTTAGAACAATTTGTTACTGGGTTGGTTGGCCAATCTGTAAACTAGTTACTTTTGGTAAATATCCTTCGGTTACTAAAGTGGTATATCTTGAACAGCATAGGCATCGAGATGACGGCGTTTGGTGTAGCGTCGTTGGCTTGATTACACTGATTGTGTTGGGGTTGTATTTGCTAGGGCAGTTTTCGTACAACACATAATTAGCCGGGTGCTTTTAAAGCGCCCGGCTAACTTAATGCTCTATCACCTTAAACGTCAGGCTTAGTCGTTACGCTTTTATCATCTTTAAAGGTGAGGAAGAACAGCACCAGTACCGCGATAGCAAATGCCGCTGGGAACATCCAAATACCCTGCCAGTCGTGGGCGCCGTTGGTGGAGAAGTGGTCGGTAATCTGACCCGCGACCCAGAAGCCTATCAGCATGCCTACACCGTAAGTGGCCAGTGTGATCATGCCTTGGGCAGAGCTTTTGAATTTTTCACCTGCGCGGGCATCGGTATAGATCTGGCCGGTTACGAAGAAGAAGTCATAGCACACCCCATGCAGGGCAATGCCGATCAGGAGCATAAACACCATCTCATCGGCGTTACCGAAGGCAAACAGCGCATAGCGCAGCGCCCAGGCCAACATGCCAATCAGCAAGGTTTTCTTGATACCAAAGCGATGAATAAACACCGGTAGCAGCAGCATAAACAGCACTTCCGATACCTGACCCAAGGTCATTTTACCGGTTGGGTTGGTAACGCCGATTTCGGCTAGGAAGGGGTTAGCGTTTTGGTAGTAAAACGCCAACGGAATGCAGATCAATATCGAGGCAATAAAGAAGATGGCGTAGTTGCGGTCTTTCAGCAGGGCGAGCGCATCGAGCCCTAGCACTTCTTTTAAACCCACGGGGCCGTCTGCTTTAGGCGGCGTCGCGGGCAGGCTGAAGCTGTAAAGACCAAGGGCTAATGACGCGATGGCGCACATCAGGAAGGTGTTACGCAGCATGCCATCGGCAATGCCTTGGGATGAATCCCAGGCGAACAAGTAGCTTATACCCAGGCCGGCGATTATCCAGCCAATGGTTCCCCATACGCGGATTTTGGCAAACTCCTGGCCAGGGTCGCTCATTTGGCGGAAAGAGACCGAGTTGACCAGCGCCAAGGTGGGCATATAAACAATCATGTACATCAGCACCAACGGGTAAAAGGTGCTGAAATCGCTGGCCGTATAGAGGCCGTACATTAGCGCTGCGCCTGCTAAGTGCAGCACAGCGAGAATGCGTTCAGCGTTAAAATAACGGTCAGCGATCAAGCCGATAATAAAGGGAGCTATGATGGCGCCCCAGGATTGGGTGGAGAAGGCCATGCCAATTTGGCCACCGCTGGCGCTGAGGTTATTGGCCAGGAAGGTACCCAAGGTGACAAACCAGCCTCCCCAGATAAAGAACTGCAAAAACATCATGATGCTTAGTCGTGTGCGTATCATAGCCATGACGTGATCCTTTGTTGTGGTTGTGGTTGAGACTGCGGACGTGATTGCTGCCTTGATTTAAAACAATCAATTAGCGGTGTGGAGGAAGACCGAGAATTCGTCGGTTGCGAGAAGGGCTGGCAGCAACACCGGCAAAGTCGTCAAAGGCGCGACCGGCAGGTTGAATCAGGTGCGCCTCGATAAAAGCCGCGCCTTCTGCGGCGCCTTGGGCGGCATCCTTAATACAGCACTCCCACTCAAGCACCGCCCAGCCATCGAACCCGTACTGCGTTAAGCGGCTAAAAATCCCGCTGAAATCCACCTGTCCATCGCCTAATGAGCGAAAGCGGCCGGGGCGTTCTACCCAGCCTTGGTAGCCGCCATAAACACCGCTGCGGCCATTGGGGTTAAACTCAGCGTCTTTAACGTGGAACATGCCGATGCGCTCATGGTAGCGGTCGATAAAATCGAGATAATCCAGCTGCTGGAGCAGTAAATGGCTGGGGTCAAAAAGAATTTTTGCCCGTGGATGGTTGTCCACTGCGGCCAGAAAGCGCTCGAAAGAGGCGCCGTCGTGTAGGTCTTCACCGGGGTGGATTTCAAAGCACAGGTCAACGCCTGCTTCGTCAAAGGCATCCAGAATGGGCCGCCAGCGCCGGGCCAGCTCATTAAAACCTTCTTCGACTAGCCCCTCGGGACGCTGGGGCCAGGGATAAAAGAAGGGCCATAGCAGCGCCCCGGAAAACGTCGCGTGGGCGGTTAAGCCCAGCCGTTGGCTGGCTTTGGCAGCGAGTATCAGCTGCTCAATAGCCCATTCGGTGCGCGCTTGAGGGTTGCCGTGCAGTGTGGCGGGGGCGAAATCATCAAATAATTCATCACAGGCGGGATGCACAGCGACCAGTTGGCCCTGCAAGTGAGTAGAAAGTTCGCTGATCACAACGCCAGCCTTTTCACAGCGGGCGTTTAGCTCGTCGCAGTAAGCCTGGCTTTCAGCTGCTTTATGCAAGTCGATAAAACGACTATCCACAGTGGGTAGCTGAATGGCGTGATAACCCTGTTCGGCCGCCCAGCGGGCGATGCTGTCTAGGCTATCGAAAGGCGCTTCGTCGCCGATAAATTGGGCCAGGAAAATGGCCGGCCCGCGGATGCCTTGAAGAGTGTTTTGCATGGTTAAGCTCCAGGCAGGTTAGTGGTGGGCAGTGGCGTCCATTTCTGTTCGCTTTGGGCGCTGGTGGTGACGGCTTCGATAAACGCCATACCGCGTAGCCCGGAGGCCATGCCGGGAACACCTTCAACGTCGCCTTGCTGGCCCTGATAAATCGCCTGGGCAAAGTCGCGGTAGAGGTTGCCGAGTGCTTCCAGATAGCCTTCGGGGTGGCCGCCGGGTAGGCGCAGGCGCTGCATCGCGCTGGGGAAAAGGTCGGGTTGGTCGATGCCCGCACGGAGCGTGCGCATGGGGGCTTGAAGTGGGCGGTAGAACAGGCTGTTGGGTTCCATCTGGTGCCACTCCAGCGCTCCTTTGTCGCCGTAGATGCGTATTTTGAGCGCGTTCTCTTCACCGCTGCAGACCTGGCTGGCCACCAGGGTGCCGCTGGCGCCCTGGTCGGTGCGCAGCAATACATCGCCATCATCGTCCAATTGGCGGCCGTCAGCGTGGCTGGCAAGGGAGGCACACAGCTCGCTAATCCGATGCCCGGAGATAAACTCGGCAAGGCCAAAGGCGTGAGTGCCAATATCGGCCATGCAACCACTGATACCAGCGAGCGCCGGGTCGGTGCGCCAGGCGGCCTGTTTATTACCCTGCTGTTCTAAACGTTCACCTAGCCAGCCCTGGGGGTACTCAACATGAATTTTGCGGATGCTACCTAGTTGCCCAGCGCTGATCATTTCCTTGGCTTGCCAGACCATGGGGTAGCCTAAGTAGGTATGCGCCAGACCATAGAGGCAGCCGCTGGTTTGCCAGCTTTCTGCTAAGCGCTGGGCTTCGCGTAATGACACCCCTGCAGGCTTTTCGCAGAAGACGTGAAAGCCTGCCTGCATTGCCGCCTCGGCGATGGGCACGTGAAGGTGATTAGGCGTTGCGATCACCAATAGCTGCATGCGCTCTTCTGCGGGAAGTTGCTGCTCACTAGCCAGTAGCTGCTGCCAGTCGGCGTAAATACGCTCGTCGGGTAGGTGGCACGCTTCGCCGGTCAGTTGGTTGTTATCCGCTGAACGGCTAAAGGCCCCACACACTAGCTCACAGGCGTCGTCAAGGCGTGCGGCTAAGCGGTGAACCTGGCCTATAAAGGCCCCTTGCCCGCCGCCGATCATGCCGATGCGGGTACGTGATTGCTCGGGTCGCGGCATAGGTAGGCTCCTGTTTTAAATATTACGTTTGTTTATATGCGCGGTTATTGAAACTGTTCTTAACAGGGTTGTTAAAACCGTTATTAAAGCTGTTCGTAAAACCGTTCTTAAAAAAGCAATGTAACCGGTTACATTAAGGTTGAAACTAGGCCGCCACGCTTTAGTCGTCAATGCGACAAAGGTCTATCAGTGTTGGAGGAGTGTTGGAAAATAGCGCGCTGAGTTTAACGCTGGGATGCGTTAAGCTGAGATAAATAATGCCGCGCAATCATCTGCTAACGGCGATTAGATAACGTTAAGAGAGACCATGACCAATATACGTAAGGTTGCCGAGTTGGCGGGGGTGTCGGTAGCAACCGTATCGCGGGCATTGAAGTCGCCAGACATTGTCTCGCCCGCCACCCGTGAAAAAGTGCTCAAGGCAGTTGATCAAGCGGGCTATAAGCCTAACTTGATGGCGGTACAGTTTCGTTCTCAGCGCACTTATAATTTGGTGGTTTTGGTACCCACCATTGCCAACACCTTCTTTGCGCGGGTCATTAGCGGCATCCAGGAAGCTGCCCAAGAGCGTGGCTACGGCGTACTGCTGTGTAATACCCTAGGCGATGAGGCGATGGAAACCCAATACGCCAGCTTAGTGACGACGCGCCAGGCGGATGGTGTGATTCAGTTGCGCGCTTTCAATCCGTTTTCTGACAATGCCTTTCCCGCTGCGGCAGCATTGCCCATGATCAATGCCTGCGAGGTGCTGGACGACGCGCCATGTCCTACCGTCAAACTGGATAACCGTGCGGCGGCGCGTGAGGTCACCGAGCACTTGATCGCCTTGGGGCATCGACGAATAGGTATGATAAAGGGCCCACGACGCAGCCCGTTAACCCGCGACCGGCAACTGGGGTATCAGGATGCGTTGAGCGCGGCGGGTATTGCCTTGGATGAGCGCTTGCTGTGTCCTGGCGATTTCACCCCTCTTGCGGGTTATCAGGCGGCTGAAACGCTGATCGCGTTAACAGAGCGGCCCACTGCTATTTTTTGTGAAAGTGACGAGATGGCAATAGGCGCCATGAGTCGCATCAAAGAAGCAGGACTACGCGTGCCGGACGATATTTCAGTGGCGGGATTTGATGATATAGCGTTCGCTTCTTACACGGATCCACCATTGACCACCATTGCTCAACCGGCGGAAGCGTTTGGGCGCGAAGCCGTCGCGATGTTGATTGACGTGCTGGAAGGCCAAAAGGTCGATAACCTGGTGATGCCTTACACCCTGCTAACCAGGGCGAGCACTGCACCATGCCGACCTTAGGTGTGTTTCTTTCGCGCACTAAGTGCATACAATAAGTTGGGTTTCTTCAAAAGCCCCCTCATAAAAATAGCTAAAAAAGGATCTACCATGACGCTGACACGCTCAATAGCTCACTTTACCGCCGGCTTGGCCGGTGCGGCACTGCTGACTGCTTCCCTTTCTGCCCAGGCACGCGAACTCTCGGTTTCCACCGTTCTGTCTGACGCTTTCCCCTGGGGGCAGGCGGCGGAGAAATGGGCTGAACTGGTGAAAGAACGTAGCGGCGGTGAGTTAACGCTGCGGGTTTATCCGAATTCTCAACTGGTTTCCGGCGACCAGACCCGGGAATTTTCCGCGATGCGCTCTGGGTTGATCGACGCCGCGGTAGGTTCGACTATCAACTGGTCGCCCCAGGTGCCGGAGCTTAATCTATTCTCTTTGCCGTTCTTTATTCCCGATGAAGCCGCCGTGGATGCGGTCACTGGTGGGGAAGCGGGTGAGTTGGTCTTTGAAGCGATTGAGTCCCGCGGCGTTATTCCGCTGGCGTGGGGGGAAAATGGTTTTCGTCAGGTCTCCAACTCCCGCGGGCCGATTAGTCAGCCGGATGACTTGGACGGCCTGAAAATTCGTGTGGTGGGCTCGCCGCTGTTCCAGGACACCTTCTCGGCACTCGGCGCTGACCCGACCCAAATGAGTTGGACGGATGCGCAGCCCGCGCTGACCACCGGCGCGGTAGACGGTCAGGAAAACCCACTTTCAGTGTTTGATGTGGCGAGGATCGACCAAGTAGGCCAAGAACATTTAACACTTTGGAACTACATGAATGACCCGCTGATTTTTGCGGTCAATCAGCAGGTATGGCAAACATTGAGCGAAGAGCAGCAAACCATGCTGCGCGAAACCGCCCAGGAAGCCGGTGAGTGGGAAGTCGCCATGACCCGCGAAGAAGAGGGCGCTCGCCTAGCGGCGATTAAAGAGCGCGGCGTGACCGTGACTGAATTGACTGATGAGCAGTATCAGGCATTTGTTGAAGCCACGCAGTCTGTCTATGAAAAATGGGCGCCGCGGATTGGTGATGAGGTGGTCAACGCCGCTCAATCCGCAATCGACGCGCGCTAATCACTCTTGATGTTCAAGCTCCCGGCCCTTGGGGCTGGGAGCTTTTTGCTGTGAGGCTGCCATGAAAGGCTTTCCTGATGCGCGCCCTGAGCGCTGGCTGGGCGCGCTGGCGTTAATCATTATTTCTTTGATTAGTTTAGGCAATGTCATTACACGCTACTTAACCGGCGGCTCTTTTTCATTTACCGAAGAATTTTCCGTATTTCTGCTCGTGGTGCTGACTTTTGCTGGCGCTTCCGTGGCACTGCGGCGTAACCGGCATATTCGTATCGGCTTTCTGGAGCGGGCACTGCCGCCCAAGTACCGCCGTGCGTTGATTCTGTTTCAAGCGCTTTGCGGCGCCATCGTACTGGGATTGATTACTTGGTACGGCTGCAAGTTAGCCTGGCAAGAGTATCAGTGGGAGTCGCTTTCGCCAGGGCTTGGGCTGCCCCAGTGGTGGTATTTAGTCTGGCTGCCGGTGCTTTCCGCGGCCATGTTCTGGCGCCTGTTCCAGCAAACCGTTGACCGTTTGACCGGGAGGCTCACCGATGAGCCCTGATATATGGATGATTCTGGCCTTTGCGGGGCTGCTGATAGCGGGTGTGCCGGTGGCGTTTTCATTGGCGCTTTCCGGGGCAGTTGGCATCGTGCTGGGGTTGTCGCCCGATATGCTGGCCACTATGGGTACCAACACCTACAACAGCATCGCCAAGTACCCGCTCATTGCGATTCCGCTGTTTATCTTAACGGGGCTTATTTTTGAGCGCTCCGGTGTGGCGCTGCGCTTGGTGCGTTTTGCTCAGGCCTTAATTGGTCCGCGCCATGGTGGTTTGGCGCTGGTCGCGGTGCTGGTGTGCATGATTATGGGTGGCATGAGTGGGTCAGGCCCCGCAGATGCGGCGGCGGTTGCTATGGTGATGCTGCCGAGTATGACCAAAGCGGGCTACCCCAAGCCGTTTTCCGCCACGCTAATAGCCGCCTCGGCGTCTACCGCTATTTTGATTCCTCCTTCAGTGGCGTTGATTCTCTACTCGATTGTGGTGCCGGGTGTCGATTTGCGCGCACTTTTCGCAGCGGGGCTATTTCCCGGCATTTTGGCGGGGCTGGCGCTGCTGGTGCCCGCTATGCTCGTTTCCAAACGCTACGGCTGGGAGGGCGGTACGCCGGTAGAGGGCGCCGAACGGCTTAGCGTACGCACTACGTTTAAACAGGCGATACCGGCGCTGTTTGCGCCAGTGCTGATCTTGGGTGGTTTGCGTTCGGGCCTGTTTACCCCTACCGAAGCAGCGGTCGTAGCCGTGGCTTATGGCGCGATTGTCGGGCTGTTTTTGACCCGCGAGCTGTCGCTGCGCGATTTATGGGAGCTACTGGGTGAGGCAGCGATTATTTCTGGTGTGGTGATGCTGATTATTGCTCTAGCGGGTATTTTCGCTTGGGCGGGCACCATGCTGGGTACTTTCCGCCACTTGGCCGAGTGGATTATCAGCCTGACCGATAACGGCGTGCTGCTACTGATTTTGGTGATGCTGGCGGTGCTGGTCGCCGGAATGCTGCTGGATGCGATCTCGATTTATCTAATCATGATGCCGATTCTGATTCCTGTGATGCAGCACTTTGAGTGGAACCCGGTGTGGTTTGGGATTTTATTGGCGATGAACATTGCCATTGGCCAGTTTACCCCGCCGGTGGCGGTCAATTTGATGGTGACCACTGAAGTGGCCAAAATTCGTTTGGAGCAAACCATCGGGTGGGCGCTGCTGTTTGTGGTCGCCATGGGCTGTGCCTTGGCATTGGTGGCTATATTTCCGGCCATCGCGCTGTGGCTGCCCAGCGTGCTGGGCTATAACGTTTGATGGAGGCCGCTTAGCCCATTGCAACGGTGGCATAGTAATTAACGCTCCCTAAACGATGAAGACCGCTACACTGAGTATTAGACGTCAGCGAAGCGCATTTTTTAGCGCATTACATTTCGCTAATTAGGTTTTTTTCGCTAAAGTAGGGATATCAGGTAGTCCGAGGGATGCCTGTAACAGCTTGTCTTCAAAATAGATTGTCTTAAAAAAAGATCGTCTTAAGAAGCGTTTTGGAGCAAGGCCACCTGGGGAACGGTTCATCAGGTGAGACCAAAGCGCACGATGCTTGCACTGTCCAATACGCTCATAACATCAATATAAAGAGGTGTGTTCATGAAACGCCATGTATTTTCCACTACTGCCTTCTCCGGTGCGCTACTTGCCGCCGCTGCCTTTGCCTCACCGGCAATGGCACAGGATAACGAGCAATTCATCACCATCGGCACCGGTGGCCAAACAGGTGTGTATTACGTGGTCGGTCAGTCGATTTGTCGTCTGGTAAATCGTTTGGAAGACTCCAATATCAAGTGTAATGCACCTTCCACTGGCGGTTCCGTCGCCAATATTAATGGCATCAAGTCCGGCGAGTTGGACATGGGTGTCGCGCAATCCGATGTGCAGTATCAGGCCTACAATGGCACTGGGAATTTCGAAGGCGACGCCTATGAAGACCTGCGGGCCGTGTTCCGCGTTCACGGTGAGCCTTTGACCCTGCTAGCGCGTGCTGATTCAGGCATCGAGACCCTTGATGATTTGGAAGGCAAGCGCGTCAATATTGGTAATCCAGGCTCAGGCCAGCGCAACACCATGGAAGTGGTGATGAACGCCAAGGGCTGGACCGAAGATACCTTCTCGCTGGCATCTCAGCTTGATGCTGCCGAGCAGGCTGCGGCACTCTCCGACAATAATGTCGATGCCATGGTGTATGTGGTTGGCCACCCCAATGGCTCCATTCAGGAAGCGACCACCACCGTTGATTCCCGCCTGATTCCGCTGAATGACGAAGACATTCAGGGCATTGTTGAGGAATACCCCTATTACTCCGCATCGGTCATTCCGGGCGGTCTGTATCGCGGCAATGACGAAGATGTCGAAACCTTTGGTGTGGCAGCGACCTTTGTAACCACCGCTGAGGCCGATGAAGAGATTATTTATCAGACCGTTAAAGCGGTTTTTGACAATTTTGATCGCTTCAAGCGCCTGCATCCGGCCTTCGAAAACCTGGATCCGGAAGAAATGGTGACTCAGGGGCTTTCCGCACCGTTGCATGATGGAGCGGCGCGTTACTACCGTGAACAAGGCTGGATCGAGTAATCCTGTAGCCTGAGGTATTGCTACCTTTGTAAGGAATGCGCGGTGACCCGAGGGTGCCGCGCATTTTGGTTTTGAATGTTGATGGGGCATTTCGATATGGCAATTAAGCGTCAATCGACTCGGAGCAGGGCAGGCATATGACAGACGATAAGAACAGGCCTTCGGGAGCCGGAGTAGACTTGGAGGATATGGTCGCCTCCAGCGACACGGGAGCCCGTAAACCAGCCGGTATGCCTGGGAAGCTATTGGTAAGCATTGCGGCAGCGTGGTCTCTTTTTCAACTGTGGATCGCTTCCCCAGTGCCCTTTATTCTGGGTTTTGGTGTCTTTAATGCCACGGAAGCCCGCTCTATTCACTTAGCCTTTGCGCTGTTTCTGGCGTATATGGCCTATCCGGCACTCAAGCGCTCGCCTCGTGACCGTGTGCCAATCCAGGATTGGGTGCTTGCCGCGGCGGCGGCCTTTTGTGGCGCTTACATGTTCATGTTTTACGAGCAGTTATCTCAGCGCCCCGGTGCGCCGATACTGCAGGACGTCATTATTGGTATAGCCGGGATATTATTATTACTTGAAGCGACGCGTCGCGCGCTTGGCCCGCCGTTAATGATCGTGGCGTCGGTGTTTCTTATCTATAGCCTGGCTGGCCCTTGGATGCCGGGTATTCTTTCCCATGGTGGGGTAAGTCTCTTCGGCTTGATTAACCACCAGTGGTTGACGACACAGGGGGTCTTCGGCATTGCCCTAGGGGTCTCAACCAGCTTCGTTTTCCTGTTTGTACTGTTCGGTGCTTTGCTCGATAAGGCTGGCGCCGGTAACTACTTTATCAAGGTGGCGTTCTCGCTGCTCGGGCACTATCGCGGCGGGCCAGCGAAGGCCGCTGTGGTGGCCTCGGCCATGACCGGGCTGATTTCCGGCTCTTCGATTGCCAATGTGGTGACCACCGGTACCTTTACGGTGCCGATGATGAAACGTGTCGGTTTCTCAGCTGAAAAGGCCGGTGCTGTCGAAGTAGCGTCATCGGTCAACGGGCAGATTATGCCTCCGGTGATGGGGGCGGCCGCTTTCCTAATGGTCGAGTATGTCGGTATCTCTTATGTTGAGGTCATCAAACATGCCTTCCTGCCAGCGCTAATTTCCTATATTGCACTGGTCTATATCGTTCACCTGGAAGCCCTAAAGGCCAATATGCAGGGGCTTCAAAGCAGCAACCCCCCTAAGCCGCTGGTCAACAAAGTGATCGGTTTTCTCGGTGGTTTACTGCTCATGATGGTCACCGCCCTGGCGGTCTATTACGGCCTTGGCTGGCTCAAGCCGGTACTGGGCGATGCGACGCCCTGGGTGGTAGCGGTTGGGTTGACGGTCATCTATATCGCCCTGCTCAAGCTGGCGGCGGGTTACCCCGAACTCGAGCTTGATGATCCTAACGAGCCGATCTTTTCGCTGCCGCAAACCAAGCCGACGGTACTGGTGGGTTTGCAGTACATCCTGCCGGTTGTTGTGCTGGTCTGGTGTCTGATGGTAGAGCGTTTGTCCCCAGGGCTGTCGGCTTTCTGGGCCACGGTGTTTATGATCTTTATCATTCTCACTCAGCGTCCTATCACTTCCATCTTCCGAGGTCGCAGCGATATGCGTGCGGATCTGCGTGAAGGCGCTATGGATCTATGGAGCGGCCTAGTCACCGGTGCCCGCAACATGATCGGTATCGGCATCGCCACGGCCACCGCCGGTATTATCGTTGGGGCTGTATCGCAGACCGGGGTGGGGCTTGTGCTGGCTGAAGTGGTAGAAACCCTTGCTATGGGCAATCTAATGCTGATCTTGCTGCTTACTGCAGTGCTTAGCTTGATTCTCGGCATGGGGCTGCCCACGACGGCTAACTATATCGTCGTATCGGCGCTGTTGGCGCCGGTCATTGTCAGTTTGGGTGCTCAAAACGGCTTGTTGGTACCGTTGATTGCGGTACACCTGTTCGTGTTCTACTTCGGTATCATGGCTGACGTTACGCCGCCGGTGGGGCTTGCGTCCTTTGCAGCGGCGGCTGTATCGGGTGGCGATCCGATTCGAACCGGTTTCCAGGCGTTCTATTACAGCCTACGCACTGCGGCACTACCGTTTTTGTTCATCTTTAATACCGACCTGCTGCTCATTGATGTGACCTTCCTTCAGGGGGTGCTGATTTTTGTGGTGTCGACCATTGCCATGCTGATCTTCGCCGCGGCGACCCAGGGCTTCATGATTACCCGCAACCGCTGGTATGAGTCTGTCGTGTTGCTGCTGATTGCGTTTACGCTGTTCCGGCCCGGTTTCTGGATGGATATGATCCATGATCCCTACGAATCGATACCGCCTGCGCAGTTCGTCGAAGCGCTGGGCGAGGTCGACGAAGACTCCACCTTGCGCTTGCAGATCGCGGGTCTCAATGATTATGGCGATCCCATGACTACCTACATGACTCTACCGGTGCCTGATGGCGAAACAGGCCAGGAGCGGCTCGATAACCTGGGCATGGAGCTGTTTATTGAAGACGGCAAGACTACCGTTGATATGGTGACCTACGGCAGCCAGGCGGCAGAACTTGGTTTCGATTTTGATCAAGAAATCATCGAAGTACTGGCTCCCGTCGACCGCTGGACGAAAGAGCTCATGTGGATTCCTGCCTTCCTGGTCTTTGGGTTGATTGTTTTGATGCAGCGCCGACGTCGTGACAACACGTCAGCCACTGCCACTGCATGAAGGAGAGGGCTATGTATAGCAAGATCATGTTGCCGGTGGATCTGAACGAGGAGTCTTCTTGGTCGAAGGCGCTGCCTACCGCCCTGACGTTATGTCGGACGTTCGGTGCCTCGCTGCATGTGGTGACGGTGCTACCTGACTATCGCATGCCCATGGTGGGCTCCTATTTCCCCAAGGACTTCACTGAAAAAGCGCATGCGGCGATCACCGCGGCGCTTCACGCCTTCATCAAGGCGAATGTGCCTGACGACATTCAGGTACAAAGTGTCATTGTGGATGGTTCACCCTGGGAGGCGATTATTAAGTCAGGCAAAAAGTTGGATGTCGACCTGATCGTTATGGCCTCCCATACCAAGCGAAAATTTGTCGATTACGTGCTCGGCCCCAATGCAGAGCACGTGGTGCACCATGCCAAAATGTCGGTAATGATTGTGCGCTAGAAGCCGCGATTGTGCAGAGCGAACCGCATAGGAAAAACCAAGAACTCCGGGCAGCTAGCTCGGAGTTTTTTATGGCAGTCGATAACGCTTTTTGACTATATCTGTTTTTACTAACGCAGCAATTTAATTGGTGCT
Organism: Halomonas sp. ALS9; assembly: GCF_001651035.1. Classification (GTDB taxonomy): domain Bacteria; phylum Pseudomonadota; class Gammaproteobacteria; order Pseudomonadales; family Halomonadaceae; genus Vreelandella. The sequence goes on from NZ_LXRG01000110.1 coordinate 257,111, forward strand.
TTGTGGGCATTTCGTGGATTTTTTGTACGTGTATCTCAAAGTGCCACTCATTGAGAGCCCTGTTCAGCTACATTAATAAGGTATTAAAAGATAATGTTTAGCCATTAAATTGGCATTAATACCGTCAGCGGGTAACCAGCGTTGATGTGTTTGAGGTAAATCCTGAATCCAGGATCTATATCAGGAACAACAGGAGTGATGCCATGAATGCGGCTACAACAAAAACAAATCACCATGCGGATCAGCCCAGCGTTAAAATCAGTATCAATAAGGTCGGTTTGGATCGCCCCAGGGCGTGGTTGGCTGCAGGCGTCGAGGATTTTCGCCATGCGACGGTAGTGAGCCTCTCTTATGGCATGTTTTGGGTGGGCCTTAGTATTGCGATTACCCTCGGTGCTTTCACAATGGGATATTGGTACTGGCTGCTGCCCATGATTGCAGGGTTTATGTTTATTGGCCCGTTGGTAGCGGTTGGTTCTTATGGTATCAGCCGGGCATTGGAGCGAGGTCAAGTGCCTAACCTCGGTGATGCATTTGGCAGTTGGAAGCCCCATGCAGGGCAGTTGGCGATGATGGGCGTTATGATGATGATCTTCTTCCTCGCCTGGATTCGTTTGGCCACGCTGCTATTTGCGCTATTTTTTGGTTTTGAAGTGCCCAGTCCCGCTTCGCTCTATACCGCGTTACTGACCACCTCAGAAGGTTTGGGTATGTTGGCTGTTGGCACGGTAGCTGGCGGCATTCTTGCCTTTGGTGCTTTCGCTATCAGCGTTGTAGCGATCCCTACGCTGATGGATCAAGACTTAACCTTTATGGAGGGTATTGAGGCCAGCGTTCGTTGTGTCGCGCGTAATTTTCGCGTGATGCTGTTGTGGGCAATAATTCTTACCCTGTGTGTGTTGGTGGGTGTGATGACGTTCTACATTGGGTTGGCGTTGATCTTGCCCGTATTAGGCCACGCCAGCTGGCACGCCTATGAGGATTTAGTGCGCATTGAACCGTTTGAGAAAATTAAATCGTAACCCAACAGTAAACAGTTAATAACGCTCTGGTTGCTAAATGTAGCGCCGAAAAACAGTATTTACCCTGACCTTTTCAAGAAGATAGCGTAGTCTTTACGCTATCTTCTTCTATTGCCCCTGGCTGGTAAAACCAGAGGGTGATCTTGCCTGAGGTGTGCACTGTGAAAGCGTTGTTAATGGGGTGGGTCGTGCTGATGTTCAGCACTCCCCTGGCGGGGCTTGCTGAATCAGCCGACCACTTAAACGTGCCTGACGGGCCCGTAATATTAAGCGTCAGCGGTAATATTGAACACACGAACGTTGGTAGTGAGGCTCAATTTGATCGTGCCATGTTAGCGGAATTACCACAGCATGAGTTTGAGACCACCACGCCATGGACAGAGGGCAGTAGTCGCTATAGTGGCCCTTTAATGCGTGATTTAGTGGCATTGTTAAACCCAGAGTGTGATGCCGTTCACGTCTCCGCGCTGAACGGCTATGAAGCCGAAATCCCGGTCAGTGATTTTAAAGATCACGATGTCATTTTAGCCATGACAAAGGATGGTGAGGCGATCCCCATTCGGGAATACGGTCCTCTATGGGTGCTTTACCCCTTCGATCAAGATGAAACGCTATTAAGCGAAAAAATACGCTTTAGAGCGGTATGGCAGGTTATGCGTATTAATGTTCTCTAGTGCTTCTAATGCGCAGGCCTTGAGCCTACTGCGTTATCCCCGTCGGTTTAAGCTCGTTGCCATTATTGCGGTGTTGCTGTTTGCTGCGGCACTGGTCGTTGCCACCTTGGCTGCGTGGCGGCAGGAAAATCTCACTCAAAGCTTGCGGGAAGACACCGCTTGGGTTGTCTATAAGTTGGACCGCGATGCGGTACAGCTACTGAACCATTTATTGGCAGTGGCTCGGGAGCCGTTATCGCCTAGGGAACATGAAGAGCTAAATCTTCGCTTTGAGTTGCTCTATAGCCGCATAACGCTGCTTAACGATGGTGAAGTCAGCAATCTTATGCAGCAGATTGATACTGCCCGTGAACTGCTGAGCCAAATCCACCAGCAGCTCGATGTGCTGGATATTATGTTTACTCCCTACAATGCGCTCGAGCTTAATCAGTTGCCTGTAGCGGCGTTGGAGGATGAGTTACAGGCGTTAACGCGGCTAACTGAACGGTTGGTTATTGCGATTAACGGCTATTTAGCTGAATCGGCGACGGAAGAGCGTGCTCAGCTTAGCCTGCTTTACAAGCTACTCATGAGCCTGATTATTGGCATGAGCTTAGCGGCCTTCCTGGTGATTGCCTTTTTGGTACGTGAAATGCGTGAAAGCGCGGCGATTAGGCGGAGTCAGGAGCAGCTAGGCCGCCAGCTGGAAGTCACCGCCAAACAGGCCCAGGCGGCGAATCAAGCCAAGTCTGACTTTTTAGCCATGGTCAGTCATGAAATTCGCACGCCGCTCAACGGCGTTATCGGCATGAGTGAGTTGTTACGCGAATCAGCGAGCCCTGCCCAAGTAGAAGATTACGCCCATACGATCCACGATAGCGCCAATCAACTGCTGGCGATGATCAATGAGATTCTTGATTTCTCAAAAATCGAAGCCGGTCACTTAACCCTTGAAACATCGCCCACGGAACTCAAACCGCTAGTTGATAGCGTAGTGGTGCTATTTGCGCCACGAGCAAAAATGAAAGGGCTGGCGCTGACGGTTAACGTGGATACGCTGGTGCCAGCTTGGGTGCTAGTCGATGCCGGTCGATTGAGGCAAATTTTACTTAATCTTATTGCTAATGCGATCAAATTCACCGATCACGGTGAAGTCAGTGTGCGAGTCTCCTCAACGGTGGAGCAGCTACTTTTCGAGATCAGTGATACCGGCTGTGGTCTAAGCGAACAGCAACAGCAACGCTTGTTTGAGCCCTTTCAGCAGGCGGATGCGTCGGTGGCTCGTCGGTTTGGGGGCACGGGGCTAGGGCTAGCCATTTGCAAACGGCTAAGCGAAGCCATGCAAGGGCGCTTAGGGGTAAAAAGTGCGCCAGGCCAAGGTAGCACTTTCTGGTGCGAGTTGCCCTTGATCATCGCTGACCCCGTAACAACATCACTGCCCCCAGCACCCAAGCGGGACTTTACTGGCACGACGCTATTGCTGGTAGAGGATAACGCTGTTAACCGCAAAGTCGCGATGGGCCTATTGGCGCGCTTGGGTTGTGATATTGTCTGGGCTGAGAGTGGTCATGATGCCCTGGCCATGGCCCAGTCGCAGCAGGTGCATCTGATATTTATGGATATTCAATTGCCCGATATGGATGGCCTGACGGTCACTAAGCGTTTGCGCGAACAGGGCGGCTGGTTAGCCAATGTGCCGATCGTCGCCATGACGGCCGGTGGCGCCGAAGATGACCGACAACGCTGCCTGGCCGCGGGTATGAATGATTACATCACCAAGCCGCTGTCGCTTTCTGCATTAAGTAACATACTGGCATTACAGCTTTTTGCGACCCCGGATGCATCTTTAAGGGCGCTAGCGGCGTCTCCGACGCTATCCGGGGAGCACTCGTTGCTTAATAGCGACACCCTATGCATGCTGAAAACGACGCTGGGGGAAGCGAGCATGATCCAGCTAATCATGCTTTACCACCAGCAGGTAAGCGATTACTCCGCTCAATTGGCGGCGTGCTTGGCTGCAGCCCCCTTAACACCAGAACAGCAACAGCAGGTCGTGCGACTTGCTCACCAGTTGCGCGGCGAGTCACTGAGTATGGGGGCCGACCAGCTTGCCGAACGGGCAAAGCAGCTTGAGCTATTAGCCAAAACGCAGCGGGCCACAGCCACGCAGCTTGATGAAGTATTCAGCACATTAAGGCTCGCAGCGGCGCATACGCATGCTGCACTGGAGAGGTGGAGCCGTGACCACGTATCAGGCTGAGCAGGGTATTCTCACTGCGACCAGCCAGCAGACCAATGCTGACCAGGCCGCGCCGGAGCTAGCCGACGCTTTACGCCACGAATACTTGGGTTTCGTGCTGTTTTTCTGTAGCGCAGAGTATGATTTAGCGGCCCTGGCCGACGCACTGGAAAGCTGCTTCCCCACCACGCCGCTAAGTGGCTGTACTACTGCTGGAGAAATAACGCCTGCCGGGTATGATCGCGGCTCCATCGTGGCCATAGGATTTGATCGCCGCCTGTTTGCCATTGAAACGGCGCTGATTGATGACCTTGAGCATTTTGAACTGGCCAACGCTCAACCGCTGGTGGATACGCTGTTGGAGCAGTGCCGCCAACAGGCTATTGCGCCGATTAACGAGCATAGCTTTGCGCTGACCCTGCTGGATGGCTTATCCAGTCGTGAAGAACAGGTGCTCGCTACCTTGGACGCCGCGCTAGGGCGTATCCCCAGTTTTGGCGGCTCGGCGGGCGACGACAACCACCTTAGCCATACCCATGTGTATACTGCTGGGCGCTTTCATACCCGTGCAGCGGTGGTGGTGATGATCAATACTCGGCTGCCTTTTGAAGTTTTCTCAACCCACCACTTAATCCCATTGACCCACAAGCTGGTGGTAACCGAGGCTGATCGTGAGCAGCGGCGGGTTATTGAACTCAATGGGTTACCCGCCGCCCAGGTTTATGCTGAGCTGGTAGGTATGGCGCCTGCGCAGCTTAGCCCCGCCGTTTTTGCCCGCCACCCACTCGCCGTACGCATCGGCGGGCAGCACTATGTGCGCTCCATTCAGCGCGTTAATAGTGACAGTAGCTTGAATTTTTACTGCGCAGTGGAAAAAGGCATTGTGCTCACGGCCATGCAACCAACACCGCTGTTGGATGATCTCAAAGTGATGCTCGCCGGGGTGAACGCCAGGCTGGGAGCACCGAACATGATTATTGGCTGCGACTGTTTTTTGCGCCGCATGGAGCTTGAGGCGCTGCAGCAACTGGATCAGGCATCGCAACTGCTGCGCCAAGCAGGTGTCGTGGGCTTCAATACCTATGGCGAACAGCATCACGGCATGCATGTGAATCAAACGTTTACGGGGGTGGCGTTTGGATCTCTTCCAGCTAACGACAACCACTGACGCGGCTGAACGCGCAGTCGCTGCAGAGGGTACGAATGAGACGGACGTTGCAGCGCTGCAGGAAGAGAACCGCCGACTGCGTAAAGTGTGCCAAGCGCTGATGGAACGGGTGGAAACCGGGGGCGGTGCTGATCCGGCCCCCTATGCGGCGTTTGAGCGCTCTGTGTTACTTGCCGAGCAGGTGCGTGAGCGCACCGACGCGCTGCACCGGACCTTGGACGAACTGAGCCAAGTCAATACGCGCCTACTGGCCGCGAAAGCCGAAGCCGAAGCCGCTAATTTATCCAAAACAAAATTCCTGGCGGCGGTCAGCCACGACCTGCTACAGCCATTAAACGCTGCCCGGCTGTTCGCCAGCGCCTTAGAGACGCACTCCCTGCCGGACGCTTCGCAAGCCTTAGTGGGCCATATTGGGCGCTCGCTAAAAGATGTTGAAGGGCTTATCGGCACGCTAGTGGATATTTCGCGCCTGGACGCTGGGGTGCTTCACGCCGATAAAGCGCCTTTCGCGGTGAGCACGCTGCTTGATGCGCTAGCCGAAGAGTATCGCCAAGTGGCGGGGGTGCGGGGCCTGGCGCTTCATTATGTGCCTTCCAGCGCGGTGGTTGAGTCAGATTTGGCGCTGCTGGCGCGGGTGATACGCAACTTCTTAAGCAACGCAGTACGTTACACCGAGCAGGGCCGGGTGCTGCTGGGCTGTCGGCGCAGGCGGGATGGCCTGGAGATTATGGTGGGCGATACCGGCCCCGGCATTCCCGAACAGCAGCGCGACGCCATTTTTCTTGAGTTCCGACGCGCTAACCAGCCTAACAGCGCCCACAGCCGCGGCTTGGGTCTGGGACTGGCTATCGTCGATCGTATCAGCATCATGCTGGAGCAGCCGATATCGCTGACCTCACGCCCCGGCGTGGGCGCGCTATTTTCGATTACCGTGCCCTATGCAACGGCGTCGATTCCCTCAGTGAGCAACACGCCTAGCGCGATGCTGCCTGCTACTGGCGAGGATGCGTTGAGCGGCTGTGTCATTTGGGTAATTGATGACGACCTGGCCATTATTGAAGGCATGCAGGCGCTGCTGGGCAGTTGGGGGTGCAGGGTGAGGGCGGCTGCCACGGTAAGTGCATTGGAGGCTGCCAGCGACGGTGAGCGCCCGGCAGTATTACTGGTGGACTACCATTTGGGCGAGCATCGCGAAACCGGTATTGAGCTGGCCGCACGCTTGCAGCGGCGTTACCCAGGCCTGGCAGCGGTGGTGATTACCGCCAATCACGAGGCGGAAATTAAGCGTGCCACCCGTGAAGCAGGCATGCACTGCTTGCTCAAACCCTTAAAGCCCCTGCGGCTGCGCATGCTGCTTGGCACACTGCTCAATAAAACCTAAATAAAGACTAATAGCGCAGCCTAACGATCACGGTTGGCCCGGTGAAAGCTTAGATCCTCCTCGCCTGCGATAACGATCGCGTGAACCCGGCTAGTGGCATTCAGCTTACGTAAAATCGCCGAGACATGGGTCTTAACGGTGGTTTCGGCAATCAACAGCTCCCGGGCAATATGCTTGTTCGACATGCCGGTTGTCATGCACGCCAATACCTCTAACTGCTTATCCGTTAAGCGCGCTAAGCGCTCGCTGGACGTCGAAATTTGGGCGACGGGTTGTGCCAAAGCGGCGCGCGGCGCTGGGCGGCGCATAACATCGGGCGGTAAATAAAGCTGACCCTCAAGAATCTGCGTTAGTGCGGCCAGCAGTGTCTCCCGTGGAGTGGATTTGGGAATATAGCCCACCGCGCCCAAGGTGATCGCATCGAGCACCAGCTGGCGCTCTTGATGCGCGGACACAATCGCCACCGGCAGCCAGGGAAATTTCTCGCGCAGCTGCGTTAGTCCCTCCAGCCCCTCGGCATCCGGCAGGCTTAAATCCAGCAGCAGCAAGTCTAACTCGGTGTGCGCTTCAATCAGCGCTATGGCGTCAGCGAGACTATCTGCTTCGAGTAGCTGGCTACCTGCCAAGCCCCCGCTAATCACGGCTTGCAGCGCGTCTCGGAACAGCGGATGGTCATCCGCCACCAACAGGGAATACATGGCGTCTCCTACCAAGGGATGAGGGCTAATCCTGCCATCGGGCTATATCGCCATTTGCTTTAGTGAACAACACTGTCAATGCACCTTAAAAAAGCACCTTTAATAATCATAATACTCAGGAGCATGACAATGATCTACGCCAACCCTGGTGAAGCCGGTTCTGTGGTGTCATTTGAAAAACGCTATGGCAACTATATCGGTGGCGAATTTGTCGCCCCGGTGAAAGGCCAATACTTCGATAATATTAGCCCCGTCAACGGTCACGTTTTCTGCGAAATTCCCCGCTCCACGGCAGAAGATATCGATAAAGCCTTGGATGCTGCCCACAAAGCGGCACCTGCCTGGGGAAAAACCTCCGTTCAAGAGCGCAGCAATATTCTGCTGAAAATCGCCGACCGCATTGAGCAAAACCTGGAAATGCTTGCCGTTGCGGAAACCTGGGATAACGGCAAAGCAGTACGCGAAACCCTCAACGCAGATCTTCCGCTGGCGGTTGATCACTTCCGCTACTTTGCGGGCTGCTTACGCTCGCAGGAAGGCACAGCGGCGGATATCGATGCCAACACGGTGTCTTATCACTTCCACGAGCCACTGGGCGTAGTGGGCCAGATTATTCCCTGGAACTTCCCAATTCTAATGGCGGTTTGGAAGCTGGCGCCTGCACTGGCGGCGGGTAACTGCGTGGTCTTAAAGCCGGCTGAGCAAACGCCCGCGTCAATTTTGAAAGTGGCCGAATTAATTGGTGATCTTTTACCGCCTGGCGTACTCAATATCGTCAATGGCTTTGGTGCTGAAGCAGGTCAGGCGCTGGCAAGCAGCAAGCGCATCGCCAAAATTGCCTTTACCGGCTCTACGCCGGTTGGCTCGCATATTCTTAAATGCGCGGCGGAAAATATTATTCCTTCCACCGTAGAGCTAGGCGGCAAATCCCCCAATATTTACTTTGCCGATATTATGAACGCAGAACCGACGTTTATTGATAAAGCGGTAGAAGGCTTGGTGTTAGCGTTCTTTAACCAAGGCGAGGTATGTACCTGCCCCTCTCGCGCGTTGATTCAAGAGAGCATGTACGAAGAGTTCATGGCCAAGGTGATCGAGCGCACGAAAACCATCAAGCGCGGTAATCCGCTGGATACCGATGTACAGGTGGGTGCCCAGGCTTCCCAAGAGCAGTTCGACAAGATCATGTCGTACATGGATATCGCTCGCGACGAAGGGGCGGAGTTCCTCACCGGCGGCAACAAAGAGACCATGGACGACAGCCTTAACAGCGGTTACTACATTCAGCCCACGCTGTTGAAGGGTACCAACCAGATGCGCGTTTTCCAGGAGGAGATCTTTGGCCCGGTAGTGGCAGTAACCACCTTCAAAGACGAAGAGGAAGCGCTGGCGATTGCCAACGACACCGAGTTTGGTTTGGGCGCAGGTGTGTGGAGCCGCGATATCAACGTTGCCTTCCGCATGGGCCGCGGCATCCAAGCCGGACGAGTCTGGACGAACTGCTACCACCAGTATCCCGCCCATGCAGCCTTCGGTGGCTATAAGAAATCCGGTGTTGGCCGCGAGACCCATAAAGTGGCCCTTGAACATTACCAGCAAACCAAAAACCTGCTGGTCAGCTACGACATCAACCCACTGGGCTTCTTCTAAGCGTTCTGCTAGCCATACCGCCCGGTACATTCACCGGGCGTTTTTGTCAGTCCCCCTGACGCTGACTCTACCGATAAGAGCCGTTGTTAAATGGCCGTATTGACAACTATTAGGAGTTGGATCATGGATAGCACAATGCGCGCCGCGGTGGTTCGTGAGTTTGGCCAGCCGTTGGTCATAGAAGAAGTCGACGTGCCCCGCCCCAAGCAGGGCGAAGTGTTGATGAAAGTGGCGGCCTCTGGGGTTTGCCATACCGATTTACATGCCGCCCATGGGGATTGGCCGGTGAAACCCTCGCCGCCGTTTATTCCCGGCCATGAGGGCGTTGGGCATATCGTGGCGGTGGGTGCCGGTGTCACCCATGTCAAAGAGGGTGATCGCATCGGCGTACCCTGGCTCTACTCGGCCTGCGGCTACTGTGAACACTGTTTAGGTGGTTGGGAGACGCTTTGCGAGTCCCAGCAAAATACCGGCTACAGCGTTAACGGTGGGTTTGCCGACTATACCTTAGCGGATGCGGACTATGTCGGGCGCTTGCCGGATGCCATCGATTTTATCGAAATAGCCCCGGTGCTGTGTGCGGGTGTCACAGTCTATAAAGGCTTGAAGATGACCGATACCCGCCCCGGTCAGTGGGTGGTGATTTCGGGTATTGGTGGCCTGGGTCATATGGCGGTGCAGTACGCTAAAGCGATGGGGCTGAATGTGGCGGCTGTCGATATCGATGACAGCAAGCTAGCCTTGGCCGAGCGCTTAGGCGCTACGGTGACGGTTAACGCCATGAAAACCGACCCAGCTGCCTACCTGAAGAAGACCATTGGCGGTGCTCATGGGGCACTGGTTACCGCAGTATCGCCGAAGGCGTTCGATCAAGCGCAGAATATGCTACGTCGCGGCGGCACGCTGGTGCTCAACGGCCTACCGCCCGGCGACTTTCCGCTGCCGATCTTCAGCACGGTGCTCAACGGCATTACCATTCGTGGCTCTATCGTCGGTACGCGCAGCGATTTGCAGGAAGCGCTGGACTTCGCCGCCGAAGGCAAGGTTAAAGCAACGGTTGCGACCGACACGCTGGACAATATCAACGACGTTTTCCAGCGCATGATCGACGGCAAGATCGAAGGCCGTATCGTGCTTGATATGGCGAGCTGATAGCTGGCTATATCAGCAACCAGGGGAGGCAACTCCCCTTTTTAATGCCGACGTTTTCATTGCACCGCCGCTATTAAGTTCCCGCGGTTACCTCGCTGCTATATCTCCGGCCCAACCAACGTCGCGACATGCGCTCAGCGTGGGCAAGGTGGCTGACGACCGCTAACTTACCCGCTTCGCGCTTAATGCCCGCGCGTTTAATTTTCAGCGCCATACGCGGTGGCAGCCCAACAAATATAACGCCTACGTCTTGCTCGCCCAGTTCCCGACGCAGGCTGTCCAGCGCCACCATGGCGGTGGTGTCCAGGCTGGGCACATCGCGCATATCCAAAACGACAACTCGAACGCCGTGATCAATCACCCGCAGCGTGGCAATCGCCTTTTCTGCCGCACCAAAAAATAGCGGGCCACTGATTTTGTAGAGTGCTACTTCGGCGGGAAAGTGTTGGTCGGAATCGGGTGTGGCTAAACGCTGGGTATGGGTTAGCTGTGCCATACGGCGGATAAATAGTGCCGCCGCAAGGCCAATACCGACGGCCACCGCGATCACCATGTCGAAAATCACCGTGAGGGCAAAGCAGATCACTAGCACTGATACATCGCTGACGGGCGCGCTTTTCAGCGTATGTACAAAGTGGCGTGCTTCGCTCATGTTCCAGGCAATGATAAACAGCAGGGCAGCTAAGGCGGCCATGGGCACATACCCCAGTACACCCGCCAGCGCGACCACGGCAAGTAACACCACCAGCGAATGCACCACCGCGGCGACAGGTGAACAAGCACCGCTTTTGATATTGGTCGCCGTGCGGGCTAGGGCTGCCGTGGCGGTAATGCCGCCAAAGAAGGGCACCACCATATTGCCCAGCCCCTGACCAATCAGCTCCGCGTTAGGGTCATGACGGGTGCGGGTTAGGCCATCTGCTACCACGGCGCATAGCAGCGACTCAATGGCCGCTAAAAGCGCAATCGCCAGTGCCGGGCCAAGCAGCGCCTGAATCAGTGCAAAGTTGATCTCAAGTGGGGTGCCATCCGCGCCGGGTAAATGCCACGGCGCGGTAAAACTAGGCGCAAAGGGCGGAATGCCACTGCCGCTCTCACCCTCGAACTCCCAGCTAAACCGTGAAGCGATGGTATCGACTTCCACACCACTCATCAGCAACAGCGCAGCCGCCACCGTGCCCACCGCTAAACCTACCAGCGGGGCAGGTACGGGCGTATTCAAGCGGGGCCAGATTAACAGCGTCGCTAGGGTTATAAGCCCAATACTGATCTCTGCTGGTGAAAGTGTGGGTAGCGCCTGGCCAATCAGCATTAGGTTCTGCAGGGTGCTATCGCCAAGCTCGACCCCGGATAAACCGAGAAAGTCCGGCAGCTGTAATAGCGCAATCACCACGCCGATACCCGCCGTAAAGCCAAGAATCACTGGGTAGGGCACGTACTGAATCAGGCTGCCCAACCGAGAAAGCCCCAGTGCGACCAAGATAGCGCCCGCCATCAGCGTGGCAATCAGCAGCCCGCCCAGGCCATGGTTGGCCACGATGGGGAATAGGATGACCACAAAGGCGGCGGTGGGGCCGGAGATATTAAACCGCGAACCGCCGGTTAAGGCGATCACTGCCCCCGCAACGATGGCAGTGTAAAGCCCATGTTGGGGCGGCACACCGGTGGCGATTGCCAGTGCCATGGAAAGCGGTACTGCCACCACGCCAATCGTTAGCCCCGCCATCACATCACGCTTTAATTTGGCCAGCGTATACCCTTCACGCCAAGCGCTGACTAGCGCACTGCCAGGCAGCGGAAAAACGTAACCCGAAGAGCGATGGGCGCGGGACATGGAGCCGTCTCCTAAGAACAGTGAAAACAAGCCATTACGCTACGCCTGCGGTGAAATTTGCACAACAAGGCGTTAGTCGCGGGGAGAATTCGCGCAAAAAAAATCCCGGCACGCAGGCCGGGATTCGTCTTTTAGATTAAACGCTAACGCCGTTACATCTGCGAGTCTTCCGGCGGTTCGCCGATGGTGCCAGGCATTGCCTGCACATGGCCCATCTGCTGACCCGCCAGCGTCAGGAAGTGCAGGTGGCGCTCATACTCGGCTACTAAATCACCAATTACCTGACCACGGGTATAGCCGTTAAGGTCTTTATCCTGTCCACCTTCTGCCAGGTACACATCCAGACGCACATAAAAGTCATCGTCCGCCGGTATAAAGCTCGGCGTGCGCATGCGGTGAGGGCAGACTTGGTAGACAAAGCTGGTCGCTTCGCCGAAGTCGACCTGGAGCATCAGGTTAGGTAGCGATTCGCCCTCAACGTGCTCTTCGGTCACATTGGCGGTCTGGCCACGGCTCTCAAGCTCCTGGGCAAACTGGGTCATGGCCGGGCGAATAGAGTGTTCAAGGGTTGCCGCCGCACCGGCTCGCGTGGAGGTATCCAGGGCGCGATCCAGGCGCTCCTTCCAATCGCCGCCAGGGGCACCGCCGGCAATCATGCGGCGGGCATCGGCTTTTTTGCCTTCCAGTTTCAGCGCTTTATACATACCCACCATCACCGCAAAAATAACCAGAGAGAAGGGCAGTGCCGTGATAACGACAGCGCTCTGAAGTGCGTTTAAGCCGCCGGCCATGAGCAGAGCAATAGTGATCAAACCGATGACTGCCGACCAGAAAATACGCAGTTTTACCGGCGCATCGTGGTTGACGTCACTCAAAATAGACGTGAAGTTAGCCAGCACAAGCGCACCGGAATCCGCTGAAGTAATAAAGAACACGATACCCAAGACGGTGACCACCGCAGCGGTAAGACCTACATAGGGGTAGTACTCAAGCAGCGTGTAGAGCGTGGTTTGCGGGGTGTTAAGTGCCTGCTCACCCAGTTCGACAACCCCTTGGTTGGCCACCAGCTCTATACCGCTATTACCAAACACCGACATCCACACCATCATAAAGGCGAGCGGAATAAACAAGGCGCCTGCGACAAATTCACGAATGGTACGGCCACGGGAGATGCGCGCCAGGAACAGACCAACGAACGGTGTCCAGGCAATCCACCAGCCCCAGAAGAAGATCGTCCACCACATTTTCCACTCTTGGGCGCCTTCATCGGCAAAGGCGTAGGTGTCAAAGCTGGCACCGACAAACCCTGATAAATAATCACCGGCGTTATTAACCACTTTATCCAGCAGTACCAGCGTGTCGCCTGAAAAGAGTACAAACAGCATCAGCGCCAATGCCAACAGCATGTTGAACTCAGAGAGGCGACGAATGCCTTTTTCAACGCCGGTCACCACAGAAATCGTCGCTAATACCACCACCAAGACAATCAAAATCACCTGCACGGTGAGCGTTTCCGGCACGCCGAACATATAGGTAAGGCCGTAATTGAGCTGCATCACCCCAATACCCAGGCTGGTAGCAATGCCGAACACGGTGGAGATCACGGCTGTAATGTCGACAGCGTTACCAATGGGGCCGTGGATACGCTTGCCCAGAATCGGGTATAGCGCGCTACGAATCGCCAGCGGCAGGCGGTGACGGTAGCTAAAGTAGGCCAGCGCCATACCCATCAACACGTACAGCCCCCAGCCGGAGAGCCCCCAGTGCAGATAGGTTTGAACGACGGCGTTACGCATCGCTGCCTGACTCTCCGGGGTTAAATCCGGCGGTGCCAAATAGTGGGCAACCGGCTCGGCAACGCTGAAGAACAGCAGGTCGATACCGATACCCGCGGCGAACAGCATGGCCGACCAGGAGAGCAGCGAAAACTCAGGTCGTGAGTGATCAGGCCCCAGGCGGATACTGCCAAAGCGCGACATGCCAATCGCAATGACGAAGACCAGGTACGCCACAATGGCGAGCATGTAGTACCAGCCAAAGGTTTTGCTTACCCAAGCGAGGCCAGCATCAAAAAAGGCACCGGCTTGCTCTGTAAACAGCATAGTGAGCACAAGGAAGATGACAATACCCGCCACACTGCCGTGGAAAACCACGGGGTTGAGGCGGTCTCGGGAGGGGAGGGTGGGGTTGTCTTTCGCCATGCAGGCGGACTCCTGTTGTTGAAAGATGATTTTATTTTGAATGAACGTTCAAATAAAATACGCGATTAAGCGTCCTCCTTCAAGTTAAGCCCCCCTATTTGAGTTGAATTAGCGTGAAGTTAGCAATGCGCTGACGAACGTGCAGACGCAAAAACGCCCGGGAATACCGGGCGTTGGCTCGATTTTTGATGATTTACCCGCGTTTATTCACTGTCAGCACTCTCGTCTCTATCACCACTGTGGTGGCCACCCTTGCCATGTTTGCCACGATACTCTTCATGGGCTTCTTGCATGGCATTGCGCAGCGCTTCCTGCTCTTCTTCGGTGAGAATCTCGGCCACCCGCGCGTGATGCTCTTCACGCAGTGCCTGCATGGCTTCGCGATGTTCGGCGTGTGCTTCATTGAGCTCAGCCTGCTTCTCTGCTGAGATATCTGCGCGCTCGTACACCTCTTGGCGACGCTCCTCCATGCGCTCTTCCATACGTTCGCGATCAGGGCCTTGGCCTTCATGGTCACCGTGGCTATGCGCTTGAGCGGTAAACGCTAATGGCATAATGGCGATAGCCAGCAGGGCAGGGGCAAACAGTTGGCGAATTGAAACTTTGCTGGCGTTTGAAGTTTTCATAAATTCTCTCCTGGTGAGTTGACGATGCCAGTATTACCAGTCGGCGTGCAAACCGTTTGCAGATAGTGTGCAACAATCATGATCTTATTGGCTTGCTGCAGGTCGTAGTTAGTCGTTGAGAGTGGTAGGTGAGGGGTCACCTATTTATCCAGGAGATGCATAATGTCGCGTACCAAGCTAATTCGCGAGTGGCAACAGCATGGAGTGCTTCCCACCCTACGCCGTGCTACTGGCCTTGGGGCGGTTGTATTATTGCTGAGTGGCTGCAGCGCTGCCCAGCACGTTAGCCAAGGTGAACCCGCTGTTGAGAGCAGTGCGCTGCGTGCCCCCCAGCCCTTTACGCGCTTGGCGCCAAGAGTGTACACGCCAGAAGCGTGGCCCCAGGCGTTAATGGCTGACGTTTATCTCCCCGACGACCCGAGCGATGTGCGGCGACCTGCTGCCTTAGTGGTACATGGCGGCGGCTGGCGCAATCGTACGCCAGAAGATATGCATGGCATCGCCGAGCAGTTAGCCGGGCAAGGCTACGTGGCAGTGAATATTGAGTACCGTTTTGCGCCTGAGTATCGCTTCCCTAGCCAACTGCATGATTTGCAGCAGGCGATGGCCTGGATTCACGGCAATGCCGACGAGTGGCAAGTAGATACAAGCCGCATTGTAGGGGTGGGGTTTTCCTCTGGCGCGCATTTAGTAAGTTTACTGGCGGTGGCAGGAGCAGAAGGGCCGCTGTCCGAACCTTACGGTGGCGAGCAAAGCCGTTTAGCCGCGGTATTGGCTGGAGGGCTGCCGAGTGATTTGCTCAAATTTGATGATGGCCGCTTGGTCGTCGATTTTATCGGCGGTACCCGCGCTGAAGAAAACGAAGCGTATCGCCTAGCCTCACCCGCACGGCAAATTACCCCTCAGGCGCCGCCGTTTTTTCTGTTCCACGGCAAGTGGGATCAATTGGTGCCGGTGGATCACGCCACAGACTTCTACCAAGCACTGCAGGACAACAACATTGAAAGCGAGCTGTATCTGCAGCGCTGGCGCGGCCACATTACAAGCTTCCTGCTGCGCGGTGGCGCCATTGAAGCGGGCATCGCGTTTCTTAATCGGCAGGTCAATCCTTAATGCCCCTTAACTTCATCAAGCCATGGCCAACGACACCATTTCGATAACAGCGCCATCATCAAGATCCATCTGAGCGACAAGTTTGTTTAGTTGGCCCATGGCTTCTTGAAGAGCACTATTAAGGCTATTGATTTCTTGTTGCAGAGCGTCGAGTTTTACTTGGCGCTGTTCATCGCTCAGGGACTGGTCGCGCATAACATCTTCCAGTTCCTGCTGTTTCTCTTTTAATTTTTCTCTATATTCAACAATTCGCTTTAGTAGCTCCTTAATTTCCATTGGAAAATCACTTTCATCAATTTTGGCGTTCTTCGCTTCCTGGGTACTGCCAGCCTTTTCTGAGGCAGAGGCGATGCCTCTGGCTAGGGGTGACAGATCCAAATGAATGCTGGTATCGGCTTCCTTTGGGACAGCGTTAGACGCGGCCGGTGTTGACGTTACTTTCTCGACACTTAACGGCTCACTACGTAAAGAATATGCATCTAAAGAGGCACTTCCGGTAGATAAAGAGATGGTCATGGCAATCTCTCGATAGTATGAAAGGCTATGTAAAGCAGGCGCTATGGCGACTGCACAGGCTAGCTTAGGGAGATGGGTTCTAAGCAGGCTAATAGTGTTATCGACAGTTTGAGACGATACTTTAGCTTACGCTGATAAGGGTGAGTATCTCGCCTAGCTAATAGCCTTACCCCTCCGGCTGATACTTATAGCCTACACCGTATACCGAGCGGATAATTTCCAGTTCAGGGAGCGCTTCGTGTATTTTCTTGCGCAGCTTTTTAATGTGGCTGTCCACGGTGCGCTCCGAGACGATGCGATTGTCACGATACATGTGATCCATCAACTGTTCACGACTGAAGATTCGCCCCGGCGCCTGCATCATCACCCGCAGCAGCTGGAACTCCACTGCCGTCAGGCCTAAGTCCTGCCCGTGGGCAAGCGCCTGCCAGCCATCTTCGTTTAGTACCACCGGTGCATTTTGCACCTCAGCAGGGGCATCGGCCGCCGCTTGGCTGCGGCGAAGTACCGCCTTAACCCTGGCCACCACTTCCCGGGGGCTGAATGGTTTGCAGATGTAGTCATCGGCACCCAGTTCCAGCCCTAGCAAGCGGTCAACCTCTTCTACCTTGGCGGTGACCATAATGATCGCAATGCCCGGCCACTGCTGGCGTATTTCCCGGCTTAGGGTAAGACCATCTTTGCCTGGCAGCATAATATCGAGTAGCACCAACGCCGGGGAGTGGTGCGCCAGCCACGGCATTACCTCATCGCCGTGGCCTAGGGTCGTCACCTCAAAACCATGCGTGGTTAGGTAGTCCGCCATGAGGCGGGCAATCTTCGGTTCATCCTCAACAATCAGTAAAGAGGTAGCGTGCGACATAGCGGTAGACTCGCTTAACAGTGAACGTGAAGGCGTGGATTAACGGCTATTTAAATATGAGTGCTTGGTACATTAATCTGTTTTTAACAGTGGAAAATGCAGCGTCCAACGTAGCCCACCTAGCGTTGAGCTAGCGGGCGTCAGCGTTGCACCGTGTGCATTGACTAGGGCGCTGGCGATAGAGAGCCCCAACCCGCTGCCGCCGCTGGCACGGCTGCGGGAGCCTTCGACGCGATAGAGCCGCTCGGTCAAGCGGGCTAATTCACCCTCCGGCACGCCAGGCGTACTGTCTTCCCAGATGACGACGGCCATTCCCTGCTGAGCGGTAAGCGTGACGCGTAGCTCACCCGGCGGCTGGGTATAGGCGCAGCTGTTATCCAACAGGTTGTTCCACAGCTGGCGGAGGCGCTGGGCATCGCCACGAATCATAATGCCAGGTTCAATCTGTTCGGTCAGCGTTAACCCGCTTTCGACCAACCAGCGGTCGGCGTCGGCCAGGCGGCTGGCGAGGCAGTCGCTTAGATCCATCGGCGCCAGCTGGATATCCAGCGCGCCCGCGTCGCTCTGCGACAGCAGGCGCAAATCCGCGACTAAGCGCTCTAGCTGTCCCACCTCTTGGGCGAGGGAGCTTAGGTTCTCCTGGTTTAGCGGGCGAATGCCATCCTGCATGGCTTCGATCTCGCCGCGCAGCACCGCCAGCGGCGTGCGCAGCTCGTGAGCGGTGTCAGATACCCAGCGGGCGCGGGCATCGCGGCTAGCTTCCAGCGTGGCGGCAAGCACATTAAAATCCCGCGCCAAGCGCGACAGCTCATCGTGGCCACGTTCAGGCAGTCGGGTGCGATAGTCGCCTTCGGTAAGGCGCAGCGTGGCGCCCGCCAGTGCTCGGGTGCGCCGCCCCAGCCACCAGGAGAGACCGCCCGCCAACAGCAGTGAAGCAATGCAGAGGGAGACCACGATAAGCACCAGGTTGCGCTGCTGTCGCTCCAGAAAGCGACTCTCCATGCGCTCCATCATTTCTCGGGGAGGTCGAAAACCCAACGAGCCGATATGCGTATCACCGCTATGCAGTGTCAGCCAATGCCAACTGCCCGAGCCTTCCCGCCCACTTCTGGGCGGTACTACAAAACGGCCATCCGCTGCGCGCAGGGTGAAGTCACGCGCCTCGCCAAGTGGGGAAGGTCGGTCGCGGTGCTCTTGACCCAGTTCAAAGCGGACAATAAATGGCCAGCGTTCCGGTGACTGCTCCAGCCACTCCCAGCTTTGCTGAGTTTCCCAGCGTGTGACGAGTCCGTCAGCCAGCAATGTGGCGCGGCGCTCCTGGGCCTGGTTGAGGTAGTCGAGAAAGCCGCGGTCAATACTGTAAGAGACGGCCAGAAACATGCTGGCTGAAATCGCCACATTGACGCTGAGAATAATCACAAACAGCTTGAGCCCTAGCCGGGAGGGTCGCCATTGACGTATGGCGGTTAGTAAGGCCATCAGCGGACTCCCTCTGTTTGGCGAGGCTCTTTTTTAGTTGGATCAGGCTGGCGCGGCGCGCTGAGCCGTTCGCGAACATTCTCCATACCCAGATATAGGCAGGGCACCAGGATCAGCAGGATAACCGTGGCGAACAGCATGCCAAAACCTAGCGAAATTGCCATGGGGATCATAAAGCGCGCCTGCCGCGAGGTTTCCAAAATCATTGGCGCCAAGCCGAGAAAGGTCGTCAGCGTGGTCATCATAATTGGCCGTAACCGGCGAGTGGCCGCCGCCACAATGGCTTCCCGGGGGGCCATGCCTTCGCTGCGTTTTCGGTTGGCGTAGTCGATCAGCACTAGTGCATCGTTAATCACCACCCCGGAGAGCGCGAGCATCCCCAGCAGGCTGATAATTGAAAGCCCGAAGCCCATGATCATATGCCCAGCGACGGCGCCGACAATGCCAAAGGGGATCGCGGCCAGCACCAACAGCGGCTGTAGATAGCTTCTGAAGGGAATAGCGAGCAGGGCATAGAGCGCCGCAATCATTAACCACATTGAGGTTTTTAGCGTGGCTAGGTTGTCGGCGGTGTCCTGCTGACGACCGCCCATGCTGACTTCCAGCCCTGGCCAGGTTGCTTCCAGGTTGGGGAACTCCTCTTCCTCTAGCGTGGCAAGCACTTGATTGATGGCTAGATCACTTTCCGAGTCGGCGGTGACGGTAATAATCCGCCGCCCGTTAATGCGTTCAAGGCTGCTGGAGGCTTGGCTGATGGTAATGTCAGCGACCCGCGATAGCGGTACACTCAGCCCATCGGGCGTGCGCACCGGCATGCGGTAAAGCTCGTTCAAGCTGTCGCGATTATCGTTGGGCAAACGCACCTCAACGCTGATTTCGCTGCGCCCTACGTATTGCTCAAGCGCGGTGGCGCCCTGGAGCGGGCCGCGCAGGGCCTGGGCTAAGTTATTACCCGTGAGTCCCAGGGCGCGGCCCTCGGCAGAAAGGCGCATCTCTAACTGCGGTTTGCCGTCGCCCAGCCCACTGTCGATATCCGTGAGTCCGTAGCCGCCCAGTGTTTCCGCTAGCCGTTCGGCGGCGGCTTCAAGTACCTGGGTGTCCGGGTGGGAGAGTCGCAGGCTGAGCGCCGCGCCACTACCAGGGCCGCCGACGTCGGCTTCAAAACGTACCGACTGAGCACCAAGCAGATCGCCAGTGAGATCGCGCCACTCGCGGGCAATCCGCGAGGGTGGCCAAGCTTCCAGGCTCTCGCTAGCAATATCCAACCGTACTTCCAGGCTTTCGCCGTCCAGGCGGCTGCGTGAACTGCTGAAGCTGAGGGTCTCTTCGCGCTCGCTGAGGGCCTCGGCGGCGTCGAGTAGCTGTTGGCTTAGCTCGCGGCTAACGCTGATATTGCTGCCAATGGGCAGGGTGACCGTGGCCTGTACCTGATCCGATTCAACCCGAGGCATCAGCGAAAAGCCCAGCCGCCCGCTCATCGCCCACGAGAGCGCGATGAGCAGAATCGCGATTCCCAGTGAAATACTCAGCAGGCGTTGGTTAAGGGCGCGCTGCAGAAACGGCTCGAACTGGTGGTAGGTGAAGTGGTGCAAGCCGCCCTGAAGCCGCTGGCGCAGCGCTTCAAGGGGGCGCTGCCACGCCGGGGTTTGGCGGGGTTTACGGCTATGTGCCAGGTGGGCGGGCAGAATCACCAGGGCTTCCAGCCAGGAGATTAAAAAGACGGTGACAACGACCACCGGCACAGTGGCAAAAATCAGTCCCAAAAAGCCGGGTAGAAATAGCAACGGCAGGAAGGCGACGATATTAGACAGAATCGCAAAGGTGAGCGGGGTGGCGATTTCGCTGGCGCCTTTGACCGCCGCATCGCGCAGCGAATAGCCCTCTTCACGGTAGCTGTAGATATTCTCGCCAACGATGATGGCGTCATCGACGACAATCCCCAGGGCGATAATAAACGCGAACATCGACATCATATTGAGCGAGACGCCGATCCAGGGCAGAAACAGCATCGCGCCGAGAAACGCCGTTGGAATGCCCAGGGTGACCCAGAATGCTAACCGCGCTTCCAAAAACAGCGCCATCAGTACCAATACCAACGCTAGCCCCATCCAGGCATTTTTTAGCAGTAGACTGAGGCGGTCTTCGTATACTTCTGAGCTATCTCGGGAAATGTCCAGACTGACGCCTTCGGGCAGGTTCGCGCGCAGGCGCTCAAGCTCACCGTTGACCGCTTCCGAGATACTGGTCGGGGTTTGGTCGCCAATCTGGTAAACGTCCACAGAGAGGCCGGGCTGGCCGTTATAAAACTCCTCGCGGTCGGTTTCGGCAAAGCCATCGCTGACCTCGGCGATATCCCCAAGCGTGATGGGCGTGCCTTGGGTGCTGGTCAGAATCGGCAGTTCGGCAAAGGCCTCGGCGCTGTTACGCCGCCCCTGATAGCGAATCAGCCATTCGCCTTCGGCCGTCGTGAGCTGGCCGCTGGCAAGATCTAACGCCTCTTCGGCGATGCGGCTGGCCAATTCTTGGTGGTCAAGGCCATAGCGCTCAATGGCCTCTTCGTCCAGGTAGACTTGAATCTCCCGCTCACGGTTGCCGGATAGCTCCGCACGGGAAATGCCGGAGGTGGCTTGGAGCTCGCCACGTACATCTTCGGCCGCGTCGTGGAGTGCTTCCAGGCCGACTGGGCCGTAGACCTGCAAGCTCAACACGCTGCGAGAGCGCCCAGCAAGGGTAAAGCGTGGCGGGTCGGCAGCGCTGGGCAGGGTAGTGATGGCGTTTACCGCCTGTTGAATATCCTGATAGGCGCGCATCACATCCACGCCGTCAATCAGCGTGGCGTTGACGCTGGCGCTGCCTTCACTGGCGGTAGCGGTCAGCTCATCAATGCCTTCTACATCGGCAATGGCGGCTTCCATCGGTAGCAGCAGGCTCTGCTCCACATCTTCCGGCGTGGCGCCGGGGTAGCTGATAGTAACTTGAACGATTTCGGTGTCGAATTCGGGGAACACTTCTTTTTTAATCGCCAGCGAGGCCATTAGACCGCCGACGATAAACAGCACCATCAGTAAGTTGGGGGCTACCCCGTGATCCACCATCCAAGCTAACGGGCCGCGTGGCACTTTCATGACTTATCTCCCGGTTCATCTTCCGCTTGAGCCGGGGTGTCGTTGGGGCGGCGGATGCGTACTAGCTGACCCTCCCGGGGCTGAGCCAAGCCCGCGGTGACGACCTGCTGGCCGGTTTCCAAACCGCTACGAATCAAAGCGTCATCTTCACCGCGGAAAGCCAGGGTGACCGGCGTTCGACGCAGGCGATTTTCCTCATCTACCCGCCACGCCACGTCGCCTGGGCGCAGAGCCGCAGACGGCAGAGAAATAAGCTGCTCCTGAATAGCCGGTTGAAATGAGGCGCGCAGAACATCACCCAGGCGCAGGGCAGGGCCGTCGGTCTCCAGGGCGAGCGGGTCGTTAACGGCGATCAACAGTTGAGCCTGCAGGCCATTCTCTTCCAGGCTAGGCAGCATCGAGACCAGTGTCCCTTGGCGCGTGGCGCCTTCGGGCCAGCCGCGGCTGGTTAAGGTGACGGTAGTGCCCGCTTCCAACCACTCAGTCCACTCTGCAGGCAGCGAAGCGCGCACCCAAAATTGCTCGACACCCACAAGGTGCAGCACTTCTGTTCCTTGGCTGAGCAGGCTACCGGCGCCTACCAAGCGTTCTTGCACCATGGCTCGCCAGGGTGCGGTGAGGGTGGCGCGCTGCACATTGAGCGCGGCCTGGTCGCGTGCCACTCGCGCTTGGGTGACCTGAGACTGGGCTTGGCGCAACTGCGGTTCGCGCAGTACCAGCGCCCGCCGTTCGGCAGAGAGCTGGCGGCCAAAGGATTCGTACTCACTACGGGCCCGCTGCTGCTCTGCCTGCTCAAGTGCTAGCTGCGCTTGGGCGTTGGCTAGCTGCGCCTCGGCATCTTCCAGGGCTAGCTGTAAATCGGCTTGGTCAATATAGGCTACTGGGGCTTGCTGCTCGACCACCTGACCGGGCACAACGCCATCAGCGAAACGCTCCAACTGTCCCGCCACGCGGCTGGCCAGCATGGTCTCCTGCTCTGCTTCAACACGGCCAAAACCGTATAAGTTCGGCGCCTGGGCACTAGCGTTCACCGTGACAACATCGACCACACTAGGCAGAGGCTCAGGCGGTGGGGTACGCTCTATACGCGGCGGCTGGGTAATAATCCACCATGCCAGCGCCAATGTGGCAACAAGAATCAATAATGCAACCACGGCACCTAAACGAATGCGGCCATGTTGATGCGTAAGGTCATAGCGAGAAAGAATCATTACCGCGCGTCATCCATTGGGAGCGAAAATTCCAGAAAAATAAGCGTATGATGCTAGCATCGCGCATCGTTAAGCAGCCATTAGTCAAACAATGTGCAAATAACATGCAACTGCCACTTAGCTTGGTATCCGCTGGTTTGGTTTTAGCTTAACTTGGCTTTTATTCACTTGGTTCTCTCTTTTGGTTCTTTCACTTGAAAGCAATAGACTGACTGGTCTACTTTAAGATTATGAAAAACAACGCAACCCGTGACAAACTCATCGATAGTGGCGCCCAGTTGATTAGTCAGCAAGGCTATAATGCGACGGGCATTAATGCCGTGTTAAAAACCTGCGGTGTGCCTAAAGGCTCCTTTTATCACTACTTCTCCAGCAAAGAAGATTTCGGGCTGGCGGTGATCGAACGCTTTGCCAACCGCTATGATGAAACACTGGTAGCGCTGCTGGAAGATAGTGACACGCCTCCACTCGAACGCCTAAGACGTTATTTCGCGGCAGGGCGTGAGCATATGCATGAGTGCGACCATGCCACGGGCTGTTTGATTGGTAACCTGGGCCAAGAACTATCGGGCCAGAGTGATACCTTCCGTGATGCGCTAAATCTCGTCTTTCAGCGCTGGGAGCAACGCTTTGTGCACTGCCTGAAAGATGCCCAGGCGCAAGGAGACATCGCCATCCACACCACGCCGGAAGCCCTTGCCAGCTTTATTCTTACCGGTTGGGAAGGCGCTATTCTACGTGCCAAGACGTTGAAGTCCGTCGAACCCATGGTGCACTTTGAAACGATATTGTTTCAGCAGGTGCTGGTGCCGTCGCCTTAGCGCTTCTCTCGCAACTCACTTGTGCTCTAGTGGCGAGCACGGAAGTGATGCTCTTCAGCGGCCACATCGTTTCGGGTTGCGGCTATTAGGGCATCATTGAGCGAAGGATCATCTAGGGCTATTAAACCGCACTGGGCCAGCGCTTCGCGTAGGCTGACCTGTTCATCCAGGCGCTGATACACCACCCGAACACAGCAGGGCATGCGCTCGCTGTTATCTGCCACGCCCATTTTCAGACCGGTTAAACGCGTCACCTGGCTCTGAAAACTCGGAAATAGAATCGTCTGAGTGATCTCATGACCGTTAAGGGTTTCGTGATCGATTAAAAAGAGCCGATCTGCAAGTTTCACCGCGGTGCCCACATAGCGGTTGTGACATGAGCGGGCGCCGGGTACGGTCTGCATCCGCTCGGTGCGCTGATAAACCACGCCACCTTCACGCTGTTCTAGGCAAACCAAGGTACGCATTAACTGCCCCGGCCGGGACATTGAGTGATAAAGCTCAAAGTAGCGGCCAATATAGCGCTCCATGCCTTCGCTGCCGCGCTGAACCAGCGCGTTAGGCCAAGGCAGCGTTGCAGGGGTTGCTTCTCTATTGAGCTGGCCGGTTTGTACTAGGGCACGAAAATCGTGATGGGGGAGCGCGATGTCCTCCGCGCTAACGCCAAAAAAGTGGCAAATACGCTGAAGAGCGGCGTGGCTGGGGTGATAGCGTCCACTCAGGTAGCGGTTAAACTGAGCTCGGTTGATCGCTAAACGCCGACATACCTCAGCAATTGACGGATAGTAGCTGCAGAGCAGGCGCAGGTTGGCCACGAAATCGTCATGCATGGGTGACTCGTTTCTCTTGGTGTCGTGGCCGCCTAATGTGATGCTTTGTGCTAAAGAGTGCAATGCTTTCCCACTGCCGGATCACCCTTGCCGTCGCGGCTCCCTGGCGTAAAAAGCTATGCTATATAATAGATAGCTACATTACTAATAGGCACAGCAAAAGCTTTTACAGCAAACCAGGAGTACGCCATGTTTCATGGGTTTGAAAAATTGCAGCGCCAGGTTAACGGCGTCGAGATCGCGTTTCGCAAGGGCGGCAGTGGGCCTGCGTTACTATTGCTTCACGGCCACCCCCAGACCCATGTAATTTGGCACAAAGTCGCGGAAGAGCTGGCCCAGCACTTCACGGTGATAGCGGCGGATCTGCGCGGCTACGGCGACAGCAGTAAACCCGACGATGACCCTGAGCACATCAATTATTCCAAACGCGCTATGGCCAACGATATGGCCGAGCTGATGAGCGCGCTCGGCTTTGAGCGCTTCAAGGTGCTTGCCCATGATCGCGGTGCACGGGTAGCCCACCGTTTAGGGGTTGACCACGCGGCGCGCGTCGAGCGCATGGTGCTGCTGGATATAGCCCCCACACTGGCCATGTACCGCGGTACCACGGAGGCCTTTGCCCGCAGCTACTGGCACTGGTTCTTCCTGATTCGCCCTCAGCCGCTGCCGGAAATGCTGATCCAGAGCGACCCTGCTCAATACCTCAAAAGCGTAATGGGTGCCCGCAGTGCCGGTATGGCGCCTTTCTCCTCGGAAGCGCTAGCGGAATACGAGCGCTGCCTCGCGCTCCCCGGTACAGCCGCCGGTATATGCGGCGACTACCGCGCCAGCGCCACGATTGATTTGGCGCATGATCAGGCGGATATCGATGCGGGGGTAAAACTCACCTGCCCGTTAAAAGTGATGTGGGGCGCTGAAGGGGCTATTGAAGCCTGTTTTGATGCGCTCGGCGAGTGGCAAAAAGTGGCCACCGATGTAGAAGGCAAAGCGCTTCCTTGCGGTCACTATATTGCCGAGGAAACCCCTGAAATATTGCTTGAGGAAGCGCTGCCGTTTTTACGTCAATCAGGATGATGGCTGACGGCAGATCGGTTTATATACTTTCGCCATTAACGTTCCATACTGCTAATGATAAGCGCTGCATTGACGCCACCAAAACCGAACCCGTTGCACAAGACATGCTGGGTAATGTGCTTATGATGAGTTGCCGTGACGAAGGTTAAATCCTGCATATCCGCATCGCAGTGCTCAAGATTGATGGTAGGTGGCAGTGTCTGCGTATTGACGGCCAATACAGAAAAAATACTCTCTATGCCCCCCGCTGCACCTAATAAATGGCCTGTGGCGGCTTTCGTTGCCGAAATCGGGATGGCGGGCAAGCGCTCACCGAATACATTACGCAATGACGCAATTTCAGCCCGATCGCCAACGTGGGTCGAGGTGGCGTGGGCATTGATGTGATCAATAGCATCAGTAGATAGGTTCGCCATCCCTAGCGCTGCTTGAATCGCTGCGGCTGCGCCAGCCCCATCTTTTGGGCCTGCCGTCAGGTGGTAGGCATCCGCGCTGGTACCGTAACCACTAATCACCGCTAACGGCGTGGCACCCCGCGCGAGGGCATGGTCAAGGGTTTCGATCACCATAATGCCAGCGCCTTCTCCCATTACAAAACCGTTACGGGCTTTATCAAAGGGCCTGGACGCGCGTTCAGGGGCGTCCGCTTCTGTGGAAACGGCCTTTAAGGCGTTAAAGCTGGCGAGCGAAAGAGGATCAATGCACGCCTCGGCACCGCCTACCAGGGCAACATCGGCTTCTCCATTGCGGATGATGCGCATACCGTCGCCAATCGCCTGTAGCCCCGCTGCGCAAGCCGTTACTGGACACCCCAGTGGGCCTTGAAAGCCATAACGAATCGACAGATTGCCAGCAGCCAAATTGGCCAGAAAGGCGGGTACCGTGAAGGGGGAAAGTTTGCGATGGCCGCGCTCGGCAAGGGTTTTTTGCGCTTGAGTAATGGTAGGGAAACCGCCAATGCCAGAGCCAATAATGGTCGCCGTTCGACGTTTTTGCGCTTGCTCAACGGGGAACCAATTGGCTTGTGCCAGTGCCTCTTGGGCTGCCGCTAACGCATAAAGGCTGAACAGATCCATTTTGCGCTGCTCTTTGGGGTCGGCTATCTCATTCAGGTCAATTCCGCCACTGGGGTCATGGCTAATGCTTGGCACCACCCCGGCAATTTTGATCGGGATATTGCTGGTGTCAAAGCGCTCAATGGTGCTGATGCCAGACTGGCCGTTAACCAGTCGCTGCCAACTTGTATTGACGCTATTGCCTAGCGGGCTGACCATGCCCATGCCGGTAATCACGATAGGTGAGTGCATAGTGACTCCTAATTTATTGATATGGTCACCCTAGCAAGGGGCAGTATATGATCAAGATAATATTTAGCTGACGCACGACGAGGTGAATATGCCTTACCCCAAAAGCCATAAATCGAAAACCAAAGAGCGCATTTTGGCTTCGGCGACAGAGCTATTCAGCCGCAATGGGTTTCAAAAGGTGTCGATTGGCCAGATCATGAAGCTAGCGAAGATGACCCACGGCGCCTTTTATGCCCATTTCGCTTCAAAAGAGGCTCTTTACCATGAGTCTGTTCGCCTGACCATTGATAACAGCCGGGCGGCTAGATTGGTAAAAGGCCCGCTTTCGTTACAACACCTTACCGAATTAGTCGCCAACTACTGCAATCTCCAAGAGTTGGAAGCGAAGCATAAGCCGGGGCCTGAAGCGGTACTGTTCAACGAAATAGGCAGTGAAAAAGCAGAAATCCGCACCCTGTTTGAAGCGTCATATATGAGTATGAAAAAGATGCTTGAAACCCGGTTGATAGCGCTGAGTAAGCTGAAGCAACTCCCCTTTGCCACTGACCGCAACGCGATTGCTGATAAATCCCGGGTCATATTGGCCTCCTTGATAGGCGCTGTCGCCATTGCCAAGAGTTTGCCGGGGGAGGCAGAGCGAAAGCAGGTGTTGATAGCCACACAACGCCAGATTTTACTAATGCTCGGGGTCAGCGAAGCTGAGGCAGAGCGTATGATGCAAGCACAGTAACTCCTGCCTCTACTGAAATAATCTCTTAAATGCCTTAGAGCAAGCGCTGCTGTTCTTACCCAGCTTAGGGTAGGCGGTTCGAGAGACTCCCCAAGACGAAACGGGTAAAAAACTGGATAATGGCTGCCATTCGCCTACCGGCTTAAGTATTTAACGGCCCAGGCACACTCATTACCCCGGACGCCCGCTCATGGAAATCAAAGTTAACTATCTCGACAACCTCCGTCTGGAGGCCAAGTTCGACGATTTTACCGTTATCTCCGACCAGCCGATTCGCTATAAAGGGGACGGCTCGGCGCCTGGCCCGTTCGATTACTTCCTGGCCTCATCGGCGATGTGCGCCGCCTACTTCGTCAAGGTGTACTGCAACGCGCGGGATATCCCTACCGAAAATATCCGTCTTTCCCAGAACAACATCGTCGACCCGGAAGATCGCTATAAGCAGATTTTTAAAATCCAGGTCGAGCTGCCAGAAGATATTTCCGAGAAGGATCGCCAGGGCATTCTGCGCTCCATTGATCGCTGCACGGTTAAGAAAGTGGTGCAAACCGGCCCTGATTTCCAGATCGAGACGGTAGAGAACATCGACGAAGACGCCCAGGCGCTGCTGATGGGCGCGCCAGAAGGTAGCAGCACCTATATTGAGGGCAAAGACCTGCCGCTGGAGCAGACCATTGCCAACATGAGCGCGATTCTGGCGAATCTGGGCATGAAGATCGAGATCGCCTCCTGGCGCAATATCGTCCCTCACGTATGGTCGCTGCATATCCGTGATGCGGCCTCGCCAATGTGTTTTACCAACGGCAAAGGCGCGACCAAAGAGAGCGCGCTGTGTTCGGCATTGGGCGAGTTTATCGAGCGTTTGAGCTGCAACTTTTTCTACAACGACCAGTTCTTTGGCGAAGAAATTGCCAATAGCGAATTCGTTCACTACCCCAATGAGAAGTGGTTCCAGCCGGGCCCAAACGATGAACTGCCCGATGAGATTCTCGACGAGCACTGCTTGGCGATCTATAACCCGGAAGGCGAGCTTTGCGGTTCCAACCTGATTGATACCAACTCTGGTCGCGAGGATCGGGGCATCGTCTCGCTGCCTTTTGTGCGCCAAAGCGATGGCGAGACGGTTTACTTTCCTTCCAACCTGATCGAAAACCTGTTCCTCAGTAACGGCATGAGTGCGGGCAATACCCTGGTGGAAGCCCAGGTGCAGTGCCTGTCGGAAATCTTCGAGCGGGCGGTAAAGCGTGAAATCTTGGAGCAGGAGTTGACCCTGCCGGATGTGCCGCAGGAGGTGCTGGCGAAATACCCCAGCATTGTCGAAGGCATCAACGCTTTGGAAGCCCAGGGGTTCCCGGTGCTAGTTAAGGATGCCTCCATGGGCGGGCAGTTCCCGGTGATGTGCGTCACCTTGATGAACCCGCGTACCGGTGGCGTGTTTGCCTCCTTTGGTGCCCACCCAAGCTTTGAAGTGGCGCTGGAGCGCAGCCTGACCGAATTGCTCCAGGGTCGCAGCTTTGAAGGCCTGAACGACTTGCCGTTACCGACCTTCAACTCGCAAACCGTGGCCGAGCCGAACAACTTCGTTGAGCACTTTATCGACTCGGTAGGCGTGGTCTCCTGGCGTTTCTTTAGCGCCAAGCCTGACTTTGAGTTCAGCGAGTGGGACTTCTCCGGCAGCAATGAAGAAGAAGCCGAGACGCTGTTCGGTATCTTTGAAGACCTGGGCGCGGAAGTGTACATGGCCGTGCATGAAGACCTAGGCGCGCCGGTGTGCCGCATTCTGGTGCCGGGCTACTCCGAGGTGTATCCGATCGAGGATTTGATCTGGGATAACACCAACAAGGCGCTGGATTACCGCGAGGATATTCTCAACCTGCACCGCCTGGATGACGATCAGCTCACCGATCTTGTGGAGCGGCTGGAAGAGAGCCAGATGGACGACCACGCCGATATCATCACGCTAATCGGTATCGAGTTTGATGAAAACACCGTGTGGGGCCAACTGACCATTCTGGAACTGAAGCTGCTGGTTTAT
This sequence comes from Halomonas sp. ALS9, assembly GCF_001651035.1. Lineage (GTDB taxonomy): Bacteria > Pseudomonadota > Gammaproteobacteria > Pseudomonadales > Halomonadaceae > Vreelandella. Next base: position 286,838 of record NZ_LXRG01000110.1, read on the forward strand.
CTAGCGCTACAACGCCATGAAGAAGCGCTGGACTGCGTACAGATGTTCCTGCAGTACAACGATAACACCGTCGAGCGCGGCCTGTTCTATCAAGCGGTCAACGCGGTGCTGGAAATTGAGCTGGATGACGAGCTGGAGTTGGACGATTACTTGTACAACTTCCAGCGTATGTTCGGTGAAGAAACTATGACGGCGGTTGTTGGCTCGGTGGAAGGCTCCGTACGTTTCCATGGCTTAACGCCCACTAACATGCAGCTAGAAGGCCTAGAACGTCATCAGCGCTTGATCGAAAGCTATAAGAAGCTCCATGCGGCAAGGACAGCTAAAGCAGGTTTAAACAAGTAGCTGTAAACTTGTTTGGGCCATTAACTCAGTGGTTAGAGTCACTGTTTAATGGCCCCGATACTGCTATGCGTAGACTTTAGTTAAGGAGGTCTTCAATAAAAATTGCCAAGTCTTGGTTGAATCGGGCGCTCTCTTCTATAAAAGGTGCATGTCCTGAGTTTTTATAGATGAGTGTTTCGACATTGGGATTCACCTCTTTAGCCCTGTTGATTGACGCATCCACCTGCACCAATGCATCTTTTTCGCCATACAACATCAGGACGGGTTTATTTGTTCTGCCAAGCCCCGCAAGTGGAATGCTCATGGACAGAACGCTCTCTTTCATATCCCAGGAAGCTAGTGCTGCATTCGCCAGCAGTAGCTGAAAAGTGGCACTTTCTGGTTGCTGGTCAAAGCAAAGGCGTAGGAAAGCACGCGTTGCCTCTAAGTTGGTTTTCAGGTTTTCAGAGACCATTTCCTGATAAATTTCAGGGTGAGAAGTGATCAGTTCAGCACTGAGTTCGACAACGCCATCAACATACACTGCACCACTGATGTCGCTGTCATCGTAATAGTTCAGGTAGTTAGAAATGACCGCGCCTCCCAATGACCAGCCTACCAGTATGGGCTGCTGGGCGTTTGTGGCTTGGATGACCGCTGCAAGGTCATCTGCCCAACGGCGCCCATCGCTGTAAGCGATGGCTTCCTCTGGTTTGCCGGATAAACCATGTCCGCGAAGGTCATAAGTAATGAGCCGATATTTCTGCAGAAGCTCGCTATTGACCTGTGGCTGCCAATTGAGATGGCTGCCCAGATACCCGTGAATGAAGACAACCGGTTGCCCTTCAGGATCACCGGACTCTTGCACGGCAATTGAAATGCCGTCGGTTGAGGCCACCTCGTATTGGATTGTTTCTGCAGGCGCCGTTAATGAAAACGCTAGCAATAGACTTGCAGTCATCAATGTAAAAATTGCGCGATAGAACTTGGACACAGACATCCTTAACACCTCTTGGTTAATTGGTAGAGGTGAGCGTAAACTGTGACATTAGTGTGAGGGTCAAGCACTCAATGAGGGAGAAGGTGGTCTTGAAGAAAAGTAGTGTTAAATCGCCGCTCAAAATTGGTCAGCTTTCTCGGGAAACGGGTGTCAGTATCCGCTCGATCCGGCACTATGATGCACATGAGCTGCTTAATTCTTCGCGTTCAGAAAATGGCTATCGGGTGTTTTCTGTTATAGCAATCACACAGGTCAGGCAGATACAACGACTGATTAATAGTGGGTTCAACCTTAAAGAAATCAGTACGTTTCCGGAGTGTATGCGGCTGAAAGAAGGGGCAGCTTTTTGTCCGGAAACCATTGCAACACAGCGTCAAAGATTAACCAAAATCGAAGACCGAATTGCTGACTTGGAGGCTATCAGGAAGGAACTTTTAGACTCTATTCAAGCCAGTGAAATAAATGGCCCGTTTCAGCCATTATCTGTGACAAAAGATATTAACGCAGAAACCTGACCGCTGTTTAATGAGGTCTGTTCCTAACGGACAGCCTAACCAGCAGAGTGGAACCAGCTTTGGTGGCTGAGGAATTCGATTAACTCGCTTCGAAACAGCTTGGCCCGCGCTGAAAGGCTACGCCGGTAGGGCCATACCAAGAAGATCTCTCGGTGGCGCCCCCGCCATTCAGGGAGTACCCGTATTAACTCTCCCGTTTGTAAGCTATTCGCGACCATACTGGCGGGCATTAAGGTGACGCCTGCGCCCGATTTAGCGAGATTGAGCACAATATTCATATCGTTACTGATGTGAAAGTGGTTCTTATGACAAGCGTGCTGACTACCCGTTTGGTGGAACAGCTGCCACTCGCTAAACATCTTTGCTGCCACGCTGGGGCACGCCTGCAATTCTTCAACCGTATGGGGAAGAGAGTGCTTCATCGTCGCTGACGCCACCAAAATCGGCTCTATATAGCCTAGGTATTTCTGGATCAGGGTTGAATCTTTTTGTGGCCCAGAGCGAAGCGCAATATCCGCCTGATGGTCGCGAATATCGACCACGTTGTTATCGAGTTCGATCGTCAGTGCAATCTCAGGGTAGCGATCAATAAAGTGTCGCCAAAACACATCTAGCGGCCCGCTGCCCAGATTGACGGGTGCCATAATCTTCAACGGCCCGCTTAGGCTATGTAGTGCCTGATCCAGATCCAAAATACGCTGATCAAGGGCGAGCACCAGTTCCTCGCACTCGCGATAATACGACTCGCCGTGGGGCGTTAACGTTAACCCTTTGGTTGAGCGATAGAGTAGCTCTACGCCTAGCGTGGCCTCCAGTGCACTAATGCGCCGCGACACGGTAGCAATAGTCATCTTCAGCGTTGCCGCCGCTGCGGTAAGGCTGTGCTGATTGGCAGCCACGATGAAGATGTTTAGATCATCCAAAGACGGTTTGCGCATTTTGCAATTCTGTAAAATGGTTTCTTATATATTGGCATATATTACCGTAATAGGTATTTGCTAGCCTTGGCGCAGGTAAATAATGCTCTTAAGGATGCCCCATGAAACATAGAATTATTTTCGCGCTACTGATGTCTTTTACCCTCTCACTGATTATGTCGGCGTGGGTGACTTACGTGAATATCGGTGCTCATTCCGATTTTGTGGCTATTTGGATGCATGCATGGCTCCTTGCTTGGCCTGCCGCTGGGATCATCGCCTTTATCAGCGGCCCCTTTATCCATAAGTTAGCCCACCGCATTGCCGAGAAGATCTGATCGCGTGACTGATGCACTCTGGCGCACCCGCTGATGCAGTGAGTGCACACAACTGCACCGCTGCGCCAAATTTAATCCTGCCCCACGCTTGGTAAAACATTCTCCGCGGCGCGAATTCCAAACGCGCGATCTTAAAAGCGACGCGAATTCCAACATAACGCTAATACAAAAACGCGGAGAGAATCACATGCTCGATATGCTCAATGACCTCCTTTGGGGGAAGGTTCTGCTAGTGCTGCTGGTGGGCGTTGGCATCGGTTTTACCGTTGCATCCCGCTTTGTGCAGTTTCGCTATTTCGGTGAGATGTTTCGTATCCTGGGTTCCGGCCAAGCCTTTAAACGCAACCAGCACGGTCACTTAAGCTCGTTTCAGGCGCTGGTGCTTTCGGTGGCCGGGCGAGTAGGTGGCGGCAACATCGCCGGTGTCGCAGTGGCGATTACGCTGGGTGGCCCAGGGGCGATTTTCTGGATGTGGCTGGTGGGCTTGATGGGCATGGCCACCAGCTTCCTGGAGTGTACCCTGGCACAGACCTATAAAGAGGCCGAAGGTGATGGCACTTACCGTGGTGGCCCAGCGTACTATATCGTTAAAGGGCTAGGTAAGCAGTGGCGTTGGCTGGCAGCGTTCTACTCGGTATTGCTGCTGTTGACCTTCGGCTTTGCGTTTACCGCGCTGCAATCATATTCGGTAGCGACCTCTTTCGGTGACGCTTTCGGCGTGCCGGTGCTGTATAGCGGCATTGGCCTGGCCATGCTGGTCGGGCTGATTATTTTCGGCGGTATTAAGCGTATTGCGCGTATTTCCGAGGTATTGGTGCCCTTTATGGCGGTGAGCTATATCGCCATTGCGCTGCTGGTTATCGCCATGAATATTACTGAAATCCCTGGTGTGATAACGCTGATCGTAAAAAGCGCTTTCGGCCTTGAACCGCTGATTGGTGGCGGTATCGGCGCGGCAATCATGATGGGTCTGAAACGTGGCCTGTTCTCAAACGAAGCGGGTCTGGGTAGTGCGCCCAATGTGGCGGCAGTGGCTTACGTACCGCACCCAGCGAACCAGGGCATCGTGCAAGCGTTTTCAGTCTTTATCGATACCGTGATTATTTGTTCTGCTACGGCTTTTTTGATTCTACTCAGCGGTGTGTACGACCCTGCTGCGGGCGCTGGGGTTGAGGGCATCGCCCTGACTCAGGCAGCGTTGGCCGACCATGTGGGCGAATGGGGCCGCACCTTTGTCAGCCTGGCACTGCTGCTGTTTGCCTTCAGTACGATTCTTTATAACTACTACCTGGGTGAGAACAGCCTCAACTTCTTCAGTCGCGACAACCAGAATCTGTTTAACGCCTTCCGCGTCGCCATTGTGCTACTGGTGTGCTGGGGCGCGACCACCGATTTGGGCACCGTATTCGGTTTTGCGGATGTCACCATGGGGCTATTGGCGGTCGTTAACCTGTTTGCGCTGATTCTGCTGTTCAAGTGTGGCCTGCGCATTTTGAAGGACTTCGATGTGCAGCGTCGGCAGGGCATCAAACAGCCGATTTTTGATGCTAACCAGCACCCAGATCTCGATTTGGATCCCAAAGCCTGGGAACTGGACCCTGAAGAGGCTGCAGCGTTAAAACAGCGACTGGAAAGCGCCTCTGCTAAGTAAGTGAGTATCTAGATTGTATTAATAAAGAAAGGAGTGCCCATGCCCCGCGTACTGATGCTCTATACCGGTGGGACGATTGGTATGCAGCCATCGCCACAAGGCTACGTGCCCTGCGCGGGGCTGGCCGAACGTCTATCAACGCATTTGGCCCTGAGTGACCCTTATCGGCTGCCAGCGTTCGATGTGCTGGAAATGCAGCCGCTAATTGATAGCGCAGAGTTAATGCCCGAGGCCTGGAATCGCCTGGTGGCGCTGCTGGAAAGCCACTGGCCGCGCTACGATGCGTTTGTGGTACTCCACGGCACCGATACCATGGCTTACAGCGCTGCCGCGCTTTCGTTTATGCTCGGTGCGTTGAACAAGCCGGTAATCTTCACCGGCTCCCAAATTCCACTGGGTGAGCCAAGAAGCGATGCGCTGAATAATGTGGTCAGCGCGCTGCAGCTTGCGGCTCATCCCGCGACCCCTTGCGAAGTAAGCCTGGCATTTCACGACCGCCTGCTGCGTGGTAACCGGGCGCGCAAGGTGCGCACTCAAGGCTTGGATGCCTTCGACTCACCCAACTTCCCCTGGCTTGCCGAGCTGGGCATTGGTGTAAGCTTCCCCCAGCCCTCGGCACTGCTGAGCGGTCTACCCAATTTTGCGCCTATTGAGGTGGACGACGAGGCTGTCGCAGTACTGCCGCTGCACCCAGGGATGTCGCTGCGCCGCGCGAAAATGCTGCTGGAAGATGAAACGCTAAAAGGACTGGTGCTGCATAGCTACGGGGTGGGCAACCCGCCTAGTTTTGAAGGCGAGCTGCTTAACGCCTTGAAGACGGCCACCGAGCGTGGCGTAGCGCTGCTCAATGTGACTCAGTGTGCCCAAGGCGAAGTGGTACAGGGGGCTTACGCCACCGGCGCCGAGCTTAATCATGTGGGCGTTATTCCTGGAAGCGATATCACCCTGGAAGCCGCTATCGCGAAGCTTACTGTGCTGCTAGGTCGTGGGTTAGCTGGCGGGGCTCTTCGGCAGGCCTTGAAGAGTGCTATGCGGGGCGAGTGTAGCGCATTAGGTATTCAGTCTCAGCTTACCCAAAAAACCAATAGCACACAGCAATAGCAGTGGTAATCCCTGCGAAGTCAGCCACCAGCGCGCAGCCTAGCCCATGGCGAATGCGCGTGATGCCCACCGCGCCAAAGTAGACGGCTAACACATAGAACGTGGTTTCAGTGCTGCCCTGCATGGTGGCTGCGAGTAGGCCTGGAAAGCTATCGACGCCGAAGGTGTCCATGGTTTCGATCATCATGGCGCGGGCGCCACTGCCGGAAAGTGGCTTCACAAAGGCGGTAGGCAGCGCATCCACAAAGCGGGTATCCCAGCCAAAGCCCTCTACCAGCCAGCGGATGCCGCTAAGTCCCGCGTCTAGCACGCCACTGGCGCGCAGCACGCCGACCGCCACCAGCATGGCAATCAAATAAGGAAGCAGCGTAATGGTAAAGCTCAGCCCCTCTTTAGCACCTTCGATAAAAGCGTCATACACCCTTACACCACGCAGCGCGCCGACTACCAGAAACATCATCACGATGCTAAAGAGCGTCAGGTTGCCGACCAGTGTAGAGGCCGCGGCCAGCGCTTGAGCGGACATTCCCGCTAGCGTGGTAATTAAAAGCCCCAAGGCAAGTGCAGCGGCGAGTAAGTAAGCCAGCACGATGGGCTGCCATAGCTTTAAGCGCTGCATTACTGAGACAGCTAGCAGCCCTGCAAAGCTAGAGGCGGTTGTGGCTAAAAGAATAGGTAAAAACACCAGCGTGGGGTCGGCAGCCCCTTGCTGAGCGCGATACATAAAAATGGTTACCGGTAATAATGTTAGCGATGAGGTATTGAGCACCAGAAACAGAATTTGCGCGTTGCTGGCGGTCTCGCTGCTGGGGTTAAGGCTCTGAAGAGAGTGCATCGCCTTGATGCCAATCGGCGTGGCGGCGTTATCCAGGCCCAGGATATTAGCCGCGAAGTTCATACTGATTAGCCCCATAGCAGGGTGGCCGCGGGGAACCTCAGGCATTAAGCGGCAGAACAACGGGTCGAGCACCCGCCCCAGCAAGCGAATCAAGCCGGCTTTTTCGGCAATCGAAAGAAACCCCAGCCATAGTGTCATGGTGCCTAGCAGCACCAGAATAATATCGACGCTCACTTTCGCCATATCGAACAGCGACTGCACCAAGCGGGCAAACACCTCGCTGTCGCCACCTACCAACCACTGCCAGAGGGAGGCCGCAAAGGCCGCGATAAAGAAGCTTAACCAAATTCCGTTGAGCATAGGGGGCTGGCATCCAGGGCGGTGATCGGTTAGACAGGCAGTGCTGCTTATCCTAACCAATCAATGCACAACATCGCTAACCCGACAGCGAAAGAAAAAACAGAATCAGTGGCGGTGATAGCAGCGAGAGAATAAACCCGCTGACCACGGCAATAGGAACGCAAGCTACGCCGCCGTGCTGCTGAATGACGGGCAGGGTGAAGTCCATGGAGGTGGCGCCGCCGTAGCCAATCGCCAGCGCGGTGTGGCGGTGTATGACCAGCGGAATCAGGATAAACGCCAGCAGCTCACGGGTGAGGTCGTTAAAAAATGCCACGCCGCCCATTAAAGGGCCCAGCTGGTCGCCGATCAAGATGGCGGAAAGCGAGTACCAGCCAAAGCCTGACGCCATCGCCAAGCCTTCGTTCCAGCTTAGCGAGAGCAGCGGCGCGGCGGCTAAGCCTGCCAACAGCGAACTGATTGCTAGTGTTACCGCAATTGCCAGCCCCATGCGGTTGAGCAAAATCTGTTTGAGCGGCATGCCGGAATTTCGCAGTTGGCAGCCAATCAGCGCTAGCAGCACATAGAGTACCCATTCGGCCAATACGTCTGCGGTGTTGAAAAGCTTTTCACCCAGGTGTGGCCCCAGCAGCAGGCCAGCGATAATACCCCCAGCCACTACGGCGACCAATAACAGTGAACCCTGCATGGCCGCTAGCTTGCTGGTGGGAGCGTCTTTTATCACTGGCGAGTTGCCTGCCTTAAGTGTTAACCGGCGCGATAGCCACCATAGCGCTGCTAAGTTAAACAGCGTGGTAATGCTAAACAACAGCAAAGCGTTGCCGCCCAAACGCGAAAGCTGACTAGACAGATTCTCAAGGCCAGCAAGGCTTATTCCCATGAACAGTAGGATCAAATAGACCGAGCTATTGACTGCGCTGTTGATTAGGCTCTGTAGCTGAGCGGAGCGAACACGAACCAAATAGCCGAGTAAAAGCGGTAGTAGAACAATCAATAAACCCGATAGCATTTAGGGCGTCGCGCCCCCGTTTGGTTGGAAGTTAGTCAGTGTGAGCTGAGTTTCACGGCTGCCTTCTTTTTGGTACACCACCGATAGAATCAGGCCGGGCCAGTCAGGGTGAAAACGGATCTGGAGAAGACGGTCAGGCTTTTCAACATCAATCAGGGAGACGTTTAGCGCTTCAAACTCGTCGCCGGACATGCCAATGCTGCCGGGATCAGTTATCCGTTGTTTATCAACATAGTATTGGAAATGCTCATCACGCCCTTTGTGATCGACAAACTCAATGTCGCAGGGGGCGCTTTCCGTGCAGTTTTCATGCCCTGCTCGGCGCGAAAGGTCAAATAGCGCTGTTTGCCGGTCTAATGTGGGAATATCCCGCTCGCTCAATTGATAGCTGTCACCGACGCCGAGCAATGAATAGCTACTGCTATAGAGCAATGCGTGGGTATCATTATCATTTAGCGAAAAACGGCTGAACTCCTGTCCACGCGCCACAGTGACCGAAAAGCGCATATCGCTTAACCAGTGATTCCCTTCGTTAGAGAGGCGATGGGTAATGGTAGCCCCTGGCCAACCGCGAACCTCAAGCCGGTACTGTGCTTCAAAAGGCCTGGGGGCTTCAAAGAGCTGCGGGTCTTTGAGTGTGTTTGCTGCTAAGGCAATGTCGCTAGAACACAAGACGGCAAAACTCAGCCCCAACCCTGCTAGCGCGCGGCCAGACAGTCGTACGAGAACATTGACCAAGAGCCTTTCCTCCATAAAAACGTATCTTCCTAAGAGCCTTTAGGCTGCACTTGGTTCCCAGCGCGCCAGTATAGCCCGGGTGGGGGCGTCAGTAACCTGCCTCAGGGTTGATCGTGGCAAGTTTTTCACCCGATTCAAAGGCATGCAAGTAAGAGATCACTTGGTCAATGGCATCGTTAAGCGGAGTAGGCGCGGCCATGTGCGGCGTGACAATGACCTTGGGGTGTTGCCAGAGCGGATTGTCAGTGGGCAACGGCTCTTCATGGAATACATCCAACAGTGCACCCCGCAAGTGCCCCAGCTGGTGTCCACTACCCAGTGCTTCCAATAGTGCCTGTTCATCAATCAGGCTGCCACGGCCAGGGTTAATCACGCTGGCGCCTTGGGGCAGTTGGGCCAGCCGCTCGGCGTTGAGAATGTGTCGAGTGGCGGCGGTGTCGGGGAGAATAGTGATCAGGCTCTGTACTTGGCCAAGCAGTTCGTTGAGCCCATCATCGCCGTGAAAACAGCGTACTCCGCTGATCTGCTTGGGTGAGCGGCTCCAGCCCAGCACTGGGAAACCCGCTTGCTGCAAGGCGCTGGCGACAAAGCTGCCAATCGCGCCCAGACCTAATACGCCCACCGGCCACTGGGACTTCTCCACGACCTCTTGCGGCTTCCAAATGGCGCTTTGCTGCTGTTCCGCGTAACGATCCATGCTGCGGTAGAAGTGCAGCACGCCATAGAGGGCGTAATCGGCCATCAGCTCGCCCATGCCCGCATCGCGTAGTTTTACGATTGGCACACCGCTGGGCAGCCCTGGGGTTTTTAGCAAATAATCCACCCCCGCACCCAAATTGATGATGCCTTTTAGCTGGGTCTGCTCTTGCAGCAAATGCTCGGGGGCCTTCCAGATAGCGAGATAGTCGGCCCCTTTACGCTCATCCGCTGGCGCTTTGCTGGTCAGCACGGTGGCTTGGGGCAGTGCCTCAGCAAGCGCTGCTTGCCATTGATCAGCCTCATCAATATGCACAACAATTTTCATCCCGCACCCCTCTTCTAAAAGTATTATCACTGCAGGTTATCATGGTGAGTGGTAAAGGCTGTTGCAAGCTTGCTTAGTGCAAATAACGAGGCCGTATGCACTTTTTGTCATAAAGCCTTTGACCGCTGACCAAGGGTCGGTGCTAGTATCGGCTTAAGACGACATTGGCGGGCCTGCTGCAACGGCAGCAGATGCAACCCCGACGCCTGATCGGTGGTGGCCAGGTCGATCCTGTGGCCCAGCGTTGCGTGCCTATAGTGGGCAGTGCGCTGGCTCTTGGTGATCTTTAATGGCGAGTTGGCCGATGACTCAGGTTTCCCTGCCTTTCACGCGCGAAGAGTACGCTACACGCCTGTGGAAAGTGCGTGCTGAAATGGCCAGTCGTGGCATTGACGTATTGATCGTCAGTGACCCTTCCAATATGGCTTGGCTAACCGGCTACGACGGTTGGTCGTTTTATGTGCATCAGTGTGTGCTGGTGGGCCTTGAAGGCGAGCCGGTATGGTTTGGACGGCGCATGGATGCCAACGGTGCTCTGCGCACCTGCTGGATCGACCCTGACAATATTACCTACTACCCGGATTACTACGTACAGAATCCGGACATGCATCCGATGGAGTATCTGGCGCAGTCGATTATGCCTGACCGCGGCTGGCATTTGGGTGTGGTGGGTATGGAGATGGATAACTACTACTTCTCCGCCAAGGCCTATCTAAGCCTACTTAAAGAGCTGCCCCATGCGCGCTTTATGGATGCCAATTCGCTAGTGAACTGGTGTCGGGCAATCAAATCGCCCCAAGAAGTCGCCTATATGCGCATTGCCGCCAAAATTGTGGAAGGCATGCACACGCGTATTCTGGAAGTGATTGAACCAGGCTTGCCCAAGAGCAAACTGGTATCGGAGATTTATCGCGTTGGCATCGAAGGCTTTGTGGATGAGAACGGCAAAGTCTTTGGCGGTGACTATCCCGCCATTGTGCCCATGCTGCCCACCGGCAAAGACGCTGCGGCGCCGCACCTGACTTGGGACGACACGCCGTTTCGCAAAGGTGAGGGCACGTTCTTTGAGATTGCCGGGGTGTTTAAGCGCTACCACGCGCCGATGTCGCGCACGGTCTTCCTGGGCACTCCGCCTATGGACTTTATTCGTGCGGAATCCGCCCTTTTGGAAGGCATCGAAAACGGCTTGGCGGTGGCCAAACCAGGGAATCGCACGGCAGATATCGCCATGGCGCTGGGTGCGGCGATGGATAAATATGGCTTTGACCGTGGCGGCGCTCGTTGTGGTTACCCCATCGGCATTTCGTACCCGCCCGACTGGGGTGAGCGCACCATGAGCCTGCGCCCCTCGGATGACACCATTCTGCAACCGGGCATGACGTTCCACTTTATGCCGGGGCTATGGGTGGAAGAGTGGGGCCTGGAAATTACCGAAAGTATTTTAATCACCGAAGACGGCTGCGAAACCCTGGCCAATTTTCCGCGCCAGCTGTTTGTTAAATAACCGCCTATACGAACACCGAAGGAAACCGTAATGACCCAGCGACCCAGCCCTATTTCTGCCACCGTGGATTTTGACGCCGATGGTGTACAGCACGGTTTTTTAAAGCTGCCGATCTCAACCGATGAATCTGCTTGGGGCGCGGTGATGATCCCCGTCACCGTAGTGAAAAATGGCGACGGCCCCACGGCGCTTTTGACCGGCGGTAACCACGGCGATGAATATGAGGGTATTACCTCGCTGTTGAAGCTCTCTTCAACGCTGAAAGCAGAGGATGTCACGGGCCGGGTAATTATCGTGCCGTGCATGAATACCCCAGCGGTGATGGCGGGCAAACGCACCTCGCCGATGGATAAGGGCAACCTAAATCGAAGCTTCCCAGGTGACCCCAACGGCAGCGTGACACCGCAAATTGCCGACTACTTCACCCGCGTGTTGGTGCCCATGGCGGATGTAGTGCTCGATCTGCACTCCGGTGGGCGCACGCTGGACATTCTGCCCTTTGGTGCGTCCCACGTGCTGGACAATAAAGCACAGCAGCAGGCCGCCTTGGAAGGTGCCAAAGCCTTCGGCGCCCCTTACGCCATGGTGATGTTCGAATTGGATGCGGAAAGACTCTTTGACACCGCCTGCGAGCGCCAGGGCAAGGTATTTGTGGCTACTGAGCTGGGCGGCGGTGGTACCTCGACGCCCCAGAGTATCGCCATTGCTGAACGCGGTGTGCGTAACTTCTTAATTCACTACGGTCTGGTAGAAGGCGAAGTGGAAATGCCCGCAGGTGGGCAGATGTACCTCGATATGCCGGATGCCAGCTGCTACGTGCAGAGCCAACACTCTGGTGTTTTAGAACTGTTAGTGGCGTTAGGTGACGAAGTCAAAAAAGGCCAAACCATCGCCTACGTGTACGACATGACCCGTAGCGGCACCGACCCGGTCGCTTACAAAGCGGAGCGCGATGGCATTCTAATGGCCCGGCGCGCGCCCTCGCTGATCAATATGGGGGATACCCTGGCGGTGATTGCCGATGTTGTTGAACGCCTGGAGGCGTAGCCCTCGGCATGATGAAACTTGACCGTTACGATCTGAAAATTCTCGACATCCTCTCCCGCGATGGGCGAATCACCAAGTCGAAGCTGGCCGAGGCGATCAACCTCTCGGTCAGCCCCTGCTGGGAGCGGGTAAAGCGGCTGGAAAAAGCTGGGGTGATCCAAGGCTATAGCGCACGCATCAATACCGATGTGCTGGTGCCCCGCAACCCTGTATGGGTGCAAATCGAGCTCAAACAGCACAACGCCGAAAGCTTCACCCGCTTTGAAGCCCTGGTGATGCAAACCCCGGAAGTTACCGAGTGTGTGGCGGTAGGGGGAGGGGTGGATTACCTGGTGAAATTTGAAGCGCGCACCATCGATAGTTATCAGCGTTTGATGGATAAATGGCTGGTCTCCGAGGCTGGTATAGAACGTTATTTCACCTACATCGTGACGAAGACCGTTAAGCAGGAGCCGTTGGGAATTGAAACCGACGGCTCTATGTAGGGCTTTAAACCTCAGTAAGCTTTAATGCTAAGTGTCTATTTCTTTGTTTTCCAGGTATCCAGCCATGCTTGGAAGCGGTTTCGTTTTCTGGAGATGGCATCGCCTGCAGCGCTAAAGTTATCGCTGACCCCATCAAAAGCGGGCGATAAGCGGTCACGGCGAAAGCGTCTCCAGCGGTAGTAGCCGTATCCAAATAGGCCGCCAAAGGTGACCAGAAAAAGTGTCGAGAACCAGTTAAAGGGCTTATCTTCAGGGCCATCAACGGGCGTAATTGAAATGGCGTTGGGGAAAATAGAAAAGAAGATGCTTCTCCAGCCAAAGTATCTGACAGCAACCCACTGGGGATCTGTTTTGGTGGAGACTAGGTCGTTGGCCTCGGTGTAAAGGTTCGCCGTATCGAATTTGAAATAGGGTGGCCAGCCCCAGCCGGTATCCTCATTGCGGTACACAATGGTACGACCGTTACTCCGTACACCCTGAATAAATTGCACGTCACGGTTCATCAGCCGCTTCGACTGGGCGGTTGGGTCAGACCAAAAAATCCGTGTCCAATCATCCAGGTCGATACGCTCTTCGTGGGTGTTGACGATACGCACCACATCATATTTGGGTAAGCTGTAGTGTAAAAAGGCAGCGAAAAGTGTCCAGAAGGCAAGCAAAACAAACCATTTAACATAGACCATCAGGTCTCCTCACATGTAATTGGTAACGTAGAGGGTAAGCAAGATGGCACTTGGCGGTATAACGTAGACCAAGTGGATCAGCTTGCGTCGTAAAGAGCGGTCGTACTGCTGCATACCTTGGCGTATAAAGCTGGCACGACATGTGTTTGAAGCTTTTCGCTCCCAACGCTTTTGTAGTGCTAAGCGATGCCTGAAACGCATATAGACGGCGAGTGCGTTATACAGAAGCGCCAGTGTCAAAATGAACGTCAGAACAAGTCGCATAAAGGGCAACACCGAGTGCTCCTCCGTAGAGCTTGTAAACGGAGGCGCAACATCATTCGTCTGCACCGAAAAGGTATGCACGTGCGCCGGCCTTATCAGGTGCATACTCGCGCGAGAGAAAGTCGCAGCAGTAGGCTTGTTTCGCCTCAGGCCAAGTGCGGTATTGACGGTAAAATTCGTTTTTATGGCAGATGAACAGCTGGCGGGTATCAAGGGGCGATAGCTCGGCTAGCAGCATATTGACGAGGTCTTTGTTCGCCGTGTTCGTCGCACGCATCAAGTAGAAATAGCTGGGGTGTTCCATCTCGATTCTGGGTTTGGCGCCGCGGGTTTCGGCCCACCGCATCATAGCCGCTAGGCCATCGTACTCATGGGGTAGCTCGCTTGCATAGCGTGAGGCGCGGCGCCGCATATCTGTATACGAGAGGCCCGTTACGTCCATTCCCTTTTGCGTTAGGATTTCTGCCAGTATAAAGGTGATTTTTTGGCGCAGGATATCGACTTCCTGGGTATCTCGCCCTTTGATAATGGGCTCGGCAAGCTGATTGTCTTGTAAAAATTGCCCTATCTTCTTGCGCTCATCCAGGCTCATTATTTGCTTAACTGGAAATTTCCCTAACGGTTTTTCGGTGCTGGCGATTAAAGCCGTGCTATCGATATCTTGAAAGAGATAAAGGCCGCCGAAATGCGCCGTCCAGAAGTTCTTTTGCTCAAATGCCGCATGTTCCAGTCGCACTGGGTTGCGTGAAATGTTGCCCGTACGCTTGACGGTATCGACCATATCGTCAATCAGGTCGTTATCGAACCAGCTGTCCTCTTCCTCCATAAAGCGATCGATTAGGGACTCCAAGCGCTCAGCTTCTGCGATGGTGCCCGTGGTCGTGTCGGCCTCAATGACGATGCGTCGAATATCAAATAGCCGTTCTGGTATAGCAACATCCAGCACAGAGTTTTCCAGCTCGCCCGCCACCGCATCGGTTGCTGTTAAGGCAAAAAGCTGCTGTTCGTTAGCATCGATAAAACGGCGCAGTATGTCTCGGTTGGTAGAGAACTTGGCGTTGAGAAGTGGGCAATACTTCTGCTCGATCGAGAGCAGGATAAACTGCCGATTGACGCCGCCGTGATTCAAATAGTAGTGATCTTCTAGCTCATCACCGATCTCCGGCGAATAGCCGGAGATATCGATATGGAACTCTGTCAGCGCAGTGGTTCTCCCGGTGAGATGCTGCAGTGCACGGCCATAACGCTCGACCAGCGCTTGCGAACTGACATGAAAGAGGTTGCCAAACATCAGCCCCTTTTCGATCAAGCGTTTCATGTTTGCTGCTCCTCCAGGTAGCGCCGACGCGCCGCTTCCTGAAGACCTAGGTCGCGAACCATGGTGTCGATGGCAGCAGCATCGGATTTACCTGCATAACGGAATTCGCTGTCGGCGTAACGGTTGATCTCCTGTAGCACCATATCGGTGGTAATAGGAACCCTCAGCTCGGTAATCATGTTGGATTTTGTATCGTAATCTTTAAACAAGAAAAGCTCTGGGTTCTCCATCCATTCGTCCGGGAGCTCGAAATCCATCGAGCGCACCTTGACGGCATCAGTGATGTTCTTGATAGCGCGTCCGGTGAAGCGCTCGTCGGCCTCCTGAATGGCTTTCAGGTACGTGCCGAGCTTGGCGATGGTATCAAGCTCGCCGACTTGCGAATGAACACGATCAAAGACCGCCAGCAGTGCCTCTTCTTGAGGGCGGCTATGGGCTTGAAAAGAGTTGGCCACTGCCTTCTGGATTTCCTGGGCAGCGTAAAGCGCGTGCTCGCCCAGCGGTATCTGGTGATCCTTACCTAGCAGAAGGTGAAGAACGTCGATGTAATCTTCGCGGGTTTGCGGGCCATCGACCAAAAAGCGCGCACCGGAACGTTGGCGCAAGGCATCGTCGACGTTTTCGGGGTAGTTAGAAAACATGCCGAAGGAACAGTTGCCGCGCACGACCGTGTTAGCGCCCGCAAAGGCATCCATCAACACTGCAGTCACTTCCTGTTGGCCTGCGGAAGATTGACGATCTCCACGTTTTCCCGCGATCTGGTCGATATCATCGACGGTGCCGAAGCCGATAACACCTGGATCCATCAGGTTGCTGATGAATGCCTTAGCGTTTTGGCCGGATTTCCCCTGATAGCTGTCAATGTTGTCGATACCGAAATTTTGATAACGAAACGGATACCCAGCCGCCTGGCAGTAGTCGTTTAGTAACCCTGCCATCATCTGAATCAAAGTGGTTTTACCTGTCCCTGGCTTACCGTCACCCATAAACGTGAAGATAAAACCACCCATCTCGGCGAAGGGGTTTAAGCGGCGCTCGAAATCGTAAGCCATCAACATTTTGGCGAGCCGCAGCGACTGGTATTTGGCAATATGGTTGCCCACCACCTCATGAGGCTTTTTGAAGGTCATGGTTAGCGTGGTGGATTTAGCTTTGGTGGCAGGCTCAAACCCACGCAGCGTCAGGTCATCGGCCTCTACACGCCAAACTGCGTCGCTAAACGGTGAGAGTCGCGGTGCACTTTGTGCGCGCAGCGCAACTTTTTCCATGCACTGCTCTGCAAAGGCACTGAGCGCTGCTGGCAGTTGGCTCTCATCGGTGGCATGCAGCGTAAGCTTTTGGTCGAGTTCCCAGAGCGTTCCGTTCAGGGCGAGGGGCGCATTGTCAGTTAGTAGCTCCGCTACCTCACCAATTTCGACGCTGGTCTCGTTAGTATGAGGTGCCATCAGGAAGGCCGTGGCATTGGCAAATACGTGCACGACAGCAAGTGCTTCGCCTGCCAGTAGCTGCGTAAATTCAGTTTTACGTGCGGTGTCCAGGGTGCCTGCCAAATTAGCCCGCTTAAGTTCGCTAAGGCCTGATGAATCAGCGTAGGCTTCGCCCACCGCCAATGCGATAGCCAATGCCCGTCTCAGTTGATGGAGAGCGGTGGCTTGGAGCGGTGAAACAAAAGGATCGTCTGTTTCGACCCCTTCGATGCGTGCGCGCAGATGTACGCCATCGGGGCGGGCGGTTGAACGGGTCACCAAGCCAGGCGTGGTTGAGCGCAAACGGCGAGTCTGACCGATACCGGGTGAGCGCTCTGGCGCTGCTGTTTGTTCTGAGGCCTGGGGTTTGGCCAACCGTGGCGTGTGGTCTATTCCTTCTAGCATCGTGGTGGCGGTGCCGTAATGCTTGCGAATATCCTCTTCTCGAAGTTCCATCTGGTCGCTGGTAAAACTCATGACATCCTCGGTTATAGGGCTATCCTGCCCTAATGACATTGCTTCAATACCGTTAGCGCGCAACATTGCTGCTTGTATCTGTGGGCGCCAGGATCGGTAATTTTGATTTGCGGTAATTTAGTAACTCAGTACTTGCCCCTTCGGGCTAACCACAAACTTGCGCACATCTAGAAAGCCAGGGGGATCAAGCTCGGCAAGCACTTGAAAAGGGTGCTGCGGCAATATAATGGCGCGCTCTGTGCGCGTGGCACCGGTATCAACTCCTCGACTGCCGAAGGGGTCAAGGGCAAAAACTTCGCGCTCTACTTTGCTGAACCAACCAGCGCGCTCCTCGCGCACCTGTTCGCTATTTAATTCTTCAAGCGTCCAAGCGAGCGCCCAGTCTTGGCCCTCCTGGGTAGCTGCCTGTTCAAGCACTTGATGCAAGGGGCCTGACTGCTCGGTATAAGCCGACGAGTACATCGGGCCTAGGTGGTAGCGGCTCAACTGTTTGGGGTGAAGGTCACTGAAATCCTTATCGAAGCCCTGCGCGATAGTAAGTAGCTTCAAACCCACTAAAGATTGCGACATAAGATGTGACTGCACCTGGGGCCAACGGCTTTGATCCTGGGGCAGGGGCGTCTTGCCACTATCTTCCAGCTCTACCAAATAGATGACGGGTAGGTTGACTTGGCTGTCGTAAACCGCCCAATGGATAAGGAATTGGCGGCGGCCATTGTCGCTGGTGCCCTGCCAAACAAGGCTTGGATCATTGCGTGCCCAAAACAGGCCGCCTTTCGTCAGCGTCTCATAGTAAAGACGCTGCGACAGCGCAAACTGTAGCTTGGTGGGTGTTTGTCGTTCAGTAAGAATGGTGTGAAGCATTTGCTTCTTCAGGGACTTCTCAGAAGGCAGGCTGGCAAGATGAAGCGCCGCTTGATGAACATCATTGCCCATGGTTAACAGTTCGGATGCCACCGGGAAGCCGCTGTCCCGCTTATCCATCGTCAGGCTATCCATCGGAGGGCCTTGCTCATTGCCGACGAGTAGATATTTCATGCTCAATGCCTTAAAAGTACGGTTCAGTCTAATTAGATAGTCCGTTAATACCTTGGCATTGGTTTTGGTAAGCCTTCCTTCTGCCTGCAGCGTGACCGCAGTTCTAGCGAGGTAATGGATAATATGCTCGAACTTGCGAAAATAACGACGCGAGGCAAAAGGGTCTGCCAAGTCAGTATGATCGCGGCTAAGCTCTGTCATTGGTTTCCCTCTCGAGAACAGGCGTGTTCTCGATCATCCTTTCGTTGACTAAGAGCGCCAATCGGCGCATTGGGTGGTATTCACCCAATGCTGATTGATCACTCTGTTAATAAGCTGTGTTGGGGGCAAAGATTGGGCGAAGATTAGCCCCCGTACAGGTTCTTATCATGCTTCTCAACGATGGCGGAGAAACGACGGGCAAAACGGTCGTCGGCTTTGGCTTTTTTCTCAATAATGTCGCGAGCAAATACCATGCTGTCTTCATGCGCTTCCATCATGTCGGCCATGCGCTGATTTGTAGCTGCACCAATACCCGCCATCGCTGTTTGTGCTTCCTTGTCGGTCTCAACACCGATTTCGTTGATGCGGTGGGCGACTTCCTGTTGCTGGGCCGTTTTGAGCGACTTCGTCAGTGCGTCATAAAGCACAACGCGCTGCTGGGTATCCGTCTGTAGTTTATTGATTAGCACCATTTGGGTAGCCGCTTGGTTTTGCAAGCTATCGACCCAGGTTTTACCCTTTTCGACATAGCGCTCAAGCGTCTGAGATTTCGCGATTTTGACCTGCTCTAGCTGTACCAGCGCATTATATTTTTCGTTCAGACCGGCCAGTTCAGATTCAAGCTGGGTGCGTGAAGTAGCATCCTGCTCTACAGAGATTTTGTTTTCCAACTCAACAATTGCTGGGTCAAGTTTCACTAACTCAGCGCGAGCGGCTTCAAGCTCGTGTACCGTCGCCTCGCGGTCGTCAAGAGTGGAAGTGAGGTTTTGTTGAACTTTTTCCTGCTGTTCTTGTAATGTTTCTAGCTGGTCTTTTAATAGGCTGACAATAATGTCTGATTTAGAAATCAGGTCTTGCAGCTTATCGTCGATATTTGCACCACGAATACGCTCTTGACGCAGTGATTCAGACTTTCCTTTACTGAAAATACCGACAAAGTTTTCCCAGCTTGATTTCGAACGCATGCCGTCAAAATCTTTCGAAAATGCCGCGGTGGTATCGTCCAAACCCATAATAAGTTCGGCGATGTTGGCGTTCATCAGATCAGCGTGAGCCTGCACATCATCAAGAGTGGCATTCTCGATATCAAGACCAATATCTTCACCAGCCTCAATTTTTTCTCGCGCGGTGTCCAATTGCGATGTCACTGCAGATATCTTGGCTTTGGAAGCCTTAACAGTATCTTGCGAGTCCTGGATCATTTTGTCGAATTGAGATGCACTCATGATTTCGTCCTTAATGAAGTATGGTGAAGATCCTTATAAAAGAGGCTTTATAGGTGATTTTAGTTTCACATGTCAATGTTATACAGCTTAAAAAGGTCGATGAAATCCGGGCAATTAGTTGCCCGGCAATGAAGCAATAAGCGTATATCCGTAATAATAAAGGCGTGGAGTAACGGCAGAAAAAAAGTCTGTTTATACTTCGTTTACAAAAAAAAATGCAATTTTACGCAGTCTTTTCAAAAACACTTCGTGGCTCCTCTCCGTTAACCTGGGGGCATTCGAGGGCAAGGCTAATGAGCGCTTGCTAGCAATGCCACACAGTTTCTGCAGCGCTAGGTTAGCCTGACTGCATTTAAGGAGAGGTTCCCATGACCACACTTTCGACCACGCTCGCCAAGCGCCTGGAAGATCCGCGTCTGTTCCGGCAGTACGCCTACGTGAACGGCAAGTGGACCCACGGGGAAGGCGGTCGCGAAGAGGCGGTGTACGACCCCGCTACCAATGAAGTGATTGGCCATATCCCGCTTTTAGAAGCCGAGCAGATTACCGCTGCGGTCGATGCCGCGGAAGACGCATTTGTGCAGTGGCGGGCACTGCGCGCGGATGAGCGTTGCGAGAAACTGTTGGCATGGTATGACTTGATTCAAGCCAACCGCGAAGACCTGGCTACCATCATGACGCTGGAGCAGGGCAAGCCGCTGCCCGATGCCCGTGGTGAGGTCGAGTACGGTGCCAGCTTCGTGCGCTGGTTCGCTGAAGAAGGTAAACGTACTTACGGCGAAACTATTCCTAGCCATATCCCCAACGCATCACTCGGTACCATTAAAGAGCCGGTCGGCATTGCGGCGATGATTACGCCGTGGAACTTCCCGCTGGCGATGATTACCCGTAAAGCCGCTGCGGCGCTGGCGGCGGGCTGCCCGGTGATCGTCAAACCCGCCAATGAAACGCCATATTCTGCTTTAGCGCTGGCGGAGTTGGCCGAGCGTGCGGGGATTCCAGCGGGGATTTTCAACGTGGTGCTGGGCGACCCGGCGGAAGTCTCGAAGATTCTCTGCGCTGAGTCGCGCATTCGGGCGTTGTCATTCACCGGTTCCACCCGAGTCGGTCGCCTGCTCATTGAGCAGAGCGCCAACACCGTCAAGCGGCTCTCCCTGGAATTAGGTGGCAACGCGCCCTTTATCGTGGGGCCAGATATGGATCCTAAAGAGGCGGCCTTCGCAGCAATCGACGCCAAGTTCCAAACCGCGGGGCAGGACTGCTTGGCCGCCAACCGTATTCTGGTTCACGAATCCATCCATGATGAATTTGTCGAGTATTTCAGCGAGCGTATGCTGGCGCTAACCTTGGGCAACGGGTTGCAGAGTGAGATTGATCTTGGCCCGCTGATTCACCGCCAGGCGGTGGAAAAAGCGGCCGCGATTGTCGATGACGCTGTTTCCAAGGGTGCCACTATGATCGGTGGTGATCAAAGCCAGGCGCCCGGTGAGAACTTCTTTATGCCGGTGATGCTGACCGGCGTAACGCCAAAAATGAAGGTATGGCGGGAAGAGAACTTCGCGCCGGTGGCTGGTATTACCGCTTACAGCACCGATGACGAAGTGATTGAGATGGCCAACGACACCGAGTACGGCCTCGCTGCGTACATCTACACCCACGATATTCGCCGCATCTGGAAGCTAATGCGCGCGCTGGAATACGGCATGGTCAGCGTCAACTCCGTTAAGATGACCGGCCCGCCAGTGCCGTTTGGCGGCGTAAAGCAGTCTGGCCTTGGCCGTGAAGGCGGCGCTACCGGCATCGATGAGTATCTGGAAACGAAGTATTACTGCCTGGGCGCGCTGGGTTCCGTCTCCGGTAGCTAGCGGCGCTTTTATTCCCAGCCGTAAGCAAACCTTTAAAATGCCCTCCCCAAACATTGGGGAGGTTTACTGTATAGAGAGAACGCTATGAGCTTGCATCAGGATTTAATCGAACGCGACCGTAAAGTCACTTTTCACGCCTCTACCCACCTGCGTGATTTCGCCCATGGCGATTCGCCGGGCCGCGTAATTACCGGCGGTAAAGGCATCAATATCGTGGATAAAGATGGCCGCGAGTTTATCGACGGCTTCGCTGGGCTTTACTGCGTCAATATTGGCTATGGTCGCACTGAAGTCGCCGAGGCGATCTACAAGCAAGCCTTAGAGCTCTCTTACTACCACACTTATGTGGGGCACTCCAACGAGCCGCAGATTGAGCTTTCCGAGCGCATTCTGAAAATCGCTGGCATGAACATGTCCAAGGTCTACTACGGCATGTCCGGCTCGGATGCCAACGAAACACAGCTCAAGATCGTGCGTTACTACAACAACGTGCTGGGTCGCCCGCAGAAGAAAAAGGTCATCTCACGCATGCGCGGTTATCACGGCTCGGGCATCGCCTCGGGTTCGTTAACCGGCCTAAAAGCGTTCCACGACCACTTCGATCTGCCCATCGACACCATTCGTCATACCGAAGCGCCGCACTACTACCTGCGTGCCGCTGAACAGCACGGTATGACCGAGCTCGAGTTCTCCGCGTTTTGTGCCGAGAAACTGGAAGCGATGATTCTGGAAGAAGGCCCGGATACCGTGGCCGCCTTTATCGGCGAGCCGGTGCTGGGTACTGGCGGTATCGTACCGCCGCCGGAAGGCTACTGGGATGCCATTCAAAGCGTGCTGGCGAAATACGACGTGCTACTAATTGCCGATGAAGTGGTGTGTGGTTTTGGCCGTACTGGCTCTGATTTCGGCAGCCACCACTACAATATGAAGCCTGATCTGGTCACTATCGCCAAAGGCCTCACCAGCGCCTATCAGCCGCTTTCTGGCGTGATTGTCGGTGAGAAAGTCTGGCAGGTACTTGAACAGGGCACCGGTGAATACGGACCCATCGGCCATGGCTGGACTTACTCCGGTCACGCTTTGGGCTGCGCAGCGGGCCTTGCCAACCTGGATATCATTGAACGTGAAAACCTGGTCGGTAACGCGGCAGAAACCGGCAGTTACTTCCAGCAGCAGCTAAAGGCTCACTTTGGAGGTCACCCGCTGCTAGGCGACGTACGTGGCGTTGGCCTAATGGCAGCGTTGGAATTCTCGCCAGATGCCAAGCAGCGCCTGCATTTCGACCCGGCCCTCAAAGTTGGCCCCCGAGTTGCCGCTGCCGCCATGGAAGAGAATCTGATTGCTCGTGCCATGCCCCAGGGCGATATTCTCGGTTTCGCACCGCCGCTGACCATCAACCGTGATGAAGTGGACGAGATGATTGGCCGTGCCAAGCGTGCCATCGACCGGGTGACCGATGAACTGGTTCGTTCCGGCGATCTGAAAACTGGCCAGCAAGAGGCGGCATTTACCGTTTAATAACAGCTTGAAGCCTTATGAGCGCCGCTGCCTGTGCAGCGGCGTTTCTGTTTTTGAAAGGGGCAGCTATGCTTAATAGCATGACGCTTGAGAGCGTTATAAGTCATTTAATAGTTAAGGAGTAGCCACTGATGCAGCCGGTCTTAGCCTTCGATGTATACGGTACGCTGATTGATACTCAGGGCGTTACGGTTGAACTGGAGCGCCGCTTAACGGATGCTTCCAAAGCAGTTGACTTTGCCCGCCGCTGGCGGGAAAAACAGCTGGAATACAGCTTTCGTCATGGCCTGATGGGCGCCTACGTGCCGTTTTCGGAGTGTACCCGCGAAGCGCTGGTGTTTGTCGACCGCGCCCTGCAAACAGGGCTTTCGGATAACGATCATGACCATCTGATGGCGGTGTACGGTGAACTGCCCGCTTTTGGTGATGTAATACCTGCGCTCGATCAGCTTCGTGATGCGGGCATACGCTGCGTGGCATTTTCGAACGGCACCGCAGAAGCCGTGTCCAAACTGCTAACGCGGGCGGGCGTTGAGAGCCATATGGACGATGTGATCAGCGCCGATGAGGTAAAACGCTTTAAGCCAGACCCAGCGGTTTACTCTCATCTGCGTAGTCGCTTAGAGACGCGCCCAGAGCACACATGGCTAGTGTCCAGTAACTCCTTTGATGTGATTGGCGCCGCCCATGCAGGGTTACGCAGTGCCTGGATACGCCGCAGCTCAGATGCCCCCTTTGACCCATGGGGAGTCGAGCCGGATATGACGGCTACCGATCTAGAGACATTGGCGGAACGCATCATCCGCTAGGTTGTTAACCTACGTCGACAAGCCGCATAATGACGCACGCTTAACGACTTAGGAGATGAGCATGTCAGAAAAAATTTACTGTGTTGCCGGTTTTAAACCCAAACCGGGTAAAGAAGAAGCGGTATTCAAAGCGCTTCAGTCGTTAGAGCCGAATACCCACCGTGAAGACGCGTGCATTCACTACACCGTGACCCGGCAGATCGATAATCCCTTCGCCCAGGGCACCAGTTACCCGATTGTTTTTCATGAAATCTGGGCCAGTCGTGAAGAGTTTGAAGCGCACTGCCAGCGCAAAGAGATTCAAGACTTCTTTGCCAAACACGTGGAAGCACCGGATGGCGATATCGAAGACGCCAATGTGTGCGTTTACACCGATGAGCCATGGAATTTTGACGCGCCCAAGGTATAAGCTAAGAAGGAGCTAACATGACCGATAAAAAGATGAACGTTGAGAGCTTTAACCTGGATCACACTAAGGTAAAAGCCCCGTACGTACGGTTAGCCGATATCAAGGAAGGCCAGAATGGCGATCGTATCCATAAATACGACCTGCGTATCTGCCAGCCCAACAAAGCGCATATGGATATGCCCGCGCTGCACTCCCTTGAGCACTTAATGGCTGAGCTGTCGCGCAATCACACCGATAAAGTGGTTGATATAAGCCCCATGGGCTGCCAAACCGGCTTCTATATCGCGATGATCAACCACGACGACTACGACGGCGTGATCACCATCATCGAACAAACTCTGAACGATGTGCTAGAAGCCACCGAAGTACCTGCCTGCAATGAAATGCAGTGCGGTTGGGCCGCCAGCCACAGCTTGGAAGGTGCCCAGGAACTGGCCCGTAACCTGCTCGCCAAGCGCAGCGAGTGGACTGAAGTATTTGCTTAAGCGTTATGTGAAACTGCTAGCGTAGTCATCAAAACGCCTTCCTTGTGTCAGATATAGCAGGGGAGGCGTTTTTATTGTCTGGGCATTAACGAATGGATAACGCCCACCAACGGTGACATGCTGGCACAACGCACGCATTTTCCAAGGGTGAGGCACCAATATGTTGTTGGACACTTGGCTTTTATACCTAATTGCCTGCATTGGCCTGTCGCTTTCACCCGGGCCTAACGGTCTGCTGGCGCTGACCCACGGCGCCATGCATGGCAGCCGTAAAACCCTGTTTACCATCATCGGCGGTGCGACAGGGTTTATGCTAATTATTGCCCTGTGCATGTTTGGGATTGGGGCGCTGCTTAAGTCGTCGGTGGTATGGCTGACAGTGCTGAAGTGGGTCGGCGGGGCCTATCTTATTTGGCTGGGGATTCAGGTATGGCGCTCACCGCCGATTACTGGCGAGCTTGATATGAAGGCAGGCCAAGCAAGCGGCTGGCAGCTTTATCGCCAAGGCGTACTGGCATCGATTACCAACCCCAAAGTACTGCTGTTTTTCAGCGCTTTTCTATCTCAGTTTATCGACCCGCAAAGCAGCTTGATGCTGCAATTTTTCCTGCTGGCTGGCACCTTTGTCGTTATCGAGTGCGTTGTAGAAGGTTTGCTCGCCAATATGGCCAACCGTATTCGTCACTGGTTAAAGCGCGTGGGCCGCGGATTCAACCGCACCTGCGGCGGCATCTTCATCGCTATTGGCGCTGCGCTGCCGCTTAGGGCTTGAGGTTGAGAACACGCAATCGGTAAAAGCATCTATATAGAGTGCTCTTCTAATAAGCTCACGCTTCAATCTCCCCTTGCTGATTGGCCTCGTTAATATGCATTGTTGTTAACTAAGCTTTTACGCATATATATCCTTCAGCTATTTCTACACTTAATTAATTAGCTTGTTAATTAGCTACTTAGCTAAAGTATTAATTACGATTCCCTTATGTAAATATAAATTGTTTTTATTTACATAGTGATTACCTTTTGGTAGTTTTGCCGCAAATAAAACAACACGGCATTCCCTTTAGTGGAACAGCGGTGGAAACGTCTGGGTTGGCTCATCGACGTTAATAAGATTCATCTAAGGGAATAAAAAAGCATGCTAACTATTAAGAAAAAGGCGCTACCCTGCGCGATTGAAACGCTCGCTTCCAAGCCCCGCTATTTCTCGTTTAATCGTAAGCTGCTCGCCGCCAGTGCCTGCATGCTGACCGCGATGAGCGTCAATGCACAGGCGCAATCCGACGATGCCCCAGCGGCGGAGCTGAATACCGTAACGGTAACCGGCTACCGTGGCACCTTTATGGATAGTGTGAAGTATCAGCGGGATGTGCTGGAAACTCCCCGTATCGTTACAGTGCTGACGAGCGATCTACTCGAAGACCAGAACGTTACCGAGTTACGCGATGCGTTACGCAACGTGTCGGGCATCAGCCTGCAGGCCGGGGAGGGCAATCCGCCCGGTGGAGACCAACTGAAGATTCGTGGCTTTAATGCCCGCGACGATATCAATGTGAACGGCTCGCGGGATTTGGGTAATTATTTCCGCGATCCGTTCTACGTTGATCAAATCGAAGTGATTAAAGGGCCTAACTCTGCGTTCTCTGGCCGTGGTTCTGCGGGTGGTACGATTAACTTCGTCACTAAACAGCCTTTGATGGAAGACCGCAACCGTTTGGAAACCTCCGTTGGGTCTGATGAGTTGTTTCGTGTCACCGGTGATTTTAACCGGCGTATCGACGATAACAGCGCGCTGCGTCTGAATGTGATGAGCCACACGCAAGACAATCCTGGCCGGGACGTGGTGGATCAAGAGCGACAGGGTGTTTACGCCGCCTATGTCTGGGGCCTTGAAAGCGATACCCAGGTTGAAGTCGACTTTTTACATACTCGGCAAAACAATACACCCGACCAAGGTATCCCCATTGATCGGGAAGGGTTTAGTGGCGACACCAGTCAGCTGGGCTCCAATGGGCGTACCTCGGGCGGCCAGCGTGCCAGCGACGGCTACTATACGGGAGCATTGCCGCCAGGCATTGATTACAGCGACTATTTTGGCCATGTCGATGACTACCAAGATATCGATGTTAACCAGCTAGGGCTTGCCGTTGAACACCGATTTAGCGATAGCCTGAGTCTGCGTAACCAACTGCGGGTAAGTCGGGTCGAAAATGATTCATTAACCTCATCGCCGCGTTTAATTGTTCCTGAAGCAGCCTTTGGCAGCGGTGATTTTTCCCAGGTTCAGGTGCGCGGCGATTTAAAACCACGCGACCAAACGGATACGTCGTTCTTCAACCAAACGGACTTAACCGTCAACTTCGATACAGGCTCGCTGAAGCATGATTTAGTGCTGGGTGCGGAAGTTGGCTATGTCGATATTGAAAACCGTCGCCGCCCCGACGTTAGAGGCCCAGCCACTAATCTTTATAACCCCACACGCCGTACCCGGCCGGAAGTGCCCTATGATGGCACCCGTCACCGCTTGGAGTCTGAGCAGCTTGGCCTTTATGCATTAGATACCATCGCCTTTTCGCCGCAGTGGGATTTACATGCCGGGGTGCGCTGGGATCACGTTGAATCAACCGCGATGGATTACGGCTGGGAAGACCCAATAGGCCCAATTTCGCGTACCGACAGTGAATGGAGCGGTAATCTTGGCCTGGTGTTCAAACCCACCGATAACGGCACGCTGTATGCCTCGGTAGGGACGTCGTTCGATGTCACCGGCACTTTTGACCGCGGTCTTGTCCAGCTTGCCGGGGGTGGCAGCGCCTTAACCGGTAACCGAGAAGACATTGTCGATCTCGATGCTTTCAATACCGACCCCGAGCAAACGGTGGCTTATGAGTTGGGCACCAAGTGGAATGTTGCGGATAACCTGTTAGTCAGCGCGGCACTGTTTCGCACCGATAAAACCAATGCGCGTACCCCCGCTGTGGGTGGCGGTGACCTGCTCAACGTGCTGGATGGCGAGCAGCGTGTAGAAGGCTTTGAAATTGGTGCCATGGGTAGCCTGACGCCCGAATGGAAACTATATACCAGCTATACCTTTATGGACTCCGAGGTGCTTAGCTCTAATAACCCATGGGAAGTAGGTTCACGCCTAGGCGGTACGCCTGAGCATACGTTTAACCTGTGGAGCGATTACGCCGTTACCTCTCAGTGGAGCATCGGTGGGGGCATGGAGTACGTCGCTGATCAGGTCAATAACGTCGCGTCTGAGCCGGGAGCACGCCGTCGGCAGGTGGAAATTGATAGCTACACGTTGCTCCATGCGTCGACCGCATACCGCTTTAATGAGGAGCTACAGCTGCGTATTAATGGCTTTAACCTAGCGGATAAAGAGTATATCTCCCAGTTGGCGGAAGGCGGTGCTCAAGGCATCCCCGGGCCGGGCCGTCATGTTATTGCCACGCTACGCTACGACTTTTAAGCATTAGCGTTTAATCAGGTGACATTATGATTGTCAGTTTTGAAAATATTCTGACACCTGAAGAACTGGCGGCGGTGCGCCGCCAGTTGCACAGTGCCGAGTGGGCGCGTGGAATCAGTGCCGGCCCGCAGGCCAAACAGGTGAAAAAGAATCTGCAAATGCCTGAAGGCTCTGAGGTGCTTAGAGAGCTGCGCGTACTTGTGATGCGAGCGCTTAATCGTACTCCTGAGCTGATGAGCGCGGTGATGCCGTTTAAGATCATCCCGCCCAACTTTAACCGTTACACCGTTGAAGATAGCCACTACGGCAAACATATCGACAGTACGCTGCGCTCGCTGCCTGATGGCAGCTACCTGCGTACCGATGTGTCGGCCACGCTGTTTTTGTCAGAACCGGATGAATACGAAGGCGGTGAGTTAAAAATCATCGACACCTTTGGTGAACAAACGGTGAAATTACCCGCAGGCAGCCTGGTGGCATATCCATCAGGCTCGCTGCATGAAGTCACCCCGGTGACCAAAGGGGAGCGCTTGGGCTGCTACATGTTTATGCAGAGTCTCATCCGCGACACTGAGCAGCGTCGCTTACTTTATGAGATGGATACATCGCTGCGTAAGCTGCGTGCTCAATATGGCGAGCAGAGCACCGAGCTTGTGCAACTAACAGGTACTTATAATAACTTGGTTAGAATGTGGTCTGAGTGCTGATGTAAAGGTGTTAACTGTTTCTATCTCTTGGCCAGCAAATAGACGTGCTGGCTCTTTTATTGCGATTAAAAACATTTATTGACAAAGATTAGCCATGCTCCTATAAACGCCTTATAACCCATCACCCTAGGCGACCATGTTCCTCCTGATCTCGATTGCTACACTAGCGATTGCCCTGTCTTTTTTGTGTTCCATACTCGAAGCAGCTCTTCTCTCTATAACGCCCAGCTATATTGCGAAGCTAAAAGAAGATAACCCCAAGCTACACGCCTCGCTGACCAAGCTGAAAACCAATATCGACCGGCCGCTTGCGGCTATTTTGACGCTTAATACGATTGCCCATACCGTGGGGGCTACAGCGGTAGGTGCTCAGGCCGCGATCGTGTTTGGTGAAGCCTCTATTGCCATTGTCTCAGCAGTAATGACGATGCTGATTTTGATACTGTCGGAAATTATCCCAAAGACTATTGGCGCGACTTACTGGCGCGGTTTATCACCGTTTCTGCCACGTTTTTTAAAGCCGATGATTATAGGCCTGCTGCCTTTTATCTGGATGTCGGAGCAGATCACTCGCCGACTAGGTAAGTCGGAGCACGATGTTGATCTCCGCGATGAAATTAAAGTACTGGCCCGCGTCGGACTAGAAGAGAAGGTGCTGGATGCGGACGAGTCGCGCACCATTATAAATATGCTAAACCTGCACGATATCGTGGTTAGCAAAGCGATGACCCCGCGCACGGTATGTGAAACCGTGCTACCGGACATGACCGTGAAAACGTTCGATGAACAGTATGGCAAAGCGCCGTTCACGCGTTTCCCGGTGATGGACAACGGTGAGCAAGCCTTTGGCTATGTACATAAAGCGGATATGTACCACGCCGACGATGCCAAAACGATGCGCGAGCTGATGCATCCGATCGGCAGCGTGGACGTCTCACATAACGTTGAGCAGGTATTCACTTCTATGCTGAAAGATCACCTGCACATGCGGGTGGTCTACGACGAGCACGGTACCTTTGTAGGTTTAATCACGTTAGAAGACATTATCGAAACCATTTTGGGACAAGATATTGTCGATGAGACCGACAACGTGGCCAATTTACGCCACTACGCAAAACAGCAGTGGATCAAGCGGGTTAAGCGGGAAGATAAAGACGCCACAGCAGAAGAGTAATCCCTAA
Organism: Halomonas sp. ALS9; assembly: GCF_001651035.1. Lineage (GTDB taxonomy): Bacteria > Pseudomonadota > Gammaproteobacteria > Pseudomonadales > Halomonadaceae > Vreelandella. Next base: position 316,808 of record NZ_LXRG01000110.1, read on the forward strand.
CAAGGGCCTCACTGTTTGTTGATCTAAAGCGGCGCCTTTGGGCGCCGTTCTGCTTTTTTACAGCTAGTTATATTCAGGCTTTGGCGCCGTTGGGCTTCGCTTGGCTGAGCGATTGAACGTTGTGTTACGACTCGCTGTCTTAGCGCAAAATGATCTATAGTGAAGGTGCTGTAAGTCAATTAAGCTATTAGGGCACCCAATGCCCATTAAGGAGGAAAGCATGTCATTACGTATTAATGCCGTCGTGCCCGATTTCGAAGCGGAGACTAGCCAAGGGCCGATTCGTTTTCATGACTGGATTGGTGATAGCTGGGCGATCCTGTTTTCACATCCTAAAGACTTCACCCCGGTTTGCACGACGGAATTCGGTGCCGTTGCGCAGCTGAGTGCCGAGTGGAAGAAACGCGGTACCAAAGTAATCGGTGTTTCCGTGGATGGCGTTGAAGACCACAAACGCTGGGGCAATGACATCCAAACCGTTAGCGGCAGTGAGGTCGATTTTCCGATCATCGCCGATGACGGCCTAACGGTGTCAAAGCTTTATGACATGCTGCCGGAAGATGCCTACCTGCCTGATGGGCGTACACCGGCAGACAGCGCCACGGTGCGCTCGGTATTTATTATTGGGCCGGATAAGCAGCTGAAGCTATCCATGACCTATCCAATGACCGTAGGGCGCAACTTTGCGGAAATCCTACGTGCTCTGGATGCGCTGCAAACCACGTCGAAACACGGCGTTGCTACCCCGGCTGATTGGACAATAGGTCAGGACGTGATTATTCCGCCTAGCGTCTCTGACGCGGATGCCAAGCAAAAGTATGGCGATTACGAAACAGTTTTGCCCTACCTGCGTAAGACGCCGCTGCGTTAATCAAGAGTGGTATGAAAAGCGAAAAGCCAGCGCCGATGCGCTGGCTTTTGCATTGCGCCATCAAGCGGATTCGAGAGCCAGCTGCTCAATCGAGGTCGAAACACTGCGCGCCCCGGTGAGTATCTCATTGACGATAATTTCAATTTCACCAACGCTGACTTGGCTCGATTTGCCTTGTTCCACTACCTGTTGCATGGCCTGGGTAGTGCGTTCCACTAAGGCGCTGTTCTCTTTCAGTACCCGAGTAATATCCTCCACCGCTTCACTCGACCCTTTGGCCAAGCGGCGCACCTCGCTAGCGACCACCGCAAACCCGCGACCCTGTTCGCCTGCACGTGCGGCTTCTATCGCTGCATTGAGTGATAGCAGGTTGGTTTGATTGGCGATTTTGGCAATTGACTCGGTAATGCTATTGATACTCTGTGCCTGCTTGTTAAGCGCAGCGATTAGCTGCTGCGCTTCAGCCAAGGTTAGCGCCGCCTGCTCAGAGTCACGTACCACCCGCTGTAGGTGGCTAAGACCGTTTTGGGCGATCTGCTCTGTTTGCGAAGAGGTGCTTTGGGCGGCAGTGACGGCGCGAGTGGCGGATTCAGCTGCCTGAACGGAACGGGTAATATCGGTGGCGAACTTGACCACTTTTACTACGTTTCCATTGCTATCTTGAATTGGATTATAAGTCGCCTCTAGCCACACGCTGGTGCCACGAGAATCCAAACGCTCGAACTTACCCTGCATGTATTCGCCTTGAGCAAGCCGTTCCCAGAAACGCGGGTTGGCTTGAGAGAAGTTGGCGGGACAAAACATTCGGTGGTGTGCACCCACTAATTCATCATTTCGATACCCCATCGCCTGCTCAAAATTTGAATTCGCATTGAGAATCTCACCGCTGGGGGTAAATTCAATCACCGCCATGGAGCTATTTAACGCGTCTAGCACAGCGTTTTTGCGTTCCGCCTCTTGGTGGGCAGCGGTAATGTCATTGGCAATTTTGAGCACCTCGACAACCTTACCGCGCCGATTACTGATCGGTATGTAGGTGGCCTCTAACCAGATTTCCTCTCCCAGGGCATCCGAACGCCGAAAGCGGCCATGCTGACTATGCCCTGCTGCCAGTGCTTGCCAAAACGCTCGGTACTCTTGGCTATTGCTCTCTTCAGGAAAGCAGAATACACGGTGGTGTTGACCCTTCACTTGGTCAAGGGTGTAACCGACGACGTTTAGAAATTGCTCACTTGCCTTCTTGATAACCCCTTCAGGTGTAAAAGAGATACAAGCGGTATGTTGGCACAGTGCACTGTGTAAACCATTAGAAGCGAGGCGCGTGAACATTGCTAATCCTGTCAAAAAGGCTATTTGAGTCATTTGTACAAGGTTAGAGCAGTCCCGGTTTGTAAGCATCATTTTGTATCTGTATGACACAAAATGTTGCAATTGTGGGTTTTTAGGTGTTTTTTGACATAAGTTTCGGCTAATCATCAGGGCATCTAGCCAGACTGTTCATGATAAATAGCGTTAGCTGATGTCACCTGAAAAGCTGCTTGTTCGAGCAATTTGGAAAAAGCAGTGGAGGCCAACCGATTCTTTTAACTTCTTGTACAGTATGTGTATAATTTTAATTGTAGAGAAAATTCTAAACAAAAGCACTTCAATGTATAGATTTTGTATAATATTTTTGTTGGGCGCACGCAAGTTTCTGCTGATGGGAAGCGTAAGAGGGGCGTGAGGTGGTTTGCAGTGCCTGGTTGAAGGGGCTAATCGTCTAACGTTTGGCGAGAATTATACTGGCAGGCCGGATGATGTTTGCCAGCTTGATGCAACAGGTCGAATTGGCGGGCGCAGGTGCGGCAGGCCTGGCACATCGACAGGTGAATACGCAGCGCCATCTTTTCACGTAACGTTAGGGTTTTGTCCTGCTTTAAGGACATCAACGCCGTGGCTTCGCGGCACATAAGCATATCAGGCTCCTTTTCAACTAATTTAACCAACCATGATCCAAGCACTCTCTTAGCCGCAAACGCGCACGGTGTAAGATAACCCAGCAGTTGGTTTCAGTAATGCCGGTTTCCTTACAGATATCAGCGGTGGAAAGCCCCATGAGTTCACGCAGGGTAAATACCCGTGCAATGCTTTCCGGTAAGGCGATTAGGCAGGCATCAAATACTTGCCAAAAACGCTGGTTTTCTAATACCTGCCCAGGCTCGCCCCAGTGGCTAGGGCGGGCAGCGCTCTGCCAGTGACCATCCTGTTGAAATAGACGATCAAGGGTATCGTCGTCTAAGTCCTGGTCTAGCGGTTGCCAAGTCCCTTGACGGCGCTGCTGACGCAGTTGATCCAGAATTTTGTACTTTAAAATGCCAAATACCCACGTCTCGAACTCGGAGCGACCTTCAAAGGTAGCGCTTTTCTCAAAGGCGGTGAGCAAGGTTTCCTGTACCGCATCTTCAGCGGCGGTTGCATCACGTAGCTGCAACCGCGCAAAGGCCACTAAGCGAGGTCGTAGCTGGGTAAAGTGGGCGGCGGCTAAGGTAGCGGAAAGAGGCACAAGGATCCCTTTATTGATGTCCCCAGGGCACGCACTGACATCGTGCTGATGAAGGCCATCATTATTTATTCATTAGGTGTTAGTGCGTTAAAGTACGTGTTGAGGTCACGTTAGACAACAACGTGGCGTTCTCTTTGATGCCTTTCTGTTTGCCAATTGAGTTTATGCTGTCCATGGAAAATACATTGTTACTGGGGTTTTTGGGCAGCTTAATTGCCGGATTGTTGACGGCGGTGGGCGCACTACCGGTGCTGCTAGGTAAAACGCCTAGTCGAGGCTTTCGCGATTTAGCGCTGGGCTTTGCGGCGGGGGTAATGCTGGCGGCGTCATTTTTCTCACTGATTATCCCCGCCCTGGACGCTGCAGAAATCTACTATGCCGGTGGCCCCGTGCCCGCTGCAATTGTCTGTGCGGCTATTTTGCTGGGCATGGGCGCCATTGCGTTGCTTAACGAGCACCTTCCTCATGAGCATTTTGCCCAAGGCCGTGAGGGCCCTGAGGCCGCCTCATTGCGCCGTGTCTGGCTGTTTGTATTTGCCATTACTATCCACAATCTGCCGGAAGGAATGGCAGTGGGGGTCGGCTTTGGCGCCAATGGTTTAGAAGGCGGCATGCCGCTGGCGATCGGTATTGGGCTACAGAACATGCCGGAAGGCCTGGCCGTAGCGGTCGCTTTGATGGGAGAGGGCTACTCGAAATGGCGCTCCTGGTCGATTGCCGCCCTGACCGGTCTTATAGAGCCCGTCGGTGGGCTGTTTGGTGCCAGTATTGTCAGCGTTTCGCAAATACTGTTGCCCTGGGGGCTGGCGTTTGCCGCCGGTGCCATGTTGTATGTCATCAGCCACGAAATCATCCCCGAAACCCACCGCTGCGGGCACCAGAAAAAAGCCACCTTCGGTTTGGCGATGGGGCTGGTGATTATGCTGTTTTTAGATGTGTGGCTGGGTTAATCCAGTTTAACTCACCCCTAGCCGATGACATCCGCGCCACCGTGAGGCTCCACTTGATGGCACAGCCGGTGGTCGCTGAGCACGTCAATGATATGGCACTGGCCAACACTGCCCCCTGCGCACTGGTTGATCATGCGTTGGAGCTCATCGCGCACCGCGGTGAGTCGCGCAAGACGTGCCTCGACTTCGGCAAGGTGACGCTTCGCCAGCGTATCCACCTCCTGGCAAGGCATCGCTGGGTGGTCGGCCATTTCCAGCAATTCCCTTACCGCTTCCACCGAAAAACCAAAGTCCCGTGCATGACGAATAAACGTCAAGCGGCGGATGGCGGCCGTGGTGTAGCGCCGCTGGTTACCTTCATTGCGCGGCGCTGAAGGTAGTAGCCCAATCTGTTCGTAATAGCGCACCGTTTCGGGCTTGCAGCCGGACTCCCGTGCCAGTTCGCCAATGCCAATATAGCGCTCAGTAGTGGATGGCGCTGGTTTTTGCTCTTTCATTACTTGAACCTCTAGTAACTACAGGTATTACGCTGCTCCTAAGATAGACGAACTTGGAGCACCGTGCGATGAGTAACTCAAAATCCGCTACGACGACCACCCTGCGTGTGCAGGGCATGGACTGCGGCGGCTGCGAACGTAAAGTCGAATCAGCGCTAAAGCGCTTAAACCACGTTGATCAAGTCTCCGCGAGTTCACTGGCGGGGTCGGTACAACTCACCCCATCGCCAGGGCAATCGCTGGCACGCACTGAAATTGAGGCGACGATTAGCGCTCTCGGTTACCGGGTGTTAGATGAGTCGGCGGACACGGCTGAATCGAAAAAATCGCCTTCTTGGTGGCAATCGCCAAAAGGGCGACTGGTGATAGTCAGTGGCGCATTGCTGGCGCTTGCCTGGGGGCTTAAATTTGCCTGGCCTGCGCTGGGCAGTTGGCCCTTTATCGCGGCGACGCTGGTTGGCCTGGTGCCGATTATTCAGCATGCCTGGCAAGCGCTCAAATTGGGCAACCCCTTCACCATTGAAATGCTGATGAGCATTGCCGCCGTGGGGGCGCTGGCCATTAACGCCGCAGCTGAAGCGGCGGTGGTGGTGTTTCTGTTTGCCGTGGGTGAGCTGCTGGAGGGTGTTGCTGCTGCTCAAGCCCGGCGCAGTATCTCGGCACTTTCCAAGCTGACGCCCTCCAGCGCGCGATTACTCGATCAGGGCGAAGTGCGCGAGATAGCCGCTGCTTCGCTTCAGCTGGGGCAACGGGTACAGGTACGCCCCGGGGACAGGCTGCCCTGCGATGGGCAAATTACCGCCGGCCGCTCCTCAATCGATGAGTCGCCGGTCAACGGCGAGTCGGTGCCACGGGAGCGTGGCGAAGGCGATACGGTGTTTGCTGGCACCGTCAATCTAAACGGTGTGCTTGAAGTCGAGGTAACCCGCAGCGCTGAAAATAACACTATCGCCCGGGTGATTAAGCTAGTCGAAGAGGCCCAGGCAGCGAAAGCGCCGGTGGCGCGCTTTATTGACCGCTTTGCGTTTTACTATATGCCTGCGGTGGTGGGTGTGGCGCTGCTGGTGGCTATCGTGCCGCCGCTGGTGTCGTCGATGCTATGGTCAGAATCCATCTACCGCGCCTTAGCGCTGCTGCTGATAGCCTGCCCCTGTGCGCTGGTGATTTCGACGCCCGCGGCGATTGCGGCGGGGTTATCGGTGGGTGCCCGCAACGGCCTGTTAATGAAAGGTGGTGCGGTGTTAGAGCAGCTAGGCAAGCTCAAACGGGTTGCGCTGGATAAAACCGGCACGCTGACCGCGGGCAAGCCCATGGTAACGGATGTAGAGAGCTTTAATGGCGGCCTTGCCGTTAAAAACAGTAGCGATGAAATAGTGCGCCTAGCCGCCGCCCTGGAGCAGGGGTCAAGCCACCCCCTTGCCGTCGCTATTAGCGACTATTTTCATAAGGTCTGTTTTCAAAATAATGGCGCCCAGCAGCCAGAAGCTATGTTGCCCAAAGTAGACGGCGGACGGGCGCTAGCGGGGCAGGGCGTAGCCGGGCAGGTGGAAGGGCGTGAGCTGATGCTCGTTAGCCCACGCTACTTGCAACGTTCAAGTAATTCAGCACATGAATGGAGCGCACGTATCGAGGCATTGGAAACTCAAGGTAAAAGCCTCGCGGTATTGGTAGAAAACGAACGGCCTATTGGGTTGATCGCCCTGCGTGATGAGCCTCGTGAAGATGCACAAAAGGGTCTTCAAGCGTTAGCGCGCTTAGGTGTTCAAGCCGTTATGTTAAGCGGAGACAATGCCCGCACCGTAGCCGCTATAGGTGAACAGTTAGGCATTGAAGCGGAAGGCGAGTTAATGCCCGAAGACAAAGCTCAGCGCGTGCGCCAATGGCAAGCACAAGGGCTGGGGCCAGTTGGCAAAGTAGGCGATGGTATTAACGATGCACCGGCACTCGCCGCGGCAGAGGTGGGCATCGCCATGGGCAGTGGCACCGATGTGGCGCTTGAAACCGCCGACGCCGCGCTGCTTAAAAACCGGGTAGGCGGGATTGCCGAAATGATCGCTCTCTCCCGGGCCACCATGCGCAACGTCAAAACCAACGTGGCGTTGGCGCTTGGCTTTAAAGCGCTGTTTTTGGTCTCGACGGTGCTGGGGTTTACTGGGATGTGGGTCGCGGTAATGGCAGACACTGGGGCGACCGTGTTGGTCACCCTCAATGCGTTGTACCTATTGCGTTACCGCTTTAATGACCTGGGCTAGCAAGTGATCGGTTAGAAAGTGATCAGCTAGAAAGAGGCGGACTAGTTGCTCTGTACGCCTTAGCCCTGAACGTATTCCACCAGCGCCTGGGCGAAGGAGTCGGTAGAGCCAGTGCCGCCCATATCGGGGGTGACCATATCGCGGCGAGTTTCCAGCACGGTACGAATACCCTGGCGGATAGCGGTACCTTTCTCCGCCATGCCCAGGTGATCAAGCATCTGGGCAGCGGCTAGCAGCAGCGCGCAAGGGTTGGCGATATTTTTGCCTTCGATATCCGGTGCTGAGCCGTGCACGGCCTCAAATATCGCCGCCTTTTCTCCGATGTTCGCACCTGGGGCCAAGCCCAAACCGCCCACTAAGCCAGCGCAAAGGTCAGAGAGGATATCGCCAAACAGGTTGGTGGTGACGACCACATCAAACTGATGCGGGTTCATTACCAGCTGCATGCAGGCGTTATCGACGATCATCTCCTGGAATTCGATCTCGGGGTACTCTTTGGCGATTTCGCGCGCCACGTCCAAGAAAAGGCCAGAGCTGGTTTTGATGATATTGGCTTTATGTACCGCGGTGACTTTTTTGCGACCGTTGCTTTTGGCCAGTTCAAAAGCGTAGCGAACAATACGCTCAGAGCCTTTGCGAGTGACTTTGATGACTGAAATACCCGTATCGCCGCCGTCGATCATCTCCTGGCCGTCGGAAAGATACGCGCCTTCGGTGTTTTCGCGCACGGTGATCATATCAATGTCGTCGTAACGCGAACGGGTGCCGGGGAAGCTAATCGCCGGGCGCACGTTAGCGTAAAGATCAAAGTGACGACGCAGCTGTACGTTAATCGAAGAGAAGCCTTTGCCAATCGGCGTAGTCAGCGGGCCTTTAAGCGCTATGCCGTATTTTTCGATGGCATCTAACGATTCTTGAGGGATCAGCGTGCCATGTTGCTCAAGTGCCCCTAAGCCCGCATCAATATGCTGGTAGGTTAAGCCGCAATCTAACGCGTCGAGTACACGCAGCGTGGCATCCATAATTTCTGGGCCGATGCCGTCGCCCTTGATGACTGCAATAGATTGGCTCATGTACTGCTCCTCTTTAATCGACTTATCGGCGGAAAAACCGTGCCGCTTCAACGTGAATAGTTGGCAATCAACGTCTCTTTTAACGGCGCAATGATACGTCAAAAGCGGGACTAAGGTCACTCTTCCTTAAGTAGGAGGATTATTTACTAAACGCGGGAACTTATTCGGTTACGTTAGACGTTAGGTGCAATGCAACACGATTGCTGGTAGGATACGCCACTTTGTCGCACCGTGCTTTCTGCAATGCTCTGTTCGCAACACTCTTTTGTAACAGGAAAGAATCTTGCCAATGACCATATTCACACAGCGTTTCTCTGGGTTGATGACTCCACCCTAGCCCTCCAAGCCCCCCTTTAAGGTGCTGATAGTGCTTTCACTGCTCTGTCATAGCTTTCTGGTACTTGTTTTTAGCGGCCAAAGTTCTTAACGGCTAGTTTTTAACGCTCAAATTTCAAGCACCTGAATTTAGCCGTACCTAACGCTAGCTCATCATTATTTAAAATAAAAAGCTGATCATCCCAGCGTGCCAATGTGTTGGCGGTGCTTCCTATAGTTGGCTGCGCTGTTCTACTGCTTTTGGCCTGTTATTAACCTAAAACCGTGGACCCCTCGCATGTACGAAAAGTTTAAACAATCTTGGCTCTCTAACCTCAAGGGCGACACCCTTGCGGGGATTGTCGTGGCGCTAGCGCTTATACCCGAGGCCATCGCGTTCTCGATCATCGCAGGCGTTGACCCCAAGGTCGGCCTTTACGCGTCCTTCGCTATCTGTGTGATTATCGCCTTTACCGGCGGCCGTTCTGGCATGGTGTCAGCGGCAACAGGCGCCATGGCGTTACTGATGATCACACTGGTGAAAGAGCACGGTTTGGAATACCTGCTGGCCACCACGATTTTAACCGGTGTGTTGCAGATTATTGCTGGCTATCTAAAGCTCGCTGAGTTGATGCGCTTTGTATCGCGCTCGGTGGTCACTGGCTTTGTCAACGCGTTGGCTATTCTAATCTTTATGGCCCAGTTGCCAGAATTAACCGACGTTACTTGGCACGTTTATGCCATGACCCTTGCAGGCTTAGCCATCATTTATGGCTTTCCTTATGTGCCGGTCGTCGGCAAAGCAATTCCTTCGCCACTGGTATGTATTGTTGTTCTTACCGTCGTGTACATGATGACCGGTATGGAGATTCGCAGCGTTGGCGATATGGGTGAATTGCCGGATAGCCTACCGATGTTTTTGTGGCCCGATGTGCCGCTAAATCTCGAAACCTTGATGATCATTCTACCGACCGCACTGATGCTAACCGTAGTGGGCCTGCTTGAGTCCATGATGACCGCAACAATCATTGATGACTTAACCGATACCAAAAGCGATAAAAACCGCGAGTGTAAAGGCCAGGGTATTGCCAACATCGGTTCAGGCTTAATTGGTGGTATGGCAGGCTGTGCCATGATTGGTCAGTCGGTGATCAATATTAAATCAGGTGGTCGTCGTCGTACCTCAACGTTAATTGCCGGTATTTCATTGTTATTGATGGTAGTTTTCCTGGCCGACTGGGTATCACAGATTCCCATGGCTGCTCTTGTAGCGGTAATGATTATGGTGGCGATCGGTACCTTTAGCTGGGAATCGATCCGCGATCTGAAGAAGCACCCCATGAGTACTAACTTTGTCATGGTGGCTACCGTTATCGTGACTGTCGGTACTCACAACTTGGCGATTGGCGTATTTGTTGGCGTGTTACTAGCGGCAATGTTCTTTGCCAACAAAGTTGGCAACATCATGTACATCGGCTCTAAAGAAATTGAGGCTGGTAAAGAACGTGAATACGATGTTGTGGGTCAAGTGTTCTTTGCTTCATCCGAGCGCTTTATCGCCGCCTTCGACTTTAAAGAGAGCATTGATAAAGTCACCATCAATCTTTCCCGTGCGCACTTCTGGGATATCACTGCCGTTCAGGCGCTGGATCGCGTGGTGATTAAATTCCGCCGTGAAGGTACCGAAGTAGAGATGGTGGGCTTGAGCGAAGCCAGCGCGACGGTGGTGGATCGCTACGCGGTACACAATGACCCCGAAGCGGTTGAAAAGTTAATGGGCGGCCACTAATCAAGACAAGGAGAGCGATATGTCAGAACAGGTATTAGCCGCCATTGACGGCTCCCAGTTTTCCGAAGGTGTGTGCGATTACGCCGCCTGGGCAAGCTTAGCCATGGATGCACCGTTAACCTTTGTGCATGTGGTCGACAACCACTCAGAAGTACCCGAAGAGCAGAACCTTTCCGGCAACCTGCGTTTCGGTGCCCGCGAACGGCTGATGAAAGAGCTTTCTGAGCTTGATGAGCAGCGCGCTAAGGTCAATCGCGAACAGGGCAAGCTGATGCTGGAAGCGGCCAAAGCGCGAGCTTTGGAAGATGGGATCAGTGATCCCATTACCCGCCAGCTCAACGGTACTCTGGTTGAAACGCTAGTAGAACTTGAAAAAGACGTACGGTTGCTGGTGGTGGGTAAGCGCGGAGAAACTGCACACCAGGCCAGTGGCCACCTCGGCTCTAATCTTGAGCGGGTAGTGCGTGAAATGCACCGCCCGATCCTCATGGTGCCGAAGACTTTCAAGCGTCCTGAAAAGATCCTGATGGCCTTTGACGGTAGCAAAACCGCCCGCAAGGGCGTTGAAATGCTGGCGCGTTCACCGCTATTTACAGGCACTGAATGCCACGTGCTCATCGTGGGAGCAGAGACGGCTGAACGCCGCTCTGAACTTGAGTGGGCGTTAAATACATTACGTGACGGCGGTCATCAAGCCGAAGGCGCGATTCGTGCCGGTGAAGTAGACGAAGCGCTACAGGCTTACGAAAAAGAGCACAGCATTGATCTACTGGTGATGGGTGCCTACGGGCACTCGCGTATTCGGCATCTACTGGTTGGCAGCACCACCACGGCGATGCTACGCGGCAGTCGCATACCGGTGCTGATTCTGCGCTAAGACGCACTGAGAAAAGCGCGAACAATTTTAGCTCGCATTGCGTAATTTACCCCGCAGCCGGCCCTCACTTATTGAGTGTGCCGGCTTTTTTGATGAGATTAGAAAATTAAGCCGCTTGAGTTAGGTGTTCAATAAAATGCGAGGGCTGATCATGGTAAGTCAGGTCAAGCTGGTGCATCGCCCGTGTACAGGCCACGTAGAGTAAGTTGCGCTCCATATCCGTTGCGTAATGGGTGGCCGTTACCTCGGGCACAATCACACGGTCAAATTCCAAGCCCTTCGCCATATGGGCAGTACAGATAATAATGCCTTGCCCAAAAGCAGTGCTTTGCTCAGTGAGTAACTGTAGCTTATCGAATTGTCCTTCTAACGCTTTAAAAACGAGACTGGCCTGCTTTTGGGTTTTGCACACAATACCTAAGGTGTTATGCGTTGAGGCTGTAAACTCATGGGCTAGTTGCTGAATGGCAGTGTGCGATTGCTTACGCGATGAGCAGCGGTGAATGGCAGGCGGTTTGCCATGGCGCTCGATCGGTTCTAGATCGGGGTTATAGGCGATATGCTGGGCGAAGCGGGTTATTTCGATACTGGAGCGGTAACTTTTATTCAGCGTCACGTACATGGACTGACGCAGCACCTGGCGTATCTGCTCGGCTTTCGAGGCGCTATAGGGGTTAACCGATTGGTAGCTATCGCCTAGCACGGTTTTTTTGCAACGAAACAGCTGACCAATCACCGCGTACTGGACTGGCGTATAGTCCTGCATTTCATCGATTAACAGATGCTTGGCATTCCGCCAGCGGGAGTGCACGCCCTCTAAGCGCATCTTTAGGTAGATCAGGGGGAAAACATCGGCGTACTCAAGGCGCCCCCGGGAAGCCGTTTTGAACAGTTCGGGTTTTCCCAGCCAAGTGTAAAACTCCTTATAGGTCTCGCGCAGGGTTTTCTGTTTTAGCATACCCTTAATGGTGGCTTTTAACGTCTTGCGCTCGTCGGGCTCTAAATCATAGTTATACTGATTGCCTATTTTTTGCTCTATTTCCCAGCTCACCTGCCTGAGTCGCTCATTGGTGGGTAGGTTGCGATGCTTTTTAAACACCTCCTCCAGTAACCAGCCAGGCACCAATCGCCGTGCAATCCAAATATCTTCAGCCGTGAAACGCGTTGCCTCTACTTCGGCTGCATAACGATCGAGCTCCTTAAGGAATTCTGGTGAGGCTTTGAAATACAGGCGTGCTTTCATGGCCTCGTCATTCTTTTCCAGTAGTGCCGTGGTTTGCTCAAAGAATGTCTCAAACCGGTACTGACTGCTGAGAAGCTCATCGGCCAGGGTTTCCATACCCACCTGATTAACCGTCTCTTCCCCCAGTTCGGGTAGCACGTTGGCGATGTAGTCGGAAAATACTTGGTTGGGCGAGATAATCAAAATATCTTCGGAGGTGAGCGTGTCTTTAAATCGATACAGCAGAAAAGCAATTCGATGTAGCGCAATCGAGGTTTTTCCGGAGCCTGCTACCCCTTGAATAATCAAGGTATGGGCTTCGTCGTTACGGATAATCGCATTTTGATCACGCTGAATAGTGGCGACGATGTTCTTCATGGTGTCGTCAGAGGCTTGGCTCAGCGTGTCCTGAAGCACGTCATCGACCACATGCACATCGCTATCGATCATTAGCTCGATGTTGGCTTTTTTGATTCTGAATTGACGCTTAAGGGTGATGTGGCCACTAATCTCCCCCTTTGGGCTCTGATAGCTGGCGGGCCCGGTTTCGTAATCGTAAAACAGTGATGCAATGGGTGCCCGCCAGTCATGTACACGGCTGTGACCGGTCAAATCATCATAAAAGTGGTGAATGCCGATATAGATAGGCGTGGGAGCTGCGTCAGAAGTGCCTTGCCGGGAAAAATCGAAACGCCCAAAGTAGGGAGAATGCCTGAGTTTTTCGAGCTTATGGCGACGTGCCAGCGCATTATCGCCGGTCATCACCGCCTGCTCAATGGACTCGCGGGCGGAGATCTTCTCGATGTGATCCATTTCATCCCGGCTTGTCCATAAATACTCTTTCTGGGCCTGTATATCCTCTGCATAAGCCGCTAAGCGCTGATTAATTTCTTCTATGTTAAGGTCAATGCGTTCAAGGGTGTGCATTAATTGGCGGTGTTCGGCGTCGCGTTGGGAGGTCTCAGTTTTAGTATCCATGGTGCCTGTTAAGTAAGAAAATAGTGATGTTGTATCGGACTAGAAAGGCCGTTAGAAAAGCTTATTCATCCATGTAACGCCAAGCCTGCACGCCGCGTACCAAGGCGCGGTTGGTAACGCTCAAAAACCGCCCGCGCTCTAAAATAGCCGATGTCACGCCAGCTCCATGGATATCGCGATAAACCACAAGCAGGGGTGCTTTGGCGTTGGTGGGTAAATAACTGTGCACGCTAGTCCACTCAGTGGATGTTGTTAATTCGTCGATGTTGGGGATAAAGGCGTTTTGTACTTGCATGGTCGCTCCACTCACAGGTCGTTTTGGCAAAGTCATTGCGTTTTGAAACGCAATGAATGCATAGCGTTGTCTGGATGGAGTAGCGCTAGGGTGGGGTAGGGCAGAAGCCGTTGTGTAACCGTGCCATTGAGTTGCCTCATGCAGTTACCAGCGACCTTAAGCAAAGGTATCTGGGGTAGGTTGAAGGGTCGACTCGTTAAAATTGACCGCTAGACAGGGCCGACGTTCATAAAGATGATTCTGTGCGCACGATGGGAGCTGTTCAGGTTGCCGCTGAGCCGTGATAGTTATGCTCGCGGCTCCCCGGCTTAAGTTGTTAGCTAATGCGGTTATAGCCACCGACGACACCCTTTTTACTGAGCACAAACTGCCAAAGCTGTATTTCACGTGCACGAAATGCGCCAGCACAGCTCAGCAGGTAGTAACGCCACATACGGTAAAAACGCTCGCTGAATTGGTCTTTAAACTGGGGCCAATTGGCTTCAAAGTTATCGTGCCAAGCCATCAGTGTGCGATCGTAATCCGCCCCGAAGTTGTGAACATCCTCCACCACAAACAGCGATTCCGCTGCGTTAGTCACTTGGCTCAGGGCTGGGAGTTCGCCATTGGGGAAGATATATTTATCAATCCAGGGGTCGGGGGAGGTGTGGCGCACATTTTTGCCAATGGTATGCAGTAAGAAGAGACCGTCATCTTTTAAACAGCGGTTAGCGACTTTCATGTACTCACGGTAGTTTTTACGGCCCACATGCTCAAACATGCCGACGCTGACAATGCGGTCAAACTGCTCTGTCTCATCGCGATAATCTTTTAACCGGAACTCAACGGGAAGCCCGCTCTGCATTAGCTGTTTGCCGTACTCGGTTTGCTCTTTTGAAATCGTCAGGCCCACGCACTCAACGCCGTAATGTTCGGCGGCGTAAGCCATAAAGCTGCCCCAACCACAGCCAATATCCAGCACGCGCATACCGGGTTTTAGTTCGAGCTTGCGGCAAATTAGATCAAGCTTTGCTTCCTGGGCTTCGTCGAGTGTCTTGGCATCTTTCCAGTAGCCGCAGGTATAGGTCATGCGCTTATCGAGCATGGCAGCGTAAAACTCGTTGCCAAGGTCGTAATGCGCTTCACCTACTTGAAACGCACGTTTAGCGGTTTGTAAGTTAACTAAACGTGTTTTTAGGTGGTGAAACACCAATTTGCTGTGATTGACCTGATCTGGCAGCCGTGCACGCATCAGTTTGAAAAAGAACTTGTCAAGCTGTGCAGCGTCCCAATCACCGTCCATATAACGCTCGCCGAGGCCGAGATTGCCTCTTGCTAAGGCGTCTTCTATCACCCCATGGGCATTTAGCTGCATATCCCAGGGACGATCACCATTGATCTGAATATCTGCTTTTTCAAGCAGGCTAGCCACAAACCGCTGGGAGGAGGAGGTTTCGTCGAAGAATGCCGTATGGGGGATGGGTAAATTTTGCAATTCGATAGCCTTGTTTGAAGATTAAAAAAACTTACCAATCAAGGGGTAAGCGCTTTTAGTCTGAGTGGTCAAACAAAGCTTAGGGAGGGTCAGTAGTCATCATTGCCAGCACTTATTGCATTTGCCAATAAATAACTGATTGTTTTTCATGTGATTAGACATGAGAAACAATCAAGCGGAGTGCATAAATGTCAGGCAATCAGCTAGGGTGGAGTCATCAACCCTGAGAGTAGGTGGGGCATGTTTTATGGTCCTGTTGATGTTCAATCGACAGCGAAAAATCTTCGCTAAAGAAGCCTGTTAGCCAGGAACCGCGACAATAATGTTAGCAGAATAAAGATCCGTTGGCACCCTGGGGTCGCTTAAGTATAGGTACCATAGTGGGTAACTATTTATGTGCTGGCAGTCCCTTACTGGGTAGCTAGCCAGGGGAAGCCAGCATGCCAGCGCTGCGTTAAAAGACATCGCTTAGAGCTTGTAGGGTGTCAGTCGTCTCCATCAAAAAATGCTTATATTGCAATGCGCTTCTATGCTGATAGACAGGTTGTGATCCATTCACTCACAGGAATAGCGCGAGGAGCCTGCTGTGAACATGCCTATGTTGGAAAAACCACCTGTTGGCTTCGATGGAGCGTCGACTTCTCACCGGTTTGTTGCCGATTTGCTGGCCCAGGCCGATATTCAGCTCGACGGCAATCGCCCCTGGGATATGCAACTGAAAGCGCCTGGCGTTATCGATAGCGCCCTTTCGCGAGGTAATCTTGGGCTTGGCGAAAGCTACATGAAGGGGGAGTGGGACGCTGAACGACTGGATGAACTATTCTATCGGTTAATGCGTGCTCGGCTTGGGCAGCGCATCAAGCCTACCCAGTTGGTTTATCACTCGCTGCGGTCGCGTTTGCTGAATCGTCAAACGGCTAAGCGCGCCTGGGAAGTGGGCGAAAAGCATTACGATCTTGGTAATGACTTCTACGCTGCCATGCTAGACCAGCGCATGACCTATACCTGTGGCTACTGGAAACATGCTCAAACCTTGAACGAGGCCCAGGAAGCCAAACTCGACTTGGTCTGCCGTAAATTGCAATTAAAGCCTGGCATGCAAGTGTTGGATATCGGCTGCGGCTGGGGGAGTTTTATGGCCTACGCTGCTGAGCATTATGGTGTTGAGTGCGTGGGTCTGACGATCTCCAAAGAGCAAGCTGAGTTCGGACAGCGACTGATCAAAAAAGGGTTGCCGGTAGCGTTTCGCTTGCAGGATTACCGTAATGAGAGCGAGCAGTTTGACCGTATCGTTAGTATCGGCATGTTCGAGCATGTGGGGCATAAAAACTACCGTGAATATATGAGCGTTGCTAACCGCTGCTTAAAAGATGAAGGGCTGTTTTTGCTGCATACCATCGGCAAGAACGTAAGCCACACGGTGACTGACCCCTGGATTGATAAGTATATTTTTCCCAATGGTGAACTCCCCACTTTGGGGCAAATCACGGATGCCGCTGAAGCGCTGTTTGTGGTGGAGGATGTTCATAACTTTGGGGCCGACTATGACCGAACTCTAATGGCTTGGCACCATAACTTTGAGAAGCATTGGCCGTCATTTAAAGCCCAGTATGGCGAGCGTTTTTATCGCATGTGGCGCTACTACTTGCTTATGTGCGCAGGGGCTTTCCGGGCCCGGGAGCTTCACCTTTGGCAGTTGGTGATGAGTAAGCAGGGTGTGCTGGGAGGATACACTCGCGTTAGCTAATGGCTATTTAACCTTAAGCTTTTCAAGCTAGGGTTTTGGCAGTAACTTACTGGGCACCCAGCGTAAGAACGCCACCATGCCAAATAGCTCAACCAATGATTGAAACACAATCACCACGACAGCGGCCTGCCAGGCGCTAGGTAGCGTCAGGGCGATAGGCAGCATCACAAAAGAGTTACGCGTACCAAAACTAAACGCCAGGGTTCGGGCGCTAGTGGTTGGCAGTTTAAACAACTTGCCAAGCCCCTTACCCAATAGTGCTGCAAAGAGTAGAAAGCCGATAAAAATAAACACAACCTGAACTAATACCTGACTAAGTCCCAGCACTGTTTTAATTTGCGATGCAGCGATGATGAACACCACTAACGCCAATAAAGGTACCGGCAGTAACCCCAGTTTATGCACGCTACGTTCAACTGCTTTATGTCGTTGGGCGGCGTATTCCGTTAACCAGGCTAGCGCTAAGGGCGTAAGGATAAGCCCCGCAAAAGCGCGAAGCAGCTCGGTTGAAAGCGTTAACTGAAACCATTCACTGCCTAAAAACAGCCATAAATAAACCGGGAGTGCGATCATCTGCACCAGTAGCAGTAGCGGAGTGGCAGCAACCGCCCGAGCGGTATCCCCTTTGCCTAAATGCGTGAAAGTAATAAACCAATCGGTGCAGGGCACCAGCAAGACCAGTAAAACGCCAGCCAAGACAGGAGGGGAGAGCGGTAACCAAACTACTAAAAGCGCTAAAAAGGCTGGAATGGCGATAAAATTACCGACCATCAGCGCAGCCATAAAACGCTTATCTTTCATGCTCTGAGCAATATGCAGCAGCGGAATTTGGGTAAACGTGACGTACAGTAATAGGCCAAGGAGCGGCCATAGTAGTTGCTGCAGCGTCGCAGATAGCGCTGGCAGCCCACTACCCAGCGCGAGCCCCAGGCAGATAAAGCCCAGATAGATCCAAGACTGCTGCTGTTCTAACTGGTCGCGCATAAACGTTGCTTCATTGGAGGTTAAGCTTGCCGATGAGCAAGCGCGATACGCTCGCCGACGATAGCTGCTAGCAGCCATAAAGGTAAGCTGATTGCGATGTATATAAGCGCCATCCCCAACTGGTCTTGCGCTATAAAGTGCATGGTTTCTAAGCTAAACAGTGAAAAGGTAGTAAAACCGCCGCAAAACCCGGCCACCCAGAAGGGCTGCCAGCGAGTCATGCTGCTGTGAGGGCTGCGGCTAATCCTTGCTGCCAGCCAGCCAATCAGGCAAGAGCCCAGTACGTTAACGGCTAGCGTGCCCCAGGGAAAGGCCCCTCCAAGCGTTGCAAAAGCGCCAAGCGAGACACCGTAACGCAATACGCTGCCAAGTCCACTGCCCACTCCTACGGCTAAATAGGCTTTCCAGACGCTCATAGGGAGCCTCCAGTGACCAGCCAGCCTAATGCTACCATGGCTAAACCGAGCAGCAGGGTAGCGCCCACATTGAGCCCCGCGCGCAGCGCTTGGCCGCTCTGCCATAGCTCAATGGTTTGTAGGCTAAAAGAAGAAACCGTGGTGTAGCCCCCTAGCAGCCCGGCCACCATAAATAGCCAAATAAGCGAAGGTTGCTCGCTGGGTATGCCCTGGCTGCCTAATAAACAGCCTGCGATAAAGGCACCGCTGGCGTTAACGATTAGTGTTCCCCAAGGAAAGGCTTTACCGCACCAGCGCGCCATCAGGTTAGAAATGCCAAATCGCCCCATGCCACCGAGTGTGCCGCCCAACGCCACTAGCAGTACGCTTATTAAGCCATGCCCCATGCTCGCGCCCCCTTCGATCACTTAATGAATAGGTCACTCAATGAATGAGTTACTCAGTTAATGGGCTGCTAAATTAATAGGCTGCTAAGTGTAGCATGCACGTTTTAGAGTGTCCGAACAGTACGAAAGAACGTTTTAGACTGTCGCTGGTCAATGAGTTCGTGTAGAAAAGGATGAGAATATAACAACAACGTTGATGCACCCGCTCAAGGAGAAGTAATTCATGTCAGATCGCGTGTTGGCAGCTATTGATAGTTCTCAATTTTCAGAAGGTGTGTGTGATTACGCGGCCTGGGCCGCCAAAGCGCTCAACGCCCCGCTCAGTTTTATTCATACGGTAGATAACCATGTCCAGGTAGCCGAGCCCGATTTAACCGGTAATCTAGGCCTGGGTACCCGGGAACATCTGCTGGAAAAGCTCTCCGGCATTGAAGAGCAGCATGCGAAGGTTTCCCGTGAACGCGGTCGCCTGCTGTTGGATGCCGCCAAGGAGCGTGCGGCCAACGCCGGTATTGCTGACCTTTTATGCTTGCAGCGCAATGGCACCCTGGTGGAAACCCTGGTTGAGAACGAAAAAGAAGTGCGTTTGTTGGTGGTGGGCAAGCGCGGCGAGACGGCGCACCAAGCCAGCGGCCATTTAGGTTCCAACCTTGAGCGCGTGGTGCGGGAAATGCACCGGCCGATTCTTATGGTGCCCAAACAGTTCACTCAACCGCACAACGTGATGATGGCCTTCGACGGCAGTAACACGGCCCGTAAGGGCGTCGAAATGCTGGCCAAAAGCCCACTGTTTGAGGGTGCCACCTGCCATGTGGTGATTGTCGGTGCAGAAACCGCTGAAAACCGTTCGCAGCTTGCCTGGGCACTGGAAATCCTGCGTGAAGCTGGGCACACCGCGGAAGGAGCCATACGCGCAGGCGAGGTGGAAGAGACGCTGCGTACCTATAAGCAAGATCACGATATCGATATGCTGGTGATGGGGGCCTATGGTCACTCGCGGATTCGCCACCTGTTAGTTGGCAGTACCACCACCACGATGTTGCGTAAGGCGCAGCTACCGGTGTTGATTTTGCGCTGATTGAAGAAAGCTACTGCTCAGCCGTGATGTTGGATGCTTCCCGTAGTACGCGCTGGGCCAGTAACCAACCGGCGATGATAAACCCCAGCATGCCTAATAGAAGTGCATGAAACGGAGCGCCTGCGCTGATGGCTAACCCCAGCACAGCAGGCGCGATGCCGGTGGAAAATACCATGGCAGCGCTAAGCGCGGAACGTACCCGACCCAGATGCTCAGCCCCCCATAGCTTAATCAACAGGCCAGAGGCAATCAGCTCCTGCGCGCCCATGGCTAAGCCACCGCCCACCATCAGCGCCCAAATACTGATATTTCCGCCGATGGTTAACGCCATTAGCATGGCGATGGCGTAGGGCAGCAGGTACAAGCGCGCGAGCTTCACCGGGCCAAGTTTATCTACCCAGCGGCCGCCCAATAACGCCCCTGGGAGTTTGGCGATCCCCATGCCAGTTAGCGCCAGGGCATAAACGGCCAGCGAGCTATCGAGGGCTGCGGTCAATTGGGCCTGATAAATAAACAGCCCGGTCATGGTGATAGGCAGGGCCATGAGCAGCGGCATGAGCAGCCAAAAGCGTTTTTCCCGAAAGGGGCGAGGGCCGTGGGGCGTTTGTTTTGTCGGTTTAACGCCCGGTGCGCTGGGCCATGGCACTTTGAATAGTAGCCACAGCCACGGCAGGGCGATAACGCCACACATCAGCCACCAGAAGGTTTGCCAACTGCTCCAAATAAGCGCAGCAGCTACCAATGGAGGTAGTAGCGCTTCACCCAGTGGGATTCCCAGGTTAGCCAGCCCAATGGCGCGGCCGCGCATGGTGGAAAACTCACGCGCAGCTAGGGTATTGCCCAAGTGGGTCAACATACCCTGGCCACATAGCCGTACTATGCCAAGGCCGACTATCCCTAGCCACCACCAGGGCGATAAGGTAAGCAGCACAACGCCGGTTAATAGCAGGGTTAAAACGATGGCCGCAAAGCGCCGGGGGTTAATCCAGTCAATGGTAGGCCCAAAGCGCAGCATGCAGAACCCCGCTATTAGGGTAACCACGGCATAGGCAGTGCCGAACTGGCCAACGCTGAGCCCGAGGCTGTCTGAAAGGGGCGCTTGAAAAAGGCCAATAAAATAGCTCTGCCCAAGGCTAGAGCTAAACATTGCTAGAAAAGCGATACTGAGTACGCTGCGGTGATCGCGCAGCAGGGTGCGATAGCCCATCGTAACGTTCCCTTCGCGATCAAATAATTAGTAGGTTAACGATTGTTGGTTAATGATTGTAGGCTAACTGGAGGCGCAGATGAATCACCCTGAGGTGGATATAGCCGTTATCCGTGAGAAATTGCTGTCGCTAGATGCCACGCTGCGCGAGGAAAGCGCCAGCAGTGAAGACTCCCGGGATACGGTGATGTTGGATCAAACGTCGGTAGGGCGGCTGTCGCGGATGGATGCGATGCAGGGGCAGGCGATGGCTAAAGCAGGCGAGCAGCGCCGCCAGTTAAAGCTGAAGCAAATTGCCTCTGCCCTGCAACGCATTGACAGTGAAAGCTTTGGTGAGTGTATCGAGTGCGGCGAGTGGATTGGAGCCAAACGCCTCACCTGGGATCCGTTAGTGCTTAAGTGTATTGAGTGTGCTGATTAATCCTTAAAACTTAGTCCTCAAAACTTGATCCTTAAAACTTGGTTCTTAAAACTTGG
Source organism: Halomonas sp. ALS9 (assembly GCF_001651035.1). Lineage (GTDB taxonomy): Bacteria > Pseudomonadota > Gammaproteobacteria > Pseudomonadales > Halomonadaceae > Vreelandella. The sequence goes on from NZ_LXRG01000110.1 coordinate 338,238, forward strand.
TTCTTAAAACTTAGCCCTGAGACCTTAGCCGCCTAGGCTTCGGCAGCCGCTTCTTTATGCTGGCGCTTTTCCACTGTTAGGGCTGAGTTAATGCCTGACAGCAGCGCTTTGAGCGATGCGCTTACTGTGTCGCTATCCTCGGCCACCGCACAGAGCCGCTGGCCATCGATATTGAGCTGAACGAAGGCGATCGCATTGGCTTCGCTGCTGGCACCCAGCGAGTGCTCGCTGTAATCGATAATCCCCACGCTGCTGCCGGAGTGGCGCTGCCATGCATCGGTAAACGCGGACATGGCACCGTTCCCTTTGCCTGAGAGGCGCAGCGTTTCGTTACCCTGTTGCAGCGTGACCTCAATGCCTTCCTGCTGACCTTTGGAAAGCCGATAGTCGACAAGCGTGAGCGGCGCCTCTTGAGTGAAATTATCGAACATCACCTGGCGAATTATTTCGCTGGAAAGCTCGCTGGCGCGCTGTTCGCTCTCTTGCTGCACGTAAGGCGCCAAGGCGAGCATCATCCAGCGCGGGAGGTTGATGCCGTAATCGCGCTCCAGCAGGAAAGCCATGCCGCCCTTGCCGGACTGACTGTTGACGCGAATCACCGCCTGGTAGTCGCGGCCGATGTCATGGGGATCGATGGGCAGATACGCCACTTGCCAGGGCTCGTCGGGCTTTTGATGCTTGAGGGACTTACGAATCGCATCCTGGTGGCTGCCCGAGAAGGCGGTATACACCATTTCACCTACCCAGGGGTGGCGCGGGTGCATGGTAATACCGGTGCACTCGTGAACCACCTGAATGATTTCATCGGGGTTGGAGAGATCCAGTTGCGGGTCGATGCCTTGGCTATAAAGGTTCATGGCCAGGGTAACGATATCCATATTGCCGGTACGCTCGCCGTTGCCCAGTAGGGTGCCTTCCACCCGCTCGGCACCCGCTAGCAGGGCGAGTTCAGCCGAGGCGACGGCGCCACCGCGGTCATTATGGGTGTGCACCGAGATAATTACGCTGTCGCGGCGGCTGATATGCTGGCAGAAGTACTCTATCTGATCGGCGTGATGGTGCGGCCCCGCCACCTCCACCGTGGTGGGCAGGTTGAGAATACACTTGTTATCCGGCGTTGGCTGCCAGACATCCATCACCGCTTCGCATATCTCCAGCGAGAAATCGATCTCGGTACTGGAAAAACTCTCTGGGGTGTATTCGAAACACCATTCAATGTCTGGGTACTGATCGGCGTAGGTTTTGACCCAGGTGGCCCCTTGCACCGCGATATCGACAATCCCGGCGCGATCCATCTCAAACACCCGCTCGCGCTGAATGGTCGAGGTAGAGTTATACAAGTGAACAATGGCGCGCTTGGCGCCGACCAAGGAGGCAAAGGTCTTTTCGATCAGGTGTTCACGGCACTGCACCAGTACCGCAATGGTGACGTCATCGGGAATTTGATTCTCTTCGATCAGCCAGCGCACAAAGTCGTAGTCGGGCTGGCTGGCGGAAGGAAAGCCGACCATGACTTCTTTGATACCCACTTTAACGATCTGCTGCCAGAAGCGCTGCTTCTGCTCAACGGTCATCGGCTCAAGCAGCGCCTGATTGCCGTCGCGTAGGTCTTCGCTCACCCAGATCGGGGCGTGATCTAGATCACGATCCGGCCATTGGCGATTGAAGGCAGGCACACGGGGCGCAGGACGATATTTGCGATGATCGAAAGCAGACATTGTGAACTTCCTGAAAGTAGTGGTCTTCCTGAAATAACCGTTTTATGGATCGCGGCTGCTTGTGGCGGCCGTACTGAGTGATTGGCTGCTTTTGGCAACGGGTACAGTGTAAAGGGTTTGCTGCGCTAGGTTCTTGCGAAGATAGGGTGTGTAAGGCAATATTTGGCAGGAAGTTTCTTCTATATTTTATTTTTTGGCAGGAGATGCCTTTTATGTCGATATCGCCACTGGTGTTGGATCGTTTTGATCGCCATATCTTGGATATTCTCCAGCAAGAGGGGCGCATCAGTAACCAGGAGCTGGCTGATCGAATCGGGCTTTCGCCTTCGCCCTGTTTGCGCCGGGTGCGGGCCTTGGAAGAGCACGGTTTAATACTGCGCTACCGCGCGGAGGTCGATACCCGCCAACTGGGCTACCAGCTAATGGCGCTTCTGCATATTTCCATGGATCAACACACGCCGGAGCGCTTCGATAATTTTGAACGCCATATTCGCGAGATACCTAACGTTGTCGAGTGCCTGATCATTACCGGCCAGGCGGCTGATTTTCAGCTCAAAATCCTGGTGCGCGATATGGACGACTATCAACATCTGCTTCTACATGTGATTAATCGTATCGAGGGCGTGACCGGCGCCCATACCAGTTTTGTATTGCGGCGGGTATTTGAACATCGTCCGGTACCGACGGATCGGGTTTGAAAAACGTGCCATAGCCAACCACCGGTGTGGCGGTTTAGACTGCTTTTTTTCAACCTGTTAGGAGTTTGCACTATGACTATTCAACGTTACGATACAAAAGCCCGCATGAGTCGTGCGGTAATTCACCAGGGCGTGGCTTATCTGTGTGGCCAAGTGACTGGCCCTGAGGCCCGTGACGGTGATATCACGGCCCAAACCGAAAGCATGCTGGCGCGGGTGGATGCGCTGCTGAAAGAGATCGGTTCAAGCCGTGAGCAGCTGCTTAGCGCGACGATTTATCTTAAGCATGGCAGCGACTTTGCCGCGATGAATGAGGTATGGGACAACTGGGTGCCAGAAGGCTACGCCCCAGCGCGCACCTGCGTATGCGCGCCACTGCCCGCTGATGAGCTTAAAGTGGAAATTACCGTGACTGCCGCAGTGAGCTAGCCCCTCACACCTCACCATTCACCCCTCACTATTTTCCATTCACTTCCCAGGCTTTTCCACCGGAAAGCGGGTATCGCGCAGGCTGTCTTTGATTTTCTTAAGGTGGGGTAAAAAGTCTTCACCACGCCTTAATGTCACCCCAGTGGCCAGCGCATCAATCAGGGTTAGCTGAATCACTCTCGAAGTCATCGGCATGTAGTGGTCGGTGTCTTCGGGAGTGGCGACTTCAAGCGTGGCGGTACACTCGCTAGCCAGCGGTGAATTGGGCGCGGTAATACCAAGAACGACCGCCCCGGCATCCCGCGCCAAACGGGCGATATCCACCAGCTCCCGGGTGCGTCCGGTGTAGGAGATAATCACCACCACATCCCCGGTATGGCAGGCGGCGGCGACCATGCGCTGCATCAACACATCAATATAGGCCATCACCGGCAGGTTGAAGCGGAAGAACTTGTGCTGGGCATCCTGGGCCACCGCCCCGGAGGCGCCCAGGCCAAAAATGTGGATCTGCTTGGCCTGGGTGAGGTAGTCGACCATGCGTTCGACGGCGCCCATATCGATTTCGCGCTGGGCTTCATCAAGCGCGGCGATGGTGGCGCCAAAAATTTTGTGGGTGTACTGGGTGGCAGAGTCACCGGGCTCCACCGCACGGGTTACATAGGGCGTGCCACCGGCTAAGCTCTGGGCCAGTTTAATTTTGAAATCGGGATAGCCCTTGGCACCAAAGTTACGGCAAAAGCGGTTAACCGTGGGTTCGCTGACGCTAGCCGCCTGAGCGAGGCTGGCAATGCTTAGGCTGGTGGCGACCGTCGGGTCTTCAAGAATTACATTGGCGACTTTACGCTCCGAGCGGTTGAGTTCTTCTAAACGTTCGCGTAAGCGGTCAAGTAAGTCATGAGCCATTAACGGTCTCCGAAGGGGGGGATGGAAAGTGGAGGTGTAGAAAGCAGTGGCTTCCATTCGCTACACCAGGTCACAAATGCCTCAGCGGGCAGCGGGCGGGCGTAGAAGTAACCTTGCGCGGCTTCGCAGCCGATAGAGCTTAAATAGGCCGCCTGGGCTGAGGTCTCGATGCCTTCCGCCACCACATCGCAGCCCACGCTGTGGGCCAGCTGGGTAATGGTGTGGGCCAGTTGGCGATCAATCGCGCTGGTTTCCAGATCCATCACAAAGGCACGATCGATTTTCAGCGTCGAAAACGGTAGCGTTTTAATATACGCCAGTGACGACTGACCGGTACCAAAATCGTCGATGGCGACGGCAATATTCATTTCGGCCAATTGGGCAAGCTGCTGGCGAGCGTGATTCATATCGCTCATCAGACCCGATTCGGTCACTTCCAAGGCCAAAAAGCGTTGGGGAATTTGCCGCTGCTCTAGGCGAGCAAGCAATTGATGGGCAAAGTCTTTGCGGCTCAATTGGCGCGCGGCTACATTCACCGCGATATGAAAATCGTCATTGAGCAGCCCTTGTGCCCGCCAGAGGCTGATGTAGCGCATGGCTTCATCTAGCACCCAGTCGCCGATCGAGAGAATATCACCACTGGCCTCGGCCAGCGGAATAAATTCGCCGGGAGAGATAAGCCCGAATTCCGGGTGCTGCCAGCGCAGCAGCGCTTCTGCGCCCAGAATTTTGTGGTCAGCTAGCGATAGTTTGGGCTGGAAGGCGAGTGACATCTCGCCGCGCTCGGTGGCACCGCGAATCGCCTGTTGCAGTTGCAGCCGGTGGCGTTGCTTGGTCTCAAGCGCCGGCGTGTAGAGTTGAACCTTGAGCGATTCCAAAGACGGCAGCGCTAACGCCGCCATATGTACCAACCGTTCTGTCTCAAAATAGCCTGCTTCGGCGCTAATGCCGATACGTGCACTGAGGGGAAGTAAAAGCTCCTCCAGCGCCTGATCCTGATCGAAACAGTCAAGCAGTTTCTCGGCCAGGTGCAACAGCGTGGTTGGGTTTGCTGTGGGGGAAATGACCAGCAGCTCGCTTCCCCCCCATAAGCCGAGCAGATACTCGACGTCGAGCTGTTGACGAAGCCGTTGGCTAATGAGTCGCAGCAGTTGGTCGGCCACCCGGTAGCCATGCAAGCGCACCACATCATCGAGCTTATCAATAGCGATAAACAGTAGCCCAGTGCCCGAGGCCTGGAGAGCAGCAGCGTACAGCGCTTGGCTTAACCCACGTCGGTTGGGGAGCTGGGTAATGGGGTCTGTGCGAGACTGGCGGTCTAACTCTTGAGTGCGCTTGGCAACCATTAGCTCTAGGGTGTCGACCTGCTTCTCGCGCACCTGATAGCGGTGCTCAATGTTTAAGGTGTTGCGTATGCGTTGTAATACTTCATCCTGCTTAAACGGTTTGGTGATGAAATCACGTACGCCCATACTCAGGGCCCGCTGGCGGGTTGTGTCATCAATTTGCGCCGTTAGCACGATAATCGGCGGCATCTGCTCGGCGAAGTATTCACTTAATTCTTCAATCACCGCGTAGCCGTCTAGGTGCGGCATACGGATATCCAGCAGCAGTAGATCCGGCAACTGCCGCTGGCAGTGAGCAAGCACCTGACGTGGGTCGTTGATACCATGGATGTTCTCGAAGCCATACTCGTCAAGAAGATCAAACATGAGTTCAATGTTAACCGTGCTGTCATCCACTATGAGCAGGTGTTTTTCAGTAAGGCTCATGGTTCCTTCCCCGACGCGGTCTGCATAAACTGAGTAATGGTGGCTTCTAGTTTATCAAGTTCAAGCGGTTTCGTGAGGTAAGCATTAAAGCCCGCTTCCAGACCGCGCTTGATGTCGCCAGGCATGGCATTGGCCGAGAGGGCGATCACCGGCAAGGTTTGCAGCTGTGGGTCGCGGCGCATTGCTTCTAATGTCTGGTAACCGTTCATACCCGGCAGGTGGACATCCATGAGTACCAGGGCAGGCGAGCAGTGACGCATTATTTCCAGGCCAATTTCAGCGCTGGACGCAATCTGCAGCGTTATCTCGCCCATCTCTTCAATGATATCTTCCATTAGCCGCTGATTGGCGGGGTTGTCCTCAATATACAGCAGTGTAAAGGCGTTGCTGGGCTGAGCATGAATCGGATGGGTCGCAGGATGCGCGTCGGCGCTAGTGTCTGCGTTAGCGCCTGGGCTAGCAGTGGGCAAGGTAAACCAAAAGGTGGCGCCTTGGCCGGGCTGGCTGTCTACCCCCAGCTCGCCGCTCATGCGCTCGACTAGCTCGCGGGTAATCGCCAGGCCAATACCGGAGCCTTCTATGCTGCCCCCTTCGGCATCCAGGCGATTAAAGGGCTCAAATAGTTCGTGCTGGCGTTCCGGGTCAATGCCAGGGCCTGTATCGGTTACGCTGATACGCACATGATCGACTAAATGCGCCACGCTAATATCGATTGAGCCGTTGGGGCTGTTGTACTTAATCGCATTAGAGAGCAGGTTTAAAAGAACCTGTTTGGTGCGCGTGTAGTCGGCGTTTACTTGCCAGCGATCATTTGGCGAGGTGTAGCGAAGCTGGATGCCTGCCGCCTCGGCGCAGTCTTCTAAAGTGGAGCAGGCGTCGTTAAACACATTGGCGAGAATGATAGGTTCGATGGAGAGCGTCATGTGACCTGCTTCGATTTTAGCCAAATCAAGTACTTCATTAATCAGGCTGAGCAGGTGCTGGCCGCTTCTCTCGATTTGGGAGACCTGGCGTTGCTGCTTAACGCTAAGTGGTTCTCGGCGGCTATTAGCCAAAATCTGCGAGAACCCGATAATCGCATTTAGCGGGGTGCGCAGTTCGTGGCTCATTGATGAGAGAAATTCACTTTTCGCCCGGCTGGCGGTTTCCGCCTGGTCGCGGGCGGCGGCCAGATCGAGCATGACCTGTTCGCGCTCAGCCATTTGGCTGTAAAGATTGATCAACAGCGAGCAGGTGTCAGTAAACGGTTGTAGCCAATCCAGCAGCGCCTGGTTCAGTGGCTGCTGGCTATTGGCGATGGCGTACATACCAATCAGATGTTCGCCGCTGAAAATAGGAACGCCCAGGTAGTTATGGAACGGCGTGTCCGCGATGGGAAAACCACTGCGTTTAATATGAGGGGCAATGTCGTCGGCAATGATCACTTCACCATAGGCAAAAACACGCCCTAACATTGAATCTGGGTCGGTGAGTTTTAAACTGCCATTACGCAGTTGGTCTACCAGACTACGTGATTCTTCGTTCCAAGTGAGGTGGGTAATCGCATGAACTTTAAGTGCGTTGGTGGCGTTGGACGGCAATACCTCGCCAATCAGTGCGTAGTCACTATCGGTGAGCTCACGCAGCGCTTCCATCAAAAATACCCAAAGCCGTTTTTCCGACATCAGCGCCTGATAGTCGGTAATACCTTGATGGAGAATTTTGAGCAACTGCTGCTCTTTTTGCATCATGCTAGCGGTCTGGGTGAGTTCCACCTGCAGCTTGTGTTGGCGGAGTAGCTCTTCAACCTGCCCCGCTAAACTGCCCAGTCGCTTTAAATCACGCTCGCTGAACTGACGCGGCTGGTGGTCAATAATGCACAGGGTGCCAATGGCTATGCCTTGGAGTGGCCGTATGGGGAAACCCGCGTAAAAACGGATGTTCGGCGAGTCTATGACCAGTGGGTTGTCTGCAAAGCGCTTGTCCTTATGGGTGTCTTCGATGACCAGCGGCCCATCGATGACGATGGCATGGGCGCAGAAAGAGAAGGCCCGGTCGGTTTCACACACCTCAAGCCCTTGGTGTGATTTAAACCATTGCCGTTCTTGGTCTATTAACGACACTAAGGCGATAGGCACATCGAACAGGTCGCGGGCGAGTTGCGTCATGCGCTCAAACGCCTTGTCACTGGGCGTATCGAGTATCTTTAAATCATGCAAGGCCGCCAGGCGCTGTGTTTCATTTTGAGGGATGTCTGGGGCTTGCATGGCCATTCCAAAGTAGAGAATTATTAAAACATTCTAAAAGGTCGTTAGACCAATAGGTAATTACCTATCGGTTATTAATCTATCAGCTTTAGCCAAGACCTATAAGTTTTATTAGCCAGCGTCGGTAAGGTGGGTAAAGTAGTCGGCTCGTGGCTCGTTTAGCCTGATAAAAAACGCCGCGCAAGTGGCTAAAACGCTCAAAGCCGTGGCGCCCATGGTAAGCCCCCATGCCGCTCTCACCGACGCCGCCAAAGGGCAACGAAGGCACTGCGTGATGGAGCAGCGTAGCATTAAACACCAGCGCACCAGAGCGAGTTGCTTGCAGCAACTGCTGCTGTAAACCCTTTTCATGTGTGAAGGCATACAGCGCAAGGGGGTGAGGGCGGGCATTCACATAGCGTATTGCCGCGGCCATGTCACTAACGCCAATCACCGGTAGGCAGCGGCCAAAAATCTCCTCGCGCATCACCTGAAGCCCCTGGTGGGGGTCGATAATCAGCGCCGGGGCATAAGAGCCGTGATCAATAATTCTGCAGCCGTGGTCATGGGCTTCTTGTAGCATGGCATCCAGCCGTTGCTGATGGGCCGCATTAATCGCATGGGTGGCCGCGTTGGCAGAGGGGCGCTGCTGTTGAATAGCCTCGCTTAACGCTTTAACCAAGGCACTAATATGGCGGCTCTCAACCAGCACGTAGTCGGGGGCGATACAGGTTTGTCCGCCGTTCATGCCTTTCCCGAAAATAATATCCGCTGCCGCTTTAGCGAAATCTGCATCGCCTGCCACAATAGCAGGTGACTTTCCGCCCAGCTCTAGTGTCACCGGGGTTAAATTCGTGGCGGCCGCCTGGGCGACTTGGCGGCCCACCGCCGTAGAGCCAGTGAATACCAAGTGGTCGAATGGTAGCTCGCTAAAGCGACGTGCTACTTCTATATCGCCTTCGATTACTTTGAACTCTTCATGGGTGAAGTATTGCGGCACTAGGCGCTTTAGCAGAGCGCTGGTGGCGGGGCTGTGCTCGCTGGGCTTTAGCATTACCACATTGCCCGCTGCAAAGGCATCCACGACCGGCATGAGTGCCAGGCTCCAGGGATAGTTCCAGGGCGACATCACGCCGACCACGCCCAGCGGTTGAGGTGCGATGCGGGCCCGGGCAGGCATTAAACGCCATGGCATACTGGCCGAACCAGGGCGCATCCAGCGCCATAGATGCAGTCTGGCGTGGCGAATAGCGTGGAGCACCGCGCTAATTTCAGCCATGCGTATTTCCACGTCGCTGCGCTGACCAAAGTCCGTTTGAATCGCGCGGATAATCTCAAGCTGATGATGCTTGGTCATGCGCGCTAGGCGGGCTAACCGTTCACGCCGCAGCGTTAGCGTCGGGTAGGGCATTTGATCGGCAGCTTGGCGCTGCGTTTGAAAATCACCGGTCAGATCACGCGTCATGGCCTTTCCTTATATGCCGTTACCGGCATGGCGTTAACGTTTAGTACGGCAGTTCAATCGCCGCATCTGCTTTCGTTGGCATAGCCCGTTAATCTAGCCCGTTAATCTAGCCCGTTGATTTATCCCGTTGATCTAGCCAGTGGGTATAGATGATGAGTGTAAACGGTTTATATAAACAGTTAGTGTAAAGTGGTCTTTTCGCTTCTACACGCTCGGGAAGGTGCTATGCCGTTACCCCCACTGTCGATCACTATTCTACCCACCATTGAGGCCGTTACAGCAAGCCAGTGGGATGCACTGGTAGATGACGATCAACCTTTTTTGCGTCACGCGTTTTTACACGCCCTGGAGGCCAGTGGATCTGTTAGCGAGACCACGGGTTGGGAGCCTTGTCACCTGAGTGTATGGCAAGACGCACAGCTGGTCGCGGCGATGCCGATGTATCGCAAGCATCACTCCTATGGTGAGTATGTGTTTGATTGGGGTTGGGCGGAAGCCTTAGAGCGTGCTGGCGGCCGCTATTACCCCAAAGCTCTCAGCGCAGTGCCGTTCACGCCGGTGCCCGGCGTTCGTACGCTCATCGCCAAGCACGCCGATGCCCGAGCCGTTCGCGCTCTGCTGGCCGACGCTTGGCGTGAACAGTGTGAAAGCCTTGATCTGTCTAGCTGGCACTTGCTGTTTGCCGATGAAGCGGACGTCGCCGCCTGGCAGGCCCAGTGCCCCGAGCTGATCAGTCGCGAAGGTGTGCAATTTCAATGGCGTGATCGCGGCTTTGGTGACTTTGAGGGCTTTCTGGCCAGCCTTACCTCGAAACGGCGTAAGATGATCAAGCGCGAGCGGCGCTTGGTCGCCGAGCAAGGCTTGAAGGTTGCCTATGTAGAGGGCGATGCGATTACCCCAGCGGATATGGCGCATTTCTATCGCTGCTATGCGATTACCTACCATGAGCGTGGTCGCCCACCTTATTTAAACCATGACTTTTTTGAACGCCTGCGCCAAACCATGCCCGAGGCAATGGTGCTGGTGCAGGCCTATATTGAAGATCGCCCGGTGGCGGCAGCGCTCTATTTCCGTGGCACTGAGTCGCTTTACGGACGTTACTGGGGAAGTGAAGTGGTGGCTGACTGCCTACACTTTGAGGCGTGTTACTACCAGGGCATTGAGTACTGTTTGCAGCATGGTTTAGCGCTATTTGATCCGGGTACCCAGGGTGAGCACAAACTGGTGCGCGGCTTCGCTCCCCAGCGGGTGCGTTCGCTGCACTACATTAGCCACCCTGGGCTGGCTGCCGGTGTCGCCCAGTTTTGTCATCAAGAAGGCGAACATGTCAGCGCCTACCGCGAAGCGGCCCATCAAGCATTGCCATTTAAGCTGTTATTTGAGCTGCCATTTAAATGACGCGCGGCTCGCTGGTGTTGCGCCTTGATGGCATAATGCGCGCCAATCAGCGCGTCTAGTGGAAGCAATTGCTGTTTTAATACGTCTTTTTTTATATTCAGCCTATTCAATCAGTTCTAAGGGATAGGCTGGAAGAGATAGGTTATCGGAGAGCAGTGATGCGCAAATGGTTAGTAATGACATTGCTCGCTGTCTTGGCGCTGCTTCAATACGAGCTATGGTTAGGCAATGGCGGCTGGCGCGATTTGCAGCGCGTGGAGCAGCGGGTGGCAGTGCAAGAGGCGGCCAATGTGCCTATGCGCGAGCGCAATGCGCGGCTGGCGGCCGAAGTAACGGATTTAAAAACCGGGTTAGACGCCATTGAGGAGCGGGCGCGAAGCGATATGGGCATGGTTCGCACCGACGAACAGTTCTTCTGGGTGCCGGGAGTCGCTATTCAAAATGAGCTGATCGGCATCAATGCCGGGTTGGTCGCACCCCAGGGGCCGCGTCAATGAGCCAAACTTGGCTAATTGTTCCCGCGGCGGGTCAAGGTCGCCGTATGGGGGCCGATAAGCCCAAACAGTACCTGAGCTTAGCCGACGAGCAGCCGGTGCTGGCGCATACCTTGGCGCGTCTTCATAGCGCTTTTCCAGCCGCTCGTTTGATGCTCTGTTTAGACGCCAGCGACCGCTGGTTTTCGCCACACTGGGTGCCTTTCGCAAAGTGGCAGCGGGTGCCGGGTGGCAGCGAGCGAATGGACAGCGTATTAAATGCGCTGCATGCCATGGCGGCTGCAGATGATGACGTTGTGATGGTGCACGATGTGGCCCGCCCCTGTATTACCGTGGGCGACCTTCAGGCGCTTTATCAAGCGGTGGCGACACACCCCGCGGGTGCGCTCTTGGCGATGCCAGTCGCTGATACCATGAAGCGTGCCGATGACCAGTGCCTAAGCGCGCGAACCGAACCCCGGGATGGCTTGTGGCACGCGCTAACGCCCCAAGGCTTTCGCTATGCACTGCTGCGACGAGCCCTGGAAACCGCTCGCCAGAAGCAAACGCTGGTGACCGATGAAGCCTCGGCGGTTGAAGCCTTGGGCGAGCATCCGCAGTTAATAAGCGGGCGCCGTGACAACCTTAAAATTACCCACCCGGACGACTTGGTGCTAGCAGCCGCGATTATGGCGGCCCAAACCGCTAACACTCCCGGCGGGCTTTAATCACTAGGAGCTTAGTAATGCGTATCGGCCACGGATTCGATGTACACCGCTTCGGCCCCGGTGATCATTTAATGATTGGTGGCGTTAAGCTGCCGTTTGAACACGGCTTCGTCGCCCACTCCGACGGTGATGTACTGCTCCACGCGATTAGCGATGCGCTGTTGGGAGCCTGCGCGCTGGGCGATATTGGCCGCCACTTTCCCGATACCGACCCGACGTGGGCCGGCGCCGACAGCCGCGAGTTGTTGCGTCATGTGGTCACGCTGGTGCAAAAACAGGGCTATGGAGTCGTCAATATCGACACCACGCTGATGGCCCAAGCACCTAAAATGGCGCCGCATATCGAAGCCATGCGGGAAGTCATTGCCGCTGATTTAGGCGTTACGCTTGGTCAAGTCAATGTTAAAGCCACCACCACCGAACGATTAGGTTTCACCGGGCGTGGTGAAGGCATTGCCGCGGAGGCGGTGGTACTGCTTAACCGTGCTGAGGCGCTGAATGATTAATATGCCTGAGTGGCAGCGCTGCCTGGATGCTCATTTCGGCCCACCCAAACCGGGCCAGTACCGTGCCCAGCCGGAGGACTTCTGGGTCGATGAGCAGCTTGATTTTACTCCGGAGGCACACGGTGAGCATCTATGGTTGCGCGTTGAAAAGCGCAATCAAACCACGTTAGATGTGGTTAAGACCTTAAGTCGGCTTTGCGGCGTGACGCCCCGTGATATTGGTTACTCGGGCATGAAAGACCGTATTGCCGTCACCCGCCAGTGGCTGAGTGTGCATTTGCCCGGCCGTGACGCGCCGCCTGAGCTTGAGCAGTCGCTTACGGCGCTGGGCATCACTATCGTTGAGCAGGCACGCCACCCCCGTAAGCTGAAACGTGGCGTTCACCGCACCAATCGGTTTGTTTTGCGCCTGAGCGGTGAGGCCGTTGAGGCTGAAGATTTTGTCGGCCGCTGGGAAGCCCTTTGTCAGCATGGCGTGCCTAACTATTTTGGCCCCCAGCGCTTTGGTCTTGAAGGACGTAATCTTCAGCGTGCCGAAGCACTACTTAACCGAGGTTGGCGCAAACGCGACGATCGCCAGGGTATGATGCTCTCCACGGCGCGCAGTTTTCTGTTTAATGAACTGCTTAGCGCGCGAATAGTGGATGGCACCTGGGCGCAGCCGCTGGCGGGCGATACGTTAATGCTGGACGGCACGCAAAGCGTGTTTCGTATCGACGCCTGCGATGCGACGCTACTGGCCCGCGCCGCTGAGCTAGATGTTCATCCCACCGGTGTGCTCTGGGGCGTTGGCGACGCTGGCGAAGGCGACGCTGCTGGTTATGAGGCGCGTTTGTTGCAGCACTACCCTGGGCTATGTAATGGCTTAGAACGTAGCGGGGTCAAACAGGCGCGCAGGGCGCTGCGCATGCGGTTGCTGGATTCCCAGATTAGCTGGGAACCTGGGGCTGTCCGGCTTTCGTTTTCACTGCCGCGGGGCAGTTTTGCCACCGCCGTGCTGGGTGAGCTGATGTTAGCGAACTGATGCTATGAGCTGAATTTTGAGAATTGATAGCGGTGGGCTGATCCAGTCGTTAGTGCCTGTTTAAATAATAAGGCCTAGAGGTTAGTAAAAGTGATGGATATAAGCCGCCTCGTTACGAGCTTATGATCAAGGAGACCCGCCATGCGGCGACTACTGCTTTCAAATGATGATGGTGTGCACGCACCTGGACTGCGTGCGCTGCACGATGCGCTGTTGGCCCATGCCAATATTCGCGTAGTGGCGCCTGATCGAGACCGTAGCGGTGCCAGCAACTCGCTAACTCTGTCACGGCCACTCTCGCTGACAGCATTGGATACCGGCTTTTATAGCGTCGATGGCACGCCCGCGGATTGCGTCTATTTGGGCGTGCATGGGGTATGGGACGAAAAGCCCGATTTAGTCATCTCAGGTATTAATCACGGCAGTAACCTGGGGGACGATGTGCTTTATTCAGGCACCGTCGCGGCGGCGATGGAGGGGCGCAACTTGGGAATGACGGCGATTGCCATGTCGCTATGTGGCGAGCGCCATTTTGCCACTGCCGCTAGAGTGGCCGCTACCTTAATCGGTGCTGCGGATCAGCTCTCGCTACCGCCGCGGACGCTGCTGAACGTCAATGTGCCCGATGTACCCTGGGAGGAGATTAAAGGCGTTAAAGTGACTCGCTTAGGCTATCGTGGGCCGGCAGAAAAACCGTTAGCAGTGCAAGACCCGCGCGGGCGCACGCGCTACTGGATTGCGCCGGTAGCGGCCAATGCTGATGACGGTGATGATACTGATTTTGCTGCTGTCGAGGCGGGCTATGTGTCAATTACCCCCCTTCAAACAGACCTAACGCGGCACCCCGCGCTTAACGATGTGCAGGATTGGTTGGATGTTTTTGCCTGATATCTCTCCAGGAGAGCTGCGCGGTCGCGGCATGACCTCCCAGCGCACTCGTGACCGTATGGTCGAACGCCTCATGCAACAAGGCATCAGCGATGCCCGGGTACTGGAGGTAATGGCGGGTGAGCCGCGTCACCTGTTTGTTGATGAAGCGCTGGCCCATCGCGCTTACGAAGATACCGCGCTACCGATTGGCTTTAGCCAAACGCTGTCGCAGCCGTTTATTGTGGCGCGGATGACCGAGCTTGTGTTGCGGGCCTCGCCGCGCCGCGTCTTGGAGCTGGGTACGGGGTCTGGCTATCAGACGTTAATACTGTCGCGATTGGTAGAAGAGCTCTACTCCATCGAGCGCATCAGCGCGCTACACGAGCGTGCGGCAGAGCGGTTAAGACGGCTAGCAGCACCTGCCACGCTGGCGGTGGCTGATGGCGGCTATGGTTGGCCTGACGCCGCACCGTTTGACGTTATTTTGCTAACCGCTTGTGCTCAGACACTGCCGACAGCGCTGCTAGAGCAATTGAGCCACGACGGGGTGCTGATCGCCCCGTTAGAGGAGCCTGACGGTAGCCAGTGGCTTACTCAGGTAAAGCGCATCGGCAGTGCCTTTGAAAAGCGTCGGCTTGAGCCCGTGCGTTTTGTACCCTTACTGCAAGGAGTAGTGGATTGAAGCGGCAACCCTTAGGAATATTTTTACGCGGCGCAGGGATGGGCGCCGCCGACGCGGTGCCTGGCGTGTCGGGAGGAACAATTGCGTTTATTAGCGGTATTTATGAAGAGCTGATTAACACCATCAAACAGTTTGGGCCCAGTGCTATTGGCGTATGGCGTCGGGGTGGCTGGCGGGCCTTGAGCCAACATTTAAACCTCGCCTTTCTGGTGCCGCTGCTAGCGGGGGTTGCTGTTAGCCTGTTTAGCGTGGCGCATTTAGCGCTCTGGTTGATGGAAGCGCACCCGCTGATGCTGGATGGATTCTTTTTTGGCCTGGTGGCCGCCTCTGCACTGGTGGTAGGGCAGGCGAGTAATGGCTGGAAACTGTGGTATTTAGTGCCGCTATTGGTCGGGCTGGTACTAGCTCGAGCGTTGCCAGGCATGATGCCGTTGGTGTTATTAATGGGTAATGAAGCATTGGTAGTAATGGTGGCAGGCTGTATCGCCATTAGCGCCATGCTACTGCCGGGCGTGTCAGGCAGCTTTCTATTGCTGACCATGGGTCTCTACGGCACCATCATGGGCGCAATTCGCAGTTTCGATTTGGGCATTATCGTGCTGTTTGGCATGGGCTGTGTAGTGGGCTTGGCGCTGTTTTCACGGCTGCTGTCCTGGCTGTTACGGCGCCACCACACCCCAACGATGCAACTGCTATTGGGGTTTATTGTCGGTTCGCTACCGGTTCTCTGGCCATGGCGGGAGCTGTTACGCTACCAAATAGGGCCAGAAGGGCAAATGATTCCTCTGGAGTACCGCTATTTATTGCCCGCTGACTATGCCGTATTGACCGATGCTTCGGCTCAAGTGGTCGGTGTTGTCGCGCTAATGGCCGTGGGCGCACTGATTGTCGTGTTACTTAACCGACATGCGGATCGTCGGCCAATCGATACCCAGCTTGGCGCTGAAAAGGAGTAAGGTTTTTATGTGTAAAGGTTATCTACCTAAAGTACTGATGATGTCGGCGCTGGCACTCGCAATTGCTGGCTGTGCCAGCCAGCAAGGCGGAAGTCCCCAAGTGCGGGATTTAAGTCAAGCACGCCAGGCAGTGGAAAACTCGCCCCAATATACGGTCAAAGCAGGCGATACCCTGTATGGCATCGCGTGGCAGCACAATTTGGATTATCGCCAGCTCGCGGCGATGAATAACATTAATCCGCCTTACCAAATTCGGCCAGGGCAAACCATTGCCCTGCGCGAAGGCGCCGCGTCAGTGGCCAGCAGTAACCAGCCCGCTACGAGTGCCTCCGGTGGCAGTAGCGCTGTGGCGAGGGGGCTGAGCCCACAGACCGCTTCGGTGGCGAGTGATGACCAGGAGCTGGATTGGCTGCTGCCCGATGAATCGGCAATTCAGCGCAACCAGCGCCTAACGGCTGAACGCAATGCTGCAGATCAGGATGCGTCGTCCTCAACGCCTCAGCCTGAAGTGGTCGCGGCGGCTGATCCTGAGCCCGCCCAACAGCCCACACCTCAACGATCACCAGAACCCGAACAAGCGCCAGAGCCGCAGCCAGTATCGGAACCTGAACCAAAACCCGAGCCGAAACCTGAACCGCAGCCCGAAGCTGCTCCGGCTCAACAAAGCGCCAGCGTAGACCGCTCTTCGCGAACCTATACGCCCGCTGAAACCATCGCCTGGCAGTGGCCTGCGAACGGCAATGTGGTCGGGGCATTTGGGCAAGGTAATAGCATCACCGCCGGGATTGATATCGCCGGTGAAAAGGGGCAACCTGTTAAAGCAGCAGGCCCTGGAATCGTGGTCTATGCGGGCAGTGGCGTCAGGGGCTATGGCAACCTCATCCTGCTCAAGCACAACGATCAATTCCTGAGTGCGTATGCCCATAACGACAGCTTACGAGTCAGTGAAAATGACGTGGTCGAGGCTGGTGAGGTGATTGCCACAATGGGGGATAGCGACGCAGAAAACGTCAGGTTACATTTTGAGGTTCGCCGTGATGGGCAGCCTCAAGATCCCATGGACTTTCTGCCTTCCCGCTAGTGCACTCACCAAAAGAGTGAGCAAACAGCGTTTAACTTGGACGTTGCCCGAATGGCTGTATTCGAGCGTCATATAACAATCGTCACATAACAATAGGGTGTGTGTCCTAGAACGCACCCCTTTGATTTTTAAATGGCGGGTAGGCGACAAACGAGGGGTAAGGCCATGAGTATGTTGGAGAAGGATCTACAGGAGGTTGACCTGGATGCTGTTGAGGAGGCGCTTGATGAAACCGATGACGACATCACGGTAGAAGAAGACGCTTTCGAGAAAGCACTAGGGCGTGAGGATCGTCAATCGACTCAAAGCTTGGATGCGACGCAAATCTACCTCAACGAAATCGGCTTTTCGCCACTGTTAACGCCAGAAGAGGAAGTCTACTACGGCCGCCTGGCCCGCAAGGGTGACCCACTGGGTCGCTCGCGGATGATTGAGTCCAACCTGCGGCTGGTAGTGAAGATTGCCCGCCGCTACCTCAACCGCGGCTTAACGCTGTTGGACTTGATCGAAGAGGGCAATTTGGGCTTGATCCGCGCGGTGGAGAAATTCGACCCCGAGCGGGGCTTCCGTTTTTCAACCTATGCAACGTGGTGGATTCGTCAGACCATCGAACGGGCGCTGATGAACCAAACACGCACGATCCGACTGCCTATTCATGTGGTCAAAGAACTCAATATTTACCTACGTGCAGCGCGGGAATTAACCCAGAAGTTTGACCACGAAGCCACCGCCGAAGAGATCGCTGATCATCTCGATAAACCGGTCGATGTGGTCAAAAAGATGCTGGGCCTTAATGAGCGAGTGTCGTCGGTCGACTACCCCATGGGAGGCGAGAGCGATAAGCCGCTGATTGATACGCTGGCTGACGATGAAGTGCAGGGCCCAGAAGCGCGCCTGGTGGATGGTGATGTCAAAGAGCATGTGGATCTGTGGCTTGATGAGCTGAGCGAAAAGCAGCGCGAAGTGGTGGTGCGCCGCTTTGGCTTACGCGGCCACGAGTCGGCTACCCTGGAAGAAGTGGGCGCCGAAATCGGTTTAACCCGTGAGCGGGTGCGCCAGATCCAAGTCGAAGCACTTAAGAAACTGCGCCGTTCACTGGAAAAGCAGGGTCTTTCTCTGGAAGCTCTGTTCGAGACCTAAAGACACATAAGCGAGACCACGCATGCGCCCCCTTGTGGCTGATATTGACCTGGACGCGCTGCGTCATAACTATCAATTGGCGTGCCGCTGCGCGCCACACAGCCGCTCAGTGGCGGTGATTAAAGCCGACGGCTACGGGCATGGAGCCTTGGCCTGCGCCCAAGCGCTGGAAAGCCAAGCACCGGCGTTTGCTGTCGCCTGTATAGAAGAGGCCCTTACGTTGCGCCAGGGCGGCATTAACCGCCCCATTATCCTGCTGGAAGGCATCTTCAGCGCTGACGAACTGGCGCTAGTCGATGCCCATGGCTTTTGGATCGCGGTACACAGCCAGTGGCAGGTTGATGCGCTGCTAGCCGCCACACTTCAGGCGCCTATTCCGGTCTGGTTAAAAGTCGATTCAGGGATGCACCGTCTGGGGTTTGCCATCGACGAAGCCGCCGCCATCTGGCGCCAGCTCAGTGATTCGCCGAGTGTGGCCTCGCTCCATCTGATGAGCCATTTTGCCAGCGCCGACGCCCAAGACAATCGCTACTTCAACCAGCAAATGACCCGGCTCAAGGGGCTGGCCAGTGAGCTAGACGCGCCGCTGTGTCTGGCTAACTCACCGGCTACCCTGGCGTGGCCGGTGTCCCACGGCGACTGGAACCGACCGGGCGTGATGCTCTACGGCAGTGACCCTTTGGAAGTGGCCAATGACATCACCCGGCAGCTGCAGCCGGTAATGACCCTGCGCTCGCAAATTATTGCCCTGCGCGAGCTGGAAGCGGGTGAACCCGTGGGCTATAGCGGCCGCTGGCGAGCGCAGCGGCGTTCACGTATTGCCGTGGTCGCCTGTGGTTATGGCGATGGCTATGACCGTCATGCCCGCGATGGTACGCCGGTACTGGTCAACGGCCAACGTTGTGCCATTGCCGGTAAAGTCTCCATGGATATGCTCACCGTTGATGTCACGGACGTCCCCGACGCAGTGATTGGCAGCGACGTTGTGCTGTGGGGCCGGGCCAGCAACGGCGAAGTGCTGCCGGTGGATGAAGTGGCCCGCTACTGCGATACCATCAGCTATACGCTGCTCACAGGGGTACTGCCTCGGGTGCCTCGGCGTTATCATGGGCGCTCTGTTTAAACGGTTGTTTGCATGTCGAAATCACGTTATCCGCGCTCTTTCGCCCATCCGCGATATTGGCCCACCTGGCTGGCTATTGGTGCGATGCATGTTGCTGCCTGGCTGCCTTGGCGATTGAAAATGGCCATCGGTAAAGGCCTTGGTTTACTTGCCTGGCGGTTTGCCAAACGGCGTCGGCGTATTACTGAAACCAATATCGCGCTGTGCTTTCCCGAAAAGAGCCCAGAACAACACCATCAGTTGGTCAGAGATACCTTTATTGCCAATGGCATCGGCCTGATTGAAACCGCCACTGGCTGGTGTCGCGATGGCGAAAGCCTGCGTCACCGGGTTGCTTACATCGGCGAGGAGCATATGGCCCGCGCCGAGGCCCAAGGCAAAGGGGTAATTGTCGTCGGCGTTCACTTTTCGACACTAGACTTAGGTGGTGCTCTTCACGCGCTGTTTTTCTCTGCTGATGCAGTCTATCGCCCGCATAATAACCCGCTATTTGAGCGCTTTATGACCCGCGCCCGGGGGCGCAACTTTGGCGTCGCCATTGACCGTTACGACCTGCGTGGCGCGGTGCGTCAGCTCAAAAAAGGTCGCATGGTGTGGTACTCACCGGATCAGGATTTTGGCCGCGATGTGAGCGTATTCGCGCCACTATTCGGCCAGCAGGCTGCTACCATTCGTTTAACGGCCAAGCTGGCGCGCATGACCGGCGCGCAGGTGGTGCCGATGATGTTTCACCGCAACCCGGATAACACCACTTATACGATTGAAAGCCTGCCCGCATTGGAAGGCTTTCCCAGCGGCGATGAAGTAGCCGATGCCAAGCGGATCAACCAGTTTATTGAACTGGCCATTCGCAAGCACCCCGAGCAGTACCTGTGGCTGCATCGGCGTTTTAAAACCCGTCCTGAAGGTGAGCCCAGCGTTTATTAAGTAATAGCCGCCATAAAAAAAGCCAGCATTAGCTGGCTTTTGGCGTTCTGGTACTGCGTTTGGTTTAGATTTGGGCTTAGTCCAGATTACGGGAGTAGAAAATTTCCAGCATCTCTTTACGCAGACGGCCTTCAATGTCGCGGGCTTCTTCAAAGGTTATGTCGCGACGCGACGTGCCGAACAGGTAGTTATCCAGCGCAAAGTCTTTGAGCAGCATTTTGGTGTGGAACATGTTTTCCTGATACACGTTGACGTCCATCATCTGATACGCATGCTTGGTGTCTTCAGCAAGGTAGTCTTGGATGGAAGTAATACCGTGATCGATAAACAGTTTTTTGCCATCCACATCGCGGGTAAAGCCGCGCACCCGGTAGTCCATGGTGACAATATCGGAGTCGAAACTGTGAATCAGGTAGTTCAGTGCCTTTAAGGGGCTGATATGACCACAGGTGGAGACATCGATATCCAGACGGAAGGTGCTGATGCCGTTGTCAGGGTGTGACTCAGGGTAGCTATGCACGGTGACGTGGCTTTTATCCAAATGCCCAACCACCGTCTCCGGCAGCGGGCCAGGGCCCGGCTTAACTTGCTCAGGAGCCGCCTCGTCAAGCTCATGCTCGGCAATCAATATCGTCACGCTCGCGCCATGGGGCTCGTAGTCCTGACGGGCGATATTAAGCACATGGGCGCCAATAATATTGGTGACGTCTTTCAGTATCTGCGTTAAGCGTTCGGCATTGTAGAGTTCATCGATATAGTCGATGTAAGCTGCCGTTTGCTCTTCAGTTTTGGCATAACAGATATCGTAAATATTGAAGCTTAATGAGCTGGTTAGGTTGTTAAACCCGTGGAGTCGGAGATTGTCGGTCACGTCCGAACCTCGTCAATAATCTCAAAGGAGTGGGTGATCTTAACGCCGCCGTTAACAAGCATGATTGATGCACTGCAGTACTTTTCAGCGGAGAGTTCAACTGCGCGGGCCACCTGTTTCTCTTTCAGCGCGCGTCCAGTGACCACGAAATGGACGTGGATCTTGGTAAATACGGCGGGCACCTCATCGGCGCGTTCGGCGTCTAGCTCAGCGACGCAGTCGGTCACATCGGCACGTGCTTTATCCAGAATATTCAAGATATCAAACGCGGTGCAACTGCCCATGCCCATCAGCAGCATTTCCATTGGGCGAGGCCCTGTGTTGCGGCCACCGTGGTCGGGCGGGCCGTCGATCACAACGCTGTGCCCGCTGCCGGATTCCGCCACGAATTGGCGGCCTTCTGTCCATTTTACCCGTGCTTTCACGTTGCTCTCCTCATCTAGGCGACGAAAGGTAAGTCGCGCAGCATAACATTTCTTGGCCTATGCGCCCCACCAATTGCTCAGCCCTGTAGCTGGCTTTCCAGCGCGGCTAGGCGTTCAGGGGTACCCACGTCGACCCAGGGCCCTGTGTAACGTTCACCGCTTACCCGTTGGTTATCAATAGCGGCTCTGAGCAGTGGCGCCAAGGCAAAGGCACCCTGTGGCTGACCGGCTAACAGGGCAGGGTGAATCACACTGATGCCTGAATAGGTCAAACGCTCAGTGCTGGTTTGATTAACGCGCCCTTCCACTAGGCCAAAATCCCCATTCGTGTGGTGTGGCGGATTTTCCACCAGCACCAGGTGCGCCAGGTCGTCGCCTTGCAACGCCTGTGGGCCAGGAATTGCTGCGCACCAAACGTCACCGTTGACGAGCAGAAACGGCGCCTCGCCCAGCAGCGGCAGCGCTTGCTGAATACCGCCGCCGGTTTCCAGTGGCGTTGTTTCCCGGCTCCAGTGAATGCGCAGCCTGTAGGCGTCACCATCGCCGAGTGCTTCGATAATCTGCTCAGCACGGTAGCTAACGTTGATGACTACCTCATGAATACCCGCCTCGCGAAGTCGTTCCAGATGGTGCACGATTAGCGGCTTACCCGCGACGGGCAGTAGTGGCTTAGGGCAATGGTCGGTGAGCGGGCGCATGCGCTTGCCCAGGCCTGCGGCTAAAATCATCGCTTTCATGACGGCATTTCCGCTAGTCGTTGCATGATGGCAGGCCGTAATGTGAGCTTCACCCACTCAGCAAACTCAGCCTGGTCGGTCAACAATGCAAGGCTGTCTTCCAGATGATCCAGGAAGTGCGGTAAGCGCTCTAGGTAGCCACTTTTTTGATCGCGCAGGGTTAAGCGGCAGAAAATTCCCAGCACTTTTAGCGAGCGCTGGGCGGCCATGGCGTGGCACTGGTTCAGAAAAGTGGCAAAATCTACGCTGCCGGGCAAACGGCCATCGCTGCGGGCCTGGTGATAAAAGGCATCAACAAAGGCGGCGAACTGCTCGCTGCTAAAGCGGCAGTAGCGCCCCCGCAGCAGCGAGATAACATCGTAGCTGATTGGGCCCGCCACCGCGTCCTGAAAGTCGATCATAAACAGCCGCTGGTCATGCACCATCAGGTTCATGGCATCAAAATCACGGTGCACAGTGACCACCGGCTGCGCTAAAGCGTGCCGGATGAGTTGCTCGCGAACGGCGTGCCAGCTAGCTGGCGGTGGCAGCGTTAACCAAGCGCTGAGACACCACTCGGGAAACAGATCGAGCTCGCGGCCCAGCAGTGCCGTATCATAAACAGGCAGTGACTCAGGGCCTGCACGGTTTTGCAGCTCGGCAATCAGCGTGAGAGCCTGGGCGTGATAAGCCTGTGTGGTAGCGTCGTCGCTAAATAAACGCTGCAGCGGCGTATTGCCCAAGTCTTCAAGCAGCAGAAAACCATCCGCCAGGTTGGTCGCGTGCACCTTGGGAACCGGCAGCCCGGCGCTGCGCCAGCGCTGGGCGATCGCCACAAACGGCTGGGAGTCCTCTTGCTCAGGCGGGGCATCCATGACCACTTGGGTGGTGCCGTCGGGCAGCGTGAGGCGAAAATAGCGCCGAAAACTCGCATCGCCCACGGCGGATGAAAGTGAAATATCGGCCTGGGAAAGGCCATTTTGTTGGGCAGCCCACATGGTGAGGGCGTTAATCCGATATGAGGACATGCAAGCTCCTTGCTGGTCGGGCATCATGCGGGCTGTATAATACCGATTCTGGATGCCAAGGATAACGAACATGGGCAAGCGATTTTCGCGCACCTTGCCGGTTGCGCATACGCTGATGGGCAGTTTGCTTGCTGGCGCCTCGTTTACGGCGGTGGCTCAGGGTCAAACCATGTCCGCTGAAGCGTTGGATTGGCAACCCTGGGGGGAAGAAGAAGCGGCTAACCAATTGTGCCGTGGGCGCTACGTCATGCCCAGCTACCGCTTGCCAGCGGAGGATAACCCGGAAACGCTCTCGCTTGAGGCCAGTGACGTTGATTACGCCGCTAATGGCGAGGCGTTGCTGCGTGGTGATGTTGTTCTGCGCCGCGGTAATGAAGAAGTGGAAGCGGAGCGGGTCTTTTTACCCGCTGACCGCCAGCAGGTCGATGCTGAAGGCAACATTGCCATACGTGACGGGCGCGCTTTAGTGCGTGGCGAGCAGGCGATGCTACGGTTAAACGAAGACCGGGCCACGCTGGGCAACAGCCACTTTGTGCTCTACGAGCAGCATTTGCGGGGCCAGGCCAGTCAGCTAGAGCAGACCGGAGAAAATGAGTACCGCCTGCAAGACGCCAGCTTTACCACCTGCGACCCGGGCGCCAATAGCTGGCAATTAGTCAGCAGCGATATTCGGTTGGATCAAGCCGCCGGCTTTGGTACAGCCCGCCATGCCCGCCTGGAAGTGAAAGACGTGCCGGTATTTTACTGGCCATGGCTACGCTTTCCGATTGATGACCGCCGCCATACAGGGTTGCTCTCCCCATCGATTGGCTTTTCAACGGACGGTTTTGACTACGCCCAGCCGTTCTATTGGAATATCGCCGCTAACCACGATGCGACGATCACGCCGCGCTGGATGAGCGACCGCGGGCTGTTGATGAACGGTGAGTACCGTTACCTGTTTGAGGAGAGCGCGGGCATCGTTGAAGGCGGCTATCTAAATAGCGATGATGGCGGCTCTGGCGGCGGAGAAAATCGCTTTGAGGGCGATGATCGCTGGTACGTGGATGCCCGTCATGCAGGGCGGGTAAGTGAGCGCAGTAATTATCAGCTGCGCTACGGAGCCGCCAGCGACGGGCGCTATTTTGATGACTTTGGTGGCGAGTTTGGCGAAAGCGAGCGCGCCAGTATGGAACGCCTGGCCCAGGTCGATTACCGCGGCCAGCGCTGGCAGTTAGACGCCCGTGCCCAGGGCTTCCAGCGTTTGGAAGACCCACTTAGCGATAGCGATAAGCCCTTCTATCAACTGCCGAGTCTGAGCGCGAATGCCAACTGGCAGTTCGACAATGGGCTATATACCCAGTGGCGATCTAACGCGACTTATTTTTGGCGCGACGTGGATGAGCGCCGCGTGCCAGAGCGCGAAGCGGCCACCGGGAGCCGTTTACACCTTATGCCTGCGGTTGGCTGGCGTTATGAGCGGCCCTGGGGTTACCTTGAGCCGCGCACCGAACTGTGGAATACCGCCTATGAGCTGGATTACGGTGAGCGCGACACAGAGCGTAGCGATTCACCCAGCCGCAGCGTTGCGCTGACCTCCATCGACAGTGGGCTCGTCTTTGAGCGTGAGCTGGCACTCGGTGGGCGCGACTACCGCCAAACGCTAGAGCCACGCTTGAACTACGCCTACGTGCCGCGCACCGATCAGACTGAGTTGCCCGACTTCGACAGTCGCGAACGGGCTTTCTCCTGGGATCAGCTCTGGTCAGCCCAGCGCTTTTCCGGCACTGACCGGGTGGGTGATCTCAATCGACTCTCGTACGGCGTGCAGTCGCGCTTATTGGAAGATGCGTCTGGCCGTGACCGGCTCTCATTCGGGGTAGGTCAAAGCGTTTACTTCGCTGACCGCCGAATCGATAGCGAAGGCGATGCTGATACGCTGCCGGATCGACCGGAAGACAACGCTAGCGTCAATCCGGAAAGCCGCTACCAGGCTACCCGGGATCGTTCGCCGCTGGTGACCCGTCTTGACTGGCAGATCAATGATCGTTGGAGCAGTGGCGCAGAGTGGCTCTACGATGATCACCGGGAACGCACCGAACGTTCAAGCGTTGACGTAGGTTATCGGCACCCTGAAGGGCACGTAGTGAACCTTGGCTACCGTTGGGAGATCGAAGGGTTCGACCCAGGCGTATTGCCGGGCGATGATGGCTTTCGCGACTATAACCGCGAAGAGTGGGATCTCTCGTTTGCCTTGAAAGCCACCACCAACATTGATTTGATTGGCCGCTACCTGCACGATCAAGCCAATGAGCGCTCCCTGGAGCAATTGGCCGGCGTGCAGTGGAACAACTGCTGCTACGGTCTGCAGTTGGTGTGGCGCGAATGGGTAGACGACAATGACACCGCCCGCATTAATGATGACTTTAATGATCGTGGGCTATTTTTGCGCTTCGTTTTCCGTGGTTTAGGCGGCGTTGGTCAGGATGCGGATAGCTATTTTGAACAGACCATTCCTGGCTATCGTCCGACTGCCCTGTAAATGACTTCCATCTAATGGCGAATGAAGCTAATGAAAGAGACGTTTGATATGAAAATGAGAAAGCCCCTGCTAGGCCGTATGAAGCAGCTCTCTGCTGGTAGCCTGCTCGCGTTGTGTCTAGGTGCAGGCCTTGCGCTGGCCCCACTAACGGTACAGGCGCAGAACTTCCAGTCCACTCAGCGCCAGACGCTAGATAGCATTGTGGCTGTTATCAATGACGGTGTGATTATGCGTAGCGAATTAAATGATCGCATGACGCAAATCGAGCAGCAGGCGCAAGCCCAGGGCGGCAATCTTCCGCCGCGCTCCCAGTTGGAGCGGCAGGTGCTCGAGCGCATGGTGATGGAAGAAATTCAGCTGCAAATGGCCAAAGATGCCAATTTGAGCATTGATGATACCGAGCTCAATGGGCAGGTTCGCTCGATTGCTGAATCCAACGGCATGACACTGGACGAGTTTGCCGATGCTGTTGAAGCTGATGGTATGACATTGGCTGGCGTGCGCGAAGATATTCGCCGCGAAATGCTCATGCGTCAGGTGCAGCAGCGCCAGATTAGCAACCGGGTATCGGTCAGCGACCGCGACGTTGAGCGCTTCCTAAACCAGCAGCCCGGCCAATCCGGCGAGCAGAATTTTATTGAAGAGACGCGTGCCCGCCACGTGCTGATTGCACTGACCCCTAATCGCGATGAGAACCAAGCCCGTGCACGAGCGGAGGAAGTGCGCCAGCGCCTTGCACAAGGCGAGGATTTTGCCTCTCTAGCGCGTGAGATGAGCGACGATAGTGGCACTGCCCTCAACGGTGGTGAGCTGGGCTGGGTTCGCCCAGGGCAGACCGTTCCTGCCTTTGAAGAAGCGATGCGCGAACTAGGCGTTAACCAAGTATCTCAGCCGGTTCGCTCTCAGTTTGGCTACCACGTGATTGAAGTGGAAGAGCGCCGTCGTCAAAATGTCACCCAAGAGAGCCAGCGTGAGCAGGTGCGTCAAGCGATCTTCCAGCGTCGCGCTAACGAAGAGTTAGAGACATGGCAGCAAGAGATCCGCTCACAGGCCTTTGTTGATATTCGTCTCTAATGGTAGCGGGCGCTTTATCATCCGGCAGCACTTTGCCTGATAGCACTTTGCCTGATAGCACTTTGCCTGATAGTACTTTGCCGGTGGTCGTCACCACCGGTGAACCGGCAGGTATCGGCCCGGAGTTAACGCTGATGCTGGCGGCTCATGGCCAGCTCCCAGCGAATACGGTGGCGATTGGCGATCCTGCCATGCTGCGCCAGCGGGCAGTTGCCTTGGGGCTTAATGTCAGCGTGGTGGAGTGTGCACCAGGCGAGTTTCCAAACGGCGCCAAGGGCTTGCCGGTTTGGCCGGTTAAGCTGAATCAACCGGCTACGCCGGGCGTTCTCGATCCGGCTAACGCCGATTATGTCTTGGCCACTCTGTCGCTGGCTGTCGATGCCTGTCAGCGGGGCCTCGCTGCTGCCATGGTTACAGCGCCGCTGCACAAAGGCGTCATTATCGAGGGCGGCCACCCAGGCTTTACCGGCCACACCGAGTGGCTGCGCGATGCCTGTGGCGTCGATGAGGTGGTGATGATGCTGGCCACCGACGCGGCGCTGCATGCCAGCGCACCAAGCTGGCAAGGCAGTGGCGATCTGCGTGTGGCGCTGGTGACCACCCACTTGCCGCTGCGCAACGTTGCCGACGCCATTACTTTTGGGCGGGTAACGCGTATCAGCCGACTGCTAGAGGCCGATTTGCAGCGCCAGTTTGGGATTGCCAAACCACGCATCGCAGTGTGTGGTTTAAACCCCCACGCCGGTGAAGATGGCCACCTGGGGCGCGAAGAGCTGGATGTGATTATTCCCGCCCTTGATGCGCTACGCGCGGAGGGTATTGATATCCTTGGCCCGTTGCCCGCCGACACGCTGTTTACTCCCAGGCACTTGGCAGGTGTCGATGCGGTATTGGCGATGTATCATGACCAGGGTCTGGCGGTGTTAAAATACGCGGGCTTTGGTCAGGCCGCTAACATTACCCTGGGCTTGCCATTGGTACGCACTTCGGTCGACCATGGCACCGCGCTGGATCTAGCCGGTAAGGGCGTGGCAGACCCCGGCAGCCTAAAAGTCGCTATCGACCTTGCGCGCCGTTTGGCTGTCCAGCGGTTGTCTGTAAAATCTCCCGATTGAATCCGCACTCCAAGGAACACCGTTTGATGTCTACTGTGCCCCAACACCGCGCTCGTAAACGCTTTGGTCAGAACTTTTTACGCGACCTTGGCATTATCTCGCGGATCGTTCGCGCCGTTGGCCCGCGCTCGACGGATCGTCTCGTCGAAATTGGCCCAGGCCAGGGCGCGCTGACCGAGCCGCTGCTAGAAGCCGCGGGGCATTTAGAAGTGATTGAACTCGACCGCGACCTGATCCCGGGCCTGAGAGTGCAGTTTTTCAACTACCCCGACTTTGTGATTCATGAAGGCGATGCGCTGAAGTTTGATTTTGCCGCGCTGAAAGGTGATGGGCCAGCGCTACGTGTGGTGGGCAACTTGCCCTATAACATCTCAACACCGCTGATTGTGCATCTGTTAGCAGCAGGCAGTGCCATAGAAGATATGCACTTTATGCTGCAAAAAGAGGTGGTTGAGCGCTTAGCGGCAGAGCCCGGTGGCACGGATTGGGGGCGTCTGTCGGTGATGGCCCAGTACTACTGCCAGGTCGAACAGCTGTTTATCGTGCCACCGGAAGCCTTCGTGCCACGGCCCAAGGTCGACTCGGCCATCGTGCGGCTAACCCCCCATGAAACGCTGCCCCATACCGCGGATGATCCAGCGCTGCTGTTTGAACTGGTCAAGCTCGCCTTTGGTCAGCGACGTAAAACGCTGCGCAATAATTTCAAAGGGCGGGTGAGTGCAGATACTTTGGAAGACCTGGGCATTGACCCCATTCGCCGTCCGCAAACCTTGACCGTGGCGGAGTACGTGACTATTGCCAACCGTGTCGCTGCCGACGAGCAAGCGAGCGGTGAGCGGGGCAGCCAAACGTGAGTGACCTGGCGATCAATATAAGCGTTGTGCCTAGCTATCGTGCCGATGAGTCTAACGACGGCGAGTCGCGCTACGTGTTTAGCTACACCGTAACCGTGCACAATCAAAGCCCCCACAGCGTTCAACTGATGGCGCGTTACTGGAAAATCACCCAAGGCGGAGGCGAGTACCAAGAAGTGCGCGGCAAAGGCGTCGTCGGCCAGCAGCCGCTGATCGGCCCTGGTCAAAGCTTTCGCTACACCAGCCGGGCGATTCTCCAGACGCCGGTGGGGGTTATGGAAGGCGCCTATACGCTGCTAGACACCTCCACCCAGCGTGTTTTTGAGGCGGAGATCAATCCATTCAGGTTGGCCGTGCCAATGCAGCTGCATTAGGCACTCTGCGTTAGTCTATCCTCCAGATGGTCGCAAAGCCGCAGCGCCAACTGTACAAGGGTTAACGTGGGGTTGGCGTGCCCCGCGCTGGCAAAAACGCTGGAACCCGCCACGTAGAAGTTGTCCTGGGCAAACAGGCGGCAGTCAGCGTTAACGATACCTTCCTCGGCATTTAGACTCATGCGCGTGCCGCCCATATGGTGACGCCCGGCAAGTTCGCCGTCGGTGGGCAGCTGCACCGGCGTATCGGCGAGCCAATCAGCCAACTGCAGCCTACCCACCTCGTTATCGCGCAGATACTCTCCTAGTAGCAGCATACTTTCGCGAATAGTGCGGCGATCCAGCTCAGATTGCCGCCATACCAAGCGGCTTCTTGGTACCCCTAATTTGTCCAACTCATCGCTCAGCTCAATACGGTTATCATAGCGTGGTTCCTGCTCCCAGGCGGCTCTAACTACTGCGCCGTGGATTACCCGACCTTGGGCCTGCCAAACACGCAGTCGGCCAGCCAGCGTTGGCGCCTGATCGGCGAGCTCGTCAGCCAGCTCCTGAGTAGCCTCTGGGTTCATGCGGTGCAAGCGCAGTCCGCAATTCAGTATTTGCCGTGCGTTGATGGCGTCAGCGGTGGGGGAGAGGAACACATTGTACTCGTCGTCCAAGCCCAGTGCTGCGGGCTCGAAAAGCAACGCTTTGCCCACCGTGGCGTGGGGGTGCTCCATCCAGTAGCGCCCCAGGGTGTCGGCTTGAGGTATTAGCTGGCCATTTAACTGCTGGTTGCACCACAGCAGCAGGCGAGAGTTTTCGATGCCGCCGCAGGCGAGCACGAAGTAGCGTGCCTGCACTTTGCGATAGTCGCCCTGGTAATTGCTGAAAGTAGCATTGGTGACCGCGCCGTCATGGGTTTCCAGCGCCACCAAGTTAGCCGTTAGGCAGCACTCAAGAGTGGTCGAATCGCTCAGCGTAGCGGCATGCTTCTCCTTCATGCGGGTGGGGTGGCCCAGCGAAAAATAGATGCGCTTGAGCCCTGCGTCAGGGATCAAATGATCGTCGGGGGTAGGCTCCAGACCGAGCGTGTTAACGGCTGCGCTGTAGTAAGGCGCCAGCGCATCGCGCCCTATAGGCCAGGCCGTTTCGCTGGCGGCTGCTTTGGCATTGAAGTCGTAGCGATCCAGGGGGCGACAAATGCCGCCCCAGTGATTGGTCGACCCGCCCAAATGGCGCAACCGAGCGCCATACAGGGGTATGTAGGGGTCGCCGACGACTTCGCCTTTGTAGCACTCTTGGGAGCGTTCGCTGTAGTCCGCATCACCACCTTCGCAGAGCAGTACGCGGTGCCCCCGCCCCGCCAGGGTAACCGCCATAGAAATGCCCGCGGCCCCCGCGCCGATAATGCAGACATCCCAGCTGTCGGTGTGTTCGCTGATATCCTTAAAGTCGATATACATCAGCGGTCACTGCTGCGCAGTAGCCAACCATTAACCGTCACCGCAACGGGCGGCGGGGCAAGCTTGGGAACGGCGGCTTGCGCGCTTGGTAGTAGCGCTGTGCCAGGCAGTATGAGTGCGCCAAGGCCTGCCAGCGTTGCCGCTCGCAGCAGCCCGCGTCGAGAATGATCCATTGTCATAGGCGTATCGTTTTCCTTAACAGTGATGGCGAGGTGGGTAAGTTGGCGAGAGGCTTAATAGCGCCAAAGCGTACTTTTATAGTGATCCAGGCTGGTCATTTTCACCAGCGTTAATCATCAACATAAACCGCCAACGACAGGCAGAGGATGTCGCTGAAGTGATAGTATTCAGATCATTCACTTCATTAAAAAGGCCCTACGCATGAGCACTTATGCGATCGGCGATCTGCACGGCTGCCACGCCGAATTTTTAGCCTTGCTTGAAAAGCTCAGTTTTAACCCTACACGGGATACGCTATGGCTAGTGGGCGATTTGATTAATCGGGGCCCAGGGTCGTTAGCGTGCCTGCGCGAAGTACGCGCGCTGGGTAGCGCCGCACGCAGCGTATTGGGCAACCACGATTTTCATTTGCTGGTCGTGGCGCGCGGCGGCGGAAAGCTGAAAAAAAACGACACCCTGAGCGATATTCTTGACGCCCCAGACCGCGAAGCGTTACTGGATTGGCTACAGAGCCAGCCGCTTAGCGTGTTTGAAGACGCTACGCTAATGACCCACGCCGGGCTGCTTCCCCAGTGGAGCGTTCCCCAGACGGAGGCGCTTGGGCGGGAAGTGCAGGCGGCGCTTGCCAGCGAAACATCCGGTGAGTTTTTAACCCAGCTATTTGGCAACCAGCCGGATGTCTGGCGTGACGACCTCGACGGCATGGATCGCCTACGTCTGATTGTTAATGTACTCACCCGTATGCGCTTTATTGATGGCCAGGGGCGTTTGGATTTTGCCGCCAAAGAGGGCCTGGATAGCGCCCCAGAGGGCTTTCTGCCCTGGTTTCAATACCCGCGTAGCGATGACGCCCAGTTGCTCTTCGGCCACTGGGCGGCGTTAGAGGGGCGTACCCCCGAGGCACAGGTGCCCGTTGAGGCACTGGATACGGGCTGCGTTTGGGGCGGTCGATTAACCGCACTCAATCTGGATAGCGGCGAGCGAACCAGTGTGCCCAGCCAACAGGGAAGATAAAATCGTAATGGAAAAAAAAGTTACTCAACAAGGCGCTGATTCTCGCTTGGCGGGACTAAACGTCTATCGGGTCGGCGGCGCCGTGCGCGACGCGCTGCTGGGCTGGCCGGTTTACGACAATGACTGGGTCGTCGTGGGCGCCACGCCAGATGCTATGCGCAAGCGCGGCTTTAAACCGGTGGGGCGTGACTTTCCGGTCTTTCTGCATCCGGATACGGCCGAGGAGTACGCTTTGGCCCGAACCGAGCGTAAGTCTGGACACGGTTATGCTGGCTTTGAGGTTCACGCCAGCCCCGATGTGAGCCTGGAAGAGGATCTACTGCGCCGCGATCTAACCATTAATGCCATAGCCCAGAGCCCTGAGGGCGAATTAACCGACCCATTTAATGGCCAAGGCGATATCGAACGGCGCGTACTTCGGCATATTTCAGCCGCCTTTAGCGAAGACCCGCTGCGTGTGCTGCGTACCGCGCGCTTTCTGGCCCGCTATGCCTCGCTGGGCTTCACCATTGCCCCTGAAACCCTGGCGCTGATGCGCCAAGTGAGCCAGAGTGGCGAACTTGAGCACCTGGCCGCCGAGCGGGTGTGGGTCGAAACCGAAAAAGCGCTAGGCGAGCCAAGCCCCGCGATCTATTTCACCACCCTTGAACGCTGCGACGCCCTCTCCGTATGGTGGCCAGAATTGCTGGGCGGATCGCTAGAAGAGGGCCTGGAGGCATTAGCTCAAACGCCTTCCAGCAGTGCTCCGGCGTTGGCCCACTGGCGCTATGCGCAGCTGGTATCGCCGCTAAACGCTGAGCAGCGTGATGTCCTGGCGCAACGACTCAAGCTACCCAATGCCGTTGCTCAGCTTGCCCGCCATACCGCGCTGACACATGCGCTATTGGCCGTTGGGTTAGAAGGTTCGAAGGTGTTGCATTGGCTGGAGCGTTTGGATGGCTGGCGTAAGCCCGAGCAGGTCGAGGCGCAACTGGCGTTAGTCAAGGTGTTGGCGCCTGATCAGCTTGGTCAGCTTGAAAGCGCTTGGCAAGCTGCCCTAAAGGTTAGCCCCCGGGTGTTGATTGCCGAAGGGTATCAAGGCGCGGCGTTAGGAGAAGCCTTGCGTGAGCGCCGCGGGCAGGCGGTAACGACTGCGCTAGCGGATTAGTCGTCGAGAGGTTTATCGGCGTGCCGCCGCCAGTAGAGGTTGTTGATCTGCTAGCGAGAT
Source organism: Halomonas sp. ALS9 (assembly GCF_001651035.1). Lineage (GTDB taxonomy): Bacteria > Pseudomonadota > Gammaproteobacteria > Pseudomonadales > Halomonadaceae > Vreelandella. The sequence continues at coordinate 371,180 of NZ_LXRG01000110.1, forward strand.
CCAGCGGCCACGCCAGCTGAAATCCACCGCCCAGAGGCGTTGACTGCCTAGCTCGAAGGCGCTCCATAGCGCGGCATAAGGGGTGCCGCAGCGAGGGTGGCGCTGCTCGGGCAGCAGCTCCGCAAGTGGCTGTAGTACAAAGGCGTTGTGGGTAATTTCGCTGCGCGGTAGGGCAATGTCGTCAACCGTGCCACACAGGTTGCCCACGGTGAGCAAGTCGATGTCCAGTGCGCGGGGGCTGAATTTGGCAATATCGGGCAGGCGACCATGCTCAATTTCGAGCTGTTTGCCCCACGCCTGCAGTTCGCCTGGCGTCCAGGTGCTGCGAAACGCCACCACCAGATTATAGAAATTGCGGTTGTCGGTGAAACCCACCGGCTCGCTTTCAAACACCCGGGATATCTGCAGGGGCCCGAAGGTATCGGCAAGCGCATCGAGGCAGCAGCGAATATGCCGTGTGGGGTGGATATTGCTGCCTAAACTGACCGTCACCAGGTTCATGCGCTGACCTCCTGGGTTGCCTCCGGCAGGCTGCCGCGGGTAATTTCTAGACCGACACTGGCAGCGTTGGGGACTGCCCCTGGTTTGCGCACCGTTAAGCGCAGCCAGGTGATCGGGAACTCCGTGCGCAGGCACTCCGCGAGGCGCTCGGCAAAGGTCTCTACCAGGGCGAATTGATGTGCGTCGGCAAATTGCTGGATGCGCTGGCAGATAGCGGCGTAATCCAGGGTAAGGCGTAAGTCGTCGGTGGCTGCCGCCGAACGGATATCGGTCGCCAACACCAAGTCTAGGCTTAGCGACTGTTGAATCGAGCGCTCCCAATCGTAGACACCAATGACGGTGTCGACACTTAACGCTTCAATAAAAATGCGATCCATCCAGCTTCCCCCTACGGTAACAAGCGGGCGATTGTACGTTAGGATGGGGCTAAACGACAGTAAGCCGGGCTATCGAGACGGCCTATAAAGCGAGCATATAGCCATGGGTTGGATAGTGGTGGGGTATTTAAGCGGCAGTTGGCTGGCAGCGTTGAGCGTTTGCCGCCTGGCTGGCGTGGGTGACCCACGCCAATATGGCTCATTTAATCCAGGTTTTTCCAACGTACTGCGCCTATACGGCCCTCGCTTAGCGGCAGCGACGCTACTGTTAGACGCCTTAAAAGCCATGCCCGCAGTGCTGGGCGCCAAGCTATTGGACTACCCAGTCTGGCTGCAGGGGCTGGTGGGGTTGGCAATATTACTAGGTCATAGCTTTCCGTTGTGGCACGGCTTTCGTGGCGGTAAAGCGGTCGCCAGCGCCTTCGGCGTGCTGCTGGTATTGGTGCCTCAGGTGGCGCTATTGAGTGCAGCGATATGGGCGCTGCTGGCGTGGCGACTAAAAACGGCGGCGTTGGCTTCGTTAGTGAGCGCACTAGTGGCGCCGCTGGCCTGTGGCTGGCTAGCGCCGGAATACGTCATGGTGGTGGTTGGGTTCAGCCTGCTGGTGTTGGCCCGCCACGGGCTCAATATACGCCGACTGCGGCGCGGTGAAGAGCCGCCGTTTGGCGACTCTTAAGGCGCAACTAGGTTAAGGGTACTACTCGCTATTAGAGGTAGCCGGGGGGCTCAGTTGATCCAGTGGCCAGCGGGGTGTTGCCTGCATCATGCCGGGGGTGTCGCACTCTCCCGCTGCCAGGCGTTGAGCACCTACATAGGCAATCATGGCGCCGTTGTCTGTACAGAACCGCCCGCGCGGGTAGTAGGCGCGGGCTTGGCGTTTTTCACACTCAGTCTGCAGTCGTTCGCGCAGGCGATGATTGGCGCTGACCCCGCCCGCCACCACTAAGCGCTTCAAGCCGGTTTGATCCAGCGCCCGACGGCACTTAATCACCAGCGTATCGACAACGGCCTCTTCAAAGGCGCGGGCAACGTCGGCGCGGGCCTGGGCGTCGAGTTCGTCGGCTGTTTCCAACTGACGAATGGCCGTCATGGTGTGGGTTTTAAGCCCTGAAAAACTAAAATCCAGCCCTGGCCGGTCGGTCATGGGGCGCGGAAAACGAAAGCGCTTGGGGTCTCCCTGTTCTGCTAGCTTGGCGACCTGAGGGCCGCCAGGGTAGGCCAACCCTAGCATCTTGGCGGCTTTGTCAAACGCTTCACCTGCCGCGTCATCCACCGATTCGCCGAGCAGTTGATAACGCCCCAGCCCCTGCACTTCGACGAGCTGGGTATGGCCGCCGGAGACCAGCAGCGCCACGAAAGGGAACTCGGGTGGCTCATCTTCCAGCATGGGTGCCAGCAGGTGACCTTCCATATGGTGTACGCCGAGCACCGGGATGTTTAGGGCGCGGGCCATGCCGTGTGCGGTGCTGGCACCCACCATTAATGCACCGACCAAACCTGGCCCGGCGGTGTAAGTGATGCCATCCAAGTCGCGGCGTGTCAGCTTGGCATCGCTGAGCACTTGCTCAATCAACGGCAGCAGTTTGCGAGTGTGATCGCGCGAGGCGAGTTCGGGAACCACGCCGCCAAACTCAGCGTGCATGGCGATTTGGCTATACAGCGCGTCGGCAAGCAGCCCCTTGCCACCGGTTAACGAGGTGTCATAAAGCGCGACACCCGTTTCGTCGCAAGATGTTTCAATGCCCAGAACTCGCATAAAAAGGGACTCTCAAAGGCTATTTTAAAAGATGAAAAAGTGAAAAACACAACCGCGCTAGTTTAGCATTGTCACTGCAGTTCAGCGTAAGCATTTGCAAACAGGGTCAACGACGACTAAACTACTGTGCGCTGTAAAACTGGGTCGTACACCGCTTTGTTAGTCGCAATATGAACCGCGATATCGCAGTGTACGTACTATCCGAACTCAAGACTCCTTAAGGTAGGTGAGTGCTTAATGCCTTCTGTAAAAGTACGTGATAACGAGCCGTTTGACGTCGCCCTGCGTCGCTTCAAGCGTTCTTGCGAAAAAGCCGGTGTTCTTTCTGAAGTACGCCGCCGCGAGCACTATGAGAAGCCGACTGCTGAGCGTAAGCGCAAAGCGGCAGCTGCCGTAAAACGCCACGCTAAGAAAGTTCAGCGTGAGCAAAAGCGTTTCGAACGGCTCTATTGATCCGTACCCGAGGGGGCCGGAGCAGTTAGCTGGTCGTCTCAAGAGGGATGCCAAGCGGCCGCCACTAGGTGGCCGTTTGTTTTTGACTGTTGTTTTTAAAGTCGTCGTTCAAGACCGTCGCTGTTTACGATGATCTGATCTGGAAATGGGTCTGATGACCTTAGGCAGTGCTTAAAAACAGAGCTTTTAAAACAGAGCTTTTAAAACACAGCTTTTAAAACACAGTCTCGAAAGTTAGCGCTATGCGCGAGGATGCCCGTAGTTCATGGCAGGCCAAATTCCACAGCGTTTCATTGATGACCTGTTAGGCCGCGTTGACGTGGTCGAGGTGGTTGGTGAGCGTGTGCAGCTTAAAAAGGCTGGCCGCAACTATTCCGGGCTATGTCCCTTCCATCAAGAGAAGACCCCATCGTTTACCGTCAGTGCTGATAAGCAGTTTTATCACTGCTTTGGCTGCGGAGCTAATGGTAATGCACTACGCTTCTTGATGGAGTATGACAAGCTGCCGTTTCCTGAGGCGGTCGAGCAGCTAGCCGGGCGATTGGGGATTGAAGTGCCGCGTGAGGGCGCTGATGACCCGCGTGCTCAGCAGCGTGAAAAGAAGCGCAAAGAGGGCGTTAACCTACTCGAGCTTGCCGCCAGCTTTTATCGCGAGCGATTAAAGATGCAGGAGGGGCAGTCCGCCCAGCGTTATTTGTCGGGTCGTGGACTCTCGGACGACGTGATCAAGACCTATGGCATTGGTTACGCTCCGGCAGTCTGGGAGGCGCTGAAACAGCACCTCAGCGAGCGCGGTATTGGTGAGCCGGTTCAGGTCGAGTACGGCCTGTTGATTCACCGCGAAGATACCGGACGTACCTATGACCGTTTTCGTGATCGGGTAATGTTCCCGATTCGCGATTTGCGTGGTCGCACGATTGCTTTTGGCGGCAGGGTGATGGGTGATGATCAGCCCAAATACCTGAATTCGCCGGAAACGCCCGTGTTCCATAAGGGCCGTGAACTATACGGTTTGTATGAGGCGCGCCAAGCCTCCAGCAAGCTTGAGCAGCTGGTCATGGTCGAAGGCTATATGGATGTAGTGGCGTTGGCGCAGTACGGTATTCATAACGCTGTAGCGACACTGGGTACGGCCACTACGGAAGACCATTTGACCCGCCTGTTTCGGCTAGTGAGTCGCGTAGTGTTCTGCTTCGACGGTGACCGTGCGGGAAGGCAGGCGGCTAGCCGGGCATTAGAAACCGCGCTGCCGCAAATGATTGATGGCCGAGAGGCGCGCTTTCTGTTTCTGCCCGAAGGTGACGACCCGGACACCCTGGTGCGCCGTGAAGGCACTAAGGCGTTTCAGGATCGCGTCACGTGTGCCATGCCGCTGTCGGAGTTTCTATTCGAGCAAGCCGCCCAGGGGCGCGACTTAAAAACAGTGGAAGGGCGTGAGCGATTTGCCAGTCAGGTGCTTGAAGCATTGAACAAAGTGCCCGAAGGAATGCTCAAATCGTTATTGCTGGAGTCACTGGCGCAGCGTAGCGGGCTAGCGCAAGAGCAGTTAAAAGTGCTGCTCGAAAAGCGTGCCCAGTCATCGCAGCGGGCTTTATCCAGGGGCGATGTTTCCCATGGGCAGGCAGAGCAGGGAGAAGTTGATCCGGCGTCATCCGCGATGTCCGGAGCTGTTTTAGCAGCGCCAGCTCAGACGTCGCGTTCACGCTCTCGGGCGCTCTCCCCGGTTGGGCGTATTGTGCAGCTGTTGTTGCATGAGCCCAACCTGGTGGCCACGCTTCCTGAGCAGATGGAGTGGTTGCCGGAAGATGACGATGCGCCGCTATGCCGGGAGCTGATTGAGTTGCTCAAGGCGGGGCGCTACCGCAGCCCTCAAGTGGTGTTGGCGCATTTTCAAGGCAGCCAGCAGGGGCAGGCCTTGGCGGCCTTCGCTAAGCGCGAGCTGTTAATTCCCAAGGCCGACCGGGAAGCGGAGCTGAAGGGCTTGGTGGAACACTTGCAGTATGTTCAGCGTCAGCGTTCTCCCCAAGAGGAGTACACGGCGTTGCTGGCGCAGGAGCGCGCCGGGCAAAAGTTAGATAAGGAGCAGCGCCAGCGTTTGGCAAGTTTGGTAATGGAGCTTGCCCAGCGTCAATGAGGCGGTGTCTTGGGCGATGGGGGTTGAATTCCTAGCGTTTTAGCACCAGATATAGGGCTAGCCACCGAGCGCTGGCCTAACCGAACAAACTAACACACCTGAATTACCGCGCAAATACGTCTAGCTGGAAAAATTCCTGCTATTTACGCTATACTGTACGGCTTGTTGAGTTTAATCGATTCAGCGCTCCAGGTGTTTCATTCTTCTTCGTCGAGATAGGGTTTCTATGGCTGGAAATGCGCAGCAGCAGTCGCGTCTGAAGGAGTTGATCGCTCGAGGCAAGGAACAGGGTTACCTGACCTATGCCGAGGTCAACGACCATCTACCTGAGGATATCGCCGACCCGGATCAAGTGGAAGACATCATTGGCATGATCAACGACATGGGTATAAGTGTCGCTGAAGAAGCGCCAGATGAAGACACTTTGATGATGTCGGATCAATCCACGGACGAGTCCGCTGCGGAAGAGGCCGTAGCGGCCCTTGCCGCCGTGGAAAGCGATGTAGGCCGCACCACTGACCCCGTTCGCATGTACATGCGAGAAATGGGCACGGTTGAGCTTCTGACCCGTGAAGGCGAAATTGAAATCGCCAAACGGATCGAAGAGGGCACCCGTGAAGTGATGTCGTCTCTGGCCTATTTGCCGGGGGCCGTCGCGTCCATTCTGGACGCCTATGACGCCACCCAGGACGAAGAAGCGCCAGGGCGTCTTTCGGATCTGTTTTCTGGTTTCATCGATCCTGATGAGGGCATCCCCGGCGTCGCCGAAGCAGAGGTGCCCGAGCCAGAGCCTGAAACCGACATTGACGACGACGTTGAGAGCGACGGCGACGATGAAGACGAGGATGCTACGGCCAGCGAAGGTGGCCCGGATCCCGAAGAGGCGCGTGCGCGCTTCGAGCAGATTCGCGAGCAAAACGCTTTAGTCGAAGCGGCGTTTGCCAAGCATGGCCGTGGCAGTGCCGAGCTAAAAGCGGAACAAGCGCGTTTAGCCGTGCTCTTCTCGCCGATCAAGCTGGTGCCCAAGCACTTTGAACGCCTGGTGGGCCAAGTGCGTATCAGCGTTGAGCAGGTGCGCGCCCAAGAAAAAGCGGTCATGCAGCTATGCGTGAAGAAAGCTAAAGTGCCGCGCAAGACGTTTATTAAGTCGTTTCCGGGTAACGAATCGAGCAAATCATGGCTCGATGAATTCCAGGCAGCGCAAAGCAAGTATGCCGACCGCCTTGAGCCGCTGCGCGCTGATATCGCCCGTGCCCAGCGCAAGATTGCCTTTGAAGAAGATATGGTGCAGCTGTCTGTTGCCGATCTCAAAGAGGTCAATCGCAAGCTCTCTATTGGTGAGGCGAAAGCTCGCCGCGCCAAGAAAGAGATGGTCGAGGCTAACCTGCGCTTGGTGATCTCGATTGCCAAGAAGTACACCAACCGCGGTTTGCAGTTCTTGGATCTCATCCAGGAAGGCAACATCGGCTTGATGAAAGCGGTCGACAAGTTCGAATACCGCCGTGGTTATAAGTTTTCAACCTATGCTACTTGGTGGATTCGTCAGGCAATCACTCGCTCGATTGCTGACCAAGCGCGCACCATCCGTATCCCAGTGCATATGATTGAGACGATCAACAAGCTCAATCGCGTATCACGCCAGATGCTGCAGGAAATGGGCCGCGAGCCGACGCCTGAAGAGCTCGGCGAGCGTTTGGAGATGCCCGAAGATAAAGTACGCAAGGTGCTCAAAATCGCCAAAGAGCCGATCTCCATGGAGACGCCGATTGGTGACGACGACGATTCACACCTGGGCGACTTTATCGAAGATGGCACTATGCTACTGCCCATCGATATGGCCACCGGTGAAGGTCTTATTGAAGCCACGCGCAACGTGTTAGGCGGCTTGACTGCCCGCGAAGCGAAAGTGCTGCGCATGCGTTTCGGTATTGATATGAATACCGACCATACGCTGGAAGAGGTGGGCAAGCAGTTTGACGTGACGCGTGAGCGAATCCGTCAGATTGAAGCCAAAGCGCTGCGCAAGCTGCGTCACCCCAGCCGCTCGGAGCCGCTGCGCTCGTTCCTCGACGAGTAAATGGCGTGATTGGTGAGTAGTAAATGATGAATAGAGAGCGGTAAGTAAAAAGTAGTCGCCGCTAAGATCAAAAAGCCCGCCGTTCTATGAACGGCGGGCTTTTTGCGTTATGCCATACTCCTATAGCGTGTAATAAGTGGCAGAGCCTGGGCCAACGGGTAGCCCAAGCACGAACACCCACACGAAGAACAGCAGGCTCCAGCCAATCAGCATAAACAGCGTGTAGGGAAGCATAAGAGCAACCAGCGTGCCAATGCCCATATCTTTCCGGTAACGGCTTGCTACAGCTAGGATCAGGCCAAAGTAACTCATCATCGGGGTGATCAGGTTGGTGACTGAATCACCAATACGATAGGCTGCTTGAATGACTTCCGGAGCGTAGCCCATCAGCATTAACATGGGCACAAAAATAGGCGCTGTTACCGCCCACTGTGCCGAAGCGCTGCCCAGCGACAAATTGACGAACGCACACATAATAATGAACAGAGCAAACAGGCCTGGGCCGCGTAGCCCTATAGACTCCAGTAGATCCGCCCCAGCTATCGCGGTCACGGTACCAAAGTTACTCCAGTTGAACAGCGCCACGAACTGAGCGGCGAAGAACACCAGGACGATATATAAGCCAAGGCTACTCATGCTTTTAGCCATGGCGTTTACCACGTCGCGGTCATTGTGCATGGTGCCCGCTAGGCGGCCATAGACGAAGCCTAATAGGGTGAATGACACCGCTACAATCACAACAATTCCGCGTAAAAACGGCGAGCCGCTTATTAGCCCCGTTTCAGGGTTGCGTAGTATGCCGCTTTCCGGGACTACCATTGCAGCGACCAGCGCGATTAATGCCAGTGTGGCTAAGCCGGTACCTTTTAGGGCGCGTTTTTCCGTTGCAGAGAGACCGCCCATACTTTGATGGTTAATATCGCTATCGGCTTGATCAGAGTCGAATTTGCCCAGTTTGGGTTCTACGATACGCTCGGTGACTAAGCCACCAATCAGCGTCACAAAGAAGGTGCTGGCGAACATAAAGAACCAATTAGCTTCGGCGCCCACTATATAAGCAGGATCGAGAAGTCGTGCCGCTTCCTGGGTAATACCTGAAAGTAATGGGTCAACTGTGCCGATTAGCAGGTTAGCACTGTATCCTCCAGAAACACCACAGAACGCAGCAGCTAGGCCCGCAAGGGGATGCCGGCCCAGCGAATGGAATATCATAGCGGCAAGCGGAATCAGTACTACATAGCCAAGCTCTGCAGCCATATTAGACATAATGCCTGCAAAGACTACTGCGTAAGTAACAATTCGGGGTGAGCGGTTGAGCACTAAGGCGCGCATGCTTGCGGAGAGTAGTCCTGAATGCTCGGCAACGCCTACGCCCAGCATAGCTACCAACACGGTGCCAAGTGGGGCGAAGCTGGTGAAATTGGTAACCATTTCAGTGACTAGTCGGCGTAAACCTTCGGCATTAAGCAAAGAGTTAACGGCGATCCATTCGCCTTCATTAGCAGGCCGAGGGTCAGCCACGGAAATCCCAAAAGCTGCCGCGATCCCGCTAGCAACAACTACTAATACGCACAGTATTGCAAATAGAGTAACGGGGTGAGGAAGCAGGTTGCCTAGCCACTCAACGCTATCTAGAAAACGGGTGAAAAAACCACGCTGCAGGTTTTTTTCATCTTGTTTGATTTTATTCATGAGGTTTATGTCGTCAATGTAAGGGTTTTTGGTAAAAGATATTGCTTTGAAGCATAGCGAGCGACACTACGTTGAAGCGCAGCGGGTCGCAAACGGCTTTTTGCATAACGAGATTTGAAAAATGAAACGCCGCCTTGCTACGCAAAGACGGCGTTTGTCAGTGATTATCTGGGGGAGGGGCCAGCAAGCGGGAGTAGGTGGGTGTTAAGACGACGTTTGCCGAGCTTTGTAAATACGCCGGGCCAGTAGCAATAGCTCCAGGGTGGCAATCAAAATTAAGCTGTAACCGAGCAGTTCAACGACTTCCTCGGCAACGCTTTTGAAGGTACCCGAGTAGCTGTCTTCCAGAATGGCTTGCCAGAATTCCTGCCGTCCATATAAGCGCGAGAATATATAAGTGGTCAGCACGCCAGCTGCAAACAAACCAAAGGCGAAGGTGTTGCTGTAATGGGTGAACTCCTCAAAAAAGCGTTGACGTTGTTTAATCACCCAGAAAAGCGAGGGGAAAATAATCAGCGCAACAAGTACCTTCCAGGTATTGTCAGCGACATAGGTATCTAAAAAGTGATCTTGCTCACGCACTAGCGAGGCGGCCAAAAACGCTAACAGTAGCAGCGTGACGTTGGGCCAGACTCTAAGCACCTGGCGAATATAAATCAGCATGGTACAGCATATGGCCAGCATCAGCGTTTGGGTAAATTCAGTGAAGCCCCACTCGGAAAAGCGTACTGAGGACAGATAAAGAGCTTCTAGATAGGTTCCTTGGGTAATCGCAGCGATAAACAGTACGTAGAGTACGGCACGCACTAAGAGGGTTCGAAAGCCGATAGGCCAGGAAGGGGGAGGAGACATACCAACATCCTTTGTGGGTAGGCAGCGGCGCTGTTCGCAGACACAAACATGCATGGGTGAATGTTCATTATATCGTCACAGTTATTTGTTAGCACGTCGATATTGCGGTTAAACACTCGACGTTTGGTCATCGGCGCTGCAAAGTGACTAATTGGCAGGTAATAACAGCGTTGTGAGGCGCAAAAGATATGGCTATTAGTGTGTTTGATCTTTTCCGAATTGGCATCGGGCCATCAAGCTCCCACACGGTAGGGCCAATGCGCGCGGCGCGAGACTTTACTTTGGCCCTTGGCGATATCCGCGTTACCCGGCTGGTGGTAAGGCTACATGGTTCACTTGCCGCCACTGGGGTGGGGCACGGTACTGATCAGGCAGTGATCATGGGGCTAATGGGCGAAGCGCCAGAAAGTATCGACCCGGATACGATAGCGTCGCGCTTAAAACAACTTGCTGAAGGTGAACCGCTGCTATTGGCCACTGGGCAACAGATTACTTTTGACCCCTCTGTTGATGTGGAGTGGGATGATACCTGCCTGCCGTTTCACCCCAACGCCATGGTATTGAGCGCTTATTGTGATGATGCACTGGTGGCGACCAATACCTTTTACTCCCTTGGCGGCGGTTTCTATGTCGATCAAGCAAAAGCAGATCAAGGTGAGGTTGGCGAAGACGCCACTGAACTACCTTTCCCCTTCAATACCGCCGCTGAGCTGCTCGCACTATGCCAGCAGCACCAGCTGCGCATTAGCCAGTTAATGTTGGAAAATGAGAAAGCCTGGCGTACTGAAGCGACCATTCGTGAAGAGCTGCTAACCATTTGGCACGCCATGAGCGACAGTATCGAGAATGGCCTACGTGCCACTGGGCATTTGCCCGGCGGATTAAATGTACGTCGGCGTGCACAGCCACTCCATCAGCAGTTGCTTCACCCGCCGGAAAACCAGCGGCTGATTGTGTCGAGTTTTACCGTAATGGATTGGGTCAACGTGTTTGCGCTGGCGGTGAATGAAGAGAACGCCGCCGGACGACGCATGGTCACTGCACCCACCAACGGTGCGGCAGGTATCGTCCCTGCGGTGTTGGCGTACTACCTAAAATTCGAACCTGACGCCAGTGAGAGTGATGTGGTCGATTTTCTGCTTACCGCGGGGGCGGTGGGCATCCTATGTAAAAAGAACGCCTCCATTTCCGGTGCAGAAGTTGGCTGCCAGGGCGAAGTGGGCTCTGCCTGCGCCATGGCGGCCGCTGGGCTTGCTGAGGTGCTGGGCGGGACGCCGGGGCAAGTGGAGAACGCCGCCGAGATTGGCTTGGAGCATAACCTGGGGTTGACCTGCGACCCAGTAGGCGGCTTGGTTCAAGTACCTTGCATTGAGCGCAATGCGATTGCCTCCGTCAAAGCCATTAATGCCGCGCGTATGGCGATGCACGGCGATGGCGAGCACTTTATATCGCTGGATAAAGTGATCCGCACCATGCGCGATACTGGCCGCGATATGCAGGACAAATACAAAGAGACCTCTAAAGGCGGGCTCGCGGTCAATGCTATCGAGTGCTAGGCAAGCGGATTGCTGGGTAGCAGAGTGTCTATATGAGCGACCAGGTAGTCGACCAGCTGGCGGATTTTGGGTGACAGGTGGCGGTGGCGGGGGTAAACCGCCCAAACGGCGGTATCGTGGTGCTGAAAAGGTTCAAGCACGGCCACCAGCTCACCGCTGGCCAAGTAGGGAGTAACGTAGTAGTCCGGCAGTTGTGCAAGGCCGAGCCCCTTGCGTGCCGCATCCAGCAGCGCTGGGCCAGAATTGCCCGTCCAGCAGCCCTCGACACGCACTTCACGGCGTTGCCCGTTGACTTCAAATAGCCAGTTGTGCCGTGAGCCAATCAGGCAGCGGTGCTGGCTAAGCTCTGCCAAGGTGTGGGGGCGCGGGGCTTGGCGAAAGTAGCTTTGCGAGCCGACGATATACTCGCGACGGTCGCATAGGCGTCTGGCGATCAAGCTGGAGTCCTTTAATACCCCCATCCGAATGGCAATATCGTAGCCCTCTTCGATAAGCTCCACGGGGCGGTTAGTGAAGTGCATATGAACATCCAGCTGCGGATGCAAACACTGAAAGTCATTCACCAGCGGGGCGATAAAGCGCTCGCCAAAGGTCGTGGCCGAGGTGAGTTTAAGTAGCCCGCTGGGTTTGGCCTGGAGTTCGCTAAGCGCCTGCTCGGCATCCCGCAGCCCGTCAAATAGATGGCGGCAGTGCTCCACGTAGGTGGCACCCGCATCGGTTAAGCGGATCTGGCGGGTAGTGCGGTAGAGCAGCTGTACACCTAACTGGTTTTCGAGCTGACTAACCAAACGGCTAATATGCGAGGTCGACACCTTCAGGTGACGGGCCGCAGCAGAGAAGGTGCCTAATCGCACCACTTCAACAAAGGCTTCGATACGGCTCCAGTGCTGCATGCTAACTCCTTGGTCACGAGCAATTGTTGCTGTGTAGCAATAATCTTATGAGTGTATCCCGGTTTATCAAGAGCGCCTAGCTGGCCTACACTGCAACCATTGAAAACATACCGAGCAGCAGGGAAATGCCTGCTGCGGGCGATGCAAAAAAGGAGCAGGCTTAATGAAATCACGCGCAGCTGTAGCATTAGAGGCGGGTAAGCCGCTGGAACTGGTTGAGATTGATGTGGAAGGCCCGAAGGCGGGGGAAGTGCTGGTTAAAATGGCCGCTACCAGCGTCTGCCACACGGATGCCTACACGCTCTCCGGCGCTGATCCGGAAGGTAACTTTCCTGCCGTGCTGGGCCATGAAGGTGCTGGCGTCGTTCAGGAAGTCGGCGAGGGAGTTACTAGCCTTAAGCCGGGTGACCATGTGATTCCGCTCTACACCGCCGAGTGCGGCAAGTGTAAATTCTGTCTGTCGGGTAAAACCAACCTGTGTGGCAGCGTGCGCGCTACCCAAGGTAAAGGGGTAATGCCCGACGGTACCTCGCGGTTTTCACTTGATGGCAAGATGCTGCATCACTATATGGGCACTTCTACCTTTAGTGAGTACACCGTATTACCCGAAGTCTCCCTGGCGGTCGTCTCTAAAGACGCCCCCATGGATAAAATCTGTTTGCTGGGCTGCGGTGTGACTACCGGTATCGGTGCGGTGCTCAATACTGCCAAAGTAGAGCCGGGCGCCACGGTGGCGGTGTTTGGTCTCGGGGCTATTGGTTTGGCCGTCATTCAAGGCGCGGTAATGGCCAAGGCGGGGCGTATTATTGCCATCGACGTTAATGCCGATAAATTCGAGCTGGCCAAACAGTTTGGTGCCACCGATTTTGTGAACCCGAAAGAGTACGCAGATCCGATCCAGCAGGTGATTGTCGATATGACCGACGGCGGTGTTGACTACTCCTTTGAGTGTATCGGCAACGTCAATGTGATGCGTTCGGCGTTAGAGTGTTGCCACAAAGGTTGGGGCGAGTCGATCGTGATCGGTGTCGCCGGTGCTGGCGAGGAAATCTCCACACGTCCGTTCCAGCTGGTCACCGGGCGGGTCTGGAAAGGCTCTGCTTTTGGTGGCGTAAAAGGACGCAGCGAACTGCCGGGCTATGTTGACCGTTATATGAACGGTGAAATCAATATCGACGATTTCATTACTCATGATATGCCGTTTGAGAAGATCAACGAAGCGTTTGAGCTACTGCATGCGGGCAAGAGCATTCGTACCGTGCTGCATTACTAGGTTTTGCACGGCTAAGTGCCAGGGCAGGTTTCCGCGAGGGCGCTGTGAACCCATCCGTGGGCGCTACTTTTGACATCTGACCGCCATGGATGGCGGAAATGCTGGAATTGTCAGGAATACTTTCCGGCCCTGTCAAAAGACCCTCGCTACAACCTGCTCTGGCACTCCGTTATCGGCAGTTTTACAGTCAGCCATTTGCTCTGTGCGTTAGCATGACTAGGCCTAGCATTATTAAGTAGTATACAAAGCACGTTTGAAACGCTAAAACGCGGTAGGGTAGACCTGCCGCGTTTGTTGCATTTAAAGGAACCTGCCCATGAGCATGAGTGAAACGCTAGAACTGGTGTCCGCCAACCGTAGCTTCGGTGGCTGGCATAAACGCTACCGCCACTACTCCCGTGCGCTGGACTGCGACATGATCTTCGCCGTTTACTTGCCTCCCCAGGCGGAAAACGAGCGCGTACCGCTGTTGTGGTGGCTCTCGGGGCTGACCTGTAACGACGAAAACTTTATGCAGAAAGCCGGTGCTCATCGTATCGCCGCTGAGTTGGGGGTGGCCATTGTTTGCCCTGACACCAGCCCACGGGGTACAGACTTGCCCGGTGAACACGAAAGCTTTGATTTGGGCTCCGGGGCTGGGTTTTATGTCAACGCCACCGAGTCGCCGTGGAAGTCGCACTACCGCATGTACGATTATGTGATTGAGGAGCTGCCTTCCGTGGTGCGTCAGCACTTTCCGGTCAACGGCCGCGAATCAATCAGCGGGCACTCCATGGGTGGGCATGGCGCATTGATTCTGGCGCTGCGTCATCCTGGGCGTTTCCGCTCGGTATCGGCGTTTTCGCCGGTGGTCAACCCGATGAATAGCCCCTGGGGGCAACAGGCGTTTACCGCTTACCTAGGTGACGATCAGTCTCGCTGGCGCCAGTACGATGCCTGCGAACTGGTGGCCAATGGTGCTTCCCGCCAGCGGCTGTTTATCGACCAGGGCGAAGCAGATCAATTCCTGGAAGAGCAGCTTCAGCCTGAGCGTTTAGAGGCCGTTTGTGAACAGCACGATCATCCGTTAACGCTGCGTCGTCAACCGGGCTACGATCACAGTTACTTCTTCATTGCCTCGTTCATTGAGGATCATCTGCGCTATCATGCAGACCACCTCATGAAGCGTTAAGGATAACGGGATGCTCAATCGCTCGCTGCGCCGTTTTATGCGTCTGCTATGGCGGATTATTTGGCGTGGCGTCTTAGCCTTTGTGCTGCTGTCAGTCGCGCTGGTACTACTGTTTCGCGTCGTTCCGCCACCGGGGTCGATGGTGATGGTCGAGCGCAAAATACAGAGCTGGATCAACAGTGAGCCGATTCGTATACAGCGCGAGTGGCGAGGCTGGGATTCGCTCCCCGTTAACGCCAAGCTGGCAGTGATTGCGGCAGAGGATCAACGCTTTCCCCACCATAGCGGGTTTGACCTGGTCGAATTGCAGCGTGCGTGGCAGGCCAGCCAAGATGGGGGGCGGTTGCGCGGTGCCAGCACCTTAAGCCAGCAAACGGCCAAAAACGTTTTCCTATGGACAGGTCGCAGTTGGACGCGGAAGGGGTTAGAAGCGTGGTTTACGCTACTGATTGAGATACTCTGGAGCAAGCAACGTATTCTGGAGGTCTATCTGAATGTCGCCGAGTGGGATCGCGGTGTATTTGGCGTAGAAGCCGCTGCCCAGCACTATTTTGGCGTCTCTTCCAGTTCGCTGACTGAGCGACAGGCAAGCCTGCTTGCGGCTATATTGCCCAGCCCGCTGACGCGCAGTGCCGCACGTCCCGACGCCCAGGTTGAGCGACGAAGCCAGTGGATACGCCAGCAAATGCGCAATTTAGGCGGTGCTGATTATTTGCAACATCTGTAGCCACTTCCATCCACGCTAGTCGTATTTGGCGTCGTCAATTTCCGCAAGTGCTTCCAGGTTCGGGTGGGAAAAGTAAAAGCCTTGCTGCATAGGAATACCCAGTGCTAGCAGGCAGCGCGACTCCTCGCGGGTTTCCACACCCTCAGCAATCAGCTGTGTTTCTAATGTACCTGCTAACGCCACCAGGCTACGTAGTATGGCCTGGCGGCGCTTGTTGCTGTCGCACGCCATTACCAAGTCGCGATCGATTTTCAACGTATCCGGGCGTAGATCGGTTAGTAGATCGAGGTTGGCATAACCGTTACCAAAGTCATCCAGCGAGGTGGTAAAGCCCATCTCGCGGTAACTCTCGATAATAGTGCGCATATGGAGGCGGTCTTTGACCCGCTCGGTTTCGATAATTTCGAAATTGAGCCGCTCGGTGGGCCAGCCAACGCGGTGCGCTGCTTCGAGAGTCGCTTGAATGCACGCCTGAGGCTCATAAACTGCATTAGGCAGAAAGTTAATTGAAAGTCGTTCTTGCATGCCCAGTTTGCTGGCTAGTTCTATGGCTTTGATACGGCATGCCTGGTCAAAGCGATACATTAGCTCATCCGTTACTTGGCCTAGTATTGAGAAAGCGGATTCACCATTGGGGCCACGTACTAATGCCTCGTAGTAAATAATTTTCCGTTTACTCACATTAACGATTGGTTGAAACGCCATCGTAAAGGTAAAAGGTACCGGTGAATCACAACGATTACAGTGGTCGTTCACCCTGGCACAGTGATGTTGTGCTGACATGTTATCCAAGCCCTGTTATGCAAATCTCGTTATCGTCGAGTCGCCTTAATTAGGCGGGTTTTCGAATAACCATCACCACCCCAGTGATGGCGACCAACATCCCCACAAGCCCTAGCAGGGGAAGACGTTCGTCAAATAGCCACCACGCCTGAAGCGCCGTGACCGGCGGCACAAGATAAAAAAGACTCGCCACACGCGAGGCTTCCCCCTTTTTAATCAAGGCCATGAGTAACAGGATAGCGGCAATTGAGAGAATCAACACCAGCCAACCCAGCGTCAGCACAAAGGTGCTGCTCCACTCCACTTGGCGAGTTTCAAACAGCAGGGCGCCTATCCCGAGCAGAGCGACCGCCGCCACGTACTGAATAACCGCCCCAGAAAGCAGTGGCATACTGGTGCAATATCTTTTCTGATACAGAGTGCCTATGGAAATACCGATCAAAGCGGCGGTGACACACAGCAGAGCACTAATCCCGAAGCCATCAAAGAGTGACTCACCAATCTCAAGCTTACTGCCGAGCACTAAGCTGATGCCAATCAGCCCCAGACCTAAACCGAGCCACTGGCGCCAGGAGAGCTGCTCACCTAATAACGGCCCGGCAAAGGCCGCGGTCAGCAGTGGCTGAAGCCCCACCAGTAATGCCGCTAAACCGGCCGGCATGCCAAGGTAAATACCGTAGAAGACGCCACCTAAGTAAGTGCCGTGGACTAGAGAGCCTGATATGGCGATGTGTGTCCATAACCTGGGTGATGTAGGCCAGGGTATACGCATAACGATGACCAGTGGGATCAGTAGCAGCAGCGTGAGGACAAAGCGAATAAACAAAAACGTAAAAGGTTCTGCATAAGGCAGGCCAAATTTGGCGCCGATAAAGCCCGTACTCCAAAGCAGCACAAAAAGTATAGGCATGGCGGCCAATCCTGCCGAGGATAGATCATTGGTACGTAACTTGTTGAAAAAGCTTGGCATGTCGTTTCCATAGTAGAGTAATTTAGCTATTTTTCTGATACATAAAGTTCTTATTGTTACTATGTTTTACATAATAAATTGAACCTGCTTGAATTAGGCGCGTCACAGTGGGCACATACATAACGCAATATTGAGGTTTCTTACTATGCAACGTATGACTGCTCTGTTCTCCGCTGCCCTGCTCGCCACTGGTCTGATGACGGCTACTGCCCACGCCCAGGAAGAGCAAGGCGCTGCACAAGATCCAATGGCAACCCAGCAAGCGCCCGCCCAGGATTTTTCTGATGACCAGCTCCAGCAGTTTGCCGATGCTTCTCAAGAAATTGCGGTTATTTCTCAGGAATATACCCAGCGTCTGCAGGAAGCGGAAGATGAAACAGCGCAACAGGAAGTGCGCACTGAAGCTAACGACCGCATGATCGAAGTGGTCGAAGATAGCGGCCTAGATGTTGATACTTTCAACGCTATCGGTCAATCCATTCAGCAGGATCCAGAAATGATGCAGCGTGTGCAGGAAATGGCTAGCCAATCGTAAGCCATATCGCTGACAGTGTCTGATTTTGATTTTGCTAACACAGTATTTACTAACATAGTAACTGTTATTTAGCAGAGTGATTATCAGCATGGCTTCGGCCAACAAAGCCCGGTGCATAACTGCACCGGGCTTTTTTTTGACGGCTCGCTTCGCCAACGATTCGTTTTATTATGCTTGTTGGGGTTTACCTAACTTAACCTTCCCGCCACACTTTAGGTTATCTACCCCGACACGCCCGAGGAGTCCGTATGGATGTCGAACTGTTAGAAATACGCCAGCATATGGGCCGGTTCCCCCCGTTTGATGGGCTGTCGGATGATCTTCTCGATGCCATTGCTGAACAGGTGGAAGTGAGCTACTTCAAAACCGGCAGCAGCATTTTAGCCCTAAACGATATCCTCAATGATCTATGTTATATCCGCAGTGGCGCTGTGGAGGTCTATCGCAGCCAGGGGGAGCTATATAACCGGTTAGGTGAAGGCGATATTTTCGGCCATTTCAGCCTGCTGCGGAATCATAAAGTGCGCCTCCCTGCGAAGGCGATTGAAGATACCTTGCTCTATTTTATCCCTAAAGCGGTCTTCCAAAGGCTGTGCGATGAGGATGAGCATTTTGCCGATTTTGTCGAGTTGGAGCGGCCGCGGCTAGAGAGCGCCGCCGAGCAGCAAAAGAAGTCCAACGACATGATGGTGACGCGGATACGTAAGCTGCTGACCCGCTACCCGGTAATGGTGGAAACGTCTACCAGCGTTCAGCTTGCCGCGCAGCAAATGAGCGACGCCCAAGCCTCCGCGCTGCTGGTAATAAAAGAGGGCAGCGATAACCCGCGCTACAGTTTTAAAGATAGCGAAGGCCAAACCTGGCAAATGTGCGGGATTTTAACCGACAGTGATTTTCGTACCCGCATTGTCGCCGAGGGGCTATCGCCACAAACCTCGGTCGGCGAGGTTGTTTCCTCGCGGCTAATTACCATTCAATCGGACGCCTCTGTTTATGAAGCCATGCTGACGATGCTGCGCAGTAATGTGCATCACCTGCCGGTGCTTTATCGTCAGCGCCCGGTGGGCGTGGTGCACCTTTCCGATATTATCCGCTACGAAACCCATAGCGGTCTTTATTTGGTCAGCAATATCTTCAATCAGTCCAGCGCCCAAGGGCTGGCGCGTTTAGCGCCGGATGTACGCGCGGCGTTTGTGCGCATGGTGCAAGAGGGCGCCAATTCTCAGATGGTAGGTAGCGCGCTCTCTACCATCGGGCGTAGCTTTACACGCCGGTTGCTGGAAATGGCTGAAGCCGAGCTCGGGCCGCCGCCGGTGCCTTACTGTTTTATGGTCAATGGCTCCATGGCGCGCAACGAGCAGAGCATTGTCACCGATCAGGATAATGCGCTGATCCTCTCCGACGAGTTTAATCCTGAAGAGCATGACGACTACTTTTACGCCCTGGCAAAAATGGTTAGTGATGGCTTAGACGCCTGCGGCTATACCTACTGCAAGGGCGATGTCATGGCGACCAATACGCAATGGCGTCAGCCGCTCAGCGTTTGGAAGGGGTATTTCCAGGATTGGATGGCCAACCCCACGCCCGAACGGCTGCTGCACAGCTCGATTTTCTTTGACCTGGATAGCTGCTACGGCGAAGACCTCTTTGTGGAAACGCTACAGGATTTGATTGCCGAGACAGCGCCAACATCACCACTATTTTTAGCCGCCATGGCGCGTAATGCCTTAAACCGTACGCCACCGCTAGGGTTTTTCCGTACCTTTGTGATGGAGCAAGATGGTAAGCACAATAACTCCATTAACTTGAAGCGCCGCGGTACGGCGCCAATGGTGGATTTGGTGCGGATTCATGCCTTGGCCTGCGGTTCCAAAGCGCAGAACTCCTTTCAGCGTTTGAATGACATCAGCAAGACCCAGCTGTTGGCGACCGGCATGAGCGACAAGCTAAGCTATGCGTTTGAGTTTTTATGCATGTCGCGGGTTCGCCATCAAATGATCGATCTGCAAGAGGATCGCCTGCCGGACAACAATATCGAGCCTGAAAACGTTGCCGATAGCGAACGGCACACCCTCAAAGACGCTTTTCAGGTGTTGAGCAACGCGCAAAAGTTTCTCAAATACCGCTACCCTATGCCCGCTCAGCGGCAGGGGCGTTAAGATGTTCGGTATACGCCCACGTCAGAAAATTACCCAGGCCGACTGGAAGGCCTATATGGCTCAGCAGGCTCAGCGGGTGAAAAATCCCGCTATCCAACAATTTTTTGGGACGCCATTGCCTGACCCTGAAACACCCATTTCCGAGGTACCTATGGTGGCGCTGGATATGGAGACCACCGGGCTGGATGAGCGGCGTCACGCGATTGTCAGCGTTGGTGTCGTCCCCTTCACGTTAAACCGTATCAAGTTAGCCGAGCGGCGCTATTGGGTCGTCAAACCGCCCAGGCCCCTTGATGAAGCCTCGATTGCTTTCCACCATATTACCCACTCAGAGATCGCCCAGGCGCCGGATCTAGACGACATCCTTGATGAACTACTGGCTCAGCTAGCGGGGCGATTGGTGGTCGTACATTTTCGTAATATCGAACGACCCTTTTTAGATGCAGCGGTCAAAGCCCGTCGTGGGGAGGGAGTGCTGTTTCCGATGATTGATACCATGTCGTTGGAAGCGCGGTTGCACCGCCAAACGCTATGGGCGCGCTTTCGCCGCTGGCTGGGACGCCCGCCGGTTTCCATCCGCCTGCACGCTAGCCGTAGACGCTACGGCTTACCCGCTTATCAAGGGCATCATGCTCTGGTAGATGCGCTGGCGACCGCGGAGCTGTTGCAGGCGCAAATTGCCACCCACTATCAACCTGAAACGCCACTTAAGGATATATGGTGTTAAAGGCTATCTTTCAACATATCGACAAAAAAACGGGCAACCCAGTGGGTTGCCCGTTTTGCTTACTAAACCAAAAGATCGGTTTAAAGCAATGCTAGACGGCTTTGGGTTCGCTCATCAGTCCCTTGATGATGGCATAGCAGGCCACCAGCAAGATGATGGTGAACGGGAAGCCGGTAGACACCGCCATGGTTTGTAGCGCGGTCAGGCCACCGCCGAGCAGCAGAGCAATCGCAATCGCGCCTTCAATGATCGCCCAGAACACACGCTGTGGCGTCGGTGCATCGACCTTACCGCCTGCGGTAATCGAGTCGATCACCAGCGAGCCGGAGTCAGATGAGGTAACGAAGAATACAATTACCAGCACAATGGCGACAAATGAGGTGATTTGTGACAGCGGTAGCTGCTCCAACATAACGAATAGCTGCAGGTCGACACCCGCATCACGTACGGCTTCAATGCCCTGACTCAGATATTGGTCGATTGCCGTGCCACCAAAGGTGGTCATCCATAGTACTGATACTGTGGATGGCACCAGCATGACCGAGACCAAAAATTCACGCACTGTGCGGCCACGGGAAACCCGCGCGATAAACATACCGACGTACGGAGACCAGGAGATCCACCAGGCCCAATAGAAGGCTGTCCAGCCTTGGCTAAAGTTAGCATCTTCACGGCCAAAGGGATTCGACAGCGCAGGTAGATGAACCGCATAGTTCCACAGGTTTTCAAAGAAGCCCGTGGCAATCATTAGGGTAGGGCCAACTGCAATCACAAAGAAAAGTAGGATTGCCGCGAGGACAATGTTGATTTTGGAGAGCAGCTGTACGCCCTTATCAACGCCCGCAATGATAGAGCAAATGGCAATCATCGTAATGCCGATGATCAACAGGATCATGGTGATATCACTTTCCGGCGCGCCAAACAGGTAAGTTAAGCCCGCTGCAGCCTGGGTGGCACCTAGCCCTAGAGAGGTAGCCAAACCAAACAGCGTGGCAAACACGGCCAGAATATCGATCACGTGACCCGGCCAGCCCCAAACGCGTTCCCCCAAAATGGGGTAAAACACCGAACGCATGGAGAGCGGCAAGCCCTTATTGAACGAGAACAGCGCTAGCGAAAGCGCCACGACGGCGTAAATCGCCCAAGGGTGTAGGCCCCAGTGGAAGATGGTGGCCGCCATAGCCAGTGCCGTCGCACCGTCAGCGTCGCCTTCCGCGCCTGCTAACGGTGCCCAGCTGCCGCCGTCAAAGGATGTGCCAAAGTGGGTCAGTGGCTCATTGACGCCGAAGAACATCAGGCCAATGCCCATGCCCGCTGCAAATAGCATCGAAAACCAACCCATATAGGTAAAATCAGGTTTGGCATCAGCGCCGCCAATGCGAATTTTACCTAAAGGGGAAAAGATCAGGCCAATACATAAAATAACGAAGATGTTCGCCGCTAAAATAAAGAACCAGGATAGATTGCCGGTCAAAAAGCTGAAAATATTGTCATAAATAGGTGCAATCGTATCTTGCAGCGCGAGGGTCAGCACCACAAACAGCAGCACGATAACGGCTGATATACTAAATACCTTGCCGTGCAGGTCTAGATTGAGACCCATGGTGTTAGTGGTGATGTTGTCTTGGCCGATGACATAATCGGTATCAATCAGGTTCGCCGGGCCATCTGGAGCAGGTATGCCCTCAGAGACCGGCTCTTCAGGGGGACGTTTATCGTCGTGGTTATCCACAGTAGCCTCTCTATTTTTAACAGCAGTCTGCTGAACAGATACATGTCGAGCAAAGGGATCGTTATAACGACAACAGAGGGCCGAAGCCCCCCGTTGTATTGCTTACTTGGATAGCTTAGCTATTGAGCCACTGCTCAACGACGTCCTGGTTATCTTCAACCCACTGCTTAGCATTCTCGTAGGGGTCGCTGCCATCTTCCTGGTTCATCAGCATGACTTCACCCATCTGCTCAGGCGTCCACTCGAAAGCATCGAGAATAGCATAGGCTTCCGGCATGTCATCTTCCAGCCCTTGACGAACGGCCGTATGGATTTGCTCCGCACCACCATAGACATTCTCAGGATCTTCTAGATATTTGACATCAAAGCGAGCAAACATCCAGTGGGGCGTCCAGCTGGTAACAACAATATCTTCTTCGTTATTAATCGCGCTGGCGAGTGCAGCCGTCATGGTCGCACCACTGCCGCTACGCAAATTCAGCTCAAGGTCATAGGTATCCACAACCTCTTCAGTGAGGCTCATGAGGCCTGCACCGGGGTCAATACCGATGATCTCGCCATTAAAGCGGTCGGCGTTATCGTTCAGATCAGCAATCGAGTCGACGTCGGTGTATGAAGGAACAACGAGGCCTAGCTTGGTGCCGTCCAGGTTAGGGCCAAGATCCTCAATACTATCACCCAGTCGCTCCATGTAATCGGCGTGAGTGGTCGGCAGCCAAGCGGCAACGATGGCATCCGCATCGCCAGTCGAGAGTGCTTGGAACATGGCCGCTGCTGAGAGTGATGTTAGGTCAACCTCATAGCCTGCTTGCTCAAGTACCGCGGCAATGACGTTAGTAGAAGCGACTTCTGAAGACCACTCCACGTAGGCCAGGTTAACTGTGCCTTTCTCTTCTTCGGCTTGCGCCGCGCTGCTGACGGCAACGCCGGCACCCGCTAACAGTGCCAGTGAAGCAAGACGGATACGGAGGTTCAATGTGCGATTTTTCATTCACTTTCTCCCTTGGGTATAAATTTTAATGTGGTAAATGTTTACTGCTCAATACAGCATGAATAGCCAGAAGCGACTTAGCAAACGCGTGGCTCAACGCAGCCGCTTCAGTTGCTTTGCCTTATTTGCGCGTTTTGCGTAGCGATTGCGTTAAACGATCCAACAGCATTGCCAATATCACCACCGCAATACCTGCTTCAAATCCATCGCCAGGGCGCAAGCGTTGAATCGCACGCCATACTTCGCTGCCTAAACCATCTGCCCCAATCATGGCGGCAATGACCACCATGGAGAGGGCCAGCATAATGGTCTGGTTGATACCCGCCATTACTGTGGGCAGTGATAGCGGCAGCTGCACTTTAAACAGTTTCTGACTACGGGTGGCGCCATAGGCATCGGCGGCCTCAATCAGCTCTACCGGCACTTGACGAATGCCCAGAGTGGTAAAGCGAATCGCCGGCGGCATCGAGAAGATCACCGTAGCAAAAATCGCCGAGACTGAGCCAATACCGAAAAATGGAATAGCCGGAATCAAATAGACGAACGCGGGCATGGTCTGCATAAAGTCCAGAAGCGGCATAATGACCCGGTAAAGCCGGTTAGACAGCGCCGCGGCAATACCCACCGGTAGCGCGATAACGACTGCCACCAGGGTGGCAAACACCACCAATGTGAGCGTCTCAATCATGGGCTCCCACAGGCCCAGGTTCCAAATCAATGCTAAGCCCGCGATGGCACCAATAGCTAAGCGAACGCCGCCTAACCGCCAGCACAGCAGGGCGATCAAGCCTAGCAGTGCCCATTCAGGTAACCAAAAAAGGCCATCGTTTAAAATATCAATGCCGGTTTGGGTGAAGCGAGAAATGCCCCGGGTAACCATGGAGAATTCGCTGGTCAGCCAAGTCAGACCGCTCTCAATCCAATCACCTAGCGGGATGCGTGGGATCTCCATTATTGCTCTCCTGCTCGTGCCAGTTCATCGAGTACTGCGCCTTTTACCACCACGCCAAGTAGCTGCTCCTGCTGATCAATAACAGCGATGGGGAAGCTCTTTTCACTGAACATGGCAAACAGGTTATGCAGCGGCTCATCCATGGGGACTTTGCGAAAATCCTGAGTCAGGTAAGGAATAATCGAGTCGGCTCCCTCTTCGATCGCCCGGCTGGCGGCATCGGCCTCAAGTAAGCCGAGTAGACGCCGATTGCGATCAACGACATAAATAGAGTCGATAGCATGGTCACGCATACGGTGCAGCGCCGTGCGCGGTCCGTCGCTTTCGCGAGCGGTAGAGCGCAGCGGCCGCATAGCGCTTTCGGCGGTTAAAATACGCGCTCGGTCAACGCCTTGAATAAAGCGTCGCACGTAGTCATCGGCAGGCTTGGTCAGAATTTCTTCCGGCGTGCCGATCTGCACCACTTCGCCATCTTTCAACAGTACGATCCGGTCGCCAATGTTGAGCGCCTCATCCAAATCGTGGGTGATAAAGACCGTGGTCTTTTGCATTTTGGATTGCAGCTGCAAAAGCTCTTCCTGCATGTCCTTGCGAATTAGCGGGTCGAGCGCTGAGAAGGCCTCATCCATTAACAGCACGGTGGCATCGTTAGCTAGAGCGCGTGCTAGACCCACGCGTTGCTGCATGCCGCCGGAAAGCTGGTTGGGATAGGCATCTTCCCAGCCCTCTAGACCTACTTGCTTTAGTGCATCATGAGCAATCTTGTGTCGCTCAGCTTTCTCTACGCCACGGATTTCCAAACCGAACTCGGCATTCTGGTGCACAGTGCGGTGGGGAAATAGCGCGAAGTTTTGAAACACCATAGAGAAGTGGCGGCGGCGACACTCCAGCAGCGCTTTCTCCTTCAGCGTGGGAATGTTTTCACCGTCGATAATGATCTCACCTTCGGTGGTCTCAATCAGACGGTTCAGGCAGCGGATCAAGGTCGATTTGCCCGACCCCGATAGCCCCATGATAACCAGCAGTTCGCCTTCATAGACATCAAACGAAATATTGGATAGCCCCAGCGTCTGGCCGGTTTTCTCCAGAATTTCGGGGCGTTTCATTCCCTGGTTACGTAGTTCAATGGCTTTTTGTGGTTGCTTGCCAAAAACTTTGCTTAAGCCGCGCACTTTAATTTTGACGGGTCGTGTCTCGTCCATCGGCGATGCCTTTTTTTTCAGTAAAAACGTGTTGAGCTGAATGGGCGTGTGTCGTTGCCATGCCATTCATAAAGAAATAAGAGCTTGAGTCGGATAATTTATTAAAAATTATTATACATAGGTAGGGCCAGTGTGTCACAACGGCTCGCTCAACGGGGCAATTAACGCTACATGTGTCATTTTTTACCCACCCAGGGTGTTTTGTTTAATGCTTATTCTGGCACATTGTTTTGTTTTTAAGATGTTGATTATATTTAATAAAATTAATTATTTTTATTTTTGGCACGTAAAATGAATAGGTTGGGTGTAGGCAACATATTTATATGTATAAGGCTGGTTTGCGATTATCCAGTGAGACATTTAGAAACATACGGTGTTAGCAATGGAGGTGGGTATTATGGACAAGCAGCATGACCACATTGAGAGTAAGCAATTTTCCAATCGCCCACGCTGGTTAACGCTGTGCATGATGGCGACAGCAGCAAGTGTTCTTGTATTAGCCGGTTGCGGTGACAACGAAGAGACAGCACCGCCTGCAGATGAGACCGTGCCATTAGAGCAAGACGCGACTACTCAGCCAGAACCCAGTACGAATGATGAGAGCATGAATGAAGAGCCTATGATGGAACAGGATCCAGGTTTGAATAACGATCCCGCATCAGAAGGCGCGATGTCTGATGACACCATGCCAGATAACACCATGGATGAGCCTGTAGAAGGCACCATGAATCCAGCTGAGGATGAGCCTGGTTTTGGTGAAGGCACAGATCCTATGCCGGGTGCTGAAGATGATGAAAATTCAACCAGCAATTAAAGAGTTAACCGTTATCAGGTAGCTGTTTTTAAAAAATTTTTAAGCAACTGTTTTTAAGCGATTTTTTTAGTAAGTATTTTTGTAAGTGTACCGCTCCCTACGATGGTAAATCGCCTCAGCTGTTTGTTCCCTGCGGCTGCTCCACACGGTTTACCATCCTTTCTGCCCCCGCGCCCGCGGGGGTTTTTTTTGGCTGCCTTTTAGCGCTTCCTTCTAGATCTTACTTCTAGTTACTCTTCATTATTTTCCAGGCGACGATAGAGCGTCCGGCGCGCAATTCCCAATACCTCTGCGGTGCGCCGCTTGTTGCCACCCGTTGCTTCTAATACTTTGTTAATATAGCGCTTTTCAACTTCTTCTAGGCTAGGCCAGCGGATCGGCGGTGGCGTTGGCAACTGGCCTCCTGCCAGCACTTCGCCGCTGACGGCGGGCACCAGGGGCTTGCCGGTTTCCACCGTTGACTGTTCGCGCAGCCGCTCGGGCAGATCTTTATAGCTGAGCGAGCCATCTTCGCTTAGGGTGACGGCCCGCATAATGGCGTTTTCCAATTCGCGGACGTTGCCGGGGTAAGCATAGTTGAGCAGGTTATTAAACGCTTCGGGTTCAATTTGCTCTATTTGTTTACCCTGCGCTTCGGAGTGCTTGTCAATGAGCGCAAACACAAGATTTTCAATATCGGTACCACGTTCGCGCAGTGGGGGAATGCGCAGCGAGAAGGTCTCCAGGCGATAAAATAAATCGCTGCGGAAGTTCTCTTGCTCGATCTCTTTCTCGAGGTTGCGGTGGGTCGCGGCAATGATACGTACGTCCACCGGCTCTTCTCGCTCCCCGCCTACTGGGCGCACGGTTTTTTCCTGCAGAGCGCGCAGCAATTTTGCCTGCAGATTAATCGGCATTTCACCAATTTCATCTAAAAACAGGCTGCCACCCTGGGCACTATGAAATAACCCTCGGCGCGCTTCGTTAGCACCGGTAAAGGCACCTTTGACGTGGCCGAAGAACTCGCTCTCCATCAAATCCGCAGGAATACTCGCACAGTTAACCGGTACAAATGGTTGGTCATGGCGCGGGCTTTCCTGATGAATAGCGCGGGCAAGTAGCTCTTTGCCAGTGCCGCTTTCACCTAAGATCAGAATGGGGGCATCGCTTTTGGCAAGTCGGGAAGCGTCATGAAATAGCGTCTGCATGACCTGACTTTTACCCACAATGCCATGGAAATGACTGATATCCGTGTCGTGGAAAACCGCCAGGCGTTGGCGTTCCAACACACGAAATACAGCTTCGCGGATGGCATCAAGGTCTAACGGCTTGGTTAAAAAGTCGTCAGCTCCAAGTTTTAGTGCTTCAACCGCCTGATCAATAGTGCCAAACGCGGTAATCACAATGATGCCCAGCTCGCTGCCTGCTTGGCGGAGCTGCTGAAGTAACTGAATGCCGGTCATGCCTGGCAAGCGCACATCGGTAATCACCAGTGAGACGGTGGTGTGGCTCAATAAGGCAATCGCCTCTTCAGCACTAGATACGCCGAGCGTTGTGTAGCCTGCATCCTGCAGCTCTTCTTCCAATAACTCACGTATAGCGGCGTCATCTTCCACCACCAACAAAGGTAAAAGGGGTTCCTGTTGGGTCACAAATGTTGTCCTCACGCGGATGCGGTTTCACTAATAGGTAGCGTAATTTCAAATCCAGCGCCGCCTAGGGCGCTGTCAAACACGCCGATCGTACCGCCGTGGTCATTAATAATGCGATGTACCATAGAGAGTCCCAAACCGCTGCCTTGGCCGACCGGTTTGGTGGTAAAAAATGGGTCGAATACTTTATGGTGATGGGCGGTGGGAATCCCCGGGCCATCATCTTCCACCCACAGTGTCAATTCGTGCTCTTGCTGCTGAGCGCGCACCCGAATTCTGCTCACTTCGGGGGCTTGCGCTGCATTGCGCAGCAAATTGGTCAGCACCTGCACAATTTGTTGGCCGTTGGCCAGTAAGTTGGGTGTCGGCGTCGGTAATTCAATGTCTAAACGGATATTGCGTGGTTCTAGCTCATCTTCCACTAGGTCTTTGGCACTTATAACTAGCTGATCGAGCGCCTGTTCGTCTTTTTCTACGTTATGTTGACGGCCTAACTCCATCAGTTGGCGAACAATTTCAACGATGCGCTCCACTTCGCCGCGTATGCGTCCCAATCGTGCACGTTCGTCGTCGCCAATCACATCGCGTCGAGCCAAGCGCTGAGCCTGGCCGTTAATCACCGTTAGCGGCGCGCCTATTTCGTGGGCTACCCCCGCCGCCAGTACGCCCAGTTCAGCCAATTTCTTTGATTTACGCAGGCGCTTTTCAAGCTCAATTTCGCGCCGCTGGCGATTTTCGATCTCTTGGTCTTTCTCGGCCATCGCATCTAGCATGCCATTCAAACCGGAGGCGAGGTGGCGATATTCGATAGGGCCGTCTTCGGTGGCGCGTTGGCTACGATCACCTTCCTCAACCAACTGCATCACGTGCACCAACCGATTCAGCGGGCGCTCAATATGGCGGCGAAACCCCCACCAAATACTAAATACGATCCCGGCCGCGCCAATCACAAACACCAGAACGGCCACAATACTGATAAAACCCGTGTAGTTCTCGATCCCGGTATTTAACCGATTTACCTGCAGCACGCCATAGACAGTGCCATCCTGTGAGCGCAAAGGTGTCAACGCAGAGTAGTAATTCCAACCCTCGTGTTGTCGGTAATTACTGTATAAGTCATCGCGTTCAATGACTTGCTGAATTTCTTCGCGGCTGAAAATATCTTTGCCAAGGCCTAGTCCGTAAATATCACGACCCTGGGTATCGAAGACATAAGCACCGTAAATTCGATGGAAGGAGAACGCCGACTGCAGCGCTTCTTCAAGCGGTGTGTTGCTATCCGGCGTAACCGCGTAGCTGAGTGATGAGCTCAGCGTGCGGGTAATAATCTCAACTTCCGTTTGTAGCTTCGAGCGTACGTTATCTTCAAGCGACTTGATCGCCACTAAGCTAAACACCACCAGGATGACAAACAGCGGCACAATCACCGTTAAAATAATTAAATTGCGTAATCGCATGGGGCATCCATGGTGGTTTTGATACGTTTAGCTAGCGGCGAGTGAGTGAAACGCTATTGGTTTGTTGGCGCCAGGCGATACAAGCTGCCTTGAGGGTCGTCAGTGAGTAAGTAAATGGAGCCATCAGCACCTTGACGAACATCGCGAATACGGCCTACTTCGCCTTGTAAAATCAGCTCTTCTTCGGCGACACGGCCCTCTTCTAAGCGCAGACGCAGTAGCTTCTCGCTACCTAGCCCGCCCGCCAATAAATTGCCCTGCCACTCGCCGAAAGCATCGCTGGTCACTTCAGCAAGCCCGGCAGGCGCAAAACGGCCTTCAAAAACGTACACCGGGTCAACCATCCCTGGTAGTGAATCTTCGCCAATCGGCTCATTAGTCGCGTAATCATTGCCCTGGCTGACGGTTGGCCAGCCATAATTGTTGCCTGCTTGGATATGATTCAGCTCGTCGCCGGTGCGGGGGCCGTGTTCTGACGCCCAGGCCTCGCCGTTACTGAGTACGGTCATACCCTGAATGTTGCGATTCCCCATGGAGTAAATTTCATCCAGAGTGGCGTCATCGTCAACGAAGGGGTTGTCGTCAGGAACGTCGCCCGTGGCGGTAAGGCGCAGGGTAGACCCCGCATGGTCATCGCTGGCCTGGGCGCGGGGTGGTTCGCTGCCGCGGTCACCAATACTCATTAGGAGCGTGCCGTCGGGCAGCCACGCCAACCGGGAGCCGTAGTGGCGGCCAGGCCCAGAAGCACGATCCTGCTCGAATAAGTGTTCGACTTCGCCCAGCTCATCGCCCTGCCATTTTACCCGTGAGAGTGCTGAACGGCTGTCATTACCATCGGGTTTGCTCCAGGTGAAGTAGACCCAATCGTTGTCGCCTTCGCCGTCTCCTCCTTCAAAATCGGGGTGCAACACTACGTCTAACAGCCCGCCCTGGCCCCGAGGACTCACTTCTGGCATGCCTTCCAGCGTACTGGTGTCCCCATTCGTGGGGTCGACGAGCTTCAACTGCCCGCTGCGTTCGCTCACCAAGTAGCGGCCATCGGGTAGAAATGCCACTGACCAGGGGTGTTCAAAACCCTCAGCAACTCGTTCAATGGAAAGCGTTAGGTGGTCGGTTTCCAGTGATTCGTGGACGACCTCTGCTTTTGCCGTACTGATAGCGCTCGCTAGCACTACCCCACTGATCCCCGCCAAAACCGCAGGGGTCAGCCGGGGGTGAGTATGATTGCTCTTGTTGATAGACAGCATAGCGTGCCCTCTGGTGATATTAATCATTGGCATCCTTGTCAGTAGTCTAGCAGTGACCTTTTAGCTATGTTGGGGTTCCACTACTTCATGATGAGCAGGGCAATTAACTACATGAGCAGGGCGAGTAGCACGGGCAGGTAAAACAGCGCTAATAACGTAGAGCAGAAGACCAAACTGGCCACATAGACAGGTTCGCGCTGGGCGCGCTGAGCAAAGAGATAGTTGAATACCGCCACCGGCATGCACATCTGCACCACTAAAATACTTTGAGCCAGGGGCGGCAGGCCTACCCAGCCTGCAATCAACCAGGCGACCCCAGCGGCGAGGGGCACGCGCACTAAGCTAAACCCAAGCCCGGAACGCAGGTTCTTCACCTGAATGCTGGCCAGCGATACGCCTAGGGTAATCAGCATCAGCGGTACCGTGAACCCCGACATTAAATCTACCGTATTCGCCAGCCACGGCGGCAGGGAAGTGTCCGTCAGCAGCAGTGCCATGGAAATCGCGATGGCGTAGACCGTGGGCGTTTTAGCGAGGGTTTTGAGCGGGTTGCCTTGGCTGCTAAGCACGGCGCCTAAGGTGAACTGAAACAGTGAGACGGTCACCATTACGGTAATGCCATAGGCAAAACCGGCACTACCAAAGGCGTAAAGCACCACGGGTAAGCCCATGTTGCCGGTATTAGGGTACATCATGGGGGCAAGCAGCACCCGCCAACTGCGGCGCAACAGTTTTGCTACCACAAAGGTAGCCGCCCCCATGGTGAGAATCACCAACGCAGCGGCTAGCATCGTCTGGCCAAAAGTGTTGGCATCAATATCAGCGCCCGCCAGAGACGCCAACACCAGCGATGGGGTGCCAATGTTAAACACCAGTCGGGTAATGAAGTCGACCGGGTAGGGATGGCCTAGGCGTACCCACAAGTAGCCGAGCCCTGCACCCGCCAGCACGGGCGCCATGACAGCAAAGAGTTCGGCGAGCATTTACAGTCCTTGGCTAATCGTTAGCCGCCTATTGTCGTTAATAAGCGGGCTAACTGGCAAGGTAAACACTCGAATTAACTTACACAGTGGCGGGTGATGCGCGCCACGGAGCGGGCACCTGGCTACGTAAAAACTCTAAGAGCGCGTGGGTGCGGCGGGATTGATGGCCGTAGGCGTAGAGCAGCGTAATCGGTAGCGGCACCGGTTCCCAGCCGGGTAGGCAGTTGATCAGCTCGCCCGGATGATGCTGCTCGCGCTTGGCGGTTAACCAGTGGGAAAGCAAGCCTATCCCCTGGCTGCGCGCGATGGCGTCAATGTGCAGCGTGGTGATATCTACTCGCAGCCGTGAACGGGGTGGATTAAAGGTGTATTGGCCATGCTCTGGGTGAGTGAGCAGCAGCCCATCAGAGGAGGTGCCCAGCAGGTCGATCCAGGCGTGCTGGTTCAACTCATCAGGGTGCTGAGGCGTGCCTGCAGAAGCTAAATAACGTGGGCTAGCATACAGTCCACGGGCTAAGTGTCCCAAACGCTCCTGGTTTAACCCACACTCGTGAGTCGGCCCCAACCAGACATGCACGCTATTGCTGTGCATTTTGGTGGGTGGTGACTCTCGGGTATGCAGTGTCAACTCAACCTTTGGGTGGCGTTGTAAAAATGCCTCAATAGCACTCGCCAGCCAACTGCGCGCCAGGGCACCGTGCACCTCAAGGGTAATCTCGCCGCTAATTTCTTCACGCAGTTCTGCCAGTGCCTCCTGGCTATGCGCCGCCATCGACAGAAGCTCGGTGCAGTAGTTATGAAACAGCAGTCCCGCTTCGGTGGGAATTAAGCGGTTGGCCTGGCGCCGCAGCAGCGGCTGGTTAAGCCGGGTTTCAAGCTGGCTGATGCGGCGACTCAGGGTCGATTTGGCTAACCCAAGCTTTTGCGCGCTGCGTGTCAAACTGCCCGTGGTCATCACATCGGCAAAGGCGGTCAGTTCGTCAAAGTCATACATGGTCAGGCCCACGGGAAAAGGGTGAACGCTAATTGTGCCACTGTTTGGTACGAATGAAAATAATAGGCATTTGTGTTCCGGTATGCTGAACGTACCGTCTCACCCCAATGTGCAAAGAGTGTGTAAAAATATTAATGCTAATAATTCGCATTTGATAGAGCGGATACTTATCCACATTGCTCACACACTTCTCAAACACTATGAAGGACGAAGTTATGTCTCCCTGTTTGCGCCGTACGCTGCTGGCCAGCGCTATCTCTTCGCTTGCCAGTAGTGCTCTTTGGGCACAAGACGCGCCCCGCTTAGACGATATGGTGGTAACCGCGTCAGGCTTTGAACAGCAGATTACCAATGCACCCGCGTCTATCAGCGTGGTTTCCCGCGAAGAGTTGGAACAAGGCCACTATCAGAGTGTTACTGATGCGCTGCGCGATGTGCCCGGTGTGATTGTCACCGGTGGCGGGAGAGGGGATAACGGCCAAGACATTTCTATTCGCGGAATGCCCTCCCAGTACACACTGATATTGGTCGATGGTCGCCCGCAGAATTCCCGCGAGTCTCGCCCTAATGGCGATGCGGGTTTTGAGCAAGACTGGCTGCCGCCGCTACAGGCTATTGAGCGTATTGAAGTAGTGCGTGGGCCAATGTCGACGCTTTACGGCTCTGATGCGATTGGTGGCGTGATCAACGTGATAACCCGTAAAGTCGCCCAGCAGTGGCACGGCAATCTCCAACTCGACACCGTGCTGCAGGAAGACAGCGACTCCGGCGATAGCCGCCAAGCTAACTTTTATCTCAGTGGCCCGCTGGTGGGGGAGCGCTTAGGGCTTCAGCTCTACGGACGCACCTCTCAGCGTGACGAAGACAACATCGTTAACGGCTACGAAGATAAAAGCCTGCAAAGCCTGACTGCGCGGTTGAGTTTTGCGGCGACTGATAACCATGACTTTACGGTTGAGGCCGGTATTACCGAGCAAGACCGCGAATCGCTGATGGGGCGCTCAGCACCCGCTGAAGGCTGTAAAGGGGGCTGCTCCGATAGCTTTAATGAATTCACTAACCAGCATGTTGCTGTGACCCACAGCGGGCGTTTTGACTGGGGCACCAGCGAAACCTATCTGCAGCGAGAAAGTAGCGAAAACAAATCGCGGGATATTGAAATCACCAACACCACCGCCAAAACCAGCGCGGTCATTCCGCTAGGGATGCATATGCTGACGATAGGCGCGAGCTACGAGGAAGAGGCGCTTGACGACAGTACGACGAATCAATTGCCTGGCTCTGATCGTAGTGAAATTGAGAATAGCCAGTGGGCAATTTTTGTAGAAGATGAGTGGATGCTCACCGATGCTTGGGCATTGACCGGCGGTTTACGTGTCGATGACGACGATAACTACGGCAGCCACCTCAGCCCGCGCCTTTACAGCGTATGGAATATGACCCCTGACTGGACGTTGAAAGGCGGTGTCTCTACCGGCTACCGTGCGCCCAACCTGCGCGAGATCACCCCCGACTGGGGGCAGGTCAGCCGTGGCGGCAATATCTACGGGAACCCTGATCTTGAGCCAGAAACCTCGCTCAATAAAGAGCTGGCCCTGCTTTACGCCAATGAAAATGGCTTAAATGGCGGCGTCACGGTGTTCCATAACGACTTTGACGATAAAATTACCCGCATCGCTTGCCCCATCGATATCTGTACGGATGGCGCCAATCAGTTTGGCAGTGATCCCACCTATCGTATTAACGTTGATGAAGCGGTGACCCAGGGCGTCGAGGCGAGTGTGGCTGCGCCGCTAAGCGATACCGTTGAGCTAACGGCCAGCTACACCTATACCGATAGCGAGCAAAAAAGCGGTGAGTATGCAGGCGAGCCGTTAACACAGCTGCCTAAGCACCAGGTATCCGCCTCGTTAGATTGGCAAGTCTCTGCCAAGTTGAGCCAATGGACAAAAGTCACCTACCGCGGCGAAGAGAGCCAGCCGACTACCGGCCCTTCAAGCAGTGCCATTGTGGCTCCTTCCTACACCTTTGTAGATGCAGGCGTTGGCTATCAGTTGAACGAAAGTACTCAACTGAACGCGGGTATCTACAACCTGTTCGACGAAACGATCAACTATGACGAGTACGGCTATGTAGAAGATGGTCGTCGGGTTTGGTTAGGTCTCAACGTTGCCTTCTAAGCGCTAAGTTCCCGCTATAAACGCAACACCGAAGCGGCTATCCAGCGATAGCCGCTTTTTTTGGCGGCTTTTTTTAAGAGCGTGGGAAAAGGGAGGGGGTAAGGAATAAGGGAAAAGGAGAGGGGGGGCGGAAACAAAAAAGCCCCAGCGCATGGCCGGGGCAGAAGGAGAACATCGAAACAGAACATCGAAACAGTAGCGAGCTGAAACCGATTAGAACTCGTAGCGAGCGGAGAGCCACAGGCGGCGGCCTTCTTCGCTATTGGCGTAAACGTTGCCAAAGCTGGTGCCATCGCCGTAGGCGCGGTAGTCGACAAAATCTTTGTCAAACAGGTTGTAGATGGTCGCGCTCAGATTAAGCTGATTGGTAACTGCGTAATTACCGCCCAAGTGAAACAGTGAGTAGGCTTTAAAGTCGCCCAGGTCATCAAACGAGGGTGCACCACGCACGCCGACACGATTACGGTAGCGCTCGCTGCGGTATTCTGCTGAGAGCCAGGTATCAAGCTTTGCTGTTGCCTGCCAGCGCAGCGTGGCGTTAATGGCGTGTTCCGGGGTGTCCGTCAGCGGTTCGCCCTTGTTATCGCCACTCTTCTGTTCGCTATCGGTGTAGGTGTAATTGGCATTGACGCGCCAATCGGGGGCGAACTGGTAGCTGGTAGAGAGCTCAACCCCCTGTGTGATTGCCTCGTCGACATTGACCTGTTGGCTGTAAGTGCCGTCAGGAATTAGCGGGTCATTTTCCACTAGGATATCGCTGCCGCTGGCAATCTTATCGTCAAACTGGTTGTGGAACAGCGTGGCGCTGGCAGTGAAACCCTGTTGGTTATCGTAATGGGCGCCGATCTCGCTGCTGGTGCTGGTTTCAGGCTCAAGACCGGGGTTACCAATAGTGAGTATCGTGCCCTGGCCCGTTACACCGTTAATGCCGTCATGCAGATCATTAAGCGACGGTGTTTTGTAGCCGCGGCTCACACCACCTTTCAATGTCCAGTTAGGCGTTGTGTTCCACACCAAGTAGCCGCGCGGGCTGAACTGGCTGCCAAAGGCGTCATGGTGATCGTAGCGTCCGCCCAGGGTTAGCGCTAAATCGTCGCGCAGCAGCCACTCATCTTCGGCAAACAGCGACCAGGTGGTCTGCTCAAAGGTCTCACCGGCCAAGCCATCGTCAAGCTCTGCCTCCCACCATTGCATACCCACGGTGGCCATATGATTGTCTAACGGCATGATGAATTTGCTGTCGAGCACGGTATTGGTGGTTTCCAACTCCCGCGGGGCTCCGCCGACAATGCTAGGAAAACCTTCATAAGCGACGCCCATATCGCCAGGGATCGTGCGGCCCTTGGTTTCGGTAGTGTTGCGCATCAGGCTAGACTCCAAGGTGCCCGAGGCAAAGCGTCCGGTGTGGCCAATGGCGATTTGTTCGCGCTCAAAACGTAGTTCGTTAGAATAGCCAGTGGCGCTACCAGGGGCCGGCGCGCAGCTACGGGTACGGCCATCCAGGGTGCCTAGCTGGCACTCGTCGTTGTCGTAGCGCTGACGGCTGACTTCACCATCGAGCCATAGGTCGTGGTCGTTGCTAGGCGTCCAGGTCAGTTTGCCGCCCAAACTATAGGTATCGCCTTCCACTGGGCTGGGGCCGCGCTGGTCGACTTCAATCGGGTCGCCGTTGTTGTCGGTATAGGTAAGCGCGGAAGCGTCGCGCTCATACATCCGCCCACGCAGTTGAATGCCCAGCGTATCTTCAATTAGCGGGCCACTGGTGTAGAGGTTAATCTCGCGGCGATCACCGAAGTCGCGATCTTCGTTAAAGGTACTTTCGACCCCAACAGAGCCTGTCCACTCACGGCCCACCCGACGGGTAATAATATTGATGACACCGCCCATGGCATCAGAGCCATACAGCGTCGACATCGGCCCGCGAATCACCTCAATGCGCTCAATGCTGGAAACGGGGGGAAAGAAGCTGGTCGAGGTTTCGCCAAAGCCATTGGGTGTCACGCTGCCCGCTGCATTCTGGCGACGGCCGTCGATCAGAATCAGCGTATAGTCGCTGGGCATGCCACGGATGCTAATGTTACTACCGCCGGTTTTGCCCACCGCGCCGCCTACATCCACCCCTTCAACGTTGCGCAGTGCGTCGGCGATGCTCGTCACCCGCGAACGCTCCAACTCTTCACGAGAGATCACCGAGATGCTGGCAGGCGCGTCGACCATTGCCTGCTCAAACCCACTGGCCGAGACAACGATGTTGTCCAGTTGCTGATTTTCTTGGGCGGAAGCGGTGCCTGCAGAAACAGCGAGCGTAACGGCGCTAGCAAGAACAGAGCGGGTAAAGCGTGGCATATTATTCCCCTTGATGACGATAACTGTTAGCTAATGATACTAATTATCAAATAAGGGCGAGAGTCTAAAAAGAAAAGTTCCCAAATACGAGGCGGTAGCGAGGAACATTGCGTTGCGTAAAGTGAAACGCCGGTGAGGTGTCTGGTTGTACAAATGCGGTTGCACAAAATGGAACACGCTATTCGCAGGAATAGTAGTGCAAGTGTTTTTGAGAATCGTTACTATCCATTTTAATATACCGTATTGAGAGATATCCATAGTGGCTAAAATGCTAGTTAAAACGGCGCGGGTTACAACGGCGATGGCTAAAAAGACGATGGCTAAAACGACCTCAGTGGCCGCTATCCTCACTAAAAGTGCCCGCTTAAGTATGGCAAGCGTGTTACTAAGCGCTTTAGCGATAGGCACCGCGCAGGCACGCACACTAGATACAGCCTTTGGTGAGGTAGACGTAGAGGGAACGCCTGAACGCGTGATAACGCTTTACGAGGGCGCGCTAGACGCAGCCCTTGCGGCTGGCATTACGCCCTTAGGTGCCGTCACCACTCGCGGTGGCGATAATGTCGCCGAGTACGTGGAAGCCTATTTAGGCAATGACCGCCCCGCGATTATGGGGGTGGTGCGCGAGATCAATATTGAAGCCGTGCTGGCGCAGCAGCCGGATCTGATTTTGGCGCCCGCCCAGCTTTCTGATGAACAGTACCAACTGCTTTCACGTATTGCGCCAACCGTTGTTCCGCATACCCAGCCATTAGCCGCGGATAACTGGGAAGCTGAGGCGCGACTTTACGGCGAAGCGTTAAACCGTGAAGAAGCCATTGAGGATGCCATTGCCGCGGTAGATCAGCGCACTGCAGAGCTGGCTGACGCGCTAGCCGCCGCCGACGTAAGCGGCACCGTCTTTTTAGTCCGCTGGATGCCTGGTGGCCCGATGGTAATGTCGGAAAACCTGATTGCCACAGGTCTGCTGGAGCGGGTTGGCCTGGATGTGCAAGGTGCGGATCTGATCGGTGAGCGCGGTGTACACAGCGATGTGCTCAGCCTGGAAAACCTTGCCGAGATAGACGGTGACTGGCTCTTCCTGGCCACCCTCAACGAAGATGGTCAACAGGCCTTGGACGCCGCTAAACAAAGCCCTGCGTTCACTCGCCTCAATGTGGTTCAGCAAGAGCAGGTGGTGCCAGTGAATGGCCAGCTGTGGAGTAGTGCCAATGGCCCGCTGGCCGCGCAAGCGATTCTTGATGATATAGAGGCTGCGCTGTTGCCGTGACGGTTCCACGTTTTGCAACGCCTGCCATCAGGCGTGCCTCACCTCGTCTGCTAATGATGCTGCTACTCACCGCCCTTGTGGCGGTGAGTGGCGTTAGTTTATTGATTGGCGCGGGCAGCGTTGGCCCCGGCAGGGTGTTGGCGCTGCTAAGCGGCGCCCAGGACAGCGAAGCGCGCTTTATTGTTTGGGAACTGCGCGCCCCGCGTACCTTAATCGGCATTGCGGTAGGCATGGCATTAGGCGTTGCCGGGGCGCTGCTGCAAGCGGTTGCCCGCAACCCACTGGCCGAGCCAGGGCTTTTAGGGGTTAGCGCGGGGGCGGCGTTTGCCGTGGCGCTGGCCCTGGTGCTGGGGGCCAGCGCCGCCACTTTGCGCATTTCAGTCGCGCAGCTCGGCGCCTTGGTGGGCTGCGTGTGCGTCTTAAGCGTGGCGCGCTTTC
The DNA here is from genome assembly GCF_001651035.1 of Halomonas sp. ALS9. Taxonomy (GTDB): domain Bacteria; phylum Pseudomonadota; class Gammaproteobacteria; order Pseudomonadales; family Halomonadaceae; genus Vreelandella. Next base: position 410,053 of record NZ_LXRG01000110.1, read on the forward strand.
GCGGTGTGGGTAACGACCCGATCCGGCTTGTGCTCGCCGGGGCAGCGTTTTCGGGTCTGCTGGCGTCATTAACTTCATTGCTACTGCTATACGACCAGCGTGCCGCTGACGAAATTCGTTTCTGGGTCATTGGCAGTGTGGCTGGCCGCCGCTTAAACGACTTGTTCGCTGTGTTGCCGAGTATGCTGGTGGCATCGGTTGTTGTGGCGTTGATCGCCCGGCCATTAGCCGCGCTGGCGTTAGGCGAGAGAGTTGCTTCTGGTTTAGGCCACCACCCCAACCTTATCCGTTGGTTGGTCGTGGCCTGCGTGGCATTACTGGTGGGTGCTGCCACCGCTATCGCAGGGCCAATTGCTTTTGTTGGGTTGGTGGTGCCGTTTGTGGCTCGTGCATTCGCCGGGCCGGATATTCGCCGTACGCTACTATTTTGCCTGCCCATCGGGCCGCTGATGGTACTCGCCGCCGATATCATCTCCCGCGTAGTGGTGGCGCCTTCAGAACTACCCCTGGGCGTGCTCACGGCGTTATGTGGCGCCCCCGTTTTAGTAGCGGTTGTACGTGCGCGCCGCTTACCGATGTTATGAGTGGGTTTATGAAAAGCGCATCAAGGCCTTCTGAATCAATGACTGGCTCAACGGGTAAATCTGCTGCCATGCCTTTCTCTTATGCTACCCAAGCGGTTTCGGGAAAAAACGGCAGCGTATCGCCGCCTCCAGGGTACTGGCGTTTAGCCTGGCGACATCAACAGGGTGTGCGCAGCGTCCTGTTTGAACAGCGTGCGGTGGTGGTCAACCTGGGGCTATTGGGCGCGCTGCTGGTTGCCAGCGTTATCTATTTGAGTCTCGGCAGCGTTAAAGTCGCGCCAGTGGCGGTGCTGCAGGCGCTGTTGGGCAATGCGGATATGATGGCGACCTTTGTCGTGCAAGAGCTACGCCTGCCACGTTTGGCCGCTGCCTGTTTCACTGGGGCCGCCTTCGCATTAGCGGGCATCTTAATGCAGACCCTGGCCCGCAATCGCCTGGCAACGCCCGGTATTATCGGTATTGATAATGGCGCGACGGCGTTTGCGGTGGCCTCTATAGTGGGTGTCGGCTTTTCCATCGCGCCGCCCGCCATGGCGTTAGCCGGGGCAACCACCGCAGCGGTACTCACTTTCGGGCTAGCCGCGGGCAGTGGTACCCAAGGCTACCGCTTTATTGTCGCGGGGATTGGCGTGGGCGCGGTGTTTGGCGCGGTGACGCAACTGATGCTGGCGCGAGTCGCGATTGACACCGCCAATGCCGCCTACCCATGGACGGTTGGCTCGCTCAATGCTCGCCCCAGCGGCGCACTTCAATTACTCATGCTTGGGCTAGCGATAGGGCTGGCCACGGCAATGGCGTTAGCCCGCTCGCTCACACTGCTGCGTTTCAAGGATGCCACCGCCAGCGGGTTAGGCGTGAACGTCAAACGGCGCCGGTTGGAAGTGTTGCTGCTGTCTGTCGCGCTAACCGGGCTGGCGGTCGCCGTTGCCGGGCCGGTGGGCATGGTGGGGTTGATTGGCCCCGAGATTGCCCGGTCGCTGTCGAGCTCCCGTAGCGTACCGGTTTTGGCGGCAACGCTGGCGGGGGCGCTGGTCATGGTGCTCGCCGACTTGGCCGGCCGTACGCTGCTGGCGCCTATCGAGATTCCGGTGGGCATTGTTACCGCCGTGGTCGGCGGGCCTTGGTTACTTTGGATATTAATGCGTCCCCAACGGAGTTTTACATGAGCCAACCCCCGGCGTCGCCAATGCCCTCTCTGGCTACCCAGGCACTGGGCATGAGCTATGGCTCACGGCAGGTAATTGATGGCTTGGATATCACCCTGCCTAGCGGTCAAGTCACCGCCATTGTGGGCCCCAACGGGTGCGGTAAGTCAACGCTGCTGGCCGGGCTTGCCCGCCTGCATAAACCCGACAGCGGCGCTGTGTTACTGGATGGCGCTGATATTCAGCGCCTGCCCACCCGCCAACTGGCCACTCAACTGGCGCTACTGCCCCAGGAGGCCGTGGCGCCGGAAGGGCTCACCGTGACCGAACTGATCCGCTTTGGCCGCCAACCCCACCAGGGCTGGCTGCGCCAGTGGTCAGCAGAAGACCAGCGCGTGGTACAACACGCGCTGGCGGCAGCAGGGCTTGAACAACTCGCGGATAGGCCGATTGATGCGCTCTCCGGCGGCCAGCGGCAACGCGCCTGGATCGCCATGACTATCGCCCAACAAACCCCGCTGCTGTTGCTGGATGAACCCACCTCTGCGCTGGATCTTGGCCATCAGATTGAAGTGTTCGAGCTGGTACGTGAGCTGGCCTGTCATGGCCGCACCGTGGTGATGGTACTGCACGATCTTGCCAGCGCCTGCCGCTACGCCGACCATCTCATAGCGATGCGCGAAGGGCAGATTGTAGCGGAAGGGCCGCCCGCTCAGGTGGTGACGCCTGATCTGGTGCGAACGCTCTATCAGGTAGAGTGTACGCTGCTGCTAGACCCCGATACCGGCAGCCCGCTGCTGGCCAATGTGCGACGCAGCACGGCACCCGCTTAACCCCCAAAGCATTAACGCGTTGAGCCCGAGCATTGAATTCATTACGCTAGCGTCTACCTAGTTGGCCTAATACAACCTCAGTAAGGAATGCTCGTGGCTCCTTCTCCGCCCCGTTCTAAGAATCAGAGCTTTCAAGCCCTGGTGCGGCTAGTCCGCTACGCCAAAGGCTATCGACGGCGCATTATTGCCGCCACGACCTGTTCGGTGATCAACAAGCTGTTTGATATTGCCCCGGAAATTTTGATTGGTGTGGCCATTGATGTCGTGGTCAACCAAGAGCAGAGCTTTGTGGCCAGCCTGGGGTTTGAAACACCCCAACAGCAGATCACCATGCTGGCGGTACTAACGTTCTTTATTTGGGCAGGCGAATCGTTGTTTGAGTATCTGTTCCAAATTCTTTGGCGCAACTTAGCCCAACGTTTACAAGCAGATATGCGCCAAGATACCTACGAGCACGCCCAGCGGCTGGATATGGCGTTTTTCGAGTCGAAAAGCTCCGGCCAGTTGGTGGCCACCATGAACGATGACGTCAACCAGCTTGAGCGCTTTCTGGACGGCGGGGCGAATGCGATTATTCAGGTGGTCGTCACCGTGGTGGCGGTTGGCGCGGTCTTCTTCGTGCTTTCGCCACTGATTGCGCTGCTGGCGTTTACGCCGATTCCGCTGATTATTTGGGGCGCGTTCTTCTTTCAGCGTAAAGCCGGGCCGCTGTACAGCGATGTGCGCGAGAAGGTGGGCGATTTGGCCAGCCGGTTATCCAACAACCTTAGCGGCATTGCGACAATTAAAAGCTTTACCAGCGAAGACCGCGAGGCCGAGCGCCTGCGCGATGCCAGCGAAGCCTACGTAGACGCCAACAGAAGGGCGATCAAGGTGAGCTCCGCGTTTATTCCGGTCATCCGCATGGCGATTTTGGCCGGTTTTCTGGCCACCTTTACCGTGGGCGGCATGATGGCGCTCAACGGCTCGCTGAACGTGGGCGCTTACGGCATGCTGGTGTTTTTGACCCAGCGCCTGCTCTGGCCGCTGACCGGCCTGGCCCAGGTGATTGACCTGTTCGAGCGCGCCATGGCCAGTACGCGGCGCATCCTTGACCTGCTCGAAGTGCCGATTACCGTTAAAGACAACAGCACCACACCGCTCACCCAGCCAGTGCGCGGCGAAGTAACGGTTGATAATGTCAGTTTTCACTATGCCACTAGCGGCGTTGGGGTGGATGGTATTCACCTGCATGTGCCCGCAGGCAATACCCTGGCGCTGGTGGGAGCGACGGGGTCGGGGAAATCCACCCTGATCAAACTGCTGCTGCGCTTTTACGACCCCGAAAACGGCCGCGTGCTCATTGATGGGCAGCCCATCAGCGAAGTGAGTATGAACTCACTGCGTCAATCGATTGGCCTGGTTAGTCAGGATGTTTACCTGTTTGAAGGCAGTATTCGCGACAATATCGCTTACGGTAAGCCGGACGCCGACGAAGCCGCGATTATCGACGCCGCCAAAACCGCTGAAGCGTGGAGCTTTATCGAAACGCTGCCCCAAGGCTTGGACACACCGGTAGGCGAGCGGGGCGTGCGGCTTTCCGGCGGCCAACGCCAGCGGCTTTCACTGGCCAGGGCGCTGCTTAAAGACCCGCCTATCTTGGTGCTGGATGAAGCCACCAGCGCGGTGGACAACGAAACCGAAGCGGCTATTCAGCGCTCGCTAAAACGCATCGCCCATGGCCGTACGGTGATTATGATTGCCCACCGGCTTTCCACCATCGTGCACGCCGATGAAATCGTGGTGATCGAGAAAGGCCAAGTGGCCGAGCGCGGCAGCCACTCAAGCCTGCTGGCAGCTAACGGCCACTATGCCGCCCAGTGGCGGGTGCAAACCGGCGAGGCCCAGGCGGGGGATATGGAAGTACTCAGTCGTTAATCTTTAGCGTTTCATTACTACCGATTAACTAACAGCGCATTAAGGGTGACGGGCACATGCTCGTCAATCTCCTGATAGCCCAGCAGCGACATCACGGTACGTACCGTGCTGTTGGCCATCAGCGCTCTGCCATCCATCGCCATGGGCTCGGCGTGGGTCACGCGTATCTCGTTCAAGCCTTCACGGGTAAACCGCAGTGGCACGGATTCCTGCTGGTTAACCATGTCGGACTGCACGCTAAACGTCAGCGTTTCAACCAGCGATTCACCAATATCCAAACCGTCTAACCGCTCTGGGGGCATTTGTGCCTCCAGCGTCACCAAGGTGGTGTTCGACAGCAAACCTATCCACGGCGGAAGCTCACCAAAGCGCTCCAGCACATCCGTTTGGCTGAGTTTTAACGGCAAGCGCAGCGTGCCATCGCTGGAGATATCACCCTGCAGATCGCGCACCTGATGGTGATGGGTTTGCGGCGCCTCGCCGTTGAGCTGGGTAATCGACGCCTGCACCCGCGACTGGGCCGGGTCAAGCTGCCAGTCCGCCTGCACGGGCAGTACCAACAATAAAGGAACTAGAGCAATCAATGCTTTCACAGCGCGTCTCCGCATAAAGAACTACTCACCAGACTGCCCAATCCACATAAAGTGCCGTAATGACATCAAGATAGCGCAATGGGGCTAGCCTCACACCGCCACATTCGCTATGATATGCACGCTTTTCGGGCCTATAGCTCAGTTGGTTAGAGCAGGGGACTCATAATCCCTTGGTCGTAGGTTCAAGTCCTACTGGGCCCACCATTTAAATCAAAGACTTACCCGCCGTAATGCCCTTCCCCGATGTGCCTTTTTTTTTCCAGTGTCCACAAAATGACCACACTTTATGTAAGCGCGCGCCATATTTGGCACTTCCTAGCGCCGCATTTGGCACAACTAATAGAAACACGCTGTCTTAGTTTTTGCGTTATTTTTGGCATTGCGCTTTGAATGAGCATGGATCTATAACGTGAAGGCAGAAGTTGCTTCATAGCGTGACAAGGTGCTCACAAGATGGACATTGATACCAATATTCATCTTCAGTCATGATTGATAAACGATCCTCACTCTTACACTTAACACAGATGGCATGGGCTGGTTGCTCGTCGGATACGCACTCATCCTTCAGTGACATTATGTAGTCACCCGCTGCTACTTGTACTAGACGGTACTGGCTGAATAGACCTCTATTACTCAGACGTTGTTTTAGCTCCCTGTTCTCCTCAATAAGTTGATAGTGATCTGTTATAAGGTCAAGGAGATCGCCCTGCGCTGCTGTGAGCTTGTCCATGATGCCACTCATTGCAGCATTGAGCTGCGCACGGTCGTTTACGTCCTTTGCCGTACGCGCTAGGTCAAGTGCTCCCTTAACAGCGGTTACCGCAGCTCCAATCTCCATAATTCCTCTCCTAAATAGTTAAAACAACCCCGCTGGTTCGGCCTCCAAATCCCAACTAAAGATCAGCACCTCTTTGGCGTTTAATAGGTAGCTGCAAAGCCAGTACCTGCTACGCCGGTAAATATCTAAGCGAGTCGGCACTTTACTGCATTTTGTTTCAATCAACTTCATTTTGGGACATTTTGCTTCATTTCATGGGGTTAGGCCTTGAGTGAAGAAAAATAAAGGAGAGTGTTTGTTGAGCTAATGGCAGGATGTGCATTGTACAGGTACACCGCAAGCGGCTACTGTCCAATGCCGCCTTTCGGGCTCGACGCTTTCCTGCTCTGCGAGGCTGAGCGGCTACTGCCGCTGTGCGTACTGCCAGAATAAGGAGGTCAAAACGTGAAGTATGTTCCCGCTTTGGCGTTGTGGGTTTGTAGACCGTATTCTGAGTGTCGAACAGACCCGCCTCGCTGAATGTTTGCGAGGCTGGAAATGAGGCCAACCGGGACGAGATATTCCACGGCCTCCTCGTCGTTCTCATCAATCACTGGTGCCGTTGAAGAAGGCTTTTGACAGGTTTCGTCCTCTGGCAGTTTAACGGCCTAAGTAGACTTCCCATTGTATCCTTGAAGCGCTAGGCTATTACGCATAATTACGCCCAGCGCAGGTGATGACATGGCTAGCAGCAGGTAAGCTCAGCTCAAGTGGGTATAACCAAAGGCATGACGACCTGCGGGTCGGCGGCTACGGTCATAAGGGAGGTGTCAGCGAGCTTGAGTTGACTCACTACCACCTCACGAAGCGGGAAGAAAAGTGCCTGCGCCTGGATCGTGCTAAGGATTGACTGGTCTTCACCCCGTTCAGCAAGGAGGCCTTAGTCGAGCCCTAATACCCCGAGAAGCAGCGCCCGACCGAGATCATCGATAAACTCAGCGACCTTCAAAGCACGGAGTTCAGAGACGAGGGCAGTCTACGCTTCGCAAATGGCATCGAGCGAGATGAGGCGGTGATTTACTAGGTGTGCAACGAGGGAGGTCAGGTAGTGGCTTTTTTGCTGAGTAGCAATCTACGGAAAGGGCCTATTATGGCTGATCACGACTAAAAGCTAACATGCCGGAAAAGGCGGATAGCAAGTTCGTTGGGGATATGCAATTTGCACAATATTTTGTGTTGTACTGTCAAGCTATACTTAAGCTGAAGGATTGCAATAGAACGCAAGGTAGTCGAACGCGCAGAATAATATTATTGAACGCGCGTTCAGTTTAGTTATCGAGCATGGGCCTAATTCCTGTTATGCGTCTAGTATGTGGCGAAGGAGTATCCTGATAGCATGAGCAGACAAGAATTGTTGCAGAGCATTTGCAACACGACAATGGACTATAGAGCGGGCGATCTTGCTCCTCCGACGCCTGATCATGTTGATAGATGGGTCAATCAATTTGGTGTGGCCGTTCAGTTGCCAATACTCGCCGAGATCGACCATGTGCTGAAAAACACTTATTTCTCAGCAGATGTTGTTGCTCGCTTCTTGCGTGGAGCCCTAAAAACAATGAAGCTTGCTGGCGATGACCCATGCAGTTTTTGGCCGCAAGTGGAACTATTGGAAGTTCAGGGCGGAGGGAATAGCCAGAGAGAAATGAACGCCCTATTCAGAGAAATTCTTCGGACCGAGTGTGGCGTTGAATTTAACCGTGGCGATGAACCTCCTAACACTTTCGTATATCTAGACGACGGAATCTTTACCGGAAATCGAGTGCGTAGAGACCTTGAGGCCTGGATAGAAAATCATGCTCCAAATCGCTGCCATCTTCACGTAATTTGCATAGCTCTCCACAGTGGTGGCCAGTACTACGCCAAGCAGCGACTTGAAAAAAAGATTGCCGAGGTAGGAAAAGAGATCGATATAGATTGGTGGAGAAGGATCGAGCTCGAGGATAGGAGGGCTTATTCGTATTCTAGCGACGTGCTTCGGCCCACATTAGTGCCTGACGATTCCGAGGTTCAAGAATATGTCGCAGAGCTGCGATACTCGCCAACACTTCGGGCAGCGGGGAGCGTAGGCAGTCAGAAAATTTTTTCTAGTGAGGAGGGGCGCGCACTCTTGGAACTGGAGTTCTTGGTCGCTGGCGTCAGAATCCGCGGAATGTGTCCCAATTTGGGCGATACACAGAGGCCTTTGGGGCACATGACTCTGGAATCCTTGGGATTTGGCTCCATGATCGTGACTTTTCGCAATTGTCCGAACAACGCGCCTTTAGCCCTTTGGGCCGGAGACCCTTGGTATCCATTGTTCCAACGTACCACGAACTCACAGACAGCGATGCAAAATCTTATCGCAAGGATTACAGCCGATGGCTTCGGATCGGTCTGAGTACCTTAGAACTTACCACCGGGATGACTGTGTAGTCTTCCTTAAGACCAACGAGCTATATGGTGGCCTGTCGAATATGGCAGGGCGCTATCCAGTGAGAGTCAATGGCATTTGCATTCGATCAGCTGAGGCACTTTACCAAGCTTGTAGGTTCCCGCACCTACCTGACGCTCAAGAGGTGATTCTTCAGCAGACTAGCCCGATGACGGCAAAAATGAAAAGTAAGCCATTTCGCAAAGACAGTCGTCCTGATTGGGAGCGCGTAAGAGTCTCTGTAATGCGATGGTGCCTAAGGGTAAAGCTCGCGTATCATCAGGATTCGTTTGGAAGGCTCTTGCTTGCAACTAAAGAAAAGCCAATTGTTGAAGAGTCACGCAAGGATAGCTTCTGGGGTGCAAAACCAGAATGCGACGACACGCTTGTCGGTTATAACGTATTAGGGCGGCTTTTGATGGAGCTAAGGGAAGTGTTCAAGGAGCGGTCTTCCGACGATTTTCTAACTGTTCAAGTCCCGAATATCAAGGATTTCTTTCTGTTAAGCCGCCCTATCGAGAAGATCTCAGTAGAGAGGGAGGTAAAAAACTCAGGAGTGAACTCGTTGTCGGCAGTAGCTCAGGGGGATCTCTTCAGAGGGTGATGGTTTGATGCGTAACAATTCATCGCAGCGGACGTTCGACCTGTCACGTACTTTTGCTGCCAAAAAGCACGCGTCGCCTCAAACGCCTCTGAACTCAAGTGTTAGCTACAAGGAAACGGAAGAGAATTATGGAAGGTAATTTCGAAAAATATAAAGAGGATATGACCGACGACATCGCAACGTGCCTAGATAGCATGGGCGTTCAACCGATTCTATTCGTTGGCTCAGGGATGTCTCAGCGTTACTTTGGCGGGCCGAATTGGGATGATTTGCTTAAAGCTTTAGCAGAGCAGTGCCCTATCCTCGATAAAAGCTACGCTTACTACAAGCAAAAGAATAACTCTTTAATTGAGGTGGGCGCTGAGTTTTCAGAAGCTTACCGGGAGTGGGCATGGGGTGAAGGAAACGACCAGTTTCCCGAAGAGCTGTTCACAGATTCTCAACCACCCGATATTTACTTTAAGCACAAGGTTTCAGAATACTTTGAAAAGGTCATAAAGCCAGACTTTGATCAGGTTTTCGCAGGTGATTTTTCTGAAGAGATCGAGGCGCTGAAGGGTATTAGGCCGCATGCGTTGATCACTACTAATTATGATCGGTTTTTTGAGCAAGTTTTTTCTGATTATTCAAGCATAATTGGCCAGTCTATACTAAAAGCAAATTACACTGATGTTGGGGAAATTCTCAAAATTCATGGCTGTTCTTCGGAACCTGAAAGCATTGTTATCACGTCCTCAGATTATGAGGACTTTAAAGCTAAGAAAAAATATTTAAGTGCTAAATTATTAACCTTCTTTGCCGAGCACCCACTCGTCTTTCTTGGTTATAGCGCTGAAGATCCGAATATTAGGTCTATCTTGTCTGATATCGATGAAATTCTTTCTCCGGATAATGACTTGATACCAAATATCTACATTGTGGAATGGAATAAGAATGTTTCCAATATGACGTCCTACCCAAGAGAGAAACTCATTGCCATCGACCATGAGCGAAGCGTTCGTGTAAAAAGTATAGTCGCAGACGATTTTACTTGGGTATATCAAGCATTTGGCTCATCAGATGCTATTACTGCTATTAATCCAAAAATACTGAGAGCGCTACTTGCTCGGACTTACTCGCTAGTTAGGCATGATATCCCAAAACGGACTGTGGAGGTCAACTATCAAACTCTTGAGCATGCTGTTTCCGAAGAGGGTCAGTTAGCAAAGCTTTATGGGATAACAACGCTCGACGACCCCACCGCCGTAAATGCAATGTATCCTTTCTCTTTAACTCAGGTGGCAAAATCTCTGGGATATAAAAGCTGGCATCACGCAAATCAACTAATTATGATAGTTGAGCAAGATAAGGGCGTGAATATAAAACAAAGTGATAATAAATATCACGTAGCAATAATGGCGGGACAAGTTATGCAAACACACAAATATTCGCAGGCAGCAATAGATTTGCTGGAGTTGGTCAAAGCTGGTGAGGATTATGAGGTTCAGGTATAAGTAGCTAGCCAGTGATTAAATGCGATAAATTTCCCGCTGCCGCTCCAAGTCGGCGACTTGTTTAAGGTTTTGTATATCAGGAAAACCTCAATAGCCGCTTCTGGCCGATAAAGGTCGTACCAAATTTGGTAGTTTTCTTTACACATAGTGATCGCCCATCAGAGGCCTTGTAAGGGACGGTTTTGAGTAAAGAAATTGCGTAAATATTTCTACTTACAGAACAGGAATGTTTTTAAGCGACTTCAAGTACGCGCATTTCGACATGCAGCCCCGCCGCTACCACCATGTTCACCAGCGTATCGAGACCAAATAGATGGATTTTGCCACACATCAGATCGGATACCCTGGGTTGAGTGACGCCCAGCCGCTTAGCAGCTTCGCCCTGAGTCCAGCCCTGCCGGTTAATGTGCTGCTCAAGGGCCATCATCAGGCCGGAGCGAAGCTTCATATTTTCCGCTTCGGCGGCAGTATCCTCGATGGCGTCCCACACGCTTTCAAAAGTCTCATTACTCATCGTTTCACCTCGCTTAGCAAGGCGCGATATCTGGCTTCGGCCAGGTCGAGATCCGCCTTACTCGTCTTCTGGGTTTTCTTCTGGAAGCAGTGCAGAACATAGACAGCTTCGGCGAGCTTGGCTACGTAGATCACTCGAAATGCACCACTAGCGTCTATGATACGAATTTCCCGAATGCCCTGACCAACGGTGGCCATTGGCTTCCAGTCGTTCGGATCAAGCCCTCTTTGTACCTTGTCGAGCTGGTAACCTGCTTCCTGCCGAACAGTCGCCGGGAAAGCGCGGAGATCGGCGAGGGCGCTGCCTCGGAAATTCAGGGGCTTATATTCTGACATGATGCAAGTATACAAAGTTCTGTATAGTTCGCAATGTAGGTGCTACCCATAGGCATGCTGTTCGAGAAAGGTGAGGACCCCAAATCAGTACAGTAGCGGTACACACACTAGCTTCGCATGCTATCTTCTAACTTCGCTAAATTACTGATTCTAAATAACTGTACCTTTTTCTAAATTACGGCTACTTCCCTTTATTTATCAGTAAGTTATTGTTATAGTGACCAGCTCGTAATCCCTTGATCGTAGGTTCAAGTCCTACTGGGCCCACCATTCTTGCTTGTTCAAGCAAGGGAATGGCTCCCTTGGTGCTCTACGGTACTAAACTGCTCAATTTTCCCTTCATCTCGGATGCTTAGGCTTGATGGCTAATCGCCCCTTGATGGGCATGTATGATATTGGTCTTTAATTGATTATTTATAGCGTTGGTAAGCAAGCCGCTTTGAAGCCGCAAGAGTGGCAGTCAATACTAGTTCAAACTATGTTTCCCAGACGTACCAGTACGACGTTGAATTACCTTTACACCCAATAAGCTTTAGTGCGAAGCAAGCTCGTTGAAAAAGGCTGGGTTGTCCTGAATAGTCGCCAGTACCTTAGCGGCTAGCCCCGAAGGGGTTACGGCGTTTGGTTTCCCAGCTTTTGATGGTGTCCACACTGGTTCCCATAGCTTTAGCAAACTCCGCCTGAGAGAAATGAAGATTGGCCCGGATAGCACTCACATCGGCCACCTCATGGCGTGTGATGCGGCTAGCTTCAGTATTGCCTTGTTTGATCTCAACGGCTTCCTGCAGTGATGCTTGAAGTTCATCAAAAATGCTCATTTGGAAACCTCCGCTTTCAGTTGGTGGGTCAGTGTTTTCAGTGTGGCCTTTTCAGCGGGCGTTAAGCGATCCTTCACGCTCTTGGGGTAGCTCAGTATCAGGTAGATTCTTTCTGTCATCAATAAAAGTAAATAACCCGAGCGCCGTTGCCCTTACTTTTTGGTCTAACGCCATGCGGATTTTCGCGGGCTCCCGTATCAGCATAATAGTGACCTACGAGTATTGTAGAACCGAGAGAATGTTCATCGTGATCGAAGGCGTGGCTTGCAACGCGGCGAGAGTTGTTTGCCACGTGGGTGGTTACATTCCAAGCTTGCTTTTGATGGCTGACAAGTAGGAGGTATTCTGCAGAGTTTTTGCGGCGCTTTAATTTTTAAATTTTACGTTAACTTTTTGATTTTTATAAATTAATAATAATGAATATGATTTTTTTAATGTCGTGTTTTTTGTGTTTTTAAGCCTGAGGGTATAGAGTAAAATTCTGTCATTATCCAGCTGCTGGAGGTGTCACATGGCTACTCAAACGCTTGAGTCACGCATTCGTGACAAAATTCGCAAAAGTCGGCGGACGGTATTTCTACGTGATGATTTCGCTGCACTGGGTGGTTATGACCAAGTTGGCCGTGTGCTTCGTCAATTAGAAGTGCAGGGACGATTATTACGTATTGGAAAGGGCCTATACGCCAAAGCGCGTCAAAATCGTATCACAGGCAAGCCAATGCTTGCGGCGCCCGGTGGCTTTGACCAGGCTGCCAAAGAGGCATTGAATCGCCTAGGGGTGCAGTGGGAGCCAGCCAGTGCAGAAAAGGCTTATCAGGCGGGCCGTACACAAATTCCGGCGCGAGTGGTGGTCAAAGTAAAAGGCCCGTTTAATCGACAGATTGCCTACGGAAACTATCGCTTGGGTATCGAGCGAGCTTCTGCATGAAAATTGATCCTAGCATGTTTTCTGATGTGGCGGATGCGCTGGGTATCGACGGCCCCGCGATTGTGGAAAAAGACGTCTATGCCGTCCATTTATTGAGCCTGCTTTCAACCCTGAATTCGGAGACGTTTGAGCTGGTATTCGCAGGGGGTACCAGCCTAGCAAAAGCCCACCATAAGCTTTTCCGTATGTCCGAAGATATTGATATCAAGCTTGTTGCTCGCGATAGGAAAGCAACAGGCATGTCTAGAACGGCGCTGAAGGTAGAACGAAAGGCGGTGCTGACCGAAATAGAAACAATCATCAGCCGTTCTCAGATCCTAGAACTTGATTCCGATGATGGGGTAGTCAAGCGTAACGAGTACCGGTATGCAGAGTTTACCGTTCGCTATCCTCGGACTCAGAGGAACATTTCAGCGCTTCGACCTGACTTGAAGCTAGACGTCACAGCATCAGAACTTTATGAACCCGCCGTTTTGTGCCCTGTCAGCTCTTTATATGCCGATGTTCTTAAGTTATCCCCAGAGGTAGCTTCCTTTCCGGTGGTTAGCTTACATGCCACGATCAGCGAGAAGCTTGTGGCATTATTGCGTCGCACGGCTCACGTTAATCGTGATCTTTCCCGAAAAGACGATGAAACACTGGTGAGGCACGTCTACGATCTGCACATGGCGACATCCGGCGGATATGACATGGCTGCATTACGTACGCTGGTAGAGGCGGTCATACAGACGGACGTGGCTCAGTTCGGCAACCAGCATGCGCAATTTGTCACTAACCCAGCCGGTGAACTGCTATATGGCCTTGGGTGCTTACAGACCCATCCGATCCATCAGGATCGCTACGAGCGCTTTATCGGCCCGTTAGTTTATCATGATGAGCCCGCCACTTGGGGTGATGCTTTACAGACAGTGGCCGAGTTGGCCCAACAGCTGCTGTCGGAGGGTAGGGCTGAGCGCTAACGTATTCTTTTCCAAGTACCTAACGTCTGTCGTTTACTTATCACGTTGCACCTAAAATAATTTCCTTAGCCGTTTTGTGCGGCTTGTTATGCTGTCAACTGCCTATCTATTAGCCTTATGGCGAATCAACTATCGACCCTTCATCTTGTTGTAGCTGGTGGCCATTTGGTACCTAACAGGGTGGAAGCCATGTAAAGGGTGTAACGTGTGGAAAGCTATAATTATATGAAAAATATACGTTTATGCGTTGCAGGCGCGATCTCGAAGTTTGTTTGATTGCACTCATAATCCCCTGTTTTTAAATAGGCTATATAGAAATGGTGGGCCCAGTAGGACTTGAACCTACGACCAAGGGATTATGAGTCCCTGGAGCTGCGGTATATCTGATTCTAGTTAACCCTGCGCACGTCTGAAATTTTCAAGTCTCCCGTTTTCACACAACATTACCCAACCCACCAGCGCCAACCCGCAGCGCAAAGCATACCCATTGCAATCGATACCAGCGGGCTTCTCAATACTACCGCCACCGTGCCAGCAGCGATGGCCGCGAGCCGAACGCCGCCGTCACCATGCACGATGATGGGCGTAATAACGGCAATCAGGACTGAGCTAGACATGGCATCGACGAACCGCCTAACGCGTGGGCCTAGTGGTACATGTGACATGACCAGCAGCCCCAGCACTCTGGAGCCATAAGCAATCACCACCATTAGCATGATGGCTATTAATGACTGCCACACTGATGATGAGCTCATAAGGCGCTTTCCCTGAACCAGCGTCCAGGCAACAACACGGCCACCACGCCACCGGTAATGGCGCCCACCATCACATGTAGGTAGGGCGGTAACCACCAGTACGCCATTAATGCGCTAGCCGCTGCTGCCAGCCAGGGCAGAACCATGGCTGCTTTGGGGTTGCCACCGACAACGATCATTAGCAGAAAGCACAGCATAATCACATCAAGGCCGAAGCGTTCAGGCTGGGTAATGCCTCCGCCAAAGGCTAGCCCAAGCGCCGTGCCCACGACCCATGCACACCACAGCGCTATTCCGCCGCCTAACAGAATGCCCAGATTGCGCTCGCCGCGCTGATACTCTCCCAGTGCCATCGCCCAGTTGGAGTCGGTCAGCAGCATCACCATCGCGAATTGCTGGCGTCTAGGTAACGGCTTGAGCCAGGGGTAGAGCGCCGCGCTCATTAGCATATGCCGGGTATGGATCGCCAGTGTGACTGCCGCCAATGCCAGTAGCGGTAGCGGCGAATGCCACATCTCCAAGGCCGCAAATTGCGATGGCGCCGCGAATACAAACAGGCTCATTAACATCGCTTCCCAACCGGCCAACCCTTGATGCACTGCGGCAACGCCAAACGCTAAACCAAAGGCAATCGTAAAAACCGCCAAAGGCAGCATCATGCGGATCCCTCGCCAGGTGCCCGCCATATCAAGCCGAGTGGGTTTTTCCTTTGCTTTCATTATGTAACCTTGCTCCGCGGAATCGATCATGTAAAAAACAAACAGGCCTGCTTGTTTTTTTATTATTTGAAGTCTAGATTGAATTACGTACACGCGCCACACCGGGTGACGTGTCAATAAGACTTAGTCATACAACAGAAAAAAACAGCCGATTAAATCGGCACGGGAAACTACATGAACTCCACTCGTAAGACGCTGACACTAGCCGTTGCGACGCTGGCTTTGCCTGCCATGGTCTCATCGGCACAGGCAGCAACATCATTCATCGCCAATTCGTTCTACGATCAACAACACCCTCACTCCCTTAATGGTTATATCGAGTGGGCCGAAATGGTCAAGGAGCTCTCGAACGGCGAACTGCAACCCGAGGTATATACAGGCACCGTGCTGCTGGCACCACGCGCTAACCTGCAGGGTATTCAAGATAATATCGTTCAGGTTGCTCATCATGCCGCAATCTACACGCCTTCCGAAATGCCGGTGGCTAATGCCGTTCAGGAGTTAGGCTTTAACTATGACGATCCGCTGGTTGGCATCCTGGCGGTGACAGATTTCAGTCTGAATAATCCGACCCAGCTTGCCGAGTGGAAGGAGCTAGATATTGTCTATCTAGGCGCCTATAACACGCCTTCCTATGTGCTGTTCTGCCGCGAGCCAGTGCGCAATCTAGAAGAGCTGCGCGGTAAGCGTATTCGTACCGCAGGCTCGACGGTTTCTGCCTGGATTGAGCAAGCCGGGGGTACGCCGGTGAATGTGCCTTCCAGTGAGATGTACAGCGGTCTTGATCGAGGGTCTTTGGATTGTGCATCGAATGCAGCGAATGACTTGATTGATCGGTCTCTTTGGGAAGTTGCCGAGCACACGACGCTGCTGCCGACCGGGATGTATTGGTCTGGCCCTCAGTGGGGCTTCAACTCGGGCTTTTGGGCTAGCCTCAGCGATGAAGAGCGCGATGTCTTCAAAGAAGCAACTGCCAAAGCAATGACACGCATGATCGTCCAGTACCTCGGCGCTTCTGAAGCCGCACTAGAAGAAGCCGCTTCCCATGGCAACAACATCTATGAGCCTGAAGAAGACTTGATGGCGTCCGTGGAGGCTTTCCGCGATGAAGCCTTGGCCAATGTCTACGATAAAGCCCGTGATGAGTATGGCGTTGAAGACCCCGAGGCGCTGATTGATGATTTTATCGCGACCTACGCAAAGTGGGATGCCTTACTTAGCGACGTTGACCGCGAAGACGAAGACGCATTGGCCAAACTGGCCATGGAAGAGATCTACAATAAGCTTCCTGCTGACTACGGCATCTATTAACGCTGCAACACTTAGGCCGTCGCATTGAGGCGGCCTAGGCCAAATAAGGGTTCGCTATGACGAAGCGACAGAATCAAGAAGAACGCTCACGCCAAACCCAGGCTCGGGTTACACAAGCGACGATCGAGTGCATTCTCGAGAAGGGCATTCGTGCTACTTCAACCGTGGATGTTGCTCGTTTGGCGGGCGTTTCCCGGGGCGCTTTAGTTCACCATTACCCTTCTAAGACATTATTGATGCAGGCGGCGCTTGAGGACTTGCTGAGTCGTGAAGTGGAAAGCGTAAGGGAGATGGCCACGCACGTTAAGGCGGGAGAGCTCAACTTTGATAACTTGTTAGAGGCATTGCATGAGCACTTCAAGGGCGACCTTTATATGGTGACCCTCGAATACCTCACTAATGCGCGTACTGACCCCGATATCATGAAAGTGCTTGTGACCCTGGGCTCGAAGTTCAATGACTCTTTGGAGCAAATTTGGGAACAGTTGGTAGCCAGTGCCAGCCACACGTCACATCAGAATCGAGTCGCCCTGAATGCCACTCTGTGCATGATGCGAGGTATGGGGGCGCAAAGCATCTGGCGTGATGATCCTGAACTTTACCGCGATATGCTGCTGTTCTGGAAAGAGACCCTGTTAGAACTGGGCTTTTCTGCTCCGGATTCGAAGAGGGGCGAGCTCGCATGATGGCCAAACACTTCGAATCACTGAGCCAGTGGGTCGCCAAAAGTGCCATGGTGCTAGCGGCACTCTTTCTGGTGTTGATGGCGCTGCATGTCTCGCTTGATGTAGGGCTGCGCTACCTATTCGGAAAGTCGTTTACCGGAACGCTAGAGTTTGTGTCTTTTTACTACATGGTCGCTGTCGTCTTTCTGCCACTCGCCTATGTAGAACTTCAGCGGGAACACATCAGTGTGGATGTGCTGGTGGGTAGGCTTCCGCCGGGTGCCCAGTTGGTGCTTTATCTGTTCGCGAGCTCCCTTGGGCTGCTTTATTTCGGCATGCTCTGCTACCAGAGCTATCTTGATGCGGTTCGCGCCACGGTTCGAATGGAAACTGCCATGGCCAATTTTACCTTCTACCTATGGCCCAGTCGCTGGGCGTTACCGGTTGGCTTCGCGGCAATGTGCCTGGCCATCCTCGCGAACATGATTAAGGCGCTGCAACAACGCCGAGCCCTCTAGGAGTTTCCTAATGAGTAATATCGAGATAGGCGTGGCAGGCATTGCCATCGCCTTGGCCCTTATCGCCCTGCGCGTGCCAATCGGCGTTGCCTTGGGTTTAGTGTCGATTATCGGCATTGGCGAAATGACCAGCATGCGCGTGGCCTGGGGCATGATTTCTGCCACGCCGTTTGACTTTGCGGGCACCTGGGAACTGACCGCCGCACCTATGTTTCTGTTTATGGGTTATTTGTGTACCAGCACGAATATGACCCAAGGCCTGTTTCATGCCATGCGCCTTTATTTGGCGCGCCTGCCCGGTGGTTTGGCAGTTTCCAGCGTTATGGCCTCTGCCTTCTTTGCCGCTGCCTCGGGCTCCAGCGTGGCTACATCGGCGGCCATGTCGCGTATCGCTGTACCCGAAATGCTCAAGCATAACTACGACAAGGGGCTGGCTACCGGCACCGTTGCCGCATCGGGAACACTCGGCTCGCTGATTCCCCCAAGCGTGCTGCTGGTGCTCTATGGCGTTTATGCCCAGGTGTCGGTAGGGCAGCTGTTTATGGCGGGTTTTATTCCCGGGGTACTTTCCGCGCTGCTTTATATCGCCATGATTATGGTGCGCACCAAGCTTAATCCCAGCCTGGCGGGCAACACCGACGTGCGCTCTAGCTGGAGCGAAAAGTGGGATGCCTTTAAGCATATCTGGCCGTTGCCCCTGCTGATCGGCTCAGTACTTGGCGGGATCTTTCTGGGTGTTTTCTCACCTACCGAAGCCGGGGCCGTGGGGACTTCTATCGCTGCGCTGATCGCCTTGGCGCGCCGCACGCTAACTTTTTCAGCCATTCGGGAAGCGTTGATTCGTACGGCGGTGAGCACGGCAAGCATCTTCATTATTCTCATTGGGTCGCTGTTTTTCACCCGTTTTCTAGCCATGAGTGGCGTACCCGCCGCTTTTTCTGAGTTGATTCTTGGCGTCAGTACTGAGACCTGGTGGATCATTCTCGCGGTAGCACTGATTTATCTGGTGCTGGGGATGTTTATCGACTCCATTGGCCTGCTGCTGCTCACTCTGCCGTTAATCCTGCCCTTAATAGAGGGCGCTGACCTTAACTTGATCTGGTTCGGGATCATCGTCGTCAAGCTGCTTGAAGTGGGGCTGGTTACCCCGCCTATCGGGCTCAATGTGTATGTCATCAAAGGTGCCCTGGGCAATAGCGTCACCCTGTCAGAGGTGTTCAAGGGCGTAGCCTGGTTCATCGTCATGGATATTGTCGCCCTGTTATTGATCGTGCTGATTCCAGCGCTTTCGCTCTACCTGCCGCAAAAAATGTTTTAACGCCACTTTCTCAAGAACGCTCACAAGAACGCTCACAAGGAATACTCATGACAACGACACGCTTTATCAATGCCAACGTTATCGACACGCGCAATGGAAAGGTTCTCGCCAACCAGCAGGTGCGCATTCAGGAGGGGCGTATCACCGATGTTAGTGATTCACCGCTAGAGGGCAGTGATGATCAAATCATCGATATTAAGGGCCACTTCCTGATGCCCGGCCTGGTTGATTCGCATGTCCACGTCACGGCTATCACGCCCAATTTTGCCCTGCTTGAAACGCTTTCGCCTTTCTATGTCGGTGCCAAATCAAGCGAGTTGATGGAAGCCATGTTGATGCGTGGATTCACTACCGTACGCGACGCTGGCGGGGCAGATTACGGCTTAGCGAAGGCGGTCGATGAAGGGGCGCTGATTGGTCCGCGCATCATGTACGCAGGCAATGCTCTTTCCCAGACCGGCGGTCATGCCGACATGCGCGGCCCAGGCCAGCAAACCTTTGAAGGCTGCTTCTGTTGCGCGGGTTTAGGTCGCGTTTGCGATGGTGTCAGTGAAGTACGCCGGGCCGCCCGGGATGAAATTCGCAAGGGGGCCACTCAGATTAAGATTATGGCCTCTGGTGGCGTTTCTTCACCCACCGACCGTATCGACAGCACACAATTTTCGCTTGAGGAAATTGACGCCATTGTGGAAGAAGCCACCGCTGCCAATATTCACACCATGGCGCATGCTTATACGGCGCGGGCTATCAACCGGCTTATTCCACGTGGGGTCAAGACCATTGAGCACGGCAATCTTATGGACGAAGAGAGCTGCCGACTATTTCTTGAGCACAACGCCTACCTCACGCCGACGCTCTGCACCTATGATGCCCTAGCAAAAGAAGGTGTGGAGGCGGGGATGGCCGAGCACCTGCAGCGCAAGGTTTATGACGTTTTGGATGCGGGTGGCAAGGCGCTGGAGATGGCACAACGATACGGCGTTAAAATGCTCTACGGCTCTGACCTGCTGGGTCGGATGCAGCGTCATCAGCTCAATGAGTTCAATTTACGTAAAGACGTGGTGCCCACCGACGAGCTGATTCGTGCAGCGACAAGCCACGCCGCCGACGCCTATGGGCACACAGGAGATTTTGGCGAGATTATTCCTGGCGCAAGGGGGGACGTTATCGTGCTCAAAGACAATCCTTTAGATGATATTAATGTTCTTACTCAGCCGGATGATCAGCTCATGCTAATTATGAAAGGGGGAGTGGCTTATAAAAATGTACTCTAGTCAGGGTTAATAGCGCGGAATGAATCGGCCACTAAACGTTGTCAAAGCAAAGCAAAACGAAAAAAACCAAAACAATACGTTTAGTGGCCGTTCAAGGCAGATGCCAATTTGCCACTTACAATATCGAAAAGATCCTGGTGTAGAGTGCGCAATCTCGGCCATCTCAACATCTAGCTGGTTGTCTGTATCGATAATGGTGATCAGTGAAATGACGCTATCGATAGGTTGCACTAGGTTAGTGGACTGGGGTGGGTACTCACGTTACGGCATGATGATTGAGCAGGCGGTCATACTCGTTCTTGACCACTGAGTAGCACTCGCAAACGCGCGCCTCCAGGCCTGGCCTGTCGATTACCGTAATATGACCCCGGTTGTAAGAAATCAGGCCTGCCCGCTGAAGCTTACCCGCCGCCTCAGTGACTCCTTCACGACGAACGCCTAGCATATTGGCAATTAATTCGTGAGTCATGAGCAGTTCATTGCTGTGCAGCCGGTCAAGGCTGAGTAGCAGCCAGCGGCATAGCTGTTTGTCGAGGCTGTGATGACGGTTGCATACGGCGGTCTGCGCCATCTGGGTGAGTAAAGCCTGGGTATAGCGCAGCAGCAGGCGCTGCATAGAACCCGCGCGATAAAACTCGTTTTTAAGCAGTTGCCCCTTGAGCCGATAAGCCTGCCCCGCACTCTGAACGATCGCTCGGCTAGGCGTCGTTTCACCGCCCATAAACAGCGATACGCCAACGACGCCTTCATAGCCGACCACGGCGATTTCCGTCGAGGCGCCATCTTCCATCACGCAAAGCAGTGAAACGATGGCATCAAGAGGAAAGTAGACATGGCTCATTTGCTTGCCTGATTCAGACAGCGATTGTCCCAGCGTGAGCGTCACCTTCTCAAAACTTGGCAATAAATGGGTTAATTCTTCTTCGGTCAGCAGTCTAAGTAGAGAATTCTGCTGCAAATTTTCAGTTTTTAGCATAGAAATCCTCTCTCTATTGCTGGCTGTCGCGCAGTTGCTCAGCGAAATAATATTCATATATATCAAAAGCATATAATTATATGGGTAAATTGTAGAGCACAGCGCAGCCGAGACTGTACGCTACCGAACATACAGGAGTATCACCATACTGAGATAACACGAATCGTATGGTTTAAAAGTAGGTTTTTTTCGAATATTTCATCACCTAATGTACGCCAGCGCACATTCAGTTGCGGAGCAAACGTGTAGCGTTAAATTAACTGAGGCAAGGGATATGCCAGTACAGGATGTTCCACTTTGCGCTGCAATCCACTATGCGATGCAAAGAGCGCAGCGTTTTTATTTTCAAATCTTCAAGCTAAGACCGGCTTCTTCATTGGCCACGAAAAGATTCCTCTCAGTTTTTTAAAAGGGGGAGGCTCCCGTTATAGGGTAAGGAGCGAGTAAATGGCGCTGGAGCATTCCATACTGAGTATTAACTGCCTAAAAGAAGGCATGCACACACACGAAGATACCGCCGAGCAGGATCATATAGACACGCGATTGCATATCGCCGAAGCTGCCCTGCAGGACGCAATGGAGTGGGCTCAAGCGACATTAAACTCAATCGGCGATGCCGTGATTACGACCGACATAGAGTACCGTGTTACCTACCTAAACCGCGTTGCTGAACAGTTGACTGGCTGGTTGAGTCTGGATGCGATTGGCAAACCCTTGTCGCAGGTGCTTACGCTCGTCGATGGCCATACGTTGCTTGCCGCTACTAACCCTGCGCAGCGTGCCATAGATGAAAACCGCACCGTCGGGCTCGCGATGGACTGCGTACTGATTCGCAAGGACGGTAGCCAGTTGAAGATAGAAGACTCTGCGGCGCCCATCCAAGGCCGTGACGGCTGCATCAAGGGGGCGGTGATCGTATTTCATGATGCCTGCCAGTCGCCTGTTCAGTCGTCGCAGCTGGCCTATCAGGCGCAGCATGATTCACTCACCGGGCTGCCCAATCGTGTTCTGCTTTCCGAGCGCCTTTCCTGGGCCATTGGGCTAGCAAAACGGCATCAGCATCAGGTGGCGCTCATATATCTGGATCTTGATGCTTTCAAGCCTATCAATGATTCGCTTGGCCATGCGGTAGGCGACGCTCTATTACAGTCGGTCGCTGCTCGCCTTAGTGAATGTATCCGCGACACAGACACGATATGCCGGCAGGGCGGCGATGAGTTTGTAGTGTTGCTAAGTGAAATTGCAAAGCCACAAGATGCTGCCAAGATGGCAGAAAAAATGCTTAGTGTGTTGGCTACACCCTATCGAATCGATACCCACGAACTGCGCATTACCACCAGTATCGGCATTAGCCTCTATCCTGATCACGGTACCGATGCTCGTACGCTGCTCAATAATGCCGATACGGCTATGTATTACGCCAAGAGTAGCGGCTGCAATCATTACCAGCTTTTCAGAACTGATATGAATGCACAGAGAGAGCAACGTCGCGATATTGAACTTCAACTGCATCGAGCGCTGAAGGAAGATGGCCTGTTTCTCGATTTCCAACCCCGAATAGATATCACAACGGGTTATTTGTGTAGTGCCGAAGCGTTGGTGCGATGGCGCAATCCTATCTTGGGCCTTGTGCAGCCTTTGGCGTTTCTGCCTGTCGCAGAGGCCCGCGGCCTTATCGGCCCTATTGGCCACTGGGTGCTGCTTGAGACTTGCCGACAGTTGCAGGCATGGCGAGCGCAGGGCGTTGAAATCGTCCCTATCGCTGTAAATTTGTCGGCTATAGAACTGCGCGATAAGTCATTGCCTGCGCGTATTGACGGCATATTGTCTGAGACAGGGCTAGCAGCACATTTTCTAGAGCTGGAGGTGACCGAAAGCAGCCTTATGTCTTATGAACACGATGCATCAATAGCAACACTGATAGAGTTGAGTCATCTAGGTATACGCATTGCTATTGACGACTTCGGCTCGGGGAGTGCCAGCCTGAAACGCTTGAAATGCTTTCCTCTCGACACGCTCAATATTGCCCCCTGTTTTGTTAATGACATGCTCGATAGCTTCGAAAATACCAGTTTCATCAATGCCCTTATCAACTTTGGCCAGAACCTGGCCTTACGGGTCATTGCCAAAGGTGTTGAGACTCAAGCACAGCTGGATCATCTCACGCTGCAGGGTTGCGATGGCGCCCAAGGCTTTCTGTTCAGTAAACCGCTGTCGGCAACAGATTTCCGCGCACTACTCAGCCCCGAAAGGCCTAAATGGCCGCTTCGCCATTTGAATGTTGAGCTTACCTAAGGCACTCAACTGCCTACCTCGTAAACACCCGCTCATTTTTATGAGCACTGTGAAGCGTTAAAAACCCCGCACAATGCGATTGAAAGCGACTATTCAAAAGCGCTATCATGAATACTAATAACAACGATTATCATGATTCTTATTGCTCTGCTTTCTCTTTGCTCCCAATTCCAACTGAGATTACATCATGCCTCGTCTGCCGTTTGCTCGTCGTCCTTTGGCGCGCTCAATTTCCGCGCTGATTCCCGTCACCGCAGCGCTGTTTTGCGCATCCGCCTATGCGCAAGAAGAGTCCGTTAACAATGACACTGTTGTCGTTACGGCCACTGCTCTTAAGGTCGATACTCCGCTGGTGGAAACACCACGCCCAGTTTCAAGCGTTGACCGCGAAGAGCTGGAAACCCGCAACGTTCAGCAATTAGATGAAACCTTCCGCTATCGCGCGGGCGTGTTGTCAGGCCATTTCGGTAGCGACAACAACACCGATTGGTTCAAGGTGCGCGGTTTTGATCAGTCCACTTACCAGGACGGCCTGCGTATCTATCGCGAAGGGTTTTATCAGTGGCTGCCGGAGCCTTATGGCCTGGAGCGAGTGGATGTCTTCAAAGGCCCCTCATCGATTCTTTACGGTGAGGCGCCTCCTGGCGGTTTGATTAATGCAGTGAGCAAGCGCCCGACCGAAACACCCCAAGGCGAAGTAAACCTGCAACTCGGCAACCGCAACCATCGTCAAGTTGGGATTGATACCAGTGGCCCGGTGGGTGAGTCAGATGATGTACGCTACCGCTTAGTGGGCCTGTATAAAGAACGCGACGGCGATTTAGACGCCACGGATAATGAGCGCTACTATTTCGCACCGAGCTTGGCGGTGGATTTCAGCGACGATACAACCGTCACCTTCCTGGCCAGCGTGCAAAAAGATGATGGCGTCCCGGTGAACTCGTTCAAGCTGCCCTATGGCACCGTGGAGAACACGCCCTTTGGTCGTGTCGACCCGCAAACCAATCTCAGCGAGCCGGGTTACGATAAAGATGAGCGCACCCAGTGGGCGTTAGGCTACGAACTGCGCCACAACCTTAACGACACTTGGCGTTTCGAGCAGGATTTACGTTACAGCGAGCTGGATTTAGAGCTGCGCAGCACCTACGCCTTCTTTATGGCGGATGAACGGCAGGCAGCTCGTGGCCACGTCTACCGCGACGGCACCATCGATAGCTGGACGGTCGATAACCGTATGGTCGGTAACTGGTACACCGACCGCACCGAAAACACGCTACTGCTGGGGGTGGATTATCAAAACCTCGGCGTGAGCGGCCAAGAAGCGGATCCTTTCCCGTTCGGCGATCCTATCGATATCTTCAACCCCACTTATGGCAATTACACGCCGGTGGGCGCGGATGATTTGCTTACCCGTGAAATCGATAAAGAGCAGACGGGCCTGTATGCTCAAAATCAACTGCGCATTGATGACCGCTGGGTGCTGCTAGGCGGTGTGCGCTATGACCAAGCAGAGACCGAAAACAGTAACCTAACGGCGGGAACGACCCAGCGTTCAGATGACGATCAGGTATCTTGGTCGGGCGGCGCTATGTACTTGGGTGAAAACGGCGTTAATCCCTACATCAGTTACACCGAGTCCTTTGACCCGCTGGGCCGTGTGGATAGCGACGGTGATCTTTATGACCCCCGTGAAGGGCGCCAGTGGGAAGCGGGCGTTAAGGTGGCCCCCTTTGGTTGGGATGGTTACGTGACGGCGGCGCTGTTTGATTTGGAAGAGAGCAATACGCTGGTGAACTCACCAACTGGCTTCCAGGTGCAGGAAGGCAAACGTACTTCTCAAGGTTTTGAGCTGGAAGGCGTTGGCTATATTACTGACGATCTAAAAGTCACCGCGGCCTACACCTACACTGATTCACGTCTGGAAGACGATGACCGTGCGCCGTTAATCCCGCGTCACCAGGCCTCTACCTGGCTGGATTACGCCTTTACTGGCGGCGCGCTGAAGGGTGTGACGCTGGGCGGCGGCGTGCGGTATGTGGGCAGCACCGTTGATACCAGTGTCGCTGATAACACAGAAGTAGATAGCTACACCCTGTTCGATGCCATGGTGGGCTATGAGTTTGCCGACGGCTGGCAGGCCCAGGTCAACGTCAACAACCTAACGGATAAAGAGTACGTGGCCAGCTGTGAATACTGGTGCTACTACGGCGAATCTCGCAGTGTGATAGGTAGTGTCAAATATAGTTGGTAAGGTTTCGATCTAGCTAAGGCTTTCGATCCGCCTAAACACCCACGACCTGTGGTTTGCGCAGGTCGTGGGTGCGTTCATGACCGACTAAACGACCGACTTTAGAAAAGCAGCAGTTTCCGGTTTCTGTGGGTTATCGATTACCTGGTCGGGAGGGCCAATTTCGTGAACTAAGCCTTCACGGAAAAAGGCCACGCGGTCGGATACGTCCCGGGCGAAGGGGATCTCATGGGTCACCAAAATCATCGTCATCCCGTCTTCAGCCAGTAGGCGCATGGTATCGAGGACTTCGCCTACCAGTTGCGGGTCGAGGGCCGAGGTGGCTTCGTCGAAGAGCATATAATCCGGCGACATGGCCAGCGCCCGGGCAATCGCCATGCGCTGTTGCTGGCCACCGGAGAGCTTGCCGGGAAATACCTTGAGCTTATCCGCAAGACCCACATGGGTGAGCTGTTTAACGGCTAACTCTTCAGCTTCAGCCCGGCTCTTGCCCAATACTTTACGCGGCGCCAACATGACGTTTTCCAGCACGTTTAGATGCGGAAAGGCATTCCACTGCTGGAAGACAATGCCTATTTTCTGGCGCAACTTATTGATGTCGGTGCCTTTGGCATGCACCTCGGTGCCATCGACGCGAATCGAACCGCCCTGAATATTTTCCAGGCCGTTGATGCACATAAGCAGGGTCGATTTCCCCGAGCCAGAGCCCCCCACAATAGACACCACTTCGCCCTTTTGGACGGTTAGGTCGACACCCTTGATCACTTCCAGGTCTTTAAACGACTTGTGTACCTTTTCGATCTCAATCATTCTGCTGCCACCTTTTTTCCACTTGGGCACCTAGGCGGGATACCACCAAGCTGATGAGGTAATAGATTAGCCCTGCGATGCACAGCACCAGCAGTGGCTCCTGAATGCGCGTAACGATGGCCTGGGAGGCACGGAGCAATTCAATGATTCCGATCCACATCACCAGCGCGGTATCTTTCATGGCCGAGAGGGAGAGGTTGAGCCAGCCGGGAAAGGCTACCCGGGTCGCTAGCGGCATCACCACGTAACGCAGGTCTTGCCAGTAGGTCATGCCCAGCGAACGGCTGGCCAAGCGCAGATTCTGGGGCACCGAGAGCACACCGCTGCGCACGATCTCGGTGCAGAAGGCGGCCACATAGACCCCCAGCACCACACAGCCAACAGTGAAGGCACTCCAGTCCAGCCCCACAATGCTCTTGAGCGAATTGAACAGCACAAACTGGATAAGCAACGGTACACTGCGAAAGATATCCAAAAACCACCCTAGCGGGATGGTAGCCCGGGGTAGTAGGGCGCGCAGAAATCCGCAGGAGACGCCCATAAAGGTACCGAGTAGCATCGACCAGAAGGTCAGTAGCAGCGTGACCCAGGCCCCTTGAAGCAAAAATAACAGGTCGTTCCAGGTAAAGCTGGTTGAAAACGAAAAGCCGGTTGAAAACATAGTCAGGCCCTCAATAGCGGAATAGCCGCCAGGCCAACAGCCGGGCTATCGCTACGATTAGTTTGGCGATCAGGTAATAGATCACCGCTGCCAGCGCAAATAATTCAAAGGTGCGAAACGTCCTGACGTTGTAATCCTGGGTTACGCCAGTGAGGTCGTTATTCAGGCCAACGATAACCCCCAGCGACGTCATTAATACTGCCCAAACCATCTGGTTCGTGATGGGGTAAAAAACGATCCGCAGGAGTTGGGGCACTACCACCAATCGATACGCCTGGAAGCTGCTCATCCCCAAGGAACGGGCCGCACGGACTTGGGTGTCGGGAATCGCTTTAAGGCCGCCACGGAAATTCTCAGCCAGATAACCCGCGTTGTTGAAGGTGATCCCGGCCAGCAAGGCAGCCCAGGAACTGACATGCAAACCGATAGCGCCCAGGCCGAAATAGACGATGTAGATCTGGAACAGCGCAGGGGTGTTGCGGGCGATTGATACCCAGGTGCCTGCTACTGCCCGCGTGGCAAGGTTGGGGGTCTCCCGCATCGCCAGCAAGGCAAGAGCGATCAAGACACCGAAGATCATCGATAGCGCCGCGGTCTCAAAGGTGACAACAGCGCCTTCGAGCATATCCGGCAGGGCTCTTAAGGCAGTTCGCCACTGGAAGGTATAATCAAACATGGCTCAGTGTGCTCCTTGGCGAGTTGCAGCGGCTGTTAGCCAGGTGGGTAGCCGACCACTGGCTTCTCCGCTGCAGGCGGTCTCGACACACTCGGCGAGGTTGCCGAAATGCACCTGACGACCGACTAGCCCGGGGGCGTAGTGGGCATATTTGCCCGAGTTGGTCATTAGGGTGCGTGCCGTTGTCGGTACTACGGGCTCACCCAGCATGCACCAGCAGGTATCGTTGATAAGCTGGGCACCGAAACGCTCCAGGGTGGTGACGTACCCCGCCGCGCTAGCGTCGGCATAAACTGCCCGCCCCAAGGTGACCGCGATGGCCACATCGGGATGTTTACGGCGTCCTGAACAGAGCGCCGCCAGTGCTGCGCATTCGCTCAATGAGAAGTGGGGATTGCCCAAGCAGACAAGGTCTACCTGGGGCGTTTCAGCGTGATCCAGTTCGTACCAGCTAGCGAGTAGGTCGTCGGGCTCAATGGCCAACACTCGCGAGGGCGGGAGTTCACCAAGGGCTTGGGATTCGCTCATCGCTTCTGGGGTAATCTGGCTAATATGGAACATCGGTGCGGCAGAGGTAGTAGCGAAAGCCGCGCCAAACGCTTTGAGATCATCGCGGCTGGGCGCTGTCTCCTCCAGACCGCAAAGCAACGGTATTTCGCTGCCGCAGAGCAGCCCGACGTGATACCCCAGCAATGGCCAGAAAGCGTCATCCAGTGTATCGAGTGGCTTGATGTCGATACGCAGCGTGGCAAAACGACCCTGGTCGCGGTGTGTCCCAACTAAGGGGGCACGACCCGTTAAGGCGATGCAGATATCCAGATAGTCAGGGTATTTCAGCGTTCGTGCCGCCAGCACACTGTTGGCATAAACGACAGCGTTGGATTCCGCCCAGACGACCTGATCGCCGGCCTTGGGGGCGCTGTCGAGTAAATAGGGTGCGCAGGTGTAACTGAGCTGCGCGCCCATGGCCATGTAGGCATTGCCTAACGCACTGGCAGGCTCGCCGAAAGCGGGGTCGATGCCCTGCGCCCGCCAGCGGCACTGATCAACCGATATAGAATTGAGTGTGGTTGGTACGCGCACTTGCGCGCCCCATTCCACTAACTGCTCAGCGAAGCGCAAACTGGCAGGGCCGGTATAAATACAGCCGTCTATGTGCGCTTGGCTGATGTCTATCAGTTGGTCGGCGCCTTGAAGCTCAGCCATTCGTAACACGATGCGCATCGCCTCCTGAGCTGCCTTACCATGGTGACCACTGAGGAGCGCGTGGTCGCTTTCGCTGAGCGATACGCGGGAGGGTTTTGGGCTGAAGGGCGCTGGTGTAGATGGGTGAGAGTCGGTGTTGTTCACCTTTGCTGCCCAATCGCCCAAAGGAAGAGTGTCGAAAAGACTTATTTTTTCATTTTCAATACGCGCAAAGCGTCTTTGGCGAAGCGTGGTAAACGCCTTTGGGCCGACGCACACTACCGGGATAGAGGATTTAAACAGTGTTTCGGCAACGATGACCCCTAGAGTCAGGATCTCTTCTTGATCGGCGAATATCAGTGCAGCGGGGGCGTTGTCGCCGGTAAGCAGTTCAAGCAACACGCTGCTACCGGTGCAAGAACCGCGTCCACTAGGCAGTGCGAGTATGCGTCCGGCAAGACACTGGCCTCTCAACGGATGATGACAGTCAATAATCTCGCCACTGAACGGATCAACGCCACCCCAGAAGCTCAAGCCAACGTCGGTATACAGTAGTTCGCCCTGGGCTGAACCACAAACCAAACTACGACCGGTGAGCGAAATATTAGACATAACGTCATCTCGTTCGTTGGGAAGGGCGCGCCGCCAGAGCGGCGCGCGGTACATGGTTGTAAGTGGTTAGTTGTGTCACGTGGCGACTAGTAATAAACGCCGGGTACGGTCAGATCGACGGGGTCGCCGCCCACCCACTTGTCGTAGAGTTCCGCATAACGCCCGGTGCGTACTTGCTGGTTAACGAATAGATTTAGGTAATTTAGCAGGCCGTACTCTGTGCGATTGGCGGCTAGGGATACGTAGTCAATGACGTAGGGCGCTTCACCCGCAATTTTCAGCCCCTCATATTTGCCGGATTCGAGAGTCGAGGAAGCAACCGTGTTGGTGACCACGGTGGCGTCGATATGGCCTTGCGCGACGGCCAGAATAGTATCGTTCTGGGTTTGATAAGCGCGGAAGCTGCCATCGCCCCACTCGTCCACATCCTCCTCCAACGCCATGGCCTCATAAGTGCCGCTGGTGTTGCCCACCGGGCGTCCCTGCAGATCATCGTATCCTTCGATACCGGTGTCATCACGGGTCAGGACGACCATCTGGAAGGCGAAGTAGGGAATGGTCATGCCAACGGTTTTGGCACGCCCCAAGGTGTCAGACGTGGAGGCGACAATCACATCAGCGCGTCCGGAGACCAGCGCGGGAATACGGTCGGGGAAGGGGGTTTCAACGATTTCAGCATCGACTTCGAGGACATTGGCCAGGTCGTTACAGTAGTCGACATCGAAACCTGCAGGTTGGTTGTTATCGTCGCGAAACCCCATGGGGGGGAAGTCGAGGGTAACGGCGCAACGTAGGGTTCCAGAGCTAATTATTTCATCGAGTTTGTCAGCCTGTGCCTGACCGATGACGGATACACTCAAGATAGCGGAAAGCGCTAATGGAGCGGTCTTGTTTATCATTCTTGACCTCCTAGGTGGGCTTTGCTTGGCTGTAAGAGACAGCAAACTTAGTATTTATTATTTCGGATACGATTTGCAAGTTTTGCAGTCATTAATTCTGATCTAAAACTAATATGTTGTTTTAATTGCTTTAAATAGAAAATTCGAGCGGTGGTGTGCGATGAAATATTAATAAAAATGTGGGCAGAAGCCGCTATATCACTACTTTAGCGCCTCAGCGTTGAAACAGATCACGCAAGGGGAAAACATAAAATACTGATGGGTTGGGCAGCGATTAGAATATCGCTGCCCTGCATATTGAGAGGGCAGGGCTTAGTGATCTAAGCCCTGTCTGAAAAGTCAGTGGCTTATTCGGAAAGCCGGTTAGGTAGGTGATCGTAGAGTGTCCGGCACACGCC
This sequence comes from Halomonas sp. ALS9, assembly GCF_001651035.1. Classification (GTDB taxonomy): domain Bacteria; phylum Pseudomonadota; class Gammaproteobacteria; order Pseudomonadales; family Halomonadaceae; genus Vreelandella. The sequence goes on from NZ_LXRG01000110.1 coordinate 441,323, forward strand.
GATAATATGTTGCTCAACCAGCGCTGCCGCCTCGTCGGCGTTGCCTTTGCGGCAAGCGGCGATAATCGCGCGATGTTCAGTGTCGGCGCGGGCTTTGCCTTTTGATAAGCTCAATTGCAAGCGAAGATAGCGCTCAACCTTATCGTGAATAGATCGAATCAGACCCATCATAAAGGGGCGCTGCGCAGGCTCGTAGAGGCAGGCGTGGAGCTCCCAATTCAAGGCGGCCCAGCGGCCAACGTCGTCCTCACGGTTGAACTCGTCGCAGATGCGTTCGGCGTTGTCGAAGGTTTCCGAACCCATGTTGGGTACCGCGAGGCGAATGGCCTCTACCTCAAGCAGAACGCGTACTTCGAACATCTGGGCAAGCTCGGGTTCAGAGATCTTGGTGACCACGGCGCCTTTGTTGCGCTGGAACAGCACCAATCCCTCCGCCTCCAGACGCTTGAGTGCCTCCCGAACCGGGATTTTGCTGACATTGAACTTATTCGCAATGTCATCCTGACGTATCGGCTCACCCTCTTCGATTTGGCCAGCAATAATGGCTTCGCGCAGGTGCTTGACGATCACCTCAGAAGTTGAAGGGGTAATGCCGAGGTTAGGTGCGTTAAACATGGTAAATGACAACTATAAGAATCCGTAGGTGAGAGAAATATACGAGATACTGTATACCAACTCAGCATTTTGCAATTTATTTTTTTGCCTCAACGGCGTCGCTTAATCGTTAAGCTTTTTGGAATGTTGTCGATTTTTTCCTGTCAGCTTTTTCCTGTCAGCTAAAACGGCTTAACCGGTAGGGCGATAAGTCAGCCACCCGCTGAGAGTGAGAGCTCGCTGCTAGGTCGGCAATAATTTCTGCTGTCAGCGCTGCCTGGGTCAAGCCAAGGTGGTGATGCCCGAAGGCCAGTAAAACCTTGCCATCTTTGACACTGTCGATAATTGGCAGGGAATCGGGCAAAGAAGGGCGAAAACCCATCCAGGGCTTGGCATCGCTGCTATCCAGCTCACTTCTAAACAGTCCCTGGCTGAGTTTATGTAGTTGCCAAGCGCGCTGCATATTGGCCTGCCGCTTAAGGCCGGCAAACTCAACTGTCCCCGCCAGGCGTAGCCCTTCATCCATTGGTGTCATAATAAAGCGGCGCTCCAGCGACGTAACCGCCACCGGAAGGCGTCCCCGTTCATTCGGCAGCATCAGGTGGTAGCCCCGCTCGGTATCCAGGGGGGGTCGTATACCCGTTAGCGCGGCGGCCAACTTGGCCGAGTGGGCGCCGCAGGCTAACACTACTTTACTGGCCGTCACGGGTGACGCATTGTCAGTCTTTAGAGTGACTCCCTGATCATTGACATGTCCCGTTAGCACCGTGGACTGCCTGAGCTCTACCCCGTTCGCTTCGGCGGCCTGCACCAGCGAGTTAACTACCTGCCAGGGGTTGATAACATGGGCGGTACTTGGGAAAAACAGGCCCCCTTGAATGTTATCTGACAATTGAGGGGCAACGTCGCGAATGGCATCACCCGTCCAGCCCTCTACCGGGACTTGCTGCTCGACCATTCGTGCCCGCAGCACTTCCAACTCGTCGGCAGCGTCGGCCTTTTCGTATACCAGGAAAGAGCCTTCTTCTTTTAACAAGTGCCTGCTATCGACGCTGTCAAGCAGCCGCTGCCAGGCGGCCAAACTCTGCTCATTGAGTGCGCGAATACCCGCCACGCTAGCTTGATAGGGGGCTGGGCGCAGGTTCCATAGTAACCGAGTGAACCAGGGCAGCGCTTTCGGCATGTAGCGCCAATCCAGCCGCAATGGGCCCATGGGGTCGCGTAGCATCTTAGGCAGTTGCTTTACGATGGCGGCATCGGCAATGGGGAAGACCTGCTCCGTTGCCATATGCCCAGCATTGCCATAGGAGGCCCCCATCCCGGGAGGCTGGCTATCCAGCACCACGACCCGCAGACCTTGTCGACTTAACGCCAGGGCGCAAGCGGTGCCAATGATACCCGCACCGATAACGACGACATCAGCCGCTACATTGGTGGCGCTGGCAGCCGGGGGGTGTGCGCCCGTGGTGTTCTCTGGCTTCATAACGAGGCAGACCAGCCCGCATACCAAGAACGGAACAGCGCGTACTGGGATTCCACGTAGTGACGCTGTGAATCGCTGAGCGCATCGGTTTCATTAAAGTGCAGGGCGTATTCGCTATCGCCGTTGAGTACCATCAGGTGCTTGTAGTAGAGAACCAGATCGCCGCCTTCGTCAAAAGAGGAGAGCACACCCAGTGCTTCCTCTAGCTCCATGGCCAAACGCCGTGCTTTGACGTCCCCTTTGGCGGCCTGTTGGCTGAGCGAGACAAGTTGCAATACTTCTCGCGGCAGCGCGTTGCCGATACCGGTGATAGCGCCAGTGGCACCGCAGTTGACGAAGCCATGGTAAACAGTGGTGTCGACACCCACCATCAGAGTGACATCTTCGTCTTGAGAGGTAATGTTTTCCGCCGCATAACGAAGATCATCGGCGCCGCCAAACTCTTTGAAGCCAATCAGGTTGGGATGCTTGCGGCGTAGCTCAAAGAATAAGTCAGCACGTGTGGCGAAGCCGTAATAGGGGCTATTGTAAATCACTGCAGGTAGCTTGGGAGCCGCGTCCAAAATGGCCGAAAAGTGTGACTTCTGCGCCGCCGCCGAGGTGCCTCGTGAAAGCACGCGTGGAATCACCATCAGTCCTTGGGCGCCTACTTTAGCGGCGTGAGCCGCATGGGAAACAGCCTCCCGTGTATTGATTGCACCGGTACCCACAATCGTTGGAACGCCAGCCTCAACCAGGCGCGCGACGCCCTCCTGGCGCTGCGCTTCGCTGAGTAGCGGCCAATCGCCCATGGAGCCACAATACACCACGCCACTCATGCCCAGATCTACCAATGAACGGCCTTTAGCCACCAGGGCGTCGAAATCAGGTTGCCGGTCAGCGCTGCAAGGGGTCATTAATGCCGGTATGCAGCCAGTAAAAATGTTATCGCTCATCGTTGTTCCTTTTCGTTTGGTGTTATCAGTAATCGGAGTTGGCGCTGGGTTCGAAAGCGGGGCAGTCGATGGTCAATGATTACGAGGCAGTGATTCCCCAGGCGAACGGATCTTGCTCATCAATCAACAGAGTGTTGTCGGCGCTTAAATAAGCGCGACCTTTAATGTAGGGGCGCACCCGATCACCTTCCCATTCGTAGTGCGCTTCGAACTGACTGCCGCAAATACTTGCCTGTACCCAGGGCGTGCTGGGTGCCAGTTTGCCATCCGCTGCTAGACACGCCAGCTTGGCGCTGGTGCCGGTACCACAGGGGGAGCGGTCATAGGCCTTGCCGGGGCAGAGTACGAAATTACGGCTATCGGCCACAGCGTCGTCAGCAAAGAGCTCGATATGGTCAATCACGCCCCCTTCCTCACCAGTGATTGCGGAAGCTTCCAGCGCCTGGCGAACGGCCCAGGTGAAGTTAGTCAGCGCTTCGACGTTATCCAGGGTCAATGATTGGCCATGGTCGCTAATCAGGAAAAACCAGTTACCACCCCAGGCAATATCGCCGTGTACCTGACCGAAACCGGGTAATTCGATGGGAACCTGCTGGCGATAGCGATAGGCGGGCACATTGCGCACCGTAACGGCGCCGTCTTCATGCAGGGTTGCACTGATCGGCCCAACTGGCGTGTCGATCTTGTGATCACCGGGAGATATCAGACCCAGATGATGCAGAGAGGCCACCAAGCCTATGGTGCCGTGGCCGCACATGCCCAGATACCCGGTGTTGTTGAAGAAGATGACCCCGCAGGTCGCATCCGACGATTCAGGTGCACAGTAAAGCGCGCCCACCAGTACGTCGTGCCCCCTTGGCTCTAGCATGCATGCTCGTCGCCACTGGTCATGGGAGGCGTACAACGCATCCCGCTTCTCCGCCATGGTGGTACCCGGTAGATCGGGAAACCCCTCCATGACTAGCCTTGTCGGTTCACCCGCCGTATGGGAGTCAATCACACGTATGCGTTTCATGGGGCACCTGTGGTTTTTGGGTATAGGTGATTAATGGTGAAGATAGCAGCTTGCTTTTTTATCTGCTGTTTTTTATATCTTATACAATATCCAAAAAGCTTTGTGAAGCTACCCAGGTTCCCGACGTGTGGGTTGTCGAGATAACAGAGGGCTGAACGTATCTTTTTCATCAAGTGCTATCATTGCAGTCAAAAATGTCATTGACAGCATTAGGGAGGATGCGCCAATGGCGGCCATCACAGTGCGTAATTTAGATGATGAGCTCAAAGCTCAGCGCCGCGTTCAGGCGGCGAACCATGGGCACTCTATGGAAGAAGAGGTGCGGCTGATTCTTCGCAAGGCGCTGTAAAGCCGCAACAGGGTGGGTTGGGAAGTCGTATTCATCAGCGTTTTGCCGCCGAGGGCGGACGGGAATTACTATTGCCAAAGCGTGAGGAAAAACCAAGGGCAGCAGAATTTACTGATAAATAAAACTGCCGCTATTGGTCAGTAGCACCATATTCAGCTTTCCACTTAAAATGTGAAAGACTTCAAATATTTAGGTTTACCCGTTTTCGACCCATGACGGGTCAGTCAGTGCTTCCGTGATGGGTTTAGATGGACGATTGATAAAGGCCAATCTTGGTTAATGTTGACGATTTGACAAGTATGCAAGATGAGGTGTTTTCACGCCACGTTTCGATATTTTTGAACACAATGTCGAAATTTCTAGGGCATACTAGCTTTACGCCACCCATGCCATATAACAGTTTGGCCACGATGTATTTTTTCTCCGTTTCTTCCTCGGTATTGTGAGCTTGATTGTACTCTGAGTCTTCTGGGGCCCACCATGCAGGACTGCGAAAGATGCCCTTAATATTCTTGTTATCAACATGATATACCCACGGCCTGGAGTCATTTACTCCAATACTTTTAGCTACATTGAACCTCAATGAATCTATAATAAATGGTGTGGTAGTAATGATAATCGCTAGAAACATAAATGTACCAACCCCCGCGCCGATCCATTTTTGAGGCGCTTCCCAGCCTTCCGATAAAAGATAGAATAAGGCTGGGAGAAGTGTGGCCTGCATATTAACCATCACGAGCGACATCGCCAAGAAAGTTGACCAGATTCCCTCTTCCCACTGATTTAATTTCAGTACTATCACGCTGACAAATATACCTGATATAAAAGCAGCGAATGATACCAGTCCGAGAAGTATAGTGGTTGAGGCTTTAAGCCTGACACAATGCCAGCATGAGAATTTATAAGTGTTATCTTGCATGACTCTCTTTCTTGGCTTTACCAATGGTTTAGTGACCGAAAAGAAGAAGAAAATAAGGAAAAAAAATGCCATTAAGCCTATTATTTCACCGGGTCTTATAATCTTCTTATTTATTTCAGTCTCAAGGAATGATATCGCAAAGGTGGAGACAATTAAAAATGCCATACCTCCCGAAGCTAGATATAAGAGGCGTCTCGCCAACAAAGGGTGTTTAGGTTTTACGACGTAGCGCTTCATTTCCTCATGGGCCAATACTAGAAGGTAAGAAGGGACGAGTAAAGAAAGTAGAGCCAGTAATCCAAATAATACACCTATGGAAAGAATGTAACCAACCGCTGATATTGCTCCCAGAGCATCTAAAAACACATCTGATCGTCCCACCATATCTAAGTAGGAATACGCAAACCAAACACTCCAAAGACTGGATGTTCCACCGATAATAGATGCAATTTTCAATAAACTGCTTAACTTAAAACCTTGCTTTTGATAAACGCTATTTTCAAGAGTGTTTTTCATAGATGATAGGCTCTTTTATATGTCAATATATTTTTCATGGTTTTTATCAACGGAGTTTAATGGCTAATTCGATTATCTCTTCCGCTGATACTGATAAAAACTATGCTGCGCTACCTACTAATGGATTGTTCTGATATTGCTCTGCACGAAATAAATACTTCATAGCACGCTGTCTTCTTCGGCAAGGGAGCAAGATTTAGTAATTGAGTGATACCGCTTACGCGGTACACAAATCGGGCTGCCGCTTTCGGGGTCGTGGATGACATGGGCATCCAGATCGAACACGCGCTTGAGATTGGGTGCAGTAAAGACTTCGCTAGGCACGCCGCTGGTTACGATGCGGCCATCGCGCATCATCACTAAATGATCAGCGTAGGCCGCGGCCAGGTTCAGGTCGTGGAGCACCAGCAGTAGGGTGCGGCCTTTTTCATGGGCCAGGCGTGAAAGCAGCTCCAACAAATCCACCTGTACCTTTAGATCCAAAAAAGTCGTGGGCTCATCAAGCAGAATCAGATCGGTTTGCTGGGCCAGTACCATGGCAATCCAGCAGCGCTGGCGCTGGCCGCCGGAAAGCGCATCGACGTTGCGTTCTGCAAACTCCGTCACGTGGGTATACGCCATGGCTTCACGAATGGCCGCGGCGTCCTGCTGAGCATTCTTCTGCCATAGCCCCTGGTGCGGAAAGCGCCCCATCCCTACCAACTGTTTTACACTTAACCCCTCGGGCGCCACTGGCCCCTGGGGCAAAATCCCCAGGCGCTTGGCGACCTCCCGCGTCTTGCTGCGATGAATATCCTTGCCGTCCAAATACACATGCCCGCCGCTAGGCGTGAGCGTGCGGGCAAGGGTTTTCAGCAGCGTCGACTTGCCACTGCCATTGGGCCCCAACAGCACCGTGAGCTTGCCTTCCTCAATGGCGATATCGACACCATCCAGTACACGTCGAGTGTCATAGCCCGCGTGCAGGGCTTTGCCCGTCAAACGAGGTGGCTGATGAGAAGAGTGTGTCATGGAGGTGCCCATCGAGGTTGTTAAAGCAGGCAGAACGGTAAGCCAAAATATTATCATTTTCAATATTGCTCACCGCTAAGTAAGCAATTGCTCTCTGCCTATAAGCGCTAGCAGAAGAGAAAATATGGGGTAAGAGGGGGGGGGAGTGCCGTTATTCCGAACGGTTCGTTCTGCTTGAGTAGACCTTTGTGCTTTATATGCATAAAATAATTATTATCATTTAGATGTAGATTGCGTTTTCAAGGGTAAAATCACTCAAAAGCAAGGGATAAAAACTAGATGTACATTAAGAAACGCCAGGTATTTTGGCCGACGGTGACGCTCGCGGGATTAATAGCAGCCACACAGGGTCACGCTCAGGAAACGGCAACCAACGATGCACAGAGTGGACGAGGTGACTCAAATCAAACAGTCGTGGTAACCGCCTCGCGTACAAATGCAACAAAAGAAGATTCGCCTCAGACAGTGCGGATAATTAGCGAACAAGAGATCAATCAACAGCGGCAGCTGACCAGCGATTCGTCTCAGATACTGAGCAACTTGCTGCCTTCTTACTCACCCAGCCGTCAGAAAATGAGCGGCAGCGGTGAAACCCTGCGCGGCCGCACGCCGCTGATTCTGATCGACGGCATTCCCCAGTCAAACCCGCTGCGCCCCACCGGCCGTGAAGCTCATGCCATTGATTTTTCAATGGTCGAGCAGATCGAAGTGATACAGGGCGCCAACGCCACTAATGGCGTTGGTGCTGCGGGTGGGGTCATCAACCTGATTACCAAGCGCCCCGAGCCAGGCTCATTTAATCAGCACGTGGAGGCGCAGATAACCACGCCCACCAGCGAGCTTGATGGCGATACGCTGAGCTATAAAACCAACTACGGCGTGAGTGGTAACAGCGGTGATGTGGATTACCTGTTCGCGGCAAGTTATGAGGATCAAGGGCTGTTCTTGGATGGCAATGGAAATGCTGTCGGGGTGGATAACACCCAGGGCGATCTCATGGATGCGCGCTCTTTCGATATTCTGGGCAAGCTGGCTTACTGGTTGGATGACAATCAGCGCCTGCAGTTTTCGCTCAACCACTACAATATTGAGGGGCACAACAACTATGTAAGCGTAACGGGTGATCGTGCCAATGGAGTAGTCACGACGTCCGAGCGCGGCACGCCGGAAGGAGATGCGCCTTACAACCGGGTGTGGACGACAGGGCTCAGCTACGACCACTATGATCTTGCCGGCATGCATCTGAGTGCACTGGTTTTCTACCAGGATTATGAGGCGCTGTTTGGAGCGACCAATTCCGCTACCTTCCAGGATCCTGCGATTGCCCCTGTAGGAACTTTCTATGACCAGACCATGGCAGCCACCAGCAAGTTTGGTACCAAGGTCTCGCTAACCAAGGATGATCTGTGGGATGAGCGCCTGAAGATGACCCTGGGTTTCGATACCCTGTTCGATGAAACCGAGCAGTACCTATATCAAAGTGACCGCACCTACGTGCCGCCCACCGAATACACCGACCTGTCGCCCTTTGTGCAGGTTGACCTGCGCCCGGTAGACTCGCTACTGCTTTCCGCTGGCGCGCGCTATGAGTATGCCAAGCTTGATATCAACAACTACCAGACGGTAGCGGCCAACAATGGTGTTACTGTCGAGGGTGGCGACCCCAGTTTCAATGAAACGCTCTATAACATTGGTGCCGTGTGGAAGCCTGTCGACCACTGGAGCCTATTTGCCAATTACGCTGAAGGGTTTTCCATTCCCGATGTGGGGCGTGCATTGAGGGGGATCAGTACCCCTGCCCAATCCGTCAACAGCATCGAAAATCTGAGCCCTATCGTTACCGATAATATCGAGACCGGGGTGCGTTTTGAGAACGGGCGTCTGGCGGCTGAACTTAGCTATTACGAATCATCTTCGGATTTCGGCAGCCGCCTTACGGAGGTTGATGATGTCTTCTACATGCAGCGCCAGGAGACCGAGATTAAAGGATTCGAAGCGTCGGTGGATTATCAGTTTAACGATCAACACTCTGGTCGCTTGGCTTATTCACGCATGGAAGGGCGCTACGATAGCAACGATGACGGTAACTTAGATGCCAAACTATCGGGGTTGGATGTCTCTCCGGATCGCCTGACGGCCAGTTGGTCAGCTAATTGGTCAGATGAGCTCTCTACCTTTGTTCAGGCCAACTACGCCTTTGATGAAACCTTCGATGAAGCCAATCGTGAGTTTGATGGCTATCTGTTGATGGATGCTGCCGTGGGATATCAACTACCCGTTGGTCAGGTCAATGTAGGGGTATCCAACCTGCTTGATGAGCAGTACGTCACGTATTACTCGCAAAGCGCTCTAGTGAATGATGAGCGCTATTTTGCCGGGCGAGGCCGCACCTTAACGCTGGGTTATCGTTTGGATTTCTAATCAGCCGCTTTCTATTTTTATTTTCTATGCTCGATACTGTTTGGCGGCGCCCCGAGGGTGCCGCTTTTTTTCGTCAACAGGCCTTAAGCGCGAGCTCGCGATCTATGCAACAAATAGACAAAAAAGGGCGCGCCTATCCCGGCAACGAAAATGCCCGCAGGCAGGTCTTTGGGTAAAAAGGCCACTCGGCCCAGCAGGTCGGCGTAAAGCACAATCAACGCGCCGACCAGCGCTGATGCGGGCACTAGCTGTGCCATATTACGCCCCACCAACCTGGCTGCCAGATGGGGGGCAATTAACCCAACAAAGCTTAAGCCCCCTGCAAACGCCACCGCTGCACCGGCCAGCACTACACTGCAGGCCAGCAATACTAATCGACTGCGTAGAATCGCCACCCCCAGCCCTTCGGCAACGGTGTCGCCTAGTGCCATGGCATCCGCATGGCGGGTGAAAGCTAGGCTGATCGGCACCGCGACGACTAGCCACGGCAATAGACCCCGAACATCGTCCCACTGTGCAGCGTAAAGGCTGCCGGTGAGCCAGACATAGGCAGTCATGGCGGCGGAGTCATCGCTGATCACGATTAACAGCGTAGTCCCTGCGCCCATGGCCGCTGCAAGGCCAATGCCCACCAGTACCATCCGCGATGGGCTGATGCCGCCTTTCCAGGCGAGGCTGACCACCAGCAATGCTGAAACCAGTGCCCCTAGCATGGCCGCCACGGGCAGCCAGTGAATGCTCAAGGTGGTGCTCAATAGCGCTAAAAACAGCACAGCCGCCAGCGCTGCGCCGCTGGTAATGCCGATCACGTCTGGTGAGGCCAGCGGGTTACGCACAATGCTCTGCAGAATCGCCCCCGCTATTGCCAGGGCGGCACCGACCAGTATGGCCAGTAGAATTCTGGGTAGCCTTAACTCCCAAATGATAAAAGCGATATCGCTACGTTGTGGCGCGGCGAGGGCGTGTAGCACCTGGGTGGGCGATGTGGGAAAGCTGCCTAAACAGAGCGACAGCCCGACGCTGGCGACCAATAAAAGGCTTAGCATTATGAGGCTGCGCAGTAAGCGGTTACTGTCACTCTGCGCCTTGCTATTGAGGGTTAACGTTGCTGTTTGTCTCATTGGCCTGCCATCTTGCGTCGCGCCAGATAGATAAAGAAGGGCGTGCCGATCAGCGCCGTCATTACGCCGACCGGTATCTCCTGGGGAGGCATTAAAAAGCGCGAGCCCAGGTCAGCCAGCAGCAGTAAACAGGCACCCAGCAGGGCGCAGGCAGGCAGCAGCCAGCGGTGGTCAATGCCAAACAGCCCCCGCGCCATATGAGGCACAATCAAACCGACAAACCCAATCATGCCCGCCAGTGCCACGGAGCTACCCGCCAGCACAATCACAATCAGCCCAAGCAGCAGCTTGATAGTGGTGGCCTGCATACCGAGCCCGGTGACCATATCATCGCCCAGTAACAGCGCATTAGCGTGACGTACCAGCAGTGCGCTGAGCAGCAGTGCTCCCCCGAAGAGTGGTAGCAATGGCACTACCAATGAAAGTTCGCGCCCAGACACTGAACCCGCCAGCCAGTAGAGGACACTTTCAAAACTTTGCTGATCGACCACCAGCAGTCCTTGGCTGAACGACACAAACATTGCCGTTACCGCCACACCTGCCAGCACAACCCGCAGTGGGGAGAGCTCACCGTGGCGGCCGCGGCTAAGCAGCACTACCAGTACGGCAGCGATCAGTGCCCCGAATAGCGCGGCCCATACGTAGTGGCCGGGTGTATGCAGCGGCAGTAGGGACACCGCCACCACGACAAAAAACATCGCGCCAGCGTTAATCCCCAAAATGCCCGGCGATGCCAGCGGGTTACGCGTCATGGTCTGCATCAGCGCCCCGGCAATCGCTAGGCTGGCGCCCACCAGTGCGGCGATCACCGCGCGGGGCAGGCGTTCGGTTAAGAGAATGATGTGGGCGATGTTGGTCGGGTCATAATCGGCGAGCGAGCCGAACAGGGAAGATAGGGCAATCTCCGTGGTGCCTAGCATCACGCTGGCGAAAAAGGCGCCTAGCGCCACCAGTGCCCCCAATAGCAGGCCAATACTTTTTGCGGTGGCGCTGTTTAGCATGAAGGTTCCTCGCCGCGGTTTGGTAAGGGGGTGTGGCAAGTTAATTCATAGTGGCTATAGAGATCATCCAGCATGGCGTTGGCCGCTAATATACCGCCGCCCATCATCCAGCTGACCGGATCAACTTCAAAAACACGTCCGCTTTGGACTGCGGATAGCTGCTGCCAAAGAGGGTGGGAGGCCCAGTGCCGGTAATTATCCGCAATCGCGGGGTCATCCGGTTCAAGCAGAATAAACAGGGCGTCGGCATCCAGCACTGGAATATTTTCTGTACTGGAAAGCTTCATTCCCCAGCTCTGGCTCTGCAGGGTATCCGGTTGCGCAAAGCCCAGCTCATCGAGAATCGAGCCCGCAAAGCCGCTGGTATAGATACGTACGTGGTCGCTTTTAAAACGCACTACGGCGACTTTTTGCGGCCACGCATCGCCCAATTTGACGGCGATCTGCTGGCGAAAATCGGCCACCCGTTCGTCCCAGCGCTGGAGTAGCTCCCCGGCCTCGGCTTCTTGGTGAGTGGCATTCGCCACCATCGTGAGGGTGGTCTTGAAGTTAAATACCGTAGGTGCTGATACCGTGGGAGCAATAGCACTTAATAGTGGCGCTATGCGCGCGTGGCGAAAATTGCTGGCAATCACCAGGTCAGGCTTCAGCCAGGCAATCTTTTCCAGGTTGGGTTGAGTTTCCAGCCCCACATGCTCGACGCCATCAAGCGGATCACGCAGGTAGCGGTACATGGGCTTTTCCAACCAGGAGTCGACCACGCCAATCGGCGTCAGCCCAAGTGCCACGGCGCTGTCGGTGGCGCCCTGGTAAAGTGTCACAATGCGCGGCGAGTCAGGGGGGCTGTGTAGCGGGTTGGCGGTCAACATCGCGGGCGTTAGCGCCGCCAGCGTTATCAGCAACACACGCATTAAAACCTTTTTGCCATGGGTGTGTGCTTTTAACATTAAGGTCACTTTACGACTGCCCTGGAGTGAAAAGTCAGGATGATGGCATGGCGTAAAAGCTAATGCAAAGCATTACCAAATGAGGGCCGCGACCTCCACCAACCCAAACACCCCAACTCCAGCAGCGACCGGCCAGCCCAATGAGCGCACCCGCGACCACACCAGCAGCGTAACGGCAAGCCCGATGGCGGTGGCGATCCAGGAAACAGCGTTGGGGTTAACCGGCACAATGGACACCCCCAGCACGGCGGCAATCATCAGCGGGCCAAGAATACCCAACCACTGTGGCATATTATTAAGGCCGGTCGTGCTGTTGAGTCGTCGCTGCATCCATAAAAAAGGCACGACTCGCATCAGCAGGGTGCCAAGGGCTGAAACCGCTACCGCTAGCCAAAGTGCGCTGCTCATTGCTCACACCTCTTGTTTTGGAATTTCAGCATATAGAAGCACAGCGCACCGCAGGCAGCCGCGAGGGGAATCGCCACATTGCTCCAGCCGACCAGCGTTAAACCGAGTGCGGCCAGAATGGTGCAGCCCATTGCCACGGCCCAGCGCTTATCGGTAAAGCGTGGTGCCACCATGGTCAGAAACAGCGCGGGCAGGGCGAAGGGCATAATCTCACCCAGCAGCGGCCAGCGGGCGGTAAACGCTTCCCCGGCGGTAGCGCCCACCGCGGTACCGATGATCCAGGCGCCCCAGGCCAGCAGCGATGCACCCACAAACCAACTAAAGCGCTTTACCTCCGGCAGTTGCGGCAGCCGGGTTAAGGCCAGGGCAAATACCTGGTCGGTGAGGCCGTGCATTAACCAGGGCCAGTGGCGGCTGCGTGGCAAGAACGCCGCCAGGTTGGGGCCGTACACCACATGGCGGACGTTAATCAGCAGCGTCATCGCCACCACCAACCACAGCGGTGCGCCGGTGGCGATCATACCCACAAACAAAAACTGCGAGGCCCCGGCGTAGATCAGCGCTGAAATAGCCGTGGCTTCCAGCGTGCTGAAGCCTGCCTGGGTGGCGACCAAGCCAAACGACAGCGCCACTGGAATGTAGCCGCCCAGTAGTGGGATGGCCTCTCGCACGCCCTGCAGTGCGCTACGCAGAGGAGAGTGGCTGGCAGCTTGGTTCATGAAGTTTGGCCTTCTGCACCGTAGGTGATGGTCATTATCAACGTGGCCTCCGCTGCTTGGGTACGATAAAGGTGTGGCTGGTCGGCGGGGAAGGTCACGGTATTCCCCGGGGTTAGCTGCGTGGTGGCGCCTTCTGGCCCCGCTTCCAGCCAGCCGCTAATTAGCGTAAGCGATTCGCGGGTGCCCGGTGTATGGGCTTCAGCATGACGCAACGTATGCGGCGCGCAGCGCATCCAGTAGGCATCCACCTGGGGTGAATCTTTGCCTTGATCAATTAAGCGCACCTGCACACCATCTTCGCCCAGAGGCACGCTGATGGGTGCCACCAGGGTGCCGAAGGGCACATTGAGCTGCACCGCCAACCGCCAAATGGTATCGATAGTGGGATTACCGTTGCCTTGCTCCAAGCGACACAGGTTGGACTTGGCGATGCCCGCTTCATTGGCTAATTGAGAAAGCGACCAGCCTCGCTCAAGGCGAAGTGCTTGAAGGTGCTGGCCCAGCGTGTTGAGTGAGAGTTTATCCATGAGGCTTCCCGCCGTTCTTTATATAGAACGTTCTATATAAAGAACACATGCCTGTCAATGATATCGCCTGTCAATAATCTTGCTTGCTAACGCAATGGCCTGTTGTCGATGTGGCGTTTTCGGCAAGTGGCATCTTTTATGCATCGACTTAATGTAGTTAAGAAGGATAACGACGTTAGCAAGTCTGCTACGAGGAAGCGCGATGCGTTCATTGGCAATGCTCCAACCGGTTAAATCGATTCTGAGAAGTGTGGCGCTATTGTTGCTAGGCAATGGCTTGCTTAACACGCTGCTCACCCTGCGCGGCACAATGGAAGGCTTCTCTAGCGCGGTGTTGGGGTTAATTATGTCAGGCTATTTTGTCGGCTTTATTTGCGGCACCTGGGTGAGCGGACGGTTAATTCGGCGGATGGGCCACATTCGTACCTTTGGGTTTTGCGCCTCAATTTGTTCTTCAGTGGCGCTTTTACACCTGGTGTTTATTGACCCGTGGGTATGGCTGCCTTTGAGAGTGGTCTATGGGCTATCGTTTATCACCTTAATTACCGTGATCGAAAGTTGGTTAAATAGCCAAGCCGCGAGCCACGAACGCGGGCGTATTTTTGCGGTGTATATGGTGGTCAACTTAGGCGCTTTGGCCCTCGCCCAGCAGTTGCTGAGGCTCTCTTCACCGCAAGGTTTTTTACTCTTTGTGGTGATCGCCATTTTGATCAGTTGGGCGCTGTTACCCATTACCCTGACCCGTCGCGTTCAGCCTAAAATCCCAGAGCGGCCCAAAAGCAGCCTACGTTCATTGCTGGGCTTCGCGCCGCTGGCAGTGGCTTCTGCCGCGTTATCGGGGCTTGCTATGGGGGCGTTCTGGTCGATGACCCCGGTTTACGCGACCCAGTTAGGGTTTGATATTGGCGGCGTAGGGCTGGTGATGAGCGTAGCGATTATTGGCGGCGCGCTGCTGCAGATACCTATCGGGCGCTTCTCGGATAAGCATGACCGCCCCAGGGTGATGACCTGGGTGGTGTTATTAGCGGCCATGATCGCCGCAGCCATGCCTTTTGCGCCCAGCCATGAAGTGCTCTTGGGGCTCTATTTTATTTGGGGGGGCTTGGCGTTTTCGCTCTATCCGCTGGCGGTGGCGCAGTTGATCGACCAATTGCATCCGGATGAAATTGTTTCCGGCTCGGCGGATATGCTGGTGATGCACGGGGCAGGCTGTGCCGTCGCGCCGATCGCGGCGGGGTCACTGATGACCGCAGTCGGTGGCCACGGCCTGCCGATCTATATCGCCTGTGTGTTTACCCTGTTGGGCATTTACGCCATTTATCGTCGTCGCCACGTAACGGCCTTGATTACTCATACGGCTCACTTTGAACCAATGGTACAAAGTAGTGCAGGGGCACTAGAAATGATCTTCAATGATACCCAGCGCGACCTGTTTGATGACCCGAGCTTTTATGAGGAGGATGAGCGTGAGCGGTTGACGACTCTTCTCAAGCCAACCAATAGTTAATGCGAAAGCGCCCAGGGGAAGGGCTGATATAGGAGGAGTGGCTGTTATAAGAAGCCACTCCCCAGGGTGAATGGTAAAAAGGTGAAGGGTTAAAAGGTGAAGGCTTAAAAGCTGAACGGTTAAGCGCGCTTACCTTCTTGCGCCTGACAAGCGGCGGCGGTGAACAGTACATCGGTGGAGGAGTTAAGCGCGGTTTCGGTGGCGTCCTGTACCACGCTGATCACAAAGCCAATCGCCACCGCCTGCATAGCCACTTCTGTGGGAATGCCAAACAGGTTAGCGGCCATAGGAATCAGCATTAGCGAGCCGCCCGCCACGCCGGAAACACCGCAGGCCGCCAGCGCTGACACCACGCACAAAAGCAGCGCCGTGGCAAAATCAACGCTAATACCCAGTGTGTGCGTGGTGGCCAGGGTAATGACGGTAATGGTGATGGCCGCACCGCACATATTGATCGTCGCGCCCAGTGGAATGGATATCGAGTAGGTGTCAGGGTCAAGCTTCAGGCGGCGACAAAGCTCAAGGTTGACCGGAATATTCGCTGCCGAGCTGCGGGTGAAAAAGGCGGTAATCGCACTGCCCCGCAGGCAGGTAAATACCAGTGGATATGGGTTTTGCCGGGTAGTGAGGTAGACCAACAGTGGATTGCTCACTAGCGCCACAAACAGCATACAGCCCACAATCACCCCCAGCAGTTGGGCGTAGTTAAGCAGCGCCGCAACGCCTGATTCTGCCAGCGTGCCTGCCACCAAACCAAAGATACCCAGCGGCGCTAAACGAATCACTAGCGTCACAATGCGGGTGACCGCCGTGGATAAGTCGCTTAACGCTTGGCGGGTGGTATCGCTGGCTTGGCGCAGCGCCAAACCTAGGCCGATGGCCCAGGCCAGAATAGCGATAAAGTTGGCTTCCATCAGTGCGCTAACCGGGTTGGCCACCGCGTTTAACAGCAGATCGCGCAGAACGCTAAAAATATCGCCGGGCGGGTTTCCGTCAATTTGGCCTGCATTCAATGAGAGTTCGGTGGGAAATAGAAAGCTGGCTGCCACGGCAATTAACGCCGCGATTAATGTACCCACCACGTACAGCACCAGCACAGGGCGAATGTGGGTTGGCTGGCCTTTTTGGTGAGCAGAAATAGCTGCGGCTACTAGCACAAATACCAAAATGGGGGCTACCGCCTGCAAAGCGGCGATAAAAAGCTGGCCAAGCAGCGCCACATCGCTAGCAATGCCCGGTGAGAAAAGGGCAAGCAATACCCCAGCAATGATACCGATTAAAATCTGCGGGATGAGGCCCAGCCGTAAAAGTGGCCGGAATACTGCGTGGGCGATGGCGATCATTGCGCAACTCTCAGGTAGTCAAAAGTGGGGTGGCATTAGCGCGATGGGCCGCTAACGCGCCTGAAAGGGGCAGTATTCTATCAGCTGAGGCCTGCCTCCGTTACGCTGATATTCGCTTAGTCGATGAGATGGCTATTTCGAGGGTTAGCGAAGGCACGCCAAATTGATTCAATAAAAATGCCCCTACCGCTTAAGCAGGCAGGGGCTGATCGATAAAGTTGTCTGCACTAACAAGCTAACCGAGCTGTGCTGATTTTGACGACTAGGCCGCTACGACCTCGAGAGTCGCTGGGGCGGTTTTGGGCGACTTGCCGATGCTGTCGTCTAGTGAACTGTTGGCAGCCATTTCCGCATACCCGCGTCGGGTTAATGCAAGCACCTCGGGTGAAGTGCCCCACTTCATCAGCATCTCATCCAGCAATTGTTCGGCTTTTTCAGCTTGGCCCCAGCGGGTGAGCAGTTGGGCGATGGCGTAATCGCACTCGGGGGTATCGAAGAGTTCATCCTTGATGTCTTGAATGGCGATTTGAAGACCCGCCTTGGAAAGGTCGTTTGATGTTTCGCTATGCATATCACGGCTCCGTGTGATTGCTAATGGGACGACGGTTAATCTGAGATAACTGTCTAAATGTAAATGGCACGCTTAGCGTGCCAAGTTGAGACTAATATAGCCGTGAGTCAGAAGCAAATGTGAAAAATGGCTGACAAACAGATAGTTAACATGGGTTATGTGATCGATGAATAAACACCTCAAGCTGGTGGTGTTGGCCATCCAATGGGATACGTACCTCACCTTGCTGGAGGTTGAGGTGACGGCCATCAAGTTGTGCGTTAAGCGCCTCATCGGTGGTGATGACCTTAACCGCGTAGTGCGTGGCGGCAATGGCCAGCGTTGCGCTAAACCCTGGCCAGTCGTGGGGAAGGCAGGGAGCGATTACCAGCCAGCCACCTTCCCGACGAATACCCAGAATACCCTCAATACCGGCGCGGTACATCCAGCCCGCTGAGCCCGTATACCATGTCCAGCCGCCGCGGCCAGTATGAGGTGCAACTGAGTAAACATCGGCGGCCACTACATAGGGTTCAACGTGATAACGGGCCGCGCTTTCCGGCGTGCGTGCATGGTTGATGGGGTTGAGTAGCGAGAAAAGTTGGTGGGCCTTATCGCCTTCGCCTAATTTGGCAAAGGCCAGGATGGCCCACATCGCCGCGTGGCTATATTGTCCGCCGTTTTCGCGCATTCCCGGCGGGTAGCCGCTGATATAGCCAGGGTCGCGCTGGGGCTGATCGAAGGGCGGCCAAAACAGTAGCGCAAGTTGCTCATCGTGCCCGATCAGTTCGCGCTCCAGTGACTCCATAGCACGCGCCGCTCGGTGTGGCTCTGCTGCCCCCGAGAGTACCGCCCATGTCTGGGCAATCGAATCAATTTGGCACGCGTCGCTCTCTTTGCTGCCCAGCCAGCTGCCATCATCGAAGGTCGCTCGGCGGTACCACTGGCCGTCCCAGGCGTTGCTTTCCAGCGCAATACGCAAAGCCGTTGCGTGGGCGCGCCAACGCTCGGCGCGTGATGCTGGCGGCTTTTTATAAGCTGAAGGCTCTTTAAAAGCTGAAGGCTCTTTATAAGCGGAAGGCTCTGAATGTTCACGCGATTGGGCAAAAGGTAGAAACAGCTCCAGCGTATGCAGTAGCAGCCAGCCTAGCCACACGCTTTCGCCTTTACCCGCGTCGCCAACGCGGTTCATCCCGTCGTTCCAATCACCGCCACCGATTAGCGGCAAGCCGAGTTCGCCCGTCAACTCAATGCTCTGATCTAAGCCACGGGCGCAGTGCTCAAACAGCGAGGCGGTTTCTGCTGCCATCATCGGTTGGAAAAAACTGTCGTGCTCGCCAGGGGCTAATTCAGCGCCTTCCAGAAAGCTTACCGATTCATCCAGCACGGCGGCATCGTGGGTGGTGGCGATATAACGAGCGCAGGCATAGGCCAGCCACACCCGGTCATCGGAAATGCGTGTACGCACCCCTTGGCCGGAGTGGGGCAGCCACCAGTGCTGCACATCGCCTTCAATAAACTGGCGGGAGGCGGCGCGCAGTAAATGCTCGCGAGTGGTTTCGGGGCTGGTGAAGGTTAATGCCATACCGTCCTGCAACTGGTCGCGGAAGCCATAGGCGCCGCTGGCTTGGTAAAAACCTGAGCGCGCGGTGATCCGGCAGGCAATGGTTTGGTACATCAGCCAGCCGTTGAGCATGATGTCCATGGCGCGGTCGGGGGTGGTCACTTGTACCGCGTTAAGCTGCGTTTGCCAGTGGGCAGTCACTATGGCGAGTTCGGCGTCAATATCCGCCTCGCGGTAACGCGCAATCAGTGTTTTTGCCTCGGCAGTGGAACTGCTCTGACCCATTAATACGACGATATCGACGCTTTCACCGGCCGCTAAGGTCACGCTGCGGTTAAGCGCAGCGCAAGGATCCAACCCCGCACCGTGGGCGCCGGAAAGCAAGGCGTGGCTGCGTAGCCACGCGGGCGCTGCCAAACTGCCGCCGGGGCCGATAAACTCGCAGCGATCAGCCGTCCAGGAGGTTGGCGGGGTACCGATATCCAGAAACGCTACACGGCCTGGGAAATTCATATTCCAGGGGTTCTCAACCAGCAGCGCGCCGCTATCGGCATCAGGGTGTGAGATAAGAAAAGGCGCCGAGCCGCTGCGCGAAGTACCCAGCACCCACTCGGCATAAGCCGTCACGGAGAGCTTGCGTGGCCGCCCGGAGTGATTGGTAAGGCGTAGCCGTGAAATTCGAAGCGGAGCCTCTAACGGCACAAAGTGCAGCAGCGCAAGGGTAATTCCATCCGCTTGATGCTCGAACTGGCTATAGCCGAAGCCGTGCCGCGCTATGTAGCGGCCATGATCCCGTAAAGGGCGGGCCGTGGCGGTGAAGAGCGCCATCGACTCTTCATCGCGAACATAGATCACATCGCCACTCGGATCCATAACAGGGTCGTTTGACCAGGCCGTCAGCTGGTTTTCACGGCTGTTATCCGCCCATATATAGCCTGCGCCTTCTGCTGATACCTGAAAGCCGAAGCCTGCGTTGGCGATCACATTTATCCACGGTGCGGGCGTGGAACTCCCTGCCTCAAGTATCGTTACATACTCACGGCCATCCCGGGCAAAGCCGCCCAGCCCATTAAAAAACTCAAGTGCTGGGAGCGGCGTTTCACTGACATTGAGGGGGATGTGCTTGGGTAGGGGGCGTTTGATTAAGGAGTGGAGTGGCGTTGGTGCACGGAGTACGGGCAGCGTCAGGGCTAACTGGTTCGCTATGCTGCCGCGATGGGCCATTAAAGCGACGCAGGCTATCGACTGAAGCTGTGTACGCACTTCCAAGCTCATCAGGTCGGCGCGTAGTGTTGTCACAGACCCCTGAGCGAAATCCTTTTTAAAACGAGGCTGGGCTTGGCTGCTAAGCACTGCGGTTTCAATGGCTTGCTGAAGATCCTGAATATAAGAGGAGGAGCGCTCATTGATAATCACCACATCCACGCCTAGCCGCTTCATACGCCAATATTCGTGGGCGCGCAGCAGTTGGCGTACCTGACCAATGTCATCAATGCTATCGATGCGCATCAGAATAATCGGCAGATCGCCGGAAATGCCATGTTGCCAGAGCCGCGACTGTGGCCCGGCACCGCGCTCAATGGCCTCGGCAGGGGCTCTAAAGCGGGCATCAGGGTAAAGAATCGGCGCGGCCAAGCGCTGAAAGTCAGCGGCTTCTTCAGGCTGAATGCCCAAATGGCGAAGCTGGACCTGTGCCTGAGTCCAGGCGAGGGTTTTAGCGCGCTCAAAAGCACTGCGGTCGTGATGTTTATCAATCAGATCCATCAGCGCTTCACGGGAGGGGGCGACGACAGTCCAGTAAGCGATTCGGGCGGCTTTGCCGGGGGCCACGCGCAGGCAGTAGCGCAGCGCAAAAATTGGATCCAGTACGCTACCCACACTGCCCGAAAGGTGTTGCCCCTCTGCTAACGCTGAGGCGTGGAGCATGCTTCGGCCGCGGCCAAAGAACTGGCCTCGGTCGGTCTCGAACTCTAGCTCGCCAATTATATCGCCTTCAACGACTGCAAAATGAGCCGCCCACACCTGCGCTTCATCGGGCGAGCGCCGCCGTCTTGTGGCGATCAATGCGTTGAAGGCTTCCAGATACTCGGTCACCACAAACATTTTTGCAAAGGCGGGGTGGGCATTGTCGGCATTCGGGCTGGTCAAGACTAATTCTGAATAGGAGGTAAGCGTGATGTCGCGGGCGTGGCGGCTGTTATTAGTGAGCGAGAGGTGGCGAACTTCGCTGTCGTCCTCGCCGGAAACCAGCACCTCCATATGACTGGTGATATCGTCGTGACGATGGCTGTAGCGGGCATAATCCTCGGCAAATATCGCGTAGCTATGGTCATCGTTTACCTCGGCGGGGTGTGCCGCCGTTTGTCCTGTGGCGGTCCACACGCCGGGGTGTTTGCTGTCGCGTAGAAAAATAAAGCTGCCTAAGTGGTCGCGGGTGGCGTCCGGCTGCCAGCGACTAATGGCAACGTTACGCCATCTGCTGTAGCCACCGCCGGTGGCCGTGAGCATCACCGAGTAGCAGCCGTTGGAGAGTAAGTGAGTAACAGGCGGGCCACTGGCCGTTGTTGACGCGCGGCGAATGGTTTGTGCCTCGTTTATTGTCTGACTGGCGGTGGATTTCACCTCTTCGGCGCGGGGGTGGGCAATCGCCACGTTACGTGGAACGCGCTCTTGAAGCAGCAGTTCACTGGCTTGAATCATCGGTTCGCGGTGAAAGCGGGCGCGCATCTGGCCATAATTCAAGGTATTGGCAATAGCGGCGATGGTCATGCCCTGGTGGTGGGCCATAAAGCTGCGCACAATCACCACGCTTTCCCCGGCGGGAAGCCGCGAACGGGTGAAATCGAGCGCTTCGTAGAAACCGTAGCGGCCCAGCGCTCCCATCTCCGTTAAGCGTTTGAAGTTGCGACAGGCACCGCTAGGGTCAACCATGGCGGCTAACCCGGTGGCATAGGGCGCAATAACCAGGTCGGCAGACAACCCCCGTTTGAGACCCAAACCCGGCACCCCAAAATTAGAATATTGATAGGTAAACTCCATATCCCGGGCGTTATAGGCGGATTCAGAAATACCCCAGGGCGCGTAGAGCTGGGCGGCGTAGGTCTCTTGACGCTTCACCACCAGCCGGTTGGTTTGCTCCAGCAGGCTGCCGCCCGGTGCGCGCATCACCAGCGACGGCATTAGGTATTCAAACATCGACCCCGACCAGGAGATCAACGCCGAGCCAAAGGTAACGGGCGTGGCGGCACGTCCTAACCTGAACCAGTGGCGGGTGGGAATATCGCCTTTGGCAATGGCAAACAGGCTGGCCAGCCGTGCCTCGGAAGCCAGCAGGTCGTAGCAGCTGGTATCCAGGCAGTTGTCGTCAAGTGAATAACCAATCGACAACAGTTGGCGCTCGCGATTGAACAGGAACGCGAAATCCATGCCCAGTGCCAGGCGTCGCGCTGAATCCGCAAGCTGTTGCAGGCGCAAGGCGATTGCCCCCTTGGCTAGGCTTGGTGGGGGATTCCGGTCATGGCTGTGTTGAGCGACTGAGGCCTGTAACGCTTCCAGCCAAAACTGCAGATCTTCGCTATACGCGTCGCTATGCGAACTAAGGGGCGTTCGCGCCTCGTCTAACGTGCTATCCATCAGTGCGGCGATATTTGCCAAGCATTCCAATGACATCACTTCGCCCTTCAGCTGGGCGTCAATGGCTTCGAACTGCACACTCAATTGAACCGCTAATTTTTCCTGCAGCGTTGGAACCTGTTTGAGTGCCTGTCGGGCAAGGTGGAGCGTGTCGGCAATACCCACACGTGGATCCGCTAGATAGCCTGTCGCCTGCCAGCTTTCGCAGGCATTGGCGATAACGATGAGATGCCCGGCGAGATTGCCGCTATCCACCGTTGATACATAGCGGGGGTTAAGCGGGCGCAGGTCGTGGGTGGCGTACCAGTTGTAAAAGTGACCCCTGTAGCGGGGGAGTCCCTGCATGACGGCTAGCGTTGCTTCTAATCGCTCAAGCGTCTCATGGGTGCCAATCCAGCCGAAGTCCCGCGCAGCCAGGGTGGAGAGTAGATAGAGCCCCATATTGGTTGGCGAGGTGCGCTGAGCGAGGGCAGGCTGGGGATCCTCTTGAAAGTTATCCGGCGGTAAGCGGTTATCTGTGGTGGTCACAAAGGTTTCGAAATAGCGCCAGGTTCGCCGTGCAATTGCTCGTAGTTCAAGGGCTTCTTCTGCCGAAATGCTGGGTTGAACAACAACGCTTGTGCTGCTGCTCAGCCAAGATGCCACTGCCGGAGCAGCCAACCAGAGTAGCGCCATGGGGAGTGTGATTGGCCATGTGTGGCTGGCTGTCCAGAGTGCACTGATAGCCACCGCTAGCCCCAGTACGGTGCCGGGCGCCATGCGTTGGTAGAATCCCATCACCGTCAGCGGTGGGCTTTTCATCGACTGGGCGGCAGATGTCCATTCAAGCAGACGTCGGTGGGTGATCAGCACACGAACTAAGGTTTTGGCAATGGCGTCCAGCATGCGCCACGCCTGGTCAGGCAAAAAAATGATCAATAGCAGAATTTGCACGCTACCCAGCTTTAGTTCGTCAAACCAAAGGTGGTAGTGGTGGCGTAGCTTTGCCCATGCACGGAAGGGAACAAATGAGGCGGCCAAAGAGAGCAGTATCGGTGCGCCGACAACCGCCAGTAATAGCAGCGTACTGACGACGGCCATGCTAAGCGGTAATTGCCAACTGACGGCAAGGCTTGCCAGGACGAATGGTGGTAACACTGAGCGGCGCAGGTTGCCAAGCATTTTCAGTCGCCCGGTGAGCGGCAGTGCCGAGGCGATTAGCCAGGGGAGCAGTTGCCAGTCGCCGCGTGTCCAGCGGTGCTGGCGCTTGGCGGCCACGTCATAACGGGCCGGGAAGTCTTCAATCACTTCGATATCGGAGGCAAGCCCCGCACGGGCAAACACCCCTTCAAACAAATCGTGACTGAGCAGGCTATTATCGGGCACCCGGCCAACCAGCGATGTTTCAAAAGCGTCAACGTCGTAAATACCTTTACCGGCGAACGAGCCTTCGCCGACCAGATCCTGGTAGAGATCTGAGATGGCCTCGGCGTAAGGGTCGATACCCCCGGGTGCAGAAAATAACCGCTGATAGATGGAGCCCTCGCCCCCCGTGGGCAGCGATGGCGTGACGCGAGGCTGCAATATCGCGTACCCCTCCACGACCCGGCGTAGCTTTAGCTCCATGCGTGGCTGGTTTAGCGGATGTGCCATTTTACCGATCAGTCGGCTTGCGGCGCCTCGGGGCAGGCGGGTGTCAGCGTCCAAAGTGATGACGTAGCGTACATCTCTGGGTAGTGGCGGTGGGTCGATAAAGGTGGTATCCGTTGCGCCCCGTAGCAAGCGATTTAGCTCATGAAGCTTGCCACGCTTACGCTCCCAACCCATCCAGGTATTTTCGCTGGTGTTAAACACCCGCCGCCGGTGCAGCAGAAAAAAGCGTTTGTCGCTGCCTAGAGCTTGTACAGTGCCCTGAGCTTGTGAACTGCTTTGAGCGTGTAAACAATAACGCGCATTTAATTGCTCGACCGCTACGTAGGCAGCAGAAAGAAGCGCCGCCTCGGCAGGCAGTTCCGCCTGTGAGGCATCGACCCCATCAAGTAGTAGCGCATAGGCGAGTGCCCCCTCGCCGCTGGATAAGTGGTGTACTTCAAGACGCTCAATCTGTTCGCGCAGGTCTTCTTCGCTGGTCAGCAGCGTAGGCACCGCAATCAGTGTTCGTAGTTGGGTTGGAACGCCTTTGGAAAGGTCGAGGCCAGGCAGCGGCTGGGCATCGATAGAGTAGATAATCAGCCGGTTAACGATCAGCGTGGCCACTTCCATAATGGGCAGAAAGCCGCACACACCCAGCAGCATCAGCCAGAGTAACGGCACCTCGCCGATCACAAGCGGCAACGAAAGCAGCAGCACGCCTGCCAGCAGCATCAGGCTCAGCGTCACCGCGGCCATCATGACGATATAGCTACGAATGCCGTGGTTAATGAGGGTGTGGCGCAGCCGCTGACGAGAGGAGGGTTTAAACCCTATCCGATGTTCAAGTGTTGCACGCCCTGAGCTAATTAAAAAATAGCCAGGGTCTCCCAGGCGGGCCGCTTCGATTGGGTCGCCATTACTGGCCACTGCCTGGTGAGCAAATGAGAGCGCCACGTCGACTACCTCGAGCTCGCTGTATTGAGAGCCTCGGGCGAGCTGTTCTACCGCACTGCGATACTGATTGCGGGTGGGGAAGTCGAGCTGATCAAAATGGCTCTGCTGGCGTAGCCGCTTATCCACCAAGCTAACACTCTCAAACAGCTCGGCCCAGTCGATGCTAGACACAAAGCGCATGCTGGTAATGATATTGCGTACGGTAACGTTGGCGGCACCTTGGCGCTGCTGAGCGTGTTGAACCATCTCGTCGATGGTTTCACCCTGGTGGCTTAGCTGCTCATCAAGCCAGCCTGCCAGGGGGCTGCTACGCGGGTCTAAGCCACGCAGTCGCTTGGCTAATTGTGCGGTGAAAGGTTCCGCTAGTGGCCCTGTGTAAACATTAAGGGTGCTGGTTTCAAGGTGAAAAGCATGGTGTGCCTGTGAGGTTTGCTGGTTGGTGGGCGTTAGCCACTTTGTCGCCAAAGCATCGGCTTCGTCTCTCGCTGTTTGTTCGCTGCTAATTTGGTCGGCAAGTCGGCGCAAGTTCTCAATCAGCACAATACGCAACGTGATTGCTACCGCCCATAGTTCGCCAATAGTCAGTGGCTGAGTGCGCTGATAAGCGGTGATAAAGTTCTGCAAATTTTCCAGGTCGATGTGGCTGTCGGTATGCGCCACAAAGGCCCAGGCAATGCCGAATACCCTTGGGTATCCCGCAAAAGGTCCGTTGGCTAACTTCGGTAACTGGCGATAATAACCGGGGGGAAGATCGCTGCGGATCTCACGAATTTGAGCTTCAATCAGGTGGTAATTGTCGAGCAGCCAGGCGGCGGCAGGCACAATTTCGCGACCACTCGCCAGCGCTGTGGCACTGGCGCGGTAAACAGCCAGCAGGGTGTTAGCGTTATCGTTGAGCCGTCGTGTTAACGATACTACGTTGGGTGGCGTGCTGGTCACTGCTTGTTTAAGCGCCAAGCTGCCTGCGTGCTGTTCAAGCCGCTCTGCGCTAAAGAGCTCTTCCCTGACTGGGGCAGTAGCGTTCCACGGCGCTGCAAACGTAGGGTGCGGTCGCACAAAACGGAGAAGATGTTTCACAGATTCCATCCTGGTGAGAGTGCTCTTTCGCGCACAAACGATGCTTCCTTACCAGAACAATGGTCTTGCCGTGAGGTTACGTCCGTGCGTCAGCACACATTGCACCTAACACATTGCACCTATATCACTGTTGTATTTGCTAATAGTTAAACTAAAGTTGTTAGACTTTGGTTGTAATTATAAGCAAATGACTGGACTAATTGCTTATTGCAGTTAATAAATGGCGCCAAAGAAGGTTCCGCGTTACCCATCGGGTGGCTTATTTACCTGGATGCCGACCCTCGATGTGTTCTTTTCACTCTGACCGTAAGTGGCGCAAATTGTATGCATAAAACTGCCCTGATGACGGTATGGGATCAGCTATGGCATTCCCACTACCAAGCCAAAAACCTATTGATGTGCGCGCTGCCAACGGGTGGGGCCGCCAATGCCGCGGCTTCCAATGCCAAGCGCAACCCTACCCCTCAACCTAAGCCGCCTGCCTATACGACTCCTCAGAAGATTGGCCTGCTGCTTGGCCCGTTGTTGTTCGCTTTTGTAGTGATGTTTTTTCACCCTGAAGACTTAAGCTTTGAAGGGCGCATGGTGCTCGCTACCACCCTGTGGGTAGCCGTATGGTGGATCACCGAAGCCATTCCTATACCCGCGACCTCGTTGCTGCCCATTGTGCTATTGCCGATAACCGGCGCGCTGGATGGCAATACGGTGACCGCCGCTTACGGTAATCCGATTATTTTCCTATTTCTAGGCGGTTTTATGATCGCGCTGGCAATGGAAAGGTGGGATCTACACAAGCGTATTGCGCTGTCGATTATTGCCGTGCTGGGCACCAGTATTAACAGTATTGTCTTTGGCTTTATGGCCGCGACCGGCTTTTTGTCGATGTGGGTCTCCAACACCGCCTCGGTCATGATGATGCTGCCCATCGGTACCGCTATCGTGTACCAGGTTAGCCAAGAGCTGGCGAAAAGTGACGGCGACCACAGCGCCGAAATCGATAAGTTCAGCAAAGCGCTGATTTTTGGTATCGGCTACGGCGGTACCATTGGTGGTTTGGGCACGCTAATTGGTACCCCACCCAATATTATTCTTGCCGCGATTGTGAATCAGCTGTTTGGCATCGAGATTTCTTTTGCCGGTTGGCTTATGTTTGCTTTCCCTGTGGTAGTGGTGCTGCTGTTCAGCACTTGGCTACTACTGACGCGGGTGTTTTTCCGCATCGAATTTAGTCACCTGCCGGGTGGCAGAGAGCTTATAAACAAAGAAAAAGCGGCCTTGGGTAACACCAGCTTCGAAGAAAAAGCGGTGCTGGCGGTTTTCTTGTTTGCGGCTTTTATGTGGATCACTCGCTCGTTCTTGTGGCAAGGCCAGATCATCAATATCCCTGGTATCAATGACACCATGATCGCGATTGTTGCCGCGCTACTGCTGTTTTTGATTCCTTCCAAAAATAAGGGTGGCTGCCTGCTGGGTTGGGATGTGGCGAAAGACGTTCCCTGGGGCATTCTGCTGCTGTTCGGGGGTGGTTTAGCGATCGCTGCAGGCTTCGGCTCTTCCGGCCTGGCAGAGTGGATTGGTGGGCAAATGAGCGTGCTGGAAGGCGCCAACTTCCTACTGGTCATCCTGCTGGCGACCGGGATGGTGCTGTTCTTAACCGAAATCACCTCGAATACCGCCACGGCGACCATGATTTTGCCGGTGTTGGCATCGCTGGCGTTGGCACTGGATATCCACCCCTTCGTGCTGATGGTGCCCGCCGCCATGGCCGCCAACTGTGCTTTTATGCTGCCAGTAGGTACTCCGCCCAACGCAATCATCTTTGCCACTGGCAAACTGAAAATTATCGAGATGGTGCGCACCGGCTTCTGGATCAACATCATCGCCATGCTGCTGATTGTGGCGGCGGTGTATTTCCTACTGCCGGTCATGTGGGGCGTTGATCTCACCAGCTACCCTGACGCTTTCCGTCGTTAATAGCGCCAACTCGTACTGATAGCCCTGCCTGCGTGCGGGGCTTTTTTGTGGGTAGATGGCGTTTTATAAGTAGATTGAGTGTCGGGTTGTTATCATGCCGCTACACACTTTTTGCTGAGCTTGTTATGCGCCTACTTCATACCGCCGATTGGCACTTGGGACGGCTGTTCCACAACCTTTCGTTGTTGGATGATCAGCGCCATGTGCTTGACCAACTTATTGAGATCATCGATCGCGAAAACGTCGATGCGGTGCTGATTGCGGGCGATATCTACGACCGCTCGGTACCCCCCTCGGCGGCGGTAACGCTGCTGGATGAGGTGCTCCACGCGCTCTGCGAGGAGCGCAAACTGCCGGTAATCATGATCTCAGGCAACCACGACGGTGCCGAGCGGCTTCGTTTCGGCGCGCGCCACCTCCGCCAAGCAGGGCTGCATATCCTTTCCGACTTAGCTGATTTTTACACACCCGTCACACTGACTATTGAAGGTGTTGAAGTCGATGTGTTCGGTATCCCCTACGCTGATCCCGAGCATGTGCGCAGCCAGTTCAACGTTGAGGTGCGCGATTTTGACGGTGCCCACCGCTATCTGGTTGAACGCATCGAAGAGCAGCGTCACCCTACACGCCCCTGCGTACTGATGAGCCACTGCTTTGTGGATGGCGGCAGTGCCTCTGATTCCGAGCGCCCGCTGACACTGGGAGGTGCCGAAAGCGTCGCTTGGGAGCCGATGCAAGGCTTTGATTACGTGGCGCTTGGCCATCTACACGGCCCGCAGTATCGAGGCGGTGAGCATATCCGCTACAGCGGTTCGCTGCTCAAATACAGCTTTTCTGAAGCCAGCCAACGCAAAGGCGTTACGCTGGTGGATATCGACGTGTCCGGCGTCACCCGGATCGAACAGATCCCGCTGATACCCAGCCGTGAAGTACGCGTGTTAGAAGGCGAGATTGATGCATTGATCGCCCAGGGGCGAACAGACCCGCACGCCGACGACTACCTGCTGGTGCGGCTTACTGATCGCCACGCCATTCTCGACCCCATGGGCAAGCTGCGTGAGGTGTATCCCAACGTGCTGCACCTGGAGAAGCCTGGCATGCTGGACGCCCGGGGCAATCAGCAGCTTGATCGCGAGCGGCTGCGCTTTGATGCCCTGGATATGTTCAGTGACTTCTTTAATCAAACCAGCGGGGAGGCCATGAGCGAAGAGCAGGCAAGCGCCATGGCAGCGTTAATTAGCCAACTGCAGCGCGATGAGGCCCAGCAATGACGCCACTAGCCCTCACCATGCAGGCGTTTGGGCCTTTCGCGGGTAGTGAGACCATCGACTTCACTGCGCTGGGTAGAAGCCCACTGTTTCTGATTAACGGCCCCACCGGCGCCGGTAAAAGCTCGATTCTCGATGCGCTGTGTTTTGCCCTGTATGGTCAGACCACCGGCAATGAACGCGACCCTTCACAGATGCGCTGCGACCAGGCCGATGCCACTCTGCTGACCGAAGTCACGCTGGATTTTCGCCTGCGTGGGGTCGATTACCGTGTGCGTCGCGTGCCCCAGCAGGAGCGCCCCAAAGCGCGCGGCGAAGGCACCACCACTCATAACGCGGAAGCCCAGCTGTGGCGCTTGAACGCACAGGGTGAGCAGGAAACCTGTCTGGTAGCGCGCAAGGTCAACGATGCCACGGCAGAGATGCAAACCCTGATTGGCCTGGATGCTAACCAGTTCCGTCAGGTCATGGTGCTGCCCCAGGGCAAGTTCCGCGAACTGCTGTTGGCAGGCTCCAAAGAGCGCGAAGTGATTTTCTCTCAGCTGTTTCAAACGCAAATTTTTCAGCGTATTGAAGAGCGCCTGCGTACCCAGGCCAATCAAATCGAACGGGCGGTAAATGATCATCGCCAGCATATTAGCGGGATTCTCGCCGGTGGCGAACTGGAGAGCGAAGCCGCACTAGCGCAAGAGCAAGCGGCGCTGGCCCCCCAGGTGGGACAGGCACGGCAACGCTTTGACGCCGCCCAGCAGCAGCGCCGTCACGCCGAACAGCAGCGCGACCAAGCCCAGGCGCTGCAGCGCCAATTTGCGGCCCGAGAGTCGCTTGCCGCGGAGAAGGCCGGCCATCTTGAGCAGCACACTGAAATAGAAAGCAGTAAGGCGCGTTTAGCGCAAAGCGCCCACGCTCAGGCGCTGCGCCCGCAGAGCACGGCGCTCGCCCAAGCGCAGCAGGCGTTAACCACCGCTCAAGCTGAGCAGCGCCAGGCGCAAGCCGCGTTAACCACCCAGCGCACTAACGCTGAACAGGCGCAGCAGGTGCTAGAAGTGGCACGCCAACGCCAGGCGGAACTTCCCACGCTGCGCGAGCGGCATCGCCAGTTGGGCGAGTTTATCCACAAAAGCCAGCAGCTAAGCGAGTTGCAGGCGCGTTTTCAAACGGCGCAGGCCGCCTGGCAACAAGCCGATGCTGCGCTAAAGCGCGATGAGGCCCAGCTAGAGAGTATTCGTCATCAAGGCGAAGCCATTGGCGTGAACCTTGAGCGTTTGCAGCTGGAGTTCCAGCAACTGGCCAGCGCCCCAGCAGAGCTAAACCGTCATGCAAGCCTGCTCAATCAACGCCAAGAGTTGGATGAACTCACTCGGCAGGGGCGGGAATTAACCGTCCAACAGCAGCAGGCAACGGACGCACTCAGCCACCAGCAAAGCGAAGCAGCGCAAGCGCAGCGTCATGCCACAGAGCAGGAGATGCGCTGGCACCAAGGGCAGGCTGCACTGTTGGCGCTTAGCCTTGAAGTGGATGCCCCATGCCCGGTATGTGGCAGCCGTGACCACCCAGCTCCAGCGGCTCAAAACGCAGCTATCGTTACCCAAGTGCAGGTAGACACGGCGCGCGCTGCCCTGGAAAAAAGCCGACAGGCGCAGCAAGCCGCTGAACGTCATCACCATCAGCTCGCCCAGCAGATTAGCCACAACGCAGAGCAGATTCAGCGGCTTAGCCAGCATCTGGGCGAGTGGGCGAACCAAGCGCTCATGGAACTGCACAATGCCTGCGAAGAATTGCGTCGCCAAGCGCAGCGGCGGGAAAGCGTTGAGGGTGAAATTAGCCAGCAAACCGCTGCCCGTGACGCGCTGCGCCGGGAGTGGGGCGCGCTGGATAAGCAGCTGAAAGCCCAGCGGCCAGAAGTTGAAAAGGCTAAAGAAGAGGCGTTGCGTTTGGAGAGCCAGCGCGACCAGTTGAGCCAATCGCTGCCGAAAGAGGCCCGCGACCCAGAGGCGATGCGCCGAACCCTCGCCGAACTGGAACAGCAAGTCGCTCAGCTTGAAAAAGCCTGGGAGAGCGCTCAGCAGGCGCGATCGATTGCTCAAACTCAGCTGGCAAGGGCGGAAGAGCAGCTACGCGGCGCTAGTGAACGCGTCGAGCGTGGTCAACATGCGCAAGAGCAGGCGCAAACCGAGTGGCTAGCGGCGCTGCAGGCCAGCCCCTTCGAGGATGATGCGGCATTCCAGATGGCACAGTTAGACGACACCCAGCGGCAAGAGCTGGCTCATCAAGTCGAAGCGTATCAACAGCGCCTGGCTGAACTGGAAGGCGCGCTGCAGAGTTATCAAACCCAGCTGGCGGATAAAACGCCGCCAGATCTCGCTGCGTTGACACAGGTAACCGAGGCTGCTCAAGCGGAAGAGAATACCCAGTTAGAGGCGTGGCGAACGCTTGACGGCAGGTTAACCACGCTCAAAGGCATTCACCAAAAGCTAGCCGCGGCCCACGCCGCCCAGGCCGAACTGGAAGCCCAGTACCAGCTGTGGGGCACGCTCAGTGAAGTCGCCAACGGCCGCACCGGGCATCGCATCAGTTTGCAGCGCTTTGTGTTGGGCGTGTTGCTGGATGACGTGTTGATTCAAGCCTCCGAGCGGCTGGTGCGTATGAGCCGCGGGCGCTATCAGTTGGTGCGCCGGGAAGATCCCTCAAAAGGCAATAAAGCGTCAGGCCTGGAGCTCGATGTAGCAGATACCTATACCGGCAAGAACCGTTCGGTGGCAACACTTTCCGGCGGCGAGTCATTTATGGCGGCGCTGTCGTTGGCGCTGGGGCTTTCGGATGTGGTGCAAGCGTATGCTGGCGGCATTCAGTTGGATACGCTATTTATCGATGAAGGCTTTGGTAGCCTTGATCAGGATGCTCTGGATCAAGCCATCGCCATGCTCAGCGAGCTGCAAATGGGCGGACGTATGATCGGAGTGATCTCTCATGTCAGCGAACTGAAAGAGCAAATGCCAGTCCGTATAGACGTGCGTGCCAGCCGACAAGGCAGCACGGTAGAAGTGAAGGGCGCGCTTCTTTAATGTCTGGAGGTTAGTTCATGCTGCGTTCATACAGCATGTTCTATAACGTGGTTAAAACATCAAGCGCGCACTCAATATAATAGTTTCTTAGGAGTACAAGGATGAACGCAAGCAAGATTTTACAGCAGCTTATGCAGCAAGCCGGTGGCAGCCAGAAGGGCGGCAGCAGCAGTGGGGTTGATGTTAAAGGCATGTTGAGCGGGCTTTCAAAGCAGTTGGGCGGTAGTAGCAGTAAAGGCGGCTCCTCCAGCGGTTTTGATATGAAAAGCCTGCTCGGCGGTGGCGCCATGGGCATGTTAGTGGGTTCCAAACGCGGCCGCAGTATGGGCGGCAAAGCGCTGAAATACGGCGCCATTGCGGGCGTTGGCGTGCTGGCCTGGAAGGCGTGGCAGAGCTCCCAAGCGGCGAAAAATGGCAATACCCAGCAAAATACTGCCCAAGCTGCGTCAGAGGGCGAGCGGGTAGAAGTGCTTAGCGGTGAGTATCAGGAGCGCCGCAGCCTGGAGTTACTGCAGGCGATGATTATGGCCGCCCGAGCCGATGGGCATATTGATGAGCAGGAGCAGGCGCTGATTACCGAACAGATCGATGCGCTAGGGGCTGACCAGGAGATGCATAACTGGGTTGAGAGGCAGCTAAAAGCACCGTTGGATGCTCAGGCGTTGGCTCGGGAAGCCGATTCCCCCCAGGCGGCGCGGGAAATGTACCTTATTAGCGTGGCCGTGACTGACGACCAAAACCCCATGGAGCGCGCCTGGCTTGACCAGTTGGGCAGTGCCCTCAACTTACCCAAAGAGATGACCGCTGAACTTGAGCGCCAAGCGCAGCAGGCGGGTTAATGCTCGATACGGTTAATTTTTGGATAGCCACCGGCTTTGGGCTGGGGCTAGCGCCGGTGGCGCCAGGTACTTTTGGCTCGCTGCTGGGCATTCCCTTGGCGTGGTGGTTATTGAGCCGCCCGCTGGTTCAGCAGGGCTCCATCATCGCTGTTTTGCTGGTACTAGCAGTGCCAGTTTGCCACGTCGCTGCCTGGCACTATGACGGTTTGGATCATGGCAGTATCGTTGCCGATGAGTACGTTGCCTTTCCGCTAGCGGTAATAGGCTTAGCCGCTGCGCGTCATCCGCTGGTCATGGCGATAGCCTTTGTTGTCTACCGTTTCTTTGACGGGTTGAAGCCGCCGCCGATTCATTTGGCAGAGTATGTCCATGGCGGCTTTGGCATTGTGTTAGACGATGTGATTGCGGCGCTTGTGACCTGGGTAATTATGGCGCTGCTGTTGAAGTTCTGGCAGCGCAGAACCTCCCAGCGCGTCTAAACACAATATAGAGTGACAAAAAAGCGCCGTCAGTCTGATCATCAGGCTGACGGCGCATTCTTTACAGCTTTCTATTCACTGCTTTACAACTCGCTATTTACAACTGACGAGTCAGCTTACAGCTTTACTAGGCACGACATTACTCTTGAACGACAATGACCGACTTAACATTGACGAACTCAAGCATGCCGAAACCGCCATGCTCACGGCCGTAGCCGGAGTTTTTAACGCCGCCAAAGGGCATTTCCGGGGTGGCAACGCCAAAGCCATTGATGAACACCATGCCGGTATCAAAGTATTTACTGGCAAGTTCGGTGGCGCGCTTCACATCTTTAGAGATGATGCCGCCGCCCAGGCCGTAACGGCTGTCGTTGGCAATGCGCATGGCGTCTTCGTCATCTTTGGCACGAATCAACGCTGCCACCGGGCCAAACAGCTCGTCATCGTAAGCGGGCTGGCCGGGCGTGACGTTATCCAGCACGGTGACCGGATAGAAGGCACCTTTACCTGAAGGCTTTTCACCGCCGCAGAGAATCTTCGCACCTTTACGAACACTTTCTTCCACTTGTTCGTGAAGCCCATCGCGCAGATCGACGCGAGCCATGGGGCCTAAATCGCTGCCTTCCTGGGTGGGGTCACCTGCTTTGAGTGCCTGCATGCGTTCTACGTAGCGCTGTTTAAACGTTTCGTAGTTCTTTTCAGTCACTACAAACCGTTTGGCCGCCACACAGGTTTGCCCGCCGTTATAGACACGCCCTGTCACACAGGTGTCAATCGCGACGTCCATATCAGCGTCATCTAGCACTAAGTAGGCGTCATTGGAACCTAACTCCAGTACCGTCTTTTTCAAGTTCTCAGCCGCTTTGGCACCGACTTTACGACCTGCGCCGTCACTGCCCGTTAGCGTTACGCCCCGTACGGCAGGGTGAGCAATCACTTCGTCAGAAATGTCGTGCGAGATCACTAGCGTACGGAAGACGTTTTCGGGAAGACCCGCTTCGCGATAAATTTTTTCCAGCAGCAGACCGCTACCGGTAACGATTTCAGCGTGTTTCAGTAGTACGCCGTTACCCGCCATGATGTTGGCAATGGAGTAACGTACCACCTGATAGGCCGGGAAGTTCCAGGGCTGAATGCCGTAGATCACACCCATGGGTGAATAGGTCACAAAGCCACGCTCGCCATTGCCAGGCTGACGCTCTTCGTCGGCCAGCTTCTTGGGGCCGTGTTCAGCAGTGTAGTCACAGATGCCGGTACACAGATCCACTTCCTGGCGAGCCTGAGAAGGCAGTTTGCCCATCTCTTTGACCATAAGGTCGGCAAGCTCTTCTTTATGCGCCTGCAACGCTTGGCCAATGGCTTTTACCGTTTTAGCGCGGCTTTCCAGCGATTCCAGGCGCCAATCGAGAAATGCCTCGTAGCAGGCGTCTACTACCTGTTTGGCTTCCGCGCTGCTCATCAACGCGTAGGTTTCGAGGGTTTCACCATTGGTGGGATTAATCGTCGTAATGTTGTTGCTCATAAGATCTCCTATCTATAGATCAACGTTTGGGTCAAAGCGTCCAGCTCCTGGGCGCTTAGTCGACCGGTCTACTTCTCATGTGCAGTCACTCTAGTACAAATGAGCGCGTTTGCATAATTAAGCGCTCACCGTGGGGCAGTGTTTTGAGGCATCAGTTCCGTGAGGAAAGCGAATAAGAGGCTTTGCTACTCAAACGTAGGCCCGCCGGCTTCTTCACCCCAGACCTCTTCCAGGCGGCCATCACGACCACAGCTGTAGCGGTAAAATTTATAGCGCACGGGGTTCTTTTGATAATAATCCTGGTGGTACTCCTCGGCAGGCCAGAAGGTGGTGGCCGGTACAATCTGTGTGGCAATCTCCCGGTCAAAACGCGCCTCCATTTCCGCTTTGGACGCTTCGGCCAGTTCGCGCTGCTCGTCGTTGTGATAAAAGATCGCCGCACGGTACTGATCGCCCACATCGCAGAACTGGCGGTCAACGGCAAAGGGGTCGATATTGCGCCAGAAGATCTCCAATAGCTGTGCGTAGCTGATTTGTTCAGGGTCGTATTCGATTTGCACCACTTCAGCGTGGCCCGTGTTACCTCGGGTGATATCTTCGTAGCTGGGGTTCTCAAGCTCGCCGCCGATATAGCCGGAAATAGTGGCACTGACGCCGGGTTGATTGTCGTAAGGGGGTTCCATGCACCAGAAGCAGCCACCGGCAAACGTAGCCTCTGCATTGGCATGCTCTTGAGATGCCTGATCTTGAGAGGATTGAGCATAAAGTGGTGCACTGGCGAAGCCTACAACTGCCATGATGCACAGCGTTAAAGGGCGCAAGAGCGGAAGTCGGTTCATGTTGGCACTCCAGTGGCGGTGGCGTCATCGCGTGTTATTGAATCGATTAGTAGCTTGAGACGCGATTTCCTTACAGCCATTCTCTTATAGCTATTCTCTTGCAGCTGTTCTCTTACAAGCTGTTCTCTTACAAGCTAGCCGGGACGATGGGGCCATACCTCGTCCAGTGTACTTAGCGCAGCTTTCACCGGCGGCTCGTTGGCGCTGTCGTGGCGCCAGATAAAGCTCAATGCGCAGGGTAGGCGAATGTTGTCGGCTACGGCTAGACCACTCTCCTGGCGCTCGGTCATCGCCAGGGCGTCCCGGGCCAGGCTTAGGCCAACGCCTGCGCGAACCAGGTCAAGCATGCAGGCCTCTTGATCAACCTGGGCCACCCGATTGGGCACTGCGCCGCTTGGCCCAAGCGCCTGTTTTAACAGCCGATGGTGGGCGGAATTTTGGGGCGTGACAATCCACGGCAGCGTCGCCAGGTGCTCCCAGCGGGTATCCATAAGCCGGTTTTCCCAGCCTGCAGGGGCAATCACATGGTAGTGAAAATGCGTTAGCTCACGCCAGGCCAGCGCCGCATGTCCTTTGCCAGGGGCGAGCTCAGAGGCTAGGCCAGGGCCTTCGCCAGGCGGCGCTAGATAAAAACCGATATCTAAATCACCCTGTTCCACGCGGTTAAGCACGCTGCCGCTCATGCCATGCTGAAGCTCGGTTTCCAACTGCGGCGCACGGGCCATTAGGCGGCTTAAAAAGGCCCCCAGGCGGAGGAATTCCGGGTCGACAATGGTGCCGATTGAGAGCTTGCCGCGCAGCGTGCTGTGCAGTGTTCCGGCGGTTTGCTCAAACGCCTGGGCGCTGGCCAGGGCTTTTTCAGCGGCGGGTAACAGAGCGTGGCCGTCGGTCGTCAAGGCAAGCCCCTGGGGGCGGCGGCTGAACAGCGTGAGGCCCAAGTTCGCCTGTAGCTGCTTCAACTTTAGGCTAATGGCGGGTTGCGTCAGGTGTAGCTGCTCAGCGGCGCGTGACACGCTGCCCGTTCGTGCAACGGCCACGAAGGCGCGCAGTGTGGCGTAGTCCTGCATGATAGGCCTCAAATAGAACGCTGATATTAACAGAGCTTATAACTGGCTTTTGAATAACTCAATTGATCCGCTCGCTGGGCCCAGTAGGCTAGGCTGAAAGTAAGCATTTTGCACAAGCCCCCACATGCGTTCTTAAAACAGGTACTCCCATGACAACAACAGCGATTCAGCACTTTATTAATGGTCAGGTTACCGCGGGTGACTCGTCTCAAACCCAGGATGTATTCAACCCCGCCACTGGCCGCGTTACTGGCCGCGTATCATTGGCTTCCCCGGTGGATGTTAATACCGCGGTAGAGGCCGCCCAAGCCGCTTTCCCAGCCTGGGCAGATACGCCGCCCATCCGTCGCGCCCGGGTGATGTTCAAATTTTTGGAATTGCTGAACGCCCATAAAGATGAGCTAGCCGAAGCGATCACCAAGGAGCATGGCAAAGTATTCACCGATGCCCAGGGGGAAGTGGCCCGCGGTATCGATATTGTTGAATTTGCTTGTGGTATCCCGCAGCTGTTAAAGGGTGACTACACCGAACAAGTGAGCACCGGAATCGATAACTGGACGACGCGCCAGCCGTTAGGTGTCGTCGCTGGTATAACGCCATTTAATTTCCCCGCCATGGTGCCAATGTGGATGTTCCCGCTGGCGATTGCCGCGGGTAATACGTTTATTTTGAAGCCTAGTCCTCTAGATCCCAGCGCTTCGCTGCTGATGGCTGACCTGTTGAAGCAGGCAGGCCTGCCCGATGGTGTGTTTAACGTTGTGCAGGGTGACAAAGACTCGGTGGAAGCCCTTATCGATCACCCTCACGTTAAGGCGCTGTCGTTTGTGGGGTCTACGCCGATTGCCAACCTGATCTACGAGCGCGGCGCCCGTAACGGTAAACGCATTCAAGCACTCGGCGGGGCTAAAAACCATATGGTGGTAATGCCGGATGCGCATTTAGATAAAGCCGTCGACGCTCTGATCGGTGCGGCTTATGGCTCTGCCGGTGAGCGCTGCATGGCGATTAGCGTGGCGGTTTTAGTCGGCGATGTGGCGGACAAAGTCGTGCCAGCGCTGGCGGAGCGTGCCAAGGCATTGAAAGTAAAAGATGGTATGCAGCTGGATGCAGAAATGGGCCCCATTGTGACCCGCCAAGCCCATGAGCGGATTACTGGCTACATCGAAAAAGGCATAGCCGAAGGCGCTGAACTAGTGGTTGATGGACGCAGCTTTGAGGCCTCAGCAGCGGGTGATGACTGTGCCGAAGGGTTCTGGATGGGTGGCACGCTGTTCGACAACGTGACCCCGGAGATGACGATCTACAAAGAAGAAATTTTTGGCCCGGTACTGGTCTGCGTACGGGTGCCGGATATCGCTACGGCGATCCAGTTGATTAACGACCACGAGTTTGGCAATGGCGTTAGCTGCTTTACTGAAAGCGGTACGGTGGCGCGTGAGTTTGGTCGCCGTATTCAGGTCGGCATGGTGGGTATTAATGTGCCTATTCCGGTACCCATGGCGTGGCACGGCTTTGGCGGCTGGAAGCGCTCGCTGTTTGGCGACACCCACGCTTATGGCGAAGAGGGTGTACGCTTCTACACCAAACAGAAATCCATCATGCAGCGCTGGTCAGACTCCATCGACGCAGGTGCTGAGTTTGTGATGCCCACGGCGAAGTAACGCCTACACGTTATGGGAGCCAACGCATGCCATCGGCAACTAATAATAATTTTGACTATATCGTGGTAGGAGCAGGCACCGCCGGGTGCCTGCTGGCTAACCGACTCAGCGCCAACCCTAACAACAATGTGCTGTTGATCGAAGCGGGCGGTCGCGATAACTACCACTGGATCCATATCCCGGTGGGCTATCTCTACTGCATTAATAACCCGCGTACCGATTGGCTGTTTCGCACCGAGCCAGACAAAGGACTCAACGGACGTTCTTTGATCTACCCACGGGGTAAAACCCTGGGCGGCTGCTCAAGCATTAATGGCATGATCTACATGCGCGGCCAGGCGCGGGACTACGACCACTGGGCCGAAGTCACTGGAGACGATGCCTGGCGCTGGGAGAACTGTTTACCCGACTTTATCAAACATGAAGACCATTACCGCCTGGATGAGGGCGGCGATGCCGATGCGAAACACCAGGATTTTCATGGTCACGGCGGTGAATGGCGAATCGAAAAGCAGCGCCTCAAGTGGCAGGTGCTGGATGACTTTGCCGAAGCTGCCGTGCAAGCGGGCATACCCCGCAGCGACGATTTTAACCGCGGCTCTAATGAAGGCGTTGCCTACTTTGAGGTTAATCAGCGCTCGGGCTGGCGCTGGAATACCGCCAAGGCATTTTTGCGCCCCGCACTCAAACGCGACAACCTGACGCTATGGCACTCCACTCAAGTAAATCGCCTGCTGTTTGCAAACCGCGCAGACACACTGCAATGCACAGGCGTGGAGGTAGAGCGTGAGGGCAACCCCCTTCGCGTTGCGGCGAGCAAGGAAGTAGTGCTGTGCGCGGGAGCGATTGGCACGCCACACCTGTTACAACTTTCTGGTGTAGGGTCGACCGAACTGTTGCACGAACATGGCGTTGAGGTCGTCCATGAACTGCCGGGGGTGGGCGAGAACCTGCAGGATCACCTGCAGATTCGCTCGATATATCGCATCACCAATGGCAAAACCCTCAATGCCATGGCCAGTACGCTGTGGGGTAAGGCGGGAATTGGCCTTGAGTACCTGCTTAAACGCTCGGGGCCGATGAGTATGGCGCCTTCGCAGTTGGGCGCATTTACCCGCAGTACCCAGGATCAGCCGCACCCCAATATTCAGTACCACGTGCAGCCGCTAAGCCTGGAAGCCTTTGGACAGCCGTTACACCCTTATCCGGCGATTACTGCCAGCGTGTGTAATTTGAACCCTACCAGCCGGGGCACGGTGCGGCTTAAAAGCCGCGACCCGCGCCAGGCCCCGGCGATTTCGCCTAACTACCTGAGCACCCCAGAGGATCGCAAAGTGGCGGCGGATTCACTGCGGGTAACCCGGCGCATCGCGGAGCAGCCTGCGTTTGCCAAATACGCGCCGGAAGAGGTCAAGCCCGGTGTCGAGTACCAAAGTGACGATGAGCTAGCCCGGCTGGCCGGGGATATTGGCACGACTATTTTCCACCCAGTGGGCACCGCGCGAATGGGCCGCGAGGATGATGCCATGGCGGTGGTCGATGCGCGCTTGCGGGTGCACGGCATTAGCGGCTTGAGAGTGGCCGATGCGAGCGTTATGCCAACCATCACCAGTGGTAACACCAATTCGCCTACGCTGATGATTGCGGAGAAGGCTGCCGGGTGGATGCTGGCTGAGTGCCATGACGTTTCCGGCAGCACTTAGCAATAAGCGTTATTTATCAGCATTGTTAGGGGGTGTTGACGTGGGTGGGTGGTTAAGCGCAAAATGTGGGCAGTTGGTTAGCAAGTCGAACGTTGTCAGCAGTATAGAAGCGCCTCTAGCGTTAAATCTGGTGAAAGTCTCTTGTTATACCCACTGTAATTCGGGTATTTCCCGGTTTAATTAGCAACATTGAGGATTTTGATTATGGCAACTGGTACCGTTAAGTGGTTTAACGACACTAAAGGTTTCGGCTTTATTTCTCCTGACGACAATGGCGACGATCTGTTCGCGCATTTCTCAGAAATTCAGGCAGAAGGCTTCAAATCCCTGCAAGACGGCCAGAAGGTTTCCTTCGACGTCACTCAGGGTCAAAAAGGCCTTCAAGCTTCTAACATCAAAGTCGTTGATTAATTTCTGCGCACTGACATGTTAGCAATCACCGCCTAGCGTTGATTGATCAAAGAACCCCGCCAAGCGCGGGGTTCTTTGTGTCTATATGAACAGGCAAATATATACTTACCTCACACCTCACACCTCACAC
>NZ_LXRG01000111.1 GCF_001651035.1 Halomonas sp. ALS9
TCGCGCTGGGGACGGGGTGCTTGGTAGGGCGTTGTCGCTGGTGGTGGGGTCTTCGCGGTGTGGGTCGTGCATCGAGCCTCCGTCTCAGGGTGGTGGCTGTGGGGGCGGTTGGCTGTGGGGATCAGGGAGTGAGGTCGCTGGGCGCGGCCTTGAGTTGGTCGTTGAATTCGCGGACGACGCGTCCGGCGTCGTCGCCGGAGACGGTGTAGCCGGCGTCGCGGAGGGCGTCCTCTACCCGGTCGCGGCCGATGCGGCCGGTCTCCTCGTACCAGCGGC
>NZ_LXRG01000112.1 GCF_001651035.1 Halomonas sp. ALS9
GCATCGGACCAATCCGGACGGCAGTCGGCTCCGAATCAATTCTT
The DNA here is from genome assembly GCF_001651035.1 of Halomonas sp. ALS9. Lineage (GTDB taxonomy): Bacteria > Pseudomonadota > Gammaproteobacteria > Pseudomonadales > Halomonadaceae > Vreelandella. The sequence continues at coordinate 45 of NZ_LXRG01000112.1, forward strand.
GGAACCGATGACGTCCCGGGAGGAAACCCGCGTGAACCAAGCCGTACAGATCAGCGGGGTGCCCTCGCCAGAGCCTGACCTGCAGGAACTTATGGTGCTGGTCGCGCGGGGGGACCAGGACGCGTTCGCCAGGGTGTACGACGCGGTCTCCGGGCCCGTGCTCGGCCTCGTACGCAGTGTCCTGCGCGACCCGGCCCAGTCGGAGGAGGTCGCCCAGGAGGTCCTGGTCGAGGGGTGGCGGACCGCCCCCCGCTTCCAGGCCTCCCGGGGCAGCGCCATGAACTGGGTGCTGACCCTCGCCCACCACCGGGCCGTCGA
>NZ_LXRG01000113.1 GCF_001651035.1 Halomonas sp. ALS9
GGTCACGCCGGACGAGGTCGGCGCGGAGTACGGTGCGGACACCCGGCGCCTGTACGAGATGGCGATGGGCCCGCTGGACGTGTCGCGTCCCTGGGACACGCGTGCCGTGGTCGGCCAGGACCGGCTGCTGCAGCGGCTGTGGCGCAACGTGGTCGACGAGGAGACCGGCGAGGTCACCGTCGTTGACACGGAGCCCACTGAGGACACCCTGAGGGCCCTGCACAAGGCCATCGACGGGGTCGGCCAGGACCGGGAGGGGATGCGGTTCAACACCGCCATCGACAAGATCACCGAGCTGAACAACCACCTGACCAAGGCGGGCGGCCCGTTGTCGCGGTCCGTGGCCGAGCGGCTGGTCCTGCTGATCGCCCCGCTGGCCCCGCACATCGCGGAGGAGCTGTGGCGCCGGCTGGGCCACACCGAGTCCGTCGTCCACCAGGACTTCCCGGTGGCCGATCCGGCGTACGTCGTGGACGAGACCGTCACCTGTGTCGTCCAGATCAAGGGCAAGGTCCGGGCCCGCCTGG
>NZ_LXRG01000114.1 GCF_001651035.1 Halomonas sp. ALS9
GCCTGATAATGGGTATTCAAAAGACACTCAAAAATATCGAGCCGCATTTCCAGAAAGGCGGAAAGTACGAAAAGTTCTATCCGCTCTTTGAAGCGGTAGATACCATTTTCTATACGCCACCGAGCGTGGCTAAAACCACCGCTCACGTGCGTGACGGTATCGATCTAAAACGCATCATGATTACTGTATGGATGTGTACCTTCCCCGCCATGCTGTTCGGTATGTGGAACGCAGGCTGGCAGGCTAACACCGCCATCGGCGCAGGTTAC
>NZ_LXRG01000115.1 GCF_001651035.1 Halomonas sp. ALS9
CCGCCTATCTGCTGCCCGCCGACGCGCCCGTCTTCTTCTTCGTTCTCGCGGCAGCCATCGGGCTCGTGCTGGGCGGCAGCCAGGCACTGTCCCGCTCGCTCTTCTCCCACTTGGTGCCGCGCGGCAAGGAGGCGGAGTACTTCTCGGCCTACGAGATGAGCGACCGCGGTCTGAGCTGGCTGGGGCCCCTGGTGTTCGGCCTGGCGTACCAGCTGACCGGCAGCTACCGGGAGCCGATCATCTCCCTGATCGTCTTCTTCGCCCTCGGCGCGGTCCTGCTCGCGCGGGTGCCGGT
>NZ_LXRG01000116.1 GCF_001651035.1 Halomonas sp. ALS9
GGGTCGCCGTCCGCAACGCCACCGGGGACACCCGCGCCGGGGAATCCGCCCGGATCGTGCTGGTCAACGGCGGTTACGCCTTCGTGGACAGCGGCAAGGCCGAGACCGAGGCCGAGTCCGTGGTGCTGTACCGCAGCGCCGGGGACAAGGAGAAGGCCACGGAGGGCGCCAAGACCCTCGGGCTGCCCGCCGGGGCCGTGAAGAAGGGCGAACCGGCCGCGAACGCGGACGTGTCCGCCGTGCTGGGGCAGGACTACAAGACCGAGTAATCGCCGGCGGGAAGGGAGAGCGG
>NZ_LXRG01000117.1 GCF_001651035.1 Halomonas sp. ALS9
AGCAGGAGCAGCCCGGAGAGGAACACCGGTACGCGGACGAAGTTGACCAGGCCCCGCCGCCGCCCCAGTGCCGCGCGCAGGGCCCGGTCGGCCCCCGCGTACAGCGGGAGCAGCACCAGGTCGTGCAGCAGCGCCGACCCGGCGAACCAGAGCAGGATGCCGACGGTGTCGCCGTCCATGAGGCGTACGCCCGCGTATCCGGCCAGGCAGAAGGTGGCCACCAGCAGGAGCAGGTGCAGCGGGCCCTCGCCGTACCACCGGCGTACGAGGAGGCCTGGGGAGAGGCGCGGGCGCCGGGGTGCGGTCGGCGTGGACATCACAGTTCTCCGAACGTCAGGGTCTCGACCCACTTGGTGTTCAGCACCCCG
>NZ_LXRG01000118.1 GCF_001651035.1 Halomonas sp. ALS9
GCGGTCACGCCGGTCCGCGGCGAGCTTGGACAGGGATTCGAGTCCCGCTTCCAGGCTACGTCCCCGCGGCTGGGTCACCAGACGGACGATGATCCGCTCGGTGGCCGGCTGCGCCTTGCCGCCGAGCAGGCTGCGGAGCAGCTCGCCCTTGGCGGAGGCCGTGGCCGTACGGCTGGTGAGTGCGGCACGCAGCTCCTGGTCGGAGCCGACGATCCGGCCGAACCGGAACAGCCCGTCCTCGACGTCGTCGAGGACGCCCGCGCGCTGGGCGGCGGTGAGGTCCGCGGTGTTCGCCAGCTCCTCGACCGCGTCCACCAGGTCACGCGACTGCGCCCCGCGGGGGCGGACCAGCCCGG
>NZ_LXRG01000119.1 GCF_001651035.1 Halomonas sp. ALS9
GGCGGCTCGTCGACGATGTGGGTGAAGGGGGCGGTGGTCAACCATCCCTCCGACGGCGTGGCCGAAGAGCGCCGTGTGGGCAACGCCATAGTCATCACTGCCAAGTGAGAGCGAGTGGCCGCCGCCCTCGGAGCTTCCGCGGCGTCCCGGAGGGGTGATCGTGACGGCGTCGGGAAGGCCCCTTGAGCCTGTCGCTCACGCCGCGGTACCTGATCTCGGTAAGGGGTGTACATCTGACGCTCGGCGCCCGCGCCGCCCCACAGCCCGAGGATGCGCCCACCGGCTCCGAACGATGTGGGGCCTGGGAGTGGGCCCCGTGGAACCGGGGCCTCCGACAGGGCATCCTTAGCCCGGGGATCGAAGACGTGCGGGCGGTGGGCCCGCCTGGGTGGGGAGTGGAATGAACAGGCCGTTGCGGCACATAGCCATCTTCTGCGGGCTCCTGATGCTGGGGCTGCTGCTGCGGGCGAACTGGCTCCAGCAGGTCGACCGCGTGGAGCTGTCCCAGCACGAGAAGAACCACCGGGTG
>NZ_LXRG01000120.1 GCF_001651035.1 Halomonas sp. ALS9
GAAAGAGCGACTCGAAGGCATGCCACAAACTAACCGTACATTAGTGACCAGCGAAGCAGGTTTTGGCTATTTCGCCCGCGCTTACGCATTTGAAGCGCAAGGCGTATGGGGAGTTAACCATGAGACCCAAGGCAGTGCCCAGGCCATGGCCAAAATGAGCGAATACCTTGCTAATAATCGCCCATGCCAACCAGCGCATTTTTTTGAAAGCACCACGACCAGTATTCATATGGCAGCACTGTCACGGGAAGCATCGCTCCCCCTGCC
>NZ_LXRG01000121.1 GCF_001651035.1 Halomonas sp. ALS9
CTTCCAGCATGGAGGAGATGTCGACGACGGTAGCTAAAAACGCTGAAACGGCCCAAGAGGCGGATCAGCTTTCGGTTGCGGCGTCACGGTCAGCGGAGTCAGGTGGCGAAGAGGTAGAGCGCACGGTGCAACTTATGCGTGAGATTGCGGCCAGTGCGAGCCAGGTAAACGATATTATTGGCGTGATTGCCTCAATTGCCTTCAAAACCAA
>NZ_LXRG01000122.1 GCF_001651035.1 Halomonas sp. ALS9
CCGCGACAGCTTCCACTCCGTGATGCGTATCGGCCCCGTACAGATCGGCACCCACCGCGACCGCACCGGCCGCACCGTCCACGCCGCCGTCTGCACTGCCGACCGCTGCGGCTGGTCTGCCGACTACTCCAGCCGGACCGCCGCCCAACTCGCCGCCCGTACCCACCGCTGCACCGTCCGTTAGGAGACAGCGTCCATGGACGTACCCCTCTGGATCGCCCTGCTGGTCGTCGGCTACCTCGGCATCAAGCTCTTCCGTCCGCCGGAGTGGCTGATCTGCGTGCTCCTCCTCGGCGGCTAC
>NZ_LXRG01000123.1 GCF_001651035.1 Halomonas sp. ALS9
GGTAACCGGCTTTTTGCAGTAGGCACAATAAGAAATTAAGCGCTCCGCCTTTCATCTCGTCCAGCGAGAGGTCGGGGAAGCCGGGGCCGCGCTGGCTATGGGGCCGGTGGTCCATCGGGCAGGAAAGCAGTCCACGCACGTTCTCAATGACGAGGAAGCGTGGCTGTATCTCAATGGCCAGATTAATAACCGTTAGAAAGGCGTTGCCGCG
>NZ_LXRG01000124.1 GCF_001651035.1 Halomonas sp. ALS9
ATGGAGCTGTCGAAGACGTGGGCGTCCTGGGCGCACAGGCCGACGGAGCGCCGCACGGTGTCGCCGTCCATGCCGGTCGCCTCGACACCGCCGAGGCTGTACGTCCCCGAGGACGCGTCCAGGAAGCGGAGGATCACCTGCGCGAGCGTCGTCTTGCCGGAGCCGGAGGGGCCGACGACCGCGATACGCCGACCGGGCACCAGCGTCAGGTCGACCGACTCCAGGGCGTTGTGGCGGGCTCCCGGGTAGTGAGCCGACAGCCCCCGCACCTCCAGGGGGAACGGCGAGGCGGGCGCATCGGCCGGGGCCGCGGGCTCCCGTACGGGTACGGGGGCGGCGAGCACCTCGTACACCCGCTCCGCGCCCCGCAGGACACGC
>NZ_LXRG01000125.1 GCF_001651035.1 Halomonas sp. ALS9
GGCCGGCTGATCGCCCGTACGTCGGCGTGGAGCCGCCGGGCCAGGGAGATGATCTCGGTCAGCGCGCGCTGCTCCTGCACGGGGCCGCCGGAGCCGCCGGGCCCGGCGTGCGGCGTACCGTCGGTGCGCAGCGCCGCCTCACCCTGGAGCGCGATCGCCGTCAGCGACGAGCCGACCAGGTCATGCAGGTCCTGCTGCATCCGGGCCCGTTCCCGCTGCTCCGCCAGGTGCGCCGCGTGCTCCCTGCTGCCGTGCAGCCTGGCCGTGAGGAGTGCGAGGTGGGCCACCGCGA
>NZ_LXRG01000126.1 GCF_001651035.1 Halomonas sp. ALS9
CTCGAACACGGTGCGGCAGTAGTAGTCGAGCCCGCGCACTAAGCGTGGGGTGATTACATAGGCAATGTCCGCCGCTTCAAGCATCTTAGTGAGCTGCTCAAAGTGTTCCCGAGACTCGGTATCCAGGTGATCCATCAGCTGCGGCGCGGCATCGAGCATTTCCGCCATGGCAGGGTTCTTGGAGTCAAGGATGCGCAGCGGATTACTGGTTAAGCGGCGCTTGGAGTCTTCGTCAAGGAGATCATGGTGCTGCTCAAAATAGGCTACCAGCGTATCGCGGTA
>NZ_LXRG01000127.1 GCF_001651035.1 Halomonas sp. ALS9
GCCCGATGCGGTACTCCTCGGGGATGGCGTCGACCAGGGTGCGGCGGTAGTCCACCGCGATGATCTTCGCCTCCGCGGGGGCGTACCGGGTGGTGATGCCCTTCGTGATCAGGCGCAGCAGATTGGTCTTGCCGCTCTCGGTGTCGCCGACCGCGATCAGGTGCGGCGTGCGGCTGAAGTCGTGCCAGACCGGCTCCAGCGCGTCCTGGTCGAGACCGAGCGCGAGGCGCATGCCGCCGCACTCGGTGGACTCGGGCGCCGGGAGTTCGGAGACCGGCAGCCGGTGCGGGGGCATCCGGACCTGCGGGG
>NZ_LXRG01000128.1 GCF_001651035.1 Halomonas sp. ALS9
GACGCCCGCGCCCGTGCCGTACAGCTCCCGGCCTGGAACGAGGCGCGGGGGCTGCCCCGGCCCTGGGACCAGCAATGGTCGCTGCGGATCCAACAGGTACTGGCGCACGAGAGCGATCTGCTGGAGTACGAGGACATCTTCGCCGGTTCGCACGTCATCGAGGCCAAGGTGGAGTCCCTGGTCGAGGAGTCGCTCGCGGAGATCGACCGGATCCAGCGGATGGGCGGCGCGATGGCGGCCGTCGAGTCCGGCTAC
>NZ_LXRG01000129.1 GCF_001651035.1 Halomonas sp. ALS9
GCGACGCGGTCGCGGGCGAGGCGAGCGCCGGGACGCTGCGCTATCTGCTGGTCGCCCCGGCGGGCCGGACCCGGCTGCTTCTGGCCAAGTACGCCTCGGTCCTCACCTTCTGCCTGGTCGCGACCTTCGTGGTGGCGGCCTCGGCGCTGGTGGTCGGGGCGCTGCTCTTCCCGGTGGGGGAGGTCACGACGATCTCCGGCACCCGGATCAGCTTCGGCGCGGGCCTGGTGCGGGCCGGGCTGACGGCGGCGGTCGTCGCGGCCTCACTGGTCGGTTTCGCCGCGCTCGGCCTGTTCGTCGCGACGCTGACCGAAAGCGGGATCGGGGCGAGGGCGGCGACGGTCGGGCTGCTGATCACGGTGCAGATCCTGGACAGCATCCCGCAGCTGAGCGGTATCCACCCCTACCTCTTCCCGCACTACTGGATGTCGTTCGCGGACGTCCTGCGCGAGCCGGTCCACTGGGAGG
>NZ_LXRG01000130.1 GCF_001651035.1 Halomonas sp. ALS9
ATGGGGACCGCGCCCCGGCCGGTGCACTTCCTCATCAAGAAAGAGGCGTTCGTCAGCCCCCTCGACCCGTTCCTGCACGGGATCGGCCAGATCGAGGTGGACCGTACGACCGTCGACCGCACCGCCATCGGCCACGCGCTGGGCGTCCTGGCGGACGGCCGGGCGCTCGGGATCTTCCCGGAGGCCACCCGGGGCGAGGGCGACTTCGCCTCGCTGCGGGCCGGACTCGCGTACTTCGCGGTACGGGGCGGGGCGCCCATCGTCCCCGTCGCGGTCCTGGGAAGCACGGAGCGCCGCGGACGGTTGATACGGGGGCTGCCCCCGCTGCGCAGCCGGGTCGACGTCGTCTTCGGTGACGCGTTCGACGCGAGCGCCGGCGACGGGCGGCGCACCCGCAAGGCGCTGGACGAGGCGACCCTGCGGATCCAGGCGAAGCTCACCGCCCACCTGGAAAGTGCCAAGCGCCTCACCGGGCGATAGGCC
>NZ_LXRG01000131.1 GCF_001651035.1 Halomonas sp. ALS9
TTTCTAAAGTCCGATTTTGCTTAATTTTCCTATGTCTATGGTAAGAGGTAATTGAGTCGATATGCTTGATCTAAATGAGAGTGCTCTGTTTGTGCCAGTAGCACGTAACGGTAGCTTCATCGAGACCGCACGCCGGTTAGGCACACCTTCCAATACGTTAAGCCATCGACTTCAAAAGCTTGAAAATCAGCTTGGTACGCTGCTACTTCAGCGG
>NZ_LXRG01000132.1 GCF_001651035.1 Halomonas sp. ALS9
AAGGGTAGGCCTACTAAGGAAGGGGGTGACGTCAGGTTTAACGGCCTTCTGCGGCAACATTTATGCGATCAGCGAGGGCTAACGCATCTTGACGGTAGGCATCGGAGTAACGGGTATAGGATTTTTCTTCATCGATATCGTTGATCTTACCATGGCCACCTCATCGTAGCGTATTACATTCTAGAGGTGTCCACTATTAATGGGCGGGATCAGAAATGTTTAGGCACAAAAACACGCCACCTCAAGTGAGTAGACCTAAAACATTATCAAACATTTTTTCTCACCTCATACACTTCACTGAGAAGACGGAAATGCAAACAGTGCACAACCAAA
>NZ_LXRG01000133.1 GCF_001651035.1 Halomonas sp. ALS9
AAAGATATCAACCATCCATAAAGAACAGTTAGAAAAATTATACGTTCAAGATATTTTTGCGGATTTCTATGCTTACTACAAAAAAAAAGAGTTAACGATCGAGCGTAAAGACATTATTGAAACTATGTTGCATCAAATGGAAAGAGGCGAATAAGATGAAACCATTAAAATTAGTTATGAATGCTTTTGGTCCCTATAAAGAAAAAGTCGTAATCGATTTCACTCAATTTCATCACCAAAAGCATTCAAAAATAATT
>NZ_LXRG01000134.1 GCF_001651035.1 Halomonas sp. ALS9
GAGGACGAGACCCTCAGACCGAACGGCGGCTACGGGCAGGGCATGACGTCCAGCACCGCCTAGAGCTACACCGGCAAGCCCCTGCAGCACTCCATGGGCCTGACCAACGACAGTCGCAAAACCCAGGTCACCAACACCTACGAGTGGGGCACCCAGAGACTCTCCACCTCCCGTGTCGACCGGCAGGACCAGCCCGGAGTCGACCGCCATGCCACCTACCGGTACAACGAGGCGGGCAACATCCTGTCCATCGCGGACGTCTCGCGTACCGGCACGGACAACCAGTGCTTCACCTACGACCACCTCGGCCGGCTCACCGAAGCGTGGGCCCAGCCCCTGACCACCCGTGCACCGGCCCCGGCGGGCGACAAGCTCGGCGGCCCGGCCCCGTACTGGCAGTCCTTCACCTACGACGCGGCCGGCAACCGGCAGTCCGAAATCCGGCACGACCCC
>NZ_LXRG01000135.1 GCF_001651035.1 Halomonas sp. ALS9
GCGCCATATCCCGTGACGCGGTGATCGTCTTCGGGCGGATCGCGGCCACCTGGAGGGTCGCCCTGACCGTCGGCGTGCTGTGGGCAACGCGAGACCGACCTGCCGGGGGATGACGGCCCTCGTCCTTTAAGCGGGTTCGGGCGTGGTCGGGGCTGACGTGAACTGGGCCGCGTGCAGGCGTGCGTAGACACCACCGGCGGCGAGCAGCCGACTGTGGGTGCCCTGCTCGGCGATGCGCCCGTCCTCCATGACCAGAATGGTGTCGGCGTCGCGGATGGTGGACAGGCGGTGGGCGATGACGAAACTGGTCCGCCCCTGGCGTAGATCGGCCATGGCCCGCTGGACCAGCGCTTCGGTCCGGGTGTCGACGGAGCTGGTGGCCTCGTCCATGACCAGGATCGAGGGCTTGGTGACGAAGGCGCGCGCGATGGTGAGCAATTGCCTCTCCCCTGCGCTCAGTCCCCCACCGTCCTCGTCGATCAGGGTGTCGTAGCCCTCCGGCAGCGTACGGATGAAGTGGTCGGCGCGGGCCGCCCGCCCGGCCCGGACGATCTCGTCACGG
>NZ_LXRG01000136.1 GCF_001651035.1 Halomonas sp. ALS9
GCAGGTCGACGGCCGCCTGTGCGTCGGACACGTGCACCGACTCCTCACCCCACGAACCCTCGTTATATGCGCCCAGTTGCAGCCAGGAGGCTTCTCTCCCCCCGACAGCGACGAGCTTGCTGACGTTGAGCCGGACGGCGAGCCGTCCAACCGCGTCGTGCTCGGCGAGCGACGCGTCACCGAGCTCGGCCATCTGACCGAGCACCGCCCAGGTGCGTCCCCCGTCGGCCGCTCGGGCCTGGCCCATGGCAGCAAGCGCACGCAGTGCGGCTCTCCTGGATTCGGGGTTCGCG
>NZ_LXRG01000137.1 GCF_001651035.1 Halomonas sp. ALS9
ATTGTTGACCACTATGTTTCGGCCGCCGTGCGCGTGCGGCCGGACACCGGTCACCTCGGCCGATCCGGAGCGACAGCGGTGAACAGGGGCCCGTCGCGGGGAGTCCGTCAGCCGATGAAGGATTCCGGCCAACTCCTGTCGGCCGCGGGGACAACGCCCGCCGCCGAGCAGTGGACGCGCCGGTGTCCGATACGTGTCACCAGCCACCACTTCTAGGCCAGGGGCCGCGCCCCGCCCGCGGCAGCACAGCACGACGCAGCCGGCCCCACGACTGAACTCGCCGTGGGACCGGCGGCGAAAGCGGGCGGACGTCCTCGTTCCGGGCGGCTGCCTCACCGACTTCCGGGCGGCTGCCTCACCGGCTCGGGCCGGCTACTTCACCGGCCGCAGCCCCAGCGGGCCCGCGATCTCGTGGAGCATCACGCGGCCCGCCTCCTCCGCCAGGTCGTCCTCGCCCGGGTCCTGGTCGGTGTCCAGGCCGGCCAGCTCCTCCAGGGGCTGGCCGAGGCGGATGTGGGCGACCAGGGACTGGAGGGCGCGGAGGGCAGCGGAGGCGGTGGAGCCCCAGTCGGAGAAGTACGAGAACTGCCACCACCACAGCGCCTCGGCCCTGCGCCCCGCCTCGTAGTG
>NZ_LXRG01000138.1 GCF_001651035.1 Halomonas sp. ALS9
AACCCGCGTGGTCATTGGCGAATGCAAAGCGCTGGATGACCCTCGCCGTGAGCGCCGCTATACCGAAGAGCAGTACCTAAAAAGCCCCGACGAGATGGCGGCACTGTTCGCCGATATTCCCGAAGCGCTGGAAAACAGCGTGATGATCGCCGAGCGCTGCAGCGTCGATGTGCGCCTGGGCGAGCTTTTCCTGCCCGGGTCCGGCATTCCTGTAGGTATGCCCCAGGACGAGTGCTTCCGCAAGGTCTC
>NZ_LXRG01000139.1 GCF_001651035.1 Halomonas sp. ALS9
TTTTCTATTCTGTCATATACTTCAGATAGTTCTTCTCGAATCTTTTCTATTAATTCTTGGTATTTTTCAGTTTCGTATCTTTTATTTAATGCATCAATTCTTTTTTCAAAGGATCTTATAACATCTTTTCCTAAACTTTGCGGGTTCTTACGCTTTTTTGGGGAAGTCACTTATCACCCTAGTCAAAAATCGGGAGTGTTATCTCAAAATAGTTACCACTGGTAAAGAATTCGGTTCCTCAATACTTGGAAACCAGCTCTCCCGTACATCATACGTTTAATCATTTTT
>NZ_LXRG01000140.1 GCF_001651035.1 Halomonas sp. ALS9
AAGCCAAAATCAAAATCGATGCAATGTACTTTCTGAATTTAAACAATATATTTCCTCCAATAAAAAATAATAATAAAAGATTAAACATCAGTAAATATAACTAGTAAATTAGTAAAAATATCAGAATAATAACAAAATATATCAAAACAAACATACTTATTAACCATTACAAAAGAATCTTTTATATATAATGAATTTTATATAATCATAAGTATTGAAGTTAAAATACATATTTTCGCTTAAATAACTCAATTTATATACTTACCAGATATGCAAAATAGGTATATATC
>NZ_LXRG01000141.1 GCF_001651035.1 Halomonas sp. ALS9
GAACAAACTGCCGCCGCAACGCTCAAAAGCAAGCTAGAAGTCCTCTACCTTACTAAGGGCAAACAAGTGAACGTACTCAGATCCTCGTAGCGCGGTGGAACGAAGCGCGCGAGGAACGAGCGAATGAGGCACCCGCGAAGGCGGCGAAGCCGCCCGAAGTTGCCACCTACACCAAGCATTGCAAAGTGGCTTCTGTGAAACTGCAAAGACATCAATGGCCTCTAAATATCAATGATCGAAATACGAAACCTCTACAAACGCTATCACAACCACCACGGCAGCGAC
>NZ_LXRG01000142.1 GCF_001651035.1 Halomonas sp. ALS9
TCGTGTCTCGGCCTTAAAGGATCCCGGATTTACCTAAGATCCAAGCCTACTCACTTTCACCAGGACTACCAACGCCTGGCTCACCTAGCCTTCTTCGTCCCCCCATCGCAACCATGTCCGGTACGGGAATATTGACCCGTTTCCCATCGACTACGCCTTTCGGCCTCGCCTTAGGGGCCGACTCACTCTGCTCCGATTAGCGTCGAACAGAAACCCTTGGTCTTCCGGCGAGGGAGTTTTTCACTCCCTTTATCGTTACTCATGTCAGCATTCGCACTCGTGATACCTCCAGCAGACTTCTCAATCCACCTTCATTGGCTTACACGACGCTCCTCTACCGCTCATTCCTAAGAATGAACCCGTAGCTTCGGTACCTGGTTTAGCCCCGTTACATCTTCCGCGCAGGCCGACTCGACTAGTGAGCTATTACGCTTTCTTTAAAGGATGGCTGCTTCTAAGCCAACCTCCTAGCTGTCTGAGCCTTCCCACATCGTTTCCCACTTAACCAGGATTTCGGGACCTTAGCTGACGGTCTGGGTTGTTTCCCTTTTCACGACGGACGTTAGCACCCGCCGTGTGTCTCCCACGCTGTACTCACCGGTATTCGGAGTTTGCCTCGGGTTGGTAAGTCGGGATGACCCCCTAGCCGAAACAGTGCTCTACCCCCGGCGGTAATACGTGAGGCGCTACCTAAATAGCTTTCGAGGAGAACCAGCTATCTCCGAGCTTGATTAGCCTTTCACTCCGATCCACAAGTCATCCAAATCTTTTTCAACAGATCCTGGTTCGGGCCTCCAGTTGATGTTACTCAACCTTCACCCTGCTCATGGATAGATCGCTCGGTTTCGGGTCTATATCCAGCGACTGTGTCGCCCAGTTAAGACTCGGTTTCCCTACGGCTCCCCTATACGGTTAACCTCGCCACTGAATATAAGTCGCTGACCCATTATACAAAAGGTACGCAGTCACAGAACAAGTCTGCTCCTACTGCTTGTACGCACACGGTTTCAGGATCTATTTCACTCCCCTCTCCGGGGTTCTTTTCGCCTTTCCCTCACGGTACTGGTTCACTATCGGTCAGCCAGGAGTATTTAGCCTTGGAGGATGGTCCCCCCGTCTTCAGTCAAGGTTTCTCGTGCCCCGACCTACTCGATTTCACATGATCAGATTTTCGACTACGGGGCTATCACCCGCTACGGCCACGCTTCCCAGCGTGTTCGCCTAATCAGTCACATGCTTAAGGGCTGGTCCCCGTTCGCTCGCCGCTACTAGGGGAATCTCGGTTGATTTCTTTTCCTCAGGGTACTTAGATGTTTCAGTTCCCCTGGTTCGCCTCATACACCTATGTATTCAGTGCATGATACTCATCTTATGATGAGTGGGTTTCCCCATTCAGAGATGTCCGGGTCACAGGTTGTTGCCACCTCACCGAACCTTATCGCAGGCTACCACGTCTTTC
>NZ_LXRG01000143.1 GCF_001651035.1 Halomonas sp. ALS9
ACCCCGACTTCTATGCCCCACGCCTTGAGCACCCGATTCAGATGGACTTCAACTTTATGACCCACCGAGCCGAAGTCAAAGGGACACCTGAAGATATTTTTGAAATACTGATATCGAGTGAAGACTTCGCCAACCTTGCCAAACGCTTTGCTAACTCATCGGTTAGTTGACCAGAGACAATAGCAAAGGCGAGACAATTAAATCCTTAATGATATGTCTCGACAATGTGCACTAAGGAGGCTATTCGACAACGGAGTTATATCATAACCAAAGCAATTATCTTCCAATGGATAAATAACTGTTGTGGCAATGATGTACACATGTCATATTTTGTTTTAAAACGGGGTCACTATAATGTGACACACAATTATT
>NZ_LXRG01000144.1 GCF_001651035.1 Halomonas sp. ALS9
GTGGCCGTCATCACGGCACCACCAGTGAGTGACATGAATGGTGGTTTCGGTGGGGCCATAGAGGTCGTGCAGGTTGGCACCGTCGAGACATTCAGCCACATCTTGCTGCAGCGTGGCTGGAACGGCCTCACCACCGCACATAATATGCTTGAGTCGCGTCTTGGACTTCACATCGCGATAGGCCAGGAAGCCCTTGCGCATTGCGGGCACAATATTGAGCGTCGTAACGCCGTGCAGCTGTATCAGCTCGATGATGCGCTCTGGA
>NZ_LXRG01000145.1 GCF_001651035.1 Halomonas sp. ALS9
AAATGACCGCGACGGTAAAACAGAATGCCGACAACGCCCGCCAGGCCAGCACATTGGCAGCAGACGCTTCCACCACGGCCGAGCGCGGTGGAAAAGTGGTGGAACAGGTGGTGCAGACGATGCACGGCATCTCCACTAGCTCGAAAAAAGTCGCCGACATTACCAGCGTGATTGATTCGATTGCCTTTAAAACCACTATCTTGGCCCTTAACCCCTCCGTAGAAGCAGCACGGGCTGGCGACCAAGGCCGAGGCTTTGCGGTGGTGGCCGGGG
>NZ_LXRG01000147.1 GCF_001651035.1 Halomonas sp. ALS9
TTAAAAATCGCCTCAAAATGCTCATTTAAACCCCGTGACTTCCGCTTTTTGGTTGGTTTTTGCATTGTCTGGCCTGCGCTAATTACATTAATCAGAGGCTCCTTAGGTTTAAATCGGCACGAAAGCAACAATAAAAGTAGGGTAAATGGCAAGTTTTAGCTGCTGCCTTTACCCAAACGTCTAAACGTCGGGTATCATACAGCAGCGACGCAAAAGGGACGATTTATGAAAATTGCCAGCATCAATGTCAATGGTATTAGTG
>NZ_LXRG01000148.1 GCF_001651035.1 Halomonas sp. ALS9
TCGTCTATCTGTACAGGATCAGAGAGCTGCTAAAAAGGAGGATCAGATTCAATGTGGATAGAGTTCAATCATGATGAGGGCATCATTAGGTATACAGTACTGTGTAACTTCCAAGCTAATGCCTGAAAAGAGTGTCTCAGCGAGTCTCATCGGTATCTTGGGGAGCAACGAAGAGGCCAAGTCGAATGGCTTCGTGGACTAAACCAGCAGTATGCCTAACGCCCAGGCGACGCATGATATCGGCACGGTGGGTCTCGATGGTTT
>NZ_LXRG01000149.1 GCF_001651035.1 Halomonas sp. ALS9
GTTCGGCCACCGCTGATAAAGATATCAAAACAGTGATCGAAGCGTCAGATAGCAAAGTGTTGGAAGGCAGCCGTCAGTGGCTTGATACCGGCGATCTGATCAATGGGATGGTCGATGATATCAAGCAGCTCAGCACACTCGTACAAGAGATTTCTGCGGCCACCATTGAGCAGAGCAGCGGCATTGAGCAGGTCAACCAAGCGGTGACCCAAATGGATCAAATGACCCAACAAAATGCAAGCCTGGTGCAAGAGAGCAACCACGCCACCCAGTCTCTTGCCCAGCTCAGCGATCAACTGCGCCAGTTGGTTGCCCACTTCCACATTAACCAGAGCGCAGACCATGCACAGGCAAGCTTGCCCTCCTCCTCTCCTGCCCCGCAGGCAGCTCATCAGCTCAGCGATTTTTAGCGTCTGTTAACACCGGCGAAACACTACGAGGTTATGCTGCGGCGGCAAGCGAAATTGCCGCGGCAGCATTTACTTTAAATTTCGCTAAGGTATAAGCGCCTCAAGCCG
>NZ_LXRG01000151.1 GCF_001651035.1 Halomonas sp. ALS9
GGGTGACAACAGCTACGAAGGCACCGTGGGTGAAGACCTCACGTATGCCATCGACGTACCCGGATCGGTACTGGCCGAGAACGACCAAGTCAGCGCTGAAGTCACCGGTGAAGACGCCGCAGGCAACGCCTACAGCGCCGACGCCGCCCGTGACTACGGCGTCGACACCGACGCCAGTGCCACGATCAGCATCGACACCATCGCCGGTGACGACGTGATCAAC
>NZ_LXRG01000152.1 GCF_001651035.1 Halomonas sp. ALS9
GTGCTGGCCGAGAACGACAGTGTGACCGCTGAAGTCACCGGCGGAGACACTGCAGGCAACGCCTACAGCGCCGACGCCGCCCGTGACTACGGTGTTGATGCAGCCCCAGAGGCTTCGGGTGGACAAGTAACCGGTGAGGAAGACACCGCTTTAGTACTAAAATGGAGTGATTTTAATATAACTGACGATTCACCTGCTGGTGAGCAGGGAATTGTAATTACTCAGTTGCCAGCATCGGGAACATTGGAGTTCCAAGATGTTAGCGGGCAGTGGCAGAGTGTGGCTGAGGATGCAAGCTTCTCCAGAGCTGAAATAGATGCTGGACAACTGCGCTTTAAGCCAACTGCGAATGAGTCAGGCTTCGACAGCTATGGTGGTGAGGGGGTAGGGAACCAGGAAGCTGACTATGCTCAGTTGAAGTTCCTACCCACTGACGCTCAAAATGAAGGAACTGAAGCTACTCTCACTATCGACATTAAGCCTGTTGCCGATGCCCCTGCGGTCTCAGTGGCGCTGGGTAACACACTTGAGTCTGTACGTGCCTCAGTTATTACTGTTGAGCATGGCAACGCTACTATCACCATTGAGGGCACTGAAATCAGTGCAGTAGGAATCAGTGGTCAGGTTATCAAGCCGCCGTTTAGTGACGGCAATCTAAACCCAGGTAGCGCCAATAACACTAACGGTGGAGATGTTATTGCGCTCATCGGTGACTTCAATAAGCTGGTGAATGGCAGCCAAGCGGTTAACTCGATCAATGGTGATGACAAAGATTATATTTTCTTAAACAAACCGTTGACGAGTTATGCCGTTAACCTGGGCGAGCTACATCAAAACTCTGGTTATGACGGAACTATCACCGATTTGGCTACTGGTGTGACAATTAGTGTCAATAACATTCGTGGAATTATATTTGGCGATGGTTCCACTATGTTGCCAACCGACGCTACCACCACGATTACCCAGACTGGCTACGATATTATCGAGGTCGAACTCTCTGCTCTGTTGACTGATACTGACGGCAGTGAGGTACTTTCGGATGTTGTTTTAACGGATATTCCTGCAGGAGTGGTGCTCACTGGAGAGGGCGTAGTTAGCCAATCGGATGGCAGTTGGCTGGTGACTAATCCTACTGGGGATAGCATTGCCCAGTTGATGTTGACGATGAAAGTACCTGTGAATGCTGGAGCTTTTGATATAACGGCTACGGTAACTTCAAGCGAGGTATATAAGGATGCCGCTGGAAGTCAGCAAGTCATAGACACTGAAACAAGCACTGATACCACTGCAGTGGAACAATACAACATTGTGGTAGGTTCGCCAGGCGGTGATACCATCACGGGTACCAGTGCAAACGACATTATTATTGGTGATGTTGCTGGTCTGCAATTAGTGCCAGGTGAGAACTACAATTTGGCGTTTATGGTAGATACATCGGGCAGTATGTCGAATGCCGATATTGCTAATGCCAAGGCATCACTGACCGAAGTGTTCAATACACTTCAAGAGAGTGTCGGCGAGGATAATGCCGGCACAGTAAACATCTTCTTGGTAGAGTTCGATACCCAGGCAGGAAGAAATGTCAGTGTTGATCTGTCGGATCCACAAGCGCTGTCAAAGCTGCAGTCAGTGTTAGATGGATTCCAGCAAGGTGGCGGTACCAACTACGAAGACGTCTTTAAGGCGACGGCCAACTGGTTCTATACGGACTCTGTCCAGGCCAATTCCGGCACTAACCTGACCTATTTTATAACCGACGGTTTACCGACATATTTCCAGGCTAAGGAAAAAGAGAGCGCGGTGGTTGGCTCCAAAGGAGGGAATCGCTGGAACCTTAATATCGATGATATTGATTACACACCTGGCCAAGCATACTCAATGAATATCGATGGTCAGATGAGAGAAGTCATTGATACGAGTGGCAATGTGCAACAGTGGACTCATAGTTCTGGATGTGGCGGTGGAAGTTGGAGTAGCAGTGTTATTGGTCAGGTCAGGCCCGAGGGCGACGGAACATACGAAATTTCAGAACTTGCTGGCGACGGCAGAAGTACTACGCAGACGGTTGTACAGAATTCATTGGAAGCCTTTGCACTGCTGGACGGTAAGTCCTCGGTCAATGCAATTGGCTTGGGTGACAGCTTGAACGAAAGTAGTCTTCAGGCATATGACTCTGATGGCATCGTTCAGTCGAACATCAATCCGGAACAGCTCGCTGATGCTATTCTTGGTGAAAATGTTCAGTTGCCGTCTGGCAATGACACAATTTCCGGTGGTGAGGGCAATGATATTCTGTTTGGAGATCAGGTCACCTTTGCTGGGATTGAAGGTAACGGCTTGCCCGCTATTAAGGCTTATATTGCAGGCCAGTTGGGTCTCGCAGACTCTAACCAAGTTACTGCGGAGCAGATTCATACATACATCACCGATAATCATGGAGAGTTTAATAACTCCACGGGTACCGTCGGTAACGATATCCTGATCGGCGGTGATGGGGATGACATTCTATTTGGGCAAGGTGGCAATGACACGCTGGTAGGGGGGGCTGGTGATGACATTATGTATGGCGGTAACAGCGCCAATACCTTTGTATGGGAGTCGAGCGATGAAGGTTCTGAGCAGACACCTGCTGTGGATCAGGTCATGGACTTCAATATGGGGCAGTTTGGCGCCGACTCCACGGCAGATCGACTGGATATAGCAGATCTGCTGCAAGGGGAAAATGCGGAAAACATGGATCAGTACATTAAAGCAGAGCAGCAGGGCACTGATACTGTATTACATGTCAAATCTGGCGGAGGGTTGGCTGAAGATGGTAGTAATGCGGATCAGCGCATTGTATTGAAAGATGTTGAGATGCCACAAGGTGGCAGTTCTTCAGACTTTATACAAGGTATGTTGGACGATGGCCAACTGAAGATAGATCAATAATTAATACTACTGAACGATAAGAAATGCCCCACACTCTGCGTGTGGGGCTTTTTGCGATTGTGAAGGGGGAAATATGTACTTTGATGAAATACAGCTTCTGCGCTGGATGAAAGGCGATAAGTTAGCAGTCGAATATATAGAAATGATTTGCGATGTTGCTCATAAATGGGACGATTTAATTGATAAAGATAAAGTGCTCAGTGACGACGAAATTAATAAGCTCTTTTTTGATGTGCTGATTAAACTGCCAAGAAATACTTTTTATCGTAAGAATTTTGAACACTTGAACTCAGTGTTAATGAACGCTATTTCGAATTGGCAAATTGCGACGCAAATGGAGCGTGAGGGTGGCGATTATGAAAAAAGTATTGCCTTTATTTTGCGATCTTCCTATGTTGATCTGATTACGCAGGCAGCTTTGCTGTGTGGAGGTAATCAGTGGGCTAGTAAAGTGGGAGTCGAGGCACGTTCGATCACACATAGCGAAACCTACGAAGGATATTTGAAGAATCTTGATCTTGAGAAAAAATCTAGAACATCGCAAAAGTAGCTTTTAACGTAAGTTAGAAAATTATGGCTATATATAATGGGGTATAGATAATGCTCTACATAAAACGCAATACATCCGGCGAGATCGTGATGCTCAGCAAAGAGCCAACGCCAGAGTGCACTGAAACAATTGCCCAAGATTCACCCGAGGTGCTAGCGTTTCTTGCCGACCAGCCAGGCTCTTCAGCGCACTTTATTGCCTCTGACTTAGCGTTTGTCAGGGTGGTCGAAGATATTCTTGAGGTGTTGCTGGACAAGGGCGTTATCACGTTCACTGACCTGCCAGAAGCTGCGCAGGCCAAAGTGATGGAGCGTAAGTCGTTGCGGTCAAAAAATGATGTGGGCTTGCTTAGCGACGACGATACTATCTAGAACGACGTTACTATTTAGGAAGACCATATATCTAGGTCATATATCGCAGCCGTTTAAGTCTATGCGTTAAACGCGTATGCCTGGCCCGGTGGCACCATCAACCCCCACACGGAACAGGCAGGCGATCTCCTCATCGTCTGCAACACCTTCTCCGATTACTTGAATGCCCAGCGAATGGCAGAGCGTGGCCATTCCGCGCACGATGGTTTGCTGCTCATTTGAAACATGCAGCTGGTGAATAAGGCTGCTATCCATTTTTAGGTAAGCAAGCCCTACATCGTGCAAATCCGCCAGTTTGGTGAACTCTGCGCCCACGTGTTCGATGCCAAAGGTGCATCCCAATGGTCGTAAGGCAGTACACAGCCCTCGTAAGCTGCCAATCGCGTGGGTGCTAAGTGTAGCGGGCACTTCAAAGCAGAGCTGTTTGGCCAGCAGTGGGTGTGCTACCAGCAGTGTCCGCAGATCGTTAACAAACTGGGTATTAGTGATTGATGCGGCGGAGAGGTTGATCCCGACCGGCTTAAGATCCTCTTCCAGGTTAGTGAGTGCTTTTTTCACCACGGCTAAGTCGAGCGCAGGCTCCATCTCAAAGCGGGTTATCCAGGGGATAAAGACACCGGCGGTTTGCCATTCACCGCCGAGCAGTAAACGGGCAGGGCACTCGTAATGGATGATGTCTCCGTGGGCATCGACTACCGGGAAGTATGCCAATTCTGGGCCAACTAGGATCGCGGCTTCCAGTGCGCTCCGCCACTCGGCATGGCTGCTATAGAGTGAGATACGCTTGCGCTGACGCACGACTACCTGTTCAAAGGACGTCAGGCTTTCGGCTTGTGCCAAAGCGTCATCCAAGGTGGCTAACAGTGTGCCGCGCTCATCGTGCGGTGCATAAGGCACAATGGCTGTCGGTAGATAAATTTCGACATCAGGCTGCGTGGCGGCTACCTCGCCCAATGCTGCCATCACCTGGATTCTGAGTTCCTCAACATCATCCATCAGCGGCAGCATAAAGATAAAATCACTACCGTTAAGGCGGCCTACCATCGGTTCTTCCGACGCATTGTCCAATAGCCCCAGCTGGGTAACCAGTGTACTTAACAGCTGGTCGGTGGCGGCGTAACCAAGCTGCTCGTTTAGGGTCTCTAACGCCTGAACGCGTACCATGATCAGCATGCCCGTCGCGCGGGCATCTTCACTGCCCAATTGAGACGAAAGCTTGCCCATAAACACATCGCGGTTCAGCGCGCCGGTGACACGATCATGCTGTAAATGGCGGCGTAACTCGTCCAGCTTATGGCTTTCGTGACTGAGCATCTGATGGACATTGGCAGACAGCACGTTCATTGCTTGGGTGACTTGGCGTAATTCCAGCGTGCGTGGCTCTTTAATGGTGGTAAACCGCCGCGCGCTGATATCTTGCGCCTGAGTAACAACGCGGGAAAGCGGGTGCTTAATTCCCCGGACGATCACGGTGGCAATCGCTAAGCTGATCACCCCTGCAAGTAAAAACCAGGCGGCAAGCTCGAGCATGCTGCGCCATAAAGAGGTATAAGCAAAGCTGTGCTGGCTCTCAAGCTCCAACGTGCCGTACTGCCGCCAGCCGTCTTGAATCGTCGCTATGCCGCTTGGCACCTCAAACTCAACAAGCTGACGAAACCAGGCAGGCACATCGCCACTATATTCTTCGGCTGAGCGCTCAATAAGCACACTATCGTTCGTGTCGCGCAGGGTGATTTGGCGGTAGTAACCTGTGTCAAATTGAGCTGCGATTAATAGCTCAAGGGTGACAAGGTCTTTATCGAGCTGGCTCATGGAAAGCGCCAGCGCAGTAGCATTGTCTTCATTTTTAATGCGCACTTCCTGCTCTATATAATCGCGACTAGTGGTAATGCTAATGGCGAGGCTACCAATGAACGACAGCAGCAGCAGGGCGATAATGGCAATCCAAAGTTGCTTGATAAGTGACATCGTGCCAATTCCTCTTAAATGAAACCCTGGGTTTGCATACGTTCGATGACGCTGCGCCAGCGTGATAGACGCGCCAACGGATCTGCGCGGGATTCAGATGAACCGCCAGCCCAAAGGCCATCACTATTAAAACTAAACAGTGGGTCGAGATCCGTACGCTGAGAGGCAGGGGTGATGGACGGTACAATATTGTCCAGCACCAGCGGTTCTGCATCGGGGGTTGAGTAATAGCCCAGCACCATATGGGCTTGGGTAATTTGACTACGCCCAATGCGTGCACGGACATAAATCATCCGCAGGTACTGGCTCGTAACGCCCAATTGCTTAAGGGTAATGTACTTGGCGATGGAGTAATCCTCGCAATCACCCTGGCCTTTACCCATCGCTTCCAACGGCGTGGCCCAGAAGTCTTCTTCTCCCCACACCTGGATATCATCTACCCATCGGATGCGACGATTAAAGAAGTCATTAACTCCGCGCAGTTTGGCTTGAATATCTTGATTCTGCAGCTGTTGAAGCAGGGCTAACCACTCCTCTAAAACGGCTAAACCGGTCTGCCCATACTGCTGTTGCATGCTTTGGCGTAAACGTTGCGGGTCAAATGCTGCCGCGGGCGTTGGATGAATGCCAAGACCTGCGCCCAACCAAAGCGCGCCGACAGTTGCTAAGAACTGCCGACGCGATAGTGCAGGAGATAGTGCAGGAGGGCTGTGATCCGAGGATGCAGGCATGAGTCGCCGTTAGTAACCGCCAAATTGAGGTTAAGATTACAAGCTGGCGGGTTGAAGTGCTACACCTCTCAGTCAAAAGAGTGGACTTATTGAACCGCTGCCTGCTGCGTTGCTTCTAGCTGTCGTTCAATCAGGGGTTCAATCAGTGGCGCCAACTCGGGCCACACATTATCCAGAATAATCGGCTGCGCATCGGCGGTAGGGTGGATGCCGTCACTCTGCATTAGCGCCTCGTTGAGGGCGATACCCTCAAGTAGAAACGGCACTAGAGGCACATCGTACTCCTCTGCCAGGGAGTAAAAGACACCGGTAAACGCATCTCGGTACGCTTGACCATAGTTGGGCGGAATATCGATGCCTAGCAGTAGCACCTGAGCGCCTGCTTGTTGGCTCTGCTCAATCATAGTGGCCAGGTTTGCCTGCATTTGATTCGGCGGTAGGCCGCGCAAACCATCGTTACCGCCCAGTTCGATGAGAACAATATCCGGCTGCCGCTGTCCGATAATATTCGGGAACCGTTGTAACCCCCCGGACGTCGTTTCACCGCTAATGCTGGCGTTAATGACTTGTGCATCGCCTTCCAAGCGCTCTGCCAGAAGGTTCACCCAGCCCTCATTACGCTCTATACCGTAGGCGGCGCTTAAGCTATCGCCCATCACCAGCAGGGTGGGGCCTGAGTTTGTGTCTGCGCTGACAGGCTCTGCGTTGATAGACCCGGAGGCAAAAGTGACTATCAGCAGCACCAGCCATGCGGTTACCATGCGGTTCAGTCCATGCCATGCCATAGGGATGCCACGCTTCATGTCTTACTCCTCAAATTCCAGCTCCTCAAATTCAAGCTCCTCAAATTCAAGCTCCTCAGATCAAACTGCGAATGCAGCTATCGATAAAACAACGTCAAGCGAGTCACCTCAGGGTGAGCGCAAGCCTACTACCGACAATCAAGCGGTCAACGATGTTCCCCACAGCGCTATTAGGACACCCGTACTCCATGCTGACAAATTATCTAAAAAGGTCACCAGCGGAGAACGCTCGCTCACCATCTTACACGACCTATCGCTGAGCGTAGCGGCCGGGGAAAGCGTCGCCATTCTAGGTAAAAGCGGCGCAGGCAAATCAACGCTGCTGGGCCTGTTGGCCGGTCTTGATACGCCAAGCGACGGCGAACTGACACTGTTTGGCCACGCGCTGAGTCGTTTGGATGAAGATGGGCGTGCCGCGCTGCGGGCTGGTCGAGTGGGGTTTGTGTTTCAGAACTTTCAGCTACTGCCCACCTTGAGCGCACTTGAGAACGTCATGCTACCCCTTGAACTGTCGCCGCGCGCCGGGGAGACGAAAACCGCCGCCCAGTGGTTAGCACGTGTGGGGCTTGGCGAACGAGTGGATCACTTACCCAAACAGCTCTCTGGTGGCGAGCAGCAGCGGGTTGCCGTTGCGCGTGCGTTTGTTACCGACCCTGAGCTGGTATTCGCCGATGAACCAACCGGTAACCTAGACCCTGATACTGGGGCGCAAATCATTGATCTACTCTTCACCTTAAACCGTGAGGCGGGCACCACGCTTATTTTAGTTACCCACGATCACGCCCTGGCGCGTCGCTGTGATCGCTGCCTGCGCTTAGATCATGGCAAGTTAGAAGCCGTCCCTGAAAACACCGTACCCACAGCGGCTGCGATTGATGAGGGTACGCAATGAGTGATGTAAATTGGCGTTTGGCGATGCGCAGCCTCAAGCGAGACCTGCGCGCCGCCGATGTGCGTGCACTGTTTATTGCCCTGGTACTGGCCGTTGCGGCCTCCACTATGATCGCGTTTTTTCTCGACCGCTTAGAGCGTGGCTTAGAGCGCCAGGCGGGGCAAATGCTGGGCGGCGATCTGGTGCTGGAACAGCGCGATCCGTTTTCTGCGGAACTGCGCGAGCGTCTTGAGAGCGCGGGCTTTGTCCTTAGCGACCAGATAGATCTGGTGTCGATGATTAGCCGCGATGGTCGCTTCCAGCCAGCCAGCTTAAAAGCCGTCGATGAGGTCTACCCGCACTACGGCGTCTCTTACGTGGATTTTGGCGATGGCACCGAGCAGATTGCCTCTGGCCCGCCGCCTGGAGAGGCATGGGCTGACCCGCGACTGATAGAACTTGTCGAAATCGAACTGGGTGACCGGGTGCAAGTGGGGCAAACCGAACTGACCATTAGCGGAATTATCGAGCGTGAGGCGGATCAATCCGGTGGTTTTGGTAATTTTAACCCCCGCTTGATGATGAACACGGCGGATGTCGAAGCCACTGGCCTGGTGCAAGAAGGTTCTCGGGTTGAGTTTGAAATACTCGCTGCAGGGGCTCCGGCTGCGCTGGATCAAGTACAGGGGCTGCTTGCTGAGCTACGCCGTGATGGGGTAGAGGTGCGCGATGTACGTGTCGACCGCCCACAGCTTGGCAATGCGTTGCAGCGTGCAGAAAGCTATCTGGGATTAGCCGGCTTAGCGGCGGTGCTACTTGCGGGCGTGGCTGTGGCGATGTCTACCCGTCGTTATGTGGAGCGTCATCTGGATACCGCTGCGCTGCTGCGTTGCTTTGGTGCCAGCCAGCGCCAATTAGTGACGATTTTTACCCTTCAGTTACTTGGCTTAGCACTGGTAGCGGCAGTGATTGGGGCGCTACTTGGGCTTCTGGGGCAAGCGGTACTGATTTGGCTGCTGGTGAGCTTTCTACCCATGACACTCCCGCCACCAGGGCTGATGCCACTGGGGCTGGGGGTATTCACCGCGCTTTCTGTACTGGTTGGCTTTGCTGGGCCAACGCTGCTGCGTATCAAACAAGTCAGTGCACTTAAAGTACTGCGTCGTGAGCTTGATCCAATGCCGCCATCGGCTTGGCTGGTCGTTGGCGTGGCGAGTATCGTGTTTGGCGGGTTGCTGTGGCTCTATTCGGGTAGCCTGCCGCTGGCGATTGGACTATTGATCGGCGGTGCGCTTTTACTGGGCGTCCTGTGGATGATTAGCGCGCTGCTGCTGAGCGGCTTGCTGCGGGTTGTGCAGCGGTTCTCCGGACGCAGTGAGTGGTCACAGGCGCTGCGTTTAGGCGGCCGCCAGTTGGCCCGGCGTCGCCAAGCGGGTCTAGGGCAACTGTTGGCTTTCTCGGTGACCTTTTTTGCCATGGCGATGATTGTCTTGGTGCGCGGCGACTTGCTAAGCACCTGGCAGGATCAACTGCCTGAAAATACCCCCAACTATTTTGCCATCAATATTCAGCCTTCCGAGCGTGACTCCTTTGAGGCAGCCGTCTCGCCTCGGGTGGAAACCCAAAGCACCCTCTACCCGATGGTGCGTGGCCGGGTGATTGCGATTAATGATCAGCCGCCGAGAGACGCCGTGCCGCCGGATGCGCGGGGCGATAACTCGTTACGCCGAGAGCTTAACCTCACCTGGCAATCAGACGTGCCAGAAGGTAATGAAGTGGTGGCCGGCGAGTGGTTTTCATCCGCGCAAACTAGAGGAGACGCGAGTCAAGGCTGGATAAGCGCCGTCGATGCAACGCCCCAAGCGGCAACTCAACAAACAAGCCCAGTGCCTATATCGATGGAAGATGGGCTGGCTGAAAGGCTTGGGTTGAGTATTGGGGATGAGATGACGTTCTCGGTGGGTAGCGATGAGATTACCACCCAAATCACCAGTCTGCGCAGTCTCAATTGGGATAGCTTTCAGCCTAATTTCTTCGTCATTTTCCCGCCGGGAGTGCTGGAGCCGTTTGGCCATAGCTACATTACCGCTTTTCATCTGCCTGAAGCGGAACAGGGGCTGATCCGCGAGCTGATCACTAACTTCCCCGGTGTCTCGCTGCTTAACGTGGACGCGATTTTAGGCCAGGTGCGGGATGTGCTCGCCCAGGTTACCCGAGCGGTGGAGTTAGTGCTCGCTCTGGTACTACTGGCAGGCATTAGCGTGTTGTATGCCGCGCTGACCGCAAGTCTTCCGGTGCGCGCCCATGAAAGCGGTCTGCTGCGCGTATTTGGCGCAGGCAGCCGGATGATTTCACGGGTGCAGGGGGCGGAGTATGCGCTATTGGGCTTCGCCAGCGGTTTAATGGGCGCAGTGCTTGCAGAGCTAACCTCGGCGGTGCTGTATATTTACCTACTGGATCTCACCCCGCGTTTGCACCTGGGTCTATGGGTTTTGCTCCCCGTTGGCGGGGCGTTGTTGATCGGCATCATTGGTCACGCGCTTTCGCGTGATCTACGTCGCCAAGCGCCAGCCGCCAGCCTGGGCTTGCTAGGCGAGGCTTAGTGTTGACGTTTCACTTAGTGAGCAATCGCTTATTTGGCGAGCCAAAAACCAACAACGGTAGCGCTGATAACAGCAACAAAAAAGACTAGATTACGGGCGCGGGTATCGCGACGGGGTTTCATAACAGCACCAACCATATAGTGAGGTGAAATATGCCTAGCATGGTAACGTTTGTCGCCTACGCCGTCATCTTACTTGCCTGATGATGTTACTGTTTGTATTGGCTCGCTAGCTGTTTATTCGGGACTGTGAATTATGCCTCCATCTAACTCGACGGCTGTGCGAGCTTATGCGCCGCAGCCGCTTTCACTTGCTCAGGGTCGCTTAGCGGCGTTGAGCTGGGGCCGAACTGATGCCCCCGTTTGGCTTGCTTTGCACGGCTGGCTGGATAATGCGGCCAGCTTTACCCGGCTAGCACCGCTGCTGGTAGAGGCGTTGGATATTCGTCTTGTGGCGCTGGATTTCCGCGGCCATGGCCACTCAGAGCACGTGCCTGAGGGGGGCGATTATGCGTTGTGGGACTATTGCCATGACGTGTTGGATGCGATGGCATCCTTGGAACTGGAGCAAACCAGCTTACTGGCCCACTCCATGGGCGCCGCGGTGGCCTGCTTACTTGCGGCTGCGCTACCCGAGCGAGTCGAACGGTTAACACTAATTGATGGGCTGGGGGCGCTAAACACGCCCACTGATGAGACCGCCAGCCAACTGCGTAAGGGGCTAACCGCCTACCGACGGCCTCTGTCACGAGCGCCGCGCTACCCCGATATCGAAAGTGCCGTCGCTGCACGTGTAGCAGGCGGGGTCACGCCGGTGGATAGCATAACGGCAACGCCACTAGTGGAGCGGAATACCCAACCTACCGCCGATGGTCATGTGCAAATGCGCACAGACAGCCGACTGCTGAAGCCGTCCCTAGTGCGTTTTACACCCGAACAAGTCATTTCACTACTGGCGGAGATTACCGCTCCGCTGCTATTGATAGAAGGTGAACAGGGGATTTTGGGCGAGCGCAAATGGGCCCAAGAGGCGCGACAAGCGGTAAAAGGGTTAACGCGCCAGGTGCTCAAGGGGGGCCACCACTTACACTTGGAGCCCAGGGCAGTGGCGCAAGTCGCCGCAGTTATTAGCGGTCACTGGGGTAACGCCAGTGCTGGCTAGGGAAGGAGCGTAGCATGAACGAATTGGCGCATTTGAACAGTGGTGGCAGTAGTCGTGGTAATAGCAGTGGTAATAATAGCAGTGGCAACAGTAGTGGCCATAAGGTCGCACTGGTGCTGGGTAGCGGTGGTGCCCGCGGTTATGCCCACATCGGCGTGATTGAAGCGCTGGAGGCGCGAGGGTTTGAAATCGTGGCCGTATCTGGATGTTCAATGGGGGCGGTGATTGGCGGGATTTATGCCGCAGGTAAGCTGCCTGAATACCGTGATTGGGTGTGCCAGCTAGACTACCTGGATGTGCTCAAACTGGTCGATGTCACTTGGAGCCCGATGGGCGCGATGCGCGCCAGTAAGGTCATGAGCAAACTGGAAACGCTGGTCGGCGATATTCTGATAGAAGACCTAGCGATCCCCGTCACCACAGTGGCAACTGATTTGGTGCGTCAACGAGAAGTGTGGTTTCAAAGTGGCCCATTGCTGCAGGCGATTCGTGCCTCAATGGCCGTGCCGGGGGTTATAACGCCGGTTCATTTAGGCGGGCAGGTGCTAGTGGATGGCGGACTGCTTAACCCATTGCCGATTATGCCCATGGTAGCTGCCCACCAGGCAGACTTTGTGGTGGCGGTGAATGTGACGGCCCATAGCCCGTTGCCGGTAACCTTAGAGGAGTTACTGCCTGAAGAGGAGGACGCAGTCGATAGTCGCACCCAAAACGAGATCGACCGTGATCAACGCATGGGTAGTTGGATAGGCGATGTGCGCGCCGCTACCCAAAAACTGTGGGCAGGGTTTGGGGCAAATGGTGATGGCACAAACGTGGAGGGCGACGACGAAGAGCTAGAAGAAACCATTGAAGCGCGCGGCAAACGCGAGTGGAGCAAGCTCGATATGATTTTGGAGTCGTTTGATATTACCCAAGCAGCGTTGGCCAAGTACAAGATTGCCGGTTACCCACCCGATGTGCTGATCGAAATACCCAAAACCGTGTGCAGTACTTACGAATTTTACCGAGGTCGAGATTTGATTCGTCTTGGCCGACATTTAGCCGATGAAGCATTGGAGCGGCGCATGCCCGGTATCGCTTCTGACGCTACCGAGTAGCCGCCTATTGGCCCCGTTTGCGCAGCAATATATACACCGCACCGGTGCCACCGTCGATATCAATGGCCGAGCAGAACGCCAGCACTCCCGGCCACTCTCGCAGCCAAGTGTTGGTATGGCTTTTGAGCACCGGAAAGTCCGAGGTGGTGCCCCACGCCTTGCCGTGCACCACCAGCACGCAGCGCAGGCCTTGCCCCGCTGAATCGCGTAGAAAGCTTTCTAACTCAGCGCGTGCCTCCTCCAGCGTATAGCCATGCAGATCAAGCCCTGCCTGCCACGCCGTTTGGCCGCGTTTTAACTGACTAAAGGTGCGCCATGGCAAGTCGGGCACGCTGAACTCTAGGTACTCGGAGGGACGTACGGCTTCCACCCGGCCATCCGAGGTGCGTCCACTAGCCTGCTGCGTGCTGTTCTCAACCGCTGCGGAGCGCCGCGCCTCATGGGCCTTGTTGTCGCGTTTGGGCTTGCCAGGATCGGCCTGATTAGTGGCGATAGGGCGTACGCCCGCCGCCTTTAAGGCGTCGCGGAAGGCACTGATATCGTCATCACTAGGCAGGTGGCGGTGTCGCGTCATGGCAGGCTCGGGTGGCAGAAAAAGTGGTAAAAAAGCTGAATCAGCTAAACGAGCACAGTATAGCGGGCTGAGCGTTGCTGTGAACCGGACGAAGTGAAAGGTACAATCTTTTTATTCGTTATCCGTATAACGCTTTATTGCCATGAGCCTTGTCAATTAGGAGCCGCTGTGACCACGCATCTCAACGTTGAGCACTCACACTCAACCCTTTCCCTGTCGGAGTCGTTGCTGGTGAGCCAGCTGTTTACGCTGCGCGACTACCTGCGCTGGGTCTCCAGCGAGTTTTATCTGGCGGGGCTGCACTATGGCCATGGCACTGACTCAGCCTGGGATGAGGCGGTGGCGCTGTGCCTAGGCGCGCTGCACCTGCCGTGGGATATTGACCCCAGTGTCCTTGAGGCGCGGCTACTTCCCGTTGAACGCCAGCGGATTATTGCTCTAGCGCGGGAGCGTATCACCACCCGCCGCCCGCTGCCTTATTTGCTCGGCGAGAGCTTCTTTGCTGGTCATCCGTTTAGCGTTGATGAGCGCGTGCTGATTCCTCGCTCGCCGATTGCTGAGCTGATTGAGGATGGCTTTGCCGCCTGGTTCCCCGAAGAGCCGCCCGCCAGCGTGCTGGACTTATGCACTGGCTCCGGCTGTATCGGCATTGCCACAGCCCTCTATTTGCCCACCTGCGAAGTAGCGCTTGCTGATATCAGCCAGGATGCTCTAGCCGTGGCACGGCAAAATATTACCCGCCACGATGTGGGCGATCGGGTACGGGCGGTCGAATCGGACGTCTTTAGTGGCTTGGAAGGGCGGCGTTTTGATCTCATCGTCTCCAATCCGCCCTATGTGGATGCCCGTGACCTTGCCACTATGCCCGCCGAGTTTCACCATGAGCCCTCATTAGCACTGGGCGCAGGCAGCGATGGCTTGGATATTGTGCGGCGTATACTGCGTGAAGCGCGGGAACACTTAACCGATGAGGGCTGGCTGATTGTCGAAGTCGGCAACTCTGATCGCCATGTGGAAGAGGCGTTTCCCGACGTGCCTTTCCTGTGGCTTGAATTCGAGCGTGGCGGCCAGGGCGTATTTGCCTTGAGCGTCGCTGAACTCGACGCCCATGCGGCGTCTTTCCTGTGAGGAACTAACCGCCATGTCTGGCAATACCTTTGGCAAATTATTTACCGTCACTACCTTTGGTGAGAGTCACGGCCCTGCGCTCGGCGCCATCGTTGATGGCTGCCCGCCAGGGCTTGAGTTAAGTGAAGCTGATTTACAGCACGACCTGGATCGCCGTCGGCCGGGTAGTTCACGGCATACTACCCAGCGCAAAGAGCCTGATCAGGTGCGCATTCTGTCCGGTGTGTTTGAAGGTAAGACCACCGGTACCTCCATTGGCCTGTTAATCGAAAATACCGACCAGCGCTCCAACGACTACTCAAAAATTAAAGAGCAGTTTCGGCCTGCCCACGCGGATTACACCTACCACCATAAATATGGTCACCGGGACTATCGCGGCGGCGGGCGTTCAAGCGCCCGTGAAACCGCCATGCGTGTGGCCGCCGGCGCAATCGCCAAGAAATATCTGGCCGCCCAAGGGGTGCAGATTCGCGGCTATATGAGTCAGCTAGGCCCGATCAAGATTGAATTCAAACAGTGGGAGTCGGTGGGCCAAAATGCGTTTTTCTGCCCTGACCCGGCGCGCGTAGCCGAACTGGAAGCCTATATGGACCAGCTACGCCGCGACCAGGATTCAGTGGGTGCTGAGATTACCGTGATTGCTGAGGGCGTGCCGGTTGGGCTGGGCGAGCCTGTATTTGACCGCCTGGATGCTGATCTGGCGCATGGTTTGATGAGTATTAATGCGGTAAAAGGTGTTGAGATAGGTGCAGGTTTTGGCTGTATCGCCCAGCGCGGCAGTGAACACCGGGACGAGATGACGCCAGAAGGTTTTCTCTCCAATCACGCTGGCGGTGTGCTTGGTGGTATCTCCAGCGGCCAGCCCATTGTGGCTCGCCTAGCACTAAAGCCGACGTCCAGTATCACCACGCCGGGCCGCTCTATTGATATCCATGGCCAGGCGGTGGAGGTGATTACGAAAGGGCGTCACGACCCCTGTGTGGGTATTCGCGCAACGCCCATTGCTGAGGCGATGATGGCGATTACGCTGCTGGATCACTGGCTGCGCCAGCGCGGACAAAATGGTGAGGTGAGCGTTGATACGCCGCGTTTAACCCAGCGCTAACGCAATACGGTGAGATTTGTAGTTCGCTGCTACACTCAAACAAAACAAATGCATGACGATTGGTCGTGACAAACTGGTCGTTATAAACAGTGCAGGAGACGCCTATGAAGATTAACGTTGAGTTTGATCTTACCCCTGATGAATTTCGCCAATCGCTGGGTCTGCCGGATGTTGAAGCCTTCCAGAAAAACCTGCTGGAAAATATCCAACGGCAAATGGAGTCTGGAGTAGAAGGCTACGACCCCATGAGTTTGATGCGGCCTTTTCTCCAGCAGCCGATGATGCAGCCAGGGCTCTCGCAGGGGTTATCCGAAGGGTTGTCTCAAGGACTAGCGAATTTCGGTACTTATCAGCAAATGATGCTGGACATGCTGCGCCAAGCAGGTACCAGTGGTGAAAAGGCTACAACTGATAAACAAGCGAGTCAGTCTGGATCAAGTAAATCGTCGTCGGATAAAGAGACACCAAGTGAGAAGAGTGCTAAGGCTAACGCCAGCGCCTCTTCCCGCTCTCGAGCAAAAGGTTAGTGGGTAAAAGCGCGAGTCGAAGCATGTTGCAATGCAGTATGGTTAGGTCTACTCTTTTTGCAGTGCAGCAATTTAAGCAAGTCAAGGTTTAGCAAGGCAAGACCCAGTAGAGCAAGACCCAGTAGTGCAATACAAAGAAAGCAAGACTCAGCAAGGCAAGAACAAGCTACACCACGATGAGTCACTCCAAGGCTCATGCCAAGGAACGAAACAGGAGCAGACACTATGCAAGACAATATGATGGACGCCTTTAACGCGCAAACTAAGCAAATGTTTGAGCCAATGCGCAAAATTAATTCGCTGATGCTCAACAACATGGAAAAAATGACCCAGTATCAGCTGGAAGCCATGAAGCGCTACAGCCAGATGGGTACCGAGCGCATTCGTAGCGCGACTGAAATTCAAGACGCAGAAAGCCTGCGTGATTTTGGCACCAAGCAAGCTGAAATGATGAATGAGCTTTCCCAGCAGATGCAGGAAGACGCGCGTGTAATGAGCGAGATGAGCCTGCAGTTCAAGTCTGAAATGGAAAAGATGTTCAGCGAAGCCGGTCAGCAAATGTCCGAGCAAGCCAAAGCGGCTACTAAAGGCGAGCAACCTGCCAAAGCCTCCAGTCAGTCATCGCGTAAGAGCTGATTAGCGGCATCATCGCGGCGCCCAAGGGCGCCGCGATGCATTTGTCGTATTGATTATAACAATCTGGGTCATTGCACCCTGGGTTAGAGCGTTCAGTGCGCCTGCTTACAGGCGTAGGGAGAGTAAGTATGCAGTCAGCGTGGCAAAATCCTTTTCAGACAATGTCAGGGCTATCTGAAAGCCTTTCGCAAGGTTTTTCGAAAGGGCTGGGTCAAGGCGTTCCTGAAGGTCTATCCCCCTCTGAAATCGAAGATTGGAATAATCAGCTTAAAGAGATTAGTGAACAGTACCAAGGATTGATGCAGGATCTGCTTTCCCGTATTGCGCCCAGTGAAGCCGCCGATTCAATTTACAGCGATATGCGTGAAAGCTTTGAGGCGGGCGCGCAGTCGCTAATGCAAAATCCTACGCTGCTGTGGGAGACCCAAACCCGATTACTGCAGGATCAGTGGCTATTGTGGCAACAGGCCATGCGTAGTATGGCCGGTGAACAAGTCAAACCGCTGATTATGCCCGACAAGAGTGATCGTCGCTTTAAAGACGACGCCTGGACGCAAGATCCACACTATATGTCCATCATGCAGCAGTATTTGCTGTTTTCGCAGATGGTGGAAGAGCTGGTTGAAAGCTTGGGTGGCTTGGACGACACCCATAAGCGTAATTTGGGTTTTTATGCCCGCCAGTTGGTCAACGCGATGGCGCCAACCAACTTTATGTCGACTAATCCCGAAGTCATGCGTCGCACCATTGAAACCCGCGGCCAAAATTTGATCGATGGCTTGGAGCGGCTGCGAGAGGATTTAGGCAATTCAGCTGAAGGCATTAATGTCCGCATGACCGATCGCGCGGCCTTTGGCGTGGGCGATAACATCGCCGTAACGCCCGGTGCCGTGGTGTATGAAAATGAACTGATCCAACTTATCCAGTACACACCCACCACGGAAAAGACCTTTAAAACACCGCTGCTGATGGTGCCGCCGTGGATCAATAAGTACTACATCCTTGACCTGCGTGAAGATAACTCAATGGTTAAGTGGCTGGTGGATCAAGGCCACACCGTGTTCTTGATCTCATGGCGTAACCCTGGCCCGGAGCAGCGCGATATCACCTGGGCCGACTATATGCAGATGGGGCCGATTAGCGCGATAGAAGCCATTGAGCAGGCCTGTGGTGAGAAGTCGGTGAACCTACTCAGCTATTGTGTCGGAGGCACGTTGACCGCCTCCACGGTGGCGTACCTCACCAGCACTCGGCGCGGGCGCAAAGTAAAGTCGGTGACCTATATGGCCACGCTGCAGGATTTTCGTGACCCAGGTGACATCGGTGTCTTCCTTAACGAACGAGTTGTTGAGGGAATTGAGCAAACGCTAGAAGCGAAGGGTTACCTTGATGGGCGCTCAATGGCTTACACCTTCAACCTGTTGCGTGAGAATGATCTGTTTTGGTCGTTCTATATTAATAATTACTTGAAGGGAGAAACCCCCGCCGCCTTTGATCTGCTCTACTGGAATACTGACGGTACCAATTTGGCGGCTGGCACACATGCTTGGTACCTGCGCCATATGTACTTGGAAAACCGCTTGGTTGAACCAGATGGTATTGAGCTGGATGGAGTGAAAATTGATCTGCGCAAGGTGTCGGCGCCCAGCTACTTTGTGTCTACCAAAGAAGACCATATCGCCAAATGGAACAGTACTTACTACGGGGCCTTGCTTCCCAAGGGGCCGGTTACCTTTGTGCTAGGCGGTTCGGGGCATATCGCGGGTATCGTCAACCCGCCCCATAAGAACAAGTATGGCTACTGGACGAACGATGCACTGCCGGAAAGTCATGAGGCATGGCTGGAAAGCGCAACGGCTCAGGAAGGCTCCTGGTGGCCCCATTGGCAGGCGTGGATGACCGACAATGGTTATGCGGATAGCGAAAAAATGCTGCCCGTGCGCCAGCCCGGTGACGGAGAGCTCAAGGTGATTGAGCCTGCGCCAGGGCGCTATGTGAAAATGACGATCCCAGAGGTGCTAGAAGAACGCCCGTCTAAACCTTAATCGTCGTCGCTAATGTTTACAAACCAACAAAAAGCCCGCTGATTTTGAACTGCACCCCAAAAGTTG
>NZ_LXRG01000153.1 GCF_001651035.1 Halomonas sp. ALS9
CGTGGGTAACGTAGATCATGGTGGCGTCAAGCTCGTCGTGCAGGCGCGCAAGCTCAATGCGCATCTGCACCCGAAGTGCGGCATCCAGAGTGGAAAGCGGCTCGTCGAACAGGAAGATACTGGGGTTACGCACAATCGCGCGGCCGATCGCCACCCGCTGACGCTGACCGCCGGAAAGTGCTTTGGGCTTGAGATCCAGCAGCGGCTCTAGCTGCAGAATTTTGGCTGCTTCCAGCACCTTGGCCCTGCGCTCCTCTTTGGGTACGCCCGCAAGACGCATGCTGAAGCCCATGTTGCCCTCTACTGTCATATGCGGGTAGAGC
>NZ_LXRG01000154.1 GCF_001651035.1 Halomonas sp. ALS9
ACTGTTTAATATCAACCGGATGCGCGAAACCCTGGCGAGTACCATTGGCGACATTCACCTCGGCGCCAATCAGGTCAACAGCGGCGTCGAGCAGATTGTAAGCATTAACGAAGAGCTTTCCACGCGCACCGAAGAGCAGGCTGCCTCGTTAGCCGAAACAGCCTC
This sequence comes from Halomonas sp. ALS9, assembly GCF_001651035.1. Lineage (GTDB taxonomy): Bacteria > Pseudomonadota > Gammaproteobacteria > Pseudomonadales > Halomonadaceae > Vreelandella. The sequence continues at coordinate 166 of NZ_LXRG01000154.1, forward strand.
CAGCATGGAACAGCTCACCGCCACGGTTAAGCAAAATGCTGAA
>NZ_LXRG01000155.1 GCF_001651035.1 Halomonas sp. ALS9
ATGGGCTGCGTTATGCGTGATGTTTCGCGTCGTTTAGGCGGTGACCCACGCTACGCCGCTAGCGTGGTGCGACATATTGCTGACGGAGATCTCACCCAAATCACTCAGCTTTCTCCGAAGGATCAGCAGAGCTTACTGTTTAATATCAACCGGATGCGCGAAACCCTGGCGAGTACCATTGGCGACATTCACCTCGGCGCCAATCAGGTCAACAGCGGCGTCGAGCAGATTGTAAGCATTAACGAAGAGCTTTCCACGCGCACCGAAGAGCAGGCTGCCTCGTTAGCCGAAACAGCCTCCAGCATGGAA
>NZ_LXRG01000156.1 GCF_001651035.1 Halomonas sp. ALS9
TAATATAAAAATCATAAAAAACATGTGCTTATGTTTTTTATTGGGTTTAGGGAAGATGCGATAAGTATCTTTGTAAACATTGGGTATTTAAGTTTAAATAGATAATTCTTTGGACTAATGTCTAAAGCTAAACATTGGATGCCGATACTTTTAGCCGTTTTACTGCTCTTATTAGACCAAAGAAGGATATAACAACGATGGCTAACATTACGCTGGAAAATGTGCAGAAACGCTTTGGGGAAGAACGGGTGATCCACGGTGTGGATATCGAAATTAACGATGGTGAATTTGTCATTCTGGTGGGGCCTTCCGGCTGCGGTAAGTCCACGTTGCTGCGCATGATTGCCGGGCTCGAGTCGATCAGCGACGGTAATGTGAAGATTGGCGGGACGGTGGTGAACGATATGTCACCCAAAGCG
>NZ_LXRG01000157.1 GCF_001651035.1 Halomonas sp. ALS9
CGGCATATGCAGACAGGAATACAGGTGCTGTTGGTAGCGCTGATCATTTGGGCTGGCTCTGAGCTGGTGTATGGATTCAGGTTGACACACAGGGGGGCAGCAGTCGGTCGTTTTGGAAGAACGGCTGACCACCCAGGGCTTAATGATTCAGGAAATGCGCCAAGAGCTAAAAAGCTGGGGTGATACCTACTACCGAGCATCCGATGCTCGCCGTGATCTTGATGAGATCGAAAGCCGCATCGATAACCTGAACAGCCGCGTGTCGGCGCTGGAGACTAAGTGATGAGTATCGCAGCCAAAGCGTTATCAGTAATCACTGGCCCGCTATTCAGTGTGATCGATAAAGCAGTGACCGATAAGGATGAGGCAGCGCGTCTAAAACACGAAATTCAGACGCAGCTGATTGATGCGGAAAACAGCGCGCTTAAAGCACAGATGCAGGTGATATTGGCAGAGGCCGCGGGCGAGAGCTGGCTGCAACGCAATTGGCGCCCGATTCTAATGCTTACTATCGTGGCAATCGTCGCTAACAACTATCTGATCGCGCTGTACTTGTCTGCCATGTTTGGTGTAGGCCTGACGCTGCCATTGCCCGAAGCGCTCTGGAATCTCATGACGCTAGGTGTTGGTGGCTATATCGCTGGCCAAACCGCTGAGCGTGGCATTTCTACCTGGCAAAGCGGGCAAGTGGCCCGCGAGCAGGCGAAAGCGCAACAGGGCATTTACCAACAGATTCCAAAGCATTAAACGGTTCTCGCTGTGAAGCAACAAGGGAACGCTGTGAAGCGCCGCCTAAGGCCATGCCGTGAGGCACAGCCAACGCCGCCCGGCACGTCGTGAGACGCCCGGGTATTTTTAAACATGCACTAAATTTAATGTTTCTCAGGCCGATACTGTAAAGGAAGGCTCACAAATCAAGGGAAGCAAAATGAAATTAGCTACTACTGTCGTCATGACTTGCGTTTTCGGGGCTCTATCGTTTACTGCTAACGCTAGCTCTTTTGGCCCCCCGAATGCCTGGGCAAGCGGTTGGGGGCAGGGTGTGAATGAATACGTAGCCAATAATCAATACGGTGATTACCTGTATATTGCTTGTGACCCCTATTCGCATGTAAAAATGACATTGAATATAGGTGAGCATAGCT
>NZ_LXRG01000158.1 GCF_001651035.1 Halomonas sp. ALS9
ATGGGGAGACTCGAACTCCCACACCTTACGGCACTAGAACCTAAATCTAGCGTGTCTACCAATTCCACCACATCCGCTAAGACGAGGCGTATATTATCAACTTTGTGCTGGAAGTCAATCAATAATTTGATCTTTATGTATATAATCTTAAGGAGATAGCATGGCGTTGAAGCAGTGGCTACAGCGCGGAGGACACTGGATCAAGCAGGCCATGCCTGGCTATTGCGCATTTTGCCTGGCACCGGCATTAGCGGGGCGAGGGTGGTGCGCGACCTGTTTGGACGAGCTGCCATGGAACTTACATGCCTGTCGCCAATGTGGTGACCCTGTTTCCCATGGCGAGAGCTTGTGTGGATACTGCTTAATTGACCCGCCGGCATTTTCGACCACCCAGGCGGGGCTGCTGTATCAAGGAGCGATTAAACAGCTGGTGCATGATTTTAAATTTCATGCTTCGCCACGGGCAGGCATGCTACTGGCTGAATTGATGCTGCTGACCCCGCCGGATAAACTCGGCGATGCTTTTTTACCGGTGCCCATGACGCCTATGCACGCTCGTTTCCGGGGGTTTAATCAGTCGCACTGGTTAGCCGAACGGCTTAACCGGCAGCTCGGAACTCCAATGGTGTCTGCCAGACGGATAAAAAAC
>NZ_LXRG01000159.1 GCF_001651035.1 Halomonas sp. ALS9
CACACTTTTAGGACCTGTCTTGCGAAGTGTTCTTGTCAGCATGATATACATTGTTAAAGAGCGACTGCTATGCGCAGTGATAAGGCAACGCCATAGGCGCTTGGCTTATCACTGCGTATCAACAGCATTCTGATCAGGTAATTCATTGTGGACGCTTACTAACCGTGACGCATCGTTTAAGGAGGTGATCCAGCCGCAGGTTCCCCTACGGCTACCTTGTTACGACTTCACCCCAGTCATGAACCACACCGTGGTGATCGCCCTCTTGCGTTAGGCTAACCACTTCTGGTGCAGTCCACTCCCATGGTGTGACGGGCGGTGTGTACAAGGCCCGGGAACGTATTCACCGTGACATTCTGATTCACGATTACTAGCGATTCCGACTTCACGGAGTCGAGTTGCAGACTCCGATCCGGACTGAGACCGGCTTTAAGGGATTCGCTGACTCTCGCGAGCTCGCAGCCCTTTGTACCGGCCATTGTAGCACGTGTGTAGCCCTACCCGTAAGGGCCATGATGACTTGACGTCGTCCCCACCTTCCTCCGGTTTGTCACCGGCAGTCTCCTTAGAGTTCCCGACATTACTCGCTGGCAAATAAGGACAAGGGTTGCGCTCGTTACGGGACTTAACCCAACATTTCACAACACGAGCTGACGACAGCCATGCAGCACCTGTCTTACAGTTCCCGAAGGCACACCAGAATCTCTTCCGGCTTCTGTAGATGTCAAGGGTAGGTAAGGTTCTTCGCGTTGCATCGAATTAAACCACATGCTCCACCGCTTGTGCGGGCCCCCGTCAATTCATTTGAGTTTTAACCTTGCGGCCGTACTCCCCAGGCGGTCGACTTATCGCGTTAACTTCGCCACAAAGTGCGCTAGGCACCCAACGGCTGGTCGACATCGTTTACGGCGTGGACTACCAGGGTATCTAATCCTGTTTGCTACCCACGCTTTCGCACCTCAGTGTCAGTGTCAGTCCAGAAGGCCGCCTTCGCCACTGGTATTCCTCCCGATCTCTACGCATTTCACCGCTACACCGGGAATTCTACCTTCCTCTCCTGCACTCTAGCCTGACAGTTCCGGATGCCGTTCCCAGGTTGAGCCCGGGGCTTTCACAACCGGCTTATCAAGCCACCTACGCGCGCTTTACGCCCAGTAATTCCGATTAACGCTTGCACCCTCCGTATTACCGCGGCTGCTGGCACGGAGTTAGCCGGTGCTTCTTCTGCGAGTGATGTCTTTCCTAATGGGTATTAACCACTAGGCGTTCTTCCTCGCTGAAAGTGCTTTACAACCCGAAGGCCTTCTTCACACACGCGGCATGGCTGGATCAGGGTTGCCCCCATTGTCCAATATTCCCCACTGCTGCCTCCCGTAGGAGTTCGGGCCGTGTCTCAGTCCCGATGTGGCTGATCATCCTCTCAGACCAGCTACGGATCGTTGCCTTGGTGAGCCTTTACCTCACCAACTAGCTAATCCGACATAGGCTCATCCAATAGCGGGAGCCGAAGCCCCCTTTCTC
>NZ_LXRG01000160.1 GCF_001651035.1 Halomonas sp. ALS9
CTGCAGGATATCGCGGCCGCACGCCCATATAAACGATCGGATAAATAGCTGAATTTCCATGCCTTACGCGGTTGTCAGGACACAAGCACCATAAAGAAACAAGGGTTGGTCCGGAAGCCTTTAGCCAAGTTTAGCCACCCTGAAAGTATCTCTGGGAGGTGTGGAGGGAAAAACTGCTGTGATTTTAAACCTAAAAGTAACTTAACTCATAATAAGTTGGTAGTTAGACCACATGAAAAAATTGCTTTTGTTGGCCCAGTTCTGTTGATCTTTGAACCATGGTGGGAAAAGTGTAGTTTTAGTCAGTCTGAAGCTGCCATGTAACCAGTGCAAATGAGATAGTGAGTTACATAAACAATATACTTTGTGCTTTTTTTACTGCGCTGGTACATTTTAATGAAAGCAACTAAAAGGGAATCCCAAAATTGCATTTAGGGGGTCAGGCCAGGGCAATCTGTTGGGATATTTAATGACACACCTGGGGAGACTTTACAATAACTCTTTTTAAATCCATCTCCATTTAACTGGCTCTTAAAAGTTTGTACCATGATAATTTACTATCCAGGCAACAGCACAGACTAGACGAGCGCGAACCCCTTAACAGGCTAAGTGCGAGCGGATCCCCCGGGCCATACTA
>NZ_LXRG01000161.1 GCF_001651035.1 Halomonas sp. ALS9
TGCTATGGTCGTCAGGCGTAACGGGTAATGTACATCATGCTGACTAGCGTTCTATCGTTGCTTGCTAAATTGTGTGCGTCTCACTGCCAAGCCCTGTGTTAAACAGTTAGCTCAGCTTGCGTATCCGGTTCTTCACGTTATCATCACGACCAGACCCCTTGGGTGTTATAGGGTCAAGCCTCACGGGCCATTAGTACACGTTAGCTCAACACCTTGCAGCGCTTCCACACCGTGCCTATCAACCAGCTGGTCTCGCTGGGCCCTTCAGGAGGCTCTAGGCCTCAGGGATGTCTCATCTTGAAGGGGGCTTCCCGCTTAGATGCTTTCAGCGGTTATCCCGTCCGACCATAGCTACCCGGCAATGCCACTGGCGTGACAACCGGAACACCAGAGGGTCGTCCACTCCGGTCCTCTCGTACTAGGAGCAGCCCTTCTCAAACATCCAACGCCCACGGCAGATAGGGACCGAACTGTCTCACGACGTTCTAAACCCAGCTCGCGTACCACTTTAAATGGCGAACAGCCATACCCTTGGGACCGACTTCAGCCCCAGGATGTGATGAGCCGACATCGAGGTGCCAAACACCGCCGTCGATGTGAACTCTTGGGCGGTATCAGCCTGTTATCCCCGGAGTACCTTTTATCCGTTGAGCGATGGCCCTTCCATACAGAACCACCGGATCACTAGAACCTGCTTTCGCACCTGCTCGACGTGTCTGTCTCGCAGTCAAGCACCCTTATGCTCTTGCACTCACTGCACGATGTCCGACCGTGCTGAGGGTACCTTCGTGCTCCTCCGTTACTCTTTAGGAGGAGACCGCCCCAGTCAAACTACCCACCACACACTGTCCTCGATCCGGATAACGGACCTGAGTGAGAACGCCAATGATGCCAGGCTGGTATTTCAAGGTTGGCTCCCTTCGAACTGGCGTCCAAAGTTCAAAGCCTCCCAGCTATCCTACACAGGCAACATCAGCGTCCAGTGTGAAGCTATAGTAAAGGTTCACGGGGTCTTTCCGTCTAGCCGCGGGTACACCGCATCTTCACGGCGATTTCAATTTCACTGAGTCTCGGGTGGAGACAGCGTGGCCATCATTACGCCATTCGTGCAGGTCGGAACTTACCCGACAAGGAATTTCGCTACCTTAGGACCGTTATAGTTACGGCCGCCGTTTACCGGGGCTTCAATCAAGAGCTTCGCCTTGCGGCTAACACCATCATTTAACCTTCCGGCACCGGGCAGGCGTCACACCCTATACGTCCGCTTGCGCGTTAGCAGAGTGCTGTGTTTTTAATAAACAGTTGCAGCCACCTGGTATCTTCGACCGGTTCGGGCTTAGAGAGCAAGTCTCATCACCCTACGCCGGCGTGCCTTCTCCCG
>NZ_LXRG01000162.1 GCF_001651035.1 Halomonas sp. ALS9
GCTTGGTCTGCAACTGGCCCCGGCGAAAAACGCGCCAAGCTGCTCAAAGCGGCAGAGGTCATGGAGGCGCGGCAAGCTGACTTTATCGAACGCATGGTCGATGAGACCGGCGCTACGCCAGGCTGGGCAGGCTTTAACGTCATGGTCGCCGCCAGCATCCTGCGCGAAGCGGCGTCGCTGACCACCCAGGTAGGTGGCGAGGTAATTCCCTCTAATGTGCCCGGCAGCTTGGCGATGGGGGTGCGGGTACCCTGCGGCGTGGTGGTGGGCATTGCCCCCTGGAACGCGCCGATTATTCTGGGTACCCGTGCCATCGCGACACCGCTGGCGTGTGGCAATACGGTGATTCTCAAGGCCTCTGAACAGTGCCCTGCGACGCACCATTTGATTGGCGAAGTGCTGATTGAAGCTGGCCTGGGCGATGGCATCGTGAACGTGGTGACCAATGCGCCGGTGCAGGCTGCAGAGGTGGTTGAGGCACTGATTGAGCATCAAGCCGTACGGCGCATCAATTTCACCGGCTCTACCCAGGTGGGGCGCATTATTGCCGAGAAGGCGGCGCGTCATCTTAAGCCGGTCTTGCTGGAGCTGGGCGGAAAGGCCCCGTTCGTGGTGCTTGAAGATGCTGACCTGGACGCCGCCGTAGAGGCCGCCGCCTTTGGCGCCTTCTTCAACCAGGGCCAGATCTGTATGTCCACCGAGCGACTGATCGTAGTGGATGCGGTCGCCGACGCCTTCGTCGAAAAGCTGGCTCGCAAGGCGCAAACGCTGCG
>NZ_LXRG01000163.1 GCF_001651035.1 Halomonas sp. ALS9
GGATCAAGCGCACTCAGGAGGCGCCATCAGGCATTCATTGACCGAGTGTTGCACTTAGAGTTGGAGACCGCCCCCTTATGGATGAGATGGGAAGGACAAGGGTCAGTAGGCTAAGAGAGCGTCAAATAGCTTTTTTTGCCACTTAATTAGCGACGGATGGCATCCGTCGCTTTTTTAGATCAATAATTCAAAGAAATTTATTATTTAGTTTTTTAATGAATCCAGAGCTTCTCTCTATGTCATCCTGATCAATTTCATCCATGATGATATTCATGTGTGGTTTTCGTGAGACGAGTTTCTCAAAAATATGATCGTAATCCATCCAGCCTTGCCCTAAGGGCACAAAGCGTAGGCTTCCTTTTTCTACAATGAAGTCTTTAGCATGAAGAACGGCGACTCGGTCGCCCCATGAATCAATGGCTTCCTGAAGTATATTGTTTTGGTCAAGATAATTGTCACTCGTCAAAAAGTTGACGGGATCGAAGATTATTTGCAAATTGTTAGAATTTACCTCTGTAAGCAGGCGACTTACTTTCTCTGGGCTATGAAGAGGGTGATTAACACCAGGCTCTATGCCCACAATAACACCAAATTTTTCTGCTTCCGCTACTAGCTCCTTAACGCTCTCTACCATCGCCAGGAAAGGCGCTTCTGCAAAATTCTCCTCCGTATAAATAATATCAACGTTTATGCTTCCCGTTTCAGTGCCAACTATGCTGCAGCCGAAGTCACGCACATATCGTAGGTGTTCTTTAAAGCGCTCTAAGGCTTGCCGCCTTTGATTGATGTCGGGATGGATAATGTTAACATAGCAGCCTAAAACTGCGATTTGAATATTAGCTTGGCGAAAAGCGTTACTAATATGGTTTGCCAACCCAGGTGTTAAAAAACCAGGCTCTGTTTTAATGTTAAATGATTTATTGAGTGCCAATTGTACTGTATTAAGGTTTCGGTAAGACAGATCGTTTACAAGGTTTTCAAGTGACTGCATGGGAAGGTCATGGGCTCTAATACCAATGTTCATAAAATCTCCGAAATACAAGCACACACGAAGTAGCGAAACCTTTTGGTTCAGTTCGCTGAAGGTAATCGTGATAGGAAAGTAATAAAAGTGGACGAGGCATGGCACGATGATACGCGCCACGCCTCTTAGCGCAGCATGGTTACTGAGTATTCACCGCTTTAATTTGCTGATAAATAGCATACTGCTCTGGCGTATTTTCAAGCTCTTTATACATGGGCTGTACGGCTTCTTGGAAAGGAGCGATGTCTACTTCGTTAATTTCGACACCAAACTCTTCTCTAATTTGAGTTCTAGCATTAGCAACGGCTTCCAACCACTGCTCAGTTTGGAACTCGGTCGATTCCTGGATAGCCTCCATGACAGCATCACGTTGTTCGTCAGAGAGCGATTCAAGTACTCTGTTACTAATAAGAATAATATCGGGAATGCGTGTATGACCATCAAGAGTATAGTGATCGACGACTTCACCGTGACGAGCAGTGGTAAGGGCAAATTCGTTATTTTCAGCGCCGTCTAATACGCCTTGCTGTAACGCGGTGTAAACTTCTTCTTGGGCCATAACAACAGGAGATGCTCCAAGTAGTTTCATCGTGTCAATAGCGGTTTGGCTTTGCATAACGCGAATTTTTTTACCCGCTAGATCCGCAACACTCTCTATTGGATCACCAGTAGTATAAAAGTTACGCTGGCCTGAGTCGTACCAGCCAACACCAACAAAACCTTGGCCTTCTGTTGAGTGGTAAACATCTCTCATTATCTCTTCATCGTTCATGACTTGATAAAAATGTTCCTGATCTTCAAATAGGTAAGGCATTGAAAAAACGTCATAAATAGATGAGAAGCTTCCCATTAGTCCGCCTGAAACCTTGGTCATGTCAATAGCGCCTGCCTGAAGTAACTCAACCAGTTCGCTTTCGCCCCCTAATTGGCTATCAGGAAAATAAGATACGCTGATGGAGCCATTCGATTTCTCTTCGACAAGCTCTCCAAAGAGGGCTAACGCGTCTTTCACCGGTTGCGAATTTTGTGCATAGGCTAGCTTGAGATTGATATTGTCCTGGGCGTGTACAGCCCCAGCACCTAGTGAAAGAGAAGCAATTACAGCGGTTAAGATTGTTTTTGCATAATGTGGCGTGGTCATGATCGACTCCTTGGTTTGATATTATTGGTGTAGAGCGTCCTATGGACTTATTGCAGTTACAGATATGTCCGCATATATTCTGATAAGCACAAAATAGCCATGGCTTGGCCATAAGGCATCGACGTTAAAGGGATATTTCTGTAGTACTCAAGGTTTTCTCCCATAGCTGTACCGAAAGAAACCTGTTCGAGTTCTCCTTCTGAATTGATATTTTTGATGACACCTTTAGTGGCTTTTTCAGCCATATGGAAATGCGCTGCATCGATGTAGCGCAGCCTTACTGCCTTTAGAAGGCCATAAGCAAAGCCTGCTGTGGCTGACGCTTCAAGATAAGAGTCAGGATCGTCCAGCAGGGTATGCCAAAGGCCTGTGTCTGATTGCCACTTAACCAGCGCATTTACTTGAGATTCAAGAACTTGAATAAGGTGACGGCGGAAAGAATCATTTTCTGGTAAATCTAACAGTTCTAAAAATTCTGGGATAACAATGGTTATCCAGCTGTTGCCTCGAGCCCAAAGGGCATTGGCATAATTATGGTTGCCGTCAAATGTCCAGCCGTGAAACCAGGCGCCGGTTTTGCTATCCATTAAATACTGAATGTGAATTAAGAACTGATATTTGGCTTCCTCTACATACTCAGGTTTATTAAGCAGTAGACCAATCTTAGCTAGCGGGAGAACACTCATCATTAATGTGTCATCCCACATTTGCTGATGATTCTCGTTATTGTAAACAATATGCTGCAAGCCCCCTTTCTCCGTACGTGGCATTTCATACATCACCCACTCTGCCCAGGCCTGCAAGTAGGGGAGCCACTCCTTACGCCCGGTTTCTTCATAGCGGTAGGCAAGGGTCAGAAAAGGGCACACTGTGTTTACATTTTTTGTTGCCAACCGCTCGTTGAACCGCTCTTTGAACCATTCGTCAATAATGGTCAGGGCATTGTTATCACCAGTTTGCTCGTAGTATTTATAAATACCGTACAGACCAATGCCATGTGTCCATTCCCAACCAGCCCAACCTTTGGTATCAATGGTGCGGCCATCATCAAGATGTAGCAGGAATTCACCTGTTTCATCCTGTATGTTAACCAGGTTATGAATGGTTTTATTGATGAGGTTAGTCACCTCATTTTTTTCCATAAACCGCTCGTCCTGCCTTAAAAGAGAACTATGCTTCACACTAAATACTTGCATTGAATATGCTCCAGAAATAATATTTTGAGATTAAAGGCCCATAAGTCTGGGTAGGAACAACGTTATTTGAGGAATGTAGGTGATTAAAAGTAGCGTTGCCATAATTACAAGATAAAAGGGTAAAAGCGGAATGATTAAGTTTTCAACCTTCTCTCTTGCGATGCCAGCACCCACAAATAAACCCGTTCCCACAGGCGGAGTAATGGTTCCAATACAAAGGTTGAATACCATTACAATGCCAAAATGAACCGGATCTAGACCTATCTGATTGGTGATGGGTAGTAGTATAGGAGTGAAGATTAAGATGGCTGGGCCGATATCCATGAAGCAGCCGATAGCTAACAGCATTAAAGTGATGACTAGCAATACAATGGCAGGGTTGTCAGATAGTCCAAGAATAATGCTACTTAAGGCAGAGGGTAGTCCGGTAATCGACATGGCGAATGACATGGCGGCGGAGGCTGCCAGCAAAAACATAATAACGCCCGTCGTTTCCAGTGCTTTTATAAGCGCCATTTGAAACGCTGAAAAATTGATGGTTCTATAAAAGCAGATAGTAAGCAGCATCGTGTATATCACTGAAATAGCGGATGCTTCTACGGCTGTGAAAACGCCAAGTACGATCCCGCCAATAATGATTATAATCAAAAACAGGCTTGGAAGAGCATCCGTTATTACCTTTAAAACGGATGAGTTACGTAAATCTATCTTATTGGTATAGCCACGAGACTTAGCTGTTATGTAGGCAACTAGCATACAGCCTATCCCCCACAAGCAGCCTGCTACCAGGCCGCCAGCAAAGAGAGCAGAAATAGATGTACCCCCGCTTGCTAGCGCGTAAAGGATAAAAGCAGTGGTTGGGGGTATCAGCATACCTGTTGGTGCGGAAGCAATATTGGCAGCTGCGGAAAAGGGGCGACTATAGCCCTCTTTCTCACTCATGGGCACCATCACTCCTCCAATCGAGGTAGAGGCAGCAATCGCTGAACCTGAAATAGCACCAAACATCATATTACCCATGATATTGGTATGTGCCAGTGAGCCTGGAATCCGGCCACTGAATAATTTAGCAAAATTAACCAATCTTAAGGCGATGCCTCCATGGTTCATTAAAACCCCGGAAAGAATAAAAAAAGGCACTGCCAAAAGCGTAAAGCTATCTAAGCTTGATACCATTTTTTGAGCAGTCGTGAAAATAGCAATGTCAGGTGGTAAAGCTATTAGTATAGTCGCCATTGAAGAGACAGCAATACAAATGCCGATCGGCACACCAATGATTAGCAGGCCAAGAAATGTTGCTATTAATATAATGCCAGCATCTAACATCATAGCGCTTGACTCCTAATCAAAAAAATATTTTTATAAATAAGTATGCAATTATTGAGGCAGTATATGATAATAATAGCCCCGGACACAGGAAGTGATAAATAAAGAAGGCCTTTGGGTATGTTGAGCATTGGATAGATTTGACTCATGCTATTTGAGGTCGCTTGCAAGCCTCCATAAATAAGGACAACAGCGGAAAATCCAATAAATAAAAATTCCATCAAAAAGTCGCACCCGATTTTCCATTTTCCGGTCAATTTTTCTGTGAGTAACGTTAAGCTGACATGCTCCCGTTGCCCTGTAACGTAAGCAATAGACAACATAGATAGCCACACCAATGTAAATCTAAGCAGCGCCTCCGATATAGTGCTGGGATTGTTGAGTATATAACGTGCTATAACTTGCCAGCTAGCAACGCCCACCATAGATATAAGAAGCAGGCAACATACAATCTTTAATATTTTGTCCATGGAGGCGTGTATCGTTAGCATTGTAATTTCTCTCTTAGCTCTAAGCGCTTTTTGTTTGCTAATTAACTATCAATTTAGCTGATCTAGAGATAATAGTCGGTAGGAGGAGTTAATCCTCCTACCTGTTTATACGCTAAAATTTATACTGATAGCCAATTAGCCAGGAGCTGTTACGTTGGCCAGGATCCATACCTGCATCTGAGCTATTGCGGTCTCTATGAACATAACCACCAAAGACAGTGTTATTAGCGTTCAAATGGTTGAAAACAAGCAATTCATGTTCTATGTAATCGCGATCGCCGGTGCCGAAGTTTGGGGAGCTACTTTCATGTTTGAAGTGGTAATGGGGGTTGTAGAGGAGCATCCAGTCGTCATTAACGTTATAGGTAGCATATAGATCAATGCGTCCCGCACGGCCCTTTATCGCAGTCTCATGGCTGGTGTCATGTTCGTAACGGTAGCGTCCTGCTAAGCCCCAGCCGTCTCCCTTGTAGCCTAATCTTAAGCCTGCAAGAGCGCGGGTTACGTTAGATCTGAATTTTGCCCCAATTTGGGGAGTTAATGACCATTGATTATGTTGGTCTAGCTGAAACGAGGGAAATGAGTAGTTCACGAATGCTTCATCGTGTTTTGGCCAGCCGCTTTCATGAATGCCATCTTGCCAAAACCAAGACTTTTCGAACATTAAAGATGAGGAGTCCTCGAATATCCGAGTAATAGCAATTTTGGGAAGCGTTAAAGCATGATCATTGGTTGTTTGCTCTAGCTTCATGGTCAAAATATTTTCTGCCGACCATGCGGTACTGGAAAGCGTCATTGCAGTACAAGTTGCCGCAATGCCTGCTACCCATTTCCCTTGGCGGAATATAGTCATATTTTCTCCGTTGTTAGTGTTATTAGATCGTGTTCGACCCAGTGGCGTAACCAAACATGATTAATGACAATTTCATTCAATGGCCCGTGGGTTCGTATTAAATGTATCAGTGTATCTTTAAAATTGAAACGGCGTTTCTTTTATACTTTGGTCGTGTTTTTGTTTGATTTTGATCGGCTTGATCACGCATGAAGATGGTAATTGGATGTTTTTTGGGGTAGATTCAGACCATTAGTCCAATTTTTATGAAACGAGGTATGAAATATATGGCCGCTTCGCAGAAGCCCGACAATGTGGCAGCCGTCATGAAGGTTTTCGCTATTCTTGAGGGGCTTGCCGAGCAACCCAGCATAGGCCTTTCTGAGCTTTCGCAGCGCTCTTTCACATCTAAAAGCACGGCGTACCGCTTTCTGCAAACGATGAAGGAACTAGGGTATGTGGTACAGGAAGAAGAGTCGGAAAAATATGCCCTTACGCTGAAGCTCTTCGAACTGGGAGGGGCGGCTCTCGAAAACGTAGATATGATCCAGTTGGCAAATACTGAAATGCGGGCACTGTCTGAACATACTCATGAGGCTATTCATTTAGGCGCCCTGGATGAAGATGGACAACATATTGTGTATCTGCATAAATATGACTCCCACTTTAACCTATGTATGAATTCACGTATTGGCAGACGTAGCCCTGTTTACTCAACGGCCATGGGTAAAACATTATTGGCCTGGATGGATGAAAGTAAGGCACGTCAGATTCTTTCATCCACAGAATTCGTAGCACGTACTCAATATACGTTGACTAGCACAGAAGCCGTAATGAATGAATTGCCTGAAATTCGTAGCACAGGTGTTGCTGAAGATCGAGAAGAGGCGGAATTAGGGGTACGCTGCCTTTCCGTGCCTGTATTCGATAGGTTTGGCAAGGCGGTGGCGGCGCTGAGTTTGTCTTTTCCTGTTGTTCGTTACGATGAGCAAAAGCGCGATGAGTATGTCCAGCTACTGTTTAAGGCTGGGCAGCGTGTTTCTTCTGGGTTGGGTTTTCATGAGTACGCATTTTCTGGCCCAGTAGAAGTTTCTTAAATTTAGTAATGCGGGAATCTGAGCACTTAACATCTAAATAAATAGACGCCGACTTAATAGTTGGCGTCTTTTGTTTGAAGGAAAGCTAAGGCTAGCGAGCAAGCCAGCCGCCATCGACAGCGAGTGTATGGCCGTGTACATAATTGGATGCGTTTGAGGCCAGAAATACCGCTGCACCAGCAATATCTTCGGGAGAGCCCCATTGGCCAGCTGGAATGCGGTTTAAAATTTCCTTACTGCGTGCTGGGTCATTTCTTAACGCTTCTGTATTGTTCGTAGCCATATAACCAGGGGCTATAGCATTAACGTTTATGCCTAGGTGGGCCCACTCATTCGCCATTAGCCGAGTGAGACCCAGCACACCGCTTTTTGAGGCGGTATACGATGGCACCCGTATGCCTCCTTGAAAAGATAGCATCGAAGCAATATTGATAATCTTTCCCCGACCTTGCCGGTGAATGCAGGCTCTCGCGAATGCCTGGGAAAGAAAGAAGAGGTTCTTGAGGTTTACGTCGAGAACATCATCCCAGTCTTTCTCCGTAAACTCCAACGCATCTGCGCGACGAATAATGCCGGCGTTATTAATTAAGATGTCGGCTGTCCCAAACTGCTGCTCAGTTTTGTGCATGATCTCAGCAATGGGCTTGGTACTCCCCAGGTCGGCTTCAATCGCCAGAAATTGCACTCCCATCGCTTCGACACGTTGTTGGGTTTCTTCAGGCGAGCTTCGATTTACTCCAACAATATTGCAGCCTGCTTCTGCAAGGCCTAACGCCATGCCTTGTCCAAGCCCTGTATTACAGCCGGTAATAATCGCTGTTTTTCCACTTAGGCCGAATAGTGTATTGCTCATGATTTCTCCCCGTGCATCAGCGCAAATCATCCATCGCAATGTGATCCATGTCGGAGAACGTCTGATTTTCACCCGCCATTGCCCAGATGAAGGTGTAGCTACCTGTCCCAACGCCAGTATGAACGGACCAACTGGGAGAAAGCGCTACTTGTCGGTTGCGGACGACCAAGTGACGCGTTTCTTGTGGCTCGCCCATCATGTGGAAGACCACGCTATCGTCAGCCATATCGAAATAGAGGTAAGCTTCCATACGGCGCTCATGCGTGTGGCAGGGCATGGTATTCCATAGGCTGCCTTCTTCAAGACGTGTCATACCCATGAGTAGCTGACAGGTTGGCAATACATCAGGCACCAAGTATTTGTAGATAGTGCGTTTGTTGCTATTCGCGGCATTACCTAGCGTTTGGGGGGAAGCTTCGTCCAGAGTGACTTTACGTGTGGGGTAAGCCTGATGAGCCGGGGTGCAGCAGATATAAAAAGCGGCAGGGTTGGAAGTGTCCTTGCTCTCAAACGCCACCTCCCGGCTTTCCTTGCCAATGTAAAGTGCTTCATGGGTGTTCACCGAATACGTAGTACCATCCACGGTAATCTTGCCTGGCCCACCTATATTGATAGCACCAAGTTCTCGGCGTTCTAGGAAATAATCGGTGCCGGTATGCTTACACATGGACGTAGATATTGGAATGGGATGATCGACGGGTATTACACCACCCACGATGAGTCGATCAAGGTGGCTGTATACCAGCGTCAATTGATTTTGGACGAATAGCTCTTCAATTAAGAATTGGTCGCGAAGCCCTTGGGTGTCTAGTTGCTTCGCATGTTCACTGTGGATAGCTTGCCGAAATTCCATAAATGCTCCGAATCGTTGTTATCTAAAAATAGAAATGCTGGTTCAAAATAACAAGACCTCTATTTTTTTTCAATGACTAGAGCGCGGCTGATTCTTTGCAAGCGTGGAATAGTTCGCTGGTATGGCGGCTTAAAACTGAAAACGCCCCGGTCACTTCCTGTGACCGGGGCGTTGGCTACGCCAAACTACTCCCACAATGTGGACATTTTTCGTAGGCATCGCGGGTTTCAGCCTGATGACGCTGATTGCGTTGGCTTGGCTCTTCCACACCGTGAATGGATACCAGTTGGCCTTGCTCCCAGCGTAAACCGATATCTTTTAACAGATGCGGGTCATGAAAACGTGGATCTTCGTAAAAGCGCCGCTGGGTGCGTGAGTGCTTTAACGCGTTGAGTAGCTTGCGAGTAATGATTGCAATTGCCATGGGATCGGTCTCCTGGGTTAGGAGGCCGGGCAACATCGCGATCAGGGAGTATCAAAGGTAACGATAAAACACATGGCCGCGACACTTGCCGCGGCCAATTTCTCTCTACATCTCTGGCACGCGACAATAATAAGCTGATACCGCATTATTAATAATGCGATGCAGCTTATTCATTCGTGTCGCGGGGATTTGCCAGCGCATGATGAGATCTCTGAAAAGTTTTACTTTAAGAGTAGTTCGCTAATAAAACTCTGGTTAATAAAACCAAGCTACCTTTTCAAGGCAGCTCTTATCTTTTAACCGATGCTCATCTGAGCGTCAACCCTAATTAGCCACTTGTTCTATGTTGGTAGTTTGGCAGGTCTCCATGCGATACCCTGACTGGTAAACGCTGCGCAGACGCAGGCCATGACGACCATCCAGCTCTAACTTTCTGCGTAGGCGGCTTACGTGGGTATCCACGGTGCGCGTCGAAACATCCCCTTTGATACCCCACACCAGCTCTAATAAATGCGCGCGGGTAATCAGCTCACCAATTTTTGAGAAGAAGAGCGCGGCTAAGCGATACTCGCGCTCGGTTAAATCAACGGCGTTGCCCGCGACACTGATGTAGTGCTCATCAGTATGCAAATTAAAGGTTGCGGGGCAAGCCGGTGCCGGGCGCGGTGTGGCATACCCTGACCGCCTACCTAGTGCGCTTACTCTGGCAATAAGCTCACTGGGGCGAAGGGGCTTGGCGAGAAAATCGTCTGCGCCCTGTTCCAGGGCTTTCACGACATCGTCTTCACCCTGGCTAGCGGTAATAAACAGGATTGGGCCGCGCCAGCTATCGTGTTGGCGCAGGTGGGCAACAACATCCATGCCGTCGCTGTCTGGCAACCACCAGTCGATAATCAGGAAATCAAACGACCGCTGCTGGGTCGCGCGACGCAGCTCGCTTGCGCGAGTAAATAAAGAAACCTGGTGGCCTGCTGTTAGCAGGCACTGCTCAATAAAGGCCTGCTGGTCGAGGTCATCTTCAAGTACGCCGATATGCATGGTGATTTCCCTTATTGTCGTCTTATAAACGTCACACGTGTAGACGTGGAAAATTCATACATAAAGTTTAGTTGATAATGATGCGTTGACACAAAGGTCCACAGTTTATCCGCAGATGGCCGATATATACTCCTTGTACTCTCAACCGCCAATACTGAGGTGCAACTGAATGCGTCGTTCTTTGGTTTATAAATGCAGGGTTTCTAAATGCAAGGTTCTCATAGCCGGAGTGGTAATTGCCTTGCTGTCGGCCCAGGCTATCGCTTTAGAAGCACCTGAAGGCCCGGTATTATTAGTGGTGAGTGGTAAGGTCGGGCAGCCAAACGTGGGTGATGAGGCCCATTTTGATAAAGAGATGCTAGAGACCTTGGCGCAGCACGAAACAACTACCCGCACGCCCTGGTACGATGGCGTGACGCGTTTCTCTGGCCCATTGGGGCGAGCCATATTGGAAGCCGCGGGTGCCGAGGGGGAGAGCATGCGTGTGATAGCGTTGAATGAGTATGCGGCCACCATACCCGTTAGTGATGTTGATCATTATGATGTGATTTTAGCCATGCAGGCGAACGGCAAAGCACTACGTGTTCGAGATCAAGGGCCGCTGTTTGTTATTTACCCCTTTGATACACACCCCGAGCTGCTGAATGAAGAAATCTTCTCGCGATCGGTGTGGCAGGTGGCGCGTATCGTTGTCGAATAATGTAACCGGGTAATTGCTATGCTGGCCTTTTTTAAGTTCTATTTTTCCCGCAGCACGAGGGCCGCTACATTTTCGGCGATCCTTTTTTTTCTTTCCGCGCTAACCACCGGCGGGGTTATTTACCACCGTCAGCATGCGCTGGAAAATCGCCTGCTCGAAAACTTATTATGGGCCGGGTATCAGTTTGATCGTGAGGTGCGCGAGTTTCGCTTAACGTTAATGGAATCAAAAAGATCCGATAACGTGATGGTTGACGATGTATTGCTGCGTTATGAAATTCTCTTCAGTCGGCAGTCACTTTTTTTTCAAGGTGAAATAGGCAGGATTGTGGCGCAACTTGAGGATATTGAGGAGGTAGTTAAAGAAACTCAATCCCGCATTTTAGAGATGGAAACCCTACTCGAAACGCTATGGGATAACCCTGACGGGTTAAATAGCGCGCTAATAGCTACCCTCCTGCAGGATACGGTTGAGCTACAGCAGCTCACCGGTACCATTCTGGTCGAAACCAATGCCCATGTTTCACATATGCGCAGCGAAGAACGCCGCGTATTAACGCATCTCTACGGATTGGTGCTGCTGCTTATTATCTTGCTTATGTTTTCTGGTGGGATGTTAGTTCGTGCGCTGATTTTGGAAGGACGCTCCAGTCATCACAAAGCCCAAGCGTTAGAAGCCAAGGGGCAAGAGTTAAATGAGGCTGCCAAGCGAGCAGAGAAAGCGAGCCTCGCAAAATCAGAGTTTATGGCAGTTATGAGCCATGAAATTCGCACGCCGTTAAATGGCGTAGTGGGTATGGCGGATTTGTTAAGCGAAGAAGTAAAAACACCCAGTGCGAAGACTTATTTAGCTGCTTTGAAGCGCAGTGCGGAAAGCCTACGCGCAGTGATTAACGATATTCTTGATTACACCAAAATCGAGTCTGGGCGTCTTGATCTGGATGTCCAGCCGTTTGATCTCCATCAGTGCATCGACCAGCTATGTGAAAGCTACACGCTTCGTGAGCCGAAGGGGAAGGTCACCTTCAGTTACGCTATCGACCCTGCTTTGCCGCGATATGTGGTGGGCGACATCGCGCGGTTGCGCCAAGTAATGATGAACTTAATCAATAATGGATTGAAGTTCACGGAAGAGGGCTTCGTTAAATGCCACGTAAAGCCACTTGGCGACGATAATATTCTCGTCGAGGTGCATGATACCGGCTGTGGTATCGCAGACGTGGATCATTCACAACTCTTCTCGGCTTTCTCGCAAGTGGACACCTCCATGGCGCGGCGTCATGAGGGCACAGGGCTTGGATTGGCGATCTGTAAGCGGTTGGTTGAAGCCATGCAGGGAGAGATCGGCGTTAACAGCCAGCAGGGGCTGGGTAGTCGATTTTGGTTTACCGTTAGAATGCCGGAAACCGAGCCATTTACGGTCTATCAAGCCGGTGACAGCCAGCGTGAACTCACTACTAAGCAAAAGCACCATATTTTAGTGGTTGAGGATAATCCGCTAAATCAAACGGTAGCAAGGGTGATGCTTGAACGCCTTGGCCAGCGGGTGACCATCGCAGAGAACGGCGTGGAAGCACTTGAACTGCTTAACGTAGACCACGGCAGGATCGATTTGGTCTTAATGGATATGCAGATGCCTAAATTGGATGGAACCGAAACCACCCAACGTTGGCGCGATTACGAAGCCGTGCATCAGCTACCCCGTCTACCGATCGTAGCGATGACCGCTAATGTTATGCCAGAGCACCGCGAACGCTGTATGCAAAGCGGTATGGACGATATGATTCATAAGCCCTTTACTCGGGATGAGTTGAACCTGGTGGTCTGCCGCTATCTTTCTAACGATGAAATCTTAGCGGTTGATAACGTTGACGGTTATTCGCCTAAAAGCCACCAATCACTGGGTGACACCGTCGGCGCTGTTCAAGTACTCGATAAGCGCCTTTGTGAAGAGCTGAAAAGCACTTTTGAGCCAAGAGCGTTGGGGGCACTGCTGTCTACATTTTTAATGCGGCTTAGTGAGCGCAGTGCCCGTCTTAACGCCTACTGGCAGTCAGAAGATCGCTCTGCCTTGTGCCAAGAGGCGCACTCACTGAAGGGAGCCGCCTCTTCGCTAGGTTGTGCGGCGATTGCAGAACAAGCCAGCCAATTGGAGCAGGCAGCGCTAGAAGCCCCATTAAACGAATTGGCTATTTATCTGGAGCGTTTAATTTCTCTCCAAGTCACTACTCAGCAGGCTTTAGAGCAAGAAAGCATGCTCATTTGATGCGCTATTAGAGCAGAGGGTGAGTACTCGCGTAGCCATGTGTTGAAAGCGCCAGCGGTTAACGGGTGAGCAATACAGTAGCCTTGTCCAACCGTACACCCAACTTCAGCAAGCAGGGTGAACTGCGCCGATGTTTCGATACCCTCGGCGACGACAGTCAATCCCAGGCGTCTGCCTAAGTCGATAATCGACTCGGTGATCACCAGTGCTTTTTGATCCCGGTCAATCTGCGAGACAAAGCTACGATCAATTTTGAGCTCGCTGAAAGGCAACCGATAGAGCTGCTTCAGCGAAGAGTGACCGGTACCAAAATCATCTAACGACAGTTTACAGCCTCTTTGTCGTAACGCTTTGAGCACATAGCAAGCGTAGCCCAAACACTCCACCCCCACCGTTTCGGTGAGTTCCAAGGTGATCTTGCTAAGAACAGCATTATGCACTTGGGTGAGTTGATCAAATGTCTCCAGGACGCCTTCTGCTTGAATAAAGGCCGCCGGTATATTAATCGAGATATTTAGATCCCACCCTTGTGACAGCCATTGGGCTTGCTGCTTCATGGCAAGCTCAATAACGTACCAGGTGAGGGGAAGCATCAGCCCGCTCTGCTCTGCCAAGCGGATAAAGCTATCGGGGTAAAGCACCCCACGTTGGGGATCTTGCCAGCGTACCAGTGCTTCGGCGCTGATGACTTGGTTTTTTTGAAGGTCTATTTGGGGCTGATAGACGAGAAATAGCTGTTTTTCATGAATGGCTTTCGCCAACTCATTGCTTGTAGGCGCTTTGGGCGCTTTTTTGAATGGCTCAAGAAATGATGCTAGATCGGTGAATAGCTTTGCTTTGGGTAGAAAGCCGAGCATGTGAAAACCAAGCGCCTTGCCTGCTGCAATAGCCCGTCCTTCGGTATCTTGCGCACAGCTGCTGATGAGCAAAATTGATGCCTTTATGCGTAAATCGTAAAGGTAGTCGAGTATATCTAGGCCGGTAAATTCACCCAATCCAAAATCAAGTAGGATTAGCTCGGCATTGAGTAATGCAGGCTGGCGAACCAGCTCTCCCAGGCTACCCGCCGTGAGTACCTCGTAACCATGTTGACTTAGGAGTGTCGTGCCCAGTAGTTGAACATCCAGATCATCATCAATAATTAACGCATTCGACAGCATAGAGATTCCTTTGATGACCCTTACTATTGGTTATCGCGTGGTGCGGTAGTTGGAAAGGAAAATGCTTGTAAGCAAGGGGTTAAATTCCTTGGGCTTGTCGAAGCCCAAGGAGGAAATAAGCTGGAATTACTTAGAAAGATTCCCACTCGGGTGGCTGGGTACTCGCCAAACGGCGCGGTGCAGTAGGCGAGGGCTTATGTGTCTTGGCGGAAAGCGCTGTTTGACCAATGGCGTGTTGCTGGTTGGTATTACTGAGTTTGAACGCACCCACTAGCACGCTCAGCCGGTCGGCTTGCTCTCTTAGCTCCGCCGCGGCAGCACTAGATTCTTCTACCATGGAGGCATTGTGCTGGGTCATGCTATCCAGCTCGTTGACCGCGTCATTCACTTGACCTATACCCACACTCTGCTCTTTGGCACCGGCACTAATTTCGGCAATCACATTGGCCACACGCTCGATGCTTTTTACCATTTCCTGCATGGTTGCACCGGTTTGCTTCACTTGGTCAACGCCAGATTTTGTTCGGCTTAATGAGGTATTGATCAGCGTGGCAATATTTTTGGATGCATCACTGGAGCGGCTGGCCAAGATGCGTACCTCTTGGGCGACAACCGCAAAGCCCCGCCCATGCTCCCCTGCACGGGCGGCTTCTACTGACGCATTCAGCGCCAGGATATTGGTTTGAAAAGCAATGCTATCTATCAGACTGACGATATTACTGATTTCAGATGACGAGTCGTTAATGGTATCCATGGTCTGCTCAACGCTATGCATGGAGTGCAAGCCCTGCTGAGCAAGGTCGCGGGTTGAAAGCGCGAGTTGGTCGGCCTGCTGGGCAGAGTCAGAGGCGTTGTTTACCACGGCAGCGATTTGTTCCATTGAAGCAGAGGTTTGCTGTAAATTCGCAGCGGCTTGCTCAGTACGTGCTGAAAGCTCCTGACTGCTTTTGGCAATTTCAGTAGACGCATGCTGCAAGCTAACGGTACTACTGCTAACCGACTGAAGTGTATCGTCAATGCGTTTTATAAAGGCATTAAACTGCTGCGCAAGCTCACCAATTTCATCGCGGCGCTGGCTGTCAATACGCGCAGTTAAATCGCCATCACCTTCGGTGATCTCTTTAATACGTCCACTAATTTGGCGAATGGCTCGTGACATCATTAACGGCCCTAATAGAGCAATAAGCGTTGCCACAATAAAAATGATTAGAGCGATAATAACAGTGGAGGTTTGCTGCAGTTGAATTCTTTCAACAATGGCTTCTTCCGCTTGATAAGCAGCTGTTTCTACGTTCATTCCTGAAACATCATAGATATCGCGCAGTGTGTTGAATTTTTCTAATGAAGATCCGGAGAGCAAGGTTAGCGCTGCTGCTGTCTCTCCGCTTTGATGTAGTTCAAAAACACGCGAGGCCTCTTGTTTCCAATCACCATATAGCGTTTCAAAATTAGCTAGCTGATTGGTTAGCTCTGGGTAGTTTTGCATATGCTGGGCATACTGCCCCATGCGGTCGTACGCCTGCTGAGCATTTTCTTCAAACTCAGCGATTAGCGTGGACGCTCGTTCTGAGCGGGGATCCGATAACAGGTACTCGATCTCAGCTACTCGTGCTTGGTAAAGGTCTCTATCCGCGTTAAGTACGGTTGAAGTGGCAGGAATGTAATTGTTAATAAAAGTGTCTAAGCGGCTTTTTACCATGTTAACGAGCAGCATATCTGCTACTACAATAACTAACAGTGATAAGGCGACACTAATAAAGGCAATGGCATATTTAACCTTTATCTGATGGAGGCGGTTCATGTGCGACGCTCCTATAATGAAAAAACTATAGAAGCACATTACCTTTAAAGTATTAGCAGGGTCGATGGATTTGTGACGTTTGTCACTTTTGTTTACGATCCAAGCCTTAAGTAACTTTATAACAAGTCAGCATTTAATATAATAGGAACGATTTGTGTTTGAGAATTTACTTATAACCTGCTGCCTGTAAATGGAACAGCTTCGCATAACGCCCATTAGTCTCAAGTAGTTCTTCATGGGTGCCGCGTTCAATGATATGGCCCTGGTCGATGACTAGTATAAGGTCGGCGCTGCGTACCGTGGAGAAGCGGTGAGAGATTAAAATCGCCATTTTATCGCGGCTATGTTCGCGAAAGCGGGCGAATATTTCGGCTTCTGCGGCGGCATCCATGGCAGCGGTGGGCTCGTCTAGCACTAATATGTCGGCGTTCTCGCGCATATAAGCCCTTGAAAGAGCTATTTTTTGCCACTGGCCACCGGAAAGCTCTTGGCCATTTTTAAACCAACGGCCAAGCTGTGTTTGGTAGCCGCTAGCCATGCGGGTAATAAACTCATCGGCCATACCGTGGCGGGCGGCGCGCTGCCAGCGCTGTTCGTCGTTAAAGGCGTGGGTATCGCCAACCCCCAGGTTTTCGCCCACCTGGAGTTGATAACGCACGAAGTCCTGAAAAATAACGCCGGTACGCTCGCGCAGGGCTTGGGTGCTCCACTCGCGCAGGTCGCTACCATCTAACAGAATTCGTCCTTGGGTAGGATGGTAGAGCCGTGTTAGCAGTTTAATGAGGGTAGTTTTGCCCGAGCCGTTTTCGCCGACTAAGGCCAAGCTCTGCCCTGGGCAGAGGTGCAGCGAAATATCGTGGAGAACCGGATCTTGGAAAACAGAGTCACCGCCGGGGTAGGAGAAACTAACGTGTTCGAAACGGAGTCCGTCACCGGGCAATGCGCCCTGGGTGAGCGTACCGCTTTCTCCTTCCACCGGCTGCTCCAGATACTCGTAAAGATTGGAGAGGTAGAGGTTATCTTCATACATACCACTAATAGCCGTCAGGCTGGCGGAGAGCGCGGCCTGGCCCTGTTTAAAAACCATAAGGTACATGGTCATCTGGCCCAGAGTAAGTGCACCAGCAATGGTTTCAATCACTACCCAAGCGTAAGCGGCGTAAAAGGTGAGGGTGCCCAGCAATCCGAGCAGAAACCCCCAGCTTTCCCGGCGTAACGTTAAGCGACGGTCTTCGGCAAATAGTTGGGTAAAGATATCCCGGTAGCGCTTGAGAAATAGCCCCTCAAGGCCAAATAGCTTTACCTCTTTAATGCTGTCTTCCCGTGCCAGCACCGTTTCTAAATAGATCTGCATACGGGTTTGCGGTGAGCGCCAGCGGAACAGCCGAAAGGCATCGCCGGAGAATTTGGCTTCAGAGATAAATACTGGCAGGGCGCCGGCCACCAAGATCAACAGCGCCCAAGGGGAGAACTGCACCAGCAACACCCCGAAGCTGCCCAGCGAGATAGCATTTTGCAGCAGTCCAAAGGTTTTATTCACCAGGGCAAGCGGGCGCGTAGACGCCTCACGCCGAGCGCGCGTGAGTTGGTCGTAAAGCTCTGAATCCTCAAACTGGCTAAGTGACAGTTGGCCAGCTTTCTCCAGGATCATCACATTGACCTTCTGACCCAGCAGTGCCCGCAACAGCGATTGCTGGGCCGAAAGGCCGCGCTGGGCTAGGGCAATAAACGCAATAATCACGGCTTCAATACCCACCAGCTTTAGCACCGGTGCAATGGACACTAGCAGGTTGGGATCAGTGGCTGCTTGATGGGACTCCATCGCGCTCACTACGCCATCCACGATCAACTGGCCGACCCAGGCGGCCACGGCAGGCAGAACCCCAGCGACCAGAGTGCACAGCGCTAACCCAAACATCATCCAACGAGAGGTTTCCCACACTAATCCGAGTGCGCGGCGGCTATAACGAAATACGCCAAAAAAGCCGCTTAGTGGAGAGGCGGAAGATGTGCGAGAAGAGGGCGGTGGAGACATAGTGAAAAAGGCAGAACCCTAATAAAAAAAAGCAGCCATAATGCGGTGATTGAGGGGAGATAGCTAGTCGAAATAGCTAGTCGAAATAGCTAGCTAACAACCGCCGGTTGCCTTCAACGGCAACGCGGCGGAGAGGCAGTTTAGTAGTGAGGTATTACCAGGGAAGCACTGCCCCGTCGGTGCGCGGTTCGGTGCCGCCTTGGAGCACGCCGGTATCAGGATTGCGCAGAATGATTTGGCCACGGCCAAAGCTGATTGAATCGGCGACTTTAACGATGTCGTGGCCGCGGCGGGCCAGTGCCAGCGCTAAGTGATTGGGGAAGTCGGCTTCGACTTCGATCGTTTTGCCTTTGGTCCACTTCCAGCGCGGCATATCAAGCGCTGCCTGAGGGTTGAGCTGATCCTCCAGCATGGCCGTGACTACCTGCACATGACCCTGAGGCTGCATATAGCCACCCATTACCCCAAAGGGCCCAACGGCTTGGTTATCTTTGGTGATAAATCCGGGAATGATGGTGTGATAGGTGCGCTTTCCAGGCGCCAGCGCATTAGGGTGCTGCGGATCTAAAGAGAACGACCAGCCACGGTTTTGCAGGCTGATGCCGGTGCCCGGCACTACGATGCCAGAGCCAAAGCCTTCAAAGTTGCTTTGAATGAATGACACCATATTACCTTCATCATCAGCGGTTGCCAGGTAAACGGTGCCCCCCTTAATCGGGTTGCCATGTACGGGGTCAATGGCCTGTTCGCCGATCAGTGAGGCACGAGATGTTAAGTAATCATCGCTCAGCATCTGCTCAACGCTCGGTTGCATAGATGAGCGTTCAGTAATGTAGTTTAAGCCGTCTACGTAACCAAGTTTTGTAGCCTCTATCCGGCGGTGGATAGTTTCTATCTGATCATTTGACTGTTCGCTTAAAGATTCAAGAATACCCAAGGCTTGAAGCACAATTAATCCGCTGCCGTTGGGAGGAATTTCCCAAATATCATGGCCGCGATATCGGACACTTATGGGTTTGACCCATTCTGGTTTGAAAGCTTGTAAATCTTCTTTGCGTAAGAAGCCGCCATGCTGACGTGAAAAGGCATCCATCGCATCCGCTAGGCTGCCTTGATAGAACGCATCAGCATGGCTGCTGGCAATTTCTCGCAGCGTTTTAGCCATATCTGGAGAACGCCAAACATCACCCGCTTTAGGTGCTTGGCCGTTGGGCGTGAAATGGGTAAACCAAGGTGTAAATTCGTCTGTCCCGTATTGGCCATAGCGTTCTTCTGCACTTTTCCAGAGCTGGCTAGCCACTGCAGATACAGCGAAACCCTCTTCCGCTAATTCTATTGCTGGCGCTAATAGCTGCTCAAAAGGCAGCTTACCAAAACGTTCTGAAAGCGCGGCCCAGGCACCAGGTGCACCTGGTACGGTGACGGGTACTAATCCATGGGCAGGCATTTCATCATGACCTAAAGCCTTAACGGCATCGCATGAAATACCCTTTGGGGCAGGGCCGCTAGCGTTGAGGCCATGCAGTTCACCTTTTACCCACACCAGAGCAAAAGCATCACTGCCAATACCATTAGAGGTGGGCTCAACCACGGTTAAAGCAGCGGCAGTAGCAATGGCTGCATCGATAGCATTGCCGCCTTTTCGTAACATATCTATGCCAACTTGTGCGGCAAGCGATTGAGACGTAGCGACCATCCCGCGTTTCCCAAACGTGACCATGCGGCGTGAGGCGGAAGGGTAATAGTGTGGATCAGTGTGCATGGGTATTCCTATTTAGATGTAGCATCGAGACGTTGAGCCATTAGACGGCGCTGTTTCATATAGCTATAAATACTGTAAATCACAGACACAACCGCCAGCGTAAGCAGCAGCGCTGATATGGGCCGAGTGAAGAAGAGCGTCCAGTCAGTGCTGGTCTGGAAGGCCCGTCTTAAGTTAGTTTCTGCTATAGGGCCTAATACAACGCCAAGTACAAGAGGTGCTAGCGGGTAATCCAGTTTTTTTAGGAGGTATCCCACTGCACCAATACAGGCAAGTAGATAAAGGTCAGATAGGCGGTTGTTCAGGGTGTAAGTACCAATGGCACAGCATGCAAGTACAACGGGCACAACAATATACTTAGGTACATTTAATAGCCGTAAAAAAGCCCTCATCAAGATAACGCCTATTACCAGCATGAAGACAGAAGCTATCGCCATGGCAATAAACATACTGTAAACCAAGTCGGGATGATCAAGTATTAAGCGCGGGCCAATGCTGATGCCGTGTACCATTATGGCTGCCATTAGAACTGCATCTGCGGGGGATCCAGGTATGCCTAACGCTATCAATGGTATTAGACTGCCGCCCACCGTTGATGAGTTGCCTGATTCAGAAGCCACAACGCCCTGAGGTTCACCCTTACCAAACGTTTCTGGGTGTTTAGACGCTCGTTTAGCTTGGTCATAAGCTAATAGGTTAGAGATTGAGCTACCCGCACCAGGTACTGCGCCAATAAACACACCGAGTAAGGATGAGCGTATAACATTGACGGGCTTCAATAAGATGTCTTTTATGGTCTGCCAGAGGTGAGGGCGCATGTCCCCACTGATTAATGCGCCTGAAGAGTGCGGTCTGCCTCCGGTGGCTGGCTCTAACTCGGAAAGTAGCTGGCTCATGGCGTACATGCCTATTAATACAACCAGGAACGGTATGCCCGCAGTTAGGATTTCGTAGCCAAAGGTAAATCGCTCGCGGCCCATGAGTGGATCAGGGCCAATAGTGGCGATACCGATACCGATTAGACCAGCGATCAGTCCCCTCATAAGAGAGTCACCCACTAGGCTGGCTATGACGGTCAAAGCAAAAATAATAAGCGCAAAATATTCCCAGGGCCCTAGTTTAACGGCCAGAAGCGCGAGTGGAGGCGCGGCAACGATCAGTACAGCAATAGAAATAATAGAGCCCACAAATGAAGCGAATAATCCCAAGGATAGTGCTTTTCCAGGATTACCTTGTCGAGCCATGGGGAAGGCATCAAAGGTGGTGGCAACCGATGAAGGGGTGCCTGGGATACCTAGCAAAGCAGCACTAAACAAGCCCCCACTTAATCCCCCTACGTAAACAGATAGCATGACTGCAATACCCTGCATGGGGGGCATGGCAAATGTAAGGGGCAACGTAAGGACAATGGCCATCGTAATCGTGAAGCCAGGAATTGCTGCGGCAACAATACCTGCAAAAGTCGCTACTGCCATTAGTAATAGCGTATAGGGTTCGGTCACGCCCCCTAGCGCTATGAGGAAAGCATCAGTCATAGATCACATTACCATTGAGCACGAGGAAGATAGATGTTGAAGGCCTCAGAAAATAAATAGTAAGGCCCAGCAGAAAAGAGGATGGCGACGAAAATGGCAATCACTACGGTAGTAGACTTCCAGGGTGCTAGATAAAGCTGCGTAGTAAGTAGATATGCAAAAGTGCTGATAATAAATCCAGCAAGTGGCATTGCTGTCATATACACAGTAAATAGCACTAGGTTGATGATGACGGATTTAAGTGCAATTAATTTTTTCCAAGCAATATAAAAGGATGTACGTGGTAAGCCGTGCTTGGAGAATTCAAATATAATTGCCATACCGCATAAAATAGCAATACTGAAAAAAATGATTTGTGGGAAAGTGCCTGCACTCATGGGCTCCCAACGAGAGGCCGGCAATGAGCCGGCCTTGAAGGCCATGAATAAAGCGCCAAGGGCGATGATAAGATAAGACAGCAACTGTAACGCGGGGATTAGCGCTGTCTCAGGACTTCTGCGCTCCATAAAAGCCTCCTAAAGCACAACGTTTCCTTAATCAAGGAGGTGAGCGTTGTTTTCAATGAACTCGTTATTACGCTCTAAATAAGCAGTGTAATTTTCTCGGTTAAGGTAACGTACTGTGCCACCTACATTCTCTATGTCGGTTTTAAATTCTTCACTATTAGCGACATTTTCAAGAGCACTTTCCAGCGTGGAAATAATGGGTTCAGGCGTTCCTTTAGGAACAACAACACCACGAGTGACCAAGAACTCAAGATCATGCCCGAGTTCTTTCAGCGTGGGTGTATCGGCCAACTCTTCAATGCGCTCGGAAGTAGCAGCTGCTAGTACATTCAAATCACCATTTTCTACGAAGGCGCGGGCTGAGTGGTAATCCTCAATGGCCACGGTGATATGCCCGCCCGCTAGTGCACGTAGCCTTTCGCCAGTCCCTTCATACCCCACATAGCCAAACTGAGTGCCAGTTGACTCTTCAAACTGCACAGCCCACAAATGTGGAATGCCGCCTAATGTAACGCCCATCCGATACTCACCTGGGTTTGAGGTTACATCAACCAGCATATCGTCAAGCGTTTCCCAGCCAGTATCTGCACTAACTACGATGACCGAGTTATCGCTGGTCATCATTGAAACAACATCAAAATCGTCCCAGTTGAGATCAGTAACGCCAGAATGGTGCGCAATCAACAGGCCTTCATGTATCTGGGAGATAGTATATCCATCGCTATCACGGCGAGAGGCTTCCCTTAGGCCTACTGTGCCACTGGCACCAGGCATATTGATAACAGGTACAGCTTGGCCTAGCTCTGTTTCAAGGTGTCTGCTTACTAAACGCATAAGCAAATCACTACCGCCACCTGGCCCCCAAGGCACGATAAACTCGATAGGTTTGTCAGGATAACTATCAGCAGCCGTAGCAAATGCTGGAATGGAAAGTGCTGCCGCTAAAACGGTGGTAGTGAATAGCGATTTAAGTGTCATTGTTTACCTCATTGATCCATGAATTGTTGTGAGTTTTGGCGTGTTGAGTGGTGATACCCCTAGGTTTTTTTGTAAGATTTTAGTTATCTTTACGGAATAAGAAGCCCTCCATAAACCAAGGCGCCTATGACCACAAAGGCGGGATGTGTTTTAAAGCGAATGAGTGCAATAGCCGCCACTACACCAATAATCAGTGTGTGGATCGCACCGCTGCTGTCGAGGCTTTCGAGCAGAAACCCTAAGGTCAGCCAGGCCATCATCATGGCGATAACTGGGCGAACCCACTGGCTCATGCGCTTAACGCGAGGTGAGTCACGGTGGCGGTAGAGAAGCCCCAATGCACCCAGCATTAGCAGCAGCGTGGGAATCACCGTGGCGGCTACGGCGATGAAAGCGCCGCCAACACCTGCTACTTCATAGCCAACATATCCCGCCATTTTGGTCGCGATAGGGCTGGGTAGTGCGTTACCCAAGGCTAATGTTTCGGCGAAGGTTTGCGCGGTCATCCAGCCATAACGGCCCACCACTTCGGCTTCGATTAGTGGAATAATGGCTGGGCCGCCGCCATAGCCGATAATGTTCGGGATAAAAAACGCTAAGAAAAGATCCCAATAAATCATGCCGCCCCCTCCGCTTTTTTCTTGCTGTCAGGGCGCAGCAGTGCGGCAACGAGAATGGCCCCAATTACCCAGCCCGGGTGAATGCCAAGCCAGTAGATTAGCCCGGCGGCAATAATGGCCATGGCAATACTGACCAGCCAGCCAAGGGCTGCCTGTGATTTATCAAAAAAGTCCCAGGTGAGCTGCGCCATCATGACCATAACGACGGGCACTACCGCTTGGCCCATACCGCGAATCCATGCCACATCGCGGTAGCGGCTGAAAACGCCTAACATGACAATCATCGCTACAATCATGGGCACAATGATGGCGATGACGGCAGCGATACAACCTGTTACACCACCCACTCGGTAGCCAATGTAGCCGGGCATTTTGGTGGCAATGGGCCCCGGTAAGGTATTGCCAATCGCCAGCACGTCGGCAAACTCTTCATCGGTTAGCCAGTGGTGGCGGGTGACGACCTCTGCGCGTACTAAGGGAATCATGGCGGGGCCACCACCGAAACCAAAGATCCCAACGCGGAAAAAGGCCCAGAACAATTGCCAGGAGACAGCGGGTGGATTCATGGACGCACATCCCGCAAAACCAACGAGGAGATCAGTAGCATACCCAGACCTTATTTATCGTTTGTAGGTTAAAAAATCGATTATCTTGTCTAAAATAGAATATAGGTAGTGCCCGATCCAACGTCAACAGTGAAAATAGAATGGACAGCGGGAACTGAGATGAATAAAGGACATCGTCATGAATAATTCTTTACCTACATCGGCTAAGCCAGTAGGGCCAGCAGGTACTGCATCAAGTCGTGTGTTTGATCATTTACGCAAGGATTTGGTGGGTGGGCGTTTTGTTGCCGGTGAAAAGCTCGCGATCAATGCGCTTAAAGATCGCTACCAAGTCGGTTTGAGCCCGCTACGAGAAGCGCTCAATAAATTGGCGGCTTATGGGTTGCTGGTGCAGGAGAATCAGCGCGGTTTTCGGGTGCCGAAGCTTTCCCGGGATGAGCTGGACGATATTGCTCAAATGCGCTTGGAAATGGAGGGAATGGCGCTAGAACGAGCCATTGCTAACGGTGATTCGCTTTGGGAGGCTGATTTACTGGCCGCCGCGCACCGTTTGAAGCGGGCCGATATCACCCTGGATAAAGGCGAGGAGTGGGAGCATCTGCATACCCAGTTTCACCGTACTTTGGTGGCGCCGTGTGGATCCGTCTGGTTGTTACGCTTTATTGAGCAGTTGCACGATCAGTTTGACCGCTACCGGCGTCTGGGGCCAAAAATGCCAACGATTCGCCAGGAGCTGGATGAGCAGCATCATCAACTCGTGGAGCTGGCGCTGCAGCGCGATGCAAAAACAGCGCGTGAATTGATGGACGACCATATCCACAAATCTTATGAAGTTGCCCTAAAGCGCTATCAAGAGCACGTGTAGTGGGTCATGAACAGTTGTTAAACTGCCGCGCACAGAGTGTCGGTCATCGCCGACCAAATAAGTAAAGAGGGTGCTATGCACGCAGATAACCAACACGCAGATAACCAAGTAGTTGCGCAAACGCTAAACTGGGTGCGTACCTTCATTGTGGCACATGATATTTGCCCGTTCGCTCAGCGGGAGCTAGCGCGTGAAACCATTCGCGTTGAGGTGGTGCGCTCCAAGAAAATTGAAGTGGCGCTTGAGGAGTTGATGGTCGAAGTCCAGTGGCTGGATGAGCATCCGGAAACAGAAACGACGCTGCTGGTCTTCCCAACGCTGTTCAAAAGCTTTGATCACTACCTGGATTTTGTTGAGCTGGCCGAAAGCATCCTTGTCGATCAGGGGTATGAAGGGGTCTATCAAATCGCCACTTTTCATCCCGATTACTGTTTCGAGGATGCTGAGCCTGATGATGCCGCTAACTATACCAACCGCTCTCCCTACGCCATGGTGCATTTGCTGCGCGAAGAGAGCGTCGAAAAGGCGATTGAGTTTTACGGTGATACTGACGCTATCCCCGAGCGCAATATCGCTAAGTTAACGGCGATGGGTAGCGCAGCCGCTGAGCAGCAGCTGCAACAATGTTTTGATATAAATGACTAGCGTTTGAGGTTCATGGCTAACGTTTGAGGTTAATGCCTAAGATTTGAAATTAACGGCAAGGTTTGTGAATCACTAACTGATGTTTACCTTTGCTTTTCGCCTCATACAGGGCGCCATCGGCAAGTTGTAGCACCGTATCAATATGCAGGCCGTGGTGCGGCCACCAGGCGGCGCCCAAACTACAGCCCACATGGGCGCGTTTGTTTTCGGGCAATAAAATCGGTTGGGCGATAGCGGTAAGTAAACGCCTACTAACCTCATGAGTCAGCATTTCCAGGTGCTCCGGCTTGGTTTTTAGCACCATGACGAATTCATCGCCACCCAGGCGCGCCCCCACATCGCCACTGCGCAGGGCATTTTTCAGGCGCTGAGTAATCTCAATGAGCAGCAGATCTCCTGCATGGTGGCCCAGTTCATCGTTGACCTGTTTGAAACCATCCAGGTCGATGTACATCACCACCATGCTTTGCTGGTTTCTTTCAGCTTCTGGGATGGCGAGCTGCAGATATTGATTCAGAAACGCACGGTTAGGCAGGCCCGTTAGTGGGTCGGTATTGGCTAAATCTTCCAAGCGGTGGATCGTCTGCCGTTGATCCAGCAAGCGGCTAACCATATTGCGCATAGAGGTCGACAGGCGTTTCATTTCAGGAGAACCGTTTTCCAGAGGAATACAATCCGCATGTTCGCCATCCTGTATTCTATCGGCGGCACTGGCTAAGCGAGAGAGAGGGGCTACCATGCGAGAGGCAATCATCCAGCCCGCCATTGCAAATAACAGTGCCAAGAGTATACCTATGCCCATAATCGCTGTCTGCAGCTCTTCCACAGGGGCAAAGGCGGTAGATACCGGTTTACGGCTAACGGCAACCCAGCCTAGGCCAGAGAAGTCTTCAAAGCCGCTGCTGCGCGCATAGCCGGTGACAAACTGTTCGCCATTGGGCCAGGTTTCAATCGCCCATTGCGGTGATGTTGTGGTGGGGCCTGGTATGCGTTTTAGGCTGTTTAGCGTTTGACCTATAAGTGCCTCTGGGCCCAGCAGTACGGTACCGTTAGCTGAAAGCAATAGCATCTCGGCATCTTGCCGCTGCTGAGTGGGAGCGAACATGGAGTGCTGAATATATTCGGCCCACTGCCAACTCAAATGTACCGCCAGAACGCCCTGGAGTTCTTCATTGCGGTCATACACCGGGGTGGCAATATCGACAAATTTAAGCGCTTCACCGCTGGGGTTGGGCAGTAGCTGTGCGAGTAACACTGCCTCATGAACATCACCTATCCAGAGTGTCTCGCGCCCTTCAATAAATACGGGCCTTTGCGCGATTGAAACGCCTTCTAAAATCCCCCCCGTCGCTGCTTGAACCGTACCTGCTGGGTCGGTAAAGCCAATCCACGAAACGACGTTGTGGTTGTCTTGCAGACGCTCTAGATGCTCCCGTAAAGCGCTAGTATTGGTGTCACTAGTGAGCGCCTGCATGGCTAATAGGAGTTTTACCTCTTTGATGCGTGCATCCATGTTGCGATCCAGCTTATCTATCATTTGATAGGCTGCTTCGGCGGTCGCATTACCAATATTATCTTCCATTTGCTGCGCCGATTCCCGCGATGCCACCCAGCCCAGTAGCAGCGTTGTGGCAAACACCAATGTGGCAATCAGGGCAATAAATCGCGAGCGCAGCGAGAAGCGTGAAAATAACCAAGCTTGAACAGACATAATTTGCCATCACAGAGAAAGAATTTATTTAATTTCATTATTATGTAGAGAAAACGTACCCTATTCTGTCAATATTTGCATTTTACTGTCTGTAATTTTTATTAATGTTAGCGTTGGCTCGATGGTAAAGGGCCAGCCGAGCTGGCCCCAAAGTGCGGTCTAAAACGCCTCTCTAAAACGCTTCCCAATCGGGTGTGGCGCTAGGCAATTGTTTAGATTGATAAGAGCGATGAGTAGAAGCAGTCCGCTGTGAGCTAGTGACGGCGGGGCTTGCTGTGCCACTGTTAGTGGCGTGCTTGAGTTTGAAGGTGGTAACTAACTCCGCCAAACGGGTGGCTTCATCCTGAAGTGACGCTGATGCCGTACTGGTTTCTTCAACCAACGACACATTTTCCTGAGTGGCGGAATCCATCTGAGAAACTGCTGTACTCACTTGGCTAATGCCCATCTCCTGCTCTTTTGCGGCGAGAGCGAGCTCTTGCATCATCTCGGTCACTTTACGAATTGCTTCGTTGATCTCCGCCATATCATGGCCATTTTTCGCTGCTTGCTCCGCACCCACCACAATACGCTGCGAGATATCTTCAATCATGGTGCGTATTTCTTTCGAAGAAGTGGAGGTCTTTGTGGCTAATGAGCGGACTTCACTGGCCACCACCGCAAAGCCTCTACCATGCTCGCCTGCTCGAGCCGCTTCCACCGACGCATTCAACGCCAGGATATTGGTTTGAAAGGCGATCGAGTCAATCACCTGGACAATATCGTGGACTTTGTGTGAGGTCTCTTCCAGCTCGCGCATCAGTAGGCTAGTGCGCTCTGAGGCCTGTTTACCGGTATTCGCCTGTTGCGCTGCGTCTTGGGTTAGTTGCTGTGCTTGACCGGCGGTGTCGGCGTTCTGCCGCACAATCGATGAAATTTCATCCATACTTGCGGCGGTTTGTTGCAATGCCGCGGCTTGTTGCTCGGTACGTGAGGCGAGGTCTTGGCTGCCGCTCGCGATTTGTTTGGAACTAGAGGCGACGGCTTCGCTACTTTGATTGAGTGTGCCAATCATCTCCTCCAGGCGCTCTTGCATATCTTCCATGGCACTATAAAGGCGACCGATCTCATTACGTCCCCTGCCTTCAATGTGGCTAGTCAAATCACCTTTAGCCACATTCTCACATATCCTAACCGCACGCTGGAGTGGATTAATAACGAGCCGGTTAATCATTATTTGCACCACAATATAGAGGACAATGGCGGCTAAAATGAGTACGCCCACCGTAATGCCAAAAATGACACTGTCACGTTGGGCCTCTGAATGAACTTGGTTGCCTCTGCTTAGTGCGTAATTATTAAAATTATTGATCGCAGTGCTGAAGCTTGAAAATTTCTGATTGATGGGATCCCGATATTTATCAAGTGCCTCATAGCGGGCATTGGCTAAATCCTCTCTTAGTGTGTCAGTGATAACAAGGTTGTAGCTATCAACAATCGCATCAATCAGTGGGCGTCGCTCTGAGTCACTCGCTAGCTCAAGGCTTGTGAGTTCAGCAATGCGTTGATCGGATTTTTCCAAGCTCTGTCGTGCTTCGTCTAGCGACCGCTCTGCATTGTTTTCGTTACCCGTGCGATAGTGCTGGGACATACGCTCGAGTCTTACTCGAACCTCCATTAGATTCGTTTCTGCTCGGTTGGCAGCACTTGCTTGCTGAGCGCTTATTTCATTAATTTCTGATAGCAGCTGTGCGGCCTCGCGTTCTTCCATTACACCCATACTACCCAGTACTATGATCATCGCTAAAAGCACGATCAGTGCACCGGCAATCACTTTTTTAACGGATATGTTTTGCATCGATATGCCTCCAAATGCTCCCAGCACCTGTATTGATGCTTAAGGGAGCTTTAAAAGGTACCAATTGCTTGTTAAGTTGGCGGGTTAATTAAGCTATTTTTAATGTATTATATTCATAGATTCTTAATCACGATAAAGTTGTATAGTTAAATGTTTGCTTGCTATTTTAAGGGGGGCAGTTGTATTTAAAATAAAAGTCTTTAGGCCTTTTTCGATGATTAAAAGAGGGGGGCATTTCTATAGAGAAAGAAGGTGGGGGAAAAAGGGGGTAAGAAACAAAGGCCGAATTAGGGGCGTAAACTCCTAACTCAAGCCAGTGCTTTCAATCGTTACTTTAAACGTAACGATTAAAGTGTCTTATGCATCACATAAGTGTCGACAAACCCAAGGCGCGCATGCCGGTAGGCATTAGGAATGGTACCCACAATGCTAAAGCCAAGTTTTTGCCATAAGGCGACAGCGACGTCATTGGTGGCAACCACGGCGTTGTACTGCATGGCTAGAAACCCCAGTTCCCGCGCCTGTTGTTGGGAATGTTCACACATGGCATGCGCTACGCCTTTGCCCCGAGCGGCGGGGGTGACCATATAGCCACAGTTGCATACATGGTCACCGGGGCCTGCCGCGTTGGCTTTTAAGTAGTAGGCACCCAGCACTTGGCCATTTTCATCTTTGGCGACCACACTGACAGCCGGCATTTTACACCATAGCTGACGGGCAGCTTCAAAGCTGATATCGGGATCAAACGCATAGGTTTCTTGCGCAGCAACAATGGCTTGGAACGTTGGCCAGAAAACAACAAAGTCGTCATCCGTCATCGGAGAGAAAGCGAGTGTGGTCATTAGTATCCTCTAGGGCGAAGCGTTTACCGAGCGACCTCAGCCACGATCTCGTAGCTACGCAGGCGGTCAGCGTGGTTATAAAAGTCGCTATTAATCATCAGCTCATCGGCGCCAGTACGCGCTTGGAACTCTTCAAGCTCCGCCTTCACCGTCTCCGGCCCACCGATAATTGCCGCGCCTAAAAACTGGCTGACCTGGGCTTGCTCAACCGGCGACCAGTCTAGTTGCTCAACCGGTGGCTGTGATTGAGTCGGCTTACCGCGGATTAGATTTAAAAACTTCTGCTGCGCGGTGGTGGCCAAATAGTGAGCCATCGCGTCGCTCTCTGCGGCCATCACGGGAAGGCCGACCATGGCGTGGGGCTTATCCAGGTGTTCCGAAGGGCGGAAGTTGTCGCGGTATAAACGAAGGGCTTCGAATAAATAACCCGGCGCAAACTGAGCAGCAAACGCAAAGGGCAGGCCAAGCTTGGCCGCCAGCTGTGCGCTGTAGCCGCTGGAACCCAGTAACCAGATAGGCACATGGGTGCCCTGGCCAGGCACCGCTTTCACACGCTGTTGAGGCTCTGCATCGGCTAAATAGCTGCGTAGCTCATTCAGCAACTGTGGAAAGTCGTCAACGCCTGCATGAGCGTTGCGGCGCATGGCCTGCATGGTGGCGCCATCCGAGCCCGGCGCACGGCCTAAACCTAGGTCAATACGGCCAGGGTAGAGCGTTTCCAGGGTGCCGAACTGCTCGGCAATCACCAGAGGTGGATGGTTAGGCAGCATAATACCACCGCTGCCCACGCGGATCGTCGACGTTTGTCCCGCAATATGGCCAATCAACACTGCGGTGGCGGCGCTGGCGATACCGGCAATATTGTGGTGCTCGGCAAGCCAGTAACGGGTAAAGCCCAGTCGCTCGGTTAATTGTGCAAGGGCAACGCTATCGCGGAAGGTCTCAGCGGCACTGCCGCCCTGGCGAATAGGTGCCAGATCGAGGACGGAAAGTGCCGTGGAAGCGAGTTGGCTCATGGGTCACCTGCAAATAAATTCGTGGGCGCGTAGAGTGTGGAATTACTTAGCGCGCTTGGTAATTACACGTTATGCGGCCAGTGCAGGTGAATTGCAAGGGGCTTGTAAGACTGCGTTCCCCTCATTCAAGCGGCGGGGTGGGGCGAATAAGAATTTCATTCACGTCCACATGGGCTGGCTGGGAAAGCGCATAAACCACTGCATTGGCAATGTCGCGATCCTCTAAGGCATGGGTCGGTGACTCATCAAAAAAGGGCGTGTCGACCATTCCCGGTTCGATCAATGTTACGCGCATGCCAGTACCGCGCAGCTCTTCGCGTAGGTTATAGCCGATTCCTGTGACCGCCCATTTGGTGGCGCTATACATAGAGCCTGGAATGGTCGTGCGGCCTGCCGCTGAGCCGGTTAATAACACATGGCCTTTGCTACGTTTAAGGGCAGGCAAGCAGGCCTGGATAGTGAGGCCCACGCCATATATGTTGGTCAGGATCATCTCACGCCATGTGTCGTGGTCGGCCTCACTAAAGCCACCGGGTGAGCCGCCACGGCCAGCGTTGGCAAAGACACCATCCAGGCGGCCAAAGGTTTCCAGCGCCTGTTCCACCATGGCCTGCTGCTGATCCATGTTGGTCACATCTAGCTCACAGGTCAGCACGTTTTCCGGCCCCAGCTCTTGAGCCAGTGCAGCTAGCTTGTCACTAGAACGTGCAGCGAGTACCAGCTTATAGCCTTCACGAGCGGCTGCTCGGGCGGTGGCTGCGCCAATGCCGCTAGATGCGCCGGTAATTAATAGCACGCGGTTTTGCATGGGTTGCGCTCCTTGCTTGGTTAGTCAAGTAAGCTTTTAGCATGGCTAAGGTGGCAGCATCCTGCAAATATAGGCTTAACCAGCTTGGTGCTGTTCTGCTGTTAGCACTGTTCTGCTATTGGTGCTGCGATGCTAATTGACCGTAAACGAAGCGCCCAACTGTTTTACGTTTTAGCATCTTTACGTTTTAGCATTGCGGAAAGATCAAGAATAGCTTGGGCCATATCTGCCATGCTTTTGCTTTGATCCATCGATGTTTTACGCAGAAAGCGGTAAGCCTCCTCTTCGCTCATCTCCTGATGAGCCATGATCAGGCCCTTGGCGCGCTCAATGAGTTTGCGTTCACGTAGCGCTTTGCGAGTATTTTCGAGCTCATCACTAAGCCCCTGTAAACGGCTGGCCTGAGCCTGGGTGAGTTCAATCAGCGAGCGACCTAATGGCGAGGTGAGGGCGTTGGCGGTCAGGTCACCTAACGGCTGCCCATCATTAAGCGCCAGCAGCTGTTCGCAAGGCGCAGGAGCATAAGTGCAAGGCTGCGTTTTAGTTTTCTCTAAAGCGTCTTGCGCTTGGGCGATTTTGCGGTGGCAAAGCACGCTCAGCTGTGAGATCAGCGCATCTTCGACCATTTTCATTGAGTCGATACGCAGGGTGGTCAGTTCGTACCAGGTTTCACCCAGAGTATCCGGTGCCTCTTTGGGCGATGATTGCGATGCCGACGAGCGTTGGCAGGCGATATCGCGCAACTGGCAAATGCCCGACAGCGTGCGCGGTGAAAGCTCTTTTTGCCATGCCTGCTGTGCTTCGGGGGTCGCAAACTCGACAAAGGTGTCAAAGCAGCGCTGTTGATCTGTCATAAGCTGGTTTAGCAAGGCACGGTGGGACTCGTCGAAGTGGCCATGAGTAAAGCCAAAGGCGCCACAGGCGCGCTCTTGGCCAGCCAGCTCTTTGCCCTGCATTAAGTGGAAGATGGCGACCAGGGTGCGGGTAATATCAGGATCGATAGAGGTGTCAGCGGCCTCAAACACAATGGCGAGCAGACCACTGGTTAACTGGTTAAACGCCTGAGTTGCCGCATCTGGCGTGATGGCAAAGGTATCGATGGCCTGGCGAAGCGTGCCAAGTTCGTCTAGCGCATACCAAACGGCGGCAATCCGGCGTAGTAAGCGCGCGGCGGCCTGGGGGCGGGCTTCCTCGCTGAGCGCTTCCAGCCGTTGGCGCATTAATGTTTCGGCCTGCTGGCTGTGCTCACGGTAGGTGTCGCGACGGTTTTTGAAGCGTTGACCCTGGGAGACTAGGTAAATCGTCGAGGCGCCTCGTTCACGCTGGAGCATATGAATAAAGCGACTAATGTCGCCGACAATATCGGCGGTGGTGGCAAGGTGGGTAAGGTTGTCGATATCGCAACGGATGGCGGTTAGAAGCAGTTGCTGCGCTGAGGACATAGAGATTTCCTTGAGTGACTCGCCGCCTAAAAATGAGCACTCCCGCTCTGCTGCTTTTAGCAGGAGGGGAGTGCTTTGAGTGTACTGGAAAGCGCTTAACGTAACGACAGAGCGCCTGCGCCTACGTCATCACCCACCGCGTCGCGGTAGGCTTTGGCCTCTTCTGCTTCGGTGGCATCGCTAAAGCGCACCAGCAACACACAAGAGGCCAGAACCAGTACGGTGAGGCCTAGATAGAACAGGCCTTGTTGGTAGGTCAGGCTTTCGCTGCGGAATAGAAAAGCAGCGCCCACTGCGCCTACATTACCGCCAGCGCCCACAATGCCCGCAACGGCTCCCAAGGCTTTTTTATTGATAAACGGTACAACACCGTAGGTAGCGCCCTCTGCCATCTGCACAAACAGGCTGAACACCAGCATAATGCCTATTGCGAGGCTGAGTACGTGCATCTGCGAGAACGCCACCAAGGCAATACCTTCGCAAACCAAGGCTATAAACAACCAGCGAACGCGGCCTTTTAACCCCCCATTTTTGGCGAAGAGATCCGAGAAAACGCCGCCTAGGGTGCGCGCAAAAATATTCATTAACCCGAATAAACCAGCGATCAAACCCGCGGTAGCCAGGGTGAGATCAAACTTATCGAAGAAGTAGATGGCGGCAATATTGTTGATCGTCAACTCCACGCCAAAGCAGAGGCCGTAGACGACGAACAGTGCCCACACACGGATATCCTTGGCGGCGGTTAGAAAGCTTTGCGCTGCGCCGTTCTCACCCGTGGCTTCAGGCAGTTCGCCACGTGCACGCAGTTCGCTGAAATTACCGTTGGGTGCATCCTGGGTGAAAAACCAGTAACCAATACCAGTAAAGAACATCACGACGCCCGGTACCATCATCGCCAAGCGCCAGCCAAAGGCTTCGTTAACGCCCAGCATCAGCATGCCAGAGAAGATCAGCGGCATCAGAATTTGTGTGGTGCCACCCCCTAAGTTGCCCCAACCTGCGCTGGTAGCGTTGGCGGTACCCACCACGTTGGGGGCAAACATCATCGAGGTGTGGTACTGGGTAATGACAAAGGAGGCGCCAATCGCCCCTATGGCTAAGCGTGCCAATAGAAAGGTTTCAAAACTGTCGGCTAAGCCAATGCCCATCACCGGGATAGCGCCTAGTAACAGTAGTCCTGTATAGGTTTTACGCGGGCCAATGCGGTCGCACAGTACGCCAATGGCAAGGCGCACAATAACGGTAATCGCCACCGAAGCAATAATCGTATTGCCGATTTGAGTTTGTGTCAGCGAAAGATCTTCACGAACAATCGCCATGAGGGGGGCGATGCCGAACCAGCCAAAGAAACAGATATGAAACGCGAACCATGAGAAGTGGAAAGCGCGCATTTGCGGGGTCGAGAAATTAAATAACCGAATGCGGTTGGCTTTGTTGCGTATGTCCATGGGATGGCCTCACGGGGCATAAAACGAGTTGATCGCTACGCAACGCAAAACGAGTTAGCGCGTTACGCAAACAATTGACGAGAACATGCCTTCACCGTTGAAGGTCAGGTTCGACGCACTCGTACCCAGTTGGGCCTGGTCCACGCCTACCACCACTGGTAGGAGTTATGCAGGTAGTTTGCCAGTTGAATGTTTGTTGCTAAAAATCAGCATGTTAATTTATTTTTGCTGCGCGTGTGAGCGATGAGTGATCAAGGCTATGCTGCATGATTGGGCATGCAGTGCCGCATTTTGCGGCATCTTGGTGCTAGAAGAGTTCTGAAAGAAGAGCTTTAAACGTAGTGGGCGTCGCCTGCTATTCATGCAAATAGACGGCGTCTATATCAAGCGTAGAGTAGCTGCCGATGGCATCGAAATGCTCGCTTAGCCAGCGCTCGGCGGCTGCTTGGCCCTGTTCACATAGATGGCATAGAAAAGCCCACTCGGAATTGGATTTGCTGGACACTGAGAGCCCTTCCAGCGCCTGCTCACCGCTGATGCGGTGGAACAACGCTTGTTGGTAGCTGTTTTTAATACCTTGCTCATCAAGGGCGTGCTTAAGTAGTGCGATCATGCGGATCTCTTTAATCAGCGCTGAATTAAAGGTGATTTCGTTAAGACGGTTCATAATCGCCGACGCTGAGGTGGGGACTTCATTGCGGCTAATAGGGTTGATTTGTATCAGCAGAATATCTCGCGCGCTGCACTCTTCCATGAGGGGGAACAGCGCTGGATTTCCCATATAGCCGCCATCCCAATACGCTTCGCCGTCGATCTCCACCGCTTGGAACATAAAGGGTAAGCAGGCGGAGGCCATCACGGCGTCAACGCTCATCTCTTCGCGGCGGAATACGCGCTGTTTGCCCGTGCGTACATTAGTGGCCGCTACAAACAGCTTGAGCTGCTGGCATTTTCTCACCCGCTCGAAATCGATATGACTGGCGACGATATCGCGCAGCGGATTGATGTTGAGTGGGTTGAGTTGGTAGGGGGAGACCACACGGCTTAACAGATCCATGGCAATAAAGCCGGGCGAGTGATCGAGGCTCCAGTTGCCGGTTAATATATCCATGGGGGAGCGGCGGATGGGGCTGGCCATGCCCGCACGACTCACCGCTTGCCAAAAATCGTGGAGTGCTTGCCGAGCGGTTGCTTTATCACCTCGTGTCAGCGCATCGGCCATCACCACGCCGTTCATCGCTCCGGCGCTGGTACCGCTGATACCCTCAATTTCAATACGATCATCGGCCAGTAGGCGATCAATGACCCCCCAGGTATAGGCTCCATGAGCGCCGCCGCCTTGTAACGCGAGGTCTAGCTTTTTGACCTGTGCCATATGCTTTTTCCTATTGTCACTGGTGGGGAGAGTGATTGCAGTAGAAACAGCATGGCATAGGCAGCGAGAGAAGACGAAAGGCTATTTAGCGGGCAGCTCTACGATGGGCGCTTAAGGCGCCCCTGCTAACGGGGAGCGATGGCTGGTTGAGTAGGGCGCCTCAAACATGGCGTGTTCCATGAGGTTGTCCAACTGCAGAGCGAGCTGCTGGCTGGCTTCTTCCATGACGCCTAAAGCGGCCAGTTGGCCATTGCGGTCACCCAGGCGGGCAAACTTGAGTGCTTCAGCGCCGCTGTCGTGCATACGACGATGGGGCGCCGTCAGCGCTCGATAAGCATCGGTGCGTGCATAGCGTTGGTAACCTTCACCCTGCTGATGCCAGCGGCCTAAACGGCACTGGTGATGATCTTCTAGCGGGGTATCTGTATTGGCAGACAGTAACTGCTTATAAAGCCGGCATTTCCATACTGCATGATCAAGCTTGGCGGAGTGTAAAAATGCAGCGGTAGCGCTGTGATGGATGACTTTGTGCATATGCTGGGTTTGATCAGCGAGCTGATGCAATGCCAGTTTGGCTGTTTGCGCCGAGAGGGCAATCTCATCATCGACCAAACGCTTTTTTACCACGGCTTGTGAGTGCTCTCTTACCTGGCTATTCACTTGCTCCATCAGCAGGCTGAGTTGGTGGCTCAATTGATGCATCGTAAGTGCTAAGCGGTGAACGTCATCAGCAATGGCTGCCAGCCCCGGCGATGGCTGGGTGGCGGCGTCAGCGCTGCCCAGCAGGCCCTGGCTATGGGCCGTTTCGAGCGCTGTACTAACCGCTAACGCTTGGGCGTGGCCCGCACTGCGCGCAAGCGCGACCTGCAATTGGCTTAGGGCGTGTAAGGTTTTGGCCAGTACTAACGGGGGTAACGCTTCGGCATGCTCGGTGTCGCGGCAACGCT
This sequence comes from Halomonas sp. ALS9, assembly GCF_001651035.1. Taxonomy (GTDB): domain Bacteria; phylum Pseudomonadota; class Gammaproteobacteria; order Pseudomonadales; family Halomonadaceae; genus Vreelandella. The sequence goes on from NZ_LXRG01000163.1 coordinate 37,140, forward strand.
GATCAAGGCTATTGACCGCTTGTTCAGCGGCAGCAATTAAATTATTCGTCTCCGTCAGAGTGGCACGCTCGCCGGCAAGCTGGTCAGCGTACTCTTGAATACCGCTATTCAGAGAAGCCAGCATATCGGCTCCTCTCGCTTGCAGCATGCCGATAGAGTGTGCCGGTTTCACCAGGCTTAACAAGCGGCAGCTGGGAGAAGGGGTGGCAGCGACAAGCTGAGCGCGTAAGTCGGCGACTTCCTGTTCCAGGCGACGAATTTTTTGATACGGGTGCATAAAGGTGAACATGGCAGAGACACCTACGGCAGATAGCAACGCTTTGTGTTAATTTGTCACGAAGTATTGCAGAGGGTTCCCCGGTGCGCCTGATTTAGCTGCCGTAAATGATGAAAATGAGCTATTGAATGACTGCAAGGCTGAGGCTGTTAACGCTCACGCTTATTATAAAGCCCGTACAATTAGCGCTGGGCAAGCTGTGCCGCGACGCCCGTGCAGCCTAGAAACGCCGAAGTGGCAAGCCACTCTGCATCGGGATAATAAGCGAACACATACTGATCCTCTTTTAGACTATCAATCAGCGGGTAAGTCACATCTTCACGTACCGCCGGGCAGCCATGGCTGCGCCCGAGTCTTCCCGTTTGGGCGATAAACTCGTTGCTCACATAGTCAGCGCCGTGAATAACAATAGCGCGCTCGAACGCCAAGTCATTGACGTTGGGTTCCAGCCCTTCCAGGCGTAGCGAATAGCCGTTACGACCATAATAGCTGTTCATGGTACGAAACAGGCCAATACTGGATTGGTGACTGTCGGGTGTATTGGAAAACGTCTCGGCCTGGGCGTCACCGGAGCCTTGACCGTGGGAGACCAGCTCTTCGAAGAGTAGCTTATGCTGGCGCAAATCAAACACCCATAGGCGCGGCTCGGTAGACGGCAGTGAGTAATCGATCACCGCTAAACGCTCGGCATTAGGTTCGGCACAATTAAGGGCTTGAGCGGCTAAGCGTAGTGCGTCGGGTGATGCCTGGGGGGCGAGCTGCTGCAACTGGTGGTTTAAAGGCAAGACGCCGGAAGGTGGTGTTGAAGCAACCTGGGCAAAAAAGCTGGCGGCGTGCAGGGGTAATGTAAATAATGTTAAAGGCAGTGAAAACAGTAATGTGACAAGATGTAAGCGAAGCATCATAAAAATCGATCCTGCTAATAATATCAGTCATGATGAGTAGCCGACTAAGATAAAAGCTAATATAAAAGCGCTGGTCGGCGGTATGGAATATTTATGTCGGGAACTATAGTAACGCAAGGAGAGGGCGATGAACGAGATACAGCCACTAAGACGATGGGCGATAGGGGTCGCTCTAGTTTTAACGCTTACCCACAGCCCTATAGGCATTAGCAAATCATATGCAGATTCAGCGTCGTTGCAACAGGCGTTAGCCCAGCAGTTAAGCACGGTGGACGCGCACCGGCTACCCATTGCTGAGTTTTATCAACTGCGCGATGGCCAGCCCGCCTGGCAGAGTGCGGTGGCGGTTGAATCATTGGTCGCAGCGTTAAATAGCTTGGAAACCGACGGTCTGGCACCCGAAGATTACCGCGCTGACACGCTGCTCAATGAGTTTGAGCGCAGTCAAGCAGGCGGTGAAGCCACCCAGGCCTCCTTCGATATTAAAGCGACAGCATCGCTGCTGCTGGCGCTGGATCATTTAGAGCGCGGCAAGGTGAATCCGCGTGATGTCGAGTCCCAGTGGGATGTGCCGCGCCCTGAACGTGGCTACTCGCTGCTGCGGGTTGTGCATGCTATCGATGACCGTGCGCTTGAAAACGCCATGGCGTTGGCCCGGCCCTCATCCGCTGAATATCAGCAGTTGCGCGATGCTTTGAAGCAGCATTATCAGTTGGCTAACCTGGGCAGCGTACCCTATCTAGCGGCGCGGGATGAGTCGCTGCGGCCAGGCGACGAAGCCGACGATGTGAATGTGTTACGCCAACGTTTAGCGCTGTGGGGAGAGGCTGGTTTACAGGTGGCCGACAGCAGTGCTTATCCAATGATTGGCGTGCAGGCGGCATCTAATCGCCGCACCTATGATGCGCCGCTAGAAGCCGCTGTAAGACGTTTTCAACGCCGCCATCTACTGCAGGAAGATGGCGTGGTGGGCGAACAAACCCGCCTGGCGTTGAATACCCCGGTGGCGGCGCGAATCGACCAACTGCGGGTCAATTTAGAGCGCGCGCGGTGGATTCGTCCGATGCAGTCTGCCGAGCCTCGGGTATGGGTCGATATTGCGGGCTATCGGATGCACTACGTGCGCCCTAACGGCCAGCATTGGGATGCCCGAGTGGTGGTGGGGTCATCGCGCCGTGAAACGCCCATTATCCATTCCACGATCAGCCATTTAACCATTAACCCTTCCTGGACGATCCCGCCAACCATTATGCGCGAGGATGTGTTACCCCAGGTGCGTGCCGATATCGATTATTTGACGCGTAAAAACATTCAGGTGATTAGTCTGTCGGGTGAGCAATTGGTTGCTGAGGAGGTTGATTGGCAGCGCCCCGGTGGCGTTATGTTGCGCCAAGTGGCTGGCGCGGGTAACCCGCTAGGCCGTGTCGTGGTGCGGTTTCCCAACGATGACATGATCTATTTGCACGATACCCCCGCGCGGGGTTTATTCCAGCGTGAACAGCGCGCGCTCAGCTCGGGCTGTATTCGGGTTGAAGGCGTGGCTGAACTAGCACAAATGCTGTTGCAAGACACCGGCAGTCGTTACCAAATGAGTACGCTGTTAAATGGGGGAAGTGATCGCAATGTGAGCTTAACCCAGCGTATTCCTATTGCGCTGCACTATTTAACCGCATGGCCGAATGCCCAGGGTGAGGTGGAGTTTAGACCTGATATCTACCGCCGTGATGCAGCGCTACTAGCTGCATTGCAGCGCCCAGTGTAAGGTCGAGTATTTAAAGAATAATGCACACCAACGAAAAACACCGCCTAGTTGAAGGCGGTGTTTTTCGTATAAGCATTCGTTACTGGATAGCGAAGCGCTAGTCGTCGCTTTCCTGCTGATAGTTAGCCACGCTAACTGGCCCTGTTTCGCCGCTTTCCAGTGTGGCGAGTATCGGCGCGGCTTGGTTCTGAAACGCAATAAGCGTGTCGCCGCTCAAACTGGTGTTTTCGGGTAGCGGAACGGTCATCGCATTCACCGGTGAGTTGTTAACGATGACTTCATAGTGTAGATGAGGGCCGGTGCTGCGGCCTGTGTTGCCTGACAGTGCAATACGCTCGCCCATCGTTACACGTTCGCCTTGCGCTACCAGCGGCCGGGAGAGGTGCAGGTAGCGCGTCCGGTAGCCATTGTCGTGGCGGATGACGACATAACGACCAGCAGCGTGATGGTTGCTCACGCGCTCAACGACGCCATTGGCGGGAGCCGTTACCGGTGTGCCAATAGGCATGGCAAAATCGGTGCCATTATGGGGGCTGATGCGACCAGTGACCGGGTGCTTACGACGTGGATTGAAGCTGGAGCTTAACCGATAGTTGCCTTCAAACGGGTGACGGGCAAAGGCCGGATCCAGACTTCCTCCCTCAGGCGTATAGAAATTATCGTCGTTGGCATTGCGCACAACGGTTAAATCCATGCGCTCGCCGTCGTATTGCACCGCGAGAACGCGAGAATCAAGCGTTTCCCCGTCGATCATGTCTGATTCGACTAGCACCTGGAAGCGATCGCCGCGGCGGCTGTCACGCCTGAAATCGAGTTTCTTCTCAAGCAGCTTCGTCAATTCCGTTACCGAGCCGCTGTTCAAACCAGTCGCCTGAGCGGAGCGCGCAAAACTACCGCTGACGCTACCTGCATAGAGGCGCTGAACCGGTTCGCCCTGACGTTCTATGGTGGTGATGGCGAAGTGATCTGCATCCTTCTCCAACAATATGCCATCGCGGGTGTTTTTCATCATTCGCAGCGATAACAAGCGGCCATCTTCATCCAGCTGATAATCAAAACTGTGACCGGCGCGCCAATTAGTTAGCATGCGCTGATCGGGTAGATCTTCAAGCAGTGCCATCACTTCGCTGTAGCCCAGGCCTAATTCATTCTGCGCCAGCACGGCGAAGGTTTCGCCAGATTCGACAATGTGTGTTTGCCACTCAGGCACAAACGGCTCTTCAGCTGCCAGCTCTAAATCCAGAAACGAGATATCATCGAATAGCTCAATGCCGTAGTCCTCATAAGAGGTGGCGTCGGCTATTTCAACGGAGGAGGAGTCATCTACATCAAGCATGCCACTTGCTAGTGTGCCCAGCACAATGGCCATGTGCAGAGCGCCATCATCAATGCTGCTGTTGCCTAGCGCTAAAGTATTAAGCGTTGGCGCGTCACCAAGAGATGCAGCTTTCAATACCGTGACATCTCCACCTGGGGCGGGTTGGCTTGCCATACCAGCTTCCGCATTGGCAATGACGTCAAGGTCAACGATTTCGGTAGCTGTAAGCTCACTAAGGGGAATATTTTCACGAGTGGCGTCGAGGGCACGCGAGGCGCGGTCGATCGCTTCTGCCACCGGAGTGCGTTCTTGACGCAGGGAGGGAACGCCCGGAGTAGAATCACTTGGAAGCGGTACCAGCACGCTTTCAAGCGGTGTGTGCAGTTGATTTAAGTCTTGGTATGTCGTCAGTAATTTTTGTGTGCCCAGCACTGTGACCATTGTGGCCACGGGTAACAGTAATAATTTATGCGTGCGAGGCAGCGAATGGAGGATTCGCAACATGGGTAAATGGACCGCCGAGTTCGTGATTAAAAGTAACTATAAAGTGAATAAACCCAGGAACCATACCCCATGAAGGCAGGGGTGCATAGACTGTATGCCTATACATAAAATGTAATTAAACATAAAAATAGCAATAATAGATAAAGATTACTATTTATAAACACCGTTTGCTAACAAATGTAACCAGTAAAGCTTGCTAACTAAATATCCTGAGTTAACTATAGGCAAAAAATACGTTTTTTAAAAATTTAACTATGCCCAATGGTAAGTATTTGGCCGCTCGCTAGGCGTGGAGCGCTTTTTTGCCTGCCACTAGCGGCTATTATCTAGCATTTTACAAGCATGGGCGGAAGTGTCGGCTGTTTCCTGGCATTCTAGCCATGCTTTTCGAACACATGCTTTTTCGAACATTAAGCGCATTGTTTCGCTGTATTGCGTTGAGGAAATCGAAATGTCCCGGGTAACACTTTCACAATGGCAAATGTTGGCCGCCGTGGTTGACCACGGTGGCTTTGCGCGTGCGGCAGAAGCTGTACATAAAAGCCCTTCCACGCTGAATCATGCCGTGCATAAATTAGAAGAGCAGTTAGGCGTCCAAGTGTTGGAGCCTATTGGCCGACAAGTGCGGTTAACTGAAGCGGGCGAGCTGCTGCTTCGGCGTGCGCGTCAATTAATCGAGAGCGCGGCGTCGCTTGAGGATGTCGCCACCCGGTTAGCCGCTGGTTTAGAAGCGGAAGTAGTGGTAGCAATCGATCAGGTGTTTCCTGTTGCCGCTCAAGCCAAAGCGTTGGAGCGCTTTTCGGAAACGTACCCACAGGTGCGTGTTCAGTTACACGAGAGTGTGCTCAATGGCGGTATTGAGATGCTCTATGATGGCCGCGCAGATCTTGTGGTCTCTGGCATTGAGGCGCAGGGCTTTTTAGGTGAGCCGCTGGTAACGGTGCGTTTTGTTGCGGTGGCGCATCCCCAGCATGCGCTGCACCAATTGGGGCGCTCATTGGATCTGCGCGACTTGGCCCAACATCGGCAGTTAGTGGTACGTGATTCAGCACTGCGCCAATCAACCAACGCGGGTTGGCTGAAAGCGGAGCAGCGCTGGACCGTCAGCCACCTAAACACCTCGCTTGATATGCTAAGGCGTGGCCTGGGGTTTGCGTGGATGCCGGAAACACGTATTTCTGAAGAGTTAAAAAGTGGTCAATTAAAACCGCTACCTCTGCCAGCGGGCGGTATTCGCGAAGTGCCGATTCAGATAATTTTCCGCGACCGGGATCGGGCAGGGCCTGCGGCCCATGCGATGGCCGCTGCGCTGAAACAAGCCGTGGTAAGCGAGTGCGCGCTGCATGATTCGACTGACTCGAATGAAAGGCCGTAAAACATCCGCTTGAGCCTCCTTGAAGCGGGCGTATGCTGAAAAAAGTAATGCAATAGCTATAAGACCCAAAAAACTTTTCAGGAGACGCTTCATGGGACTACTTGTAAACGGCGAATGGCAAGACCAGTGGTATGACACCAAAAAGCACGGCGGCGAGTTTGTACGCGAATCTGCCCAGTTGCGCGATTGGGTGGGTGACCAGGCTGAGACCGACGGCGATTGTCACCCCGCTGAAAAAGAGCGCTATCACTTATATGTATCGCTCGCCTGCCCCTGGGCGCATCGCGCCTTGATTATGCGCAAGTTGAAAGGGCTGGAGCCGCTGATCGGTACATCTCATGTCAGCCCGTTGATGCTCGACCAAGGCTGGACGTACCGCCAGGACGAGGGCGCCAGTGGTGACCCCATTAACAACGTCGACTTTCACCATCAGCTCTACACCATGACCGACCCGCACTATACCGGCCGTGTTACTGTGCCCGTGCTATGGGATAAACAGCGTAGTGCCATTGTTAATAATGAGTCTGCGGATCTGCTGCGTATGTTTAATCGTGCGTTTGATGAGTTGACTGGTAACGACCTGGATTTTTACCCTCAAGACCTGCGTAGCATCATTGATGACGTTAACGCTGATGTCTACGACCACATCAATAATGGTGTCTATAAATCGGGCTTTGCCACCGAACAGGCGGTTTATGAAAAGCATGTGAAGGCATTGTTTGACGCCCTAGGGCGTATGGAAGCACGCTTGGCTGAACAGCGTTATTTGGCAGGCGAGTGGCTAACCGAGGCGGACATTCGTCTGTTTACAACGCTGATCCGGTTTGATGCAGTTTACTATGGTCACTTCAAATGCAATTTTAAGCGTATTGAGGACTACCCCAATCTTTCCAATTACGTGAGAGAAATCTACCAGTGGCCCGGGGTGGCTGAGACCGTCAATATGGATCACATCAAACGCCACTACTATTATAGCCACGACACGATTAACCCGACGCGTATCGTGCCTGCTGGCCCACTACTCGATTTTCAGCGGTCTCATGACCGGGAACGTTTGCCGGGCAAAGGGGTGCGGCGGAAATAGTAAACCCGACACAAGGCGGTTTTCATCAAAAAGGGCCACCCCATTGGGCGGCCCTTTTAACTATTGATGCTGACTGACTTAACAACCTTATTGGTCTGCGTTTACCGCATCGCGAGTGCGCTGCCAAGCGCTCTCAGCGCCTTCTTGGGTCGTTTGCCAGGCATCACGGGCGTTGGCTTTAGTCTGTTCCCACCAGTCATTATCATAAGCAGGGAAGGCTTCCACCTCTTCCTGGCTGGCGTCGACCATGATGCGATGTTCGGTATCACCGTCGGCTTCCGTTTCGGTTTCTAGGGTGAAGTAATCGGTATCAACAACGATTTCACGACCGCCTAGGCCAAGTACTGAACCGCTTTCGATCACAATGGCACTGATACGCATCTCTTCATCAAACAAGATATCATCAACGTTGCCAATTTCTTCGCCGGAACCGCCGGCAAAATAGACCTCTGCATCAAGAATATCATCAGCAGAATACATGCCCTGAGGTTCGTTTTGGGCATGAGCACCCATCGCAAAGCTTCCCAGTAGGGCGGTACTGATCACTGTAGTCAGGATTGTCTTACGCATAGCATCTCTCCATGTGGCTACGATAGAAGGTAGGTCGCCTACCGAATGTGGATAAAAATATCGACCTACTTAAAACAGAATGTAAAAGGTGCAGTAAAAGAGTTACTGCTTATCAGCCCAGTCGTCGGCTTGGCGCTCTGCTTCTTCGCGCTCAAGACCGTATTTCTGCTGAAGTTTGCCCACCAACTGATCTTTCTTACCGCCGATCTGATCCAATTCATCGTCAGTAAGCTCGCCCCAGCTAGAACGGGCCTTACCCTTCATCTCTTTCCATTTGCCTTCAATTTGATCCCAGTTCATTGCATCGCTCCTTGAGAATAGTGAACTTGTTTAGGCAATTCTTAGGTTAGACTATATGTGCACAAGTGCAAGTGCTTGATTCATTGTGGTGCAAGATTGAGGGGTAAGAGAAAGTGCGTGAAAAAACTGGTCATGAGTAAAATGCGGTGTTAGGATGAGCCCTCCTCGCATGTGTTGACCCCTCCATCATGACGGTGAGTGTTTGTCTACATAGCCATTAATAACGCAGTTGTTAATGGGCCTGCTATTAATGAGTCAAAATTAATAGCTAATCGTAGCAACGCTTACGGGAACATCTCGCCATTTGCTAGATGTTCATTGCTGTGAAGATGGCGCGCCTCCAGTATTTCACCACACGGGTGAAATCGGCGCAGTAGGTCGCCACAACGGTTGGCCCGTTAACGCGGTGCTTGCCAACCGGATGCTAGGTGCGACCGGCGTCTCCGACTCCATTGATGGCTTTGACCGCTACGGCGGTGCCTGTTTCGATAGCGACCACATGTTATGTCGTTATGTGATGACAGAGTCAGAGACGCTTATGATGTTTTTTGCCGGTATTTACCGGCCTACCAAGGTGTGATTAATGACCTCGACTTCTGTCGCCTCGCCGAGCTTCGGCGATCTGGCTCTTTTGCCTGCCGTTCTGTCTGCTGTTGAATCACAGGGCTACCTAGTTCCCTCGCCGATTCAAGCGCAAACCATCCCCGCGCTGCTTGAAGGCCGCGATATGCTGGGCCAAGCCCAGACGGGTACCGGCAAAACTGCAGCGTTTGCATTACCGTTACTGTCACGTTTAGAACTGACTCGCCGCGAGCCGCAAGTGTTGGTGATGGCGCCAACCCGCGAATTGGCTCAGCAAGTAGCTGCCTCATTTAGTAAGTATGGCCAAAACCTCAAAGGTCTCGAAGTTGCGACCCTATGTGGCGGCCAAGAGTACCGTGAACAGCTGGGCGCCCTTAAGCGTGGCGCGCAAGTCGTTGTGGGTACTCCCGGCCGTATTATCGACCACCTGGATCGCGGTAGCCTGAAGCTTGATGGCCTGTCCGCCCTCGTGCTGGACGAAGCTGATGAAATGCTGCGCATGGGCTTTATCGACGACGTAAAACGCGTGGTTGCCGATACCCCGAAAGATGCTCAGCGTGTTTTCTTCTCGGCGACACTGCCGACTGAAATTGAGCGCATCGTTAACCGTTATTTGGTTAACCCAGTGAAAGTCGCGATTGAGTCCGGCACTACGACCGGCGAAAACATCGAACAGCGCATTGTGCGCGTTGATGGCGGCGCTAAGCTTGAAGCTCTTTCGCGTATTCTCGAAGTCGAACCGGTCGATGGGGCCATCGTCTTTGTGCGTACTCGTGCAGCGTGTACCACGCTGGTTGAGCAGTTAACTGCTCGTGGCGTTAACGCCGCTGGCCTGTCGGGTGATCTCGATCAGAGCCTGCGTGAGCGTACTATTACGCGCTTGAAGCGTGGCAAAGTCGACGTGCTGATCGCAACCGATGTGGCAGCGCGTGGTCTTGACGTTTCGCGCATCACCCACGTGATCAACTATGACCTACCGCAAGATGCGGAAGCCTACACGCACCGTATCGGTCGTACCGGTCGTGCGGGGCGTAGCGGTATCGCGATTACTTTTGCCGGCTTCCGTGAAGCTCGCAAAGTGGGTTGGATGGAGCAGGCAACCGGTCAGAAAATGACTGAAATGCCATTGCCTGATGAAGCTGCCATTCGCGCCCACCGCGATGACGTCTTCCATAACCGGGTTATCGCTTCCTTAACCAAAGGCGCAGAAGAGCAGCGTGCCTTGATTGAGCGGCTGATCGAAGAAGGTCACGACCCGATTGAGCTGACCTGTGCGTTTGCCGCTATGGCACGTGCTGACGAAGCGCCGATCGGTCGCCTACAGGCACCGCGCAAAGAGAAGCCTTCGCGTGATGGCGCGCCAGCCGGTAAGCCGGGTGCACGTCGTGAACGCACTAGCGGCCCGACCGAAGGCATGACGCGCTACCGCGTCTCCGTTGGTCATAAAGATGGCGTCAAGCCAGGCCAACTTGTTGGCGCTCTCGCTAATGAAGGCGGCATTGAAGGCGCGCGTATCGGTCGTATCGATATTCGCAACGCTTTCTCTGTGGTCGAACTGCCGAGCGGCTTGCCCTCGACGATTCTGACTAAGATGGCCCGTGCTCGTGTGGCTGGCCGTCCGCTGGAAATCAGCGAAGACAGCGCACCGGCTGAGCGGGCTCCGCGCCGTCGTCGTGACGAAGGCGATGCGCCGGTTCGTCGTCGCGAACGCGCATAAGGATTAATCAGCTGCCGCCAAGCGGCAACTGAGAATATCTCAACGCCCCCGCACCTTTACTGGTGCGGGGGCGTTTTTTTGCTACTTTATTCACCATTCACCATTCACCATTCACCATTCACCATTCACCATTCACCATTCACCGTTTCAAGGAGGAAGCCATGTTCACACCACTACACCAATGGAACCTGGCACCGAGGGAGGCGAGGGCACTGCAGTCGCAATTGGCCAAACGCTTAGAAATGACAGACCGCTTAGCACCGGTAACGCATATCGCCGGGGTAGATATTGGTTTTGAAGAGGGGGGCGAAATCACCCGGGCGGCGGTGGTGGTATTAAAATGGAACCCCGCCACAGCACCCGAGTTAAGCGTGGTTGAGCAAGTCGTTCACCGTGAGCCAACGCGTATGCCGTATATTCCCGGCCTGCTGTCGTTTCGCGAAATTCCCGCTGCGCTGGGCGCGTTTGAGAAACTCAACGTGATACCTGAACTGGTCATGGTCGATGGTCAGGGGATTGCGCACCCACGCCGGTTAGGGGTGGCGGCTCACTTAGGGCTATGGCTGGATTTGCCCACTATTGGAATTGCCAAGTCGCGCCTGTGTGGCCAACACACTGAAGTGGGCGATCAGCGTGGTGACTGGGTGCCGCTTTACGCGGGGCAAGAGACCATTGGGGCGGTTTTACGCTCCCGAACCAGGGTTAAACCCGTCTACATATCGCCTGGGCATCGCATCACCCTGGAGACATCGCTTGAGTGGGTGATGCGCTGCTTAGGGCGCACCAAGCTGCCTGAGCCAACGCGGCTGGCGGATCGATTGGCTTCGCGACGTGACCAGCGTAAGTAGTCGGCTTGTGCTAAGCGCTACACAAACGCCAAAAAACGTCGCAGTAGGCTGGAAGCTTCGTGGCAGTCCACAATGTTTGCCAGCAGCGTATCGGGCTCTTCGCCCTGGTCGCGCAGCGCGGCGCGCTGGCGACCAAGGTAGGCGCGCATTACTGGTGCAGTAAACTCAGGGTGAAACTGCACGCTCCACTGGCGTGGGCCGTAGCGCAGCGCTTGGTGGGCGTCGTGGCTGTTATGGGCCAGCACCGTGGAGCCGTGAGGCGCCTGCATCACCGATTGGGCATGGGTCAGATGGGCAGCAAAGCTTTCCGGCAATTGGCCAAACAGCGGGTCTTGCTGTCCCGCTTGGGTTAGCCGCACGGTACGTGTGCCGGATTCCCTACCCGCCGGGTGGTAGTCGCTCACGCCACCAAAAGCGGCGGCCATTAACTGGTGGCCGTAGCAAACGCCTAGCATTGGCGTGTCGTTTGCTAACGCCTCTTGCAGCCACGGCTTGAGTGCTTCGCTCCAGGGCTCGGCTTCACTGACCATACTGTGCGAGCCGGTAATCACAATGCCCGCGAGGGTCTTAAGCTCAGGCGCGCTGGGTTGGCGAGTTGCATCCCACACCTGTAAATCTAAATGTGCGGGCATAGCCGTGCTAAGCTGCTTTGCAAATAGCGTTTCAAAATCACCGTGCTGGTCGACAACTTCCGGAAAAGCGTCGCCGGTTTTAACGATCAATACACAGGCCATATCACTCCCTCGGTAGGATGAAACGCAAACGTTGAACAAAGGCCTTTCAGGCAGAACGCAAAGACATGAAGATAGCCTAACATGGCTTACCAAATGGCCAACACGTATTCATTGTTAACCTCATAAGGAGAAGATAATGCAACAGATTACCCGCGCAGGCGAGCCGTTAGATGTCGCTGGCACACTGCCTGCAAAAGGGCAGGCGGCGCCTGCGATGACGCTGACCAACACTGATTTGCAAGACGTTACTCTGGAGACTTATGCCGGTAAGCGTAAAGTGCTGAATATCATTCCCAGTGTGGATACGCCCACCTGTGCCATGTCTACGCGCCACTTTAACGAGCTGGCGTCTAACCTTGCGGACACAGTGGTATTGGTTGTTTCAGCAGACTTACCGTTTGCGGCCAAACGCTTTTGTGGTGCAGAAGGGTTGGATAATGTCGAAACACTATCGACTTTCCGCCACCCCGAATTTCGCGAAGCCTGGGGCGTAGCACTGTGCAACAACCCCATGGAGGGGCTATGCGCCCGTGCAGTAGTGGTACTGGATGCCGACAACCGAGTGCTGCATAGCGAGCTGGTGAGCGAGTTGAAAAATGAGCCCGATTACGAGGCGGCCTTAGCGGTGTTGAACTAGTCGCCTGGTTAGGCCTTCCGTTTAGCATGCTGTTCTGACGCCCTCACCAGCGCGCGAATTAAGCGCTGTTGGGGGCGGTTGAAAATCAACCACTCTGGGTGCCACTGCACGCCAATCAAAAAGTCGTGTTCGCGCGACTCAATGCCCTGCACCAAACCATCCCTGTCACGTGCAACGATTTCAATCCCTCTACCTGCCTGATAAACGGCTTGGTGATGCAGGCTGTTAACCCGGCACCAGGTGACGCCTAGCAAACGGTGCAATTTGCTCGCCCCTACGATATCCACAGTTTTGCGCGGCAATACAGTTCGGCGCCGTTTCAGCCCTTCATGGGTCGTATAGATATCAGGATCCAGGGTGCCGCCAAGGTGCACATTGATTAATTGCGCCCCCCGGCAAATACCCAGTACAGGGGTGTTTAGTGGAATAAAGCGCTCAAGTAGGGTGAGCTCAAGTTCATCCCGGGCGGGGTCAAGGCGTACATCCAGTTGGACTTCGCCCCCATAAAGGTGGGCCTGAATGTCGTCGCCGCCGCCAACGATTAAGCCATCAAGGCTTTCTGGCTGCGGGCGCGAAGGCGATAACCTAAGCGGTTTACCGCCGTGCCGCCAGACGGCAAACCAATCGAAACACCACGCTAAATGGCTTTTTTGGTCAGAGGTAGTAATTCCGATAAGCGGCCGAGTCATACGGGTCGTTACTCACTGTGACAGAAAATGATAGATGCAAAACGAAGCATTGTAAGAAGGCTAGCGCTCACGACGTAACCAGCGAACCAATTTCTCTTTTAAACGGATCAGCACTGGTCGGTTATGATCGGCGATGTACTCATCGCAGCGGGCAAGCAAAATTTCCGAATTAGCGGCCAGTTTCTCAACTTCTACCCAGCGATTCCACTCGACCACCGAGCCCCAGCCTGGCTGCGAAAGCTGGGCGTTGGGGAGGCGATAGTGAAAGGTAGGCCGCGGCTTGGTAAGCGTATTATGCAGCAATTCATGGGAGTGGTCGGGGCGCAGGTAGGCAAACAGCGGCAGCAAATCCAGCTCGCGGTTGCGCGTTGGGTTGTAGTGCAGGTAGTCATCAATCAGCGTATCGAGATCCGGCGTATAGCGTCTATCCAGCACTTTTAGCGCATAGGTTTTGTGAAATGGGTTCGCGTGGGGCAACATCTCACGGGTAATGTCCACTTTGATTTCGTCGCGCAGCCAGACAGCCAGCAGCAGGTAAGCGCGTAGCATCGCCAGCAAGTAATCAACGTCAAAGCGCTCCACTTCTGGGTTGAGGTGTAATCCAAACCCATACAGCAGGCTGGCATCGGTGCCCTTAGCGCCGTGCTCACGGAGTGCTTCAAACAGCGCGTCTAAATCTTCCAGCTCATTCCAAGGTATCGGTGGGCAAACGATTTCGGTAGGCACCAACCCGGTGACCATATCACCAATCAATTCGCGGGTTTTTTGATGAAACTCGATTCGCCGCTGATGCTGATGGCGCGCCCACTCGCTGTCTTGGACGTGTGGGTCTTCAACGAGTGTTTTGTCTGGATGAGCGTACTGAGTGTCGAGCTCGATACCAAATTCGCCCCAGCGTGTACCCTCTACGAGTAGCCGATGGGGGCTTACCACGTTAAGCTCCCCGCTAAACAGCTCACGTACAATCATCGCTGTGTCTCGGGGCGGCAGGCCTGCGAATTCAATTTCGACCCCAACTTGCCGGATTTTCCCGTGGCTATTTAAGCGGTTAGGCGGAGCTTGTAGCGTCATCTCGGCATCCTTGAGGTGAACGTTTAAGTCTCCAGCCTATCATAGTCACGCGTTGAGACTGAGCTTGTGGCCTGAGCTTATGACTAAGTTCAGTAAACTGAAGCGGTGGCAAACGATAAGCAGGGCGCCATCAAGGCTAATTTTCAGGAGTAAGGCGTGCGACAGCACTGGTTAATCAACTCGCTAATAGGCGTTGTCTTATTTGTGTTAGCAAGCCTAGCAGTGACGAGCATGGCAATAACCCAGGCCCAGGCGCAAGTGGTGTCGCTGCCAGGGCTTAGCAGCGGATCCGAAGAGCAAGCGGCCGAGGTGAGTGGTGAAGAGTTCCAGGCGTCCTTGAGTGACGTCATCACCATGCTCGAAAACGAGCAGCAGCGCACCGAGCTGCTTAAATCACTACGTGAGTTGCAGGTCACCGCTGACGCTGCCAGTGAGGATGAGGGCGTAGTGCGCCAGGGGCTGCTAGGGGCTCTCGCCGACACCTTAAGTGACCTTGGCGACCAAGCCGAAGCGGGTGGCTCTCCCATTGATGAGTGGGCGCGTCAATTGGCGCAAGGTGTTGAGGATTTGCGCGCGCTTAATGATGATGCCGACCAGGGTGAGGCAATTCGGGCGGTGGCCGAGGGGGCCGTGCTCGCGCTGATTTGGGGCGTGCTGCTGGTCGTCATGATTGCTTTTGGACGGATGGTGGCTACCCGGCGGGAGTGGCCGCTCGATCTACCTTGGGATCCAAAAGGCTGGTTGATGGCGGTGCACTTCTTGCGCCGTATGTTGCCCTGGGCGTTGGCGTTTGCTATTACGCTGGGTGTTGGTCAAGTGCTGCCCGATAGCCCTGGGCGGACATTAGTGCTTGTGGTGGCCTATATCTGCCTGTGTGGCCGAGCACTCTCGGTGGTATTTGAAACGGTGATCGCGTTCTTTAGCCGCGGCCATCGGTTTACGGCGGTACAACTACTTCAACAACGCGCTTTGCGCGGCCTGTTTGTGATCGGTGCCTTGATTGCGCTTGGCGATGCGGTTAACTCCTCTCGCCTGGTCGAAATGCTGGGTAGCGAGCTATCGAGCCTGGTGTCGGTGCTTTCTAATATGCTGGCGGCGCTGCTCGCGGCGCGGTTTATTCTTAAATTTAAACGTCCCGTGCGCCATTTGATTTGCAACCGCCCCTACAAACAGCGTCGGGATGCCAATGCCGCCGTCGAGATGGTTCGCTCTCTGGGGGGGCTGTGGCATATACCGGCGCTGCTGATGGTAATGGGCTCCTTGCTGGCGATTTTTATCACTGTCGGCGATGTGGGTACCGCCCTGGCACGCTCGATTATTTCAGCCAGCCTGCTGGTGTTAACGCTGGTGGTCACTGGGTTGCTGCGCCGCCAGGCTGAACGGATGGGCAAGCGTCGACACCGACATCGTCAGAGCCAGTATCGCAAGCGTTTAGAGCGCTTCGGCTTTGTGTTGGCGCATATCTGTTCGTGGATGGTGTTTGCTGAACTCTCGATGCAGGTGTGGGGCAGTTCGTTCTTTGGCCTGGGTCAGCAGGCCGTGGCCAGCGCACGGATCGGTCAAGCGCTAGTGAGCCTGGGCTCTACCGTGTTGCTGGCATGGCTGGTGTGGATCTTTGCCGATACTGCCATTCAGCGGGCACTGACATCGTCGGCGCGCTCCCGGGGGCGGCGGGTCAATCAGGCCCGAGCACAAACCATCACGCCGATGATCCGCAATGTCATCTTTGTCACCATTTTGATTATTGCCTTCATCGCTGGACTGGCTAATTTGGGTGTCAATGTCACGCCGCTGCTAGCCGGTGCCGGTGTGATCGGTCTGGCGATTGGTTTTGGTGCCCAGACGTTAGTACAGGATTTGATTACCGGCATTTTTATCTTGATCGAAGATTCACTGGCGGTAGATGACTTTGTACAGATCAATGGTCATATGGGCACGGTCGAAGGACTGACACTACGCACAGTGCGTCTGCGTGATTTGGACGGCGTGGTGCATATCATTACCTTCAGCCGCATTGAATCGATTCATAATATGTCGCGCCAGTTTGGCATCGCTCTAATGCGTATCCGTATACCGTTTGATATGAAAATCGACGATGCGATTACGTTGATGCAGGAGACCGCCCAGGAGCTGCGCCGCGATCCGATGATGCGCCACTACATTTGGTCGCCGTTGGAGATGCAGGGTGTTCAGGGCTTTGAAGAGGGTTGCCCCATTTTACGTATGCGCTTTCGCACCGCGCCCGAGATGCAGTGGGATGTTTCACGGGCGTTTAACCTGCTGCTTAAACAGCGTATGGAAGCCCAAGAGATTGACTTGGGTGTGCCGCGTCTCAGTCTCAGTATGGAAGCGCGCTCCGAAGACCGTATGGAGGCTGCCGCGGGGACGTCGTTCTCTTTGCAAAATGGCTCGTCTGAGAGTGAGCAGGGCAAGGGAGAAACGACGCAAGCAAGTGGATCAAACGACGAGCATCATAAGAAACCGGCGCCGCCGAAGCCCGCGCCGCGCCCCACTAAAGCCGAGATTCGCAAGGATGAACAGGAACGTAAACACGATAACACGGCTAATCGCGTGGCTTCACATCGGCAAAAGCCCCAGGCACAGGGCGAGACCCAAAGCGATACCTATGCCAGCTCCGGCGGCGAAAACGGCGATCAGTAGCCACGGCCCACGTAATCGGCGCCAGCGGTTATACAGAGAGACCGCGTGGCTAACGCGGTCAACCAGTTCGTCGTGACGCGAAATGGCATGGTCGGGTGGCAGTGAAAAGTCGTTGGCGACATCGCCCTGCCAGTGGGCGCCGTGGCTGAGTCCCAGGCGTGCGCGTAGCCTGCCGATATCGCTGAGGGTATCGTGCAGCGTATCGTAGGTTTCGCGGCGTTCGGCAACCGCGAACACCGCCTCGGCATCCTGACGTAGTGCGCTATGCTGGCAGCTAGTCACGGCTTGGCTGATTTCCTGGTCGTTGGCCTCGGGGGAAACCGCGAGGCGCTGGTACAAATCACGCATAGGGAGCTATTGTTTCTCTTAGACCACATTTCTCTTAGGCCACGTTTCTGTTAGGTCTTGTTTCTCGTAGCGCAGTGCATAGTGCGAAGGGTATAGCGTTACATGGTCTTAGTAAGTTTGCATCAAATAATCATAGGCGTTTTTGATACGCTGAAACCGCGCTGACGCCAAGGCTACCTGGTGCTCGCTTTCCGAATAGAAGCGGTCTGGGTGGTGGAGCTGGGCCATTCGCCGGTAGGCGTGGCGAACTTCTATACGGGTGGCGCCTGGGGTAAGTCCCAGCACCGAAAGCGCCCGCGTGGTGCGGTCGGGCGGCGGCGGTGACGCGCGCTGCTGGCGATTACGTCGCTCTTGATGAGAAGAGTCTTGATGATACGAGTCTTGATGATACGAGTCTTGCTGACGAGAGCGGCGTTGCTGTTCCCGTTCGGCCCGTTCGCGCTGTTGTTGCTGCCTCTGTTGTTCCTGTTGGCGCGTCTGTTCTCGCTGGCGCTGCTGTTCGTGTTCGCGGGCTTGGCGAGCCTGTTCCTGGCGCTGCTGCTTCTCCTGCTGTTTTTGCTGCTTCTGTTGGTGGCGCTGCTGTTTTTTTCGCTGCTGTTGTTCGGCCCGGGCATTGGCCTGTTGGTGCTGCCGTTCAGCCGCCTCGGCCTCGCGCGCTTTTCGGGCATGGTAATCTGGGTCGTGAGTTTGCCAGTAGACATCACGGCTAGGGTCTTCGGGGGTGGTAAGCGGGATGCCGGTGAGTTCCTTAAACAGAGTGTTTAAAGTCATCGGGGCAACGCTTAGCAAATCAGCCAAAAAGCGCAAAATATAATGATTGGCCAGCGACAGCTCGCCGTCATCGGTGGCAACGGTAATCGCTTGATGAATAACGCTGAGGCAGCGTTCTGTGCCGCACTCTTTGCGCACCACCTCGGCTGCTAATTGGATCGCTTGCAGGTCTTGGCTATGGGCAATACTCATCACTGGGCCCAGCTCATGCCCATGGCGAAACTGTGCGGTTACCTGAGCCAGGCGGCGGCGCCGCTGCCCCTCTGAGACGTGTTGGCGGTGCACCAGCACCCAGGCCAACAGCAGCAGGGTTGCCGTATCCACTTGGCTGCGGCTCTTTAATAGCAACAGCTCAAAGGGTGAAAAACGGGCAATGGACATTTCCTAGCTCCACAGACGAAGAGGTAAACAAAGGGCGGTGGCTTTGTGCAGCACCATGTTTATTTTAGCCATGGTATATCATCACGTTAGGCAAAGGAGTAGGAGATTGATGAGTTGATCAACGTTGAGCGTAAAAACAGCTTCCAGCTGCGTCTTACCCGGCGGCTCAAGGAAGAGACATCGCATAATCTCGACGTCTATCTTTTTGTGCCTGGCGAGCTTGGCTTAAGTACCCAGCTTATCTCAGAAGAAGCCTTTTATCATTCTGCCATCAATGTTTCGCGCACCTACTACAGTGACGAGTATCTCTTACCCTTGGTGCATAGCCGATTGGCTAGCCGTAACCGCCTCGGCAGCGATTCGTATCGTTTGAGTCTGAGCCTCTACGCCTACCAGTACGTGGAAGCGATGGAGCGCACGACGCGAGCGATGCTGGTGAGTGCCAATAAGTTGCGGCACGCCCGCCAGGAGGAGCGGGAGGAGAACCGTGAGGTACAGCAGAGTGCCGTCGCCTTACACGATCAACTGCACGAAATGATCGACCTAAGTGACGGTATTCTCAAGCGGCTGCGACGCCATCAGCCTGATGATGAAAGCTTCAATAAGTACTTTGCCAATATTGATAATTACCTCTCCTGGTTTACCGAACAGCAGTTGCTGGCGTTGGTAGCCCATATGCCCCGAGGAGGAGAGTTTACCGATATTCGTCGCCGTTTTATCAGCGTCTGCCATCGTGAGGATGACTACCGCCGCGAGCAGCAGTACAACGCTGAGCGGGTGATGGCCGACCCTACCCGCATGTCGAATAAAATGCGCCTGCTGCGGCGCTTGATCGAACATCCGATCACCCTGAAACAAGAAGCGTTAGAGCTGGGTGGCGGTGAGCAGAAAGCGGTTAAGGCCCTGGCGACAGCCGTGGTGATGACATTTGTCACCTTGGGTGTACTGCAACTGCGCAGCGTGCTGGGGGGGATCACCGCCCTGTTCGTATTAGCGATGGCGCTGCTCTACGCCATGCGCGAAGTGTTTAAGGATGATTTGCGCAATACCTTGTGGCGCTGGCTGCGCAAAGGCCGCCCCAAGTGGCGTCGACAGTATCGCGATCCCACGCATAACGCCTTGGTAGGGCGTCAACTGGAGTGGTTTGACTACAAGCGGTTTGCCGCGCTGGGCGAGGATATTCAGCAGATGCGCCGTCGAAAGGTGGCTCAGCGGGAAGAGGTGGTGCTGCATTACCGTTCAAGCTCACGTATGTCGCCCACGCGTTTTTTAAGCGGCTACGAGCATACCCGAGAAACGCTCAATCTGGATATTTCCATGCTCACCCGGCTAATGAGTAAGGGCAAGCATCACATCTACCGTCTCAAAGATGGCCAAGCGGTGCGCGAGGGGGTCGAGCGCCGCCATCTGTTTAACTTGGTTATTCGTGAGACGGGCAGTGAAGATACGCCCTATCTTGCTCGCTGGAAGGTCGTCGTTAGCCGCTCTGGCATTGTCGATGTTGAGAAAGTGGAAGAGAGCAGTCTGGTGGATAAGCAGCCATCAGAAAAGGGCAAATAAACTGCGCTAGATCAACGCAGCCTCAATGCGCTCTTTGAGATAACCAACCGGCATAGGCAAACTGCCGGCAGCGAACTAGGCTCAAAGAACAGGCAGGGCAACCTGCATTTGTGGTTCAGTCTTTAGGTGTGTCTTAAAGATTGGCGCAAGGAGGAGAACCATGCAAGCTATCGATATTATGACCCCCAAAGTGGTCAGTGTGGGCCCCGACGCTGAAGTGCGCGAAATTGCCCAACTGCTGCTCAATCATCGTATCAGTGCCGTTCCTGTGGTGGATGACGAGCACAGAGTAATAGGCATTGTCAGCGAAGGCGATTTAATGCGCCGGGTAAAAAATGACGGTAACCATCGTGACGCTTGGTGGTTAACGCTGTTTACCGGCGGTAAAGATGCTGGCGACTACGTTAAGTCACATGGTCGTAAAGCGCACGAGGTCATGACCCCGAATCCAATGACCGTGGAAGAGAACACACCGCTGCATACCATTGCGCGAATGTTGGAAAAACACCATATCAAGCGGGTGCCAGTGCTGCGTGACGGCAAGCTGGTGGGCATTGTCAGCCGCGCTAACCTGCTACAAGGTATTGCCAATGCGGCGGTGGCACCGACCCAGTCACCCACGGATGACAGGCAGATTCGCGAGGCTATTCTCAAAGAGGTGGAGAATAATACCGGCGTACAGGTCGAAGGCATTAGTGTGATTGTGGATGGCGGTGCGGTAGAAGTCTGGGGGCTGGTCGAATCCCTTGAGCAGAAGCAGGCAGTAGCAGTGGCCGCAGAAAACGTACCTGGGGTCACTAAGGTCGAAAACCACCTGGGTATGATGCCGCGTGGCGTGGGATATATGTGACATCAAGCCCGCTATGTTAATAGCGGGCTGTTCCTTCCTTGCTCTCTTAAACACGCTCTTAAACCACTGCTTTAATCGCCTGCTCCAAGCTGTTTACGCTGCGCTCTGTGTGATGCAGTTTATCGAGGCCAAATAGACCTATGCGGAAGGTTTGGAAGTTGTCGCCTTCATCGCACATTAGCGGCACACCGCCCGCCACTTGAACGCCCGCCTGGGCCAGTTTGGCCACTAAGCCGCTATCGTCGCTATAGCACACCACCACGCCGGGGGCTTCAAAGCCTTCCGCCGCAACGCTGACAAAACCATGGCGTTTAAGCATGGAGCGGACTTCCCGACCAATCGTTTGCTGCTCCTGTTTTACCTTGGCAAAGCCGTAAGCACGGGTCTCCTGCATAATATCCCGTAACTGCCGCAGTGCATCGGTAGGCATAGTGGCGTGGTAGGCGTGTCCGCCATTTTCATAGGCCTGCATAATGCTGTGCCACTTGCCCAAATCGCAGGCAAAGCTATTGCTCTGAGTCTCACTTAAGCGCTGGGTAGCACGTTCTGAGAGCATGACCATGGCGCAGCAGGGCGAGCCGCTCCAGCCTTTTTGCGGTGCACTTACTACCACGTCAATCCCGAGTGCCTGCATATCCACCCACAGGGTGCCAGCGGCAATGGCGTCTAACACAAACAGACCGCCTACCTCGTGAGTGGCCTCGGCGAGCGCTTGAATATAGTCATCAGGAAGTAGCAAACCAGCAGAGGTTTCGACTTGCGGGGCGAACACCACGGCAGGTTTGCCTCTGCGAATCTGCGCCACGGCCTCATCAACAGGCACCGGCTGAAAGGGCGAGCGCGGGTCATCGGCATTCAGACGCCGTGCTTTCAGCACACTGTGCTGATCGGTTAAGCGGCCCATCTCAATAATTTGTGTCCAGCGGTAGCTGAACCAGCCGTTCCGAATGACCAGGGTGTTTTGATCGACGGCAAACTGGCGCGCGACGGCTTCCATGCCAAAGGTGCCGCTACCGGGCACGATAACGGCCGCTTGGGCGTTGTACACCTCTTTCAGCGTGGCAGAAATGTCGCGCATCACGCCTTGAAACTGCTGTGACATGTGATTCAAGGAGCGGTCTGTATAAACCACTGAGTACTCAAGCAAGCCTTCGGGGTCGACGTTGGGCAGTAAACCAGCCATGGCGTTCTCCTGTGATTGGGTATGCGCTGCGTTTAGGCGCGAGATCATGGGTAAGAATACGGATAACTCAGTAGCGATGCCAATAGCGTTTGAGGCAGCGTTGGACGGCGTGATCGCGACTAAAGGTGTATTCGAGTAAACGTTTACGTTTTGATAGTAAACGTTTACTTTAGCGGCTAAGCGCTTCAAAGACGCTTTTTGGGCGCTACTACCAGTCTAGCTGAGGAGAGAAGATGACCATTAATGTCACGGTATGGGGGGAAAACGTCCACGAACAAACCAATGAAGTTGTGGCGCGAATCTACCCAGACGGCATGCACCACTGCATCGCCGAAGGCCTCAATGAAGCGGAAGAGCTCAATGCAACCGCCGTCACCTTGCAAGACCACAAGCAAGGGCTAAGCGAAGCGATCCTCGAAAATACTGATGTGCTGCTGTGGTGGGGCCACGCTGCCCATGGCGATGTGCTGGAGGAAACGGTTGATCGCGTACAGAAACGCGTGCTGCAGGGCATGGGGTTGATTGTGCTGCACTCTGGGCACTACGCAAAAATCTTCAAACGCTTGATGGGCACCACCTGCTCTCTCAAGTGGCGGGAAGCGGGGGAGCGCGAGCGGCTATGGGTGGTGAACCCCGGGCATCCGATTGTGCAGGGGCTGGGCGACTATATCGAACTACCGCATACCGAAATGTACGGCGAGCCGTTTGCGGTACCCAACCCTGACGAGGTGATCTTTATCAGTGCCTTTGAAGGCGGAGAGGTCTTCCGTTCAGGGCTGACTTACAAGCGCGGCAACGGCAAAATTTTCTACTTCCGCCCTGGCCACGAAACCTACCCAATCTACTACAACGAACAGGTTAAAACGGTACTGAAAAACGCAGTGCATTGGGCGCGCCCGGAAGGCTCCCGGTGGATCGATAGCTGCCCCAATATCCCTGCTGATCAGGCGCCCAACCCGGTGGAAATAAAAGGCGAAGGGCTGCATAAACCCGGCGAAGGGGGCTTCAAATGATCCATTTAGCGATTATTGGCGCCGGTAGCATGGCGGGCGAGCACGCCAAGCACTTTGGCCGCATTGAGGGAGTGGAAGTCGTCGCGGTGTGTGATATAGATTTGGCCAAGGCGCGCGATTTTGCTGGCCGCTATGGCATTGCCGATGTGTATGATGACCTGGAAGCCATGTTAGCGCGGGAGGATATTCAGGCCGTTAGCAACGTCACGCCGGATGGCGTTCATAAACTAACCTCTCTGGCCGCGATTGCTGCAGGTAAGCATATCCTGTGTGAAAAACCGCTGGCCACTAATGCGCAAGATGCTCGTGAGATGGCCCAAGCGGCCCAGGCTGCCAACGTCATCAACATGGTCAACTTTAGCTATCGCGATGCGCCAGCCATACAGCACGCCCGTGCACTCATTACCGCCGGGGCCATTGGGCAGGTTCGTCACGTAGACGCCAGCTACCGACAGAGTTGGCTGGTCAGCCATGCCTGGGGGCGTTGGGATCAGGATAGCCAGTGGCTTTGGCGGCTCTCAGAAGCCCATGGCAGCAAAGGCGTGCTGGGCGATGTGGGCGTGCATATTGTCGATTTCGCCAGCTTCCCCGTTGGCGATATTACCCACGTAAACTGCGAGCTGACCTGCTTTGAGAAAGCGCCGGATAACCGCATCGGAGATTACCTGCTGGACGCCAACGATACCGCCCTAATGCGTGTGACCTTTGCCAATGGAGCCAAGGGCACCCTTCAGGCTACCCGCTGGGCGACCGGGCATCACAACTCGTTAACCCTGAGTGTACACGGCGATAAAGGCGCTATTCGGGTCGATTTAGATACCTCAAGAGACGAGGTGCAGGTATGCCTGGATGAGGACGTTCATCCTGCACGGTGGAGCACAGTGAAGGCTCCGCCCACGGCGAGTATCTATCAGCGCTTTGTGGAAAGCATCCGCAGTGGCCAAAACGACCAACCGGATTTCGCCCGCGGCGCGGCGATCCAAACCGTTCTTGATGCCTGCGTTATATCCAGTCAGGAAGATCGCAGTCTGGAAATTGGAGTGTAATCAGCGTCGCAACGCCGGGCGTTTTTCGGCACACTGGAAGCATTCCAGGTGAGAGATAGGGCGAGAAATAGTCAGTGAGAGAGAGTAAACAAGGCGCCCAAACGGCCACCATTCGCGAAATAGCCCGGCGGGCCGAGGTGTCGATTGCCTCGGTCAGCCGGGCGTTGAATAGCAAGCCTGGGCTAAGCGACGCCCTACGTGAAAAGATTTTGGCGATTAGCCGCGAGGTGGCCTACCAGCCCAGCGCCGCTGCTCGCCAGTTAATCAGTGGCAAATCGGCGGTGGTGGGTATCTCCCTGGGTCGTCAGGATATTGAGCTGCGACCTTACTATATCTTGCTCTACCAGCACCTTACGGTGGCGCTTCATCAGCAGGGGATGGTGCCAGTGTTTTTTAATCACCAGCAAACGGGTGAGTTACCCGAACGCGCGGGGGCAGCTATTTTACTCGGTGAAGCGCCGGATGATGAACGCCCCGCACTGCTAAAGGCTGCGGCGATTCCCTTTGTGCGCATTGGCGACGCTGGGGAGGGTTTTTCCGTTGCTCCTGACGATCGACAGGGGCTGTATGAAATCACCGCTTATCTGATTGGTCATGGGCGCCAGCGGCTAGCCTTTATGGGCGGTGAGCTAGAGGTTCCGCGCCCCCATAGCCGTTTGGAGGGCTATCGTCAGGCGTTGGCTGAGGCGGGACTCAATGAGCAGTTGATCAGCTTGCCGCACCGCTTTGCATCGGATTCCTTAAACAGCTATCGCTATCTGAATAGTTACTTGGACAAGATGGGCGCTCAAACACTGCCGTTTGATGCGCTGGTATGTGCCACCGACGAGCTAGCGCTGGGCTGTGTGGCCGCACTGGAAGATCGCGGGATTGAGGTGCCGGGCCAAGTGGCAGTCACCGGTTTTGATGATCTGCCCACCCTAGCCACTGGGCTAACCACGGTACGTCAGGATATTGCCGAGATTGCCGCAACGAGCATGGCATTGCTGGCAGAAGCGCGGGCGGGAGAAGCGCCCCGGCACGTATCGCTGCCGGTGGCGCTGGTAGTACGGGAAACGAGTTAACGCGGCGGCAGTTGTTCAGGCCCAAAACCATCGGGCAGCAGGGCTTCCATGGAGTAGGTTTTCATCAACTTACCGCTGCCGGAGAGCACCTTGATCTGTGTCTCGGGCGTGGCGAACTCGCGGATGCGCTGGCGGCAGTCGCCGCAAGGTGTGCACAGGTGATCGCCAGGGCCCATGACGTAGACGGTGGCCAGCTGTCGCTGACCCGCGGTGATCATGGCGGAGATGGCCGAGGCTTCGGCGCATAGGCCTTTGTAGTGCGCGACTTCTACGTTAGTGCCCGCAAACTGCTGGCCATCCGGCGTCACCATTACTGATGCCACCGGGTGTGCTGAGTAGGGCACATAAGCGTTAGCCCGCGCGCTGAATAGCTGCTCAACGATCTCTGCTGATACTTCATCCGTTTGCTGACTCATCACAACTTCCTCTTAAGCGCGGGCTGCGTCGTCGCGTAACACGGTGTCTAAAGCAATCAGCATCATG
This sequence comes from Halomonas sp. ALS9, assembly GCF_001651035.1. GTDB lineage: Bacteria > Pseudomonadota > Gammaproteobacteria > Pseudomonadales > Halomonadaceae > Vreelandella. The sequence continues at coordinate 62,873 of NZ_LXRG01000163.1, forward strand.
TCGTCAAAGGTGGTTTGACGATCAGCGCTGGAGAGCGAGTCGCCTTTTAGAATGTGATCCGACACCGTGCAGATGGTCATGGCGCGGGCGCCAAACTCGGCGGCGACGCCGTATAGGCCAGCGGCTTCCATCTCTACACCAACAATGCCGTAGCGCTTGAGCATTTCGGCCATCTCGGTTTGCGGGTTGTAGAACAAGTCGGCTGAGAAGATATTGCCGACCTTTACCGGCACGCCTTTGGCTTTGGCGGCAGCGACGGCGTGCTGGGTCAGTTCAAAATCAGCAATCGCGGCGAAGTCGTGGTCGTTAAAGCGCATGCGGTTGACCTTGGAGTCGGTGCTGGCGCCCATGCCGATGACCACATCGCGGACGTTGACATCGTCGCGTACCGCACCGCAGGAACCCACGCGAATCAGCGATTTAACGCCGTAGTCGGTGATCAGCTCTTTGGCATAGATAGAGACCGAGGGAATGCCCATGCCGTGCCCCATCACAGAAATCTCGCGGCCTTTATAAGTGCCGGTGTAGCCGAACATATTGCGTACATCGTTGACCTGGCGCACGTTCTCCAGGTAGGTGTCAGCGATGTATTTGGCGCGCAGCGGGTCGCCGGGCATCAGTACAGTATCGGCGAAATCGCCCATATCAGCATTAATATGCGGTGTAGCCATCAAATATCTCCTTTAAACAGCGCTAGCCTTTAAGCGGCTTCGGGAAGAAAGCTTTTGCCATCGGCCATGGCCGGAAGCAGGAAAAAGTCGGCGAGGGTTTGGCCAATATCGGCAAAGGTGCCACGCTCACCTAGCGAGCCGGGAGTAAAACCGGGGCCGTGTACCAGAATGGGGATGTACTCGCGGGTGTGTTCGGTGCCGTGCCAGCTGGGGTCACAGCCGTGATCGGCGGTCAGAATCAGCAGATCGTCTTCGCTTAACGCGGCCAATAAAGCTGGCAGCTTGGCATCAAAGTCTTCCAGCGCTGCAGCGTAACCGGGTACGTCGCGGCGGTGACCGTAAACCGAGTCGAAATCGACAAAGTTGGTCATGATCATCGCGCGCTCGCCTTCGTCACGTTGGCTGGTGCGCTCGATCTCTTTGAGCGTAGCGTCCATCAATGCATCGTGGCCGCTGGCTTTTACCTTGTGGGTAATCCCGCAGTGGGCGTAGATATCGGCGATTTTACCAATCGAGACGACTTCACCGCCGGCATCATCAAGCTTTTGCAGCACGGTCGGTGCCGGTGGCTCAACGCTGTAGTCGCGACGATTGCCGGTGCGGGCAAACGTTTTGCTGTCCTCGCCGATAAACGGACGCGCAATCACGCGGCCAATATTGTATGGCTCAAGCAGTTCGCGGACGGTTTCGCACAGCTTATAGAGCCGTTCAAGTCCGAAATACTCTTCGTGAGCGGCGATCTGAAACACTGAATCTGCTGAGGTGTAAACAATCGGCTTGTCGGTGGCGATATGCTCTTCACCCAAGCGGGCAATAATCTCGGTGCCGGAGGCGTGGCAGTTGCCTATCACGCCGGTTAGATCCGCTTCCTGGACGATGGCATCGAGCAACTCAAGGGGGAAGCTGTCGGTTTTATCCAGAAAGTAGCCCCAGTCAAAGCGCACCGGTACACCGGCTATTTCCCAGTGGCCGGAAGGGGTGTCTTTGCCGCTGGAAATCTCTTTGGCGTGGGCGTAAGCACCTTCCAAACTTTCCGGCAGCGTAACGCCTTCGGCCACGCTGCCGGTGGCATCGCGGTGGGCGTGAAACAGCCCCAGCTTGGCCATGTTGGGTAGCTTGAGCGGGCCTGAACGGTGGGCGGTATCCGCTTCGCCACGGGCGCAGGCGGCGGCGATATGGCCCAGGGTATCGGAGCCTTCATCGCCGAAGGTCGCGGCATCTGGGGCGGCGCCAATTCCAAATGAATCGAGGACGATTACAATCGCGCGGCTCATAAGGCTTCTCCACGGAAGGTGTCTTGCAGCAGGGTGTCGGCGCTGGCCGCCGCTTCGCCAATGGTGAACGCGGCGCGGAGCTGTTCCGCGGCGCGCTCGGCGGCGGCGTCACTGCGGGCGTGAACCATGGCGATGGGACGTTGGCTATCGACGCTATCGCCGATTTCGACGATGTCGGTGAAGCCGACGCTGTGATCGACGCTGGCGTCGTTGCGCAGGCGGCCACCGCCCAGTTCGACCACGCTCATGCCCACGGCGCGGGTATCAATGCGTTGCACGATACCTGATTGGTCAGCGTACACGGGCTTGATTACCTCGGCCTTGGCCAGGTAGTGCTCGGAGCGCTCCATAAAGTCGCTGGGGCCACCCAGTTCGCGCACCATGCGGGCGAATACTTCAGCCGCTGCGCCAGAGGTCAGCGCCTTTTCAAGTTTCGTTAGCGCTTCTTCGCGAGAGCCTGCGAGCTTGCCAGCGATGAGCATCTCCACGGCCAGTTCGCGGGTGACTTGCATGATGCGGCTGTTGGGGCGGTCACCACGCAGTAGCGCCAACGTCTCGACGATTTCCACGGCGTTACCGGCGCAGGGGGCCAGCGGTTGGCTCATATCGGTGAGCAGGGCAGTCGTGGGTGTGCCCGCTTGGGTCGCGACGTTAGCGATGCTTTTGGCCAGCTCGCGGGATTTTTCCGGGGTGGGCATAAAGGCGCCGCTGCCGACTTTAACGTCCATCACCAGCGCATCCAGCCCTGAGGCCAGCTTCTTGCCCAGGATAGATGCGGTAATCAGCGGGATCGATTCTACAGTGGCGGTGACATCGCGCACGCCGTAGATGCGCTTATCGGCGGGGGCGAGATCGCCGGTCTGGCCGATAATTGCCACGCCGGTGGATTTCACGACGTTGCGGAAACGCTCCGGGGCAGGATATGGATCGTAGCCAGGGATAGATTCGAGCTTATCCAGGGTGCCACCAGTGTGACCTAAGCCGCGACCGGAAATCATCGGTACAAAGGCACCGCAGGCGGCGACCCAAGGGCCGAGCACCAGCGAGACCAAATCGCCTACACCGCCGGTGGAGTGTTTATCGACGATCGGGCCGGGTAGGTTCAGATCGCTCCACTGCATCACGTGGCCTGAATCACGGGTCGCGGTGGTCAGGGCGACGACTTCTTCACGGCTCATGCCATTAAGAAACACCGCCATGGTGAAGGCGCCAATCTGGGCGTCGCTAATGCGGTCATCGGCAATGCCCTGCACAAACGCCTTGATCTCTTCCGCGGGCAGCGGCTGGTTATCACGCTTAAGGCGAATCAGCTCCTGGGGGAGCAGGGTGTGTTTCGTTGCGTTGGCAGACATTAGTAACCTCCGTCTGTGGCGGCAGCGCTGGTGCTGCCAGTCAACGTATCCAGCAGATTACCCAACAGGCTAGAGGCCCCAAAGCGGAAGTGCGCAGGGGTCGCCCAGCCTGGGCCCATAATATCGTTGGCAAGGGCTAGATACTCGGCCGCGTCTTCGGCGGTTTTAACGCCACCTGCTGCTTTAAAACCAACATCCTGGCCGCTGGCTTTAATCGCCTTGAGCATGATCTCGGCGGCTTCCAGGGTGGCGTTGACGGCCACTTTACCGGTCGACGTTTTAATAAAATCAGCGCCGCCTTCAATGGCGAGTTCGCTGGCGCGTTTGATTAACGCAGGCTCTTTCAGCTCGCCGGACTCAATGATCACTTTGAGCAGCGCTTGGCCCGCGCAGGCGGCTTTGCACATTTCGACTAGCTCAAGGCCAGTCTCTTCATCGCCCGCCATCAGCGCGCGATAGGGGAACACTACGTCGACTTCATGAGCGCCGGAGGCAACTGCGTCGCGGGTTTCCCGGGCGGCGGCCATAATGTCATCGCCGCCGTTGGGGAAGTTGGTGACCGTGGCAATTTTAACTTGGTTATCGAGTTTATGGGCGGTTAGCGCGCGTTGTGCTGTAACAATAAACTGCGGGTAGACGCAGACGGCGGCTGGATTGCCGAAAGGCGTTTTTACCTGCTGGCAGAGCGCTTCAATGGTGCTGTCAGTGTCGCTGTCGTTCAGGCTCGTCATATCCATGAGGGTAAGCGCTTGGCGGGCGGCTTGGACGATATGGGGGGAAGCAGTCGCAGTCATGGAATTCTCACAAATCAGTAAAAGATAAAAACGGGCACTGCGGATAAAACCGCAGCGCCCGCCGCCTTCAGTAAAACCCGCTGCGTTAAGCAGTGGCGTTACTTAAGGCGATGAAGAAGCCAGCAATCGAGGCCGACATCAAGTTGGACAGTGTACCGGCCAACACGGCTTTGACGCCAAAACGGGCAATCTCTTTGCGACGAGTTGGGGCGATGCTGCCCAAGCCGCCAAGCAGAATCGCAATGGAGGAGAGATTGGCAAAGCCACACAGCGCAAAAGAGAGGATCGCCATGGTGTGCGGTGTCATCATTTGACCCGTCGCAGCCACCACCTGTTCCCCATCAATGTAGGGCGCAAGGTTGATATAGGCGACAAATTCGTTGACCACTAATTTTTGGCCGATGAAGGAGCCAGCCAGAGTAGCCTCTTCCCAAGGTACACCCAAGAGGAAGGCCAGCGGGGCAAACAGCCAGCCCAGGATCAGCTCCAGGCTCAGCGAGTCAAAGCCCACCCAGCCGCCAATGCCGCCTAAAATGCCGTTTACCAGTGCGATTAGGGCGATGAATGCCAGCAGCATGGCGCCCACGTTGGCGGCGAGCATTAAGCCGGAGGTGGCGCCGGATGCCGCGGCATCGAGTACGTTGGCAGGCTTGTCTTCCTGGGCTTCAATCTCTTCTTCCACTTTGGAAACGCTGTCGCTGTCGGTAACGTCTTGGGTTTCCGGCATGATCAGTTTGGCAAATAGCAAGCCGCCGGGTGCTGCCATAAAGGAGGCCGCTACCAGGTACTCCATGGGAATGCCCAGTGCAGCGTAACCTGCCAATACCGAACCAGCGACCGAGGCCAAACCACCACACATAACGGCAAACAGCTGCGAAGGCGTCATGCGGGCAATAAACGGACGCACCACCAGCGGCGCTTCGGTTTGGCCGACGAAAATATTCGCCGTGGCAGAGAGTGATTCAGTCCGCGAGGTACCCAGGGCTTTCTGCAGGGCACCACCCAGGATGCGAATAACCCACTGCATAATGCCGATGTAGTAGAGCACGGCGATGAGCGAGGAGAAGAAGATAATGACCGGCAGTACTTTGATGGCGAATACAAAGCCGACGTTATCCACATCGGCTAAGCCGCCGAACAGAAAGCCGATTCCGTCGTTGGCATACACCAATATTTGGCTAACGCCGGAGGAGATGGCCTGCAGCACCGCTTGACCAAACGGCACATAAAGTACAAAAGCACCAATGCCCGCTTGGATAGCAAAGGCACCCAGAACGGTGCGTAGCCGAATCGACTTACGGTCGTAGGAGAAGATCAGGGCAATGGCCACCAGAGTGACCATACCCACCAAGCTCATAAGGAGTGTCATAGGGAGATCCTTCGCGTCAGCGCGTAAGTAACGTTTTTATCGTTAGCTCGCGATTAGAGTAAGTTGAGCTTGACGGAGTAGATCATCGCATTCTGATAGTCGTTGGGAGTGCCCAACTTATTCTCAGAGTAGCGATACTGAATGCCGGTAGTGATCAAGTCGCTGGGGTGCCACCACAGGCTCAGTGCACCGTTGGTGCCTACACTGCCCGCTGTATCGCCCACGTAGTTCTGTTCCAGATACTCATCGTCACGGCCAAAGGTTTGCTCGTGCCAGTTGGTGACGCTGAAGTTCTGGTTGAGCGCAGTGAAATCATAACCCGCGACCCAGCCAGCCATATAGCCGTTCATGCCGGTATAGCTGTTACTTTGCACCCGCGCCGCACCAATAAACGGTTTAAACCACAGGCCGTTATCGAACGTCGTGCGGTAGCCCAGGCCCAGAATCTGATCCTGCTCGCGGCTGTTATAACCATAATCGCGGAAGTCATACAGGTGGGCGTAAATCGATAGCGGGCTATCACCCAGGTAAATATGCGAGGTCACTTTACCCGCGGTGCGGAAGTTGTCCTTGCCGCCGCTTGATTCATCAAACTGGTCGTTGGTAGGGTTCTCGAAATCAAAGAAGCCATAAAACTCGCCCCAGCTAAAGCCAGCGCCGCCTTCGATTTCAACAAACGTAAAATCGCCTTTAGCGGCGTTAGATGCGGTGCGCGCTTCGGTGCCGTTCGACCAGTCCAGGTAATTAACCGAGACGTTAGCGAATGACCACAGCCGATCAAGGGGATGCGGCTGAGCTGCCTCATCTGCCATTAGCGGCGTAGCGATCGTTGCCGCTATTACACCCACTACGCCAGCGCCAAGCGCGACAACAGACGAGGAGCAAGAAGAAGAGTGAGCGTGTGTACGAACTGTCATAGGAGCCTCAACAAGGTTATCGCGGAGCCATTTGGGTGTGGCTATCCGTGGGTTGTAATTGTGCGGGCTGGCGTTAATGTTAAAATTATAACATTTAGTGTTATTTTTCTAACGTTGATTTGCAAGTACTGTCACATCAACGCTATTTAAATGTCATATGGCTCTCACTGTGGCACTTAATAGCGTCAAGAGCCGCCGTAGCAGTGGAAATTACGCCGCAGCTCGCTCAGCATAGAAAGTGACGCAACACCGATACTCCCGCTGCGAAAATCACAACAAGAGGGGTTTGCCAGGAGATGCCCACCATGAATGGCCGTAGCGCTCAGCGCCTTGCCAAACTTCAGGAAGCGCTTGCCAGTGGCGGTACTCTTCATCTGCGCGATGCCGCAGAGCTGTGCGATGTTTCCGAAATGACCATCCGCCGCGATCTAACCACGCAGGTCAGCGCCATTAGCCTGCTGGGAGGGCGTCTAGTGATGGCGAATTACCCCGGCGTTACGCCTATTTATGACTTAACTGAGCAGCAGGCTAGCCATTACCAGGCCAAGTATCGGCTGTGCCAGCGGGCACTCGCTTTTATTGAAGAGGGGGACACGCTGTTTATTGACTGCGGCTCAACGTTGATGCCGCTATTGAGCCAATTAAGCCATTTTAATGAGCTGACGGTCGTGACTTATGCGCTTAACGTCGCCAATGCCGTCGCCGCACTCCCCAACGTACGCTTAGTGCTACTCGGCGGGCTGTTTTATGCCGCCTCGCAGTCGTTTGGAAGCGATAATATGGCTGCCTCCATTGAGCGGTTAGGCATTAACAAAGCGCTGATCTCCGCTGCAGGGGTGGATTTAGAGCGGGGCGTTAGCTGTTTCCACTTTCACGAAGTGGCGCCAAAACAAGCGGCCATTGCCACCGCTATGCAGCGCCTGTTAGTAGTAGATGCCAGTAAGTTCGGCGTAGTTCGCCCGGCCTATTTCGCCGCCCTGGATGATTTTGATGTGGTGGTCACCGATGGAGAGGGTGCTCATAGCAGTCAATACCTTGGGTGCGGCAATGCGCCACTTCTTTCATGATCTCGATCAATAGAAAATACTTTAGTCTTAGCTGCTTAAGTCTTTAGTGCTTCAGCCAGCGAGGCTCGTCGCCAACTCCCACTCGGCGGCGCATATTTTTCCCGGAGCAATGGCGCCTGGCGCCACGTGTGCACTGACCTTGAATACGTTTTAGAGCGTTTTCGAGAGCGTCCTTCAGAGCATGTTTTGGGAAGAGTATGGGGTGGTAGTTAGCCTGCTATGTAGCTGGACAGCATGGCTAGCTAGTGTTTTAAACAACCTCTGACGAGATCACACCATGCAACGACGCTCACTTTGGCGCAGGCGAGGCACGCTAGTGCTACTTGCGCTGTGTCTGTTTCTAGCGGGCTGTAGTTCAGCGCTGCTAGACCCAAAAGGGCAGATTGGCGCTGAGCAGCGCACGCTGATTCTGACCGCCTTTGGCCTAATGTTGATTGTAGTTATTCCTGTGATTGTCATGACGCTGCTGTTTGGCTGGCGTTATCGGCGTAGTAATAGCTTGGCTAAATACACGCCTGATTGGGCGCACTCCAACGTGATTGAAGCAGTGGTGTGGATCGTGCCTTGTGCGATTATCGCCGTGCTCGCCCTGTTGACCTGGAAGACCTCCCATAGCCTTGACCCGCACAAGCCGCTGGAAAGCGATGTGGCACCAATTGAAATACAGGCGGTGGCGCTGGATTGGAAGTGGCTGTTCATCTACCCCGAGCAGGGCATTGCCAGCGTTAACGAAGTGGCCTTCCCAGTAGATACGCCAGTGCGCTTTCGGGTCAGTTCCGGCTCCGTGATGAACGCCTTCTTTATCCCCCATCTTGGCAGTCAGATTTATGCCATGGCGGGTATGGATAACGATGTCCATCTCATTGCCGATGAAATTGGCAGCTACCCGGGTCGTTCCACTAACTACAGTGGCGCGGGCTTCTCTGGCATGACGTTTGAGGCCAAGGTGACCAACGACGCCGATTTTGACGCCTGGGTTGAAACGGTACGCGGTGCCCCGCAAACGCTGACCTACCCCGAAGGGTATGAAGCGTTGGCAGAACCCAGCGAATCGAATCCGGTGGAGTACTTCTCAGCCATCTCGCCATCGCTATATGAAAGCATCCTGAAAAGCTTCCATACCGGCGGTGAGCACGGTATGGGCGGCGAACATCAGATGAGCGGCGATCATGCTGACTCCTACGATGGCGAAAATGAAAACGCTGCCGATCACGCGGCCGAATCAGGTCATGTCACTAACAACCATGCTAGTCAGGATAATGCCATGCGCAGCCATTCCTCTAGCGTAGAAGTGGGAGGTTAAGCCGTGTTTGGAAAACTCACGTTAGAGTCAATTCCCTACCACGAGCCGATCATCATGGTCGTCGCGGCCTTTATGGCCATTGGTGGGATCGCGCTGTTTGGTTTGATTACCTATTACCGCAAATGGGGCTGGCTATGGAACGAGTGGTTTACCTCCGTCGACCATAAAAAGCTCGGTATCATGTACTTCATTGTCGCCCTGGTCATGCTGCTGCGTGGCTTCTCGGATGCGATTATGATGCGTACCCAGTTGGCGATGGCCGCCGGGGATGCAGCGGGCTATTTGCCGCCTCACCACTACGATCAGATCTTTACCGCCCACGGCGTGATCATGATCTTCTTTGTCGCCATGCCCATGGTCATCGGTCTTATGAATCTGGTGGTGCCGCTGCAAATTGGTGCCCGCGACGTTGCCTTCCCTTTCCTGAATAACTTAAGTTTTTGGCTGTTTGCGGTCTCCGCGATACTGGTCAATATTTCGCTGGTAGTGGGCGAATTCGCAGCTACCGGCTGGCTCGCTTACGCGCCGTTATCGGGGATAGAGTTTAGTCCCGGGGTGGGGGTCGATTACTGGATATGGGCGTTGCAGATATCCGGTATAGGCACCACGCTCACCGGTATTAACTTCTTTGTGACCATCATTAAAATGCGCACCAAAGGCATGACGATGTTCCGCATGCCGATCTTCACCTGGACCTCGCTGTGCGCCAACGTGCTGATCATCGCTTCCTTCCCGATTTTGACCGCGACCATCGCACTGTTAACGCTGGACCGCTATTTAGGTATGCACTTCTTTACCAATGATTTTGGCGGCAACATGATGATGTACGTCAATCTCATCTGGGCCTGGGGCCACCCGGAAGTTTATATCCTGATTCTGCCTGCCTTCGGCGTATTCTCTGAAGTGATTGCGACCTTTGCCCGTAAGCGGCTATTTGGCTACGCCACCATGGTGTGGGCGACCATTTCGATCACCTTGCTTTCGTTTGTCGTTTGGTTGCACCACTTTTTCACCATGGGGGCGGGCGCCAACGTCAACGCCTTCTTCGGCATTATGACGATGATCATCGCCATTCCTACCGGGGTGAAAGTGTTCAACTGGCTGTTTACCATGTACCGCGGCAGCCTGGAACTGACGTCACCGGTGCTCTGGACGCTGGGCTTTATTATCACCTTTACTTTAGGCGGTATGACCGGCGTTATGCTGGCGGTGCCTGCGGCCAACTTTGTGCTGCATAACAGCCTGTTCGTTATTGCTCACTTCCACAACGTCATTATCGGCGGCGTGGTGTTCGGCATGATGGCGGGTCTCACCTACTGGTTCCCCAAAGCGTTTGGCTTCACGCTGGACGAGAAGTGGGGCAAGCGCTCCTTCTGGTGCTGGTTTATCGGCTTCTACGTCGCCTTTATGCCGCTCTACGTGCTGGCCTTCTTTGGTGCTGTACGCCGCATGCAGTCTTACGCCAACACTGAATGGCAGCCGTGGATGATTCTGGCCTGGGTAGGCGCAGTGATCATTATGCTGGGCATTGTCTGCACCATCATTCAGTTCTGGGTGAGTATTCGCGATCGCAAACAGAACGCCGATGTCACCGGTGACCCTTGGCATGGCCGCACCCTGGAGTGGTCGACCTCTTCTCCTGCACCGTTCTACAACTTTGCACGTTTGCCGGAAGTGGGCGATATCGACAGCTTCTGGTCGCAAAAACAGCGTAGCGAAGAGCAGCTTGAAGCAGCCCCCTATACCGATATTCATATGCCGCGTAATACCGTGGCCGGGCCCGTTATCAGCTTCTTTGCGCTGGTTATCGGCTTTGCGCTGGTATGGCATATCTGGTGGTTAGCCGGCGTCGGCGCCGTGGGTGTTTTTGTGAGCTTTATGGCACGGGTGTTCAACGACGACATCGACTACTACGTTCCCGCTGCTGAAGTTGAGCGCATCGAACGTGAGCATCAACTTAAACGTGAGCAACAACTCGAACGTGAACAACAACTAGGCGTGGAGGCGCAAGCGTAATGGCAACCGATACGTTACAACACGGCGCAACGGCTGAGCCCCACGAGCATCATGATGCCTCGGGCACGAAGCTGTTTGGTTTTTGGGTCTACTTAATGAGCGATTTGGTGATCTTCGGATCACTGTTCGCCACTTACGCCGTGCTGATGAGAGGCACGGCAGGTGGGCCAACCGGCGCTGATATTTTTGAATTACCGTTGATTCTTTTCGGTACCTTTGCACTGCTGATCAGTAGCTTTACCTTCGGCATGGGCGTTTTGGCAATGCATGCCAACCGTGTTGGTCAGGTGAAAGTATGGCTGATCATTACCTTTCTGCTGGGCTTGTGCTTCCTGGGGATGGAAATCTATGAGTTCCAGCATCTGATCCATGAAGGGTTTGGCCCGGATCGGAGCGGCTTTTTGTCGGCCTTCTTTACCCTGGTAGGTACTCACGGGTTGCACGTTACGTTCGGCATGATCTGGATTCTGGTGATGCTGGTACAGCTGTCGACCAAAGGGTTGAACGATATGACCCGGCCGAGGATTTTGTGCCTAAGCCTGTTCTGGCACTTCCTTGATATTGTCTGGATCTGTGTCTTCTCATTCGTCTATCTGATGGGAGTGTTGTGAGATGAGTGCAAGTTCAACCAATGCCCATGGCAGCGTTAAGTCGTATGTGACAGGACTGGTATTGTCGCTGATACTGACCATTATCCCTTTTGCGGTAGTAATGAGTGGCGCTTTTAGCGTACTGGCTAGCGTGATTGTGATAGCCGTGACCGCAGTGTTGCAGATATTGGTGCAACTGGTCATGTTTATGCATATGAGTACCAAAGCCGACGAAGGCTGGAATCTGATGTCCTTCGTCTTCACACTGACGGTTCTCGTCTTAGTGGTAGGAGGCTCGCTGTGGATCATGCAGCATCTGCATCTCAACATGATGATCGGCTAATCTCAGCGCCCAGCCGCTGGCGGGATCTGCTTGAGCTGACCAAGCCGGGCATAATCGGCGGCAACTTGATTGCCACCCTGGGCGGCTACTTTCTCGCCGCCCAGGGCCAGTTCGAGTGGCTCAGCTTTGTCTCGGTCATGGTGGGGATTGCGTTAATCATCGCGTCAGGCTGTGCGTGTAACAACGTCATCGACCGCGATATTGATGCATTGATGGCGCGTACGCGCCATCGCCCCCTGGTAAGAGGCAGCATCTCTATTACTCAGGCACTGGGCGTTTCGGCGCTGCTGGGTGTGTCGGGGGTGGTGTGCTTGGCGCTGGGCACCAATGGGCTAACCGTTGCCTTGGCGGTGATTGGCTGGGGCGTGTATGTGGGGCTCTATAGCCTTTATATGAAGCGCCGCTCGGAGTACGGCACCTTGGTAGGCAGCCTCTCCGGGGCCATGCCGCCGGTGGTGGGCTACTGTGCAGTGACCGGGCAGTTCGACAGCGGTGCGATTATGCTGCTGGTGATTTTCTGCCTGTGGCAGATGCCGCACTCCTACGCGATTGCGATCTTCCGCTATGCCGATTACCGCCGCGCGTCGATTCCGGTGCTGCCGGTAGTGCGCGGGGTGAAAATGGCCAAGCATCATATTCTTGGCTACATCGTGGCGTTTATTCCCGCTTCGCTGGCGCTGGGGTTAGCCAGCCAGGCGGGTGCGGGGTATCTGTGCGTGGCGCTGACCATGGGCGGCTACTGGCTCTACTTGGCGCTGCGCGGCTACCGTTTAGAGGACGATGTGCGCTGGGCCAAGAAAGTGTTTGGCGTTTCCATTCTGACCATCACTGCGATGAGCTTAGTCATGGTGTTGGAGTCAATGGTGCCGATGTGGGTTTAGCCCCCTCACGCTGTTAAGCAGTCAAACAAAACGCCCCGAGCAGGTAACTGCTCGGGGCGTTTTTTTGGGTCGTGAAACCGATTGTTTACTCTTCCCGCTGGCTAGCCTGGATGGCGGTGAGGGCGATGGTGTAAACGATGTCGTCTACCAGCGCGCCGCGGGAAAGATCATTGACCGGCTTGTTCAACCCCTGCAGCATCGGGCCGACGCTGACCACGCGGGCGCTGCGCTGCACCGCTTTGTAGGTGGTATTGCCGGTGTTGAGGTCGGGAAAAATAAACACTGTCGCCTTACCGGCAACCGGAGAATCGGGCGCTTTCTGCATGCCTACGCTCTCAATGGCGGCAGCATCGTATTGGAGCGGGCCGTCAATGGCTAAGTGCGGGGCGCGCTGTTTAGCAATCCGGGTGGCTTCGCGGACTTTATCCACATCGGCACCGGTGCCGGAGTCGCCGGTGGAGTAGCTGATCATGGCGACCCGCGGCTCAATGCCAAAGGCTTCCGCGGAGCGGGCGCTTTGCAGGGCGATTTCGGCCAGGGTTTCGGCGTCCGGGTCGGGATTTACCGCGCAGTCACCGTAGACCACCACTTGTTCGGGCAACAGCATAAAGAAGATCGACGATACCTGGCTGTATTCCGGTGCGGTCTTGATCAACTGGAACGCGGGCCGCACGGTGTTGGCGGTGGTGTGCACCGCCCCGGAGACAAGTCCGTCGACTTCATCCAGCTGCAGCATCATGGTGCCGAGCACCACGTTATCTTGTAGCTGGGCTTCGGCGGTGAGTTCGTTGAGCTTGCCACGGCGACGCTCGACCATGGGGCCGATATAGCGTGCGCGGCTGCTTTCGGGATCGATAATCGTCAGCGCTTTAGGCAGCGTCAGCCCGCGGTTTCGCGCTACATTTTCGATATCATCGCGTTTACCCAACAGTACGCAGTCGGCTATGCCACGGCGCTGGCAGATAATCGCCGCTTCAACGGTGCGCGGCTCATCGCCTTCCGGCAGCACCACGCGTTTTTTAGCCAACTGGGCGAGTTTAACCAACTGGTGGCGAAACGCCGAAGGTGACAGCCGACGGGTATAACCGCTGCTTAGGTGGGCTTTCAGCCATTCAAGATCCATATGGGCCGCAACGTAACGCGCCACCTGCTCGGCGCGCTCGAAGTCGTCCATGGGGATTTCGCTGCTTAACTGGCTGAGGTGCTGGGCGGTGGTCAGGCTGTCAGTCTCTACCGCCAAAACAGGCAGGCCGGTTTTGAGCGCGGGGCGACACATCTCAATCATATTGTCGTTAGGCATAAAGCCGTTGGTCAGCAGTACGCCCGCTAATTGAATGCCGTTCATGGTGGCCAATGCCGAGGCCAGCACTACATCGTCGCGGTCGCCGGAAGCCACTACCAGGCTCCCTGGGGTGAAAATATGCAGCGCGTTGGCAGCGCTGCGGGCGCAAAGGCTGGTAGAAAGCACTCGGCGGCTGGACGCCTCGCCTTCGTTCAGCAGCTTGGCATTGAGCGCCCGCGCCACATCCAGGGTGCGCGGCGCACTGAGTGTTTTACTGTAAGGCACCACGCCGATCAGGTGAAACTTATCGGTCGCCAGGGCTGGGGAGTATTGGCGTAGCTCAGTGAGCACCGACTCTTCCAACTGCGGTTTGAAGGTGCCCGGTGCGGCAGAAAGATCATCTTCCTGAGCGTAGGGCAGGTTCTTCATGCGCATCAAAATGCCGCCCAGGGTGCGGCTGGAGCTAACTCCCCCAAAACTACGGGCATGCATATCCAACTGCTCGGCTAAGGCCTGGGGCTCGTTTAAATCACCGGTGCCGACAAGAATAATCCGCGCATTCAGTGCGTTGGCGAGTTGGGCGTTAGTTTGGGTCGCGTAGGTAGTGTGCTGGGTGGGCACTACGCCTTCTACCACGACAAGGTCGAGGGTGCTGCCATCGCGGTGGGCCTGCTGGACAACCTGCTCATAGAGCTCAACGGCGTTTTCCATCAGCTCATCGGTTTGGTCGTCGCGCAGCAAGCGTTCCATGCGCGCTTGGGAAATCGGCGAAGGCGGGCGCTGGTTAAGCGCCCGCGAAACTAACGCGGTGGAGCGGTCCAGACCTGGGCCGTTGAGTTCGTTCTGCATAAACGGCTTTAAAAAGCCGGCTTTCAGGCCGATGGTATCCAGCGCTTGAATTAACCCCAGGCAGGCGGAGGTAAGCCCGGCGCCCTGGCTGGTAGGCACTAATAGAATGGCTTGTGGCTGGTCGGGGTGGGGTGTCATACACGGGCCTCTAAGCAGTGGCGGGTTTCCATGGCAATGCGGCCCTCTTCGTCGGTAGGGATCACCCACACCTGAGGGCCTTGATGGTCAGCGCTATCCAGCTTGCCCTCTTTGCCGCGAATGGTGGCTTCATTAGCATCGTTATCCAACGCAAAGCCGAAGTGGGGCATCAGTGACAACACATTGCGGCGCACGATGGGCGAGTTTTCGCCGATCCCACCGGTGAAAATAACCCCGTCTAACTGGGGTAGAGCGCAAGAGAGCGCCGCTAACGACTTGGCGATACGGTAACAGAACACCTCCATGGCTAACTGTGCGGTGGCGTGCCCTTGTTCGGCTGCCTCTTCAATTTCGCGCATGTCGTTGGTTAAGCCTGAAAGCCCCAGCAGGCCACTCTGTTTATTGAGTACGTCGTCGATTTTGTCTAACGACCAGCCCAGTTGGCGATGCAGGTGGGCGTGCAGGCCTGGGTCAACATCGCCACTGCGGGTACCCATCACCAAGCCTTCCAACGGGGTCAGGCCCATGCTGGTATCCTGGCTTTGATTGTTCCACACCGCGCTGGTCGAGCAGCCATTGCCCAAGTGGGCGGTTAGCCAACCACCTGTGCCACGGCTACTTAGTTCGCCCGCCCGCTGGCTAACGTAAGCGTGGCTGGTGCCATGAAAGCCATAGCGACGAATACCGTGTTCGGCGTAGAGGGTTTCAGGCAGCGCGTAACGATAAGCACGCGGTGGCATGGTTTGATGGAAAGCTGTATCAAAAACAGCCACTTGCGGGAGCTCCGGGAAGACGTTTTGGGTCGCTGCAATACCCGCTAAGTTCGCTGGGTTGTGGAGGGGGGCGAGCGCTGCGGTGGTTTCGATCGCTGTGATAACGCTATCGTCGATTAACGCGGCTTGGGTAAAGTGCTCTCCACCGTGCACGATGCGATGGCCTACCGCCGCCGGTAACCGGCCTTCCATGCACTCAAGAATGGCGTTAAGTGCCTGGGTATGGTCGGCTCCCGGTAGTGGCTGAGTAAAACGTTCACCGGCACTGTTTTTACCCTTTAGACGTGCTTCATCGCTACTCAGGCGTTCAGCGATGCCTTCAAGTCGCGGTGCCTGAGGATCTGAGTCAATCAACGCGTATTTAATAGAGGAGGAACCGCAGTTAATTACCAGCACCGGAGCGTTCATAAAAACCTTTTCGCTAGGAGGTTAGTGAGCAAAGGGATAGACTTTAGTATAACATGCTGCATTGCGGAAAAGCAGTGCCTGAATTTCGTTAGCCTTCTATGTAAAAGCTAGGCATGCTGGGCTATTGCGACCTGCACAACCGCCACCCATCTTACACCTTCATCACTACAACGAGCCGTTTCGTTCTTATGTCAGCGCCTTCTCTGCCAAAACTACTGCCGCGCCATTTAGCCATTGTGTTAATGATGACCGTGGCCACCATGTTCGCCGCCAATCACGTCTCCGCACGGTTGGCGTTTGATAACGGTACCGGGTTATTGCTGGCGGTATTAACCCGCTCCGGGGTTGCCTGCCTGATTCTGCTGGCGCTTGTCATTGTTCAACGCAAGCGGCTGTGGCTGCCCGCGGGTTCCTGGCCGTGGCAACTCACCGTAGGTCTACTGATCGCGATCCAAAGCGTTAGCCTCTACTCGGCAGTGGCAAGGTTACCGGTGGTGATTGCGCTGCTATTGGTCAATACCTTCCCTATTCAACTGGCGCTGCTCAGTTGGGCGCTGGGCGGCCCACGGCCGACGCTGCGTAGCTGTTTGATTATGGGCACTATTCTGATCGGCTTGCTGGTAGTGCTGGACATCCCTTCATGGATTGCCAGTGCTGATGGTATGGGGCCAGGCTGGATCGCGGGGATTGGTTTTGGCTTAATGGCGGCTTTCGTATTTGCCTGTGCGCTGTGGGTTACCGAGCACCGCCTAGCCGGAGTGGGCAGCACGCTGCGCAGCCTTTTGACCATGCAAACGGTGTTTATCGTCATGATCATCGGTGGCATCGCGGGTGTGGTGCCAGGGGGGATGAGCTTACCGGACAACAGTACTGGCTGGTTGGGTCTGACGCTGCTCGGGCTGCTATATGGTTCAGCGTTTTCGACGCTGTTTATTTTTGTGCCGCGACTTGATATGGCGCGCAATGCGCCGGTGATGAATATCGAGCCGGTGGCCTCCCTGGTATTGGGTTATTTCGTGCTGGGGCAAATGCTTAGTCCAGGGCAGCTAGTTGGCGGCGCCGTAGTAGTCGGCGGCATTATCGTGCTGAGCTTATCTAAAGGGCGGTAAGATAAGTGGTGGCAAACTAAGGGGGCGTTAAACTAAGGGGGCATTAAACTAGGGGCGGTAAATATTTGCGTTCTTCATAGCGATGGATCACAATACAAAGATGTAAGGAAACACTGTTTTTTAACTGAGGTGCAAGCTATGAAAATGTCTCTATTGTCACTTACATCAGCAGTATTCCTGGTGGGTGCAGGCGCTTTTGCAACGTCTGCCCAAGCTCAACAGTCTTTCGGCTCCCCGCAAGCTTACTTGGGCGCTGATGCTATGTTTTGGAGTCTTGACCCAGACAGAGGCTCATCCCGTGATGACGTAGGCTTACGCCTGCGTGGTGGTGCCCAGTTCAATGACTACTTTGCCATTGAGGGACATTTAGGCACGGGCGGTTCCGACGGTGGTGCCGAATTAGATTATGTTGCGGGTGCTTACGCGAAAGGTATTATTCCTATAGCACCTGAAGTGCGTCTCTACGGACTGGCGGGTTTCACTGAAGTAGAGTTTGACCGCGGCGACAGCGAAAGTGACTTCTCCTACGGCGCAGGCGCTGAGATGGATGTCGCCAGAAACCTGTCTCTCAACGCGGACTATATGCGCTACCTGGATAAATCTGCTTACACCTTTGATGCGGCCAGCGTTGGTCTGCGCTACCGGTTTTAATGTGATGGCTTGATATAGAATCGCTTAACTAAAACCCCCATGGTGAAAAGCCATGGGGGTTTTTTAATGACAATATTGTTAGCGCGCTAATTAATTGTTAGACTAAAGTCTCTAATGCCATCCCCTAAACAACACGCGCCCGTTGAGAGGCGCTGGCCAGGTGGTTACCTGGTGGCTAACAAGTGAGCTCTGCATGACCCCCGATCAAACATTTGCCCGCTGGGTGAAGGTAGCCCTGGCTGCCTTTGTACTGCTTTTCATTTATTTTCTGGTGGCCGATAGCTTTATGCCCATGACGCCTGAGGCTCGGGTGATGCGGCCGGTAACCCGTATCGCGCCCGAACTCAGTGGTCCCGTGAGCGAGGTGTGGGTGCGTGATCACCAACACATTAGCAAAGGCGATGTGCTGTTTCAGTTAGACCCCGCGCCGTTTCAGTTAGCCGTTGAGCAGGCACAGCTTAATCGTGAGCAAGCCGAGCGGGAGAATGCCCAGCTGGAAGCAGAGCTAGCTTCCGCGCAGGCGGCGTTGGCATCCGCTGAAGCCACGGCGGCGGAGCGGCGCGGTGAACTGCAGCGTGCGGAAACCCTGGTGGCGCAGCAGAGCGTATCTCGCCAACAGTACGAACAGCAGGTGGCTGCTGAGCGCACGGCACAGGCCAGCGTGGCGGCGGCCAGGGCTAACATTGTTAGTCTGGAAGTGCAGTTGGGCGATGCAGGTGAGACGAACCTGCGTTTGCGCCAAGCGGAAAACGCGCTTTCCCAGGCACAATTGGATCTGGCCCATACTCAGGTGCGCGCCGCTCAAGATGGGAGCGTCTCCAATCTTCAACTAGAGGTAGGTGACTACGTTCAGGCGGGCCAGCCAGCGGTAGCGGTAGTGGCGGATACAATCGATATTATTGCCGATTTTCGTGAAAAGAGCCTGCGCCATGTGGCGCCCGGCGATGCAGCGAAAGTAGTGTTTGATGCCTGGCCGGGGCAGGTATTTGATGCAAACGTCTTCGCCATAGATGCCGGGGTGCGTGAAGGCCAGTTGGCTGCCGATGGACAGCTTGCCGATATTCCTACCACCGACCGCTGGGTACGGGACGCCCAGCGCATGCGCGTTCACCTAGCGCTAACCCAGCCAGTCGCAAACTTATTGCCCAGCGGTGCCCGGGCTACGGTGCAGCTTCAACCCGGCGATGCTGCCTTGACCAAACCCTTTGTGTGGCTACAGGCACATCTGATCAGTTGGTTGCACTATGTTTATTAAAAAGAGGTCTGCCAGGTTTATTAAATACAGGTCTGCCAAGTTTATTAAAAAAAGGGCTGCCAGATTTATTAAAAAAAGGCCTGCCAGCGCGCAATCTTCTAGCGCAGTGGCCACTAAGCGCAAGCCCGAACTCTCAAGGAATGGCCTGCGTCAGTGCCTGCGAGTGGCCGGGGGCGGTATGCTGGGGTTTGTGGTTAGCCAATTGATGGGCTGGAATTACGGGGTGTTTTTTACTGTTTTTCCAATGTTCTTACTGGGTATGGTGCCTATCTTGAACGGCCATATCGTGCGCCAGTTTTTGGCCAACGTATCGATCAATGTGCTTGAAGTGAGCCTAGTGGTCGGACTGCTCAAGCATATGCCGGTAGTCATGACCCTGGTGGTGATGGGCATATTTCTGTTTCGCTTTAACCTGATGGCGAAAGGGCCGCTGTTTCTATTCGGTGCCAACGGGGTGTTAACGCTCAGCATCCTACTCCACTTTGCCAGCTACCCCAATGTAGACTTGAGCGATCTACTGGCCTGCAATCTGGTTGCCAGTCTATTGGCCGTATTTATCGCCATGCTGATGCATACGCTGTTCCCTGACGTGGAAGCGCGTAAGCCGCCACCCAGAGTTACTAAGTCTTCCTCCCAGATTCGTCATGAAACCTTAATCGGTGGCCTAACGGCGACGCTGTCGTTTGTGGTGTTTCAAGTGTTTGACTTGCAGGGCTCGCTTTCCGCGCAGATGGCGACCATTTTGGTGTTGTTTACGCTGGGGTACGCCGGTGCGCGGGTATCAGCCGCCAAGCGAGCGGTAGGCACGCTGCTGGGGTGTAACTTAGCGCTGCTCATGCAGCTACTTCTATATACCCAGAGCCACCATTTTCTGCTGGTGGTGTTGCTCTACTGGCTGGGGCTAATGCTTTTTGCTCGCGAGCATATTCATGAAGGCGGCGGTTCGGGGATTGGCTTTGGCGGGATGACCACCCTGGGAATTCTGTTTGGCCAGTCGCTGGGCCCGCAGCAGGATCTGGTGTACAGCGCCCTCTACCGGTTCTCTTCAATGAGTGTCGCGCTGGCGCTTACGCTGCTGGTTATGGCCTGCCTACACGTTGTGTTGAACCGTTGGACGCCAACGCGCTTACCAGAAAGGAGTCTTCCATAGATAGAGCTGCCATCAATAAAGCTGGCATAAATAAATCAGCGCAACTTTTTAATACAGGCTACTCTGATGAGTGTGCCGACGTGTGATTAGCTGTGCTAATGGCACATTTCACACACGGCGTTTTCCCTACTAACGGATTAGAGGTGTTCGTCATGGCAACAGGTAAAGAAGATAAAGCAAAAGGAACGGCCAACAAAACTGCAGGCAAAGTGAAAGAAGCCGCGGGCAAGGCGACAGGTAGCACCAAAACTGAAGCTAAAGGTAAGGCCCAGCAGGTAAAAGGCGAGCTGCAAAAAGGCAAAGGTGACGCCAAGGAGAGCCAGAAAAAACAGCGCTAAGAATATTACATTGACTCCAACAGGGGGCTTTGGCCCCCTGTTGGCGTTATGCGGCTTTCAAACCCCCGCTAAAATTGATAAATCGTTCATATCAGCGGGTTCTTCATACTGAAAGAACTATCGGGTATCAGTTCAATTCCAGCGAGAAGCTCATTTCAACGCCTGCGTCATCGACTCGGAACCAGTACTCCATATTCTCGTAGGCTTCGCCAAATTGCTTGATCATCTCAATATCAGATGCTGATATTTCATCGCTTGGTGTCTGTTCAATAACATTGGCCAGTGAATTATAAAACTCACCTGTTATGTGGCCATAAAGCAGCAGGTCACGATCTGATGCAGGGGCTTCTAGCTCTTTCTGCAGTGTCGCCGAATCGCTAATGCCGGCCCCCAGCGCAATGGCCGTTTCCGACATAGCGGCGTAGAGCGCCGGTGCATCTGGCGGCAGCATCATGCTCTCGATTTGCTTGGCTTCACCGCCGGGTTTAAGTCCAAGAGCCCCTAACTCTGGCGCGAAGGAGCTTGCTGTCGTCAGTAGTGTTAGCGGGTTTTGTGAGGCGAGGGTGAGGATGCCCGTCACAAAGGGTTCGCCGTTTTTCATTGTCAGGCTGTTAATACGCGCGTTGAAGCCAGAGAGAGACTGTCCAACCATCATGGTAATCGGGTTGTTGATCGCCAGGTTGGCTTCGTCCCAAGCGCTGTTTAGCTCCTGCATTTCATTACAGCTGAAGGGGTTGTCACGCACTTGCTGGGCATATTTCTGTACGGTCTGAACCAGCATCGGTAGATCCAGGCCCAAGCCAATGCTGGCCATGCCCTCTGTGCTGCCAAGGCCTGGCACCTGAGTGGTCAGAGCACGAAGGTCGCTGACAATCTCCTCGTCGGTTTCCAGGATGAAATTCATTTCCATGCGGTCGAGTTTGTACTCGCGAGACCCGATAACAACACCGGGGAAGCGGCTGGTTATACGGTCAATATCTGCCTGGCAGTTGGACAGATCCGGCTGCTCGGAATCTGTCGCTTCCAGCAGTGCCTGAGTCCCTGCATGCGAGGGTTCGCTCAGTTCATTAAGCAGGCGTGCAAAGGAGAGCTGCCCGGCACCGTAAGGGGTGAAACCATGGCGCTGTTCAAGCTCCTCAAGTTCTCCGGTTTCTCCGATGTTGCTGTCGGGCAGGGTGTTACCCAGCACCTGTGCGAGCAGCTCGTCACTGGCATCCTGCGGCACCATCGATAACACTAGCTGTTGATCGACGATAGCTAGGATTGCCTTGACCGGAGCCTCAGGCGTCAACACCCAGTAGTCGGTGCCGTTGGTGGTGGCCGTGTTTGGGGTGATGTCTGCCTTAGTCAGGATACGCTGCAGCGTTTCGCGAAAGGCATCTTCATCCTGCAGTTGCATGCGCATAACAGGCAGCACACCCAGCCCGTAGATAGCGACCTGAGGATTTATTTTCAGGCCTAGTGCATGGACGTCTTCCAGCGTTTCAACCTCGAGTGCTTCTTCACTCGCGGCGATTAAAAGCGTTATCATCGAACGTAGCGCTTCATCATCGATATCGGGCAGCAAGTCGCGCAGTTCATCCAGGTCAGAGTCAAGGCCAGCCATGGGCTGTGTGCGCTGATAAAGATCAAATACATCTTGTTCAGGAAGTGACTCGCGCGAGGCCATAAAGTAAGGAGAATTAGCCGGGATATACTTCAGCATGGGAGCTGCGAGATTTTTCGTCGCTTCCTGCTGTGCATCTGCGGCTGTCGGCTCGTTATCATCGCTACAGCCGGTTAGTAAGCCAGCGCTGAGAAGAGCCAGGGATACCGCCAAAGACAGTTTGGTTTTCATCTGTAATCAGTTCTTTGCAAGTTGAAGGTTTTAAATTGATCGTTATGAACAACGCACTGCGTAAATGATAATCATACACGAGCAATATATAATTAATCTACTTGCCAGGGGAAATATTTATAAAGCAGGTGTAACCAATGTTAGTTATATATCGTATTGATAAACTGCAAGATCAGGACAGCAGCAGTGAGTAGCTAGTGGCGGTGACTCTTGAGTTTGCCTAATACTCAAGAGCCATGTTTAGTAACGAAACTGTTCAATAGGTCGCTATTTTAAACTTCCTGATACAGCTCGCTGCCTTTATTCCGAAACTTCTCCGCTTGCTCTTCCATGCCTTTCATCACCGCTTCCTGATCACCGTTCAGGCCGTGCTCATTAGCATAGTCACGCACTTCCTGGCTGATCTTCATAGAGCAGAACTTCGGCCCGCACATGGAGCAGAAGTGGGCTACCTTAGCAGAGTCCTTGGGTAGGGTTTCATCGTGGTATTCTCGGGCGGTGTCCGGGTCTAGGCCCAAGTTGAACTGGTCTTCCCAGCGGAACTCAAAACGCGCCTTAGAAAGCGCATTGTCGCGCCGTTGAGCCGCCGGATGCCCTTTGGCCAAGTCCGCCGCGTGAGCGGCAATTTTGTAAGTAATAATGCCGGTTTTAACGTCGTCTTTATTGGGCAGCCCCAAATGCTCTTTAGGCGTTACATAGCAGAGCATCGCGCAGCCAAACCAACCAATCATCGCTGCCCCAATGCCCGAGGTAATGTGGTCGTAGCCAGGGGCGATATCGGTCACTAGTGGCCCGAGGGTATAGAACGGTGCCTCGTCGCAGTACTCCAACTGCTTATCCATGTTCTCTTTCACCAGATGCATAGGCACATGGCCGGGGCCTTCAATCATCACCTGCACATCGTGCTTCCAAGCAATGTGAGTCAGCTCTCCAAGGGTTTTAAGCTCCGCCATTTGCGCTTCGTCGTTGGCATCGGCCACTGAACCGGGGCGCAGGCCATCGCCGAGGGAGAACGCCACATCGTACTGCTTGCAGATCTCGCAGATCTCCTCGAAGTGGGTGTACAGGAAGCTCTCCTGGTGATGGAACAGGCACCACTTGGCCATAATGGAACCGCCGCGACTCACAATACCGGTCACTCGCTTGGCGGTGAGAGGCACATAGCGCAGCAGCACGCCCGCGTGAATGGTGAAGTAGTCCACGCCCTGTTCAGCCTGCTCAATCAACGTATCCCGGAACACTTCCCAGGTGAGGTCTTCGGCCACGCCTTTGACCTTCTCCAGCGCCTGATAGATGGGCACCGTGCCAATCGGCACCGGCGAGTTGCGCAGAATCCACTCGCGGGTTTCGTGGATATTCTGCCCAGTGGAGAGATCCATAATGGTATCCGCGCCCCAGCGGATACCCCAGGTCATCTTATCCACCTCCTCTTCTATCGAAGAAGTCACCGCGGAGTTGCCCAGGTTGCCGTTAATCTTGACCAGGAAGTTACGGCCAATAATCATCGGCTCACTTTCCGGGTGGTTGATGTTATTGGGAATAATCGCCCGGCCACGGGCCACCTCATCGCGCACAAACTCTGGGGTGATCTCTTCCGGTAGGCTGGCACCAAAGCTCTGGCCAGGATGCTGGTGACCCAGAATGCGCTCTACTTCTGCGGTACCCAACGCTTGGCGACGCTGGTTTTCGCGAATGGCAATAAACTCCATTTCCGGGGTGATAATCCCCTGGCGGGCGTAGTGCAGCTGAGTAACGTTTTTCCCAGGCTTGGCCCTGCGCGGAGTGCGGGTTAAATCAAAGCGCAACTGGGCAAGGGTGGGATCGTTAGCGCGGCGCTTACCGTACTCAGAGGTGTGGCCCTCCAGAAACTCGGTGTCATCGCGCTCTTCAATCCAGGCACGACGTAGGGCGGGCAAGCCTTTGCGTAAATCGTTGATAGCGTCAGGATCGGTGTAGGGGCCAGAGGTGTCGTACACCAGCAGCGGCGGGTTCTCTTCATCAATGCCGGTGGTTTTGGTGGGCGACAGCGAGATTTCCCGGAACGGTACGCGGATATCCGGCCGTGAGCCTTCGATATAGACCTTACGCGAGCCGGGCAGCGGCGCAATGGCGGCGGCATCCACCTGGGCGGTTTCGGCTAAAAAGTGGCTAGTCTTGCTCATTGTAGTCTCCGTGAGATTATTGTTTTGCTGGGTTAGTTGGTTAGGTCGGCGTCTATCAGCGCTAAGCCCATCTGCCAGAAGTCGATTTCAAGGCGGGTGGCATCGCGGAAGATCTTGCTCAGTTCGACAAAGCGGGCGGGGGTCACATCGGCAAGGCGGGTGTTGAGCCATTCAAGCTCCGCCTGCATAGCGGCCTGAAACTCCTCGCCTTCGTACATGGCAATCCAGGCATCAAAAGGGTTCTGCGCGCCGCGCAGGGTGGAAGGCTGGGCATTCAACCAGTTGGCGATTTCGCCATAGCCCACCAGGCAGGGGGCCAGCGCCACGTGTAGATCAAGCAGGTCACCGCGGTTGCCGGTATCCAACACATAGCGGGTGTAAGCAAGCGTCGCCCTGGCTTCGGGCAACGCTTCCAGCTCCTGCTCGGAAATCCCCCACTCTTGGCAAAAGCCCACGTGCAGGCCCAACTCCACATCCACAATGGCTTTTAAGCCTTCATGGGCCTGGCGAAGATCGGCAAGGGTGGGGCTTTTATAGGCCGCCAGCGCGTAGGCGCGGGCGAAGTGAATCAAAAACAGGTAGTCCTGTTTCAGGTAGTGACGAAACGACGCTTCAGGCAGCGTGGCGTTGCCCAACTGACGCACAAAATCGTGCTCAATATAGGCGCGCCAATCTTGCTGGCAGGCGGTGGTGAGATCAGTAAAGCGGTAGCCCATGATGCCTCCGGTGTTAATGATCCGGAGGTAAGGCGGGAGAGATCGAGGAAATGGCGCGGAAGGTGGCGTGCGATCGTGAGAGAGAGCTAGCCATGGCCATCGCTTGATCCCTACGCCGGTACCCGCGCCACTCTTTATATGAGCAACGCATTAGCCGGATCAGGTTCAGCGGGACCAGCGCTCGGCATCCCTAAAAGGACAGACCCTGCGCCATCTCAGCCGGATATCACCGGCACCCCGTCAAGCTGTTCGTTGGTGGAGTGTAGAAGGCAGGTGGGGGAGATGCAAGTGGAGAGTAGATGATGCCGAATTAGGCTTTGCCTGGGTGTTGGTAAATGGGTTAAAGTTAAACTAGTGGCCTACGTAACCACAATGAAAGAGTCGTGAGGTTTATAAAGGTTGATTACTGGCTGTGAAAAAACGAGATCTTTAACGCGTAGCTGGCTAGCTTGATAGACGTAGTATCTACGAATCTAACACGAGTGAAATAATCAAGCGGATTTAGTTTGAAAAGCGCTCAAACACCTATGCCAGATCATTGATTTAGTAATAGAATACGTCGTCTAGTGTCTATTAGACGATGAGATTAACCATTCAGGTAGGAGATAGAAATGAGTGAAATTGTATGCCCGCATTGCCATGGAGAGGTTTCACATGGAGCAAGAGTATGCCGTGGCTGTCAAGCCGAAATAGAATATGGGTGTCCTCCAATGCTCTTTGTAGTTCTAGTGATATTTTCTGTATATTTAGGTTATAAAACATCTGAAGCTCTTCCTGAATCTTTGTCTTTCGCGGGCTGGGTGGTTGGTGTAGGTGGAATTATATTAGGTGGCGTTCTATTAACTAAAGCATTCAAAAAACGCGTGAATTTTAAACGAGTATACAAAACGAGGTAAGTGCTTCTTCAAGATTAATCGCGTGATCAGTTCCATAACTACACACGCTAAAATAGGAGCTAGTTCTTCATAGGGTTATTAAAGTGCGGGCTGAAGCGAAGCAAGTTATCTTCGAGTATGTCGTAGTGTTTTTATAATTGGGTTCGGCTATATTTTAGATGAGTAAAGAGATGTGCCGGATCACGTTTAATATTCCGTACGATATGCCCGATGAAAAATGGGTAATCGTCGACTTGATGAGGGCGGGGCTGGCTATCTACTGGACGTTCAGTCCGACCTCCTCAACGGCCTGAACCCCCGCGTTGTTGTGTCGCAAGCCCTAGCTCTGCTCCTTAACAGGCGCAAAATAATGGGCAGCATCCTGGTCTTGGAATAACTCTTCCACCATAAAGTCAATAAACACCCGAAGCTTGGGGGCTAAGTGCTTACTTGAGGGCCATAACATACGAAATGTTCCCTGATGCTCAATATGATCATTCAAGACCGTCACTAGCTCTCCCTTCCCGATAGCTTCACGCACCATAAAGTCCGGCAGGCAAGCGATGCCCAATCCTGCTCGGGCCACTTCGATCAACGCTTCAGAGGTGTTGCACACCATGGCTGTATTTAACGTGGGAGTGGTCTCGTTGCTAATTGGCCGAAGTGGCCACGCTTCATATTTACCGGTACTGGGAAACTTGTGCTGCAAACAAGCGTGATTAACTAAATCAGCAGGCGTTAGTGGATGACCATGCTGGGATAAGTAGTTCGGGGATGCTACAAGCACCAGGCTGTAGTTCCCTAATGAGCGTGACATTAAACGTGAATCTGCTGGCTCGCCAGTGCGGATAACGGCATCGAATCCTTCCTCAATCACATCGACCATCCGATCCGAAAAATCCACGTCTAGCTCTATCAAAGGGTAACGGTGCATCAAGGAAGTCAGCACCGGCATCACAAGTTGACCAACAAGCGGAAAGCTTACCCGAAGTTTTCCCTTGGGCTCTTGATGTATTTCTGACAGCTCTAATTCTGCTGCTTCAACCTCGCTTAATATACGGCGGCAGCGTTCAAGAAAGAGTGCACCCTCTGCCGTCAGCGTGATGCTGCGGGTGCTTCGATGCAGTAAGCGGATACCAAGGCGGGATTCCAAACGAGCCACACTTTTTCCGATTGCCGAAGAAGAAACGCCAAGGTTACGCCCAGCGACGGAGAAACTGCGGGTTTCTGCTGCCTGCACGAAGTACTCAATACCACTTAATGAATCCATGTTTATCCATTAAAGACTTTTATTCCGATATGTTCAGAAATTTAGCATTATTGTCTTAACTGCTCAATGTACCTAACGTGAGTGCCTATTCTCACATGCAGCAGGTAACCCTGTTTTGCGGCTTAAACCTGCGCTTTAAATAGGCGAAATAATGATGACCACGTCGGAAATGGGTAGTTTAAACAGAGGCAGAGGTGAAACTGCGCAATCAGATCGGCTGCCGATTACGGCTTTGCTGGCACTGGCGTTGGCGGGGTTCGTTACGATCTTGACTGAGGCGCTGCCAGCGGGCTTGCTACCTCAAATCGGAGCAGGGCTAGAAGTTTCAGAATCGCTTGCGGGTCAGCTTGTTACTGTCTATGCCATCGGATCACTGCTAGCCGCTATTCCATTGATGGCCGCCACGCAAGGAGTGCGGCGTAGACCCTTACTTCTTGCCGCTATTATAGGTTTTGCTATCGCCAATACGATCACAACGCTCTCTACGAGTTACGTTTTGACGATAGCAGCCCGCTTTCTTGCTGGTGTAGCGGCAGGCTTGCTTTGGGCACTATTGGCGGGTTATGCCGCTCGCATGGTGCCTGAACATCTTAAGGGGCGTGCCATCGCGATTGCGATGGTGGGGACACCATTGGCGCTTTCGCTGGGTGTTCCTGCCGGGACGTTCCTCGGTGTGTTGGTGGGCTGGCGAATCTGTTTCGGCATCATGAGTCTATTAGCGCTGATTCTGGTCGTCTGGGTTCGAGTGAAGGTGCCTGACTTCGCAGGCCAATCCTCAGGCAAACGGTTGACGCTTAAACAAGTATTCGTCCTTCCGGGGATTCGCTCGGTGCTGTTTGCGGTGTTGGCCTTTGTGCTCGCACACAATATTCTTTATACCTATATTGCACCGTTTCTGGCCAATGCCAATCTGGCCGAGCGAACTGACCTTGTTCTGTTGGTCTTCGGTATTGCTGCGTTGGTAGGTATCTGGGTCATCGGTATGTTGATCGACCGTTACCTCCGTGTACTGATGCTCGTTAGTACCGTCCTTTTTGGATTAGCGGCGTTAGTGCTTGGCGTAGCGGGCGATATGCCCCTAGCTGTTTATGGCGCAGTAGGTGCTTGGGGGATAGCATTTGGCGGCTCAGCCACGCTGTTTCAAACAGCGCTTGCCAAAACCGCCGGGGAAGCCGCGGATGTCGCACAGTCCATGCTGGTGACTGCCTGGAATGTGGCCATTGCGGGTGGCGGCATCGTCGGAGGTGTCTTGCTGGATCGTTTGGGCGCCAGCTCATTTTCGCCCGCGCTGCTGGTGCTGCTTACGGCAACACTGTTGGTGGTGTTGGGTGCACGGCGGCATGGTTTCCCTGTTTCGTAATACGTACACAGGACGGCTGTCTTGGTAAGCATCCTAGCGGCGTTGTTGCGTCCGATACTCTGTAGGACTGACCCCTGTCTCTGCACGAAAGCGTTTACTGAAGTGGCTGCTGGAGCCAAAACCGCAGCGCAGCGCGATCTCAGTCATATTTTGCGAAGTTTCCGCCAACAAGTGTCGTGCCCGGGTAAGGCGACGGCGCAACACGTAACGATGTGGCGGGTAGCCGGTGGCCTGTTTGAACATCCGCGCGAAGTGGTAGTCACTCAGGCCAGTGACGTTCGCCATGTCTGCCAGCGTGAGCGGTTGGCTTAGGTGATGCTCAATAAACTCCACCACTCGTTTTAATTGCCACGCAGGCAGCCCACCCGTCGGGCGCAGAGTCGGCAGGCGGCGCTGGCTGTAGTGGCGCAGGGTGTGTATCAATGCCGTTTGGGTGGCGGAATCCAGCGCTAATTGATCTAGCGGGTCTTGCCAGTTGCTTTGTCCAAGGGTGGTGCAAAACAGCTGAGTGAGCAGGGCGTCCTGGGCAAAGTCAATTTCGTCCAGCTGCACACTCCGACCATCTTTATCCCATACCTGTTCGATCAATTGACTTAGGTGAGTGTCGCTGAAATAGAAATGCAGTAGTGAGACAGGCCCATGAACGTCCCAGTCAGTAACCAGGTTGGCAGGCATCAAGCACATGCTGTTGCTGGTCTTGCTGGCAATGGTCTGTGAGCCCTGCCTGCGTAAGGAGTTTTCCGCACCGTTTAGATAGACGCTCAGCGTGTGATGGCTTGAATGAATCTTCTCAATACGATCTTCCTGGTTACTCCAACGCGCCAGTGCCATGCCATTTTTTAGCTGGGTGCTACTGACTAGACGCGCCTGCGTCTGTTTCATTCTGGGATAGTGGCTCAACGTATCATTGAACATGGGCGGCTCCTGGGAACTGCGTAAACAGTACTTAGGCTCAGTACGAAACTCAATACAGCGAGCCATTCAACCGCAAGAATAGGCAAACAGGCGCAATGGCGGGCAAGCCAGTCAGTCAGTGTGAGCCGATACTATGGCTGACACTCACCCCTCTGGGAATGGCAAGCCATGAATAGCTTTTTGTATATCTCAACGGTTCTGATCTGGGGGTCGACCTGGCTGGCGATTGCCTGGCAAGTGGGCGACGTGGCGGTGCCGGTCTCGGTATTCTATCGCTTTCTCATCGCAGCACTGGTGTTGTTGGTTGGGCTTACGTTGTTTCGCCGACGCCAGGCTCTACAGGCCAGAGATCATCTTTTCTGCCTGGTGCAGGGTGGTTGTGTGTTTGGTCTGAATTTCTACTGCTTCTATACCGCTGCGGGTTATCTACCCAGCGGCCTGATTGCTATCCTGTTTTCGATGTCGATACTGTTTAATGCGGCCAATGGTTACCTGTTCTTCCGCACACCGGTGCCGCGGGTATTTTACCTGGCTTTGGCCCTTGGTCTGCCGGGCATGGCGCTGATTTTCTGGCAGGATCTGGTCACCGTTGAAGCTACCTGGGAACTGCTGGGCGCCATTGGCTTGACGTTGCTGGGTACCTACGGGTTTTCGCTGGGTAACATGGTGTCGGTCAGGCACCAGCGATGCGGCCTGCAAATCAACACCACCAACGCCTTTGCCATGCTGTATGGGGGGATGTTGATGGGGCTGATTGCCTGGGCTCAGGGAGCCAGTTTCAGCCTGCCAGCGGAACCGAGATATCTAGGCGCCCTGGTTTATTTAGCAGTAATAGGATCGGTGGGAGGCTTTGGTGCCTACTTTATGCTGGTTGGCCGTATTGGTGCCGGTAAGGCAGCCTACGCTACGGTACTGTTTCCTTTGGTTGCGCTGGCGCTGTCAACAGTGTTCGAGGGTTACCAGTGGCATGCGGATGCGCTTATAGGGTTAGCCATGATTGTGAGTGGCAACCTGTTAATGTTTAACACCCATCGCTTGGTCTGGCGGTGGCGGCAGCCTGTTTAGTGATTAGTAAAGCGGGCACTGCATTTCAGGCACGCCACAAAGCCGAATCCAAGGAGGCGCTGTGAATCTTCTGTTTATATGCAGCGAAAATAGACTACTTAGTCCGACCGCTGAACGTGTCTTTTCCGCTTATCCCGGTATTCAAGCAATCGCTGCTGGGACAAATCCGAGTGCTAAAACCCCTGTTTCTTGTTTGTCATTTATCATCTGTTTATCCATCTGTTGTTGAAAAGAAGTCGGTGCTGAAGCCGGGAGTGAGCTTCGGCCGTGTGTCGATCAGGCAGCGCTGCGTTCGTCTGCGCGGCGACGTCTGAGTCGAGGATTGTCGAGCGCCGGCGGCTGGTAGGGGGCGTGTAACGGGCCAACATTGCTGCCAGGCGGGACGATGGCATCAATACGATCAAGCAATTCGTCACTGAGTTCGACGTTGGCACCGGCCAGTAAATCTTCAAGCTGTGTCTGGGTGCGTGGCCCCAGGTTGGCTGCGGTTACTGCCGGGTGTGCGATGGCAAAGGCCATGGCCAGATGCGTCAGCGACAGGCCCGCTTCCTGAGCCAGCGCTACCAGTAGTTCAACAGCGTCCAGTTTTTGCTCATCACCATAGAAGTGCGGTAAACGCCCGGCGCGCTTGGAGTCGGCCGGTTGGTTTTTGCGGATGCGGCCGGTCAGCATGCCCATGTGCAAGGGGCTCCAGACCATGGTGCCCATGCCAAACTGTTCACAGACCGGCAGCACTTCGCGTTCAATGCTGCGATTGAGAATGGAATAGGACGGTTGTTCAACCCGAATCCGGGCGAGATTGCGGCGTTCGGCTACCCACTGGGCTTCGACGATGTGCGAGGCCGGAAAAGTGGAGCTGCCAATCGCTCGGATTTTGCCGGCACGCATCAGATCGGTCAGGGCCGAGAGGGTTTCTTCGATATCCGTTTCCGGTGATGGTCGGTGCACCATATAAACATCGATGTAGTCGGTCTGCAGGCGGTGCAATGAATCATCCAGTGCCCGGGTCAGCCAGCGGCGTGAATTGCCCTGCTGGTTGGGGTCTTCACCCATGGGCAGATGCGCCTTGGTGGTCAGTACCACCTTGTCGCGTCGGCCCTGCAACGCCTTGCCGACGATCTGTTCCGATTCACCCTGGCTGTAGAAATCGGCTGTATCGATAAAGTTGATACCGGCATCCAAGGCCCGGTGAATGATGCGGATCGCATCGTCGTGGTCGGGGTTGCCGGCAGCACCCAACATCATGGTGCCGAGGGCGTAGGGGCTGACCTTGATGCCGGTCTTGCCAAGATTGCGATAGTTCATGATTCAGTTCCTGACTGGAGTAGAAAGAGAATTGAGCCGCGAACAAGCACTTAAACGGATCAATGTTCCGTATAATATGGAGCGATGTTCCGCTTGTCAATTAAATGGATCAGTGTTCCGTATTTTGATAGGCTTGGCCTACTAATTGAGGAGAAGTGAAGGTGAGTCAATCCGGGCCCGAAGATCAGCAAGCATCGGCAATGCGACCTGTTCGCGCCGATGCCAAACGCAGCATTGATGCCATCCTGGCGGCTTCGCTGGAAGTGTTTGCGACGACGGGTGTGGAAGCGCCGGTGCGGGAAATCGCCCTTCGGGCCGGTATCGGCGTTGGTACCCTGTACCGGCATTTCCCGCAGCGTTCCGATCTGATCGTTGCCGTCTTCCGTCAGCAGGTCGACGCCTGTGCCGAGTCCGCTCCGCAATTAGCCGCTCAGTACGCGCCCGCCGATGCACTGGCGCACTGGATGCAGCGCTACACTGATTTCATCGTGACCAAACGCGGCCTGGCCAGCGCCCTGCACTCGGGTGATCCGGCCTACAGTGCTTTGCCAGCGTATTTCGATGCCAAGCTGCGACCGGCTTTGCAATCGCTGCTCGATGCGGCCGTCGCGGCCGGGCAAGTACGGGGGGATATCGACCCGGATCAACTACTGCGTGCTGTTGGTAACCTCTGCCTTTCGGCCCAGGAAGACCGCATCGACTATGCACGCCGTATGGTGACTCTGCTGGTCGATGGCATGCGTTACGGCGCCTGAAGAAACAAACGGCCCGGGAGGTATGTCAGGGCAATGATTCTTGCGGGTGTCCCGACGCTTAAAAGACCAGGAGTCTGTCGGACTTACGGGTATTGGACCGTTGTCCCGCTTCCGCAGCCAATTCATCCTAAATCCGTCAGACTCCTGGGTGTTACAAAAGTAGGTTACTCAAAATGGGGCCGTCACACCCTTGTGTTGAGTCGCATAATGACGCGGAGAGCAACCATAGCTGCGCTTGAACGCAACGCCAAAGGCACTTTCGGAATCAATAGAAAACAATAGGGTCAGAGTCATCGATCTTTTCAGGAATCCGCGCTCAGTGCACCAAAAAGTGGTCGTCCATTGCCAATGGGATTGCGGTAGGAACAGTAATCCCACCCGTTGGATGCAGAGTCGGCCGGCGGCGCTGTGAATCTTCTGTTTATATGCAGCGAAAATAGGCTACGTAGTCCGACCGCTGAACGTGTCTTTTCCGCTTATCCCGGTATTCAAGCAATCGGAGCTGGGACAAGTTCGAGTGCTAAAACGCCCATGTCTTGGCGCTTAATTGAGTAGGCTGACATCGTCCAGGTGATGGAGAAGAGCCAACGGGAGGAGGTAACCAAGACGTACGGGGAGCTGCTCAAGTGGAAGCGGCTATTCTGTCTGGATATTCCCGATCACTACGAGTTCATGCAGCCCGAACTAATCAAACTGCTTAGGGAAAGAGCGCCGGAGTATGTGCGATTATCTTCCGTCGAGAAATAGCCAGGGACTAGTCTAAGTGCGGCGACGATTACCTTGGTATCTAAGGTGCCAAATTTTATTTTTCCTGAAATAGAATTAATGGGTTAGAGTCAAGACAGGCGACTACATAAACCCCATGAGCGAATGTTTGCGCGTGTTGAGATTGCGTCGCTGAAGTTGTTTTTGTTCCGTTTTTGCTAACTACAGGAGTATAAAATGTCACGCGTGGAAATCCGTCAGGCGACCATTGAAGACGCGTCCTTGATTCATCAGTTTGTTGTAGACCTTGCGATTTATGAAAAAGCTGAGAGTGAAGTATTAGCGACAGTTACAGATATAGAAAACGCTCTGTTTGGTGCTGAAACGACTACAAAAGCCGTAATTTGTAACTTTGATAATAAACCTATCGGGTTTGCCGTTTATTTTTTCAATTTCTCAACATGGCTCGGTAAGCATGGGCTATATCTTGAAGATTTGTATGTTTCTCCTGAATATCGAGGTGTTGGTGCCGGTAAAGCGCTTCTGAAGCACCTTGCTAACATTGCAGTGTCGAAAGAGTGTGGTCGTTTCGAGTGGAACGTACTTGACTGGAATGAACCGGCGATTCAGTTCTATGAGTCAATAGGCGCAAAACCGCAAAATGAATGGGTGGCCTACCGTTTGACAGGAAAAGCGCTTGAAGCGTTTGCAGGTGGTTAGCAATTTATTGCGACTTCGCAGAAAGACATAGTGTGAACATGAATACGATACCGTTAATTAGGCGAGCATCGGTGTTGGCAAGCAGTGGTGCGCTTGGCTGCATCATGGCGGCGAGCGCAGCACCCATGAGCGTAAGGCTTTGTCTGCGCGTGATGCGATGTTTGATGCGATGTTTGATGAGATGGCTCATAGCGGTCGCTCCTTCAGGTTTTTTTGAATCGGCACCGTGGCAGCCAACACCAGCACAAAGCATGTCAGCACAAACACCTTATTCACAAACCAGTTGGTGCGCCAGATCGACCACTCCGGGTCGGCGAGGAAAAACACGAACAGGGTGCAGATGATGAGGATTTCAATAACCGACATGCTCACCGCCAAAGCACGCGTATAGTGGGGCCGCATAAGCAGCGCCCAGCCTAACCAGACGTGCGCCAGTGGCCATAGATCCCAATAGATATACCGCGCCCAGTGCTCCCCGTATGCCAGCGCATAGCCAACGGGAAATAGGTATTTGATGAACAGCGTCCACGCCGCGAGGATAAACAGCAGGTGGGCGAGAAAGCGGATCCAGGCAGTGGGTGATGGGGCGGGCAGTGTCATGTCATCGCTCGGGTGCTGGGCCTTTTATGGGTGTTTGGTCACACTATCTTCAAAGAGTGCTTGCGCGTTGGCGGGGGATAAGCGGCGTCGATGTGTGCCAAGTCGTCTTCGTCGAGTCTGAGTTTATCTGCGTCAGCGTTCTGTTTGATGTGATCCAGATTCACGGCTTTAGGAATCGCTATTACAACGGGGTGGCGCAGTGCCCAGGCGAGGGCGATTTGCGCGGTGGTGGCGCTGTGTTTATCAGCGATGCGTTGCAAGGTGGCGTCATGCAGTAGTGCGCCGCCTTGCCCGATCGGGCAGTAGGCCATAAGTGGCATGTTGTGCTGTGCTTGCCAGGGTAAAAGGTCGTATTCAATGCCCCGTGCTTCGGGGTTGTAGAGCACCTGATTGATGGCGCAAGCGGGCTCGTCGAGTTCTGTTAAGTCGTCAACGTCAAAGTTCGACACACCCCAGCGTAGAATCTTGCCCTGCTCGCGTAGCCGCTCAAAAGCTTCCACTGTTTCGATCAGCGGATACTGGCCGCGCCAGTGCAGCAGGTAGAGATCGATAGTGTCGGTGCCCAATCGACGCAGGCTGCGCTCGCAGGCAGCTTGAACACCCTTGGTGCTGGCGTTGTGTGGGTAGACCTTGCTGACCAGATACACCTCATCGCGCCGACCGGCGATTGCTTGGCCAACGACTTCTTCAGCGCCGCCCTCGGCATACATCTCTGCGGTATCGATCAGGGTCATGCCCAGATCCAGACCTTCACGCAGCGCTCTTACCTCAGCTTGCCGCTGCCCGGCGCTTTCGCCCATATGCCAAGTGCCCTGGCCTATGCGGGGTACGCTTACGCCGCCTAGCTCAATTGTCTGCATATTGCTATCTCCTACTGTATCTCTTGCTACAATACTGCTGTGACTGCCCGTTGCAAGCGTAGTTCATGGAGAAATCGCAGAAGGCCCCATCGCAAGATCTCCCCATTTGAGAAGCTAGTTGGTGATCTTGCGGGTACTTATTCATGTATGGGGGATTTACCGCATAAGCCGGTATGCCAGAGGGTGCCGAATTCGACATGCGCCCTCGAAAACGCTTTGAATTTAAATATTGGATAGAAATAGTAAGCTAACGTATGGCTAAATGCTAATGGATATTAACTATAATTTTTGTTTTTTTATCTTTAAAACCACACCCATAATGACTTGAGTATGTATAGTGATTGAGCGAAAATGTTGCTCGAAAAATTAAGTTAAAGCGAGGGTTGTTTAAGGCGGGGAAGTATATGGGTAGTGAAAGTCAGAAGGTTAACAACTACGTAGACATGTCTGTAGCTGGGCCGATTAAGTATGTCACCAGACCTGTCAACTGGTTGCTTTTACGTTCTCTTATCTTATTGCCCTTTCTGGTTGTTATAGGTTTTGCTGCTTTGATATTGTCTTTTTTATTGTCTTTCATGTATTTTTAGAGGACATTATCTTTTTAATAATGGCGGTAGCTTTCGGGGTGCCCCTAGGTATTTTTTTCTCATGGGCAATCTCTTCAATGATCCTGGTGTCGCTCTTTGGTGCTACTTGTGAAGCTAAAAGAATGGCCATGTTCCTGCTTATGATAGGGATCTGGCCAGTATGCCTTGCCACATCTTTGATAGATACCCTGCCTATTTTATCGATACCGCACGACTATGCCATTTACCTTTTTATTTTGGTGATTGTTGGTGCGTTTGCTTTTGGTTTATGGTGGGTGTTTAAAGTCCCGGACGATAAGGCTAATTCTGTTCCTTTTAAGGTTCATGCTCAGTCAATAATTTTTATAATGGTACTGGCTATATCCCTATGTGAGATGTTTTTTCCATATCCCGAAACCGTAATCAAGGATGTCGTTTTCGACGAATGTGAAGTGAAAAAATATCGCACCAAACATAGCAGTCGTCACCAGTTCTCCAAGGTCTGCCGTGCTAGATTTGAAGAGAATGGTGTTGAGAGGAAACTGTATCTTTCACCCGGGAAAGATGAAGTGATAAGAGTGCGTCACGGCCTCTTAGATCACTACCGCTCAAAATCCTCTGAGTGAATTAAAGAAGTTTTAGCTATGAGTAACTGCGTGATGCTTTTGGAGTAGCACTAAGTGAAAATTTTCAAGCGTAATAGCGGCTTCAGCGAGTTTGGGGTGACATATCTAGCATCTATTGCTCAGGCGGTGGGGGGGGAGTGGCAGTAATGGAATTAGTACCGTTAGCTTTGCTCAGACAGGTTATAGTCAGTCCATTGATCAAAAGTTGAGGCTGTAGAATCCTATTTTGATGCCTAGTTATAAGAGTAAAACTATCGAGAGCCGAACAGTTATTTTGTTTCACTCATGTGTCGACCGAGCTCTAGACGAGTTTATTCTATGAATCCAGGATCTTCGGAGGAGATTATTTACTATGTACGCTGATACCTAAGTTTTGATAGGATCAAGAAAACGGACGAGGAGTGATCAGCATGCCGCGCCTCAAGCCCTATTACCACGATCAGAACACCATGTTGGTTATCAACTACCAAAATCAGATTTAACCTAATGATCAGGTTCCGTGTGATCTGCCCCAAGGCAAAGAAATCTACAGTCTGCGGGGTAAGAGGAAGGTACGAGGCCAATGGCAGCTCTGCACAGCGTTAAGAAAATTGACCAATTTCATGTTCAGGAAAGTCCATTAAGTCAGCACGCGGTAGAGACGACTCGAAATAGGGTTTTCTACCACCGCATTAGATAAATCAAGGTGAAGGATCGTGAAAAAGAAGAGAAGTGCATGGATAGCCGGAGTTGCCTCATTGTTTGTCCCAGGGCTTGGCCACACATACGCCGGTTCTCCGGTGGTCGGTTGGATTATTGTGGCTGGTTTCATCGCAGTCTTGCTCGTTGGTGGCGCATTTGGAGTTTTTTCGACGTTCTATGGCATCCTGGCTTATGCGTTCATTGTGCTATTTTTCTATGTGGTTTTGATTGTCAGCGCTGTAAGGCAGGCCCGACTCAATAAGGAATATGAACTCAAGTGGTTTAATCGTTGGTATTGGTATTTAGCCGTTTTTGTATTTATTTCTTTTGTTTTTCAGGCACTCTTTGCTTCTCGTGGCACCGTTCTTGGTTATGAAACGTTCCAGGTTTCATCTGCGTCAATGGCGCCAACCCTACAGGCCGGTGATTTTATTACCGTAGACACACGCTACCAAGAGCCGGTAATTGGTGATGTCATCGTTTTTCGGCATCCCGATAGTCCTGAAGTCCCCTTTGTAAGCCGAGTGGCTGCGGTCGAAGATGATTTTCTTGCCATAGAAAACGGAGACGTCGTCGTAAACGGTTTGGCGCAAGAAAAACTCTTAGTTCCTACTGGTAACAAAAAGAAAGCGCTTTCTTTGACATTGCCTGTGCAGCAAGTGCCTGACGGTGAGTTTTTCGTGCTTGGTGATTGGCGAGATAACAGCAACGATAGCCGGTTTTGGGGCACAGTTCCGGTAGGTAACCTCGTTGGCAAGGTCACATACGTGTGGTTTTCCAATGACCTGGAGCGAATCGGAAACCATGTGCGCTAATTTCATTTTACAAAGTAGCAAATCAAGGCCATTTGCTACAGCCGCGTTAGGTGTAAAGTCGCCATATAGGCAATAGCGAACATATTGCCAGTGGCCGAACCTCTTGATTATCCAATCAAACTCACTCTTGTCTACCAGCAGGTGTAGGCTGCCGTACAAATTACTCGCTATGTTCGGGTTCGATAGAGAACGAATACAATGGTGAAAAAAAATCTGTTAAGCCGACTGCTTATAGTCTCCATTGCTGCTGCGATCTTAGTCGCGCTTAGCCTTCCTGTATCCCACCTAGTTGCTACTGTTGTCCGTGATCAGGACTCGCTTGAGTCTGTTCTTGCTGATTATGCAGATGATGTAAGTCGGCTCAACGCGATAAGGGTTCAAGAGATCTGGGCAGTACCCGATTCGCCTGATGATGCTGAGCTCCAATTAGTCGAGCTTCTGGCCAGGGCGCGGCGAGACCAGTTGCCGGTGTCTATCGCAGGGGCTAGACACTCGATGGGGGCTCACACGATTGCTCCGGATGGCATTATTATCAACATGTTGCCGTTCAATGAGATGTCGCTTAGTGAAGACGGAGATGTGTTGACGGTTCAGGCTGGCGCTCTTTGGTCGGATGTTATTCCTTTCCTTGATCGGCACGGTCGTTCCGTAGCAATTATGCAGTCGGACAGCTCTTTCTCCGTCGGAGGCACGCTTAGTGTCAATGCGCACGGTTGGCAGGCTAAACGTCCTCCAATCTCATCCTCGGTCAAGTCATTTCGACTGCTCTTGGCCGACGGCAGCATTCTGCGCTGTAGCCGGGAGGAAAACGCGGAGCTCTTCTCGCTAGTACTCGGCGGATACGGTCTGTTCGGCATTATCCTCGAAGCAGAGCTGTGGACTGTTCCTAACGAGTGGTATGAGGTAGAGCGTTACTCGGTACCGGCAGAGCGATTCGCCGAAGTTTTCCGAGAACAGGTAGACGGCGATGAGGCTGTTGAAATGGCATTTGGTCGGCTACGTGTAACCCCAAAATCGTTCCTCGAAGATGCGGTCTTGACCGTCTACCGTAAGACCAGCCAAGTCTCCGAACCGCTTCCAGCCCTAACCGAGTCCGCTCTTGATCCGCTGCGGCGAGTCATCTTTCGTGGTTCAGTCGAAAGCGACTACGGCAAGAGATTGCGCTGGAATCTAGAAACGACTTTTGGTGAGAAAGTCGGCGGGGACTTTGTTTCGCGCAACCAGCTTCTCAATACCGATGTGTCTCTTTACGCTAATCGCGTGGAGGAACAAACCGACATCATTCATGAGTACTTCGTACCGCCAAACCAGCTGGAAGCTTTCTTGATGCTTGCTAGGGAAATTATTCCTAGGCACAGCACTGACTTACTCAACATTACCCTGCGTGATGTTCGGGAGGACAATGACACCTACTTACGTTATGCCGATCAGAATGCGCTAGCGGTAGTGATGCTCTTCAGCCAGAGCCGCACAGAGGTGGCGGAGGCAAGTATGCGGGAGATGACTCGCGAGCTCATTGATGCCAGCCAAAGCGTTGGAGGCCGCTACTATCTTCCCTACCGACCGCACGCCACCGAAGAGCAATTTTTACAGGCCTACCCTCAGGCGGAAGAGTTTGTTGAACTGAAGCGGGCATATGATCCTGGTACTCTTTTTAGTAACCAGTTCTATGACAAGTACTTGAGTTGGTTAGGCGTCGACGAATAACCGCCAAAAACATGAAGTCGACGCGCCAGTGCCCGGTTGGTGTGAACGTTAGTAATTATGCCCTTAGAGTTAAGAAGCTGCTCCTCTCGTGTCGGTATATCGCCCCCCGTCTGATTTTACCGGCACCCTATCAAGCTGTTAGTTGGTTGCTTGTCGAAGGCTAGTGGGAGAAGTGCAAGGGGATAGATATTAATGAGTATTGAAAAAAGCTAAATAATAACAAATTTTTCTTTGCCATTAAGCTGGTCGGTGAGGTAAAGTTAATTATGTGGTTGTATAACTTAGCAAATCCTATGCCATAACTTTGGATTATAAAGAGGCCTGTCTATGAAGTTTGTAAGATATATTATAGCTGTCTTAGTCATTTTTCCTTTTCTGGATTTAGCTTATGGCGATGAAGTTAGAGCTTCATCGGGCAGCATCAATACCTCGGTAAGTGCTACTGATCAGGAGAGTTTTATATGCGCTTCAGGTAGTGCTAGGCCCTATTTTCTTTCGGCTATGCCACAGTTATTTGCTTCGAGATTAGCAGAGCACGGCTTGTTGCAGTCTGAAAACAGTGGGGTGTATCGCATTGCCTTGGTAATTGATGAAAGTGCACGACTCATTGGTTACGATGTAGGCGATAATACAAATGAAAGTTCCCGTGTCGTTCAGGAAATCATTAGCATAGATCAGTTCCCAAAGTTGCATGATAGTGCTAAATGTGTAGCTGGAAAAGTATTTCTGTATGAGATTACATTAGAGTAGTAGGAGGATAATCTTTTTATTGCGAGCAGTTTAAATCCACCTTGTTACGTTGAACGTGCTGACGTAAATCTCTGTAGTGTTTGGTAACATATTTTTCGCGATGCCGTCTTTGTTGATGAGCATCGCGATTATGCTACCGGGATAGCGCTGATAAGTCGCCTTCTTGCTTAATCGTTTGGCTAACAGATAGTGATTTATTACTTAGTATAGTTAAGATCTACATTCATAAATGTTAACTATTCTAGTGGAGGCCTGTGTTTAAGCTCGAAGTCACGGCATTAATCGTTGGTTTAGCAAGTGTTGTAGTAGCTTTGCTCATCCCTTTTATCTGGAGTGTGTTCCCAGAAATAATGCGCACCTATTTCCTCGGTGGCGAGCCAGGGGCAATGGTCGTTGGATTAGGCGTTTTAGTTGGGGTAGTGGGGAGTATGCTGTTCGTTATAAACCTGTTTCGCAAGCAGTTCACTCTTTGGTGGGCTAGGTTGTTAACGGTGTTGGCTCTCTACTTGGGTTTAGCCATCGCTGGTGCAACAGGAATTTAGCGATCCGCACATCACGAAGCACTTTAAGCGCGTAATTAGCCTTCCTTTACGCACCTTGCCAGGTTAACCATAAAATGAATATCGTCTAATTTTTAATTGATTGATATTAAGCTTTATTAGAGTATGTGAGCGAATCGATTAGAATTGGACATATGATTAGCAACTTCACGATTGCCGGGTGGGGCAGCTATCGCCCCCGCACCCTGCTAACTTCGCGCTCACTGGATGAGCGTCAAGGTCATCCTTCTGGCTGGACTGAGCGCCAGTTCGGCATCGCTGCGCGTCATGTTGCGGGTGAGGAGGAAACCACCTCAATGATGGCGACTGAGGCCGCTCGTGAGGCGCTGGATCGCGCAGGCTGGGGTAACTCGCCTCCCGACGTCATCATCGGCGGTTGTGGCGTTATGGAACAACCGATTCCGTCCACGGCCGCTTTAGTCCAGAACCGTCTCGGCTTTGGCCAGTCCGGCGTGCCTAGCTTTGACGTCAACCAGACCTGTTTATCCTTTATGGTGGCATTGGATATCGCCGCCATGGGAATTGCCTGTGGACGCTGGCGGCGCGCGCTGGTGTTCGCGAGCGATATCGCCTCGGCTGGGCTTAACCCCGAAGAGCCGAAAACGCGCTCCATCTTTGGCGATGGCGCAGCGGCGCTGGCGATTGAGGCGAGGTCAGACACAACCTGCGGAATGCGCTCAAGCGTGTCGGTTACCTATGGAGCTCACCACGAATTGGCGCAGCTTCGCGCAGGCGGCACAAAATTGCGTATTACTGAAGGTTACCAAGCGCTAGTCGCCGGCGCCTATTTCGAGATGGATGCCTTTGGCATTTTTAAGGCTGCTGCCAAGGTGTTGCCTGGAATCATCCAACGTGCGCTCGAACAGGCGGAAATAGGTAAGGATGATCTCGCCTGTGTGATTTGCCACCAAGCCAGTGCACCTGGGGTAGAGCATATCAAACGGCTTTTCGCGCCCAACAGTGACCGCGTGGTTAATATCTTCCCGACGAACGGTAACCAGATAGCCGCCTCAATCCCGACCGTGCTCGCCCACGCACTGACGATGGGTATTGCCAAGCGGGGTGGCTATATCTTGCTGCTAGGCACCGCCGCGGGGATCAGTGCCAGTGCCATGGTGCTCAAGCTATGAGCCAGCGGCGCATCCTGATAACCGGGGCGACCGGCGGGCTGGGCATGGCGCTGGTGCGCGAGGCGCTAAAACGCGGGCATGCTGTGCGTGCTACGGGTCGTTCGCAGGCGGCAGGCGAAGCGCTAACGTTACTCGGCGCGCAGTTCGTTAGGGTGGATCTTACCCACTCAAAGATCGATTTTCGCGAGCTCTTGAAAGACGTCGATAGCGTTATTCATGCCGCCGCATTATCGGCCAGCTGGGGGCCACAGCGTGCATTTGAACTCCACAATATTCATATGACCGAACAACTGCTTGATGCGGCCAGCCGCTCTGGCGTTGAGCGTTTCGTGTTTATTTCTTCGCCGTCAATTTTTGCTGCTTATCGTGATCGGCTAGCCATCGGTGAGCATGAAGCCCCCGCGTTCCAGCCACTCAACTACTATGCACGCACTAAGCTTGCGGCGGAACGCAGCGTGCTTGCGCCGCGGGAAGACGCCATGGCCTGCTGCGCCATTCGCCCGCGTGCGCTGGTGGGGCCGGGGGATCGGGTGATCCTACCCAAGTTGGCCGAACTGGCGGGGCGCAAGCGGATGCCGCTTCCGCGTGGCGGTCGGGCGCTGATTGAGTTGACCGATCTGCGCGATGCCGCATGGGCTATCTGCGCCGCTGAGGAGCGGGTGGTGGAGCTTACCGGAAAGGCGATCAATATATCGGGAGGTAGCCTTATTACGGTACGCGAAGTGGCTTATAAGCTCGCTGATGCGTTAGGCAAAACACCGCAGCTTGTCTCACTGCCGGTTGGCTTCGCGCGAGCTATCGCTGTGCTCAGTGAAAACGTTGCGCTGCTGATGCGTGCCTCACGGGAGCCGATGCTGACCCGCTATAAACTGGCGACGCTGGCCTATTCTCAAACCTTTGATCTCGAGCCCGCCCAGCGGCTGCTGGGCTATCGGCCACAGCATGATGCATTGGCTACTCTGCTGGCCGAAGCGCGCCAGCTCGCCACGCAGGAAAAACAGCCATGATCCGCGTCGGATTCCGTTGGCTTGAGCGCGGTTCATGCCGACATCCCGAGGTCGCCACTCTTTCGGGCGGCAGCCTATGCGCGGTTGATTTTCCCGCCATGGTGGGGGTGATAGAGCACCCGACACGGGGTATTTTGTTGTTTGATACCGGCTATGACCCTGCTTTTATCGATGCAACCGAGACGTTTCCCGAGCGATTCTATCGCTGGACAACGCCGGTCAAAATCGATGCACAGCAGGCGTGGAGCGCCTGGCTTGCGACCCATGGGATTGAAGACAGTGCGATTGCTGGCACCATCATCTCGCATTTTCATGGCGATCACGTTGCGGGAATGAGCCACCTTGCTCAGCGGCCGGTCTATTGCGCCCGGGCAGGCTTGTCCGAATTGCGCCGGCCGGGTCGCTTTGGCCGAGTGCGCCAGGGC
The DNA here is from genome assembly GCF_001651035.1 of Halomonas sp. ALS9. Taxonomy (GTDB): domain Bacteria; phylum Pseudomonadota; class Gammaproteobacteria; order Pseudomonadales; family Halomonadaceae; genus Vreelandella. The sequence continues at coordinate 106,815 of NZ_LXRG01000163.1, forward strand.
TTGCTGCCTGCGCTGGTTCCTCAGGCGGCTGATGCTAACGCTCGCTTTTTCGAAGATGCCCCAGCAGTGGCGCTACCCAGCGGATTTGCGCCCTTCAGCGAAGGTCGTGACATCCTGGGTGACGGTAGTCTGATCGCCGTCGAACTGCCCGGCCATTGCGTCGGTCATTGGGGGCTGGCACTGCGCACCAGCGACGATCGCCAGGTCTTGCTGGCTGCCGATGCGGTGTGGCTTGGCAAGTCAATCACGCAACGCCGGCCACCGCCGCGGCTTACCACTGCACTTCTCGGCAATACCCAGCGTTACCGCGCAACTCTCAACCTGTTGAGCGAGGCGGCGTGCTGCAATGGCGACTTGGTGATCCTGCCTTCGCATTGTGCTGCCAGCGCCAAGCGTTTTGGCGGCCATGATGCGAGCTGACCGGGTCTTAGCCGCGTGGATACGAACGCGGCGTGCGCTGAGCATGCCGCCGGGGCAACTGGCTACGCGGCGAACCAACATGTGGCGCAAGCTGCAGCCTGTCATCGCCCGTACGCCCGCACTAGCACGCTATGACGGTCGTGATCTGGCGGAGTTTCCGGTCACTGACATCGCGGATCTTCGTGCTGATTACGGCGCCTGGAACAGCCTAGGCATGCGCGATGAGGAACTGCGCGGGTTGGCCGCTGCCGCGGAGCAAGGCACAGTCGTTAGCGAATTGTCGGCAGGCTGGTCGACCGGAACGGGAGGCGGTGCGCGAGGGCTCTTTCTCGCCAGCCCCGCAGAGCGTGCCGACTACATCGGCCAGAGCCTGGCCCAACTGCTACCGGCGCGTGCCTTGCTCAAGCGCCAACGGCTCGCCCTGCATTTGCGCGCCAGTAATGCGCTCTACAGCGATGTTGGGCGAGGGCGGTTTACGTTTGCCCATTTCCCCCTCGAAGCGTCGATTGAACAGAGCGTTGCAGAATTGGCGCAATTCGAGCCGACGATCCTGATCGCACCGCCGCATCGGCTGGCCGCTTTCGCAGCAGCAGGGGCGCATTTCCCCTCGCTTCAGCATCTGTTTTGCGGCAGCGAACCCGCCGGTGAAGCTGAGCGTCACTTCTTTACTGAGCGGTTGGGGGTAAGGCCACGCCAAATATATCAAGCGACTGAAGGGTTTCTGGCCGCTGAGTGTGCGAACGGCCGGCTGCATCTTAATGATCATGCGATGGCTATCGAGCTTGAGCCGGTTCCCGGCACGCCCGGCTATCGACCGATCATTACCGATCTTCGCCGCACTAGCCAACCGATTGTTCGCATTCGCGGCGACGATTATCTTGAGCTCGACTCTTGTCCCTGCCCGTGCGGTTTCGCGGGCCGGGTTATCCATGCGCCACAAGGCCGGGTGAACGATATCTGGCGCTTTGCCGATGGCACCGTCACCCCGCCCGAGGTAGTTGCATCGCTTGAGGCGGTGCTGGGGGGCGACAAAATATGGCAGGCCGAAGCAGGGCCAGAGCGGGTCGTGCTGCATTTGTCGCCGCTTTGTTCAACAACCACTTCGACGATGGCTGCACGGGCACTGAGCCAGGCATGCGATTTGCCGGTGCCGGTTGAAGTCGCCCATGATCTAAGCGCGTGGAGTGGCCCCAAACGCCGTAAAGTGGTGTGGCGCGATGGCTAGACGCGTGCTTATTACCGGTGCTCGGGCGGTTGCCGCGTTGGATCTTGCCCGTGATTTCGCCGCTGCGGGATGGGAGCCTCATCTGGCGGACAGCGTACCGGTGCGCATGGCGCGCTGGTCGAAAACCCCTGCCCAGGTGCATCGCTATCCTGCGCCCCGACAGCAGGGTACCGCCTTTCGCGCGCGTATTGTCGAGCTAGTCGATACCTTCGGTTTCGAGCGGGTAGTGCCGACCTGTGAGGAGGTTTTCCATCTTGCGGCGCCCGCCCTTCAGCGCCGATTGGGTGAGCGCCTGTTTGTGCCTAACCTTGTCACGCTGCGCCAACTGCACGACAAGTTCGCCTTTGCACGCCACTGCGGCGAATGGGGCCTACCTGTGCCGGAAAGCCATCCGATAGATTGCATAGAAGAGCTGGAACGCTTCGCTAGCAGAAGTCGCGAGTGGGTATTCAAACCGCGCTTCAGCCGATTTGGTGATAGCGCACTGGTCGCCCCTGACCGGTGTGCGTTAGCCGCTATTACACCCAGCCCCGACGCACCCTGGATGGCACAAGCGCGTATCCATGGTGAAGAAGTCTGCTTTCATGGCGTGGCGCATCGGGGAGCGTTGGTCGCCTTTGCTGCCTACCGCTCCAGCTGGCGCTTGAGCGGGGGAGCTGGCTATGCTTTCGACCCTGTCGCTGACCACCGTCGCGAAACGCTGCGCAAAATGGCCGCCCGCTTGGCGCAGTGTGCCAATATTCACGGGCAGTTTGCCTGCGATGCAATGTTCGATGAAGCGGGTGCTGCCTACTTGCTCGAATGCAATCCACGCGCGACCAGCGGTGTGCATCTGCTTACGGGCGCAGGTCATCTTGCTCATGCCATAGGGGACGGTGTAGCCGCACCTGAGGCTACGCCAGGCACTCTTTATCTTGGCCCAGCGATGGTCGTATTTGGCCTGCCGCAGGCGTTGTGCGGGGCGCGAGTGCGTGATTGGTGGCGCTGCGTTGCTACTGGTCGTGATGTGGTGTCTCGCCCCGGCGATCGTTGGCCGCTGGTCGGTGCGCTTTGCGATGCCGCCTCCTTTGCCCTGACGGGCCTTACACACAATATTTCGACAAACGCCGCTACCACTTACGATCTTGAGTGGAATGGTGAGGAGCTGCCTTGATGACATTTCCCCAGTCAGTCCGCGATGCCTGGCACTTGGTTGCCTTATCGAAAAATCTGAAACGCGGCAAAGCGCAAAAAGTCATGTGTTGCGGCACACCGATTGCGCTCTTTCGCAGTGAAGAGGGGATTGGTGCCTTGGTCGATCGCTGCCCGCACCGCAATTACCCGCTTTCCGAAGGGCGTGTGCACAAAGGGGCTCTCGAGTGCCCATACCACGGCTGGCGTTTCGCAAGCGATGGAACCTGCACCGAGGTGCCCGGCTGTCTGGTCGATACGACCCATGATCAACGGCTCAAGGCCGATGCAATGCGCGTGGTCGAGCGGCACGGGGGAATCTTTGTGGCGCTTTCTGACGCGGCACCCGCCGAGCCAGCGTTACCTCCTGACTTCGGTAACCCTGAACTCGATCATTTCTGGTGGCAACAAGGCACCTGGGTGGGACGCGCCTACGATGCGGTCGAAAACGTGATGGATCCGTTCCACACTAATCATCTGCATCATGGTTTTATTCGTCGCCGGGATCGACGCTTGCCAGTGGAGCTGATTGTTACCAGCTACGGTGACGGAATCGATATGGCAATTGAGCAAACCCAGCCCGATTATGGCCTGATGTCGCGCTTTTTGGAGCGTGATCGCTCGCGCAGTGTCTCGCGCTATTATCCGCCCACTATGGTTCAAGCGCGGTGGGAAGGTGAGACCAAGCTGACCCTGTGTGTCACCGCCATTTTTACGCCAGCGACGGGAAGCAGCTTCACGCCTTTCGCGCGCTTTTCGACACCCAAAGGCATGGCGCCAAGCTGGCTTAAACAGGCGGCCATTCGGTTGTTCCTGGCCCCAGTGGTCTCGCAAGATCGTCGCGCACTAGAGCGCCAGCACGAAGTGATGACTCACTTCGGCCAGCCTAAATTCATCTCTGGGCCTGGCGACATTCTCAAAACCCGATTACATCGCCTTTGGGTGGGCGAGCAGTTAGAGCCTGGCATCGATCCAATCGTTGAAGTAAGGCTTTAGCTTGATCGCAATGGAAGTCCGTTGTTGGATTTTTATCATAAGCTTTTGTCTGCAAGTTCGCATGTAACGGTGCTTCAGACTCAATGTTCTCGATATAAGAAGTTAAGAAGGGAATAATGGTGCTAATTTTTCTTTGATTTAATGTTTGTTTTGTATAAAATATAGCAAATTTATTAGAGATGCTTCGTCAAGAAGATGAGCTGTCGATTTTTAAGGGAGGAGTAAAGAGTGAAAAAAGAGAGTTTTGAGTATGTAGGGTTTTGGGCTCGTGTCGGTGCATCCATCATTGATGCTATTTTATTAATGCTAATAACTTATCCTCTGTTAGCTTTTCTTTATAGTGGTACTGCTAATGTTAGTCAGAACAGCCTGTATCTGATAACAGCCGATATTTTTATATCGTGGATTTTACCTGCAGTTGGTGTAATCGTTTTCTGGTGTGCTAAGCAAGCGACGCCAGGGAAAATGGCTGTATCTTGTAAAATAGTTGACGCTTCTTCAGGGGAACCAGCAGGTCGCGGACAATTGTTCGGTAGGTATTTTGCCTACACCATTTCAGGTATTCCATTTGGCCTTGGATTTTTGTGGGTAGCTTGTGACGAGCGAAAACAAGGCTGGCATGACAAATTGTCTGGTACGATGGTTATACGCCAAGCGGCATCTAAGGATATGGCCTGTGATGAAGTGGATCGTTAAGCGAGTATGATTTAATAATGGTTGTAACATGTGAGGATTTATAAACAAGTAGCTGAGTTTTATGCCTATGAGTATCGTTGTTTTTGTGATTGTCTTGTTCTTGGTTCCAGTGATTATTTGCGTAATGAGTAATAATCTCTATTCTGGAAGGCTAAGAAGTGTGTCAGTATCTGCCATATCGGCAGTATTTGTTTATCTGTTTATTCTCGGTAGCGTTACATTCATTGAATTAAAGCTTGATGCCGAACTGACAGCTTTCGATATCAATGGGGATGGAGTTTTCTCTGGTAGTGAGATAACACCAGAGCAAGAAAAAGCAATGCATCGGGTGATAGCGGATACAGGCAGAACATTTGCACCAATAACCGGCGCAGTATTTTCTATATTTTATTTTTTAGGAGTGTGGTTGCTGCTTGTTATTATTAAATTATTGGTCAAAATGAAAAATTAAGGTCGTATCTATGAGAAGTGTTTTTTTATCTTTTTTCTTTGAGTTGCAAGGGGTTCTTTATAAGGCCAGGGAGCAATTTGTAGGAGTAGGGTTTAAGTTATCTAGTCAATTTTATATCTTTTTTAAGAGTGAGCCAGTGTGGAATGTTCATGCAAGGCAATTGATCTTATATCCCAAAAATAGTTTAGGTTTTCATTTGGGGAGTTTTTTATTGAAAAACAAATTTGAGCCACAGCCACGTTGTGAGGATCATGACGTTTTTCATGTTTTGACTGGTTTTTCTACAGATGTGGCTCAAGAAATTGCGATGCAATATTGGCTCTGGGGTAACGGTAAGCGCAGCATTTATTCGGCTCTTGCGATGTTTGTAGGGATCGTTTTTTATCCTGATCAATATGGAGTGTTTTTAAATTCCTATCGTCAGGGGGGGAGGTATATGGCTATACATGATATTGATTATCAAAAGAGGTTGCTATCTCCTGTTGCGAACTTTATGCCTAAGTTAAAATAAAGCGGCGAGCAGAAGTGGTTGATAAAAAATAAATGGATATGGTTTAGTTGGCTTAAAAGCTGAGGCACTGAAAACCAAGGAAAATCTATGAATCTTCTGTTTATTTGCAGCGAAAATAGGCTACGGAGCCCGACGGCTGAACGTGTCTTTTCAGCTTATCCTGGTATTCAAGCAATCGGAGCTGGAACAAGTTCGAGTGCTAAAACGCCCGTTTCTTGGCGCTTAATTGAGTGGGCTGATATCGTCCTGGTGATGGAAAAGAGCCACCGGGATGAAGTCGCCAAGACGTACGGGGAGTTACTCAAGGGGAAGAGACTAGTCTGCCTGGATATTCCCGACCACTACGAGTTGATGCAGCCTGAACTGATCACCTTGCTCAAAGAAAGGGTTCCGGAGTATGTGGGGTTGTCGTCTGTCGAGACATAGCCAGGAGCCGGTGCGCCTTAGGATTGATAGTAGCGCCGACGAGTCGCACACCGTTCACTTCAGGTTTATATGAAATTATACTTATAAAAATCCTGGTTTTTTAAAGCTATGGTAAGGTAAAGTTTACTTGATTAACCAGAGCCATAACCGGGAGAGAAGCATGTATCGAATATTGATTGTTCTATGTATTTTTTTAGCAGGCTGCACCACAAAGCTGTGGGAGCCCAAGCCTGAGAGAGTGATGGCCGTTAATGGTTTCTACGTTAATAAAGAAACGAACGATTTAGTGGTCACCACGCGGCGTGAAGCTTTTTTATTTCCCTCTCAGCAGCAACTTGGTCAGGCGCTGATGCTTAGCCGAGAAGTTGAGTTTCTTCCCGAATTTAGCGGCTTCTCGCTATCTAGCTCCAATGTGGTGACCGGCAGCATTAAGCTCACATTGCATGAACAGAACCCTTCAGCCGAGCTTGTCAGTCAATTAACCGCATTGGGCTTTACGAAAAATCCTGTCACGAATAACTTCCTGTTGATACGCGAGATTAGGGGTGAGCGATATACCATTGAAGGAAGTTTGCCGCTTGAAAAGCTAGAAAACGAGTACCAAGTCAGTATGAGCATGCCCAGGGGCCCCATCGATACAGCCGGGCGTGTTATCGCAACGCCTGTTGCCATTACGTTTGATGCAGCCGCGACGGTCGTGGCGATTCCTCTCTTCGCACTCTTTATAGTCTCTTATGGTTTGACCGGACCATGAGCAAGCAGAGGATCTTAACGAGCGCACAGGGAAAGTTTAAAAACAGTTGTCTGTAGAGACAGACTAATATGCCTAGGCTTTTTCTGAAAAGTCGGTGTGCGCAGGCCAGGCAAGGCCACAATCTATTAAAAAGAATCGGATTCGCGTGCGAGTTTATGGATTGTCAATGAGTTCTTTGATTGGACTCGTGCACGAACCGATTCTTATCGCTGTATGGCCAAGCGTAATAATTAACCAGAGGTTCCCTGGTATTTATTAAAGAACGGAGGTTAAGGGTGGGACTATTCGATAACTTCAAGAAGAAGCGTGCCATTAAAGGCTACATAGAAAAACTACCTAACGTTTTGGTAAACGATTATGGCCGCCAGGAATATTACACGCAGCTGCAGGTAAGGCGGAGTATTGAGCGCGCGGGGCTAAATAGCCAGCATCAACATTACGCGCTGGCGATGTATACCAATCATCCAGAGTTTATCGCTTATCAGAGCGAAATACATGAAAATTTCAGCTATGAAGAGCTGCGTGAAGAGGTCGGCGGTGCCTACTTTTCTGGTAGCACAGATTTCAACTGTTCAAGCGTAATCGCGGCGTCAGCGAGTTTTGGAGGTGACTCGTCTAGCATCGATTGCTCGGGAGGCGGAGGAGATGGTGGCAGTAATTGAGTCAGCAACAGCCCATGGCAAGACCATGGAATTCCCTCAATATATAAAGACGGCCAATGGATTGCGCCAGCAAGTCGATAACCATTTAACTAGCTAAAATCGAATGAAAAAACGTGTGTACTCGACGTCACCGCCAGCACCGAGCGCTATTTTCTCGATGAGCTTGGCCTTTTTGTTCGATTCTAGGTAGAAGGTTGGCCGTTTTTGGACTTAGGCAGTTTTTACAGTGTGTTTTTTTCAAGCTGAATTGATTTATGCTTGGTTATCAAAGTGGGTACTTAACATTATAGTCTAACTAAGCGCATGGTTTCAGTACTGAGTAAAGGAAGCGTATGGATCCTATTTCAACGTCATACACCGAAACAATTGCTTCGCGTGTATTTGATGCCGTCTTTGATGGCTCACGGCAACAAATACGCCTCGAAATTGGCCAGCCTATTCAGGATGTTGAGACAGTCGGCGGTACAGACTGGCGATGCCCTGTTCGCTTACTAATTAACGAGAGCCAAGTGTATATTCAAAATGCATGTGGAGTAGATTCTTACCAGGCGCTGGCTTTGGCAATCAACCAGCTGTCTGGTTTTGCTCTTCACCGGGCAGCATCTGGGTGTCAAATATTGGAGTTTCTTGGGCAGTCCATAAAGATTGAATCATTGCTACAAATTACCCACCAAGGTACTGCACCGGACGTCCTGACGGGCGTTGGTGTACTCAATGACTATAAAAATAGTTGAGGTGAGTATGCAATTCATCGTAAAACATAGATGAGAGGAAATTGGGTAAGCAATTTCCTTTTGCCTACGCTGCTGGCGGAGACAGCCGCTACCAAGTATCGTATCTTCAGAAGAGTGTATATTAGCGCTGGAGCAGCTTCTTATAAAAGAGAAAGCGCTGAGCGTAGAAAGCTACCCATGGTGACAGTAGATAAAAACTACGAATCAATAGCGACGAAGGCCCCATATCCTTCCTTGAATTATTCGCTGGGCGTCGTCAACTTATTGTTTATCACCTTATGTATGCGTTTGATTGGAAAGCGGGTTGTGACGGGTGTTCGTGGGTGGCCGATGCAATGACTCACTCAGCCCATCTACAGGCTCGCGATACCTCACGGGTAATGGTGTCACGCGCTCCTCTTGAGAAAATCAATCAGTACAAAACGCGTATGGGTTGGGCGATTCACTGGTACTCCTCTTTTGAGAGCGACTTTAACTATGATTTTGGGGTGACGACAGCGGAGGGGGAAAGGCATGGTGCCTCCGTGTTTCTCCGCGATGGGTACGATATATATCGCACTTATTTTACCGGGGCGCGTGGAGTCGAATATTTAGGTAGCTTCTGGACGTACTTGGATTTAACACCTTATGGTCGCCTGGAAACGTGGGAAGACTCTCCAGAAGGCTGGCCTCAGACGAAGCCTTATGTATGGAACCGACGCCATGACGAGTATGACATTTCAGCATCCAGAAGCTCGCCGGGATGGCTACAGCTGCAGTAATCTTTTCCGCGCTCGGATTTCTTCCAGTTTGCACTGTTACGACTCGCCTTAACCGCTACTTCAAACAAACTCCCGCTTCTCGTGCTTAGCAACATGAATAGCTTTTACGGTGGCTATTGCCGATGACCACAAACTCAATGGCCCAGAGCTCACCAACAACGACCAATGTGCTGAGCACTAGCGTCTCAACGAAATCTAGCAAGTTTCGGGTCGGCGTTGGGTAAATGACTTCTTATGATCTTCGCTGTTGATGGGGAGTTCTCCCTATCTCTAACAGTGATGGAGGTCACAAAGATGGGTGCACTCGAAAATAAGGTCGCCATTGTTACTGGAGCCAGCGCAGGTATTGGCAGAGCGACCGCCCGGCTTTTCGCTAAGGAAGGGGCTACTGTAGTGGTAGCGGCCAGAAGAGAGTCAGAGCTGGGAGCATTGGTCGACGCTATACAAGAAGAGGGTGGCCAAGCGTTAGCGGTTGCAGGCGATGTAGGTGATGAGCATTTCGCCAAGAAGCTCGTTGGCGAGACACTAGCGCGGTTTGGTCAGTTGGACGTGGCGTTTAACAACGCAGGCATTTTAGGCGCGATGGGGCCAGTGCCCGAAATGTCATTGGCCGATTGGGATCAGGTAATCACAACCAATTTAACGAGCGCTTTTCTGGCAGCTAAGTATCAGTTGCCTGCCATGCAGTCGGCTGGCGGTGGCTCATTAATTTTTACTTCGACATTTGTCGGCTATAGTGCAGGAATGCCAGGTATGGCGGCTTATGCGGCCAGCAAAGCAGGGTTAATCGGGCTGACGCAAGTGCTCGCCTGTGAATATGGCCCTCATAACATTCGGGTAAATGCATTATTGCCGGGGGGAACGGATACCGCTGCAGCCAGGGAGTTTGCCAACACTCCCGAAGCATTAGCATTCGTAGCCAACCTGCATGCAATGAAACGAACGGCAAAACCTGAAGAAATTGCTCAATCTGCTCTCTACCTGGCTTCTGATGCCTCCAGCTTTACAACCGGGTCTGCGCTGTTGGTAGATGGTGGGGTGTCAATAAATCGTACCTGAAGATAGTGCCTCAATCTGGCTATCATCAGATTTAGAGGCCATAAACTATCATCCATCATGACGACAGGCAGCCCGCTAGGGAGGAGTGGGCTGCCCCTTTTAATAGGAGGGCTGTTAATTGTCAGGTTAAAAATTATGACACAACGGGCTACGACATTTCAGCTTAAAGCAACGCTTCTTCGCCCGGCCAAGCAGGAGAGCGATGATACGCTGGCTTTAGTCGTGCTGCCCAGCTACTGCACAAATATTTATTCTTTGATAGCTAAATCAGCTGCTAGCAATCCGGCATTTTTAAGCGCACTTGCAACTGATTGCTGATGTCTTTCATCTCCAAATTCTTGATATTCTGCAGAAATTTCGTGAAATGACTCGACACCCAAGTATCTGCCCAGTGTCTTAATGTGCGGCCCGAGATGATTCATATGCTCTCGTTCCTCTCCTGGCCCAAACCCAAATTCGCCGCATGAGGTTACTAAGACCAGCGTTTTTCCTGATAAAAGCGGCTCTATAGGATGGTCTCCGCGCGCCAAGTCAAAACTAAATGTTTTGTTGATACGCATGACCTGATCGAACCACGCTTTAAGAGGGGCTGGCATACCGTAGTTGTACATCGGTGAAGAGATCAAAATAACATCCGCTTGAGCCAGCTCGCTAAATAGCTGATCGGATAAGGCCAGTTTTTCACATTGCTCAGGGCTTTTACGCTCATCAGGGGTGAAAACAGCGCCGATCCACTCTTGGTCAATAAAAGCGGGTGGGGTTAATCCAATATCACGATAGATATACTTATCTATATTTCGAAGTGACTGCCATGTGCTGACAAACTGCATAGCAATGCGCTTTGATATTGAGTTGTGGTCAGGGTTTGGGTTTGTCGCCATACGTACGCTAGCGTCTATATGAAGTAATGTGCGCATAATATTCTCAGCGGGTAGCTATGTGGAGTGGCTATGCTGCCTTTTTGCCAATGCTGCGACAAATGAATAAACTGGATAAATAGGTGAGTAAAACTTATCTATCAAGATTTCTAGCTGAAACCTATATTGGGGGTTACTGGTGGTGAAAGCTTCATTACAGGCGATTAGAGTGTTTGAAGTAGCTGCTCGTCTGGAGAGTTTTAAAGAGGCCGCTGAGGAGTTGTCGATGACGCCAGCGGGAGTATCCCACCACATCAGCAATCTTGAGCAGAGGCTAGGGGTGCCGCTATTTACTCGGAAAAACCGTAAAGTGACCTTAACTGTCGGGGGGCGGCAGCTTTCTGAGGCAACGACAGATGGACTTCAGAGAATCCAAAGAGCGTTAGATGATATAAAGCTAGATGCGTCGCGCATTAATGTTGAGGCAACGTCATCTTTTGCCGCACTGGTGTTGATCCCCTTGTTACGCGATTTTAATCAGGTCTATCAAAATATTGATGTTGAGGTGTCAACGGGTGAAGCGGTATCTGCCAAGATGAATGCCCTGCCCATTCGTCTTGGCGATGTAAACATGGTTGGTAAGTCGAGCGTGTTAAAAGTAGAGCGGTTTAACGTGTATGGTGCTCCCTCTTATCTTCGTACCATGAGTGCAAATAAGACATCGTTTATTTACTTGACTAAATGGAAAAATAGTAAGCTGCCAGATTCTCCTTGGACTGACTGGTTAACGGAAAATGAGGGGGCTATTCCAAACGTTGGGATAAGATATTTTGATCAAGAGCTGTATGGTGTGTATGAAGCTATGGCAGGGAAGGGGTTAGTGTTTTGCTCGGAAACCCTGGTTTCTGAATTTGTAAAAGCAAACACATTGCAGCCGGTTTCGAAACAGAACATCGAATCGCAACTGTGCTACTACATCCCCACACAAAGCGGGCAATATAGTGCAAAAAAGCAGATTTTTATCAAGTGGCTTAATGCGAATATAATTTAAATTATACTATTAAATTCATCACTATGAGCGTTATTAAACGATGCTAATTCAGCATATAAAGGCTAGCCTTGGTGAAGCACATACAGCACTTGAGAAGCTTCTCGCCAATCAACAGGCGCTTACCCGCATTGAACGTGCCGCGGGCTTATTGATTGAATGCTTTGAACGCAAAGGCCGTGTGTACTCATGCGGCAATGGAGGCTCGATGTGCGATGCGATGCATTTCGCCGAAGAGCTTACGGGACGTTATCGCCACGGCCGTGCCGCACTAGCCGCTGCGGCAATTAGTGATCCTGGGCATATAAGCTGCGTTGGTAACGACCTAGGCTATGAGTATGTATTTTCGCGATACATTGAGGCGCATGGTCGTGCGGGTGACTGCTTATTGGCGCTTAGCACCAGTGGCACAAGTAAAAATATTCTAGCTGCCGCTCGTGCAGCTAAGTCACAGGGTTTAAGCGTCATAATCTTGTCGGGTAGGCAAAGTTCAGCGCTTGAAGCTTTGAGTGACGTTTATATCTGTACGCCAGCGGGCAGCTTTGCTGATCGTGTTCAAGAGCTGCATATCAAAGTGCTACATATCCTCATTGAATTAGTTGAACGACATTTTTTTCCGGCTAACTATCAACCGAGTGCTTAACATCTAGCGTTGATGTTTTAAAGGTGCCTGCCAATGTCTGAACAGTTGTTTTATCCGATTATTGAAACCGAACGATTAAAATTACGTCCGTTGCTGCGTAGTGATTCGGAAAGCCTGTTAGAAATATTCTCCAATCCGGAGGTGATGAAGTACTGGAACACCGCACCTTGGACGGGAATGCAAGATGCCCTGGATTTCGTTAATAGCAACAATGACTCCATGCGACGTCAGGAATCATTGGTGCTGGGGGTATGCCTGAAATCGACAGGTGAGTTGGCTGGGAAGTGCATGCTGTTCAGCTATAGCAAGAACTCCAGGCGCGCTGAGATTGGTTTTGGCTTAGGCCGCTCGTTTTGGGGGAAGGGCTATATCAATGAGGCTGGAGAAGCACTGATTCAATATGGCTTTAATAAGTTAGGGCTTCGCCGTATAGAGGCTGAGATTGACCCAGATAACCACCCTTCTGCGAAAGCACTGAAAAAGCTTGGCTTTTCACAAGAGGGCTTGCTGAGGCAGCGTTGGGAAATCGATGGTGTTGTCTCAGATTCTGCACTATATGGAAGACTTGCAAGCGATGAGCCGCCGGAATCGGCATAATCAATGCCCTCTCTTAGGGCATTGTAGCGGCTCCAAGCTTTCATTCAGATAATCTAAAAAACAGTCAGCGTAGGCACCTACAATACACTGATGGGTTCAGCCTGGTAGGCTTTATGAAGCAAGCTGATCAATGGTGTTGCTTCTGCAAAAGCAGTGGTAGCAATGGCAGTGACTGCGATGCCGGGTGTCCATGAATTCATCACCGCGGCGCCGGACAGTTCCGAAAGACGCTCAATGGTGATCTCCTCATGGCGCTGGGCAATACCAAGGCGGTTCAGTTGGCGTTGAACGATACCCATCATAGTGCCCTGCAACATCAATGCCTGTGGCCAGATAACCGTCTCACCTTCCCAGAAGGCAAGGTTCCAGATGGTTGCCTCGCTTAATCGCCCGTGGCGATCGACAAACGCAGCGTCATCGAAGCCCTGGCGTAGAGCTTGATGAAGATAGTAGGTTTTACCCGCCTCACCAACGTGCTTGATAAAAGCCAGAGGCCGCTCGTGGTCTACCCTACTCAGCCTCAACGGCCCTTTGGGGCCATTAACCGGTGCGCTGCTACGAATGAGCACTTCTGGTTCTGCATCCATGCTGGCTGCAATGAATTCACCATGGCGAGAGAAGAGGGTGACCATCAATGAATGGTCTTTCGGACCTTCAGTTATGGCTGTTTTGATGTAGGAAACGAGTTGTTCCTCAGGGAGCATCCTTCCAAAAAACTCTTTTGACGCTTTCTGCAGGCGGGCAAGATGAAGATCTAGTCCTTTGACCTTACTATCTCGTACCTGCATGGCCGTGAAATGGGCAAACCCTGCAAAAGCCAGGGGGATCAGCTCTGAAAGAGTGGCTGGCAGCCCATTAATATGGGCCTGAAAATTGCTGGCGTTATTGGACATAACAGTGACTCCTGGTTGAACTTGCAGTAAGGAGTCACTACCCTAAACCCTTACAGTACTGTAAGGGTCAATAGAGCGAATGAAAATAGGTGAACTGGCGAAACGCACCGGAGTGAGCATCCGCATGCTGCGCTACTATGAAACGGAAGGTTTGCTTAAGCCAAAGCGCACCACCAATGGGTATCGTCATTACGCGCAGAGCGAGGTTCGAACTGTCGAACGGATCAAGCTGCTCGGTTCAGCAGGCATGACTCTGGCAACTATCAAGCAATTCCTACCATGTGTGAGGGGGGAGGGCCCCGTCTTCGAACCCTGTGACGAACTACGCAATGTGTTGTGTGATCAAATTAAGTTTGCCGACCAGAAAGCAGCGAAACTGGCTCAAAGTCGTGCCATTTTGGAAAGTTTCCTGTTCGATATAGAACGGCAGTGAAGTAGTGCTTTGGAAAGGGGGCATGGGATTGCTTTAGCTGTCGAAGTAGACAATCATTTTTAGATGACGGTGCTCATCGACGATTAGCGTCTCATGGGTGTAGGTATGATGCACGCCATCTGTATCAAAGAGGTTGCTAATTCCTCTATTGTATCCCTCCATATTTGAAGCTTCCCACCAGCGACGGAAATCAGGTGATAATTGACTAAGCTCGTCGATCAGCGTTTGCATGATCGGGTCTTCAGGGGCGACCGCTAAGTCACAACGAAACTGCGCCAACATATGCGAGGCATCCTGTTGCCAGTCAGGGAGTCGCTGTCGCAGGTCAGGAGCGGTAAACACCATCCTTAATAGATTGCGTTCAGGCGCTTCTCGGCTGCTGAACTGGAGTAGCTCATCAGCCTGCGTATTCCAGCCAATAATATCCCAGCGCAGATTCATGACGTAGCTAGGGCGAGAGAGGTCATTCATCAGCGACTGAATGCGGGGAGACGTGCTTTGCTCTTGATACGCTTCTGACGGCGGAGCCCGGCGGTGTGCCAACAGAAAAAGATGACAGCACTCGGCGTCATCCAGTTTTAGGGCACGAGAGATATTGAGCAGAAAGCGTTCGGAGACCTTAATGTCACGGCCCTGCTCAAACCACGTGTACCAAGTCAGTCCTACCCCGGCAAGCGCCGCAACCTCTTCTCGTCTTAACCCTGGTGTACGCCTTCGCCCACTGGTGGGAAGCCCGACGTCAGCGGGTGTTAGTTTGCGACGATGCCGCAGCATGAACTCGGTAAGATCACTCTGTGTTCGCTCAAGCCTTTGATTCGCCATACTATTACCTTTGGTAATAGGATAATTAGCTATATTGTAACCCTATATAGAGTGTCTGAGAATGCCTACTTCTATGATGAAGTCGGAGGCAGCATGTCATTCAAATGTGATGTTCACACCCCTTTTTATACGGATACAGGCGGGCGGCCCTATAACAAAGCAGGCATTAAAGAGTGGGCGGGGCTTGCGGTACTGGCACTGCCCACTATGTTGCTTGGTTTCGACGTCACTATTCTCTACCTTGCGCTTCCTGCCCTGGCGATAGAGCTACAGCCGAGCAGTACTCAGGTATTGTGGATTATGGACGTCTATGGCTTCATGATTTCTGGTTTCCTGATCACTATGGGCACACTCGGGGATAGGGTTGGCCGACGTCGGCTACTGATGATTGGCGCCTTTGCGTTTGCGGTCGCGTCAGTGTTTGCAGCTTATGCACCCAATGCCGAGTGGCTCATTGTGGCGCGGGCAGCACTGGGTATTGCTGGGGCAACCCTGATGCCTTCTACGCTGGCCCTGATTAGCAATATGTTTTTTGATCTGCGCCAGCGCGCACTGGCGATCGGTATATGGGCAACCATGTTCGCACTGGGTATGGCGTTGGGCCCGATGGTCGGTGGGTTGCTGTTAGCTCCCTTTTGGTGGGGAGCTGCTTTCCTAATTGCCGTACCCATCGTCATTATACTGTTGTTAACTGCCCCCTTACTGCTGCCTGAGTACCGTAACCCACAGGCTGGTCGTCTAGATCTTTTGAGTGTCCTATTGCTGCTAATAGCAATTTTGCCAAGTATCTATGGCATTAAAGAATTTTCCAAAGCCGGTGTAACGCCAGTGGTGTTGGTCACTCTTGCGCTAGGAGTCGTAGGAACACTGCTCTTTGTACGTCGCCAAAAGCAGCTTCCCGATCCTCTGCTTGATCTCCAGCTGTTTGCCAGTAAAACCTTTACTGCTGCCCTCTTTATACTCCTGATAGGGCTGGTGGGCGTGGCGGGAATGATGCTCTTAGTTACCCAATATCTTCAGCTAGTCGCAGGTTACACGCCGTTGTTTGCCGGGCTGTTGATGGGGCCTCCGGCACTAATGATGGTGTTTGCCGGGATACTTGCTCCTCTCTTTGCACGTCGAATTCGGCCAGCGTTTGTTATTGCTGCGGCGCTTATTATTTCAAGCATCGGTTGCGGTTTACTGGCTCAAGTAGACCCGCACGCCGTTCAAGTACTCCAGGTCGTCGTAGGGTTTTCACTGGTTTACCTCGGGCTGGGCACCATCGCCGCGCTTGGCACAGACTTGGTGGTAGGGGCTGCTCCTGCGGAAAAAGCAGGGTCTGCATCGTCGATGTCCGAGATGGTTCAAGAGTTGGGAGTGGCACTAGGCGTAGCACTTATCGGCAGCATGGCAACCCTGTTGTATCGCGTGCAGATTGCCAGTGTGATTCCTGTTGGGGTGCCTGACGATATCTCACGTGCCCTCGGAGAAAGTTTGTGGGCAACAACGTCAGTTTCTGAGCGGCTTCCCTACGGGATGCTTGAGCAAGCACAGGCTGCATTTACGCAAGGTATGAATATGGCAGCCACAGTAAGTGGCATCACTATCTTGGCGCTCGCGTTGATATCAGCCGTCACTCTACGACATGTGAAAGCGGTTGGAGAAGAGAGTGATTGCGATGCCCGTGGGTAAGTGAGAGCTAGGCGCAGCTCTATCTAAACCGCATTAAACTAATAATTAAACAGGGGGGGGGAAACGGGGCATGAGCCTGTCTAACACAGGAGATTGCTGTTGATAGCAACTAAAAAATTTATAGGGAACTGGAGCAATTTAGCATTTAGTAAATATAAATAACAGCTCAATCGCTTAAGGGGAATGACTCCCAGGCTCTAAAGAGATTATGGCTATAAATGACGGTTAAGCATTGAAAAACCCCGTATGCTCCGCCAAAACCGCTAAGCCGATCCCGATTAACACAACACCACCAATAAGCTCCGCCCAATGGCCGACAAACTTACCGAGCCTATGGCCCAGCAGGGTGCCGATAGAGGCCATTACCGTCGTGGCAAGGCCGATGGCTAGACTGGTGGCGATAATACTGGCATCGATAAAGGCAAGGCTAGCACCAACGGCCATGGCATCCAGACTGGTGGCCGTTGCCGTGAGTACCAGTAACCAGAGTGTTTGTTGTCGATGCTCTATGTTGTCTTCTTTTTTAAGCCCGGCGTAAATCATATGCAGGCCAATGACGGAAAGCAGGGTAAAGGCCACCCAGTGATCCCAGGCTTGCACATATTGCTGCGATGCCTTTCCCGCTACCCAGCCAAGAACGGGGGTGATTGCCTCGATAACGCCGAATACCAAGCCAATGCCAATAGCGTGGCGGAGCCGAGGTTTGGTTAGCTCTGCGCCTTTGCTGATAGAAGCGGCAAAGGCATCCGCTGACATGGAAACAGCCAGGAATATTAAGGCGATGGGGGTCATAAAGTGTGAATTCTCTGGTTGAAAAGTACCCTGCACACAAAACCGAAAGCATGCTGCTAGATAACATGCCTGAGTTTATTGGTCGGGTATTAAATAAAGCTGAATCCTACCATGCTTTAATGATTTAACAAGTAGCGAGATTAAAAATAAAGTTCATGGTAGTGAACAAATATAGCCTTGGCTAACAATTTGTGTGTATGCTGATTTTTTTTGGATTTTTTAAAACTTAATATGTTTTATAGTGCTTTAAAGTTTGTATTTTTTTGTCTTTTATTTTCTTGGTTAGTATTTTTTTAATAAAAATTTAATTATTTATATATTTAAAGGGAGTTGCGTGCTGATCGGTTGATATCAACAATGCGACGGAAGCTATATTTCGCCATCCAGAACTCGTGTTAGAGTGCCAGTACGTTGGGTTGGTGCTCATTTGATTATTTCAGCCATTATTGGTTTTAGCTAAATAAGAAGAGTTTGATATGCGATTAGCGGCGTTCATTCGGGCTGACATTGAGCCAATCCTTCGGGACTGGGAATCGTTTGCCAAGACCCTCTTTCATGCCAAATATATGGACAAAGCAGGGCTGCGAGATCACGCCAAGCAGATGCTGTTGGAGATTGCCGCCGATCTTGACTCACAGCAAAGTGAGGCTAACCATGATGCCAAGTCAAAAGGGCCCGCTCCTGAGGGGGAAGAAGAATCCTGGGCTGAAATACACGGAGAAGACCGACAGCACAGTGGTTTTAGCGTTATTGAAACGGTTTCCGAATTTAGGGCTCTGCGTGCCAGCGTGGTGTCGCATTGGCGTAAAACATTTTCAGTGCTTGCTGGCGAACAGCTTGATGATCTCACCCGCTTCCACGAAGCGATAGATCAGGCGGTTGCCGAGTCGCTAGAGCAGTATGTAGCTGAAAAAGAGATGGAAACCCGCCTGTTTGGCGCTGTTCTAAGTGCTTCACCCGACCCTATTTATGTGCTTGATCTCAAGGGCCGGTTTATATATGTCAATGAGGCCACTGCTGAGCTGTTCGCAATGACGTCTGAGTCTATCATTGGCAAGTCTACGTTTGACCTTGGTTTTTCGTTCGCTTCAGATTTTCAGCTTAACTTGGATGAGGTCATTGCTGGACAATCAACCTATCGCGGCAAGTTTTCCCACACCTTTGCTTCCGGTCAGGGTGAACGGTTCGAGTATTTGCTCGCGCCTGTGCTTGACGAGCAGCATAACTATGAAGCGACAGTCTGTATTTCACGCGATATCACTGAGCAAGCGCTAGCCGAAGAGAAAATATGGAATAACGCTCACTATGACTATCTGACCGGACTACCGAATCGGCGCTTGTTTCTGGATCGCTTGGGGCAGGAAATCAAACATGCAAAGCGACGTAGTCGACCGCTGGCACTTCTGTTCATGGATCTTGACGGCTTTAAAGACGTGAACGATTCCCTTGGCCATGAAGCGGGTGACCGTATCCTCTCAGATGTGTCGAATCGGCTTGCTGATTGTGTGCGGGCAACCGATACGGTTGCCCGGCTAGGTGGGGATGAGTTTACCGTGATGATTACTGACATTAAGCAGCGCCAGGATGTTGAGCTTGTTGCTCAAACCATTATTGATGCCCTGGCGATGCCTTTTTTCATTGGGCAAAAGCGTATCCAGATTTCTGCCAGCATTGGGGCGGCATTTTACCCTGAAAACGCAGCCACACCTGATGCGTTGCTAAAAGTGGCAGACCAGGCCATGTATAAAGCTAAAAAAGCCGGTTCTAACCAGATGTGCTTTTATGAAAAGTCTGAGAAGAGTGAAGCCTAATGTGGCTAGAGCTTACCTGCACAGTGAATGTGCTTATGCCTACTTAAAGATGTCAATAATACTGCTGACTACGCAGGCAGCGCTGCTCTTCTGGAGCCCCGCAATTGGCTAACATCAGCACGAGGTGGGGCGCCAAACATGCGACTATATTCGCGGCTGAAATGCGAAGGGCTTTCGTAACCGACTCGGTAGCTGGCGGTGGCCGCTTCCAGCCCCTCGGCCAGCATTAGCCGCCGGGCCTCATGCAGGCGTAGTTTTTTCTGGAACTGGAGCGGCGACATCCGAGTGACCTCGCGGAAGCTGTGGTACAGCGTCGATTCGCTCATATTGGCGGCGGCCGCTAGCTCGCGGATGCGCAGAGGCTGAGTAAAGTTCTCCTTGAGGGTATAGATGACCCGTGCAATTCGGTTAGCCTGGGAATCCGTGGCAGCGAATCGGCGCATCCGTGGCCCCAACCCTCCCATCAGCGCACGGTAGATCAGCTCTCGCCGGGCCAGCGGTGAAAGCACCTTTATATCTTCCGGAGAATCCAGCAGGCTCAGCAATCGGTAAAGCGCTTCCTGCATACGTGCATCCATGGGCGCTGAGCTAAGTCCGCAATCCATCTCGGAGCAGATGGCCTCATGACCCGCTGGCGGCGCTTTATCGCCCAGCTCCAGTATTAACCCCGCCACCTCTTGGGGATCCACCGAGACTTTGACCGCTAGGTAGGGCTGCTCAGGGGTCGCGTGGTCAATCCTACCCAGCACTGGTAGGTGAATGGCGCTTGCCATGTAACTTGGCCCGCTGTAGACGATCTCCTTGTCACCCAGTTGCACTGTCTTGCTGCCTTGAATGACAAAGCAGATGCACGGTTCATATACTGCAGAGCAGTAGCTGGTGGCGGAATCTGCACGAATCAGTTGCACTTCGGCAATCGCCGTGTCCTGAAGCTCCTCCAGGGGCGTCCAGCGCCGGGCGATTCTGCTCAACTGTCGCAGCGTGTCTGACGAATGGCTAGCTTGCATGGGCAAGATATCGGTCAATGGTTCTCCTCCCTAACAGCTCGCAGTATATGCCTTCGCTGCGTAAACCGAAGGCTCTTTCAGTTGTGTTTGCAGAATCAGGCAAGCACCGCGCAGAAACCAGCAACCTGAGCCTTTTGTCACCTAACGGTCATTATGCCTCAACACCAAAACAGCGCGATATTTCAGCTTCCCGCTTTGTGAAGCCTTTCGCTGCTCACGACAGAATCAGGCAATCTTCCCGCAGGAATCCGATACCCTCTACGCTTCCGCACACCCTATGGTAGGCAACCTCTGGTAGGTGTTTCGCATTTAGCTCGATCCTGCCAGTCCGCCAGCCCTCCCTACTACAACAAAAATCACTGTCGATTCTGGCGCTACTCAAACGACTAGAAGCTGACCGTTAACGCGGTACGCAATAGATCACCAACGCGGCTATCGATCTCCGATAGCCATTGGAGCAAGTCATCATGGGAAGTTTGAATCAAAGTGCTCGCTCAACGAGTTGTCGGGGGATCATCCCGTTGCTGCTGATAATGGCCTTGCTGATGGGATGTGAAGCCAAGAGCGAGGAGGCAGCGGCTGCTCCGCCACCGCCGCCAGAAGTAGAAGTAGTGAATATCGCTGCGCAACCGATAGTGTTGAGTGAGTCTTTCACTGGGCGGGTAGAGGCTGCAGAAACGGTTGAGTTAAGACCTAGAGTTAGTGGTTATATCGAGGAAGTGGCGTTCGAGGAGGGCGAACTGGTGGAGGAGGGGGAGCTTTTGTTCCAGATCGACCCTCGCCCCTATCAGGCGCGTGTCGGCGCGGCCCAGGCTGAGCTTGCCCAAGCCAGAAGTCAGAGTGTCCAGGCGGCTAGTGAAGCCGAGCGGGCTCGGGTATTGCTGGGGCGCCAGGCCATTTCCCAGGAAGTACACGACCAGCGTCAAGCGGCCCTAAGCAGTGCCCGCGCGATGGTAAATGCCGCCGAAGCAGCGCTGGAGACTGCAGAGCTTGACCTTGCCTATACCCGTATCACTGCGCCCGTCAGTGGCCGCGCCGGTCGGGCCATGGTGACCCGAGGCAATCTGGCTAACGCTGACCAAAGCCTGCTGACCACTCTTGTCACTATCGACCCTATTCACGTCTACTTCGAAGCGGACGAGCAGGCCGCCTTTGCCAGCCACGCACTGATGGTGGACGGCGAGAGCAGCCTGAAGATTGAGTTGGGCGGCGATCAACAGCGCCAATACACGGGCACGCTGGATTTTATCGACAACCGTTTGAACCCCGGTACGGGCACTCTGCAGTTCCGGGCGCTGCTGGCCAATGCTGATGGTCGTATACGGCCGGGGGAGTTTGCCCGAGTTGAGGTACCGATAGCCCGTTTGGAGCAGGTGCTGCTGGTGGATCGCAAGGCGATCCTGACCGATCAGGATCGTCGTTACGTCTATGTTATTGATGATGACAACCGTGCAGAGCGTCGCCAAGTGGCCACCGGCCGTCAGATGGGCGAACAGATGGTGATTACCGAAGGGCTTAGCCCCGGTGACCGGGTGATCGTCAACGGGGTGCAAAAAGTGTTCTTCCCCGGTATGCAGGTGAGCCCGCAAAGCGTAGCTACTGCGTCGGTTGAAGATGCCCAGCCCACCCTTGCGGCCAGGGAGGAGTAGAGCACCATGAATTTCTCCCGTTTCTTTGTCGACCGACCGATCTTTGCGGCGGTGCTGTCGATTATTATCCTGGCGATTGGGCTGATCTCCATTCCCAACCTGCCAATCAGCGAGTACCCAGACGTGGTGCCCCCCTCGGTGGTGGTGCGCACGGTCTACCCGGGGGCTAACCCGAAGGAGATTGCCGAAACCGTGGCGACGCCGCTGGAGGAGGCTATCAATGGCGTCGAGGACTTGATGTACTTCAAGTCCGTCGCTGGCTCTGATGGCGTACTGCAGATGACCGTCACCTTCCGCCCGGGAACCGATGCCGAAGAGGCCGCCGTGCGGGTGCAGAACCGTGTTAGCCAGGCCGAGGCGCGGTTGCCGGAAGCCGTGCGCCGCCAGGGCGTCACCACCCAGAAACAGTCGCCTACGTTTCTGATGGTGGTTCATCTAACCTCGCCTGGGGGCGAATACGACACTCTTTATTTGCGTAACTACGTGCGGCTGCATGTTAGGGATCGCCTGGCCCGGCTCGAAGGGGTAGGCGACGCCCAGATTTTCGGCGGCGGCGACTATGCCATGCGCGCCTGGCTGGATCCGGATCGCGTCGCTGCGCGTGATTTGACCGCCAGCGACGTGGTGGCGGCCATGCGCGAGCAGAATGTTCAGGTCTCTGCCGGGCAGTTGGGCGCCGAGCCTATTGAATCGAGTGATTTCCTGACCCTGATCAACGCCCGCGGGCGGTTGGAGACGGCCGAGGAATTTGGCGATATCGTGCTCAAGCGCGGTGACAATGGCGACATCCTCAGGCTATCCGACGTGGCCCGGCTGGAGATGGGCGCCGGAGACTATACCCTGCGCTCACAGCTGGACGGCAATAATGCGGTGGCCATCGGTATCTTCCAGGCGCCGGGCGCCAATGCGCTGGCGATCCGTGAGCAGGTAGTGGCCACCATGGATGAATTGTCTGAACAGTTCCCGGAAGGCGTTGAGTATGAGGCGGTCTACGACACCACCATTTTCGTCAGCGACTCTATCAAGGCGGTAGTGAAAACCCTGCTGGAAGCGGTGTTGCTGGTGGTGCTGGTAGTGACTCTGTTCCTGCAAACTTGGCGCGCCTCGATTATTCCGCTGCTGGCGGTGCCGGTGTCGGTGATCGGTACCTTTGGGGCGCTCTATTTGCTCGGCTACTCCATCAATACGCTGACCCTGTTTGGGCTGGTGCTGGCTATCGGCATCGTGGTGGACGACGCCATCGTGGTGGTAGAGAACGTCGAACGTAATATCAGCGAGGGGCTCAATCCCCAGGCCGCGGCCCACCAGGCCATGAGGGAGGTCTCCGGCCCGATCGTCGCTATCGGCCTAGTGCTGTGTGCGGTGTTTATCCCCATGGCTTTCCTTTCTGGGGTGACCGGGCAGTTTTACCGTCAGTTTGCTGTGACGATTGCCATCTCCACGGTGATCTCCACGATTAACTCGCTGACCCTGTCGCCCGCTTTGGCGGCGATGCTGCTCAAACCCCATGACGCGCCCAAGGACCGACTTACCCGCATTATTGACGGGCTATTCGGCTGGCTGTTTCGGCCCTTCAATCGCTTCTTTAACGCCAGCGCCAACAAGTATCAGGGCGGCGTGGCGCGTTCTCTAAAACGCCGAGGCGCGGTATTTGTGGTTTATGCTTTGTTGTTAGCGGGAACGGGTGTGATGTTCAAGGTGGTGCCGCCCGGTTTTATCCCTGTGCAGGACAAGCTGTACCTGATTGCGGGCGTTATCCTGCCGGAAGGTGCCTCCCTGGAGCGAACCGACCAGATGCTCCAGGACGTAGTGGATATCGCCATGGAGACCGAAGGCGTCGAGCACGCGATTGCCTTTCCCGGCCTCAACGCCTTGCAGTTCACCAACACCTCTAATACGGGGGTCGTGTTTCTCACCCTCAGCCCCTTTGGCGAACGCAGCCTGACCGCCGCGGAGATAAACGCCAGGATCAACCAGGGCATTGGTGGGCTGAAGGAGGGCTTTGCGTTTGCCTTTATGCCGCCGCCGATTCTGGGCCTTGGCAATGGCTCCGGCTATCAGCTGTTTATCGAGGATCGCGGCAATCTTGGCTATGGGGCGTTGCAGCAGGCAGTCAATCAGCTCCAGGGCGCCATTGCCCAGACGCCAGGGATGGGCTTCCCAATCAGCAGCTATCAGTCCAACGTGCCGCAGCTGGATGCAGAGGTGGATCGGTTGAGGGCCAAAGCCCAAGGGGTGCCGCTAACCGAGCTGTTCGATACCTTGCAGACCTATCTTGGCTCAACCTACGTCAATGACTTCAACCGCTTCGGCCGCACCTGGCAGGTGATCGCCCAGGCGGACGCCCCTTATCGGGCCAGCGTGGAAGATATCGCCCGGCTACGCACCCGTAATGACCAAGGAGAAATGGTGCCAATCGGCACGATGGTGAATATCACCCAAACCTTCGGCCCCGACCCGGTATTGCGCTACAACGGCTACCCGGCGGCGGACTTGGCCGGGGAGGCGGACCCTCGGGTGCTTTCTTCTGCCCAGGCCATGGATGCCATCAACGCACTGGCGTTGGCGGTGCTGCCGCCGGGCATGGCGTTCGAGTGGACTGACTTGAGTTACCAGCAGTCCACCCAGGGTAATGCAGCGCTGGTGGTCTTCCCGCTGTCGATTCTGCTGGTGTTTCTGGTGCTGGCGGCCCTCTATGAAAGCTGGACGCTGCCCTTGGCGGTGATCCTGATTGTGCCCATGTGCATGCTCTCGGCGCTGATTGGCGTCTGGTTTGGCGGTGGCGACAACAATATCTTCGTGCAGGTGGGACTGGTGGTGCTGATTGGTCTGGCGTGCAAGAACGCCATACTGATCGTGGAATTCGCCCGCGAGCTGGAACTGCAGGGTAGAAGTATCGTAGAGGCTGCCCTGGAAGCCTGCCGATTACGGCTACGCCCTATCATCATGACCTCCATTACCTTCACCGCCGCCGTGCTGCCGCTGGTGATTGCCACCGGCGCGGGTGCCGAGGTACGGGCGGCGCTGGGCACGGCGGTGTTTGCGGGCATGATCGGGGTTACCCTGTTTGGGCTATTCCTCACCCCGGTGTTCTACGTGGCGCTGCGCAAGCTCTCCGGCTCTCGGCCGCTGGTCAGTCATCACAGCTCGACGTTGGAGGGCACGCTTCACCCCGCCAGCCATCCCCAGAGTTGATGATAGAGCGGAATACCAATCAGCACATTGAAGGGGAAGGTGAGTCCTAACGACGCCAGCATGGCCAGGCCAATGTTGGCGTCTGGAATTGCGGCGCGAATGGCGACGGGGGCGGCAATGTAGGAGGCGCTGGCGGTCAGGCTTGCCAGAATAATCGCTGAGCCAGCGGGCAGCCCAAGCCAGTACGCCATCATCAAACCCAAGCAGGAGAGCACAACGGGTGCTGCCAAGGCAAAGATGATCAGGCGGCTGTGCCCCCAGCGCAGGCTGCGCAGCGTCTCTGCCGCGACCAGGCCCATTTCCAACAAAAACAGTGCCAGAATGCCCTGGAAGGCGTTGGTGTAAAGGCTGGTCACCGATTCTCCGGCATTCGGCCCGTATAGCCAACCGATCAAAACGCCGCCCACCAGTAAGATAACGCCGCGATTGGTCAGGGTTTCGTGCCACAGGCCTGACATCTTCGTGGCTGAGCCTTCACGGCTAAAGCGACGATAGAGCAAAATCCCGAGCATTATCGCCGGCAGTTCAAGCAGCACCAGATAAAGCGTTACCTGCCCGCCAGTCATCAGACTGTGCGCTTCGGTATACGCCAGGGCGACGGCGAAGGTACCGGCGCTAACCGAACCGTAGTGGGCAGCAAGGCTGGCGCTGTCTGCCAAAGAGAGCCGCACCAAGTAGCGAACAATGGGGAAGATAATCAGCGGGATTAAAATGCCCAGCAGGGTAACCCCGGCAAGCTCGATTAACAGAGCCGCATCCAGGCTTCCGTGCAGAGCCATGCCGCCCTTAAGACCAATGGTCAGCATCAGCAGCAGGCTCAAGATGTCATAAGCGGCTTTGGGAATGCTGAGATCGGAGCGCACCACACCGGCAATCACACCTAACACAAAGAACATCACCACAATATCCGGCACGGGGAATCTCCTGCAAAGTTGGTTGGGCGGCTACTTTAGCGATCTCAAGAGATTGATGAAAACAAATAAACTTTATATAGTCATAGATGATTATCTATGGTGTAAGCGATGAAAGTACGACAACTTACCTTCCGCCTGCTGCAGGTCTATGCCGACGTGGTACGCACAGGTTCGATTACCGCCACCGCCAATCGGCTTCATCTGACTCAGCCAACGGTATCTCAGCAGTTGAAACGGCTGCGGGAAATTGTTGGCGAACCCATCGTGCGTCAGGAAGATAGCCGCGTAGTCCCCACAGAGGTCGGCCAGGCGCTCTATCAGCTAAGTCAGGACTTGCTCAGCCGTGCCGATGTGTTCAGCCAGTATCTGGACGAATACAACCGCGGCGGCCGCGGCCATTTTAGTATTGGTTTAGTGAACACAGCCCAATACGTGCTGCCGCGGCTGTTGGGGCCCTTTAGTCAGGCTAACCCGCAGGTAGACGTTACGGTTGAGATCGGTAATCGTCAGCAGATGCTCAACCGCTTTGAGCGCCACGAAGACGATCTCTACGTATTTAGCCACCCGCCTTCGGACGACGCCGTGATGGCCGCGCCTTTTTTGAGCAATCCGCTAGTAGTGGTAGGGCCCGAAAATAGCCGCTGGGCGAGTGTAAAAGACCTCACCATGGAGGCCTTGAAAGAAGAGCGTTTCCTGCTGCGTGAACCGGGCTCGGCGACACGACATACCTTTGATGCCTGGCTATACAGCTCGGGCGTTGAGCTGCGCTCTACTCAGCAGATCGCCAGTAATGAGGCGATCCGGCTGGCGGTGGCCTCCGGGATGGGGCTGGCAGTGCTGTCCCGCCACGTGGTGGCGGATTCGCCCAAAGGTGTTCAAGAGCTGCCTTTGCAAGGTTTCCCGCTGAAAAGCCGCTGGCATTTTGTTGTGCGCAGAGAGCGTCGTTTACCGCCTGCCGCCTATCGTTTTTTAAGTTTTGTGCAAGGCACGCTGGCGCAAGCGTTTGACGAACCTGAAGGGGAAGTGGCCGTGGCTGAACTGCTGCAAGCCTTAAAGGATGAGCGCTAGTACTTTACTTAATAGCAGCGTCAATCATTTCCGTTGAAGGCGATGGAGATCCTATGCGCTAAGATGTTAAGAGTGAGCTTAAAAGAGAACTTAAAAGAGAGCTGAAGACCGCACTCGGTTCATGCAGTCGCGCTTCGATACTCATTTTGAGTAACCGCTGCAAACGGAGATAACTATGCTGCTCAAAGGATCATGCCACTGCCAGGCCGTGACGTTTAGTGTGAGGTCTCAGCATCCTTACCCATTTAACCGTTGTTACTGCTCTATTTGTCGTAAAACGTCGGGTGGCGGCGGCTATGCCATCAACCTCAGCGGCGATAGTAAAACCCTCAATGTGAGTGGCGATGAGCACATCTCGATCTACCGAGCGGTCATTAATGGCGTGCAAAGCACGGGGGAGCGGCATTTTTGCAAGCATTGCGCCACGTCGCTATGGGTTTACGATCCCGACTGGCCCGAGCTTGTGCACCCTTTCGCATCAGCAATCGATACACCACTGCCGACACCACCCAAGCGGACACACATGATGTTGGGAAGCAGGGCGGATTGGGTGGAGGTAAATGCGCAGTTCCAAGACAAATGCTTCGATGAGTATCCGGATGAAAGCCTTGCTGAGTGGCACCAGCGCCTGGGGTTGGAACGCTAGCGCAGCTAGCCTCTTTTTGCTTTGCGGTACAACCACCAGATATCAAAACCAAACGAATAGGTTAACGATATCAATGCGCTAATGGCCAGCAGGTTGGCGACAAGGTGCGAAGTAAGCGGCGTTAATGCCAACAGCAGTGCGACCACCTGCCAAACACACACCGCCTTGCGGCGATAGCTTTCAAACAGCGGCTGTGAGAGCCACGGGAACTGCCAACTGGCAGCGATAAACAGGTAGCGCATCCCGCCGATCAACAGTACCCATACGCCCAGTGACTCCAGCCGCAGCAATCCCGCACACAGCAGCAAAATCAGTAGGGCATCCAACTCCATATCAAAGCGGGCACCGAACGGTGTATGGCTTTTGGTGCGCCTGGCAATCCAGCCGTCAACGCCATCCAGCAGTAGGGCGAACACCGCGATAGCCAGCCACTGGCCTATTGCTCCTGTAAACGTATTATCGGCGAGCGCGCCCGCTACCAGGGCAACCAATACCGCACGGGCCAGCGTGACCCGGTTTGCCCACCCCAGTGAGCCGTAGGGCCAGAAAAACATGACCAGGGTGGATATAACGATGTAGAAGGCAATGGCCACCCCCCAGTTAGCCGGCGTCGCCATTAACAGAGGTAGACCTTTGCCCACTGAGATTAGCAGCAAGCCGCCCAGCAGTAGCTCTGCGGCGCTGTAAAGCCGCTTGGGCTGGGTTAAAAGCGAAACGTTTGAGAAAAGCGGCATGGTGTCTCACGAAGCGGCGTCGCTATCCGCAGTTAAAATAAATGATGCAACTATTTTTATATGTACCATTCTTGTAGAAGAAGGTAGGGTTGTCCATATGATCAAGAGTTAAACGGATTAGTTGCAGCGAGTTAATCGAATATTTTCTTTTCACCCGCTACGCTGAAGATGGTGAACCATTGAAAACTGTTTTGCCAAGGGCCATGCAACGCGTGGCCACTCATTACGGTAATGGGCCCATAAAGGGCATGGGGCTAAGACACACAGGGTGTCACTTAGCCCTAACCTGTAGTCCAATGGTGCCACGCCCTATTCAACGGAATGAAACTGAGCTCATGCTATGCGGGCTTATAACGAAAAGGAATGCTCATGTCGGCGCCTGACGAGGTTGGCAAAAATCGCTATGTTGGCAAAACGACCTGGGCCACTGCCTTCTGGGTGACCAATCCTGCACAGGGTGAGCTGCGGCGCGAACAGCTTTCTACGCCCACCTCAGATGAGGTGTATGTGCGAACCTTGTACAGCGGTATCAGCCGCGGCACCGAGTCGCTGGTGTTCAATAGTCGCGTGCCTGAAAGCGAATTTTCACGCATGCGAGCCCCCTTTCAGTCGGGAGAGTTCCCCGCACCGGTCAAGTACGGTTACTGCAGCGTCGGCTGCGTCGAACAAGGGCCTGATGCGCTATTAAATAAAACCGTTTTTTGCCTGTTCCCCCATCAGGATTACTACATCGTTCCTGCGTCGGCTGTGCTGGAAGTGCCCGCCGACGTGCCCGCTAAGCGCGCCGTCTTGGCAGCCAATATGGAAACCGCCATTAACGGCGTGTGGGACGCAGAACCCATGCTGGGCGAGCGGATCAGTGTGATTGGCGCGGGGGTGGTGGGTGCATTAGTGGCGTATCTATGCACCCAGATCCCCGGCGTGGCTGTCCAACTGGTGGATATTAATCCAGAGCGTCGTCAACTCGCCGAGCAGCTGGGCGTGGCCTTTTGCACCCCCGAAGACGCTGCTCAAGACCAAGATTGTGTGATCCATGCCAGCGGTCAGTCCGCGGGTCTACGCCAAGCGCTTGAATTAGTCGGCAGTGAAGGGCGCATTATTGAAATGAGTTGGTTTGGCGAGGGGGACGTCGCGATTCCGTTGGGCGGCGCTTTTCACTCCCAGCGGCTGACGCTCAAGGCTAGCCAGGTAGGCCAACTACCGCCCAAACTCCGCCCCCACTGGGACTACCAGCGCCGCCTGCGGTTAGCGTTGAGCCTGCTGGTGGACGAGCGGCTGGATACCTTGATCAGCGGCGAAAGTGAATTTGCGCAGCTGCCAGCGCTGGCCCCTAGGCTGTTTGGCCGTGGCAGTGTCGAGCTTTGTCACCGCCTGCGCTACCCCGCATAACTTATTTAGCCCTATTTGGAGTCCCTATGTTTCGTTTATGTGTTCGTGACCACTTTATGATCGCCCACAGTTTTAATGGCGAGATCTTTGGCCCCGCTCAGCGCACTCATGGCGCTACCTACGTGGTGGATGTGGTCTTTCAGCGTCCTGAATTGGATGAGGATGGCCTGGTGATCGATATCGGTCTGGCGAGTGAAACGGTGAAATCGGTATTGGCTGACTACAACTTCAGCAACCTTGATGAAGTACCTGAGTTTGCGGGCAAAAACACCACCACCGAGTTTATGGCCAAGGTGATCTTCGACCAGCTCGCCAAGGCGATTGGTGAGGGCAAAATGGGTATCACCGCCAAGGGGATTACCCATATGGAGATCAAGCTGCATGAATCCCATGTGGCCTGGGCCAGCTATGAAGGCGCGCTATGAGTCAACGTTTTACGTTAATCGTCGCTGGTGACCCTGATCAACGCACCGGCGGCTATCTCTACGATGCGCATATCGTCTCAGCCTTACGCGACCAGGGCTGGGCGATTGATGTAGTCGGCTTGGCGGGTGCCTTTCCTGACGCGGATGCTGAGGCCGCCGTAGCCCTTGCCCAGACGCTTGATGCGCTGCCCGATCATGCGGCAGTAGTGATTGATGGCTTGGCTATGGGCGCGCTGCCCGAGATAGTGGCTCAGCATGCCCAGCGGCTGGATATCACTGCCTTGCTACACCATCCTTTAGGTGATGAATTGGGCCTCGATGAGGTCGATCAGCAACGCTTTCATCGCAGTGAGCTAACCGCGCTTGCCCCGGTGGCGAGGATCATCGTTACCAGTCACTTTACCGCCCGGCGCTTACCGGAACTGGCGACCCGCTACGCTCTACCACTCAATGCGAGTGTCAGTGTGGTTGAGCCGGGGGTTGCCCAGGCACCGATTAGCCGCGCTGCAGCCCCCGGTGAAACCCTGCGTTTGCTGTGTGTGGCAACGCTAACGCCGCGCAAGGGGCAGGATATCCTTGTGCAAGCACTGGCAGGCGTTGCCGGTGATCACTGGCAATGCGACTGTTATGGCGGCGCACGTGACCCTGATTTTACCCAGCGCGTAGCGCAACTGATTGAGCAGAACGGCTTGCAGTCCAGCGTGCACCTGCATGGTGAGTGTGATAGCGAGACGCTGGAAGCGGCTTATCGCGGGGCCCACGCGCTGGTGCTGCCTTCCTGGTATGAAGGCTACGGCATGGTGATCACCGAAGCCCTGGCCCACGGCCTGCCGGTGATCACTACTACCGGCGGTGCACTGCGCGATACCTTGCCGAAAGGTGCCGGATTGAGCGTTGAGCCGGGCGATGTCGACGCACTTAAAGACGCCGTGAGCCATTTTTGCCATAACGAAGAGCTACGCCAGCAACTGCGCCAAGGCGCTGCCCAGGCCAGAAATGCGTTGAGTGACTGGCAGGCAGCAGGCGTTAAGTTTGCCGCGGCGTTAACTGCGCCCAGCGATACGGCCTCTTTACGCGCAGGCAGCCAGTTTGAATCCGACTGGCTGGCGCTGCGTGAGGAAGCCGACGTCGCTTCCCGTAGTCAGCACCTTGCGGCGCTTGCCGCAGAATGGCTGAGCGAGCGCACCCCAGCGCCCCAGATAGCGGATCTTGGCTGTGGCCGGGGCAGTAATCTGCGCTTTTTGGCGCCGCACTTGAGCGGCCAGCAGCGCTGGAAACTGATCGATCATGACGCCATTTTGCTAGCCCAGGCGCGACAGCGCGCCGCCGGGTTAAGTAATCGCCAAGGGCAGCCTGTAGCCGTTGAGAGTCATTGCGTATCGCTGGAAGCGCTGACCGATGTGCCGCTCGACGATGCGCACCTGGTGACCGCATCGGCGCTGCTGGATCTGGTTTCCCAGCAGTGGGTCAACGCCTTGGTGGCCCGTATTGCCGGGCAGCAGCAAGCGCTGCTGATAGCGCTTAGCGTGACCGGCGAGTGGCACTTTATTGATCCTCACGGCAAGCCGATGCTAGATGACGAAGACCATTGGCTACGGGCTCTGTTTATTGCTCATCAGCAGCGTAATAAGGGCCTGGGCGATGCGCTGGGCGGTCAGGCTCACCAGGCATTAGCCAGCGCGCTAGAGGAGGCTGATTATTCCGTTGAGCAAGCTGAAACGCCTTGGCAGTTCGCCGCTGGCAGTCACGCCCAGAAGCCGCTGATGATGGCGCTGCTTGATGGCTGGGCCGATGCCGCCACCGAGCAAGCCCCGCAAGCCGCGGTGCGTATTGCCGCCTGGCTGCAGCTGCGTCAGCGAGCGGTGGTCAATGGCCAACTGGGTATTTGGGTAGGGCACCGTGATTTGTTTGCTAAGCCCAAGGACGAGGCCTAAGTCTATGGGGCCTGCTCAAAGGATGTTCGCTCGGCTAAGCACCCCATTGCAAAGCCCATGGCTACGCCGGTTGGTGATTAGCTTGGCGTTGCTGGGTGCGGTGGCGCTATGGGTTGAACCCCAGGCTATCGTGGCAGAGGTGCAGGGCTTCTCCGCTGAGTGGGTCGTGCTGGCGTTAGTCATCAGCACGCTTCAGATTATGCTCTGTGCTTGGCGCTGGCAGTTTACTGCCGGGCTTATCGATGTGCCGCTGCGGTTTGCTTATGCCCTACGTGAATACTACTTGGCGTTGCTGGTCAATCAACTGTTGCCCGGCGGGGTATTAGGCGACGCAGGGCGTGCGCACCGCCATGCCACTCAAACCCAGTCTAGGGGCCGCGCTTGGCGAGCGGTGATAATAGAGCGCGCCTCGGGGCAGGTCGCCGTCGTGGTGCTAACGCTAACGGCGCTATTGCTTTCACCGCTCTGGCATACCGCGCTGGGTGGGGCCATGATCACCGTAGTGGGCTTAAGTGCAATGGCTGCACTAGCGGTGATCGCTGGCAGTGGCCTACTGCTGCGTCAACGTTTTAACCATTGGTTGGCCAGGCTGCCGAACTGGTGCCAAGCCCTGGCCCGCGACGTTAAGCGTGGCTTGTTACAGCGCGGCGTATGGCTGCCGCAGTTGCTGTCGTCGCTGGTGATTGTGCTGAGTTATGGTTTGGTCATGGTATGCGCCGCCAGGGCGATTGGCGTAGAGATGCCTGCGTTGCAAGTACTGGCGCTTACCCCGGCGCTGCTACTGGCTATGTTGATTCCATTTTCGGTGGCCGGCTGGGGGCTGCGTGAAGGCGCCGCTGCCGGTGTCTGGGCGCTGGTCGGCCTGCCGTCTGCCCAAGGAGTGGCGGTGTCGTTGGCTTACGGTTTGCTGGTGTTGTTGGCGAGCCTGCCGGGTATTTGGGTGGCGTTGAGCCGCCGCGCCAGTGCCCAGTCCTCAGGTGGTATCCCTCAGGCGCAGGTCGAACAGCGTGTCGTCACCGCAGCGGAAGGTTCGCGCGGGCGGACGCAGCGCACTCTCAAGGGTCTCGATGGGCGTCATTTTAAGCCCTGGTCTGCCGGAGCCGATCAGCAGCGGGGCAACCAGCAGGTGCAACCGGTCAACGGCGCCTGCTTCGATAAATTGAGATACCGTAATACCGCCGCCTTCAATCAACACGCGGGGCAATCCTCTGTCAGCGAGCAGGGTGATGATGTCGTGAGGGTTGAACTGACCGCTGGTATTCAGCGGCAATACGCAACGTTCAACGTGGGCCAAGCTCGTCGCCTGCCGCTCAGACCCCAGATCAGGCCCCACAATATGCAGCGTTGGGGCGCTGTCGGTGTTCAGCAGCGCCAAGTCATGGGGAATGCGTCCTCGTGGATCCAGCACCACCCGTGTCGGATTGGTGCCGCAAACGTGGCGCACGGTCAACTGCGGGTTATCGGCGCTAGCGGTTCCTGCCCCGACCACCACCGCGTCGACCAACGCGCGCAGGCGATGCAGGTGAACCAGACTTTCATGGCCATTGATGTAGTGGGAGTGTCCGCTCTCCGTGGCAATGCGGCCATCCATGCTCTGCCCCAGTTGAGCCACCACCCAGGCTGGCCGACTGGCCAGTGGAGTCAGGCAATCAAGCAGTTCACGCGCTTCAGCGGTGACCGCTTTGGCCGTTTGCCACTTGCCGGTTGGCGTCAAAGTAATCGCCACATCGCAACAGCGCCGATGATGCAGCGCCAACAGCCACTCCCAGGCATCGGCCAGCGCAAGAATATTGACATGGGATTCGGGCATGACGTCTCCGTGCTAAAAAATCCGCTTCATCATGCGGGCTCTGGTCAGTTGAGAGCAAGTTGTTTAGAGCAAGCATGCACCATCCCCCTCGTAAGGAAGCCAGGAGGCCCTCATGTACCAGATTGAACGCGCTATTTTCGATATCCGTCGTGGCTTGCCCGTGGTGGTGAATGCCGGTGAGCAGCGGTTGCTAGTGCAAGCGCTGGAAGGCAGTGAGTCAGTTGAAGCACTTGCCCAGTTAGCGGGCGAGCGGCCTTCACTGGTGCTTACCCGTCACCGTCTGGCGGCGGTCGGCATAAAGGTAAGTGCTGAAGCATCCTGCTTGCCGTTGGCTGCCCACATTAGCCCCCAAGAGCTGCATGGCTTGGCCACTGCGGAAGTGCTTTCGCAGCCTGCTGGTGGGCTTCTCAGCGGATTAAAACCTGCTGGGTTAGCCGAACGAGGCGCGGTGACATTGATGCGCCGCGCGCTGCTGATTCCTGCCGCGCTGTGTGCCTTTGTTAGCGAAGAGGCCTCAGCGGCGATTGAACAACAGCTGGCAGAAGGGCGGTTGCTGCAAGTCACCGCTGAAGACGCCGAGCGGTGTCTTGCCGGGGCGCCGGGTATGCTAAAACGGGTAAGCGAAGCGAATATTCCCCTTGAGGATGCTGCCGACAGCCGCTTTGTGCTTTTCCGCGAGCCGGACGGCTTGCGCGAGCACGTCGCGGTGGTGATCGGTAAGCCGGAGCACTGGGAAGGCGCGGTGCCATTGCGCCTACACTCGGCGTGTTTAACCGGCGACTTGTTTGGCAGCCTGCGTTGCGACTGCGGCGAGCAGCTGCGCAATGCCGTGGCGGATATTCAAGCCATGGGCGGCGGCGTGCTGCTCTATTTGGCCCAAGAGGGTCGGGGTATTGGCCTGGCTAATAAGCTGCGCGCCTACACCTTGCAGGATGGTGGCTTGGATACCGTGGATGCGGATCAGGTACTTGGTTTTGGTGACGATGAGCGCCAGTACTCGGTGGCAGTGGATATGCTCAATGCCCTCAATATCGACCAAGTACAGCTGCTGACTAACAACCCCTTAAAGATGGAAGCATTACGCCAGGGCGGCATTGAGGTGGTCTCCCGCCAGGCGCTGTATGGCAGCGTCACCGACCACAATCAGCGCTATCTAAATGCCAAAGCCACCCGTGGTGGGCACTTGTTGGAGGATGTGCTAAGCGGTCAGCGTTGAACCTGATTGGGCCTCGCTAAAACTGTTCTCCGCTGTTTCAGCGATGTTAGTTGGCCAACGGAGGCAGATGGGCGGTTTCCTTCACTACTGCCGCTAGCTGGCTGGCGTAGTGCTGCACCAGCCGTTCGCCTAATTCAGCGCTGGCGTGGCTGGCATCGCCAGCAACACCGTGAGTGCTTAAGTCTTCCGCTAACCAGGAAAATGCTGCAGTGCCTTCTGCGCTCACCAATGCATTGCCTTGGGGAGCCGCAGGCGCTGTGGCTTGGTAGCCACCCAGCTTTACAAGGGTCGGTGCCAAATAGCGCATCATGGCGGTTTCGAGTAACCCACCGTGCAAACCATAGCGCAGCTCCTCGGCCTCAATAGCACCTTCTAAAGGCGGCAGCCGCGTGTAGGTGGCTTTGACGACGCGCATGCTATGTCGCCGCCGCAGCGTTAACCCCGCTAAATCCATCACCGCCTTATTGCCACCGTGGCTGTTAAGCAGCACCAGACGGCGGATACCTGCGCGGGCTAAGCTGTCGCCGTAGGCTTCCAGCGTGGCAATGGCCAGCGGTGCAGGCAGGCTGAGCGTGCCGGGGAAGCTGGCGTGCTCGTCACTGGCGCCTACCGCAATCGGCGGTAGGCAGATCACATTAAGGCTCGGATCAAGTGCTTCTAACATGGCGGCCTGTAGTCCCTCGCCAATGGTCAGATCGGTAGCTAGCGGTAGGTGAGTGCCATGCTGTTCAATGGCCCCAAGTACCAGTACCGCCACAGGGTCGCGTTGGGCGAAGTCAGCAAGCTGCGGAGCGGTGAGGGTTTGCCAGTGGTGAATCATTAATACACAACCTGTTAGTTATCAGCGTTAAGCGGTGTTCGTCAGTAGCGGATGGTCAGAGCGACAGGCGTAAATATCGCCAGATGGTAATTTTTCGGCCCCTGCGTTTAGCCACTCGCTCACCGCTTGCGGCGTTTGCCATTCGGCCCAGCGGAGGTGGCGCTGCTCGCCAGCGACCACATTATAGCGGTACTCACCAAGGCGGCTTAAATGGCTAACGCAGGTATGGCTGACTTCCAGAGCGCCAGCCACAAACTCTACTGATAGCGCCGCTACTGGGCAGCTTAGTCCTGCTAGAACCTCCGCTTCAAAACCCTCAACATCGATTTTGATAAAGCAGGGTTCGCCGTATTCGTCAATTAACGCATCCAGCGTGGTCACCGGCACGCGTAGCTGCTGCTCCCAGCGTACCTGGCTAAAGCCTGGGTTGCGTTGGCCAATCTGCTCACGCCATTCGGTGGCAAGCGTGGCGAGGGTCGGGTTGCTGGGGCTAATAGCAATCTCGGCAAAGCCTGCCGTCGGGCCTGCCGCCATCGGTAGCAGGGTAATGGTCGGCGGCTTCACTAGGCGCTTAAACCACTTGGCGAGATCAGGCTGGGGCTCCAGGGCTACCACCTTGGCGCCGAGCGCATGAAAAGCCGCGCTGCGGTCGCCCAGGTGGGCGCCGATATCAAAGGCGACGGTGCCGGGCTGAATGAACGGCTGGTACAGCCGCTGAAGACCCCGCTGGCGCCCTGGTCGCCAGTAAATAAACAGCGAGCGGGCGAGCCCTCCCGCGCTACGCAGGCGTTGAAGCGCCATGCGCCGCATTAGTTAGGCTCCCAGGATGAGCATGCCTTTATCCACAAAGAGGCTAGTGGTGTAGGGTTTGCTTTAGCAGCGTTATTGGTCATCGGGATACCACACATAATTCCAGGTTTCACTAATCGGTTCGCCGTTTAAGGTGAGCCTGAGGCGAACATCGCTAGGCTGGCCGCCGTCGGGCAGTCGGAAGCTAGCCCGCCAGCCATTGTCATCAGGTAACGCAGTGACCTGAGGCAGCAGTACCTCGCCATGTTGGGAGCTGATAGCCAACTCCACGGGCTGATCGGCGCTAATATCCGCTAACGCATCGCCCTGAAAATCGACGATAAATTGGCGTTGACCTTGCGAGGAGGAGTCCGCTTGCCCTGGCACACCTGCACTGCCATGGCGAGTGCGAATGACACGACCAATATGGTGCGTTTCTGGCTGGGTATTCAGCGTGTGGGTGAGGTAGTGCAATCGGCGGGATTCCCCAGCCTCCAGCGTATCGTCAGCGACCCAGTAGGCGACGATATTGTCGTGGGTCTCATCTGGGGTCGGAATCTCGACAAGCTCCACGTGACCCGGGCCCCACTCATCCAGCGGTACAACCCATTGGCTGGGACGGCGATGGTACTGGGCTTCGGTGTCCAAATAGCGGTTAAAGTCACGCTCCCGCTGCATCAACCCAAAACCTTGGGGGGAGTCGTCGATGAAAGCCGATGTGCGCAGGTGTGAGGGATTGCTTAGCGGACGCCAGATCCACTCATCGCTGCCGGTGTGCATCAGCAGGCCGTCGGAGTCGTGCACTTGGGGGCGAAAGTCGTCTGGCCGCTGGCGGCTGGCCTCACCGTAAGTGAACATGCTGGTGAGTGGCGCGACACCTAGTTTGGCAATATCTTCACGGGCAAAGAGTTCGGCTTCGACCTCTACCTGGGTGTTTTCACCAGGTTGGATGATAAACCGGTAGGCACCACTGACCGAGGGGCTGTCCATTAGCGCCAATAGCTCGATTTGTTTGGCATCAGCGTCGGGTTTATATAGCCAAAACTCACGAAAGGCCGGGAACTCTTCGCCATCGGGGGAGGCGGTATCGATCGCCAGTCCTCGGGTGGAGAGTCCGTAAGCCTGGTCACGTCCCACTATGCGGAAGTAGCTGGCACCCAGAAATACCGCAAACTCATCGGCGTATTCATCGCTATTAAGCGGGTAGTGGAGGCGAAACCCAGCGTGGTCGCTGCCGGTTAAGTCTTGCTCTTTGAGCGTTGCGGCATTGCCATCGTAGGAGTAGTCCTCTGCTGAAAAAGGCAACGGTGTTACCGTGTCACTGTCGATAACGTTCAAGGTAACCGGGGTTTGAAACAGAAAGCCGCTATGAAATAGCTGCAAGCTAAAGGGGCTTTCGTCCTTCCAGTAGGCGTGTTCGGGGTCGAAGCGGATTTGCCGGTAAGTATCGTAGTCAAGCTCCCGTAACACCTCAGGCAGTGATTGGTCTGGGGCTTGATAAGCCTCTTCAGCTAGCTGTTGGGCGCGTTCAATAACCGCGCTGAAATGTTGATCGTCTTCGGCAAACGCCGGTAAGGCTAGCGTACAGCTGAGTAAAACGATCCATTGTTTAGTTCGCCATTGATTAATTCGCCATTTATCTGCTCGCAATTCATGAGCTCGCCACTTACCATCCGGCCATCTAGCAACCTGCCTCATATCAACATAGCTACAACGCATAAGCGAAATCCTTTCCGGTGAAGACCTGTAACACCCATGGCCAAGCAAAGCGTGAAATCTTTACACAATAACTATACGATAAAACATTACAGTACATGATTGTTGTGTTTTTCAGCAGCCTTATTCCTTGCTCTCTTGTCTTGCGACTGGGTACAGCTCTGCTTTGGGACTAACGGGTATATTTTTGAAACTGTACGCTATAGCAGGCACACATGAGGGTGCAATGAGTCGATTATTATTAACGCTGCTAATGCTGAATTTCTTACTCATCGTGCCACTTTGGTGGCGCTTTGGCGATATCAGTACGCACCTGCTCGCTTGGGAGGCGCTGATTATCACGCCACTCATGCTATTGCTTCCCGCTGGAAAAACGCGCCGCATCGTGGCGATTGGGCTGGTCAGTTGGGTGATGCTGGCAACCGCCGCTAATCTTGGCACTGCTGCCACCCAGATGGCCTTTGCCCGGCCACTTAATCTCTATCTTGACGTACCTTTGCTGCGCTCAATTTATCACCTATTAGTAGGTAATGTAGGCCAACTGTTGGCAGTTTGCGCAATGCTGGTAGGAGCGGCCATGCTAATCGCCATTACCCTGGGGCTAGCGCGCCTGCTGCTTCCACCGGTCGCTTACTCGATCAAACGGCTGCCTGGAGCGGCCGCCTTAACGCTGCTGGTCATTGCCATCAGCTGCGCGGCGCTTGAACTCAATGGGGTGCGGCTGGTCGATAGCGCGCGCTTGCCGATGGTGAACACTACGCGCTTTCAGTGGCAGCAAATGACCGATACCCACGCTGCGCGCCTCGCCTTTACCGCTCAGCTGGAAGCTGCGCCGCTGGAAGCCCAGCCGCTGCCGGGGCTCAAAGACCGTAATGTACTACTCACCTTTATTGAATCCTACGGTATCTCGGCGCTGGATAATCCACGTTATTCCGACGTTCTGCTGCCTACGCTAGCTGAGATACAACAGCGGCTGGATGAGCGCGACCTCCATGTGGTTTCTGGTATGTTGGCAGCGCCTATTCGCGGTGGGCAGTCCTGGCTGGCTCACGCGACGGCCCTCAGTGGCCGATGGATCGACAATCAGCTCTGGTATCGGTTGATGCTCGACAGCGGTCACTCCACTTTGATCGATGATTTTCGTGCAACCGGTCAGCGCACCCTGAGTGTGATGCCAGCGATTACCCTGGCTTGGCCGGAAGGGGAAGCCTACGGCTTTGATGACATTGCCGCAGCGAAGGATATCGATTACGCCGGGCCGGCACTGAACTGGGTCACCATGCCCGATCAGTTCACCCTCGATTACACCCAGCGTTACTTGCTGGGCGAGACGCCGGTGTTTGCCCAGTTGGCACTGATCTCCAGCCATGCCCCCTGGACGCCGATCCTACCGGTGCTGGATGATTGGTCATCAATCGGCGATGGGCGTATTTTTGCTCCCTGGGAAGACGCCGGCGACCCACCAGAAGTACTGTGGCAGGACATTGAGCGTATTCGCGACCACTATGCATGGTCGGTTGACTATGCTGTGAAAGTCACTGGCCGCTGGGCCGAGCGCGTAGTGGATGACAATACCCTACTGATTGTGCTGGGTGACCATCAGGCCGCGCCGTTGATTACCGGCGACGATGCCAGCGCGGCGGTTCCGGTGCATATCATCAGCGGCGATCCTGCGCTATTGGCACCTTTTATAAAGCGAGGCTTTGTTGCCGGTACCCTGCCTACACTCGATATGGCGAGCAATGCGCCGAGGATGAGCCAACTTCGCCACTGGTTGCAGGCTGATTTTGGTGGCTCAGAACTACAAGTAGACACTCGCTCTGATACAAGGACGGCACCATGATTCAACCGATAATATTGAGCGGTGGCAGCGGCACAAGGCTCTGGCCGCTCTCCCGAGAGCAAATGCCGAAACAGTTTTTGCGCTTAACCTCGTCGAACAGCCTGCTTCAACAAACGCTAATCCGCCTAAAGGGGCTCAACACCGCTACACCAATGCTGATGGGTCACCATAGCCACCGCTTTTTGATGGCTGAACAGCTGCGCGAACTGGATCAAACCGCTACCGTGGTGCTTGAGCCTGAAGGCCGCAATACCGCCCCGGCGATTGCCTGTGCGGCACTGTTGGCACGTCACGCTAACGATGACCCGCTGCTGCTAGTGCTCCCGGCTGATCATGCGATTGGTGATGTACAGGCGTTCCAGCACAGTGTTTCACTGGCCGTCCCGTTAGCCGAAGCAGGTTACCTCGTTACCTTTGGCGTTGTACCCATACAGCCTGAAACGGGTTACGGCTATATTGCCTGCGGCGAGCCGCTAGAAGGTGGTCACCGTCTTGCAGCTTTTATTGAAAAACCGGACGCCAAGCGTGCTGCAGCGTTAGTCGAAAGCGGCGACTACCTGTGGAACAGCGGTATGTTTCTGCTGCGTGCCTCCAGTTATCTAGGCCAGCTAAAGCGATTACAGCCAAAGATGTTTGAGGCATGCGTGGAGGCGGTTGAGGGAGCGCACCGGGACTTGGATTTTCTACGCTTAGGCGAAGCGGCATTTAGACGCTGCCCGGCTGACTCCATTGATTACGCGGTGATGGAGCACTGTGATCGCGCAGCTGTGGTGCCTTTGGCAGCCGATTGGAGTGATATCGGCAGTTTCGATGCGCTATGGGCAACCGTTAGGCCTGATGCTGCGGGCAATGCCACCAAAGGCGATACCTGGCTGACCAACACACAGGATTCGTTGGTGTTTGGCGAGCATCGTCTGGTAGCCACACTGGGTGTGGATAATCTGATTGTCGTGGAGACATCGGATTGCGTACTGGTGGCCCACCGTAATCAGGCGCAACAGGTAAAGCAGCTGGTGACATCGCTTATCCGGGCGGGGCGCAAGGAACCATG
Organism: Halomonas sp. ALS9; assembly: GCF_001651035.1. Taxonomy (GTDB): domain Bacteria; phylum Pseudomonadota; class Gammaproteobacteria; order Pseudomonadales; family Halomonadaceae; genus Vreelandella. The sequence goes on from NZ_LXRG01000163.1 coordinate 148,456, forward strand.
TACAGCGGCCCAGGTACAGCGCCCCTGGGGCAGTTTTCAGGCGATGGACAGTGGCGAGCGTTATCAGGTCAAACGTATTACTGTAAAGCCTGGCGGGCGTTTATCGCTGCAGCGCCACCATCACCGGGCTGAACACTGGATCGTGGTGAGAGGAACCGCGCAGGTAACGCTAGAAGACCGTCGCTTTTTGGTAACTGAAAACCAGTCTACCTATATTCCCATTGGGGCACTACATCGGCTGGAAAACACCGGCAAAATCCCCCTTGAACTGATCGAGGTGCAGTCGGGTAGTTATCTGGGCGAAGACGATATTGAGCGTCTAGATGATGTTTACGACCGTGATAGCTATGAGTGAAGGGCGTGGAGCACGCGGCTTACCAAAGCCAACTGGCAGGACGTGCCGGTGTTAGCCCTTTGCGAACATTGATCCAGCCGAGCAGGCAGCGTACCCCTAACCATACCGCTAGCAATGGCCAGAGTAGGGTGCCCACTATGACAATGCTGAGCAGAAAGGCGATGCAGGCATACAGTGTGCCAATCCAGAAAGTGCGGATTAGGTAACGATAGTGCTGCTGCAGCCAGGGGGCGGCTTCTTTACGATAAACATAAGCGATGATGACGCCAATCAGCAAGGTGATATTGGCGGTGACGATGCCCGCCAGGTAAAGCGCGTAAATAATCTGCGGCGGGCGTGTTTCATCGCCAGCTAGGTCGTTTTGCATAATCAGTAAGCTCTTGTTAATAAATACGATAGTCTCGGAAATTGACGAGCTTCTGCTGCTCCTGCACCACTTTGCGGTAACGTTTGTATTCCCATTGATACTGTGCCGGTTCCAAGGCAATCGCATCTTCGACGCTAGCATTTACACCGGTGGCAGACTGCACATCATCGTCGCTATAAACACGCTCGTCGGCCTCCAAAAAATGGATTTCAAAGCCTTTGCCAGGGAGCCGTAGCGCGACGCCTGTGACCACCCGAGCCTGAGTTCGGGCGACCAATTTCGGTAGCAGGGTGGCGGTGTAGGCCTCGCGGCCAAAGAACGGCGCAAAAACGCCACTGCCCCAGTCGGGTTCCTGGTCAGGGAGTATACCAATTGCTTCACTGCGTTTAAGCGCTTTCAGCAGTGCCGCTACCCCGCGCGGATTGGTAGGCACAAGATTTGCCCCCATGCGTTCGCGACCATGACGAATGACCGGGTCGAGGGCGGTGATTTTGGGTGGCTCGTACATCGCAGTAAAAGGGAAATGGCTCGATAGCCAGAAGTTAAGCACCTCCCAGTTGCCGAAGTGTGGGGCAAGCACAATCACGCCGCGGCCATCACTGCGGGCGCTATCGAGCTTGTCGCGGCCATATACCGCTAGAATGCTGGCTTCTACTTTATGAGGTTCTGCCATCCAGGCGTGGCCCAGCTCTAACATCGTGGCCGTTGAGTGGCGCAAGCTGTGCTGGGCAAGGGACTTACGTTCTAAAACAGAGAGGCGAGGGTAAACAACGTTTAGGTTGCGCTCAGTCACCTGGCGCTCACGCTTATTAAAGCGGTAAACCAGGGGGCCGAGTGCCGAAGCAACGCGCCATAGGCGCGTAAGCGGCCAGCGTGAAAGCTGGCGCCACAGCCAACTGATCGCGCTAGCTTTGGAAAAGTGCCTACCGTTTTGGGCCCCCTGTGATGCCATCGTTAAATCAACCAGGTATCTACGTTAGAGGGCGCGCGTTTCTCTTGCAGCCCTTTAAATCCTTTAACGCAGCGGATAATAAACCATATACCTAGCGCCACAAAAAGTGGGAAACCAATCACTGCAAAGAGCAACATCGTACAAATAGTGCCATATACCAAACCTATCCAAAACGTACGAATCTGATAGCGGTAATGCTCGTCCAACCACACAGGGCCATTGCCCTTATAGACATAGGCGATAACCACACCAATAATCGACGTAACGCCAAGCAGAAAACTAGCCAGATAGAGCGCATAGATGACCATTGCCATGGTGGTGTCGGGCTGCGTTTGTTGCTCTTCGCGAACGACGTTGCCTTTAAGTGGGGAATCAGTTTCGTTATCAAGCATAATGTTTCCTTTCGATAAATATGTATAAGTGCTGTGGCGGCTGATAATGCCTAGATCATTTCAGTGAGCGCTGTTTGAGCGCGGTATATAATACCTTGATTCATTAGACTTAACATTAACGCGAAGTGGGGCGGCAGATCTCTAGCAAGTTGCCGTCCGGGTCGCGCAGGTAGATCGATTCGATCGGCCCATTGGCGCCTTGGCGGGCAACAGGGCCCAGCTCTACGTCAATCGCCAGCGCATCCAAGTGCTGCTTGAACTCATCTAGCGGCAGTTGGCAACGCAAGCATAAATCCAAGCTGCCAGGCGTGGGCGTTGCTGAAATGGGGGCAATGTCGGTATCGGTTTGATGCAGGCGTAGCGCCGTATCGCCGAGCATTAAATCGACCCGTTGAGCATCGCGATAGCGGACGTCTAAGCCAAGCACTCGTGAATAAAAATCGACTGCGCGACCCATGTCGGTCACGGTAACAACAAGATGATCCAGACCTGATAGCATGCCACCTTCCTTAATACCTAACGATAAGCCAGAGAATACGATGATGCGTCGCTGTCCGCTATGCGCGGAATCCACTACTGCGCTCTACCACCGGGATCGTCGTCGTGACTACTACCAGTGTGCCACGTGCGAGCTGGTATTTGTGCCCCCCGAGCAGCATCTGAGCGCCGCTGCAGAAAAGGCCGAATACGATAAACACCAAAACTCGCCGCATGATACGGGATACCGACGCTTTTTAGGGCGTTTATTTACCCCGCTGTTAGCGAAGCTATCCGCTAACGCCCGGGGGCTCGATTTTGGCTCCGGGCCTGGGCCGACGCTGTCGGTGATGTTCGAAGAGCAAGGCTTCCCGATGGCCATCTACGACCCTTTTTATGCCCCTGATGCCTCGGTTCTCACCCAGACGTTTGATTTTATCACCGCCACAGAAGTGGTTGAGCACTTGTCGCAGCCTGGCCAAGTGCTTGCTCAATTAGTCGCTCAACTGGCACCAGGCGGCTATCTGGGGCTGATGACCAAGCGAGTCGCTTCGCCAGAAGCGTTTGCCCGCTGGCACTATATTAGCGATCCCACGCATATCAGCTTTTTTAGTGAGGAGACCTTTCGTTGGTGGGCACAAAAGAATAGTTTAGTAGTGGAATTTCCTGGGCCCGATACCGTTATTCTATACAAAACGCTAACGTGAATAATTGTAACGTTAGAAAAGCATTGACTTTGCTCGCTTGAGGGCAATAATTGCGCGCCGCTATCCCTGCCTAACTCGATGTGCCAGGTGAGATAACGGTTCCTGTGAACACGTTTATCAGCGTTTTCACGCCTGTTTTCAGCCCCTGTTTTTCACCACTTTTAGGCAAGACGAGGTTTTCATGTCGCGGCAACTGCTAGCCATGGCGCTGGCGCCCCTTTTAGGGCTCTTCATTCTCGGGATTGGCAATGGTTTTCTCGCCACCTTAATTACCGTGCGCTTGGATGCCGCCGGTGAGTCGGCCACGGTCATCGGTATCGTATCGTCGGCTTACTTTATCGGCTTAGCCCTAGGCGCGTTGGTGAATGACCGTTTGCTGCTGCGAATTGGCCATATTCGCGCCTATGGCAGTTTTGCCTCATTAGTGGCCGTCACGGTGCTGCTACAAGGCTTGTTCTTCGACCCCTGGGCCTGGTTTGTACTGCGCCTAATTGGCGGCTGGGCCACGGTTGGGGTTTATCTGGTCATCGAGAGCTGGCTGCTTACGTCAGGTGACCAGAAAGTTCGTGGCCGCCTACTGGCGTTATATATGATTTCACTGTACGCCGCCGGTGTGTTGGGCCAACTGCTGCTGGGCGTTACCAATGCCATGGGTGTAACCGCACCCTTTATGGTAATTGGCCTGCTGGCCTCGCTCTCTGTACTGCCCATGGCGATGATCCCCCGCGTATCGCCAATTATAGAACACGCCGAGCCGCTTCCTCCGCATCGTCTGATTACTCTGACGCCTACTGGCGTGATGGGCAGCTTAGGTTCTGGCATGGTAGTAGCCGCGGCGTACTCACTGTTGCCGCTTTATCTTCAGCGTATTGGCATGACGGTCAGTCAAGTGGGCCAGATGATGGCGGTGGTGATTCTGGGTGCCATGCTACTGCAGTACCCGATTGGCCGCTGGTCGGATCGCCATGATCGACAGATGGTACTGATCGGTATTAGCGGTTTCTGCGTGCTGATCTCGGCGGCGATGCTCTGGTTGCCGCTGTCGACGCCAATGCTGGCGGTGCTACTGTTCTTACTTGGCGGTGGGGTATTTGCGCTCTACCCGGTGGCGGTGAGTCACGCGGCCGATCGCGCTCCCGCAGGGGCGCTTGTGCGCATGAGCCAAGGCTTGCTGCTGATCAACTCGATTGGCGCCACCATCAGCCCGCTAATGATTTCCCCGGTGATGACCGTGATGGGTGATGCGGGTCTGTTCTGGGCCTTCGGCTCACTCAGTCTCTTCTTCTTAATGTTCTTCTCCTGGCGGCGTAGCGTACGTCCAGCACCGGTACCCGTGGCACCGTTTACGCCGACTACGCCAATGACAGCGGCAGGTGCTGAGCTGGTGGTGACAGAAGAGCTGATGCAAGGGGCGCTAGAGCATGAGCATTTAGAAGATTTATCCGATGCCGTGTGGGACGTTGAAGCTGCCGAGCCAGTTGTCGGGCCTCCTGCGCAAGATGAAAGCCACATCGCTTACTATGATGATTTGGATCAAGCTGGTGAGCGAAAATAAAACTGAGAGGAGACGTTATCGGTAGCGGGTGATACCTTGGGCTAATGGTGTACGTGAGAGAGTATTACTACTATCTAGGGCATGCTTTCAAACAATCGTTTAATTTTTCAGCCCGAGGTTCGCCATGAATGTTTACGCCGCACCGGTACGCGATTTGCGCTTTGTGCTCGAAGAGCTGCTAGCGCACCGTTCGCTCAGCCTGCCGGGCTTTGAAGAAGCCACACCCGATTTAGTTGAGGCGGTACTTGAAGAGGCCGCAAAACTGTCCGGTGACGTCTGGGGGCCGCTCAATAAGAGTGGTGATCAGCAGGGGGCCAAGCGCCACACCGATGGTCGCGTGTCTACCCCGGAAGGCTTCGCGGCGGCTTACCAGGCTTATGTCGAGGGTGGCTGGAACGGTATTGGCGTCTCTGAGGCGTTGGGTGGCCAGAACCTGCCTGAAGTCGTCGCCAGCGCAGTGCAGGAGATGCTTCACGGCGCCAATATGGCGCTAGGTCTCTGCCCTATGCTGACCGCCGGGGCCATCGAGGCGCTGGCCCATCACGGCAGCGATGAATTAAAAGCGACTTACTTGCCCAAACTGGTGGAAGGCTCCTGGACGGGCACCATGAACCTTACCGAATCCCAAGCGGGGTCGGACCTCTCCCAAGTGCGCACCCGCGCCGTGCCTGAAAACGATCATTACCGCATTAGCGGCCAGAAGATCTATATTACCTGGGGCGAGCACGACGCCGCCGAAAACATTATCCACCTGGTGCTGGCCCGCAAGCCCGACGCGCCTGAGGGTAACAAAGGCATTTCGCTGTTTCTGGTGCCCAAGTTTCTGGTTAACGACGACGGCTCGCTGGGCGAGCGTAACGATGTCACCTGCGCGTCTATTGAGCACAAGTTAGGCATTCACGGCTCGCCCACCTGTACCCTGAGCTTTGGCGAAAACGGTGGTGCGATCGGCTACTTGGTCGGCGAAGAGGGGCGTGGTCTTAACCATATGTTCACCATGATGAACGAGGCGCGTCATAAAGTCGGCATTCAGGGCATTGGCGTTGCCGAGCGCGCCTGTCAGCACGCCTTTGCCTACGCCTTGGAGCGTACCCAAGGCCGTTCCCCTAAAGCACGCGGCGGTGAGAATTGCACAATTAGCGATCACTTGGACGTGCGCCGTATGCTGCTCTCCATGCGTTCGCGTACCGATGCGCTGCGCGCCCTGGCGCTCTACTGTGCCGCCGAACTGGATACCGCCCGCCACGCCGAAAGTGGTGATGCCCGCCATGCCGCTCAGGCTCGCGCTGATATTTTGATTCCGGTGATCAAAAGCTTCTCCACCGATCAAGCGGTGGATATCGCCTCCATGGGCATTCAGGTACATGGTGGCATGGGCTACGTGGAAGAGACCGGTGCCGCCCAGTTATTGCGTGATGCGCGTATTGCGCCGATTTACGAAGGCACCAACGGTATTCAGGCGCTGGATTTGGCAGGCCGCAAGCTTCAGCGTGACAGCGGTGAAGCGCTCTCCATGCTCTTAAAAGATGTGGCCGCGACGGTGGAGCAGCTTAACGCCGAGCCTACCTTGGCAGCATTGGGCAGCGGCTTGGCCGCAGGCCTAGAAGATCTAAAAGCCGCTCAGGCGATCGTGCTTGAGCAAGGCAGTGATCCTGAAAACGGCGCAGATGCGGTGCAGGCCTACGCTACGCCGTTTCTCACATTGGCAGGCCACGTGCTGTGTGCATGGCAAATGGGTCAGGCGGCGCTTAGTGCCCAGGCCGCCCTTAACAACGGCAGCGATGATCCCTTCTATACTGCGAAGATACGCAGCGCCGAATTTGCGATTACTCAATGGCTGCCGGTAGGTCGCGCCCAGCGTGCGGTGATTGAGGCGGGTATGCAGTGTTTAAGCGACTTTGAGGTTCACTGACGCGAATGTTTTCAGTCAGCACCGCCGCCCTTTGAGGCGGCGGTGCTGTTTCTAGGCGATCAAAACAACTATTTAAAACGAACGCTTTTAATAACACCGACGTCAACAATACGCTTAATAATAAGACCAGGAGCTAATTATGACCTCCATATTTGAGCAAGGCTTGCCCAAAACCGTCGCGAACCACGTGGCGCTTTCACCGCTGACCTTTATCGAGCGCTCGGCATCGATCTACCCTGACTATCCTGCGATAGTGCATGGCGGCACGCGGCGCAGCTGGAATGACACCTGGACGCGCTGCCGCCAGCTTGCCTCTGCGCTCGAAAAGCGGGGGATTCAGCCGGGCCAGACCGTAGCAGCGATGCTGCCTAATATTCCAGCGATGTTTGAAGCGCACTTCGGCGTGCCGCTGGCTGGCTGCGTATTAAACACGCTGAATATTCGCCTGGATGCCGAGGCGATCAGCTATATGCTGGAGCACGGCGAGGCCAAAGCCATTCTGGTCGATCCCGAGTTTGCCGACGTCATCCAGCAAGCCGTTGCCAAGCTTGAGCACAAGCCGCTGATTATCGATGTCGCTGACGTAGAGTTTCTCGGCGACACCCAGGGCATTGGCGAGATCGAGTACGAAGCGCTGCTTGAAGAGGGTGACGCGGAGTTTGCCTACCAACTGCCTGCCGATGAGTGGAATGCGATCTCGCTTAACTACACCTCAGGTACCACCGGCAAGCCCAAAGGCGTGGTTTATCACCACCGCGGTGCTTATCTCAACGCGGTGAGTAACATTATGGAGTGGGCGATGCCCCACCATCCCATCTACCTGTGGACGCTGCCGATGTTCCACTGCAACGGCTGGTGCTTTCCCTGGACGATTGCCGCCAACGCCGGGGTGAACGTCTGCCTACGCCGGGTCGACCCCAAAAAGATCATGCAGTTGATTGCCGATGAAAAGGTCACCCACTTTAGCGGGGCGCCGATTATTCTTAATGGGTTGGTGAATCTGCCCGCTGAAGATAAACGTGAGTTCGATCACCCGGTGAAAGTCACTACTGCCGGTGCCGCGCCGCCTGCCTCGGTGATTGCTGGTGTCGAAAAGCTGGGTATTGAAGTGACTCATGTGTATGGCCTGACTGAAGTGTATGGGCCGGTGACCGTGTGTGCCTGGCGCGAAGCCTGGGATGAGCTGCCGCTGGAAGCCAGGGCCAAGATCAAAGCCCGCCAGGGCGTGCGCTACCATATGCTCGAAGCATTGTGCGTAGCCGACCCGCTTACCCTGGAGCCGGTGCCCAAAGACGGCCAAACCATCGGCGAGATACTAATGCGCGGCAACAACGTCATGAAGGGCTATTTGAAGAACGCCGAAGCGACCGAGCAGGCCTTAGAAGGCGGCTGGTACCACACCGGTGATCTTGCTGTATGGCACCCGGATGGCTATATCGAGATTAAAGACCGCTCCAAGGACATCATTATTTCCGGCGGTGAGAATATCTCAACCATCGAAGTGGAAGATGCTATTTACGGCCATCCTGCGGTCGAAGAGGCGGCGGTCGTGGCCAAGCCCGACGAGAAGTGGGGCGAAACGCCTTGTGCCTTTGTGAAGCTTAAAGTCGGTTATGGTGAAGTGACTGAGGCCGATATTATCGCCCACTGCCGCGAACATCTGGCGGGCTACAAAGTCCCTAAAACAGTCATTTTTAGCGAGTTGCCGAAAACCTCAACGGGCAAGATCCAAAAGTTCGTCCTGCGCGAAGAAGCTAAGAATCATTGATAATGCATTTTAAGGAGCGGGTGTATGAGCGACAAAACGATTGGTGTAGTAGGAGCGGGCACAATGGGGCAGGGGATTGCCCAGGTAGCGGTGGCGAGTGGCTTCACCGTTAGGCTTTACGATGTGGCAGAGCAGCAGCTTAGTCGCGCTGAGGCAAATATTGATAAAGGGTTGAGTAAGCTGGTAGCGAAAGAAAAAATCAGTGATGCGGATAAAGACGCTGCCTTGGCGCGCCTTTCGACGACCACGACGCTAGATGCTTTGAGTGATTGTGCGGTAATTATTGAAGCTGCTCCGGAACAGCCTGAACTGAAAGAGAAGTTGTTCCGCGACCTAAGCCGTTTAAGCAGCGAGGCCATCTTGGCTTCCAATACATCATCGCTGTCATTAACTCGCTTAGCGGCCGTCTGCGAACGCCCTGAGCGCGTAGTGGGTATGCATTTTTTCAACCCGGTACCAGTGCTCAAACTGGTGGAGGTGATTCGTGCGGAACAAACGTCAAATGAAACCGTTGAGCGCATTGAACAGCTCGCTATCGCGTTAGGCAAAACCGCCGTGCCGGTGGGCGATGCGCCAGGTTTCGCGGTGAACCGCCTGCTGGTGCCGATGATCAACGAGGCTGCGTTTATTGTTCAAGAGGGCACCGCGACGCCGGAGGCAGTCGATGACGCCATGAAGCTAGGCGCCGCCCACCCCATGGGGCCGTTGGCGTTGGCAGATTTAATCGGCCTGGATGTTTGTCTAGCGATTATGGAAGTGCTTCAGGAAGGCTTTGGCGATCCCAAGTATCGCCCCTGCCCACTGCTCAAGCGCATGGTGGCCGCGGGCTATCTGGGGCGTAAAAGCGGACGGGGGTTTTATCACTACGATTAGCTTGCACTAACGTGAAGAGCGCGGCATAAATAAGTCATTGCCACTCAACCAAGCGTTCGCTAGGGTTGGGTGGTACTCACTTTACTATTCCATAACAAATCAAATAAGGAGTCCGCCATGAGCGAAGCAGTGATCGAGAAGGTTGATAACGATGGAGTGGTGCGACTGACCATCAATCGTCCTAAAGCGCTGAATGCCCTAAACAGCGATGTACTCTCCGCGCTGGAAGCACACCTAGTAGAGCTTGAAGCTCATCCGAACCTGCGTGCCGTGCTGATTACTGGTGCGGGCGAGAAGTCCTTTGTAGCGGGCGCCGATATCACCGAAATGCGTGAAAAAACGCCCGAAGAGGCGCGCGCCTTTGCCAGCCAAGCGCTGCGCACCATTAAACGCCTAGAGACACTACCCGTGCCGGTGGTCGCGCTGGTGAACGGGTTTTGCCTTGGCGGCGGCTGCGAACTGGCACTGGCCTGCGACTGGGCTGTAGCCAGTGACAACGCGGTGTTTGGTCAACCAGAAGTGCTGCTGGGGGTCATCCCCGGCTTTGGCGGTACCCAACGTCTGCCACGCCGCGTTGGCCCTGCTATGGCGATTGATCTGGTCACCACCGGGCGCAAAATTGATGCCCAAGAGGCGCTACGTATCGGCCTGGTGAACCGGGTAATGCCGCAAGCGGAGCTAGAAAACTACGTTGAAGAGTTAACCAAGCAGCTCAAGGGCAACGGCCCGCAGTCGGTGCGCGGAGCTAAGCAGGCGGTTCACGACGGGTTGGATCAAGACCTTGATAGCGCACTGGCGCTGGAAACCAGTCTGTTCGCCTTATGCTTTGCCGGTGAAGAGCAGAAAGAGGGCATGGCAGCGTTTGTCGAGAAGCGTAAAGCCAACTTCTGAAGCCATTTTCTAAAGCCAATTTCTTAAAACAGGCTTCTAAGCCTTACTTCGTTCCAGTTTTACTTATTTAGGGGGTGGCGCTTGCGTCACCCCCGTTTTATGCTCAAAGGCTTCTTACTACGAATCTCTTCGGAGTCGCCACGATGCAATGGGCTGCATTTATCCTCGCCGCGCTTGGTTTTGCCTACTTACCTGGACCTGCGATGCTGTATACCGCAGCGCAAACCCTGGGGCGTGGCCGACGAGCAGGGTGGTTAGCGGTCATGGGGGTGCATATGGGCTGCTATGTCCATGTGATAGCAGCCGCGCTGGGCTTGGCACTGCTGTTTGCGGCGATCCCGCCTGCTTATATCGCCATGAAAATTATCGGCGGGCTTTACTTGCTCTGGATGGGGCTACGGCTATGGCAGCAGGGCATCCGCGCCCATGGCGATGAGGTTCCGCTGGCCACCACTAAACGCGTGCTGCGCGATAGTTTTCTGGTGGAGGTGCTTAACCCTAAAACCGCACTCTTTTTCGTTGCCTTTTTGCCCCAATTTGTGCAGCCCGAGAGCGCGATGCCGGTGGCATGGCAGTTGCTCTGGCTGGGGATTGCCACCAATGTGCTATTTTCCTCTGCGGATGTGGTGGTGGTGCTACTGGCGAGTCCCTTACGTAAATGGTTACAAAAATCCCACGGCTCTTCCCGCCTGATTCAGCGCATTGGCGGTGGCGTATTAATGGGACTGGGCGGTAACACGTTGGCTCAAGCGGCGCGATAAGGATGCCTGCCCAAATCAGCTAATTCTGTATCTTCTTATAAGGAGCGCTGCATGTTTGATCTGTATATTGCCAACAAGAATTACTCGTCCTGGTCTCTGCGCCCTTGGGTGCTGATGAAGGCGCTGGAGATTCCGTTTAAAGAACATCTAATGCCCTTTGAAGGGGGCACTGGTGCAAGCCATGATACCTTTATTCGTTTTTCTCCCTCGGGCTTAGTGCCCTGCTTGGTAGATGTGGCAGGCGCAGGTGAGCTGGCCGTGTGGGACTCCCTGGCGATTGTCGAGTATCTGGCCGAGCAACACGCCAACGTTTGGCCAAGTGATAAGACTGCCCGTGCCTGGGCACGCTCAGCCACTGCCGAAATGCACAGCGGTTTCGGTACGCTGCGCGACGAGTGTCCGATGAATTGCGGTATGCGGGTGGCATTGAACAGCTTATCGACCAAACTTAAAACGGATGTGGCTCGCTTGGATGCACTATGGCAGCAGGGACTTGAACGTTTTGGCGGGCCTTTTTTAGCCGGCGAGCGCTTCACTGCGGTCGATGCCTTTTATGCCCCTGTTGCGTTTCGCGTACAAACATTCAACTTACCGCTCAGTGACGCTTCCCAAGCGTATGTTGAACACTTATTAGCGCTACCTGCCATGCAAGCGTGGTATCAAGCCGCGCTTGAGGAACCATGGCGCGAGTCCATGCATGAAGCTGATACGCTGAAAAATGGCAAAGCAACGGCGGATTACCGCCAACCTTAACCTACTTGGCAAATCCACCATAGATACCCTGCATCGGGTACACTGACGCAAATTTCGTTTGGAAACGTTCATGGCTCTTAGCGCAACGCCCTACAAAGTTGATATTAACCTGACCGATCTGGATCGCGGGGTGTATGAAACGCTTCGTTTCACCGTGGCTCGCCACCCATCAGAGACCGAAGAGCGCATGACCGCGCGCTTACTGGCTTATGTGCTGTGGTATAGCGAAACGCTGGCCTTCGGGCGTGGGCTTTCCGATGTAGACGAACCGGCACTGTGGGAGAAAAGCCTGGATGGGCGTTTGCTGCACTGGATTGAAGTAGGTCTGCCAGATGCCGAGCGCATCACCTGGTGCTCACGGCGGGCTGAACGCGTCTCGCTGCTTGCCTACGGACGGGTCGATATGTGGGAAAGCAAAGTACTGCCCAATGTGGCATCGCTGAAAAATGTCCATGTGGCAGGGTTACCCCAGGAGGCGCTCGCGACCATTGCTAAAGACCTGCCAAGGGCGATTAATTGGGCGGTAATGATCAGCGAAGGGTCGCTATTTATTACCGATGAAAACGGCCAACATGAAATTACCCCGCAGTGGCTGCTACGTGACAGATAGTGGTTTAACTTGATCATTAGCCTACAAACTTTCGTCTAGTCGACTACGCTATAAATCTAAGCAATCAACACCATAAGGGTGGCCTATGAGCCATCCTTAATTTTTAGTATCTCAGCCTTTTTGTGTAGAAGTTTGCAAAAGTATGCTTGCTATCTTTTTGCACAATTACATACAATCAACAATGTTTGTTGATGCTCATCAAAAAGCAGCCTCCAAAAACGCTCCCTAGAAAAATCTCAAGGAACGAGTCATGAAAGCAATTACCCCTATACGATGGCAACTACTCCCGCTGGTGGCTGTAGTAAGCCTGCTGTCTACGCTGGCGCAGGCCAACGACAGTGTCCTCTCGATTAAGCACGCAAATGATGGGATGGCCAGCAGTGACGATGGTCACTTTACCAGCGGTTTTGAGCTTAATTGGGCGTTTGAACCTGAAGCGCAAAACTGGACACAGCGCTTGGCAACTACTTTGCCTGACAGCATTATCGGCAGCGCAGATATGGCCGCTTTTCGGCTGGTACATCAGATTTATACGCCCAACAATATTGAGCAGCGTGGGTTGATTGAAGACGATCGCCCCTATGCAGGGATTGTTTACGGGGGTATGTCGCTCTACGAAGATGTGCCGATGGGACACTGGCGCCAAGCAACTGATCTGCACCTGGATATTGGGTTGGTAGGGCCGTCGTCACTTGCCGATAGTATTCAACGCGAAGTGCATCGCATCACCGAAAGTGACCGACCCAACGGGTGGAATAATCAGCTTGGCGATGAAGCGATCGTCAACGTCGCGATGCGGCGCCAGTGGTGGCATAGCTCCCCATTGATCGGCAAACAGTTTGCCCATGGCCCTAGCGTCAGCGCTGCTTTGGGCAACCTCTACACCTACGCAAGCGCTGGGTATAGCGTTCGCTGGGGCGATGAGGCGCCAGGCATACCTACGCTGACACCCAACCCCGGTAGCCGCTACCATATGGCCGCTAAAGAAGGCTGGCAGTGGTACCTGTTTGCCAGTGTAGAGGGCTACTATATGGCGCAGAACCTAACGCTTGATGGCAATACATTTAGAAATAGCCACTCGGTTGACCGTAAAGAGTGGGTAGGTGACGTCTCCGCGGGACTGGCGCTGGCCTGGGAAGATTGGCAGGTCACTTACGCCGTAGTGCAGCGCTCACGCGAATTTGATGGGCAAGAAGAGCAGGATAAGTTTGGCTCTATCGCGCTATCCAAGCGCTTCTAACGCCTTAACGGTAGCGAACGCCCAACTAGTTCCTAGGCAGAGTGGCGGGATTCAATACCCTCCTAGCGTATACAACAGACTCAGGGCTGCTAGCCTAAGCAGAGGAGTGTGATGTTCATATACCAATCGGCGTTTAGGAGAAAGGCTCAATGGAACTGGTTTTTTTCAATAGCTGGGGCAGTTTATTACGCATTGTGATTGTTGGGCTACTGGCATACGCAATGCTCGTTCTTTTTCTGCGCCTGTCAGGCAATCGAACGCTTTCGAAAATGAATGCCTTCGACTTAATCGTTACGGTCGCACTGGGTTCCACGCTAGCAACTGTATTGTTATCTAAAGATGTTGCCTTGGTGGATGGAGCGGTTGCTTTAGCACTGCTGATCTCTCTTCAGTTTGCGATTACGTGGACAAGCGTTCGATTTCTTTGGGTTCGTCGATTCGTCACTGGCGAACCGCTGATGTTGCTCTATCAGGGGGAGTTTCTATTAACGTCTTTGCGTCAAGCGCGGGTAACCCAAGACGAAGTTCTCTCGGCCATTCGCAGTAGTGGGCTGAGTGACGTGACCGCAGTAGAAGCGGTGGTGTTAGAAACCGATGGTTCGTTAAGTGTCGTCAAGCGTCAGGCAGAGAGCCGTCATTCGAGCCTAGAGGGCGTTCGTGTGGAGCATCGTTCAGACCCTTAAATAATCCGCCATTCGCGTTTGAGGTCGGCGGTGTTACTCTATGCTGCTTTCCACGCATGCTAAGGGCAATTTGTGAAAATCAAAGCGGATCTCTCTATTCTAGATATTATTGGCCATCTGATCATTTGGGTGGTATTGAGCATTATTACCTTGGGTATAGCGCTATTTTTCTTCCCCTACTCATTTTCACGGTTTGTTATTAACCGTACCTCGGTCGTTGACACTGCTGGCGTAGAGCGAAAAATGATTTGCGATATAAATCTGTTCAGCAATATCGGCCATATCATTCTATGGATGCTGATTTCGCTGGTTACCTTTGGTTTAGGGTATATTTTCTACTTCTATCGGGTTTGGAACTACGCTTTGAATAACTCGCGCTTTGAATAACTCGCGCTTTGAATAATTCGCGCTTTGAATAATTCGCGCGTTGAATAACTCACGGGTTGAATAGCGTTTAAGCGTGCAAACCTGTATTTAGCATGCCTTAGGGCCTACGTTGAGAGATCAAGCGTAGGCCCTTTTTTGATGGCTATTTACTCAGATCACTCACTATCAGTTAGTTTGTCCTGCGTTTTGAGCTCGAAGTCGCTGGCGTCATGACGCTCGTGCAACTGCTCATGAGGTTCGCCAAAGCTGCGGTTGACCATGCGGCCGCGTTTAACGGCGGGGCGTTCGTCAATCTCTTCGGTCCAACGCAGAACGTTCTTGTAGGTGTGTGCCTCTAGGAATTCGGCTGCTTCATAGACGCGATTTTTCACCAGCGCGCCGTACCAGGGGTGAATCGCCATATCGGCAATGGTGTACTCATCCCCCGCCATAAAGCGGTTTTCCGCCAAGTGGCGGTCAAGTACATCAAGCTGGCGCTTTACTTCCATGGTGTAGCGGTCAATCGGGTACTGGTATTTCTCCGGCGCGTAGGCGTAAAAATGGCCAAAGCCACCGCCTAGCATCGGGGCGCTGCCCATTTGCCAGAACAGCCAGGAGAGGCACTCGGTACGTTTCACCGGGTCGCTGGGTAAGAAAGCGTTAAACTTTTCAGCCAAGTAAAGCAGGATAGCGCCGGACTCAAACACCCGTTGAGGTGGATGAGTAGAGTGATCCATGAGTGCGGGGATTTTGGAGTTGGGGTTCACCTCGACAAAGCCGCTGCTGAACTGATCGCCTTCGCCAATTTGAATCAGGTAAGCGTCGTACTCGGCGCCTGTTACACCTCTTTCCAGCAGCTCTTCCAGCATCACGGTGACCTTGACGCCGTTAGGCGTGGCAAGGGAGTAAAGCTGCAGCGGGTGTTTACCCACCGGCAGTGCTTTTTCATGGGTCGGGCCGGCAATGGGGCGATTGATATTGGCAAATTTACCGCCGTTGCCCGGTTCCCATTGCCAAACCTTCGGGGGCGTATAGGTGTTGTCGCTCATGCGTATCCTCGCTATAAATAGGTTATCGATGATGTGGTGGCTCATATCATAGGCGGATAGTTGTTAGCCTGATAATAAAGTAGTCCATTTTCCCTAAATGAGGTGGCGGATGCGTGTAATTGGTGTGCTAGGCGGTATGAGCTGGGAGTCGACCCAGGGCTATTACCGGGCGTTAAACGAGGGCGTCAAAGCAACGCTAGGCGGTTTTCATTCAGCTAAAATCGCGATGATTAGCGTCGACTTTGCCGAAATCGAGGCACTGCAGCAACAGGGTGACTGGAACGCGGCCGGGGATCTGCTGGCCAGTGCCGCCCAAAGCGTTGAGCGCGCGGGTGCCGACTGCCTGCTGATTGCCACTAATACGATGCATAAGGTCGCGCCCGCTGTCGCCAAGGCTATCACGATTCCATTGCTACATATTGCCGATGCCACTGCCGAGCAGTTACAGACCGACGGCATTACTCGCGTCGGGCTATTGGGTACGCGCTTTACCATGGAGCAGGACTTTTATATCGGCCGCTTAGAAGAGCAGTTTGGTATTGAGGTCGTCGTGCCGGATCAGCCTGAGCGCGATGTCGTTAATCAGATTATTTACCAGGAACTCTGCCAGGGCCGAATCGAAGATGACTCGCGGCAGCGCTATTTGGCCATCATTGATTCACTGCATGCCCAAGGCGCTCAGGCGGTAATTTTAGGCTGTACCGAAATCGCCATGCTGGTGAGCCAGCGCGATACCCCGGTGCCGCTTTACGACACCACCGCTCTGCATGCGCAGAAAGCGGTGGCGTGGGCGCTAAGTGATTAATCTAGCTAACAGCTTAGACCAATGTCAGAGTGACGTTGATATTGCCACGGGTAGCGTTGGAGTAGGGGCAGACCACATGGGCTTTATCAACCAACTGCTGGGCAACGTCTTGCTCAAGGCCGGGCAGGCTGATTTTTAGCTCAACTTCGATACCAAAGCCTGTCGGAATGGCGCCGATACCCACATGTCCATCAATTTTCGTATCCTGGGGAAGTGTTACTTTTTCCTGGCTCGCCACGTGCTTTAGTGCGCCTAAAAAGCAGGCTGAGTAGCCTGCGGCAAAGAGTTGCTCAGGATTGGTGCCATCACCGCCTGCACCGCCCAGCTCTTTAGGCGTGCTGAGCTTGACATTCAGCGCGCCGTCGGATGATTTGGCCTGTCCTTCACGGCCGCCGGTAGCGGTGGCGTGAGCACGATAAACAACGTTCTCAATAGTCGTCGTAGACATTCTGTATCTCCTGTTAACGTTAATAATTATGATCCTACGCTTTTAATTTAGCGCAGCTTTATTTTGCGCGCAATATAAATTGCAAATAAATCTACTGCCTTTCACCAGAAAGCGAATGGCTACTGGTTTTTTTGCAGGCTATCGCGTAGCTGCACCAAATCCTCTTTCAACGTGGTCAGTGCCTCAATCGACTGCTCGCTGGCATGCACTACACAGCTAGGAATATGGTACGCCTGTTCGCGCAATGCTTTGCCTTTGTCGGTGAGATAAAGCTCAACCACACGTTCGTCTTCATGGCTGCGTTTGCGGTTTAACAACTGATCGGCTTCAAGACGCTTTAGCAGCGGCGTCAGTGAGCCAGGATCAGTTAGTAGACGCTTACTCATAGTGCCAACTGTGATGCCATCGTTTTGCCACAATACCAACATGGCAAGGTATTGCGGGTAAGTAAGCCCCAGCTCTTTGAGCAGGGGCTTATAAACTTTGGTCATCATCAACGAGGTTGAATAGAGCGCAAAGCAAAGCTGGTGATCAAGCTCTAATTCGCTACAAGATGGTTGCACAAGTATGGGTTCCAATCCGAAATACGTAGCCTAATGTAGCGCGGGAAGCAGTAAGTGGCTATCCCTAGACGTTGGTCGTAAGTTGGCAGTTTTGTTTTGACACGCCCAGGGGAGGTGGCTAGCCTTCGCCTACTGAATGTTACCGGTAACAAGTTGCCGGTCTTTAAGTTCTCTATAACAGCAGTTCGCTACAAACAACAATTCGCTACAAACAATGAGTATTTGGAGATAACGCTATGACCACTATTTGGCGCAACACACTGACCTTCGTTGGCGCGACCACGCTGACATTGGGTATGGCTCATGCTCAGAGCCCTGAGCTCTCTGATCCGCCTGAGATCCAAGGCGAGGTCGTTGGTGATCATGGTTCGCATACTTTGCGCATGGGTATTGGCCTTGCGGAAAGTTCGCCTCAATTCCTCTCCAGCAAATACTTTGGTGAGATTCTGGAACAGCGCACCGACGGTCGTATCAAGGTTAACGTTTTTCCTAACAGCCAGTTAGGTGACGATGTGCAGATGCTGGAAATGCTGCAAACCGGCACGCTGGACATGACCTATCCGTCTAGCTCCGCTACCACGGGTTACGTTGAAGAGCTCGCCGCCTTTGACCTGCCTTTCCTGCTGCCTAGTCGTGAAGCCGCCGTAGCCGTTATGCAGAGCGATGTGGCTCAGGGCATGCTGGACGCCTTTGAAGGTACCGGCCTGAAGGCGCTCGCCTTCTCTGAAAATGGCTATCGTCAGCTTTCTAACAGCGCACGCCCGGTGGCTAGCCCTGACGACGTTGCCGGACTTGATGTGCGTGGTTTAAGCGTACGCACGATGGAAAACCCGGTGCACTTGGCAATTTGGGAAGCGTTAGGTGCCAACCCAACGCCAATGGCGTTTGGTGAATTGTTCTCTGCCATGGAGCAGGGCGTTGTTGATGGCCAGGAAAACCCTTGGAGCACCATCCTGACCTCTAATTTTAACGAAGTACAGGATTACGGCACTGAGACGCGTCACGTCTATACTCCTTTTATCATGATGCTTTCTGAGCGTACCTGGGATCGTATGGCGCCAGAGTATCAAGCACTTGTGCAGGAGGCCGCGCGCCAGTCCGCAGAGTACGAAATTCAGCTCTCTGCTGAATACGATGATTGGTCTCGCGACCAGCTAGCCGAGCGGGGTATGGACATTACCCGCCTGGACGAAGAGCAACTAGCCGCGTTCCAAGACGCCGTTCAACCGGTATACGAAGAGTGGGCGCCGCGCATTGGTGAAGATTTGATCGCCGAGATTCAAAAGATAGTTGAAGAGAGCAGCAACTAAACCTTACGTTTAGCGCACGACTGGGGGCAGGCCACATAGGCCTGCCCGACGCGTCAGTGCCCTTGGAGCTCCTATGTCACTCTCCTCTACACCCCCCAGCTCATCTCCTTCTAGCCCCACGCCGATAGAAGATCCATCGGTGTATCTGGACGACCCCAACCGCAAACTGCTGGAAATTGATACCGATACCCGCCAAGGCCCAGCGTTGTTTCGCTGGCTGACGTTAGGCATGGAGTATCTGATCGGCGCTATTTTAGTGGCGTTGATTGTGTCAGTTTCCTGCAATGTTGTGGGGCGTGCGCTATTTAATTACTCGCTGCCCTGGGCAGATGAGCTAGCGCGTATGCTGTTTATATGGCTGGTGTTTATCGGCGCTGCTGCAGCTTTTACGCGCTACGAGCATATTGCCGTTGACGCCCTGGTGCGGCGTCTGCCGCTGCGTTGGGCGCATATGCTATATCTGCTGCAGCATTTGATTATTACCGGCTTGATGGTGGTAATGATTTGGGGCGGCTACCAAGTGCTGTCGCGTTCAAGTGGGCGCTCAGCGATTATGGGCGTGCCGCTGAGTTTTATCAGCCTTTCGCTGGTGCTGTGCGTTATCTTTATTGCGGCGGTTTCGATATGGCGGATGTGGGTCAGCCTGAACGTTATTCGCCACCCTGAGCGGGAGCGCTAATCATGCTATGGATTTTTCTGGCTATTTTATTGGCCTCCATCATTATTGGGCTGCCGATTGCCTTTGGTTTAGGCGTGGCAGCGTTGGTGATGGCGGTACTCTCTGATATTCCACTGTCGATCATGATCGAACAGTCTATTCGTGGGGTGAACAGCTTTCCGCTGCTGGCGATTCCGTTCTTTATTTTAGTTGGCGAGGTGATGAGCAATGGCGGCATTGCGCGTCGTTTGATGGAACTGGCGGCCGCCTTGGTCGGCTTTATGCGCGGCGGGTTGGGACAGGTCGCGATTACCGGTTCGATGTTCTTTGGCGGTATCAGTGGCTCTGCAGTGGCTGATACGGCCGCCACCGGCGCGATGATGATTCCCTCAATGAAAGAGCAGGGCTACACGGCGGCCAATGCCACCGCGATTAATACCGTTTCGTCGGTGATCGGTATCATTATTCCGCCCTCCATTCCGCTGATTCTGTTCGGCATTGTCACTGAAACCTCCATTAGCCGCCTGTTTATCGCCGGTATTATCCCCGG
Source organism: Halomonas sp. ALS9 (assembly GCF_001651035.1). Classification (GTDB taxonomy): domain Bacteria; phylum Pseudomonadota; class Gammaproteobacteria; order Pseudomonadales; family Halomonadaceae; genus Vreelandella. Next base: position 168,501 of record NZ_LXRG01000163.1, read on the forward strand.
CCTGTTGATTGGCTTTGCCCTCATGGTGACCACCTATATTCTTGCTAAAAAGGATGGTGGTGGCGTGCAACAGTTCCGCTGGGACCGTCTCTGGAGAGCCTTTAAAGATGCCTGGCTGGCGCTAGTGCTTCCAGTCATTGTGATTGGCGGTATTATTTTTGGCGTGTTTACCGCAACCGAAGCGGCCGTTGCGGCCCTGCTCTATGCGCTGGCTATTTCGCTAGTGGTCTATCGCGAATTCAAGCTTAAAGAGCTGATCGGTATGCTGATTCGCACTGCCCGATTGACCGGTATGGTGATGATGCTGCTGGCGTTCGCGACGGTGATTGCTTGGTTTCTTACCATCAATATGGTGCCGCAGACCCTGGTCAGTCAGGTACAGGCGATCACCCAGGATCCGTTTATGCTGCTGCTGATTGTGGCAACGTTGCTGCTTTTGGTGGGTTTCGTAATGGACTTGACCCCTGCGATGGTGATCATGGCGCCTATGCTTGCGCCCATCGTGACGTCGGTAGGGGTGGACGCGGCTTACTTCGGTGTTCTGATGGCATATGTATTAGGTATTGGGCTATTAACGCCGCCAGTGGGCACTTGCCTCTATGTGGGCTGCGGTGTGGGTAAAGTCTCCATGGAGTCGCTGGTCAAAGCTATGTTGCCTTACTATGTGGCGCTTTTGGTAGTGCTAGTGATCCTGATTGCTTTCCCCGGTATCGTCACTTGGCTGCCTGATCTCACTGCCGTACGCGGCAATTAATATAGGAGAGCCTCTGTGAAGAACCTCTCACAGCGTATTTTAGTGATGGGCGTATCTGGTTGTGGGAAGTCGCATATTGGTCAGCAGTTGGCGGATACCCTGGGCTCGACCTTTATTGACGGTGATGATCATCACTCACCGGCCAACGTGGCCAAAATGGCCAGCGGTACGCCGCTCAACGACGATGACCGGCGTGAGTGGCTGGATACCTTGGCGGCTCTGTTCGCCGAGTATCGAGCAAGAGAGACGTCCCTGGTGATTGCCTGCTCAGGGTTGAAAAAACGTTACCGTGATCGTCTGCGGCAAGGCGATCCAGCGCTGCATATCCTCTATTTGGAGGGCAGTCGGGAGCTACTGCTTGAACGGCTTGAAACCCGTGCAGGCCATTTCTTCAAAGGCGATACCATGTTGGCCAGTCAACTGGCCGACCTGGAGCCGCCCAGTGAAGAGGAGGCCTTCACTGCTTCGATCGCCTTATCGCCCCAAGAGATCGTTACCCAATTTGCTGCTACGCTGCCGGCGCCCAGCGGCTCACCCATTTAGAGGAAAATGCGCGAAAGAGATGTAAATGAAAGAAAGAATGGGCTTTGTGGCCGCCCCTTGTGGGTAGGCCTCAATGCTATACCTTGTATAAGGCAGTTACTTTTTGAAGAAAAAACGCCCCACCCTACAGGATATTGCTGATCACGTAGGGGCTACCAAAATGACGGTAAGCCGCTGCCTGCGTGACCCTGAAACGGTCTCGGAAGGCCTGCGTGAACGCATCTTCTCGATTGCCGAACAGATTGGTTATATTCCCAATCGTGCACCGGATTTGCTCTCCCGAGCGACCAGCCACTCCATAGGGGTGCTGGTACCATCACTCACTAACCAAGTATTCGCCGACGTGATCCTTGGTATCGAAAAGCTAACGGAACCAGCGGGCTATCACCTGATGCTTTCTCACTATGGCTATAGCCCCGAGCTGGAAGAGCGCAGCTTGGCCTCGTTGCTCTCCTACAACGTTGACGGGGTGATTTTGTCAGACCGTGACCATACCCCGCGCAGCCTGCGTATGCTGGAAACAGCCGGCATCCCGATTGTGGAAATCATGGATACTCACCGCCCTCCGCTGCAGCAGGTGGTGGGCTACGATAACGTTCAAGCCGCGTATGACATGGTGAGTGAGATGATCAAACGCGGGCGGCGCCAAGTGATTTACCTGGCGGTGCGCTTGGATGAACGTACCCGCCAACGTGAGCATGGCTATCGCCAAGCCATGCAAGAGCACGACTTAACACCTGTTACGCTACAAAGCACTCAGCGCTCTTCTTACAGCGTGGGGGCGGCACTGCTGCAACAGGTGGTCGCTGATTACCCTGCAGCGGATGGTCTATTTTGCACCAACGATGATGTAGCGGTAGGCGCCTATTTCGAGTGTCTGCGGCGGGGGATTGACGTGCCTGGGCGGATGGCTCTAGCTGGCTTTCACGGCCACGATGTAGGCCAGGTGATGACCCCCCGGCTTGCCAGCGTGGTAACCCCGCGCCAAGCGATTGGTGAAGTGGCAGCGAAGGAATTGCTGGCGCGAATTCGTGGCGAGTCGCTGACCCGCCAAGTGGTTGATTTGGGCTATCGTATTGAAACAGGCATGACACTATAAGGTTCGTTTTCGAGTAGCCGCCAAGGCTGGGAGTGGCTAAAGTAGCCTTTTTCATTTGTCGCGAGGCCGCCGTGGAGATTACTCAACTCAACATCTACCCTGTTAAATCCTTACAAGGTATCAGCGTTAATCACAGCAAGCTGCAAGAGCATGGGTTAGCCTGGGATCGCCGCTGGATGCTGGTGGATGCACAGCAGCGTTTTGTTACCCAGCGCCAACTCCCGGCGCTCGCCACCGTTGAAGTTGCGCTGACCGACGAGTACTTGGTGCTGTCGCATTCCAATGTCGCGCCGTTGAACGTGCCGCTGGCCGAGCCAGAGGGGAATTTGCGCCTAGTTAGCGTATGGAATGACCAATGCAAGGCGCTGCCGGAGAGCGAAGAAGTATCGCGCTGGCTGCTCGCCGCCCTGGGCGAGCAGGCCCAGGGGCTTAGCATGGTTCGCTTTGCCAACGAGTTTACCCGAGCCGTTGAAGAGGATTTTCTGGACGGCGGGTCAGCGCATACCTACTTCTCCGATGGTTATCCTTTTTTGATCACCACCACGGGCTCATTAGATGCCCTTAATCAGGCCTTGATAGCGAAGGGGCAGGCACCTATCCCCATGAACCGCTTTCGGCCTAATATCGTGGTAAAGAGCGATGAAGCATGGGCTGAAGACCGCTGGGCTACCCTGACCGAGGCGAGCGGTACTTTTCAACTGGCACTGCGTAAGCCCTGTAAGCGTTGCAAAATCACCACCATTGATCAGCATACAGCGGCAGTGCCTGCCCCAGCAGAGCCGCTGAAAACGTTGATTGAGCTCAATACACAGCCCACCCAAAAGGGCGCGCACTTTGGCCAAAACGCCACGCTGCTCAAAGGCGCAAATAGCGTTATTAATGTGGGGGATAAACTGTCGGTAACAGCCCGCAGCGTCTAGATCGCCCACATGCCTATCGTTGAAGGTATGTTGTTTTTAATTAGTCAAGATGGGAGGTGTCATTAATTTAACGTTGACGCTTTTATAGGGAGTCTCTAGTGTCTTTGTTATTAGCATAATAGTTTTTTTACTCCGTGGGGAAGCGCTGTGGATCTCGCAACATTGATTGGCTTGGTAGGGGCTGCTGTATTAGTGGGCGCCGCTGTGATTATGGGCACCTCGCCAGAGGTGTTCATGAACCCTACGGGGCTGCTGCTTGTGGTGGGGGGGAGCCTATTTGTTGTATTGGCTAAGTTTAGTATTACGCAATTCAAGTTCGCCTTTAAAGCAGCGGCACGAGCTTTTAAGTTTCAACTGCCAAGTATTCAAGAGAGTATTGACGAGCTGGTCGAGTTGTCAAAAGTGGCGCGTCGAGAAGGTATGATCGCTCTTGAAAGCCGTGAAGTTAGTTCGCCATTTTTGCAGAAGGGGCTGCAAATGCTGGCCGACGGCTACAGTGTCGAGATGATAAGAGACATGATGGAAAAGGAGCGTCTGCTTACGTTAGAGCGTAATCAGGCGGGAGGGCAGGTATTTTCAGCGCTCGGTGAGGTGTCTCCTGCCATGGGCATGATTGGTACCTTGGTTGGTTTGGTGCAAATGCTTTCCAACATGGGCGACCCGTCACTCATTGGCCCTGCTATGGCTGTTGCTCTATTGACTACTTTGTACGGTGCGATGATTGCAACGATGATCGCGAGTCCTATCGCAGATAAGCTTTGGGTACGCATGAATCAAGAAGCCAAAATGCAGGAGCTGTGGATTGACGCAGTACTGGCCATTAAAAGCGATAAGAACCCGCGTGTCCTGGAGCAGATGTTGACAATATATCTGCCGCCAGAGCATCGCAGCGCGGCTGAAGCAGAAGCAAGCAATACCGCAGGCGAGCAGACGTAAAACATGGCGCAAAAACAGACCAACATCCCAGCCTGGATGATCACCTATGCCGACCTAATGTCACTGCTGCTGTGCTTTTTCGTGCTATTGCTATCGTTTGCTGAAATCGATGCAGAAAAGTTCCGCCGGGTGGCGGACGAATTGTCCAAAGCATTTGGCGTTCAGCGCGAAGTTGAAGCTATGCAAGTACCTATGGGAACCAGCGCGGTAAAACAGCATTTTTCCCCTGCGGTGCCTGACCGCACATTGATAGACGAGGTCCGTCAACAGACGACGCAGCAGAAGCCGCAGTTGGAATCAGTGCGAAACGTATTGGAAACCCAGCGGCACTCGCAAAGCCTCCAATTAGCTCAGAATGTTGAAAAGCTGCTTGAAACATCGTTGCCGGAGGGCGCGGCGGAGATTGATATCGATCAGTTCCGCGTGGTGGTGCGGATTTCCGAAAATGGCACCTTTGGGTCGGGGAATGCCACCGTTACTTCCGCTTTTGAGGACTTATTACAGTCGCTGGCAACCCTTTTGGCCGACGTGCCTGGGACGATTTCCATTGATGGGCATACTGATGATGTGCCTATCCGGACATCCCACTTCCGCAGTAATTGGGATCTTTCGGCAATGCGAGCCGCTTCAGTGGCCAACGTTCTCACTGCAACCGGTGCGCTTGCATCAGAGCGGCTAATCGTTCAAGGCTTCGCGGATACTAGGCCATTGGCCTCTAATTTGACCAACGAAGGCCGTGCCAAAAATCGCCGTGTCGAGCTGATGATCGATCTGGATGCCGCTATCGAAGAGCGAGGCGAGCGCTCGGTGGAGTCATTGCAACCTGTTTCATCCGTCCCTGTTGAGTCTGCCGAGACCGATCCATCGCCCTGATTTGGCATAAGCAGTTCGGCATAAGTAGTTCGGCATAAACAATGGAATCAGCTACGCTAGTAACTCGGTAATCGTAGTTACCGTGTCTTATCGGAGCTCTATCGATAAGCTAACTATCATAGGAAAGGAGAACAGTATGGATAGTAAAGCAAGTGCACGCTGGGAAGGTGGGTTAAAAGACGGTAAAGGCAATGTGTCTACTGAAAGCGGTGTATTAGATGCGGGCTACTCGTTTAAACAGCGCTTTGAAGGTGAGCCTGGTACTAACCCCGAAGAGCTGATTGGCGCAGCGCACGCCAGCTGCTTCTCAATGGCCCTGTCAATGATTTTGGGCGAGAAAGGCTATACCGCTGATTCTATCGAAACCAGTGCCAAAGTGACCCTTTCCCAAAGCGATGCCGGGTTTGATATCTCGAAAATTCACTTGGACGTTGTGGCTGAGATAAGCGGCGCCGACGATGCCGCTTTTCAGGAAGCCGCGGAAACGGCTAAAGCTAACTGCCCTGTTTCCAAGGTTCTTAATGCAGATATAAGTATGACGGCTAAATTAAAAGGCTGACGATAAGCTTTTTAATAGCTTACGTTTTTAATAGCTTACGTTTTTAATAGCATAAGTTATGGTGCCGCTGCATTGAATGATGTGGCGGCATTTTTATTGTTTTTTTTGATTTTTCAAAGAGTGTTAAATATAGTGCTGGCAATAAAAAAGCCTTGGCAAATGCCAAGGCTTTTCAGAGCTAATTAGCGCTTATTTTTCTTCGCTGCGGTTATACTCTTCAGCGGCTTCAAGTGCATCCTGTGATGCATTAACGGTAATGACGTAATCTTCGCCATTTTCATCTTTGGTTAGTTCAAGAGAGTCCCATTCGATGGCGACATTTTTTTCGCCCATACCGAGGAAACCGCCAACGCCGACGACAACAGCATTAATTTGACCATCTTCATCGATTACAAGGTCAGTAATGGTGCCGATATCTTCATCTTCTTCGACGCTGCTTTTGACTTGGTTGCCGGTTAACGCATCAGAATGGAAAGTACCTGCTGGCGTTTCAGTCAGGTAAGTCGCTTCCATGGTAGTGGTGTTTTCTTCGGCGTTAACAGTGCCTGCGGCGAACATAACGGCCGGTACCATGAGAGTACCTAGAATAGCGGGTTTGATCATTTTCATTTTGCTTGCTCCTTGCGATTTTATCGAGGCGTAACGACTCCGCGTAACAACCCAAATAAATCAATAGCGACGGTGTTAACTTTTCTTTGTGTCAGCGATGTCAACGTCGATGCTATTATTCCTGGTTGTGTTAATTGCGCCTCTGCATTTAATACATGGTATTTAATGCGTTGGCTTAATTAACGCTATCTTGCGCGTCACTGCGCTAAGATAGTTATTAGGTTAGTCGCTGTGCTCAGAAATACAACTGCTCAATGTGAAATTTTTTGGTAACAAGTTCGCTTTGGTCTCACGCCAAGCGGCTACAATGGCCCGCCGTGCGACAGTCTGTCGAGTTGACCTGTTCTCGCCCAGTGTTCATATTCATCTCCAAATGGCTCGCTTTTCATCCCCGTTTTGAGAAAAGTGAGGTCGCATAAAAAGGAGACCCCGTGACCATGACTTCCCACCCATTGCGGTATTTAAAACAGTTCTGCGTCAGCAGTGTTGCGCTTGGCGCGTGGCTGTTAGCCTCCAGCTCGGTGGCTGATGGTAGCGAGCTGCCCAAAGGCCATTTTTTACTGCCTGAAGAGGGCAATATGGTGGGCCAGGTGTATACCGTCACGGCGACCGAAGAGGATACGTTGCTGGATATTGCCCGGGCACACAACGTGGGCTACGAAGAAATTCGTATGGCCAATCCGGATACCAGCCTGTGGGTGCCGGGTGAGGGAACCGAGGTCACGATCCCCGGTCAGTTCATTCTGCCTGATGAGGCGCGAACCGGGATTGTCATCAACGTGGCGGAGCTGCGCCTTTATTATTACCCGGAGGTAGAGGCAGGCGAGACACCGCGTGTTGAGACTTACCCCATTGGTATTGGGCGAGATGCTTATAACACGCCGCTGGGGATTACTGAGACCACCATGCGACTTGAAAACCCGGCATGGTACCCACCTGAGTCGATTCGCCGTGAAGCCGCCGAGCGGGGTGACCCCGCGCCGGCCGTTGTTCCTCCTGGTGCTGATAATCCTCTAGGCCAGTACGCTATTTTGCTGGATATCCCTGGCTACCTGATTCATGGCACAAACCAGCCGGACGGCATTGGTATGCGTGCCAGTCGCGGCTGTATCCGCATGCATCCAGAAGATATTGAGTCCGTCTTCTGGCGGGTACCAGTGGGTACTCAGGTCAATATTATCGATTCGCCGATCAAAGTAGGCTGGAGTGAAAGCGGGAAAAATTACATCCAAGCATTTACCGCTACAGATGAGACCGCTTATGGGATGGATACGCTGCTAAACGTCGTTGGCTTGATTGAGCAGCATGAGGGTGGCCACTCCTCTAGCGTTAATTACGAACAGGTGCGAGAAGTGCTGGAGCAGGCTAACGGACAAATCGTCCCGCTTAGTTAGTCGGTTGGGGTTAGTCTATTGGGGAGCCTGTTGGGTGCCGAAAGCGCTAGCGAGCGGGATCTAGCACGCCACCCAGTGAGGCATTGCGCCTGAACCAGCCGGCGATGCTGGTACGTTGGCAGCGGGTAGGCAGCACTTCGTGGGGAATGGTTTCCGATAAGAAACAGGCGAAAGTGCCTGCTTCGGGTACTACCCGGGCGACTTCCTGGCTGGGGTCGTCCGGGTGGTAAATCACCATTTCACCGCCGCCGTCGCTTGGCCAGTTGGGCGTCAGATAACCGACGGTGGAGATCACACGGTTAGCGCGACCGCGAAAGCTATCCAGGTGGCGCTGATAAAAAGCCCCCGGCGGGTAGTGGGCAAAGTGGGCTTCGTACTCGAATAAGCCCAAAAAAAGCGCATGGTTGAGTGCCTGCTGTAGCTCACTCATGGCGTCCAGGTAACGCTTTTGGGCGGCGCTCTCGCGATCCAGCCAGTGAATAGCGTCGCCACGGATATCTTTACGCAGCAGGTGCTGCTGGCCCCGGCCAATCCCCGCTTCATCCAGACCGTTATAGGCCGCCCGGTGCAGAAGTTCGTGATTTAGCGCCTCGCATAGCCCAAGGTCGATCACCTCGCGGCCCACATACCAGCCTTGTTCAACCAGCGCATCCACAAGGGAGACCTGAGTTGCTGGCTGCAGGATAGGTAACGAAGTAGCAACACTGGGGGTCATTTGCTGGATCTCGATGGCGTCGGGCGAGAAGTGTTCGTAGAGGATTTTGAGAGCCGGCTGGTGCGTTCAGGGTAATGGCGGAGCGGCCCAGCAGGCCGCTGGTACAAATCAATCGGCATACCAAAACCTTCGGCCAGTAACTCAACTAGCATCATCGCCGAGAGCCCCCAGATAACGTGGCCGTCTACGTGGTAGCTGGGCACGTAGTGGGCAACGCCATCTACGGTAATCACATCGGTATGGGTACGGTGGTCGTCTAAAAAGTGACTCAGCGGTACTTCAAAAATGGCGTCTAGTTCGCCGGGGTCGGCAATCAGCGGTAAATCGGGTGGAATAATGCCGACCCAGGGGGTAACGCGAATACCGTGCAACGAAAGGACATCCGACAGCCGCCCCAGGGGTTGCACCAGACCGGGGTCGAGGGCAATCTCCTCTTCTGCCTCGCGCAGCGCTGTGGCGTAAAGGTCGCTATCGAAGGGCTCACGCTTGCCGCCTGGGAATGCCACCTGTCCGCTATGGGTGCTCAAATGGCTGGCCCGGCGGGTAAACAGTAAGGTAGGTGCTGGGCGTTCAACAATCGGCAATAGCACGGCTGCTTCGGGCATCACAATGTGATCCAAGCGTTGAGGCGTCAGTTGTTGCAGCTGTTTACGCAGTTTCTCTAACATGGGGCATCCCGTTACTTTGTTCTCTTTTACCCAGCAGCGGTCGTTGACGTCAAGCACGTCGAGGCTTCTATTCACTAGCCGTTGAGAATATGCGATGAACTTTTGCAGCCAGTGTGGTGATAAAGTACGTTTTGCCGTCCCGGAAGGCGATGACCGCCCGCGCTACCTGTGTGATGCCTGCGGCACGATTCACTATCAGAACCCACGCATTGTGGCCGGTACACTGCCTGTTAGCGGTAGTAAAGTGCTGCTCTGTAAGCGCGCTATTTCACCGCGCAAAGGCTACTGGACGCTGCCCGCTGGCTATATGGAAAATGCCGAATCAACCCAGCAGGCCGCTTCCAGAGAGACCCGTGAAGAGGCCTGTGCCGAAGTCGAACTGGCTAACCTCTATACCCTGATTGACCTGCCGCATATCAATCAGGTGTATATGATTTTTCGCGCCGAGTTAGTCGGTGGCTTCAGCGCCGGGCCGGAAAGCCTGGAGGTCGCGCTGTTTGAAGAGCATGAAATCCCCTGGGATGAGCTTGCCTTCATGACCATTGAACGCACGCTCAAACACTTTTACGCTGACCGCCCCCGTAATGAATTCCCGCTGCATATCAGCATGGTAACGCCTGAAGATCGCGAGCGTTACTTTGGCAGTGCGTAAGACATTAAAGATCGGGTTATAAATCTGCGAGCTGCCATACATCATAAGCGACTTCTTCGTAGGGGTGGGCAAGTTTCAAGGCCGCGATGGCGCCGTGAATATGCGCTTCATCGCACAGCAGCTCGACTTTGAACTCTTCGACCGTCTCTAAACTGCCCACTGAGCCTATATGCGGGTGGGCGCCTTCCGTGGGGCGAAACTGCCCCGTGCCACGGGTTTGAAAACAAACGTTTTCGTAGGCTCCCATGTGGCCGGCACCAGCTTCAAACACCGCCTGCTTGACGCTTTCGGCATTTTCTATGGGAACAAAAAAGGCGAGTTTATACATGCTGTACCTCCAAACGAACAATCCATTTTGTAAAGCGTAACGCTGGCTATGTTAGCGGATAGGCGACTACTGGTCGCGGGCTTAGCTTTGTATGATGATGCTTTTGTGACGTTTATCTACGACGGTTATCTATGACCGTTAGCCACGACTGATACGAGAGCCGCCCTATGGATAAATTTGAGGTAAAGCTTGATCAAGCGGCAAGAGCCGCCTGGATGTCCTATGTCGGTGGCATGACTCAGGATGAGATCGCCAGCCAGTTGGGTGTTTCGCGGCCAGGCGTGCAGCGCTTATTGGCGTTAGCTCGTCAGGAGGGGTTGGTAAAAGTGCATATAGATCACCCCATTTCTAACTGTATGGCGCTGGGCAGCGCGCTGCGTGATCACTTTGGCTTGACCTACTGTGAAGTGGTACCCGCCGATAACCATGCCGCTGACAGTGCCGCTTCCTACTTGGCGGTCGCGGCCGCTGAGCGCATTGCGCAACTGGTTGAGCGCAGCGAGCCATTGACGCTGTCGCTGGGCACCGGGCGTTCGGTGCGGGCAGCGGTAGAAGCGCTTAGTCGTGTCGAGCGGCCCCAGCACCGCTTTGTGTCGCTGGTGGGCAATGTCGCCCGGGATGGTTCGGCCAACCGCTACGATGCGGTGATGGTGATGGCGGATAAAACCGGCGGCGAACGCTTCTTACTGCCTGCACCGGTGGTCGCTGAATCACTGGCGGAAAAAGAGGCGATGTTGGCGCAGCGTCTCTTTAAAGCCATTGCTGATGTGGCGCGGGAGTCGGAAGCTGCTTTTATCGGCATTGGGCGCATTGACCGCCAGGCAACACTGTTTCAAGACCACTTTATTAGTGAAAGCGAGCTGGATGAATTGCTGGGCCTAAAAGCGGTAGGGGAGTTGCTTGGCTGGCCGCTTAACCGTGACGGAGAGGTGATTGACTGCTCGATAACGCGGCGAGTTACTAGCCTTCCTCTGGAGCGCTTTGGTAAGCACCACATGGTGGCCATTGCGGGAGGACACGAAAAAGCCTCGGCGATACATGCTGCGCTGCGCGGCGGCTGGCTAAAAGGCTTGGTTACCGACGAAGTAGCCGCACGGCAGATTGTTGAGGCACTATAAGTTGAGAAGGGTTGGCGTGGTTGCGCGTGCACTGCAACATGCGTCAAGAGTGATAAGTTAGCGTAAAGTCTAAGCCAATCGGCTTTGCTTTTTTTTGGCTTACGTACGATCATTTGTTCGATAGATGATCAATAAGATCAAGGCGACAACAATGCCAATACAAGCCCACTAGGAGTTCTTATGCGACTCGCACGTCACTTGCCCGTCTCCACGCTAGCGGCCGCCATTGCCATCTCAGGCCATGCCCAGGCGCAAACTGAAATTACCGTGGCCACGGTTAATAACAACGACATGGTGATCATGCAGAGCCTCACCGAGGCTTTCGAAGAAGCGCACCCCGATATCACCTTGGACTGGGTGGTGCTTGAGGAGAATGTGCTTCGTCAGCGCATGACTACTGATATTGCCACTGGTGGCGGCCAGTTTGACGTCATGACCATTGGTACTTACGAAGTGCCTATCTGGGCAGAGCGCGGCTGGCTGTCACCGCTGAATAGCTTGCCCGACGACTACAACGAAGACGATCTGTTGGCCTCCGTGCGCGATGGTTTGAGCCTGGAAGGCACCCTCCACGCGCTGCCGTTCTACGCCGAAAGCTCGATGATGTACTACCGTCAGGACCTGTTTGAGAAAGCGGGTATTGAGATGAGCGAGCAGCCCACCTGGGAAGAGGTGCGTGAGTGGGCAGGCGAGCTGCACGGCAGCGAAGACGGATTAGCGGGGATCTGCCTGCGCGGCAAACCTGGCTGGGGCGAAAATATGGCCTTCGTTTCCACCCTGGTGAACACCTACGGTGGCCGCTGGTTTGACGAGGAGTGGAACCCAGAACTCAACTCTGAGGCGTGGGTTAACGCTATCCAGTTTTATGTCGATTTGCTCAATGACTACGGCCCGCCAGGCGCAAGCTCCAACGGCTTTAACGAGAACCTGGCACTGTTCTCTCGTGGTAACTGTGCGATGTGGGTGGACGCCACCTCCGCAGCGGGCAAACTGTATGACGGCAATGAATCCGATGTGGCGGACAGCTTAGGCTTTGCCCCGGCACCGGTGGCTGAGACACCTAAAGGTTCACACTGGTTATGGTCATGGGCGTTAGCGATCCCGGCTTCTTCAGAGAACCAGGAAGCGGCGCTTGAGTTTATTACCTGGGCCACTTCGCAAGAGTACATTGAACTGGTCGGTGAAACCCAAGGCTGGACCAGCGTGCCGCCAGGCACCCGTGAGTCGACCTACGCCAATGAGCAGTACACCGAAGCAGCCCCCTTTGCTGACTTCGTGTTAAAGGCTATTCAGGACGCCGACCCCACCGACTCTACTCTGGAACCTAACCCCTACGTGGGCGTTCAGTTCGTCGGCATTCCAGAGTTTCAGTCGATCGGCACCCAGGTTGGCCAAACCATTGCCGCGGCGCTAACCGGTGACACCACGGTGGAACAGGCGCTAGACAGTGCCCAGCGCGCCACTGAGCGCACCATGCAGCGGGCTGGTTATCTAGACTGATGGCCGCAATGCCTGCCTTGACTAGCCAGGCAGGCATTGTCCCCACACTGTTTCTGCAGGTATTCCCATGACTAAAACTCGCGCTTCCGGCCGTACCGTCGGCGGGCTACGGACGCTGTCGCTGCAAGCGCCGGCCGTGACGCTACTGCTGCTATGGATGATTGTGCCGTTAGGCATGACGCTATGGTTCTCCTTTCAGTATTACAACCTGCTAATGCCCGGTATGACCGGCTTTGCCGGGTTGGAAAACTATCAATACCTTCTCACTGACCCAGCCCTTTGGGCCGCCATGGGCAACACGCTGCTGCTGGTGGGCTGGGTGCTGGCGATTACCATAGTAGGTGGCACCCTACTGGCGGTGCTGTTCCAGCAGGAATTCGCCGGGCGCGGGATCGCGCGCGTGCTGGCGATCTCGCCATTTTTTGTGATGCCCACCGTGAGTGCGCTGGTGTGGAAAAACATGATGATGCACCCCTCTAACGGGGTACTGGCGTGGCTTGCTGAGTCCATCGGTCTGCCAGCTGTCGACTGGTTCTCCTCGCTGCCGCTGACCTCGATTGTGATCATCGTGGCCTGGCAGTGGCTACCGTTTGCGCTGCTGATTCTGCTCACTGCGATGCAGTCGCTGGATGAGGATCAAGTGGAGGCCGCCAGAATGGATGGGGCAGGGCCAGTGGCGATCTTCTTCTTTATTACGCTGCCGCACCTAAAGCGTGCCATCAGTGTGGTGATCATGATTGAGATGATCTTCCTGCTGACTATTTTTGCCGAGATTTTTGTCACTACCTCCGGTGGCCCAGGCTTGGCGACCACCAATCTGGCCTACCTGATTTACATTCGTGCGCTGCTGGATTTTGACGTCGGCACTGCCTCCGCCGGTGGGGTGATCGCGATCATCCTCGCCAATATCGTGGCGATCTTCCTGGTTCGGATGGTGGCCAAAAACCTGGAAGAGTAGACCGGCACTTGTCTCCTGGGAGTACTTCGATGACTACCTTAAGTTCCAAAACTGCCGCGCCCCGATCAGTGTCGGGATGGCGGTCGGCGCAAAGCAAGCGAGCCATCATAGCGGTGCTGGGCTGGTCGGTGGCGCTGGTGATCTTCTTTCCGATTTTCTGGATGATCCTAACCGGCTTTAAAACCGAAACCGCGGCGATTGCCGATCCCACGCTAATTTTTTCGCCCACCCTGGAAAGCTATCAGGCGGTACACGCGCGCTCAGGCTATACCCGATTTGCACTCAACAGCGTAGCGGTGGCGTTTGGTTCAACGTTCTTCGCGCTGTTAATTGCGATTCCTTCAGCCTACGCCATGGCTTTTTTGCCGACTAAACGCACTAAGGGCACCTTGCTGTGGATGCTCTCAACCAAAATGCTGCCCTCGGTGGGTGTGCTGGTGCCGATTTACCTGATCTTTCGCGACGTTGGGCTGCTCGACACCCGCACCGGGCTGATTATTGTCTATACGCTGATGAATCTACCGATTGTGGTGTGGATGCTTTACACCTTCTTTAAAGATATGCCTAAAGACATTCTTGAAGCGGGGCGGATGGACGGTGCCTCGACGCTGCAGGAAGTGTGCTTTCTGCTGCTGCCACTAACGCTGCCGGGCATCGCCTCAACGGGCCTGCTCTCGGTGATTTTGAGTTGGAACGAGGCATTCTGGAGTCTCAACCTAACGACCTCAAAAGCCGCGCCGTTAACCGCTTATATCGCCTCCTTCTCAAGCCCTGAGGGGCTGTTCTGGGCCAAGCTGTCAGCCGCATCCACCATGGCCATTGCGCCCATTTTGATACTCGGTTGGATGACCCAAAAACAGATGGTACGTGGCCTGACCTTTGGCGCCGTCAAGTAAAGGATATTCCTCATGGCAACACTACAACTTCACAATATTACCAAGCGTTTTGGCGACACCGAGGTGATCAAGGGTATCGACCTTGAGGTCAATGACCGCGAATTTGTGGTCTTCGTTGGCCCCTCCGGCTGCGGTAAATCGACATTGATGCGCATGATTGCCGGGCTGGAAAGTGCGACTGACGGCGATATTTTGATCGACGGCCAGCGGATCAATGACGTCGGCCCAGCCGATCGCGGCCTCGCCATGGTGTTTCAGAGCTACGCGCTCTACCCGCATATGACAGTAGAGGGCAACATGGGCTTCAGCATGCGTCTTGCGGGCGTACCCAAAGAGGAGCGCCGGGCCAAGGTGCTGGAAGCAGCCAAAATTCTGCAGCTAGAGCCGCTGCTGGATCGCAAGCCCAAAGCACTTTCCGGCGGTCAGCGTCAGCGGGTGGCGATCGGCCGCGCGATTGTGCGTAACCCCAGTATCTTCCTGTTCGACGAGCCGCTTTCCAATCTGGATGCCGCACTGCGGGTGCAGATGCGCATTGAGCTTGCGCGCCTGCACGACGAGCTTGACGCCACCATGATCTACGTTACCCACGACCAGATCGAAGCGATGACCATGGCGGATAAAATCGTTGTCCTCCACGACGGTGTGGTCGAGCAGGTGGGCTCACCCATGGCGCTCTACCACCATCCGCGTAATCGCTTTGTGGCGGGATTTATTGGCTCGCCGAAAATGAATTTTCTACCGGTAACGTTGACCGGAGTGTCGCCTGACGGGGTGGTCATTCGATTACCTGGCGGCGGCGAGCGCAGTGTGCCGGCCGAGGGGCAGCACCTGGAAGCCAATGCCCCCCTTGAGCTGGGTGTTCGCCCCGAACACTTAGTGCTCGATGAGCAGGGGCCGTTGAGTGGGCAGATCAAAGTGCTTGAGCGCCTCGGCGGTCAAACCTCGCTCTACGTCCAAATGGACGATGAACTCATCACGATTATGGCCGATGGCGATGTGGCCTACCGGGTCAACGATACGGTGCGTTTTGGTTTTGCCCCCGAGCGCGCCCACCTGTTTGACGCTGGCGGCCTGGCTCTGCAGAGCCTGCAACAGCACCCGTTGGCAGGGCTAACCCGTCACGATAACCGCGCCCCTGGCTCGCCTTCTGAGGAGCCCGCATGAGGACACTTATCTTTGACTGTGATGGCGTGCTGGTCGACAGCGAGGCGCTGGCGGAAGGCACGTTGGTGGAGTACCTCTCCCGCTGGCTGCCCGATCTGAATATCGACCAGGAGCTGGGTCAAGCGCTAGGTATGACTACAGCGGCTATTCTCGCTCATCTCGAAGCATTAAGCGCTCACACGCTGCCACTGGATGCCACCGAGCAGGTGGATACCGCCATTGAGGCGCGCTTGGAGAGGGAACTCAAAGCCATCGAGGGAGCCGATAAGGCGATTCGTGGCATTAGCCTGGAAAAGGCCGTGGTTTCCAACAGCCGCCGTAGCCGCGTGGTGGCATCACTGGCGAGCACGCGCTTGGCCGAGGCGTTCGGCGAGGTACCCATTTTTACCGCTGAGCAAGTCGCCAACCCCAAGCCTGACCCTGCGCTCTATCGCTTGGCAGCCTCTCAGTTAGGCCAAGTGCCGCGAGATTGCCTGGTAGTGGAAGACAGCGTGGCCGGCGTCACCGCCGCCCATGCCGCAGGGATGTGTGTGATTGGTTTTGTCGGTGCTAGCCATGTGGATGCAGAGCAATCGGCGCGCCTTACTCAAGCCGGTGCCTGGCGCATTTTAGAGCATATGCACGGCCTGGAAGCCTTGGTGGATGAGTGGCAAAGCAGAGGCCAATAACCTGCCTAATACAGCATTCTATGTAACAGCGAGAACATTAAGATGAAACTAAACAATAAAATCGCGGTGATTACCGGAGGCGCTCGGGGTATCGGTTTAGCCATTGCCCAGCGCTATTTAAGCGAAGGCGCTAGCGTGGTGGTGGCCGATATTGATAGTGCTGCCATTGAAACCGCCGTGGCAATACTGGGCCAGCAAGCCCGCGCTGAAAAAGTCATGGGCATTGAGCTGAACGTCTGCCACCAAGCCTCAATTGACGCCATGGTGGACGCAGTAACCCGCCGTTTTGGCGGCATCGATATCTTAGTTAATAACGCCGCTATCTTTGATATGGCACCGGTGCTTGAGGTGACCGAAGCGAGCTTCGACAAACAATTTGCGGTGAATACCAAAGGCATGTTTTTTACCCTGCAGGCGGTGGCCCGTTCGATGGTGAACCGCGGGCAAGGCGGCAAAATTATCAATATGGCCTCCCAGGCAGGTCGCCGCGGTGAAGCGCTGGTAAGCGTTTACTGCGCCAGTAAAGCCGCGGTTATCAGCCTGACCCAATCCAGCGGTTTGGATCTCATCAAACACCGCATCAACGTCAACGGCATCGCCCCCGGCGTGGTGGATACGCCGATGTGGGAAGAAGTCGATGCGCTGTTTGCCCGTTATGAAAACCGCCCGCTTGGCGAGAAAAAACGACTGGTGGGCGAAGCGGTGCCGTTCGGGCGTATGGGGCTACCGGAGGATCACACCGGTGCGGCAGTGTTTTTGGCCAGCCAGGACAGTGACTACGTGGTCGCCCAGACGCTTAATGTCGATGGCGGCAACTGGATGAGCTGAGGTCTCTATGAGCCCTGATCTTGATACCTTAGCCGATCAGATTATTGGCGCCGCCGAAGGCGCCTCGCGCTACCTGGTAGCGCTGGCCGGGCCGCCAGGGGCGGGTAAATCTTATCGCAGCGCCCAGCTCTGCGATGCCATTAATTTACGCCTGCCAGGCCAAGCTGGGCTAGTGCCCATGGATGGCTACCACTTCGACAACGCCGTGTTGGGCGAGCAGCAGGTGCCAGTCAAAGGGGCACCCCACACCTTTGATGTGGAGGGCCTGCGCTGCGACCTTGAACGCATCCGCCAAGCTAATCACACGGTAGCGGTGCCGGTGTTTGATCGCCCGCTGGATTTAGCTCGTGCTGGTGGACGCCTGATCACCCTTGAACATCGCATCGTGATTGTCGAGGGCAACTACCTACTGCTTGACCGCTCCCCTTGGCGTGAACTGCGCCCGCTGTTCGATTGGACGCTGTTTATAGATGTCGACGATGTCGTGCTGGTTGATCGGCTGATCAATCGTTGGCTCGAAATGGGCCAGGATCGCACTGGGGCGCTGGAGCGTACCCACCATAAAGATATGCTCAACGCGCAGTTAGTGAAAAGTTGCTGTTTACCGCCTGACCAGCGCTGGCGCTAGTGCTCGGATATCGCCTTTATCCGCTTTTATTCACCCAATCGCGCCAAGTAGGCCTTGGCTGGAGAGTCCCATGACCCGTCTTAACAATCACAACCTGGGCACGCTAACCGACGATGTTGCCAAACCAAACTATGACCGCAAAACGCTTACCCCCGGTATTGTGCATATCGGCGTAGGCGGCTTTCACCGCGCCCACCAAGCGATGTACCTGGATACGCTGATGAACCAGGGCGAAGCGCTGGACTGGGGCATCGTGGGCGTAGGCGTGATGCCCGGCGATAAACGCATGCAGCAGGCGCTGGCAGCGCAGGATCATCTCTACACCCTGGTGGTCAAACACCCGGACGGCCAGCACCAACCAAGAGTCATTGGCAGCATAGTGAATTACCTGTTTGCACCGGAAGAGACCGAGACGGTGATCGAGCAGATGGCCGATCCGACGATCCGTATTGTGTCGCTGACGGTGACCGAAGGCGGTTACAACTTTCACCCGGTGAGCGGCGAGTTCGATCTCGAAAACCCTCAGGTCGAGGCTGATCTTGCTAATCCCACTCAGCCCACCACCAGCTTCGGGCTGGTAGTAGAAGCACTTGCCCGCCGCCGTGCCCGAGGCATTGCACCGTTTACCGTGATGTCCTGCGATAATATTCAGGGCAACGGGGATGTGGCCAAACGCATGTTCGGTGCCTACGCCCAGGCGCGGGATGCCGAGTTAGGCGACTGGCTGGCAGCCGAGGTGGCGTTTCCCAATGCCATGGTGGATCGTATTACCCCAGTGACGTCGACCACGGATATTGATGAGCTGAGTCAGCGCTTTGGGGTAGAGGACGCTTGGCCGGTGGTCTGTGAACCCTTCACCCAGTGGGTGTTGGAAGATCACTTTCCGCTGGGTCGCCCTGCGTTTGAAAAGGTCGGTGTGCAAGTGGTTGAGGATGTCGAGCCCTACGAGTTGATGAAGCTGCGTCTGCTTAATGCCAGCCATCAGGCGCTGACCTATTTTGGCTATTTAGCCGGATACCGCTACGCCCACGAGGTGTGTCAGGATTCGCTGTTCGTCGATTTTTTACTGGGCTATATGCGCGAAGAGGGCACGCCCACTCTGGCGCCAGTGCCAGGGGTCGATCTTGAAAACTACCGTTTAACGCTGATTGAGCGTTTCGCCAACCCGCAGATCAAAGATACTTTGGCGCGACTCTGCGCCGAGAGTTCTGATCGTATTCCCAAATGGCTGGTGCCGGTGATTCGCCAGCAGTTGGCTCAGGACGGCGAGATAGAACGCAGCGCTGCGGTGGTGGCCAGCTGGGCACGTTACGCCGAGGGGGTAGACGAGCAGGGCGAGCCGATTGAAATCGTCGATCGTTTAAAAGCACCGTTAATGGCAATTGCCGCTGAGAACCGCGCTCGCCCCACGGCGTTTATCGAGAACCGCGAGCTGTTTGGCGACTTAATCGACGCTCCGCGTTTTGTTGAAGCCTACTTAAGCGCCCTGAAGTCACTGCACGAACGTGGCGCACGCGCTACGCTAGAAGGTCTGGCGGCATCTAAGGGGACGTTGTGATGTATATCGGGGTAGATTGCGGTACTCAGAGCACCAAGGTAGTGGTGTTAGACGTTGAACAGGGCAAAATACTCGCTGAAGCAAGCCGTGGTCATCACCTGGATGAAGGTGAAAATGGTCGCCGCGAGCAGTCACCTGCTGAGTGGCTGGCGGCCCTGAAAGAGGCGTTTTTTGCTGCCCTCGACAAAACGGGTGTCTCGGCGAGCCAAGTGCTCGGCATCGGCGTTTCCGGCCAGCAGCACGGAATGGTGGCGCTCGATGGCGACGGTGTGCCGGTCTACCCCGCCAAACTGTGGTGCGACACCGAAACCAGCGCCCAGAACGCCGATTTAGTCGCCCGTTTGGGCGGCGAAGCGGGATGCTTGGAGAAGCTGGGGCTGGTACTGCAAACCGGCTACACCGCCTCTAAAGTTGCTTGGCTGCGCGAACAGCACCCGGCTGCGTATCGGCGAATCGAGAGCCTGCTGCTACCCCACGACTACCTCAATTTCTGGCTTACCGGAGAACGCGTCACCGAAGCGGGCGACGCCTCCGGCACCGGCTACTTCGATACCCGCAAGCGCTGCTGGCAGTTAGACGTATTTGCTGAAATGGCCCCCGAATTAGATCCGGCGCGAGTATTGCCCCGGGTGCTGGAAGCCCATGAGTCGGTAGGTGTTGTGTGCCCAGCGGTCGCTCGGGAACTTGGGCTGGGCGATCAGGTGGTGGTCTCCTCCGGCGGTGGCGACAATATGCTCGGCGCCATTGGCACTGGCAATATTACCCCAGGGCTGATTACGCTGAGTTTGGGCACCTCCGGCACCGTATGCGCTTACTCGGCTACTCCCGTTGAGTGCGACAGCGCCATGGTCGCCAACTTCTGCTCCAGCACCGGCGGCTGGTTGCCGCTAATCTGCACGATGAATGTCACCTCGGCCACTACTCGGGTACGCGAGCTGTTTGGTTTAGACTTGGTGGCTTTTGGCGAGAAAGTGGCCAGCGCGCCCATAGGCGCTGAGGGTGTTACCGTACTGCCATTTTTCAACGGTGAGCGGGTACCCATGCTGCCGGATGCCTCAGCGGACTTCCTCGGCCTGACCAGTCTTAATACCACCCAGGCTAATCTATGCCGGGCGGTGGTGGAGGGGGCCACTTTCGGGCTACGCTATGGGCTGGAATTGCTGGGTGATTTAACCGCCGGGGCCAGTCAGATTCGGCTGATCGGTGGCGGCGCTAACAGCCCCGTATGGCGACAGATGGTGGCGGATATTACCGACACCCAGGTGATTTGCCCCGAGATTACCGACGCGGCAGCCCTGGGCGCTGCGATACAGGCGGCTTGGTGCGACCAGCGTGCGGAGGGCGTGACGCTAGAAGCGCTGTGCGAGCGCTTGGTTCATCTGGACGCCCAGTCGCTGGCCGACCCCCATCCGGAACGGGTGGCCGCCTACCAACCGATTTATGCGCGCTACTGCGCAGCACTTGAACAACGCCATGACGGCGTAAAGTGATTATTAAGCATTAGACGAATATCAAGGAGATTTTATGACCAGCCAGCTGCAACAGTTGAAGCAACATTCGCTTGTCGTCGCCGACACCGGTGATCTTGACGCTATTCGTCGTTATCAGCCTCAGGATGCCACCACCAATCCTTCGCTCATTCTCAAAGCGTTTGGTTTGGCCGGTTACCAAGGACTGATTGATGAAGAGCTGAGCAGCGTCAAAGCCTCCGGTAGCAGCCGTGAAGAGCAGGTCAAACATGCTGTTGACCGCCTTTCGGTGGCCATGGGCAGTGAGATTTCTGCGGTTGTACCTGGGCGTGTCTCCACCGAAGTGGCAGCTCGGCTGTCGTTTGATACCCAGGCCAGCATTGCCAAGGCCCACGAGTTAATTGAGCTCTACGACGCCCGCGGCGTGTCGCGGGATCGCGTACTCATCAAATTGGCCTCCACCTGGGAAGGCATTCGTGCTGCAGAGGTACTTGAGCGTGAGGGTATTCAGTGCAACTTGACGCTACTGTTCAGCGATGCCCAGGCCCAGGCCTGCTTTGATGCCGGGGTATTTCTGATCTCGCCCTTCGTGGGCCGCGTCACCGATTGGTACAAAAAAGAGACGGGCAATGACTACACGCCGGAAAACGACCCGGGCGTTCAGTTTGTGCAAGGCGTTTGCCAGCGTGCCAACCAGGGTGGCTATGAAACCGTGGTCATGGGCGCCAGCTTCCGTAATACCGGGCAGGTACTCGCCCTGGCAGGCTGCCCACGGCTAACGATTTCGCCGGCATTATTAGAAGAGCTGGATGCCACCGAAGGCAGCGTTGCTGCGCAAATCCAAGCGGGCGAAGGCAATGGCAAGCCTACCGAACCGCTGAGCGAAGCCGCCTTCCGTTGGGGCCACAATCAGGACGCCATGGCCAACGACAAGCTGGCCGATGGTATCCGCCGTTTCCACGACGACCAGCTTGAGTTAGAGAGCCTGATCGATAAACGGCTAGGCTAACATACAGGTTAGCCCATGGCGTCGGGGTTAGGGCGCACCCTAACGCCTACGCAGTTATTCATTCGGGGACAGGGAGAAAGTCTTATGGATGCCACCCTGAGCCAGCTATTGGAATCTATCGACTTAATCCCCACTGGCGATTTGCAGTCGCTCAGTGGGGGAGATATCGCCGCGGTGTACCGTCTGGATACGCGCCAGGGGCAGGTGGTGATTAAACACGACGATGCGGCGCGACTGCGCGGTGAAGCAGAAGGGCTGCGTACCTTGCGCAGCGCCTGCGAGCAGCTTGTGGTGCCTGAGGTATTAGGTTTGTCAGCGGGGTGGCTGGTCATTGAGTCGCTGAATACAGTGCCCGGTGGGCCGCAGAGCTCGGCAGCGCTTGGCGAAGGGCTGCGCGGCTTGCATGGTGTGATTGGCGACGCCCACGGTTGGCATCAGGATAATGCCTGTGGGCGCACGCCCCAGTCTAATGCACCGCTCAGTGACGGGCGGGCCTTCCAGCGCGAGCGGCGTTTATTACCCTTGTGTGACGCGTGTTACCAGCAAGGGCTGTTAGATAGCGAACTGCGAGGACGAATCGAGCGCTTGGCCCAGGATTTGGAGAGCTGGCTACCCAACGCACCGCCCAGCCTGCTGCACGGTGACCTATGGTCGGGGAATGTGCTCTTCACGACAAAGGGGCCAGCGATTATCGATCCAGCGGTGTATCGCCACTATCCAGAAGTCGACCTAGCGATGCTGACGCTATTTGGCTCGCCGGGGGAGGCGTTTTTTGACGCCTACTGGAACGGCGACGCCCCGACCGATTGGCCGAGGCGTGAAGCGCTGTTTCAGCTTTACCCGCTGCTGAATCACCTGCTGCTGTTCGGTGGCGGTTATAGCTCGGCGGTTGAACGCAGCGTGATGAGGCTTGCCACTTATGCTTAGGCGCGACGTTCTTATCAGCACGACCCTAACCGGTTTGCTGCTAAACTGCGTGGTCTACACTTTTAAGAAGGTTTTAATCGTTGACCTAGCGTAAATGACATAAATATAAATAAAATAGAAAAAATATCTGCTAAAGTGAATGAAACTGTTATTCGGTGGCAGATATGGACATAAACACGAAGGATGAGGCGGGTTTTCTTGAAGACTTGAATCGGCTTCTGAACAAGCACTTCCGAGAAGAGCCCTTTGCGGACAATAAGCGCGACGTTAAGCGTTATAGTAAATCTCAATTCTCGACTGTTGCTAAACCTAAGCAAGGCGCGGATCTGCCGACAGCAACAGCATCACTAATGGGTCTCTTGTCCCATCTTGTCGACTTAGAGAACCGGGTGCGGGTGGCCGAGAGTCGAGGTGAATTGAGGCCCTTGTCCAGCGTCGGCCAGGTCATCAACGAAGCCCGCACAAGACAGAAGCTGACCGTTGAGGCGCTAGCCGATCTAGCGGGCGTGGGTACGGTGACCATCCACAAGGTTGAGAAGGGCAGCCTCCAGGTACAAGTGCCTAAACTTGTGCAGATCGCTGAGGCATTAGGTCTGGAGCTGTTGGTGAGTGCACGGTGAGAAAAGCCAGGGTCTATTACAAGGGGCGATACGCTGGGCTGCTGCAAGAGGACGAAGAGGGCCTTTTTCAGTTTAGCTATGACGCTCTCTACCGGATAGATGGCTATCCAATCGCCTTCAGTATTCCGCTCTCTGCTGAGCCCTACGTCACACAAGGGCTGCCCCCTTTCTTTGAGAACCTGGTCTCTGAGGGCTGGCTACGCCGGGTACAGTCCACCACTCAACGCATTGATGAGAACGATAGTTTCGGCCTGCTATTGCTGAACGGTCGTGATCTGATCGGCGCTGTTTCTGTTCTATCGCTAGAGGATCACGCATGAGCTATCGTCGATGCCTAGCCACGTTAGCACCACTAGCGGCCGACGAGATGGAACTCGGCTATCGTAAGACCGCGTTGAAAAAGCTGTTTGGCACAACCGATATCAAACTGCCGCTGACCTTTAGCCGCCGGGAATTTTTCACCAAAAGTGCCCAGTACACCAGGGGGCTATCGATTTCAGGTGTCCAGCAAAAACTCTCTTTACGGCTGAACCCGGAGACGCGGGAGTTAGAGCCGACAGCCGAAGGTGGGGAGTTCATCCTCAAGCCCAGCCCAGAGGAGTATCCGCATGCGGCTGAAAATGAACATGCGGCAATGCTGGCGAGTGAGCGTATCGGTATTGAGACGGCTAATCGCACGCTGGTTGCGTTTAAGGACGGAGAGTTGGCTTACCTTACCCGTCGCTTCGACCGCCAAGCTGACGGTAGCAAAATTCACCAAGAGGACATCATGCAGATAAGCGGGATGCCTCCCGCGGGCAAATACGCTCTTTCTTATGAGCTGGCGGGAACAAAAATTGACGCAGCGACGTTCGGGAAAATGGCTGTCAAACTGGATCTCTTTAAGCGAGTGCTGTTTTCCTATGTGATTGGCAATGATGACCTACATATGAAAAACCTGAGTCTGCAACGGGTAGACGATGCCCCTGGGGGCTATTTCGACAAGCTCACACCTAGCTACGATGTGTTGTTTGTGCAGGCGTTTGAAGCCAGTAAAAATGGCCAGTTTCTTGCCTGTGATCTATTGACTGATCCTGAATCAGGAGAAGAGGCATTTACCGAGCACTATGCCCATTATGGCTTCTATACGGGGTATGACTTCCTTGAGCTAGGGAGACGTTATGGATTGCGTGCTGCCACGGTAATCAAAGCTATTCGTGACCAGGTGAAAAAACAAGATGAAATCCTTGATGTTATAGCGTCCAGCTACATGCCGGAGGTAATGAAACAAGAGGCCGCTAGCTTAGTCAAGGGGCGCACCAGGGCGATATCGACGGGAGTGGATAGATAGTCGGTACTAGATCGTTAAATGATATGCTGTTAATTAGCGCTGATTAATGTTCCAACGTATAAGGTGTGCAACACAGCCGCGACGAAGGCCTCTGGGCACCCGCCGCGGATCTACTACTGAAGTTTTGCTTGAACGTTACTGGCGATGTTTCACCAGGATTTATAAGGCAAGAACTTACCGTTAAGAGTGAGCAGAACTCGGTCGCCTTTGGGGTCTTCGACTTTGTCGACCTCCATGGTGAAGTCGATGGCGCTCATAATGCCGTCGCCAAATTTTTCCTGCACCACGTCTTTCAAGGTCTCCCCGTACACACCGACGACCTCATATAGGCGGTAGATAAACGGATCCTGGGGGATCGCTTCATCCCAGGCCTTGGTGGGGAAAGCCACCAAAGCCTCGGCGACATCGTTCTCCACACCTAGAGTATCGCAAATCTTATGGGCGATATCGGCGCTGGCGCTGTTCATGCCGTAACAGGCGGAGGCCACCCAAACCGGCGACATGCCAACCGCTTTGCCAATATCATCCCAGCTCATTTTCTTGCGCGCTTTGGCGGCGAGCAGGGTGTGACGCATTTCGAGCTTATCCATGAGAGTTCTCCCGTTAAATGGAGGGCGAATAACGCCCTGATCATCGACTGGTCGTCGATCAAGATAAAACCTTTTTAGGCTGCGTACGGACGTGGGTGGTGTAGAGAACCAATCCAACCAAGGTCAAGCCACCGACCAGGTTGCCCAGCACTGTGGGGATTTCGTTCCACATAATGTATTGGTACAGAGTGAAGTCGGCGCCCATCATTAGGCCAATGGGGAACAGGAACATGTTGACCACGGAGTGCTCAAAACCGAGATAGAAAAACACAATAATCGGCATCCACATGGCCATGATTTTGCCGGAAACCGTCGTTGAAATGGCGGCTCCAACGACGCCCATGGATACCATCCAGTTGCAGAACATGCCTCTCAAGAAGAGCACGATCCAACCGGCAAAACCCGCCTCTTGGTAACCTACCGTGCGGCTTTCACCCACGGCCATCATCGTTTGGCCGACAGCGTTGATCTCCTCGGTACCGCCCATGGTGAAATTCAGGTAGCCGAAGATGGCGATAAACAGGGCGCCTCCGAGGTTACCAAGCCCCACCAACCCCCAGCACTTCAGCATTCGCGGTAGAGTGACGCCAGGACGCTTATCGAGCCATGCAATAGGCACTAGCGTAAAAACCCCGGTTAGCAGGTCATAGCCCATCAGATAGAGCATGACGAAGCCCACGGGAAAGAGCAGTGCCCCAATCAAGAAGTTGCCTGTTTGGGTCGCGATGGTGATGGCAAAAATAACCGCCAACGCTAGGGTGGCCCCGGCCATAAAGGCACGAATAAGCGTGTCCCGGGTGCCCATATAGACTTTTGACTCACCCTGATCCACCAACTTAGTGACGAACTCACTGGGCATTAGATAAGACATAAGTATGTCTCCTGTGTCATTTCGGTTTATTAACGCCTGGCCCAAGAGTTTTAGTGTTTCTCGAACGGAACAATAAAACCGATGGCTGCGCCATCTTGGTGCGGAAGGGATTCAGCGTGCGACGCTATTGCGCTATCCGTACATGTAGTGCGATTTGTGTGCCAATTCACGCCTTATGAACTTATCTTATTGTTTTTAAAGATTTAAATTTTATTGTTGTTAACGTTTCTGAAGGGAGGAATGGGTTACGAAAAAACGTAATTAACGATATTTCGTTGTTTTAATGACGAAAAGTCGTAAGTGGCGTGGGAATTGAATGCTTAAGGGAAGATCACCTTTGAGGTATACGCCAATGGCTGAGCAAAAACGCACTCGCACCGCAGCTCTAATGGGCGATTTTTCACCGCTGGCAATGATCGTGATTGATCCTTTTGCCGATCAGTTGCTGGACGCTAACCCGGCCGCCTGCGCGATGCTCAATATGCATGAAGTGCTCCCTCTCAAGTCGCCGTTTAGCCATCGTTTGAGTGCGTCGCTGTCGCTATGGGTGAGCTTTACCGATGAAGCGCTGGTTCAAAAAACGGCTTGGTCGGATGATTTGGTGATGCTAGATATGCTTCGCCAACCGTATCGAGTTGAAGTTTATGCGCAGCGTATCGACGACTCTGGGCAGCTGTTATTGACGCTGATTGACCGCCATAAAGCCGAGCAGCGGCGGGCAAAAGCGGAACTAGGCCGCCAGCACCGCCAGGGGGAAGTGGGCTGGCAGCGGGTCGAGCAGGTGTTTGAGCGCATTGAGAAGCAAAACCAGCTCATTCTCAGCGCGGCGGGCGAGGGTATTTATGGCCTGGATGCCGAGGGTAAAACGACTTTTGTTAATCCCGCCGCCGAACGTATTTTAGGCTGGAGCACCGAGGATATGGTGGGCCACGACGCACACCTGATGTTCCATCACACTCACGCCGATGGCAGTCATTTTCCGGTACAGCAGTGCCCAATCCACGCCTCGTTTAGTGATGGCCAGGTGCATCACGTCGACAACGAAGTGTTTTGGCACAAAAATGGCGAAGCGATCCCCGTTGAGTACACCAGCACGCCGATTTTTGAGATGGGCCGTTTGGTTGGGGCAGTGGTGCTGTTTCGCGATATACGTGAACGTAAGCGCGCAGAGCAGCAGTTGCGCGACGCCCTCGCAGAAGTGGAGTCGCTTAAACAGCGTTTGGAATTAGAAAATGAGTATCTTCAAGAAGAGATAAAAGCGGAGCTTAACCATCGTGATATTGTCGGCAACAGCCCGGCGGTGGCAAAGTTAATCCAGCAGATTGAACTGGTCGCTCCCACCAGCGCCAACGTGCTAATTAGCGGTGAATCGGGTACTGGTAAAGAGCTGATTGCCCGCGCCATTCATGCCGGTAGCACGCGTAGCGACCGACCGCTGATCCGGGTGAACTGCGCGGCTATTCCACGCGACTTGTTTGAAAGCGAATTCTTTGGCCATGTGAAAGGCGCTTTTACCGGTGCGGTGCAGGATCGCACTGGGCGCTTTGAGCTGGCCCACGGCGGCACACTGTTTTTGGATGAGGTCGGTGAAATACCCCTGGAACTACAGAGCAAGCTGCTGCGGGTGTTGCAGGATCAGCAGTTTGAGCGGGTGGGCGATAACCGTACCCAGGAGGTTGACGTTCGTGTGATTGCCGCCACTAACCGCGAGCTGCGCGACATGATTGATGCGGGCCATTTTCGTGAAGATCTCTATTTCCGCCTTAACGTATTTCCCATTGACTCGATACCGCTGCGTAAGCGAATCGAGGACGTACCGCTGCTGGCGCGGCATTTTTTACAGCGGGCTTGCCTGAAGTTCAACAAGCCAGGCGTGCGGATTCCCCCGGCCCAGTTAGAGATTCTGCAGCGCTACCCCTGGCCGGGCAATATTCGCGAACTGGAAAATATTATTGAGCGACAAGTCATTGTCACCCAGGATCGGCGCTTGATGTTTGATGACCTGCTGTTGGGGAAGTCGCCGGGTAAGATAAGCCGAACTAATCTGACGCCTTCTGTGACCCATTTCAACGAAGAACAGAGAGACGCAGCATTGCTCACCGAACATGCGCTAGCCCTGCGCCAGCGGGAAAGCACGATTGCCGCGTTGAAGCGGGCTGGAGGGAAAGTCTCAGGCGCGGGCGGGGCGGCGGAGTTGCTTGGCATCAAGCCAACGACGCTGGCCTCGCGGCTTAATAAATGGGGCATCGACACGCGAGCATTTCGTAAAAGAGCGCCGCATTAATCGCCAGGCCATCATGCTTTGGGCTAAGGTAAGCTGGAAGCGACTTGACAATAGGCTGTACACACATTTTTAGATTGTTCAAGGCTAGCATACATACATGAATGTAACTATAATGCTCATCTTTCTGAGTGGCACCGCACTTTGAGTGGCACCGCACTTTGAGTGGCACCGCACTTTGAGTGGCACCGCACTTTGAGTGGCACCGCACTTTGAGTGGCACCGCACTTTGAGTGAATGAGTGCGCTGATTGATTAGTGCGTTCGCCAACCTGACGCTGATACCTAGAGGCAACACCATGCGACTGGCACACTGGGCAGTCAATGCCCCTTTACGACCCCTACTGTTAGCGGTATTAACCGCTTCTTTTGTATTGCCTGCTCAAGCTGCCGACCTCATCACGATTACCCGTGATGCGTTGGACAATAACGCTGCGCTTGCATCGGCGCGCTCCGAATATTTGGGCGTTGAAGCAGGTCGAGATATTGTGCGAGGTGGGCTGCTCCCCCAAATCAATGCGTCGGGCAATGTGACGCATAACCAGCAGTATGAAAGTCAGGGATCCTCCCAAGCGGGAGCAGGTGCTGGCGCAGGTAATGTGAGTGCCGGTGATGACCGCTACAACACCGCGTCACTCACCCTTGAAGCCACCCAGGCACTCTATGATGAGGTGACGCGCCGACAAGTCAGCCAGGCCGAGCGCCAGATCGATCAGCAGGTCTATTTGCTAGCGGCGACCGAACAGCAGCTGTTAATTGATGTGGCCAGCGCCTATTTCGACATTCTACGTGCATACGAAGTTTTAGAAGCGCGTCTTGCCCAGGAACGTGCTATTGGGCGCCAGCTTGAGCAAGCCGGCGAGCAGTTTGAGGTGGGTTTGATTGCGATTACTGAAGTCGAAGAGGCTCGCGCTACCTTTGACCAGTCACGTGCTGATCGGATTGCCGCGGAGAGCAATCTACAGGTGGCTTTTGAGGCACTAGAGCAGTTGACCGGCCAGCGCTATGCCAGAATTGAAGCGTTGGGTGACAGCATGCCGATTGCCCTCCCTGAGCCAAGCAGCCGCGACTATTGGGTAGAGCAAGCCCTTGAGCTTAATCCGCAAGTATTGGCCCAGCAGGCGGCTATTGAGGTTTCCCGTAGCGGTGTAGACATTGCCCGCGCGGGTCGTTTGCCTACCCTGCAAGCCTTTGGCAACTATCAATATGGCGACAGTGACATTGATGGCACCACCGGGAATGATTCCTCCAGCCAGGTGGGTATCAGCGCTAATTTACCGATCTATACCGGTGGTAGTACCAGCGCCAGCATCCGCCAGGGAACCTATCAACTGGAGAGTAGCCAGTACGATTTCGAGTCTCAGCGTCGCTCGTCGATCCAGCAGGTGCGCTCGCTGTACACCCAAGTCAGCAACGATGTGGAAACCGTCGAGGCTCGACAGCAAGCCATCGTTTCTAACCGAAGTGCGTTGGAAGCCACGCGCGCCGGTTACGAGGTCGGCACCCGGAATATTGTGGATGTTTTGAACGCTGAGCAGAATTTGTATAACGCCATCGCTAATTACGCCGAGGCTCGCTACGACTATGTGGTGAATCTGCTCTCGCTGCGTCAGCAGGCCGGTCGCCTGGATGTAGACGCCATTGAGGAAGTCAATGCGTGGTTAACCGGTGATGAGGTGAACTTTACCTTGCCCGAAACCAGCGGCAACGACCGCTATGAACCCGCGCTCAACATCGGTGCGCCGCCCCAGCCTGGCACTTAATTGCTTGTCGATTGTGAGTGATCCAGGTGCGCGCGTGCTATCGGTCACCTTAAAAAAGATATATGGGAATTCAACGTATGAAGAAGATGATTCACTCACGCCGAGCGAGTCTGGTGACGCTGGTAGCTGCGTTGGCGCTTTCAGCCTGTGGTCAAGAGCAAGCCGAGGCACCCCAGCAGGGGGGTGGGCAAGAAGCCCCGCCCCATAAGTTCGAAGTGGCTGAAATGGCGCGTCAGGATATACCGCTGGATAAGTCGTACCCCTCGCTGCTGCGCAGTGATGATGAGGTCACCTTGGTTGCCCGTGTAAATGGTTTTCTTGAAGAGCGCCACTTCGAACCCGGCCAGTTGGTCGAAGAGGGTGATCGCCTTTACACCATCGAGCCGGATCTTTACCAGGCAACGGTCAATCAGCGTGAAGCGGATCTTCAGAGCGCCCGTGCCGAGCTTTCCAGGGCCCAGCGTGATGCCCAGCGTTTTGAGCAGCTACTCAGCCAAAACTCGGTGAGTCGTCAGCAGTATGACCAGGCACTAGCCGACCAACGGGTTGCCCAAGCGAGCGTAGCACAGGCAGAAGCGGCACTCTCCAGCGCTAACCTGGATCTCGGCTACTCCCAAGTGACAGCCCCTGTATCGGGCATGATCGGGTTGAGCCAAATTAACGTGGGCAATCTGGTTACCTCTGGTACGGAATTAGCGACGATCACTCCGCTGGATCCGTTGGAAGTGCGTTTCCAGTTGCCCCAGCGTGATGCTTTTGAGCTGCGTCGCCAGTTGAGTGACGGCGGTGATACCTCGGATATTCGTGCGCGGTTGAGTATCCCAGGCGTAAGTGGTGGCAGCGATTCTGAATTAGAAGGGCATTTAGACTTTCTGGGCTCGCGGGTCGATAGCGGCACCAGCACCGTGCAAGCGTCAGCCACCTTTGAAAATCCCGACGCAAGCATACTGCCTGGGCAATTTGTGCGTGTGCGTATTGAGGGCCTGAAACGCTTTGACGTAATAGCAGTGCCTGAAATCGCGGTGACGCAAGGGTTGATGGGCCCGCAGGTGTTTGTCCTGGATGAAGATAACAAAGCCCGCGAAAGGACTGTTTCATTAGGCGAAGTTGCTGGCCCTTGGCAGTTGATTCGTGAAGGCATTGAGCCAGGCGATCGAGTAATTGTCGGCGACCCGGCGGGTTTACAACCGGGCATGGTTATTGATCCTCAGCCGTTTAGTGGCGATGCGGAGGCTGTGGTCGAAGAGGCCGAGCAAGAAGAAGCGCAAGAGCAGGCAGAAGCGGCGCAACAGATGGAAGAGGGGGCTGCTGATGGCCAGCCCGCTGAAGGGGAAGAGGGTGCGCAATAATGAATTTCTCTAACTTCTTCATCAGCCGCCCGATATTTGCCACAGTACTGGCAATTATCGTGACGCTGGTGGGCGTGATGTCGATGCGCGTTCTGCCCATTGAGCAGTACCCAAGCGTAGTGCCGCCCACAGTCTCAGTTCAGGCGCAGTTCCCAGGTGCGGATGCGGAAACCGTGGCGCAAACGGTGGCAGCACCGATCGCAGAAGCCATTAACGGCGTTGAGGACATGCTCTACATGACCTCAAACAGCGCCGATAACGGCACCATGAGCCTGAGTGTGGCGTTTAATATCGGCACCGATGGTGATATCAATACCATTAACGTCAATAACCGTGTTCAAGGGGCGCTATCCCAGCTCCCCGAGGCTGTGCAGTCCCAAGGTGTTACCGTTGAGCTGCGTTCCGACTCTATTTTGATGTTTATCGCGTTGACCTCGCCTGATGGCGACTACGACAACATCTATATGCAGAACTACGCAACCCTCAACGTGCTTGACGAACTGCGTCAGGTTCCGGGGGTGGGTAACGCCGAAGTGTTAGGTGGTGGCGAGTTCGCCATGCGAGTCTGGATGGATCCGGACAAGTTGGCCCAGTACGACCTTACGCCCAGCGAAGTGGCCAGTGCGATTAGAGCACAAAATACTGAGATCCCGGCCGGTAGTCTGGCCTCAACGCCGCAAAGTGAGCCGCGGGCGTACACTTATACGATTACCGCAGGCGGCCGTCTGAATGATGTCGACGATTTCCGTAATATTTACCTACGCACCAATAGCGATGGTTCTTCATTGCGCCTGGAAGATGTAGCGCGGATTGAGCTTGGAGCCTCTTTCTACGGCGTTGACGCACGTTTGAACGGCTCTACCATGACGCCAATTATTATCAACCAACAGCCCGGAGCCAACGCGCTGGCAACGGCTGAGGGCGTGCGAGTCACCATGGACGAGCTGGCCGAGAGGTTTCCGCCTGGTCTTGAATATGTTGCTCCCTATGACACTACGCTGTTTATAGATGCATCGGTTGAGACGGTTCTACATACCTTTGTTGAAGCCTTCCTGATCGTTATCGTCATTTTGTTTATTTTCCTGCAGAACTGGCGTTTCACCGTGATTGCCATGTCGGTGGTGCCGGTTGCGGTGGTAGGCACTTTTGCCGGTTTCTACATGTTTGGCTTCTCGATCAACCTGTTAACGCTATTTGCGCTGGTGCTATCGATAGGCATTGTGGTTGACGATGCCATTCTGGTGGTGGAAAACGTGGAGCGCGTGCTGAGTGAAGAGGAAGATATCAGTGTGCGCGACGCCACCGTCAGGGCGATGAAAGAAGTCGGTGGACCGGTTATTGCGACCTCACTGATCATGGCCGCGGTATTTGTACCCGTGGCTTTCCTGGGCGGCTTTACCGGGCAGATTTACCAGCAGTTTGCGATCACCGTGGCGATTTCGGTGGCCATCTCGGCGTTAATGGCGTTGACCTTTACGCCCGCCCTGTCTGCGATTTTTATTAAACATAAAATTGCCGGGGCCGGTCAGACCAAGTTTAAACGCGCCTTGAATACACCGCTGCGGCTGTTTGACCGGCTGTTTGCGGGTATCACCGCCGCTTATATGTGGCTAGTGAAAGGCTTGGTGAGGTTTTGGGTGTTGGCGCTGGCACTCACGGTACTTACCGGGGTGGGCTCGTACTGGCTATACGCCAATACGCCTTCAACACTGGTGCCAGAGACGGATCAGGGGGTCGTGCTGGTAAGCGTCTCACTGCCTGATGCCGCGTCGCTGGATCGTACCCAACGCTATATGTCGAAGCTCAGCGCGGCGATTGAAGATATCCCCGGTGTGGAATACTCCTCAGCGGTGGCGGGCTATGACATTTTGTCGAGTGCCGTTAACACTGCTCGGGGAGTTATGTTTATAAACCTAAGCCCTTGGTCTGAGCGTGAGCTGACTGCTACCGAACTCGTTGGTCGCATTATGGGGCTGGGGGCCAGTATTGATGGTGGCTCTGCGATGGCCTTTAATTTGCCACCGATCATGGGGCTTTCGACCACGGGTGGTTTTACGGGGTATTTGCAATCATTTGATGGTGCATCGACTCGTGAGCTCTATCAAGCCTCACTGCAAATCATGCAGAAGGCCAACCAACATCCAGCGTTGAACCGGGTGTTCACCACCTTTAACGTTAATGTGCCGTCCTACCGTGCCAATATCGACCAACAGAAAGCGTTAAGTTACGGCGTTGCACTGGAAAATATTAACTCGGCCCTGTCCAATACATTTGGTAACGGCTTTGTTAACTATTTCAGCTATCAAAACCGTAATTTCCAGGTGTATCTGCAAAACGAAGCTGAATTCCGCAAAACGCCAGAAGACATCAACAGCGTTTATGTGCGTGGTGGAAATGGCGAACGTATCCCGCTTTCTGAATTTGTCGAGCTTGAGCGCCAAACCGGCCCATCGGTCGTATCGCGCTTTGGTGTTTACGCTGGCGCTATGTTCCAGGGTGAACCCGCTGCTGGCTACAGTTCCGCTCAGGCGATAGAAGCGATGAACGAGGTGGTGCAAGAAACACTGGGCGATAACTGGGGGATGGGTTGGACCGGTACGGCTTATCAGGAGTCCAACATGGGCAGTGCCGCGACGCTGGCAATTGTCTTCGGGCTGTTGATGGTGTTCCTGATTTTGGCGGCCCAGTATGAAAGCTGGTCGTTACCGCTGGCGGTACTGACGGCAACGCCCTTTGCTTTCCTCGGCGGTATTGGCGGGATAGTTCTGCGCGGGCTGGATACCAGTGTTTATGTCCAGATCGGCATGCTGGTAGTCGTCGGTCTTGCGGCGAAGAACGCGATCCTGATTGTGGAATTTGCTGAGCTGCAGCGTAAAGAACAGGGCAAAACCATTCGTGAAGCGGCGATTACTGCGGCTGAGCTGCGTTTCCGCCCCATTGTAATGACCTCCTTGGCGTTTATCTTCGGCACTTTGCCGTTGGCCTTAGCCACCGGTGCCAGCGATGTGAGTAGCCACCACATCGGTACCACAGTGGCGATGGGTATGTTCTCGGTTGCTACTTTGGGTAGTCTGTTTATTCCCAGCTTCTATGCCATGATTGCGACGGCGTCTGATTGGCTAGGTCGTAAGATGAAAGGAAACAAGCATGGTTCTGCTAAGCCAGCACTGGAGCATGACAAGCACTAACCCTTAGCGATTAACCAAGGGCGATAGTAAGCGGGTGCTACCTTCGGGTGGCACCCGTTTTTTTTAGTACGATGACCCAGGTCAAGTTAGAAGTGGCATTCCAAAGCTAACCTGGACTAAGCTGGAAGTAACAACACATCACCGGCTAAGTACCGGGGGAGGACACGCCATGCAATCTCTACTGCACGCTGCTACGCAATTTCCGGGCATTGTTTTTACCCTATTACTGGGGCTACTCGCCCTCTACTGGCTATTAGTGATTATCCGCCTGGCGCCCTTAGAGCTGTTTGAGCGCGATAGTCTAAAAGAGGATCATCTTGCCAGCACGCTGGTCTCTTTAGGCTTCGCGGGGGTTCCCGCCACGCTGGCATTAACGGTAATTTTAACCATTGGTGCCGTGCTCACCTTGGCAATCGAACTGCTGGTATTGCGTTGGTTGCCACTGGGCTTGATACGTATCCCGGTAGGGGTACTGGTGCTATGGGTTTCACTAGTGGTTGCCTCGCCCGTAGCGGCAATGCTCTGCCAAGCGTTGCACCGTGGGCTGCACCGTTACCGCCCCTTCACCCGGCGCTGTTTACTGGGCCAAACGGTCATCGTGACTGAGCGCCAAGGCGCGGGGGAGCAGGCGTTTGCAATGATTGATAATGAGCCCAACAGCACGGTGAAACTACTCAGCAAACGCGATGCCCTGCCTGTACAGGGAGAACGCCGGGTGCTGGTGAAGTACTTACCTGAAGAAGGGGCTTACCGCAGCGTCTCTGAACAGGCGTATCTTGAAACACGGATTCGTTTGAACAAACTGCGACTCAATCAGAAAAACCGCACTTCAGCCCATTACTCGCCTTCGCACTAATACGCCACTCTCGCTGGGGTGCAGGGAAGCGCAAATTTACCGCGTCACGGTTTATTTCCACCACCGACGCCACTGCTGCGCCAGCCACTGCATTGCACGCTGCCAGCCAGTGGCGTTTTGCGTTTTATTATCTGGCGTTGGGCGAGGTGCGGGGCGGTTTAAAAAGTGGCGAATGGGGTCAACCTGTGCCGGTTTATCCAGCATGGGGGCGTGACCGCAGTTAGGCACACTCAGCGTTACTAGCTTAGGCTGTGCCTCGGCCATCTTCGGCAATGTTTCAGGGTCTAATAATGTAGACTCTTCCCCGCGAATGACCATCACCGGGCAGCGAATATTCGCCCAGTCGGCCCACATATCGCGCGGCGTATCATGCACAAACTGTTCGCCGATGCGTGGGTCAAAGTGGTACGTCCAACTGCCATCCGGCAAGCGACGGGCACTGTTGAGCGCGAGCTCGCGGCGTGCGGATTCAGCGGTAATGCCGAAGCTGGCGTAGTGCTGATTAAGCTCTTGTTGGAGTTCGCTAAAGGTAGAAAACCGATGGGTAACGCCGAAATAACTGGAAAGACCAATCAGGCCCTGTGTGTTCAGCTCAGGGCCAACGTCGTTAAGAATCAGCCGGGAAATACGCGCGCTGTGCTGTGGATCTGCGGCGATCAGCATGCCTAGTAGTCCACCCATTGAGGTGCCCAGCCAATCAACGTCATCAAGTTCAAAGTGATCGAGTAGCGCGATTGCAACAGTTACGTAATGGCTATAAAGATAATCATGGGCAGGGAATAGCGACCAGCTAGATAACCCGCGGCCTGGAGTGTCTGGAGCGAGCACCCGCCACTCACTACCGAGTTTCCGCGCCAACGCATTAAAGTCGCCCCCATGGCGAGCAAGGCCATGCCAGGCGATAAGTGTGCGGGGGGCGGTAGGGTTCCAAATACGTACGGCCACTTCTAATTCGCGTACGCGGATAAACGCTAAGGCATCCATAGTCGGCTCACACGGCTGTAACGGTATGGCCAGTATTAGCATACTTGCTGCACTGCAGCGATAGCTGAATGAAGTGTTTAGCGCTGCATCATACGAATAGCGGCATCAATCAGCTCGCCACCACGTTCACGAATCGAAAAAGCTTCGGGGTTACGCAGCCAGTCGTGGAATAGACCACCCATCATTGATTGCATCAAGCGAGCTGCTATTTGCGGGCTTAAATCTTCGCGCAGTAACTGCTGCTGTTTAGCAAGGATAAATACGTCAAGCATTTCATCAAAGCACTCGTTGCCAATCTCTTCCTGCATTTCCAGCGGATTGATGTCGCTGAAAAACTCACAGCGATGCAATAAAATCGACAGTACCCGTTGGTAAGACGGTTGCTCAATGCGCACCAAGCCAGCATGGCAGGCTAGGCGTATGGCTTCTAGCGGCGATAGCTCGGGGTCAGCTTTGTCCACCTCATCCATCAACGACTGAAACGGCATACGCACCTGTTCAACCAGCGCCATGAACAGGTCGCCTTTGTTCTTAAAATGCCAATACACGGCACCGCGGGTAAGGCCAGCATGGCGAGCGATTTGCTCTAGAGAGGTGCGTGCCACGCCTTTGGCAAAAAATACCTCTTCAGCAGCTTCAAGCAGCGCTTCGCGAGTAGCGGCGGCCTCAGCTTTGGTCTTTCTTGCCATGAAAGTGCAACCTCATAATCGACACAGTATGGTCACATTTTAACCTAAGCTTGAGCACATTTACATTCAAAACTGTATGGATAAATGTTTCATCTCATAACGTGGATTAACAAATTCGTCATTTCTTGACTGAAAGCGTATAAACAGGCAATGAGACTGGCTCACATCGTACGAATGTCGTGAGCATAACGGATTAAAAAAACAGGATAGAAAGCATGGCGCGAGCTCCTTTTCAGCTGGGCGAACATACCATTATGCCCGGCCAACGCTTACAAGTTGACGTGCCGGTGGCGCGTTTGTATACCCACACGCCCCTGCACATTCCTGTCGAGGTCGTTCATGGTCGCAAGGATGGCCCGGTGCTGTTGGTCTGTGGTGGCATTCATGGTGATGAGATCAACGGGGTGGAAATTGTCCGCCGGGTGCTACGCGCAAAAGCGATCAATAGTATCCGCGGCACCTTGATCGCTGTGCCGGTGGTGAATGTATTTGGCTTCTTACAGCAAACGCGCTATTTACCGGATCGCCGGGATCTTAATCGCTGCTTTCCGGGCAGTGAGTCAGGCTCTTTGGGCGGTCGCATCGCAGCGTTATTTCGCGAAAAAATTGTTGATCACGCCACGCATATTATTGATCTGCACACCGGGGCTATTCACCGTACCAACCTGCCACAAATTCGTGCTCAGCTGCAAACCGGCAGTGAAACTGAGCGCATGGCCGATGCTTTTGGCGCACCGGTGGTGCTCAATGCGGAACTACGTGAAGGTAGCCTGCGCCACTACGCCCAGACGCGGGGGATTCCGGTGCTCACCTATGAAGCTGGCGAAGCGCTGCGTTTTGACGAGTGGGCGATTGCCCCAGGGGTGCGTGGCGTGCTGAGGGTGATGCGCCGTTTAGGCATGCTGACCGGCGAGCAGCGCCGCCGCACGCCAGCACCCGCGGAGCTGGCCAAAGGGTCAAGCTGGGCACGTGCACCTATCGACGGTATTTTGCGCCCTAAGGTGCGCTTAGGCGCCCGCGTTGCCAAAGGAGAAGTACTGGGCAAAGTCGCTGACCCTTTTGGTAATGACGAGGGTGAAGTGCGCGCCGCTGCCGATGGCATTGTGATTGGCATGAGCCGTTTACCGCTGGCCAACGAAGGCGAGGCGCTGTTCCATATTGCCCGCTTTGATGAAATTGAGGAGGCTGAAACCGCCGTTGAAAGCTTTAACTCAAGCCTGGTGCCGCCTCCTGATTCATTTTATTAATTGGCTTTCATAGTTAATTGCTATCTCTTTGATAGTTAAGAATTGGCTACTATAAATGGCAAGTTGGCCGCTGCTTGACTATACCTAGGGGTGGGCTTTGTTAGCGGCTACTGAAATAAGAATGTAAAAAAACAAAAAATAGCCAAGCTTTCATCGTGCTCGAATGAGTGGCGATAAATCGCCACGTCGACCGTGACATGGAGGAAATACGATGACGAGCGATACAGGTAAGCATACAACAACGGATGCAGGCATACCGGTTAGCAGTGATGAACACTCGCTAACGGTAGGCCCTGATGGGCCGATTGTTCTGCATGACCACTACTTGATGGAACAGATGGCTGCTTTTAACCGGGAAATGATTCCGGATCGTCAGCCCCACGCAAAAGGGAGCGGCGCCTTTGGTCACTTCCAAGTAACGCACGATGTTAGCCAATACACCAAGGCGGAATTTCTCCAGCCGGGTAAAAAAACCGAGATGCTGGCGCGTTTCTCGACGGTGGCCGGTGAGTCGGGTAGCCCGGACACTTGGCGCGACCCCCGTGGCTTCTCGTTGAAGTTTTACACCGAAGAGGGCAACTTCGACATGGTGGGTAATAATACCCCTGTGTTCTTCGTTCGCGATCCGCTCAAATTCCAGCACTTTATCCACTCACAAAAGCGTCGAGCGGATAACGGCTTGCGTGATCACGATATGCAGTGGGATTTCTGGACGCTTTCGCCGCAATCTGCACACCAGGTAACCTGGCTGATGGGCGATCGGGGTATCCCCGCCAGCTGGCGCCATATGAACGGCTATTCAAGCCATACCTATATGTGGGTTAACGCTGAAGGCGAGCGTTTCTGGGTGAAGTACCACTTCAAGACTGACCAGGGTATTAAGTGCATGACCCAGGAACAGGCCGATAAGATGGCGGGTGCGGATGCCGACTACCATCGCCGCGATCTGTTTGATGCTATCAAACGCGGTGATTATCCCACCTGGACGCTGCAAGTTCAGATTATGCCGTTTGAAGATGCCAAGACCTACCACATCAACCCCTTCGATTTGACCAAGGTGTGGCCGCACGCTGACTATCCGCTGCAAGAAGTAGGTAAGATGACG
The DNA here is from genome assembly GCF_001651035.1 of Halomonas sp. ALS9. GTDB lineage: Bacteria > Pseudomonadota > Gammaproteobacteria > Pseudomonadales > Halomonadaceae > Vreelandella. Next base: position 208,146 of record NZ_LXRG01000163.1, read on the forward strand.
TTGGATCGCAACCCCGTAGATTTTCACAGCCAAATCGAACAGGCAGCGTTTCAGCCCAGCAACAGCGTACCGGGGACTGGTTTCTCGCCCGATAAAATGCTGTTGGCGCGGGTAATCTCCTACGCTGATGCGCACCGCGCGCGTTTAGGGGTGAACTACCAACATATCCCCGTTAATGCGCCCAAGACCCCGGTTAACAGCTATTCCCAAGGTGGTCGGATGCGTATTGCCCACTCCACCGACCCGGTGTACGCACCTAATAGCAAAGGGGGCGCGCACGCCAACCCGGAAAGGTACCCGGAAGATACGACATGGGAGACTGACGGCGAGTTGGTTCGCGCCGCCTACACGCTGCGCCCAGGCGATGGCGACTTCAACCAAGCCAATGACCTAGTCAATAAGGTAATGGATGACGCAGCCCGTGATCGGTTGGTCAGCAACATTGTGGGCCACGTTTCCGACGGTGTTGAAGAGCCGGTATTGTCACGTGTATTCGAGTACTGGAAAAACGTTGATCAGACGATCGGCGAGCGTGTTGAGCAGGGCGTAATGGCGAACCGCCGGGAAAACAGTCAGTAAGCCTACGCTACTAAGAACACGACCCCGCTACGCTTGCGTAGCGGTTTTTTTTATACGACGCACTTATACGACGCACTCGGGTTCATTTACCAAGCTAAGTGCGTCATCAAATAGGCGCAATCCTGCGCCTTCTTTATGGGCATGTTCTGACAAATGGCGCCGGAAGCGCCTGCCGCCAGAACAGCCCTGAAACAAGCCCAGCAGGTGACGGGTAATGTGATTTAGCTTTGCCCCTTCATCCAAGCGCTGCTGAATATACGGCCGGAAAGCCTTCGCGGCATCCAAGCGGCTTGCCGCCGGGCCTTTCTCACCAAAAAGCTGCTCATCAACCCCGGCTAACAGCCACGGGTTTTGATACGCCTCACGGCCTACCATCACGCTATCCACATGGGTAAGCTGCTCTTGGCACTCCGCCAGCGTTTTAATCCCGCCATTAATGCCGATATGCAATTCAGGGCGGCTCTGCTTTAAACGGTGAACGCGGGGGTAGTTAAGCGGCGGTACATCGCGGTTCTGCTTTGGCGACAAACCCTGCAGCCATGCTTTACGGGCGTGAACGGTAAACACCTCGCAGCCTGCGTCAGCAACGATAGAGATAAACCGCTCAAGATCGGCATCTTCATCCTGGTCATCGATGCCAATACGGCACTTCACCGTGACCGGAATAGACACCGCGGCCTGCATTGCCCGCACGGCATCGGCCACCTTTTCGGGGTAGCCCATCAAGCACGCGCCAATCATATTGTTCTGCACGCGGTCGCTCGGGCAACCCACGTTCAGGTTCACCTCATCGTAGCCCCACGACTCGGCAATCGCCGCACACTCCGCCAGCTCACCGGCATCGCTGCCGCCTAACTGCAGCGCAAGCGGATGCTCCACCTCGTTATAGCCCAAAAAGCGCTCACGGGGCGTTCCGTGCAAAATCGCACCGGTCGTGACCATCTCGGTATACAGCAGCGCCCGCTTGGTTAACGTGCGTGCGAACGCTCTGTAGTCCCTTGTAGTCCAGTCCATCATGGGCGCCACCGAAAAAAGTCGCCCCCGATCTGCACTATTTTCTTTAAGTAAATTAGTCATTTAATAACACTGTTGGCTGCACTGTGTGCAGCCATATTGCCTCTTAAAACCGTAATTAACGCACCTGGTGTCCCAAACTGTACCAAGCAGTGATAACAGCTGATGCCTAAAAACCTGGTACACCTTGAGAGCTTGTCAGAGGTGGCGTGGTGTATGCGCGCCATTGTACGGAAGAAAGGGTGCGCAGCACATAGCAGGGTAGTTGCCATAGCGCTTACGCCGCAGATCAGGCTGGGTATCACCCAGCAATGCTATGAAATAGCGCTCTAAATGTGCATTAGGAGAATGGTGCTAGCCGTATCGATGGGTTAGGCTTTCTTAAGGTTAGTAAATGGTTGGTACAAATGCCGCGACCCGAAACAGGAAGGCGTGTTTTTGTTGCTTGTCAGCGGCGAGCGCCGGATCAAGCGTATGCAGCGCCTGGCGGGCGGCGCTGTACTTGATCAGCGACAACGACCACTACCAGCTGGAAATAATCAAGCCGCAGGATATGCATGATGTGGAGATTATGAGGCGGTGTGAGATTCGGATTGGGCGGGTGGTTTGATTGATTTATTAGAGGAAATGTAAAATGACAATTATGCAAAATAAAAATATATTAATATCTGAATGCTTAGAGGTTTATAAAGAAGTAAATAAACACGGTTTCCGGTTTAGGGCTATAAACAGGCATATGTTAGGCTTCATATCTTTGTCCGGTGGAAAAAGCTTAACTGACACTGTCGATAAGATGAAAGAGCAACTCATGCTTAAATCTCAAGTTGATGTGGTTAAGGTTAGAAATCAGCTTTTAAAAAAATACAACGACTTTATAGCATATGCTGACAAAGAGGTGTGTGTTTTAAAACTTGGCGGTCTCCAACTCTAAGTGCAACACTCGGTCAATGAATGCCTGATGGCGCCTCCTGAGTGCGCTT